>CBDFQE010000001.1:0-392500 GCA_965250955.1 Amylibacter sp.
ACTTTGGGGAAGCCCGCAGAAATTCTGTCGTCGATTGTATTTGATCAATGTGATTTGCACGCGGATTTTGGGGGGGTTGTGCCTGAAATAGCGGCACGTGCGCATGCGGAGCGGTTGGACTTGTGCGTTGAGGCGGCATTGCAGAAAGCCGCGCTGTCTTTGATGGATATGGATGCGATTGCGGTCACATCGGGCCCGGGCCTGATCGGCGGTGTTTTAAGCGGTGTGATGTGCGCCAAAGGGCTGGCAGCGGGTTCTGGCAAGCCCTTGATCAGCGTCAACCATCTGGCAGGTCACGCACTGACGCCGCGAATGACGGATGGCACAGAGTTTCCTTATTTGATGTTGCTGGTCAGCGGCGGGCATTGCCAGTTTCTGATCGTGCATGGCATGGATAGGTTCACGCGTTTGGGCGGCACTATTGATGACGCCCCCGGTGAAGCATTTGATAAAACCGCCAAGCTGTTGGGTTTGGGTAATCCTGGCGGGCCTTTGGTGGAACAACAGGCACTTCAGGGTGACGCGAAACGCTTTAAACTGCCGCGCCCTTTGCTGGATCGCGCCGGGTGCGACATGTCCTTTTCAGGTTTGAAAACCGCCCTGCGCCGTGCGCGGGATTTGATTGTGGATGAAAAGGGTGGGCTGACAGTGCAAGATCGCGCTGATCTTTGTGCAGGGTTTCAGGCGGCTGTGGCTGATACGTTGGTTGAAAAAACCCGCCGTGCCTGTTTGGCGTTTATGGAAGCGACGAATGCACCAATCCCTGTGCTGGCTGTTGCTGGCGGCGTTGCGGCGAATACGGTTATTCGGGATGGGTTACAGGGGCTTTGTGCCGCGCAAGGCTTTGCGTTTCTGGCACCGCCTTTGAAATATTGCACAGATAATGCGGCGATGATTGCATGGGTCGGGGTTGAGAAATATCGTGCAGGTGATTTCAGCACGATGCAACTAGGGGCCCGCCCGCGCTGGCCGTTGGACAGGGTGGCAAAACCGATGTTGGGGTCGGGTAAAAAGGGGGCTAAAGCATGAGTAATATCGGGGTGATAGGTGCGGGGGCTTTTGGCACAGCTTTGGCGAGTGTATTGGCAGATAGTGGACATTGCGTGACGTTTTGGGGGCGTGATGGGGGGCAGATGGCGCGGCTTTCTGATACGCATAAAACAGCCTACCTGCCTGATATAACGCTGCCTGATACGTTAAAGGGAACGGCTGAATTATCTGATCTTAGGGGTTCGGATGTTGTTTTGATGGTGCTGCCTGCTCAGGTGACGCGCGGGGTTTTGCAGTCTGAAAACCTCACCACAATTAGTTGCCCGATTTTGATGTGCGCTAAAGGGATTGAGCTGGAAAGCGGGTTAAGCCAGACGGAAATTCTGCACGAAGAATTACCGCAATGTGTGACAGGTGCAATTTCCGGTCCCGGATTTGCCAGCGAAATTGCCAGTGGCAAACCAACCGCTTTGACGCTGGGTATTGCGAACGCTGAACTGGGGGCGTCTTTGCAAAAGATGCTATCGACCCCCACGATGCGAATGTACCTAACCGATGATGTTAAAGGCGTGCAACTGGGTGGGGCGCTGAAAAACGTTTATGCGATTGCTTGTGGCATTGTCCGCGGTGCAGGCTTGGGCGAAAGTGCGCAGGCGGCTTTGTTGACGCGCGGCTTTGCTGAATTGAAAGCACTGGCGCGAAGTATGGGGGCAAAGGCGGAAACCTTGTCTGGTCTGTCTGGCTTTGGCGATCTGGTGCTAAGTTGCACATCGCCGCAATCGCGGAATTATTCATTTGGGCATCAGGTGGGCGTGGCCGCTGATTTTGGGCAAACCAAAACCGTGGAGGGTATTGCCACGGCAAAGGCCGTTGCTGCTTTGGCTGGAAAGCATCAAATAGAAATGCCGATTTGCACGGCCGTCTCTGCCGTATTACAACAGCAATTATCGGTTGAGGATGCGTTGCAACAGTTGATGTCGCGCCCACTGAAACGAGAGGGGTAGGAATGGCTTATTGGTTGTTTAAATCAGAACCCAATGCATGGGGTTGGGACAAGCAGGTTGCCAAGGGGCAGGCGGGTGAAGAATGGGACGGGGTGCGTAATTATCAGGCGCGTAATTTCATGCGCCAGATGGCAGTGGGCGATCTGGGGTTTTTCTATCATTCTGTAAATGAAAAACGCATTGTCGGGGTGATTGAGGTCAGTGCGCAGTGCCATTCTGACAGCACCACGGATGACCCGCGCTGGGAATGCGTGGATATTCGCGCAGTGGGGGATGTGCCAAACCCCGTGACGCTGGAACAGATCAAAGCGGATACGCGGTTGAGCGATATGATTTTGGTTAAAAACTCGCGCCTGTCTGTGCAGCCGGTTACTGAAACTGAATGGCAGATCATCTGTGATCTGGGTGGATATAAAGGTTAAGGTAATGAGCAATCCCTGTATAATTTGTGTAGCAATCACCGGCTCTGTGCCGACAAAGGCGCATAACCCTGCGGTGCCGACAACAGTTTCCGAGCAGGTTGAAAGTACGCACGCAGCGTTTGAAGCGGGGGCCACGATTGCGCATTGCCATGTGCGTAATGAAGATGAAACACCCAGTTCCGATCCTGAAAGGTTTGTCGCCCTGAAAGAGGGGATTGAGAAGCATTGTCCAGGTATGATTGTACAGCTGTCCACGGGCGGGCGTTCCGGTGCCGGGCATGAACGCGGCGGTATGTTATCGCTGGCCCCTGACATGGCATCCCTTTCGGTTGGGTCAAACAATTTTCCGACACGGGTTTATGAAAACCAACCTGATCTGGTGGATTGGCTGGCGTCCGAGATGATCAAATATAATGTGAAGCCAGAGATTGAAGCGTTCGATCTGTCGCACATTTTTCAAGCCGTAAAAATGCAAAAGGATGGCCGCCTGAAAGGGCCTCTTCATATTCAGTTTGTGATGGGCGTGAAGAATGCGATGCCTGTAGATAAGGACGTTTTTGATTTTTATGTGAAGACGGTGAAACGTATTGCACCTGATGCCACTTGGTGTGGTGCGGGTGTTGCCTCTGGTCAGATTGCCATGAATGAATGGTCGATCGCGGCAGGCGGGCATACACGCACGGGTCTGGAAGACAACATGCGTATTGATTGCAATACATTGGCACCGTCAAATGCTGCCCTTGTGGTGCGTGCGGCAGAGCTGTGCGCGAAATACGAACGCCCTGTGGTGTCCGTCGTCATATAAAATGGGACATCAGAGCGGTTTGAGTATTGGAGGCTCTGGTTCGTTATTGTGATTGATTATGCAGCTTGTTTTTGATGTTGCAAGCGGCGTTTTTGGATTGTTTGCTTCTTGATCTTTTTCCTCTCTCTGATAATGGCTTTGTCGCGCCCAAAATAGACGTCGGCAGGTGTGACGTTGTTCAGGCTCTCGTGGTAGCGCTGGTTGTTGTAATATTCCACAAAAGCTCCGATTTGATTTTCCAGATCGCCGGGTAGGTAATAGTTTTCCAGCAGAACCCGATTTTTCATTGTCTGATGCCAGCGCTCGATCTTGCCCTGAGTCTGCGGGTGGAACGGCGCTCCACGAACGTGATCCATTCTCTGCTCTTCCAGCCATTCGGCAAGATCGCCAGAGATGTAACAGGACCCATTGTCGCTCAACAGACGCGGCATGTGCCGAACGACGGCTTGGTCGCATCCAGATGCCGTCAGGGCCAGCTCAATCGTGTCCGTCACGTCCTCGGCCCGCATGTTGGTGCAGAGTTTCCAGGCAATGATGTAGCGACTGTAATCATCCAGGATCGTGCTGAGATAATACCATCCCCAACCGATGATCTTGAAGTAGGTAAAATCGGTCTGCCACATCTCGTTGATCGCAGTGGTCTTGTCATGGAATTCATCGGCGGCCTTGATCACGATATAATCTGGTGCAGTGATCAGGTCGGCAGCCTTCAGAATGCGGTAAGATGATGATTCAGAGATAAAATACCGCTTCTCATCCGTATATTTTACCGCCAATTCACGCGTAGATAGCGCTTCATGTTCCAGCGCGAACTCGATTAAGTTATCGCGCCTGTCTTGGGGAATGCGGTTCCAGACAGACTTGGGCCGAGGCGAGCGATCCGCCAAAGCATCAAGCCCGCCCTCAAGGTATTGATCATACCACCGGTAAAATGTGGTCCGCGGAATGCCCAGCATGTCGAGGGTTTGCTTCACAGGCAGATGTGATTGCTCAACGGTGTGGATAATCTCCAGTTTCTCAGATGCAGGATATCTCATTCCTCGTATCCCCCAGCCCCTGTCATGCTTTTTTTGAGCAGACGGTTTTCAATGGTCAGATCGGCCACGCATTCCTTCAATGCCATCGCCTCGCTTCGTAGATCCTTCACCTCAGGCGACGTCGCCTGCCGGGCTGTATCGCCAGACAAGCGGCGTTTCCCCGCTTCGAGGAATTCCTTTGACCAACTGTAATACAGGCTTTCAGAGATGCCTTCACGGCGGCACAGCGCCGAAATGCTTTCCTCGCCGCGAAGGCCCGCTAATACAATGCGGATCTTTTCCTCGGCGGAATAGGTTTGTCTGGTTTTACGGCGAATGTTCTTCACCAATTTATCTGCAGCTGCTTTGCTGCTTCCGGATTTCTGTCTCATCTTCACTCCTTGAATGTTATGATGAACCAGAAATCCTCCGTTAGCTAAACCTTAAATCTGTCCCACGAGTGCTGACGTCAGACAGTTTAACTGCAGGCACAAAAAAAGGGGTAAGGTGAAAAAAGGCAGATGTAGGTCTAAAATTGCCACTTTATTATTTCTAGCGCATTGTTTTATCTTAAAAATATTAAAGCAGGTAATCTGGCTGGTATTGGGTTAGATAAATAATATAGCGTGATGCGTGAAGCATTTGCACAATAAAGCAGTAATTGAGGGATGAAATGGGTAGCGAAATCATTACGATGGAGGCCATTGAGCTGCGTGATGCACGATTGCGCGGTGCAGTATCCATTCCTGAAATTGTGGGGGCCTATCTGGATCGGATTGAGGCGGTAAACGGGGCGGTTAATGCGATCGTGTCACTGCGGCCCCGTTCAGACATCATGGCTGACGCTGAAGAGATGCAAAAAGCGGGCAGTGGCGGGCCGTTGTATGGCCTGCCGATTGCAATCAAGGATTTGCAAGAAACCAAGGGTCTGACAACGACGTATGGATCGCCCGTTTACAAAGATAATATACCGACCAATGATAGCATAACCGTGGCGCGGTTGCGCAAGGCAGGTGCGCTGATTATCGGCAAAACCAACACGCCAGAGTTTGGTCTTGGGTCGCACAGTTATAATCCGGTTTTCGGGGTTACAGTTAATCCTTATGATTTAACCCGCTCGGCGGGCGGGTCATCGGGCGGGGCGGCGGCTGCCCTTGCTGCGGGAATGCTGCCGATTGCGGACGGTTCTGATATGATGGGGTCGCTGCGCAATCCTGCGGGTTGGAATAATGTTTACGGGTTTCGGCCCAGCTACGGGTTGGTGCCGGCGGATCCTGCGGGGGATGGTTTTTTGCACCAACTATCCACCAGCGGGCCGATGGCGCGCAGCGTGCGCGATTTAGAATTGATGCTGAAGGTTATGGGTGTGCCAGATGCACGGTTGCCACATTCGGTAGGCCCATTTACGGGTATGGGTAATACCCCTGTTGAAGGCACTAAAATCCGCTGGGTTGGAAGCTGGAACGGGTATTATCCGTTTGAAGATGGGGTGCTTGAACTTTGCACCAAAGCGCTGGATCATTTATCTGACCTTGGATGTGAAATAGACCATGCTACCCCTGCATTGGCACCAGAGGAATTGTGGCATTCATGGATCACATTACGTAGCTTCGCGATTGCATCGGGGAAGGGTGATTTACTTGAAAACCCTGCAACACACGATTTTCTGAAACCTGAAATGCAGTGGGAAATTGAGCGCGGATTGGCACTGACCGCGCGTGAAGTAAGTGACGCCGCGTTGATACAATCGGAATGGTTTCGCACCATTGCCACGATGGATGCTGATATGCTGGCACTGCCTTCGGCACAAGTTTTTCCGTTTGATACTGAACAGGATTGGCCGGATAAAATTGCAGGGCAAAAAATGGACACGTATCATCGCTGGATGGAAGTGGTGATCCCTGCGTCTTTAATCGGCTTGCCCGCATTGTGTGTTCCTGTGGGCTTTGGGCCACAGGGCCTGCCGATGGGGTTGCAGTTGATCGGTAAACGCGGTTGTGATGCACAGGTTTTTCGGGTGGGGGATGCTTATCATCAGGCAACTGGTTACCCGCAGAAACATCCACCTGATCTAACTTAAAAGCGTTTGGGTCAGTTTTGAATTCGGCTGTGCTAAACTATCAATAACATTAAAATGATGTTTATCGGGATCAAGGTAGGCATCCATAGCGGCCCCTTGTTTACCCCATGTATCACACAGCAAATTATTTTGGCGAATAAACTCTGGTCGTTCATCTGCCCCCACCCAACAGGTTACATTCGCCCCTGCTACCGGTTTGCCCAAAGAAGGGCTTTCAGCGGTAGCTTCTTTTGGTGTCAGTTGAAGTGTGCCGTTCATTTTCGTTTTCAACAGATTGCGTAAATCATGCACACCGCTGATTGACACAACCTTAACAATTCGGGCCTGAACAGCAGGGTCAATCGGACTGTCTTTGCAGATCATTCTGGTAACCAGATGCCCACCTGCGGAATGGCCTGAAAGATGGATTGGGCCATCTATCTTGTTTGCCGCTACCGTGATCGCTTGAGCAATCTCGCGGGTAATACCGCTGATCTGCGCGTTAGGCGCTAAGGTATAAGAAGGAATGGCCACGGCCCAGCCGTTGGCAAGCGGGCCTGCTGCAAGATATGAAAAATAGGATCGGTTCAGTTGCATCCAATAACCGCCATGAATGAACACGGCCAAGCCTTTGGGTTTTTCCGGTGGATGAAATAAATCCAGCTTTTGGCGATCTGTCGGGCCATAGGGCAAAGACAGATCAGACTTGATACCACTTGTCCGAAATACTTTTGCCTGCTCTTCCCAAGCTGCAAAATAATCTTGCGCATTTGCTATGTAGCCTGAATTGTTAAAGGCGTCGTCCCAATCTGTCATTTGTGCTTTGCCTTGAATAAGGTGAAAACTTCTGATTGCGTTATACTGTATAAACACTAGGTTCATCCAAGAAATATGTGTGACATGAAAGGAAAGTTTGATGAATGTGATTTTTGTCCAACTGCGCTGCAAACCGGGAACCGCCTATGGGGTGGCTGACGCTTTGTATGAACGTGAGATTGTTTCGCAGCTTTATTCCACCAGTGGCGAATGGGATCTGATGGCGCAGATTTATCCGCCCAAGGATGTGGATGTAGGCAAGTGGGTGAACGACAATGTTCTGACCATTGAAAATATTGATCGTTCTTTGACAACACTGACTTTCAAGGCGTTTTAGGCAGGCTTATTCGGGCGGCGGGATTTTTCCTTTGGCGTCCATAACCACGGGCCGACTTTTGCGAACATGATGATGAAACCTGTGGTCCATAGGATGGCAGTGATCTTTATGCCAGATAACCCCATGACCTCAAAATCAGGCGCGGCACTGCGCATGATTGCGGCCAGCATGATCAGTGTGAAAGCCAAAGTCAGGCTGGGGCTGATATGCAATGTACGCCCGGTATGGCCCAGACTTGCGCGGATGATCACGGCTGTGGTCATGCCACCTATGGCCCCAATACCCAACAGATGCAGCCCTGCGGTTTGTTGATCTATTGCCAATGTGGCAAGGCCTACGGGGATGAAAAAATAAGCGATGTGCAGGATCAATAATATGGGGGATCGCATTGTGCGGTGTCCGCACCAACGCATCAAGCGGATGGTATGTAATAGAGCTGCGGCCCCTAACAGCCCGCCTGTTATCGGGGCTTGGGGTGCGACCACCCATGCTACCAGTGCCATAATACCTGACAGGATACAGACCGCATCAAAGCGGTTGAACGGGATCGGTAGACGGCCGGGATCGGTTTTGACCAGCCAGTTACGGGTGAAGCTGGGAATGATGCGTCCGCCGATCAGGGTGATCAAAAAGATCACTACGGCAAAGCCCAACCTGCGGCCGTATTCAGACGTGCCTTGGGTGATGACCTCGAAATGAAAGGTGATGTTGGCGGCCAGAAACATGATGACCGGAATAACAACTTTCAGGTTGCGCCAGTTGCGCCCTGCGATGATTTCAATCACGATCATGGCGCACACAGCAAACAGGAATGCATTGTCTATGACCATGATAATCCAGGCGGGTCTTATCCCACCTGTGCCAGCCATCGCAAATCGCCCGGCAATCCACAGACCGACCAGCAGCCCCAAAGGCCAGCCGCGCACAGGCATGCGGCCTGTCCAGTTGGGAATGGCGGTAAACAGGAAGCCGCAAATCACGGCGGCGGCATATCCGAACAGCATTTCATGGATGTGCCAATCAATAGCTGAAAATGAACCGCTTAGTTGGATCATGCCCGTATAGACAGCCACCCAAAGTGGGATAATGGTTGCGCCGAATATCAGGGCCAGCAGAAAAAACGGCCTGAAACCGTAGCTAAGCACGGTTGGGCCGTAATAGATTTTACGTTGTTTCTTTGGCATAGGTGCAATCCGGTAATTGTCAATCAGGTGGACGTTATAGCGTTTTTGTAAGCTTTCTTTGCGCTGCATCAAAGTCTATCTGAAATCCAGTGTTCAAATCACTTACGTTATTGGTAAATTAATTGAATGTAATTTCATTTTTTTCATCTTGCGCCCACCTATCTGATTGTAGAAGTATAAATTACAAAGATTGTTAAGAGGTTTCCAATGACACTGACCCCACGCCGCGCTGCGGATTATCTGGCCGAACGGCTTTATCAGGCGGGTTGCCGTCATGCGTTTGGTATGCCGGGCGGTGAGGTTTTGACCTTGATTGATGCCTTGCGCAAAGCGGGTATTGAATTCACGTTGGTGAAGCACGAAAATTGCGCGGGCTTTATGGCTGAAGGGGTTTATCACCGCACGGGTGCGCCCGGAATTCTGGTGGCCACATTGGGGCCGGGGGCAATGAACGGGATCAACTCGGTCGCTAATGCGTATCAGGATCGTGTGCCGATAATTGTGCTTTCGGGGTGTGTGGATGAAGATGAGGCTTTGACCTATACCCATCAGGTGATGGATCACGTGGCAGTTTTTTCAACAATCACCAAAGCCACGTTTACCTTGACGTCGGGTGGGGCCGATGCGGCAGCGGATAAGGCGGTTGCCATAGCGATGGAAGGGCGGCCCGGCCCCGTGTTTATCGACGTGCCGATTTCTGTGGCGGATATGAAAACTGCCCCAACACATTTGCGTCGTCGTGCAGCGGCCAGCAAAACCGCCCCCGCAGAAGGTGCCGATCTTGAATTGGCGCGCGGCTGGTTATCATCCGCCAAACGCCCGCTAATGATCGCGGGTGTAGATGCAATAAATGATAATGCAGGCAAAGATATTCAGGCGTTTTGCGAACGCTATAATGTGCCGCTGATCACGACCTATAAAGCCAAGGGAATTATGCCGGAAACCCATCCGCTTGCTTTGGGCGGTGCCGGGCTTTCGCCATTGGCAGATAAAACGTTATTGCCGTTTGTTGAAAGTGCCGATCTGATCATTTGCGCAGGCTATGACCCGATCGAGATGCGCACGGGTTGGCGCGATATTTGGGATGCGACCTTGGTGAATGTCATTGATATTACGGCTGAACCAAACCACCACTATATGCATCAGGCAACCCTGAACTTTGTGGCAGACACAGGTGCAAGCTTGCGGGCAATAGGCACTGTGATGCCATCTGACACATGGGTAGGTGGTGATATCGCAGCGGTGCAGGCCAACCTGCGAAAAGCCTTTCCAAGAGATGAAGAATGGGGCCCTGCGGCGATTATTGACGAGTGCCGTCAATGCCTACCCGAAAACACGTTGGCCACGGCGGACAGTGGTGCGCACCGGATTTTGCTTTCACAAATGTGGACATGTTATGAACCGCGCGGGCTGATACAATCCACTGCCCTTTGCACAATGGGTTGCGCGCTGCCTATGGCGATGGGGGTGAAAATAGCCTCGCCTGACCGACCGGTGATTTCATTTTCGGGTGATGCCGGATTTTTGATGGTGGCAGGTGAGTTGGCTACAGCGGTTGAGCGAGAATTGAAACCGATCTTTTTGGTCTTCGTGGATGCAAGCCTATCGCTGATCGAGCTGAAACAGCGGCAGCGGCAAATGCAAAACCATGCGGTTGATTTTGGCCTGCATGATCATGCGGCAATAGCGCGTGCCTTTGGCGGGCAAGGTTATGAAGTGGCCACACGTGATGAATTACGTTCGGCCCTTGAACAAGCGCAAAATGCAGATACGTTCACATTAATTGCCGCCACGATTCCCCGTGGCGCGTATGATGGTCGGTTATAGGATAAGGGGCTGAATATGGCTGGAGCACTGGATGGATTGGTCGTTCTTGACCTGTCGCGGATTTTAGCGGGGCCGACGGCCACACAAATGCTGGGCGATCTGGGGGCGACGATATTAAAGATCGAAAACCCGAAATCAGGCGGTGATGATACCCGCAGTTGGGGGCCGAATTATGCGGTTGATAAGGATGGTAAGAATACCGACCTTAGTGCCTACTTCATGTGCGCCAACCGCAACAAAAAATCCATTGCGGTTGATATTGCTACACCTGAAGGCCAAGATATTATCCGCAAACTGGCAGCGCGTGCCGACATTGTGGTTGAAAACTTCAAACCAGGTGGTTTGGCGAAATACGGGCTGGATTACAAAACGATCCTGAAAGCGCATCCTGAATTGGTTTATTGTTCTATTTCCGGCTTTGGCCAGACAGGCCCGAACGCCAGTAAGCCGGGGTACGATCTGATGGCCCAAGGTTACGGCGGGATCATGAGCGTGACGGGGGACACCGATGGGTCACCGATGAAAGTGGGCGTTGGCATTGCTGATGTGATGTGCGGGATGTATGCCACCATCGGCATTCTGGCCGCCTTGCGCCACCGTGAACGTACTGGCGAAGGCCAGCATATTGATGTGGCCTTGGTGGATACACAGATGGCTTGGCTGATCAATGAAGGCACGAATTTTCTGGCATCGGGCAAAGTGCCTGTACGTCATGGCAACGGGCATCCGAACATTGTGCCTTACAGTGTGTTTAATGCGGTAGACGGGCATGTAATTGTGGCGGTCGGTAATGATGCGCAGTTCAAGCGGTTCTGTGATTTTATTAACCGACCTGCATTGGCGGATGATCCGCAATATGCAACCAATGGTGCGCGCATTGAAAACCGTGCTGCCCTGACGGACATCATAAATGCTGCTTTAGGGCAGCTTAAAACGGCCGATATTATCGTTGGGTTGGAGGCGGTCAAAGTGCCTGTTGGCCCGATCAATAACGTAGAAGCGGCATTACATTCAGATCAGGCAAAAGCCCGCGATATGGTGATTAAAGTGGCGCGTGAAGATATTGGTAACGGTTCCGTGTCTTTGCTGGGAAACCCTTTGAACCTGTCGCGCACACCTGTAACCTATCGCAGTGCTCCGCCGCGCTTTGGGCAAGATACAGATGAGGTTCTGGCGGAATATATTGATGACCCTAAATAAGGAAACTTAAATATGTACCGCTTTTTGATTTTAATAGCACTGATTTTTGCGCCACTCACATCAACCGCGCAATCTGTGGCCCCGCGTGACGGTTGGCAGGTTTTTCCGACAAGTTACAGCTATGGCAAGCTGGTCAAGCGCACCCGTTCTGCGATCAGCAAAGCGCCGATCAGGGTGGTGACGCAGGCCAGTGCAACTGTTGGGGCGAAAAGCCAGGGGATTAAAATTCCGGGCAATATTGTGATCGGTGTTTACCGCAATGATTACGCGCGGCGTATGCTGGCGGCCTCTGTCGCAGCTGGGATAGAAGCACCTATTCGGCTATATGTTACAGAAAACGACGATAAAACAGCGACGCTTTCTTATAAAATACCCTCTGCGGTTTTTGCGCCTTACATGAATGAAGGTGGAAAAGAGCTGGATGAACTGGCCAAAGAACTTGATGGTGTGCTGCTGGATATAGCGACAAAAGCGACTTCTACCCCTTAAAAGTTACACATTATTTTCAAAGACATCCCTATCTGGTAGCCAAGCTTGCCTTGGCCACAAGTTATTGATTTTTGACGCATTTGGTCAAATAGCCGTTATCTGCGGTTACAATGTATTCTTATTCAAAGACATAGGCCCTATATAATCAAATAAGTAATTTAGTGTTAATAAGGGAATATCCATATGTTGACTGATATCTTTGGTAGCGATGTTTCACTGGAAACACCTGCGGCTGTTGAAAGCTGGAATAAGATGCAACTGGGATTTCTGGCACACGCAGCCGTGACACCGACACATTTGATGGATGTTTTGAAACGCGAACCCAACTTTGCGCTGGGTCATGCGGCTAAGGGCCTATTCTATATGATGCTTGGGCGCAAAGAGCTGGTGCAAACGGCTGTTGAGGCTGAAGCGGCGGCGCGTTCGGCCATGGGCAATGTAACAACTACGTTGCGTGAACGCCATTTCGTCGATGCCCTTACACTTTGGCTTGCAGGTAAACCGCGCGCAGCACGCGATCGTATTGAAGGTATTTTACAACTGTACCCACAAGATAGCCTGGCGATGAAAGTATCACATGCGATCTCATTCATTCTGGGCGACATAAAAACCATGCGGGCTTCGGTTGAACAGGTGTTGCCTGCCTATGATGAAAGCCATGCGGGCCATGGGTATTTACTGGGCTGCCATGCGTTTACATTGGAAGAAACTGGTGAATACAGTCAGGCTGAAATTGCAGGCCGCAAAGGTATGTTGAAGGCTTCCGATGACGCGTGGGGGCTTCATGCAGTAGCGCATGTTTATGATATGACCTGCAATGCTAAGGCAGGTTTGGAATGGTTGGAAGGCCGTGAAGAAGCCTGGGCGCATTGCAACAATTTTCGCTATCACGTTTGGTGGCACAAGGCGTTGATGTATCTGGATCAAGGCGACATTGATAAAGCGTTATGGCTTTACGATACCGAAGTGCGCAAGGATCAAACCGATGATTACCGCGATATTTCCAATGGCACATCTTTACTAAGCCGCTTGGAACTGGAAGGCATTGATGTGGGTCATCGCTGGGAAGAGCTGGCTGATTTGTCTGAAAAACGTACACAGGATGGCTGCCTGATTTTCGCTGACCTGCACTACATGCTGGCCCTTGTCGGTGATAATCGTGATGACGCGATCAAAAGCCTGATGGCGCGGATGCACAAAGATGCCAAACGCAATAAAACGGACGTAGAACAGGTTATGGCTGATCCGGGTTTAGCGGCTGCCCAAGGGCTGGAAGCATTTGGGGATGCGAATTACGAAAACGCTTTTGCAAACCTTGCAAAGGCGCGCGGCACGATGCAACAGGCAGGTGGCAGTCATGCGCAGCGCGATGTGTTTGAACGGCTAACGATTGATGCGGGTATTCGGGCCGGTTTTCTGGATGAAGCCGAAGCGATTTTGAATGAACGCAAAGCCAAACGCGGCGGAGCAGAAGATCAATATGCATCCGTTCGCTATGAAATGATATCTGGTGCGCGCGGCCAAAATACGGCATCTCTGCAATTACCTGCTGAATAATTCGGCGTGGGTTTCTTGATCTTGGGAGTATCTTGAATGAGTTCGATCACAACTGATCCTAGCTCTGCTCAGTTAGCAGCCGCAACACCTAAAATGGTGGCGGCAACTGTGCGCGACCCACGGTTGGATTTTTATCGTGGCATGGCGATGTTCATCATTCTATTTGCCCACACGCCTGGTAATTTCTTTACCAGCTGGATCCCCGCACGCTGGGGTTTTTCGGACGCAACTGAAATGTTTGTTTTCTGTTCAGGCATGGCATCCGCCATTGCCTTTGGCCGCACGTTTGACCGGGTTGGTTGGACGCTGGGCACTGCCCGCGTTGGCTACCGCGTCTGGCAAGTTTACTGGGCCCATATCGCGATGTTTTTTGCCATTGCAACCATGCTGGCATTTTGGGATGGCACAGGGCTATTTGATAAAAACTACATCAACAGCCTGAACTTGGGCCATTACTTTAAGGATACCGCCGAAAACATGGTGGGTATATTCACCCTGACATATGTGCCTAACTACTTCGACATTCTGCCGATGTATCTGGTGATCCTTGCGATGATGCCGTTTGTGATGGCGGTATCGCGGGTGCATCTGGGGTTGGTTGCCGTGCTGGTTGCGGTGGTTTGGTTTTTTTCGCAACGCCTGTTGTTAAAAGAACTGGGTAACCCCGAATTGGCCCTGAACCTGCCTGCTGAACCGTGGTCAAACCGGCGTTGGTTTTTCAACCCTTTTGGCTGGCAACTGGTGTTTTTCACAGGCTTTGCATTTATGCGCGGCTGGATACCTGCCCCGCCTGTAGCAACATGGTTGATAGCGCTTGCGGCGGTTATTGTAATTGCCAATATACCGCTTTCCAGTATCGGTATTCGTGCCGTCAGCCGCGAATGGTTTGGCGCGTTTGAAAGCAACTGGGTTATCGCTTGGCGTGTTGATCATAAATGGATGATCAACAAATCAGATTTTGGATTTTTACGCTATGCACACTTCCTGTCATTGGCCTATCTGGGCTGGGTGGTTGCAGGTGTTGGCGGCAAGCGGTTGCTGGCCACGGGGCAAACGCAGGCATCAAGAGCTTGGGCCTTTGTGGTCAAGATTATGATGAAGGTTGGGCAGCAATCACTGGCAGTGTTCGTGTTCTCAATGGTATTTGCGCGTTTCAGCGGAATGTTGCTGGATCAGATTGGGCGTTCAACCTTTAAGACGACAATGGTTAATTTTCTTGGTATGGCCGCGATTATAGCGGTGGCTTACTTTGTTGCCTGGATCAAAAAGCACCCTTGGCGTGCGGTGAAGGTTTAATGGATGCATAGACGCGGCTTTTTATCAGCATTGGCAAGTTTTGCGGCTCTGGGATCAGGTGCCGTAAATGCTGGGCCGTTGATACTGGATGAAAAACCGTTTTCCAAAGACGGCTTGATCGATCAGGCGCGCCAAATGGCGGGCCGTTCATATAGCCCGCGTAAAATGGTGCCGCGCGAATGGCAGGATTTAAGCTACGATCAGTATAAGTCGATCTGGTTCAATACCAGCAAAGCTTTATGGCGGGGTACAGACAGCCCCTATCAGGTAGATTTCTTTCATCCGGGGTTATACTTTCCGCAACCGGTTCAGATCAACATTGTAGAAGGCGGCATGGCCAAGCGGCTTGGCTTTGATTTTGCGCTGTTTGATAAAACCGACAAAGTGCCCGATCTGCCGATAGATGACAGTCTGGGGTTTTCCGGATTCCGTTTACGAACTGAACTTGAAAAGCCTGAAATTTTCCAGGAATTTATGGTGATGCAAGGTGCCAGTTATTTTCGCGCTATTGCCAAGGGCCAGCATTACGGATTGTCCGCACGCGGGCTTGCGGTAAATACCGCTGATCCTGAAGGGGAAGAGTTTCCGGACTTCACCCAATTTTGGATCGAACGCCCCGCCGCAGATGACAGCGGCATTGTTATTCATGCGCTGTTGGATGGCCCTTCCGTAACAGGGCTTTACAGCTTTGTGGTGACCCCTGGCATCCCCACTGTGATGGATGTATCGGCACATATTTTTGCACGCACGGAACTGGATCATATCGGTATAGGCCCTTTGACCAGCATGTTTCTGTTTGATGAAACCAACCGCGCGCGGTTTGATGATTTCCGCCCGGCAGTTCACGACTCAGATGGTCTGATGATCCGCAACGGGGCGGGTGAAACCCTATGGCGTCCGCTTGCAAACCCCAAGAAACTGCAGGTCAGCAGTTTTGTTGATGAGGCCCCCAAAGGCTTTGGCTTGATGCAACGGCCTAAGGATTTTTCAGATTATGCTGATCTGGAAGCGGCTTATCACAAACGGCCGGGGCTTTGGGTTGAGCCGGGTGATAACTGGGGCAAAGGCGCGGTTACTTTAGTTGAAATTCCGGCAGACCGCGAAATTTACGACAACATCGTGGCCTATTGGCGGCCACGCACGCCGATCCCCAAAAGCGGCGAACATCAGTTCACATATCGGCTGTTTTGGGGTGGTGAACCTGCCATGACTAAGCCGATCACGCGGGTGATAAACACCCGCATGGGCAAGCGTTTCAGAGGTGGGTATATCGCCACGATTGATTTTGCTGATCACGCGATTATCCCCGAAGACCTAAGCACCATCACCCGCCATATCCGCTCAACACGCGGTTCAGTCAGTGACGGGATTTTGCAAAGAAACCCCGAAACGGGCGGGGTGCGTCTGGCGTTTACCTTTGACCCTGAGGGCGGTGATGCGATGGAAATTCGGGCGCAGTTGATGATGGATGGAAGTAATATATCTGAAGTTTGGCTATACCGGTGGACTGTGTAATGAACGACATGTTTAACCCACAAGACTGGATGCCCGCGCGTAAACCCATCGGGATGCCGACGCAGGATTTCCGGAACCCTTATCGGGATACGGATGCGCCGAGCTGGCAGAAACGTTCGTATAACTGGGCATCGCGTTTGTTTACCTTCGGGGCGGCTTTGCTGACCACAGTATTATTGCTGGCAGCCTTTACGGATTGGCTTTCCACTGGTGGATTTGGTGCGCTTGAATACTTCCTGATCTTAATGGTCGGCTTGACGTTCTTCTGGATTTCCCTGTCGGTCAGTACTGCCACTGTTGGCCTTGTCAGTTTCTGGTTGCAGCAACGTAAACCCCAACCAACCATGCCGCCTGCACAAGCACTGGATGTGGCCCTGTTGGTGCCGATCTATAATGAAAACCCATCGGATGTTTTCGGTAATGCAGCCGCTATGCTGGAAGAGCTGCGAGCGGCAAAAAGCAATCACAGATTTTCGCTGTTTATTCTTAGTGATACCCAAGACCCTGAAATTGCAAACCAGGAAATGCGCGCGATGATGATCATGCTTAATGCGCATGATGACGCGCAGATTTATTACCGCCGTCGCCCGCAAAATACTGATCGTAAGACCGGTAATATTACCGACTGGATCGAAGGGTGGGGCGGTGATTATCAAGCAATGCTGGTACTGGACGCGGATAGTTTGATGAGCAGTCAGGCGATTATCACACTAGCTGATGAGCTGTCGAATGATCCGTCTGCGGGGCTGATCCAATCTTGCCCGAAACTATTCGGGGCCCAAACGCTGTTTGCCCGAATGCAGCAATTTTCCAATGTAACCTACGGTTGGCCAATGGCCGAAGGGTTGGCCCTTTGGTCTAATCGCGAAGGCAACTATTGGGGCCATAACGCGATTATTCGAACTGCCGCTTTTGCCTCTTGCGCAGGTTTGCCGCGCGTAAAAGACAGGCTGATTATGTCGCATGACTTTGTTGAGGCCAGCTTGCTGCGCCGTGCCGGTTGGGCCGTGCGTTTCATGCCGCGTATCGAAGGTAGTTATGAAGAAACACCTGCAACATTGATCGATTATGTTTTGCGTGATCGCCGCTGGTGTCAGGGCAACCTGCAACATTTGCGTATCATGTCTGCGGCAGGCCTTCATGCGGTCTCGCGGTTTCATTTGCTTCACGGTGCGATCAGTTATTTGCTGTCGCCCGCGTGGTTTATTCTGCTGATGGTCTGGGCATTGATCAGCAACGGTGAGGGCGCCAATGTGATCAGCTATTTTAGTGATGCCAGCCCCAAAATGCCGATCTGGCCGCATATCAGCACGGTCAGCAGTATGCTGATATTGCTGTTTATGTACGGCATGTTGCTGGCACCTAAAGTGATCGGGGCAATGGTGATGTGGGCTTCACCCGATATGCGCCGTGATTATGGTGGCAGCGGGCAGTTCGCAGCATCTTTCGTGCTGGAAGTGCTGACCTCTTTTGCCTATGCGCCGATCTTGATGATCCAGCAAACCATTGCGGTTTTGCGCAGTCTTGTGGGCATCCATGAAAACTGGGAACCGCAAATGCGCCGTGGTGGTAAATATTCACTTATTACATTGATCAAGTTTCATATTGTTGAACAGATATTTGGCTTTGCACTGGTGATAGGCATGATGTCAGGCATCGTTTCGCTTTGGTTGTTGCCAATAGCGATCAGCCTGTCGGGCGCTGTGTTTTTGTCTGCGATAAGCGGGGTTAATCTGGTGCGTAAAAGCTGGGGTCGCCGCCAGCTTGGCACACCTGATGAGGTTCGAGTGCCAAACGTGATCGCGCTTTCAAGCCGGTACCGGGCAGAGATGCGCAAAGAATTGGAAGTCAGTATCGCGGCTGAGTGAATTTTAGTTTTGCACAACTGTTTCAGGCGGGTTTTCATACCAATCCAACACCATATTTGCCCAATCTTTAGGAACCGTATGCCCGCCTGGAAACAGTGCGAATTCAAGGGCGCCACCTGCGGCACAATTTTCCCATTTACGGCGCATGAATGCGCCTTTGTTGGTGGTTTTATCAGGGCGCGGTTGCAAGCATAGATTTGTTTTACGCCATAGATCCAGTGCATAAAACACGTCACCTTGAATGAAGCGTTCATTTATATGACGGCCCTCAAGGGGTACAACTGTATCCGCCCACCCGTGCGTATGAAATAGTTTAACCGGTGCTACACACTCTGTAGGGTGCGGGCGCCAAAAACTGCCGCTGACAGGGGCAAAAGCGGTGAAGTGTTCAGGATTGTTGCAAGCCACATAAGACGCCATTGAGCCACCGATGGAAAACCCTGCCAGCAGAACCTGCTTGGGGTTTAGATCAAAGCGTTTTACCGCATCATCAAAGACTGCTTTAAAAAAGTCAGCTTCATTGCGGCCACGATCATAGCTCGGGTGAAAGTTCCAACTACTGGCCCGCGCCCCTTCGGGCTTAATCGCGTTGGGCGCGATCAGGGCATAGCCGCGTTTCAGGATCGGGTCTGCGATTTTTTTACTGCGAATGGTACCCTTACCGCTGCCGCCATAGCCGTGCAGAAAAATGACAACAGGGGTTTGTGCATTATGGCCCTCTGGCAACCTGATGTTGTAACTGCCGGATGCAATTTCGCACGGGCCAGCTGTGCCTGCGCAATCTGCCAATGCAGGGCCTGTCAGTGCAAGCGTCGCTATAATGGTCTTTAGCATTTACGATTTGTTCAACGGCAGTTTGCGTTTAATCCAACCGGGGCCAGCCCTTGAACCCAACATGCCTTCGGGCACATCAATGATGTTGGTGAAACCGGCTTTAATCAACCGCTGACTTGTACGGTTTGACCGCACACCGCGCGCGCAAATCAGGGCCACAGGTTTTGAACGGTCGCCCCCCAGCATTTGATCCAGCACAGTCACAAAATCTTTGCGGCGTAAATCAAGACGGTGCGCACCTTTACCACTACCTGTTGCACGCCACTCATCGGAGCGGCGAATATCAAGTAAGGTAATTTGACCAGACCCAGCCAGCCTATAGGCAGTAGGCGGATTAATCGCAGCTAAACCGTTTGTCTGACCCCACGCGATGGCACTGGCTGATACAGCCAATGCGCTGCCAAGAAATAATCGACGTGTCAGTTGCGGATTTTTTGTCAACATTTGGACGTGCCTTATTGTTAGTTTATGAGCCTAATTTGCACCCCTGTTATCTTAAATAGCGCAATATTATGCAAATAGCAGGCCTCATCACGTAATATTTATCGCGTATAGGGTGAATTTTCGTATTTCCAGAAAAAATTATTTTACCTTTTGTACAAAATATATAGTTATACATCTAACAAATCGAAAAGAGGGGTGCGGTTTGCACATAAGTTACCTAAAGAAGATCGGCATGTATTTACTTGCATCGCTCTTCTTATCTTCGGCAATTTCCACAACAGCGATGTCAGCCGGTAAATTCAAATCCCCCGATATTCTGGTTTTAGGCGACTCTCAGTTCACCTTCGGCTCAGGGCCGTCTTTTTTGGATTTTTTCCAGAACATCAAATCGAAATATACGCCCAATCAACGCCAAATGCGTGATCTTAAAAAACTGGGTAATATGTCTGTGGCCGTTATTGGCGTGCGCTCATCCTCGCTGCCGTCTTGGACTGCGCGCAGCAAGAAGGGCAAAGGGGCGGTTTGCGATGTGGGCCCGAAATGGAAAGTAAATGCCGGCTCTTATGGAACGGTGAACAAAACCAAAAATATCTATATCCAGATCGGCAAAGGGCCACAGTATCAATTCTGTAAGAAAAAACTGTCGCCGTTTGAAGCGATGTTCAAAGATAAATACTATGATCCGAAGTTATTAGTGATGTCATTTTTGGGTAACTCATCTGCGGGTTGGGCAAAGCATCCGACGATGGCTTTGAATGATGTGCAAAAAACCATGACCCAACTGCCTGATGATATGCCCTGCATTTTCATAACGTCAGCCCCAGCTTATAATAAAAAGACTAATGATATGCGAGTGCGCGCACAAAAAAACCTGAAACGGGCATTCCAAAAAAGCGGTAGCCGCTGTACCTTTGTAGAAGGGCTAACCCCACAAACGATTGGGGCGAACCTAGGTGTGAAAAGCCATTTCAGGCGCAAGAAATCAGGCGCAGTGAAAGATCCGTATCATCCCAATAAGCGTGCTGCCCGCAAGTTCTTTGAAATCGAAAAAAACGCGATATGCAAAGCGATTTTTACGCAGATTAAGTGATTTATTTTCCGTAACCACCGGCTGTTGGTGTAATTACCGTCACTGCCTCACCCGCCTTCAGCTTGGTTTGCGCACAGCCTGCCAGTTCTTCATTACTGCCATCCAATCGCCTGATAAATGTCTGGCCCATTTTACCAGACCCGCCACCTTTCAAGCCTTCGGGCGGGCGGGTGCGATGCGATGATAATATTGCCATATCCATATCCGCCAAAAACCGCACGGTGCGTTCGGTGCCGCTGCCTGCCGACCACTTGCCTTGCCCGCCGGAACCCGGGCGGATGATATATTCTTCCAACAAAACAGGATAGCGAAATTCTAGAATTTCAGGGTCAGTCATGCTGGAATTTGTCATGTGAACCTGCACCGCATCGGTGCCCTTGAACCCGTCACCTGCGGGGGAACCTGAACAGATGGTTTCATAGTATTGATAGGTGTCGTTGCCAAAGGTGAAATTGTTCATGGTTCCTTGTGAATTGGCGATAGCCCCCAACGCGCCAAACAGCGTGTTGGTAACGTGTTGCGAGGTTTCCACGTTGCCCGCCACCACAGCCGCAGGGTAGCTGGGCCTTAGCATACAATCATCTGGGATGATGATATTGATCGGGCGCAAACAGCCTGCGTTAATCGGAATATTGCCCTGCACCATCATACGGAAACAGTATAGAACAGCCGCTCGTGTAACAGGTTCGGGTGCGTTGAAATTGTTACCTTGCTGTGGGCTGGTACCCGTGAAATCAACTGTGGCAGTGCGGTCTTTTTTGTTGACGGTAATCTTCACTTTAATCGTGGAGCCCTGATCGGTTTTGTACGAATAAGAACTGTCATGTAGTGCGCCAATAGCACGGCGCACGCTTTCTTCGGCATTATCTTGCACGTGATCCATATAGGATTGCACGGCTTGCAACCCGAACTGATCCACCATCTTGCGCAGCTCTCGAATACCCATCTCATTGGCGGCAACTTGCGCTTTTAGATCAGCAATGTTTTGCACGGGATTGCGGCAAGGGTAGGCGTGATCGGTCAGGATGGTATGCAGGGCCTCTTCCTGAAACACACCGCGATCAACTACGCGGAAGTTGTCAATCAAAACGCCTTCTTCTTCCACCGTTGTGGCCAAGGGCGTCATAGAGCCGGGGGCAGTGCCGCCGACATCCGCATGATGCCCGCGCGAAGCGGTATAGAACAGAATTTCGGTTTCCGCGTCATCAAAAACGGGCGTCACAACCGTGATGTCAGGCAGGTGTGTACCACCATTATATGGTGCGTTCAGCGCGAACACATCGCCGGGGTGAATATCGCCCTTATTCAGCGCAATAATAGTTTCAACTGAGCGATCCATAGACCCCAAATGCACCGGCATATGCGGGGCGTTGGCCACCAGTGATCCGTCAGCGGCAAAGACAGCACAGGAAAAATCCAGGCGTTCTTTGATGTTTACTGAATAAGATGTGTTTTGCAGGGTCACACCCATCTGTTCGGCGATCGACATAAACAGGTTATTGAAAACCTCTAATAAAATAGGGTCAACCTGCGTGCCAATGGCATAGCTGACTTCTTTGGCTTTAACGCGGCGCAAAACGATGTCATTGCGCGCGGTCACGGACGCTTGCCAGTCAGGTTCAATCACGATGGTTTGGTGCGGTTCAATGATCAAGGCAGGGCCGTTGATGGTAAGGCCTGCCCGAAACGCTTCGCGGTTTTTGTAAACATGTGCGTCATGCCATGTGCCTTGGGCAAAAATTTGCGTTGTCATGTCGCTGGTAAGCGTGTCTGTCTGATCTGCCAAAACGGGGGTATCGATCTCGGCACTGCCACCGAAACTTTCAACTTCTAACGACTCTATGAAAATACCTTTATCGTCAAAGGTAAAACCGAATTGTTGTTTGTGCAGAGACAAGAAATCAGCGGTCATATCCTCAACGGATGACAGGATCACTGCAAGTGTTGTATCGGTGCCATCATAGCGCAAATGCAAGCGGCTGACGGTTTGCGGGTCGGGTACACCTTGGGCAGTCAGGTCAGATTTATTCTGTGCGGTCAGGGCTTCAACATTGTTATGAACTTCTGTCAAAATATCCTTGTTCAAAAGCTTGGTAACCGAAGCGGAACGCGCCGCACGAATATCCGCCAGCCCCATGCCGTAGGCAGACAATATGCCCGAATGCGGATGCAGATAGACGGTCTTCATGCCCAGACTATCCGCCACAAGGCAAGCGTGCTGTCCGCCGGCACCGCCAAAACTGGTCAGCGCATAATCAGATACATCATAGCCGCGTTGCACAGATATTTTCTTGATCGCATTGGCCATGTTTTCAATCGCAATGCTTAAAAAACCTTCAGCAACTTCATGGGGTGTCTTGCCATCGCCGATTTCGGTGGCCAGCGTTTTGAATTTTTCTGCAACAATATCAATATCTAACGGCATGTCCTGATCGGGACCGAATATTTTAGGGAAGTTTTCAGGCTTCAATTTACCCAACATCACATTAGCATCCGTCACAGTTAAAGGCCCACCACGGCGATAACTTGCAGGGCCAGGATCAGCCCCCGCACTGTCAGGGCCTACGGAAAATTTAGAGCCATCATAATGTAAAACAGACCCGCCCCCCGCTGCCACCGTATGAATATTCATCATCGGTGCCCGCATCCGCACACCTGCCACTTCGGTCTCATAAGACCGTTCCAACGTGCCGTTATAGTGGGATACATCCGTGGAAGTGCCGCCCATATCAAAGCCGATGATCTTGCCGAAACCTGCCAGTTCACTGGTTTTAGTCGCCCCCACAACACCGCCCGCAGGGCCGGATAGGATGGCATCCTTACCCTGAAAGCGATCCGCCGCCGTCAAGCCGCCATTGGACATCATGAACATCAGTTTCGTGTCGGCATCTTCCAACCCGCCCATTTCGCCGGCAACTTGTGCCACATAACGCGACAGGATCGGGGTCAGGTATGCGTCAACCACAGTAGTGTCACCGCGCCCGACGAACTTCATCAGGGGTGAGATTTTGTGGCTGACAGAAATTTGCGTGAAACCAATGTCAGAGGCAATTTCTTCGGCCTGCAATTCATGTTCGGGGAATGCATAAGCGTGCATGAAAACGATTGCGATAGATCGATACCCTTTTGCGTAAAGTTCTGAAAGGGCTGCACGGGCTTCATTCTGATCCAAAGCTTTCTCAACCGTGCCGTCCGCTTGCAGGCGTTCATTCACTTCCGCCACGGCGGAATAAAGCTGTTCAGGTTTGATGATTTCCTTAGCAAAAATATCTTTGCGCGCCTGATACCCAATGGCCAAAGCATCGCGAAAACCTTGGGTGGTCAACAGCGCGGTTGCTTCGCCTTTACGTTCCAGCAAAGCATTAGTGGCAACCGTGGTACCCATCTTGACGGATGCAATTTGGTCGGCGGGAATGGGTGTGCCAGCGGCAATACCCATCAAATCGCGCATACCCTGAATGGCCGCGTCTTTGTAGGCTTCCGGGTTTTCGGACAGCAGCTTATGGGTGATGATCTCACCCTTTGGATTACGCGCAGCAATGTCCGTAAAGGTGCCACCGCGATCAACCCAGAAATCCCACTTGTCCATCTTTTAAACCCTCATATTCCGTTTATCGGAAATGAGCAGATTAAAGGCAAAAGATCAATGGGTTTTTAGCTGTCGAACCAGCTTGCATCCATTGCTTCAACCGCGTCCGAACCGTGTAAAATGGTTTGCGCTAATGCGGCCACACGGGGCAGGCTGTGGGTTGCAAATACATCGGCATGTGCAGCCTTGGCCTTCAGGAAATTTTCATCCCAGTTGCCAGTGTCCATTTGTGCCAAGGCAGCTTTTTTATTTTTTAAGGCCATCCAGCCACCTGTCAATGTGCCCAACATCATCAAGTAGGGTACAGAAACAGCCGAGGCTTCGCGGGCGGACATACCGCCCGTCAAAATATGATCCAAAGCGGTTTCAGCTTCTGCAACAGCAGCCAGTAAAACTTCATCGGCATCTTGCCGAATATCTTCGATCAATGCACGTACCGCCACACCCTGATCGCGCAGCGTTTTACGAAACATCAGATCGTTGGCCTGAATCGCAGTGGTGCCTTCGTAGATGGTAAGAATGCGGGCATCACGCAGATGTTGGGCCGCACCCGTCTCTTCAATAAACCCCATGCCGCCGTGTACTTGCACACCGTCAGACGCTATGTCGATAGACCGTTCTGTCATCCAGCCCTTGATGATCGGCACCATCAATTCAGCGCGTGTCTGCCAGTTGGATTTACTTTCGCCGGTATCGTAATGGCCCCGATCAAGGGCGATGGCACCATATAGGGCCAGCGGGCGCATGGCTTCGATTTCGGCGCGCATGGTGGCCAGCAGGCGCATCACATCGGGGTGGTGAATAATCGCATCACCCTCGACACGGTCAATCGGTGTGCCTTGGCGGCGTTCCTGCGCGTAGCCCAGTGCCTGATAATAGGCGCGGTTTGAAATTGCGAGACCTTCAATGCCAACGCTGAAACGGGCGTGGTTCATCATGTTGAACATGATATTCAGGCCCTGATTTTCTTCGCCCACCAAATAACCTACGGCACCTTCGTCGTCACCGTATTGCAACACTGTAGTGGGTGAGCCGTTGATACCTAATTTATGTTCGATCGAGACGCATTTTACATCATTACGCGCACCTAAGCTGCCGTCTTTGTTGACCAGAAACTTGGGCACGATAAAGACCGAAATGCCCTTAACGCCAGCTGGTGCATCAGGGATGCGGGCCAGTACCATATGCACGATGTTTTCGGCCATATCGTGTTCACCATAGGTGATAAAAATCTTCTGGCCTTTGATCAGGTAATGGTCACCGTTTGGCACAGCTTGGGTTCTGATCGCAGCCAAGTCAGTACCAGCTTGACTTTCCGTCAGGTTCATCGTGCCAGTCCAACGACCTTCGGCCATGGGGCGGACATAGGTTTGTTTTTGCTCTTCGGAGGCTGAGGTTTGCAAGGCGTGGATCAGCCCTTCGGTCAGCAAGTGGCACAGCGCCAGACCCATGTTGGCAGAATGCCACATCTCGCGGGTCGCTGCACACAGGATTTCAGGCATGTTCTGCCCGCCGTATTCTTCGGCCGTGCCAATACCTGTCCAACCACCGTCCCCTAATGCTTTAAAAGCTTCTGCGAAACCAGCAGGTGTTGTGACCGTATTGTCGGAATGCCAAGTTGACCCTGCATCACCCGATTGATTGAGCGGTGCAATCACTTCGGTGGCCAGCTTTGCCGCTTCCGACAAAACCGCATCACAAATGTCTGCGTCATAGTCTGCGAAAGGGGCAAGATCAGTGACATTATCCAGCCCCACAACATGGCGGATTGCAAAGCGTAAGTCGTTTTCGTCAGCGTTGAACATGGGGGTGTGCCTTTGAGTTTTAAGTGTCGTCTATTCAATAATATAACTTTAATGGGTTTGTCGCCAGTTACTTCGCGTCGCAGTTTTAGATTTTAGTTGGTATAAATACCTCAAATGCAGCGCCGCTGCGGGATGGTATAAAGCGGATGCTACCGCCCAGATTGCGCATAATTTCAGCGCAAATAGATAGGCCAAGGCCTACGCCGCTTGAAGCCCCGCCCGAGGATAGTTTTGAAAACTTCTCAAAAATAATCTCTTGATCACCTTCTGCAATGCCCGGGCCATTATCGGATATAGTGACAGTGATACCATTGGGCTGCTCTTGCAGGCCCAGTTTAATGATGGATTTGGGTTTATCGTTATACTTGATGGCGTTGGAAATTAGGTTAATGAAAACCTGCGTCAGCCGGTCGGCATCTGTCAGCAAAGTAATGTCTGAAAACTTATCGGGCAGCCGAATGTCAACTTTGGACGCATTATAAGAGCTACGGCTGGCAATGATGGATTGTTCCAGCATCTCGCCCAGATTTTTATGATCCAAGTTCAGCTTCACTTTGCCGCTTTCCAGAAAGCTAAGGTCAAGAATGTCGTCCAGAATGCGGGTCAGGCGTTGGCTCTCGTCGTTAATGATGGATGAAAACCGCGCGAATTGTGTGCGGTCAACGGTGCCGTCACTCATCAAAATGGCTGAAAATGAACGGATAGAGGTCATTGGCGTGCGCAATTCATGGCTGACCTGACTTAGGAAATCATCCTTTTGTTGGCTTAATTTTGTCAGTTTGTCGTTAGCGCGGCGCAGTTCTTTTGCCGTTGCTGCCAACTCTTTTGATTGTTTTTCAAGCTGTGCGGAATATTCCATGACTTGGGCAGTTTCATCGGCCACCGCTATCAATTCTTCCACGGAAACGGTTTCACGTCCCGATATTTGCGCCATCATGGCGTGTGCGGTGGCCGCCCCTACAGAGCCTGCAAATTCACGCTCCAGTGTTACGATAAATTCAGATGTTGGATCAGGTAAGCCGTATAACTTGCCTTGTTCTTTGGCTTTTTCATCAAACAGTCGCCCTGCTTGGGCGCGGCCCACAATTCGTTGCGCCAGAACAAACAGATCTTCTGAGGTTGATATTTGAGTGGGGATTTGGCGTTGAGATGTGCGCCCGAAGACGTTGATGAATTGAAGTGCTTGCAGGCGTTCTAATGGCTTGGGTGTTGATGCCAGTGAAAATATGATGAAGGCCAGCGTGTTTAAGGACATAGACCAGAAAACCGCATGTACCAGCGGGTCGGGGATGTTGACGCCAAACAGGGCTTGCGGGCGCAAGATGGAAATACTGAATAGGCCGTTTTGCAAGACATCACTTGAAAGAATAAAACTGCCGTCAAAGCTTGGCAGAAATAGCGTGTAGGCCCAAACGGTGAAGCCTACGAAAATGCCGGCCAACGCCCCTGATTTGGATGCGTTGCGCCAGAACAGGCCGAATAGTAAGGCGGGCAGAACTTGCGCCACGCCCAAAAACGCGATCAGGCCGATCGAGGCCAGTGCAAAGGTGCCGCCGGTGAATTGGTAGTACAGATAGCCCAGACCCAAAATGCCCACGATACTGATGCGCCGTGACCTAAGTAGGATTGACCGTACATCATCACTTTCAGGATTGCGCGCCTGAGTGCGGCGTAACCAAAGTGGTAAAACAATATGGTTGGAAACCATAGTGGAAAGCGCGATTGCGGCCACGATGACCATGGATGTCGCAGATGAAAACCCACCCAAAAATGCCAATGCCGCCAAACTTTCCTGACCCATTGCCAGTGGAATGGTTAAAACGAACAGATCGGGGTTTGATCCTTCAGGTAGAATTTCAAGACCAGTTACCGCGATAGGCACCACGAATAGACACATCAAAAACAGATACAACGGGAAAGCCCAACTGGCGGTGGCCAGATGCTTTTCAGCGTCATTTTCCACCACAACGACCTGAAACATGCGCGGCAGGCAAATGATGGCAGCAGCGGACAGAAAGGTTAAAGTTACCCAACGCGGGGTAAATGCACCTGTGGTTTCTGGCAGCATTTTTTGCGCATTTTGCAGCACTTCGGTTGGGCCATCAGCCACAAACCAAACCACGAATATACCAACTGCAAGCAGGGCGACTAGTTTCACAATAGCCTCTAGTGCGATGGCGGTCACAACGCCGTGGTGGCGCTCATTGGCATCCAGATTGCGGGTGCCAAAAACCACGGTAAAGGCAGCCAGTCCCATAGCGATCAGAAAGGCAGTGATCGCCGGGGATGGTGCGTTTGCATTTGTATGGGTGAACACGGCAAAACTAAGCGTCAGGGATTGAAGTTGTAGTGCGATGTAGGGGGTAGAGCCGATGACGGCCAGCAAAGTGACGACTACCGCCAGCAGGTTGCTTTTACCATAACGCGATGAGATCAGATCGGCGATAGATGTGATGCGCTGGGTGTTACCGATGCGCACAAGTTTGCGCAAGAACCACCACCAGCCGATAAAAACCAGCGTGGGGCCAAGGTAAATTGCCAAAAACTCCAACCCGTTGCGGGCGGCTGACCCAACCGCGCCATAAAATGTCCATGCGGTACAATAGACCGAAATGGAAAGTGTGTAGACAATCGGGGAATGTAGGAATGACAGTTTGTTTTTCTGCGCCCATTGTTCAGCAATGGCCGCCACCATAAACAGTATGGTCACATAGATCAGGCAAATGGCAACAAGAATGTTGAACGACAGCATTATTTATCCCGGATTTCTGAGATAAGGCTGCGAGACAGGATAAAGGCTGCCGCGATTAAAAGGGCCCATACGCCAAAAATAAACAGCATGGCACTGATCAACGGGGAGGTTTCACTAGCACCCGTGAAAGATTTTATGATCGGGGTGAGCAGTAAGATAACACCGATGACGGGTAGTATCAGAGCGAGTTCGCGTTTTTTGCGGTTGCGACGGGCCTTTTTGTCAGCGTCATCAAAGGATTGTTTTTCGCTCATGTGCCCAAAAGCCTGTGAACGTTTTGAATAATTTCTTTGTTGGCAAAGGGCTTGGTCATAAACAGGCTGACGCCCGCTTGTTCTGCAGCTGCGCGGTCTTTTTTCTGGCCTTTGGCGGTAAGCATCAACACGGGCAGGCTAATAAAATCATCCATTGCACGCAAATCTTCCAGAATTTGCATACCGCTTTTGTTCGGTAGCATCATGTCCAGAATTATCAGATCAGGCTTCAGGAATTGGATGCGCTCAACGCAGCCATTGCCATCGGCATGGGTGAAAACCGCCAACCCTTCGCGCTTTAGCAAAAAGGATAGGGCTTCCATAATAAAGGGTTCGTCTTCAACGATCAGAACTGACTTTGGCACGGATCCCTCCCTTAAGATGCGGCCTTTATAGCTTAAAGCGATTCCGACTTTAGGCAAGTAAGATTATTGCAGTAAATATTTTGCTCTACGCGCATCACAGTTATCCCGTGGACAAACCGAGCATTGCAGGCCAACTGCCAAATTGGGTTGGGATGCAATTTGGGGTTTGGGCATGAACATTTCATAGTCAGGTGTGAACACCATAATCGCGGTTGTGCGCGCAGGCAGGCCGACGGTGTTCTGATCAGCATATTGCGCCAGTGAATAGGTTAAGAAACGTTCACCCGTGGGCGTATTGATAAACGCTTTTATCGGTTGCAAGGGCTGGCTAAAGCTGCGGTAGATCGGCCATAACGGGCAGGCACTACCATATCTGGGCAAGGCCAGTGTGGGCAGTTGTTTGCGAAAAATCACAGCACCTGAACCATCGCATTCCAGAATGCCAAAGCGCGGGATGTTATCGTGTTTGGGCAAATGCGCTAGGCGGCGCATGACAGTGTGCAACGGAACGTTTAGTTTTTGCGAGATAGAAACCGGATCATACTGACACTCTTTAGCGAAGCTTAAAAACGTGTCTATGGGAAGCTTCTGGATGATGGCACTGTAGCGGGCAAGTACATCCACCGCTTCTTTATCATCGGCTTTTGGCAAGTTCAGCTTGGCAACATAATCAATCGGGGAAATGAAATTCCCCTCTAGCTGGCTGATATAATAATCGTGCCTTTCCAGAATGGCTTCTGCAGGGGCGGTATCACTAGCGTGGGCATCGCTTTGTGTGTTGGGTTCGAAATGTTGCAAAATATCTGTGGCGGTTTTTGCCAATCGTTCAGTCTCGCTTAAAAGGTTCGACAGGAAACGTTGTTTTAAATCGCTAGGCAAACCACCCTCATCCGACAGAATTTCAGCGGTGGATTTAATAGTTGTGATGTTGGACAGCATCAGGTGCATCGCTTCTGAAAAGAACGGATCGCTGTTCATCTGGTCAGACATCGCTTGCAGGGTTTCGTCTTGCACCTTGGCGCGATCAAATTGCCGGCCGATCAGGCGGGCAAAGCCGTGGAAGCGGGCGATGAACTCTTCGGTTTTATCGACCTCACAAGCAATAGTGGGGGCAAGTGCTGCGGCTTGTTCCACCCGCCCCACAAGGGCCTGATCGGCCCCTTCGTTCAGACTGCGCGGATCAACCTCTAAAACGCGGGCCAAAGCCAGCAAAGTCTTACCACCGATTCCCCGCCGGTTATGTTCAATCAGGTTCAGGTAGGATGCAGAAATCCCCGCCTGTTTTGCAAGGGCGGCTTGACTAACCCCCTTGGATCGGCGGTTCTCACGGATACGTGTCCCTAACAGGCTGCGCGGCATCTTGGCTTTTCCTTTAATTTTAAACGGAAATATCGATTGTAGTAAATATATTTACTTTAATAGCACATGTAAATTTAAAATATTTACAAAATAATCAAACAAAATCAGTTGTTTATTGTAATAGTTGCTAATTCTACTATTCTAAAGGGGTCGAAAGACACTGGCGCGGCGTTCTGGGAGGAGCAGATCGTGCTAGAACATGGGAGGAAATCTATGTCTAAATTTACTCGTCGTGGTTTGCTTAAATCCAGTGCCGTTATGGGTGCTGGTCTTGCGCTACCCACATTAATCACAAGCCCTGTTGCTGCTTATACGAACGCGCCAACAGGCGGTTCAGTTACACTGGGCTTTAACGTTCCACAAACAGGGCCATATGCAGACGAAGGTAGTGATGAACTACGTGCATATAAACTGGCTGTAGAGCATCTGAATGGCGGCGGCGACGGCGGCATGATGAATACGTTCACATCAAAAGCGCTTAAGGGTAATGGTATCCTTGGCAAGAAAGTTGAATTTGTAACAGGCGACACGCAGACTAAATCTGATGCTGCACGTGCTTCTGCAAAATCAATGATCGAAAAAGACGGCGCAATCATGATTACTGGTGGTTCTTCATCAGGTGTTGCGATTGCTGTACAAGGTTTGTGCCAAGAAGCTGGCGTGATCTTTATGGCAGGCCTTACTCACTCAAACGACACAACCGGTAAAGATAAGAAAGCGAACGGTTTCCGTCACTTCTTTAACGCCTATATGTCTGGTGCCGCTTTGGCGCCTGTGTTGCAAAACGCATATGGCAAAGAACGTCGTGCATACCACCTGACAGCTGATTATAGCTGGGGTTGGACACAACAAGAGTCTATCCAGGCAGCTACCGAAGGTATCGGCTGGGAAACAGTGAACAACGTACTAACACCACTGGCAACGACAGACTTCTCATCTTATATCGCGCCTGTGTTGAATTCCGGTGCCGATGTTCTGATCCTTAACCACTACGGTGGGAACATGATCAACTCACTAACTTCAGCAGTTCAGTTTGGCCTGCGTGACAAGCAAGTGAACGGTAAGAACTTTGAAATTATTGTTCCTCTGTACTCAGAGCTGATGGCTAAAGGTGCGGGTGCGAACATCGAAGGTGTGTTCGGGTCAACAAACTGGTCATGGACACTTGGCGATGACGGCACAAAAGCGTTTGTTAAATCGTTTGGCGAAAAGTATGGCTTCCCGCCATCCAATGCTGCCCAAACAGTTTACGCACAAACTCTGCTTTATGCGGATGCTTGTGAACGTGCCGGCACGTTCAACCCTTGTGGTCTAGGCGAAGCTTTGGAAGGCTTTGAATTTGACGGCTTGGGTAACGGCCCGACACTTTACCGTAAAGAAGATCACCAGTGCTTCAAGGATGTGCTTGTGATGCAAGGTAAAGAAAACCCTGCTAACGAGTATGACGCTTTGGAAATCGTGGAAGTTACACCACGTGCGCAAGTTGAATACGCACCGGATCACCCCATGTTTGCGGGTGGGGCGTTGGGTAAATGTAACCCAGGTGCTTAATCGCAGCTAAATTGACTTGATCACGCCCCCGAATTGGGGCGTGGTTACTTTTGAAAGCGTCGCACTAAGAATGACGCTATAACCATTATGTTCTGGGGAACAGGATATGGACGCGCTTCTACTTCAACTACTCAATGGCTTGGATAAAGGCAGCGCCTATGCGCTGATCGCTTTGGGCCTAACCCTTATTTTTGGCACGCTTGGTGTGGTCAACTTCGCGCATGGCGCGTTGTTTATGATCGGCGCCTTTTGTGCGGTGACGTTTAGCAAAATTCTAAACATCTCGAAAATTACACTGGACCCGGAAAAGACAAATTTTCTGGGTAAACCGCTGGAAATCAAAACACCTTATGTGATTGAATGGTTCGGGGAATCGACGGGGGCTGCAATGATTGATTGGGCAGTTCCGCTGGCCATTCTGTTTGCTATTCCTGTCATGCTTATAATCGGCTATGTTATGGAGCGCGGCTTGATTAAGCATTTCTATAAACGCCCGCACGCTGATCAAATCCTTGTAACCTTCGGTTTGGCGATTGTGGTGGGTGAGATCGTAAAAGCAACGTATGGTGCCAATCCAATTCCAACACCTGCCCCTGATCTATTTCGCGGATCATTTGATTTTGGTGTGCTTTTGGGAATGGAGCCTAATGCGGTAATATATCCTTTCTGGCGTTTGGTATATTTTGGTTTTTCTACTGTAGTTATCGCCGCAATATTTTCATTCCTGCGATTTACCACCTTTGGTATGGTCGTGCGTGCAGGCATGGCCGACCGTGAAACGGTGGGCTTACTGGGCATTAATATCGACAAACGTTTTACGTTCATGTTTGGCGTTGCCGCCGCAGTGGCGGGACTGGCGGGTGTAATGTATACGCCGATCAATTCACCGAACTATAATATGGGCATGGATTTTCTGGTGCTGAGTTTTGTTGTCGTTGTTGTAGGTGGCATGGGCAGCCTGCCAGGTGCTGTACTGGCGGGTTTCTTGTTAGGCATTCTGGAAAGCTTTGCCTCTATGAACGAAGTAAAAGCCTTCTTTGAAATGCTATACCTGCCTTCCATTGATCAAATTGTAATCTACCTAGTCGCGATAATCGTGCTTCTGGTCAGGCCAAGGGGCTTGCTGGGGCGTGAAGGCGTGATGGAGGACTGAATAAATGAACTCTCTTTCCAAAAAAGACAAATCTCTGCTGCTTTTTGTAGGCCTAATCGCTGTACTGGCACCGTTCATACTGAACCCGTTCCCAACGGAAAGTGCGATGGCGCAATTTAATGCAGGCTACCCTGACTTGATGCAGCGCTTTGCGATCTTCGGCATTCTGGCGATCGGGTTTAACATCCTGTTCGGCCTGACAGGTTATCTGTCTTTCGGCCACGCCGCATTCTTGGGTGTGGGATCATATTCCGCCGTATGGATGCTAAAGCTTCTGTCGATGAATATCATTCCTGCCATAATCCTGTCGGTGATAATCGCAGGTCTGTTTTCGCTGCTGATCGGGTTTATATCACTGCGGCGATCCGGGATTTACTTTTCAATCCTGACGCTGGCTTTTGCGCAAATGAGCTTTTCATTGGCCTATTCCGTGCTGACACCGATCACCAATGGCGAAACCGGTTTGCAACTGAACTTGAATGATCCGCGTATTTTAGACGGGGTAAATACAACAGGCAACCTGCCTGTAACTAGCCTGTTCGGTTTGGAAATGCGCAATACATTTTCATTGGATTTGGGCGCATGGGCCTTTCAGTTCAACGTAGGATACTACGTTTGTGCCGCTTTCCTGATACTGGCGTTCTACCTGTCGATCCGCATATTCCGTTCACCATTCGGGTTGATGTTGCGGGCGATTAAAACCAACCAGACGCGGTTGAACTACACGGGCCTAAACTCTCGCCCTTACACGCTGGCGGCTTTTGTGATCTCTGGCATGTATGCAGGTCTTGCAGGTGGTTTGATGGCCTCTATGGATCCGCTTGCGGGTGCTGAACGTATGCAATGGACAGCATCAGGTGAGATTGTTTTGATGACCATTCTAGGTGGCACCGGCACATTGCTGGGCCCTGTTCTGGGCGCAGGATTTATCAAATACTTTGAGAATATTTTCTCAAAGATCAACGAAACCGTATTGCACGGCTGGTTCTCTTTCATGCCAGACGGCTTGAATGATGCGTTTGTCTGGGTGCTGCACTTCTTCGTTGGTAAAGGCTGGCACTTAACGCTTGGCTTGCTATTTATGTTGATCGTAACCTTCTTGCCAGGTGGCTTGATGGAAGGTTGGGAGCGCATCCGCAATAAAATCCGTGGGGATAAGGGTGATGGTTCAAACCCTTCGTCTGAAACCACCACAACGCCTGCTGAATAGGAGCTGGATCATGGGAATTTTAGAAGTTCAAAATGTGAACAAAAGCTTCGGTGGCTTAAAAGCGTTGCAAAACGTGAACCTTGATATCGAAGAAGGTACCATTCACGCCATTATCGGCCCCAATGGGGCGGGTAAATCAACGCTGTTGAATTGCTTCGTCGGCAAACTGATCCCTGACACGGGTACGGTGATGTTTGACGGCCATTCACTGCTGGGGCGCAAGCCGCATGAAATCAATCAGATCGGTGTCAGCCGTGTGTTTCAAACACCAGAGATATTTGCCGATCTGACCGTGCTTGAAAACGTACTGATCCCGTGTTTTGCAAAGCGTGATGGGGCCTTTACCCTGAACGCATTGGCGCGTGTTTCGGGTGAGACTGATGTGCGCGAAAAAGCCGAACAAGTGTTATTGGATGTCAGTATGCAGGACAAAAACGATATGATTGCATCTTCGCTTTCACGTGGTGATAAACGCCGTCTGGAAATGGCTATGTGCCTGTCACAAGACCCGAAATTGCTGCTACTGGACGAACCGACTGCGGGCATGGCGCGGGCAGATACCAACAATACCATTGATCTGCTGGCGGAAATTCAGGGTAAACGCCACATCACAATGGCGATTATTGAACATGATATGCATGTTGTGTTTTCACTGGCGCAAAAGATCAGTGTTCTGGCTCAAGGTACTGTTATCGTTGAAGATTTACCGGAAAATATCAAAGGTCATCCAAAGGTACAAGAAGCGTATCTTGGCGTGGCCGCTTCTTAATGTTGGATGTAACACCTATGGATAAAACTGTTAACCACGCGTCACACGCACCTGCCTATTTTTCGGCCTATGATATTCACGCCTATTACGGTGAAAGCTATATCGTGCAAGGTGTCAGCATGAACATCCATGAGGGTGAAATTCTGGCTCTGTTGGGTCGCAACGGTGCGGGTAAAACCTCTACCTTGCGTGCCATCGCACGGCTTGATGACCCGATGTTGACCAAAGGTGAAGTTTGGCTGGATCATCAACCGCTACACAAGATGAAATCATATCAGGCAGCACAAGCTGGCATTTCACTGGTACCGGAAGATCGCCGCATCATTCAGGGCCTGACGGTTGAAGAAAACATTCAACTGGCACAAATTGCAGAACCTGTCGGTTGGTCGGTTGAGCGGATTTATGATCTGTTTCCACGTCTAGGTGAACGCCGCAAACAAGAAGGCACCACGCTTTCAGGTGGCGAACAGCAAATGCTGGCCATTGGCCGCGCCTTGGCGCGTGACATTAAATTGCTGTTGCTGGATGAACCCTATGAAGGTCTGGCCCCGATTGTGGTGCAAGAGATTGAAAAAACTTTGCACCTGATCCGCGAACAGGGCATCACCACAATCATCGTTGAACAAAACGCTGTTGCCGCTTTGAACCTGGCAGATCGCGCGATTATCCTGGATACAGGGCAAGTTGTGTTTGACGGCACTGCCAAAGAAGTGCTGGACAATGAAGAATTGCGCCATGAGTATCTGGCGATCTAAAGCTGATAGAATACACGATATCTACAAGGGAAAACCATGACCGATAAAATCTACCCGCCCTCCGCTGAATTTGCCGCAAACGCTCATGCGGATCAAGCGAAGTATGAGGAAATGTATGCAGCTTCCGTAGCTGACCCTGATGCATTTTGGGGCGAACATGGCAAACGGATTGATTGGATCAAACCCTATTCACTGGTGAAAAACACAACCTATACCTACCCTGATGTCAGCATCAAATGGTATGAAGACGGCTTGATGAACGTCTGCGCCAACTGCGTTGACCGCCATCTGGAAACCCGTGGTGATCAAACCGCGATCATCTGGGAAAGCGATGAATTGGGCGGTGATGAACACATCACTTATAAGAAACTGCATGAACATGTGTCCAAACTGGCCAACGTGATTAAATCACTGGGTGTCAGCAAAGGCGACCGCGTTATTCTATATATGCCAATGATCCCTGAAGCGGCTTACGCTATGCTGGCTTGTGCGCGTATCGGTGCGATCCACTCGATTGTTTTTGGCGGTTTCAGCCCCGATGCTTTGGCCAGCCGTATCACAGATTGTGAAGCGAAACTGGTGATTACCGCAGACGAAGGCCCACGTGGCGGCAAGGCTATTCCGTTAAAGAAAAACGTCGATGCGGCGTTGGATATTTCGGGTGACGTGACCACATTGGTTATTGCCCGCACAGGTGGTGGCCCCGGCAACAAAGAAGGCCGCGATGTGGATTATGCGACCATAATGGCAGATGCATCCGCCGATTGCCCGCCAGAACCGATGAACGCGGAAGACCCGCTGTTTATTTTGTATACGTCAGGTTCCACGGGCAAACCAAAGGGTGTTGTGCATTCCTCTGGCGGGTATCTGGTTTATGCCTCTATGACCCATCAATATACCTTCGATTATCACGATGGTGATGTATTCTGGTGTACAGCAGATGTCGGTTGGATCACTGGCCACAGCTATATCGTTTATGGCCCCTTGGCTAACGGCGCCACAACCTTGATGTTTGAAGGCACGCCAACTTACCCCGATGCATCACGTTTCTGGCAGGTTTGTGAAAAGCACAAAGTGAACCAGTTTTACACCGCCCCCACGGCCATTCGTGCCTTGATGGCTCTGGGCGACGCACCTGTGAATAAATGCGATCTGTCTGCGCTGAAAGTGCTGGGCACAGTGGGTGAGCCGATCAACCCCGAAGCTTGGAATTGGTACAATGAAGTTGTCGGCAAAGGCACCGTTCCCATCGTGGATACATGGTGGCAAACTGAAACTGGCGGACATATGCTGACACCTTTGCCGGGGGCTATAACCACCAAACCCGGTTCTGCCACCAAACCGTTCTTTGGCATTCAACCGGTCATTCTTGACCCGCAAACGGGTGCGGAAATTGACAGTGTGGAAGCGTCAGGCGTTTTGGCGATCAAAGAAAGCTGGCCGGGGCAAATGCGTACGGTTTATGGTGACCATGATCGCTTTATCAAAACTTATTTCGCGCAATACAAAGGCTACTACTTCACCGAAGACGGCTGCCGCCGTGATGCGGATGGCTATTACTGGATCACTGGCCGTGTGGACGATGTGCTGAACGTATCAGGCCACCGTATGGGCACGGCTGAAATTGAAAGTGCGTTGGTGGCACATCCTAATGTGGCCGAGGCGGCTGTGGTTGGCTACCCGCATGAAGTTAAGGGGCAGGGTATTTATTGCTATGTCACTTTGAATGCGGGGGTTGCGTCATCCGATGAGTTGAAGATTGAGCTGCGCAACTGGGTGCGCAAAGAAATAGGCCCGATTGCATCACCTGATTTGATGCAATGGGCCCCAGGATTACCGAAAACCCGTTCAGGCAAAATCATGCGCCGAATTCTGCGAAAGATTGCTGAAAATGATTACGGGTCATTAGGTGATACGTCGACGTTGGCTGAGCCAGAGGTGGTAGACGATTTGATAGAGAACCGTCAGAATAAATAGACGGTTTTCAATCGAATAAATCAGGCCCTGCTTCCCTTAGTGGGGCCTGATTTTATTGTGCGGGCATACCCGTTTCAATCAAGCCCACCCAATAGGAACAGCCCACAGGAATAGCTTCATCGTTGAAGTTGTATTCGGGGTGATGCACGTCAGCCGTGTCGCCGTTGCCCATTAGAATGTATGATCCGGGGCAAGCTTCCAACATGAACGAAAAGTCTTCACCGCCCATTGTCGGTGGGGCGTTATCTTCTACGTTATGTTCCCCTGCAACCGCTCTGGCCACATCGGCGGCAAAGACGGTTTGGGCTTCGGCATTGACCATCGCAGGGTAGCTGCCGGGCAGGAATGTAACCTTTGCACTGGCACCATATGCACGGGCCGTGTTTTCACATATCTGGGTAATTTGCGCTTTGGCCAGATCACAAACCTCTGCCTTAAGCGTGCGCAATGTGCCGCGCAGCTCTACATGTTCGGGGATCACATTAAAGGCTTTGCTTTCGGTTTCAAAGCTGGTGATGGAAACCACAACCGCATCAAGCGGGTCAATCGTGCGCGATGCAACAGACTGCAAAGCCACAACAATATGGGACGCGACCAATGTGGTATCTATCGCAGCGTTTGGTTTGGCTGCATGCCCACCCCTGCCGGTCACTTCGATTGTATATGTATCTGTTGCTGCAAAAAACGGACCCGGGCGAATGGCGAACTGGCCAACAGGCACACCCGGCCAGTTGTGCATCCCGTAAATTTCCTGAATGTTGTAATCTTCAATCAGACCGTCTTTGACCATCTCAAGCCCACCGCCGCCACCTTCTTCGGCGGGTTGAAAGATTACTACGGCAGTACCGTTGAAATTACGGGTTTCACATAAATATTGTGCCGCCCCCAGCAACATCGCGGTATGCCCGTCATGCCCGCAAGCGTGCATTTTACCTGCGGTTTTTGACGCGTAAGGCAGGTTGGTTGCCTCCAAAATGGGCAGCGCATCCATATCCGCGCGCAGGCCAATTACCTTGCCCGCACTATCCTGTTTGCCTTTGATCACGCCCACGACACCTGTTTGGCCTATGCCCTCTTTGACAACATCACAGCCAAATTCGCGCAGTTTATCAGCTACCAGTGCAGATGTGCGATGGGTATCAAACATCAATTCAGGGTGGGTATGTATATCTTGTCGCCATGCGGTGATGTTGGAATGTAATTCAGCAAATCGGTTGATCAATGGCATCTTTGTTTCCCCTTAGGATCATATTTACCATAACGCATACCCCAGTCTGATCCATTTGACGAGAAAAGTATTTTCACATTTTATAGGATTGCGCAGTTAGCAAACTTGACCCAGCCAACTGCTTGCCCGATATTGATCACATCTGCGTGAATTTATGAAAACCCAAAAGGTGATTGATGTGCTGAAAAAATATTTCGCAACGGCTATGGTATTTCTAATGACAGCGGGCATGGGCCATGCTGCTGACTATCCCCAAAGCACATTTTCATATCAACCTGATACGGATTTTTCGGGGGGCGATTTACGGTCTATTTTTGAAACCTCGCAAACCTATTGTGAAAAGGCCTGCGCAGATGAACAAAGTTGCGAAGCGATTACCTATAACACCCGCAGTAATGCCTGTTTTTTGAAAGATGGCAGTTATGATGCGGCCCCTTATGTGGGGGCAATGTCTGCCAGATCAGTTGATGCAGACCCTGCGAAAATCACTTTGGGTAATGCGCGATTGCAGCGGTTAAGCTATTTAACCGACCGTGAAAAAGAACGCGCCGTACAGTTCCGTGCAGATGTTGCACGTGCTGTAGGCGGCGTAGGTGTGAACCCCGGCAAATTAAACGAAGATAACGCGCTTGGGTTCATCAATATCCTTCGGTTGGCGGCTGTCAATGGCAGCAGTGAAGCGTGGCTAAGGTTGCCCAGCGACCTGAAGAACCATTCAAGAAACCTGCCCCCCAGCCTGTCGCGCTTGCGCTATTCCAGATTGGAATTTGCGATTAACGCTTATCTTGATGCGGATGAGCACCAAGAAGCTGTGGCCCTTTGGGCAATCTTTGAAGAGCTTAAGGGTAATATCAGCCGTGGTGCTGATATCGTTGCAGCGGCACGACATATACATGAAGTGACGGGCTATGATAGCGAAACCATTGCTAAGGCACGTGCTAAGTTTGGGCCAAGGGTTTTGGATTATGAAATTGAAGCAACTGCATCGAAACCGCGTGTTTGTTTTACGTTTTCGGAAAACCTGGTAGGCAAGGGCGTTAACTATCTGGATTACGTACAAACCATAAACAGTGATCTGGTGGCAGAGGTAAATGATCAGAGGCTTTGTCTGAACGGGATGCATTTTGGTGAAAGTTTTGATCTGACAATGCGTTCCGGCTTGCCTGCAAAATCAGGCGAGGTGACGATCAAACCACACTCATATACGCTCTATATCCCAGACCGCGCTGCAGCGGTGCGTTTTCAGGGTAACGGTTATGTTTTGCCAAAAGGCGAAACTGCCACACTGCCGCTTGTAACCGTAAACGCACAATCTGCTGACATTAAAATCTACAGATCAGAAGAACGAAACCTGTCACCTCTGTTGCTTAAACAGTTGTTCCTAAACTCTTTATCAAATTATGACGCGAATGAACTAGCGGATCAACTGGGTGAAATGGTTTGGCAAGGTAAGGCTGAAACTGGGGTTAAGCTTAATCAAGAAGTAGTCACAGCACTGCCCGTGCAAGACGTAATAGGCGCGTTTGAACCGGGCCTTTATGTGATGACGGCGCGTCTGGCGGGTGCGCAAAGTTATGCAACACCTGCTACGCAATGGTTTTTAATATCTGACATTGGCATGACCAGCTTTTCAGGCCCTGACGGGCTGCATATTCTGGCGAAATCTTTGGGGGCTGCCTCTGATCTTGCGGGCATCAAGGTTAATCTTATTTCGCGTAACAACAAAATATTGGCGTCGCTTGAAAGTGATGCATTGGGCTATGTGCATTTTCCTGCCGCCACCTTAAAAGGCCGCGCAGGTAATGCGCCTGCGGCGATTGCGGCGCGCCGGGATGCAGATTTTGGCTTTATTGACCTGACATCCAGTGCGTTTGACTTTTCAGATCGCGGTGTTGAAGGGCGCGCAGCATCAGGTGCTTTTGATGTGTTTGCCACCACCGAGCGCGGAATTTATCAACCGGGTGATGATGTGATGTCTACGGTTCTATTGCGTGGCCCTAAAGCCAACAGCATTTCCGACCTGCCGTTAACAGCCATCACTTATCGACCGGACGGGCAGGAATATGATCGGACTGTTTTGCAAGACCAAGGTGCGGGTGGGCGCGTGTTTGCAACGATCCTTGCACCCTCTGCCCAACGGGGTCGTTGGTCACAGCGGATTTATCTGGATACTAAAGATGCCCCCCTAGCAGACAAAAGTTTTCTGGTTGAAGATTTTGTGCCTGAGCGCATAGATTTCACCCCGACCTTGCCTGACGCGCCCGTAGTGCAATCATCCCCGCCGGAACTGTCGATCACTGCAAGCTACCTTTATGGTGCAAGTGGTGCCAACCTGCCGTTAAGCGGTGTTATTGAACGGCGCACAACAACAGAAATCCCTGCCTTTCCGGGTTTCCGTTTCGGTTCTTCTTTGGCACAGGAACGGGCCAATGTGGTGACATTGCCAACAGGGTTAACAACCAATGAAGATGGGTTTTTGCGACTGAATATTCCGATCCCTGACAGTGCTTCATCTTACCAACCTGAACAGCTGAAAGTAACGTTGCAAATGCGTGAAGGATCAGGGCGCCCGGTAGAGCGGGTTTTGACCCGCGCAATGGATCCTGTTTCAGCATTGATCGGTATCAAACCGCTGTTTGATGGCTCTGTTCCCGAAGGCGCGCAAGCCGCATTTGAGGTTATTGCTGTCGGCCAAGGCATGGCCTTGACTGATCTGGGCACGGCTAAATGGCGGGTTGAGCGGATAGAGACAAATTACCAGTGGTTCAAGGTTGATAACCGCTGGAACTATATGCCGATTAAATCACGTGAAGTTGTGGAAGAAGGCACCATTACCATCGGTGCCGAAAAGGCCGCAAAACTGCAAGTACCGCTGGCTTGGGGTGATTATGAACTAAGCATAGAAGCCAAAAACGGGGGCGATGTACGTTTTGGAAGTTACCCGTTTTATGCGGGCTATTATGGCTCTGTAGGCAATGCAGATACGCCTGATCGGTTGCAAACGGGGCTTAATCAGGATGATTACAGGCTGGGCGATACGCTAAGTTTACGCATTTCCGCCCCCAATGACGGGATGGCGCAGATCGTTGTGATGAACGCGGGCTTTGTGACCCACAAAACGGTGAGTGTGCAAAAGGGCGATACCGAAGTTACCTTTGATGTTGATGAAAATTGGGGATCAGGGGCCTATATTCTGACCAGCTTTATTCAACCGATGGATGCCAAACAGGGCCGCAATCCAACGCGGGCTGTCGGGGTGAATTGGGTATCTATTAATGCGGCTGATAAAACCATTGATCTGGCCTTTGAAGTGCCTGAGCTGGTTAGCCCAAATCAGCCCACAACAATTAAGTTAAAAGCATCTTCAGCGGCGGGGGGGCAAGTTTATGCAACTGTTGCGGCGGTGGATTTAGGCATTCTGAACATCACGGGCTTTACCGCCCCTGACCCGCAAGGCTACTATTTTGGGCAACGTAAACTGGGCTTTGAAATGCGCGATTTATATGGCCGCCTAATCGACGGCTTTGCAGGTGTTGACGGCGTGCTGCGCAGTGGTGGTGACGCGGATAATGCGCGCCAAGGGGTGGGGCCGAAAACGGAAACGTATCTAACGCTGTTTTCCGGTCTGCTGACCTTGGATGAAAACGGGCAGGTGGATGTGCCTTTGGATATTCCCGAATTTAACGGCACCATGCGGCTGATGGCTGTGGCGTGGTCAGATGGCGCTGTGGGCCAAGCCTCACAAGATGTGCTTGTGCGTGATCCGGTTGTGATCCTAGCTAATGCACCGCGCTTTATGGCACCGGGGGATAAATCCAACTTACGACTGGAAATTGCACACGCTTACGGGCCTGCGGGCACGGTGAGTGTAGAGTTGAAAAATTCCAGCGAAATAGCATTGGATTTCACCAGCAAGATTTTTAATCTGGCCAAAGGCGAACGCCGAAATCTGGATGTACCGATGACGGCACGGTTTGCAGGTGATGGTGAAATACTTGTGGAAGTGAAGCTTCCGAACGGCAAGGTTTTAACCAAGACCGTTATTCTGCCGGTGCAAAGAAACGACCTGCCGATTGTGAAACGCTGGAACATGACGGTTGCGGCAAATGGTGCGGCCCCCGTTCCAACAGATTTGCTGGCGGCATTCGGTAATGATGCGCAGCTGGCGATTATACCGCTATCACAAGCGCGTTTGGACGTGGGTGGGATTGTGCGATCTTTGGAACAGTACCCATATGGCTGCACAGAGCAGTTGATTTCAAAGGCTGAACCTTTGATGTCATTCATTGATCAGTTGCAAGACCCGACAACGGCAAAGCTGCGTATACAGCAAACGATCACCAAAGTTGCGGCCAACCAAGCCACCAATGGTGGCTTTGGGCTGTGGCGACCGCGCAGTGATAACCCTTGGCTTGATGCCTATGCGACGGACTTTTTGGTGCGGGCGCAAAAATCGGGCGCGGATGTGCCTGATCGGGTATTGAAAGCGGCCCTTTCGCGGCTGAAAAATACCGTGAACAACGCCAGTGATTTTGATGAAGGCGGTGAAGAACTGGCTTATGCGCTGATGGTTTTGGCCAATGTTGGCAAAGCATCCATCGGTGAGTTGCGCTATTATAGTGATGCCAAAGGGGATGCTTTTGGCACTGCACTTGCGCAAGCGCAGCTTGGCGTGGCTTTGGCGGCATATGGTGAAAAAGCCCGCTCTGACGCGATGTTCACGCGCGCGTTTCGTAAATTGAAATTAGGTACTGAACGTGATCGATATGATGATTTTGGCTCTGCCAGACGCGACAAAGCCGCCGTGTTGGCATTGGCGGTTCAAGCAGGATCACTTTCTGCCCCCGAAGCAATAGAGAGTGCCAACTTTATACGTCTTGCATCCATCGGCAGCACGCAGGAACAGGCTTGGGCATTGCGCTTGGCGGCCTCCATGCAGAATTCAGCTGAAGGTAAGGCTTTGTTGGATGCGGAAACATTGTTTTCCTATATGGCGGTTTCGCAAGGGCAGGCGCAGGTTGAAAATCCGTTTGGTACAGAAATTGAAATGGTGCTGACCGCCACAGGCTCGCCGTCAGGTGAAGTGGCGCGTCAATCAAACGGCTATAAGATCAGACGCGGCTTTTATACGATCACGGGCGATAGGGTGGATATGTCAAATATTACCCAAAACGATAAAATTGTCGTGGTGATTAAAGTGACGCCGGAAACTGACAGGTATGGTCGTTTGATGATCAATGATCCACTGCCCGCTGGCTTTGAAATAGATAATCCGAACCTGCTGCAATCGGGCTATACGGCATCATTGCCATGGCTGGATAATCTGGCTGGGGCCACGCATACTGAGTTTCACAAAGACCGCTTTTTGGCCGCCGTTGATTGGGGCGGGGATCGCAGTTTCAAACTGGCCTATGTGGTACGTGCCATTTCTGCGGGAACCTTTCATCAGCCTGCGGCCCATATTACAGATATGTACCGTGCTGATTTGGGTGGTAATACCAACAGCGGAAACGTGGTGATTGTTGGTCAATAAACGCAGGTTCATTGTACTTTGCATAGCAAGCTTTATTGGCCTGTTTGCCTTTGATCAGTGGATTGAACGCACCGAACTGCACGGCGTAAACCCCAGTGTGTCGGACATGGTATATGACCGAAACGGTGCATTGATGACAGCGTTTCTGACGCCGGATGACTATTGGCGCTTTGATGTTTCTTTAGGGCAGATCGACCCCCAATATATCGCACTGCTGGTCGCTTATGAAGACAAGCGGTTTTACCGTCATAATGGCGTGGATATACAAGCGATGCTTCGGGCCTTGGGGCAGTTCGTGCTGAATGGTAAAATCATCTCGGGGGGCTCTACAATTACCATGCAGGTGGCCCGCCTGACGGAACGGCTGTCTACCGGTGCGCTGGGGGATAAGCTGCGCCAAATACGTGTGGCAATGGCGATAGAACGCCGCCTTAGCAAACAGGAAATCCTGCAGCTTTATATGAAACTTGCCCCCTTTGGTGGCAATGTGGAAGGGGTGGCCGCCGCCAGCTATTCGTATCTGGGCAAAGCCCCGAAACGGCTGACCATGGCAGAGGCGGCGCTTCTAGTAGCCATCCCGCAATCGCCTAATCAACGCCGTCCTGACCGCAAGAATAAAGCCGCGCGGGCGGCGCGTGATAAGGTGCTTCGGCGGGGTATTGGTGCGGGTGTGATTGATGCGGGAGATCTGAATGCGGCCCTAAGTGAACCTGTTCCATCCGGGTTAAAACCGATGCCCCGCTTTGCGCTGCACTTGGCAGGAAAATACCGTGCGCAATCGAAAGCTTTGACGCTTGACTTGGATGTGCAGCGCAGGGCCGAGGCGCTGTTTTTGCGCAAGCTGAAAAATATCGGGCAGGATATTTCAGGGGCTGTGATTATTGCGGATTACACCACGGGTGAGGTTTTAACCTATATAGGTTCACCTGAATTTACCAACGAGCAGCGCAAAGGCTATGTGGATATGGCAACCGCGATCAGGTCGCCCGGATCAACCTTGAAACCCTTTGTTTATGCCAAGGCTTTTGCCGATGGTATCTTGCACCCGCGAACCTTGATTGCCGATATGCCAGCACGCTTCGGCCAGTATGAGCCTTCAAATTTTGACGGTGAGTTCAGGGGTATGATGACGGCGCATGATGCATTGATCGGGTCGCGAAACATTCCAGCGGTAGCGATTTTGAACAAGGTTGGCACCAATCGGTTTTCCGCCGTTTTAAATCGTGCAGGTATTAAGCTGACCCTACCACAAGACCGCGATCCAGGCCTTGCGATTGTGCTGGGCGGTGTCGGGGTTTCGTTGCGCCAAATGGTGCAGGCTTATGGTGGTTTGGGGCATCACGGGCAGGCGATATCGTTGCATGAGACAGTTCAGGAAACCACCGAAGGCGCGCAATTCATCAACGCAACTGCGGCCACAATGGTAGCTGAGATTTTGCGCACTATGCCCGCCCCTTCTACAACGCAGGCAGGGTATGTTGCGTATAAAACTGGCACATCCTATGGCCACCGCGATAGCTGGGCTATCGGGTTTGACGGGCGCCATGTTATCGGTGTGCTTTTGGGGCGTGCGGATAATACTGCGATCCCTGGTGCCTTTGGTGCGGCCCTTGCAACGCCGATATTATTTCAGATGTTTGATATCATCGGTGTGACACGACCCGCACGTTCATTGTCTGATAATATGATGCAGACAGTTCTGCCGCCGCATTTAAAGCAGTTTTCAAAAGCAGAGCATTTAAGCGATGGTATTCGAATTGTGTTCCCGCCAGAAGGGGCAACTGTTGAAATTTGCCCGCCTGGTCTTGTTGTGAAAATCAATGGGGGTATTGCACCCTTTCGGCTGATTTTGAATGACACACTGGCATCTAAGTTATATTATGAGCGCGCATTTATCATTCCGGTTCAGGAAGATGGATTTTATACGCTATCGATTATTGATGCACGTGCAGATGTATCCAGCCAGCAGTTTTTTGCATCGACAAAAGATAAGGTATGTTTGGATTAAAAACCAAGTAATACGGATGAATTTCCGCTAAATTGGTTAAGATTTACTGATTGTAAAATAGTCGTAATTTGGGCGTTAAATTTGATTTTCTTGGCTTGTTGTATCTGTGAGGAATTCCTATATGAAGCTACATGTCAGTTAAAAACAACTCTACAATAAGTAGAAATTATCAAACGAGAGTAATTAGATGTTTGGGAAATTTTCAGAATACACAAACTATCTACGACTTAAAAAGCAAGTCAGAATTATAGAACGGTCTGGTTTTTTTGATGAAAAATGGTATGAAAAGCAATATTTAAACAGCAGCCATACGGGTTCCCCTGTTTGGCATTATGTAACATCGGGCGTTGATCTTGGATACGACCCTGGGCCAAAGTTTAATACTGAAAAATATCTAAATGAGAACCCGGATGTTAAAGAAAGCCTGATTAACCCGCTATTCCATTATATAACAACTGGAAAAGCGGAAGGGCGTCACGTTGATATTTCCAACTCAACCTATTCGAAACGAGAGAATAGAAGTAATGGCAACACGGCTAAGTTGAATTTAAGTGACCTTCAGCGAAAGCAAACAATTGAAGCGGTAAAAAAGTTCTTTGACCCAATATACTATCTTTTACAAAATGTAGATGTCAGGTTGGCAGCGATTGATCCTTACGATCATTTTATATGGAAAGGCTTCGCTGAAGGTCGCAATCCAGCTGCGTTCATACATCTAAATTTCATGAAAAAGTTCTATAATATTGGCGCAACAGATTTAGAACTGTTTTTATCTTTAATGTCTGAGGCGTGTTTTCATAATGCACTATTATCCAAACCCGTGGAGTACCAGAATGTCAAATCTAAGCTTGATAACCCAGCTGCGGATTTCTCGGACTTGTTAATTTTCGACGTTGAAGTGTACATCAAATTCAATCCTGATGTTGTAGCTAATGCTGATATGAATCCAATTGGGCACCTATATCTTTCGGGCCTCTATGAGAATCGTTTAAGGAAAAGCAAAGCTCTAGACCTAAACATTGTTAATGCACCAGATTCCCAAACAGATTTGGAAATAGTTGAACAACAAGAGCAGCCGTTTAAATATATAGGTTTTAGTAATATAGAAATTAAACGCCCAGATAAATCATCGCTAACTGATGTCCATTTAGCGATAGGAATTGTTTTGTACCAAAATACAAAAACTGAAGTTTTAAGGTTAACGCAATCAATTCTTAACTGCGCAAAACAGTTTGAGGGTAATATTACGATTTATTACCTAGATAATTCCCCAAAGCCTCTAGCTTTGAAATACCTGAAAATTAAATTAAAAAATACGCATTATGAGCTTATTGAATGCCCTGAAAACATTGGTTTTTCCCTAGGTCATAATAAAATCATGTCAGAGGCGTTCAAGGTAAAACATACGCATTATTTAGGTTTGAATCCAGATGGCTATCTGCTTGATAATGCGCTGTCTGAAGCTTTGTGGTTCAGCAAGGAACAAAATGATTTAGGCATGATTGAGCTAAAGAATGAGCCGCTTTGTCATCCTAAGCATTATGACCCGACGACGGGCCGCACAGATTGGATTTCAGGCGCGGCATTTTTGTTTTCCAAAGTGATTTATGATGATGTTAAAGGTTTTGACCCCGACTTTCCCATGTATGCTGAAGACATCGACCTTTCGCTACGTACGCGCATTGCCGGCTATGGTTTATTCGTTTGCCAGCATGCGCAGTTTTACCATGATGTAACTGGGCGAATTGATGAGGACGATCTGGATCGTAAAAAGCGCATGCTGATTGGAAATTGGTATCTATGCAAAAAATGGGGTGCAGAAAGTAGAGCGGCAATTTTCAAAGCAGAATTACAAAGATTAGAATTTGACCTTGAAAACCTTCCCAAGGTTAAAAAGCATTGTGTAGCCGACACAAAAATAACAGCGCTTTTCAAGCAAGCAAGGTTTAGCAGAAGCAGGTATTGGAAATGAAAAAGAAAAACCTAGTCACCGTAGGGGTGCGGTTTCACGACCTGAAGTATTTTGCGCTACTGAAGCGATGTCTAATGTCTATAGCCGGTCAGGAAGATATTGAAGTTCATACGATTGTTTGTACTCAGGGTTTTAATAAGGCTGAGCAAGAAAAAGTAGCTAAGTTATGTAAACAAATGATGGGTTTAACGACCTTTAGCTGGGAAGTCCTTAATGTCCCGTCCCCTGGCGGCTTGGATATAAGATCAAAATTATTAAATAAAATCGTTAAACGGCATTATGAAATTGGAAAATCCTCATATTTGTCATTTATAGATTATGATGACATCTGGTTTTCACATGCGCTTAGGACGCTTATATCGTCTTTCGATTTCGGACGATTTGCTCTTAGCTATGCGGATATCCATTGTGCTAATGTTTATTATGATAATGATGCAGTTTATCTACGTGATATCGCTGACTATTTTGAAATTGGGGATAAGATGAAAATAGATTTATTTGCAAATAATTTTCTACCCCTTCATTCTTATCTGTTTAATACCAGTGTAATAAAAAGATCTATTTTCCATTATGATCAAAGTCTTAAGGTGCTGGAAGATTATGATTTTCTTCTTTTAATTGCACGGCAATACCCAATTTCCGGATTGTATGCCCGCAAGTTGATTGGGCTTTATAATTTCTATACATCACGGGATACTCAAATTAATACCACATCTAATATTTTTGACCAATTAGACATGTCTGGTTCAACAGTTTGGAATGAATCCCGATTGAAAATCTATAAAAAACATTCAAGAAAACCTATTTCACATTTTATTGGAGAAGACTGGCGAATATAAAGTTTTTATGTTCGTGTACCCACAAAATAACTACTGACACGGCTGAGGATTATGGTATTCATGCATGAGCTCAGACGTATAGGGATAAAAATGACCCATAAATATAAACGTGTAATTACCTTTGGAACTTTTGACCTTCTGCATGAAGGTCATTTGCGGATATTGCAACGCGCCAAGGAACTTGGTGAGTATTTGATTGTTGGTGTATCAAATGATGCGCTTAATTCCAGAAAGGGGAAACAATCGGTTTTTCCCGAGGCACAACGTTTGTCATATATCAAAGATCTCAAGTATGTAGATGAAGTGTTTCTAGAAGAATCCCTTGAGCAGAAAAATGATTACATAAAACAGTTTAACGCTGATGTTTTAGTTATGGGGGATGATTGGAAAGGTGGCTTCGATTGGGTAAGTTGTGACGTGGTATACCTGCCGCGCACAGAGGATATCTCTTCAACGATATTAAAAGATAGTATTCGCGAAACGAATAAATGCCAGAAAGTTTTATTTGGCGATACATATATACGCAAACATATGAGCTGTGTATTGCCGCTGGTTAATATCTTAACCGATAAAAATGTCGCGCCGATTTTTACGAATGCGAATAAATTACCGCGTGGCATTAACTGCGATTGTCTTGCGTATTTAAATAAACCGATTAATCAGCCACAAGAAGAATATAACGATAAAAAACGTGTATTGATTGATCATGGGGCAAGTCATTTAAAGTGGTTTCTTGGCAATAAGGAACGGCTGGATTTTTTCGATGTAATTCTAACTGCCGGCCCGGATCATGTGCGTGTACTTGAAAGCATCTTTCCTAATGAAAAGCTGTCTGAAAAAGTTAGATCGACAGGTTTTATAAAATCTGATGATTTGTTATCACCGCCTAAGTTGTCGCGTGAAGAATTGTGCGAAAAGACAAATCTAGATCCTGAAAAACCGATTGTTGTGTTTGTACCCACTTGGTACATTACATCGAATGATGATATTATTGAGGCGATAGCTTCAATAAGAGAAATTCCAAATCATGTCGCGTCTTTGCACCCTGAAACGGCGCATGTGCCAACGGGCGATTTAAATGTTGTAGAGAATATAAACGATATTACAACGGAACTATTGAAGCACGCTGATTGCGTTATTTCTGATTTGTCATCTACAATTTATGAAGCAGCCGCACTTGGTAAGCCTGTGGTTCAAATATTACTGAAGGAATACCCTGACAATGTAGCTACAATGTATGATCTACCCTACACAGCAGGAACAGCTGAACTTTTTTGCGGGGGAATTACATGTAGACCTTCTGATGTGGCTCAAACAGTAGCCGACTACCTTGCAGGCAAGTACAAAAACTTTGATCCTAATGAGTATATGAGAAAACGCATCCTTTCAGGAACATTTATTACTAAAAACGCTACGCAGAATATAGCGGATGAATTGCAGAAGATTTGTAGTGAAACTAGGGAGCCTGCAAAAAAACTACCCTCAGGTGCGGTGATACGCGCCCCGCAAATACAAAATAAATTCTATGCACAGAATAGAATAATCGCGCACGCAGGTGGGAATTTTAACAAAATCCATGCATCTAACAGTAGAGAAGCTATTGAAGCGGCATTAGGGGCCACTAATATTATCGAACTAGATTTCACCATGGATAAAAACAATGATGTTTTGGTATGCCATGATGGTTTTGAAGAAAAATACGGCCTTAAACGCCCTTTCAATGAGATCACAGAAGTGGAATTTTTAAACACCAAATTCGAAAAAGAATTAACGCCGATTGTGTTTCAGGATGCAATTAAGCTGGCGGCACAACCGGGTAAGGCATTAATTTGTGATATTAAGCCAACTAAGCAAGCATATGCAGTGATTGCACGTTCGATTTATGATCAAATCAGTGATGCTGATATGTTGGAAAGAACCGTTATACAGTGCTATTCTGTCGATGATTTCAAGCAAGCTTTATCTATTGGGTTTACGCGTTGTTTGCTTCCTGCATGGAAGTACTTTTACCGTAATCCTATCGGGGAAGATGTATTTAACTTCATCGAAACCTGTATAAATATCAATGCAAATGCAGTGACAGGAATTTCCCTGCCTTACTACAATCACCACCTTGAAAAACCAATTATTGAATATGAACAATTTCCACGGTTTTTCAGTTTCTGGAAACGGGTTTTTATTCATGGCGCGCCGCCTGAAAAATATCCTGAGATGTTAAAAATGAATTTGGGTATATTTGCTGATCATTTTACGCGATCTATTGAATTTAAAGATCTTCCTGCAGGGTTTAACTGGAAAGAATATCTATTTTTAAATAGAGATTTACCACGGCATGGAATTGATAACCAAATTGGCGCCGTTCAACACTATTTAAAGTATGGCCAAAAGGAAAAGCGGCTTTACTCTTACGATGTTCCCCACGGATTTAATTATGGGGATTATATACATAAGAATCCTCATCTGCGCAGGCTTGGGCTTAATGGGATTGATAGCGCAAAAGCTTATATTACGAAACAGGCACTTATAGAAAAATAAACTGTGTCTGATTTTTCAGATGATGGTGGCAATTCCCGGAACCTTTAGTTTGGAACAATATGGGCATCGGCGGCATCACACCCGCCCAGAAACTGAGAATGGCTGCGTAAGTTCTACGACCGCACCCCGTTAAAAATGGGATGATTACCGGACGACGTTCGGACGCTCGGACGCGTTCCGCATTCGTTCACAGGGGCCGAAACGGGATTAAGCTATATGATATTGGGTATTTTATTGGTGAGCCGGCCGGGATCCGAACCCGGGACCTACTGATTAAAAGTCAGTTGCTCTACCAACTGAGCTACCGGCCCACCATTGGGCGGGTATTATGCGCCCAAGCCATGCTGGTCAAGTGTTTATCTTATCAAAATTACTACATCTGGATTGATTGTTACACTTGCTCTATAGCAAGCGAATGACCCATACGAACACACATATGAAGGGCTTGCCTTTTTTGAAGATGCACGGGCTTGGTAATGACTTTGTTATTATCGATGCACGCAAGGCAAAAAATCCTGTGACAGCTGCAATGGCCAAGGCCATTGGTAGTCGTTTTTTTGGCGTGGGGTTTGATCAGTTGGCGGTATTACATGAAACAACTGACGCTGATGTAGCCGTGGATTTTTGGAATTCTGATGGTTCAATGGCAGATGCTTGTGGCAATGCCAGCCGTTGTATCGCGCGGTTAATAATGGATGAGCATGGAAGTGATTCTATTACGCTGAAAACAGGCTTTGGCATTTTACCTGTAACGCGCATTGACGCGGATAATTTCAGTGTGAACATGGGGCAACCGCAGTTGACTTGGGATAGCGTGCCTTTGGCGCGTGATGTTGATCTGAACGCCTTGCCATTAGATGGCACGCCGGGGGTGGCCGGTATGGGCAATCCGCATTGCGTGTTTGTGGTGGATGATGTGATGGCAGTTGATCTGCCCAATATCGGCCCCATGATTGAACATGATCCGTTGTTTCCAGAGCGTACAAATGTAGAGTTTATTCAGATCATTAACCGCAACCATATCCGCATGCGGGTTTGGGAACGTGGTGGGATGATCACACTGGCTTGCGGCTCTGGTGCTTGTGGTGCAGTGGTTGTAGCACATCGTTTGGGGCTGGTGGAACGCGCCGTGCAGGTTGATCTGGATGGCGGTACTTTGCATATTAACTGGCGCGATGACGGGGTTTGGATGACAGGGCCTGCAACGCTTGTTTTCTCTGGTGAATTAAGCCCTGAGTTTCTGAGTGGGATCGATGGTTAAACCCCCGATATTTGCCACTTTTGGATGCCGCCTGAACGCTTATGAAACCGAAGCGATGAAAGAACTGTCTTTGCAGGCGGGGCTGGATGGTGCGGTGATTGTGAACACCTGTGCGGTGACGGCTGAAGCGGTGCGATCTTCTAAACAACGTATCCGGAAATTGCGCCGTGAAAACCCTGAAGCGAAGCTGATAGTCACGGGGTGTGCGGCGCAAACTGAACCCGAAACCTATGCCCAGATGGATGAGGTTGATCTGGTTATGGGCAACGTGGCCAAGATGCAGGCGGATACCTGGAATAAGCTGGCCAAAGGGCCTGATTTTATTGGTGACGTTGAGAAGGTTCAAATCGACGATATTATGTCGGTCACTGAAACAGCGGGCCACCTGATTGATGGGTTCGGCACGCGTGCGCGAGCCTATGTGCAGGTGCAAAACGGATGTGATCATCGCTGTACTTTTTGCATCATCCCGTATGGTCGTGGCAACTCGCGTTCTGTGGCGGCGGGGGTTGTTGTGGAACAGATTAAAAGGTTGATCTCAAAAGGCTATCTTGAGGTTGTTTTGACGGGCGTTGATATGACCAGCTGGGGGGCTGATTTGCCGATGCAACCGAAGCTGGGTGATCTGGTGCAGCGGATATTAAAGCTGGTTCCTGACCTGCCGCGCTTGCGGATTTCATCGATTGACTCGATTGAAGCAGACCCCGCTTTGATCGATGCGATTGCTTCCGAGAAACGGTTGATGCCGCACTTGCATTTATCGTTGCAGGCGGGGGATAATATGATCTTGAAGCGGATGAAACGGCGGCATTCTAGGGAGGATGCAATCGAGTTTTGTGAGGCCATGCGAAAGGCGCGGCCTGACATCGTTTATGGGGCGGATATTATTGCGGGGTTTCCGACGGAAACGGAAGAGATGTTTGAAAATTCGCTGCGGTTGGTTGAGGATTGTGGGCTGACTTGGTTGCATGTTTTTCCCTATTCGGCGCGGGTGGGCACGCCTGCGGCTAGGATGCCGCAAATGGATCGGGGGATCATTAAGGAACGGGCGGCGCGATTGCGGGCTTTGGGGGATAAACGGGTGTCTGAACATCTGATGTCCCGATTGGGACATGTACATAACGTATTGATAGAAAACGAAAACATGGGTAGAACGGAAGGCTTCACCGAGGTTAGTTTCACCACGCCCCAGCCCGTTGGGCAGATTGTTCAGGCCCAGATCAAAGGCTGTTCTGACACGCAGCTAATCGTGTAAATGACCCTTCCAATTTTATATGCATTCCGGCGCTGCCCCTATGCGATGCGCGCGCGTCTGGCACTGGAAGCGGGGGGTATTGAAGTGGCTTTGCGAGAGATTGTTTTGCGCGATAAAGCCCCTGAAATGATCGCCGTTTCTGAAAAGGCGACAGTGCCTGTTATGGTGCTGGATGATGGGGTGGTTTTAGAAGAAAGCCTGGACATAATGCGCTGGGCTTTGGACACGTCTGATGCAGGTGAAAAGCTGTTGCCTGATCAGGGAAGTATGCGCGGTGCTTTGGCTTTGATCGAACGGATGGACGTTGATTTCAAGCCGCATCTGGATGCTTATAAATATCTTTATCGCAGTGATCAGGTGGCGGCATTTGCGGCGCGTGAAAAGGCTTTGGCGTTCTTGTCTGAACTGGATGAAATGCTGGCAGGGCAGGATTATTTAATGGGCCAGAAACGATCCGTTGCGGACATCGGCGTGGCCCCGTTTATACGCCAGTTTGCCCATGTGGATCGGGATTGGTTTTATGGGCAGGATTGGGAAAACCTGAAGCCTTGGTTACTTACTTTTTTAGTGTCTGAACCTTTTAAACGGATTATGAAGAAATATCCGAAATGGGTTGTAGGGGATGACGTGACGGTTTTTCCGCCTGAAGTTATTTGAGGAATATCTACCAGCACGTCTTCGGTGTAATTATCGATCAACTCAGCCCTTTCGAATCGCATGGGTGATTATCTGTAGAGCGGCGGGAAGGTCGTCCTTGCTCTTCACTTTGAAACGCGTGTTTCCTCGATCATCTTTGATCTCGAGCCGTGCAACTGGCTTAAAGTGATTGACCGCCCCGCGAACTGTAATAGAAAGCTCATCAATTCGAGGTTGGATAATGACATACCAAAAGTTGTCTGGGGTCTCGCTGAAATTACGGGATTTGCCACGTTTTAGGTCACCAGAAGATTTCTGTCTGACCCCTAAGAGTAGCTTCTCCGCTACCTGTGCGGTCTTCTCTGTAAGCTCTGATTTTGCGAGTTGGAGAAATTTTCGATCACCGGGGCCGAAGAACGTTGAACTGGACGCTTCTACGCATGGTTCTTCATCGATACCGTTATGGTACAACCCTATTCCTATGGCTTTCGAGGATGTCCCGACATTGATTGGCGATACGTCTTCAAGATCAAAATGCAGATAATTATTATCAACATCATATTCATACGAACGAAACAACAGAACGCTTTGCGGGCCTATAGCATGGCCTGCATTCCCAAAATGTCGAACTTGATGAGGCGGCATGTCGAATGCCCACATACCAGGCTTGATTTCAAATACGTTCGTAGCGGTCATTCTTAATGTCATAGCCTTATCTCCAGATAAATTTCTATCTGTGCAGATAAGCTGTCAGATAGAAATTGTCAAGCATCTGCCTAATGCCGTCGACCCCTTGCGATATTAGGAAGATTAAAACATTCGTTTCAGGAAGCCGTTATTCGTTACGACAATACGAATATTTAGAATGAGCAGACATTAAACACTTGCGTCCTCTCAATAAAGAACTTCAATGGTAATCCTTACACCTATGCCCAACCGGAGAACCCAAAATGCACCCAAACCCCGTGTTTCGCAAAACCGAAAAAGCGCAAAATCTGGCGTTTGCCCGTGACCGCAGTTTCGGGGTGTTGAGCATCAACGCCGACGCTGGCCCGCTGGTTGCGCATGTGCCGTTTCAGCTATCGGAAGATGGCACTTACCTAGAGGCGCATTTGGTGCGTTCCAATCCGATTGCGCGGGCTTTGAAAGAGCCGCAAAAGGCGGTGGTCGCGGTGAGTGGTGGGGATGGGTATATCTCACCTGATTGGTATGGCGCTGAAAATCTGGTGCCGACCTGGAATTATGTGGCGGTGCATTTACGTGGCAGTTTGCGGTTGTTGCCTGATGAGGCTTTGCGCGGTATTTTGGAACGCTTGTCTGAAAATATGGAAGCGCGGCTTTTGCCGAAACCGATCTGGAAAATCGATAAAGTCTCAGACGATGCCTTGGCCAAAATGATGCGTCAGATTGTGCCGATTGCGATGGATGTTGAAAGCGTTGATGGCACTTGGAAGCTGGCGCAGAACAAGCCGGAGGAAGCACGCTTGGCGGCGGCGGATGCTTTGGGGCAAACTGGCTTTGGTTCAGAGCACGGGGTTATTGCCGAATTGATGAAAAATCCGCCAGCCTAAAGCCACCATTTGCCACGGCCTTTGCGTTTCAGCCACGCACTTATGGAGTAGTGATCGTGGCGGATCAGCAGAACTAGGGCGATGAAGGCGGCTAGAACGGCCAGGTCGACGACCTGATTTCGGTGGATCGGAAAGCCGCGTTCACTTAGGGCGAACGGGTCAAAGAAACCATACCATCGGCGGGTGACGGTGAAGAAATGCATGATCAATAGGCTGGTGTAGGAAAAGTAGCGAAAGATGCCTGCGACGACTAGGATGCATAAAAGGATTTGCAGGGAACCTATGGTGTAGACTTGGGTTAGGCTGACGTTAACATCATCAAAATGGCGGGCAAGGTTTTGGTATTGTTTGGGGGTGATCAGTTTGTGGGCGGCCCACAGGAAGATGAACCACGCCAGACCGCAGCGCAGGATCAATAGGGCTAAACCGTCTAAACGATCTTGAAAGTTCAGCTTGGTGAACATGCGCTTTATCCTTGTTGGTTTGGCCAGACTTTAGGGATTAGTTCGGGTGGTGCCAAGAAAAGCTTGGCCATATCACGATGACGTGCCAAACTGACATAAATGATTTTCAGGAGGTTGTTATGGCTTTACCGATTATACCGCTGGCCCTTGTTGCAGGTGCTGTGGCACTGGCGCGCAATATTCAGGTTTCACCCGTTGTGCAATCTGTTGAGGATAGTTTGGATATGGTGCCTGAAGGGATTGCAGGGCACCGCGATGTTTCGGGGCAGCAGATCAACGGCAGTTATCGTTGGAAACGTACTGTGCGGTTTGGGTCACAAGGCAAGGGGGTTGAGATTGATATGTCGGCCCTTGGGCGGATCAGATTTAGGAAAGTAATATGATGAAATTATATTCGGCGGCGGCTTCGCCCTTTGCACGCAAGGTGCGGGTTTGTTTGTTGGAGCTTGGGATTTATGATCAGGTGGAGTTTATGGATGCGGCCAGCACACCTGTGGCACCCAATGATATGTTGATCACACAAAACCCGTTGGGGAAAATCCCCTGTTTGGTTAATGAGGGCGGCGAGGCCCTTTATGATAGCCGTGTGATTACGCGGTATCTGGATGATCTTAAAGGTGGGGGCTTGTATCCAAGTGGTGCTAAACTGTGGGAAGCTTTGACGTTGGAAGCAACCGCTGACGGGATGATGGAGGCGGCGGTTTTGATGGTTTACGAAAAACGTGTGCGCCCGGAAGAGATGGTTTATAATGTTTGGGTTGAAGCCCAGTGGGATAAGGTTGCGCGCGCATTGAATGCGTTGGAAAGTGGCTGGGAAGGCCATTTGGACGGGCCGCTGGATATGGCGCAGATCGCTGTGGGTGTGGTGTTGGAATATCTGGATTTTCGCCATAGTGACCGCGACTGGCGCAAGGGCGTGATGCTTTAGCTAAATGGCAGGCAGAGTTTGCCAAGCGCGATGCGATGCAAAAGACGCAGCCTAGTGTGTAGTGGTGCGCAAGGTAGCGCGAAATCTACGGTGATGATTGATAATGCGCGTACCCGTGTGACTGAATGGCGGTTTGCGCAAAAGGGCGATAACACGGGCTGGCACAGGCATGAGTATGACTATGTGGTTGTACCGATGTTTGACGGGTTTTTGGATATTGAACTGCCATCGGGTGAGGTGGTTCATGCCCCTATGAAAAAAGGTGTGCCCTATTTTCGGGAGCTTGGGGCTGAGCATGATGTGCGCAACGGCAATGATTTTGAATGTGCATTTGTTGAGGTGGAGTTTCTGGAAGATGCAAAGGCTTAAGCCTTTTTGCGAGAATAATTGAACCCGATATGGATTGCTTTTATCAGCATCAAAACCGCTAGCCATGTCAGGGCTTGATCAAGGAAAAAATCAAACAACAGCCAGTGGGCGAATGTGAGTGCCGTGGCTAGGTAGGTCAGCCGGTGAATGCTTTTCCATCTGGTTTTTAAGTATCTTTGGGATGCGTTATTGGATGTGATTGCCAGAGCTGCAAAGATCGCAAATGCGATCCAACCTATGGATAGTTCAAAGTCTATTGCCTCATACAAAACCACTTCTAGATCGCCTACTTCGCGGATGTAATGGATCAGGTGCAAGCTTGCGTAATAGAAACTACCTAGGCCAAAATGACGGCGACGCGGTAATAACCAGCGGCCAAGTGCGATGCTAATAGGTAAATGTTTCAACAGCATTAGGGCGGGTGTTACAGTTAGGGACAAGCCTAAAAGCAAGATCGAAACCACGCCTGATGTGTGCATCATCTGGGCATAATAACGATCATTTTGCCGCAGATCGATGACCAGATCATACGACGGGATCGCCATAATAATATAGAGTAATAGCACTGAATTCAGGGCGCGGCGCATCTATGGTTTAGCCTTGGTAGTTTGTTTCAGTTTCATGCGGCCATCCTTATCAGGCAAAGCCCTGCAAAAGGGGGCAAAGCCCGCAAAGTCACAATATCGTTATAACTTGTAAGGTCTATAGGGGTATCTTGGCGGGTTATGATAGTTAATGTGGGTCTAACTAAATAGTCTTCGGACGACAACATTGGAGTGAATAATGAAAAGCAAACGAATTGGTTTTGGTGTGGTCGCTGCCGCGATGTTTGGAATGTCAGGTGCTGCCTATGCAGAATGTACCACGGATGTGGCCAAAGATGACCTGACGGATGCACAGATCGTGGAACTTTACGAATGTATCAAAGGTGAATTGCGTGAAGGTTATACGGCTGCGGGTGATGAACGTGCAACCGCTTACCAGTCATGGGGTGCTGCTTTCACGGTTCCCGGTGGTGTCGGTAATCACGGGTCTCGGTTTTTAACAACATTTGTCAACGACACGGGCTATCTGGAATATGTCCGGTTTAAAGATGAAGGCGCTAAAATGCCTGTGGGCACAGTGATTGCCAAAGAGTCTTTTAACGTGAATAAAAAGGGCAAGGTCAAAAAAGGCCCGTTGTTTATGATGGATAAAGTTGCTGTTGGTGAAGCCGATGAATATGGCAACTGGGTTTATTCGGCACTAAAGCCAAACGGTAAGGTGATGAAGATCAAGCAATCTTTCTGCCACAACTGCCACACGAATTTTGAAGATCAAGATTCTTTGGGTTACCCTGAAGAAGATTACCGTATTACGGTTTTTGCAAACTAATATATGAGTGATAAGAGTTACGGCCCGTTGCAGATTACTGCGGCGGGCTTTTTATTGTGCTAGCCCAAGTTCGCGTTGTTTTTTCTTGGATAAAGCTGCTGCGATCATTTGGTGGGAATAGGTGATATGGTTTTCCAACTCATCATCTGACAACCCCGGTTCAGCGTAATGCTGCAACCATTTGAACCCGCGTGAAGCCAGATAAGGCGCGGGGCGGATGCCGGGCATTTCGCGTAAAACCTCAAAGGCGATTTTTGAAACCTTGAAGGTAAAAGCGTCAATATCATCGTTCCAGCCGCATATGGCAAAAACTTTGCCGCCCACTTTCCACACGTCGGAATTACCCCATTGCACCACATGGGTTGTGGCGGGCAGGTTTTTGCAAAATGTGTTGAACTCGTCGCGGGTCATAGGGGAAGCTTAGGGGAATATGGGTCGAGCTGGAAGGCCGTAATTTATTCCCAAGGTGGGATGTAGAAAGATGCTTTGATCCGATCCATCACAACTGTGGTTTTGAAACCTTTTATATCGGGGTTGTCGTATAGGAAATTACGGGTGAAAGTTTCATATTCATTCATATCGCGGGCACTGATGATCAAAATGAAATCGGTGTCGCCTGTGACGTAATACGCACTCATTACCACGGGTTCACGGCGGACGGCATTTTTGAAATGGTCGATGATGTCGGAACGTTCGCGTTCTAATGTAACCGCGATCATCATGGTCAGGGGGCGGCCTACGGCGGCACTGGAAACGATGGCGACATCCCCTTGGATGATTTTATCGCGGCGCAACTTGTTCAGACGGCGTTGGGTGGATGTTGGCGATAGGCCGATCTTTTCGGATATTTGTGCGGCAGTTAATTGATTGTTCAACTGCACCTCATGAAGTATTTTTCTGTCTAATGCATCTAGTACGCCCATTTTATTCATATCCTTTTGAAACACGCAATAAAAAGGCGTGTTTGTAGTAAATCCGCATAATATACGCATGCATACCTGCTATAATGAGCTATTGGCAATAGTTTAGGCCAGCGTGTGCAATGGAGAGACCCCAATGACCCCCCTAAATCTACCCTTTTCGCTTGTGGAATATGATACGCGTATCGCCAAGGTGCGTGCGGCGATGGAGGTCTCTGATATTGAGGTTTTGATTGTTACTGATCCTGCCAGTATGGCGTGGTTGACTGGCTATGACGGGTGGTCATTTTATGTACATCAAGCGGTGATTGTCGGGCCAACGGGGGCACCACTTTGGTGGGGACGTGCGATGGATGCGCTGGGGGCGCGGCGCACGGTTTATATGGGGCATGACGATATTTTTGGCTATGAAGATACCTATGTGCAAAACCCTGACAAACACCCGATGCAGGATTTGGCCAAGCTGATTAAGGCGCGTGGCTGGGAAGCTTCGCGTGTTGGGTTGGAAATGGATAATTATTATTTCACCGCAGCTGCCTATATGTCGTTGGTGCAAGAATTGCCTGATGCGAAATGGGTGGATGCCAATGTTCTGGTGAACTGGCAACGTGCGGTGAAAAGTAAGGCCGAGATCACCTATATGCGCCGTGCGGCGAAGATTGTGGAAAACATGCACGCGACGATTTTGGAACGTGCGGAACCCGGCATGAAAAAGAACGCGTTGGTGGCGGATATTTATCATGCCGCTGTTACGGGTGCCGATGGGCATTGGGGGGATTACCCGTCGATTGTGCCGCTGGCCCCGTCGGGTGAAGATGCCACGGCACCGCATTTGACCTGGGACGATAGTGAATTGCAAAAGGGCGAAGCGACGTTCTTTGAAATTGCGGGGGTGTACCGTCGTTACCACGCACCGCAATCGCGCACGTTATTTTTGGGGGAACCGCCTGCGAAATACCGCGAAGCGGAAAGTGCTGTGCTGGAAGCGGTTGATGCAGGCATGGCGCAGGCCAAACCCGGTAATTTTGCGCAAGATATTGCCAACGCTTTTAATGCCACGTTGAACAGGTTGGGCTTTGAGAAGGATAGCCGTTGCGGGTACCCGATCGGGTTGTCTTATCCGCCTGATTGGGGCGAACATACGTTTTCATTGCGCCGTGATGATATGACGGTGCTGGAACCTGGCATGACGTTTCACTTTATGCCGGCCCTTTGGCTGGATGATGGCGGCATTGAAATAACCGAGCCGGTTTTGATCACTGAAATGGGTGCTGAAAATCTATGTACCACCCCGCGCGGGCTGGTTGTGAAGACATAACCTACGGATTGAATGAAACAAGGAATACGAAAATGTTAACGAATGACGAATTGGCAAAATGGGATCGTGAAAATTTTTTTCACTCTTCCACACATCTGGCGCAACATGCGCGTGGCGACACGCCCACGCGGGTGATTACGGGGGGTGAAGGTGTTTACATCGTTGACCGTGATGACCGCAAAATGCTGGATGCATTCGCCGGGCTTTACTGTGTGAATGTGGGTTACGGGCGCACTGAAATTGCGCAAGCAATTTCCAAGCAGGTGCATGAACTGGCTTATTATCATTCTTATGTGGGTCATGGCACAGAAGCATCGATCACTTTGTCGAAGATGATTTTGGATCGCGCACCTGCGAATATGTCAAAAGTTTATTTTGGTCAAAGCGGGTCTGATGCAAATGAAACCAACATCAAGTTGATCTGGTATTATAACAATATTCTGGGACGCCCTGAAAAGAAAAAGATCATCTCTCGCTGGCGTGGTTATCATGGCTCCGGTTTGATGACGGGGTCTTTGACGGGTCTGGAATTGTTCCATAACAAATTCGATTTACCGCTGTCTCAGGTTCTTCACACTGAAGCACCGTACTATCTGCGCGGTGCAGTTGAAGGCATGTCAGAAGAAGAGTTCTCTGCGGATTGTGCGACCAAATTGGAAGAAATGATTTTGGCTGAAGGGCCGGATACGGTTGCAGCCTTTATCGGCGAGCCGATTTTGGGTACGGGCGGTATTGTGCCACCCCCTGCCGGTTATTGGGCGGCTATTCAGGCCGTGCTGAAAAAATACGACATCCTACTGATTGCGGATGAAGTTGTGACGGGCTTTGGCCGTATGGGTTCTATGATGGGGTCTACGCATTTTGGTATTGAGCCTGATATCATCACTATCGCCAAAGGCCTGACTTCTGCCTATGCGCCGCTTTCGGGGTCGATTATTTCCGACAAGGTTTGGAAGGTTTTGGAACAAGGTACCGATGAAAATGGGCCTATCGGCCATGGCTGGACATATTCGGCGCACCCTATTGGGGCGGCGGCCGGTGTTGCCAACCTGAAATTGGTTGATGAAATGGGGTTGGTTGATAACGCAGCTTCAACAGGTAAATACCTGCTGGATCAGCTGACTGAAGCTTTTGCGGATCACCCGAATGTGGCTGAAGTGCGTGGTGAAGGCTTGATGTGTGCGGTGGAATTTGCGCAAAATAAATCGCCCGTGGATTTCTTCGATCCTGCCAAAAAGATCGGCTACCAAATCTCAACGGCTATGGCTAACCGCGATGTGATCGCACGTGCCATGCCGCAAGGTGACATTATCGGTTTTGCGCCGCCACTATGCATAACACCTGATGAGGTAGATCAGGTTGTTGCGGTTGCGAAAGAAGCGGTGGTGGAAGTGCTTGGGTAGCCTTTAGGTGAAAGCCTTTGAAATAGAAAACTATGTACTCCCACGCCCGAATTGCGGGGGTGGGGTATTGTTTGCTACCTATAAGTTTTCTGACTGCACATATCATTTTATTTGTGTTGAGCAGAATCCAGAGATATTTTAACGCTTACTGGCGCGATGTGAAAAGCCTAATTCCTTGCGGCAATAACGCGCGTATCAATAACGGGGGCAACCTATGATCGATTACCTGAAATTTCCTGAAGGATTGCATCTGTTGGCCCGTTGGCAATCCGGTGATGTGGATGCCAAAGAAGAACTGCGCCGTGTTTTTGACGCCGCGATTGCGGGCGATTATGATGCGGATTTCGCTAAACCGGCCCCGACGAATAAGGTTCATGTCACAGGGTCCGTGCATATGATTGCATTGAGCATCTTGCACGAGCTTTACGGCATTGAATCAGCTGAATATTACAAGACGGATCCCGAACGTTATGTGCGTGCCAATCTGATTGTCAGCCGCCTGTTGGGGATCAACAAGCTTTATATGACATGGGCACTTTATGCCTTTACTTGTGAAGCTATCGGCCAGAAAATGATGTACCCAGACAAGTTTCCTCCGGGGTCAGACCCAGATGAGGTGCTGATAAACAAGGACAACTGGCAGTCTCTTGCAACCCCAGATTTCGATACAGGTGTTCCCAAAATCATCAATGATATTCTGCGCGTTATGGAGCGGCTGACGGGGATGGAGCCTTTGTTGCAAATATCGGCACCATACAGCTTGGCGGCCGATATTTATGGGCAAGAGCCACTGTTGGCGGATGTGGTTCACGATCCTGATTTGGTGAATAGACTTCTGAATCATCTTGCGGATAAAATTCTGGGGCCGTGGATCGACCACTTTATGGGCGAATTCCCAAATGGGTGGGTCGAGTTGTCAGATGCTTCCGGATCGCCATTTTTTATTGGGCCGGATAATTGTAAAAATATGTCTATCCGCTCGATTAAACATATGGCTGAGGGCAAGGTGTGGGCCGACCGGGTGTTCGATTGCAATTATCGTGGCGATTCTGTCACGCTTGCGCAAAAGAAGGATCGTAGCAGACGCCGTCGGGGTGGCGGGGCAGTTGCCAAGACGGGTGTCGATCTTTCACATTTGACTGATCTGAAGCACAGTGTTTGCATTGATTTCATCATGCGTCTGGAAGCGGATAAAGTGCCGGTGTCATTCTATGAAGAACAGGCGATTGCACGCGGCATACCGCTGACCACTGGAATTGGTGCCAGTCAGGTTGACCGCAACAGCATTGGCGATCTGAAACTTGCCAAACAGGAAATCCGTGAAACTGCGTTGGAATATGTGACCGCCGTCAAAAACGTTTGCGAGACCATTGACCTTCCTGATGACAGTCATCTTAATGAGCCTTGGCCGAGCCATATTTATTTTGAAGATATCAGTTCTCAATCCCAGTTTGAGATGATCGAGATTATCATTCAAACGGTGCGCGATAACGGTGCATTTGAAGTTTAACGTACCTGCCGTAGCCCTTCTGAAACAGCCATGCCCGCGCACATTGCCACGTTCAGGCTGCGTGCAGTGCCTGACATTGCCAGTTTGATGTGGGCGTTGCAGGCGTTATGTATCTCTATAGGAACGCCGGCACTTTCGCGGCCCATGACGATGGTGTCGGTGGGTTGGAACTTGAAATCCCACAGGGTTTGGGTGGCTTTGGTGGTCATCAAGATCAGGCGGCCCTCATCACGGTTTTGCAAAAAAACCTCCCACGAATCGTGGCGAGTCATGTCGGCTATATCGGCGTAATCCATGGCTGTGCGGCGTAGGGTTTTAAGGGATAGGGGGAAACCGCAGGGTTCTATAATGTCCAACGGAATACCGAAACAGGCTGACAGACGGATCATGGCACCCAGATTGGGGGCGATATCGGGTTGATATGTGCATAATCGCATAAGATTTTACCTTTTATACGCTCTGCGGCGCAAAGACCGCTAGACGAAGTGGAATGTGGCGTGTAATTACGCAAGAACGCTAGGTTTTTACCCAGCGGACAGTTTAATTACGCCCTATACATGGGGCATGGCAAGGGAGAGATGTTCGTGTCTACCGACAGCGACCCACAAGGTACCCGCCGCGACTTTTTATATGTCGCAACTGCAGCAACAGGTGCTGTAGCAGGCGGAGCAGCGGTTTGGCCGCTTATCAACCAAATGAACCCCAGTGCTGATGTGACAGCGCTTTCATCCATCGAAGTTGACATTTCCGGTATTGAGCCAGGAACACAGCTGACAGTTAAGTTTCTGGGCAAGCCCGTATTTATCCGTCGCCGTACTGAAGATGAGATTAAAGCGGCGCGCGATTTGGATATTTCAACGCTACGTGACGGTGAAAGCCGTAATGCCAATATTGAAGGTGACGCGTCTGACGCAAACCGCGCATTGGACGAAAGCGGCGAATGGCTGGTGATGATCGGTGTTTGTACCCACCTTGGCTGTGTGCCATTGGGGGAGGCGGGTGATTTTGGCGGTTGGTTCTGCCCTTGTCACGGATCACATTACGACACGTCGGGCCGTATCCGTAAGGGGCCGGCGCCAGAGAATTTGCCAATTCCGTTGGTGACGTTCATCGACGATACAACCATCAAGCTGGGTTAAGGGGGAAAGATCATGGCTGGAGTTCCACACGATCATTACGAGCCTAAGACAGGCATTGAGAAATGGTTACATTCGCGACTACCTATCGTGGGTCTGATGTATGATACATTGATGATCCCGACACCGAAAAATCTGAACTGGATGTGGATTTGGGGCATTGTCCTGACATTCTGTCTGGTTTTGCAAATCATTACAGGCATCGTTTTGGCGATGCACTATACACCGCATGTATCAATGGCATTTGACAGTGTTGAACACATCATGCGTGATGTGAACGGCGGTTGGGCCTTGCGTTATATCCACGCAAACGGCGCATCCCTGTTCTTCTTTGCGGTTTATATCCACATTTTCCGTGGGCTTTACTACGGGTCATATAAGGCCCCGCGTGAAATCACATGGATTATAGGTATGTTGATTTATCTAGCCATGATGGCAACTGGTTTCCTGGGCTATGTTTTGCCTTGGGGTCAAATGTCATTCTGGGGTGCGACAGTGATTACAGGTCTGTTCGGGGCGATCCCCGGTATTGGCCCGATCATTCAAGAATGGCTTTTGGGCGGGCCTGCGGTGGATAATGCCACACTGAACCGTTTCTTCAGCCTGCACTACCTGATCCCGTTTGTGATCGTGGGTCTTGTGGCCGTACACATCTGGGCATTTCACACAACCGGCAACAACAACCCGACGGGTGTTGAGGTGCGACGCAAGTCAAAAGCCGAAGCCAAAAAAGACACGGTGCCGTTCTGGCCATACTTTGTGGTCAAAGACCTGTTTGCACTGGTTTTGATCCTGGTGATCTTCTTTGCATTCGTAGGCTTCATGCCTAACTATCTGGGCCACCCAGACAACTACATCCCAGCTGATCCACTGGTGACACCTGCACACATTGTGCCTGAATGGTACTACTTGCCGTTCTACGCCATTTTGCGCGCGATCACGTTTGACGTGCTGTTCCTGGATGCTAAATTCTTGGGCGTGTTGTTGATGTTCGGTTCCATCGGTGTGATGGCATTGGTGCCTTGGCTGGATACATCGCCTGTACGTTCCGGGCGTTTCCGCCCTGCGTTCAGATGGTTCTTCCTAGTGCTGGTCATCGACTTTATCGTGCTGATGTGGTGTGGCTCTCGGCCTGCCGAGGGTCTGGTACCTTTGGTTAGCTTGATCGGCGCGATTTACTGGTTTGGTTACTTCCTAGTAATCCTGCCGGTACTTGGCTTTGTTGAAAAAACCACCGCCGTTCCTGAAACCATCGAAGCGGATTTCGATGCGCATTACCCGCCAAAGAAGGATTGATATGATGATTAAGAAAACACTCCTTACAGCACTTGTTGCATTTGGTCTGGGCTTGGGCGGCACTGCCGCTTATGCCGCAGGTGGTGGCACGCATGTCGAAGATTATGACTTTTCTTATGAAGGGCCGTTTGGCAAGTTTGACCAAGAGCAGCTAAGGCGCGGCTTGAAGGTTTACACTGAAGTTTGTGCCGCTTGTCACGGGCTGCGTCATGTTGCATTCCGTACTTTGGGCGACGCAGGTGGGCCACAGTATTCAGCGGATGAAGTGAAAGCTTATGCCGCTGAGTTTGAGGTCTTTGATGCTGAACTGGACGATACCCGTGCGGCAAAACCATCTGATAAGTTTCCGGAAAGTGGTCTAGATACTGCCCCTGACCTGTCTTTGATGGCTAAAGCGCGCGCAGGTTTCCACGGGCCATATGGCTTGGGGATCAACCAGATGGTAAAAGGCATGGGCGGACCGGAATATATTGCTTCTCTTCTTGCAGGGTACACTGGCGAAGAAAAAGAGCAGGCCGGTGTAACATTTTATGAAAACACGGCGTTTCCGGGTGGCTGGATTTCAATGCCCCCACCTTTGGAAGACGAGCTGGTTGAGTTTGATGACGGACATGACAACAGTGTGCACCACATGTCAGCAGACGTGGCTGCATTCCTGATGTGGACAGCTGAACCCAAGATGATGGCGCGCAAGCGTATGGGCCTGCTGTCTGTTCTGTTCCTAAGTTTGTTTACGGTGCTGTTGTACCTGACAAACAAGAAACTATGGGCACCGATCAAGCGCAAAGACGCGTAAGGCTTTTATAATATATTTTTAAAAGGGCGGGTTTTACCCGCCTTTTTTATTGCCTAAATAATCCTGCAAAGCCTTTGGCGGATTTTTAAAAAGGGCTTTGGTATTGATCGGCGCATTGGCCTTTCCATTAGCGATAAAGATGGTTTCATCGGCAATATAAAGCGCATCATCAGGGTCATGGGTGACAAGCAGCAAGGTGGTGTTGTTCGTATCAACGATCCGTGCCACGGTATCCAGCATTTCATGTTTAAGTGCGGGGCCTAAAGCGGCAAAGGGTTCATCAAGCAACATTAACGGTTTATCGCGCAACAGTGCGCGCGCGATAGCCACACGTTGCTGTTGACCGCCTGACAGTTCGGACGGGAACTTAGTTGCTTGGTCTGCAAGGTCTACGTGTTTTAAGGCTTGGTTGATTGCTTCTGTATCTTTCGTGGTCAACTTCAAATCAGGTTTCAGCCCCAAAGCCACGTTATTCATAACCGACATATGCGGGAACAGGTTATGATCCTGAAACAGCAATGACACAGGGCGTTTGGCTGGTGAAAGGTTTGTGATGTCCTGCCCTTCCAGCAATATCCGCCCCTGATCAACATCCATGAAGCCCGCAATGGCCGCAAGCAGTGTGCTTTTCCCGCAGCCTGACGGGCCAAGGATGGCGTATTTCATTTGCGGCTTCAGGGCGAAGTCGGCGGTTAGATGAAAATCTTCATAACGCAGGGCCAGATTATCGAATGTGATGCTCAACGCGGCCTCCTTTATCAAAAGCCCAGAACAGGCCCAAACTTATGGTGATCAGTAATAGGGCCACCGCGCTGGCGGCCTCGGTTTGGTAGGATGCCATCAGCCGGTACATGGTTAGGGGCAATGTGGCATTGTCGGGGCTGGCGAACAACGTAATAACGCCCAGATCACCCATGGAAAGGGCGGCGGCCAGGCCCATTGCAAAGCCTACAGAGGGTTTCAGGCGCGGCCAGATTGCCAGACGGAACCGCGCGAATTGTGACATGCCAAGACTGTCTGCAAGGGGGCCATAACTGGCCTCGGCGCGTTGCATTGCGGGTAGGATGATGCGGATGGCAAAAGGCAGGGCCATGATGGCATTGACAAGGGCGGTGATCGGTAAGGCCAGTTTGAAAGGGCTGATGAAAGGGAAGATCATGATGAACAGGCCTGTGCCGATGACAAAGGGTGAGGCGACTAGGGACAGGAAACTGATGCCCTCGATTACCTGCGCTGTGCGGGGGTTGCTTTTTGTCAGGCGGATGATCAGGGACGCGATGATTAGGGCAAGGCTTATGCATATTGTGGCCGAGGTTAGCGAAATCATTAACGAATTGATACCAGCGGGGATCACACTTGCGGGTAGTTTTGGCAGATGGTTGATGCCCCTGAGCAGGATGGCCGCGAGCGGCAGGAACAGGAATAGACCTGCGAAGGTTAATAGGCTGATATCGGTACATTTATGAAACCTGTTTTGCCCATCCCAGCGTTTGGCAGGTCTGTCCAACCCGATTGAAAAACTTGTGGGTTTTGAGAATGACAATGCCAGCAGGGCAATGGTGGTGCAAAGCATGAACTGGAAAGTGGCAAACAGGGCGGCTTTTGGCAGGTCGAAATCGAATCTGAGCGCTTGGTATATTGCCAGCTCTACAGTTGTGGCACGCGGGCCGCCGCCCAGGGTTAGGGCCACGGCGAAGCTGGTGATGCACAGTAGGAATATGGTTAGGAATGCGGCAGGTAGGGTTGCGTGCAGGATGGGGCGTTCTATGTGTTTTGTGACATCTTTTGCGGTCATGCCCAGGGTTGCGCATAATCGGAAATGTTCTGTGGGGACGGATAGCCAGCCCTGTAAAATCAGCCTTGTGGCAAGGGGTAGGTTGAAGAAGACATGGGCCAGAATGACGCCTGTTAGGCCGTATATGTTAAGCGGCTGTTGCAGTATGTTGCTGAACAGACCTGAGCGGCCCCATATGGCAAGGATGCCGAAAGCGGCGACGATTACAGGTAGAATAAAAGAGGCACCTAAGAATGTTATGAAAAGTTGCCTGCCTTTGAAATCGCGGCGCGCTAATGCGCGGGCAAGGGGGATGGCCAGTATTACGCTGATCAGGGCCGAAAGAAATGCCTGCATCACAGTAAAGCGGATGATGCGAAAGTCAGCGGGGGTGAAGCCCGCTGAAATATCTGTGTTCAACCAGACAGCCAGCAGGCTGCCCAAAGACACCGCAAGAAGAAGGGCGATGGCCCCCCATCCTGCGAATGTTGTTGCGCGGGTTACTGGCTGAGTGCGGTCAACCATTCTGCTAACGCCTCTTTTTTGATGGTTTCAACTTCGTTTGCCGGAATAATCAAGCTGTCTGCCGGAGAGATTAAAGTATCAAAGGCATCTGGTAATCCGGTTTTCAAGTTTATCACCGGGTACATCCAATTTGTGGTCGGGATGTGGGTTTGAAACTTGTCTGTTGCCATAAACGCCAAGAATTGATCGGCTAGTTCAGATTGATCGGACGCAGCCAATTTTCCGGCTACTTCGATTTGCATATAATGGCCTTCGGTAAAAACGGCGGCTGACTTGGTGGCGTCATTTTCGGAATGGATGTGATAGGCGGGTGATGTGGTGTAGGATAAAACCATATCGGCCTCACCTTCCAAAAACATACCATACGCCTCTGACCAGCCTTTTGTGACGGTCAGAACATGTGGGGCAAGACCTGCCCATATTTCAGGTGCGCGATCCCCATATGCGGCTTTGACCCAAAGTAGCAAACCAAGGCCGGGTGTGGAGCTGCGCGGGTCTTGGATGACGATTTTAAAATCGTCCGGCATTGCGGCTAGGGCTTCAAAGCTGTCAGGTACGTTTTCTAGCTTCGTGTTGTCGTAGACGAAAGAAAAGTAGCCCCAGTCGTAGGGCAGGAATGTTGTGTCGTTCCATTCCAGCGGGATGTTGAAATCTTGTTTTTGGTGCCCGTGCTCAGTAAAAAGCCCGGTTGCTTTGGCGCGTGTCGTCAGGTTTGTGTCTAGACCTAGTACAATGTCAGCATCTGACTGTGAGCCTTCTAGCTGCAAGCGGGCCAACAAGGCGGCACCGTCCCCTGCGGCGACAAGATTTAAGGTGCAATCGCACGTCGCTTCAAACGCTTCTTTCACTTTCGGGCCTGGGCCCCATTCAGTGACAAAGCTGTCATAGGTGTAGACGGTCAGTTCTGGTTTATCTTGTGCGATGGTTTGGGTGGCACATGCCAATCCAAATCCCACAGCAAAAAAGGTAAGTGGTTTCACTTTTCTCTCCTTGGCTGCAAGCGTTAGGGGGGTGGGGGCGTTTATCAACGCTCATACCTTTCCTACGCCGGCATTATCCGGTTCAGGTTAAACGGGTTCTCATAAGAATCTCAGCCAATTTGGCCCCCCGAGGTATGAGCATGTTTAGACATTTTATAAGAAAGTTCAAGCAATAGGCTTTTTCTTGAATACGACATAAGATATGGGTTGGGGAAAGGAGCCTGCACATGTCATTTAACAGTTTCGGTCATTTATTCCGCGTTACCACTTGGGGCGAAAGCCACGGGCCCGCTTTGGGGGCGACTGTTGACGGTTGTCCGCCGAATATTCCGCTGGATGCGACTATGCTTCAGGTCTGGTTGGATAAGCGTAAACCGGGGCAGAATAAATATACGACACAAAGGCAGGAAGCTGATCAGGTTGAAATTCTGTCTGGTGTGTTTGATGGTAAAACCGCGGGCACGCCCATTCAGTTGATGATCCGTAATACGGATCAACGGTCAAAGGATTACGGCGATATTCTGGAAAAGTTCCGCCCGGGCCACGCGGATATTACCTATTGGCAGAAATACGGCATTCGCGATTATCGTGGTGGCGGGCGATCTTCGGCGCGTGAAACAGCGGCACGGGTGGCGGCAGGCGGAGTGGCACGTGCTGTGTTGGATGTGCTGGCACCTAAAGTGCAGATTTTGGGCTACATGGTTCAGATGGGTGATAAGCGGATTGATCGTGATCGCGTAGATTTGGCCGAGATTGAAAAAAACCCGTTTTGGACACCTGATACAAAAGCGGCAGATGTTTGGGCAGAGTATTTGGATAAGCTTCGCAAATCCGGCAACAGTGTGGGTGCCGTGGTGGAGGTGATGGCCTCTGGTGTGCCAGCGGGGTTAGGTGCGCCGGTTTATGCAAAATTGGACACGGATATTTCCAGTGCAATGATGTCGATCAATGCGGTCAAAGGTGTTGAAATAGGCGCAGGCATGGGTGCTGCTGAATTGACGGGTGAAGATAATGCGGATGAAATATCCATGGGACCGGATGGACCGGTTTATTCATCTAATCATGCGGGTGGTATTCTGGGAGGCATTTCCACTGGCCAAGATGTGATTTGCCGCTTTGCGGTAAAACCGACCTCGTCGATTCTAATGCCGCGTAAGACCATTACCAAAAGTGGTGAAGAAACTGAGATTATTACCAAAGGTCGCCATGACCCTTGTGTGGGCATTCGTGCGGTGCCTGTGGGTGAAGCGATGATGGCGTGTGTCTTGTTGGACCACATATTGCTGCATCGCGGGCAAATAGGTGAGAACCAAGGGCAGATTGGTTAAGACATAAAAAAGGCCGCTTTTAAGCGGCCCTTTTCGTATATTGTATCTGACGCCTTAAGCGTTGATTACATCTTTCAAAGCTTTTGCGATGGTCACTTTTGCAACGCGGTCAGCACCTTTCAGGAACTGTTCACCTGTAGCTGGGTTGCGCACCATGCGTTCCGGGCGAGCGCGGCACATGAATTTGCCAAGACCCGGCAATGTCACGGCGCCGCCAGCGGCAACTTCATTTGTGATGATAGATGTAAGAGTTGCCAAAAATGCATCGGCTGTTTTCTTGTCCGCGTCCATGCCTTCGGCAATGGCTGCAACGAGTTGGGTTTTTGTCATTGGTTTTTGTGACATGTCACTGCTCCTGTTAGAATATTGCTTCGATTTTATGAAGCCTGCGCTAAATAAACTCGATTTTGCAGCAAGTTTCAATGAAAGACAGCTATAAAATAGGCGAAAAACCACAATATTTAGGGTAAAAACATAAATTTTTGGCTAATTGTAGTGGCGGCACCTAGTTTTTTGCCGTTGCGAGGGGATATCAGCCCATAATGTATCCGTAACATTTTAACGGTGAAAAGCTTATTCACCTATTAAAAGCCGGTGAGGTTGATGCCACGTGATATAGTATCTAGTAACGGTTTATTGGCATAACCCGAACTTGAATAGGATTGGATAAGGTTATTTTGAGATTTTAAACTACGTGTATTTGCGTCATTTGCATTCAATATAAAGGGCCGTGTTAATGTAGAAATACTGACAGGTATCTGGTTGCCGCGCGATGATTGAATAACGTCATTACGCACAGATTGAACTGTATTTTGCAGATTTAAATCATCCTTAATTATGTAATCTAAAAAGGTACCAGTAAAAACGCTGTGATCCCCTGTGCCATCATAAGCGGCCTGGCCAAAAGAAGTTGCGAAAATCAGCAATGTTTCCAAACCTAATGCTTTGGGTAAAGATAATGTTTGTAAGCCAGAATTAAATGTTTCCGGTGGGTCTTGCAGGCAGGTATCTAATACTACCGCTTTTTGGGCAAAGGGGACATTGAAATAATCCAATAATGCGGGGATCGTTAAGGCCGACGAGATGCCTTCACTTGAGTTGGCTTTACTGTCTATGGGTAGTAATTGTGTGGTGCCGTTTCGTATTTCATTATGCCCCGCATAATAAATAAATATCTGCTGTGCATTTGTAGCGCGGCTGGATACAAATTTTAAACTGTCTTTTAATTCATCGGCAGTAACATCATGCGCAAAAAATACTGTGAAACCTTTATCGGATAAAGCTTGCGCCACAGCAAAGGCATCTTTTGAAGCATTTTTTAATCTGGGAAGATAGGTGTATTCAGTATTGCCGATTACCAAAGCAATTTTACTTGCATGGCTTTGTGCCTGCAATGCATTTTGGCCAAGGCTTAAAAAGCATATCCAAATGGCGACTAGGAAATTATAAAATAAATGGTGCATTTAGCTTTTACCATTGCAGCCTTCTGTTGAGGGTTTTGATGAAAATTCTACACGTCTGTTATAAGGGCTTGTACCAACTTTATCAGGTAGGGGTTGGGTTTCCCCTAAGGCTTCAGTTGTAAATCTGCCTTTGTCGATTTTGTTGCCGGTTGTTAGATAGGTATATACAGAACTTGCCCTTTTGCGTGATAGGCTTAGATTGTATTGTGCGTTGCCGACCGTGTCTGTGTGGCCCGTGATTTTGACACAATTTTGCTTCATGGCCTCAGAATTCAAGACAATCGTAAGCCGGTCCAGATGATCACGGTATGCTTTTTCCAATATTTCAGAATCAAAAGAAAAATGAATGTAATAACCGGATTCAGATTTTGCCGCTTTATAATCGATGTTTGATGTCGAGGGCCGTTTCACGATTATCGCGCTTCCTGTCTTGCTGGGCAGTTGTGCCACAATTGTTGGCGCCGGCTGGGTTTCAACTAACCCATTTAATGTAACTATTAATCCGCGTGGTGTACCAAGATTTTGGTTTTGCGTACAATACAGTGAATTGTTCGGATTAAGCGCGTTGAAAATTGCACAATTATTTGCTTTGACCGGTAATTTTACCTGTGCCACGGCCTGTCCATGTATGAAGAAAGCCGATATAAATGTGGCCATAAAGCATAATGATTTCATTCCTGTTATCCTCCAGTTGTCTAATGGATAAGCAAGATCAATGAAGATTTCGTAACGCTATAAATAAATTTAGCTTCAATTTTAATCGGTAACGATTTGCTAGGAAAGTGTCCGTCGTCATATAAAATGGGACATCAGAGCGGTTTGAGTATTGGAGGCTCTGGTTCGTTATTGTGATTGATTATGCAGCTTGTTTTTGATGTTGCAAGCGGCGTTTTTGGATTGTTTGCTTCTTGATCTTTTTCCTCTCTCTGATAATGGCTTTGTCGCGCCCAAAATAGACGTCGGCAGGTGTGACGTTGTTCAGGCTCTCGTGGTAGCGCTGGTTGTTGTAATATTCCACAAAAGCTCCGATTTGATTTTCCAGATCGCCGGGTAGGTAATAGTTTTCCAGCAGAACCCGATTTTTCATTGTCTGATGCCAGCGCTCGATCTTGCCCTGAGTCTGCGGGTGGAACGGCGCTCCACGAACGTGATCCATTCTCTGCTCTTCCAGCCATTCGGCAAGATCGCCAGAGATGTAACAGGACCCATTGTCGCTCAACAGACGCGGCATGTGCCGAACGACGGCTTGGTCGCATCCAGATGCCGTCAGGGCCAGCTCAATCGTGTCCGTCACGTCCTCGGCCCGCATGTTGGTGCAGAGTTTCCAGGCAATGATGTAGCGACTGTAATCATCCAGGATCGTGCTGAGATAATACCATCCCCAACCGATGATCTTGAAGTAGGTAAAATCGGTCTGCCACATCTCGTTGATCGCAGTGGTCTTGTCATGGAATTCATCGGCGGCCTTGATCACGATATAATCTGGTGCAGTGATCAGGTCGGCAGCCTTCAGAATGCGGTAAGATGATGATTCAGAGATAAAATACCGCTTCTCATCCGTATATTTTACCGCCAATTCACGCGTAGATAGCGCTTCATGTTCCAGCGCGAACTCGATTAAGTTATCGCGCCTGTCTTGGGGAATGCGGTTCCAGACAGACTTGGGCCGAGGCGAGCGATCCGCCAAAGCATCAAGCCCGCCCTCAAGGTATTGATCATACCACCGGTAAAATGTGGTCCGCGGAATGCCCAGCATGTCGAGGGTTTGCTTCACAGGCAGATGTGATTGCTCAACGGTGTGGATAATCTCCAGTTTCTCAGATGCAGGATATCTCATTCCTCGTATCCCCCAGCCCCTGTCATGCTTTTTTTGAGCAGACGGTTTTCAATGGTCAGATCGGCCACGCATTCCTTCAATGCCATCGCCTCGCTTCGTAGATCCTTCACCTCAGGCGACGTCGCCTGCCGGGCTGTATCGCCAGACAAGCGGCGTTTCCCCGCTTCGAGGAATTCCTTTGACCAACTGTAATACAGGCTTTCAGAGATGCCTTCACGGCGGCACAGCGCCGAAATGCTTTCCTCGCCGCGAAGGCCCGCTAATACAATGCGGATCTTTTCCTCGGCGGAATAGGTTTGTCTGGTTTTACGGCGAATGTTCTTCACCAATTTATCTGCAGCTGCTTTGCTGCTTCCGGATTTCTGTCTCATCTTCACTCCTTGAATGTTATGATGAACCAGAAATCCTCCGTTAGCTAAACCTTAAATCTGTCCCACGAGTGCTGACGTCAGACAATCCGCATGAAGGCTTTGCAGCATTATGTGGTGAATGTGCGCGGCGTAATATTTTTTCAAGATTCATGTTTTGCACTATTTTGGGCTTTTTTAGTGGGGTTTATACATCCGCTGCTTGCGGCACCATCCGTTGTTGCTGCTATTATTTTATATGTAGCATGGAAGTTTCGAAAGCCTTTGCAAAAGGAACAGCTGCAAGAGAGTGAGCTGCCTGATTTTGAAGCTGAAAAAATAGATGCGTGCGGTTTAGGGCCAGCATTTTATGAAATGGCAGCACAAGGTAAGTTTTCTTCAATACAACGGCTTGATTTCCAAACCCTTGGGCAATGGTTAACAACAAGTTTTTTAAGACGGTTCACATTTGTTGTTGTATTAATCCTTACAACATGGTTGCACATTGAAGTGAATATTTCTTTGGGTACAGCCATTGCGGCGATTTTTATTAACCAATTGAACCTTGAAGTGTTTATTCGCTGTTACCAAGTCGAATCTTTGCGTACGCCAAGGTATGACGTTGGACAATTGGAAGATATAATAAAGAGGTGGTCCTACTATTTCGACCAGTTAGCAGCCATTTTAAGATGGATCAGGGTTTCATTTAGGCTGCCAATCTCGTTGGTTCTGTTTTTCTTTCATAAGCTTCATCCGGCGTCAATATTCCGTGGGTCGAATGCGGGCGTTCGGCGTTATAGTATGCCATCCATTTTCCGATTCCTGTGCGAGCTTGTGAACCCATTTCAAATGCGTTCAGGTAGATGCATTCATATTTCAGGGATCGCCAAAGCCGCTCAATCATGCGGTTGTCGACCCAGCAGCCTTTTCCATCCATAGATATCGCCACATCGGCATCTCTCAGCGCCTGTGTCCATTCGAAGCCAGTGAACTGGCTGCCCTGGTCACTGTTCATAATCTCTGGTTTACTGTATTTGGCGATGGCCTCTTTCAAGGCTTCGACGCAAAAATCCGCTTCCATGCTATTTGACAAACGCCAGCTCAAAACCTTGCGACTGTGCCAGTCCATAATCGCCACCAGATACAAAAACCCACGCTGCATAGGGATGTAAGTAATGTCGACACACCACACCTGATTTGGCCTATTCGCCAGGTTTCTTAGCAGATATGGGTAAATCTTGTGCTGCGGATGCTTTTGCTGGTGTTAGGCGTCTGGTAGATTGGAACCAAACACATCAGACGCATCAAGCGTCGCACACGGTGGCGGCCACACTTGTGGTCGAATGCCGCTGCATATAACGCGCCATTTGCGTGACCCATACCAAGGCGTATCTAGGAATTGTTTGTCGATTATTTCCATGAACCGCAAATTCTCGGCACTTTCACCCTTCGGCTGATAATACAGGTTTGACCGCGCCAACAACAGCAGCCCACATTGTCGCCGAACGCTCAGGTTATGATCCTTGCTCACCATTTTTTGCCTCGTGTTCCGAGCAACTGAACCGAGGCACTTGCTAAAAAATCCCGTTCCACAACCAGTTGACCGATCTTCGAGTGCAGCTTGTCAATTTGAGCGTCATCAGCGCGCCCCAGATCACTGCCACGCCTGGAAAATGTCGCGGCCATATTCTCAATCGCAGCACGCTTCCATGTCCCAATCTGGGTTGGATGCACACCGTACTTCTTTGACAGCTCCGCCATCGTCATTTCTTCACGGATCGCCTCAAGCGCAACCTTGGCCTTGAAATCGGGAGAGTGGTTCTTTCGTTTCGTCATTTTGAATCGTCTTTCTCGTTAGTCGATCCATCTTAACTACTGGTCCGAAATCTTGCGACCTACCTCTTAACAACTAGAGAAAAGATAAATGCAAAGAATGCAGGCGCATTAGATACTGCTGGTATACTATCTATCGAAGGGTTGAAGGCAGACGGCTTTGCGGCCTTCTCAGGGGATGTTTTCCCAGGTTTATGCCTTGCATTTATAGGGCCATCGGGTTGTGGGAAGTCAAGAATTCTAAAAAGTATTGCAACAGGTCAATATGAATCTGGTCGTATTGACTTCGGCGAAAATGCACTGGATCGATTGCAAAAAGGGGCGCGTGTACTTGCTTACACCCCTCCAAACCCAATAAATTTACCTGGTAGTTTTGTGGAAAATGTTACGGGGTTTGATCCGCAATCTGATGAGTTGAGCGCACTGGAATTAATCATGCAACTTGACCCATATGAAGATGTTTTTCGTGATGAAGACCTGTTGAATGACAGGGTGGAAAATAACTTTAGTGCACAAGGCCAAATTATTTCCATCGCCCGGGCATTCTATATGGATGCCGCTGTTTTGATTTTAGATGCGCCAGAACTGTTTTTGGATAAAGCATCAAAGGCAGCCCTTTTGGCTTTGATCTTAAAAGCTAAAACCGAAGGGAAAATTATTTTACTGGCAACTGATGATGATTATTTAATGACTGTTGCGGATGAAATGATCAAACTGGACCGAGGGATTATAACGGATAGAGGCCCGATTGCAGAGGTATTGGCGCGGCACCACGAAAGATGGGTGCGGGTATCCTTTAAGCCAACCAAGCGAGACGCTTTTCGGATGGCTCTATGGTTGGACGCGCAATTAGGGCAAAACCTGCCACAACAATTTCGTGAGCGTGTAAAGCTCGCGGCCAATGATCTTTTGTTCTTGGCTCCACGAGATAGCTTTGGTGAGCGTGAGGATGATAGTATTTTTGATCTAAAAGTTGGATTGAATGAGGTGACAATATCGTTGCATGATCGCGGTGATCTTTTAGAGGTGCATGAGGATGATGTCTCTAAAGAGCCAGCTAACAAAGCCGAAGTCGCTCGCATATTATCCAATGCAGATCATTTTCACCAAAAATTGAAAGAGGGGTATCGTCAGATCACTGTTCGATTTTTGATTGAGTTAGAGGAAATTCACACTACAAAAGAGGTAGTTGGTTAAATGCGGAAGTTTCGTTCACGTCCGCGTAACCAAAGAAATTTACCTTTAACGCGGCAGGGCCTAGAAAGTTTTATTAAGGCAGAGCAGAAAAAAACAATAGTTTTTCTGAAGCTTCAGTCGATCTTACTTTTAAGCTTGGGAATACCTACCTTTTTGTTGGCAGCATTTATTCTGGTTGCGCATTTTTATAATGCACCAATTACATTTTCAATGCGCAGTTGGGTGCAAGTCCGAAATCTAACCCCTGTTGTGACGGTCGCGTCGCGGGTGAAAGGTGAGCTGGATCAGGTTTTTGTAAGTCATGGGCAACTTGTTCAAAAAGGAGAATTATTAGGAGCCATTCAAACCGCTTCAATTAAATTAGATCACGAAGAAACCCGAAGAAACTTTGTTGATAAAATTGTTGAATTGCATTGTCTGGCATCTTTGCAGTCACACAGGTCTGCATTCAAACTTCCATATGATGCGCAGATATTAATTGATCAGATGATGGATCAATATGATGGTTCGTATAAAATTGTACAATGTGAAAGAGAACTTATACGCAATGTCATTGTAGACCAGGCCCTTGAAGAAACGATTGCAGCATTGGAAGATCAATCAATATTATTAAAAAATATTGTGAAGGTGCGAGGTTCGATAAATAATGTAACAGCCGCAGGAGTGCTGAACCTATTTGATCTTGAAGAGGACTTTGAGTTTCCGTTTGGGGATGATCAAGCTGCTTTAAAGCGGGAGTATCGTGACCAATATTTTCCGATGTTGCAGCTTGCGCAAACGCAACAAAAACTACAAGAAGCCCGCAAAAATTACTTTTTAAGAAAATTACAAAAAGAAAAAGAACTTGAAACTGCTATCGAGCAGACAACGCAAGAAATGCGCTATCTTGATAAGCAGTTAAGGGAGTTAAATAAAAATCTGGAAGATAATTATATTTATGCGTCAATTTCTGGAATTGTTGTGGGTGCAGAGGTCTCAAAAACTGGTGTGTACTTTCAAAAAAATGAAACTATATTTACGCTGCAACCTATTGAAAATAAATATCAAATATCAATTATTCTAGATGAAGAAAATAGTCATAAATTTGCAATTGGGGCACCTACAACCGTATCTTTGAAAAACGACCTGGAAGAGATTGGTAAGCTTGATGCAACGACTGTTACTATTTTGAGAAGACCAGATGGAAAACTGGAAGCCGTTCTGGATTTAGAAGGAAATGCGAAAAGAAACTCAGAGATTATTCTGGCGACAGGTTACCGGGGGCAGGGTTCGCAACGATTCCCCGCGTATATAACTGTAGGACATAGCATGGGATGGGAACTGATTAGCAATATAATTTTTCCCAAAGCCGCTATGGATTCAGTTTAAATAATACCCATTTGCATTATATGTAGAAATACAGCATCTCATGCTTGTTGAATGGAGCATAAATCACTAGGTCTATAGGTATGAAAGCTGTTCTTAAAAAATTAAAACGCAAACCCGTTGTCAATGTTATCCGTCTTTCGGGTGTAATTGCAGAAGCTGGACGTTTTGGAGGTGGGGCATTAAACGATGCCACACTTGCACCCATGTTGGAACGTGCTTTTCGCAAAAGTAAACCTAAAGCTGTTGCAATAGCACTGAACTCACCGGGCGGATCACCTGTACAATCGTCTTTGATTGGGGCGCGTATTCGCCGGTTGTCAGATGAGTTGGATGTTCCTGTTTACGCATTTTGCGAAGATGTTGCCGCTTCGGGCGGGTATTGGTTGGCTTGTGCGGCAGATGAAATTTATGTTGATGACAGCTCTATTATCGGATCCATTGGCGTAATTTCTGCCTCTTTCGGATTTCATGAATTGATGCAAAAGCAAGGTGTTGAGCGTAGAGTTCACACGGCAGGTCAAGATAAAAGTATGTTGGACCCATTTCGCCCCGAACGGCCGGCTGATGTAAAACGATTAAAAGCGTTACAAAAGAAAATCCATGATAATTTCATTGTACACGTTCAGGGGCGGCGTGGTAACCGGTTGATAAATGATAAATTGTTTACGGGTGAAGTTTGGATTGGCAAGGATGCCGTTGAGAACGGATTAGTGGATGGCGTTGCACATCTTAAGCCTAAGATGGCAGAAATGTTTGGGGATGATGTGCGGTTGAATGTCTTTGGCCAAAGTAAATCACTATTTAAGCGGCTGGGGTTTGGTAGTTCTGTTAATATGTTGTCTACCATAGAAGAACGCGTTTTCTGGTCACAGTTTGGATTGTAGTGAAACATGGTTAAAGTCGTTACATTCTTTTTAATAGGGATGATGGTGTTGGCACTGTTTGGAAAATTGCGCCTGCCTAGCCTACCTAAAATAAAGCGACGTAAAACCATTGAAACTGCTGGGAAATGTAATAAATGCGGTGCCTATAAAATAGGGAATGAACCCTGTGTTTGCGGCAAGAAATAACGAACGGAACTGCTTTGGACTTCTTCTATGTAATGGGCGGTTTCGTCATTTTGTTGATAGCAGGCGATGCATTGGTGCGCGGAGCTGTTGGGCTTAGCCTGAAATTGGGTGTTCCGGCGCTTATTGTCAGCCTGACAATCGTTGCTTTTGGGACATCTGCACCAGAACTTCTGATCTCAATAAAAGCGGCCCTTGATGATGCTGCTGGTTTGGCTATGGGTAATATCGTTGGTTCCAATATTGCAAATGTGCTGTTGGTGCTGGGATTGCCCGCTTTACTGTTTGGTATTTCCACGCAAGATGCATCGTGCAAACAAAACTACATATATATGATCCTTGCGTCGGTCGTTTTTATCAGCATGGGGTTAATGGGATCGTTTACTAATGTGACCGGCATATTGATGCTTTCCATGCTGGCAGTGATTCTATTTCAAGCTTACAGACACGCAAAACAATCACGGATTGCCTTGTTGGCCGCCACTGAAGATGTTCCTCAAACTGATGGGAAGTGGTGGAAAATTATAATCATGCTGGCGGTTGGTGTGGTTGGTTTGCCCTTAGGTGCGAACTTGTTGGTTGAGGGTGCGGTTAATATCGCGCAGCGCGCAGGTATTGATGAAGTTATTATCGGGTTGACGATGGTGGCCATTGGTACGTCTTTACCTGAGCTAGCGACAACCGTTATGGCGGCATACCGTAAAGAGGCAGATGTGGCGATTGGCAATGTTATCGGCTCAAACATATTCAATCTTCTGGGCGTTATCGGGGTGACAAGCCTGATCACAACGCTTCCGGTATCACAAGCCTTTGTGAGTTTTGATTTTTGGGTGATGCTTGCATCTTCACTGGTGCTGTTGCCGTTTATTTGGCTTAAAATTAATCTAGGCAAAATCTGGGGCGCCCTGTTTTTAGCCGTTTACACGGGGTATATATGCCTGTTGTTTATCTAAAGAAGGGGAACAAACCTTCTAGGTAAAGACTATTTTGATCAACAAGGTCAGGCACTTACTCGGAATAAAGAAGCGGTATTTAACGTTGATACTTTAAATGCAACAGCATGACTGACCTTAAGGTTGTCCACTTACTTAACGTAATGTTCATACTCGTAAATATTTTGAAGAACGTAAAACCAGACAAACCTATTCCGCCGAGGAAAAGATCCGCATTGTATTAGCGGGCCTTCGCGGCGAGGAAAGCATTTCGGCGCTGTGCCGCCGTGAAGGCATCTCTGAAAGCCTGTATTACAGTTGGTCAAAGGAATTCCTCGAAGCGGGGAAACGCCGCTTGTCTGGCGATACAGCCCGGCAGGCGACGTCGCCTGAGGTGAAGGATCTACGAAGCGAGGCGATGGCATTGAAGGAATGCGTGGCCGATCTGACCATTGAAAATCAAAAAAAGCATGACAGGGGCTGGGGGATACGAGGAATGAGATATCCTGCATCTGAGAAACTGGAGATTATCCACACCGTTGAGCAATCACATCTGCCTGTGAAGCAAACCCTCGACATGCTGGGCATTCCGCGGACCACATACCCTTTAAAAACAGTGTATCGCGCTGGAAATATATGCCTAAAAAGTAGGCAAAATATGGAAGCCTACTAAAACAAACGAGAAAATCCGAGAAAAAATGAAGTTATCCGCAGAGAAACTCTTATGACGGACACGATTGAGCTGGCCCAGGTATGGTCGTTCGGACAGGTTGAGCGACAATTTTTTCTTGTTTGGTTCGTAATTTTGTGCAGTCCGATAAAGAATCATATAAACTGATCTGCCTGAACAACGTCACACCTGCCGACGTCTATTTTGGGCGCGACAAAGCCATTATCAGAGAGAGGAAAAAGATATCCAAAAACGCCGCTTGACGCCATAAAATAAAAATATACCCTTTAAAAACAGTGTATTAAATATATGCCTAAAAAGTAGGCAAAATATGGAAGCCTACTAAAACAAACGAGAAAATCCCAAAAAAATGAAGTTATCCGCAGAGTTATCCACAGGTATGGTGGACAGGTTTTTTCTTGTTTGGTTCGTAATTTTGTGCAGTCCGATAAAGAATCATATAAACTGATCTGTATGACGGATAATTCTCCAACAACTGCGATACCCGAAGAAGGTAAAGCCGGCCCTCGCAAAGACGGTTTGCTGGGGTATCAGGTTATTCACGGCTATTTGCGCAGTTTGGATAATAGCCCCGGCGTGTACCGCATGCTGGGTGAGCAGGGTGAGGTTTTATATGTTGGCAAGGCGCGCAATCTGGTAAAACGGGTTTCGAGCTATGCAAAACAAACGGGTCACACTGCGCGCATTGGGCGGATGATTTCGGCGACAGCATCAATGATGTTTTTGACCACGCGCACTGAAACGGAAGCATTGTTGTTAGAGCAAAACCTGATCAAACAGCTAAAGCCCAAGTATAATGTTTTGCTGCGCGACGATAAAAGTTTTCCAAACATTGTGGTGACCAAGGCGCATGATTTCCCGATGATTAAAAAACATCGCGGTAGGCGATCCGAGGCCGGTAGCTATTTTGGCCCATTTGCATCAGCAGGCTCAGTGAACAGAACGTTGAATCAGTTGCAAAAGATTTTTTTGTTGCGGAATTGTACTGACAGTATATTCTCCACCCGTACGCGCCCCTGTTTGCAGTATCAGATCGCGCGGTGTTCAGGGCCTTGTGTCGGGCATATTTCAAAACAGAATTATGCGGCAGCGGTGTCAGATGCTGAAAGCTTTCTGAAAGGTAAAACCACTGCCATCCAAAACAAACTGGCGGCTGAAATGGCACAAGCCAGTGACGAGATGGAATTTGAACGGGCTGCGGGGCTGCGTGATCGCATTCGTGCCTTAACCGAAGTGCAATCAACCCAAGGCGTGAACCCGCGTATTGTGTCAGAAGCAGATGTGATTGCCTTGCATATGGCAGGCGGGCAGGCTTGTGTTCAGGTGTTTTTTATTCGTGCGCATCAAAACTGGGGGAACCGTGCGTATTTTCCACATACCGGCACGGGCGCGGAAGCGGCGGAAATATTAGAAGCATTTGTTGGGCAGTTCTATTCTACAAAACTGCCCCCAAAACAGGTCTTGTTATCACATGAGATTGAAAACGATGATTTGATGCAGGAACTTTTATCCGGGAAGCTGGATAGAAAAGTTGAAGTTCTGGTGCCACAACGCGGTGAAAAGGCAGAGCTGATTGCCAATGCCATGCGCAACGCCAAAGAGTCTTTGGCGCGTAAAATGGCGGAAACGGCAACGCAGACGAAACTGTTAGCAGGGCTGGCAGAGGCGTTTGATCTGGACGGGCCGCCAAAGCGGATTGAGATTTACGATAACTCGCATATTCAAGGTGCCCATGCGGTTGGGGCAATGGTTGTATCGGGCCCAGACGGTTTTGAAAAATCATCTTACCGTAAGTTCAATATCAAAGGGGATGACCTGACGCCTGGTGATGATTTTGGCATGATGAAAGAAGTGTTGAACCGGCGGTTCAAACGTCTGTTGAAAGAAGACCCTGACCGTAAATCTGGCCTATGGCCCGACCTATTGTTAATTGATGGCGGGGCTGGGCAAATTTCTGCGACTGCGGAAATATTACAAGATTTGGGCGTGGATGATGTGCCCTATATCGGGGTCGCCAAAGGTGTTGATAGGGATGCGGGCAAGGAAGAATTTCACCGTCCTGCACGGCGCCCGTTTGCATTGCGGCGCAATGATCCTGTTTTGTATTTCATCCAGCGCTTGCGTGATGAAGCACACCGTTTTGCGATTGGAACACACCGCGCTAAGCGTGCAAAAGCAATGATTGCTAATCCACTGGATGAGGTTGCAGGCGTAGGGGCTGCCCGAAAGCGTGCTTTACTAGCGCATTTTGGTTCTGCCAAGGCAGTCTCGCGGGCGGGCTTGCAGGATTTGCAGGCAGTGGCAGGTGTATCTGATAAGTTGGCACATACGATTTATGACTTCTTCCATGACAAAGGTTAAATGATCGGCTAGACGGGGTGTATGCGTTGGAATGTACCAAATATATTGACTATTATTCGTCTGTTCGCCGCCCCTGGCGTGGCGATCATGTTTTTGTATTTTGCGCGGCCTTGGGCCGATTGGTATGCGATGACATTGTTCATCCTTGCGGCCATTACTGATTTTTTTGATGGGTATCTGGCCCGTAAATGGGGGCAAGAAAGTCGCTTTGGCGCAATGCTTGACCCGATTGCCGACAAAGCAATGGTGGTGATAGCGTTGTTGGTGATCACGGGGGTTTCAGGTATGAACCCGTGGATATTATTGCCCGCAACAATGATTTTGTTTCGGGAAGTCTTTGTATCTGGCTTGCGGGAATTCCTAGGCGATCAGGCAAAACTGCTGAAAGTTACAACGTTGGCCAAGTGGAAAACCACTGCACAAATGGTGGCAATAGCCGTGTTGTTTGCCCAAGGGGTTTTTGAACATTACTTTTTTATGCATTCATACGGTATGGATCAGCAAATTCTGTCAGATATCCTAAATGGGCAAGAAGAAGATATCTTTGGACTTGGCTGGAAGCAGATGGGTATGAATTACAGCTTTGTGCTGGGGGTCGTTTTGCTGTGGATTGCGGGCATTTTGACCTTTATTACGGGCTATGATTATTTCCGCAAAGCGATGCCCTATTTGCGGGATGAAAAATAATGCAACTGGATGTTTTGTATTTTGCATGGGTGCGTGAACGCATTGGGTTGGCAAAAGAGCAAGTAACGACAGAGACACAAACGGTTGCTGAATTGGTCACGGAATTGTCGACGCGTGATGAACGGTATCAGGCAGCATTTCAGGATATGACTGTGATTAAAGTTGCCATTAATCAAACGCTGGTTTCACTGGATGCACCGCTAAATGGTGCAAAGGAAGTGGCATTTTTTCCGCCGATGACAGGGGGCTAGATGGGCGTTTCTGTACAAGCGGAAGACTTTGATCCGGGCGTAGAGGTGGCTGCAATGACCAATGGAAACACTGACATTGGTGCGGTTGTTACTTTCATAGGTTTGGTACGTGACACCACAGGCGGCGCGCTTTTATCGATGGAACTGGAACATTATCCGGGCATGACAGAGCAAGCTTTGTCACAGATTGAACAAGCCGCGACCAAGCGTTGGTCATTAAATGCAAGCCGTGTGATACATCGCTATGGCAATCTGGAAACGGGTGCGCAGATTATGATGGTTGCCACAGCATCACCGCACCGATCAGATGCGTTTGAAGCGGCTGAATTTTTGATGGACTATCTGAAAACGGAAGCGCCTTTCTGGAAGAAAGAGCATTTCAAAGACAGCGCAAAATGGGTGGCAAGCAAGGCTGCTGATGACGCAGCTAAAGACCGTTGGGCAACTTAACGCCCCTGTAATTCATCCAACTCGCGGCGCAATGCACCCGCTTCACGCCGTGCAGAGCCCAAACCTTGCATGGCTGCATCCAGCTCTGCTTCGGCTTGTGTGGCTTTATTCATCAGTTCACGTTCGCGTTGATGCAGATAGGCTACCGTTTCATCGCGTTGTTCTTCGGCATCGTGAAGGCGTGTAGCCAGGTCGTCTATTTCATCAACATTGGTGGAATTGATGCGTCGCAGACGACCATAGCCCATGCGGGCAATCCAGCCCAAAGCAAAGAAAATCATAAAGGCGGCAGATATCGCTGTGATCAGTTCATTCTTATCCATCGTCGGTTTCCTTCTTGATCAGTTTAAATTCAATGCGGCGGTTTTGGGCGCGGCCTTCTTCTGTTGAATTATCTGCAATAGGCAGCGTTTCACCGTAACCTTTTGAAACCATCTTGGCTGTCAGAACGCGGCGATTCAGCAATGCACCCAGAACCGCATCGGCACGGCCCTGACTTAATGTGGCATTGGTGCCTTCGCTACCTTGACTGTCAGTGTGACCGCTGATTTCAAAATGCGCTTCGGGGCATTCAATAAGAATTTCGGCAATACTGTCGATGACGCCTAAACTGGCAGCTTCAATACTAGCTGAAGATGGGGCAAAGTTAATTTTACTGGCCCCTAAAACAGCGGTGATCAGTTTTTCACAATCCTGCTCGCTGATGCCAAGATCATTTACGGGTTGGGCAGCTAGGTGTTCATCAAATTTTACATCCACTGTATAATTTGCATTCGTCCCGACGCGGGTTGCAAAAATACGTGAGATAATTGAATATATATCTTCCTTGGCACTACGTCCTTTAAGAATAACCTCATCAGGTAAAACAACCATGCTGCCGTTGCGCATGTGCGACAAGGCTTCCAAACCGGCCATGGAACGTACTGTCCAACCATCGGGCAGGTTTTCCACGATGCGGGTTTGATTGTGGATATTATCATTGCCAAACAATGAAGCGGCATAGGCTGAAACTGTTTCCTTGCGCAACTGATCGGGTAAACGACCGCGCATTTGCACCAGCCCTTCGGGGCTTTTTGTGGCAGTGAAATCAGGTAAAATTACTTCGCCCGTTTGTCCGTCAATTAGGGGTTTTGGCGTTAAAATCGCCTGTAAAGAAAACAGCTTTGGCAAAGCATTTTCCAATTCACCCACGGCGTCATCGAATGTTTTTTGGGTTACGTTTTCTGATGCAATCAGTGAGATATCTGAATCCGATAGTGTAATTGTGCCAGAGCCGATACTTTGCATTGCTTCGATTGAGCGGATAACGGCGGTGTTCCATTCTGTTGTGGGAACGCCAAGGCCTACCTGACATGGAATTTTACCGTTAAGTTTAACGCGGTAAAGGGCGCGGGTGATTTTGGCACCGGCAAAGGCTGTATCAGCCGAACAGGCTTCCAGCACACCTTGGCCACCCAGCACTTTTAACCGGAACAAGAAGGGGGTGATAACGGGGCGTGGCGCGGAAATATCCAAGATCAGCTTCAACACATCGGGTTTGTTTTTTGCCAAAGACTTTTGCAAGCTTTGCTGCTGTTCAGGTGTATCTGATACGGCTGTGACTTCCACCCTTTTAGGGGTTACACTGATTTTTGAACGGGGAACCTGCTTTAGCCGCGAAAGGCCGAAATCAACGGCCTCTTTCCAACCATCGGGTGCTGGAAAATCAGCCTGTTCCAACATATCTGTTACTTCTGTATCAGTGTCCAACTTGCGCACCAATTCCAGAATATATTCACGTCCGGTGGACGTTGGGATCAGGCCTATCAGTGAAACGCGCTCTACATTACGCAAAATTTCCAATGAAAATTTGGGGGGCTGTAAGCCGTCGGGTTGTGAAACATTGGTACGGTCATACACCCGGCCTTCGTTGATATGGCCACTGATCAGTTGCAGGGTTCTAAACCGTGTTGCTTCATTCTCGGCCAGACCACCGACTACAACCTGAAATCCATCAGCCCGAACAGTGGCCCAACTTTCACCGGCACCATTTAAAAGTGTTACCAACTGGCGTTCAGTGTGACGTTCCACATGGTCGACCAGTTTGGCGGCACTGAAAATGGCTAAAGCTGTTGCAAGCACAAAACTTATCGCTGCTGTAAGTAGGGCGGTTCGCCACATATTTTATGCCTTTACGCAAATGTTACCGGCTGTTTTTTAATCTATGCCAGAAAGGCATTCAAGCACCAATACCCAAGGCATCAAGGATAAGCAATAATCCCCAGAAAATCAGAGGGATCAGCCCCGCATCGCGGTTTTCTCGGAATAATTTCAGACAAACGTCGGGGTCATCTATGTCTAAGCGGCGCAGTTGCCACATCATGTGCATCCCAAAGGCCCATACGCCGATCAGGGAAATGCCTAGTGTAACGGGGCCTGCGTGATCTAAAATGGCGTATAGTAGGGCACATGTCATCAATGTAGTTGCGGTGATTTGGAATTTTGACAACCATGCATGGGTGCGTATCCCAAACAATCGGGCAGTAGATTTGACCCCGATCAAAGCGTCATCGTCTTTGTCTTGATGCGCATATATGGTGTCGTAAAACAATGTCCAACTGATGCCTGCTAGATATAGCAAAACGGGGGGCCAGTTAAGGCTGCCGGTGTGGGCGGCCCACCCCAATAAGGCGCCCCAGTTAAATGCTATGCCCAAAAACACCTGCGGCCACCACGTGAAGCGTTTGGCGAACGGATAGATTAGGACAGGGGCAAGGGCCACGATACCCAAAAGAATTGCAAAGCCGTTGAAGGTTAGAAGAACACCAAAGGAAATGGCCGCTTGTGCAATCATCCAAGCGGCGGCTTGTTTTGTGCTTACTTGGCCTGATGGAATGGGGCGCGATTTTGTGCGTTCTACCTGCCCGTCAATATGGCGGTCGGAAATGTCATTCCATGTACACCCTGCCCCACGCATCAAAAATGCCCCAATAGAACAGGCGATAAAATACCAAGCGTCTGCCCATGTGCCGCCATTAGGGTCGCCTAAGATTGCCAGAAACAATCCCCACCAACAGGGGATAAGTAACAGCCATGTTCCCGCAGGCCGGTCAGCACGTGACAGGCGCAAGTATGGGCGTGACCATGCAGGGCAAAAACGGTCAACCCAGTTTTTATCTACCGCATCGGCCACTTGACCATCAACTTGGGCTGGTTTCTTCGGTGTTTCAGACATAAGTTCAGACCATGACTGTTAAAGCTAAAATCAGACTCTATGTAGACGCGCCTTTGGGCAAAGGGCAATCCCTATCCTTGTCACGGAACCAAGCGCATTACCTAACAGGGGTAATGCGGCAAAAGGCGGGTGCTATGGTGGCATTGTTTAACGGGTGCGATGGAGAATGGCAGGCGGAACTGGTTGAGGCTGGTAAGCGCAAGGCCTTGCTGACCTGTGTTAAGCAATCCAAACCGCAGAAAATCCCGCCTGATGTTTGGCTGTATTTTGCCCCAATCAAAAAGACCCGCACGGATTTTATTGTTGAAAAAGCCGCAGAACTTGGGGCGGCGCGTATTTGCCCCGTGCAAACTGATTTCACCAATGCCGAACGGATCAGACAAGACCGCTTGCAGGCCCATGCGGTGGAAGCGGCAGAGCAATGTGGGGAAACTTATGTGCCCCCTGTTGAGGCTTTGCAGAAATTGAGTGCGGTGCTGGCGAACTGGCCACAGGATCGTAAATTATTATTTTGTGACGAAACTTTGGTAGCGGATGCAACAAAGGGGTTGCAAGGTAAGGTGGGTGAAAAATGGGCGATACTGATCGGGCCAGAAGGGGGCTTTTCAAATGCTGAAATTACCCGCTTGCACGCGATGAAAGCGACCCGTTCCATCAGCCTTGGCCCGCGCGTGTTGCGTGCGGATACGGCGGCTGTTGCAGCCCTAACCCTGTGGCAAAACGCGTTGGGGGATTGGCGATGAGTTTTATCAGACCCCCCGTAGTCGCGCATTTCACCAAATGGCGCGAAGCTTATTTTGCGACAGGTATCTTGCTGTTTGGTGCGTGGTTATATCTGCGCGGTGCGGCCACTTTAAACCTGATATTACAGGGCTTGGGGCTGGTGGTTTGCCTTGTCGGGATCGTTTTGCTGCGTACAACAATCCAACGTATTCGTTTTAAACGCAGGCAAAAAGCCCCTGGCATGGTGGATGTCACTGAACGTGAGATCAGTTATTTCGGCCCGATGCATGGCAAAACCATATCTTTGGAAAGCCTGCACAAAATTGAGCTGCGCGAAAGTGAAGCTTATGCCGCAATTTGGGTGTTGCACCATTCAGAGGGCGATCCGATGATTGTGCCAACTTCGGCCAAAGGATCAGATCGCTTGTTTGATGCATTTACCAGCCTGTCAGGGGTAAAAATGGATGCACTGGTGGCTGCTATAAACCAGGCACCGATAGAAACCAAAGTGATCTGGCAACGTTCTTAACTGATCAAATCCACTTGACACTCAGCCGCGAAACTGCCCTTTTTGGGGTAACTTAATTTTAGGAAGATAACACATGTCTATCCCACAAACGGGCGGTGGCCCAATCGAAAACTACGCACAATTAGCTGAGCATCTGGCAGAGGGTTGTAAGCCCAAAGAAGACTGGCGTATCGGTACTGAGCACGAAAAATTTGGCTATAATAAAGAAACATTACTGCCCTTACCCTATGATGGCCCGTGTTCGGTTAAGGCCTTATTGGAGGGTTTGCAGGATGAGTTTAATTGGTCGCCTGTGCTGGAAGCAGGCAATATTATCGGCCTTGAAAAAGATGGTGCGAACGTATCGCTGGAACCGGGCGGGCAGCTGGAATTGTCAGGCGCGCCCTTGGAAACCATCCATGAAACTTGCGATGAGGTGAATGTACATCTTGAGCAAGTACAAACTATCGCTGACCGAATAGGTGCGGGCTATATCGGGTTGGGTGCGTCCCCTGACTGGACGCATCAACAGGTGCCGATGATGCCCAAGGGGCGGTACCGTTTGATGACGGATTACATGGGGCGTGTGGGAACACATGGCACCCAGATGATGTATCGCACCTGTACGGTTCAAGTGAATTTGGATTTCGGATCAGAGGCGGATATGGTCAAAAAAATGCGCGTGGCATTAGCCCTGCAACCCGTGGCAACCGCGCTTTTTGCCAACTCGCCGTTTTTTGAAGGCAAAGAAACCGGCCTGAAAAGTTGGCGTGCGCGTGTTTGGCGCGATCTGGATGCATCGCGCACCGGTATGCTGCCGTTTGTGTTTGAAGACGGCATGGGGTTTGAACGTTGGGTTGAGTATATGCTCGATGTGCCGATGTATTTTGTCTACCGTGATGGCAAATACATTGATGCGCTGGGCCAGTCGTTTCGCGATTTTATGGATGGTAAACTACCTGCCCTGCCGGGTGAAACACCTACCATGTCAGACTGGGCGGATCATTTGACAACTTGCTTCCCCGAAGCGCGCCTGAAAAAATTCATTGAAATGCGCGGTGCAGATGGCGGCCCGTGGCGGCGTATTTGTGCATTGCCTGCTTATTGGGTGGGGTTGATTTATGATCAAACTGCCTTGGATGCGGCGTGGGACCTGTGCAAAAATTGGGATGCGGAAACCCGTGAAGCTTTGCGAGTGGCGGCATCTGTTGATGGGATTGCGGCCAAGGTTGGTAATATCTCTATGCTTGATCTTGCCCGTGAAACCGTGGCGATTTCCAGGGCAGGTTTGGCGGCACGTGCGCGCCCCGGAGCGGGGGGTATGATCCCGGATGAGACGCATTTTTTGAATGCTTTGGAAGAGGTCATTGAAACGGGCATGTCGCCATCGTGTGAGTTGACGATGAAATACCGTAATGAATGGGGTGGTGATTTGTCGAAGATTTATGCGGAATATAGCTACTAATAGCCTTCATAAAATCCCGATGTTCCGACTGGGACACCTAGTCAACTAATTGATATTGCTTGTTTTATATATTAATAAGCAATATCAATTCATAGGTTTTCGATCAAGCCAGCGGATCTGGGCCGAAACGGTTATCACCCCTAGTGCCCTCTGTGACGAATAAGTATAGAAGATATAGCCCGCCAATGATTGGAATTAAGCCAATCAGCAACCACCAACCGCTTTTGTCTTTGTCATGCATTCTGCGAATGGCCACACAAATGGATGGTGCAAGCGTTCCTAATGCGACGATCATATAAAATAATGGAAACCCGATTGCCATATCAACAACCATCGCAATGATTGTAACTATAATAATGAATAAGGTATACCACCAGTATTCTGATCTTTGTGCCCGCCCTTGAATTGAAAAGTATTTGTTTATGCAGGTTTTAACCGCTGTCATGAAATCCATATTTATCCCCTTTGACCAATTTTGGGCTCATTGCCCTTTAAGATACGTTTTATATTCTCTGAATGTTTGGCCCATATGAGCATGGCCAATATAATTGCCATTAATACACCAGACTTAGTATCAAACAAGTATAACCACACAGGGGCTAGGAGTGACGCTACTAGAGCTGAGGCCGAAGAGATGCGCACAATGATGGCCGTGGCAAGCCATGTCAGACAAGTTGCTAAGCCTGCCCAGAAATTTATCGCCAGCAAAATACCCAAAAATACGGCAACACCTTTGCCACCTTTGAAGCGCAACCAGACGGGGTAAAGATGGCCAAGAAAGGCGCATAACCCTGCAATTTGCGCCGCCGTTCCCCCAAAGAAACAACTGGCCAATAATACCGCAACAACACCTTTGCCGCCATCAAATACCACAGTTAGGAAGGCCGCCAGTTTATTGCCGGTGCGCAAAACATTGGTGGCCCCGATGTTGCCGGAACCGATTTTGCGCAAATCCCCCAACCCCATGACCTTGGCGATAACTAAGCCAAAAGGAATGGAACCCATCAAATAGGCAAGACTGGCAACGGCAATGGCGGCGGTTAAAGTAATATCAAGATTTGGCATAGATTTCTTGTCCTTTAAGGAATGTGCGCAACACAACGCCTTGCATCCGCCGCCCGTCAAACGGCGTGTTCTTGGACTTTGATTTCAATGTGGTACGATCCAGCACAAACGGTTTGTCTGGGTCAAACAACACCAGATCAGCAGGCGCGCCTTTGGCCAGACGGCCACTTTTCAGCCCCAGCAATTTCGCAGGGTTCAGCGATAATGCCCGCCATAGGGTTGGCATATCCATATAGCCGCCGTGTACCAGTTGCATTGCGGCGGGCAGCAAGGTTTCCAACCCCACGGCCCCTGATGCGGCTTCTTCAAACGGCAGGCGTTTGCTTTCTTCATCTTGGGGGGTGTGCATGGAACTGATGATGTCGATCAAGCCACTTGCAACCGCCTCAACCGTGGTCACGCGGTCTGTTTCATGACGCAGGGGTGGTTTAACTTTGAAAAATGTACGGTAGCCTTCAATATCCAACTCGTTCAATGTCAGGTGATGGATTGATGCCCCAGCTGTAACATTCAGCCCAGCAGCTTTGGCACGCTGTAGAACGGGCAGGGCAACGGCGGTGGAAATCTGGTCAATGTGATATTTTACGCCCGTCATCTCCACCAAAGCCATGTCGCGTTCCAACTGAATGCGTTCGGCCATTGGCGATGCCCCTGGAAGGCCCAGCTTGGTTGCAAAAGACCCGGATGTAACGGCTGTTCCTTTGCTGAACGATGGGTCTTGGATGTGCCCCATTACCAAAGCGTTCAAGCCCTTGGCATAAGTCAGGCAGCGACCGAATATTTTATTGTCGGCAATCACACTGTCCGCATCGGAAAATGCCACGGCACCGGCATCTTGCAAAAAGCTGATCTCGGCCATTTCGCGGCCATTACGCCCAACAGTCAAGGCGGCCATCAGATGCACGTTTACGCCAGCATCTTCCACCGCGCGGCTGTGGGCAAAGTGCAGGGTTTCGGGGCTGTCTATTGCAGGCTTGGTATCGGGGCGAATAACCATCGTGGTTACACCACCTGCGGCGGCCGCGCGGCCAGCAGAGGCATAACTTTCCTTGTGCCGCTCACCCGGCTCACAAACTTTCACACCAATGTCTATGATGCCGGGGGCCAGGCATTTTCCCATGCAATCGATGGTTTCACCTTTGGGGGTGGTGCCGTAGATAACATCAGCGATTTTGCCATTCTTGATGACAACAGAACCCAGTTTATCACTTACGTTTTCAGGGTCAATCAAACGGGCGTTGGTAAGAATAACGGTCATAAGCTGGCCCCTTGGATTTTGCGCAGTTTATCGTAAACTTCTTGCCCGTCCAATATACGTTCAAACCCGATATCAATCTTATAAGTTCCGTTTTTCTTGCGCCGCGTTTCCTGCGCAAAATAAATTGTGGCAAGCGGCCCTTCTTGGAAATCAAGGCGGGTTTTTTTTGTGATCGGGTACGATTTTAAGTTTTTGCCTTTTATCGGCAAATCGGTTGCGATCATCGCGCGTTTATTTGTCAGCGTGTACCATGTGTGCCTGCGCATAAAAGTTCCACCAAACAATGCCGGTAAAGCAATAAAAATACCGACAGAAAAATGTAGCAACCCAAACATCCAGAAATTACCACCGCTACTTGATGCGGCGATCATCCAAAATAAGGCAAAACCTGCAAAGGCAGCGCCAAACAATGCCCCAATAATATTTTTCGCTTTTATGGCAATAGCCCCGTCAGGGCGGCCATGCCAGAGAATGCGTTCGCCCCGTGCAAGGATGTCATCCCAAGCTTCAGAGCCAGTTAAGTTGGAGGTTTTCTTTTTATTAAAACCAATTCTTCGGGTCATGCCATAGCCACTGTTGTTGGTTTAGTGTCGCGCATCCCGTCCGCCAGCAAATGCATTGCAGCCATGCGAACAGCCACGCCCATTTCAACCTGTTCTTGAATAACCGACCGTGTCACATCATCAGCAATATCGCCGTCGATTTCTACGCCTCGGTTCATTGGGCCGGGGTGCATGACAATCGCATCCGGTTTGGCGTTGGCCAGTTTCTTTACATCCAGCCCCCAGCGGTGGTAATATTCGCGCTCCGACGGGATAAATGCACCGTCCATGCGTTCACGTTGCAGACGCAGCATCATTATTACATCCACGTCTTTCAGGCCTTCGTTCATATCGTGAAACACCTCTACCCCAAATTTATCAATGCCCGCAGGCAGTAGGGTTTGGGGGGCGATCAGGCGAATGCGGCTTTCCATTTTGTTCAGCAGGAAAATGTTGGATCGCGCCACACGGCTATGGGCAATATCCCCGCAAATCGCTACGGAAAGACGGTGCAACCGGCCCTTGGCGCGCCGAATGGTCAGGGCATCCAGTAAGGCTTGTGTTGGGTGTTCATGACGGCCATCGCCTGCGTTCAGCACGGCGCAATTTACCTTTTCCGACAACAGATCAACCGCACCCGATTGCGGGTGGCGCACGACCAAAAGATCGGGGTTCATTGCGTTCAGGGTCAGGGCGGTATCGACCAGCGTTTCGCCCTTTTTAATGGATGACGCCCCCAAGGCCAAGTTCATCACATCCGCGCCCAGCCGCATACCGGCCAGTTCAAAACTGGCCTGCGTTCGGGTGGAATTCTCAAAGAACATGTTAATTTGGGTAAGGCCGGCCAAAACATTGGAATGTTTATTGGCTTGGCGGTTCAGGGAAACGTAATTTTCGGCCAAATCAAGAATGGCAGTAATATCGGCAGGTGTAAGTTGTTCTATCCCCAGAAGGTGACGCACCGAAATTCCCATAAAGGCCCTCGTATCATGATTTTGCCGCTTATAAGATGGGTCGGGTGTTAAAACAAGGGATTTACGCCAAGGGCCATAGTTTCTATTCTGTCAGGGAATCTGGAACATGAACATATGACGCCCGAGTTTGATTATACTGCCGCCAAAGCTGCCCTTGAATGGCAGATAGAGCTGGGTGTGGATGAATGCATCAGTGAAACCCCGATCAATCGCTATGACGTGAAGCCGCAAAAACTAAAGCTGGGGCCAACCTCTAATATCGCCCCTGTCAGTGCGATGCCTGCCGTTATTCCCGTGCAGGAAAGTGCCGCTGACATTGCGGGTATCATGGCGGGGCGTTGTGCTGATCTGGCGGCTTTGCGCGATGCCATGGCTGTGTTTGATCACTGTGCTTTGAAAAAAGGTGCCAAAAATCTGGTGTTTGCAGATGGTAACCCGTCTGCGCGTGTCATGATTATCGGCGAAGCACCGGGGCGCGATGAGGATATTCAAGGTCTGCCTTTTGTGGGGGGCGCAGGGCAGTTGCTGGATAAAATGTTTGCGGCTATCGGTATGAAGCGCACGGGCGAAACTGCGCAAGATGCGCTTTACATCACCAATGTGATGCCGTGGCGACCGCCGCAAAATCGTGATCCTGCGCCTGAAGAAATTACCATGATGCTGCCGTTTTTGAAACGCCATATTGAATTGGTGAACCCTGATATGATCGTGTTGATGGGCAACACCGCCTGTCAGGCTGTTTTGGGCCGAAAAGGTATAACCCGCCTGCGCGGCAACTGGACATCTGCCTTTGATAGGCCCGTGATGCCAATGTTCCACCCGGCAGCTTTGCTGCGTGACGGATTGAAAAAACGGGATGCATGGGCAGACTTGCTGACCATTCAGGCCCGGTTGAAAGGATAGAATATGTCTGTGCCCCGTGAATTTATACCCGTAAAAATTGCCGTTCTGACGGTATCTGACACGCGCGAACTGTCCGAAGATCGGTCAGGTGATATTCTGGTTGCACGGCTTGAAGCGGCTGGGCATATATTGGCAGATCGTAAAATTATCCGCGATGAACGCGACCAAGTTGCCAATCAACTGCGCGCCTGGTGTAAAGACGAAACCATCGATGTAATCATTTCAACAGGTGGCACAGGTCTGACGGGGCGTGATGTAACAGTGGAAGCGCACCGCGATGTTTATGAAAAACAGATTGATGCGTTTTCCACATTGTTCACGATGGTTTCAGTGAAAAAAATTGGCACTTCTGCCGTACAATCGCGTGCCTGTGCAGGTGTGGCACACGGCACTTATCTGTTTGCGCTGCCGGGCAGCCCGGGGGCGTGCAAGGATGGGTGGGATGAAATTTTGCAACACCAACTGGATTACCGCCACATGCCGTGCAATTTCGTAGAAATGATGCCGCGCCTTGAAGAGCATAAGAAGCGTAAAAAATGATTTGTCGTGATCCGACAGAATGCTAGATTAAACACGTATAAACCTACGTAGCCCTGCCAATTCACGCCGAGGAAGCCATGAGATTTATGATACGCGGCCTGTTTGGCCTGTTCTTGGCGGCCTTAACGGCGGCATTGATACTGGCTGCCGTGACGGTTGTAACGTCCGCATTGAAAAAAGATGACACAGGTAGCGGGCACGGTAATGGTGCGCGCGAACGCAGTTTTACCGTGAATGTCGCGACAGTGACACCGATCAAAGCCACACCCATTATTGAAACTTTCGGTGAAGTGATCAGCGGGCGCACGTTGGAATTGCGTGCCGCATCAGGTGGCGCACTTGTACAAATGGCGCAAAGCTTTCGCGAAGGCGGGGTTGTGCGCAAGGGCGAGTTGCTGTTTCAAACAGACCCCGCCACGGCATCCGCTAATGCCCAACTGTCGCAAGCTGCCCTTGAAGAAGCTAAAGCTGAGATAAGTGAGGCTGAAGAAGCCTTTGGGCTGGCGGGGGATGAATTGAAGGCTGCCGAGCATCAATATGCGCTACGACAACAGGTTTTGACACGCCAAACATCATTGCGTGAACGTGGTATTGGCACAGAGACGGCATTGGAAACGGCGGCCCTTGCGGCCTCGGCGGCGCAGCAAGCTTCGCTAGTGAAACGCCAAGCTTTGGCTAATGCAAAGGCGCGCATTAACCGTGCGAAAATTGCCCTGTCACGCAGTCATATCAACGATGATGAAGCCACGCGCGTGTTGGCGCAAACCTCTGTCATAGCCAAGTTTGATGGTGTGCTAAGTGATGTGACGGGGGATTTGGGTGCTTTGGTTAATTCCGGGGAACGGCTTGCAAGGTTGATTGACCCCAATGCATTGGAAGTGTCGTTTCGCATTTCAAACATTGAATTTAACCACATGAGCCAAAGCGGCCAAACCATAAATCAGGCTAAAGTGTTTGTGCGCTTTGATGGGATTGATACCGAAATAACTGCCACCATTGACCGCGTAAGTGCCGCTGTTGGTGAAGGGCAAACAGGCCGCGAACTGTACGCCTCACTTGATGCTGCCAAGGTCGCAACCGTGCGTCCGGGTGATTTTGTTTCTGTACGACTGGAAGAACCTGCATTGGATAACGTCGCCATTTTGCCCGCAACAGCGGTGTCTGCAACGGGTGAAGTGCTGGTTTTGGATCAGGGTGATCGGCTGATAGCCATCAAGGTTTCGGTTCTGCGCAAACAAGGGGATCAGGTTATTGTTGCCATCGGTGATTTAACAGGGCGCGAGGTGGTTTTGGAACGCGCACCGCAACTGGGCGAAGGTATCAAAGTGGAGCCGCGCCGTGCGGATGGGGCTTTGTTTTCAGACCAAACGACGGATAACTAGCTAATGGCGATGCGCAAACTTCCAAAATCAGCGGGCGGTGCTTTATCCTATTTCACCCGCCATGGCACAGCGGCAAACCTGTTGCTAGTGATCATGCTGGTGTTGGGCTTTGCTGCATCAACCCAAATACGATCACAATTTTTTCCTGATGTTGTCATCAATAACGTGACAGTTACGGTCACTTGGGAAGGGGCGGGGCCAACTGAAATAGACGATGGTATCGTGGCCCTGCTAGAGCCTGTATTCTTGGGCGTTGAAGGTGTTGAAAGCAGCTCATCCACTGCCAGAGAAGGCCGTGCAACTATCTTTTTGGAGTTTGAGTCTGGTTGGGATATGGCGCGCGCCGATGATGATGTAAACGCGGCCGTTGATAGTGTGACCGACCTGCCTGACGGCATTGAAGACCCTGTCGTACGTCGTGGCGCATGGCGTGATCGTGTCACAGATGTTGTTATCACGGGGCCTGTTTCGGCCGAACAACTGGGCCGTTTTGCCGATGAATTGGCTGCACGCCTGTACCGCCAAGGTGTGACGCGCGTAACGATTCGTGGTGTTACTGCCCCTGAAATTGTAGTGTCTGCCCCAGAATTATCGCTGATCCAGCACGATGTAAGTTTGCGCCAAATTGCAGAAGCGATTGCAGGCGAAGCTAATACTGACCCTGCGGGTGATGTGGCAGGTGGTGCGGCGCGAGTGAAAACAGGTGTTGAAAAACGCACGGCGGAAGACATTCAATCCATCGTGGTGAAATCCAATCCCGATGGCTCAAAGCTGCGCATTTCGGATGTGGCAGAGGTCGCGGCCCTAGGCTCTGACAGTGGGCGCACGTATTTCGTGGGCAATCAACCGGCCATTTCCATCCGCGTTGACCGCGCCGATCAGGGGGACGCCATTCAAATGCAGGCCACCGTGCAACGTGTGGCCGATGCGATGCAACAAACCTTGCCGGAAGGTGTTGCCATTGAATTGATTCGCACCCGTTCCCAAGCCATTTCGGATCGTTTGGGCATACTTCTGGATAACGGGATTATGGGGCTGGCACTGGTTGTCATGCTGTTGTTCCTGTTCCTGAATGCCCGCACTGCATTTTGGGTGGCGGCAGGTATTCCTGCGGCAATGTTCGCTGCGATTGCGATCATGTATATGGTCGGTCTGACCATCAATATGGTGTCATTGTTCGGCCTGATCATCTGCCTTGGTATTGTTGTGGACGATGCTATTGTGGTTGGTGAACACGCGGATTTTCGGGTGCGCACATTAGGCGAAGATGCGGTAACTGCGTCTGAAAATGCCGCACGACGCATGGCTCCACCCGTATTTGCGGCCACCGTCACAACTGTTCTGGCGTTTTGGAGCCTGACCTTTGTCGGCGGCCATTTCGGCACTTTAATCATCGACATTCCCTTGACCGTGATCATCGTGTTACTGGCGTCCCTAGTGGAATGTTTCATAATACTGCCAAACCACATGAGCCATTCCATCGGACAACAGGCGGATAAATGGTACGACCTGCCCAGCAAATGGTTCAATCGCGGCTTCAAAATGTTCCGTGATACCGTGTTCAAATCCTTCATGCGCTGGGTGCTGGTTTTTCGCTACCCGGTGTTGGCTATGGTTGGTTTGCTATTGGCGTCACAACTGGCGCTTTTCTTTAACGGTGACGTAAAATGGCGGTTCTTCAATGCGCCTGAACGCGGCTCAATTTCGGCTAATGTTGCGATGCTGCCAGGGGCGGATCGTGGGGATACTATGGAAATGGTGCGTGAATTGCAGCGCACGGTTGAAGCAACCGCAAAGGAATATGAAGATAAATACGGCGTGAACCCGGTGACTTTTGTGATGACAGAAGTGGGTGGCAATACTGGCCGTGGCCTATCTGGTACGGAAACAAAAGACAAAGATCTGCTGGGGTCGATTGCAGTGGAATTGATTGATGCGGATTTTCGCCCCTACACGTCATTTGTTTTTTTGGGCAGCGTTAAGGAAGCGGTGCGCAATCACGCGCAACTGGAAACCATAAGCTTTCGCCGTTGGCGTTCTGGCCCGGGTGGGGATGCGCTGGATGTGCAGTTCTTCGGGGCCAATACTGAGGTGTTGAAACAGGCCGCCGAAGCATTGAAAGCTCAGATGTCAAAGTTCCCCGAAGTGTCATCACTGGAAGACAGCCTAGCTTACGACAAAGAGGAACTGATCCTAGAACTGACCCCGCAAGGTCAGGCATTGGGTTTTACTATTGACGCCATTGGCCGTGAATTACGGGATCGTTTGAACGGCATCACCGCCGCCTCATTCCCTGTGGATGGGCGCACCTCTGATGTGACTGTGCGTCTGGATGAAACCGAACTGACGGCGGACTTTCTGGATAAAACCCAGATGCGCAGTGTCTTGGGCAAATATGTAAACCTGTCTGATATAGTGTCGGTGCAAACCAAAGCAGGCTTTTCCACCGTGCGCCGTGAAAACGGTATTCGGATGGTTTCTGTGTTTGGTGACATTGATGAAGAAAACCCAACCCGCGCAGAAGAAATTATTAACAGTTTGCGCACTGAGATTTTGCCCGCAATAGCATCTGACTTGGGCGTTGAATGGCGCCAATCAGGTTTGGCGGAGCAGGAGCAGGAATTTATAAGTGATGCATTTAAGGGCTTCATCTTATGCCTATTGGGCATTTACTTGGCCCTGACGTGGATTTTTGCCAGTTGGGCGCGCCCCATCGTGGTGATGTCGATCATCCCGTTCGGTCTGGTGGGCGCGATCTACGGCCATTATGCTTGGGATGTGCCCCTGTCAATTTTCTCGGTCGTGGGCTTGCTGGGAATGAGCGGCATTATTGTAAACGATTCGATTGTTCTGGTGACAACGATAGATGAATACGCCCAAAAACGCGGGCTGTTTCCAGCGATTATAGACGCCAGCGCAGACCGTTTGCGCCCGGTTTTATTAACCACATTAACCACAGTACTTGGCTTGATGCCGCTCTTGTTCGAAAGTTCCCGTCAGGCGTTATTTTTAAAACCAACCGTGATCACCCTGTGCTACGGCTTGGGGTTTGGCATGGTTTTGGTGCTATTAGTGGTGCCATCACTGGTTGTTGTGCAAAAAGATATATCCAGCCTGTTTACTACAATACGACGTATTTTAAGGGCTGATAAGTTGCCCGTTAAATTTCGCGGACTTTTCATTGCTGCGACGATGGCTTGCGCCATCTTACTGGCGGCCAGTTCCGGTTATCTGGCGGTCACCCAAACCACCGCCCCGTGGATTGCACAAGCCTTGCCGGATATGGCCACAACCGCCCCTATTATGGCGACATTGATCTGTTTAGTGGTCGGTTTGTGCGCGATCATGCTGCTGGCATTTGCAGCATTGGTATTTCTAGCGCGCCGTCCTAACCCGCAATAGGGCAGCCGTTAATTTCAATCGCGTTCTTTTTACCGATCAAAGTGATACGTAGTTTACTTTGATCCATCGCAAGAGGTGTATCGGTAAAAGAGACCAGATCAGCCTGTGCCGTTATGGTCTTATCAGACTGTTCCAGATCCGATTGATCTATCCAGATATTTGGGGCTGCAAATTCGATCACAGCCATATCAATATCTGGCGCGTTGTCATTGAAGGTGATATTTGCGGTAATGCGCATGCCATCTTCGCGGGGTGAAATCTGGCAAGATACCTCATGAACGCCGCCCGCATTCGCGGACAAGGGCCGTGCCGCAAGGGCCGATTTTATCAAATCCTGCTGATATGCCGGGCCTTGGCCCATAACCGCATCAATGGCAGCGCTTGCTGGAATACAGACATCACTGCAAAGCCCGTATTCGACCTGAGATGTAATCTTGATAGGGTCGCCGCTGACAGAGGGCGTAACCTCAATCGGCAAGATGAAATCACCCTTATAGCCAAGCGTGCTGATGCCGTTTTGCACATACACCTTTGGGGCTGGCCAGTGGAATTTCACGGATGACAGGTTTTCAGACCCTTCCCAGTTGAAACTTGGTGGAATGCCATTTTGCCCAGGTGCGCGCCAATAGGTTTTCCAGCCGTCTTCCAGCGAAAACCGAACAGCGGCCATATAAGTGCCGTTTTCAGTGTGCCAGCCGTTCAACACTTCAATGTTTTTCAACCCCATCTGCCCAGATGCATCTTGCGCGGCAACAGGCGTTACCAATGCAGCAATCGCACATCCAAACTGTAAAAAGGTTCTCATAATCATTGTGCTTAGGCCTTATATCACATGGTTTACTTATACCTTTATGGGTGAACTTAAAATCACGTTTTTGCAACAAACCGCTTTTTGCCGTGATCACCGCTTGCAGAGCAGGGCTTTCTAGCCCATCTTTCATATATGGATAAGAAACCCGAATTACCACATCTTGACGGAAAGCTGCTGATCGCCATGCCGGGCATGGGTGACCCTAGGTTTAATAAAACCCTGATATATATGTGTGCCCATTCCGAAGATGGCGCGATGGGGCTGATTGTGAATAAGCCCGCTGTTGATTTGCAATTCTCAGATTTGCTGGAACAGCTGAACATCACGCCTGCCAAATCATTGCGCCCGATCAAGGTGCATTTCGGCGGGCCTGTGGAGCATGGCCGTGGTTTTGTGCTGCATTCAAAAGATTATGTTGCCGAGGATTCGACGTTGGAAGTGAATGAAGAGTTCGGCATGACCGCCACTTTGGATATTCTGGAAGATATATCCCAAGGCAACGGGCCAGATGCATGTTTGCTGGCTTTGGGCTACGCAGGTTGGGGGCCGGGGCAGTTAGAAGATGAAATTCGGGCTAACGGCTGGTTAGTTTGTGACGCAAAAGCGGGATTGGTTTTTTCCGATAAGAATGAAGATAAATGGAATGGGGCCATCGAAAGCCTAGGCTTTGATCCGCGTCTGTTATCCGCCGAAGGTGGTACGGCTTAACCTCTGGGGGCGGCTGCGCGTTTCAGACGGTCATTTATAGCAAACCCCAAACCTGTCATCGGGATCGGACTGACCGCAATGTTGCCTTGTGCCATTGCATCCATTTCACGCAAATACCCAAATAAATTGGCGGCGGCTTCTACCAAATCACCTGCGGGCGACAGGTTCAGCTGGGCGGTTTTACAATCAGGGCCGAAGCCCAGTAAAACCTCGCTTGTATGGGCTGTTTTAGCATTCAACCGCACTTGCGCTTTGGGCGCATAATGGGATTGTAACTGACCGGGGGATTGCGGTGTTTTGGGGTCGTTGGGTTTTGCAATGCTATGCCCTAAAGCGGCTTCGATTTGTTCAACAGAAACACCGCCTGCGCGTAACAGGGATACGTCAGTACCCGTGATTTTCAATATGGTAGATTCAAGTCCGACATTGCAGGCCCCGCTATCTAAAACCGCATCAATCTTGCCCTTCATATCATCCAACACATGCGAAGCAGTAGTTGGGCTGATACGCCCCGAAGGATTGGCCGATGGGGCGGCAAGGGGGCCATTAAATCTGTGCAATAAATCCTGTGCAACGGGGTGTTGCGGTATGCGAATTGCAACACTATCCAGGCCTGCGGTTACTAAATCGGATAAGCCATGATTATCGGCAAGCGGCAACACCAAACTTAAGGGGCCAGGCCAGAATGCAGCCGCTATCTGTAGCGCTAAATCATTAAATTCAGCATATTGCCGTGCCGCATCCAAGCCCGCCACATGCACAATCAGTGGATTGAAACTGGGCCGGCCTTTAGCTGCATAAACCCGCGCCACAGCTTGCCCGTTGCGTGCATCTGCCCCTAGCCCGTAAACCGTTTCAGTTGGAAACGCGACAAGCCCACCTGCCGATAAAACGGCAGCCGCTTTATCCACATCCGTGGGCGTGTTGCGTAGGCTTTGTGTTTGCAAAACGTATTTCCATGTTGTCGGCCCCGCATCATCGCGTTACCGTTCCATTGTTGGCCTGTCATAAACTGACGCCTGACAGGATGCAAAGACCAAAGTGTTATTAAGGATACTGCCCGATGAACAAGATGTTTGGAAATATTGAATTTCCGTTTGCCACCCCACCCGAAGAAGGCGAAGCGATAGAGGTAGCAAAAGGCATCTTATGGATGCGCCTGCCATTACCTATGGCATTGAACCACGTGAATGTTTATGCGCTGGATGATGGTGACGGTTGGGTGATTATTGATACGGGCTACCATTCTAAACGCGGCGTGAAATTGTGGGAAACCCTGCTGGCAGGCCCGCTAAAAGCCAAGCTTGTGAAAAAAGTGCTGATGACGCATCACCACCCGGATCATATTGGCAATGTCGGCTGGTTTCAAAAACATCATAATGTTGAACTGATCTCAACCCGTACGGCATGGCTGTATTCGCGGATGATGACGTTGGATGTACAAACCGAATGGCCCGAAGAACTAGCCGCTTTTTATAAATCAACAGGCATGGATCAGGATATATATGATGGGCGCATGAAAAATGGCCCGTTCAATTATGCCGACATCGTTCACCATATGCCGCTTGGTTTTACCCGTATCAAACAAGATGATGTTTTGTCCATCGGGGGTCGCACCTGGACGATCCATATCGGCAATGGCCACGCGCCTGCACATGCAACGCTTTGGTGTAATGAAGAACCGTTGGTCATTGCAGGCGATCAGATTCTGCCGGGAATATCATCTAATGTCGGTGTTTATGCCACTGAACCGGATGCAGACCCATTGGCTGAATGGCTGGAAAGTTGCACGCGCCTTTCAGGTATTGCATCCGAAGATCATCTGGTTTTTCCGGGCCATAAGCTACCCTTTACCGGCCTGCCGGCACGGTTACATCAACTGATTGAAAATCATCACGGGGGTCTTTCCCGCCTTGAGGTATTTTTGAAAGAACCTAGAACGGCGGTTGATTGTTTCCCTCTGCTGTTCAAACGCAAAATTGAGGGCAGCAATTACGGGTTGGCAATGGTGGAAGCTATGGCGCATTTGAACCATTTGCTACTGGCTGATAAGATCACCAGAACCGCCGATAAAGACGGCGTGTGGATTTGGCAAACTAAGTAGGGTTGTAACATGAGTGATCAGATTAAAACCACGGCAGAAGCAATAGAAGCGGCGGTATTGCCAGAAGCCTATATGGTTGATGATAACGGTGAACGTGTGGTGCAAAAGCCTTTGCCGTCAGGTGTTGTAAAGAAACCGTTAGAGCAAAAATCACCCGCAGAATGGGCTTATGAACGTATGGTGCTTTACATCAAAGATTTTGAAGAAAAACTGGATAGCGATCATGAAGTGGGCATGGGCTTTACCGGCGGTGATGTAGGCACGTTGAAAATTCAAGGCATGGGCTATTTTGCCCCCGATATTCTAACCTTTCATGGCGAAGACCCGAATGGTTCTAAAGTGCAGCTGGTACAGCACATCAGCCAGTTGAATGTCATGCTGGTTGCGGCAACAAAAGATAATGAACAGGCTGAACCCAACCGTATCGGGTTTAAGCTGGCTAAGGATCTGGATGCCGATGTGACAAGCTAGACAAAAAGCATATATGCACTTTGCAAAAGCACGAAATTGTGAAATACACATCGGAAAATATAAGATAGGAACTGGTTATGGCTAAATATACGCACGGCGAAATGAATGTGGCGGTACAGGAAAATACTTTTGACGGGTTCATCCGTTGGATGATCCGGATTGCATCTATCAGTATCGCTATTTTGGTTTTTTTAGCAATTTTTAATTCGTAAATAACTGTAATACTGGGGAAATTTAATGATAATGTTACGAAGTGCTGCGCTTTTATGCGCGGCGATTTTTTTGACGGCTTGCGGTTATGGTACTAAAGACCAATTTGCATCTAAAGCCCAAATGGAACAATATACGTACGCCAGTAAAGAGGCCCCTTCGCTGACATTACTTACTATGATCAACAATAGAACGGGCGCTGGTGGCCATTCTTCATTGCTGATCAATGGCAGTCAAACTGTCATGTATGATCCTGCAGGGCGTTGGAAACATTCACATGCACCAGAACGCCATGATGTCGTTTACGGATTAAACCCGCAGTTACAAAAGATTTATAAATCTTTTCACGCACGCAAATCACACCATGTAGTTTCACAGAAAATCTTTGTATCGCCAGAGGTTGCTGAACGTGCAATAGCGGCATCTATTCAGCAAGGCCGGGCAAAAGATGCCACCTGTGCGATAAATACGATTGCTATATTGCATCAACTATCCGGGTTTGAGAGCCTGAAATCGACTTATTTTCCGGCAAAAATGATGAAGCGGTTTGGTGAAATAGAGGGTGTTGTTACCACCAAATATTACGAAGACGACGAAGGCCAGAACTAAGGCGCACGGGCAGGCCCCGTACGCTTTTTAACTTTACTTAACTTCGAATGAGACCTTCAAAGTCACGCGGTACTTCTTAACTTTACCGCCATCGACGCTGACAGATTGATCTTGCACCCAAGCTGACGCAATATTATCGACAGATTTTGATGCGCGCTCAATCGCATGATCGGTGGCGTCTTCCCACGATTTGCTGCTGTCGGCCATCACTTCAATTACCTTCATGATACTCACGATATTCTCCTTGTTAGTTATAACTTATGCTTAAAAGGTAAGCAGTTTGCTCACAAAAACAAGTTGCCCAAAAATAAACCCCCGTAAGCGGATGCTTTCGGGGGTTTAAATTGGCCTTGGTAAACTCAAAACCGATGTTCGTTTTAAAGTCTTATAAAAGACCTTCACGCTGAGCTTTTTTACGAGCCAGTTTGCGCGCACGACGAATTGCCTCGGCTTTTTCACGAGCACGTTTTACGCTTGGTTTTTCGTAATGCTGCCGAAGCTTCATTTCACGAAATACACCTTCACGTTGCAATTTCTTCTTGAGGGCACGAAGTGCCTGATCAACATTGTTGTCGCGTACTGATACCTGCATGTGGTTACACCACCTTTCTAGAGTTAGAGTTTGCAGAATTGCAGGAACGCGCGATATAGCAGGGGGATATGGGTTTGTCTAGGGTGCTAGGGTGTGTGGATTTACGGATTTTACCCAGACAAAGCTGTAAAATTGCGTTAAACTACAGTTAAATCGAGTCTTGCCCCTAACCTATGAAGGTTATTATGCCCAAAGCGAAAAAAACCGAATCTGATCATATTTCACAAACCCAAAAGGCGTTAGTGAAAGCGGCTTTGCCCCATGTTGATTTCGACGGCTGGTCAGCGGCCACGCTGGAAGCGGCCATTAAGGATGCAGGTGTTGATGCAGGCCTTGCCCTTCAAGCTTGCCCGCGTGGTGCTGTTGATTTGGCCTTGGCTTTCCACCGCATAGGCGACGCTGAAATGGAAGCAGCATTAGCTTCCGCTGATCTATCTGACGTGCGTTTTCGCGACCGCATCGCCAAAGCCGTGCAACTGCGTATAGAGGCAGTTGCGGGTGAAAAAGAGGCCGTACGCCGTGGTGCAACCTTATTCGCGTTACCGTCTCACGCAGCAGATGGCGCACAAGCTTTATGGGCCACAACTGACAAAATCTGGAACGCTTTGGGTGATACATCTGAAGACATAAACTGGTACACTAAACGTGCCACATTATCTGCGGTTTATTCATCCACAGTCCTGTTTTGGTTGGGCGATGACAGCAAAGGTTCCATCGAAACTTGGGCCTTTCTGGACCGGCGCATTGAAAACGTGATGCAATTTGAAACGATCAAAGCCAAGCTGAAAGATAACCCGCTGGCTAAAAGTTTGGCGTCTTTCCTGCCAGATATCCGCAAGCCTGCAAACCATGCCCCTGATGATCTGCCCGGCAAAACCAAGGCTTCATAAATTGCGCAAAGCCGTGCAATAGGCAAAGCTTTCAAAAGCACGGCCTGTAAAATAGGTAATAATTTGGCTATTTTCGCCCGCCGCCATGTTCAGGCTTGAGTGACGTGCGAAATAAAGTTACCCAAATGAAATTCAAAGGGAACACGGATATGGCTTTAGGCGGAAAAATAGTCACCTACTACGAAGGTAAATGGCATCACGGTAATGCACCCATCATCGGCGCCGCAGACCACGCCGCATGGCTGGGCAGTCAGGTATTTGACGGGGCGCGCCAATTCGAAGGCGTGCGCCCTGACTTGGATTTGAACTGTCATCGCATCATCCATTCCGCCGAAATCATGGGCATGACCTCACCTGTCGATACTGACACCATATTTGGTCTGTGCGAAGAGGGCTGCAAATTGTTCGCGCCCGACGCCGAACTATATATTCGCCCGATGATGTGGTCGAAACAGGGCACACCCGGCATCATTGATGTCGACCCTGACAGCACAGGCTTTTCGATCTGCATCGAAGAACTGCCCATGCCCAAGATCGGCACGTTCGCGCTAACCACATCCCCCTTCTGTCGCCCTAGGCAGGACATGGCGATGACCGAAGCCAAGGCGGGATCGTTATACGCCAATAACGGACGCATCATGGCTGATGCCCGCAAGCGTGGCTTTAATAATGCGCTGTCGCTGGATATTGACGGCAACGTTGCCGAAACCGCCTCGACCAACGTGTTTGCTGTGAAGGACGGTGAGGTGTTTACACCCGTTCCAAACGGCACATTCCTGAACGGTCTGAATCGTCAAAGGGTGATTAAACTGTTGCAGGCTGATGGTATGAAAGCGTGGCTTTAATAATGCGCTGTCGCTGGTCGAAACCGACGTGTTTGCTGTGAAGGAACCAAAGGGTGACTGATGGTATGATGACACTGGATGATTTTTCCCATGCGGATGAGATTTTTTGCACAGGCAATATCGCCAAAGTTATGCCTGTGGCAAAATACCAAGACCGCATCATGCCTGATTGCCGCATCACAATGCGGGCGCGTGAAATTTACTGGGATTATGCCCATTCACGTTTCAGCCAGCAAGAGGTTGCGTAGGGATGCGCGTTGTTGAAATTTCAAAGCCCGGTGGACCGGAGGTTTTACAAGTTTCAAAACGTGACATGCCAGAACCCGGCCATAACCAAGTACTGATCGAAAATCATTACGCAGGCGTTAACCGCCCGGACTGTTTGCAACGTGCAGGGCTGTATAACCCACCAAAAGGGGCCTCTGATTTGCTGGGTTTGGAAAGTGCTGGAACCATTGCAGCTGTGGGTGCAGGTGTTACCGAATGGGCCGTAGACGATGCCGTTTGTGCCCTGTTGCCAGGGGGTGGATATGCGGACTATTCCTTGACCCATGCAGCCCATGTTTTGCCCGTACCCAAGGGCATGGATATGGCCGAAGCGGCTGCCTTGCCTGAAACCTTTTTCACCGTTTGGTTCAATCTGTTTATCAAGGCCAAATTACAGGCGGGGGAAACCCTATTGATACATGGAGGCACCAGCGGTATCGGCACCACTGCGATTATGCTGGCACGGCTTTTTGGAGCGCGGGTTATTGCCACCGCAGGTTCGATTGAGAAATGCGCTATATGTCTGGAAATAGGCGCAAATACAGCTGTTAACTACCGCGAAGAGGATTTCGTGGATGCGGCCCTGAAAGCCACAAACGGGCGTGGGGTGGATGTCGTTTTGGATATGGTGGGTGGTGAGTACACGCCGCGTAATATCAAGGCTTTGGGGCGTGGCGGGCGGCTGGTCAATATTGCCTTTTTACAAGGCCCGAAAACCACACTGAACCTGTTCGAGCTGATGGCCAAAGAACTGACCCTGACTGGGTCTTTCCTACGCCCCCAAAGTACGCTGCAAAAGGCCCGGATTGCAGATGATTTACGCTCCAAAGTCTGGCCCCTGATAGAATCGGGGCGTTTGGCACCTGTGATGGATCAGGTGTTTGATTTAAGCGATGCAAGCGGCGCACATACGCGTATGGAAGCGGGTGCGCATATGGGTAAGATTGTGCTGCGGGTAAAAGGTTAATATCTGGCAATTCGGCTTGAAAACCAATGTCTGTATTACGTCTGTAACACGTCGGTATTGCATCGTGAAAAAAGGGTGATGCGGGGTGTTAACGTTTTTAGAGGTTAACGCATCATTCCCATTTCTGCATCCCTTAACCCGCAATCGCGGGAAACTTCATACCCGCAAGCTTTCAGTTCTAAATCTTTCGTCAGACAAATGCGCACTTCCTGGATTTTATGGGCTTTGCAGGTGATGGTGATCTGGTCGCGTTTCAGTGTTGGATTGGCCTCCATAAAGGCGGCTTCAATCACGGCGGCGGGTAGGGTTACGTCTGATTTCAGTTTGCGAAAAATCTGGGGGCGTTTAATGCTTGCGTAAGCTTTTCGTGCCAGTGTGTAATAATCTTGTGCAGTTAACCCCGCACAGCGGCCATGTTTTTTCCATTGATACCAAGCCAAGCCGCTGGTGCCCATGATATCAGCCATGCCGTTGCTCATTGTGCGTGTTGGGTTGCGTGCAGCCGTGCGGCAATAGCTGGGGTAGCCGTGATCGGCATATTGCGGCCACAGCCCGTGTAGGGTGAAGCCATAGCCGCGACCTGTTTGGCATTGGGGGGATTGGCGTGCGTCGCCCTCTAGGTCGCACCAAGTTGGTGTCCATGAAAGTGACATCACATAGTAGTCAAAATCACCAGCTTGTTCGCCGTCAGCGTGGGCAGGAAGAGCCATTAAAAGCAGGGCAAAAAACGCGTGTATCATTTAAGACTTTTCCTTTTGGTGATTCGCCTCTATATAGACATTGAATTCCCCCTCTTGAAACGGAAAATTCACTGGCTAAAATGGCTGGTACCCGATTCTCGGCACGGGCAAGTTGTATGCGAAAGGAACGCAAAATGGCACTACCTATTATGGCTAAAGCGACCGCTGTTTGGCTGGTTGATAACACGACTTTGACCTTCAAACAGATCTCAGATTTCTGTGGTTTGCATGAGTTGGAAGTGAACGGCATCGCGGACGGTGAAGTGGCACAAGGCATCAAAGGCTTTGATCCGGTCGCTAATAATCAGCTGACCCGTGAAGAGATTAAAAAGGGCGAAGACAAGCCGATCCACAAGTTGGAGCTGATGTACTACGCTGCTGCTGAAGGTGAGCAAAAACGCCGTGGGCCGCGTTATACGCCGCTGTCAAAACGTCAAGATCGCCCTGCGGCAATTTTGTGGCTGGTGAAATTTCACCCCGAACTTACTAATGGTCAAGTTTCGAAACTGGTTGGTACAACCAAGCCTACAATCATGGCTTTGCGCGAGCGTACCCACTGGAATATCGCCAATATCCAACCGATTGATCCGGTAGCTTTGGGCCTGTGTAAACAGCTTGAGCTGGATGCAGCCGTACAAAAAGCCGCCAAGAAAAAAGAAAAAGAAGGCGGCGTGATGTCGGAAGAAGAACGCATGAAACTGCTTTCAACCGAGCAGTCTTTGCATATGCCGGAGGAACCTAAAATTCCAGGTGCTTTGAGCGCGTTTGAAAACTTCACTTTAAGTGACGAGCCGAAAAAAGAAGAGCCTATTATTGATGCGGATAGCCTGTTCAACCTGCCGAATAATGATGAAGAAGATAAAAAATAACACATTACAATAATGTGAAGACTAGAACAAAGCCTCTGCATTTGCGGAGGCTTTGTTTGTTATTTTCATCGGGTTAAACATCCTGATCCCGAAATTGTTTTAATGTACTGCAGTATCCAGCGGATCTATCAAACAACGGCCGCCGTCAACGGTTAGGATTTGCCCAGTGACAAAGCTGGCACTTTCCGCAGCTAAAAACTGTGCCACTTCGGCGACTTCCTGGGCTTCGGCAATGCGGCCTAATGGGGTGATTTTGGTTATGCGTTCGTGCAGATCATCATCATCTTGTAACGCTTCTTGCAAATTGGCAGACATAACTGACCCAACGGCAATGGCGTTTACGCGAATTCGGTTTTTCGCAAGGCTGACCGCTAATGACCGGGTCATCTGGTTCAAAGCGGCACAGCTAACGGAATATGCCAAAGTATCGGGATGGGTACGTTCAGATGCGATGGAGCTGAGATTGATAATGGAACCGATCGTATTTGCTGTTTTGTTGCCTTCGGCTTTGGCCTGTTTAATCATATATTTAGCCACGGATTGCGTCAGCCGCAAATTACTCAGTACGTTTTGTTGGAACAAAGCTTCAAAGCTGTCTTCCTTGGCGTCTAGCGGATTAGATGCCAGCACCTGCCGGCTGGCGTTTACCAAGATATCAATGCGATCAAACGCGCCTATTGTGGCCGATTGCAAGTTGGCGATGGTCAGTTTTTTGCGTAAATCCCCGCCAAAACACTGGGCACGTTCTGATCCTATGGCTTCACTTTCAGCGCAAAGCTTATCATCATCCATATCTGCTAGCATAACGTTGGCCCCTTGGGCGATGAAATGCTGGGCAATGGCCAAGCCAATGCCGTTGGCCGCACCGGTTACAATAGCTGTTTTACCTTCGATCGAAAAAGACATGAAATTGCGCACCTTTGTGATTCTGTTGGTGTAATTTAGGGCAAATTATGCGGTAGGGCCAGTTTACTATTTGGGCCTGCGGGCGTGGATGATTTTATACTGATTGGTTTGGTTTACATAAGACCAAGTATTGAAACACGCGTCTAAAGTAGCTTCGTATGCCAACTGTTTATTGGCTACCATCCAAAGCCGGCCCTTGGGGTTCAGCAATTTGGATGCTTTGATGATAAAATTGCGCCCAATGTCAGGATCAGCCTTGCGCGATACATGAAACGGCGGGTTCATCACGATGAAATCGTAAACTGCCCTTTCAGGCATGGAAAGCACATCTTGCCAGTGAAATGCCGCACGCGGGTCTGTGATATTTTTTTGCGCGCATTGCAGGCTGACCTGTTCCGCTTCAAACAAATCTATTGTTTTGATGTCGGGGAAAGTCTGCAAAGCGTGTTGGCTAAGGTAGCCCCAACCCGCCCCTAAATCAGCCCCTTTGCCTTTTAAGGCTATGGTAATATTCTGAAATAAAAACGCGCTGGCAGGGTCAATTCCGTCGGCACTGAAAGTGCCGGAAACTGTCCAGTAATTATCATTATTGTTCGCCATATCGGTTAAACCCAGCCATGCCTGAAACGGATTTTCGTTTTGGGTTTTCACCAACCAGATGGTTTTTCCGTGGGCTTTGGAATAACTGCCCTCAACAGGTGTCAGTTTCTTTACTGCCTTTAAAACACTGTCGATACCATCGGTTTTCGCCCCGTCAATAAAGAGTGTACTGCCTTGATCCAAAATCCCAAAAGCTTTGGCGATATTTGCCAAGTTTTCGGGTTTGGAACGGGTCAGTTCAACCACCACCATAGTGGCGGTTTCAGGCAAGCGATCTACAAGTGTCAGGCCCATATTTTCAAGCCGTTCATACACGGGTCTGAAACTTTGCAGACAATGCAAGTCAGCGGGGTCAAATCGGCGGTAAGCAGGGTTATCCGTAGCGCGGATTACCACAATAGGGCCGCCCTTGGGCAGGTCATCATTAAGGGTTTCAAACAGTTTTGAAAGTCGGGAGGTTTGGGCCATCATCGGGGTCAGGCGGTGCGCCTATTCCTTTTCCATTGTGCATTGCAGCGGGTGTTCATGTTTGCGGGCCAAGTCCATCACTTGGGTCACTTTGGTTTCTGCGATGTCATGGGAAAACACACCCACCACGGCGGCCCCTTTTTTGTGAACCGTCATCATTATTTCAATCGAGCTTTGGTGATTGATCGCAAAAAACCGTTCCAGCACATGTACGACAAATTCCATCGGTGTGTAATCATCATTCAAAAGCATCACCTTATACATCGGCGGCTTGGCAGTTTTGGGCTTGGTTTTGGTGACAACATGGGTGTCCCCATCGGGGTTGTCATCTTGGGACGCTGTGATTTTGTCGGTCATTTTGCTCTGCATTAGAAACTTACTTCAGGGTAGGATATATCGTGGTTTCAAAAAGAAAAAGGGCGTTTTGCAGTCAAATAAGGCAATTTTGGGGCAAGAAACTTGTGGGTACTAACAGTAAAACCACTAGGGGTAGTAATTTCAGTGGTTTCACCCTCTATTTGTTGCTTGAAAAACAACATTTAAGGTTTTGAAAAATAAACATTTTATGAAAATAAAGCCTATGTTACTCTGTTGATAATAATTACCGCGAAAAGCGGATGAGGCAGTAAAGCAGATATCGGAGTAACCGATGCTAAGACAGGTAAATCACTGGTTAACGGCTGTTGTCGTGTCCTTATTCATGGGCGTGCTCATCAGTTCAAGCGCATATGCAGCACCCTATGCGGCTGTTGTTATGGATGCGCGCACCGGGCAAATTCTACATTCGCGTAATGCCGATACACGCCTTCACCCTGCAAGTTTGACAAAAATGATGACGCTTTATGTGGTGTTTCAGGCGGTTGAACGCGGTGAGATTTCACTGGATACCAAGATTAAGATTTCAAGAAACGCCGCGAATGAGCCACCTTCAAAACTGGGTTTGAAAGCTGGTCAACGTATTGCATTGCGCTATCTGATCCGTGGCGCTGCGGTGAAATCTGCTAATGATGCCGCCACTGCTTTGGGTGAAGCAATCTCTGGCAGTGAAGCCGCATTTGCGCGCCGTATGACGGCAACAGGTCGGCGTATTGGCATGAAGCACACAACGTTTAAAAATGCACATGGTTTAACGCAGTCGGGACATCTGTCCACAGCGCGTGACATGACGCTTTTAGGCCGCCGTCTATTTTACGACTATCCGCAATATTATAATCTGTTTTCGCGTAAAACCACGAATGCTGGTATTAAAAAAGTATATAATACCAACCGTAGACTGCTGGGCAGTTATCGTGGGGCTGATGGCATTAAAACTGGCTTTACGAATGCGGCAGGATTTAATCTTGTTGCGTCTGCACATCGTGGCAACAAACGTGTTATTGCAACTGTTTTTGGTGGGCGTACATCTGCAACGCGTAATGCACGTATCGCGCAATTACTTGATATGGGTTTCGGGCGGGTTAATCCGCGTTTGGCAGAACGGAAGCCTGAAAAAGTTGCTCCTGTCACAAATGTGCAGCCTAAGATAATTAAGGTTGCTGTTAGCGGATCGGTTCGCAAAAGCCCTATCCCCAAAATGCGTCCGGCACCGGTTCAGGTTGCCGCTGTGGATGAGGCCGAGGTGGAACGCGCTATTGCACAAGCTGTGACCGAGGAAACGGTTGCGCTGCCGCAAACAACCAAACCCCCAATGCGTGTTGCCGAAGTTGTGCCAGTTGTTGCGCGTACAACACCAGAACCGGCGCCTGAAGAACCGTTTTCAAGTGAACCGCGCACAATTTCTCGCAAGTCAACCTCTGGTCGGGCATGGTCGGTTCAACTAGGCGCATTCGGATCAAAATTTGAAGCGGAAAAAGCACTGTTGAAAACCGCCCTTAGCAATTTGGGCCCGCTTGATGGCGCTTCGCGCAGAATTTCATCTGTTAAAGTTAATGGTGCGCGGCTTTATCGCGCACGGTTTGTGGATCTGTCACAAGCAGATGCAAATAAAACTTGTTCACGGTTACGCGCCCGCAGTCAAACCTGTGTGACGGTGTCGCCTGGTAGTTAAGCGGTTAATCACTTACTTTTGATTTGTCTTTATTTGGTTAAGGTCCAAAGATTGCCTTTGATTTAAAGAACCAAGGGTGAGCATGAAAAAGAAGCGGAAAAAACTGCGTACGAAACCTAAAGGTGCGCATGTTGAACATACCACACCGAAGCCAAAAGCTGACCGCCGCAAATTTTTAAAGCAAATGCGCACAGGTACAATCGCTATAGCCGTGATTGCAGGTGGCGGGTATTTTGCACTGAACAAAGTGCAGGCGACAATCTCTGAGCATGATCTTAGTAAAATCGGTAATGGCAGGCCTGCGATTGTTCAAATACATGACCCGCAATGCCCGGTGTGTCTGGCACTGCAACGCGAAACCCGTGATGCATTAAGGGCTTTCAACCCCGGTGATTTTGAATATTTAGTTGCGAATATTCGCAGCAAAAAAGGTAGCGCGTTTGCGAATAAATACTTTGTGCCGCATGTGACTGTGCTGTTGTTTGATGGCAAGGGGAAATTATCTAAGGTTTTAAATGGCTCGAATAAAAGTGATTTTTTAAAAGCAGAATTTTCAAGCCATTTGGCTGGAGAAACTTAAAATCCGATCTCAACCCCAGGCAATTCTAACGCATTCACCAAATCGCGCACTTCTTGACGTGCGGCGATATTGGACATGCTTAAGGGTTCGTCCGTGACTTCAGGTAAATCCAGCAAAGTCAGCCCGTTTGGAAAAAGTTCTTTAAAAATTACCCGATCTGAAAAGCCGGGGATCAGCTTGAACCCAATGCGGCGCGCCAAATCTTCCAGTGCTTCACCCACACGGCGTTTGTTCTTCATTGCAAGTGAATGCATACGGTTGCGGGTTACAAACCAGTTCATCGGACGAGAGCCCGTCTCAGCGCGTGCTTTACGGGCTTTCCAGACCATTTCAGAATAGATCGAAGGCCCGATTACCTTATTGGTTTGTCCGTCAACGCGCGCCAGTAAATCAAAGTCGACAAAGCTGTCATTCATCGGTGTGACCAGCGTGTCGGCCATTGCATGTGTCAGTTCACTTAGCTGTGTGTAGGTCCCGGGGCAGTCCGCCACGATAAACTCATTGCTTTGGTCCAGTTGTGCAATGCCGTCTTGAAAGGCGCGTAAAGTGGCATTGAACCCTGGTTCCATCCCCAACTCACTGGGTTTTTTCAGCACAGCGGTTTCAGGAAACGGCAGGCGGATGCCCGTGCGTTCAATATATAAAATACGGTTCTGTATATAGCGCGTCAGGGTTTTCTGCCGGAGGTCCAAATCCAAGGCTCCTACGGTTTTACCTGACCGTAAAAGCGCCGTTAATACATGCATTGCAGTAGTGGACTTACCCGATCCGCCCTTTTCGTTTCCGAAAACAATTATATGTGCCATTCAAAACCCCATTGCCTAAAAAGAAAGGCATTAATGTGATTATGCGCTATTGAGAATCCGATTACAATATTGTTTATGCACTACGCCCCTGGGCTCGATAATATTTACTTGGCCGCCATAGGCAATTGAATGATGGTATTGCCAGATAACTGCTGAATACTGGTAGATAGCATAGCATTTTCAGTGTGATTACCTACTGAAATACCATCACATTTTTCTGGCGTCTCATCACATATGAACACCTCGCGCCCAGTTAGGTATTTAAGACGCAATTGCAGCCCCCGTGACCCTTGTATGCCAGCATCATCGGCTCCGGGGATCGTTGTGTACTGGCCGAAGACGAATATTTGCCCACTCTGGCTACCGGCCTTGATTGCAAGCTGTTTGGTTGCGGATTGCCAAACCGTATACTTTTGATAAGTTTCAAACGCCCACATCAAGTTCACTATATTTAATACCAACATTAGGCTCCAAGGTAGGCTTGCATAAATCCCCCCTCTTTTAAGACTTATCAAGGCAGCATTGACACAAAGGATACTGTATAAAAACCAAGCAAATCCAACGGCGCGCGGTGGCACAGAAACGCCATTCAGTATTATTTGCAAACACAGCAAACCCAACCCGACCGATAATCCCGTAATGATATACATTGTGAACCAGGGGCGAAACTTTGCAGATACAATTAAGACGATCGTGAAAATGATACCATGCGCCCATGCAACGATAGGGTTGCTGTATGCACCTATCATGACCGCTTCCAGCGCGAAGGTTTTGACCATCCCTAAATTTGCAACTGCATCGCTTAGGCTTTTTGCCGGCGTTGGTTCGCGCCATTCGGCCATTTTCATACCAAAGATGCCGTGTTCGAAATAGTTTAACCCGTAGATCAGCATAATACCCAGTGTGAAACTGATCACAAACATGATTACCAGAGTGCTTAAATCACGTATTGATCGTTGTCTTGTGGCTGTAGTCAGACATATTGCAAGCAGAATAAAAGGATAAGTTGTGTATGCCATAAGTGTAAAAGGAACGAAAAGGAGCAATAGGTACTGCATCGTTTTATGTGACAGGTAGTTTGCAAGTACTGCAAAAAGTGCAACCAGACCAAGGCCGGGAATAAGCGTGTTGAACCATAATGATATCAACAAAGCCTGTGACGTTACCGCGATCATAATCGATAATGCAACCATGTAGCTCAAAGGGCTATTGCGACTAAAGGCGTTCAGGGCGGATGCGCCAGCAAATGTGACCCAGAAAAATTGGTAAAGCGCATAATTAAGCCATGAGGGTGTTACCACGCCCCGCAAATGCCACCAATAGTTCAACCAGCGGCCTTCAGTTAAGGTTTTGATATAAAACCCGGATGGATCAGCCAGTAATGCCGGGAAATCATCATGCCGGATCATTGGATCCAGCACCAAATTTGCTGAGATTAACATGATCGCCAGATAAGTTAGGCCAATGACAATGCAAAGCCGTTTTATTGTGCCTTGCCGCATGGGAAGCACATCGCTTTGGGCCATCACCATTAATTTTGTGCCGCCGCTTTGCGTGCAATGATTGCAGCACGTGTCTGGGCAATCCAAGTTACTGTTGCTCGGGGTAGAAAAGATACGATCACGCGGCGAAGGCGCCATAGCAGAGTGCCGGCGCTTGGCACTTTGCTACCTTTGGAAATTTCGGTTGCCAAAATCTCTTCAGGCAGGTGTTTCCGGCCTGCCTGATTGACGTATAGGATTGTGTTGTATTTGTACCAAGGTTCAACATCACCAGCGGCTTTTAATTTTGGGCGCACGCAGTCAAATGCAGTATAACCACGCGCAGCAAACAGTTCTTGCCAAAATGACAGCGGTTGTTCGTTGATATGAAACTCACCGCCTTGTCCGGTTACTGCCGCTGAAAACAACACACGGTCACTATGGTGCGTTAAGCTTTCCACCAGTGTTTCGGATGCTGCTGTTGGCAAGTGCTCGCCAACTTCCAGACTTTGCGCAAGGTCATAACGCTGCCCCAATTCCAATGGTTTTGTAAGATCGGTAGCGTGAAAGGATTTCACAGGAATTGCAAGGCGGCTTTGATCCACATAATCGCCATCAACGCCCATCACATCAGTGACACCTGCATTCAGCCACTCGCCCAGCCAAACCCCACGACCACTGCCCAAATCCAGAACGCTGGTTGCACCAAGCAGCGGGTGCATTGCTGATATTAACCGTTTGGCGGATGATTTTGCGCCGCCGTCAATGTAATCAAAAAACTGATCTGAATATATATGCGTCATGTTTTTTCCTTTGAAGCACCGTTTTCACAAAACACCCAAATCTTGAAGAACAGATAGTTTTGTATTGGAAGAATGATGATCACAATAATAGCCGCCGCCCAGTCAGCCCACCCAAATGCAGGGCCTATGAACCCCGTTATGACGGCAGAGACCACCAGCCCCAAACCAATAACGCAGGTAAAGCGCATAATTTGATCCGGAACACTTAAGGGGCGTTTGAAGGTCCATAAGGTTTGCCCGATATACTGTACGATAACGGCTATGATAAACGCAAACCCGTTTGCTGCGAGCTGTGAAAACCCAATGGTCATAAACCCCAAGTACAATAACACGTAGCACAAGGCGACAGTTATGCCGACCACTGCAAATCTTATGATTTGGTTGTGCTTTAAAATGTCCACTACTTCTCCTTCTGAAGTTGTGCAGATTTGGTGCCTACTTCTTCAGAAAGGAAATACAGCGGGCGGCGTTTGGTCTCGACATAAAGACGCCCGATATATTCGCCCAGAATACCCAGTGTCAGCAGTTGGATGCCTGAGAAAAAACTAACAGCCAAAACCATTGATGCCCAACCGGGTGCGGTGCTGAACAGGATCAGTGATCCAAACACATAAATCGCCATCAGCAAAGTCACAAACAAACTTAAGAAAGACAGCCGGGTTGCGAACCGCAAAGGGCGCAATGAAAACCCTGTTAAAGCATCAGTTGCAAATCGCAGCATTGCTTTGAACGGATATTTGGTTTCCCCAACCATTCGTGCTTCGCGAATATATTCAAGCCCGATTTGTTTGTATCCAACCCATGCAAACATGCCGCGTACAAAGCGGGTCTGTTCAGGCATATCCAGAACAGCATTCAAAGCCCTTCGGCTGACAAGCCTGAAATCACCTGTATCATTCGGGATCGACACATCTGAAAGACTATTTAGTATCCGGTAGAACAGAAACGCGGTCGCGCGTTTGAACAGGCTTTCACCTTTACGTTTCGCACGGCGTCCGTAAACGACATCGTAACCCTGATCCATCATTACCATCATTTCAGACAATATTTCGGGCGGATCCTGTAAATCGGCATCCAGCATAAAAACCCGCTCACCTTTGGCGGCCTCTAGGCCAGCGGTCAATGCAATCTGGTGTCCGCGGTTTGCCGACAGTCGCAAGCCGCGTAATTGGGGGACGTCTTTACTGGTGGCTTGGATCAAAGCCCAAGTTCCATCCGTTGAGCCATCGTCGACAAGAATAATTTCGGCCTTATCCCCCCAAGGTTTGGTAACCTTGGTTAAACGCCCGATTAACAAAGGAATAGACTCTTCCTCATTCATACAAGGTACGACAATCGATAAATGCACTGGCCCGTTTCCAATCTTTTGTTGGTTAGTGAAAAACTACTCACTGAAGGGGCGCGAATCAATACACGTTTTGAAACCTGCCAGTTTCATTTGATTGGGGCGAATCACCCGTGATTATTATGCCACAATTACCTGCGGCCCAGTGACAAGCAGGGTTGTGCGTTTAAACGAAAAAAAGCCGCCCCATAGGAACGGCTTTCTTAAATTCATCAAAAGTGTGGTTCTTAAAACCCCAAACCTTCGTATTTTTTCTTAAACTTGGAAACACGGCCACCGGCATCCATCAGTTTCTGGTTGCCACCAGTCCATGCAGGGTGTGCTGACGGGTCGATGTCCAACACAAGTGTTGAACCTTCTTTGCCGTAAGTTGAACGTGTTTCGTACGTTGATCCATCTGTCATTTGAACAGTGATCGTGTGGTAATCTGGGTGCAGTTCTTTTTTCATCTTTACCGCTCCTATTTCGCAGATTTCGGTTTGTAGTTTGTTTGTTCCGCGATACGCGCAGATTTACCACGGCGATCACGCAAGTAGTACAGTTTCGCGCGGCGTACACGGCCACGACGGATAACTGTAATGCTGTCGATGTTTGTTGAATATAGTGGGAACACACGTTCCACACCTTCACCGAAAGAAATTTTGCGCACTGTGAAAGATGCAGCAATTCTGTCGCCGCTTTGACGTGCGATGCAAACGCCTTCGTAGTTTTGAACACGAGAGCGCGTGCCCTCGGTTACTTTGTAGCCTACACGCACGGTATCGCCTGCTTTAAAGTCAGGGATGTCTGCGCCAAGGCTTGCGATTTGTTCAGCTTCAAGCTGTGCAATCAAGTTCATAACGTTTTCCTTTGCTCGCCTTATGGCGATGTTTATGTCTCGTCCTTATTGCTCTTGGTCTTCACTCGGGTCCGCAGGTGCGCCCGCCAGAGATTAGGTCGACGTATTTAATTGCAGGCTTTCCGGATCATTCGGATCGCAATAGCGACACATGTAATACCTACGGGCAGAAGTATTCCCGTCATCATACACCCGAAAATCTTTGGGCCTTTGGCACAGACAAACCCACGGGTGCGAATCCGTTCATACCAAGTGGTCGGGGTATAGGGTGAATGGGGGTGTTAGGCAAGGGGGGATGACAGCTTGGGATCGTGCGTGTCTGTTATTTTATGTTTTTTTGATTTTGATCAATGCAGCCTCTTAGGCTTCATCATATAATGCACACGAAAGAGAGGTATGACATGGCTGCCAAAAACAAAGTTGAACTGCTTGAAGTAACGCAAAAAGAGTTCAATAAACTTGAAAAACTGCTTCAGACCGTTAATGCCGAAACCGCCCTTCTTAAAGACGATGACGATACATCAATTAAAGATGTGATCGCACACAGGGCGCATTGGATTGGCCTGTTCTTGGGGTGGTACACTGATGGGCTTGCGGGCAAGCCCGTGTTCTTTCCGGCAAAGGGCTATAAATGGAATGAACTGAAACGCTACAATGCGAAACTTCGGGATCAGCAGGCGGATATGGGGTGGCGTGATGCCGATGCAGCCTTACAAAAAAGCTATAAGCGACTGCTTCAGTTTATCGAGGGGCATTCAAACAAACAGCTTTATGGCGGCCCGATGAAAGGTGCTAATAATCAATGGGTGCCGGGCCGTTGGGCGGAAGCGGCGGGGCCAAGCCACTTCAGGTCGGCGGCAAAATACATCCGCGCAAGATTAAGGGCATTAAGCTGATTTAACATCAAAGGTGCTTTGGCCTAACGCCGCCAATCCCTACGCTCGCCCGTGTCCACATGAATAAAATCACGTCTTGGGTACCAACCCACACCGCCGTCACTTTCAGCGCGCGCAATTTCACGTAGTTTACGGGTGGAAAACCCCGGCACGCGTATATCCAATGCTTTGCCTTCCATATGCAGACTGCCGCGCGCACTGCCCCGAATGGCATTGTTTGTGGCGCGTGTGCGGTAGGCCGAGGTGATCAGCAGTTGCCGATCAGGAATGTGCCGCTGAATGCGCCCGACCAGTTCAATCAGATCCAGATCCATTTCACAAATGGCATCAGCGCGCAGATCGCGCATCAGGTGGTTCAGGCGTTGAAGTGCTTCGGTATCAAGGCGCTGTTTGAACAGGCCTTTACGCAGCAGATCACCACAAAAGGTTTCATTGGTGCGTTGCCGTATGATGTTAAGTTCAAAATCACCGATCGCAAGTGCCGGTGCGGCAAGTGTTGCAAATCCAGTGGCCCCGGTGCCCTGTAAAAATTGTCGCCGTGACAGCATTGATATCTTCCTTTGCTTTCGTTCAGAAGAAAGCTGTATGTGCATTTTGCTGAAAATAAGGAATGCTTATGCGCAGCGTCAGCCCCCTTTAATCCTGCGCTGTAGATTCGTCAGATGTTTTTTATAAGCCAGCGGAAAATGGCTTATGCGAGGGCTATTTTTCTTTATCTAAAAGCTGCCCCAACCGCATAATGCCTTCATCAATCACATCTCCATCCGCCAGTGAAAAGTTCAGCCGAATGGTATTGGCGCCTGATCTATCGGCAAAAAATGCTTGCCCCGGCACAAAGGCCACCCGTGCCGATTGCAGTGATTTTGCCAGCAGCTCTGTGCCGTCGATATGTTTGGGCAAGGTCAGCCAAATGAACATGCCGCCTTCGGGGTGTGTCCATTCAACACCATCGGGCATATGCGCTTTAAGGGCTGCCAGCATGTGGTCGCGGCGATTGCGATAAGCGTTGCGGGTTGTCTTGACGTGCGCATCAAATCCACCACGGGCCACAGTGTTAATAACCATCTGATTGATGCTTGGTGTGTGCAGGTCAGAGGCTTGCTTGATCAAAACCATTTGCGTAATTACAGGTTTTGCAGCACAGACCCACCCCACACGCAGGCCTGGTGACAATGTCTTGGAAAAGCTGCCAGTATAAATCGTGCGACAGGCATCAATCGTGCCTTTGCGTGCAATTTCCAGTGCCAGAATCGGTGGTACCGCCGTGCCGTCATAACGCAGCGATTGATAGGCCGCGTCTTCGATAATCGCAATGCCCAGATCATCTGCTAAATTCAGCAGGTTTTCGCGTTCCTGACCATCCAATGTTACCCCCGTAGGGTTGGCGAAATCCACGGATGTATATGCAAACTTTACTCGTCCGCCTTTATCATCGGCGGTTTGTGCGTAATCCGCAGCTGATCGATTGCTATTGGGATAAAGCTGGTCATAGTTTGGTTCATAAGCATTAAACGCGCCTAACGCGCCCAAATAAGTGGGCCAGCCAACAAGGGCCGTGTCATTGGGTGAGATCAGAAGTTTACCTAAGTAATCAAGGGCTTGCTGTGATCCCGAAGTGATCAGGATGTTATCAATATCACACGGCACCCCGACTTCACCCATCTCATCACGGATCCATTCGCGCAAGGGTACATAGCCCTCGCTGACGGAATATTGCAAAGCGGCCTGCGCATTATCGCCACTTAAAGCCTGCGCATACGCTTGTTGAAAGGCCTCAACGGGAAACAGTTTGGGGTCAGGTATACCGCCGGCAAAAGAGATAATATCAGGCTGATCCAACAGCTTCAGAATTTCGCGAATTTCAGAGGCTTTCATCCGTGAGTTTCGCGTGGCCAGCAGTGTTTTCCAATCCATCCCAATATCCCAATTTGCAACAGGCTTTAGGTAGAGTGGGGCAGAATGAAAAATAAGTCAATATAGCTGACATATTATTTGATTGCTATGCGCTGCGTTTGGGTTCCTGTTCATGGCAAATCTGTTCGGTTTCAGAAGGGGTTAAAGAAACTGACAGCAAATCACAGTAGCCCTTGGTGCCGTTCGTGCGATAATGAGAACACTCAATACACTGCCCAAAGGCACGGCCCCCATTTGCCTGCAACATGGCTTGCAACAGCGATGTCAGTGCGTTTTCCAAGGCATCATTCGTTGCACGATCTGTTGTACTTAACGCGTCTTCCAATGGATTAGGCCGCGCAGTTGCCGTACGCCCTTTTGCGGTTAAATCATACGACATATACCTTTTATCCGTCTTAGAGCGCAGTTCACTTACATAGCCCTTCCGTTCCAACGCCTTTAGCGTTTGCGACATTGTTCCACGCGTGGTTCCCAAAAAATCCGCCACATGTGAAGGCGCGCGCGAAAAGCGGTTTGCCTGCGCTAAGTACCCAAGGGCGGCCAACTGCGTGGGGTTCAGATCATCAGACCAACCACCTGCTGCATCAATGCGGCCAATACGGTTGATTAGGGTGCGGATTTTCAAAGGCTGGGTCATGGGCAATATATAGCGACTCGAAATTACTATTGCAATAGTATCGACTCGATACTAATAAGATCACCATACTGATTCTGTAAAAAAGGAAATCGAAAATGAAACAGATACTGATCTCAACCGCCGCTTTGGCAATCCTGTCCACCGCTGCTGTTGCCAATGAAAACCATGCCATTCATATGGATGATGCCGTTAAATCTGAAGCGGACACCTCAAAAGTTGCAGCCTTTGATATTCTGGCAGCCCATGTCCACCGCAAAGGTCGTACGGTTACTTTCCATATGACTACAAATGGCGCGGCCGGTTCAGAAAAACCCACCGCCTCAGGCGCATTGGGCGGGGCACCTGTGCTGTCGTATGTGTGGCCAACATCCCTTGACCCTTCTACCGTTGGCTTTGAAGGTGGCACAGGTATTTTGGCATTGGCCGTTACCAGCCATCCTGATTTTGACGACACACCACTTTATGATGAAAATGGTGATGGTGATCTGGCAAATGACGGTAATGATTGGCATAGCCATTGGGTTGTTCTGGCGCCTACCGAAGCCTGTGGTGAAGGGGCATTGGCTGTGCGCGACATCCCGAAAGGGGCTATACCCAAGATGCCTGCAACTTGGCCGGGCTTCCCGATATATTTGGATAGCCCGGGCTTTACCCCGCTGTTTGACGGGCCGGAAATTACTGTAACTACTGCCTTTTCCGATGCACAAGCTATAGCTGGCGTATCATATGATGGCGTCACATCTGCCTTGAAAGTAAATGCAAATGTTCACGCGCCGCTGTTGTGTGTCACGGATGTGTTTGATGTAGCATCGGGTGATTTAAGTTTATCGGGAAAAATCAAGTAGTATGCCCAAAACGGGTCGTGCAATCTGCGCGACCCGAAACGTGATAAGGAGATACCAGAATGCCCGCTTCCATTGCCCCCGAACTGAAAGTCAGTAAGTGGTTCAACACTGACAAAGACATTACGCTTACGGGCCTGCGCGGCAAGGTTGTGGTCATTGAAGCCTTCCAAATGCTTTGCCCCGGTTGTGTTTCCCACGGCTTGCCCATGGCGCAGAAAATTCATCAAATGTTCCCCAAAGATCAGGTGGCAGTCATTGGCCTGCACACAGTTTTTGAGCACCACGGCGCAATGACGCCTGTGTCATTGGAAGCCTTCCTATATGAATACCATCTGACTTTCCCTGTTGGTGTGGATCAGGCTGGGCAGGGGAATATGCCGGCAACGATGCAAGCCTACCAGATGCAAGGCACCCCCAGCGTGATCCTGATCGACAAGCAAGGTGTGCTTCGGGCCAATCATTTCGGGCAGGTTTCCGAATTGCAAATCGGGGCGGAAGTTGCGACGCTTACGGGGGAGGGTGTAACAAGTCAGGCGCAGGATGATGTAGATGGGAAATGCGATGAAAACGGTTACCCGATACTTTAGGGTTTCTTACCTTTGTAAGCATCCCACAAATCAGGGCGACGTTCGCGCGTGATCTTCTCAGATTGCTCCAGCCGCCATTTATCCACATTGCCGTGATGCCCAGACAGCAATACATCAGGTATCTTGCGCCCGCGCCATTCGGCAGGTTTGGTATATTGCGGGTGTTCCAGCAATCCGTCCGAAAAGCTTTCGTCCACCGCACTTTGATCATTGCCCAACACATTGGGCAGCAGGCGCACGGTGGCGTCAATCAGGGCTTGGGCAGCAATTTCGCCACCCGTTAAGACAAAGTCACCGATGGAAACCTCTTGGACTTTGTATTCCTCCAAAACCCGTTCATCGACACCTTCAAACCGCCCGCATAGCAGTGTCATGCCCTGCGCCTTGGCAAACCCATGCGCCATTTCTTGTGTCAACGGTTTGCCGCGCGGGCTAAGGTAAATCACTGGCCATGCGTTGGGGTCAACAGGTGTGCCACGCCGTGCATCTTCTAGGGCAGCCCCCACAACATCGGCCTTCATCACCATACCCGCCCCACCCCCTGCAGGTGGGCTGTCTACGTCTTTATGCTTGCCAATACCGTAGCCACGCAACTCGATGGTTTCCAAACTCCACAAGCCTTCGTTCAAGGCTTTTCCTGTCAGTGAACCACCCAGAACACCCGGAAACAGTTCCGGAAACAAGGTGATAATTTTCACCTTCCAGGCCCCTTGAATATCAGGCGTATCCGTCATCAATTCGCGCGGCTTCAAACTGGGCCGCACTGCCAATCGGCCGTGGGATTTTGTGGGTTTATCGCTCATCCTTAGCCTCTGGAAATACACCCTTCGGCGGATCAGTAATAACCCGCCGTGCTTTCAAATCTACCGTTGGAACAGCCTTAAGGGTAAACGACAACAGCACGGTGTTTTTGATCCCTTTACCAGCGATCTCCAGAAAATCGCCTGCGCCGTGATCATGCACTGCCGTGATATGCCCCAGCTTTTCGCCGCCCGTATCAAACACATCCAAGCCCACAAGGTCAGAATGATAATACTCGTCATCGGGCAGCGATGGCAGGTTTGCGCGGTCGGTATAAAGTTGCAAACCCCTCAACGCATCCGCCTGATCTTTATATTGCACGCCTTTGATACGGCAGGAAAACCCACCCTTTACGGGGGTGACAATGCGTAGATCATAACTTTCTGACCCATCTTCACTTAAAAGCGGGCCAAAGCTGGCAAGATCGCTGGGTTCGGCGCAAAAGCTTTTCACCCGCAATTCGCCCCGAACGCCAAAGGCGCCGATGACGGCTGCGATGCAGATCAGATTATTGTCAGCCATAATCTACCTTTCAATCAACGTTGTCAGTTGCGCATCGCGCATTTCCCAACCAACGTTTTCCAGTTCGGGTGTGTCAGTTTCTTCTTGCGGCCAACCAAGGCAAAGATAGGCGACCAGCGACCAGTTGTCAGGTAGGTCAAGGTCACTGCGTAGTTGAACAGGATCAAGGATCGAAACCCAGCCCAACCCCAGCCCGTAAGCCCGCGTTGCCAGCCAGAAGCTCATGATTGCGGACACCACCGAATAACGGCGCATCTCAGGCATGGTTTGCGCACCCAGCCCGCTGCCTTTCGGTGTATCTTCTTCACAAAAAATCGCCAGCTGCACAGGTGCATCGCGCATACCTGTCAGCTTAAGCGAGGCATAAAGCTCCGCCTTGCCTTCATTATAACCCACCAGCGCATCGGCATTGGCAGCCTTGAAATTATCCAAAGATTTTTGGCGGGCGTCTGCACTATTCACAGCCACAATTCGCCAGGGTTCCGACAGACCAACGGACGGTGCCATGTGGAATGCATCCAGACATTTGCGCAACAAGTCAGGGTCAACAGTGTCGGGTTTGAAGTGGCGCACATCGCGGCGCCACTTCATCAGGTCGTATAGTTCGGATTGGAAATCTTGCGAAAATTCGCGCATATCTACTCCAATTCCAAAACGTGCTTATTCAGCCGCTTTTTCTTCTTCTACAGCAGGCTCTTCAACCGGTGCTTCTTCCGCAGGGGCCTCAGCTGCAGCTTTAGCAGCTTCAGCCGCATCCGCTACTTTTTGCGCTTTTTCTTCAACACGCTCTTGGGCTTTTTTGCCTGGCTTGGCTCGTTCTGGGTTGTTACGCTCTGTTTTTGCAACAACGCCAGCTGCTTCCAAGAAACGCGCTACACGGTCTGTAGGTTGTGCGCCTTCGTTCAACCAATGCTGTACGCGTTCCATGTTCAATTTTACACGATCTTCGCTGTCTTTTGGCAGTAACGGGTTGTATGTACCCAATTTTTCAACGTAACGGCCATCGCGTGGCATACGGCTGTCTGCCGCAACAACGCGGTAAAATGGGCGTTTCTTTGAGCCGCCACGGGCAAGTCTGATTTTCATAGCCATGGTTATATTCTCCTATAATGGCGTGGTTGGTGGGCTGAAGCCCACCCTACATTTGTTATTATTCCTGATGTTTCTTGTGGTGTTGTATGACTTCGCTGATGACAAAGTTCAGGAACTTTGTCGCGAATTGCGGGTCAAGGTTGGCGCGTTTTGCCAAATCCTCAAGACGTTCGATTTGCTGCGCTTCACGCGCAGGATCAGAAGGCGGCAAATTATGCTCTGCCTTCAGTTTGCCCACTGCTTGGGTATGCTTGAACCGCTCGCCCAGTGAGTAGATCAAGATCGCATCAAGGCGATCAATGCTTTCGCGGTGTTCGGCCAGAATGTCAGCGGCTTTTTGGGTTGTGTCGGTCATTATAAAACCTCCGGGGTGGGGTGACGGTAAACAAGGCTCGGTTTGCCCTCGGGGCTTTTTGCCTTGGGGTCAAGGCGGGCGCCCAATCGCACGGCAAGAGCGCAAGAGCGTTCCAGGCCTTCGTCAATATAGCTGACTGCGGTTTTCCAACCCAGTTCATGAAACACAAAGTCGCGGGCGGCGGCAGCCGCTTCATAAGCTACGCCTTTGCCTTCGATATTTCCCCAAACCATCCAGGCCAGTTCATTTTCAGGCCAATCAACAGGGCACCAAGGGCCGATCAAGCCAATGGCGGTGTCGTCGCCTTTTTGGGTGACGGCAAACATGCCGTATCCCAACATGTCCCAATGGCCGATTTCAGCGGCAAAACTGCGCCATGCTTTGCCCAGACTGTACGGCCCGCCGATGCCAATGGCGCGATCGGACATGGCAAATGCTTTAAAGCCATCCCAGTCATGGGCTGCGGGTTTGCGCAAAATCAGGCGTTTTGTTTCAAGGTTGGGTATCCGGATCATGTTGCGGCCTGACTATTTTTCACAGGCAAAGCAAAAATATCACGTGTTACCCCATCGGGGAAAGTTTCGCGCAGGACAATTTTACCGCCAAGGCGTTCAGCAATTGCACGTGCAGCTAGGTTTTCATCGCGCATGTGGGTTTCAACAACAGGCCACTCAAGAACATTATAGCCGAACTCAATTGCAGCATGAGAAGCCTCTGTTGCATACCCTGCCCCACGATGTTCTTTTAATAACCACCATGTAAGTTCGTGGCGTGGCCATCCGTTTGGCTGAACCAATCCACATCCACCAATGACAACGCCATCATCGCGCCGTTGCATTATCCACTTCCCAAATCCCTTTAAGTGCCAATGGCCTATATCGTATGCAAGGGTGCGAAATGCATCATCTGGGCGTTTCGGCCCACCGTAGTTTCCTGACCCAACGGCGTCAGCAAAAAAATCGCGATAGATTGGAAAGTCATCAATGACTGGCCCACGCAGAATAAGTCGCTCGGTTTGAAGTGTTGGGATTTGAGTCTGGGTCATTTCTTTTTCCCGAACCCTGACAGCCCAAGTGGCAATCCGCCGCCTAAGCCCGGCAATCCACCACCACCTAGACCGGGCAGATTGCCCATTTTCTTGGCCGCTTCTTCCATTGCTTTAGGATCAAGCGCATCGGCCCCTGTGCCTGCGGGCATCTCAGGCATACCGCCGCCTTTGCCGAACATGCCTTTCATCGCCTGTTTCAACATGCCACCCTTGCCCATCTTCTTCATCATGTCGCCCATCTGGCGTTGCATTTTCAGAAGTTGGTTCACTTCAGGTACAGATAGGCCCGCACCCGCCGCCACCCGCTTTTTGCGGCTGGCTTGCATGATCTTGGGGTTAGCGCGTTCCATTTTTGTCATTGACTGGATCAGCGCGATTTGGCGTTTGAACACTTTGTCGTCAATGCCACCCGCGTCTTCGATTTTTTTCGACATTTTATTCATGCCGGGCATCATGCCCATAACACCCTGCATGCCGCCCATTTTCATCATCTGTTCAAGCTGTGTCTTCAGGTCGTTCATATTGAACTGACCTTTCTTGAACCGCTTCATCATCCGCTCGGCCTGTTCGGCCTCTATGGTTTCCTGCGCCTTTTCCACCAGCGAAACGATATCGCCCATGCCCAGAATGCGCCCTGCAACCCGTTCAGGGTGGAACTCTTCCAGCGCGCCCAGTTTTTCGCCAAGGCCTACAAATTTGATCGGCTTGCCGGTGACCGCTTTCATCGACAGTGCTGCACCACCACGCCCATCGCCATCCATGCGGGTTAGAACTACGCCTGAAATGCCGACTTTTTCGTCAAACTCTGCGGCCACATTAACCGCGTCTTGGCCGGTCAGCCCGTCAACCACCAGCAGGGTTTCGCGTGGGTTGGTGATGTCGCGCACGGATTGCACTTCATTCATCAACACTTCGTCGATGTGCAAGCGGCCTGCAGTATCCAGCATATAAACATCATAACCACCCAAAGTGGCCTGTTGCTTGGTGCGTTTGGCGATTTGCACAGGGGTCTCACCTTTGACAATCGGCAGTGTGTCCACACCGATTTGCACACCCAAAATTGCCAGCTGTTCCATCGCGGCTGGTCGATTGGTGTCCAATGACGCCATCAAAACCTTTTTGCCTTCACGCTCTTTCAAACGCTTAGCCAGCTTGGCGGTTGTGGTGGTTTTACCACCGCCTTGCAAACCGACCATCAGGATGGGTGCGGGTGGATTATCAACTTTCAGCTGGCCTGCATTAGCGTCTTCACCGGAAAGAAAATGCACCAGCTCGTCGTGTACGATTTTCACAACCTGCTGACCGGGCGTTACCGATTTGGTAACGTTTTGCCCTGCGGCTTTTTCCTGCACGGCCTTAACAAAATCGCGCGCCACAGCCAGTGAAACATCCGCTTCCAGCAAAGCCACGCGAACTTCACGCAATGCAACTGAAACGTCTTCATCAGACAAAGCACCTTGACGGGTTAGCTTGTCAAAAACGCCGGAAAGGCGGTCGGATAGATTTTCAAACATATCTGCGGGCCCTTTCGACCATTACACGTTGCACCTTTATAAGAAGTAAATCGCCAAACGCAAAACGCACCAGTGGGCGAAACTCGCTGACTGATGGTGATCCTTAGACCAGAAGTTTGGCACTTCTTGTTGGATTGGGGCGTATTTAGCGACGGGAGAGGGGCGAGTCAATGATATGTTTGCCCACTTTGGAGGCACTGAAACAATGCACCACAGCTTTGTTATTCGTGTACGCTGCCAAGCCGTGGTAAACAGCATGCCTATGATTGAAAGGTTTATGTTGATGCGTATATTTACATTCGTTTTATTCTTAATTGCGACAACTGCGGGTGTGGCACCTGCCGAAACGGTTCAGTTCAAAGCCGCTGACGGCATTTTAATTACAGCCGAAACTGGCGGCAAGGCGCGCGGTCCTGTGATTATTTTGTTCCACATGGCAGGGGCCAGCCGCGGTGAGTATCGCGATATCGCCCTGCGCCTGCAGGCTTTGGGGTACCGCACACTTGCAGTTGATCAGCGTTCCGGTGGGGGCATTAACGGGGTGCGCAATGAAACGGTTGCAGGCATCGGGCACAGTGCGGGGTATGCCGCCGCTATCCCTGATCTTGAAGCGGCCGGGGCTTATGCGCGCCAAGGTATGAAAACCAAAAAGGTTGGCGTAATAGGCTCATCTTACTCTGCATCTCTTGTACTAATTATAGCAGGTAATGATACGGGCTTTGCTGATGCGGTCATGTCATTTTCCCCGGGCGAATATTTCTCAGACGGGCGACGTGTCAGAACGGCGGCAGCCAAGATCAAAGCCCCGGTTTTTCTGACGGCGGCACGTAGTGAAGTCGGGCAGATCACGACCATCGCCAAAACCATTTCATCGCCCGTTACGGTTTTCAAACCCAAAGGCTCCGGCCGCCACGGGGCAACAGCTTTGACCACAAAAAACAAAACGGAATATTGGGCCGCTCTGGAAGCCTTCCTGGCAAAATATTTCTCTGCACATTAAATAACCCTTGCACCTTTGACCTAACCCGCCAAGGGTGCCCCATATGGGTAACACAAACATAAAACGTGGCCATTTGGCGATGCTGCTGTTCTCGATCCTGATTGCAGGATCGTTCAGTTTTGGCACGCGGGTGGCTAATTTAATGGAACCCGCAGCAATGATGGCGATCCGCTTTGTGATTGCAGGCGTTGTTGTCGGCTCACTGGCCGCGATGCGCGCAGGTTTCAAGCGCGAATATACGAAGGCACCATGGCGTTATGTCGTACTGGGCGGTTTGTTTGCGATTTATTTCACTTTGATGTTTGAAGGCTTGAAAACTGCCTCGCCCGTATCATCCGCCGCTGTCTTTACCTTAACCCCGATCATGTCTGCGATTTTTGGATATTTTATATTACGCCAGATCACCACGCTTTGGATGGGACTGGCACTGGCCGTCGGGGCTGCGGGTGCCCTGTGGGTAATTTTCGGTGGTGACTTAAACGCCCTGATCGCCTTTGACATAGGCCGGGGCGAGATGGTGTTTTTTGTCGGCTGCATTGCACACGCATTATACACCCCTCTTGTGCGCCACCTGAACCGGGGCGAGCCAACCGTGATATTCACCTTCGGTATGATCCTTGCCGCCACCATCATCCTGCTGGCACTAGGTGCGCCTGATCTGGCCGCAACTGACTGGGCCATATTACCGTGGTATTTCTGGGCGACGCTGTTCTATCTGGCAGTATGCGCCAGCTCAATGACGTTCTTTTTACTACAATTCGCCGCCATGTACCTGCCCAGTGCCAAGGTGATGGCCTACACCTACCTGACCCCGTCATGGGTAATCCTGTGGGAACTTGTTCTGACAGGAAGTGCGCCACCTGCATTGATGCTACTGGGGGTCGCGGCCACGATTGTGGCTTTGGTGATGTTGTTAAGGGATGAAGAGTAATTACTGCACCAATGGCCCAAACGCCTTATAATGCAACGCTTCCAACACCACCGCATTTGTGTTCAACGTTAGGATTTCATTGGCGGACATGTCTGCCTCAAACAACCCCGCATACCAACCTTCATCAGTTTGCAAGCCTTCAAGGTTCTCCAGCAAAGCGAACGTATAGGGGTGGCGCAGCAATGCCCACCAGCCAAAGCTGCCTTTGGTCGAGATGCCGCGCTTGTCCGATACATCTATGCGTTTGGCTGTGACGCTGATGAAGGGTTCTTCGCCGACCAGCACCGCGTTATAGGAAAAATAGGGCTTGCCCCTGATGTGGTCTTCGGACAATGACGTCAGCTGCCCGGTTTGATTGTAGCGAAACACTTGGGCGTCAAAGACATGGCTTGCCACCCAAAAAGCGTCATCACGCCAACCGAATTCCAGCGCTTCCAGCAAGAAGGGCTCAGAAGTTGTCACGGCAGCTATCCCGTGGCTGTCTTCTGAACGGGCATCGCCCGGCAGGTTCAGCCCGAAATACCCCTGCCAACGCAAAATAGGCTCGTATTGTGAAGCCAGTTCAACAGGTAGGCCCAGCTTCAACCCAATGCGCCCGGCATACTGTTCATAGCCAATACGACCTTCTTGCACATAACGCCCATTGGCCTGACCGCGTACTGCAAGCCCGCGAAAGCGCCCCGCTTCTACCAGTTTTGGTAAATCCCAATTATCCAGCAGGTTTTGGGCGACAGGCAGCAGTTCTGGAAAAGCGTCGGTCACTGCCAAAAGCCCTGACATAAACCGCATGATATCCAAGGCTGACCAGCCAATACCCTCAGTCAGTTCTTTATTGGCGTAATCAGTCATTTTCAGGCTGCTGATGTTATAGGCTTTGTTGGGCAGCATATTCCTGTAAAGCGGCAGGCGCATAACGCTGTTGAATGCGCGCAACATACGCCCCGATGCCTCATCACGTGAAATAAGCCCCAGCTTATGGGCCGAAACCGTGGCCAGAAGATAGGCGCCCTGATCCCACATGGTCATGGATTTGAAGTTGCGCACTGATGGTACCAACCCCGTTTCAGGGTCAGTGTTATCAGCAAAATAGGCCCATGCGGTTTTGGCATAGGCCTGTTCAGTTGCAGTTAGCGGTTCAACCGCGGGGTTGCGCGGATTGAACAACGGGTTCCATTGGGCATTTGCGGGGATTGCGAAACAAAAAAGCCAGAGAATAATAAAGACACGCATGAACACCCATAACCTACTTGAAATATCGTTAGGGGAAGTGTGGCGGATAAGCGTTAATATCAGGCTTTAAGCCGTTAGTATTTGCACATCATTTAGCTTGAATTGTCTGGTCTTCCAAAAACCTCTCAAACGCATCCAGATTGACGCATTCAAACTGCCCGAAACTTTCCATCCAGATAGACGCATCTTTCATCGCGTCCATTTGCAATTTGCACCATTTCACCCGCCCGCGCTTTTCCTGTGCGATCAGGCCCGCACGGGTTAGAATATGCAGGTGTTTGGAAATGGCTGCCAATGACATCTCAAACGGTTCAGCCACGTCTGTCACCGCCATATCATCCTCTAACAACATGGTCAGAATTTCGCGGCGCGTTGGGTCGGCTAGGGCCGCAAAGACAAGATCAATCGGGTTTGACATGGGGTTTGGCCTAACCTGAGCAAGGGGGGAAGGTCAACCATTTGGTTGATTTTTGGGCTTGGCTTATGGATATGCCAAGCCTAGGTTGCGACTATCAATTTCATGGAGAGCGGCAATGACGGGTCAAACACATTCCTATGCAGTAGATATTAAATGGGTCGGTAATACCGGCACGGGTACGGCGGATTTTACCAAATATCTGCGCGATCATGTGATCAGTACGGCAGGCAAAGCCGATATTGCGGGATCGGCTGATCCTGCATTTCGCGGTGATCCCACGCGCTGGAACCCCGAAGAAACTTTAGTGTCCTCCATAGCCACCTGCCATAAGCTTTGGTATCTGCATTTATGTTATGACGCGGGCATTGTGGTCACGGGATATGAAGACCACGCCACAGGTGAAATGGCGATGAATGCGGATGGCAGCGGCCAGTTTTCATGGGTGCATCTGGCACCCAGAGTACTGATTGCCAAAGGCGGTGACGCGACGCTGGCAAAGGCTTTGCATGGCAAGGTCGGGGCAGTGTGTTTTATCGCGCGATCCGTGAACTTTCCGATCAAGCATGATGCGGTAATTATGGTGGAGAAATAGCCTATGGCTTTGCATCTAAACGACGGGCTTGCGCGTATCGGCGAAGAGAACGCATTTGCGGTTTTGGCGCGTGCGCAAGCCTTGGCCAACGAAGGCCGCGACATTATCAATCTGGGCATCGGCCAGCCTGATTTTAATACCCCTGAACATATTGTCGAGGCAGCGGTCAAAGCCCTGCGCGACGGGCATCATGGCTATACGGCGGCCACGGGAATTGCGGAACTACGTGAAGCAGTGGCAGCGGATATTGATCGCCGATTAGGCCAAAATGTATCGCCTGACAATGTGCTGATTGTGCCGGGTGGCAAGGTGACGATGTTTCTGGCAATCTTGATGTTCGGCGCACCTGGCAAAGAGATTATGTATCCTGACCCCGGCTTTCCGATTTACCGATCAATGATCGAATACACCGGTGCCAAACCCGTACCCATCCCGATCCGCGAAGAAAACGGTTTTGCGTTTCGGGCAGCGGATGTTTTGGGCCAACTAAATCAGAAAACCAGTTTAGTAATTATCAACTCACCGGCAAACCCCTGCGGCGGGGTCACGCCCAAGGCTGAAATTGATGCATTGGTGGCAGGGTTGGATGCTTGGCCTGACATTGCCATAATGTCCGATGAAATTTACGGGCAGATGACTTATGACGGCCAAGAACACGTGTCACTGCTGACATACCCGTCGATCCGCGACCGCCTGATCCTGCTGGATGGCTGGTCAAAAACCTATGCGATGACAGGCTGGCGTTTAGGCTATTCCATATGGCCCGATGCGTTGATGAATGCTGCGCGCAAACTGGCGGTAAATTCGTGGTCATGCGTAAATGCCCCCGCACAATGGGCGGCATTGGCAGCCCTTCAGGGCCCGCAGGATTGTGTGGCGGAAATGGTTGCGGAGTTTGACCGCCGACGGCAGGTTGTGGTGGCAGGACTGAACGCCCTACCGAACGTCAGTTGTATCACGCCCTTGGGTGCGTTTTATGCGTTTCCGAATATTTCGCAAACGGGTTATGGTGCCAAAGAACTGGCCACCGGCCTGCTGGAAAAAGCAGGTGTCGCCACCATCGGTGGGCCGGATTTCGGCATTTTGGGTGAAGGCTATATTCGGTTAAGTTATGCCAATTCGGTTGAAAGTATTGAACGCGCTTTGGTGCGAATGAAGGAATTTCTGGAAAGATGACAATGGATTTAAATACCCTGATTGACGCCCTGCCAAAGGCAGAGCTGCACCTTCATATCGAAGGTACGCTGGAACCTGAAATGATGCTGGCCCTTGCCAAGCGTAACAAGATTGATCTGCCCTATGCGAACGTAAAGGAAGTACAGGCGGCATATGAGTTCAACAATTTGCAGGACTTTCTGGATGTCTATTACCAAGGCATGTCCGTGTTGATCGAAGAGCAGGATTTTTATGATCTCACATGGGCCTATCTTGAAAAGGTACACGGCGACAGAGTACGCCATGTGGAAATTTTCTTTGATCCGCAAGCGCACATGGAACGCGGTATTTCGTTTGAAACCGCATTAGGCGGGATCACAACGGCGCTGGAAGCGGCACATAAAGAAATGGGCATCTCATCCAAACTGATCATGTGTTTCCTGCGCCACTTGCCCGAAGAGGCAGCATTTGAAGCACTGGATTGTGCCTGCAAACACAAAGACCATATTTTCGGGGTTGGGCTGGACAGCTCCGAAGCCGGCAATCCACCTGAAAAGTTCAGCCGTGTGTTTGCCGAGGCCCGCGCGCATGGCTTTATCCCCGTGGCCCACGCAGGCGAAGAAGGGCCTGCAGCTTATGTGAAAACCGCCCTTGACGACCTGCAGGTTCAGCGCATTGACCACGGCAATCGCGCCTTTGAAGACCCTGCATTGATCGCGCGCATGCTGCGCGACCAAACGCCGCTGACCATGTGCCCTTTGTCAAACCTGCGATTACGCGGCATTGAACGGCTGGAACAGCACCCGATAAAGCGGGCGTTAAGGGCGGGTTTGCTGGCGACAGTCAATTCCGATGATCCCAGTTATTTTGGCGGCTATGTCAATGATAATTATAAAGAAGTTGCCAAAGCCGTCGGACTGGATGCTGCGGAAATTGTGCAACTGGCCAAGAACTCTTTTGTTGCTTCTTTTATGCCAGATGCGGAAAAACAGCAGGGATTGGATGCGGTTGCGAAAAGCCTGGATCAGGTAAAAAACTAGTAAAAGGTTAGTGTTTTAATCAGAATATATCTTTCAGAACGATAGTTTATCAGGTAGCTTGCCGCAAAACAAAAGACTTGGGGTTTTGACGCAATGAACTATATGACCGGGCAAGAAGCCCCAAAAGCGCAGGAAACAGCGACAAAAGACTGGTTGCGCGTTCTGGCAAAATACCGCACGCCCAATAACTGGCGCAGTGTTTTCGAACTTTCCATTACCATGGCAGGCTTTTTCGGGTGCTGGACACTGGCTTGGGCCTCTATCTCATTCAGCTATTTCCTGACAGGTATTTTGGGCGTCATGGGCGGTGGCTTTTTGGTACGCCTGTTCATTTTACAACATGATTGTGGTCACGGCTCTTTGTTTTCATCGCGTACCGCAAACGATTGGATCGGGCGCTGTCTGGGCGTTCTGACACTGACACCCTATGCATTATGGCGCCGTAGCCATTCGATGCACCATTCGGGTTCCGGCAATCTGGAAAAACGCGGTGTTGGTGACATCTACACGATGACAGTGGCGGAATACAAGGCCGACACCAGATGGGGTCGGTTTATGTATCGCCTGTATCGCAGCCCGTTCACGATTTTCGTTATCGGCCCGATTTACATCTTCGGCATCCAGCAACGCTTGCCCGTTGGCTTTATGAAAGCGGGTATCAAATACTGGATTTCCACCATGGGCACCACTGCAATGATGCTGATCACCTATACAATTTTGGTCATGATGATCGGCTTCTGGCAGTTCTTTGCGGTGTTCGCGATCACCAGCTTTACCGCTTCTGCGGCGGGCATGTGGTTATTTTATGTACAACACCAGTTTGAAGAAACCCACTGGGATCAACCCGAAGATTGGGATATGCATGACGCCGCCCTTTACGGCTCTTCGCATTATGCGCTGCCAAAACCTCTGCAATGGATTTCAGGCAACATCGGCATCCACCATGTGCACCACCTGTATAGCCGCATCCCGTTTTACCGCCTGCCCGAAGTTCTGCGTGATCACCCGGTTCTGGGCGAGATCAAACGCCTAACGCTTTGGGAAAGCCTGAAATGCGCCAATCTGCACCTTTGGGACGAAGGTCAGCGGGTTCTGGTGCGCTTTAAAGATGTGCGAACCAACAAGCCTTAAGTTTAGTAACGTTAGTTTTACCGCGAATACCGTATTCTGATCCTGTAAGGGATCGGTTACATGTGGGATTATTAACCATCACGTCATCACCCGACTTGTTCGGGTGATCTTGCACCATAGCTTATTGCCCCGTCGCCACTATCTGGCTGGCGGGGTTTTTAAGTTTATATGGGATGTATCTATAAGAAGGCAGGCCTGCCGTTTGTAGTTATAAGGCCGAACAAGGGGTGGTGACCCTTGTACCTGTTCTTAACTGTTAAGTTGTGGTGGTCTTCACATTTGGCGCGGTTATACGCCCTTTGAAAACCCGTGAGCTACTTTTGCTAGTAGGGGTAGTATGCACCTGCAAAGGTTTAAGGTCTGTTAGGGGTGCGAACGGTGTTCAGCGCACAAGCGGGGGGTCTGGCTCCGTGAACAGCTTTAGGTCTTGGCAGTTTTCTGCATCGACTTGCCGAAACCGGCGCGTTTTCTTATCCTCACCTAAACGTTGCTTTAAGCATATAATATCGCCTTTCATCGCAAAGTAGCGTCGTCTAACGGTGGCTGAAAATTTGGTGCCATCCGAAGTGATGAAACTGACATGCATTACCTGACGGTCATCATCGGATTCTATTACCGTTGCTCCGGTGATTTTAGCGCGGGTGAATCCGATGTCAGTGAATTCCTGATTGAGGTTTCCAAAATAATACAGTCCAAAAAACGGCAACATTATTAAAGAGGGAATACTTATGAACAGAATTGCTATATAGAACCCAAAATGCTTCTCAACAAAGGAGTTAAATATTAGATATCTTTTTGGGCCTAATAACTTAAATAACATACATAAATATATATGTGTTGTTTGAATGTTTTTCCAGTGAGAAGCGCTCACATGCAAATTATTTTCAACCAAATGGTTGAATGTACAAAAACCCGTGTAATCTGGATATCTGGGCAAAATCACCCACTGCCCCGTCGCATTGTTAATAAATAAACCATTTTAAAACAATCTCTTACAAGATGTCCCAACCAGGACAATCTCGTTGACTCTTGCCCCCCTTAACCCTATTTTCCGCACAACTGTCTAGGTGTAGATAAAAGCACGGAAAAAGGAGGCCCCAAATGACTGATGGCCCTGATCCAAAGCGACGAGATGCACTGAGTGAAAAACTGGAAGCGGCACGGCGGGCGAAACAGCCCGTGAAAGCCGAGGAAAGCCATTACACAGCAGCCCGCGTGGGCTGGCAGATGGTGACGGAACTGGTGGTCGGTTTGCTACTGGGTTTCGCCATTGGATACGGCATAGACACTTTAACGGACACCCGTCCCGTGTTCATGCTAATATTCACAATGCTGGGTTTTGTCGCAGGCGTGCGCACGATGATGCGCACCGCGCAAGAGATTCAGGAAAAGAATTCGAAGCTGGATGTGCCAAGCACACCGGCAGGGCAAGACAAGATGTATGACGACGATTAGTCGTTACAGATGAAGGATAGACACGTGTCAGCTACAGAAAACCTGTGTACCAGTACTGAAGGCAATATTGGTTGTAATATCCACCCCATGGATCAATTTTTGGTCAAGCCGCTTTTTGGTCATGGTGAAATCGGGATGTTCACAATTACCAATGTAACCTTGTGGATGGGTCTTACGGTTCTTGCGATTATTCTGTTGCTGGTTGTGGGCACACGCGGCCGCGCTATCGTGCCATCGCGCAGTCAATCTATTGCCGAAAGTATTTATGTTTTCGTATATAAGATGCTGGAAGATATTGCGGGCAAAGAAGGCGTGAAATACTTCCCTTATATCTTCACCCTGTTTATCTTTATTCTGGTAGCCAACATTTTGGGCCTGATCCCGGGCGCATTCAGCACAACCGCCCACATCGCTGTGACCGCGGTTATGGCGATGGCGGTTTTCCTGACAGTTACAGCGATTGGGTTTTATAAAAACGGCATTGGCTTTTTGGGCCTTTTCTGGATTTCATCAGCCCCGCTGATCCTGCGGCCTATTTTGGCCCTGATCGAGATTATCTCTTACTTCGTGCGCCCTATCAGCCACTCTATCCGTCTTGCGGGTAATATGATGGCGGGTCACGCGGTGATCAAAGTTTTCGCAGGCTTTACATTAAAGCTTGGGTTTGCAGCGTTTCTTCCCGTCGTTGCAATTATGGCCGTTTACGGCCTGGAAATGCTCGTGGTCTGTATTCAGGCTTACGTGTTCGCAATTCTGACTTGTGTGTACCTAAATGATGCGTTGCATCCTGGCGGTCACTAAGTCCGAGTAAATAATTTTAGTCATTGTAAATCTAAAGGAGAAATCAAATGGCAGTAGAAGGCGATCTAGTACAAATGGGTGCCCTAATCGGTGCTGGTCTTGCATGTACAGGCATGGGCGGCGCAGCCGTTGGTGTTGGTCACGTTGTAGGTAACTACTTGTCAGGTGCATTGCGCAACCCGGCAGCAGCCGCTGGTCAAACAGCAACAATGTTTATCGGTATTGCGTTTGCGGAAGCTTTGGGAATTTTCTCATTCCTAGTAGCTCTTCTGCTTATGTACGCCCAATAGACTTTACGAACCTTTAGATTATCGGGCGGGGGCCTATCGTTCCCGCCTTGGTTCAAACAAGTTTTTGGGAGGGTGCAATGGCATCTGAAACACAAGCAGCTGCATCTGAACATGCCGTAGGCATGCCGCAGCTGGATTTTGCAACATTTCCAAACCAGATTTTCTGGTTGGTGGTGACGCTTGTCGTGATTTTTGTCGTCTTGAACCGCATTGTGATCCCCCGGATTGCAGGCGTGTTGGCGGATCGGCATGATACGATACAGCGTGATTTGGAAAAAGCTGAAGAGCTGAAGAAAATGTCTGTTGAAGCGGAAGAAGCTTACAACAAAGCACTTGCTGATGCGCGCGTTGAGGCCTCTAATATTGTGGCTGAAACCAAGGCTGATATCCAAAAAGATCTGGATAAAGCAATAGCCAAGGCAGATGCGCAAATTGCCGCTAAAGCTGCTGAAGGTGAAGTAAAGATCAAAGAAATTCGCGACGATGCTTTGCGCGCAGTGCAGAAGGTTGCTTCTGATACGGCGGGTGAGATTGTTAAAGCAGTGATGCCAGCCGCCAGTGACGCGAAAGCGATCAAAGCGGCTGTAACGGTACGGTTGAAAGGGTAGATTATGAGATTATTAACCACCCCGATCCTACTGGCTGTCAGTGCCGCACCGGCCTTTGCATCAAGCGGCCCGTTCTTTAGTCTGAACAACACAACCTTTGTTGTAACGGTTGCTTTCGTTTTGTTTGTTTGCGTGCTTTTATATCTGAAAGTGCCGGGCCTAGTTGGTGGCATTTTGGACAAACGCGCTGAAGGCATCAAAACTGAGATTGATGAAGCCCGTGCATTACGCGACGAAGCCCAATCAATTCTGGCAACTTATGAGCGTAAGCAAAAAGAAGTGCAGGAACTGGCTGACAAAATCGTTGCGAACGCAAAAGGCGAAGCAAAAGCGGCGGCAGTGGATGCCAAGGCTGATCTGAAACTTGCAATCAAACGCCGCTTGAAAGCGGCTGAAGATCAGATTGCATCGGCTGAAGCCTCTGCCATCAAAGAAGTACGCGACACAGCTATTTCAGTGGCCACAAAAGTTGCCGGTGAAGTGATTGCTTCCAAGATGTCTGCAAAAGATGCAGGCGGCATGATTGATGCGGCGATCAAAGACGTTGGTGCAAAACTGCATTAAGCCTATCTTTAACTTTAAAATCTGAAACCTCGTAGCATCTGTTACGGGGTTTTATTTTGTCTGTTGACATATGATACTAAAAGGTACTATATAAGAAGTACCAAAAGGTATTATATGGAGATACATATGCAAACCAATGTCGCAGCTTTCAAAGCTTTAGGTGATCCCACACGTCAGCAAATTCTGGCACTGCTTGCAGGCCAAGACATGACCATCGGCGAAGTGGTTGACCATTTTGATATGACCCGCGCGGGTGTGAAAAAACACATGAAGCTTCTGGAAGAAGGGCAGCTGATCAATGTGAAAGCCGAAGGGCGCGAGCGGATCAATTCGCTGAACCGCGCGGGCTTTCAATCGATGATGCAGTGGATCGCGTATTTTGACCAATTTTGGGATAATAAATTGGATGCTTTGGCATCCCTTGTTAATGAGGAAGAAAAATAATGACGACTTCAGAAATGATAAAAACCCTATTTTTACCCGTTAGTGCAAAAGTGGCTTGGGGGTATTTAACCCAAGCCGATAAACTGGCTAAGTGGTTTCACGCCCCGAAACAAGATTTGCAAGACGGGCAGGATTATGTGTTGTTCGGCACTGAAAGTGGCGACAAATTATGTTGGGGTAAGGTTCTGAATATGCAGCCCTATACTTCGCTGACATATAGTTTCGCGGTCAAACCTTTCCCCGATATACAAACCGAAGTTCACTGGGCACTGGATGAGATTCAAGGTGGCACACGGATTACCATGCGCCATACTGGATTGGAAACTGCAGGTGCAGACAGCTTTGGGTTAAGCATGGCATTTGACACAGGATGGGATGATCACTTCGCTAAGATGCGTGACATATAACTGCTAAAGATACGACAAACAAAAAACCCCGCAAGATATCTTGCGGGGTTTTTTTTGGAGGGTCGTTATTCTTATTGGCCGAAGTACATCGTACCACCACGTGGGTTGCTGCCACGCAGCAGGCGCACGTATGTTTGAGCATCATAAACCACAACACATTTGGAATGGTCGTAGTTGGATGTCTGGCCGTTATAGCCGTAGTTACCGTGGTAACACTGGCTGTCAGGGTTCTTGCCACCTGACCATTCGCCTGTGTTGTTGACATAAGGTGATACATAAGAAGTGCCCTCAATATACGGGTAGTTTGTGACAGCATGGCCGGCACCATTGTGGTTGGAATTGCGGGCAGGGATGCCTGTAGTCGTGGCTTGAGCCGAACCGGCATTAGTATAATTACCTTGGTATCCGTTAAAAGCATTTTGAGCTGAAGCAGCACTTACGCCGAATGTCAGTGCTAGGGCAGTTGTGCAAACTGCAAAATTTAGAGGCTTAACCATAAGAATCCCTTGAACTTGTTACAAGAGATGAAGGTAACGGTTTATTAACTAGAGTCAACTTTATGACCGGAATATGGCAGATCTGGTCATAAAATGTGGCGGTTGCGATACAACTTATGCGGCATTGTTTTGTATGTGGAAACAATCATATAGAAGTGCAAGACACTGTTGACGCTACCGGTTTTTCTCATGCTCAAAGCGTTGCTTGGCGATCGCTTCATTCTGTTCAGCTTTACGGTTTTCCAACATACAATCTTCCACAAAACCCAAATGTGATTCTACCGCTTTGCGTGCAGCCGCAGGTTTGCGTGCAATCAGGGCATCGTGAATGGCCCGATGTTGATCCAACAAAGCCACACGTGTTGTACGCACCTTGAACATAACCTGGCGGTTGTAAAACACCCCGGCGCGCAGCATTTCAAACATGGATCGCATCATATGCAACATGAAAACATTGTGGGACGCTTCAACAATCGCCATATGAAATTCAGCGTCTAATGCAGACTCTTCTGCCGGATTGCGCTTATTATGGGCCGCTTCCATTTTTTTGAAAATTGTGGCGATGACTTTCAGATTTGTGTCAGACGCCAGACGTGCGGCCCTTTCAGCCGCCATGCCTTCCAGATCGCGTCTGAAAGAGATGTAGTCAAAAAGCGCCTCATCGTGACTTGCAAAAAGCTGGATCAGGGGTTCTGAAAACGCGCTGCCCAATACATCGGCCACATAAACACCCGACCCTTTGCGCGTGGTCAGCAACCCGCGCGTTTCCAAGTCGGCGATGGCTTCACGTAACGACGGGCGCGATACGCCCATCTTTTCTGACAGATCGCGTTCCGAAGGCAGGCGTTCGCCCGGGCGCAAAATACCGCGCAGGATCAGCTGTTCGATTTGATGCATGACCGTGTCGGCCACACGTTCCTGATTTATCTTTTGAAACGGCATGATGTCCCCATAGACGGTTTATCCCAAGCGCATTTCTATCAGGCAAAAGAAAAGGCCGCAACCAGGGAGGAGGTTACAGGCCTTAAGTTCAGGCTATTTCGTATCGGTCAGATCATGCCGCAGGGCGGATCACGATCTCAACACGACGATTTTGGGCTTTGCCGCTTTCATTATCATTAGATGCAACGGGGGAAGTTTCACCGCGCCCATAAGAAACGATGCGGCCATCATTAACACCTTGTTCGGTTAGAATGTTCGTTACCGAATAGGCGCGATCTGCAGACAGGGCCTGATTGTATTCTTCACCACCTGAACTGTCAGTGTGGCCAATGACATCAACGGTTGTGTCTGAATATTCTTTCAGGTTATCGGCAATCTTAACAATTTCAGGGTGGAAGCTTTCGCGCACATAGGTGCTGTCTGTGTCGAAGGTAATGCCTTCGGGCAATGTAACAATCAATTCTGACCCCGTGTTGCGAATGATGGTATCTTTGCTGGTCAAGCTTTCGCGCAATGCAGCTTCTTGGCGATCCAGACGATTGCCAACGACGCCGCCAATGGCCGCCCCCGCAAGGGTGCCGATAACAATATCTTTTTTGTCATCCCCCAAGATAATGCCCGCAAGCGCGCCAATCCCTGCACCAATACCGGCACCTTGGACGGTATTTTTCTGTGGACTGTTTGATATTTCCGCACATGCGGAAAGTGTGAATGCACAAAGAATGCTCAGACCAACGGTCTTGTGTAATTTTTTCATAACTGCCTCGTATTTTATTTTTAGCCAGATTTACTGGTCTAGTTTATTACCGACAACACCGCCGATAACAGCACCTGCAAGGGTGCCGATCACAACATCACGTTTGCTGTCGCCTAAGATCAGACCGGCAAGTGCGCCTGTACCTGCCCCGACGCCAACACCCTGAACGGTGTTCTTCTGCGGGCTGTTTGCGATGTCGTCGCATGCGGATAATAAGAATATAGATATAACGCTCAGGCCAATGGCCTTTGTTGTGTGTTTCATAGCTGCCTCGTGTTTTATTATTATTATTAAGGTTAATAGAGGCATATCATGGTTGAATTTCAAGGGTTTTGTAAAATAATAATCAAATTGGCATGTTTTCGCGCAACAGTGCTAAGGTTGTTTCGGGCTGTCAAACCGCGCACCTTCCCATGCCAGTAAGGCGCGTTTAACAGGCAAGCCCCAATGATACCCGCCCAAACCGCCTGATTTACGCAAAGCACGGTGGCACGGGATCAGCCAACTGATCGGGTTGCGACCTACCGCCGTGCCCACTGCGCGCACGGCTTTTGGATTGCCGATTACCCGTGCTATTTCACTATAAGTAGTCACTTGGCCCGAAGGCACGTTCAACAGTGCTTCCCAGACTTTAATCTGAAAAGGCGCACCGATCAGATGTAATTTGGCAGCCTTATCACTATCCAAAAGAGAAGCCACATCCAGATTGTCAGGGTTTTCAATAAACTTGGCATTGGGCCAACGGGATTTCAGGTCAGTCAAGGAATGCTCTTGGCCCATCTCAGATGTAAATCCCAGCCCGCAAATGCCGCGTTTTGTGCCCATCACCAGCATCTCGCCGAAAGGCGAGGCAAAAAAACCGTAACAGATCGTAAGTGCAGCACCTTTGTTGGCGTATTCCCCGGGGCTCATCGCTTCCCATTTCAAAAACAGATCATGCAAACGGCTGCTGCTGGATAGCCCCGTTTCGTGGCTGGTTTCTAACACAGTGAAACGGTCATTCAGTAGGGTTTTGGCGTGGCTCAGCGTCAAATACTGCTGAAACCGCTTGGGGCTGACGCCTGCCCATTGTGAAAATACCCGTTGGAAATGCATTGATGACAGGCCAACGGCAGCAGCCACATCATCCAGTTTCGGTTGTTCCTGCACGGTGTCACCGATGTGATCAATGGCGCGTGCAATCAGGGCGTAATGGTAAGGGTCTTGGGTCATTTTTTGACAATGCGCCACCCATGCATTTTATGCCACCCGTTTCTTGCGGGTTATGGCTTGGATTTATGCGTTTCATGTGCCACAAACCTTGAATGGTAAAACAACTGGACTATCACACAATACGCGAAATATTTCGACGCTTTCAGGCCGAAGAGCCTGAACCGAAAGGCGAGCTAAACCACACCAACGCCTATACTCTGGTGGTGGCTGTGGCCTTGTCTGCGCAAGCCACCGATGTGGGAGTGAATAAGGCTACAGAAGCTTTGTTTGCGAAAGTGGACACGCCGCAAAAAATGCTGGATTTGGGCATTGATGGACTGACAGAGCACATCAAAACCATTGGCCTGTTCAGGCAAAAAGCCAAAAACGTGATGAAGGCCAGCCAGGTTTTGGTGGATGATTACGCGGGCATCGTGCCGTCATCGCGTGCTGCCCTTGAAAGCCTGCCGGGTGTCGGGCGCAAAACTGCCAATGTGGTTTTGAACATGTGGTTCAAGCAACCCACGCAAGCGGTAGACACACATATTTTGCGCTTTGGCAACCGCACGGGGGTTGCGGTGGGCAAGGATGTGGTGCAGGTCGAACGCGCGATTGAGGATCATATTCCTGCGGAATTTCAGCACCATGCACATCACTGGATGATCTTGCATGGACGCTATGTTTGTAAGGCGCGCAAGCCTGTGTGCCCGAATTGTTTAATACGGGATTTATGCCCATATGAGGAGAAGACATTATGACTAAAAAGTATCAAATCGTGGGCGTGGGCAACGCGCTGGTTGATGTTCTGGCCCATTGCGAAGACAGCTTTTTGGCGGACATGGGCATTGATAAGGGTGTGATGCAACTGATCGATACGGATCGTGCAGCAGAACTTTACGACAAGATGGCAGCAGCGCAAGAAGTGTCAGGCGGATCAGGTGCCAACACAATCGCGGGCATTGCCGCCCTTGGTGGGCGTACGGGATTTATGGCCAAAGTGCGCGACGATCAGTTGGGCAATATCTTTGCCCATGACATCAAGGCGCAGGGCACTGACTTTTCAACGCGACAGGCAGCGAAAGATCACCCGAATGAAACCGGGCGTTGTTTGATTTTGGTCACACCTGATGGCGAACGGTCGATGAATACTTATCTGGGCGTGTCATCTGAATTGACGGCCAATGATCTGGATATTGGCATGTTGGCACGCACTGAATGGGTGTATTTGGAAGGCTATCTGTTTGACAGCCCTGACAATCAACTTGCGTTTTATAAAGCGGCGGAAGCGGCGAAGCCTGCGGGGGGCAAGGTGGCACTGACTTTATCTGACCCGTTTTGCGTAGACCGGCACCGCGATGCTTTTCGGGCTTTTGTGAAAGATCATGTGGATCTGTTGTTTTGTAATGAACATGAAATGCAGGCTTTGTATCAAACTGACACATTGGAAGCGGCTATGGAAATCGCTGCTGGTGAGGTTGAAACCGTGGCTTGTACGGCCAGCGAAAACGGGGCTTATATTTTGAACGGGGGGGCAAAAATCCATGCACCTGCAACGGCCACAAAAGTTATCGATGCGACGGGTGCGGGTGATTTGTTTGCGGCGGGGTTTCTTTTTGGGCTGACAAACGGGCGTGATCTGATGACTTGTGGCACCATGGGCTGCGTGGCGGCGGCTGAGGCGATCAGCCATATGGGGGCGAGGCCTGCGATGGATTTGAAGGAGTTGTTTGCGGATAATAAGTTGATGTAATTGGATATTTAAAACGATAAAGAAACAAAGAACGCGCCCCGCACTTTTAGGGTAACGGGGCGGCTTCTTCATCGACGGTCATCGGCTTCCCAGCCTGTACCGTTATTATAGAATACCAGTATAATGGTTTCTTTTTCGTTAAAATATCCTTGGGGTGAATTGTGCGCAGCACAAGAGGGGCCAACGGCCCTTTCCTTCACTCACCCAACTTAGCATGCACCTCATCCATATCAATCTCAGCAATCGGCATTTTGTTGCTTGGGTCCATGTGGTCGTATTTGAACAAAACGAAATCGCGTTTGTATATTTCGTAGACCAGATGCATCGACAGGTCATCAAAGTAATCTTCAACCGGGTGGGCGCGTTTGGGGCCGTGGCCTTCGCTTTCGTTAAAGCGGGGCATGGTGTCTATGTCTAGCGCGTGTTTGGTTTCGATGTTTTTCAACACCTCTTTCATGCCGGTTTTAAAGTCTTCGGTGGCGACGATTTTATTGTAGCGACCACCGTTGATAACCAAGGTGGATGCGTGGCCTGCCACCGCTGACCAGTGGATGTCCGGGTCCATCGGGCGGCGGTATTTAATGGTGTCGCGGGCGAAAAGCAGGAAGCGGCGGAAGGATTTGATCTGGTCAAAATCGCCGTCTGTTTCTACACCGTATTGGCGAGACAGGCGCGGCACAAGATTACCGCGATAATGTTTGCCGTTGCGCTGGATGCCACAGATTTTATCAAAGAATGACGATAGCACACGGGTGTAAGGGTTGCGCACGCAGGTGAATGTGTAGGTGTCATGCGATGTGACGCGTTGGGTGATGGCTTCACGACTTTCGTCTATGCCCCATTTATGAATGCCTTCTTTGGCATCGTGAATATCGCCGTCATAATACTGACCATGATCGGAATAATACATGATCTGACCGATGGTTGAGCAGGCACATTTCGGGATCACCCGATAGACCACACTTTGACTTTCTGTCATCCAAACGCCCGGAAAACCCATTTGCATACTGCCCTTTATTAGTGCTTTTATTAGCATTCTTAGTGTAACAGACTTACCCATTAAGACAGAAAAAGCCAAGGAAAAGTGTTTTCCCGCAGCACGAATGCCTATATGTAATAAGTGCAGGCAGAGGTTAAGCAGTAAAAATGGTAAAAATCGCGTATATTATGCTGTGTCATAAGGACCCTAGCTCTATTATCAGCCAGGCAAACGGTCTGACATCGTCGGGTGATTTTATGTCTATTCACTTTGATGCGCGCGCCTCTGCAGATGATTTCAAAGAGATCAGAGACGCACTGAAAGATAATCCGAATGTAACATTTGCTACTAAACGTATTAAATGCGGTTGGGGTGAGTGGTCTTTGGTGCAGGCGTCTTTGAATGCAATTAAGGTGGCTGAAAGTGCATTTCCGACGGCAACGCATTTTTATATGGTTTCAGGTGATTGCATGGCGATCAAGCCTGCGGGTTACACCCATAAGTTTCTGGACGAGCGCAATAAGGATTTTGTTGAGTGTGAGGATTTTTTCGGATCGGACTGGATTAAGGTTGGCCTGAAAGAAGAGCGTTTGGTTTACCGGCACTGGTTTAATGAGCGTGCCCAGAAGGGGCTGTTTTATGCATCAATGAATCTTCAGCAAAAACTGGGTCTCAAGCGTAAAGTGCCCCATGATATTGAAATGCGGATCGGATCACAATGGTGGTGTTTGCGACGGAAAACCATTGAGGCGGTTTTAGAATTCGCGAAGCAGCGCAAAGATGTAATGACGTTTTTCAAAACCACATGGATTCCGGATGAAACGTTCTTTCAAACGCTTGTCTGCCATCTGGTGCCGACAGAAGAGATAGACCCCAGAACCCTGACGTTTTTGGTGTTTTCAGATTACGGTATGCCGGTGACGTTTTTCAATGATCAGTATGAGTTGCTTTTGTCGCAAGAACATTTGTTCGCACGTAAAATTTCTGCCCATGCAACGGAATTGAAAGAACGTTTAAGCCAGCTTTATTCTGGGCCGGATGTTGAGTTGAATATCACCAATGAAGGCCGCCGGCTTTACAGTTACCTGACCAAACGAGGCCGTGATGGCCGCCGCTATACGCAGCGGTTTTGGGAAAAAGAAGCCAGTATCGGGCGGGAACGTGAATTGCTGATTATTGTGTGTAAAAAGTGGCACGTGGCCAAGCGGCTTTTAGATGCGGTAACACGGCAGGTTGGGATCAAAGGGGTAGCCTATCTTTTTGATGAAAGTGATACGCGGTTGCCCAATGTCGGTGGCATTGAAAAATCTCTGGATAAACGCGCCCGCCATCGCCGGTCTTTTGTGCGTATGGTTTATGAAGATATGTCCACTGATCGCTTGGTGGTATGTCTTGATCCCGGTAATATCGAGGTTTTGGATGATTTTTACGGGGATCGGGCAACAGTTAAAACCCTGGAAATCGCCTGTAGCTTCACGAATGATTATATTCGGGGTCATGCCATTCGATCCGGTATCGCCAATGAAAACAGCACAGACGATGCATTGGCGCGGCTTGTGCCGACCGTACGGCAAGATTTGGCGTTTGAAAGTGACCAGATACGGGATCGCAATTTCCCGCATCTGTATTCCATATCGGACAAACATTCGCCTGAGGATAATATGATGCAAATCTCGGCGTTTCTGGATGTGGGCGAAGATAAAGCCCGCCAAATCGCCGAAACCCCTTATTTATTTTCTGATTAGGATTTCACCAATGGCCTACAACTACGATCCCGAAAACGTATTCGCTAAAATCCTGCGCGGCGAAATTCCCAATGATACGGTTTTGGAAACCGATCACAGTCTGGCGTTTCGCGATATAGCACCGCAAACCCCCGCGCATGTTTTGATCATCCCCAAAGGCGCTTATGTCAGTTTTGATCATTTTGCGGCGGAAGCGAGTGATGCTGAAATCGTGGATTATACCCGCACCATCGGCAAAGTTTGTAAGATGATCGGTGTTGACCTGGCGTCGGGTGAAGATGGGTTTCGGATGATTGCCAACACTGGCAAACACGGGGTGCAAGATGTGCCACACCTGCATGTGCATATTCTGGCAGGCAAGTTTTTGGGGCGGATGCTGCCGAACCTGTAATTGATAATTGCATAACCAAGGGCATGGCCCTAATATCAAAAAATCACTTGCACGGACAGGAATCGAACACATGGCCCAAGATGCCCCCGAAGTTGTAGAAGTAGAAAAAACCCGCGTTGCCTGTGACGGTGGTGGTGCCGACGGCCACCCGCGTGTTTGGCTGCAAATGCCAAGCAATGGAACATCCGTGGAATGCCCTTATTGCGATTGCAAGTTTGTTCTGAAACAGGGTATGGGCGCGGGGCATTAAAGGTAGTGCGCTTTTTGCGCCTATTTTTTAAAATTGGGCTGATCCCGCCACTTATTGTCATTCTATTTTACGTGGCCTCTTTTGTAGGGGCTTTGTTGCCAGCGAATATATCTTACCCAGATGCAAGGGATGATGGGCATGGCGTAAATATTCTGTTGGCTTCTGGCCCAATCCATTATGACCTGCTGCTGCCTGCAACACTTGAAACCCGTGCAAAATTGCAGATGTTGCAACAAAGCGGGTTTGACCCGTTTGACCCGCGCATCGGCTATTTCAGCGTGGGCTGGGGATCAAAGGCGTTTTATACCTCTACGAAAGATTATACTGATTTATCTGCCAAAACAATTTACCGTGCGGTGACAGGGGATGCATCTGTTATGCGGATTTTTGCGTTGGGTCGGGGGCTGGCCATATCTGACCTGGATCAGATTGAATTGCCACAAAAACAATATAATGCGCTGCTTACATATGTGGAACAATCATTTTTGCGCGATAGCCAGGGACATGCTTCATTACTGCAAAATACCAGTCTTCGTATTGGTGATATGTTTTTTGATAGCCCCGCGCGGTTCAATATTATAAAAACCTGTAATATCTGGATTGCTAACGGTTTGGCGGCAGCGGGTGTGAAAATAGGACGTTGGACACCAACACCACAATCATTGCGCTTGTCACTGTGGTGGTTTGGCAGTTTGGTAGATGCAAAGACTTCAAAGGAATATGAACATGGGTGAAACAGAGTTCGGCAAGGGCCATCATTTACAATTAATCGATGTCTCTGGCTTCATCTTTCGCGCTTACCACGCATTGCCGCCCCTGACACGCAAGTCAGACGGGTTGCCTGTAGGGGCGATTAGTGGGTATTGCAATATGATTTTCAAGATGGTTGAAGATCAAAAAGGCCATGATGCGCCCACCCATGTGGTGGCGGTGTTTGATCATAAAGGCAAAACCTTTCGTTCCGGTATTTACCCCGAATACAAAGCCAATCGGCCGCCTGCACCTGAAGATCTGGTGCCGCAGTTTCCGATCATCCGTGATGCGACACGCGCGTTCAATCTGGCCTGCGTTGAGGCTGAAGGTTATGAGGCCGATGATGTGATTGCCACATTGGCGGTACAAGCGCGTGATGCGGGTGCGCGGGTGACGGTGATTTCTTCCGATAAGGATTTAATGCAGCTTGTCGGTGGTGGCGTGGAAATGTTCGACGCGATGAAAAACCGCAAGATCGGTTTGGAACAGGTTGAAGAAAAGTTCGGTGTTGGGCCTGATCGGGTGATTGATGTGCAATCGCTTGCCGGTGACAGTGTGGATAATATTCCGGGCGCACCCGGTATTGGGGTTAAAATCGCCGCCTTGCTGATTAATGAATATGGTGATCTGGATACATTGCTGGAACGCGCGGGCGAAATTAAGCAGCCGAAGCGGCGTGAAACCCTGCTGGGCAAAGCCGATCAAATCCGCATGAGCCGCGAATTGGTAACACTAGCCACAGATGTGCCGTTGGATGTGGATTTTGCCGATTTCGAAATTCAAGACCCTGTGGCGGATGATTTGCTGGGCTTTTTGACCAGCATGGAGTTTCGATCCATGACTGCGCGCATAGCGACTAAACTGGGTGTGGATGTGCCCACGATGCCAGAGGTTACAGCTAACCTTGCACCAAGTACCGGTGCGATTGCAGACCAACCTGCCATTGAACCTGACAAGTATGAATGTGTGCGCGATGCGACCGCCTTGCAGGTCTGGATTGACCGCATCAAGGCCCGTGGTTGGGTGGCGTTTGACACGGAAACAACGGGGCTGAACGACATGATCGTTGATCTTGTCGGCATCTGTTTGTGTGTGGAAGCGGGCGAGGCCTGTTATATTCCGCTGACCCATAAAGAGGGTGAGGGCGATTTGTTTGGCGGTTCTAATCTGGCTGAGGGGCAGATGAATTTTGATGAAGCTTTGGCCATGTTGAAGCCCGTTCTGGAAGACCCCGCGATTATGAAAATCGGCCAGAATATGAAGTATGACTTCAAGATCATGAAGCGAAACGGCATCACCCTGGCCCCTGTGGATGACACTATGCTGCTGTCATATGCGTTGAACGGCGGCAAGCATAACCACGGGATGGATGCGCTTTCGGAACGTTATCTGGATCACAAACCGATCCCGATTAAAACTATTTTGGGTACGGGGAAATCCGCGATTACCTTTGATAAGGTGCCGATTGATGATGCGGTGAAATATGCCGCCGAAGACGCTGATATTACGCTGCGTCTGTGGCAGAAATTCAAGCCGTTGTTGCACAGTGAAAACGTCACAAAGGTTTACGAAAAAATGGAACGGCCTTTGATCCCTGTTCTTGCGAAAATGGAGATGACGGGGATTAAGGTTGATCGTGATCAACTGTCACGTATGTCAAATAATTTCGCGCAACAGATGGCGGGGTTGGAAGCGGAAATTCATGAGTTGGCGGGGGGTAGTTTCAATGTTGGCTCGCCCAAGCAACTGGGCGAAGTGCTGTTTGATCAGATGGGTCTGACGGGCGGCAAGAAGGGTAAGACAGGTGCCTATTCCACGGGTGTGGATGTGCTGGAAGACCTGGCGGCTGAGGGTCATGTGTTGCCTGCAAAGGTTCTGGATTGGCGGGGTATGTCTAAGCTGAAAAGCACTTATACCGACGCGCTGCAAACCCATATCAACCCTGACACAGGGCGTGTGCATACGTCTTATATTATATCGGGGGCCAGCACCGGACGGCTGGCCTCAACTGATCCCAACCTGCAAAATATCCCCGTGCGCACCCCTGCGGGACGCCAAATTCGGGAAGCCTTTATTGCCGATGAGGGTAATGTTTTAGTATCACTGGATTACAGCCAGATCGAGTTGCGGATTTTGGCGCATATCGCAGGCATCGACAGTTTGAAGCAGGCGTTTCTGGACGGCAAAGACATTCACGCGATGACGGCATCCGAAATGTTCGGGGTGCCGATTGAGGGCATGGACCCGAGCATCCGCCGGCAAGCCAAGGCGATCAATTTCGGGGTGATTTACGGGATTTCAGGTTTCGGTCTGGCGCGCAATCTGCGCATTCCGCGCAAAGAAGCACAGGCGTTTATCGATACCTACTTTGAACGCTTCCCCGAGATCAGAACCTATATGGATGACACCGTGGCGTTCGCCAAGGAACACGGGCATGTGCAAACGCTGTTCGGGCGTAAAATCCACACCACGGAAATTGGTGCCAAGGGGCCGCAGGCGGGCTTTGCCAAGCGGGCTGCGATCAACGCGCCTATTCAGGGAACAGCCGCCGACGTAATCCGCCGCGCGATGATCCGTATGCCGGATGCTATCGCACATCTGCCTGCGAAAATGCTGTTGCAGGTGCATGATGAATTGATTTTCGAGGTGCCCAAAGATGCGGTGGAAGAAACCATCACCGTGGCCCGCGCCGTGATGGAAGGGGCTGCAATGCCCGTGATCAAACTGGATGTGCCGTTGATTGTGGATGCCGGGCAAGGGGCGAATTGGGCTGAGGCGCATTAGAAATGTTAGAAGTACAAAGCTTTAAAGAGTATTGGGAAACAAATTTTAAAAACATTCCACCACTCGGACATGAATTACGCAGTGGATTGCAAAACAGATGGATTAGATTTCATGCTCTACCTGATGCTAAGCGTTACGCTGACACAGCACTAGAACGTAAGACCATTATTGAACGGGCGAATAAACTAGCAGATGAACTATTAGGCAATAACTCTGAATGCTGGCTTGTTGGTAGTTGTGAGGCTTGGGATGATGAAGGAAATGGTGCCGTAAATAATTTAAGAAAACGGTATTCGCTTGAATATGCATTTGATTGGTCTGAAGTATTAGAGGGTGAAGAGCAGCACTCATTTCATGTTAAGCGGGTGACATGGGTTTCAAATCAGTTTGATGATATTTTTGAAAGCATTGCAGAAGACCGAGAGAGGGCTCTTTTTGTCAATACAACTACTAATGCTGTTTTTGCTCCGTATGATGGTGGATACGATTTGATAACGAATGGACGCACACATGTAGAAAACCTAAAACATAAGTTTTCGCATTGGATGTCGAAGCGAGAAGATTGGCTTTGATCGTATCGGCTAAACTGAATTACCCCGCCCCCTTCAACCGACTTTCCTCTGTAGCGGGCACATAGGTGCGCATGACTAAAGCGTTCAGGGCACCCCAAGTTTGGACCTTCATATGTGTCATCGGGTCTGCGGTCTGAATTTTTAACCCCAGAAATTCTGCAAGGGCGGATTTGTCTGTGCCACTATGCGCGTTGCATATAACGCCGTAAGTGATCAGCGGGTTCAGGGTTTGAAATGTATTTTTAAAGAATACGTTCACGCCACGATCTGCAAGGGCGCAACCCAGTGATAGGCCGCAAACTTCATGCTGCGGTTCACCGTCAAACAGACCTACATTCGGGCGGTAGTTATCAACCTGTCCGTCGACGGTTTGCAGCAATTCCAGCACCTCTGTAGCCCCGTCAAATCCTGCTGCACATAACCAGCGCACGGCCTTGCCCATCTCTTCGGCCTCGCCCCATTCATAGCCCGCGCCACGGGCGGCTTTGCGGGTGTGAGTTTCTATTTCGGTTAGGGAGTAGCGGGGCATCAGGGTAAACTCGGGTAGGCCCAATCATCTGATGGGGCGCTGGCCAGTTCATCAGGGAAAGGGGCGTTTTGGTACATGCAGATGCGTACCCAGCGGTCGGAGCGCGGGTCGAACTTGGTGGCCCCGAAGAACGACAGTTTGCAGCGCAACATGTCGATGGGCAGCATATCGGCGGATAGCTGATTATCGCGGATTTCGGCGTAGGGATGTTTGGCCGTTAGCTGTGCGCGGCGGGCAACTTGGCGGTGTTCGGGGTGGTTAAGTAGCACGTCAGCAAGCAGGGTTTCATCAGGCCAGTTTTGCAGAGTTTCGTGAAAGGCCGCAATATCGCGCGCGATGGCTTGAGGTTGCTCTAACTCGGCACCATCTTCCTTTGCCCGCTCGCCCAAACGGGGTTCCAATTTTTCTTCGGATACATACCAGAAGCGGGCGGAATTTTCGGGGGTGGTGTAGTCTTGCCCCAAGGCCCATGCGTAGTTTTTTTGCAGGCTTGCGAGGGTTATCGCCACGGTTTTTGTACCATCAATGGGAAAGGTTTTATCCTCATCCGCTTTCATGGTTTTGGCCAGGTCGTCCACCAAGTCAGGATAAGGTTCCAAAAGCAGGCTGACCAGTTGTTCCTGGCCCTCTACCCCGATGTTGCTTTCAGCCCAAAGTACCAGCGCATCCCATGCATATTCACCCGCTAAACCCTGCGTTTTGATATGATCTGACAGGGCATTTAGATCAGCCCGTAAAGCGGTTAGTTTTTCGATCTGAAGCGGGTGTTCAGATTGCCAACCCTGCGCGTTTTTTGTGGCGCGTTTCAGGTAGGATATAAAGCTTTCCTGCGCGTCCCCAGTGGCGGATTTCACCGACCGCACCCGTGACAAAGCCTGCTCACGCGCCGCAATCCAGTTGTGCAACAGTGCGGGATGGAATGTTATAAACGGGGCCATGCCCAGCCCCGTGGAATTGCCTATACCGAATTGGCGGCGCAGGGTGGGTTCCAGTTTTACAGCCTTTTCACCACCTTTGGCGCGTGCTGCGTGTTCAACCAAATCCAGCACGAAAGCGCGGGTCAGGTAGACGGATAACAACTCTGCCTGAAACGGTTCTGAAATGATAGCGCGCGTGTGATAACTGCTACGATCTGCCGCCCCGAATTTGCCGTTGCCGTACACGGCGGTGGTGCGCATCAGGTAGCCGACGGATTGTATAAGTGCTTCATCGGGTTGTTGCCCCTTGGCCAGATGGTCAACTACATGGCCCCACATACGGGTTGAACGGTTGGCGCGGCTCAAGGAAAGTTCTGAAGCCGTTATGCGACCCGCTTCCTGCAAGGGTACGTTTTCGGCAAGCCTTTGCAGATCTGTTTCGGTCGGCACTCCGTCAAACAGGGTAAACGTAGCATCCCATGCGGTAGCGATCACGCGGTCGGAGCGTTGATCGTCGGGTAAATCGTGGGCGAAGGCGATCAGTGAATAAGTGTGGGTCGGGCCGATGGCGGAATAGACCGCGCGGCCTACGCAGTTTTCATCGATCTCGAATAGTTTAACCTCAAACTGCCAGTTTTCAGCCTGCAAGTGGCGCAAAAGACTGCGCATGAAACTTAGGCGGGATTGGTGGAATGATCCCATGCGGGCAAGCCGCATCACTTGGTCTGCGGGGCGTAAGAGGGCTGTCCATCCATTGGGTCTCATACAGGTGGCCCGAAGCTTTCGTCATAAAAGCGCAACCAGTTTTCGCCCATGACCTTGGCTACATCCGTTTCTGACAGGCCAACATCGCGCAAGCCTTGTTCGATTTTACCAAAATCACGGTTGTCGTGAAACCAGTTGGGCATCGGCGGGAAGCCTGCATCCGTTGCTGACCCTTCACCATAGTCAATTTGTTTTGTCCAACGCCCCGTGCGCATCCATTCCACGATACTGTCAGGCTGATCCTGACACAGATCAGTGCCGATCCCGATATGGTCGATACCCATCAGATCGGCAGTGTCAGCCACCATCTGGCAAAAACTTTCCAGCGTGCAATCTGATTTACCGCGCAAATGATGCGGGTAAACAGAGAAACCCAACATGCCGCCCGATTGCCCAAGGGCGCGTAATATATCATCGGACTTATTGCGCAGGGCGGGGTGCCAGTTGTGCGGGTTGGCATGTGTAATGGCGATGGGGCGGTTGGAAATTTCCATCGCTTCCATAGTTGAACGATCCGCCGAATGGCTCATGTCTATCACCAGCCCGACACGGTTCATTTCCGCGATAACTTCACGGCCCATGCGGGTGATGCCGGGGTCATTTGCTTCATAACACCCTGTCGCCAGAAGCGATTGGTTGTTGTAACTAAGTTGCATGAAACGTGCACCCAAACGGTGGTGTATTTCAATTAGCCCTATATCATCCTCAATCGGTGATGGGTTCTGGTAGCCAAAGAAAATCGCTGTACGATCGGTTTCTCTTGCAAGGCGCACATCGGCCCCTGTGAAGCCTTGAAAAATCAGGTCGGGGAACTGTTCAAACCATCGGTTCCACTGTTCCATATTCAAAACCGTCTCACGGAAATTTTCATGGTAGGCGATGGTGACATGCACGGCATCAACGCCGCCTGCCCGCATCTGGCGAAAGATTTTTTCTGACCAGTTAGCGTATTGTAGATTGTCGATGCGAAAGCTGCGTGATTTATCCATGCTGAAACGCTAAAACGGCAAACGCACAGGGTCAAATCTTTTGTTCAACTTTTGTTGATAATTCTGTTGCGTATGGACAAGCGGGGCCTTGCGGCTAAGATGGCGTCAAATTGTCTAAGGGATATTTTTATGGCGCATTTAGGTTTGATCGGTATCGGTGTGATGGGTAGTGCGTTTGCGCAGAACCTTGCAGAGGAAGGCCATGATGTCAGCCTGCTGGATCGCAGCGCTGAAAAGATGGCTGAAACGGTTCAGGAAGCCAAAGATCAGGGGCTTAAGGGGCAGTTGATTGCCTGTGCGGATGCCGAAACTTTCGTGAAATCCTTGCCGAAACCACGCTCGATACTGGTTCTGGTACCTTCGGGCGGGCCGCTGGACAGTGTGATCAATATGCTGAAGCCGCTTCTAGACAAGGGTGATCTGATCGCTGATTTGGGCAACTCAAACTATACTGACACCGAAAAACGTGTGGCTGATCTGGAAGACACAGGGTTGCTGTTTCTGGGCATGGGCATTTCAGGTGGTGCAGAGGGTGCCCGCCACGGGCCGTCTATTATGGCAGGCGGTTCGCGTGAAAGCTGGGCGCGGGTCAAAGGGCCTTTGCAAGATAGTGCGGCAAAGTTTGAAGGTGATCCGTGCTGTGACTGGTTCGGGCCGGGCGGCTCTGGGCATTGCATCAAAATGCTGCACAACGGTATTGAATACGCAGATATGCAACTGATTGCCGAAGCTTACGGGCTGATGTCAAACGGGTTGGGGATGAATGCCGCTGGAATTGGTGCTGTGTTCAAGGGTTGGATGGATGGGCCGCTGAATTCCTATCTGATTGAGATTGCAGCCGAAGTTGCATTGGCGACCGACCCTAAAACTGGGGCGGCAATGCTGGATGTTATTCTGGATAAAGCAGGGCAAAAGGGCACGGGGCGTTGGTCTGTGATTGAGGCTTTGCATCTGGGCGCACCTGCCAGCATGATGGCGGCAGCGGTCGAAGCGCGTAATATTTCGGCGGATCTGGAAACGCGGGCGGAAATGGAGGCAGCCTTTGGCCCGTCCCCACAGAAGATATCCACCTCTCAAGCCGATACTGTAGCCGCTTTAGAGCAAGCGATGATTGCCGCTAAAGTTTGCGCCTATGCACAAGGGTTTGAAGTTCTGACACAAGCCTCTGATGCTTTTGAGTGGGATCTGGATTTGGCTGCGATTGCGCGTGTTTGGCGTGCAGGATGCATCATTCGATCTGTATTTTTGGATGAAATTGCGGATGTGTTTGATAAAGGTGTTGCAAAACATCTGGCATTGGCCCCGGTGTTTCAGGAACACTTGAAAGAAAATGCGCCTGCGCTGCAATCTGTTGTGGTTATGGGCATTTCAAACGGTCATGCAGTGCCAGCTTTTACTGCTGCATTGAACTACCACAATATGCGCCGCACGGGGCGTTCTACGGCCAATATGATCCAAGGTCTGCGGGATTATTTCGGGGCCCATACATTTGAGCGTCTTGATACGCCGGGTGAAAAGTTCAACGGGCCTTGGCATGATTGATAAGAATGTAGGGTGTACTTTACCCTTCCAATTCCGCAGACGGAATAATAGGGAAGAAGGTGCCTTTTGACCAAACCCCGAACCAACTTTCACCTTCAAAATATGAATGCGTCCCGATATCCACTAGCCGGTAAAAGCTTTTTCGATCAATCAAGGCTTCCAGATTAGTGCGGATCAGAACGTAGGGTGAAGGCTCGCCCGTTTCTGGGTTGCGCTTAACACGGATCGGGTTATCGGGCCCCGCAGTGGCGATGTCATCAACCTGTGTAGTAAAGATAATTTCCTGATTTTCACCTGATCCCGTCACATCGAAATCTATTGCCACGAAGGGCGCGTCATCCACTGTGATGCCAACTTTTTCAACAGGTGTGACCAGAAAGTAATCATCGCCATCTTTGCGGATAATACTTGAAAATAGCTTTACCAGCGGCATCCGCCCGATGGGTGTGCCTAGATAAAACCACGTGCCATCACGCGCAATACGCATGTCCAGGTCGCCGCAAAATTCAGGATCCCATAGATGCACAGGTGGCGGGCCTTTTTTGCCTGCACTTTTAGCCGCTTGGGCGATGCCGTCAGCGGTTGGTTTTGCTGTTTTTTGCTGATCTGTCGAATTTGTCATTTGTCACGCTGGTTTTCGTTTCGTTTAGTGTTATCTTAATTGTAGGATTTTAGAAGGATTTTGTCATGAGCGGCACCAAAAAGACTTTAGCGAAGCAAATTGATGAACTTGGCGGGCTTTTGGATGCCGCCAAGGCCAATATCGAAAAACGGGTGATTGGCCAGCCTGAAGTGGTGGAACAATCCATTATTGCGTTGTTAAGTGGGGGTCACGCTTTGTTGGTGGGCGCGCCCGGTCTGGCCAAAACGCGCTTGGTAGACACGCTTGGTACGGTAATGGGGCTGAAAAGCAATCGTGTGCAGTTCACGCCTGATTTGATGCCTGCGGATATTTTGGGGTCAGAGGTGCTGGATATTTCTGATGACGGAAAGCGCAACTTTCGGTTTCTGAAGGGGCCGATTTTCTGCCAGCTTTTGATGGCCGATGAAATTAACCGTGCCAGCCCGCGCACACAATCCGCATTGCTGCAAGCAATGCAGGAACATGAAGTGACCATTGCGGGCCTGACCCATAAAATGGCTGAACCGTTTCATGTGTTGGCCACACAAAACCCGATTGAACAAGAAGGGACGTATCCTTTGCCAGAAGCGCAACTGGATCGGTTTTTACTTCAAATTGATGTAGGATTTCCGGATCGTGATACAGAACGTGAGATATTACTGGCAACCACGGGGTTTGAAGAAGCTGTGGCCAAACAGGTGTTCAAACCCGCGCAACTGATTGCCGCCCAAGAGTTGGTGCGCCGCATGCCTGTGGGTGAGGTTGTAGTTGAAGCGATCCTTGATCTGGTACGCTCTGCACGCCCGACGGAAGCCTCGGATGCACATATTCAAGAAACCATCGGTTGGGGCCCGGGCCCAAGGGCGGCACAAGCTTTGATGTTGGCAACCCGCGCACGTGCGCTTGTGCAGGGCCGTCTGGCCCCGTCTTTGGATGATGTGGCAGCCTTGGCGCACCCTGCACTGGTTCACCGTATGGCGTTGAATTTTGCCGCTAAAGCACAAGGTGAAACACTGGATCAGATCATCGCTGACCTGACTAGCACAGCACTGGGTAAAGAGGCTGCTGCTTGAACCGAACTGCAAACATATCAGCAAGACATACCCGCCATGATGCGGATCATCTGGCGCATGGCTTTGCCGCCCTTTTGGCAGATGCCCACCAACTGGCAGCCAGCATAAGTCATGGCGCCCATGGGCGACGCAGATCAGGGGCGGGCGAAGAGTTTTGGCAGTACCGTGTGGCGGTAGATACCGATGCGATCCGCGATATTGACTGGCGCCGTTCAGCGCGATCTGACGATCACTTTGTGCGCCAGCATGAATGGCAGAACACACAATCAGTGCATCTGTGGGTCGATCGCGGTGCCTCTATGCTGTTTCGTTCGCAAGATGGTTTACCGATGAAGGCTCAAAGGGCAGCGGTATTGGGGTTGAGTATTGTGATTTTGCTGGCAAAGGCCGGTGAAAAAGTCGGGTTAACCGATTTGGGTGATCCGCCGCGCCAAGGCTTGGCGCAAATTGATATGATGGCGGCGTCTTTAGCGGATACCTTGCCTGATCAGGAATTTTGTGTGCCTGCCAGAAAAGCGATGAAACAAGGCCAGAAAGCAGTGTTTATTTCTGATTTTCTGGGCGAGTGGGATCAGATTTTTGAAAGCCTGACCTATGCGGCCAACCAGAATGTTGACGGATATCTGGTACAGGTTCTGGACCCAGTAGAAGAAGATTTTCCGTTCAAGGGGCGTACGGTTCTGTTCAGCATGAATGAAGCCCATAAGTTTGAAACCTTGCGCGCGCAATCCTTGCGTGATGAGTACTGCGAAAAGCTGGCCGAACGCAAAGCCGCCCTGCAACAACTGGCGCAAAAAACTGGCTGGCGGTATTGTTGCCACCAAACCAGTGCGCCCGCAACCGTGCCGTTGATGTGGCTTTATCAGGCATTGGGAAGGCAGTTCTGATGTTGGGTATCAGCTACCTTACACCTCTGTTATTATGGGCTTTATTGTTGCTACCAATCTTGTGGTGGTTGTTACGCGCAGTGCCGCCTGCCGCTGTTCGCGCAAAGTTTCCGGGCATATTACTACTGCTGGGGTTGAAGGATAAAGAAACCACACCTGACCGCACACCGTGGTGGTTGCTGGCTTTACGCATATTGGCACTAGCGGCGGTAATTATCGGGTTTGCGGGGCCGGTTTTGAACCCCGATAATACGCAGAGCACGGTAAATAAACTGGTGGTTTTGATGGATGCAAGCTGGGCCAGTGCCGATGACTGGGGCAGGCGGCAGGCAAAACTGACCGAAGTGTTGCGCAATGCTGATCAGGACGGACGACCGACGGTTTTGTTGAAGCTGTCTGATGTACCGCAAAATCAGGTTGCCCCGAATTTTGTGGCACCAAGCGTGCATTTGCAACGGGTGGCCAGCCTGAACCCGAATGCATGGCGGCCTGATTTTACGCGCTGGGCTAATTATCTGGCCGCACAAAATGCAGGTTTTGATACTATCTGGTTTTCGGATGGGTTGGAAAGTGCTGACCGCTCTGCCTTGTTTGATGTGCTGGAAACAAAGGGCAGTGTTTCGGTCTATCAGGCCACAACGCCTGTGCTGGCAATGACGCCACCTTTTGTGAAAGACGGCAATATGGTGGTTGCCGTGCAACGCAGTTGGGCGGATGGTGCGCTGGATATATCTGCAAACGCCATTGGGCCTGATCCCAATGGTGTGACGCAGGTTTTGGGCACGGCTTCTGCACAATTTGCGCCAAATGAGGCGCAAACAGAGTTGCTGTTTGATATGCCTTCCGAGCTGCGTAATCGTATCACATCGGTGGTGCTGGAAAATCATCGGTCCGCCGGCACTGTTACGGTGACGGGCGATACTGTGCAGCGGCGCAAAGTGGCGATTATTTCACCTTCTGACCAACAGGAAGGTGCTGACCTGACATCTGATGTTTTTTACCTGCGCAAAGCCTTGGTGCCAACCGCAGAGGTAATAGAAACCGATCTGAAAACTACATTACTGGCCAGCCCTGACGTTTTGATCCTTGTGGATGTCGGCAAGTTAAGTGAAAATGAAACGCGTGACGTGACTGAATGGGTTGCAAATGGCGGGTTGTTGGTGCGGTTCGCTGGCCCAAGATTGGCGGCCAGCCAGATCGGGTTGCAAAGCGAACACCCGTTATTGCCTGTGCGCTTGCGCGCTGGTGGGCGCAGTATTGGTGGTGCTATGTCATGGGGTGCGCCCAAGAAACTGCGCGCCTTTGTGCAAGGCACATCGTTTTACGGGCTGAAAGTGCCTGATGAAGTGACTGTTAGCAGTCAGGTTGTTGCCCAACCTGACCCGAACTTGGCCGAGCGTGTGGTGGCTAGTCTAGAAGATGGCACACCGCTGGTCACGCAAAAAACCGTGGGCAACGGGCGGGTGGTTTTGTTTCATGTCACTGCCAATGCACAATGGTCAAACCTGCCGCTTTCAGGGTTGTTTGTGCAGATGCTGGAACGGCTGGCAATTTCAACCGCTGGCAATCTGGATGCAATCGAAGATCTGGAAGGGCTGATCTGGAGGCCCGAAGAAATGATTGATGCCTTTGGCATCATCCGCGATGTCTCTGACCGTTCGGGGGTAGAAGGTGCGCTGCTTGCTGCCCGCGCAATATCCGCAGACCTGCCGCCCGGTGTTTACAGTAATGCGGGGCGCAAGGCGGCGTTGAATGTGCTGGCCAAGGATGCGCTGTTGGTGAGGGCGGGTTGGCCGTTAGGTGCCAATTTTCTGACATTGGAAAAAAGTGCGCAGAAATTCCTGAAACCCTACTTTATCATTGCCGCCCTTGGCTTGCTGTTGTTGGATATATTCGCGGCCCTTTGGCTAAGCGGCAAGCTAAACAAACGCTTTGCCGGGCAGATGGCGGCGGTGGTGTTGACGCTGGTATTAATGCAACCGGATGCAAGTCAGGCCCAAACCGATGAGGCCCTGTCAAACCTGATCAACAACACGGTTCTGGGCTATGTGAAAACTGGCAATGCGCGGGTTGACAGGGCATCACATGCAGGGCTTTTAGGACTGTCTGCGGAACTTTTCCGCAGAACCTCGGTAGAGCCGGTCACTCCTGTTGGCGTTGATATTGAACGTGATGAACTATCGGTTTTCCCGTTCCTCTATTGGCCGATGAGCGAAAATCAAACTGCGCCCAGTGACGTGAGTGTTGAAAAACTGAACCGGTTTTTGCGCAGCGGCGGGATGATCCTGTTTGATACCCGTGATGCACACCTGTCATCAGGTGTAAGTGGTGGCACGCCCAACGGGCACGTGTTGCAAAAAATTGCTGCACGGCTGGAAATTCCACCATTGGAACCGGTGCCGGAAGACCATGTTCTGACCCGCAGTTTTTATCTGCTACAGGAATTTCCGGGCCGTCATGTGGGCGCGAATGTCTGGATTGAAGCGGCCTCTGCGGATGCGGCTAAAACAAAAGGTGTGCCATTTCGCAATCTGAATGACGGGGTCACCCCTGTGGTGATTGGCAGCAATGACTGGGCGGCGGCTTGGGCGATCGATGATAACGGGCGTTATATGTTCCCTGTCGGGCGCGGTTCTGCGGGCAACCAACAACGCGAATATGCGCAGCGTTTCGGGGTGAACCTGGTCATGTATGTGCTGACGGGTAATTACAAATCCGATCAGGTGCATATCCCTGCTTTGCTGGATCGACTGGGGCAGTAATATGGACATGAACATCGCCTTTGCCCCGCTTATCGCTTGGCCCCTATTATGGGGTTTGGGTGCGATTGCAGTGGCTTGCCTGATCTTTAGCCTGTGGCGCGGCTTGTCAGGTTGGGCACTTCGCACCTTGGCGGCCTTTGTGCTGCTATTGGCCTTGGCAGAACCTAGCTTGCAAAAAGAACAGCGTGAAGGGTTGTCTGATATTGTGCTGGTCATCATTGACCGCACTGAAAGCCAAACTGTATCTGTGCGCCCTGAACAAATCACCAAAGCGGTGGCAACCCTTGTTGATAAGATCGGCGGGCTGGACGGGTTTGAAGTAAAGACCATCGAAGTGACCAACGATATTTCCAAGCGTGATGATGGAACGCATCTGATTACGGCCCTTAACCGCGCGGCAAATGAAGTGGCTTCCAGCCGTTTGGCAGGGGCAGTTCTGATCACGGACGGGCAGGTGCATGATGCGGATATCGCAGCAAGTTTCCCCGTCCCGATACATGTTTTGCTGACAGGCGAAAAAGATGATTGGGATCGTCGCTTGGTGATCAAAAACGCGCCTGCCTTTGCTATATTAGACGAAGATATAACCCTGAACCTGCGCATTGATGATCAGGGTGATGTGCCTGAAGCTGTGCAGGGGCACGCGCGTATTGCGATTGCGATAGATGATGGGGACGCGGTGGAGTTTACGGTTGAAACCAACACTGATCTGGAGATGCCGTTAAGCCTGCCGCATGGCGGGGTGAACGTGTTGCAGTTTAAAGTGATCCCTGTTGAGGGTGAGCTGACCGAGCGTAATAACGCCGCCGTTGTTTCCATCAACGGGGTGCGTGACCGGTTGCGGGTTTTGCTGGTGTCGGGTGAACCTTATGCGGGTGAGCGCACATGGCGCAATTTGCTGAAATCCGACAGTGCAGTTGATCTGGTACATTTCACCATCCTGCGCCCGCCTGAAAAACAAGACGGGGTGCCCGTGCGTGAACTTTCCCTGATTGCCTTTCCTACCCGTGAATTGTTTTTGGAAAAAGTCGATGAGTTTGATCTGATCATTTTTGACCGCTACACTAAACGCGGTCTTCTTCCGAATCCGTATCTTCAAAGTGTAGTTGATTATGTAAAACGTGGCGGGGCTGTGTTGGTGGCATCAGGCTCTGATTTTGCAGGTGTGAATAGCATTTACCGCACGCCTCTTGCCGCCATGTTGCCAGCGCAACCCACCGCGCGGGTTTATGAACAGGGCTATTTGCCAACGATAACCGATCTGGGCAAACGCCACCCTGTGACCGAAGGGCTGGAAGCGTTTTCGCCCAAGTTCGGTGCCGACCCTGACAAGCCTTGGGGCCGCTGGTTTCGCCATATTGATGCAACACGAAAGTCGGGTGATGTGGTGATGAGCGGCGTTGACGCGCGCCCGCTACTGTTACTTGACCGCGTGGGCGAAGGCCGCATTGCGATGTTGTTATCTGATCAGGCTTGGCTGTGGTCGCGCGGCTTTGAAGGCGGCGGGCCGCAGCTGGAACTGCTGCGCCGCTTGGCGCATTGGATGATGAAAGAACCAGAGTTGGAAGAAGAACGCCTGACAGCCACGGCTGTGGGGCAAAGTGTTACGATTGTGCGCCGATCACTGGCTGAGGAAAACAAATCTGTCACCATTGAAACCCCGGATGGTGTGCAGATTATACTGGAATTGAAGCGCACTGCCCCCGGGCGATGGCAGGCTGAGTTTAAAGGCGCGCAAAACGGTTTGTACCGTCTGACCGACGGCGTGCTTTCAACTGTGTTCGCCCTAGGCCCAACCGCGCCCAGAGAGTTTGAGAACACCATTGCCAGCGGCGACATTTTGAAACCGATGGTGACGGCCACAAAAGGGGCTATTCTGGCACTGCATAAGGTCTCCAGTCCAAAAATCCGCCTTGTTGGCGAAGGTCGTACCGCAGGGGGGCGCGATTGGATAGGGCTGACGCCGCGCAGTGCCTATATCACCACCGATATTACTAGCCGCCCCTTGCTGCCCGCGTGGCTTATGCTATTGGCAACCGCATTGCTGATTATTGGCGCATGGCGGCTGGAAAGTCGTTAAGTCGCATCATATTAACCTTGTTAAATGCGAGTATTGGTAATATAAAATGACCAATTATGGAAACCGGGGAATCGCACCATGGAAATGCCGCTACCGAATACGGATGTTCTAAACCGTAAACCGCATATCGTGCGCCTACTGCAAAAGGTGCTGCCAAAAGACGCGGTGATCCATGAAACTCAAGAGGTGCGCGCCTATGAGTGCGATGCCTTAACCGCCTATAAATGCCCGCCAATGATTGCGGTGTTGCCCAGCACCACCGAAGAAGTTTCTGCCGTGCTGAAGATTTGTTACGCTGAAGGTGTGCCGGTTGTGCCGCGCGGTTCTGGCACCTCACTTGCAGGCGGTGCTTTACCGACTGAGGATTGCGTGATCTTGGGCGTGGCGCGAATGAACGCGGTCTTGGAAACCAACTATGATGATCGCTATATCCGCGTGCAATCAGGCCGCACTAATCTAAGTGTGACGGGTGCCGTGGAACAACACGATTTTTTCTATGCGCCTGACCCGTCCAGCCAGTTGGCCTGTGCCATTGCAGGCAATGTGGCGATGAATTCAGGCGGGGCGCATTGTTTGAAATACGGGGTTACCACCAACAATCTGCTGGGCGTCAAAATGGTAATGATGGACGGCGAAGTGGTTGATATTGGTGGGGCCTATTTAGATAGTAGTGGCCTTGATCTGCTGGGCGTAATCTGCGGATCTGAAGGGCAGTTGGGTGTTGTCACGGAAGCGACTTTGCGGATTTTGCGCAAGCCAGAAGGTGCGCGGCCCGTGTTGATCGGCTTTGACAGCAATGAAGTGGCGGGTGCCTGTGTTTCTGACATCATCAAGGCAGGTGTTTTGCCTGTTGCCATCGAGTTTATGGACCGCCCTTGCGTGGAAGCGGTCGAAGACTTCGCCAAAGCGGGTTATCCTGATGCGGAAGCTGTGTTGATTGTCGAGGTTGAAGGGTCTGACGCTGAAATAGATGATCAACTTGATAAGATTAAGAAAATTGCAATGCAGCATAACCCTGTTGAGTTTCGCGAAAGCACATCGGAAGCGGAATCTGCCGCTATTTGGGCAGGTCGAAAAGCGGCCTTTGGCGCGATGGGGCGGATCAATGATTACATGTGCTTGGATGGTACTATCCCCGTGAATGAGTTGCCAAAAGTACTGCGCCGCATTAGCGAGCTGTCGGATAAATACGGGCTAAAGGTGGCTAATGTGTTTCACGCGGGCGACGGCAACATGCACCCGCTGATCCTGTTTGATGCCAATAAACCGGGCGATCTTGAACTTTGCGAAGAATTCGGTGCTGAAGTGTTAAAACTGTGCGTTGAAGTCGGCGGTTGCCTGACGGGTGAACACGGTGTCGGGGTTGAAAAGCGCGATCTGATGCTAACGCAATACAGCGCGGATGATCTGGATGCGCAAATGAATGTGAAGGATGTTTTTGATCCCAAATGGTTGTTGAATGCGGCCAAAGTCTTCCCGCTTTCCAGTTCTGACGGGCGGCGTGCAAGATGAATTTGGAAACAGAAAAAGATGTTGCTGAATTTGTGCGCGATGCCTATGGAGCCGACTGCACACTGCGGATTGTTGGCGGTGGCACACGTCAGGATTTGGGCAACCCTTGTGAAAGTAGCGCAGTACTTTCAACTGCGGGCCTTAGCGGCATATCACTATACGAACCCAGTGCGCTGACCATTGTTGCGGCCGCAGGAACGCCGCTGGCCGACATTGAAAATACACTTGCCACAGAGGGCCAAAGATTGCCGTTTGAACCGATGGATCATCGCGGCCTTCTTGGCAGTTCCGGCACGCCCACTATTGGCAGCGTGGTAGCCTGCAACATATCAGGCCCCGCGCGTATTCAGGCCGGCGCCTGCCGCGATAGCCTGATCGGTGTGCGCTTGGTTGATGGCACAGGCAGCGTGATTAAAAATGGCGGCCGAGTGATGAAAAACGTCACCGGTTATGATTTGGTCAAACTGATGGCGGGCAGTTTTGGCACACTTGGGGTGTTGACCGAAGTGGCGTTTAAGGTGCTTCCGTCCCCTGAAGCCAGTGCCACGGTAAGCATTTCAAACTTAAGCGATGAACAGGCTGTGAAAGCCATGTCACTGGGCCTGACTGCGCCTTATGATGTGAACGGTGCGGCGCATATGGGGGCTGTCACAATGCTGCGTGTTGAAGGCTTTAAAGCATCTGTCGCATACCGTGCAGAGCAGTTGAAAACGCTGCTGGCGCCTTTAGGGAAAGTTTCGATTATCAATGATGATACCGCATGGAAATCCGTGCGTGATGTTGAACCGTTTCACGGGCTTGATACAGATGTTTGGCGTATTTCAGTGGCACCATCTGATGGCCCTAAAGTAGCAGCCGCTTTGCGCGAAATGGATGATAGCGTGCAGGTGATTTACGATTGGGGCGGTGGCTTGATATGGGCCTCTACCCCTGCTGGTACAGATGTTCGCGCGGCTTTATCAAGCATTTCAGGTTATGCGGAATGTACCCGTGGCACAGGCCAAAAACGAGTGCCGCAAAATGCTGCGATTGCACGGATTGAACAGGGCTTGCGGGATAAATTTGACCCCAAGGGCATATTGAATTCAGGGATAATGGGCTAGATCATGCAGACACATTTTACCGATGCCCAACTGGCAGACCCGAAAATTGAACGCGCAAATGAAATTCTGCGTTCTTGCGTACATTGCGGTTTTTGCACCGCCACATGCCCTACTTATCAGATTTTAGGCGATGAATTGGATAGCCCGCGCGGGCGGATTTATCTGATTAAGGACATGCTAGAAAACAACCGTGTGCCTGACGCTAAAACCGTAAAACATGTGGATCGCTGCCTGTCCTGTTTGGCTTGCATGACCACTTGCCCATCGGGGGTGCATTACATGCATCTTGTGGATCACGCGCGTGAATACATCGAAGAAAATTACAAACGTCCGCTGTTTGACCGCGTTATGCGCGCGGCTCTGGCGCAAATCTTGCCCTATTCCGGGCGTTTTCGTTGGGCTATGCGCGGCGCACAACTGGCCAAACCGTTTGCCAAGGTAATGCCTGTAAAAATCCGCAATATGGTGGAATTTGCGCCTGCAAAATTACCGCCCCCCAGCCTGAACGATCGCCCGCAAGTTTTTCCGGCTGAGGGCAAACGTATCAAACGCGTGGCATTGATGACAGGGTGTGCGCAAAAGGCGTTGGATACGGATATTAATGATGCCACAATCCGTCTGCTGCGCCGTCTTGGGTGCGAAGTTGTAGTGGCCAAAGGGGCAGGCTGCTGTGGTGCGCTGACCCACCACATGGGCAAATTGAAACAAAGCCATGCCACGGCGGCAAAGAACATTCGAGCTTGGATGGCCGAAGTGAACGGTGATGGTCTGGACGCGATTGTGATCAACACATCGGGATGTGGCACCACGGTTAAAGATTACGGTTATATGTTTCGCAATGAAGAACTGGCCGTGGATGCTGCTAAGATTTCCACGCTGGCCAAAGATGTATCAGAGGTGCTGATGGATCTGGATATGACTGCTTCAAACCCTAAAGATTTACGTGTGGCTTATCATTCTGCGTGTTCTTTGCAACACGGTCAACAGATTAAAACCCACCCCAAAACTTTGCTGAAAAATGTGGGCTTTACCGTTTTGGAACCCAGCGATGCACATTTATGTTGCGGTTCTGCGGGTACTTATAATCTAATGCAACCTGAGATTTCAAAACAGTTGAAAGATCGTAAAATCAGTACGTTAGAAGTGATTGAGCCTGATGTGATCGCAGCTGGAAACATTGGCTGTATGATGCAAATCGGTTCTGGCACTGATATACCGATGGTTCACACGGTAGAGCTGTTGGATTGGGCCACAGGCGGGCCAAAACCACCTAAAATGGCCACTTTAAGTGTTACCGACAAGTAACGCTTTGGTTGCGCGTTTGCCACGCTTTGGGCGTATTTACCCGTCAGAAGCTTAAGAAAATAAGCAGCTAGGGGCAGTGTGTGCGATTTCTATTAAGTTTGATTTTTGCGTTGAACGCAGGGATTTTATCAGCGGGTGAACATACACCTTTGCGCAAGCTGTTAACGGCGGATGAAGCCAAAGCTTGGCAGGGCGTTGGCCGTATAAACATGCAGGGTGCGGGATTTTGCACAGGGGCGATGATTGCGCCTGACTTGGTGCTGACGGCGGCACATTGCATGTATAATCCGCAAACTGGGGCCTTGTTGAACCCATCCGACATAGAGTTTCTGGCAGGGTGGCGCAGCGGGCGCGCGGGCGCACAACGCAAAGCGCGCCGTTTTGTTGTGCATAAGGATTATACGCCGGGGCGGGATGTAAAAATTGATAAAGTATCCAGCGACATCGCAATTATTCAGCTGGAATTGCCGATCACTGGCAATTTTATCAAAGCGTTTGAATATTATGCATCGCCGCGCATTGGCGATGATGTAAAAGTGGTTTCTTATGCGCAAGACAGATCAGAAGCCCCCTCTATAGAAGAGCCGTGTCGGGTGATTGATATTGATCCGCGCGCATTGATTTTGACCTGTAATGTGGATTATGGCGCGTCGGGATCACCGATTTTTATTCTTGATCAGGGCGTGCATAAAATCGCGTCTGTAGTGTCGGCCAAGGCGATTGTGGATGGCCAAAAAGTGGCCCTTGGGGCCTCTTTAGGGGCGCCGCTAGAAGAGCTTTTATTGCAACTTCGCGCGAATCGCGGCGTGTTTCAAAGTAAGAAGCCGGGCCGCCTGTCTATCGCCGAACAGCTTGGAAATAAGGAAAATACCGCCAAAACACTGCGCCCTTGACGGATTGTAATTAATACCCATATAGTAATTACCGAATGCCCATGATGGGGTTCGAAACACTAAACAGGCCTGTCCATGATGGAAGGCTGAAACCAAACGTATCGCTTCCTTAGGAGGATATTACTCATGCGTAATTACGATTTTACACCCCTTTACCGTTCTACTGTTGGCTTTGACCGTCTGGCAAATATGCTGGATCGCGCCCTAACTGCAGACACTGGTACAAACACTTACCCCCCTTACAATATCGAAAAATCCGGCGAAGATACTTACCGTATTTCCATTGCCGTTGCTGGCTTCAGCGAAGATGAACTGTCTGTTGAAATGCGCGATGGCCAGTTGGTTATTGCGGCCAAGAAAGCCGAAGCTGAAACGCCGGGTAGCGTGAATTATCTGCATCGTGGCATTGCATCACGGGCTTTTGAAAAACGCTTTCAGATGGCCGATCATGTGCGCCCTGTCGGGGCTGAAACCAAAGATGGCCTGTTGCACATTGACCTGCTGCGCGAAGTGCCCGAAGCACTGAAACCGCGCCGTATTGAAATTGCCACGAATGGCACGATTGATGCCAAGCCAGTGAAAAAATCCAAGAAGCTTACGAAAGAAGCGTAACGCTTCACACCGAAATTAACTGCACCTGTTCCTCCCCTACATGGTGCGGTTGATCTGCCCAAATGCGCTCTTCTCCCCCTAGTCGCATTTCCGGCACAGACGCCACCCCTTTCACATTGTCAGGGGTGGCTTTCTTTTTATTTCAGGGATTGTGCCAAGCGCATCAGTTGCACGGCTTCAGTACGGTAGCCGTATAAATCAGCACCTTTGCCTGCATTCGCCAGTGTGATGTTCTGATCCCAAGTCCAGCCGTTCAGGTATTTCGACTTGGTCAATAATTGTCCAAAGCCCGCGATGGATGCCGCAAATTTGGCTTCTTGACTTGGGGTGTTAGATACAGGCGGAATTGCCGTTGTGATCAACGTGCTTTTGCTTTCGCCCGGTACTTTATAGCGCAGCTTCAAGAAGCCATATTCATCATGCCCCTCTTGTTCAGCCGAAGCAGCTTTATAGCGCAGCGCATCACTTTTGATCGCAGGCGAACCTACGGGGGTGATTTCATAAATCGCGGTCACGGTGTGGCCCGCGCCGATTTCACCCGCATCCACCGCATCATTATTGAAATCCTCACGGTTCAATGCGCGGGTTTCATAGCCGATCAGGCGGTATTCCGCGATTAGGGCGGGGTTGAATTCCACCTGAATCTTTACGTCATTGGCAATCGGAAATAATGCACCTGACACCTGATCAACCATCACTTTTTGCGCCTCGGATAACGTATCTATATAGGCCGCAATCCCGTTGCCGTTTTGCGCCAAGGTCTGCATCATGTCATCGCGGTAATTGCCGTTGCCAAAGCCGAACACTGACAGGTAAACCCCTGTGTCACGTTTTTCCTCTACAAAGCGTTTCAACTCTTCAGGGTCGGAAATACCCACATTAAAATCGCCATCTGTGGCCAACAGAACGCGCCCGATACTTTCATCTGTTTGCATGTTTTCCGCCAACGCATAGGCTTGGCGCAAGCCTGCCTGCCCCGCCGTTGAACCGCCCACTTCCAGCCGTTCAAGGCTTTGTAGGATTTTGTCTTTGTCACTTGCCGCAGTTGGTTCCAGAACCGTACCTGCACTGCCGGCATAGGTCACAATCGCAACTTTATCTGTTGGGCGAAGGGTGTTCAGCAACATGCGGAATGATTGTTTTAATAGGGGTAGCTTATCGGGATCATGCATAGAGCCGGATGTATCTATCAGGAACACAAGGTTCAGTGCGGGGCGGTTTTCAACATCCGGTTTTGCGCCCTGAATGCCGATATGCAACAGCTTGGTGTCAGGGTTCCACGGGGTTTGAAAAACCGACACGCTGGTGGAAAATTGGGATTTTGTGCGCTCAGGGGCCAAGTAATCATATGGGAAATAATTGATCATTTCTTCTATGCGAATAGATTCAGCGGGGGGCAGATACCCGCCCTCAATGGCACTGCGTATGTAGGAATATGAAGCAGTATCTACATCAATGGAAAAGGTCGAAACCGGTTCATCGGTCACGATTTTCAGCGGGTTCGGGGCCGCATTGGAAAAGGTTTCGTTGGATTTCGGTTGGAAAGCCGGTGCAGGGGCATCTGCTACAATAGTATGATTTGTAAAGCTTGTAACCTCGTCGCCACGGGATAGTGCGCCGGTCACTTTACTACGATTGAGCGTGGCCGCTTGTTCCATTTTTCTGTGCTTGGCTGGGGCAAGCTTTGCTTGTGCAATACTTTCTTCCAGCACGGGCTCTGGTGATTGTTTAATCAATGGCCCCAGATCATCCGTGAAACCTTCCTGATCACTTTCAACAATCACATTCGGTATCAACGGGCTGCCGATTTGCGGTTGGGCCACGATAAACGCAAGGCCGGCCACACAAATGGCACTGGTGGCGTAAAGCATAGGGCGTAAATTAAAGGATCGTATCATGTTCATAACTCCTGTCCAAATGCCAGGCACGTTTTGTGCTGACTTATGGATAGGACGCGCCTGCGCGGCGGTTTCTTGGGAAGCCTCAAAACTTTTTTGCGCCATCGCCAGAATTTCTGCCTTACGGTCAGGGCTGGGTGTAGGCTTAGTAGCCTTCAAGGCTTGTTCTAATCTGTCCATTTCATCGCTCATGGATAGGCCTCCTCTGATTGCGCCAAAGCGCGCAGCTGTTTTTTGGCTTCGCTGATCCGCCATGAAATCGTGCCCGTGGGCACGCCCAGAACTTCGCTGGCTTCTGCGTGGCTCATATCCTCAGCCAATGTCAGCACAAGGGTCTCTCGTAAATCCACGGGCAGTGTTTTCATAGCTTGCGCCAGCCAAGCGCGATCACGGTTTTTTTCACTGGCGTCTTGTTGTTGCAACTCAAACATATCACCCCAGCCCTGCTGCGCGTTCCGGCGGGTTTTCTGTTTGCGCAGTAAATCTTTGGCGGCATTGATAGTGACACGGTAAAGCCAAGTGGAAAACTTGGCATCACCCCGAAATGAACCCAGTTTATGGGGCAAGGCACAACAAATTTCCTGCGCCAGATCTTCGGCTAAAGATTGTGATCCCAGCATTCTGTAGCCAAGCCGCAGGATCATATCGTAATGGCGTTCAAGCAACTGCCCAAACGCCACCGCATCACCCGATTGGGCGCGGTTCACCAGAATTTCGTCGCTACGTTCCATCCTCATATGCTATTAGACGGATGGCGCATGTCAATTCTTGGAAGAAACTTAATTTTTATTAAGCTTCCGTTTTAATCGACGTACAGATGTATTTCATTTCCATGTAATCATCCATGCCGTGATGCGATCCCTCACGTCCCAGGCCTGATTGTTTCACGCCGCCAAAGGGGGCGACTTCGGTGGAAATCAGTCCAGTGTTGACGCCAACCATGCCGTATTCCAGCGCTTCTTGTACGCGGTTAACGCGGTTTAGATCGTTGGAATAAAAATACGATGCCAGACCGTAGATGGTGTCATTGGCAATGGCCACAACCTCTGCTTCGGTTTTGAAGCTGAACAGCGGGGCGACGGGGCCAAAGGTTTCGTCTTGTGTCACCATCATATCAGAGGTCATGCCTGTCAGGATTGTGGGCTCAAAAAATGTGCCACCCAAAGCGTGGCGATTACCACCCACCATGATTTTAGCACCCTTTGCTGTGGCATCTGCAATGTGTTCTTCAACCTTTTCAACACCGGCCATATCAATCAATGGGCCAGCGGCGGTACCTTCATCTAGGCCGTCACCAACTTTCATGTTGCCCACCGCAATCGCCAGTTTTTCAGCAAACGCATCATAAACGCTTTCCTGTACAAAAATGCGATTGGCACAAACACAGGTTTGGCCGTTATTGCGATATTTAGAAATCATCGCCCCTTCAACAGCGGCATCCAGATCAGCGTCATCAAACACGATAAAGGGCGCGTTGCCGCCCAGTTCCAATGACAGTTTCATGATTTTGTCAGAGCATTGCTTCATCAAAATACGGCCCACTTCGGTAGAGCCTGTAAAGGTCAGTTTGCGCACATGCGGGTGGGTGCAAAACTCGGCACCAATAGCACTTGCACGTGAAGATGTCAGCACACTGAAAATACCTTTGGGCACACCTGCACGTTCAGCAATCACTGCTATTGCAAGGGCGGAAAGCGGGGTTTGTTTGGCAGGACGTGCCACAAATGCACAGCCCGATGCCAATGCAGGGCCAAGCTTGCGGGTGATCATCGCAGATGGAAAATTCCATGGCGTGATAGAGGCTACAACACCCACAGGCTGTTTGATAACCGTGATGCGTTTATCGCGTTGGTGGCCTGGAATAGTCTCGCCGTAAACCCGTTTGGCTTCTTCCGAAAACCATTCGAAAAAACTGGCGGCGTAAAGGATTTCACCGCGTGCTTCGGCAAAAGGCTTGCCCATTTCCGCCGTTAGGCTAGCACCCAGATCATCGGCATTTTCAACCATTAGCTCGTACATTTTACGCACCACGGCACCGCGTTCTTTACCCGTCCAAGACGCCCATTCCTTTTGCGCTTTGGCGGCCGCTTCAATAGCAAATGTCGCGTCTTCAACCTGCATATCAGGCAAGGCTGCCAAAACATCACCGCGTGCAGGGTTGGTAACTTCAAAAGTTGCGCCATCTTTGGCTTCAACCCATTCACCTGCCACATAGGCCTTGGTTGCAAGTAAAGAAGGGTCTTTTAAAAGGGAACTTAAGTTTGTGACATCAAGCATTTTGGATACCTTTGCGTTAACGTTTCAAGAATTAACGCATGGGTGGCATATTCTATGCCCGTGTGCAATCTGGCTTGTGGTATATTTTGCTTAACTTAACAAATCATCGTCCTGCACATAGGCCCCTGTGCGGATTTCCACGTATCTCAACGGGATTTTGCCGAAATTTATGATCTTATGAGCGGTACCGTTCGGAATATGTGCCGATTGCCCTTCATAAAGCTTAATGCGGCTATCCGGCAGTTCCACCTCAGCATAGCCATCCAGCACCGTGATTTGTTTGTTGGCGTGGATATGGCAGGCAGTTTCAACTGTATGATCAGGTGCCACCGTGGTGATGATAATCCTCGACCGATCCTCTTCATACAGATCGTGAATTTCAGGCAAGCCACCTTGAATGAATGGTAGCGGTGCGGGCGGGGTGTGTTGTGTAACTTCATTAACCATAGCTTAAAACTAAACCCTAAATCTTAACGAGATATGAATGTTACTGAAAAATTAACCATAAATACGTCTGGTAACACCCCCATGAACCACCATATACAAGGGGAACAAGGGATAGGTGAGCAAATGCGTTGGATAAAATGGATTGTTACGACACTGCTGATCGTCTTTATCGTAGCGGTGCTCCACTACACATTGCAGCAACGCGATATTGTACGCATCACAAACACTGATATTTTACGCCCTACTCTTTCTGGCTGGAACCGCATTTTTTATGCGCGCCCTGATGGTGGTAATGCTGCAAAGACCACGCGGGATGTACGTTTAATCAATGCGATCTACCCCAATGGTAAAGTAATTGTATATCGCAATGAAGATACCGGATGGTTCCGTTGGCCACCATATTTCAAAACCGACAGTTCGGATGTATCTGCGATAGCGGACAACCTGAAATCTACTGCTGCGGAGCCGCAATGGGTATCCATCAAACATTATGGGTGGCGTTTTTCACCTTTATCTATCTACCCGAATGCAATTTCCATAAAACCCGTAAGTGACCCAGACGCCAGTTATATACCGTGGTTCAATATCATCTTTTTTATCATCATCGGTCTGTTCGGCCTAGGCATATTCCGCCTGTTACAACGTTTCAAACGCCGCCGTATCGACCCGGTTCTAGAAGATATAGAAGACGCATGGGATGATGCAGGCGATAATGCACGCGGCTTTTGGGGCCGTATCCGCGATAAACTACCAAGTAAGTAATAGTAACCATATTTTCTGCTGGAAACTTCAGCTATGGTCATGCAAAATAAGCCAAGCAAATTTTCCGGAGCAAAAAGATGATCCCATATCGTTCAAGAACATCCACACACGGGCGTAACATGGCGGGTGCGCGCGGCCTTTGGCGTGCAACTGGCATGACAGACGGGGATTTTGGCAAGCCGATTATCGCGGTAGTAAACTCTTTCACTCAGTTTGTTCCCGGCCACGTTCACCTAAAAGACATCGGTCAACTGGTTGCACGCGAAATTGAAGCCGCAGGTGGTGTGGCCAAAGAATTCAACACCATCGCGGTGGATGACGGCATTGCCATGGGCCACGACGGAATGCTTTATTCGCTGCCTTCGCGCGAAATTATTGCCGACAGCGTGGAATACATGGTTAATGCACATTGCGCTGATGCGATGGTCTGCATATCGAACTGCGATAAAATCACGCCGGGCATGATGATGGCCGCCTTGCGTCTGGATATTCCCGTGGTGTTCGTTTCAGGCGGCCCTATGGAAGCAGGCAAGATTGATATTGATGGCGAACTGCGCAAGGTTGATCTGATTGATGCGATGATCGAAGCTGCCAACCCTGATCGTACAGATGCCGAAGTGCAGGCCTTTGAAGAAAACGCTTGCCCCACTTGCGGTTCATGTTCCGGCATGTTTACCGCCAACTCAATGAACTGTTTGGCCGAGGCTTTGGGTCTGGCATTACCCGGTAACGGTTCAACTTTGGCGACCCACGCCGACCGCAAAGGTCTGTTTTTGGAAGCCGGGCGGTTGATCGTCAAACTGACCAAAGACTACTATGAAAATGGCAACACCTCGGTGTCTGCCCGTGGCATCGCCACCAAGGCGGCGTTTGAAAATGCGATGACTTTAGACATCACAATGGGCGGCTCCACCAACACAATCCTGCACCTGTTGGCGATTGCGCAAGAAGGCGAAGTTGATTTTACCGTCGACGACATTGACCGCCTAAGCCGCATCACGCCGTGCCTGTGCAAAGTCGCCCCCGCGATTTTGAACGTTCACATGGAAGACATCCACCGCGCAGGCGGCATCTTTGCCTTGATGGGTGAATTGGAACGTGCGGGTCTGATGAATTCAGACGTTGCCACCATCCACACGCCCACGATGGGCGAAGCGATCCAGAAATGGGATATCCGTGTGACTAATGACAAGGATGTGCATGAGCTGTTTTTGGCGGCGCCGGGTGGTGTGCGCACGGTTGAAGCTTTCAGCCAATCGCGCCGCTATAAAGAACTGGATCTGGATCGTGCCAAGGGTGTGATCCGCTCACAGGAAAATGCGTTTTCCCAAGACGGTGGTCTGTCGGTTCTGTTCGGTAATATAGCCCATGAGGGTTGCGTGGTGAAAACCGCAGGTGTTGATGACAGCATCCTGAAATTCAGCGGCCCGGCGATTGTTTGTGAAAGCCAAGATGAAGCGGTAAACCGTATCTTGAAAAAAGAGATCAGCGCGGGTGACGTGGTGATCATCCGCTATGAAGGCCCGCGCGGTGGGCCGGGGATGCAAGAAATGCTTTATCCCACGTCCTATCTGAAATCCATGCGCCTGGGTAAAGTTTGCGCCTTGATCACGGACGGGCGTTTTTCTGGCGGTACATCCGGTCTGTCTATCGGGCACGCCTCCCCCGAAGCGGCTGAAGGCGGCAATATCGGTTTGATCGAAGAGGGTGATATCATTGAGATTGATATTCCGAACCGCAAAATTGATGTGGTATTATCGGATGAGGTTCTGGCCACACGCCGTACCGCGATGGAAGCTAAGGGTGACAAAGCTTGGATGCCTGCCGAGCCGCGCAAACGTAAGGTTTCAAAAGCACTGCGAGCTTATGCATCGCTGGTCAGCAACGCGTCACAAGGGGCGGTGCGGTTGGAGCCTAAGTAGGGAATGTCCCGATTGGGACATATAGTCAACCTTTTGTAATTGTTGGATTATGCCTGAAAGCACCAAAACGCTCTATCTGCCATGATGGGGGTGAGGGGATGGTTTCACCCCAACGCAGATTTTGCGGCTGTCACCAAAGCATGGTGAATTGACGCGGCGGTTGAGCGTGGCCCATAAACGCTGAAATGATCGCTTGTGCGGCATAGAATAAAGCACCCAGAATGTTCCAAAGAAGTTCGTGAAACCGCGCCCTTTTCCATCGCGCGCGTATCCAGAATGCACAAGCGTTCAAATACGCCTGAACAGCCCGCGCCCGCCAGATCAAACCGAACCCAACCGTCGGTTTGTTCGGTGACCGACGCGGTTTTTTGCAATGCATCGGCAAGCCGGTTTGGCAGGTCTTCATCACTGCTAATCGGGGCTTCCACAAAGCATTGATCAGGCCCTGTCCAAAACGCGGTGATACCGGCTTTGCCGGTGATTTGCATCGATTTCGGAAAGGTAAATCCAAGTGCTTTTTTGAACGCCGGTACATTGGTTTTTTCGCAGCCTCTTCGGGCTGCAACCGAGGCGATAGCCCAGTCTGGACATTCGGTGATTGTCAGGCCTGAGATAGTGTCGATCTGTGGCTCTGAACCGCCCAACGCGGTGATGGCTTTAAGACTATGCACGAAGCCGCTCTCCTTCTGGATCAAAGAAGTGCATACTGACAACTTCCAATAGAACCTCTTGATTTTGCAATGGATTTACTGCACGCAGGATTTCACCCATACGGTTGCCGCCATCTTTTAAAAAGCCAAGACCGATAGAACTGCCCAAGGTCGGTGAGTATGCGGCGGATGTGATATAACCCTGATCGGTTTTCGCATTCACAGGGCCAGTTTCGGCCATTAAATGCGAGCCTGCAACTACGGGTTTTGACGGGTCAACAGGTTTCAGGCCCACTTGCATTAAAGCATCCGCTTCGTTCAAGCCCGCGCGTTCCGACAGGATTGATCCGATACTGTCTTTTTTCTTGGAAACCATGCGGCCCATGCCAAGGTTCAGGGCGGTGGTTGTGCCGTTCAGTTCATTGCCCGTGGCGTGGCCTTTCTCAACCCGCATCACACCCAAAGCTTCGGTGCCGTAAGGGGTTGCATCGAATTCTTTACCTTCTTCCATCAACTTGCGCATTAGTGCGTTGCCATAACGCGTGGGCACGGCGATTTCAAACGCGAGTTCGCCAGAAAAAGAGATGCGGAAAAGCCGCGCTCGCAAGCCGCCGCAGATGGTGATGCTGCCGCAACCCATGAACGGGAATGCTTCGTTCGAAATATCGAACTTAGGGTCAACAATCTTTTGCAAAAGCTTACGCGCATTAGGCCCCGCCACTGCATATTGCGCCCAAGCTTCGGTTGTTGAAATCAGCTGCACATCCAGATCAGGCCACAGGCATTGGCGGCAAAATTCCATGTGTCTATAAACACTTACGGCATTTGCCGTGGTGGTGGTGACAACGAAATGATTTTCGCTTAGGCGTGCCGCAGTGCCGTCATCCATCACGATACCGTCTTCGCGCAGCATCAACCCGTAACGGGTTTTGCCCACTGCCAGTTTGGCAAAGCCGTTGCAGTATATTTTATTCAGAAACGTGGCGGCATCTGTCCCTTGAACGTCGATTTTACCCAGCGTGGTCACATCGCAAATGCCCACGGACTTGCGGGTGGCAATAACTTCGCGATCAACGGATTGACGCCAATGCGTTTCGCCTTTTTGCGGGTACCATTGGGCGCGTAGCCAGTTGCCGACCTCGACGAAAATCGCCCCTTGCTCTTCGGCCCAAACATGGCTTGGTGTTTTGCGCACAGGGTGGAAATTTTTACCCACATTGCGGCCTGCAAACGCACCGATTGGCACGGGCGTGTAGGGCGGGCGAAAAATGGTGGTGCCGACTTCGGGAATAGATTTTCCTGCCAGTTCGGCCATGATTGCAAGGCCGCCCATGTTAGAGGTTTTGCCTTGGTCTGTCGCCATGCCCAAAGTGGTGTAGCGTTTCAGGTGTTCAACTGAGCGGAAGTTTTCCTGATGCGCCAGTTTCACGTCCTTGACGGTGACATCGTTTTGTTGATCCAGCCAAGCGCGGCCCTTGCCGGATTTGACGTGCCAGAAGGGTTGCAGGTTTACGGGGGCGTCTTCGGCCTTTGGCAGTTTTGCGGCTTTGGCATTGATCCCGAGGTCTTTCAGGGCGGCAACAGCGGATTTTGCACCGCTTTTCAAAGCACCTGCTGTTGAGAATATGCCTGATGCGGCACCTGCAATGGAAAGGCCAGGGGGGCCGTCTTTGCCGGGAACAAAGGCGGCAATATCGGCGTTCCATTCAGGGCGTCCGCGTTGGTGGCTGCTGATGTGAACGTTGGGGTTCCAGCCACCTGAAACGCCTAATGCTTCGCAGTGTACGTGGCGGGTTGATCCGTCTGCCAGCTGTACGGTCAGTTGTTTTACGCCCAAGCGGCCCAGTGAGTTGGTGACTTGTGCGCCTGCCAGAACCTCTGTTTCAGAAGAGCTTGGGGCATCTGCGCGGGTGTCTATTATGGCCGAGATTTTCACGCCTTTGGCTAGCAAATCAGCCGCTGTGCGGTGGCCGTCATCGTTGTTAGTGAAAATCGCTATTTCCTGTGCGGGCGTTGCCGCCCAACGGTTGGAGTAGGAACGAATTGCACCTGCTAGCATGATGCCGGGACGGTCGTTGTTTTCAAACGCGATGGGGCGTTCAATGGCGCCAGCGCACAGTAATGTGCGTTTGGTATAGATGCGCCATAGAATTTGGCGGGGTTTGTCAGGGGCGGGGGTTGCCAAGTGATCTGACACCCGCTCCACAGCACCATAAATACCGTGATCAAACGCGCCGATCACGGTAGTGCGGGTCATGGTGCGCACGTTTGGCAGGCTTTCGAGTTCTGCCAAAGCTGTGGCAATCCAGTCAGCGGCGGGGGCATCACCCAGCGCGAAAGTTTCAGCGTTCAAGCGACCGCCCATAGCGCAGTCTTCATCGGCCAGAATAACGTTTGCACCTGCACGCCCTGCGGTTAGGGCGGCGGCCAGGCCTGCGGGGCCGGCACCGATGATCAGCAGGTCGCAATGCAGGAAGCCTTTGTCGTAGACATCGGGATCGTCAGCCATGGAAAGTGACCCTAGGCCTGCGGCTTTGCGAATGATAGGTTCGTAAACCTTTTCCCAAAACGCGGCGGGCCACATGAAGGTTTTGTAGTAAAATCCTGCGGCTAAGAAGTTTGAAAAGCGGTCGTTGATTGCCATTGCATCATATTTTAATGATGGCCAACGGTTTTGGCTGTTGGCGGTCAAGCCGTCAAAAAGCTCTGCCGTGGTGGCGCGGGTGTTGGGTTCTTGATGCGCCCCTGTGCGCAGCTCGACAATGGCGTTTGGTTCTTCTGAACCTGCCGTCAAAGGCCCGCGCGGGCGGTGATATTTGAATGAGCGGCCCATCAGTCGCACGCCGTTTGCCAGTAGGGCAGAGGCGAGTGTATCGCCTTGGTAGCCTTGGTAGGAATTGCCGTCGAATGTGAAATTTAACGGTTTTGAGCGGTCAATAAGACCCCCTTTTAAACGGTTGACTTGGGTCATTTGCTGTTCCCCCTTTTACGCGCCACATCGGAGGCTATTTCAACTTTTGAAATCTCATGGGTCAGGGTGTTGCGGGTGACGACGACCCAACTGCGGTCGCCCAATTCGTGGTACCAAAGTTCGCGGTGGTCGCCTGCGAGGTTGTCGCGTAGGTACATGTAATCATGAAATTCTTGCGGCGCTTTGGCTGATTGCCAGTCGGGACGATCCAGAAGCGATACGTCACCCAGATAGGTGAATTCGGAGGCATCGCGCGGGCCCAAAATGGGGTGATTGATAATCATCAGTGCAAATTGGGCTGTGCGCCCATCCCTTTTTCGTCGATCATATGGCCGCGCATGAAGCGGTCTAATCGGAATTCTGTTGCTGTTTCATGGGGCACGTCTTTGGCCAGTAAATGTGCGAAGCAATAGCCCGATGCAGGTGTGGCCTTGAAGCCGCCGTAGCACCAGCCGCCGTTGAAGTAGAGCCCGTCTATGTGGGTTTTGTCGATGAAGGGTGAGCCGTCCATCGACATGTCCATCACGCCACCCCACATACGTAGTAATCGTGCGCGGCCAATCATTGGCATGATCGCCATGCCGCCTTCGCAAACATCTTCGACCACGGGCAGGTTGCCGCGTTGGGCGTAGGTGTTGTAGCCGTCGATATCGCCGCCGAATACTAGGCCGCCCTTGTCAGACTGGCTGACGTAGAAGTGGCCAGCACCGAATGTGATGACGCCGGGCAGTAGGGGTTTCAGGCCTTCGGAAACGAAGGCTTGCAAGACGTGACTTTCAATGGGCAGGCGCATATCGGCCTTGGCCATCAGGCGGCCCGATGAACCGGCAACAGCCGTGCCGATTTTAGTGGCGCCTATGAAACCGCGAGAGGTTTCCACACCTAAGCATTTTCCGTTCTTGATGCGAAAGCCCGTGACCTCACAGTTTTGAATAATATCCACACCGCGTTGATCCGCACCGCGTGCAAAACCCCACGCAACTGCATCATGGCGGACGGTGCCGCCGCGTCTTTGGGCCAAGCCGCCTTTGATCGGGAAGCGGGCGTTATCGTAATTCAGGAAAGGCAGTTCTTTGCGCAGTTGATCGACGGTTAGGTATTCGGCATCGGCCCCGTTCAAGATCATCGCATTGCCACGCCGAATATAGGCATCACGCTGGCCATCGGTGTGGGCAAGGTTCAAAATACCACGCTGGCTGACCATGGCGTTATAGTTGAAATCCTGCTCCAGCCCTTCCCAGAGTTTCAGGGAGAATTCATAGAACGGTTCATTGCCGTCGAGCATATAGTTAGAGCGGATGATGGTGGTGTTGCGCCCGACATTGCCGCCACCAATCCAGCCTTTTTCAATCACCGCAATGTTTTTCTGGCCGAATTCTTTGGCCAAATAATAGGCTGTTGCCAGCCCGTGACCACCGCCGCCGATGATGATGATGTCGTAATGCGGTTTCGGTGCAGGATCACGCCATTGCGGCCCCCAGCCTTTGTGGCCCGTCAAAGCCTCTTTTATAACTTTAAAACCTGAAAAGCGCATGAGGGATCATCCTTGTTCTTCAAAACAGGTTATGAAAGCGGGGCGTGTGCGTCCCACCCATTTCCGACAGAGATGGATTTTTATCCGACACATCGCGGCGCATAAATGCTAAACTAGTTTACTGGTTTAGTTTGCGGGGTTTTATGCAGATTAAATACCTCTCAAGCTAAAAATCGCCTAGCTCAAGGGGTGGTGAATTAGATCAAATGTCCAGCGTGTTTTCTTTTTCCCAAGTGGTGAAATGAGTGCAGAACGCATTCCATTCCGCATGTTTCAACTTCAGATAAGCCGCTGAAAATTCTTCGCCCATGGCCGCTTTCAATGATGTATCTTCATCATAAAACCGAAGGGCATCCAGCATGTTAAGCGGCAGTCTCGGTGCGTCTTTAATCTTGTGCCCTTCGGCATACATATCAATATCACGGCGCGGGCCAGGGTCTGCATTTGTGCGTATGCCGTCAAGGCCAGCGGCGATAATGATCGCTTGCAGCAGGTACGGATTAACCGCGCCATCAGGAAGCCGCAACTCGAACCGGCCTGGGCCTGGAACCCGCACCATGTGGGTGCGGTTGTTGCCTGTCCATGTCACAGTATTTGGCGCCCATGTGGCCCCTGAAATGGTGCGTGGTGCATTGATCCGCTTGTAGCTGTTCACTGTTGGGTTGGTGATCGCGGCCAAGGCAGAGGCGTGTTTCATGATGCCGCCCAAGAATGCACGGCCTTGATCGGACAGGCCTAATTCGCCCGTTTCACCTGTGCCTTTGTCAGATGCAAATACGTTGGTTTTGCCGGTTTTTGTATCCCAGACCGAGATGTGGGCATGGCAACCGTTGCCCGTTAAGCCCTCAATGGGTTTTGGCATGAATGTGGCGCGGAAGCCGTGTTTTTCGGCGACAGATTTGGTCATGAATTTAAAGAATGAATGACGGTCGGCGGTGATCACGGCATCCGCAAAATCCCAGTTCATTTCAAACTGGCCGTTGGCGTCTTCATGGTCGTTTTGATAGGGGTTCCAGCCCATTTCCAGCATGTAATCGCAAATTTCGGCAATCACATCATAGCGGCGCATGACGGCCTGTTGATCATAGCAGGGCTTGCCGGCGGTATCGTATTCGTCTGATAGTTGGCTACCATCAGGGGTCAATAAAAAGAATTCGGCTTCTATGCCGGTTTTTACATTCAGGCCCATTTCTGCGGCTTCTGCAACAAGCTTATTCAGCACATTGCGCGGCGCCTGATCAACGGTTTTGCCGTCCATCATGCAGTTGGCGGCAACCCATGCCACATCTTTTTTCCATGGCAGTTGGATCACAGATGATGGATCAGGCACGGCCAGCATATCGGGGTGGGCAGGGGTTAGATCCAGATAGGTCGCAAATCCTGCAAAGCCTGCACCATCTTCTTGCATACCTGCAATCGCTTGTGCTGGCACCAATTTGGCGCGCTGGCCCCCGAATAGATCGGTGTATGAGATCATAAAATACTTAACGCCGTTGTCTTTTGCAAAGGCTGCTAGGTCTATCGTCATGGTCGTTCTCCCTGTTCGTCGTTGTCTTTCTAATAACTTGTTCCCGGTTTTCCCGGCCACCAGTCGGTGCCTGAAAGTGGGATGCGGGCCATTGCGGCGGCTTCCAATGTCAGAGCCACCAAATCTTCCGGTTCCAGATTGTGCACGTGGTTTTTACCACACGCGCGTGCGATGGTCTGGGCTTCCAGTGTCATCACCTTAAGATAGTTTGATAGACGGCGTCCACCTGCTACGGGATCAAAGCGTTGCATCAGTTCGGGGGTTTGGGTGGTGATACCTGCAGGATCATTGCCTTCGTGCCAATCGTCATAGGCACCGGCTGTGGTGCCAAGCTTTTGATACTCATCTTCCCATTTGGGATCATTATCGCCCAAGGCCACTAAGGCACCTGTGCCGATGGCAACAGCATCGGCCCCAAGGGCCAAGGCTTTGGCTACATCTGCACCTGTGCGAATGCCGCCCGAAACTACCAACTGCACTTTGCGGTGCATATCAAGTTCCTGCAAGGCTTCCACCGCTTGGCGGATGCAGGCCAAAATAGGCTGACCTACGTGTTCGATGAATACGTCTTGGGTGGCTGCTGTGCCGCCTTGCATACCGTCAAGCACCACAACATCGGCCCCTGCTTTGATCGCGAGGGTGGTGTCGAAATAGGGGCGCGCGCCACCGATTTTAATATAAATCGGTTTTTCCCAGTTGGTAATCTCGCGCAGTTCCAGAATTTTGATCTCCAGATCATCTGGGCCTGTCCAGTCGGGGTGACGACAAGCGGAACGTTGGTCGATGCCTTTGGGCAGGTTGCGCATTTCGGCTACGCGGTCACTGATTTTCTGGCCCAGTAACATGCCGCCACCACCCGGTTTTGCGCCTTGGCCGACAACGATTTCGATGGCGTCACAGCGGCGCAGGTCGTCGGGGTTCATGCCGTAACGCGATGGCAGGTATTGATAGATCAGCTTGTTGGAATGGCCGCGTTCTTCTTCGGTCATGCCGCCATCCCCTGTTGTGGTGGATGTCCCTGCCATTGTGGCACCCCGCCCCAAGGCTTCTTTGGCACCGCCTGAAAGTGAGCCGAAAGACATGCCTGCGATGGTGACTGGAATATCCAGTTCAATCGGTTTGCTGGCAAAGCGGGTGCCCAGTGTTACGCTGGTTTCGCATTTTTCGCGGTAGCCTTCTAACGGGTAGCGTGAGATGGATGCGCCCAAAAACAGCAGGTCATCGAAATGCGGAACTTTGCGTTTTGAACCGCCGCCGCGAATATCGTATATGCCTGTGGCCGCCGCGCGGCGGATTTCGGCGTTTACCGGGTTTGAAAATGTCGCGGACTGAATGGGTACGGTGCGCGGAGCGGCGTTGTCTGGTTTATCTGTCATCTTTTTTCCTAATACGCTGACGCATTATCAATGTCGAAATTGTATAGTTTGCGGGCAGAGCCGTAGCGGGTGAATTCTTCCGGTTTTGCGTCTGCTTCGGCTTCTGCCAGCAGGCATTTCAGAATTTCCAAGTGTTCCTTGCGCATGTCTTTTTTGATGCAATCAGCCCCTAGGCTTTTGACGGAACCCCGCACAAAAAGGTTAGCTTCATAAAGGCTGTCACCCAAGGCATCACCCGCGTCCCCCAGCACAACCAGATTGCCTGATTGCGCCATAAAGGCCGACATGTGGCCGATGTTGCCGTGCACGACAATATCGATGCCCTTCATCGAAATACCGCAACGTGATGAGGCGTTTCCCTTGATCACCAGCAACCCGCCATGGGCTGTGGCGCCTGCATATTGACTGGCGTCCCCGTCAATGATGACTTTGCCTGACATCATGTTTTCGGCAACACCTGGGCCTGCCGAGCCTTTGACATGCACGGTTGCCTGCTTGTTCATACCGCCGCAGTAATAGCCTGTGGGGCCAAGAACGGTGACTTCAATCGGTGCGTCTAAACCCACGGCAATCGCGTGGCTGCCTTTGGGGTTGGTGATTTCCCAGGCAGTTTGATTGGTGTCGTTGCTTTGCGCGTGTAGGCTGGCATTCAGCTTGCGCAGGCCCTCGGCCTCTAAATCAAAACTTTGCATTTAATGTTTCCAAAAATAAACGGTGGCGGGTTCCGGTTCCCAGACATGGGCGTTTTCTATGCCGGGCAGATTTACCAGTGCGCGGTATTCTGATCCGAACGCCACATATTGATCGGTTTCGGCCATCACGGCGGGTTTGCAGGCGATGGGGTCACGCACCACACCAAAACCGTCTTTGGTGCCGACAACGAAGGTAAAGAAACCGTCTAGGTCTTCAAGGCTGCTTTCCAAGGCTTCGCCTAATGTGCTGCCGTGTTGCATCTTCCATGTCAGGTATGCCGCCCCCACTTCGGTATCATTTTCGGTTTCAATCACCACCCCGTCACGGCGCAATTTGCGGCGCAGGCTGTTGTGGTTGGACAAAGAACCGTTGTGAACCAGACATTGATCGGCGCCCGTTGAAAACGGATGTGCGCCCAAAGTTGTAACCGCAGACTCGGTGGCCATACGAGTGTGGCCGATGCCGTGGGTGCCGGTCATGGAACGCAGATCAAAGCGTTTTGCCACATCTTCGGGCAAGCCCACCTCTTTGTAGATTTCTATGGTGTCGCCTGCACTCATCACGCGAATGTCGGGGCGTACTTGTTTTAAAGTGGCGCGCACTGCATCCATATCATCCGCAGGCATTTCCAAAATGGCATGAGTGTTTTTCTTGGTTAGTGAAACCTTGATGCCCGTGGCTTTTTTAATTGCCTTTTTCAGACCATTGAAATCCTGTTTGGGATTGTCGGATTGAACAGTCAGTTTGCTGTTGTCATCGGCATCATTGCCGTAAATTGCAATGCCTGCACTGTCTGGGCCGCGATTGGTCATGGTGATCAGCATATCTGTCAGCATGTTGCCCAATTCGGGTTCCAGTTTTTTGTCTTTTAAGAACAGTCCTACGATGCCGCACATCCCAGTTACTCCTATAAATATTCTTCGATTCTAAGAGTATCATTGATCGAAAGGGGCTACAACTGAAAAGAAAGTAAGTTTCATGAGGGGAAAATAAGAAAGGCGCCGAAATTCCAGCGCCTTTCAAAGTTATTTATATAATTTTTAGTATCGATCAAGCATTTCGGCAACCTTTTTAGGATCACTCATCTTCATCACTTCTTCCATGTGTTTGGTTTCACGGCGTGATTGCACAACGTGCCACCACAACCAGAAAGCCACACCTGCGATGACCATCGGAACTTCAAACCCTTGGAAGGGATAAATTGCCCCGACATCGGCCAGATCAACGGCCCAACTATCATATCCTATTGTAGACATTTCATTCCTCCTTATGAGTTAGATTTTAGATGTTTATGATGATGTGCCGTGATTTCAGCCACAGCTTCTTCGTAGGCATGATGTTCTGCAAAATCGAGGCCTTGCAATTCCACTTCTATCGGTATGCGCAATACTCCGCGTGCCGCTTGTATCCGCGAGACTATATAGGCCGGGCAGAAACCCAGAACGAAGAACATGATAACCGCACCGATCAACTGACCAAGCGGGTTAATTGCGGCATAGCCTTCGTATGGTGATGACGGGGCACCCCATAAAACGAAGCCTGCAACCACAACACCCATGAAGCCTGCATAGCCGTGCACGGCTACCGCGCCCACTGCATCGTCCAGTTTGAAGCGGCGCTCAACCCAGTAGTGCAGCTTGTAAGCTATCACCGGAATGACCGCACCGATCAGCATGGCTTGTATCGGGTGATACAAATCATTGCCTGCGGATGCACCGATAATACCTGCAAGACCACCAGAGAATGTCCAGAAAGCATCACCCTTGGACACGATATATGTGGCCATCAATCCGCCTGATAAAGACATCAGGAAGTTAAAGGTAATAGCCCCCAGCGTGGTTGGGCCAAGATAGATGTTTGTGGCTGTCCAGGTTGTGCCAACGATTTGACCGTCAATAACTTCGGGTGAAATCAAGGGCACGTTACAAGCGGCATAGAAACCCCAGAACCCAGTATAGATCAGGAATAGGCCAATGGTGACCATCCATGGGTTATGCGGTGGAATATCGCGTGGTGTGCCGTCTTTGGCAAACTTGCCAATGCGCGGGCCCAAGACCACAAGAACACCCAATGCGTAACCACCTGCCACTGCGTGGATCACACCCGATGCATATGCATCGTGATAGCCCAATACATGAACCATCCAGCCATCCCAGTGCCAGCCCCAAGCCGCATCAATGATCCAGAAAACCGACCCGATCAGAACCGCGTGCACCCAAAGGGCAGACGATCTGATGCGTTCAATTACTGCCCCAGAAACGATGGAAGCGGCTGTCCATGAGAACAACAGGAATGCAGCCCAGAATACGCCCGTGATACGGTCGCTTAGGTCGGTTGCCATGTTTGATGACCACGGTGTGTTTGCGGCCCCTGCTTCCCAGTTTATGCCGCCGAACAGCGGGAACGCCGGGAATGCCCAGTAAATCCACCAGCCAAAGAAAAAGAACGTGATTGTGACCAACGGTATGATCATCACGTTTTTCATCAGCGTGTGCATGTGATTTTTGCGTCGGCTTGCGCCGACCTCGTACATGCAGAACCCCACATGTATCAGGAACATAAACACTACCGTTACCCAGTAATAAAACTCGGTAAAGATGGTGGTTAATGCATTTAAATTACCATCCATTTTTCTTCCCCTTCAGTTGTTATAGGCACGCGTGTTGCCTCTTAGTTAATAAATTTTAATGGTAGTATTGCAGGCAAAACCTGTGTTCTGTCAACAAAAGTTACAGAAAAGACTAAAATATCGCGTAAAGCGACATGCATTGATCGGCTAAGGCACTGTTATTTTAGGGTTTCACCGAAGCACCCGGTTCAATGATAATTACGTGAAGTTTTAGGTTTTTTGCGAATATGCAATAATAGACAAGTATCGTGCGGGTAATTTAACCAGCCCTTCGGGGCCGTGGGGGGCGTCTGCATCAAAGAACAATGTATCGCCCGGTTTTAGGGAATAAACCGTATCTCCGTGGCGATAATCAACTTCGCCTTCCAGCATATAAATGGTTTCAATACCGCCGTGTTGGAAGGTTGGAAAAATGTCTGATTTCTGTGTCAAAGTAATCAAATATGGCTCGACAGTGACACCACTTGCATTGGCCCCGATATGACCCAACAGATTATATTGATGGCCGGCACGTGTGCCTGCGCGTTCCAGCTCGACCCCTTCATCGGCTTTGGTGTGAACCACCATGCGGCTTTCTTCAAAACCCCGAAAAAGTGAGGTGATGGGCAAGCTTAATGCGTGCGCCAAAGACTGCAATGTGGTCAGGGATGCAGAGGTGTTGCCGTTTTCAATTTTTGACAACATGCCTATGGAAAGCCCGGTGCGCTGCGCAAGGTCAGCAACGGTCATGGATTTTTGCAAACGGTGCGCGCGTACTTCACGCCCGATAGCAATTTCAAGAACCTTTTCACGGTCTTCGCGCAAACGGTGGGGGTTTTGGTTAAGGTTCACAATATCGGCCTATCTGCTTTGCTGTCGGTCATTGATATAATCCCTTCTTGTAACGGTTTTAAGGGCAATGATAAAGGTTGTCGTTGTTAAAATAATGCGATTAGCCCCAGAAATCATGTTGGCATAACCTGTGATCCGTGTAGGGTTCGGCTACATGGAAAATTTCCACGCAGGGGGCTTTTTGGCGGAAATAAAAGTAAAAAAACTGGGTTTTTTGATCTTTAACGGGTTCCCGATGTCGTGCCTGACATCGATGATTGAACCTTTGCGTGCGGCAAATGAAATTTTGGGGCGCACCGCGTTTGCATGGCAGTTGATAGGCGAAACCGATGCACGTGTCAGTTCCAGCGCGACGGTCGGGTTTGATCCAGATATCGCGTTGGCCGAAGTCGAAGGTTTGGACGCTTTATTTTTAATGAGTGCGCCGCAATCCGAGTTTGCCAATCCAAAAAGATCCAACGGCATTTTGCGCCGTTTGGTGCAGCACGGAATGCAGATCGGTGGTATCAGTGGCGGGGTGTTTCCATTAGCGCGAAGTGGTTTATTGAGTGGCTACACCTGTAGTGTGCATTGGTGCTATCACGCGGCGTTCGAAGTGGAATTCCCCAAGATCGAAACCGTGAATGATGTGATCTTTACGGATCGCACACGGATGACTGTTTCGGGTGCGGCGGCAGGGTTTGATGCGATGCTGAACCTGATTGAAGAGGAACTTGGTGCTGAAATAATGACCGAGGTTGCCTGTTGGTTCCAACACCCGTTAGTGCGCGGGGCAGGCGTGCCACAGCGCATTCCCACGGCCAATTCTAGCAGTACGGATGACATGCTGCCCAAGCCCATTCAAAAAGCCGTACAACTGTTTTCGGAAAGTTTTGATGACCCGATCAGCATGACCGAGGTTGCTGATATCGTAGGCCTGTCACCACGTCAGATGGAACGTAAATTCAAACAGGCCACAGGGCAAACCCCGATTAGTTATTACCGCAGCAAGCGGATGAAAGCAGCGCGTCAGCTGGTGCTTTATTCAAGTGATAACATGTCTGAAATTGCGCTGGCAGTGGGCTATGCAACGGCGGCCCCGTTGGTGAATTATTATAAAGAAGAATTCGGCTGCTCGCCGCAAGATGACCGCGAGCGGATCAATATGTTCAGGGTTGCGCAAAACGCGCCTGTGCCTGCTATCTAGGGATTAAATATGATAATTGCAGTGCAGATATTTTGGGGAAGCGTTGTTCTGGGCATTTGTTCCGTAATACATATCGCGATCATCGTTTGGTCGGTTTCCCTGCTTAAGGTACTTGGCCCAAGATTGACACGATACTCTGCAAAAATACGTTTAAGTGTTTTACTCGGCAAGGCTTTTGGATTTGTTATCGTTTCGCATTCTGTCCAAGTGTGGATACTGGCGTTTTCATTTATGATTATCGGGGCAATCCCAAGCCTGAGTGATGCGATCTATTTCTCACTGACCACTTACACCACCCTTGGTTATGGGGATATTATTTTGGGTGTGGATTTTCGGGTGTACGGTGCGATGGCATCTATTACGGGTTTGTTGAATATCGGGTTAAGCACGGCTTATCTGGCGGGGCTTTTGATCCGATTAATGCCCTGGGACACACCTTAAACCATATCGCCGATAAAGATGTAGCCCGCACCATAAATGGTTTTGATGATCTTCGGGTTCTGCGGGTCATCTTGTAGCTTTGTACGCAGGCGTGAAACGCGTACATCCATCGCGCGTTCAAAATTATCGCTGGCAGTACCGCCCAGTTTTTCTAACATATGATCGCGTGAAATCAGGCGGTTCGGGGCAGACAGAAACAGGTGCAGCACTTGCGCTTCGGCGAAAGACAGGCTTTGCACCTCACCTGTGGGTGAGGTCAGGATATGTTGATCAAAATCCGCAATCCAGCCGGAAAACTTGATGATCTGGTTCGGGGTTTTGTTTGCATCCGGTTTGTTGCGGCGCAACAGGGCGCGCACACGGGCCACCACTTCAGCAGACTCGAAGGGTTTGGTGATGTAATCGTCCGCCCCTAATTCCAACCCGACCACTTTATCTTGCACCATTGAACGGCCCGATATGATGATGATCGCGGCACCGCTTTCAAGGGTCAGTTTATTGACTAATGACAAGCCGTCTTTGTCGGGCAGGCCAAGGTCAACGATGCACACATGCGGTGACATGTTTCTGATCGCATGTTCAAATTCGGTGGCGCGGCCAAAAGATTTGGTTTCAAACCCTGCATCTTGCAAAGCCACTGAAAGCATTTCACGGATTTCGGGTGAGTCGTCCAGTATGGTGACCAGTTGGGAAGGGGCAGTCATAGCATGTCGCTTTCTTGAAATAACGCGGTGATCTGGGCGTCGCTGAAGGGTTTGTGTAACACGGGGAATGAACGTGTTGCGGCTTGTCGAAGCGGATCATTTTTGGGTAGTGCCGTGACGATAAAAATCGGGATTTTCATGCCGTTTTCACGCAAGCTGTTAGCCAAATCAAACCCTGTCATTTCGCCTTCCAGCATCAGGTCTGTGACGATGTGGGTCAGATCGGAAATATGGCTTAAATTCATGGCTTCTTCAGCACTGTTTGCTTCCAGTACGGAATGGTTCATCTGGCGCAGATAATCACGGATAGACTGGCGTATTTCCAGGTTATCTTCGACCAGTAAAACCAGCCCAGGTTTAATTGGTGCAGCAATTATATATGGGATGCGCAAAGTCACAATGGCACCCCCGTCTGAATGGTTTTTGGCATCCACCAAACCACCACTGATTTTTGCAAAATCAAACACGGTTGTCAGGCCTAAGCCCCGCCCCGCCGAGCCTTTTTTGGTTGTAAAAAACGGGGTAAAAATGTTCTTCAAGGCTTCTTTGCTAAAGCCTGTTCCTGTGTCTTTAACAACGAAATCCAGCCAGTTTTCCACACGTTTTGCAGTTATTTGAATGTGCCCTGCATCTTTTATAGCTTCGCGCGCATTCAGGATTAAATTCAGTAAAGCATCTTGGGTAAACCCGTGATCAAGCATGATTTGTGCGGGGCCTATCCGGTTATCAATGTCTATACTTATCTGATCGGAAATTACGGCATTTGCCAGACGTTCAAGGCCGCTGATAAACGTATTGAAATCAGTGGCACTTGGCGTCAGGCTGCGTTTAGCATCCAGTTGGGACAAGCCGTCAAGTAAGGCCCCCCCGCGCAATGCGGCTGCCTTGGTTGTAGCGACAATTTCTTGCACATTTTCAGGCAAATCAGTGAGGGCTTCCAGTTTATTCTGCTGGCCTAAAATGATGGTCAGTAAATTCGCAAAATCATGCGCTAACCCGCTAGTGATTTGGGCGGCCAGTTCGCGTCTGCGTATGTGTGTTAAAGCGCGCCGTGCATTGGCCTCTTCCGTGACATCCATCGATAGCAGGTATGCCCCAACCACTTTGCCGTTATCGTCTTTGTCGGGGGTGAAAGCCACACGTATCTGTTTGCCGTGATCTTTAAGAGTTACTTCAAAGGCACTGGATTTACCCATTAGGGCTTCTAAGAAATGCGGGTGAACCTCTTCATACGCTTCTTGTCCCAATGCCTGCTTTAGATGCTTGCCGATGATGTTCTTTGGACGGTTCGGGATGACTGTATCCAGCTTTTGGTTTGAATAGGTGTAAACACCGCCAATATCGACCCGTGCAATGTGGGCTGGCGTCATTGCATTTGTCAGATGTAACCGCGCTTCAGATGCAATAAGTTCATACTTGGCTTCTTCAAGCGCAGTCACAGAAGCAGTAAGCTCGCGATTGGTTTGTGACAGCTCTTCTGATCGGGAAAGTAATTGTTGCGACAGGTTTTTTGAGCGATCCCGCAACATTTCCTCCTGGTTCTTGATGTCAGTAATGTCGGTGTAAACTGTCACCCAACCGCCTTGGCGCAAGGGGCTGCCTTCTACGGCAATACGGGTGCCATTGGCGCGATCTCGTTCAACATAATGCGGTTGAAATGCTTTAGCTTGCATGATCCGTTCTAAAACAAACTCTTCAAGATCGTCAATCTTGCCATAGTCGCCTTTTGAAGCAAGGTGATGGATGGTATCTTTAAATGGGGCTCCGAATTCAACCAGTCTATTGGGCAAGTCAAACATTTCTTGGAACCGGCGGTTGCTGATGATCAGATTCAAATCCGCATCATAAATTGAGATTGCCTGCTTGATAAGGTTCAGACCCGACTGGGTCATTTGGGCAATTTCATGTGCGGTTCTGGTCATGGGGTCAGTGCTATCATTCAAAGCTGCGGTTTGACCAGAGCCAGAAAAAGTGACCTTGTTACAATTCGTAATATTTCAGAAATAGTTCTGCAAAACCTATGTTGCAGGTTAAGCTTGAGGAATTGCTGGATTCGGTTTGTCTGGCTGCGCCCTATGGGGCGTTTGGGAGGAAAGATGACAAATACCAATACTGTTGGTGCATTGGACACAGTGCCAAGGCTTTTGGCACGGAACGCCAAGACATATGCGGATAAGGCGGCTTATCGCGAAAAAGAATATGGTATCTGGCAAAGTTGGACTTGGGCCGAGGCTGCCGAGGAGATTCATAATCTGGCTTTGGGTTTTTTGACCCTTGGGATTAACGAAGGCGATCACATTGCCATTGTTGGCCGCAACAGGCCGTATTTCTACTGGGCTATGGTTGCCGCACAATGTGTGGGTGCGGTGCCCGTACCGCTTTACCGCGATGCGGTTGCAGAAGAGATGGCCTATGTACTGGATCATTGTTCTGCGCGTTTTGTGGTGGCCGAAGATCAAGAACAGGTCGATAAAATGATCGACGTGATGGATGATCTGGAAACGTTGGAAGGTATTGTTTTTCTGGATCCAAGCGGGATGCGGAAATATGATAAATCAGCCCTTTCTGATTATCGTGAATTGCAGCAAAAAGGTTTGGAACAAAAGGCTGATTTGCAAGCTGAGCTGGATAAACGTTTAGCGATACAAGGCCCTGATACCACTTGTGTGATGCTCTATACATCGGGTACTACCGGGCGTCCTAAGGGTGTGGTTTTGTCGAACCGCAACATTATTGAAACTGCTAAAGGTACATGTGAGTTTGACCATCTTGTGGTGAGCGACAGTGTTTTGGCGTATATGCCAATGGCCTGGATCGGCGACTTTATCTTTTCCATCGGGCAAGCTTATTGGAGCGGTTTTTGTGTGGGGTGCCCTGAAAGTCAGGAAACCATGCAAGAATGTCTGTGCGAGGTTGGGCCGACGTATTTCTTTGCGCCACCACGTTACTTTGAAGGGCTGCTGACATCGGTGCAAATCCGTATGGAAGATGCCGGGCGGTTTAAGCGGTGGTTGTTCAAGGTGGTTATGGATCACGCGAAAGTCGTTGGGCCAAAGTTGCTGGATGGCAAGCCTGTTGGTCTGATGGACCGGGTGAAATATAATCTGGGTGCGTTGTTGATCACAGGGCCGTTGAAAAATACTTTGGGCTTAAGTCGTGTGCGTGTGGGCTACACGGCAGGTGAGGCTATCGGGCCGGAATTGTTTGATTTTTATCGCTCGCTTGGCATTAACCTGAAGCAACTTTATGGCCAAACCGAAGCCAGCGTTTTCATCACCCAGCAAAAAGATGGTGAAGTGCGCGCCGATACGGTTGGCACACCTTCACCGGGGGTGGAGTTGCGCATTGCTGACAGTGGTGAGGTTTTTTACCGCTCTGTGGGGGCCTTTGAGAAATATTACAAGAACCCCAAAAGTACCAAAGAAACCAAAGATAAAGACGGCTGGGTTGCCACGGGTGACGCGGGCTTTATCGAAAGTGACAGCGGGCATTTGCGGATTATTGACCGGGCCAAGGACGTGGGAAAATTGAAAGACGGCTCTATGTATGCGCCGAAGTTTGTTGAAAACAAACTGAAGTTTTTTGCCAATGTTCTGGAAACTGTGGTGTTTGGTAACGGCAAAGATACCTGTGTGGCGTTTATCAATATTGATCTGACGGCAGTGGGTAACTGGGCCGAGCGCAATAATATCGCGTATTCATCGTATCAGGAGCTTGCGGGCCATCCCCAAGTTTACGAAATGATTCAGGCCAATGTGGAAGAGGTAAACGCCTCTGTGGCCGAGGATGAGATGTTATCGGGCTGCCAGATCACGCGCTTCTTGATCCTGCACAAAGAACTGGACGCCGATGATGGTGAGCTGACGCGCACACAAAAAGTACGCCGCAATATCATTGCCGAGAAATTCGCAGACCTTTTGGGCGCACTTTATGACGGTTCAGACAATATCTATACCGAAACCGAAGTGACCTATGAAGATGGTCGCAAAGGATCAATCACGGCAACATTGGAAATTCGCGATGCGAAAACTTTTGAGCGCAAAAAGGTGGCGGCATGAACGCAGTTGACACATATGTGACCGCAGACGGGCGCACCATTGGCGCACCTGTGATGGAAATGAAAAACATCACTTTACGCTTTGGCGGGGTAACCGCGATCAAGGATATTTCGTTTGATATTCGGGAAGGCGAAGTGCGGGCAATCATTGGGCCTAATGGGGCTGGTAAATCGTCAATGCTGAATGTGATCAACGGCTTTTACCATCCGCAAGAAGGCGAAGTTTGGTTCCATGGCAAAAGACGCCATGCGATGAAACCGCACCAGATTGCCAAGCAAGGTATCGCACGCACATTCCAGAACATCGCGCTGTTCAAGGGTATGTCGACGCTGGATAATATCATGACTGGGCGCTTGACCCATATGAAATCAGGGATTTTTTCCCAGATGGCATGGTGGGGCGGGGCGCAGGCTGAAGAGGTTGCAAATCGTGAGGTTGTGGAAAAAGTTATCGACTTTCTGGAAATTCAAGCTATTCGCAAAACCCCCGTGGGGCGTTTGCCTTACGGCTTTCAAAAGCGTGTGGAACTGGGCCGTGCATTGGCCGCAGAACCAAAGCTGTTGCTGCTGGATGAACCGATGGCGGGGATGAATGTGGAAGAAAAAGAAGACATGTCGCGGTTTATTCTGGATGTGAACGACGAGTTCGGCACTACCATTGCCCTGATCGAACACGATATGGGCGTGGTGATGGATATTGCCGACCGTATTGTGGTGATGGATTACGGTAAGAAAATCGGCGATGGCACGCCGGATGAAATACGCAACAATCAAGACGTCATTGACGCATATCTGGGGGTGGCACATGACTGATTTTGTACACACACCTGTAAACGGGGGCACTTATGTCTGCTAATTTCTATTACGGTGTTGAAGTATTCATGAACGGCATGATGACCGGTGTATTATATTCACTGGTGGCCTTGGGCTTTGTTCTAATCTTCAAGGCGTCGGGCATTTTCAACTATGCCCAAGGGGTGATGGCACTGTTTGCCGCCATGACTTTGGTGGGATTCCAAAACGGGCAAATCCCGTTTTCACACCTGATCAACGCGGTTTTCGGCACTAATATCCACCATTTCGGGTGGCATATGCCCGCCTTTTTTGCGATTGCACTTACGCTGATGGTGATGATTTTATTCGCCTATCTAGTGGAAAAATACGTCCTCAAACATCTGGTTAACCAAGAACCTATTATTCTGTTTATGGCGACCATTGGTCTTGCCTATTTCATGGAAGGTTTCGGCGATCTGATGTGGGGTGCTGACATCAAGAAACTGGATGTGGGCCTGCCGCAAGGCGGCAACATCTGGTTAGAGGAAAACACCGCATTTTTGGGCGGCCCTGATTTTTACGGGTTTTACATAGACAATCTGGATATGTGGGCCACGGTGTTTGCAGGGCTTTTGGTGGTATCCTTGGTGTTGTTCAGCCAATACACCAAAACCGGCCGCGCATTACGTGCGGTGGCAGATGATCACCAAGCGGCCCTATCCGTAGGTATTTCGCTGCGCGCAATCTGGGTGATTGTATGGTCAATCGCGGGCTTTGTGGCCCTAGTGGCAGGCATCATGTGGGGTGCTAAGTCAGGGGTTCAGTTCTCGCTTTCTTTGATTGCACTGAAAGCACTTCCTGTGCTGATGTTGGGTGGATTTACGTCTATTCCGGGCGCGATTATCGGCGGCTTGATCATTGGTGTTGGCGAAAAAATGTTCGAATTTCTAATCGGTGTGCCTTTCTTAGGCGGTGCCACGGAAAACTGGTTTGCCTATATGCTGGCGTTATTATTTCTTGTCTTCAGACCCCAAGGTCTGTTCGGCGAGAAGATTATTGAGAGGGTTTAAGCATGCTTTACCGTGAAGCGGGCGATTACAAAACGTCCTATGCCAAAGACCAACAAACCTTTCCCATCGCGTTTGATCGTTGGGGTTACCGTATAACCCTTGCACTTGCGGTTCTGGTGGTGCCTTTCATTTTGAATGATTACTGGGCTAATGCCATCGTGTTGCCATTCCTGATCTATGTGATTGCGGCAATCGGGTTGAATATCCTGACGGGGTATTGCGGCCAAGTTAGCCTTGGGTCAGGCGGCTTTATGGCTGTTGGGGCCTATGCATCTTATAAACTGATGACGGGTTTTCCTGATTTGAATATCATCTTCGTGATCCTGCTATCGGGGGGGGTGACAGCCCTTGTCGGTATGCTGTTTGGCTTGCCAAGCCTGCGGATCAAAGGGTTTTATCTGGCAGTGGCGACCCTTGCAGCACAGTTCTTTCTGGTCTGGCTGTTCAATAAAGTGCCGTGGTTTTATAATTACTCTGCCTCTGGTCAGATTAACGCGCCTGAACGTAGTCTGTTTGGTTATGCGGTGACGGGGGCCAATGCGCACCCTGCTACAGGTTATCTGTTTTGCCTTGGTTTTGTTTTTGTGCTGGCATGGGCTGCGCGCAATATGACGCGCGGTGCCAATGGGCGCAAATGGATGGCGATAAGGGATATGGATATTGCTGCCGAGATTATTGGCGTTAATCCCCTGAAGGCCAAACTGACGGCCTTTGGTGTCAGTTCATTCTACATTGGTGTTTCAGGTGCGTTGCTGTTCTCGGTCTTTTTAGGGGCCGCAGAAGTAGGCGAGGCTTTTGGTATCGAGAAATCATTCCTGATCCTGTTCATGGTCATCATCGGTGGTCTTGGCTCAATCTTTGGATCGTTTGCGGGGGCGGCATTTATGGTGCTGATGCCCGTATTGCTGAAAAACATCATGGTGGGGCAAATGGGGTGGCCTACCGATCTGGCTTCGCATTTTCAATTTGTCATTGTTGGTGGTCTGATCATAGTGTTCCTGATTGTGGAACCCCATGGGTTAGCGCAGCTATGGCGACTTGCCAAAGAAAAACTACGATTATGGCCCTTCCCACATTAGGGCCAAATACTCCGCGTCACTCAGGCGCAAAAACTATGTCACCTAAGGGAGGAAATTGACATGAAACTAAAGAAACTGGCAGCATATGCTGTCGCGGCCACAATGGTCGCAAGCCCAGTTTTGGCAGACCTTGTTCTGCCATGGCTGTCTTACAGAACCGGCCCATATGCAGCGGGTGGTATTCCACTGGCTGATGGTTATGCCGATTACTTTACGCTTTTGAATGAGCGTGATGGCGGTATCGGTGGCGTTCCAGTTCGTTTGATCGAATGTGAAACCGGCTATAACACTGAAAAAGGTGTTGAGTGTTATGAAAGCACAAAAGGCGAAGGCGCACTTGTGTACCAGCCGCTTTCAACAGGTATTACATACCAGTTGATCCCGAAAGTAACTGCTGACGGTATCGCGCTGCACACTATGGGTTACGGGCGTACGTCTGCGGCCAACGGCAAAGTGTTTTCAAACGTGTTTAACTACCCTGCAAACTACTGGACTGCGGCCTCTATTGCCGTGAACCACTTGCTGGATATTAATGGTGGTGACATCAAAGGTAAAAAAGTGGCACTGCTGTATCACAACTCTGCTTACGGCAAAGAGCCTATCCGCACATTGGAAGGTTTGGCAGCGAAGCACGGCTTTGAACTGAACCCGATTGCTGTTGACCATCCCGGCCAAGAGCAAAAATCACAATGGCTGCAAATTCGTCGTGAAAAACCAGATTATGTTTTGATGTGGGGCTGGGGTGTTATGAACCAAGTTGCCATTCAGGAAGCTGCAAACATCCGGTTTCCAATGGAAAACTTCATTGGTGCTTGGTGGTCAGGTGCAGAAGCTGACGTGATCCCTGCGGGTGACGCGGCCACAGGCTATAAAGCGCTTGCAATGAACGGTGTTGGCACGGATTTCCCAATTTTTGGTGATATCCAGAAGTACGTTGTTGATGCTGGCAAAGCTGCGGGTGCAGGTGACCAAGTTGGTACGATCCTTTACAATCGTATGATCTATGCGGCCTTCTTGACACATATGGCGATCCTGAAATCACAGGAAATCAGCGGTGTTGCTGACATTACACAAGGCATGATGCTTAAAGGCATGGAAAGCCTGTCGATCACCAATGACATGATGGCAGCCAATGGTCTTGCAGGTATGGGGCCAGAGTTCAATGTGACATGTGAAAATCACGGTGGCCCAGGTCTGGGTGCAGTTCAGCAATGGGATGCGGGAACAGGCAAATGGACATTGATCTCTGATTTCTCAGAGCCGGATATGTCAATTATTCAACCCCTGATCGATGAAGACTCAAAAGCTTATGCTGATGAGAACAACATCGAGATGCGTTGTAACTAAGTCGAAATTGTCCGGGCCGCTAAATATGTGGCCCGGATACCTTATAAGATTATTCAGGACTGAAAAATGCTCGACACGAATAAAACAGAAACCTTGCTAGAGGTTAACAACATTGAAGTGATCTATAACCATGTGATCCTTGTGTTGAAGGGTGTCAGCCTGTCCGTACCCAAAGGCGGGATTACCGCCCTTTTGGGTGGCAATGGTGCTGGTAAAACCACCACGCTGAAAGCGATTTCGAACTTGTTGCATTCCGAACGTGGCGAGGTGACCAAGGGGTCAATTATTTATCGCGGTAAGCCGATTGCAGAGCTGAACCCCGCCGCCTTGGTGAAATCAGGTGTTATTCAAGTGATGGAAGGCCGTCACTGTTTTGAACATCTGACGATTGAAGAAAACCTGCTGACGGGGGCCTATACGCGCAAATACAGCCGTGCGGAATTGGCCGATGCGTTGGATTTGGTTTACACGTATTTCCCACGCTTGAAAGAACGCCGCAAATCGCAGGCGGGCTATACATCGGGCGGTGAGCAACAGATGTGTGCCATTGGCCGCGCGTTGATGAGCAAGCCTGAAACGGTTCTGCTAGACGAGCCTAGCATGGGGTTGGCACCGCAGCTAGTGGAAGAGATTTTCGGGATTGTGAAAAACCTAAATGAACAGGAAGGCGTGTCATTCCTGCTGGCAGAACAGAATACAAATGTCGCACTGCGGTTTGCGCATTATGGTTATATTCTAGAGTCTGGCCGCGTGGTGATGGATGGCCTCGCCGCTGAACTACGTGAAAACCCTGATGTGAAAGAGTTCTATCTGGGTATGTCTGATGAGGGCCGTAAATCGTTTCGCGATGTGCGATCTTATCGCCGCCGTAAAAGGTGGCTAAGTTAATGGCAGACTTTTACGACGCATTAGAAACCCGATCTAATGATCAGCGGGCACATGATCTGGCACGCGATTTGCCACGCCAAATTGCCAATGCGCAGAAGAATTCCACAGGATTTTCGGCCCTTTTAGCCGGTGTTAATGCCAGCAAGATCACTCAAATATCTGATTTGGCCAACCTGCCTGTTTTGCGCAAGTCTGATCTGAGTGCCGCGCAGAAAGTGAACAAGCCTTTAGGGGGGTTAACGACTCTTGCCCCCAAAGATATACGCCAAGTTTTCCAATCCCCCGGGTCGATCTATGAGATGGGTCAAAAAAGCCATGACTGGTGGCGGTTTGGTCGGTTTTTGCACGCTTTGGGTGTGGGTTCGGATGATGTGGTTCAAAACACGTTTTCCTATCATTTCACCCCTGCGGGCATGATGTTTGAAAATGCAACCGAAGCAGTTGGGGCCACAGTGTTTCCTGCGGGGCCGGGCCAAACTGAATTGCAAGCCCGTGCAGCGGCTGATTTGGGAGTGACCTGTTATGCGGGCACGCCTGATTATCTGAATACTATTTTGGAAAAGGGTGATGCGCTGGGCTTGGACTTGTCAAGAATTCGCACAGCTGCAGTAAGTGGCGGGCCATTGTTTCCGCAAATCCGCCAAGGATACATTGATCGCGGCATCACTTGTCTGCAATGTTATGCTACGGCTGATCTAGGTCATATCGCCTATGAAACGCCTGCGATGGATGGCCTGATCGTCGATGAAGGCGTGATTGTTGAAATCGTTATCCCCGGCACAGGCAAACCCGTTGCTGCCGATGAAATCGGTGAGGTGGTTGTGACCACATTAAACCCTGATTACCCGTTGATCCGTTTTGCAACGGGCGATTTGTCAGCCATGCTACCGGGGGCCAGCCCTTGCGGGCGTACTAACATGCGTATTACAGGCTGGAAGGGGCGCGCCGATCAAGCGACGAAAGTGAAGGGCATGTTTGTGCGCCCTGAACAGGTAGCCGCTTTGCTGGAACGCCATCCAGAGGTGTTTAAAGCGCGCGTTGAAGTTAATCACGACGGGCAGAACGATACGCTTTTGGTGCGTCTTGAAACCGAAAACACTGATTGTGCAGGCTATGAAAACTCTATCCGCGAGTTGTTGAAACTACGCGCGGCAGTAGAACTTTGCCACAAAGGCGATTTGCCAAGAGATGGTTTGGTGATTGCGGATGGGCGCAGCACGTCTTAAGCTTCGTTTATGTTAAAAACACGTCTGACTGAAAAACTAGAAATTGATGTACCGATACTATTGGCACCAATGGCGTTTGCTTCGGGCGGTGCTTTGGCGTCAGTGGTAACGCAGGCGGGCGGCCTTGGATTTATCGGGGGTGGGTACGGCGATAAAGATTGGTTGGAGCAGGAATTCAATGCGGCTGGTAATGCGGTTGTTGGCTGCGGTTTCATCACTTGGTCATTGGCCAATCAGCCGGAATTATTAATCCAAGCATTGGAACGAAGCCCAAAAGCGATCTTCCTGTCTTTTGGTGATCCGGCCCCTTTTGTCGATCAGATTAAACAAGCAGGGGCTTTGCTGATCTGTCAGGTGCAAACGTTGCGCGATGCAAAGCATGCGATTGATACCGGTGCCGATATTATAGTGGCCCAAGGGGCTGAAGCAGGTGGGCATGGTGAAAAACGTGCAACCTTTACTTTGGTTCCGGAGGTTGCGGATTATATTGTTAAAACCGCCCCTGATGTATTGCTGGTAGCGGCAGGCGGCATTGCCGATGGGCGCGGTTTGGCGGCAAGCCTGATGTTGGGTGCGGACGGTGTTTTGGTGGGTTCGCGGTTTTGGGCGGCAAACGAGGCATTGGTACACCCTGATATGTACCAAGCGGCAATAGATGCCACTGGCGATGATACTTTGCGATCCAAAATTGTTGATATTGTGCGGGCGCGAAATTGGCCTGATCGTTATACGATTAATCTGGTAGAAAATGACTTTTCAAAAGATTGGCATGGGCGCGAAACGGCTTTGAAAGCGGACAAAGCCGCGCAACAAACCTGGCAAGATGCATTGGATGCAGGGGATGCTGCCATTGCCAATGTTTTTGTGGGTGAGGCCACGGGGTTGATACATGATATTAAACCTGCCGCGCAGATCATTGATGAAATGATCAAACAGGCCAAGGATTATTTGAAAATTTACAGCTAGGATAGTGCCAAAAATCTTGACACGAATCCTAATATCTTTATAAAAGAACAAACGTTCATTTAATTAAGTGGTGATATGGCGCGTATAAAAGGATCCATTGGTTCAAAAACTAAAGCCTCTATTCAAGAAAGAGCTTTGCCGCTTATTGCGCAATTCGGCTATGCTGCCGTTTCCATGCGCATGATCGCGGATGCGGTTGGTGTGAATGTAGGTGCGCTTTATAATCACGTACCTTCCAAGCAGCAAATTCTGGTTTTGCTGATGTCTGACCACATGGATGGATTGCTGACTGCATGGGGTGAGGTGGATACAGATGGCATGACGCCAGCGCAAAAACTGGAAAGTTTTGTACGCTTTCATATCGGCTATAACATTACACGTGCCGACGATGTTTTTATCTCGTTCATGGAGTTGCGTTCGCTGGAACCCGATGGCCACAAGCGGATTGAGAAAAAGCGCAAAGCTTATGAAGATGTGGTGCGCAAAATCATCCGAGAAGGCCAAAAAACCGGTCAGTTCAATGTCGAAGACGCCCATGTCGCGGCAATGTCTGTGCTGGGATCCTTGATCGGGGTCAATACATGGTACCGCGCCAAGGGGCGGCTATCGAAAGATAAAATAGAAGATTATTACGTTGCCATGCTTTTGCGCAGCGTAGGTTATGATGCAGAAGGGAAATCACATGTTTGATGCAACAATGAACTTTAACCTAGGTGAAGATATAGACGCTTTGCGCGAAACCGTGCGCCGTTTTGCGATGGATGAAATCGCCCCGCGTGCCGCAAAAATTGACCAGACAAACGAGTTTCCAGCGGACTTGTGGGAAAAGATGGGCGCACTTGGCCTGCACGGCATTACCGTATCTGAAGCGGATGGCGGGGTTGCCATGGGATACCTTGCACATTGCATCGCGATTGAAGAGATTAGCCGCGCCAGTGCCTCGGTTGGCCTGTCATATGGGGCGCATTCCAATCTTTGTATCAACCAGATCAATCGTTGGGGCACGGCAGAGCAAAAGGCGAAGTATCTGCCTAAACTGATCTCTGGCGAACATGTGGGATCGCTTGCGATGTCTGAACCGGGTGCGGGATCTGATGTTGTTTCGATGAAGCTTAAGGCGGAAAAGCGTAATGACGGGTTTATGCTGAACGGCAACAAGATGTGGATCACCAACGGGCCGGATGCCAACACATTGATCGTCTATGCCAAGACTGACCCAGATGCGGGATCAAAGGGTCTGACTGCATTTTTAGTAGAACGCGATATGGACGGTTTTACCACAGGGCCCAAGCTGGATAAGCTGGGGATGCGCGGCTCAAACACGTGTGAATTAATCTTCAAAGACTGTCTGGTGCCGTTCGAAAATATTCTGGCCGAAGAAGGTAAGGGCGTGAATGTTTTGATGTCGGGTCTGGATTATGAACGGGTCACTTTGGCCGCTGGCCCTATCGGGATTATGGCGGCTGCAATGGATGTGGTTGTGCCCTATATTCATGAACGCGAACAGTTCGGAAAACCCATCGGTACCTTTCAGCTGATGCAGGGTAAAATCGCCGATATGTACACCACGATGAACGCGTGCCGTGCGTATGTTTATGCTGTGGCACAAGGGTGTGATCGCGGTCAAACCTCGCGTAAAGACAGTGCCGGTTGCATTTTATATGCAGCCGAAAAAGCCACGCAAGTGGCGTTGGAGGCACTGCAATGTCTGGGCGGTAACGGTTATATCAACGACTATCCGACGGGGCGATTGTTGCGCGATGCCAAGCTGTATGAAATCGGCGCGGGCACGTCAGAAATTCGCCGCATGTTGATTGGGCGCGAGTTGTTTAACGAGACTGCGAACTAGCCATGCTGCACCCCGCGCCCACATATGATGCATTGCTGGAAAGCTTCACTTGGGACATTCCCAAGCGGTATAATATGGGCGTGGATGTTTGTGATAAGTGGGCAGAGATTGACCCTGAACGCACCGCGATTATTGATCTGACGGGCGGTGACCGTTCCGATGTAAGCTTTAGCGTTCTGAAATATCTGTCAGATCATCTGGCACATCATTTGCAAGAAAATGGTATTGGCGTGGGTGATCGTGTGGGCGTGTTGCGCACGCAATCGGTTTGGACGGCTGCGGCCCATATTGCGATCTGGAAACTGGGGGCGATCTCGGTGCCGTTGTTCACATTATTTAGGGCCGAAGCATTATTGACCCGCTTGAATGATGCGGGTGCAAAAGCGGTTGTGGTTGATGAAAGCACTATGCCGTTACTGGCAGATTTGCAGAGTGAACTGCCAAAGCTGGAACATGTGATCTGCCCTGAAACCACTGCGTTTGACACAGAAGAGTTTATCTTTGAGCCGCACGATACATCTGGCGATGACCCTGCAATTTTGATCTATACCTCCGGCACTACCGGCCCGCCCAAAGGTGCCTTACATGCGCACCGCGTGTTGCTGGGCCATTTGCCGGGCGTAGAACTTAGCCACGATTTTCTGCCGCAAGCAGACGACTGCATGTGGACCCCTGCCGATTGGGCATGGATCGGCGGTTTGCTGGATGTATTGATGCCCGCCTTGCACCACGGTATCCCCGTGGTTGCGGCACGGATGGCTAAATTCAGTGCTGAAGGGTGCCAAAAAATCATTGAAGACGGCGGCGCTCGCAATGTATTTTTCCCACCCACAGCCCTGAAAATGTTGATGGCAGAGGGTGTGAAATTAAATGGATTGCGCACAGTTGCCTGTGGTGGTGAGCCGTTGGGGGCGGCATTGCTTGACTGGGGCAAGTCAGCCTTAGGCCTGTCGATAAATGAATTTTACGGCCAGACAGAATGCAACATGGTAATTTCATCTTGTGGCGGGTTATTTACTGCGCGTAAAGGCTGTGCGGGGCGCTCTGTTCCCGGGCACGAAGTGGCGGTGATTGATGAAAATGGCCAGCCTACGGATCATGAAGGCGATATTGCCATTAAGCGTGGCACGCCTGTAATGATGCTGGAATATTGGCAAAACCCACCCGCCACCCGCGAAAAGTTTCGCGGTGATTGGTTGGTGACAGGGGATCGCGGTATTGTTGAAGACGGCTATATCCGTTTTGTCGGGCGCGATGATGATGTGATCACTTCGGCGGGATACCGCATTGGGCCAAGTGCGATTGAGAATTGTCTTATGGGGCATGCGGCGGTTGCGGGGGCGGCTGTGGTAGGCAAACCTGACCCACTGCGCACCGAGATTGTGAAAGCGTATGTGAAATTGAAAGACGGGTTATCGGGCGCACAGGATTTGATCAAGGATTTGCAGGCCCATGTGGCCGAAAACTTGGCAGCGCATGAATACCCGCGAGAGATTGAGTTTGTTACCGATTTCCCGATGACAGTAACAGGAAAAATCATTCGAAAAGAATTAAAGGCACGTGCATGTGCTGAAGCGAGGGCTGGATAATGGCTGTGATTAAAACAAAACTGAATGTGCAAAGTGCCGAGTTTATGGCCAATCATGCGGCAAATAATGGTTTGCGCGATGGCATTGAAAAATTGGCTGAAACCATTTCAATGGGTGGCAATGAACGTTCGCGCAAACGCCATCTGGATCGCGGGAAACTACTACCACGCGACCGCGTTGCCGGGCTGCTGGACGCAGGTTCGGCCTTTCTTGAAATCGGCCTTTTTGCTGCTCACGATGTTTACAGAACCGACCTGCCCGCCGCAGGTGTGATCGCCGGCATTGGTACGGTGGAGGGGCGCGAATGTATGATCTTGTGTAATGATGCGACCGTAAAGGGCGGCACATATTTTCCGCTGACGGTGAAAAAACACCTACGCGCGCAAGCTATTGCCGAGGAAAATAACCTGCCGTGCATTTACCTTGTCGACAGTGGTGGGGCCAACCTGCCTAATCAGGATGAGGTGTTTGCCGACAAGGAACATTTCGGGCGGATATTCTACAATCAGGCGCGGATGAGTGCCAAGGGGATCACTCAAATCGCAGTGGTTCTGGGGTCTTGTACGGCGGGCGGGGCTTATGTGCCCGCGATGTCGGATCAGACGATTATCGTCAAAGAACAAGGCACAATTTTTCTGGCGGGGCCGCCGCTGTTGAAAGAGGCCACGGGGGAAATTGTTGATGCCGAAACGCTGGGCGGTGGTGATACGCACACCCGCCTTTCAGGTGTGGCGGATTATCTGGCAAATGATGATACCCATGCGCTGGCGCTGGCGCGTCAATGTGTGCGTAATCTGGGTGATACGCCTGTGTCATCGGTTGCGCAAAAAATATCAAAACCCCCTGTATACGATCCATCCGAATTGCTGGGCGTCGTGCCAAAAGACACGAAAACGCCCTATGACATCCGCGAGGTTATTGCGCGGATTGTCGACGGTTCGGAGTTTGAGGAATTCAAAGAACGCTTCGGGGCCACCCTTGTGTGCGGCTTTGCCCATATCGATGGCATGCCGGTTGGTATTTTGGCCAATAACGGCGTGTTATTTTCCGAAAGCAGCCAGAAGGGTGCGCATTTCATTCAGCTGTGCTGCAAACGTAAAACCCCGATCCTGTTTTTGCAAAACATCACCGGTTTTATGGTAGGTGCCAAATACGAAGCGGGCGGCATTGCCAAAGACGGGGCGAAACTGGTGGCCGCAGTATCTTGTGCCAACGTGCCTAAAATCACTGTGGTGGTTGGCGGCTCTTATGGTGCGGGCAATTACGGCATGTGCGGGCGGGCTTTCGGGCCGCGTTTCATGTGGATGTGGCCGAACGCGAAAATATCCGTGATGGGTGGCGAACAGGCCGCAGGTGTGATGGCCACCGTGACCCGCGATGCGATTGAAGCTAAGGGTGGCGCGTTCAGTGACGCGGATGAACGTAAATTGAAACAACCGATATTGGATCAGTTTGAAGAACAATCGCAACCGTTATATGCGTCTGCGCGGCTTTGGGATGACGGCATTATCGACCCCGTAAAAACCCGCGATGTGGTGGCTCTGTCACTGCGCGCGGCAATGAATGCACCGATAGAAGAGACGCAGTTCAGCGTCTTTAGAATGTAGAGGGCGGGCCATGTTTAATAAAATATTGATCGCAAACCGTGGTGAAATTGCCTGCCGTATTATCGAAACCGCCAAGCGCATGGGTGTTGCCACAGTGGCGGTTTATTCTGATGCGGACGCGAATGCGTTGCATGTAACCCTTGCCGATGAGGCGGTGCATATCGGTGGGTCTGCGGCGACTGATAGCTACCTGCAAATCGACCGTGTGATTGAAGTGGCGATTGCAACGGGGGCTAAGGCGGTTCATCCTGGCTATGGTTTTCTGTCGGAGAACCCAGAGTTTGCAGAAAAGCTGGTGCAGGCAGGGCTGGTATTTATCGGCGCTTCAGCGGATGCGATTCGCAAGATGGGGCTGAAAGACCAAGCCAAGCACTTGATGGAAGAAGCGGGGGTTCCTGTCGTTCCAGGCTATCACGGTGCTAATCAGGATGCGGACTTCTTAGCGTCGGAAGCAGAAAAAATTGGCTACCCTGTGCTGATCAAAGCCCGCGCAGGCGGCGGTGGTAAGGGGATGCGCCTGGTCGAAAAACCGGCGGATTTTACGGCTTACCTGGCCTCGGCCCAACGCGAAGGCAAAGCTAGTTTTGGTGACGGGCATGTGTTGATTGAAAAATACATCACAGCACCCCGCCATATCGAAGTGCAGGTTTTTGGCGACAGTCACGGCAATATCGTGCATCTTTTCGAGCGCGATTGTTCTCTGCAACGTCGCCACCAAAAGGTGATCGAAGAAGCCCCCGCGCCCAATATGCCCACGGATGTGCGCGAAGTGATGACACGTGCGGCCACACGTGCCGCCGAACAGATTAATTATGAAGGTGCAGGCACTATCGAGTTTATCGTAGACGGTTCGGGCCCCCTGCGCACAGACGGGTTTTGGTTTATGGAAATGAACACACGATTGCAGGTTGAGCACCCTGTGACCGAAGCGATTACAGGGCAGGATTTGGTTGAATGGCAGTTGCGGGTGGCCGCAGGTGAACCATTGCCGCTGCAACAGGATCAGCTGAGCATTCAGGGCCATGCCTTTGAAGCGCGCATTTATGCGGAAGACCCGCAAAATGATTTCATGCCTGCACCCGGAACGTTGCATCATGTGCAGTTTGGTTCTGGTTGTCGCGTGGATACAGGCGTGCAAAGCGGCGATCAGGTTAGCCCGTTTTATGATCCGATGATTGCGAAACTGGTAAGCCATGAAAAAACGCGCGAAGGGGCTTTAACCGCGTTACATCAAGGTTTGAACAACACAATCTGTGCTGGAACCCAAACTAACATAACTTTTCTTTCGCGCCTGTGTGCTGACATAGATTTTGCCCAAGCACGGTTGGATACGGGGCTGATTGCCCGCAAAAGCGACAGTTTGATGGGCGTTGTCACACCACCCCCTTTTGCAATATTAGTAGCAGGGTTAACGGCTGAAAATATTGATCCGAAAGCGGGTCGGTTGGGGTGGCAGATATGGGGTAAGGCGCGGCAAGATGTTGGTTTGAAAGAAGTTTCATGTCAAATGCAGTTTGATGGGGCAGTAGATATTAGCCTGATCCAAGAAGGCGAAATTCTGGCCTTTACTAATGTAATTGAGAAAAATGGCCAAGTAACCGCAAGCATGGGGCCCAAGAACTTGACCGCTTTGGTTGTCAAAAACGGGCATTCGATTTCCGTAAAACTTGACGGCGAACAGTTCGATTTTGAAGCTGTTGATCCCTTGGATGTCACCCATTCTGAGGGCGATAATGCCGATTGTGTTTTCGCGCCTATGACGGGTGTTGTCAGCATTATTCATGTGGCTGCAGGTGATGTGGTGAAAAAGGGTGATGCTCTGCTGGTTTTGGAAGCGATGAAAATGGAACATGCTTTGCAGGCACCCCGTGACGGAGTTATTGCGGATGTTTTATGTGCGCCTGCAAGTGCTGTGGATGAAGGTACGCAACTGATCGTACTGGAAGAGGTTGCAGAATGACCGGAAACTGCATCACAGTTTACGAGGTTGGCCCGCGCGACGGTTTGCAAAACGAAGCGGGTATTGTGTCGACTGAACATAAGGTCGCTTTGATTGATCTGTTGTCCGAAACCGGCTTGCGCCATATTGAAGCCACCAGTTTTGTGTCACCTAAATGGGTGCCGCAAATGGCGGATGCAGCCGAAGTTATGGCAGGGATCACCCGTAAAGATGGCGTTACATATGCAGCCCTAACCCCGAACATGAAAGGGCTGGAAGCGGCCCTTGCGGCGGGTGCGGATGAGGTGGCGATCTTTGGCTCTGCCTCTGAAAGTTTTAGCCGGAAAAATATCAACTGCTCTATTGCAGAAAGTATGGAACGCTTCACCCCTGTCGCCAAAGCTGCCCTTGCAGCGGGTGTTTCGCTGCGCGGATATGTGTCATGCGTTATTGCCTGCCCATATGAAGGCGTGATGGAACCCGCGCAGGTGGGACGCGTGGTACAAGCTTTGCTGGATTTAGGTTGTGGGCAGATTTCTTTAGGCGATACCATCGGTAAAGGGACGCCTGAAACGACAAAGATCTTGCTGGATGATTTGATAAAGACAATTCCTGCGCATAAGCTGGCAGGGCATTTTCATGATACAAATGGCAGTGCTCTGGCGAATGTGGAAATAGCCCTGAAATACGGGGTGCGTTGTTTTGACAGTGCTATCGGTGGCTTGGGCGGGTGCCCATATGCGCCGGGTGCCAAGGGCAACTTGTCTACGATTCCACTAGTTGAAATGCTGCATAATGCAGGCTGGGAAACGGGGCTGGATATGGAAAAATTACAAGCGGCACAGGTCTATTTGCAAAGAAATATCTCGAGGGAAAATCATGTCAAATAACACGATTGAAGTGACAACCGATGCACGTGGCATTGCTAGGCTCACACTAGCGCGCCCTGAAAAACACAATGCGATGAACCGCGAAATGATGGTAGAAATCACCGATGCTGCCAATGCCCTTGGGGCGGATAATACTGTGCGCGCGGTTATTCTGGCCGCCAAGGGCAAAAGCTTTTGCGCAGGCGGCGATCTGAATTGGATGCGCGCGCAAGCGGATCAGGATCGCGCCGGTAAAATTGCCGAGGCTCGCGTGCTGGCCAATATGCTGGCCACCTTGAACGCTTTACCAAAACCGCTAATCGGGCGGGTGGAAGGCAATGCTTATGGCGGGGGCATCGGCATGATGGCGGTTTGTGATATTGTTGTCGCCACGGCAGGTTTGCGCTTTGCGCTGACTGAAACCAAGCTGGGCCTGATCCCTGCTACCATCGGCCCGTTTGTGTTGCGCCGCATGACCGAAACTTATGCCCGCCAAGTGTTTTTCACAGCTAAATCGTTTGATACAGAACTGGCCTTGCGCGCAGGGCTGGTCAGCTCAATTTGTGATGTAAACGCAATGGATGCCGCGATTGAAGCAGAGGTAAAGCCAATTTTGAAAACCGCCCCCGGGGCTGTGGCAGAGGCCAAAAAGCTTTTGCAAGAAATGCAGGGCCGCGATGTTCAAAAAGATATAGACCAAACGGTAAACGCCTTGGCAGACCGTTGGGAAACAGATGAAGCACAGCAGCGTATCGCTGCATTTTTTAAGGATATGACATGAGCAAAACAGTTGTAATTGCGGGGGCTACCCGCACCCCAATGGGTGGATTTCAAGGTGACTTCGCAGGCACCTCTTCACCTGAACTGGGTGCTGCTGCAATCAAGGGCGCAATGGCCGATGCAAAGGTCAATGCGGATGATGTGGATGAGGTTCTGATGGGGTGTGTTTTGCCTGCGGGGCTAGGCCAAGCACCTGCGCGTCAAGCCACTTTGGGTGCGGGTCTGCCGCAATCAGTGCCTGCCACAACGGTGAATAAAGTCTGTGGTTCGGGCATGAAAACGGTGATGATCGCCCACGATCAAATCCTTGCGGGCACCCAAGATCTGATGGTGGCCGGTGGCATGGAAAGCATGACGCTTGCCCCTTATTTGTCCAACAAAACCCGTGGCGGGGCGCGGTTGGGACATGTGGAAATGAAAGATCATATGTTTCTAGACGGGCTGGAAGATGCCTATGAAAAGGGCACGCTAATGGGGGTGTATGCAGAGTTGTGTGCAGAAAAATACCAGTTCACCCGTGAAGATCAGGATGCTTATGCGTTGCGATCTTTGTCCAACGCTTTGGAGGCCCAGAAGGTAGGCGCGTTTGATGCGGAAATTACACCCTTTACGGTGAAAACCCGTAAAGGTGATATTGAGGTTGTGCAAGATGAACAGCCTGCCAAAGCGCGGCCTGAGAAAATTCCAACCCTGCGTCCTGCGTTTAAAAAAGACGGTACGGTAACAGCGGCGAACGCTTCATCTATTTCGGATGGCGCGGCGGCAATGATCATAACCAGTGATGATATGGCGCAAGAAAAGGGCCTGACTGTTCGGGCACGTATTGTTGGCCACGCCAGCCATGCACATGAGCCAAGTTGGTTCACTACCGCCCCCGTTCCAGCGGCTAAAAAGCTGTTGGAAAATATTGGCTGGGAAGTGTCAGATGTGGACCTTTGGGAAGTGAATGAAGCTTTCGCCGTAGTGCCGATGGCATTCATGAAAGAGTTCGGTATTTCGCGTGATATTGTCAATGTGAACGGCGGGGCTTGTGCGCTGGGTCATCCTATCGGGGTGTCCGGCACACGGATCATTGTGACGCTTCTGAACGCACTGGAAGCGCGCGGGTTGAAGCGTGGTTTGGCGGCAATTTGCATCGGTGGCGGCGAAGGCACGGCCATAGCGATTGAAAGGAATTAAGCGCATGAAAAATATTGATCAAATGTCAGCAGTTATCACTGGCGGAGCTTCCGGTCTTGGGGCCGCTGTGGCAAAATTACTGTCTGAAAAAGGCGTGAAAGTTGCGTTATTGGATATGAATGTTGAAATGGGTGAAGCAAAGGCCGCCGAACTTGGTGGCGTGTTTTGTCAAACCGATGTCAGCGATCAGAAAAGTGTTGCAGATGCGCTAACTAAAGCGCGCGCCGCCAACGGCCAGGAACGTATTTGTGTGAATTGTGCAGGCATTGCCCCTGCTGCAAAAACTGTATCGCGTGGCGAAGCGCATGACTTGGCCCTGTTCCAAAAGGTCATCAATGTGAACCTTGTCGGCACCTTCAACGTTGCCAGCCAGTCGGCGTTGGGGATGTCAAACACGGATGCTTTGAATGATGACAATGAGCGCGGTGTGATTATCAACACGGCTTCGGTTGCGGCCTTTGAAGGCCAAATTGGACAGGCCGCTTATGGTGCATCCAAAGGTGGTGTCGCTGCGATGACCCTGCCGATGGCCCGCGATTTGGCAAAATCAGGCATTCGGGTTCTGTCCGTCGCTCCCGGTATTTTCAAAACTCCGATGGTGGCCGCATTCCCGCAAGAGGTGCAAGATGCTTTGGCGGCCAACATTCCGTTCCCGTCACGCTTGGGCGCGCCAGAAGAATTTGCCGCCCTTGTTTGCCACATGATCGAGAACAGTTTTATGAACGGTGAAACCGTGCGCCTTGACGGTGCCACACGGATGCAACCCAGATAGGAAAAGCCCATGCAGTTTGAAATGAACGAAGAACAGCAGTTGTTTTTTGATACGGCTTACGCGTTTGGCCAGGATGAAATTGCGCCCAATGCCCTGCAATGGGAACGTGATGGCGGGATCCCGCGTGAGGTTCTGAAAGCTGCGGGTGATCTGGGGTTCGGCGGTATATATGTGCCAGAAGAGATGGGTGGTACAGGGCTTAACCGCCTTGATGCTGTGCTGATTTTTGAAGCTTTGGCAATGGCGTGTCCGTCAGTTTCGGCGTTTATGTCGATCCATAATATGTGTACTAATATGGTGGCAAAATATGCCACTGAAAGTTTCAAAGCGGACTGGCTGGATCGCCTGATCGGGTTTGATATTTATGCGGCTTACTGCCTGACCGAACCGGGCTCAGGATCAGATGCCGCCGCTTTGCGCACGAAAGCTGAAAAGACGGATGGCGGTTATAAGTTGACTGGCAACAAAGCATTTATTTCCGGTGGTGGCTTTGCTGACCTTTATCTGGTGATGTGCCGCACGGGAGAAGACGGGCCCAAAGGCATCTCGACCATGCTTGTACCAAATGGCACGGATGGCCTGTCTTTTGGTGGGCAGGAACAGAAAATGGGTTGGAAATCACAACCGACCGCACAGGTGCAAATGGATGCTTGTGAAATCCCTGCGGATCACCTGTTGGGCGAAGAGGGTGCCGGTTTCAAATACGCGATGGAAGGATTGGATGGTGGCCGATTGAACATCGCTGCGTGTTCTTTAGGTGCGGCTACGCAAGCGGCTAAGATTGCGGCGAATTATATGGGGGAACGCAAAGCGTTCGGTAAAACTATAGACCAGTTTCAAGCATTGCAATTCAAGCTGGCTGAAATTGAAACCAAATTGGAAGCCTCGCGGGTATTCCTGCGCCAAGCAGCTTGGAAACTGGATCAGGGTGCCGCGGACGCGACTAAACATTGTGCGATGGCGAAGCTGTTTGTAACCGATGCCTGCTTTGAAGTGGCCAATGACGCGCTGCAATTGTTGGGCGGATATGGTTATCTGCAAGATTACGGCATAGAAAAAATCGTGCGTGACATCCGCGTGCATCAAATTCTGGAAGGCACCAATGAGATCATGCGCATGATCATCGCACGGTCTGTTCTAAACGCGCGGGGGCTGTCATGAGTGATTTGATTGTTCGTAAATCGGGCAAGGCCGGGCATGTAACCTTGAACCGCCCGAAAGCGTTGAACGCACTGAACCACGCTATGTGTCTGGATCTTGAGAAAACGATGCGGGACTGGGCTGCAGATGATGTTGTAGGCCTTTTGATGATCGATGCTGCGGGTGAAAAAGCTTTTTGCGCGGGCGGTGATATTGTCAGCATTTATAATGACGGCAAAAGCGGGCAGGTGGAAAACGCGCTGAAGTTTTGGCGTGATGAGTACCGCTTGAACCATGCAATCTCAATCTACTCAAAGCCTTATGTAGCGATCATGGATGGTATTGTCATGGGCGGCGGTGTCGGTCTGTCTGGGCATGGTTCACACCGTGTTGTTACTGAACGTACAATGTTTGCGATGCCCGAATGTGCCATTGGTTTGCTGCCCGATGTGGGTGGTACGCATTTGCTGGGGAAAATGCCTGGGGCATGCGGTGAATATGCGGGCCTTACAGGCGCGCGCCTGTCGGGGGCTGATTGTATTTACGCGGGGCTTGCGGATTATTTTGTGCCATCTGATAAGTTGGAATGCCTGAAAGCGGCCTTGCTGGAAACTGGCGATGTGGCGGTTTTGCAGGAATATGAAACCGTGCCTGAAGGCTCTGCGCTGGAAGCAAATCGAGCGGAGATTGATGCGGCTTTTGCATTGAATACTGTGGCAGATATTATTCAAAGCCTGGAAAATAACCCATCGGATTTTGCACAATCTGCTTTGAAGGGCACCTTGCGTGGCGCACCTTTGTGCCTGAAAATCACACTGGCGGCTATTCGTGCGGCCCGCGAAGCCGGCACCCTTGAAGCGGCCCTTCGTAATGAGTACCGTATTGTCAGCACCTGTTTGCAGGACGGCGAATTGGTTGAAGGTATTCGTGCTATGGTGATCGACAAAGACCGCGCGCCTAAATGGAAATACCCAACATTGGAAAGTGTGCCCCAAGAAATGGTTGATCGCCTGTATCAACCTGCCGCTGGTGGCGACTTTGCAATAGATAAATGAAAAGGATGAACCAATGTTAGAGACCCTGAAAATCACCCGCGAAGGCGGTGTTGTATTGGTTGAAATTAATCGCCCCAAGCAACTGAATGCTTTGAATGAAAAGCTATTGGAAGAGATGATTTCCGAACTTGCCCCGCTAGACAAAGACCCAAGCATTAGGTGTTTTGTTGTAACCGGGAGTGAAAAAGCCTTTGCAGCGGGGGCTGATATTAAAGAAATGTCAGGTAAATCTTATGCGGATATGGCTGCCCGTGATTACTTTGCCGACTGGGATATTTTCTGCGCATTCCGGACCCCTAAAATCGCGGCTGTAAATGGGTTTGCACTAGGTGGCGGGTGTGAATTGGCAATGATGTGTGATTTTATTATTGCGGGCGAGGGGGCCAAATTTGGCCAACCTGAAATTAAGCTTGGTGTGATGGCCGGCATGGGCGGCTCGCAACGTATGACCAAACTTATTGGCCGCGCTAAATCGATGGATATGCACCTGACGGGCCGTATGATGGATGCAGCTGAAGCCCTTGCTTGCGGGCTGGTTGCGCGTGTGGTTGAGGACGATAAGCTAATAGAGACCGCGATGAAAACAGCTGCAACAATCGCAGGCTATTCAAAACCTGTTACGGGCTTTATCCGTGAAGCGGTTAACCGCGCGGAAGAGGGTAGCTTGGCCGAAGGCCTGTTATTTGAACGCCGCGTGTTCCATTCTTTGTTTGCAACCGAGGATCAAAAAGAGGGTATGAAGGCTTTTGTTGAAAAACGTAAGGCGGAATTCAAAGGGCGGTAATATCTACCGCTGATCGGGCATAATACGCATAGGGGCGGTTTTTTTCTTCAAAACCGCCTCACGCCACAGCATCAATAACCCGCCACCTAAAATCAGGGCCATACCCGCCCATGCCACGCTATCGGGCCATTCGCCGAATATCGTAATGCCCCAGAAAATCGCCAACACAAGGGCCGTGTACTCAATAGGCGCAATCAGGGCCGCTTCACTGATGCGGTAAGCTTGGCTGATAAAATAACCGCCAATACCACTGGCAACCCCAACGCCAGTCATTACCATAAGATCAAAATTTTCGGGCCACACCCAAGGTCGTAACAGGAATTGTAATGAGGCATTTTCTTGCTGTGCATATTGCCCTTCGCCAAAGATCAGGCCCATAAGGGATGCGGTAATCACAAAGGTCAGTTGAATGTAAAATGACATGGTTGACGCTTTTTCAGTACCGCTCATCTTGCGCGTCAGCGTGTGTAACCCTGCATAGCAAAATGCTGCCCCGACAGGGAAAAGGGTGGCCCACTGAAAACTGCTGGGTGTCGGGCGCAACATAACCACGGCCCCAACCAACCCCATTGCAACCGCAAACCAACGCCATGGCCCAACTTTTTCGGCCAGGAATATAACTGAAAAGATCGTGATGATCAGGGGGGATACAAAGAATATCGCAGTGGCCTCGGACAGGGGGATTGATGCTAAACCTAAAAAGAACAACAGGTTTGCCATCACAACAAAGCACCCCCTGATAAGATGCAACCGTAAGCGTTTGGTGCGCAGCAAACCAAAGCCGCCTTCCAGGGGCATCAGAATGCCAAGGGTAATTGCAAGCCCCACAGCTGCGCGGATTAGTACAACTTGATGCAGCGGGTAATCGCCGCTTAAAAACTTAATACCAACATCGTTCAGTGTGAACGAAACAGATGCAATCAGGGCGCAAATGACCCCGATACTTGTAAGTGACAGTGATTTCATTCTTTACCGATCACAGAAAACGGGGCGTAACGCTAGCTGGTTTGCGACAAGGATTGTGACGCATTTAGCCTCGACATTTGCTTGGTAATGCAAAAAGATGTTCTTATGAAAACTATTACAAACTTTCCCCGCCGCGTAACAGAACATGCGGATATGCCGATCATTATGTCAGACGGGTGCCGTCTGTCTGCCCGTGTCTGGATGCCCGAAGGCGCCGTAGAAAACCCGATGCCGGTGATTTTTGAACATCTGCCTTACCGTAAGCGCGACGGAACCATTGCACGTGATGAGACCGTTCATCCGTGGTTTGCAGGCCACGGTTATGTCTGTATCCGCACCGATATGCGCGGTAATGGCGACAGTGACGGGTTGATGGAAGATGAATATACCGCGCAGGAATTGGAAGATGCGGTTGAGGTGATTGAATGGGCGGCCAAGCAGCCTTGGTGTAATGGCCGTGTCGGGATGATGGGTATTTCATGGGGCGGGTTCAATGGGTTGCAAGTGGCAGCCCTTGCGCCTGAGCCACTGAAAGCTGTCATTACAATCTGTTCCACCGTAGACCGTTATGCGGATGATATCCACTATAAGGGTGGGTGTTTGCTGGGCGAAAACTTCGGTTGGAGCAGTAACATGCTGGCCTATTCATCACGCCCGCCTGATATGGCTATTGTTGGTAACCGGTGGCGTGAAATGTGGATGCATCGTTTGGAAAACCTGCAACCTAACCTGTCAAACTGGCTGCGCCACCAACACCGTGATGACTATTGGAAACACGGGTCGGTCTGTGAAGATTATTCTGCAATTAATGCCGCTGTCCTGTCTATCGGCGGTTGGCATGACGGTTATCGCAACACTATATCGCATCTGGTTGAAAATCTGTCATCGCCCGTCAAAGGCATCGTTGGCCCGTGGATCCATAAGTATCCGCATATTGCTGCTCCCAAACCTGCTATTGGTTTTTTGCAAGAAGCCAAACGGTGGTGGGATCACTGGTTGAAAGATGTTGATACTGGTGTTGATAAAGACCCGGATTACCGGGCTTATCTGATGGATAGTGTAGAACCCCATCGGTGGGTTAATGAACGCCCCGGTCAGTGGATTTCCGAAATGGAATGGCCATCCAAGCGGATCAAATCAAAGATTTTATACTTGGCACAAGGGGCTGCATTGGCAGACAACAAAAGTAACTTTCAAGTGCAGGTATCCTCACCCCATGATTGCGGCATGGCAGGGGGTGAATATTTTCCTGTTTCCTTTGATGCGGAATTGCCCGGCAATCAAAGTCGTGATGATGCAGGCTCTGCTTGTTTTGATACGGATGAGCTGTCCAATACTATGGATATCGTCGGCGCCCCGCGCATCGGTTTGCGTCTGTCATGCGATAAGCCGTCAGGCCAAATTACTGTGCGCCTGTGTGATCTGCGCCCCGATGGCACCTCAGCCCTGATTACATACGGGCACCTGAACCTGACCCACCGCGATAACCATGAACATCCAACGGCGATCCCCGTGGATGAAATGATGGATATCACCTTTGATCTTGATCAGATCGCTTACCGTATTCCTGCAGGTCATCGCCTGCGCATCGCAGTTTCTACAAACTATTGGCCAATGCTTTGGCCATCCCCCGAAGCCACCATAATTATGATTGAAAAGGGTTCCATTGAACTGCCAGAACGCCCCTTAGCCAAAGGCGATGAGATATCTTTTGAAGAACCAGAAGGTGCAACGGCGTGGCAGGCTAAGGAATTACGTGCGCCACTTTATACACGCGATACTACAACGGATACTGAAACGAGCGTGACCACAATCAGTATATTAAACGATAGTGGTGAATATGAAGATTTGGATCATGGTCTGATTTCAGGTGGCTGGTTTAAAGAAAACTGGAGCATTCACCCCGATGACCCGACCTCGGCTAAGGTTGAAACAGAATGGCAAGAAACGGGTGGTCGCAAAGGCCAGATGTGGCAAGCGCGTATTTTCACACAGATGCATTCAAACCAAACGGATTTTTTTTGGACTGCAAGACTTGAAGCCTATGAAAACGGGGTTTTGGTATTTGAGCGCGATTATAAAGATCAGGTTTTGCGGGATTTGGTATAACTGCTGCGCAAAAAAAAAGAGGCAGAGAAATCTCTGCCTCATCTATTGTTATGTTTATGGGATTAGAATCTAAGCCCAAGGAAGGCAGAAACAGCGTTTTCGTCAACACCTGTAATACCAAACTTGTTATTGAAGTGCATATACTCAATACCAAGGTGTATCTTGCCTGCCGGACGGCCCATTGCGTAACCGAGATCCCATCTGATTTGGGGTGAGAAGACGATTTGATTGTCTACGCCTGAACCTTGGTCCCCGATGAAGTCAACAAAACCTTGGAATTTGAACTTCTGGTTGCCCAGATCAAATGGTGCAGCCCAAACCACAGTTGCTTGATACGTAGTATCAAGGTTGCGATCAAAGGGGTCTACAAAGTTTGTATAGGTGGTTAGCGCAAGTGACAGAACTTGAAATCCTGGCACGTTGAAGCTAACACGCGGGCCCACAAGGGCGGCCGAAAAGTCGGTGCCTTGGTTCAGACCAAATTGCAAGTCGAGTGCTTTGATAAAGCCGTCGCCTAAATCTATGCCGAATTGTTTGCCATGCAAAGTATAGTAAATCTCACCATACTGGTCGCTTTTCCTGTTGGTGCCTACCTCGTCTTCGCCATCAACGAAAAAATCGATGAAGAAAAATAGATCGCCAATGTCGTTTGTTGAGAAATGTTCCAATGTGATTGTTGCACGATCGGTTGTTTGGCCAAACGGAAAAGCACCATTACTGCCTACTTTGTAGCCGTCACCATAGTGAAACTGGATTTCAGTTGTTGAAAAGCCAGCTTGTGCGGCCCCGCTACTTAGGCCTAAAGCCAAAGCTGCCAAGCCTAAGCCGCGTTTAATTTTTTTGAGTGACATGATACCTCCCCGATACGTCAAGTGCCCGCCTGAATAGATGGGCTGGTTATAAGTCTTATTATAATGACGTAGGAACGGTTGATTCAGAAGGCTATATAATGTTGAAACACTTTCAAAGGATTCAAAATAACGCGTTTGTGAACTTATATAAATAAGAACTTTCTGTGTATTTCAAGAATTACTTGAAGATGACCCAAGGCTTAGAGACAGGGTTTTTGCGGCGTTTTTCACAACTGTACTGATGCTGCTGATACGATCTGGTGTAATGCGATGTGTTGGCCCAGAAACGGAAATTCCGGCCACCGCTTCACCAAAGAAATTCAGAATGGGTGATGCGATACACCGCATCCCAAGGTTTTTCTCTTCGTCATCGAAAGCAAAACCTTGTGCGCGAATGTTTGTCATCTCCTGCAGCAGCTTTTCGGGGTCAATGATGGTTTTATCGGTGAATTTTTCCAAAGAGCTGTGCTTTAATAATTTCATAATGCGATCATCAGAGTAATGCGCCAACAGGGCTTTGCCGATGCCTGATGCATGCATTGGTGACTGTGTGCCTGGTGGAAAAAACGCACGGATGGTTTCATGGGTTTCAACTTGGCTTACAAAAATCACCCTGTCGGATTTTTCAATACCAAGATTGGCGGTTTCACCGGTTTGCGCCATTAAATCACGCATAATAGGCCGGCTGCGTTCCACCACGCTACTGCGGCGCACAAATGCGTTGCCGATTTGAAATGCTGCAGGGCCGATGTTCCAGACCTGTGTGGCAGGGTCGGTTTCTACAATATTGCGAGCCTGTAATGTGGATAGAACACGGTAAATAGTGGCAGGTGATTGGTTCAGTTCTGTGGCAATTTCTGACAGGGTCAGCCCGTGTTTTGAAGCCAGAGTATCAAGCACATCAAAAGCGCGATCAACCGATTGGATCGTGTTTTGCCCGGCCTTACTATAAAAGCTTTTCGGGCGTCCTCGGGGGTGTGATTTAGCGGGCATAGCGACCTTTCTATATAGTTTATTGTTAATATTGAAAATCAATTTTGGCTAGTGAAAAATGTAACTATATGAAAAAATTAAATTTTACGTGATTTTTTAACTTGCAAAGCTGCTTTTCGAAAAAATTGAAACCTGCGCGACAATCTGTAATCTTAGCAGAAACTTACCCATAGGCGGCATAACAATGAACTTTCAAAACCCCGTATTCATCCCCGGCCCAACCAACATGCCAGAAGTGTTGCGCAAGGCCGTAGACATGCCAACACTGGATCACCGTTCATCTTTGTTCGGTGAAATTCTGCACCCTGCACTTGCAGGGGTTAAAACTGTGCTGAAAAGCAAAACTGCTGAGGTTTTCGTTTTTCCGTCAACAGGAACGGGTGGTTGGGAAACCGCCATCACCAACACGCTGTCAGCCGGTGACAAGGTTCTGATCGGGCGCAACGGCATGTTCAGCCATCGCTGGATTGATATGTGTGAACGTCATGGTCTGGAAGTTCAAATCATCGAAACGCCGTGGGGTGAAGGCCTGTCTGCCGCGCGTTATGAAGAAATTCTGGTGGCGGATAAATCGCATGAAATCAAAGCGGTTCTGGCCACCCATAATGAAACTGCCACAGGTGTAGTTTCTGATATCGCCGCCATCGGGCAAGCCGTGAAAACCGCAAATCATCCCGCACTTTTTTATGTGGACGGTGTCAGCTCTATCGGTTCGATGGATTTTCGCATGGATGAATGGGGTGTTGATATTGCCATCACGGGATCACAAAAAGGTTTCATGTTGCCTGCGGGCTTGGCCATTGTGGGGTTCAGCCCCAAAGCCATGGCGGCATTGGAAACCGCCACCTTGCCGCGCACATTCTTTGATATCCGCGATATGGGTAAAGGCTATGCCAACAACGCTTACCCCTACACACCTGCTGTTGGCCTGTTGAACGGTTTGAAAATGGCCACGGAAATGTTGCTATCCGAAGGCCTGGAAAACGTCTTTGTCCGCCATAATCGCATCGCTTGCGGTGTGCGTGCAGCTGTGGATGCTTGGGGATTACAACTTTGTTCGGTATCATCCGATCTGTACTCTGACACGGTTAGCGCCATTCGCACACCCGATGGTTTTAACGCCACTGACATTGTCACCCATGCAGCTGATAAATACGATGTGGCTTTTGGTGTGGGCTTGGGTGAGGTTGCAGGCAAGGTTTTTCGCATCGGCCACTTGGGCAGCCTGACAGATGTCATGGCCCTATCAGGTATCGCTACCGCTGAAATGTGCATGGTTGATCTGGGTTTGAATATCAAACTGGGTGCAGGTGTTGCTGCTGCACAGGAACATTACCGCACAGTATAAAGGAACGTAAAAATGTATATTCCCACTTTGGATGACATGTTGGCCGCCCACGTGCGGATCAAACCCTATATTCATCGCACCCCTGTTCTGACCTCTTCGTTCCTGAATGAGCTGACAGGGGCAGAGTTGTTTTTTAAGTGTGAAAATTTTCAAAAAGCCGGTGCGTTTAAAGTGCGCGGGGCTTCTAACGCTGTTTTCGGTTTGTCCGACGATATGCTGGAAAAAGGCGTTGCCACCCATTCCAGTGGCAATCACGCACTTAGCCTGTCCTATGCCGCAGGTCGGCGGGGCATACCCTGCACTGTGGTGATGCCCCGCACGGCCCCGCAAGCCAAAAAAGATGCGGTGATCGGTTATGGTGGTAAAATCGTTGAATGTGAACCGTCCACATCCAGCCGTGAAGAAGTGTTTGCGCAAGTCGTCAAAGAAACCGGTGCGGAATTTGTACACCCCTATAATGACCCCCGCGTGATTGCAGGGCAGGGCACCTGTTCACGTGAATTGATCGAACAAGTTGAAGGTTTGGACGCAGTGATTGCCCCCATCGGTGGCGGCGGTATGATTTCAGGCACCTGTCTGACCCTATCAAATCTTGCCCCGACTGTGAAAATATATGCCGCCGAACCTGAACAGGCCGATGATGCCGCACGTAGTTTTAAAGCGGGCCATATCATTGCTGATGATGCCCCTGTAACTGTGGCTGACGGTTTGAAAGTACCGCTGAAAGAACTGACATGGCATTTTGTCAGCAACCATGTCACCGATATTCTGACCACCAGCGAAGACGAGATCATTGATGCGATGAAGCTTATCTGGAAACGCATGAAAATCGTGATGGAACCAAGCAGTGCAGTACCGCTGGCGGCCATTTTGAAAAACAAAGAAGTCTTCGCAGGCAAGCGTGTTGGCGTCATCATTACCGGCGGTAATGTTGATCTGGACTTGCTGCCTTGGCTGAAGAATTGAAAAATATAGGAGAATATTATGAACGTACAAACCAATCTTGAAGGCCTTGAAGTGGGCTTCGATGTGCCAGCCTTGCCAGGCATGGATGAAGCCGATATTCAAACCCCGTGCCTGATCCTTGATCTGGATGCGCTGGAACGCAATGTCAAAAAGATGGGCGACATCGCCAAAGATATGGGCGTGCGCCACCGCGCACACGGTAAAATGCACAAGTCCGTAGATGTGGCTAAGTTGCAAGAAACGCTGGGCCACTCGGTTGGTGTTTGTTGTCAAAAAGTGTCCGAAGCCGAAGTGTTCGCGCGTGGTGGCATCAAAGATGTCATGGTGTCCAATCAAGTACGTGACCCCCTTAAAATTGACCGCCTTGCACGGATGCCCAAACTGGGTGCGCGGGTGCTTGTCTGTGTGGACGATCCCGAAAACGTGGCTGATCTGGCGGCTGCTGCGCAAAAGCACGGCACCCAAATTGAATGCCTTGTGGAAATTGATTGTGGCGCGGGCCGGTGCGGTGTGACCACCGGCCAAGAGGTGGTGAATATCGCCAAGCTGATTGATGCCGCCGATGGTTTGAAATTTGCCGGCATTCAGGCCTATCAAGGCGCGATGCAGCATCTTGATCTATACAATGACCGCAAAGCAAAAATCGACATCGCGGTAGAACAGGTAGAACACGCGGTAAATGCGCTGACATCACAAGGTTTGGAATGTGATATCGTTGGCGGTGGTGGCACAGGATCCTATTATTTTGAGGGTACATCAGGTGTGTTCAACGAATTGCAATGCGGCTCTTACGCATTCATGGACGCGGATTATGGCCGTATTCTGGATAAAGAAGGTAAGCGCATTGATGACGGTGAATGGGAAAATTCTTTGTTCATTCTGACATCGGTGATGAGCCATGCAAAAGCCAATCAAGCGGTTGTGGATGCGGGCCTGAAAGCCCAGTCTGTCGACAGTGGTTTACCTACGGTTTATGGCCGTGATGATCAGGTTGAATACCTGAAATGTTCGGATGAACACGGCGTTGTCGGTGACCCTGACGGCGTGTTGAAAGTAAACGATAAACTGCGCCTTGTACCCGGCCATTGTGACCCAACCTGTAATGTGCACGACTGGTATGTCGGTGTGCGAAACGGTAAAGTTGAAACCTTGTGGCCCGTTTCTGCCCGTGGCAAAGCTTATTAACCTTTAAAATAAAAGAGAACCCAATGATTATCGTCCCAGAAAAAGAAATTGCCGCCCTTATGACGCGTGACGCGTCTTTTAAAGCAGTGGAAGGGGTTTTTGCCTCTATGTCTAAAAAAACGGCCTATAACTTTCCGGTGATCCGCGAAGCCATCGGCCACGCCGATGCACTTTACGGCTTCAAATCGGGCTTTGATCGGGCGGCTCTTAATTTGGGTTTGAAATCAGGTGGGTACTGGCCCGGTAATGCTGCCAAAGGCTTGACCAACCACCAGTCTTCAATTCTGTTGTTTGATGCCGACACAGGTAAAATTCGCGCGGTCGTGGGTGGCAACCTGCTAACGGCTTTGCGCACAGCTTCTGCGGCAGCGGTATCTGTGGCACACTTGGCGCGCAAAGATGCCAAGGTTCTGGGCATTGTCGGTGCTGGCCATCAAGCTACGTTCCAGATGCAGGCTGTGGCTGAACAACGCGATTTTGATCGCGTGATCGCTTGGAACAGAACACCTGAAAAATTGGCATCCCTCGCGAAAAAAGCCGCAGAAATAGGCTTGCCGTTTGAAGCGGTTAGTCTGGATGAGCTGGGTGCACAGGCGGACGTGGTCGTCACTATTACCTCTAGCTTTGATGCGATTTTGAAAGATGCACAGGTCAAAGCTGGCACGCATGTCGCGTGTATGGGCACTGACACCAAAGGCAAGCAAGAGGTGGATGCGGCATTGGTTGCACGCGCCACCACGTTCACTGATGAAATAGCCCAGTCGATCACAATCGGCGAATGCCAGCACGCGATTGCAGCTGGCACTTTGCAGCAGGCCGACATTATTGAATTGGGTTCGGTGATCAACGGGGATCACAAGGGTCGCACTTCAGATGACGAGGTAACCTTGTTTGACGGCACGGGCGTTGGCCTGCAAGATTTGGCAGTAGCCTCTTCCGTTGTCGCGCTTGCCATTGAAAAAGGCGTTGCGCTGGATGTTGATTTTTAGGATATTTGACCGTCACAAGTAAGGTAATATTCCATGACCAGAAAAATTCTGCGCGGCCGTATTTTAACCTTTCGCGCGGAACCCCAAACCCCTGATGATACGCAATCCTATGAATACATTGAGGATGGTGCACTGATTATATCGAACGGTCTAATCGAAGCGGTTGGGACATTTGCGCAACTGCAAACACAAGCCAAAGGTGCCGAGGTTACAGACCACCGCTCGCATCTTTTGATGGCTGGTTTCATAGATACCCACCTGCATTTTCCACAAACACAGGTGATTGCATCTTGGGCCGAACAACTACTGGATTGGTTGGAAAATTACACCTTCCCTGAAGAGATGCGCTATGCGGATACAGGCCACGCCAAAACAATGGCGGCACGGTTTTATGATCAGTTAATTGATCACGGCACTACCACGGCAATGGCTTATTGTTCAGTGCATAAACAATCGGCGTACGCCTATTTTGAAGAGGCAGAAAAGCGTAATATGCGCATGATCGGCGGTAAGGTTCTGATGGACAGAAACGCGCCTGATGCCCTGCGCGATACACCACAATCTGGTTATGATGACAGTAAAGAATTGATTGAAAAATGGCATGGGTCAGGCCGCTCTCTTTACGCGATCACACCGCGTTTCGCCATCACTTCAACCCCTGAACAGATGGAAATGGCAGGGGTGTTGGCCGCAGAACACCCCGAATGTTACGTGCAAACCCACCTGTCGGAAAACCACGACGAGATTTCTTATACTGCAGAGCTTTACCCCCAAGCGCGCGATTATCTGGATGTTTATGAAACTTACGGCTTGCTTGGCCCCAAGATGTTTTTAGGCCATTGTATCCATTTGAAAGATAGGGAAATTGGCGTGATCGCCGAAACCGGATCGCACCCGGTATTTTGCCCTACGTCCAACTTGTTTTTGGGCAGTGGTTTGTTTGATGATGCGGGATTACGGGCCAAAGGCATTACCAATGCTATTGCCACCGATATCGGTGGTGGTACCAGCTATTCCATGCTGCAAACCCTGAATGAGGGCTACAAGATATTGCAACTGCAACGCCAGCATATGCATACGTTGCGTGCGTTTTACTGGATCACGCGTGGCAATGCACAAGCTCTTGGTCTGGAAGATAAAATTGGCACGTTGGACGCGGGAACCGAGGCCGATATCGTGGTGCTGAACAGCACGGCCACCTCTGCGATGGCTCTGCGTGCCGAACGTATTGAAACGCTGGCAGAAGAACTATTTTTGATGCAAATCATGGGTGATGACCGCACTATTGCGCAGACATATGTGGCCGGCGTTGCACAAAAAAAGGGCCACGCATAAGCGCGGCCCTTTCAGATAATCGTTAGTGGGCTTTACCCTTCGGCTGCGTCTTCAGGCAGGATCAGGTTCAGAACAATCGCAATGATCGCGGCTGGCAATAGACCCGTGCTGATCAGCATGTTAGCCATGTCAGGCAGGAACTTCATAGCACCTGGCACTTGCTGCATACCCAGACCCATGGTCAGGGCCACAGCAAAGATCACCATGTTGCGTTTGTTCCACTTCACGTCTGACAACATGCTAATGCCCGCAGATGCCACCATGCCGAACATCACGATCACGCCGCCGCCCAAAACAGGATAAGGCACGGTATTCACATAAGCCGCTATTTTGGGGCTAAGGCCACAGATCACCAGAAAGATTGCACCGATAGTTACAACGTGACGGCTCATGATCCCCGTCATTGCAATCAGCCCTACGTTTTGTGAAAAGGATGTATTGGGGAATGCGCCAAACACACCGGAAATCGCCGTGCCCAGACCGTCTGCAAAAGTAGCCCCTGAAATTTCTTGGTCAGTTGCTTCGCGCCCTGCACCCCCTTTGGTGATACCGGATACATCGCCCACAGTTTCAACAGTGGAAACGAACGCCATCAGACACATGCCGACCACAATCGCCCAGTTGATCTCAAACCCGAACTTGAAGGGCACGGGCACACCAAAGTTATTGGCAAAGCCAACCTTGGAAAAATCCACCACGCCAAAGACGAAATGGGCTACCAGATAGCCCGCGATCAGGCCGATTAAAACGGCGGCGGCTGATAAGAAACCTTTAAAGAAAAACTTCACGCCCAAGGTCACGATGATCACGGTAAAGGCCATTGTCCAGTTTTGCCCGCTGCCCCAAGTCGGTTTGGACATATTGAAGCTACCGGCACCACCTGCCGCATATTGAATGCCAACCTTGATCAGTAACAACCCGATCATCAAAACGATCAATCCTGTTACCAAAGGTGGTAGCGCAAAACGGATACGACCAACCACAAAGCCTAGGCAGAAGTGAAACAAACCACCGATCAGAACACCTGTCATAAGGCCCGGCATGCCGGAAACACCGGCACCCGCAACAGCAGGGATCATCACGGGCAAGAAGGCAAAGCTGGTACCTTGCACAATCGGCAAGCGTGCGCCCACTGGCCCCATGCCGATGGTCTGGATCAAGGTGGCGATACCTGCAAACAGGATCGACATCTGGATCATATAGTTAAGTGTCGGAATATCGGCATTGGGTGATCCAAAGCCAAAGCCCGCCGCCCCCGCCACGATAATCGCAGGTGTTACGTTACTGGCAAACATCGCCATAACATGTTGAATGCCCAGCGGTATGGCCTTGCCAAGTGGTGGTGTATAATTAGGGTCACGCAGTTGTTCCGGCGTCCCTATTGAACTATTGTCTGACATTTCATTTCCTCCCCTGAAATGTATGCGATTATGCGCCTGTATTGGCGCGGTTTCCCCTATTCATTTTGAATAAGATAGGGGGTCTTAAAGTGGTGTTCTTCCAGGTTTTTACCCGCACCGATCCTGTCGATAACGGCAAAAAGACCGGGCGCGTGCAGGGGTGTTAAAACCCCGTGCCATGTATTCCGGTGAAAATTAATCGCCTGCCCTGCGGCCGTTATAAACGCTTGCGGGTTGACGGGTGCTCCATTTTGATCGTTCGCCACAACAACCATAAACGGTTGATTGCCCATCGGGATAAAGGCCTGACTGCCTTTGGGATGGCGCTCCATCATATCCAGTTGGCAGGGCAGGGTACATATTTCAGATTTGAACATGTTGATACCTGCCTGCCCGTCACTGAAATCCAGTTTAGCAAGGTCACTGTAACGTGCACACTTGCCTTGATTGATCATCACGGTGGGATCGCCGGTGATCTCTAGCACATCCCCAAACGGGGCAAAAGCATGGGCGGTTAAGGGTTGTGTCTTGATTACCTTCACTTGGCCCCACCCAGATCAAACGACATATGGCGGTTAACGTCTTTGTATAAAAGATACCGAAATGGTTCTGGCCCAGCAGCCACACAAGCCTGCGGGCAAAATGCACGCAGCCACATGTAATCACCCGCTTCCACCTCGACCCAGTCTTGGTTCAGATGGTAAACTGCTTTGCCCTGCAACACATAAAGCCCGTGTTCCATCACATGGGTTTCGGCAAACGGAATGGAACCACCCGGTTGAAAGGTCACAATCGTGACATGCATATCGTGGCGCAAATCTGTCGGTTCTACAAAACGCGTTGTGGCCCATGCCCCGTTCGTATCGGGCATGGCCGTTGGTGCAACATTCTGATCAGAGGTGACAAACGCTTCGGGCGTATCCAACCCCGCAACCGCTTGATAACGTTTTCTGATCCAATGGAAATTGGCATTTTCAGCAGAGGTATTTTTCAATGCCCAGTTACAAGAGGGCGGCAAGAACGCGTAACCGCCTGCATTCAAAATATGTACCTTGCCCTCAATATTCAGCTCAATCGCGCCTGCGACAACAAACAAAACGCTTTCAACACTTGCGTCAGCCTCTGGGTTAGTACTGCCGCCATTTGGGGCCACTTCGGCAATGTAATGCGAAAAGGTTTCGGCAAACCCGGTTAAAGGTCGTGCAATAACCCAAAACCGTGCATCCACCCAGTTGGGCAGAAGGCTGGCGACAATATCGGTCATCACCCCCTTTGGAATGACTGCATAAGCATCCTTAAAAACTGCGCGATCCGTCATAATCTGGCTTTGCGCAGGCAAGCCGCCCGTTGGCACGTAATACTTGGCAGTTGTTTCCATTTGATTATCCTTCATGACAATACCTCGTGTAATCTTAAAAGTGCGATGCGTTCCACCTGTGCGCAGGCGGTTGTAAACTCTGTGTCTTTATCGTTGTCAATGCGGGTCTTGAAAGCCTGCAATATATGATCTTTGCTCAAGCCCTTCACTGCGATGATAAAAGGAAACCCGAACTTTGCGGTGTAATCTGCATTCAATCCTTCAAACGTGGCGCGTTCTTTATCGGTAAGCGCGTCCAATCCTGCACTGGCTTGTTCTGCAGTAGACTCCTTTGTCAGCTGTTCAGCCGCCGCAAGTTTGCCCGCCAAATCAGGGTGTGCTGTCAAAACGCCCAAGCGCTGCGTATCATCTGCACGCCGAAACACACGGCACAGGGCCGAATGCAGCCCTATGGCCGTATCATGTGCAGCCCCCAACTCACCTTCCCAAGCACCTTCAGCCACCCATGCGGAATGTTCAAAAATACCGCCGTAAGCGGCGACAAACCCAGCCTTATCCATAGTGGAAGGCGTTTCATTTATCGCAGGTGCAGGGTGATGTTCATGCCAATGTTTCGCTATATCAATGCGCCGTGCAAACCATACATCCGCATGGCTTTGCGCATATTCCATAAACCGCTTCAACGATTGCACCCGCCCAGGTCGCCCGATCAGGCGGCAATGCAACCCGATTGATAACATCTTGGGCGCGCCGTCACAGCCTTCTTCATAAAGCGCGTCAAAACTGTCTTTTAGATAGCTGTAAAATTGATCGCCAGAATTAAACCCCTGCGGGGACGCAAAGCGCATATCGTTGGTATCCAGCGTATAGGGAATAACCAACTGCTGCGCACCATCATGCGCATACCAATAGGGTAAGTCGTCAGCATAACTGTCCGAAACATAATCAAACCCGCCTTCCTCGGAAACCAGATCAATCGTGTTGACTGAACACCGTCCCGTATACCACCCTGTCGGGCGCGCACCCGTCACTTCCGTATGAATGCGAATAGCCTCTTCCAGGTCACGGCGTTCATCGTCTTTGCTGAAATCTTTGTATTCAATCCATTTCAACCCGTGACTGGCAATTTCCCAACCCGCATCTTGCATCGCGGCCACTTGTGCAGGCGAGCGTTCCAATGCGGTTGCCACACCATAAACCGTGGCGGGAATATCCATCTTGGTGAACAAGCGGTGCAGTCGCCAGAAACCGGCCCGCGCACCATATTCATAAATAGACTCCATATTCCAGTGCCGTTGACCCGGCCATTGGGCCGCCCCTACGATCTCTGATAAAAACCCTTCAGATGCCGCATCACCATGCAAAACACAGTTTTCACCGCCTTCTTCGTAGTTGATCACAAACTGCACAGCAATTTTGGCCCCATTAGGCCAGCTGACCTTGGGCGGCGTTGGGCCATGCCCGTGCATATCTCTTGGGTAACGGTTCACAAACATATCCTTTTATTGATTTTAATGTCTATCAGAATACGGCATAGTTATTATATTGTTTTTTTTGAAGGACTTTTCGATATTCTAAGATTTAAACACCGCCGTTATTACGCGAAAACTGGGTAAAGGAGTGCAATTATGACAGAAGTAAAAGGGTACCTGACGACCCATGTTTTGGACACAAGCCTGGGCTTGCCCGCCGCAGATTTACAAATCGAACTCTATGCGCTTACGGGTGATGACCGTCGCCATATTCGCACAGTGGCAACAAACAGCGATGGCCGCACCGATGGCCCGATATTGCCCTGTGAAGAGTTCAAACTTGGGGTTTACGAGTTGGTCTTTCGGGCCGAAGAATATCTGAAACGCACAGCCCCCGCACAAGCCGCCCCGTTTTTTCTGGCCGATATCCCAATTCGCTTTGGCATAAATGACAGTGATGCACATTACCACGTGCCGCTATTGCTTTCACCTTACGGCTATTCCACATACCGAGGTAGTTAAGCTAGTTTTGCCAACTCACTTTTACAATGCGCAACCATGTAATCAATAAACAACCTGACCTTAGGGTCTTGATGTTTCTTGTGCGGATATAAGCAGCCTAGAAACACCGAACTTGGCGGGGTTTCTTCGGCGACCACAACCAATGCGCCGGATTTCAGGTGCTCTGCAATTGCAAAAATCGGCTTGTTGATAATGCCGTAACCGTTCAATGCCCAGTCAGTCAGAACGCTACCATCATCGGATTCAAAGGGCCCGGTAATCGCAAACCGCTTTGGCCCGTCAGAAGTATTAAGCAGCCACTGGAATTCACGTTGGCCGGGGAAGCGAAGCAATAGACAGTCATGCTTGTCTTGTAGCAGATCAAAACCAGCCTTTGGCATCCCACGTTTTTCTATATATTCGGGGGCTGCACATAAAACACGTTTGCATTCAGTGATTGAACGAATGCGGTGGCTGGAATCTTCTGGTACACCTAGAAAAAACGCAATATCCAATCCTTCTTCGGTCAGGTCGATACTGCGGTCTGACAGACGTAGGCGGACATCTATTTCTGGGTATTTTACTTTAAATTCCGGTACGGCGGGGGCAATGAAACGGCGGCCAAGACCCAAAGGTGCCGCGATATATATGGAGCCTTTGGGGCTTTGTGTATGTTCTGCCACAGTTGCTTCGGCGGCATCTATTGCGGCTAGAACAGCGTTTGCCCCATCATAAAACAACCGCCCCTGTTCAGTGGCTTGCAAGCTGCGGGTGGTGCGATTGAACAAGCGTACGCCCAGATGATTTTCCAACTCGGCAATGCGGCTGGAAGCTACTGCAGGGGATACCCGTTGATCGCGCGCAGCCGCAGACATATTGCCCAACTCGTAAACCCGAACGAAAATTTTCAGTTGCTTGATGTAAGACATAGTCGCATTCTTTTAAAGTTCCGTCGATTACCTTAGTATTTTTGAAAGTGTTGTGCAATTATTTAAATTTACCATTGAAAGATTTTGCCGCAATATGCTGAAAAATACGGGAAAGAAGTGATGTACGATTTGGTAATAATGTCCGAATGGCTGGAATTCGCAATGCGCTGGCTACACGTTATCACTGCCATCGCATGGATCGGCTCATCTTTCTATTTTATCGCCCTTGATTTGGGCCTGCGCCAAGCACCCGATTTGCCCGAAGGGGCGCATGGTGAAGAATGGCAAGTACATGGTGGCGGTTTTTACCATATCCGGAAATATCTGGTGGCCCCGGCTGCATTGCCCGAACATCTGACATGGTTCAAATGGGAAAGCTATGTCACATGGCTATCGGGTTTCGGTATGATGTTCATGGTCTACTATCTTGGTGCCGACCTATATCTGATCGACCCAAGCGTGGCTGATTTGTCTGCCCCCGTTGCTGTTCTGATCTCGGTTGGATCGCTGATCGCAGTTTGGGTGATCTACGACCAAATCTGTAAATCAAAGTTTGGCGATAACAATACCCGCTTGATGATCCTTCTCTACATCTTGTTAGTGGCATTAGCTTACGGCTATACCCAAGTGTTCAGCGGGCGGGCAACAATGCTGCATCTGGGCGCGATTACTGCCACAGTTATGTCGGGCAACGTGTTTTTCACCATCATGCCCAACCAACGCATTGTTGTGGCCGACTTGCAGGCAGGCCGCACGCCTGACCCGAAGTATGGCAAGATCGCCAAGCAGCGTTCAACCCACAACAATTATCTGACACTGCCTGTCATATTCTTGATGCTATCAACCCATTACCCATTGGCGTTTGCAACACCGTACAACTGGATTATCGCAAGCCTTGTGTTTCTGATGGGCGTCACCATCCGGCATTATTTCAACAGCATGCATGCACGCCGTGGCAAACCGAATTGGACATGGCTGGTAACTACGTTGTTGCTGATCGCAGTGATGTGGCTATCGTCTTTGCGTCCTGAAGTGGCAGAAACAAAGGCAGCTACCTTGACGCCTGCACAACAACAATTCGCTTCGGCCCAAGGTTTCCAGGAAGTCCACGACATCGTTCTGGGCCGCTGTTCCATGTGCCATTCGCAAGAACCGTTTTTTGATGGCATCTTATGGGCACCCAAAGGTGTATTGCTGGAAAACGAAGCCCAAATAACAGCCCATGCCAAACAGATATTCCTGCAATCAGGCATCACCCACGCCATGCCGCCCGCCAATGCCAGTTTCATGGAACAGGCGGAACGCCAAAAGATCGCCGACTGGTACCGCTCAGTCGTAAAGCCGTTTTCTTTCGGGTTGTAAGTATACGAAGCAATAGCTGCTAAAGTTGAAATCGACCTGCATAGGCCGCTTTTACCATTATCGACCATGCTATTCTTTTCGGTTCTCTTTTTAGCGAATCTATGTGCTTTGGGTTGATCCGTGTAGCATCTTTTGCAAAATTGGCAAATTAGATATGCCTAATTTTTTAGCATATATATATCTAAGATTAAATTATAGGCATTTTTTCTAATAATTTCAGAATTACGGATTCTAATAATTGAAACGCTCGTGATCGGCCTGTCTATTTATCTGCATCGAATGCACACCATCAGGCGTGTACTACAAAGAGGATAAAATGAAACTTATCATAGCAACAATTAAGCCGTTCAAATTGGAAGAGGTGCGCGAAGCGCTTTCATCCGCAGGTGCCACAGGAATGATGGTCACTGAGATTAAGGGGTATGGCGCACAATCTGGTCATACAGAAATTTATCGCGGCGCGGAATATGCCGTTAATTTCGTTCCAAAGACACGTATTGAACTGGTCGTAACCGACGAGCTAGTTGACACAATCCTGTCGACAATTGAGGCCACCGCTAAAACCGGAAAAATAGGTGATGGCAAAATATTCGTGTTGAATGTCGAAGAAGCTATTCGTGTGCGCACCGGTGAAACCGGCAGTGATGCAATTTAAACCAAGGAAATAAAAATGAACTTACCTATTAAAACTCTATGTATTGGGCTGGTAACAACAGCCCTGCCTGTTAGCGTACTTGCCCAAGATACATCCACTGCCATCCCGCCCGAAGTCAGTTATATCCTAACTACCCTATTATTTCTGATCGGTGGTTTCCTAGTCTTCTTCATGGCCTGTGGCTTTGCCATGCTGGAAGCGGGGCTGGTGCGTTCCAAAAACGTCACAATGCAATTGACTAAAAATATGGGGCTTTTCGGCCTTGCCTGTATCTTTTATTATCTGATTGGTTTCAATCTGATGTACCCGGGTGAAGCTTGGATTATTCCAAACCTTTTGGGCAACTTTACACCTACAGTGCTGGAAGCTGTAGGTCTGGCTACAACGGATGCCGATCTGTCTTATGCCACCGTAGGTTCTGACTTTTTCTTTCAGTTGATGTTTTGTGCTGCCACTGCATCCATCGTATCGGGTGCCGTTGCTGAACGTGTCAAGCTTTGGCCATTTCTGATCTTTACCGTAATTTTGACCAGTTTGATCTATCCAATTCAAGCGTCCTGGAAATGGGGTGGTGGCTTCTTGAATGAACTGGGGTTTCTGGACTTCGCCGGCTCCACAGTTGTGCACTCCGTAGGGGGGTGGGCCGCTTTGGCTGGCGCAATAATTTTGGGCCCACGTATCGGCAAATACAAAGACAGCAAAGTTATCCCAATGGTTGCCTCAAACCTGCCGCTGGCCACACTTGGCACATTCATCCTGTGGCTGGGTTGGTTCGGCTTTAACGGCGGCTCGCAACTGGCAATGGGTACCGTTGGCGATATTGCAGACATATCGCGCATCTTCGTGAACACCAATGCCGCTGCCGCCGCAGGTTCCATTGCTGCATTAACCTTGACGCAAGTGATCTACAAGAAACCTGACTTGACCATGATCCTGAACGGCGCATTGGCAGGCTTGGTATCAATCACTGCGGAACCACTGACACCAAGCATTGGTGCCGCTTCCCTGATCGGTGCAGTAGGTGGTGCAATCGTTGTCTTTGGTGTCCCTTTCCTGGACAGATTAAAAATCGACGATGTTGTCGGAGCCATCCCTGTCCACTTGTTCTGCGGCATCTGGGGTACGATAGCTGTTATCCTGACCAACGATGAAGCTGCATTAGGAACACAACTTTATTCCATTATGGTTGTTGGTGTCTTTACTTTCGCTTTATCGGGCATTGCTTGGTATATACTGAAAGCAACAATAGGCATCCGCGTCACTGAAGAGGAAGAGATCACAGGCTTGGATAAAACTGAGCTGGGAATGGAAGCATACCACATTCAGGCTTAACCAGTACAAATTTACATTAATAAAACCGACCTTCACAGGTCGGTTTTTTTGTTAGACGTAGGGCGCATTATAGGTTTCTCTGTTATCAGAAGGAATCACATATGCCACAAACCGTCACCCACCTGCCCAATCTGCCTTATAAACAAGAACGCACAGACATGGCCGCCGCATTCCGCTGGACGGCCCGTCTGAATATGCACGAAAGCGTTGCCAATCATTTCAGCCTGGCCGTAAATGATGATGGCACCCAGTTTCTGATGAACCCCAACCAGATGCATTTTGCGCGAATTAAAGCCAGCGATATGCTGTTTATTGACGCCAATGATCCCGAAACTCTGAACGGCCCAAACGCCCCTGACCCAACTGCTTGGGGCCTGCACGGTTCAATCCACCGGCTTTGCCCACAAGCGCGTTGTGCCATGCATGTCCATTCCATCCACGCCACAGTTCTGGCCAGTCTTGCTGATAGTCGCCTGCTGCCTATCGACCAAAACACCGCCACGTTTTTCAACCGCTACGTCATTGATGAACAATATGGCGGCCTTGCCTTTGAAGAAGAGGGCGCACGTTGCGCCCAGCTTTTCGCCAACCCCAAACACAAGGTTATGATCATGGGCAATCACGGTGTGTTGGTGATCGGTGACAGTGTCGCCGACACATTCAACCGCATGTATTATTTTGAACGCGCCGCAGAAACCTATATTCGCGCCCTGCAAACTGGCCAACCGTTGCGTATTTTATCCGATGAAATAGCTGAAAAAACCGCGCAAGAATTAGAAGATTATCCCGAACAATCCGATAAACATCTGGCAGAACTCAAAGCGATTTTGGATGACGAAGGCTCAAACTACGCAGCGTAAAAAAGGCCAGCTGAATGCACAGCTGGCCCCATAATCAATTAACCATAAAGCGGCGGCTCATCCATTTGCGAATGGATCTGGTTTACTTGGCGCTCTTCCAACCCCAAAGCCACGGCAAACTTATTCAGATATTGCGCTTCCGCGTCACTATCCAAATCTATTGCAATCAATGACATCATATAAGTTTGCGCCTCTGCCCCGCGCGGCACTTCGCGCGCCAATGCTTTGGGATCAACTGGGCTTTCCATTACGTCGTTTACAAATGCCATCTCGTCTTTGCTGATGTCGCCTAGGTTCTTGAACAAAGCTTCTTTTTCCGCCGCATCAATGCGGCCGTCAGACATAGCCGCCTGCAACATTGATTTCAGCATGATACCTGCAGTTTCATCCTGCTCTGGCGTTGGTGCGGCTTTTGGTTCGCCAAAATGCTCAAACGATTGGTTCAACATATCGCCCAAACCGCCTGCACCAGTTCCAGCGCGCGCACTTGTTCCTGCCAAACTGTCCAGCATACCGCCCAAGCCGCCGATGCCACCGGCACCTTGTGAAGGTGCGTTCTTAAACACATCCCCCATGATGTCGCCCAAACCCGTGTTGCCACGTGTTGAGGCTGAAGCACTGCCTGCCAACTGACCAAGCAATCCGCCTAAACCGCCGCCGGATTGTGCACGACCACCTGCGGCACCGCCTAATTGACCCAATAAATCACCAAGCCCGCCGCCGCCGCGCGGTTTACTTGCGCCACCACCCAACTGCCCAAGTAAATCACCTAATCCACCGCCACCAGAAGAACGCGCCCCGCCGCCTGCCAAGCTTTTCACACCTTTTGCTACAGCCATGCCAACGGCCACTTTTGCCAATGTTCCCATTAAACTCATGATATAGTCCTTTCCAAAAACCTTATTAAATACATAGTACGCCGCCAGCGGGTTTAAACCACCAAAGGGGTACAATTATTATCTCGCCATGAACCCTATTCCCAGATAGCACTGATTTCAAGTAACTCAAAAGACCCTCCATGCGCATTTTGAAATCAGACAATATGATCGGTGCCGCTTTTATGTGCGGTTCAATGGCGGGTTTTGCGCTGAATGATGCGGCGATTAAAACCGTTGCATCCGATATGAACGTTTATCAGGCGATCTTCATACGTGGATTGTTCACCGTTTTTTTTATCGGCAGCATGGCATTGATTAGCGGCACATTCAAAACCCTACCAAAGCGCGCTGATCAAAAGCTTATCGCATGGCGTTCCGTGGCAGAGGTGGGGGCCACGATGATGTTCCTGACCGCCCTGATCAACATGCCCATCGCCAATATCACCGCCATTTTGCAAGCCCTGCCACTAACGGTTTCCGTGGCCGCTGCCATATTCATGGGTGAATATTTCGGCTGGCGTCGCGCGGTTGCCATCCTGATCGGCTTCATCGGCATTCTGATCATCGTGCGCCCAGGGGCAGAAGGCTTCAATTCTTACGCTTTGTTCGGGCTGGGGGCGGTTGCCTTTGTCACATGGCGTGACCTGACCGTGCGACGGTTTTCAACAAATGTATCATCGCTGTTTGCCTCTTTTGTTACAGCCGTTGTCATCACCACCGCAGGCGGCATCGCCACCTTGGTGATGGGTGAATGGACGCCAGTTTCAAACACAGAACTCGCCCTTCTGGCCCTTGCCGCCCTATTCCTGTTCGGGGGATATTACGCCTCTGTATCTGCCATGCGCGTGGGTGATATCGCTTCGGTCGCCCCGTTCCGTTACACCATCATGATCTGGGCCATCCTGCTGGGCTGGCTGATCTGGGGCGACATCCCCGATGGTTGGACACTGCTGGGCATGACCATTGTTATCAGCATGGGGGCTTACACCTTGTGGCGTGAACGCCTCCGCTAGGTATCCTCTGATTTCAGAAAACCTGTTAACCTTTGCGCATGGCAAAGTGCCATACGCTTGCCATACTGTTTCCATACACATTCCAGACCCTGAAAACGGGCCGCAGAAAACACCATAATGGCCAGTGCGCCCCGTTAACAAACCAGCCTAAAAATCAAGGTTCTCTACACTCAGTGCATTTTGTTGAATGAACTCACGGCGCGGTTCAACCACGTCACCCATCAGCTTGGTAAACAGATCATCGGCATCGGCCAGATCATCCACTTTTACCTGCAACAAAGTCCGCGCTTCAGGATCAAGCGTAGTTTCCCACAACTGGCCGGGGTTCATTTCGCCCAACCCTTTATAGCGTTGCAACGACAGGCCCTTTTCGCCTTCAGCCATCACTAAACTTAGCAATGCTGTTGGCCCATGCACCACCGTGGTTTTATCCTTGCGAACAAACCGTGCTGAGTTACCGTAAACCTCTTTTAGTTTTGCGGTCATGTCGCTTAATTTGCGCGCTTCACCGGAACGCAAGCAGCGCCCGTCCAGCGTGTGGCTTTCCTCAACGCCGCGCACAATACGGCTGAACCGCAGCCCTTGATCTTGGGTTTGCCGCCCCGCCCAGCCCCGCTCATATTCAAGGCTTACCTGATCCAAACGACCGCTGACCAAATCAGCCGTACCTTGCGGATCATTATCCACGATACCCGGCAGCAAAGCCCCTGAAATCGCGGATTGTTCTAAAATATGTCGATCATAATGCGTGGGAAATGCATTCAAAACAGTACGCGCATTACGCGCCTCTGTGACGACCCGTGCAAGATCGGCACCTGCAATAACACTGCCGCCGCCTAAATCCAATGAGGCCCCGTCAATGCCTTGTTCTATAAGGTAATCTTCCAGCGCAGGTTGGTCTTTCAGATAGACCTCAGACTTACCGCGCGCCACTTTAAATAGGGGTGGTTGCGCGATATATAAGTACCCGCCATCGATTAGTTCCGGCATTTGGCGAAAGAAGAATGTCAGCAAAAGTGTGCGAATATGCGCACCATCCACATCCGCATCCGTCATGATGATGACCTTGTGATAGCGCAGCTTTTCAATGTTGAACTCATCACGCCCGATGCCCGTACCCAATGCGGTGATCAGGTTGGTGATTTGCTCGGATGTCAGCATCTTGTCAAAGCGTGCGCGTTCCACATTCAGGATTTTACCACGCAGCGGCAATACTGCCTGATTTTCGCGGCTTCGCCCCTGCTTGGCAGAGCCACCGGCACTGTCGCCTTCCACGATAAAAATTTCTGACTTTGACGGGTCACGTTCCTGACAATCCGCCAGTTTACCCGGTAGGGATGTGCCGCCAAACGCTGTCTTGCGCCGTGTCAATTCACGCGCTTTACGCGCCGCTTCACGGGCCAATGCGGCCTCAACAATTTTGGTGACAATCTCTTTGGCTTGAACCGGATTTTCCTCAAACCATTCCGACAGCTTTTCGTTCATCAGACTTTCAACAACAGGCCGCACTTCGGATGAAACCAGCTTGTCTTTGGTTTGTGAACTGAACTTGGGATCAGGTACTTTTATCGATAAAACACAAGTTAACCCTTCACGCGCATCATCCCCCGTAAACGAAATCTTTTCCTTCTTAGCAATCCCACTGGACGCCGCATAATTATTAATAGTCCGCGTCAAAGCCCCCCGAAATCCCGCCATGTGGGTGCCACCATCGCGTTGCGGAATGTTGTTGGTGAAGGGCAGTACATTTTCGTGGTAACTGTCGTTCCACCACATGCCGACCTCAATCGTAATGTCGTCTTTTTCACCAACGATATAGATGGGGTCTTCCAAAACGGCGGTTTTAGAACGATCAAGATAGCGCACGAATTCCTTCACGCCACCTTCATAAAGCAGCACGGTTTCCAGTGGTTCGGCAGGGCGTTCATCACGCAAGATAATCTTTACGCCGGAATTCAAGAATGCCAATTCACGCAGGCGATTTTCCAAGGTTTTGAAAACATAATCGCGATTGGAAAACGTATCGAGTGAGGCCATGAAACGTACTTCAGTGCCTGTTTCACCTTTGGCGTCCCCGATCACTTCCAAGTGTTTAACCGTATCGCCATGTTCAAACCGCGCGATATGCACTTTATCATCGCGCCAAATTTTCAACTCTAGCCAATTAGACAAAGCGTTCACAACAGACACACCAACCCCGTGCAAACCACCCGACACTTTATAGGAATTGCTGTCGAACTTACCGCCCGCATGCAGCTGTGTCATGATCACTTCGGCAGCCGATACGCCTTCTTCTTCGTGGATGCCCACAGGAATACCACGGCCATTGTCGCGCACAGAAACACTTTCATCTTCGTGGATGGTAACCGATACAAAATCCGCATGTTTGGCCAAGGCCTCATCAATGCCGTTATCAACCACCTCATAGACCATATGGTGCAGGCCGGAACCATCATCGGTGTCGCCAATATACATGCCGGGCCGCTTGCGAACCGCCTCTAAGCCCCTGAGAACTTTAATAGAATCCGCGCCGTATTCTTCTGGTTTTTGCTGCTCGTCAGACATTTGTCTATCCCGTTATATTTTGCATTAAATATACGGCATTTCAGGGGGGTTGTCACGCCTGAACCACAAGATTTTGTGCCTAAGCGGTTAAGCGTCACCTACAATTTGCCCGTTCTCATCCAGCGTCCAAAATGGGTTGTGCGCCACTTCCCACAGGTGCCCGTCCGGGTCGGCAAAATTACCTGAATATCCACCCCAGAAAACCTTATCAGGTGTGGTGATTGCGATTGCCCCAGCAGCAATGGCATCCGCAAAAGCTTGATCCACTTCTTCTGGCGAGTTGTAATTTGTAGCCAACGTTATTGTGCCTGTTGAGCGTTCATGGATCGGCAACCCCAAATCCTTGGTCAGATCATCTTTGTTATAAAGTGCAAAAAACTGACCTGAGATTTTGTAAAATGCAATTTTATCATTACCTCCCGAAGTCTCTTCCCAGCCAAGGGCCGAATAGAACGCGCGGGATCGTTCCAAATCAGCAACCGCCAGCGTAATCATCGTTATGCGTTGTGGGGTCATTTCCCTCACTCCTTAATGCGCCCGAACGTCTGAAATACCTGCGTCGTCCGTGACTTCTAAATACAATGCCCGCGCTCCCATTGCGTCAAACAATTCCGAACCCGTTCCGGTCATCCATGCCTGCGCGCCCAAGGCACATATTTCATCATAAAGGGCGGCGCGGCGGTCTGCATCCAGATGGGCTGCAACCTCGTCCAGTAAATAAATTGGCGGGGCCCCGAAATCTTGCGCCAAGGCGCGGCCATTTGCAAGGATAAGGGACACAAGCAGGGCTTTTTGTTCACCGGTAGAGCATTGCTTGGCAGGTGTACTCTTGGCCGTATAAACCGCCTGCAGATCATCCCGGTGCGGCCCCACAAGTGTGCGACCTGCCGCCATATCACGCGGGCGGCTCTCGATGAATGCAGTCAAAAGATCATCCTTACCGGTGATCACAGCACCCGCTTCAGCCCCAACCAGCGAAAGTTCTGCCGCTGGAAAGGCCGTGTCCGCGCCTTTCTGTGCTTCTTGCAGGCGGGCAACAGTCATCACCCGATTACTTTCAATAATCGCACCAGCCTCTGCCATTTGTTTTTCAACGGCTGCATACCAAGACGGGTCACGCACCCCGTCTTTCAGCATACGGTTACGTTCGCGCATGGTCTTTTCATAGATCACTGATTGTTCTGCATGGCGCGGCTCCATGCTCATGGTTAAACGATCTAGAAATCGTCTGCGTCCGTCGGCGCCTTCCACCCAAAGCCTGTCCATCACGGGCACCAGCCAGACGATACGCGCCAGCCTGCCAAGGGCCAGCTGCGGGGCGGTTTTGCCGTCGATCAAAACACTGCGGGAACCTTCGCCTTTGTAACTGGTTTCAATTTCATGGATATGCCCCAGACTTTCCAAAATACCTGACACCTTCCAACCCAGATTTTCTGGCGCACGTGCCATTTCATCCACGGTTGCGCGGCGCATACCGCGCCCCGGTGACAGCAATGAAATTGCTTCCAGAATGTTGGTTTTGCCCGCCCCATTCGCCCCATAAATGGCAATGGGTCGACCGTCAGTTTCAATGGAAACACGTTTGTGAGATCGAAAGTGTGAAAGCGTTAAGCTTTGAAGCGCAAGGCCCGCCAAGCGGTTACACCCGCATCGGCATCACAACGTAAACAGCACTTTCGTCATTGCCTTCACGCATCAAAGTAGGGTCGCCGGATGAGTTGAACAAGAACACTGCGTTTTCACGATCAACCTGCCCTGCAATTTCCAGCAAGTATTTGGCGTTAAAGCCAATTTCCAGTGGTTCATCGCCGTAAGCTACGGCTAGTATTTCTTCGGCCGCACCACTATCAGGGGCGTTTACGGTCAGGATCAAACGGTCTTCGTCGAGCGATAATTTCACCGCACGTGAACGCTCAGAAGACACGGTTGAAACCCGATCAACCGCTTGTGCAAACTCGGCTGCGTCCACTTCCAGACGGCGCGTGTTGCCTTGCGGTATCACGCGTGTGTAATCAGGAAATGAGCCATCGATGACTTTAGAAGTCAAAGTGATTTCAGGCGTTGCAAAACGGATTTTTGTTTCAGAAACAGACACAGCGATTTGCATTTCGTCATCTTCCAAAAGCTTGCGCAATTCATTTACGGTTTTACGCGGTACAATCACGCCCGGCAACTCTTCTGCACCTTCAGGCAAAGCCGCATCAATACGCGCCAAGCGGTGACCATCTGTGGCCACACAGCGCAGAACTTTGCCATCGGCACCGTCAGATGCGTGCATATAAACACCGTTCAGATAGTAGCGGGTTTCTTCCGTTGAAATGGCGAATTTTGATTTATCGAACAGGCGGCGTAAAACGGCAGCATTCGCAGAGAAATTACAGGCGTATTCAGATGACGCCATTACAGGAAAATCTTCCTTGGGCAGAGTTGCCAGTGAAAAACTTGAACGCCCCGCTTTTATTTCTAAACGTCCGGATGTGCCATCATCAGCCAGTTCTACCATCGCGCCATCAGGCAGCTTGCGGACAATTTCGTGCAACGTATGGGCACCAACTGTTGTGGCCCCTGCACGTTCAACCATTGCCGGTGCTTTATCGATCACTTCAATATCCAGATCAGTTGCGCGAAAACTGATCGCGTCACCCTCGGCTTCAATCAGCACATTGGCCAGAATTGGAATGGTGTTGCGCCGTTCAACAACGGATTGTGCCTGTGACATTGCTTTTAGCAATGCGCTGCGTTCGATACTGACTTTCATTTTTCCGCTCCCTGATCGTGTGGGCCCCATTATCTGGGATCGTGATCCTACCCGATATATCGGTTTATTCAATGTTAAAGACACAATTTACGGGAATAGGCCCAAGGTCAAGGGCGCACTGGCTTTCCAGCCGCCCGTGATCCAGTTTTTTAGCTTATGCTTCCAGCATGCGGCGCAAAAGTTCCACATCTTCGGCAATCTGGCTATCAATGGCGCGTAATTCTTCGATTTTCTTCACACCGTGAATGATCGTGGTGTGATCTCGGCCCCCGAAACTGCGACCAATTTCGGGTAATGATTTAGAGGTCAGTCTTTTTGCCAGAAACATCGCGATCTGGCGCGGACGGGCCACTGAACGGGCGCGGCGCGGGCTTAGAATATCGTTCAGACGCAGGTTGTAATGATCTGCAACTTTGCGGATAATCTCATCCACCGTTACTTTGCGGTCAGAAGCGCGCAAAATATCCGCCAGACATTCTTGAACAACATCCAAAGTAACTTCGCGGCCCACAAGGGATGCAAAAGCGAACAGGCGGGTTAAGGCACCTTCTAGCACGCGCACATTATTGGAAATACGGTGCGCGATAAACTCCAGCACACCTTCGGCAAGTGTTACTTCGGGGTAATGCACATATTGCGTTTCGGCTTTTGATTGTAAAATACCAAGGCGCAATTCGTAATCGGTTGGATGCAGGTCAACAACCAGCCCCCATTGCAGGCGTGATTTAATGCGTTCTTCCAGCCCGTCAATTTCACCGGGTGCGCGATCTGCGGAAATAATGATCTGTTTGTTCTGGTCGATCAGCGCATTGAATGTGTGGAAAAATTCATCCTGCGTGCTGTTCTTGCCTGCAATAAATTGCACATCATCCACCATCAGCACATCAACGGAACGAAACAGTTCCTTAAAGCTCATCGTGTCTTTGAACCGCAGGGCTTGTACGAAACGGTACATGAACTGCTCAGCCGAAAGATACAGGATTTTTGTTTGCGGATTATGTTCTTTGATCTCCCAGGCAATCGCGTGCATCAAATGGGTTTTACCCAAACCAACGCCGCCATATAGAAACAAAGGGTTGAATGTGACAGGGCCACCTTTGGCCACACGGCGCGCAGCCGCATGGGCCAACTCATTAGGTTTGCCAACCACAAACTGATCAAAAGTAAAACGCTTGTCCAATGGTGCGCCCAGCAATTCACTTGATCCGGTTGCGGTGGGTTTATTTGTTGGCTGCGTTGCAGGTTTTACCGTTGTTACTGGTGCAGGTGCTGCCTTAACCGATCTTTCAGCCTGAAACCCCAAACGGTTCACAGCCACACCTTCTGCGGTCATCATAGCAGCGATTTTATCGCCGTAATTACGATCAACCCAAGTGCCGATAAAACTTGTTGGAGATGAAAAACACGCAACACCATCTGCAACCTTTATAAGATTCAGAGGCTCAATCCAGTTTTGAAAGGCATCTCTGCCAATAACAGTCAGTAATTGGTCGCGCACGCGTCCCCAGCAGTCAAATTCCATATTTTTTCGTCTCATACAGTTATTAAGATTGGCCCCAAGCCAATCCCCGGACTTTCCATCCGTTAATTACACCCCGGTGCTGGGTCGCATCCAAATCCCCTTCGAATCCTTCCAGCACATTAACGCATTGCGATGTCTGACCCTTCGCAGAAAGGGCTTCGGTCATCGCAACTGCGGCTTGCATTGAACGCACACCGGAACGGCATAAAAAATATATCTTGGCAGGAGCAGCCCCGCCAAAATGTTCCAGTAAACCCGCAACAAAACTTTCGTTTATAGACATATCAGGGTACTGCTTCCATTCTTGCAATATGACCTGCTTGCCCAAGGCACTTAGGTCAGGGACGCCGATAAAAGACCATTCGGCCTTGGTTCTGACATCCACAAGAATAGCATCAGTGATGGTTTCCAAGCCCGCCCATGTTTCCAAAGGTGTTTCTTCGGTTACAGTTTCACTAAGCGTCACGGCCTGTCTTCCCCTTATTGTCTGAATCACTGGAATGACATTAGCAAGATTGGTGTGATGCTTTCAATGAATCTTCTCTGTTGACTCGCAGATAGTTCATTCGAATCCTAGAATGCATCTAATTGATTGATTTCAAAGGTTTATTGTGAATGCACGAAGGCATCCGCAGTGGAAACAGACGGATGCACATAGGCTTCGATTTGGAGGGTTAAAAGGTACAGAATCCTTTCAACGACATGAATGACAATACGGTGTGTTGTTTCACCTAGCAAGGCGACCAAAAATAGAACATCCAAAAAATCGCATAAAAAAACGGGGCGTATTGCCCCGTCTTAAATTCGTTACTGCAGTTTAGGTCTTAAGCACCCAGTGCTTTAACCCGTGCAGTCAAGCGTGATACTTTACGGCTTGCAGTGTTTTTGTGCATAATGCCTTTGGTCACGCCGCGCATTATTTCCGGTTGTGCATCTTTCAATGCAGCCGCTGCAACGACTTTGTCGCCACCTAAAATTGCTTCTTCTACTTTACGCAGAAAAGTCCGAATGCGCGTGCGGCGGTTTTTGTTTACTGTTGTGCGGCGTTCGATTTGACGTGCACGTTTTTTTGCTTGCGGCGAGTTGGCCATGTATAGAATCCCGTTATCGTGTTTGACGATGAAGCGGCCTTCTAGGACTCATACGGATTAAAGTCAACCTGATAGGGTGTTTATTTCTGACATTTAGGGCAATAAAAGCTGGAACGCCCTGATTGCACCACACGTTTGATCACACCCTTGCATCCATCAGTCTTACAAGGCTCGTTTTCGCGCCCATAAGTGGCAAAGCTGTGCTGGAAATAACCCAGCTCACCATCCGCCTGCCGATAATCCTTCAAAGAAGAACCACCTGCGGCAATCGCATCGTTCAAAACCGCGCGAATCGCAGGCACAAGCGATGCTGCCCGCGCTTTCGTTAGCTTTCCCGCCTTGCATAAGGGTGAAATACCCGTGCGCCACAAAACCTCGCACACATATATATTACCTAAGCCCGCCACAATACGTTGATCTAGCAGGGCGGATTTGATCGGGGTGTTCTTACCTTTCAGGGTTGCCACGAAATAAGCCTCATCAAAACTGTTCCCCAGCGGTTCGGGCCCCAACGATGCCAGCAACTTATGCTGCTCGGCGGTTTTCGTATCCAGTAAATCCATCGCCCCGAAACGGCGCGTATCATTAAACGTAATCCGCGCGCCATTATCCATATCAATCACCACGTGATCGTGTTTTTGCAATGCAGGATGCGTCTCTGTCTTGTCAGGGGCCGAAATTGTCATCCGTCCCGACATGCCCAAATGGATCAACAGGGTCTCACCACTGTCCAGATCACACAGGATGTATTTTGACCGCCTGCGCAACCGTTCCACCCGTTTACCAACCAGCCGCGCGGCCATATTTTCAGGAAACGGCCAGCGCAGATCAGGGCGGCGAATATCGGCTTTCGTGATCACATGTCCCGTCATATAAGGCTCTAACCCTTTGCGGACGGTTTCAACTTCGGGCAGTTCAGGCAAGATGTGCTCCTTATGACGCATTTAATATCGGTGACAACACTCTATATATGACGTAATTGAACACAGAATAAAGCTGGAAGTCACCCATGTCAGACAATCGCACAACACATTTTGGTTTTAAAACTGTTGATGAGGCCGATAAGGCGGGGATGGTACACGGCGTGTTTTCCAATGTGGCCTCTAAGTATGACGTGATGAATGACGCTATGTCGATGGGTATTCACCGCATCTGGAAAGAGGCGATGATGGATTGGCTGGCACCGCGTGATGGCCAAAAACTGCTGGATGTGGCAGGGGGCACAGGCGACATATCATTCAGGTTCCTGAAACGCGCCCCAAATGCCCACGCCACGGTTTTTGACATGACCCAAGGCATGTTGGACGCAGGTAGCACACGGGCAGAGGCCACCAGCATGGCCGACCATCTGAATTGGATTTGCGGTGATGCGATGGCTCTGCCGTTTGATGATAACACGTTCGACGTTTACACAATTTCCTTTGGCATCCGCAATGTAACCCGCCCGCAAGAAGCTTTGAATGAAGCCTACCGCGTATTGAAACCGGGCGGGCGTTTGATGGTGCTGGAGTTCAGCCAAATCCCCAACCCTGCGATGCAATGGGCCTATGACAAATATTCCTTCAACGTGATCCCGCCCTTGGGCAAACTGATTGCAAATGATGCGGACAGTTATCAATATTTGGTCGAAAGCATCCGCAAATTCCCTGATCAGGATACATTCTTGCAAATGGTCAAAGACGCTGGCTTTGAAAATGCCAAATACCGTAACCTGACGATGGGCATCGCCTGTCTGCACTCTGGCTGGAAGATTTAGAAAGATGCGCGGCCCACATAATATATGGCGGTTGATCCGCACAGGTGCCACGTTTGAACGCACAGGGGCGATGAAAATCGCACTGGAAATGCTTGATCTGCCGCCCAGTATTCGCATCGCGGCCCGCGTTTTGGGCTGGCCGTTCAAATGGCTGGGGCTAAAGGGTGACGTGACCCAACCGCCCATGCTGCGTGCCATCACAGCCCTTGGGCCCGCCTACATCAAGTTTGGGCAGTTGATGTCAACGCGCCCCGATGTGGTTGGCCCTGAAATGGCGTTAGAACTGAAAGTGCTGCAAGACAGCCTGCCTGCGTTTTCAACTGATCTGGCAAAAGCCGAAGTTCTAAAAGAACTGGGCCAAACCACGGATGAGCTGTTCTCAGAATTCAGTGAACCCGTGGCGGCGGCTTCTATCGCACAGGTTCATTATGCGCGGCTTCGTGAAACAGGCCAAGAAGTAGCGGTCAAAATTCTGCGCCCAAACATTGAGCGTGCCTTTCGCAGAGATGTGGATGCGTTTTATTTTGCCGCCCAAACTATCGAGTTTCTTTCCCCTGCATCCCGCCGCCTGCGTCCGACAGCGGTGATCGAACATTTCAACAGCATCGTGGACGGCGAGTTGGATTTGCGCACGGAAGCCGCTGCCGCATCTGAATTTCAGGCCAATACTGAAAAAGACGAAGGTTTTTATGTGCCTAAAATCCTGTGGGATCAATCTGCCCGCAGTGTGATGGTGCTGGAATGGGCCGAAGGCATTCCATTGGGTGATCTGGAAAAACTACAAGCCTCAGGGCGTGATCTGGGCGAACTCGGCACCCGCATCATCCACATGTTCCTGCGCCACGCTTTGCGCGACGGTTTCTTTCACGCGGACATGCACCAAGGTAACCTGAAACTGGCCCCCAACGGCGATCTGATTGCCCTTGATTTCGGTATCATGGGCCGCATTGATGAATACACCCGCCGTGCTTACGCTGAAATTCTGATGGGATTTATCCGTAAAGATTACCGCCGTGTGGCGGAAGTGCATTTTGAAGCGGGCTATGTGCCTGCTGACCAAGATGTAGATGAATTTGCCCAAGCCCTGCGTGCGGTGGGTGAACCGATTTTCGGCCACGGTGCCAGCCAAGTTTCCATGGCGCGCTTGCTGGCGCATCTGTTTGATGTAACCGAACGCTTCGGCATGGAAACCCGCACCGAGCTGATTTTGCTGCAACGCACAATGGTTGTGGTCGAAGGTGTGGCCCGTACGTTTGACCCTGACCTAAACATGTGGTCTGCGGCCAAACCTGAAGTTGAACGCTACATCAAAGACAACCTTGGCCCGCGCGCGATGGTGCGTGATTTAACGAGGGCTGCAATGGTTCTAGCGCGTTTCGGCCCCAGATTGCCGGAACTTATAGAAAATGCGCTTACGCAAGACGAAAAAGTACCCGCCCTGAAACCGCAATTGAAACGTATGTTTATTCTAAAAGCACTGCCGATAGCCATTATATTCACCGCTATTGGCTTTGCCTTGGCGCAAGCCTTGTAAAAGACGCCTTGCATTCCCCCAAGAGTTATGGCTTTCAGACATGGTGGCTCTGTGGCTCAACTGGATAGAGCAGCCCCCTCCTAAGGGGCAGGTTGCAGGTTCGAATCCCGCCAGGGTCACCAATTATTAGTTTGTGTTTGTTTACAATTAAATCTGCTTTTTTGATCACAAACTTACTTCATAGTGTAAAATACTCAATTGTGTCACATAGGTGCTGACATCAGCACCTAAGAGGTGCGATCTTATTTCATCACGCGGGTCAAGAAATTAAAATTTCTGAACCGTTGGCCTTAGGAGCGGCTAAGCAATAAATAAAGTATTGCCCATTGATTGAGACTGTCCTCAAACGGCCCTACAATGTCGTCAGTTATCGCACCTGCTATGAAACTGAAAATAGCCGTGTGATTCTACAAGCGGGCCCATCGAAAATGGGGGATTACCATTGTAATATAGCTAGTCATTGCACCTTATAACTTGTCGATATACCGCAAGAAAGGTTTAGCTTTTGGTATGAGTGCGGTTATCTCTTTTACGATGTTGGCATCAGTGCACAAGATATCGTCAAACACATCGATCAGGTTTAAAACTATGTCAACTGTAACCCGCTCGTCATTGATAACCAGGCGCTTGGGTAAATCTAAGATTTGCAATTGTTTTGGATCAATATAATTTGCAATATCTATCAGGGTTACCCGTTTAGGGCGCGGCTTGAACAGTATCTTTTCAATCAATTTCGAAAGGACTAAATCCGCATTATTGTCATCGTAATTAGGATGTATAATACGATAGGATTTAACATGGTCGGTCAATGCGCTGAAGCGATTATTATCGTCCAGTTCAGTAAAGCCACTGATGAAAACAGCGTGAGAAAATTGTTCTGTGCAAAAATCAGCCAGAGACCGGATCACCGGCAGTTCATTACCCGTTTCGGGCATAATAATCAGATTGTCTGGCGTTGAATTATTTGAGGTTAATGCGGGAGCAGCAGGCATTGGGCTAACCTGGGACATGATCTGCCATATATCGGAAAAATAGTCCTGATATAGCCAGTTGTCGTGGATTTTATTAATAGCAGTTTTTGATTGTAATATGCGTAGTTCGGGGTTTTCTCGGTAGATGGAAATAGCCCGAGAGACAGCGGCAGGGTTTGCCATTTCTACAATTGCACCACAATCATCGCCGATCAATTCGGGCGCGCCTCCACCGTTCTGAAAGGCGATTACTGGCAGACCACAGGCTAATGCCTCATGAATTACACACGGGAATGGATCTGCTCGTGCCGTTAGCAAAAACAAATCTGCCCCCATAAAAATTCGTTCGATTCCGGATGTCGAAGGCAAAAGACGTATGCGGTCTTTGTACTTACTTCGTTCAATCAAGCTGAAAGCAAAGCTCCATGCCGTATCATCATACTTGGGCTTATGGCCATACCATACGAAATGTGCATTTGTGTCTTTTGGATTATCACTGAAATATTGGATTGCCGAAAGCACAAACAGGTCTATGCCTTTTCGCATATCCTGTGTTCCTACGTTCAGAATAATAAATGCATCCTGATCAAGCGTAAGATCTTCCAGCAAAACCTTACGGCAATTAATGCGGTCAAGTTTGCCAAAATCATCTTCTAGCAAACCCTGGCCCCTCACAAGGCATTTATCACGGTTGATATTTGTCATTCCAAAAGCAGTCTTGCGAATGAATTCTGATGGAAAAATAACTTTATCTGAGTAACGACCTATGTCTTCAAATTCTTCAACCGGATAATAGGCGGCTACCTCGTGAATGAGCGAAATTACCGGAATGCCCAGCTTTTGTATTGCCCGCCCGATGCGAAGACTCTCGGTTGAATTAACAAGGGCAACAATTGGCGCATTTTCATCAAACTGTCTGACGTCAGCACTCGTGGGACAGATTTAAGGTTTAGCTAACGGAGGATTTCTGGTTCATCATAACATTCAAGGAGTGAAGATGAGACAGAAATCCGGAAGCAGCAAAGCAGCTGCAGATAAATTGGTGAAGAACATTCGCCGTAAAACCAGACAAACCTATTCCGCCGAGGAAAAGATCCGCATTGTATTAGTGTCTGACGTCAGCACTCGTGGGACAGATTTAAGGTTTAGCTAACGGAGGATTTCTGGTTCATCATAACATTCAAGGAGTGAAGATGAGACAGAAATCCGGAAGCAGCAAAGCAGCTGCAGATAAATTGGTGAAGAACATTCGCCGTAAAACCAGACAAACCTATTCCGCCGAGGAAAAGATCCGCATTGTATTAGCGGGCCTTCGCGGCGAGGAAAGCATTTCGGCGCTGTGCCGCCGTGAAGGCATCTCTGAAAGCCTGTATTACAGTTGGTCAAAGGAATTCCTCGAAGCGGGGAAACGCCGCTTGTCTGGCGATACAGCCCGGCAGGCGACGTCGCCTGAGGTGAAGGATCTACGAAGCGAGGCGATGGCATTGAAGGAATGCGTGGCCGATCTGACCATTGAAAACCGTCTGCTCAAAAAAAGCATGACAGGGGCTGGGGGATACGAGGAATGAGATATCCTGCATCTGAGAAACTGGAGATTATCCACACCGTTGAGCAATCACATCTGCCTGTGAAGCAAACCCTCGACATGCTGGGCATTCCGCGGACCACATTTTACCGGTGGTATGATCAATACCTTGAGGGCGGGCTTGATGCTTTGGCGGATCGCTCGCCTCGGCCCAAGTCTGTCTGGAACCGCATTCCCCAAGACAGGCGCGATAACTTAATCGAGTTCGCGCTGGAACATGAAGCGCTATCTACGCGTGAATTGGCGGTAAAATATACGGATGAGAAGCGGTATTTTATCTCTGAATCATCATCTTACCGCATTCTGAAGGCTGCCGACCTGATCACTGCACCAGATTATATCGTGATCAAGGCCGCCGATGAATTCCATGACAAGACCACTGCGATCAACGAGATGTGGCAGACCGATTTTACCTACTTCAAGATCATCGGTTGGGGATGGTATTATCTCAGCACGATCCTGGATGATTACAGTCGCTACATCATTGCCTGGAAACTCTGCACCAACATGCGGGCCGAGGACGTGACGGACACGATTGAGCTGGCCCTGACGGCATCTGGATGCGACCAAGCCGTCGTTCGGCACATGCCGCGTCTGTTGAGCGACAATGGGTCCTGTTACATCTCTGGCGATCTTGCCGAATGGCTGGAAGAGCAGAGAATGGATCACGTTCGTGGAGCGCCGTTCCACCCGCAGACTCAGGGCAAGATCGAGCGCTGGCATCAGACAATGAAAAATCGGGTTCTGCTGGAAAACTATTACCTACCCGGCGATCTGGAAAATCAAATCGGAGCTTTTGTGGAATATTACAACAACCAGCGCTACCACGAGAGCCTGAACAACGTCACACCTGCCGACGTCTATTTTGGGCGCGACAAAGCCATTATCAGAGAGAGGAAAAAGATCAAGAAGCAAACAATCCAAAAACGCCGCTTGCAACATCAAAAACAAGCTGCATAATCAATCACAATAACGAACCAGAGCCTCCAATACTCAAACCGCTCTGATGTCCCATTTTATATGACGACGGACAATATACGCCCCAAGATCACTGAAATGTGTGCCAGTTTTATGATAGGATAGCTCATTAACAGCCAGTTTTTCGATGGGGTAAATGACAGTTTCAATTTTTGCTAATTGACAAGATGCACGATTTTCATCAAGCGCCAATCCGTTAAATCGGTGTGGGAAGACAGCCGTTTTTTCGAGGCAAATAATAAATGCATTTGCCGAAAGAAACTTACTGCGATTCAATATCACCTGGCGCCAGGTTTCAATGGTTTCTTGCGAAATTTTATACGTCCGCTGATCGTGCTTTGGGAGTAATTATTTCCTTCGTTCAGACATAACCAGCCGTCAGCCGCCCGCAATACATGCTTTGATTTCGTGCTCTGTAATTTTTGCTGAAAGAATTCTTTATCACTCATAGTATTGCCAGTATCTTTGTATCTACAAGTTGAATGCGTTGTAAATATTATATTTTGCGCAGAAAGCAGATATAATAAACTCCATATCTGTATCAGGGTATGCGCAGAATACTATGGGTAATGCGTAAATCTGTATTGGCTTGTTTCTGTGCGCCATGAACACATAAAATAACCACTATAAAACAAACACTTCAATAAAATCTCTGACTTGTCGAGATGCTTTTGCGAATTAAATTGATTTAAGCACTCCACAAACCCGACCAGAACGCTTAGATTCAATAAAAAAGAGCAGATAAAAAGCAGTCATGGCCAATAAAGGTAACAACAGACCCCCGTTGGTAGCCCCAATGAAGCACTTCAGTGAAGCGCCTAAAAGAGCTCCAAAAAAGAAACGCCGTAAAACACCAAAAAAACAGCGTGGCGGTGTCATGGGCTTTTTCCGCATGATCCTGCGCAGCATTCTGCGTTCCATCTGGTGGGTTACTTTGCGCGCAAGCATCATCTTTGCTTTAGTGCTGGGGGCAGGGGTTGCATACTACTATAAAGATCTGCCACAAGCCACTGCTCTGATGGATGACCGCGAGCGTGGTTCTGTTACGATGATGGATCGACACAGCGAGGTTTTCGCTTGGCGCGGGGATCAGTTTGGCGGGCTGGTCTTAGCAACAACTGTGTCCCCGCATTTGAAAAATGCGGTAGTAGCAACCGAAGATAAACGGTTTTACCGCCATTTCGGAATTTCGCCGCGTGGCATTCTAAGTGCGATGCGCATCAATATGCGCGCAGGCCGTTCGCCTTTGTCAGGCAATGGGGGGTCAACAATTACGCAACAGGTTGCCAAGCGGGTGTATTTCTCTGATCTGCGCTCAATGGAACGCAAGATCAAAGAAGTGCCGATGTCGATCGCGATGGAGATAAAATACACCAAGGATGAAATTCTGTCGATTTATCTGAACCGTGCCTATCTGGGTGCGGGTTCATATGGGTTTGAGGCAGCCAGCCAACGCTATTTTGCAAAATCAGCGCGGAACGTATCCGTGGCAGAAGCCGCGATGCTGGCAGGCCTGTTGAAAGCCCCTTCAAAATACGCGCCAACACGCAATATGGGTCGTGCTCAAGACCGTGCAAACCTGATTGTCGGTTTGATGAATGATCAGGGGTATTTAACCCGCGGTGAAGCCTTGAGCGCCAGAAACAACCCAGCAAAATTATCAGCAGTGGCTGAAAAACGCGCTGGCGGGTATTTTGCTGATTGGATCATGGAGAGTGGCCCTGACTTCATCATCAAGGATACCACGGAAGATATTGTGATCAGAACCACATTTGATGAACGCGTACAAAAAGCCGCCGAACAGGCACTTGATTTTGTTTTTGAGAATAAGGTTAAAGCAGGATCCAAAGCACAAGCGGCGATTGTTGTGATGTCGCGTGATGGTGCTGTGCGAGCCATTGTCGGCGGGCGCAATCTGGGTATTGCGGGTGGATTTAATCGTGCTACACAGGCTTTACGCCAGACAGGATCATCCTTTAAGCCATTTGTTTATGCTGCGGCCCTAGCCAATGGATTCCATTACGATTCTATTGTGATTGATGAGCCTTATACGATTAATGTACCGGGCTCGGGGCCCTATACACCCAAAAACTATACCCGTAAATTCAGCGGCCCGATTACATTTACCGAAGCTTTAACAGGGTCTGTAAATGTTGCCGCTGTTAAAATTTCGGAAAGTATCGGACGCGAAAAGGTGCGGGTTCTGGCGCAAGATTTTGGAATTGAACATAAAATTGCCAAAGGGCCTGCATTGGCATTGGGTGCATCCGAAGCCACACTATTGGAAATGACAGGGGCTTATGCCGGTATCTTGAACCTAGGCGTTAGTGCTAAACCTTATGGTGTTATGAGCCTGACCATTCAAGGCGATACAACCCCCTTGATGGGGAAGTCCAACGATGGTTCTGGCAAGCGTGTGATCAGTGAAAAAGCGGCGGCTGAACTGATGTATATGATGTATAAGGTTGTAGAAGAAGGTACTGGCAGGCGGGCCAGAATAGAGGGCCGTGAAGTTGCAGGTAAAACCGGCACGACCCAAGGTGCCCGTGATGCGTGGTTTATCGGGTTTACTGCAGATTACGTGACAGGCATTTGGATGGGCAATGATAACAATGCCAAGCTGACAGGTGTGACAGGGGGCGGGCTGCCTGCGGATATCTGGCGCGAAACAATGACGCGTGTTCATGCAGGGATAGAACCTAAACCATTACCTATGATGCACCCCGCACCGATTGTGGCCGCTGAGGACATTTTAGAACAGGTAGAACAGACTTTAAGCATTCCGCAGCAGATCGGTCGGGATATCAGGCAGGCAGAAAAAGAAGCCGAGACAATCATGAAGACAATCCTCGGCATATTTAAACGCAAAAATTAGTGGGAACTATCCCGCAGCATTCAGCTTCTTAATCAGCTTATCAATTTTCCCGCCACTTCGGTCCAGCATCGAGCCGACCTCTTCGCGCTCAGATTTGATCATGCTGATGCCTTCGATATAAAGGTCAAACATTTGTGTTTTACCGCCGCGTTCAAACACCTGCCAGTCAACGGTAAAGGGTGCAGAACCCTTGAATTTAACAACGCTTTTAACTAGCACGCCTGACTTCACTTTTTTAGCACTCACGACTTTAATTTCAGAGCCGATAAATTCACGGAAACGTTTGCCGTATTTACGCGAAAGATAACCGCGAAACGCTTTGATATATGCACTTTGTTGCGCAGGTGTTGCTGACCGCCAAGGCGGGCCAAGCACAGTGCGCGCAATCCCATTGATCGCGGCATACTTGCCCATAATTCGATCAAAGTCGCGATACATTGCATTGCCGGACTTGCCGGAATTGATGACTTTGAAGATGTCATCGGACAAACGCTTAATCAGCGTTTCAGCTTCTCGTTTGGTCAGCGCAAATGCTGATGTGGAAAATGCTGCCAGTGCGACTGATGTGGTCATGCCGGCTAAAAAAATTCTGCGGCTTGTAAAGTTAGAAATCGACAAAGGGATCCTCCAAACTATCTTCGTTCACTCCTTCACTTAGGAAGAATTCGCGGTTCTGCAAGTAAAATGATCTTGCGGTGGCGTAACTGTCTTCTGAATTATAAAGAGTTTCCTCAAAAAATTCAGAGAATTGACTGCGATCACCCAAGCGATCCAGCACTGTAAATCCGAAGCCTGCCCAGCGTGCATTGCTGGATTCTAACAAGTTGACTGGATTTATCGCCAGATCAACGAAGAAACCGACTGTATCGCGTGTGGTGCTTGGCCCAAGAACTGGAATTTCATGGTAAATACCCTGTTTGGCACCCCAAACATGTAATGTTTGGCCAAAATCAGCATTGTTGTCTTTAACGCCAGCCTCCGATGCTAGATCGCCCAATCCGAAAGTTAAGGTGTTGAGTGCAAACGTTAAAACAGTTTCTCCCAAGCCTTTTGCATTGCCTTGAAGTATATTGTTAACCGCTTGTCCCGGCAGGCCGATGTAACCCGAAACATTTCCGATAATGCGCACAAACAAGGGTGGCGTGATGGTTGTATAGCCGTTAGCCGCAGGCCCGATAAGCGCTTTATCTAGCCCTTTATTGAACGCATGTACCCTGCGGCTGGATTTTTCATAGGGGTCGTTGAATTCAGATTTGGAAACCTGATCAAGTGAGGCGCATGCCGACAAAACGCAAGAAATCACAAAAAGTGAAATAATTCTGCGGGTTAGTACAAATAAAGATGTTTTTTGCAAGGTCATTGTTACGCTCTAATTGCTTGAATTTTAGCCATAACATAGTCTTTTGAAGAAATCTGTCCATATCACACATAATTTATGACAATAATACGTGACGACAGCGCAAATCTGTTGCAACTATGCAAGTGATACATTTTCAAAAGGAGTCCCCGTTATGGCTGGGAAAATCGAAACACGCTTGAATGAACTTGGCATTGAACTGCCCGAAGCACCCGCACCTGCGGCTAATTATGTACCTTATGTTGTTGTGGGCGATATGGTCTATGTTTCAGGCCAAATCTCAAAAGATGCGGGTGGTTTGATCTGCGGTAAGCTGGGCGATACCACATCTGTTGAAGATGGTGCTGCCGCGGCACGTGTTTGCGCCCTGAATTTGATCGCACAATTACGTTCTGCTTGCGGCGGTGATCTGGATCGCGTGGTGAAAATCGTAAAATTGGGTGGATTTGTGAACGCAACAGCTGGTTTTACCGATCATCCCGTGGTGATTAACGGCGCATCTAATCTGATGGCTGAAGTGTTCGGCGGTGATAAAGGTGCGCATGCGCGTGCAGCTGTTGGTTGTGTATCTCTACCTTTAGGTGTGGCCGTAGAGATCGAAGGCATCTTCCAGATTTCAGTATGACGATACCAAAAGTATTCTTACAAGCTCCGATCACGCATCGTACATTGCACGACGTGGCGGATGGTCGGCCTGAAAACTCTTTGGCAGGCACGCGTGCGGCCATTGAAAATGGTTACTGCATAGAAATCGATATACAGATGTCCAAGGACGGTGTGCCGATGATGTTTCATGATTATTCGTTAGAACGTTTGACGTTTGAAACGGGTGCCGTGGCGCAGCGCACAGCCGAAGAATTAGGTGTAATACAACTGAAGAACGGGAATGAAGGCATCCCAACGTTAGAAGCATTCCTGAAGCTTGTTGACGGGCAGGTTCCCGTATTAATCGAGATAAAAGATCAAGATGGTGCATTGGGCCCAAATGTTGGGGCCCTGGAACGCGCGACATGTGAGATTTTGAATAACTACAACGGTGCAATTGCTTTAATGTCCTTTAACCCCCATTCAGTTGCCAAATGTGCCGAATTTGCACCGGATATACCGCGTGGTCTGACCACGGGTATATTTTTAGCCCAAAACTGGCTTTTTGTCCCCGAAGGCCGCCGTATGGAACTGGCGGGCATCCCGGATTATGACCGAGTCGGTGCCTGCTTCATCTCTCATCATGTTATGCATCTGGAAGATGCCGTGGTAACTTACCGCAAACAGCAGGGGGCTACGATCCTGTGTTGGACGGTGCGCACGGCAATGATCGAAGAGGTTGCTAGGGAAGTGGCGGATAATATAACCTTTGAAGGGTATTTAGCCTAAGGCAAAACCCGATGAGCCAAAAAAACGTAACTGTTACGGTACTGGAAGGCCTGTCAGATTTTGCACAGGCCGACTGGGATGTCTGTGCGGATAGATTTGGCGATCCGTTCACGACCTATCGTTTTTTACGTGCGTTGGAAGACAGCGGTTCTGTTGAGCAAGGAACCGGCTGGGAGCCGCACCATTTGATTGCGCGCGCCCAAGACGAAGTTATCGCTGTCATGCCACTTTACGCAAAATCCCATTCCCAAGGCGAATATATGTTCGACCATAATTGGGCACATGCTTTTGAGCACGCAGGCGGGCGGTATTATCCAAAACTGCAAGCGGCGGTGCCGTTTACGCCTGTGACAGGGCGTCGGTTTTTGTGCCGTGAAGGGTCTGAAGAAATTGGGCGTGCCGCATTACTGCAAGCAGCCGTGCAGATGATTGAAAGCAACCATCTGTCATCCTTGCACATTACTTTTTGTGCAGAAGATGAGTTTGATTTGGGCCAAGACATCGGGCTGTTGCAACGCACGGGGCAACAATTCCATTGGCTGAATGACACCTATCAAAATTTCGATGGTTTCCTAGCGGCCCTGTCATCGCGTAAACGTAAAAACATCCGCAAAGAACGCAAAACCGCGCAAGCCTTTGGCGGGCAGATTATCGCGCTGACCGGGGATGATATTCAACCCGAACATTGGGATGCCTTCTGGCAGTTTTACCAAGATACAGGGGCGCGCAAATGGGGCGCACCCTACCTGACCCGTAACTTTTTTGACATCATCCAAGAACACATGCGGGATGATGTTTTGTTGGTGATGTGTGAACGCGAAGGCCGCTGGGTGGCAGGTGCGCTGAACTTTATCGGTGCCGACTGCCTGTATGGCCGCTATTGGGGTTGCGCCGAAGATCACCCCTGCCTGCATTTCGAAGTGTGCTACTATCAGGCCATAGACTACGCCATCGAACACGGGCTGAAACGGGTGGAAGCGGGCGCACAAGGGGCGCATAAATTGGCGCGCGGCTATTTGCCGAAACCGACTTATTCACTGCACTGGATCGCCGACCCCGGTTTTCGCCGCGCGATTGCCAGCTATCTGGATGCAGAACGCGATGCGGTGGATGAAGAGATCGAAGTCTTGACGGATTACGGCCCATTCAGAAAAGTGCAAAACGATGCAGATATTTAAATAACGGAGAAAATGATGATCCTTGGTGATAACGACTTAACAATGAAACAGGTGATTGATATCGCCAGAAACGGGGTAAAGGTTTCTTTGTCGCAATTCGTGCGCGAAGCCCTTGCAAAGACCCGTGCATTGATCGCGGAAAAGTGGATGAAAGAAGACGCGCCGTTAATCTATTCTTTCAACACTGGCGTTGGGGCTTTCAAAAACACCCGCGTTGCCTTGAAAGACATCCCAGAATTTCAAACCAACACCATTTATGCCCATGCCACAGGTCTGGGGGAACTCTTGCCAACCGATGTTACCCGTGCCGTCATGCTGCTGCGTCTGAACGCATTTTGTTCGGATCACTCGGGCGTATCGCTGCCTGTGGCCGACCGACTGCTGGAATTTCTGAATAAAGGCCTGACACCTGTTATTCCCGCCAAAGGCTCGGTTGGGGCATCGGGTGATCTTGCCCCCTTGGCGCATATGGCGGGTGCGATGTGTGGTTACGAAGAGGCAGAGATTATTTACCAAGGCACTCGAATGCCTGCGCGTGTTGCCTTGAAAAAAGCAGGCTTGGATCCTGACCTTGATCTTTTAGCAAAAGACGCATCCGCCCTGATCAATGGCTCAACCGTATCATTGGCACTGGCGGTTCTAGCTCTGTGGGATGCCCAACATATAGCCAAACACGCAGACATCGGCTTGTCTTTATCGCTGGAAGCCATGCGCTGCGAAACCGATGCGTTCATTCCCGCCATCCATGCAGCCCGCCCGCATGAAGGCCAAATGTTGGTAGCGCGGAACGTTGTGGCTTTGACCGCAGGGTCAAAACGCATGACCCCTCAAGCCCGCCTAATCCCGTTTCCGGATGAGCTGTTGCCAGCCAGCGGTGTACCAACGGAACGCGTGCAAGACTCGTATTCCCTGCGTTGCGCCCCACAAGTACACGGCCCTGTGCGTGAAGCCCTTACCTATATTCACGGTATCGTTGCGCGTGAGATTAATTCAGCCACAGATAACCCGCTGATTGTAAGTGATGACGGTACACGTCGCGCAGTTTCAGGCGGGCATTTTCATGGTCAATATATTGCCCAAGCGATGGACTTGTTGGCGATTGTGATGACTGATTTAGGCTCGATTTCCGAACGGCGTATCGCGCGGTTGATTGACCCGGTGATGAGTTACGGCCTGCCGCGTAACCTTGCCTCTGGCACACCGGGGCTGAACACGGGCTATGCGACAGTGCAATGTTCCATGTCCGCATTGGTGATGGAAAACCGCAACTTGTCTGCACCTGGCTCAGTGGATTCGATCCCCGGTAAAGGCAATGCAGAGGATCATGTATCCAACTCTATGTGGTGTGCGAAAAAGGCAGCACAGGTTGTTGAAAACGTACACTCGATTATCAGTGGCGAGATTTTGATTGCAGCCCAAGCAATTTCGATGACCGAAGATGTGATGAAAGATCGCCCGCCTTCTGATGCGACAAGTAAGATCATGGATGAAATTCGCAAAGATATACCCGCACGTCTGGAAGGGGATGTATGGTACGCAAATGACATGGCTAAAATTGCAGGGATTGTGCAAGAGGGCGTAATGCTAGAAACATGCACAGATCAATTCGGCGGGCTTGAATGAGTGTACCTGCCAAAAACCTGCTGATCATCATTTCAGACGAACATCGCAAAGATGCGATGGGATGTGTGGGGCATCCCATCGTAAAAACACCACATCTGGATGCATTGGCGGCACGCGGCACTGTTTTTGAAAACGCTTATACGCCGTCGCCCATGTGCGTACCTACACGCGCAAGTCTTGCGTGTGGGGATCATGTTCATAAAATTGGTCATTGGGATAGTGCCACGCCTTATGACGGCAAAGCCCGCAGTTGGATGCGGCAGTTGCGCGAACAAGGCGTGGATGTAACCTCAATCGGTAAACTGCATTTCCGATCAGGTGAAGATGATAATGGTTTTACCGAAGAGATAATTCCAATGCACGTTGTTGGTGGCGTTGGCTGGACTGTGGGTTTGCTACGTGAAAATGCACCTGACTATACCTCTGCGGCTGAACTGGCCGAAGATGTGGGGGCGGGTCATAGCAGTTATACCGATTACGATCTGGCAATCACTGGGGCTGCGGAAAATTGGTTGGATGCACAAAAAGGGCGTGAAAAACCTTGGGCGGCATTTGTGTCTTTGGTCAGCCCGCATTATCCACTTACAGCACCGCAGGAATTTTACGATATGTATGATCCCGCAGCGATTGATTTGCCCGTTGGTTACGGAGAACGCGAGCAGCCAGAACATACGGAACTGAAAAACATTGTGGATTTCTTTAGCTATGATCGTCATTTCGATGAACAGAAAATGCGTCAAGCCAAGGTTGCATATTACGGGTTGACAAGTTTCATGGACGATTGCGTGGGCCGCGTGTTGGTGGCACTGAAAGAAAGCGGTCAGGCTGATGATACGGTTGTTGTCTATATATCCGATCATGGTGACATGATGGGGGATCAGGGGTTTTGGACAAAACAGGTGATGTATGAAGCATCCGTCGGTGTTCCGATGATTGCCGCTGGCCCTGGTATTCCTGCGGGCCGGCGGGTTAAAACCGGAACCACCTTGCTTGATATTGCAGCAACTGCGGTTGATGTGACAGGGGTCGTGCCTGACGTACAAAGCACGGCCTTGCCGGGCATTTCTTTGGTGGACATAGCCAATAGCCCAGATAATCCCGATAGAACGATCTTCAGCGAATATCATGATGGCGGTTCAACTACCGGTACGTTCATGGTACGCTGGGGTCATTGGAAATTTGTATATTATGTAGGCCACGGGCCACAACTATTTGATTTAACGGCTGACCCGCATGAATTGACCAACCTTGCAATGCAAGATGTGAATGACACTGTAATTCAGGCGGCTTGGAAAGAAGGCGAAGAAAGGTTGCGTGCGATCTGTGATCCTGAACAGGTGAACGCCCAATGTTTTGCGGATCAAAAGCGGCGTATTGAAGAGTTGGGCGGGGTAGAGGCGTGCGCTACAGGTTATAGTTTCAACCATACACCTACGCCAACTGAGCAGGTAAAATTGGAGACAGAATGATGGTAGAAGAATTGACAAAAGCAGAGCGCGAAACGGAGCTGGCAGAAATATTGGCAGATGGCTGGTCACTTGTAGAAGGTCGTGATGCGATCAAACGCTGCTATAAATTCAAAACCTTCAACCAAGCCTTCGGCTGGATGACCCGTGTGGCGATGTATGCCGAAAAATGGAACCATCACCCTGAATGGTCAAACGTTTACAACCGCGTAGACGTGGTGCTGACAACCCACAGTGTGGATGGGTTGTCAGAGTTGGATGTTAAGCTGGCTAGGATGATGGATAAGCTGGCCTAAAGCAGATCAAGAATGGCTTCGCCGCCTGATATGTCACAAACACCTGGGGCTTCTTCTTCGTTCAATGCGGTAATGGTGCCGTCTTCAACGATCATTGCATAGCGTTTTGAGCGGTCGATTAGGCCAGCGGGCGGTGCCGAAAAATCCATGCCAATCGCTTTGGTAAAGCTGCTGTCGCCATCCGCAAGACTGTGAATGCCTGCATCGGTTGCCCCCATATCTTCCCCCCAAGATTTCATCACAAAGATGTCGTTTACAGAAATACAGATAATCTCATCCACACCTTTGGCGCGCAAAGCGTCAGCGTTTTTCACAAAACTTGGCATATGGGCCGATGAACATGTCGGTGTATAGGCACCGGGCACGGCAAAGATCACAACCTTTTTGTCCGCAATCAATGCATTCAGATCAACCTGCTCTGGCCCATCCGCGCCAAGGCGGCCAAAGGATGCTGCGGGTAGTTTGTCGCCAACGGATATTGTCATGATGGGTCGCTTTCTAAGTTGAGTTTGTTCTATCCTGTTATATAGATCATTTATGAACGTAAACAAGGATATATCATCATGTCACATGTGGTTGTAGTAGGCGCAGGTCAAGCAGGCAGTTCGCTGGTGGTAAAACTGCGCAATTTGGGGTTTGAAGGTGAGATCACTTTGATAGGGGCCGAAAACGTACCGCCCTACCAACGCCCGCCATTATCCAAGAAATATCTGCTGGGTGAGATGGATTTGGAGCGCCTTTATCTGAAACCCGAAGCGTTTTACGATGAAAACGGGATCACTTTGCGTAAAGGTGAGGTGACAACCGAAATTTCGGATAGCCAGATCAAGCTGGGCGATGAAACACTTGCCTTTGATCACCTTGTGCTAACCACAGGTTCCACCCCGCGTTATCTGCCTGCTGCAATCGGTGGCGCGTTGGGCGGTGTTTATGTTGTGCGCGGGCTGTCGGATGTGGATGCAATGGCACCGGAATTTGACAAAAATAAACACGTGCTGATCATCGGCGGCGGTTATATCGGTTTAGAAGCGGCGGCGGTTGCGGCCTCGAAAGGTTTGAAAGTAACTTTGGTAGAGATGGCTGATCGCATCTTGCAACGGGTGGCCTGTGCGCAAACCTCGGATTATTTTCGCGCTTTGCATACATCCAAAGGTGTGAAGATTATCGAAGGTGTTGGGCTGGATCATCTGGTGGGCGAGGGCCGTGTAACAGGTGCAAAACTAACCGACGGCACCGACCTGAACATAGATTTCGCCATCGTCGGTGTCGGCATCATGCCCGACATTGCACTGGCCGAAGCTGCAGGTGTCGCGATTGAAAACGGCATTAAAACCGATGCACAGGGTAGAACTTCGACGGCAAATATATGGGCCGCAGGCGATTGCGCATCCTTTCCATACCAAGGCGGGCGTATCCGTTTGGAAAGTGTTCCAAACGCGATTGCGCAGGCAGAAATCATTGCCGAAAACATCATGGGTGCCGGCAAAGATTACACTGCCAAACCGTGGTTCTGGTCGGATCAGTTTGATGTGAAACTGCAAATCGCGGGCCTGAACACCGGTTATGATGACGTGATTACACGCCAAGGCGACAAAGACGGTATGGTGTCTTTCTGGTACTATAAAGGCGATCAGTTGCTGGCAGTGGATGCCATGAACCACCCGCGCGGATATATGATCGGCAAGCGCATTATCGAGGCAGGCAAAACCTTACCCAAAGACGCCGCAGGCAATTCTGCAACCGACCTGAAATCGTTCATGTAATGCGCATCATCGGCGGAAAATATAAGGGCACTGGGCTGGCTTCGGTTGGCAAAGGCGATGCGGCGGCCCATTTACGCCCTACATCTGACCGCGTGCGCGAAAGCATCTTCAACCTTTTGGTCAACGGTGGTTACGGCGACCCCATCACAGACGCCCGTGTGTTAGACCTGTTCGCAGGAACCGGCGCACTTGGCTTTGAAGCTTTATCGCGGGGGGCCACTTTTGTGCTGTTCATTGATGAGGGCGTCAAAGCCCGTGCGTTAATCCGCCAAAACACCGACATCCTTCGCGCGATCGGTAGCACCAAACTGTTCCGCCGCAACGCCACCAAATTAGGCCCCGTAGTAGGTGACCCCTACGACCTGATTTTCCTTGACCCGCCCTATGGCAAAGGTTTGGGCGATAAAGCCCTGATCGCCGCAATCGAAGGCGGTTGGCTGTCAGATGATGCTCTGATCGTCTGGGAAGAGGGCAGTGAACAAACCGCACCCAAAGGTTTTGCTATACTGGATGCCCGCAAATACGGCGACACATGGGTGCATATTTTAAGAACAGATTAGGAGCTTGTAATGGCATTTGAACTAAAAGGTTTTGAGTGGAAAAATATTGACATGATCGCATGTGAACGGGCGGTTATGCGACCGAACAGGCGCAAATTCATTTATTTACCGTCTATGATCCATTCGGGCGCACTTGTTATTATCATTGGTATTTCTTTTCTTTGTTTGCTTATTTTTGATCTGAATGTGAAACAAACGCTTGGGGTGTATGCAGTTGGAATTGTGCTCTATTCGGTGTTTGGTCTTCGGCGGGTTTCAAAAGTGATACGAAAAAAACAGTATGAAGGCCTGCTTACGACCCGTTTCAGGCAAGGCCCCGTGGAAATTAAATTTGATCACACTGGCTTGTCATACAAGGCAAAGTACGCAACCTCGTTTTACCAATGGGAAAGTATAATCGCAGTTTTGGATATACCAAATATGTTGGTTTTGCAGTTGTCGGAAATAGAATATGTTCCTGTACCAGAAAGCACCTTGCCCGAAGGCATGACAAAACAGCAGGCCAAACAAGAATTGGAAACCTATATTCTAACGGCACAGTAGTTTCAGTTCCACATCCGTGCTATAATAGTTTTGGGATAAAAGGGAAGATATGCGCAGCTACTTCAAAGATCACTGGTCAGGGCAACTAGGGTTTGGAATGACCCTGTTTGTGAACCTGCTGGCAATCAGTTTTATAGCATCCTCACTGCCCATAGAAAACTGGCCACTTTGGGCCGCATGCATCAGCGTTGCAACCATTGCAGCTTTGTTGATTTGGCAAGTTGTCGGCGGATTGCGCTGGGCCGCCATCGCCAAACGCGACCCAGCATCAGGCAGTGATGCATGGGGCATATATTTGGGCATGATGGTAGCCGTGGCGATGATGGGGTTTCAAATGCTTGATGTGGTGGCCGCGCGTTATTTCAGCGAGGCCCCGTTCAAAACCATCTTTGGCGATGACGATTTTACGGCCACGCTTAAGGGTGATACGATCCATCTGGGTGGTGAGGTGAATTACTTGATGTACCACGCCATGCTGATTATTCTTAGCGAGCATGACAACGTCACAACCATCTCATTGGAAAGCCCCGGCGGCATCGTATTTGCGGGCCGAACCATCGGCAAAATCATTGAGGAAAAGCAGTTGAACACACATGTGGAAAACTACTGTTATTCGGTTTGCACATTGGTTTTTGCAGCCGGGAAACAGCGGGTTATTGATACAGATGCCGAGATTGGTTTTCATGGTTATAGCTTTGATATGCCGGGCCGTTATCCAACCGTAAGCCCGCTTGAAGAGCAGAAAAAAGATCAACTTTATCTGGAAAGCCGTGGCATTGAAATAGCATTCTTGAAGCGCGCTTTTGGGACTGATGCCAAAACCCTGTGGAAACCCACACGTGTTGAGCTGTATGCGGCGGGTTTTACCACACAACCCTAAGATCGCTCTTGTTCACCAATTCTCAATATGCGAGTCTTATGGGGAATAGACAATCCAACAGAAAACATAAGATGACCGCGCCCACCGCTTTTTTAAAAGACGTCTTCGGCTTTGACGATTACCGTGATGGCCAAGAAGAAATCGTTGATGCGGTCACTGCAGGTGCCGATGTGTTGGCGATCATGCCCACAGGTGGCGGCAAATCCTTGTGCTTTCAGCTACCCGCCCTTTGCCATGATGGCCTGACCGTGGTGATATCACCCTTGATCGCCTTGATGCGAGATCAGGTGAATGCGCTCAAGGCGGTTGGGGTTGTGGCAGGCACTTTGACAAGTGGTAACACCGAAGAAGAAACCGAAGAGGTTTTTGAAGCTATTGATAATGGTCGCCTGAAACTGCTCTACATCGCCCCCGAACGCCTGGCGAACCCCGGCACCACGCTGTTGTTACGCCGCGCCAACGTGTCGATGATCGCGGTGGATGAGGCACATTGCGTCAGTCAGTGGGGGCATGATTTTCGCCCGGATTACCTGCGCATTGGCACCCTGCGAGATGCTTTGAACGTACCTTTGGCAGCCTTCACTGCCACGGCTGACCAAGAAACCCGCGATGAGATTGTGGAACGTTTGTTTCAGGGCCGTGATTGTCAGATTTTCCTGAAAGGCTTTGACCGCCCCAACATCCATCTGGCCTTTGCCCCCAAAAATAAACCGCGCCAGCAACTGCTGGATTTTGTGGCGGCGCACAAGGATCAGGCAGGTATTATCTATTGCGGATCACGGGCTAAAACCGAAACATTGGCACAAGCCCTGCGCACAGATGGTCATGTCGCATTGCACTATCACGCGGGCATGGCCCCCGATGATAGGCGTCTGGCAGAAACCCGATTTCAACGTGAAGACGGCCTGATCGTTTGTGCTACCGTGGCGTTTGGTATGGGCATTGATAAACCTGATATTCGCTGGGTCGCACATGCCGATTTGCCTAAATCAATGGAGTCCTATTATCAGGAAATTGGCCGCGCCGGGCGCGATGGCGCACCTGCCGATACGCTCACTTTATACGGTGCTGATGATGTGCGCCTTAGACGCGCCCAAATCGACGAGGGCCTTGCCCCCAATGAACGCAAACAGGCCGATCACGGTCGGCTGAATGCTCTGTTAGGTCTAGCCGAGGCCCGCCGTTGTAGGCGCAGGGTTTTACTACGATATTTCGGCGATGAAATGGAAAGCTGTGGCCATTGTGATCTGTGCGATAAGCCGCCTGAGTTGTTCGACGGCACCACTGCTGTGCGCATGGCACTGTCGGCGATATTGCGCACAGGTGAATGGTTCGGTTCGGTGCATCTGATTGATATATTACTGGGTAATGCCAACGCTAAAGTACGCGCCAAAGGCCATGACAGCCTGCCTACATTCGGGGTGGGTAAAGACTATGACCGCGCCCAATGGCAAGCGATTTTCAGGCAGATGATGGGCTACGACCTGATCCGCCCAGATATGGAACGCTACGGTGCTTTGCGCATGACAGAAGCAGCGCGACCTATCTTGAAAGATGAAGCCAAGATCGAATTACGCCGTGATACCATCGTCAAAAAATCACGCAACACGCCGCGCGTCAAAGCACTGGTCGCCGAAGAAGACGAAGCCTTGATGTCTGCCCTCAAAGCCAAACGCCGCAGTCTGGCCGAGGCCATCCAAGCCCCCGCCTATGTGGTATTCCCCGATAGTACCCTGATCGCAATGGCCACGCAAAAGCCTGTCGATATAGACGCCTTTTCACAGCTTGCAGGTGTGGGGGCGGTGAAACTGAAACGCTACGGCAAAGCATTTTTAGAAGTGATCGCAGGGGCGCAAGGTGAAGTGCATCCTGCACGGCGCCGCCTAGCAGGTCGCGAGGCAGGCGGATTGTTTGATCAGTTGCAACAAGCACAAGTGCAGTTGGCCAAGGGTGAAAGCGGGTTTGATACTTATCTGAATTGCACCAGCTCCACCCTTTCCAAAATAGCTGAACAACGCCCCAGAACTTTGCCAGAACTGGAAAGCATCCAAGGCGTTGGGCCTAAAAAAACCGAACGCTTCGGGGCCGCCTTTTTAGATTTAATCGCCGCAGAATAAGCTTGGCGCGGCGCATAACATTGTTATGCTCACACCGAACTGATTGGAAATGCCATGCTTGCCGTTTTATCGCCTGCCAAAAAACTGAACTTTGATCCAATGTCTGATGGTTTTGCCGAAAGCGAACCTGCCTTTCAATCAGATGCTAACGCTTTGGCCAAGATCGCCCGAAAGCTTTCGGTGACAGATTTGCAAAAGCTGATGAAAATCAGTGAAAAGCTGGCCAGTTTGAACAAAGAACGCTTCGCCGCCTTTGCCCCTGCATCTGACGAACGCAATTCCAAACAAGCCGCTTTTGCTTTTGCGGGTGACACCTACACAGGGCTTCAGATCAGTAATATGGAAACGGGTGATGTGACCTATGCGCAAGATCATTTGCGCATATTATCTGGCCTTTACGGCGTGTTGAAACCGCTTGATCGCATGCAACCTTACCGTCTGGAAATGGGCAGTCGTCTGCAAAATAAAGCCGGTTCAAACCTTTACGCCTATTGGGCCGATCGCATCGGGGCGGCACTGGATGATGTGGCAAACGGGGTGGTGGTGAACTGTGCCTCCAACGAGTATTTCAAAGCCACGGGCAAAAACATGTCGTCGCGCATCATCACACCTGCCTTTAAAGAAGAACGAGATGGCGAGTTGAAGATGATTGGCTTTTTTGCCAAAAAAGCCCGTGGTATGATGGCCCGCTTCATGGTTTTGAACCGTATTGAAGACCCGGAAATACTGAAAGATTTTGATCTGGAAGGATATAAGTTTCAACCGAAACTATCGGGTGAAAACGATTGGGTGTTTACCCGTAAAACCCCTTAATCCCGCGCGGCCATTAAGCGCGCCATATCCAACATACGGTTGGAAAACCCCCACTCGTTGTCATACCAGCCAAACACCCGCAATAACCCGCCCACAGAAACGGATGTTTCGCGTTCACTGATGATCAGCGATTCTGGTCTTGCGCGCAGGTCACTAGAAACCAGTGGTTGGGTGATCCAGCCAAAAACGGGTGAAGTATTCGCAGCCTGTTTCAGCACTGCATTCACACTATCAACTGTTACAGGTGTTTTGGTCTGAACCGTCAGATCTATTGCCGAAACACTGGCACTTGGCACCCGAATGGCGCGTGCTTCAACCCGGCCTTTCAGGTGGGGTAAAACCATATCCGTTAACCGCTGCGCACTGGTGGTTGTCGGCACCATCGACAGGCTAGCCGCGCGTGACCGCGCCAGATTACCGCGCGGTTTATCTACCGTGGGTTGGCTGCCCGTATAGCAATGAACCGTCGTCATGTGGCCACTTTCCAGCCCAAAATTAACATCCAGAAGCTGCAACAAAGGTGCCAGTGCATTGGTGGTACAAGACGCGTTTGAAATGATCTTATGGTCACCCATCTCAGCCTCATTCGCGCCCAATACAAGTGTAATATCCGCTGCATCTGAAGGGCCCGAAATCAAAACCATATCCGCCCCTGCATTCAGGCCGCGCATGGCAATATCGCGGCTGTTCACTTGCCCCGTGCATTCCAGTAGAATATCGACGCCGCTTAAATCCAGTGTACTGATATCTTCGGTTTGATAAAACGGAATTGATTTACCACTCACAATCAATGCATTTTCGCCCGTTTCCACGGTGCCCTGAAAAGGCCCGAAAACACTATCGTATTCAAACAGATAAGCACATGTTTCCAAAGGCGCAATATCGTTGATAGCAACTAGTTCAAAACCGGTGTTGCCTTGCGCAAGCAAGCGCAGGATCGGGCGGCCTATACGGCCAAACCCATTCAAAACAAGTTTAATCGGTGGGCGTGAAATCATGTTAGTCATCGGAAGCGGGCCTTATTGATATCGGGCAGTTACTGGGACGCTAGCGAAAGCCCAAGCCCTTCGCAACCGATGAAACGCTTATTGATTATCTGCCACTATTTTTCGAAGCTTTTCAATCGACGGCACCTGCAAGCTGCGCTTTTGGCGTGCGATGATGCCTGCCTTGCGCAATCGCCCCATTTCACGTGCAACCCCTTCGCGGGATGAAAAAACATATGCCGCCAACTCACTTTGGGTGGGGGGGTGTTCTATCAAAACATCATCTGCCCCATGGCTGTGTTTTTCGGCCAGATCCAACAGGGTTTCTTGCAGGCGAAGATCAGCGGATTTGGTGTTAAAACCTATTACCCGACCATTTAATTTCCGTAAATGTGTGACGAGGATTGTTAACAACTCAAAAGAAATATCAGGGCGCGTTTTCAACAATTCGCGAAATTGTTTTGCGGTCAATATTCCTGCAAGACATTCGCCTGATGCAACAACACTACTGGAACGCGGTTCATTATCAATCGCAGAAAACTCACCAAAACTATCGCCTGCAAGAATAGAGACAAGTGTCACTTGCCGTCCTGAAGATGTATAAATAGTGACCTGTGCCGCTCCGCGTAAAATAAAAAATACATCAGAGTTATCATCATCATCGGTAATTAAGAACTGCCCAGACTTGTAGTTTTTTGTGTGCCATGTTCTGGACAGTACATCCCAGCTTTCTTGGCTGATTTTGCCAAGAAATGAATTCTTTGGAAATGTATGTTCATTGCGCAGCATGTGATCACGAAAAGTTGATGTCAGTATATTTAGTGACATATGTCACACTTTTTGTAAATTGCTATGTGCAAAACTTTGCCCGCGACAGTTTATTGTCGTTTTTGAACGCGCATATAGCCCATTCCGTGAAATTATACCTATAAATTTCACGGAATGGGCATGACATATATTTCTCAAAACTCTGGCTCTCTTGGTGCTGATTTACGTAGCATTCGCAAATCAAGGGGCATAACTTTAACGGATATGTCCGATAGCCTGGGCCGTTCTGTGGGCTGGATGAGCCAGGTTGAACGCGATATTTCAGCCCCCTCCATTGATGAGTTGCGTGCCATATCGAAAATTCTGGATGTGCCCCTGTCGATCTTTTTCGGCCAAGCCAAAGCCGATGCCACTGAAGTGGGCCGTGTTGTGCGCAAAAATACCCGCCGCAAAATTGGCGGCGGTACAAACGGCCTGATTGAAGAGCTGCTTTCACCCGACTTGACCGATGATTTTGAGGTCATCCATTCCGTGTTTGAAGCGGGGGCGGCGTTGAAAGACTTCATCACGCGCCCCACCCAAGAGGTTGGCTATATCATCTCTGGCCGCCTGACGGTTTGGATAGGCGATCAGAAGTTTGATCTGGAAGCGGGTGACAGTTTTCGCATTCGCGAAGAGCGGCATAAATGGGCCAATACACATGATGAAAAAGCGGTTGTGATCTGGGTGATCGCACCACCAGTATATTAAGGAAATATGATGACAAAGATACACAAAGGATCATGCGAATGCGGGGCGGTGAAGTATGAACTACATGGGGAATTACGAACTGTAACCGCATGTCATTGTAATCAATGCCGCAAAACCAGTGGCCATTTTTGGGCAGCAACATCCGTGCCAGAAGATAAGTTGATAGTCACAAAGGATGCTGGGCTGAAATGGTACCGTTCATCTGATTTTGCAAAGCGAGGGTTTTGTTCTGAATGCGGATCAAGCTTATTTTATAAAGTTGATGAGAAACCCAATGTTGCCATTGGTGCGGGTACCCTTGACGGGGAAACGGGGTTGGTCACGGCTAAACACATCTTTGTTAAGAACAAAGGTGATTATTACGAATTGGGTGATGGTTGTAAGCAATCGCAAGAATGGTGACCTTATTGAAGCTAAATAGCATTCGCGCAATAGGTTAATATTCATAAATACGATCGACTAGGGGGCTTAACATGTCTGATTTTCCAACCACCGCACGGGTGGTTATTATTGGCGGCGGGGTCATCGGGGCTTCTTCGCTTTATCACTTAGCTAAAGCGGGTTGGACGGATTGCGTTCTGCTGGAAAAGAACGAACTGACCGCAGGTTCCACATGGCATGCGGCGGGCAACGTGCCGACGTTTTCCACCAGTTGGTCGATCATGAATATGCAACGCTATTCAACTGAGCTGTATAGCCGCCTTGGCGAAGAGGTTGATTACCCGATGAATTACCACGTCACGGGGTCTATTCGTCTGGCGCACTCCAAGGTGCGGATGCAGGAATTTGAACGCGCGGCGGGCATGGGCCGTTATCAGGGTATGGATATCGAAATCCTGTCGCCTGAAGAAACCCAACAACGCTACCCTTTCCTTGAAACCCATGATTTGGAAGGGTCATTATATGATCCGCATGATGGTGATATTGATCCTGCACAGCTGACCCAAGCCTTGGCTAAAGGTGCGCGTGATATGGGGCAAAAAATCCTGCGTTTCACACCCGCAACAGGTGTGACCCGTGATGGCAATGAATGGATCGTTCACACCGAAAAAGGCGATATTCGGTGTGAGTTTGTGGTCAACGCGGCGGGCTATTATGCCCAACGTGTCGGTGAATGGTTCAAACCTTACGGCGGCCGCACCGTGCCGATGATGGTGATGAGCCATCAGTATCTGCTGTCAGAAGAAATCCCCGAGCTTGCCGCCCACGCCAAAACCCACGGCAAGCTGCCGTTGCTGCGCGATGTGGACAGTTCATATTATCTGCGCCAAGAAAAGAACGGCTTTAATCTTGGCCCGTATGAAGGCAACTGCAAAGCCCATTGGGTTGACCCAAGTGATCCCATGCCCGATGATTTTTCGTTCCAACTATACCCTGATGATCTGGATCGTATTGAGTGGCACATCGAAGATGCTATGGAACGCGTCCCCTTGTTGGGCAGTGCTGGCATCAGCCGTGTCATCAACGGCCCAATCCCCTACGCGCCTGACGGCCTACCTTTAGTTGGCCCTATGCCGGGCGTGCCAAATGCGTTTGAAGCCTGCGTCTTTACCTTCGGCATCGCCCAAGGTGGCGGGGCCGGTAAAGTGTTGGCAGAATGGATTACCGAAGGCCAAACCGAGTGGGATATGTGGGCCATCGACCCGCGCCGCTACACTGATTATACAGATCAGGATTACTGCAACCAAAAGGGTGTTGAGGTTTACGGCAACGAATACGCCATGCATTTCCCACAACATGAATGGCCCGCAGGGCGCGACAAGAAACTTTCCCCCGTACATGACAAAGTGAAATCCATGGGCGGTGTGATGGGGGCTTATAGCGGTTGGGAACGGGCGAACTGGTTTGCCAAAGACGGTGATGACACATCCCTTGAAGCCACCCATACATGGGGCCGCTCAGGCCCGTGGTCGGCACGCATCCAAGAAGAATGCGAAACGGTGCGTGATAGTTGCGGCGTGTTGGATTTACCGGGCTTTTCCCGCTTTATGGTATCAGGCAAAGGTGCCGCAGAGTTTCTGCGTGGCTTTTGTACAGGCGGCTTGCCTAAAGTGGGCCGCATGAACCTGATCTATGTCTCTGACAGTCGCGGGCGTATCTTGAGCGAGATGTCATGCGTGCGCAAAGGCGACGATGACTTTATGTTGATCACTGCCGCCACCGCACAATGGCATGACCGTGATTTGTTGACCAATGCCGCCCCTGACGGGGTGTCGATCAGCGATGTGACCACTGCCTATGATACTCTAATCGTAACAGGCCCCAAATCCCGCGATGTTATGGCGGGGTTAACGGATGCCGATCTGCAAAGCGGCTGGCTGACCCATCAGGCAGCAAATGTGGCAGGGCAAGGTGCCTACCTGATCCGCGTATCTTTTGCAGGTGAATTGGGTTGGGAAGTACATGCATTGAACGAAAGTATGCCTGCGATTTATGGCGCGATCTTGGGTGCAGGTGCCAAACCGTTCGGCATGTATGCGCTGAACTCGTTACGTTTGGAAAAAGGCTATCGTGCATGGAAGGGTGATCTGTCAACGGATTATTCCATGCTTGAAGGGGGTTTGGAACGTTTCGTGAAGCTTGACAAGCCGCAAGATTTTACTGGCAAATCTGCCATTCAAAACGAAAAACAACAGGGCCGTAAAAAGGCATTTGTCACTTTGCTGGTGGATGCCGCTGATTGCGATGCACCCTATATGTCAACACTTTGGCTGGGCGATAAAGTGGTTGGTGAAACCACGTCAGGTGCATGGGGGTACCGTGTGAACGCTAGCATTGCGCTGGGCATGGTGCGTGCAGATTTGGCAGTTGCTGGCACTGAACTGGAGGTTGAGATTTACGGGCAGCGGTATGCTGCCGTTGTGCAAGAAGACCAACCGCTTTGGGATCCTACAAACGAAAGGTTGCGGGCATGAGCATCACAATCCTAGACGGCGGCATGGGCCAGGAACTGATCGCGCGGGCGGGCCGTGCCACCTCACTTTGGTCAGTGCAAGCCTTGCTTGATAACCCCGAAATGGTGCGCGACGTGCATGACGCGTATTTCAAAGCGGGCGCACAGATTGCCACCACAAACACCTATTCGGTTTTGCCTGACCGTCTTGTGCATCACGGTCTGTCCGACAGGTTGACCCTGTTGCAACAACTGGCCTGTCAACAAGCGGTTGATGCACGCGACGCGCATGGCTCTGGGCTGATTGCGGGATCACTTGGGCCACTTGGGTTTTCCTATCAGCCTGATAAAAGCCCGCCTGCGGATGATGCGGCGGAAATTTATCGTAACATCTGCGAAATCCAGAAAAACTTCGTGGATCACTACCTGTTTGAAACCATGGCCTCAGTTGATCAGGCACGTGGTGCCTTAATGGGGTCATCGGGCTTGGGAAAACCTGTTTGGCTGTCACTGTCAGTTGATGACAAAGACGGCACAAAACTGCGCTCAGGTGAAAACTTGACGGATATTCTGCCGCTTCTGAAAGAATATAAGCCCGCCGCAATTCTGGTAAACTGCTCTGTCCCTGAAGCGATTACAACCGCTGTGTCTTTGCTGACAGGCAACGGCATTCCCGTAGGGGCCTACGCCAACGGTTTCGTCAGTATCGCAGATACGTTTGACCACGTCGGGGCCACAGTTGACGAGCTGGAAACACGCAAAGACCTAGGGCCCAAAGCCTATGCCGATTTTGCCCAGAAATGGGCGGATGCAGGTGCCACAATCATAGGGGGCTGCTGTGAAGTCGGCCCTGACCATATCGCGCTTCTGGCGCAGAAATTTTCAAAGGAATAACCCCATGTCAAACCTACCAAAACATGCCCGCGTGGTAATCATCGGCGGCGGTGTGATCGGTTGCTCTGTAGCCTACCACCTGGCCAAACTCGGCTGGAAAGATGTGGTGCTGCTGGAACGCAAACAACTGACATCGGGCACCACTTGGCATGCAGCCGGCCTGATCGGGCAGTTGCGGGCATCATCCAACATGACCCGTTTAGCACGCTATTCGGCAGACCTATATCTGGGTCTGGAAGCGGAAACCGGTGTTGCCACAGGTATGCGCCAAGTAGGTTCTATCACCGTGGCCCTGACCGAAGAACGCCAGGAAGAACTGTTCAGGCAGGCCGCAATGGGCCGCGCTTTCGGTGTTCCGGTTGAAGAGATTAGCGCAAAAGAAGTCAAGGAACGATACGCGCATCTGAATATTGATGGTGTGAAATCGGGTATATATCTGCCAACCGACGGGCAAGCCGATCCGGCAAATATCGCACTGGCTTTGGCAAAGGGCGCACGCTTGCGCGGCGCCTTGATCAAAGAACGGGTAAAAGTGACGGGCATGACGAAAGAGGGCCGCCGTGTAACCGGGGTTCAGTGGCAAGATGAAAACGGCGAGCAGGGTGAAATTGCTGCGGATATGGTAGTTAACTGTGCCGGTATGTGGGGCCAGGAAGTGGGCAAGATGGCCGGTGCCAACGTACCGCTTCATGCCTGCGAACACTTCTATATTGTCACCGAACCGATCAAGGGCCTGACCCAAATGCCGGTGCTGCGCGTACCTGATGAATGTGCGTATTACAAAGAGGATGCAGGCAAATATCTGTTGGGCGCGTTTGAGCCAAACTCGAAACCCTGGGGCATGGATGGCATCCCCGACAGCTTTGAGTTTGATCAGCTGCCCGAAGATTTTGATCACTTTGAACCCATTCTTGAAGCGGCCTGCAACCGTTTGCCATTGCTGGCAGAAGCAGGTATTCACACGTTCTTTAACGGCCCTGAAAGCTTTACCCCCGATGATGCCTATCATCTGGGCCCGTCGCTGGAAGTGGACAATTTCTGGGTGGCGGCAGGCTTTAATTCCATCGGTATTCAATCCGCAGGCGGGGCCGGTATGGCCCTTGCGCAATGGATGGAAGACGGCGAAAAGCCGTTTGATGTGGGTGATGTTGATGTCGGGCGGATGCAACCGTTTCAGGGCAACAAACACTATTTGTTCGAGCGTTCCAAAGAAACCCTGGGCCTGCTTTACGCCGACCACTTTCCGTTCCGCCAAAAGGCAACTGCACGCGGTATTCGGCGCTCACCTTTCCACCAACACCTGTTGGATCGCGGTGCTGTGATGGGTGAAGCAGCCGGTTGGGAACGGGCCAACTGGTTTGCCAATGAAGGGCAAAAAGCAGAATACGAATACACATGGAAACGCCCCAACTGGTTTGCCAATGCGGCCGCTGAACACCGCGCGATCCGTGAAAATGTCGGCATGTATGATATGACCTCATTTGGTAAAATCCGTGTGGAAGGCCGCGATGCGACTGCGTTTTTAAACTATGTGGCAGGTGGGCAATATGATGTGCCAGTGGGTAAAATCGTCTATTCGCAATTCTTGAACACACGCGGCGGGATTGAGGCGGATGTAACCATCACGCGGCTGTCTGAACTTGTCTATCTGGTTGTGACCCCGTCGGGCACACGCCCTGCGGATCAAGCTTGGCTGCAACGTAATGTTGGTGATTTCAATGTGGTGATCACGGATGTAACTGCAGGCGAAGGTGTGTTGGCGGTGATGGGGCCAAACAGCCGCGCGCTACTGGAAAAAATATCACCCAATGATTTCAGCAATGCGGTCAATCCGTTTGGCACGGCACAGGAAATTGAAATCGGCATGGGGTTAGCCCGCGTTCACCGCGTGACTTATGTGGGTGAGTTGGGGTGGGAGGTTTATGCAAGTTCTGACATGGCCTGTCACATCTTTGAAACCCTTCATGAGGCGGGCCAAGACATGGGGCTGAAGCATTGCGGCATGCACATGATGGACAGTTGCCGCATTGAAAAAGGCTTTCGCCATTTCGGCCATGATATCACCTGCGAAGATCACGTACTGGAAGCGGGGCTTGGTTTTGCGGTGAAAACCGACAAGCCAGATTTCATCGGGCGCGCGGCGGTTCTGGATAAAAAGGAAACTGGGCTGAACGCCCGTTTGCTACAATTCAAATTGGCAGACAGTGAGCCGCTGCTTTATCATAACGAGCCACTTTTGCGCGATGGTGAGATTATCGGGCATCTTAGCTCTGGCGGGTACGGCCACACATTAGGGGCAGCCATCGGCATGGGTTATGTCCCTTGTAAGGGCGAAAACGTGGCGGATGTTCTGGCCTCATCATACGAAATAGATGTGGCGGGCGTCCGGGTAAAAGCCACAGCCAGCCTGCGCCCGATGTATGATCCTAAATCAGAAAGAGTAAAGGTTTGAAGTTTCCCTGCGGGCTTGGTAAAGCGGGTCATAATTGATCCAAGGGGGCAAGGGATGACTAAAGAGAAAGCCGAACTGGCAGTTAAAAACGGTGTTGTTATCGCGGGTATTTCCGGAATGATCTCTCTGTTTCATCTGGTGATGATCGTCACAAAGGTGAATGGTGATTTCGGGTTGTTAAGTGCCAATGAATTGGCACTTTTCATCAACTTGGTCGTCTGCGTATTCGGGGCTTACGGCCTGTCTAAAAAGCGATCCTCGGCAGGTGTTATTTTAACGCTGGTCTCAACCCTGCTTCTGATTTCGCATGTTCTTGTGTTCGGCATGAACACAAGCGTTTTGATTTTTGTGCTGTTCAGATTGTTTTTTATCTACACATTTTCACAGGCAACCAAGGGGTGCATTGCATTGAACCGCTTAAGTATTGAAGAAACCTAGACTCTAAAAGTCCGCCATGAACCCGCTTTTTACATATGCACCACCCATTGGCCCGTTGGATGTGATCCACCATGATGATCATATTTTGGCGATCAACAAACCCCCTGGCTTGTTGTCGGTTCCCGGCAAAGCTTTTGAACATCGCGATTGTCTGGAAACCCGTGTGGTGATGACATATCCCAATGCGCTACTTGTGCACCGCTTGGATATGGATACTTCTGGCGTGATGATTTTTGCGCTTACCAAAGATGTGCAACGGCATCTCAGCTCACAGTTTCAAAAACGGCAGATGCAAAAAACGTATATCGCACGGGTTAGGGGCACTGTGGCTGATGATACAGGAACGGTAGATTTACCACTGATTGTGGACTGGCCCAATCGCCCTTTGCAGATGGTGGATTTTGAACGCGGCAAGCCCTCGGTCACAGATTGGTCTGTGCTGGAACGCGAAGGGGGTGTGACACGTATGGAACTGCGGCCCAAGACAGGGCGCAGTCATCAACTAAGGGTGCATATGCGCGAGCTTGGCCATCCGATTTTAGGTGATCGGTTTTATGCGGATGCCGCAACCATTGCCGCCGCTGACCGCCTGCAATTACACGCGCAAATCCTGCGCCTGCGCCACCCCGATGGCGGTGAATGGCTGACCTTGCACGCGCCTTGCCCATTTTAGGTCTGTCCTTGCTGTGCCGCTTTGAAAAAGCTATTCGGGAACTGAACTAAGGAATATACCCCATGACCATTGACCCCGCAGACCTAACCGCCCAACTGATCCGCTGCCCCTCTGTCACCCCTGATGAAGGCGGTGCATTGGTGTTGCTGGAGGCACTTTTAACAGACGCGGGGTTCACTTGCACACGCGTGGATCGCGGTGAAGTTTCCAATCTTTTTGCCCGCTGGGGCGCAGGGGCCAACGGGCGCACGTTCGGTTTTAACGGCCACACTGATGTGGTGCCTTTGGGCGACTTAAAAGCATGGACAGTTGACCCGTTCGGAGCCGAGATTAAGGATGGTTTCATGTACGGTCGCGGAGCGACGGATATGAAATCAGGCGTTGCGGCCTTCGCCGCTGCCGCGATTGATTTTGTCACCCAAACGCCCCCTGACGGCTCTATCGTGCTGGCGATCACAGGTGATGAAGAGGGCATTGCGGTTGATGGCACTGTTGCCCTGCTGGACTGGATGGAAATCCATAACGAACGCATCGATCATTGCTTAGTAGGCGAGCCAACCTGCCCAAATGAAATGGGCGAGATGATGAAAATCGGTCGTCGTGGTTCAATGAACGCTTACTTCACCTGTAAAGGTGTGCAGGGCCATTCTGCCTATCCGCATCGCGCCAAAAACCCGATGCCTGCGATGGCACAACTGATGGCAGGTCTTGCAGCCCATGAGCTGGATCAAGGAACTGAGCATTTCGATGCGTCCACTCTGGCGGTTGTCACCATTGATACGGGCAACTCAGCCGATAATGTGATCCCCGCAGAAACCCGATCAACGGTGAATATCCGTTTCAATGATACCCACACATCGGATGCATTGACCAAATGGTTGCAGGCGGAAGTGGATAAGGTTGCGGCCGCTACAGATATTGATATCACCATGCGCATTCGTGTGTCAGGCGAAAGTTTTGTCACCCCATTGGGTGAGTTATCCGATCTGATTTCAAGGGCGGTAAAAGCCGAAACAGGTGTAACGCCTAAAGCGTCCACAACGGGCGGCACGTCGGATGCACGTTTTGTCAAAAGCCATTGCCCGGTGGTGGAATTCGGGCTGGTCGGTCGCACCATGCATGAGGTTGATGAACGGGTCGAGGTTGCCAATATCCACAAATTGAAAGCGATCTATACGCGGATACTGACCGACTATTTTGCATGAACAACCGCCAACTTTTCATTATGGTCAAAGAACCCCGCGCGGGCCGTGTGAAAACCCGCCTTGGGGCAGGCATTGGCATGACACGCGCCGCATGGTGGTTTCGCCATCAAAGCAGCCGCTTGATCCGCAGGCTTGGCCGCGATCCGCGTTGGCAAACCGTTCTGGCGGTGTCCCCTGACACCGAAGGTTTGCAAAGCCGTATTTGGCCCGCTGATCTGTCACGCTGGCCGCAAGGGCAGGGTGATCTTGGGGATCGTATGGGGTCGATTTTCCGCAATGCGCCAACGGGCCCTGTGGTGATAATCGGCGCGGATATTCCCTGCATTACACCAGCACTGATCGAAAAAGCTTTTCGTGCATTGGGTGATCATGATGTGGTTTTCGGGCCCGCCACGGATGGTGGTTATTGGCTGGTCGGGATGAAACGGGGCGGACAGGCCCTGCCTGCTGGCCTGTTCAAAGATGTGCGCTGGTCAACAAAACACGCCTTGGCAGATACTGTGGCCAGTTTGGGCAATGCGCGGGTAGCGATGATTGATACATTGCGCGATGTTGATGTGGCCGCGGATTTAGAGCTGATAAAAACTGACGGCCCTGAATTTAGCTGATATAGGCTAACACATGAAAAAATTTCCAAGCAAAGCGGAAATCCTGACCTGGATTCAGGATAATCCGACAAAGACCTCAAAACGTGATATTGGCCGTGCCTTTGGCATCAAAGGGGCCGCTAGAATTGACTTGAAACGTATCTTGAAAGAACTGACTGCCGAAGGGCATCTGACCAAGAAACGGCGCAGTTATGGCGGCAAGGGGGCTTTGCCGCCTGTGTCGGTTTTGCGGATTTTAGCACCTGACGAAGATGGTGATCTATGGGCTGCCCCGATGGAATGGGACAGTGATGACCCCATGCCGAAAATTCTGTTTGTTGAGAAAAAGGGCGATCTGGCACTAAAAGAAAGTGACCGCATCCTATGTCGCCTCAGCAGCTCATCCGACCCTGACATTGCTTATGAAGCCCGTCTTATTCGGCGCATTGGCACCGGCCAGGAAAAGATCATCGGGCTGTTTCGATTGGGTTCCGAAGGCGGGCGCATTGTGCCTGTCGATAAGAAATCATCGCTGGAATGGCAGGTGGTAAAGGCGGATAGCCTGAACGCCAAGGATGGTGAATTGGTCGAGGCAGAACGCGTTGGCCCGAAGACGCGTATGGGGCTGCCAAAAGCACGTATTACCGATATTCTGGGTGATCCTATGGCCCCCAAATCGGTGTCACTGATCGCCATCCACCAACACGGCATCCCCGACCATTTCCCCGATGCGGTGATTGTAGAAGCCAATGCGGCACAACCCGTTGCCCTAGATCAACGCAAAGATTTGCGCGACTTACCGTTGTTCACCATCGACCCGTCTGATGCGCGGGATCATGATGATGCCATCTGTGCGCTGCCTGATAATGACCCCAAAAATGATGGCGGTCACATCGTTTGGGTTGCCATCGCTGATGTCGCCCATTACGTGACCAGCGGATCAGCACTTGACCGCGAAGCCCGCAATCGCGGCAATTCCAGCTACTTCCCCGACCGCGTTGTCCCCATGCTGCCCGATGCGCTTTCGGGTGATCTGTGCTCGTTGCACGAAGGCATGGATCGCGCCTGTATTGCCCTGCGTATTGTGCTGGATGCCAAGGGAAAAAAACTGGGCCACGCGTTTTTCCGCGCCTTGATGCGCTCGCCTGCATCGCTGTCTTATGAACAGGCGCAAGCGGCGGCGGAAGGTACTTATGACGCGGCCACCAAGCCGTTGGCAGGGCCGATCAACGATCTGTTTGCGGCCTATGCCGCTGCCACAAAAGAACGCAATCGCCGTCAGCCTTTGCATCTTGATCTGCCTGAACGCCAAATCGTTTTATCTGATGAAGGCGTGGTTACTTCTGTGTCTTTCAAAGAGCGGCTTGATGCACATAAATTGGTGGAAGAGTTCATGGTCACGGCCAATGTCTGTGCCGCTGAAACGTTGGAAAGCAAGAAGTGGCCTCTGCTGTACCGTGTTCACGAAGAACCCTCACCTGAAAAGCTGGATGTGCTGCGAGAGGTCGCTGATGCATCCGGTTTGCAGCTGGCCAAGGGCCAAGTTTTGCGCACGCAGGACTTGAACAGATTGCTGGATGCGGCAAAGGGCACGGAAGATGCGGAAGTGATCAACATGACCGTGCTGCGATCCATGAAACAAGCGTATTATTCCCCTGATAATCAGGGGCATTTCGGGTTGAACCTGAAACGCTACGGCCATTTCACCTCACCCATCCGCCGCTATGCCGACCTGATTGTTCACCGTGGATTGGTCGCCGCACATGGTTGGGGTGATGATGGGTTGAAACCCGGTGACATTGATAATTTGGCGCCAACCGGCGAATGGATTTCAGAAACCGAGCGACGTTCCATGCTGGCCGAACGCGATACCACAGACCGCTATCTGGCCGCCTTCCTGTCAGAACAGGTGGGTGCTGAATTTGAAGGCCGCGTTTCTGGCATCGCCAAGTTTGGCCTGTTCGTGAAACTGCTGGAAACAGGGGCCGACGGCATTATTCCGCTTAGCCAGTTGGGCCGCGAATATTGGCGGTATATTGAACGTGATGGCACGCTGAAAGGCGAAGACAGCGGGCGGGTTATTGCAGTTGGAATGCCGTGCAAAGTATCCCTTGTGGACGCCACCGCACTTACTGGCGGGCTGACGCTGGAAATGCTGGAACTGAACGGTAAACCCATGCCCAAAAGCAGCTCTGGCAAGGGGCGACAACGGGGGCGTAAATTTGGTAAAAACAAAGGTAAGAAACGTAAATTACAAAAGCGCCGTAGGTAAAGTCTAACGTATTTTTCGCTTATAGGTTAAAGCATACTTAATCATCAGACGCAGTTTTTCAGGCTGAATGTCATCCTTGCTTTGAAACAGAACGGCGCGGTTGCCCTCAATCTGAAAATCCGCACCAAAACCTTGGGCAAACTCAGAAATAATTGTGCTTTGACAATGTGCATAAAGCGCAAAGCCACCTGATTTGGGAATGCCGATGCGCAAGGTTGAACCAATGGGTGTGATGTATGAAGGTTGCCCCCAACGCAGACACTCGGTTGGTGCAGGCAGGCTTGGAATACTCTTGGCGGTTTCATAGATCAATGCTCGCAATGCCATTGCACCGCTTTGTACGCCTGGCGGAAACGCGTCATAAGCAGTCTGAATTTCTGGAGATGCCATAGGGGGTATCAGGATGGATAAAATTCCTTTTTGCTGCGATCAATATACGCAATCAGCGTCGGGCGGGAAGTCACCATTTTATTCAGGGCGCCCTTAATGGGAAAAGATGCCGCCGCATTCAACATTGGGGCGGTGGAAAAATCTGCCGCTGTGGGTTTATCGCCAAACAGAAATGCTTTCTTATCCAGAATCGATTCAATCGCAATAATGTCTTTTTCCGCTCTGGCCATTTGTTCATCAAAACTATGGCGCCCCATACCTTGCCCGAAAAGCTGGTTTAACACGCCTTTACGCGCCATCCTGGAAATGATCGCGCCAAGGGGAAACGGCATGCCGCTGAAAAACTCTTTTTTTACTACAGGCCAATGATCATCTTGTTGCCACCTGTAGGCAAGGACGGCGAAATACAGATGCTCTTCGATCATACGGATAATGCTGCGCGAATAACCACGCTGTTCCGAGGTTAAGCCCGCGTCATAACCCACACCGAAAGCCTGTTCCATATAATCGCGTATCTGATCGCTGTCCGGAATAACCTTTGAGCCGTGCGTTAAAACAGGCAGTTTTCCCTTGGGGGCTTTGCGTGGGTCAGATGTAATTTTTACGTTATACGGTTGCTCGGAATATTCCATCAGACATAAAGCTTTGACTGAAAACGGGCTTGCGGAAATATCTGAAAATCCTGCGGGGAAAACGGTTAGTTCAAGCATGGCATCCTCTTTGTATAGCTGGCTTTTGTATAACAATTTCTACTGACAAAACCTGTCAGTATGTTCTATTATAACTTCATTATGGCAAAAAGCGACCGACTGTTAGAACTGATGCAACTGATCCGCACCCTGCCTGCCCCCGTGACGGCAGAACAGTTGGCGCGTGAACTGAATACATCTGTGCGCACAATCTACCGTTATATTGAAAACCTGCGCGGTGCGGGCGCGGTCATAGATGGTGAGGCTGGCTTTGGTTATACCATCATTGAAGACCCCGCCATGCCACCGATGATGTTTAACCCCGACGAGATAGAGGCACTGGTTTTGGGCCTGCGCGAAGTGCAGCAGGTTGGTGACCCTGTTTTGGCAAAAGCCGCAGAAAATGTGCTTTCAAAGGTGAACGCAACTTTGCCCAAACGTATGCAGGCGCAACTGCAAAACGCGGTGCTGCGCGCGCGAAAGTTCCATCGACGGCATCCGATTACCATTGATATGGCCAAACTGCGCAAAGCCACGCGTGAAGAACAGGTTTTGACAATGGCATATTGTGATCAGAAGGGTGATGAAAGTACCCGCGAAATATGGCCGCTTTCCATTGTATTTATGGATGAAAACCTGATGCTTCTGGCGCATTGCCTGTTGCGTGATGATTACCGTGCATTTCGGGTGGATCGCATCAAATCATTCGACCTGACAGGAAAATCATTCAAACCGCACCGTGTGGGCATGTTGCGTATCTATCTGGAACAATTAAAAGCATATGACCCCGCGTAAATAAGCAGTTTTCCGCAAGGTAATTCAACGGGATATTTTTGGGCTTTGGTCTTGGGCCAAATCCCGCTACAATGACATATAATTATAATAAATCTCGAGCAGGAGATACTAATGAGATTACTAAGTACGGCTTTGGCTGTAACCCTTGCCCTAAGCGGGGCATTTGCGGTGCAGGCAAACAGCATTTCTAAAACCGACAATATTACCCTTGCCCAAACCCAGTCGGGTTTTCAGAATTGGGTAAAATCCTTTCGCGCAGTTGCTTTGAAAAATGGCGTTACCGCGCGCACATATGACCGCGCTTTCAAGGGTGTTAAACTGAATATGCGCGTGGTGAAACTTGATCGTAAACAGGCCGAATTTTCACGCCAAATCTGGGATTATCTGGATACAGCGACCTCGCCTAAACGGGTAAAAAACGGCAAAGCTATGCTGGCGAAATACAAGAAAACCCTGCGCCAGATTGAGCAGAAATATGGTGTTGATAAAGAGGTGGTTCTGGCTGTGTGGGGGCTGGAAAGCTCTTACGGTAAAAACATGGGCGACATCAATATCATCGAAGCTTTGGCAACCTTGGCCTATGATGGCCGCCGCGCAAAGTTTGGCCGCCAACAGTTGTTGGAAGCTTTGCGGATTATTCAACGCGGGGACATCACACCCAACCGCATGATGGGTTCTTGGGCCGGTGCCATGGGCCATACGCAGTTCATTCCCACCAGCTATCAGGCCTTTGCGCAAGACTTTGATGGCGATGGTAAACGCAATGTTTGGGATCCGCGCGATCCGTCTGATGCGCTGGCGTCAACGGCGAATTATTTCAAAAAATCGGGTTGGACAAAGAACCAGCCGTGGGCGGTGGAAGTAAAGCTGCCCAAAGATTTTTACTTTGGTAATGCCAGCCTGAAAGTGAAAGCGACACCTGCACGCTGGAACGAATTGGGCCTGCGTTTGGTGCGTGGCGGCAAAATTCCAAATCACGGAAAAGGGTCTGTTTTTCTACCCGCAGGGTCAGACGGGCCTGCGTTTATCGTGTTCAAAAACTTCCATGTGATCAAGCGATACAACAACGCCAATTCTTACGCGATGGCCGTGGGCCACTTGGCTGACAGGATCAAAGGTGGGGGGTATTTTGCCCAAGAATGGCCTCGTGGCCCGGGTGCCTTGAAGCTGGATGAAAAGCTGGAAGTCCAAAAACTGCTGAACCGCGCAGGCTATGATTTGGGTGATCCCGATGGTATAATCGGGCCCAAAACGATTGATGCGGTCACAGCAATTCAGATATCGTGGGGCCAACAACCAAGTGGCAAAGCGGATCAGGATTTTCTGAAAGTGCTGCGTAAAAAGGTACGTTAAACGCCCCAGTCTGCTGATTGCATTTCACGCAAACGGCTGGCCGTGCGTTCAAATTCAAACGCCCCCCTGCCGTCGGTATACAGGTCTTCGGGTTGTGCATCGGCACTGGCAATCAGTTTTACTTTGGCTTCATAAAGCGCATCGATCAGGGTAACAAAACGTTTCGCTTCGTTGTTGTTGGCCTTCGACAGTTTTGGAATGTTCGTCAGCACCAGCACCCGCAGGGCTTTGGCAATGGCAAGATAATCGCCGGGGCCAAGGGGTTTTGCACACAGGTCATCAAAGCTGGCTTTGCCCACCCCGCTGCTGAACGCAGGGATGGTGATATCGCGGCCTTTGCGTTTGATCGTAAGGGGTTCGGATTTTCTGCCCGACAGTTCCTGCCAAAGATGGTTAACGGCGAAATCCGTGGCTTCATCCAGCGGGTGAAAATACATCTGTTGATCGGTCAACCGGTTCTGGCGATGATCGATTTTACTGTCCAGACAATAGACCGTCAGGCGGGTTTTGATCATCTCGATAAAGGGCAGAAACAACGCGCGGTTCAGCCCGTCTTTATACAGATCATCCGGTGGGCGGTTTGATGTGGTAACAATAACAACGCCTGCCTCAAACAGATATTCAAACAGGCGCCCGACAATCATCGCATCGGTAATATCGTTGATCTGCATCTCGTCAAAACACAGCAAGTCTGTGGTTTCGATAATTTCCTGCGCCACAGGTTTAATAGCATCTTCCACACCTGCCTGACGTGCCCTGTGCATGGCGTCATGCACCTTTTGCATGAAGCCGTGAAAATGCACACGGCGTTTGGCTTTTGTCGGTGCTTGCTCATAAAACAAATCCATCAACATGGATTTGCCGCGCCCGACACCGCCGTAAATATAAAGGCCCCTGGGTATGCGCCGGTTTCCTGCAAAGAAGGATTTCAGGTAGCCCAGTTTTGAAGGCTTGTAGTTAATAAGGTCACGGTGCAACGCATCCAGCAATTCCAAAGCACCCCGCTGGTTCGGGTCATCGTTCAGTGCGCCAGATGTTACACGGCGTTGATATTCTGTGATTGGTGACACGTATCAGTTGCCCCTGAATTTTTCCCTTTGACGAGGCATAGCAATTCCAGCACAGTCCGACAACGAAAGATCGGCCTTATGCACACAAAAACCCCTGTATTGATTGCGGGTTCTCTGATTTTGATGATCAGTTTTGCTATTCGTGCAACATATGGCGCGTTTCAAATTCCGATTGCCAGTGAGTTTGGCTGGCTACAGTCAGAGTTTTCGCTGGCCATTGCCATTCAAAACCTGGCGTGGGGTATCGGGCAGCCGTTATTTGGCGCTTTTGCTGAAAAATTCGATGATCGCAAAGCGATTATTTTGGGTGCATTTGCCTGTGGTCGAGAAGCCGTTGAAAAAACGTAAATCAGCTGCGTATAATTTGCGACTATATAAACTCAAAGTCGCTGGCGCTAAGCTGTGATGGGTCAATACCCAGTAGTATAAATGACCCGGAGCCATAATTCACCACAGTGCCGTCTACTGTTTGATTTGCAAAAAGCTGTAGTTCTTCAGAAGATCCTGAAAAGGTTCCGCCTGTTGTGTAATGCGCAAAAATATACAGATCATCAAAAGCCATGACTGTTTCCGTATCAATTAATATGTTGTCTTTTCTGTCTTCAAAATCAATAACCCGTTCCCCCCAACGCCTGTCTTCATCGGTAAATACAAATGTGTCATCACCTGCACCGCCTTGATAACGGTCCCAACCAGCCCCGCCATAAAGAATGTCGTCACCACTTGTACCGCGTAATTTATCGCCTGCGGAGCTGCCAAGTATAATGTTCTTATCGGGGGCTTCATCATTGCCTGAAAAGGTGTTATTAGCCAGTAAGTTAGACACAAGCGCATTCATCAATGAGGTTTGAAACGGGTTACTGTAATGCAGGTCATCCTTGAACAACTCATTGGTCTGATAGCCATTGAACAGCCCGATTTGGTCTGGGTCAATCAACTGTATGTCGGTTGACGATTGCGCCAATAGTGCTTGTTGGGCACGCACTGTTTCCCAGTTTTCCCTAGATCCTGCTGCGGGCGCATTTTGGGATAGCCCCGAGATCACCAGGTCAAACGTGTCAGATTGTGTTTCTCGGCCTGCGAATTCTTGATTTAGATTATCCCGAATATCTTGCACTAGGTCCTGCAGTTCCTGTGCATATTCACCGGCGCGCGCAATCGGGTATGTATCTGCTTCACCCTGCACCCAAATTATTCCCGCTAAATAGGCATCTGGGTCGACGTTCAAGGCATCTGATATTGTACCATATAGCTCGTCGCGTAATTCGGGTTCATTACGCCAGTCATCTTTGGATCGTTGCCAGGTTAAAGGCGCACCGGCCGATGCGATGGTTCTTGTGTAATATGTGGCATTACCATGGGCCGCACCTATGGCTGTTTCAAACTCATTGCGCATCGCGTTTGCATTGCTTTGACCTGCCAGAATATAAATAGGATTACCCATATGACCACTCGCTCTAATCACCTGTTTGCTGAGGGTCAAAACTACGAAAGCCAGGTTAACTAAATATTAGCTCCAGGGCGAAAATGGCGGCCATAATGCTTAAAACTATATGTTTATCATTGTGCACAAAGTACATCCAATTGATTTAAAATTAAGTTTCCGTAGTGTTGATTAGCATGTGCAATATCATCTTTGGGCTGTTTTTTATCAAGATTGAAAAGCTTTACCGCATCTACTGTGAAATTCAGATCGGTGTAGATGTGACGGGTAATTGTTTCTTCCGGCTGGAATATGATGGCAAGGTTCTTTATAGGCTCTAAAACTTTACTTAATGTGGATTTAAAAGTCTGGTACGCGACAGGGCCATTGCCAAGACTTTCAAGTTTGCGAATGCCAGAACCGGCGTATTTTTGTTCCGCAAGGCGTACCGAAGGCAAAGGTTGGGTAATAATGTAAATAGGTTTTTCAGATCGCTTGCGCAGCCTTTTTGCCAGTTTTACAGCTAGGGTTTTATTGTACCTGTCAAGAAGTGTTGCGTGCAAACATTCAGCAGAAATCAACTGATCCCGTTCGAACGGGTTGTTTGCCGTTTCGGTCTTATTTGTATTAGATGGCCAATTCCAAACCTGATGTTCCAACAGGCTTCTGGCCACGAAATTAATATTCGGACCACATCCGATGATGACCAGAAAATCATACTCATTCAGATCATGTTCAAGCCTGCAATATGATTTAACTAAGAACTCTTGCAGTTCCGGGTCTACTGCCCGCATGACCGTACCATCAAACTCTATGCCTTGGGGGCCGGTGCCAGGCTGCGTAAAGAAATTTAAATCCATATGCGCAAAACGGCTGGCATCTTGGCGCCACGATTGTATCAGCATTGCCGCATGAGAATTTCCGATAACCAAACCTTTGTTCACTTGCTAAACGCCTCCAACAACAGGTCTTCGCAGACCTCATTATCAGCCGTATCAAGTGATTGCATCTCACGGGGCTTCTTTAAATCAGCTTTATGCAACGGTGTTTTTTGTAATGTAGTATGTGCCTCGAAAAAGGCTGACATAACCAGATCAATACCTGGCTGTGATACCTGCCGCAGGTTTGATTTGTAAAACCGGCCTTGGTATGGCGCACCTGTTATCAGCTCATATGATGGAAAGTAATCTATGCTATTATCGTCCGTCGCTAAATCGCCGGCAACTGCGCGCAATGTTGATTTTGAATATGTGGTTGCACTTAACACATGCCCGCCTGTTGCCGTTGCGGTTAACGGCACGGGGGACACGGTTAATAGCAGTTTCATATCTGGGTTCAGACGTTTCAGATGTGTAAACGCAATATGCAAATCCGTGTGAATTTCTGGATACCGCGCATTATGAAAGTAATGTTTATCGGGGTTATATTTACCAGCCACCACCCCGGGGCAGGTCGGTAACGCAAGACTTGATGGTTTTTCGATCCAGCATTCAGTTAGCCCAAGCGTGAAAATGAAAATATCTGTTAATGTGAGCAGTTGATGCAAGCGGGTGATATGATCTTGCCTTTGGGCCAGAACCTCATCCGCCGAAGCCAGGCCATTTGGTTCAATAGTTGGGCGTAAGGCATCATAATAGCGCCCGTCTTTTTCCCAGACAATATCTGTGCGTGCTTGTTGTGATATGACTTCATCAACCAATTGCAGCAGTTGTTTGGCACTGTAGATATTTCCGTAACGACCGGAATATAGCCCATACCCGAAACGGCGCCGGTTTTTAACACTTAACCCTTCGGGTGCAGGTTCGGCATCCAATAAATCGGCTTCTGATGCACGCAGATAACGGCCAATATTTTGCGCAAAACAACTGCCGGCGGTTGTAATACCAAGGTTGGGTGTGATCGGAAACTTTGGCGCATAGATCAGGTCACTGGCAAAGTTTTCAGAGTTGCGGCAAAACTTCCAGAAAGCCTGATCTGAAAGGGAACGGTACGGCATTAAATCACCTGTATGTTTATAGGTTAAATAATGCAGCCAACATAACCGTATTGTCAACTCATCATAAACCTAAACAGGTTGCATTTTAGTTAACCGATGTGTTGCAGTCCGCGTTTTTTTGCCAGCTCTACCTGTTTTTGCCGCTCGCGAAACCGCTCTTTGCGGTCTTCACTGTGATCGTTAATGCACAGATGGCAGGTGACACCGTGTTCATATTCGGGGCGGTCAAAGTCTGCGGGGGCCAGGGGCATACGACAGGCAAAGCACAATTCGTACTGGCCTTCTTTCAGCCCGTGTTTGATGGAAACGCGGCTGTCAAAAACAAAACATTCGCCTTCCCATGTGCTTTGTTCTTGGGGCACATCTTCCAAATACTGCAAAATACCGCCCTTCAGGTGGTAGACATCTTCCACCCCTTCACCCATCAGGAAATTAGTGGATTTTTCGCACCGTATGCCGCCTGTGCAAAACATCGCCACGCGTTTGTTGTGAAACCGCGCCTTGTTCTTTTCCCACCAATCAGGGAATTCGCCAAAAGATTTTGTCTTGGGGTCAATCGCACCCTTAAAGGTGCCAATATCAACTTCGTAATCATTGCGCGTGTCGATCAGAACCACATCGTCCTGCTCAATCAGATTGTTCCAATCTTCAGGGTTCACATAATTGCCGACGTGCGCGGTTGGATCGACCGATGGTCTGCCCAAGGTAACGATCTCTTTTTTCAACTTCACTTTCATGCGCAAGAACGGCATTTCAGCGGCGGTACTTTCTTTATATCCAAAGCCCGTACACCCGGGCAACGCATCGATAGCGGCCAACGCGGCATCTATCCCCTTGCGGGTGCCTGCAATGGTGCCGTTGATGCCTTCATGGGCCAGCAAAAGCGAGCCTTTGACGCCGTTTTTATCACAAACAGCCTGAAGCGGGGCTTGCAGGGCTTTGTGATCGGCAAACTTCGTGAAATGATATAGGGCGGCTACGATATATTTTGACATGGGCGATCATATACGCCCCGTTGACGGGGGCGTCTAGGGCAGGTACGCATTTAAGTTCTAAAGGGGAATGACATGACTGATATTGCCAGACGCGTGTATAACCATAATTGGAAAATTGATCCAATTATCCGATCTTTGATCGACACGGATTTCTATAAGCTTTTGATGTGCCAGTCGGTCTATCGCCATAATGCGGATGTGCAGGTAGAGTTTAGCCTGATCAACCGCACCAAAACTATTCCAATGGCCGATCTGATCGACGAAGGTGAGTTGCGTGAGCAACTTGATCACGCCCGCACATTGCGCCTGTCGCCCGGCGAAAGCACATGGTTGCGCGGTAATATGTTCTACGGCAAACGCCAGATGTTTCAGCCTGACTTTATGGAATGGTTCGAAAGCATGCGCCTGCCTGCCTATCATCTGGAACGGCGCGGCGATCAGTATGAACTGACTTTTGAAGGTTCCTGGCCCGAAGTGATGCTTTGGGAAGTGCCTGCTTTGGCCATATTGATGGAACTACGTTCGCGCGCGGTTTTAAAAGGTATGGGTCGGTTCGAATTGCAAGTGCTTTACGCGCGCGCCACAACGCGCCTGTGGGAAAAAATAGAACACCTGCAAAAGGTTGACGGCTTGGCTTTGGCAGATTTCGGCACCCGCAGACGGCACTCATTTTTGTGGCAGGACTGGTGTGTACAAGCCATGATCGAAGGGTTGGGGGATAAGTTTACCGGCACCTCAAACTGTTCCATAGCCAAGCGCCATGAAGTGGAAGCGATCGGCACTAACGCCCATGAATTGCCGATGGTCTATGCGGCTTTGGCCAAATCCGATGAAGAACTGCGCGATGCACCCTATAAGGTGTTGCAGGATTGGCAGGCGGATCATGACAGTAACCTGCTGATTATCCTGCCTGACACATATGGTACCAAAGGTTTTCTTGATAACGCACCTGACTGGCTGTCGAAGTGGACAGGTATTCGCATTGATAGCGGCGACCCTGTTAAAGGGGCCGAGATGGCGATCAACTGGTGGCGTGAACGCGGTGAAGATCCTACGCAAAAACGGGTGATCTTTTCTGATGGTTTGGATGTGGCTGAAATTGAACGTTTGGCGGGCCTGTTTCAAGGGCGGGTGAATACCGCATTCGGGTGGGGCACCTTGATGACTAATGACTTTCGCGGCCTTGTGAAAAACGATGCGCTGGCACCGTTTTCTGTGGTCTGCAAAGCCGTGGCTGCGAACGGTGCGCCGACGGTTAAATTATCAGATAACCCCAAAAAAGCGATGGGGCCTGCGGATGAGATTGAACGCTATAAGCGGGTCTTTAAATTAGGGGCCCAAGACAGCATGGATGTGGTGGTCTAAAACGCTTTATACCAACCGCCGAAAACCAACGCACCATACTGTGTAGTCCCTTGGATCCAACGCCGATCAATCGCGTATTTTACGCCCAAATTTACCTCGCCCCCCTTAAGCGGACGGCGAAATTTGAAACCGACTGCAGGAATGATTTTATTATTGAAGGTCTTTTTTTTACTGTCGAGCGCTAGGGTCAGTTCTACAAACGGTACATATTGCAACTTTCCTTTGGGCCGCACAAAAGCGGTGGCCGCTTCCAGTCCCGTGATAAAGGCTAGATTCTTGTCTACAGAGTTCAGGTTTTCGGGAAAGGTAAAAACGCCCCATGCCCTAGCCCATGTTTTTTGTCGAAACCAGCGTTTGTGATTGCCCGGCATATTGCGCCACCAGCTTTTGTAGTAAAAATAGGAAATATTGGCTCTGAACCCGGATTTTTCATCCCCTGTCAGCAACCTGAAATCACGATCATATTTTAGGGACGCAGAAACACTGAATGTTTTATGCAATTTTATCGAATAGGCAATACCAACGGATATTTTGCTGCGGTTGTTAAATGTCAGTTCCAGACTGTCACGGCTGTAAAAACCGCGTATGAAAAAGGTCAGTTTGGATTTGTTGACTTTCCATATTGGCAAAGAGGCTTTGAAAAAGGTTTCAAAGTAGGTATTGCCCTGATCGCTGGGTTGTAATGAATAAGGAAACTTGATGCTGCCGCCTGTGACGTAACGGGGTTTAGGAAACTTGGCGCTGGAAGCAAAGGCGGATGATGTGATCAGCAGCAAAACGGCTATAAAGCTAGAGAACATACCAAAGAAAAATCGCGGCCGCATACATGTGACACCCCTGTGAAACCCCAGAGTGATAAAATAATGTAAATAAGCCGTTAACATTTATAAAAAAGTCTGGCTTAATCCTGGTAATAGACAGGATGGTTTTATGAGCGATAATATTGATTTGGTCATTTTTGATTGCGACGGTGTTCTATTGGACAGCGAAATAATTGCCTGTGCTGCGGATGCTGAAGCTTTGCGCAATATCGGCTTTGATATTACTACTGAAGAAATGGCAATGCGCTTCGCGGGTATCCCTGATGAAGCGATAGATCGGATATTTGAAAAGGAATTGGGCAAGCCGTTACCGGACAATTTCCGTGCAGATATTAAACGTAAAGTTCTGGGTAAGTATCGTACAGAATTGCAACCGATAGAGGGGGCGAAATCGTTGTTATCGACGATGAAAACCAACAAATGTATCGCGTCCAGTGCCGCCCCTGCAAAGCTGGCCCTTGGGCTTGTAAACGCTGAATTATATGAGCTGGTTTACCCGCATATATTTTCAGCGCGTCTGGTTGCGCGTGGTAAACCGCACCCCGATATTTTCGAATATGCAGCTAGGGTTATGGATGTGCCCGCCGTACGTTGCCTTGTACTGGAAGACAGTGTTGCAGGTGTTACGGCGGCAAAAGCCGCAGGAATGAAATGTGTCGGGTTTACCGGTGGGTCGCATTGTTATGCAGGGCACGCGGATCGTTTGCGTGATGCGGGGGCATATTTGGTGATAGAGCGGTTGGAACAGATGTTGGATATTACGGTTTAGATTCTGACCGTCAAAGTATCACGGTTTGTCACGTGCCGTTTCTTCGTTGCAGGTTTGTGACGACTGCTGGCGTTGTATTTATGTGGCATTAAACGTATTTATAAAAATAAGAAAAGCAGAAAACGTAGATGAAGACTGAACCGCCGTCTCTGATAATTGATTTTATAACCGGTGCTGTTGCACATCGTCGCCAGTTTGGCGGGGGCCGCGGGCAAGCCTTGCCACGGGCGATAGGCATGAAAGGGGGCAAAACCCCGCATGTGGTTGATGCCACGGCCGGCCTTGGAAGGGACGCATTCTTACTGGCCTCGCTGGGTGCTACCGTGACGTTGATTGAACGCTCGGATCAAATGCACAAACTGCTGGCAGAGGCCCTGCGCCGCGCTGCCGCTAGTGACGTGTCTGAAATCATTTCGCGTATGACCCTATTACATGGCGACGCTAAAGACTTGTTGCCGGGGCTGTCGCCTGAAGTGGTTTTGGTCGATCCGATGCACCCGCCGCGTGGCAATTCTGCTTTGGTCAAAAAGGAAATGCGCCAAATCCGCGAGATCGTCGGGGTGGATGCAGATGCTGACGCATTGATGCAGGTGGCGTTAGAGCACGCTCGTAACCGTGTGGTGTTGAAGTGGCCGCAAAAGGCGGATGCGATGGTGAGCTTACCAAAGCCGTCGCACCAGATCACGGGGAAATCAACGCGGTATGATGTGTTTATGACGTAGTGAAATCAAATTTTAACCCTAGTCATCCCTGACCTTACCGCGCAATGATTTCACTTGCCCGCGTTGTTTTTTACCCTCTAAACGACGACGCTTAGAGGCCAGCGTGGGGCGGGTTTTGACCCTGTATTTGGGCCGTTCCGTGGCTTTCTTGATCAACTCAACCAGCTTGGTGACTGCCAATTCCCGGTTCATCGCCTGTGAACGGTGCTTTTCAGCGGTGATGATCAACGCGCCATCTTTTGTCCATTTACGCCCTGCCAAGGTACGCAGGCGGTTTTTGACGTAGGGCGGCAGGTTAGGGGATCGTGCGGCTTCAAACCGCAGTTCAACGGCCGTTGAAACCTTGTTCACATTCTGCCCGCCGGGGCCGGATGAGCGGTGAAAACTTTCGCTAAGTTCCCAATCCTCTAAGGTGATATTTTCAGTGACATGGATCATATCAAAGCGTGTCGCCCACTTCTATTTGTGAAGTAAAGGCAATAACCTCATGGCTGCGTTTGCCTTTTGAAGCCGTGGCCGCCACGATCATTTGGGCTGCTTTAGTGCCTATTTCTTCACGAAAAGCGTTCGTGGTGGCGGTCAGCTGCGGCAGGCCTTCGCGTAGGTTCAACCCGTTAAAACCTGCGATGCCAAGCTGGGTTGGCACGGATACATTATGGGCAATGCAATGCATCAAACCGCCCGCCGCCAGCAGATCATTGGAATAATAAATACTGTCCAGCGTGGGGTTTCTGGACAGCAGTTTTTGGGTCACATCCTTGCCTATACGCAAGGTGGAACTGCCCGAATACAGCTCTTTATCAATAATGCTCAGGCCTGCCTGTTTCAGAGCTTTCTGAAACCCTTGAAAGCGTTTTTCCGCCCTGAAATCACTGTGCAGTTTGGTGCCGATAAAACCGATGTTCTTATAACCCTTTTCAACAAACAACTGCCCCATATCGAAGCCTGCATTTTCATGTGAAATGCCGATGTTCATATCAACTGGATCACCATCCACATCCATAATTTCTGCTATGGGAATGCCCGAATTTTCCATCATGCGCCGTGCTGCATCGGTGTGTTCCAACCCCGCAATGATCAACCCGCTGGGTTGCCATGACAGCATCTGCCTGACGACGGCTTCTTCCGTATTCAGATCATATCCTGTCACCCCGAAAACGGGCTGCAAGGCTGTTTCTTTCAACACGTTTATAATACCTGTCAGTACCTCGGAAAAAACCGAACTGCTGACCGATGGTACGATAACCCCGATCAAATTCACACTATTGGATGAAAGCGAACCAGCAATTTGATTAGGCACATAACCCAAAGTTTTTGCCGCTTCACGCACCCGGTCACAGGTATAGGGTGAAGCTTCCCCCTTACCGCGCAAAACCCGCGACACGGTCATTTCGCTGACGCGCGCCATTTGGGCGATATCTTTTAACGTTGGGCGGGCCATATGCGTAATCCTGTGCTTCGCTTTGAAATATACGGGTAAAATCGCGGGACTACAAATGAAAGAGCCCGCACCAAGTAATGCGGGCTCTTCTCGAGATTTAGAGGCGGCAAACAGGATTGGAAAATCCTGAGGCCAGGTTTTGATCAGAGGGGCTGCCCTCTAGGTCTTTACCTCGCTCGTATTCTTCACCAGCTTCTCTTGTTTCCCAATAATCATTGGCACCTCCTTTTCTGAATTTCTCTTATGACCAGCCAACGCCGATAAGGGAATCATGCAACGAGTTTGCCAAATCACCAAACGTTTTTTTGCAAAACTTTTGTGATCCACATTAAACAGGGGTCTTGGATAGTCTGGAAACCATTATTTTAAAGGGTAAAAGTGCTATTAGGGATAGTGCAACTTTTACAAACCAATCGGCCACCCCAAGGCTGACCCATAGGGGGGCTACGGGGCCTAGGCCCAGAATTGGCAGCATTTTACCTGCCCAGCTTGCGTCTGTTGCGGGGTCGATAAAGCTTAAGCTTGCGGCAAATGCGATACTGAAAAAGATTGCTGTGTCTAGGCTGGAACCGACTAAGGTGGACGCTAGGGGTGCCCGCCACCATGCCCCTTGGCGCATTTTGTCAAACACAAATACATCAGCCAGTTGGGCTACCAGATAGGCGATGCCCGAACCGATGGCGATGCGCAGGGTAACCAGTGGGCCATATTCGCCGATGATCTGGGTGCCGATAAACGAACATGCGATGCCGATCACGAAGCCTGCCAGCACCACTTTGCGCGCGGATTTAGCACCATAAATACGGTTCATGAGGTCGGTGACCAGAAAGGCGAACGGGTAGGTGAACGCGCCATACGTTAACCAGTCGTTAAACAGGAATTGCACAAGGATGTTTGAGGCAACCACGATGGTTGCCATGGCGATAACGCCGAAAATCAGGCCACGGTTCATTATAAACTCCGTTTTGAAAAGGTAGCGGACACTTTGCCCATAGGGGACGCGCCCGCATACCTGTCAAAATCGGTTATGGCAAGGGTTTATGCGATGACTGACGCCACCGCTTTGGCAATGATCGGCACGTTGGCGTCATTTAGCCCCGCGATATTGATGCGGCTGTCACCGACCATATAAATCGCGTGTGTGTCGCGCAAGGTCAGCACCTGTTCTTCGGTCAGGCCAAGGCGTGAAAACATGCCGCGATGTTCAGCCACAAACCCGAAACGGTCAGAACCGGTTTCTGCGCGCAACGCATCAGCCAGCTTCTTGCGCAGCACCAACATACCTGTGCGTACCTCTTCCAGTTCTGCCTGCCAATCAGCACGCAGTTCTGGATCGCTTAAAACCATAGTCACAAGACGCGCGCCGTGATCAGGTGGAAAGCTGAAGTTCTGGCGGTTCAAATGTGCCAAAGTGCCTTGGGTGATTTTAGCCGCTTCCGCATCCGCAGAAATCGCCAGAACGATGCCTGTACGCTCACGGTAGATACCGAAGTTCTTGGAACAGCTGGCAGCGATCATCATTTCAGGGAATTTTGATGCCAGCAGGCGTACGCCATATGCGTCATGATCCAACCCGTCGCCAAAGCCTTGGTAAGCGATGTCGATGAACGGAATGGCCGCTTTGGCGGCAATCAGATCGGCCACTTCATTCCATTGGGTTTTATTCAGATTGGCGCCTGTCGGGTTGTGACAGCAACCGTGCAGCAGCAGCACATCACCCGCTTGCACATCTTGCAAGCTGGCAATCATGCCATTGAAATCAATCGCGCAGGTTTCCGCGTCAAAATAGTTGTAAGTTTTAAAGGCGATGCCAAGATGCTTGAAAATTGACAGATGATTGCCCCATGTCGGGTTACTGACCCATATGGTTGTGTCAGGGTTGGCCATCTGAATGGTTTCGCAAACATTGTGAATGGCACCAGTGCCGCCCGGTGTGGCACAGGCTGAGATACGCGCACGGTCAACACTGTCGCCCAGCACCATATCAGCCATAACCTTGTGAAAACCGGCATCGCCGGGCAGGCTGGTATAAGTCTTGGTATCTTCCTTTTCCCACAGCTGCTTTTCAGCCTTTTTCACTGCACGCATAATCGGCGTGTGCCCTTCGGCATTTTTATATACACCAACACCAAGGTCAATCTTGGTGTCGCGATCATCAGCGCGAAACAAGCTGGAAAGCATCAGGATTTTATCTGCGGGTTGGGGTTTCAGGTTGTTCAGCATTCTTAGTTCCTTTGGGCTGTTAGCCCTGTTCGATAGGATAGTCATGAAGCGCACCCCATTCGGCCCAGGAACCGTCATAAAGCGCATGATTTGTGTGGCCGATTTTCTGCAAAGCAAGTGCCAGAACGGAAGCCGTTACGCCCGAGCCGCAAGAGGTAATGATCGGGCGATCCAGATCAACGCCTTGGGCTTTGAATGTGGCGGTCAGTTCTGCAATGGGTTTCAATGTACCATCCGCATTCAGCAAAGATTTAAAAAACACGTTTTTGGAATTGGGAATGCGCCCTGCGCGTAATCCTGCACGGGGTTCGGGGGTTTCACCCCTGAAACGTGCAGGCGCGCGGGCGTCGATCACTTGTATTTCGGGCGATGTGCTGGCCACTAAAACGTCGGCTGCATTGCGCAAAAGATGGTTTTTTACGCTTATAGATAAAGTGCCAGGGCCAGGTGCCGTCGGTGCATTACTGATCGGGTGACCTTCGGTCTTCCACTTGGGCAAGCCGCCGTCCAATACGGCGATATTATTCAACCCGAAATGCCTGCACAGCCACCAAACACGGGCGGCGGAAAACAGGCCTTGGGTATCGTAAACCACGATTTGATTGTCATTGGATATACCCAGATCGGCCACTTGTTGGGTAAACTGATCGGCGGTTGGCACCATGTGGGGCAGGTCGGATGACGCATCACTGATACCATCGATGTCAAAGAATTGCGCACCCGTAATATGGCAGGCTTTATATTCAGCTAAAGGATCACGATTTTCGGTGGGTAGGTGCCAAGAGCCGTCTAATATACGAAGGGCAGGGTTGGACAGATTTTCTGCCAACCAGTCGGTTGAGACAAGAGTTTTCGGATCACTCTGATCCATGATCTTCGCCTTTTTGGTGGTTCACCTTTCATTAGTCCCCTCATTCATGGGATGCAATAGGACAAAAAGAAACGCGCAGAGATTATCCCTGCGCGTTTAAAACCAACTTGGCTATCAGCCTTTGTTCATCATGTTTTTTACAAGACCAACGACAGCCAGAACAACAGCACCACCGGCACCGCCACCTGCAACCTGCCCGACGATACCGTCAAGCCCACCGCCGCCAACCGCGTTTAAAATGGTGCCGCCAATGCCGCCACCCACAATGCCTGCGACAGAGTTCAGCAAAACACCCATGTTCAGATTTTTTAATAGCCCGCCTGCAACGTTGCCGCCGACTGCACCTGATATAAGTTGTACAATTAAGCCTTCCATAAAGACCCCCTATGTTATGTTTGGACATTCACATCATTGTGAATAGTGGTTTCAACATAAGTGTTTGCTGGGGCATTTCAAGATCAGCCATGATCCTTCATCAACCGCGATTTCTGGCGCTGCCAGTCGCGTTTCTTTTCGGTTTCGCGTTTGTCGGCCTTTTTCTTACCCTTGGCGATGCCCAAAAGCAGCTTTATGCGGCCCTTGTCGTTAAAGTACATCTTCAAAGGAACCAGCGTCATGCCTTGGCGCCCAATGGCCTGCCACAACTTGGATATTTCACGCTTTGAGGCCAGCAATTTACGCCGCCGGCGTTCTTCATGGCCAAAATTACGGGCTTGCGGATATAGGGCGATGTAGCTGTTCACAAGGATCAATTCGCCATTTTCAACGTCAGCATAGCTTTCGGTAATATGCGCCCCGCCACCGCGCAGGGATTTTACTTCTGACCCCATCAGAACCATGCCGCATTCAAGCGTATCTTCCACAGCGTAATCATATCTGGCACGCCGGTTTTCGGCGATCAGTTTGTTATTGCTGTCTGAGGGTTTCTTTTTGGGGGCCATGGCGTTGCTGTTAGTTTATCAGCCCAGTTTGGCGCATGGCAGCTTCGACCTTGGCTTTGGTGCTGTCTGCAAGGGATGTCATTGGCAAACGCACGTCATCAGAACTGCGGCCAAGTACAGAAACAGCGTATTTGGCACCTGCAACACCGGGCTCTGTAAAGATGGCCTCATGCAGTGGCATCAAACGATCCTGATATTCCAAGGCAGTGGCAAAATCGCCTGCGGCTAATGCGGCTTGAAATTCAGCGCATAATTTAGGGGCAACATTTGCGGTTACCGAAATACAACCAACTGCACCGTGGGCCACGGCCCCCATTGCACTGGCGTCTTCGGCTGACATCTGGATGAAATCTTTGCCACATGTGGCACGCTGTTGTGAAACGCGGTCCATAGATCCTGTTGCATCTTTGACGCCGATAATATTGTCCAGTTTTGCCAAAGCACCCATGGTTTCGGGTGTCATATCAACCACGCAGCGGGCGGGGATATTGTAGATGAATATCGGCAAACCGACTGCATTCAACGCTTCAAAATGGGCGTAAAGGCCGCCTTGTGTAGGCTTGTTGTAATAGGGCGTCACCACAAGGGCAGCGTCAGCACCTACGTCTTTTGCACTTTGCATCAGACGCATCGAGTCTGCGGTATTGTTGGAACCGGCACCGGCAATAATAGGCAAGCGCCCTGCATTGTGTTCAACGACAACACGGATCACATGTTCATGCTCAGTCAAAGACAATGTCGCACTTTCGCCTGTAGTACCAACAGGCACAAGCCCGTTTGACCCTTCGGCAATGTGCCAGTCAACCAATGACTTTAACGCATCATCATCCACCCTACCGTTCTTAAACGGTGTGATCAGAGCTGGGAATGAACCTTTAAACATGGGATGAAACCTCCGAAATGATGATGTTTGGTGTTGTTTTACAGTTGTTTTGACCGAAATTACCCGATCGATATGACCTTTGCCAAGAACCCACTAGGAAAACAAGAGGATTTTGGCTAGTTTTCGACAAAGAAAGTAATTGAAAGACATTTCATGTGGGCTTGGGCCAAAATAGTAACACTATGCACAGCTTTGCTGATACCTTGTGTGTTGTTGGCCAACAGCGAAGAAGAAAACGGTGATTTACTTTCGACAGCGTTTAGTGCCGCCGAAGATGAAGATTGGGTCACAGCCGATCATTACGCATCGCAAATCAGCGATGCTGTGGGCGTTGATCTGGTAACATGGGAACGTTTGCGCCAAGGCCAAGGTGACTGGGAAGAATACCGCGATTTTTTGGATCAAAACGGCAACTGGCCGGGCCTGAAACGCTTGCGCCGCAAGGGCGAAGCGGAAATTCCTGCTGGGGCCAACTCGACGTTGGTACGCGCTTATTTTGAAAATCAACTGCCGCAAACGGGGCGGGGTGCTTTGCGTTTGGCGCAAGCATATGCTGCCCAAGGGCGTAATGCCGAGGCACGTGTTGAGGCGATCCGCGCATGGACAAAAATGTCTTTGAAAGAACATGAAGAAGAAGCCCTTTATAAGAAGTACAAAGGGGCTTTGACGCAGCATAATCTTAGGCGACTGGATAATCTGCTATGGCGTGGTTTGACCCGTGAAGCAGGGCGGATGCTGGATCGGGTTTCAAGTGGGCAAGTGAAATTGGCCAAGGCACGCATTGGTTTGCAACGTGCCAGCAAATCGGTGGATGTGTTGATCGGGGCTGTGCCTGACGATCTGCAATCAAACGCGGGGCTTGCTTATGATCGGTTTCAATGGCGGGTCAAAAAGGGCCGTTGGGATGATGCACAGGAATTTTTGGCACACCAAACTGGATCAGTTGAAAAGCTGGGCAGGCCGCAGGCATGGGCCAGCCGTAGGCGCGGTTTTGCAAGGCGGGCTATGCGCGCGGGCAATACGGATTTAGCCTATTGGTTGGCCAGCCAGCACGATTTGAAATCGGGGTCTGATTATGCGGATCTGGAATGGCTATCGGGGTATATCTCGCTGACTCAAATGGATGCCCCGAAACAAGCCTTGGCGCATTTCAAAAGCTTCAAGGACGCAGTAAAAAGCCCGATCAGTTTGGGGCGCGCGGGCTATTGGCTGGGGCGTGTTTATGAAAAATTGGGGCAGTTTGATGATGCGGCAAAAGCTTACGCATTAGGGGCGAAATACCAGACCAGTTTTTATGGTCAACTGGCTGCGGAAAAACTGGGTAGCGCACCAGATTTCACCCTAAGCGGAAAAGAAAACATTCCTGATTGGCGCCAAGCCACCTTCCTGAAAATTGCCCCCATTCGGGCGGGGATTTTATTCCATTATGCAGATGACCCCGCACGGATGCGCTGGTTCTTTTCGCATGTGGCAGAAAAGCTGGATAGGACAGGGTTAAGCCAGCTGGCGGATTTAGCACTTGAACTGGATCGCCCCAATGTGGCCTTGGCGGTTGCCAAACAGGCAGCACGGCGGGGGATTATTTTACCAAAATCGTATTTTCCGGTGACCGAGCTTGCAACGTATTCGGTGGATGTGCCGCCTGAAATTGCCATGTCGATTGCACGGCGAGAAAGTGAACTAAGTGCCACCGCGATCAGCCCGGCAGGGGCGCGCGGTTTGATGCAGGTGATGCCTGCAACAGCGCGCAAAGTGGCAAAGGATATAGGGGTTTCTTATTCAAAGGCGCGACTGACCTCTGACTGGCGTTATAATGCGCAGTTGGGCACCGCGTACTTGGGTGGGTTGCTGGAGATATTTGAAGGCTCCTATATTCTGGCCTTTGCAGGCTACAATGCAGGGCCGCACCGCGCCGAAGCCTGGATCGAAGAATATGGTGATCCGCGCGACAGTCTGGTGGATCAGGTGAACTGGATCGAACACATCCCCTACCGTGAAACCCGCAACTACGTGATGCGGGTGATGGAGTCGTTGCATGTCTACCGTGCGCGTTTGAAAGGCAAAACACCGCCCCTACAACTGACGTTGGATTTAACGCGCGGCTAGGGTCTGACCCTAAAACTACGGCTTTAAATAAACAGGTGCAAATAACGCGTTATAGTTGTATTGTGTTTTCATATTACAGTTAATTTTATAAAATTTAGGGGGAAACATGAAGTTATCGGTTTCCATAAAATCTTATCTAGCAAAAGATGCAAAAGGGTTTGAACTGAACAGTGAAGGCCTTAGCCGGTGGATCGGTTATTGTGCTGTCGGGCTTCCACTTGTAATGCTTTATGGTGTTTATTTTGGCTGGCCCTTTGGCAGGGTATGCTTTGCCAAAACAATCAGCCACTTCTACTATACGCGCGGGTTTGGCGATATTTTCGTAGGCATCCTGTTTTTCATAGCGATATTTTTATATAATTTTAGTGCGAAGAAACAAATAGATACCCGTTGTGCAACCGTTGCTGGGCTTTGCGCACTTGGTGTTGCATTGTTTCCGACAGCAGGTGCGCCTTGCGTATATGATATGGAGCAAACACTTCATCTACAGGCGCGCCTTTTGACAGACATGCCGCATAAAGATGCTGTCCAGTTACCAAATTCTTACACGGCCAGCACTATTTCAAGTCGCATACACGTGTTTAGTGCCGCGTTGCTGTTTTCTTTTCTTGCATGGTTTTCACTATGTGTGTTTACACGTGATGATCAGGATAAGAAGTACCTCACTTCGGAAGGGGAACTTACCGATGTCAAAATTTTACGCAATAAAATTTACAAAGCCTGCGGTTATATAATTTTAGGTGCTATTGTGATTATTGCAGCTTCAGAAATGCTGGATGATAAAACCCGGTGGGATGGTGAACACCTGACCTTCTGGCTTGAAGCTGTGGCACTGATTGCTTTTGGTGCTTCATGGATGGTGCATGGGCGCAGCTTTGAAGCTTTTAAAGATTAGCGCCTAGTAGCCTCTCTTTCACGCCAAAGCGTGAACAGACCCGCCCCGATCACAATCGCGGCCCCTATGGCGGTTCCCCAGCGCAGGTTATCGCTGAAAACCAGCCAGCCCAATGCGCCGCCAAACACCAGTTGCAGATAGGCAAAGGGTTGCACGGTGCTGGCCTCGGTCACGGCGTAGCATTTGATTAACAGGAAATGGCCCAATGCCCCTGTTATGGAAAGCAAAGCCATCCAGCCCCAGTCGCTGTTACTCATCGCCTGCCAGTGGAATGTACCGACAGCCGTCATGCCAATGGCCCCGATGACGCCCGTCCAAAAGAAACTGGTTTGCGCACTGTCTTTACGCGCGGCATAACGGGTTAACAAACCGTATAACGCAAACATCAATGCCGCTGCCATGGGGTAAAACGCGTAAGGGCTAAAGGCGCGAAAACCGGGTTGCAAGATCACCAACACCCCTGTGAAACCTACACATATTGCGGCCCATCTGCGCCAACCGACTTGCTCGCCTAATATCACCCCCGAAAGGGCGGCGATGATCAGCGGGTAGGTGATGAAAATAGCATAGCTTTCAATCAGGCCCAGATAGACGAAACCCAAAACCATCACGCATATTTCGGCGACCAGTAAAAGTGCGCGGAATATTTGCAGGACGGGTTGGCTGGTTTTGGCGACTTGGCGCACAGACCCGTGCTGCACCTTGGCTAATGTGATCACGAAAAACGCAAAGAACCAGTAGCGCACCATCACGATCATATAAACGTTATATTCCGCTGCCAAATGCCGAGAGATGCCGTCTTGAATGGCAAAAACAAATGTGGTGGCGACCATCAGGATGATGCCTAGGCGCGGGTTGTTTTCAGGCATTTTCAGTCTTTCTAAAGGGAGGCGTTAAAAGTGCCAGTGGTCATGTGCCGTTTGCGGCCAAAACCTGCTACCCTTGTGACTTCAAATCCGGCCTTTGCCAAGCTTTGTCTGACATGTCCTGCGGCGGTATATGTGGCGAAGGTGCCACCTTGATTAGTGTGGTCAGCTACGGCTTGCATCAGATCAGGTTGCCAAAGTTCGGGGTTTTTGGCGGGGCTGAAACCGTCCAGAAACCATGCATCTACTTTGCCTTGCCATTGGGGTAGGGTTTCACGGGCGTCGCCGATGATGATTTTGGCGTGTAAACTTGGGGTGTTGATCTGGAAATCGCCCGTTTCAAGTTGGGTTTGCATTTCATCTGCTAACTCTTGCAATTCAGGCCAGTTTCTTAAGGCTTTGTGCATGTCAGGCAGGCTCATCGGGTAGGCTTCAAAACTGGTGTAGGTCAAGCACCCCGATTGCCCTGATGCTAACCACGCTTGCCATGCGGCAAGCAGGTTCAACCCTGTGCCAAAACCAAGTTCGGCGATGTGGAAACCTTTAGTGAATCGCTCAGGCAGGCCATTGCCGCCAAGGAAAACGTGCCCCGTTTCCGCCATCCCGTTATCAATACTAAAATAGGGATCATCAAATTGGGTTGCCACAGGGATCACCCCATCCCGCCATTCCAGTTCTGCCGTTTTGCTCTGGTCGCTCATGATCCATTCGATTAAAGCAAACAGGTAATCTTGCAAAGGGAAACCAATGTCCAAACCAGACGTGATTGTGATCGGTGGCGGTATTTGGGGCTTGGCCTGTGCCTATGCCTGCGCCAAACGCGGGCAATCGGTTGCGACCTATGAAGCGGGCAAAGTGGGCCAAGGGGCCAGTGGTAGTGTGGTCGGGGCTATGTCACCCAACGTGCCTGAAGGCTGGAATGCGATGAAGCAGTTTCAGTTTGAAGCGCTGTCATCCGCTGGTAAATTTTGGGCCGAAGTGGATGCCTTATCAGGCCTGCTCTCAGGCTATGGTCGCATCGGGCGGGTGATGCCGATTACGACGGAACGTGACCGCGTATTGTGCGAAGAGCGCGCCAATAATGCCCGCGTATTATGGCAAGGAAAATACCAATGGGATGTGTTGGAAACACACCCGTTGATCCCCGCTAAGGTAGCACCTTTTGGGGTAACCCATGATACATTATCGGCCCGCATGTTCCCTGCATTCGCCGTTGCATCCCTTGCGCAAGCTTGTTTGCAACTGGGTGTGACGATTATTGAAAACCACCCCGTAACCACATTGGAAAGTGGCATCATCACAGGCGATTGGGGTCAAGCCCGTGCGGATGCGATTATTCTGGCAGGGGGCCTGGACGGGTTTTCACTGCTGGACGGGCATCTTGCCCACCCCGAGGGGGGCGGTGTTAAGGGCCAAGCGGCTTTGCTGGGCTGTGATCTGGGGGATGCGCCACAGCTTTATGCGGATGGTGTCTATGTTATTCCCCACGCAAACGGCATGGCGGCAGTTGGTTCTACAGCTGAGAAAGCTTGGGATAATCTTGAGGTGGACGAAAAGCTGGAAACGGTGATCGAAAAAGCCCGATCCCTGTTCCCCGCCCTTGGCAACGCCCCTGCCCTGCAACGCTGGGCAGGTGTGCGCCCCAAAGCACGAAGACGCTACCCGATGCTGGGGCCGATACCGTCTTTGCAGGGCGTGTATTGCGCGATGGGGGCGTTCACCATCGGCTTTGGTATTGCCCATAAAGTGGGTGAGGTGCTGGCGGATTTCGCAGGTGGCCGCAGTTATGATCTGCCGAAAAACTTCACCGTGAAGTGGCATATGGAATAGGCTTTGCACTGCGTGCAATCTATGCCAAAATCCCGCCATGCCAAACCTGACCCGCATTGATCACTTTGTTTTAACCGCACATGATGTGGATGCCAGCGTTGCATTTTATACCTGCGTGTTGGGGATGACGGCAGAACAGTTTCACCCTGCGGACGGCACCGTGCGCTGGGCTTTGACCTTCGGGGCAAACAAGATCAACCTGCACCAAGCAGGCGATGAGTTTAAACCGAACGCGGCGGCTGCCACCGTTGGGGCGCAAGACGTTTGTTTCATCTCGGATGATCCGCTGGAAGTCTGGCAAAAGCACTTCGCGGATTGCGGTGTGGCAGTTGAAGAGGGGCCGATTGCCCGCACAGGCGCGGCGGGTAAGATCATGTCACTTTATATCCGCGACCCCGATGGTAATTTGATTGAGGTTTCGAATTATGTTTGATACTGCCCCGATGGTGGCATAAGTGATGCCTTCGGTGTTGGGGGAAGATATGCCAATGTCCCGACTGGGACACCTATTTAAAGTGTTGATATTTATTGATTTATAAGTTTAAAGGCTAGAGCTTTATCGGTTGAAAGTGTTTGGTTTTTGCACTGAAAATGTGGGCAGAAGCCCGATTTAATTTTTTGAATAATTCCAGTTTCGGTGTGGATTGTGGCCATCACCCTATTCAGTGCTTTCCGAAACCCCATACGCTTCCAAGTCAATCTCACCGGTCTCAAAAAATTCCTTAAAAGCCTTTAGAACGAGAGAGGGGTCATTGCCAACCATGCCCGCCCCCCAATAGTCACCAAAAATTTCAACCATATCTGGGCCTGTTGTGCTGGGAAGGTCGATAAGGGAATAAACTTCTTCATCAACGTCTGAAAAGTGTTTTGTACACGTCAAAATGTGTTTGAGACCTTCACCTCGAACATCAACGCTATCAAACTTGCGCTTGGCATCCTCTATTATTTCCAGACCGACATCACCACCTGAACGCATAGATTGGTGTACCCGTTTTTCTATCTGATCCCAGCTAGGGTCACGTATTACCAAAGTATTTCCATCAGCCCCTCCAGAAAGTTCAAATCTCATATTTTTCCTCAGTGTTTAACTATCATTGTATTTTTTCCATCACACCGTTTGCATTTCTAGCCCAAATAAAGGTTTTCCCTGAGTAAGTCTCAAAAACTTCCAATCGGTTTAGGCCCGCGCGATCAGCCATATGCTTTAAATTACCTTTGCAATAAGTACACACACGCAGATTACCAAGAGACAAGGGGGGACTTCAGCCCACGTTTATGAAGTATAGCCCCCTGTTCATCGTAGTATTTTCCATCTCATAAAGCCAAGCTTGGGTTTGATTTGATTGTTGCAACGCGTGGGCTGAAGCCCACCCTACAGGCGGGTATCTTACTCCCCAGCCTGCTCGGTAATTACAGACAGCACTTCCGTGGCCCAGTCGCCGATGATCGGGATGAAATCAATGCCGCGCAGGAAGTAGACCAGTACAGATACCAATACGGTGGCACCGATCACTGACCCTAGCCCGAATGCCAGCCCGCGCATGAAGTTGAACCAGATCAGTTTGGCTAGGGAATTGTGCATCCGTATAAAACGGTGGCTGTTCATCTTGTGAACTTCTGCCTTTAGGGATGCAAGGTCGTCATGCCATTGTTCATCGCTCAATATTCCACCCCTATCTGCGCCTTAACCCCTGATCTGAACGGGTGTTTAATCAGCTCCATTTCAGTCACCAGATCAGCGATTTCGATCAGATCTGGTTTGGCATTGCGGCCCGTTAGAACCACATGGGTCATGTGGGGTTTTTCGGTGGCTAGAAACTCGATCACCTCATCCACATCCACGTAACCATAGCGAATGGCGATGTTGATCTCATCCAGCAGCACCATCGAATTGCTTTCGTCCAAAATCAATTCCTTGGCCTTGGCCCAAGCGGCCTGTGCCATTTCAGTGTCACGGGTTTTATCCTGGGTTTCCCAAGTGAAACCTTCGCCCATTGTGTGGAACGAACACAGATCAGTGTGGTTTCGCAGGATCAAATCCCGCTCGCCCGTGGACATGCCACCCTTGATAAACTGCACCACGCCCGATTTCATGCCGTGCGCGATATGGCGAAAAATCATGCCGAAAGCGGCGGATGATTTACCCTTACCCTTGCCGGTATGCACAATAATCAGGCCCTTTTTTTCAGTCTTTGTGGCCATTATTTTATCACGCGCGGCCTTTTTCTTGGCCATTTTCATTGCGTGGCGGTCGGTATCTTCTGACATGGGTATAGCCTTTACGTTTTATAGTGGGGATAGTTTGGCAGATCGTCGCGAATATGCAACCAATCTAATTTGCCATCAGTGTGGACATGAAATTCAGGTTTGAATTCCTGCGGGTCTTCTAGGCTGGCAGCATACAGATGTATTTCACCGACATAATGTTCAGCCTGAAACGCCATGGGCGTGCCGCAAGTATCGCAGAAATGCCGTTGCACGGCTTTGGATGATTGATAGACTTTGGGCGTATCGCCTGTCCATTTAAAGTTGGTAAGCGGCACACCGATAAAAGCGGTAACAGGGGCCGCACAATTACGGCGACAATCATCGCAATGGCAATAACAGGCCCATGTTGTATCGCCCGAATATTCCCAAGAAGTTGCGCCGCATAGGCAGTGGCCTTTGGTCATGTCAGTTCCTTAAGAATGCTAGTTTTGTGGTTAAAATCTCAACCAGTTCGGGCTGCATATATTCGTAATTGTCAGGAATGCCTAAACATCTGATTGTTTTATCGTTCAAAGCGGATTTAAAAAGGCTATTAAGTTTTTTCTTCTGTTTTAACTCCATGACAATAATTCTATCGGCCCACTCGATTTCGTTCAAGGATACAACCGTATCTGCATCGTCGCTAACACCTGCGCAATCGGTGACGGCAAAGCCCCAATTTGCCACAATATCTGCCGCAGTTGGGCTGCGTTTGCGGGCTTTGCCGCAGATGAATAAAACGTGGAGTTTAGTCATAACAACCGCTCGATCAATGCACGCGCCGAGTTGGATTTCGGCACCCACAGCCCACGATCTATCGCCTCTTGTAGGCGTTCGGCCATTTCTCGCAATGCAGCGGGGTTGTGTTCTTCGATAAACTCGCGGGTCTCGTCATCTTCCAGAAATGCGTGATGTACCAGGTCGAAATGGTGGTTTTTTACCGCCCCTGTGGTAGCGGCAAAGGCGAACAGATAATCCAGAGTTGCGGCCATCTCGAACGCGCCTTTATAGCCGTGCCGTTTGACGCCTTCGATCCATTTTGGGTTCACTACGCGTGACCTGACAACCCGCCCAATCTCTTCATCCAGCGTGCGGATGACAGGGCGTTCAGGGCGCGAATGATCATTGTGATAAATCGGACGATCCACCCCTTGCAGGGATTTTACCGCCGCCGCCGCGCCGCCTTCAAACTGATAATAATCGTCGCTGTCCAGAATATCATGCTCGCGGTTATCTTGGTTTTGCACAATCGCATCCACGCGCGATAACTGTGCTTCCATCGCGCCGCGCGCCTTTGTACCTTGGGCGTCTTTGCTGTAAGCGTAACTGCCCCATTCAAGGTATGCATTGCCCAGATCAGCCGCATCATTCCACAGGCGTTCATCAATCATTGCCTGCAGACCGGCACCGTATGCGCCTGGTTTTGCACCAAACACACGGTACTGATCTTCACCCTTGGCATGCGCCGCCGCAGCTGGGTTCATATCATGGGGTTCATCAAGTTCCATTACCGCGCGCGCAGCACTGTCGACCAGTGCGATCAGTTGCGGAAAAGCATCGCGGAAAAAGCCGGATATACGCAAAGTGACATCCACACGCGGGCGATCCAGAACGGAAAGCGGCATGATTTCAAAGCCTGTCACACGGCGGTTGGCACTGTCCCATTTCGGTTTGACCCCCATCAGGGCAAGGGCCTGCGCAATATCGTCGCCACCCGTGCGCATGTTGGCAGTACCCCATGCGGTCAGCAACATAGCGCGCGGCCAATCGCCGTGATCTTGCAAGTGGCGCTCAATCAGCAAGTTGGCCGATTTCCAGCCCAACGCCCATGCGGTGGGGGTGGGCACCGCACGGCTATCAACCGAGAAAAAGTTGCGCCCTGTAGGCAAAACATCCAAACGCCCGCGTGTTGGGGCACCGGATGGTGCAGGGGCGACGAACTGCCCATTTAGGGCGGTGAGAAGTCCCTTTATTTCTGATGGGCCGCAAGCTTGCACTGTGGGCCGTACTTGTGTTGTGATCCCGTCCAAAACCGCCTGACTAAGTTCACCAACACCCGCATGCCCCGCAATCATCAATCCTGCCAGCAGTTCAATACGTTCAACCGTATCGCCCGTACTGCGCCAAGTATCGGTTGCAACAATTTCCAATTTTTGCGGCTTTACGCCTGTCCACTTCACGGACATATCACAATCCAGCGGATCAAAACCCAAGCTCAAATCCTTGGCAATCGCACGCTGCAATGACGCATCCGCCCCTTTGCCCGTACCACGCGGCACACGCACCAATGCTTGAATAAGATCGGCCTCTAACCCCGCTTCAGGGGATTGCCCGAATATGTGCAGCCCGTCACGAATTTGCGCCTCTTTCAGCTCACACAGATATTCATCCAGTTTAGCTAAATCCTGATCTTCATCGTCGCCTTTCATTCCAGCATCTTCATCAAGACCGGTGACCGAGGTCAGGGCCAGTATCTCACGCCGAATATGTTTGATACGGCGCGGATCAACCCCTGCGGCTTCATAATATTCATCCACCAATGCTTCTAAATCACGCAACGGCCCATAGGTTTCGGCCCGTGTCATCGGTGGTGTCAGGTGGTCAATGATAACGGCAGATGTACGCCGCTTCGCTTGCGTGCCTTCGCCCGGATCATTGACGATAAACGGGTAAATATGCGGCGTTGGGCCAAGGATCACTTCGGGCAGGCAGGTGTCTGACAGGGCCAGTGCTTTGCCCGGTAGCCATTCCAGATTGCCGTGTTTTCCCATATGGATCAACGCGTGCGCACCAAACTGGTTGCGCAGCCAGAAATAGAACGCCAGATAGTTATGCGGTGGTACCAGATCGGGCGAATGGTAGGTATCTTTGGGGTCAATATTATAGCCCCGCGCGGGTTGCACGCCTACGACCACATTGCCGAAAGTGAAAATGGAAAGTGAAAAATGCCCGCAATCCACTTCGCCACGAGTATAAAACGGGTCTTGTTCGGGCGCACCCCAACGGTCTTCGATGCGTTCGCGCACATCCCACGGCAAATGCCCGTAAGCAATATGGTAATCCGCCATCGACATATCAACGCCGCCCACACGGGTGGCACGATCAGTCAGCCAGTTGGTGGGGCCTGCCATGATCTGATCCATCAGGGCTTTGCTGTCGGTGGGAATATTGTGCAGGTTATAACCCTGTTCCGCCAGCGCGTTCAGCGTGTGAACCGTGCCCGCAGGTGTGTCCAACCCAACGCCGTTTGCAAGGCGTCCGTCTTTGTTGGGATAGTTTGCAAGGATGATGCCAACCTTGCGATCAGCAGGTGCGGTATGGCGCAAGCTAACCCAGTTTTTTGCCAAATCTGCGACAAATTCAATACGGTCACCGCGCGCGCGGTAGGTAGCGATGGGGCATTGGGTGGCATCATCAAAATAGGCCTCACCCTTGAACGAAACCGCCCGTGACAGGATGCGCCCGTCAACTTCTGGCAGGGCCACGTTCATCGCAATGTCGCGGGCGGATAGCCCGTGCAATCCGTCTTCCCAACCCTGCTCAGAAGCCGCTGAAAGCACCACCTGAAACACAGGCGATCCGTTTGCGGCGGGCATGGTGAAGGGGTTCGATGCGCCTTTTCCATGCTCATCTTGATGCGGCGAGCCAACGGCAAAGCTGGTGCAGTTTAGAATTGTGGAAGGCGGGGCGTTTTCAAACAGGCTTTGCAGGGTGGCAACCGACACTGGGTCTTTCAGGGACGCGACGAAAATAGGTAACGGGTTCAATCCGCGACGCAAAAGGCTTTTGACCAGCCTGTTGATCGGGTTCAACCCTGCCCCTTGCACCAAAGCGCGGTAAAATATGATCGGCACAACAGGTGCGCCATCTGTCCAGTTTGCTTGTGCCGCGCTCAGGTTTGCAATGCCGGCCCCTGGCCAATAGACGCCCGCACGTAACAACGGTTTAGCCTGTTCGGGTTTATCCGTTCCGTCCAACATGGCATTGGCATAGCGCAGAAAATTCACGGCATTTTGCGGGCCACCTTCGACCATATAGGCCCACAGGGCTTCCCAGTCTTCGCGGCCAACGGTGGACAGATCCCACAACTCTTGATCGGGTTTATCGTCGCCTGGCAAAGCCACGAACGGGATGCCAGCAACACCAAGACGGGCGGCATATTGTTCCAGTCCATATTTCCAGTAGCCAGTGCCGCCCAGCACACGTGCAATCACCAGTTTGGATTTCTGCGCACAGTTTTCAATATGCAGATCAACCGACATCGGGTGTTGCAGGTGCATCATGCTGGCCAGCCGCAGGCTGCCAGTATCATCCAATGTGGAGTATGCTTCAGAAAGCCCCGCAAGTTCGGTGTCAGCGGCTGAGATAAACACGATATCGGCAGGGGTTTGGCCCAGATCAAAGGGTTCTGAACCATCGTCGATGGCCCCCGGTGTTGCGGCAAGCAGGTGCATCTATAGGGCCTTTTCCATGAACAGGCTGACAGGATCTTCTTTATAAGGGCCGAATTTGCCGCAGATGTTGTACCCCAGTGATTTATACAGGGCGACAGCGGCGGCCAGTTTGTCGCCGGTTTCCAGTCTCATCAAGGGCAGCCCTTGGGTTTTTGCCTGCACCTCAATATGTGCCATCAGAACCTTGGCAATGCCCAAGCCCCGCGCGTGATCCGGCACATAAAGCCGTTTAATCTCGCCATATGCACCTTCATTGACTAAAGCCACACAACCCATTGCATCGCCGTTTTTGCGGGCAACAAAGAAAGCGACCTTATCGTCCAGCAATTCATCCGCCGTGAAGGTGAAGCACTCATCCGCCGAATAAACTGCACGCAAAGCTGCCTCACTGCCGTTGATCAGCATGTGCCCGTCATCTGTGACGGGGCTTTCTTGTGTGACAGTTATCTGCGTCACGCTTGCAGGGCCTTGGTAATGGCCGCTTGATCAAGGCCCGCTTGACCGATCACCACCAACCGTGTGACGCGTGGGGAGCTGCCAAAGGGTTTGTCGAAATAGCTGTCGATGCGCGGGCCAACCGCCTGCACGGTCAGGCGCATGGGTTTGCCTGTGACAGCAACGAAACCTTTCAGGCGCAAGATGTCATGTTCGCGGATGATGTTTGCGACTTTTGCCGAAAATGCGGAAACGTCAGTGATCTCACCGCGTTCTACCACGAAGCTTTCAAACTCATCATGATCGTGGTCATGGTGGTGGTGATCGTCGTGATCTTCTTCATGGTCGTCATCGTGGTGATGGTGGTGATGCGCGTGCCGCGCCGCCATATCATCCTCGGCCCCGACGCCTTGACCCAACAAAACATTCACGGGCAATGCGCCCATTGTGGCTTTGACCACTTGCACGCCTGCACGGCTTTCTGCCTTCAGTTTAGCAACCAACGCAGAGGCGTCTTCTTCGCCCAACAGATCAGATTTATTCACCACAATCATATCGGCACAAGCCACTTGATCCTCGAACAATTCGGACAACGGCGTTTCATGATCAAGGTTTTCATCCTGCGCGCGTTGCGCATCCACCGCTGCCACGGAATGGGCAAAACGGCCTTCGGAAACGGCTTTGCCATCCACCACCGTGATCACGCCATCAACAGTCACTTTGGTTTTGATGTCTGGCCAGTTGAACGCCTGTACCAACGGCTGCGGCAGGGCAAGGCCGGATGTTTCGATCACGATGTGATCGGGTTTTGGGTCACGCGCCAGCAGCTTTTCAATGGTCGGGATAAACTCGTCTGCCACGGTGCAACAAATGCAGCCGTTCGACAGCTCCACAATATCGTCCGCCGTGCAGGTTTCATCGCCACAGCCGGTTAGAATATCGCCGTCCACACCCAGATCGCCAAACTCGTTAATGATCAGCGCAATGCGCTTGCCTTGTGCATTTTGCAGCATGTGGCGGATCAGGGTGGTTTTGCCGGCACCTAGAAAACCGGTGACAACAGTTGCGGGTATTTTTTGGGCCATGTTCAGTTCCAATTCATGTGTTCAAAATGTTATAATCAAAGCGGCGGGCAGAGTCTTGTCTGATTTGATCGGGTAGGTTAGGGGGAATATAGCTTACAAACCCCAGCCCAAAAGGCCCGCCATTGCGCCATACTGTTTTCATATGTTCAACCTGCTGCAAGAATGCAGAAGATACACCGCAAGGGGTGGCTTTGGCAGAGGCGTTGAGGGATATTTTTGCGACTTCCAAAGATGCCGAAATTCGTGATTTCAACATTGAAACCTTTGAATGCATGTCTGCCTGCGCCAACCCTGTGGCCGTTTCATTTCGCGCCAAAGGCAAAGCCGCATATATGTTTTCGGGCATTGATCCTGCGGACGACCAGCAGGATATTCTGGCCTTTGCAAAGTTATATATCGCAGCAAAAGACGGCTGGATAGAAGACGCGCGGCCTTGCGGGCGATTGCGCTTTTGCCTGTTGGGGCGCATTCCAGCTGATCCCATCACGGCACCTGAATAGTCACGTCAGCACTTAGCGGATTGTCACCCACACTTAGCGGGCTGTGGTCATTGGCGTTCAGGGAAACCGTCACAGTTGTTTCGCCCGCAGGCAAGCTGCCGATATGCATCCAAGGCGCATAGATACGTGCCAGTTTTTTGCCGTTCACATAGACATGCGCATGGCCCTCACCCGCGATAGGGGCTTGGTTCACGTTTTTGGGTGTGAAGGTAAAATTGGTCGTGATCACTTCCAAATTCCAACCTGCCGCCGCATCAGGGTGCAGCACGATCTTCATGGTTGGGGCGTTGTCTCCTTCGGGCAGCACAATCATTTGACCGTGGTTATGCCCGTGATCGGTGGTGGCGTGATGATCACTACCATGATCATGGCCGTCCAGTGTGATGCCGTTTGCTGCGGCCAGTATAAAGCCCAAGCCACAGCCAAAGAACAGACCGATCAGTAAAAGTGCAAATGGTTTACGCATTTTGCCCTCGTTATATATGAGTGGTTCAAAGGGCTGCCCAGTATCGGGCAACCCTTGAAAGTTTTAAGCGTCCGCTTCGCGGTTCCAGAAATACGCTGCCATCAAACCAAGCATGGCCCACGCGGCAAGGTTCACACCGAACACACGGGCGGCAAACAGGCTGCCCAGTTCAGGCGGTGTGGTGCCTGTGAACGTATCAGGGTGCGGTGCGCCAATGATGTGTGGCACGACCAATAAAACGATGGCTGCCCCCCACGCTTTCCAGTTCTGCCCAAATGCCAGCAAAGCCATTGCAAGGGCTGCGGCTGCCACTGTTGGGAACCACCACATTTGGCGCAAAGCCACGTCTGCTGCTGCACTGCCCGGCACCTCTGGTGACAGGCTGATGCCGGGTGCCAGTTGCACAGCGATAAAACCCGCGACACCCCAAAGGATGCCTTTGCGGGGTGTGATCTCTACGCCACGTTCATCGGCCAGCGCCATAGCGGCAACCAGCATCAGGCCATAACCTGTGAAGATCAATGCACCGAACAGAATGCTTAGACTGTTGCGTACCATTTCAAGCGAAATGGCTGGGCCGTGGCCCATACTGCCAGCTTCACCGAAATGCACCTTGGCACCGGTTTCATACAGTTCTGCATGTAGCAATACGGGTTGCACAAAGAAAAATTGCAGCACGGCGAAAATCAACCCTGCGGCAAAACCAGCGAACACTGCGCTGGTCAATATGCGTGAGAACATGTTCTAGTGGCAGGGAAAGCTTGATGCGTGGCGCATGTCATGTGCGGCATCGTGCAATGTTGCTGCTTGCAGGTGGCCAGCAAAAATCATGATGCCCAGGCCCAAAAAGGCCGCGAATGCGATGGCCAAAGTGCTTGATGCTGCGCGTGTATTTGTTTGTGTAATCGTTGTCATAATAGTCTCCTAATGCCGTCACTCCCGACAGCTTTGGTTAAAGTCACGCAAGGCTGGTCTCCTGACTTATGGATCATCACGCTTCGTCTGCCTTCCCAGTGTTTCCACCAGTGGCTTAGTTGACGGGCGCTCTCCACATACAGTCGCGGGGGCGGTTGTGGCTTTAGGCCCCTTTTGGGTCGACCCTGTCCACATTCCCATTTGATCCCCGAACGCTTTGCGCACTTATGGGGAACCATGCCCGTCTTTATTGGCGGTTCTCGTGCGGTTGGTCAAGAGGGTTTGCGACTGCGATATGCATAATTACGTCATTTGCGTGTGAGTGCGGAATGGTTAATTATTAGTAAAACTAGCAATATGTTGTGGATAACTCACCAAAATACGCAATATATCGGGTTTGAAGCGGGTTTGAAGGTTGACTCGCAGGGGGTCTAGCCGACATTTTGGTACCTAATGGAATCATCAGGACCCAAATCCGCTTATGAAGTTCAGCAAACTTAGACTGACAGGCTTTAAAAGCTTCGTAGACCCCACGGAATTGATCATTTCCGATGGGCTAACAGGCGTTGTGGGGCCAAACGGCTGCGGTAAATCCAACCTGCTGGAAGCCCTGCGTTGGGTGATGGGTGAAAACCGCCCAACGGCCATGCGGGGCGGCGGCATGGATGATGTGATTTTTGCGGGCGCGTCGGCGCGGCCTGCGCGTAACTACGCGGAAGTGTCACTTTTGCTGGGCAACAAAGACCGCACGGCACCCCCTGCGTTTAATGACGCGGACAGTCTGGAAGTGATACGGCGCATTACCCGCGATGTGGGGTCAGCCTATAAGGCCAACGGCAAAGACAGCCGGGCGCGTGATGTGCAGATGCTGTTCGCGGATGCCTCAACAGGTGCGCATTCGCCCGCTTTGGTGGGGCAGGGTAAAATATCTGAGCTGATCAATGCAAAACCAAAAGCGCGTCGGCGCATTTTGGAAGAAGCCGCAGGGATTTCAGGCTTGTATCAAAGGCGTCATGAGGCTGAACTGAAGCTTAAAGGTGCTGAAACCAATCTGACCCGTGTCGATGATGTGGTCGAACAGTTGGACAGCCAGCTAAACACACTTACCCGCCAAGTGCGCCAAGCGGCGCGTTACCGTGAAATCGGCGAACAGTTGCGGCACTCAGAAGGCCTGTTGCTATATGGCCGCTGGAAAGAGGCCGAAGCTGCCCGTCTTGGGGCGGAACTTGCTTTGACCGAGGCCAGCAAAACGGCGGGTGCGGCCCAAGGGGCGGCAACGCAAGCGGCAAAACTGCGGGCTGCACTTGAAGATAAAATACCGCCTTTGCGCGAAGAAGAAAGCATTGCGGGGGCGATTGCCCAACGACTGGTGGTGGAACGCGATACCTTAAGCGATCAGGAAAACCGTGCGCGGCAAACCATTGAAACACTGCAATCGCGCATCACCCAACTGGGCCAGGATATTGAACGCGAACGCGGGTTGAACAAAGACGCGGATGAAACCATTGAGCGGCTGAACTGGGAAAAAGACGCGCTGGATAAAGCATCCCTTGGGCATGATGATAAGGTTGAAGCGTCCAATAAAGCGGCCCGTGATGCCGCCATTATCATGCAGGAAAAAGAAGCGGGTCTGGATAAACAATCTGAAGACGTGGCGCGACTGGCAGCACGCCATCAGTCTGCACACCGCAAGCTGGAAGATGCGCAAAGTACCTATGCAAAACGTGAAGAACAAAGTGGCGCAGCTGCACAATCAGTTGTGTTTGCACAAGACGGTTTGAAAGATGCGCAAGAGCGTTTGAAGCAGGCACAAACCAAATATGCGGTATCTCATGAAGCAGCTTTGCGTGCCGAACAGCTACTGGCCGATATGGATCGCAAACGCGTGGATGCGCAGGCCGCTGAAAGCGAAGTGCGCGGGGCATTGTCTGAAGCCGAAGGCGAAGCCAATGCGCTGGGCGCAGAAGTTGCAGCCCTAGAACGGGTGATTTCGCGCGATCGCGATACAGGCGCACAGCTGATCGATGACGTGCGTGCAAAAGCAGGTTATGAAGCTGCATTGGGTGCTGCATTAGCTGACGATCTGAAAGCCCCTATTGTGGGGCCGGAAGGGGTTTCAGGCTGGGCGCGTTTGGCCGATTATGCGGCAAATGCCGACCTGCCGGGCGGGGCTGAAGCCCTTGGCGTTTATGTAACGGCACCTGATGTGCTATCACGCCGCCTAAGCCAAATCGGGCTGGTCGCCCAAGCAGACGGGGCAAGATTGCAAGCGGCGTTGAAGCCGGGCCAACGGCTGGTCAGCGTTGAAGGTGATCTGTGGCGTTGGGATGGCTACCGCGCAGGCGGCGAAGATACCCCCACAGAAGCGGCTTTGCGTTTGCAACAGGAAAACCGTTTGCTGGCGTTAAAGGAAACTCACGGGCACGCGGATGCAAAAGCAACCGCTGCACGCGCGGCTTTTGATCTGGCACATGCAACTTTGCAGGCGGCAACCGAAGCGGATCATGAAGCAAGGCGCAATCGTAAAACGGCGGATGATACGGCAACGGATGCAACACGGCAAATGTCACGCGCCGAGGCTGACCGCGATATGCTTTCGGGCAAGCTGGAAACTTTGCAACTGTCTAAAACGCGGCTGGAAGAAGAAACTACAATGGCACGCGCGGGCCTGAAAGAGGCAGAACTTGGCATCCGCGACTTGGGTGATCTGGACACGGCGCGCAGTGATATTGAAGGCCTGAAAGTGGCCGTTGAAGCCGCACGTATGACAATGCTGACTAAGCGATCTTTGTACGATGAAGTGCGCCGCGAAGGCGAAACACGGCTGCGCCGCCAGCAAGAAATAACCAAAGAGGTCAGCGGCTGGAAATACCGCTTGGAAACCGCCGGTAAGCGGATTTCAGAGCTGGAAGAGCGGAAAGTAAATTCGGAAGTAGAGTTGAAAGAAGCAACCTCTGCCCCTGAAGAGATTGCAGCTAAACGTGAAGAATTATCAAAAGCGATTGCGAAGGCGCAAGAGCGGCTGAAAGCGGCATCAGATGCTTTGGCACTGGCCGAAACCACATTGCGCACGGCGGAAAATACCGAACGTGAAGCGGAACGTGCGGCATCATCTGCACGTGAAGCACGTGCGCGTGCGGATGCAGTTTCAGATGCCGCGCGCATTCAGGTTTCAACGGCGGCCGACCGCATTCATGAAGAGTTGGAAACCGGGCCTGAAACCCTGTTGGAACAGCTTGATATTGATCCGGATAAAATGCCCGATGCCACGCGCGTTGAAAGCGATGTGATGCGCCTGCGCCGCCAACGCGATGCGCTGGGGGCAGTGAACTTGCGGGCCGAAGAAGACGCCAAAGAAGTGGCGCACGAACGCGATACTCTGGTCACTGAAAAGGTTGATCTGGAAGCGGCTATTCGCAAATTGCGCACGGGCATCGCCAGCCTGAACAAAGAAGGCCGCCAACGCTTGCTGGCCGCTTTTGACGAGGTAAACAAAAACTTCAGCCTGCTGTTTACGCATCTGTTTGGCGGTGGTGAGGCTAACTTGGTTCTGGTCGAAAGCGACGACCCGCTGGAAGCCGGGCTTGAACTGATGTGCCAACCGCCCGGCAAGAAACTGTCAACACTGTCATTGCTGTCAGGCGGCGAACAAACCCTGACGGCAATGTCGCTGATATTCGCGGTGTTCCTGGCCAACCCGTCACCGATTTGTGTACTGGATGAGGTCGACGCACCGCTGGATGACGCCAATGTCACACGGTTTTGCGACCTGCTGGACGAGATGACCACGCGTACAAATACGCGTTTTCTGATCATCACCCACCACGCTATCACCATGTCGCGCATGGATCGTTTGTTTGGTGTGACCATGGCCGAACAGGGCGTCAGCCAACTGGTATCAGTTGATCTGGTTGAGGCTGAGAAGATGGTGGTTGAGGTTTAGTTGTTTCTGAAACACCAATGACTGTAAAGGCGCGAACATGGATAAGTTCATTGATCAATTAAAAAGCGGCGATCCGGAAACCTGGCTTTTTATCTTCGCAATATACTGTTTGGTTTTAGGCAGCTACGCCCTTTTTTATTGCCTTCGCATTCGTCGTTGGCCCAGCGTGTTTGGGGGGTTGAAGCAAAGTAATTTTGAGTTTCTGAGCACCAGCACCAGCACCCGTGATCAGAATTATTTTGCTCAGGTTTCGTATACTTACATTGTCGATGGCAAAGAATACCAGGGCCGCCGTCTTAGCCCTTTTATAATGATTGCATCGCATAATCTGCGTTTCTTGCTGCGCCTTCAAATGAAGCACGTTGAGACAAGAGATGATGGCCGGGTTCGTATTTTCTACAACCCGCGCCGACCTGAAAAATCTTACCTTATCCCCCCAAGGACCACGGGTTTAGTTGCGGTCATCAGTGTTATGTTCCTGCCTTTGATTATGTGTTTTTTCTATTAGCCCCAGTGTTGCTTCAGGCTTTGTTAAATTTACTTCGATGAAAACAAAATCAACTACAGCTTCTTGGCCAAACCCGCCGTTGGCCATGCATCCGCAGGCAGCCCCAAACGCATCTGTTCTTTTTGCACGGCGGCACGTGTCTTAGCCCCTAATATTCCGTCAACCTTGCCCACATCATGGCCGCGTGCTTTCAATTTGCGTTGCAGGGCTTTCATCCCATTGGCACTAAACGCAGGGTCGGGTTTGCCTAAATTGAAACGCGGCGCACCTGCCAGTCTTGTAGCGAAATAGGCTGCCGTGGTGACGTAGACCAATGATTTGTTCCACTCGAAATAGACAAAGAAGTTCGGCATTGCCAGAAATGCAGGGCCTTTGCGCCCTTGGGGCAACATCAACGCGGCTTGCAGATTGCCCTTGGGCAACTTACCGCTGCGGGCTTTAACGCCTTTATTGGCCCAGCTGGATACCGATTGGGTTTTATCTAAACCGGTTTGCGCCCAGTTCAAACCTTTGGGCACACTCACCTCAACCAGCCACGGCTGGTTGGCAGTCCAGCCCAAGTCTTTTAACAAACGCCCGCCCGTCATCAGCGCATCAGGTGCGCTGGTTTTCAGGCGCACACGGCCATCGCCGTCGCCATCCACACCGCGATTTAGAATGTCTTCGGGCAGCATTTGCACCATGCCGATCTCACCGGCCCACGCGCCTTTGGTTTTGACAGGATCAAAATCGCCGCGTTTCCACAGCTCTATTGTGGCGAATATTTGCGGGCGAAACAGGTCAGGTCGGCGGCAATCATGTGATAGCGTGATCAGTGAATTCAGCGTATTGAAATTACCCTGCACCGCCCCGTAGTCAGTTTCCAATGCCCAGAATGCGGTCAGAACGGCGGGTTGTACGCCATAGGTTTTTTGAACCTTTGCAAAGACCCGCCCGTATTTCTGCATGTTTTTCTTGCCGTTGTTCATACGGCCAGAACTGATTGCACGCCCTGCAAATTCAGAAAATGTCAGGCGAAACACACCTTGGGAGCGGTCGGCTTTTAAAACTTTCGGATCAATGCGGGCTGCGCGAAAGAACTTGTTTACTTGTGCTTTGCTACTTCCCTTGGAAACCGCCTCGGCCTTTAGTTTTGTCATCCACCCATTAAAACTGCCGCCACAGGTTTTGGCGGAAGCGGTAAGGGGGGCAGCGGCTAGGATCGCTGCACAAAGTAGAACACGAACTGAAATCATTTGAGCCTCATAAGGTTATGTTAACTACTTAACCCAGACACGTGTTTAATCTCAAGGAAATCTTCCAAACCCCAAATACCGCCTTCGCGCCCGTTACCGGATTGTTTGTAACCGCCAAAGGGTGACGGATGCGCACTATCGGTGCCGTTGATCCTCACCATGCCGGAACGTAATCGTTTTGCCACGCGTTCAGCTTTGGCAGGGTCTTGTGTCTGCAGATAATTAGTTAGCCCGTAAACCGTATCATTGGCAATTTGGATGGCTTCTTCTTCGGTATCAAACGGGATCACTGCCAGCACCGGGCCGAACACTTCTTCACGTGCGATGGTCATATCATTGCTGACATCAGCAAACACGGTCGGGCGCACATAATACCCACGGTTTAACCCTTCTGGGCGGCCAAGGCCACCTGCGGTCAGGTGGGCTTCACCCATACCAACCTCAATCAACCCTTGGATTTTGTCGAACTGCAGTTTGTTGACAACAGGGCCGATATGACGGCCACTTTGCGCCGGATCATTCATCGTGGTTTTATTGGCCACTTCGGTGGCCTGCTCGATGGCTGCATCATAACGGCTGCGTTCCACCAGCATACGGGTGGGCGCGTTGCACGATTGGCCGGTGTTGGCAAAACAGTGGCGTGCGCCGCGAACAACGGCTTTTTCATCGGCGTCCGCAAAGATGATATTGGCACCTTTACCGCCTAATTCCAGCGTCACGCGCTTGACTGTATCAGCCGCCGCTTTGGTGATCAGGCTGCCTGCGCGGGTGGAACCCGTAAAGCTGATCATATCAACATCTTTGTGGCAGGATAGCTGGCTGCCAACGCCAACACCGTCGCCGTTTACCATGTTGAACACACCTTTGGGAAAGCCCGCTTTATCAACGATTTCTGCGAAAATGATGGATGACAGGGGCGACTCTTCCGATGGTTTCAACACCACAGTACACCCCACCGCCAATGCAGGGATGACCTTTAGGGTAACCTGGTTCATTGGCCAGTTCCACGGCGTGATCATGGCGCAAACCCCGATGGGTTCACGGTAGATTTTTTCGCTGGGGGTATCAGGCCACGGGCTGCTTTCAAACTCAACCGCATCAAAGCTGTCGATGAAACCTTTGATGTGCCGAATGCCTGCACCGACCTGTGCGGCACGCGCCATATCAATCGGTGCACCCATTTCCATGGATATGGCTTCGGCCATATCGCCCGCGCGGTTTTTATATTCGGCGTATAATGCCTTGATCAGATCAAGACGTTCCTCTTTGGGGGTTGCAGCCCAAGCCCCAAACGCGGCCTTGGCGGCGGCAACGGCGGCATCTGTATCGGCCTGATCGCCCAGTGAAATCACAGCACACGGGTCTTCGTTTGCAGGGTTGATGACGTTCAGGTCATTTGCTTTGGCAGGGTTGACCCACGCACCATTAATATAGAAATCGCGTTTTTCCAGCATGATAAACCTCTTGTTATTGAACATGTTTTGGGGACAGTTGCATTGAGCGCGTGTTAAGACAAGAGCGATCTTATCGGAGGTAAGTGTGATAACGATGGAATTCTATATCCTGTTTGCAATCTTCCTGTTCGGCGGCTTTGTGAAAGGTACCCTTGGTATCGGCCTGCCGACGCTGCTTTTGGGGTTTCTGACCTTTATTTATGAGCCACGGATGGCAGTGGCACTGATCCTGTTTGCGATCATGGCAACCAACATGCGCCAAGCCATGGTTGGCGGCAGCATGTGGGAAATTGTGAAAAAGCATAAATATTTTTGCGCCTTTGCCAGTGTCGGGATTTTCGTGGTAGCCATTGTCGGTGCACAAGTGCCATTGCCGATATTGCTGGTCAGCGTCGGGGTCTCAATGACGATATTCGCGTTAAGCAGCCTGTTTTCATTCATCCCGGAACTCAGTGCAAAGTACGATAAAGCCGCACAAATCACGGCGGGAATTATTGGCGGTATTCTGGGCGGGCTAACCGCCATATGGGGCCCGCCTTTGGCGATTTATCTGATGGCACACCGGATGGAAAAGGATCAGTTTATCCAGACCTTGGGGGTGATGTTTTCAATCCAATCAGTGTTTCTGCTCGCAGGGTTTATTGTGTCGGGTGAACTGACGGCACCGCTTGCAATAACGGGCGTGGCTTTGCTGGTTCCTACTTTCATCGGGATGTATCTGGGCGAAAAGCTTCGCCAGCGCATGGATACCAAACAATTCACCAAAGTATTTTTATGCGCGTTTCTGGTGCTAGGGCTGAACTTGATCCGTCGTGGTTTACTGGCGTAATCCTGCAGGCCATTCTGATTGGCCTACAGGTTTAAAATTTATTTAATTCCTAGAACAAAAAAGCCCTTGCATAGCTACGCAATAACGCAAGCCAAGTGCGGGTGATCTGGTGGGTATTGGAGTCCCGCCGCCAGTTGACCCTATTGCCGTTGACCCCATTACTTTATTCGTTGGGCCATTTGCATAGAACTGGCCGCGCGCTAACAGGTCTTGACCAGGGCTGGATGTATTTGCCACGGTTGAAGTGGCATTCAGATCGTGGGTATGTGCAGGCATGTTCGCGATGCTGACAGTTGTATGTTCAGCACCCAGCCTTTGACCTTGTGTGAACAAAAAAGCCCTTGCATAGCTACGCAATAACGCAAGCCAAGTGCGGGTGATCTGGTGGGTATTGGAGTCCCGCCCAGTTGACCCTATTGCCGTTGACCCCATTACTTTATTCGTTGGGCCATTTGCATAGAACTGGCCGCGCGCTAACAGGTCTTGACCAGGGCTGGATGTATTTGCCACGGTTGAAGTGGCATTCAGATCGTGGGTATGTGCAGGCATGTTCGCGATGCTGACAGTTGTATGTTCAGCACCCAGCCTTTGACCTTGTGTGACCGGTGATAATCCTGGCCCTGTACCGATATGCATCGGGCTGCGGCTGCGTAGATCTGGTAAGGCGAAGGAGGATCTGCCATCCCCACCATACATTGTTCCAAATAAAAACAGTGCAGTGTTTTGTGAAATTGGAAACAGCTGCCCGTTTGCATCCGCGTAACCGCGCGGGCAAAAGTTTGCGCCGGTTAACATTATTGATCCTATACAAGCATCTTGTGCCTGCGCTGGTTTTGAAGTTAAAAATGTAGAACTGAATACGCTTGCAATGATAAGTGCTACGGTCGTTTTTTTGAGCCGAAAATACATATTTTCCCCTTTGTAATGCCTGCAGTGCCGCATGAGTTACTAAATAAAGCCAAGAGTTATATGGCCGCAGGCTGGTTTGTGAATAATGGTATCCCTTAGGCTGAAATCAACTTATAAGAGTGTTGTGGTTATTGGAACGCTTGTCAATTACTTTATAATACTTGTAAATAATTTTATATTACTTGTAAGTTATTTTATAGCTGGCAGATTTAATACGATTTGTGGAATTGACCTTACGAATAAAGCCAATTACGAATGAAATATCTGTCTTAAGGAGAACCCGACATGTCTTTACGCATCAACGATGTCGTCCCGAATTTTACTGCCGTGACCGATCAGGGCACGTTCCATTTCCATGACTGGATTGGTGACAGCTGGGCAATTTTGTTCAGCCACCCCAAAGATTTCACCCCAGTTTGCACCACTGAGTTCGGTGCTGTTGGCCAACTTGCCGATGAATGGGAAAAGCGCGGCACCAAAGTGATGGGCATTTCTGTCGACGGTGTTGAAGATCACAAAAAATGGAAAGCGGATATTGAACAGGTTTCTGGCGCAAAAGCGGGTTTCCCGATTATTGCGGATGAGGATTTGGCCGTGTCCAAAGCCTTTGATATGCTGCCGGCCGAAGCTTACATGCCTGACGGGCGCACCCCTGCCGACAGTGCCACTGTGCGTTCTGTGTTTATCATCGGGCCGGATAAACAGCTAAAACTTTCAATGACTTACCCAATGTCAGTGGGCCGTAACTTTGCCGAGATTTTGCGTGCATTGGACGCTTTGCAAACGACAACCGAACACGGTGTTGCAACACCTGCTAACTGGGTAACCGGCCAAGATGTGATCATCCCGCCGACCGTCAGCAATGAAGATGCCAAAGCCAAGTTTGGTGAGTTTGAAACGGTGTTACCTTACCTGCGCAAGACATCCTTGCCGTCATAAGTATTCACAAGTTTTAAAAGAACGGCCCTTGACGATGTTAGGGGCCGTTCTTGTTTTAATGTGAGAATAAAATCGGCACCGTCATACATTTCAAGATATGGCTTGTGGTGGCCCCAAGAACAAAATCGTAAACGCGGGAATGACCAAAACCGCCGGTCACAATCAGATCAGTGCCCATATCACTGGCCTCATTCAACAGCTCATCGCCAATAGAAATCTCGCCCGGCTCGCGGTGCATCACCGTCACTTTGGCACCGTGACGATCAAGTCCCACGGCCATTTCACGCGCGGTCTGTTCCAGATAATGTGTGCGATCATTCTGCTTGCCGACCCAGAAAATCTGGGTGGCTTTGGCGGTTTTGATGAACGGCAATGCATCATGTGCGGCCCGCGTACTTTCGCGTGTGCCACTCCACCCCAACAGGATATTTTCACCCACGGTTTCAAACTTGCCCGCATAAGGCAGAACCAGAACGGGACGACCCGAATTGCGCACCGCATTTTCCACATGGCTGCGTTGGTCACGGCGGTCACGATCAGGGTTGGTTTGCCCGATGATCACCAGATCAGAGCCGATCCAGTCAGCCATCAGATGATGCTCACGGCCCAGATATTGTGCATCCACCTCACGCCATTCGGCAACGAAATCTTCCGCCCGCACCGCATGTTCAAAAACTTTCTTTATCTGCGCAGATTTCTTTTTTTGCTCATCATGATATCCCGTCATCTGGCTAACACTGGCAGGGGCCAACATGCCGGGATAAACTTCTATCGCGGGCACGGTATGCACCCCGATCAGATGGGCATTGAACTTACGCGCAACCATGCAGCCGTAAGCGCATAACCGTTCGGCGTTTTCCAAGTTTTTCAGGCTAAGGGTGATGGTTTTATATGTCATGGGGTGGCACCTATAAAGTTGTTGTTTAGGGGGATTATAGATGTTGTGGCGGGGTGGTGCGTTGATTTGGATCAAGGTCACTATCTGTACGAAGCACCTGACCCCGAAAGACTTGGGTGGGCAAGCGTTTTACGGTATCTCAAATAATACACGTAGCGCCCGACCCTGGGTGGGTGCACTTGCGCCCTCCCGTGGGGAGGGTCGGGCGCGGCCCTCGTCTAAGGACGACGGCTAAGATGGCGGAAGGTGTTGAGATTGAATTAATCAGTAGGTTTTTTAATTAAATCATTTTCAAGAGTTATTATCATTTTGCGAAGGTCATCTACGCTTAAAGCCATTTCGCAAATCTTGCGGTCTGGGGTGTCACTATTATTTCCGTCAGTCATAATAGTGACCATAACTAGTGGGCCCATTTTAGTATCTGTGCCTGCCACTAATTTCACAATTTACAGTTCGCATGCCCCGTTTGTTTTTCATTCTTTGCCAATAAGAAATAGGAAATTTTGTAATTTTATTCGCCATTCAAGGTTTCCTACTCTTAAATTAAAACGCGGCACAACATTGGCATTGAACTCTTGTGAAGTCAATTGATGCAAAAAGGCCCCGCAAACGCGAGGCCTTTCTATATGCGATCCCCCGAACAAGTCGGGGGATGACGTTTGTAAGCTAGCTAAAGCTTACCCTTCGTTCGTAATCTCTTTACCAGTTTCCTGATCGACAACTTTCATGCTCAAACGCACTTTTCCGCGGTCATCAAAGCCCATCAGTTTTACTTTAACTGTTTGGCCTTCTTTAACCAGATCGCTTGGGTGATTAACCCGCTCGTTTGCCATTTGTGAAACATGCACAAGGCCGTCACGTTTACCAAAGAAGTTCACGAATGCACCGAAGTCCATAACCTTCACAACTTTACCGTCGTAGATCATTCCTTCTTCCGGCTCGGCTGCTATTTCCATGATCATGGCGCGGGCTTTTTCAATTTGCTCGCCGTTGGAAGATGCGATTTTGATCACGCCGTCGTCGTTGATGTCAACTTTGGCACCGGACACTTCACAAATCTCACGGATCACTTTACCGCCAGAACCGATCACTTCACGGATTTTCTCGGGGTTGATCTGGATGGTTTCAATGCGTGGAGCATGTTCACTGAATGAACCCGCTTCGGTCAAAGCATTGGCCATTTCACCAAGGATGTGCAGACGCCCATCTTTGGCCTGCGCCATGGCTTTTGCCATAATATCGGATGTGATGCCGGCAATCTTGATGTCCATTTGCAAGCTTGTGATACCTTTTTCAGTACCAGCCACTTTAAAGTCCATGTCGCCCAAGTGATCTTCATCACCCAAGATGTCTGTCAAAATAGCGTATTCGCCGCTGTCTTGCAGGATCAACCCCATAGCAACACCCGCAACAGGTGCTTTCAGCGGAACGCCCGCATCCATCATAGACAAAGAACCACCACAGATGGAAGCCATAGAAGATGAACCATTAGACTCGGTAATCTCTGATACAACACGGATGGTGTATGGAAAGTCAGTCGCAGGTGGCAAAACCGCCTGCAAAGCACGCCATGCCAGTTTACCATGACCAATCTCACGACGGCCAGGGCCGAAGTTACGACCACATTCACCAACTGAATAAGGAGGGAAGTTGTAGTGCAACAAGAAAGGCGAGCGGTATGTGCCTTGCAGCGCATCAATCATTTGCTCGTCGTCGCCTGTGCCCAATGTGGTCACAACCAACCCTTGGGTTTCACCGCGTGTAAACAGTGCAGACCCGTGGGTGCGTGGCAAAATACCAGTTTCAGAAACGATTTGACGAACCGTAGAAAGATCACGGCCATCAATACGCTTGCCAGTCTTAACAATATCACCACGAACAACTTCAGCTTCCAGCTTCTTCAAACAAGTGCCTAAATTGCCGTCTTCCAACTGCTCTTCTGTCAAGCTTTCCTTGATCAGATCGCGTGCCGCAGAAATTGCCGCAGTACGTTCTTGCTTATCTGTATTACCAAACGCCGCACGAACAGCTTTTTCGCCAGCTTTTTTCACGACTTTATAAAGCGCACTATAATCAGGCTCTTGGTAATCATACGGCTCTTTGGCTGCATCTTCTGCCATGTCGATAATCATATCAATCACCGGCTGGATTTGTGCGTGGGCAAAGTTAATCGCACCCAGCATTTCATCCTCAGTCAATTCATATGCTTCTGACTCGACCATCATAACCGCGTCTTTTGTACCGGCTACTACAAGGTCAAGACGTTGCTCTGGCTTGTTGCGCAAGTCGTGCATGTCGTCCACGGTCGGGTTCAGCACATAATCGCCATCTTCAAAGCCAACACGGCAAGATGCAATCGGGCCACGGAACGGCGCGCCTGACAATGTCAGTGCAGCAGAGGCCGCGATCATCGCAACCATATCCGGATCATTAACCAAGTCGTGTGAAAGAACCGTTAAAGTTACCTGAGTTTCATGTTTGAAACCTGGCAGAAACAACGGGCGAATTGGGCGGTCGATCAAACGCGCAGTCAGTGTCTCTTTTTCAGTAGGACGGGCTTCGCGTTTGAAAAAGCCACCGGGGATTTTGCCGGCAGCATAGTATTTTTCTTGGTAGTTCACGGTCAGTGGAAAGAAATCCATGCCCGGTTTTTCTTTTTTGGCAAACACGACGGCCGCCAATACTGAAGTTTCACCTAAAGTGGCAATCACAGTAGCGTCAGCTTGACGCGCAATTTTGCCGGTTTCCAAGGTTAGGGTTTCTTCGCCCCATTCGATTGATTTTTTAACAACGTTAAACATATATGTTTCCTAAACATAGGAGCACTCCTTGGCGTTCCAAGGTCTCCCGATAAAATAGTGGCCCCATTGCCACTGACCTTTGTTCCTATGCGTCCGCCAAGGTCAAAGCGGTGCGTTTCAGATAGCCGCGCGTATATAGGGAAAATGCGGGTTTGGAAAGGGGGGTGGTGATTTTGGCCAGTGACCGGCACGGGCGGGACCTGCGCGTCAAGGTCGGATGCGGCCCTTGGCCTTGCAGACATTGGCATGTTAGAGCAAAGTATTTGAAAGATATTAGAAATCTGCAGGAGACAAAATCGATGGCTATTAAAGTATGCGTAGCGGGTGTTACGGGATGGACGGGTTCAGAAGTTGCCCGCGGTATCATTGCGAGTAAGGACATGGTGCTGGTAAGTGCTATGGCGCGATCTACAAAGGGCTGCGATGTTGGGGAAGTATTGGGATTGGGTAAACGGATCGGTGTCGATATTTGTGATAATGTCCGCGATGCCTTGAAGTCAGATGTCGACGTATTTATCGACTACACGAATACAAATTCCGTCAAAGAGCATGTTTTATACGCAATTTCGCAGGGGGTTGCTGTAGTTGTTGGCACTTCGGGTTTGACGCTCGATGATTATGATGAGATTGCGCGCCTCGCACATGAAAAAGGCGTTGGCGTCATTGGTGGCGGGAATTTCAGCCTAACGGCTACATTAATGCAACATCTGGCCCTGATTGCCGCTGAACATATACCTCAATTTGAGGTGCTTGAGCATGCGTGGGCAAAGAAAGAAGATGTCCCAAGCGGTACAGCACGGGAATTGGCTGAAAAACTGGGCAATGTCCAAAAGCCGAAACAGGCTAGACCAATAGACAGCTTGCATGGACCACAAGAGGCCCGTGGCGCAAACGTCAATGGTGTACAGGTCCATTGCATCCGTACGCCGGGGTTTACATTACGGTGCGAAGCCATTTTTGGAATGAAAGGTGAAAACCTGGTTATTAGCCATGAAGCGGGTCAAAGCGCCGAGCCATATGTAGCCGGTACTTTACTGGCGGCGAAAAAAGTAAGTTCTGCGACTGGACTAATACGAGGCCTGGACGAGTTGCTTTTTAATAAATCCCCTTAAGTGGCGGGGACTAACATGTTACTTCGACACAGATTTTGTTATAATCTAGCCGTAGAAGTCAATTGCGCGACTGTATATATTAATTATAATACTTAACAAAAACAATCCACTAACCCCATGCCCCAGTCGGGACATTCCCCCCAAACGAAAAAACCCGCTCCAAACGGAACGGGTTTAAATTCTTGAATGCAGTCCGAATTAACGGCGAATGCCAAGGCGTGTGATCAGGTCTTTATAACGGGCCTCATCTTTGCCACGTGCATAGTCCAGCAGCTTACGGCGCAGGGCAACCATTTTCAAAAGGCCACGACGAGAGTGGTTGTCTTTTTTGTTGGTTTTAAAGTGCTCTGTCAGCGTTTTGATACGGGACGTTAGGATTGCAACCTGAACTTCAGGTGAACCAGTGTCACCCGGCTTGGTTGCATATTCTTTGATAAGCTGTGCTTTCAGCTCTGGTGTGATCGACATCGGGGTCTCCTTGAGAAAAGTTAATGGCACATACCGGGGTGTCGTCCAGCAAGGCCCGTGGAGTCCCGTGAATTTGCACGGGATGGGGGCTTGTAGGCGTGAATCGTGTGGAATGGAAGCAGAATCTTTCGTGGATTATATGTGCTGCTTTAATATAGTCAAAAAGGCCTGCACCTTAGCGGTGCGGTGCAGGTCTACGTGGGTGACCAGCCATGACGTGTTGCGCCATTCTGCGCGGGGGGCCAAAACCTCGATCATATCGTGCATTTTGGCGTCTTTTTCGCGCATAAAGCCAATACCCATACCCGAAAGAATGGCCTGATCCATGATGCGTTGGCTGTTTGTATGCAGGGATATTCTGTCTGCGGGGATGTTTTCGCGCATCCAGATGAAAAACGGCGCGCCGGAATTGGGGTTGTCTGAGCCGACAAAGCTGTGGTCAGGGTAATCTGCGGGGCTTTGGGGGATGCCTTTGCGGGCTGCATAATCGGGGCTGGCATATAGGCCGGTCTCGAACTTAGTGAAAGGTTGCACTATATTGTCGGGGTCTTGCGGTTTTTGACCCGCGCGAATTGCGATGTGGGCTTCACCGTATTCCATTTTGAAAATACGATCACTGGTGATGAAACGGATAATGACATTAGGGTATTGTGCTTGGAATGTGGTCAAGGTGGGCAGTAATTCTTGGGCAAAGAATTCCAATGAAGTGACAACAAGTTCGCCTGACAAATCTGTCGCACGACCTTTAGTGCGCCCGACCAGTTGGGTGAACTGATCATCTGTGGCTTGGGCCACGCGCAATAAATCTTGGCCAACCTCGGTGGGGGTGTAGCCGCGCGCATGGCGTTGGAATAGTTTTTCGCCCAATGTGGCTTCTAAGGCATCGATATGGCGGATGACCGTTGCGCGGTGTACGCCTAAGGCTTGGGCTGCCGCACTGACAGTGCCTAATCGTACAACGTGGTAAGCGGTTCTGATTTCATTCCAATGATCCATGTTGACCTTTGCAAAAATGCACATCTAATGTGTATTTAGATATATTGTGTATATTATGAATACATATATGTTTATAAAAAAACAATGAGGAAACCCATGAAAATTTTAGCTTTTGCTGCAAGTGGCAGCTCTAAATCGATCAATCATCAACTTGTGGCCCATGCGGCGGATGTATTGCAGGCCGAGATCATTAAAGATGCTCAAGTCGAGTTTCTGGATATTAACGATTATGAAATGCCTATTTATACCAGTGACAGAGAAGAGGTGGCTGGCATCCCTGACCTTGCACGTCAATTTTCGGCTAAAATTGGTGGGGCGGATGCATTGCTGATTTCTTATGCCGAACATAACGGGAATTATACGGCGGCCTACAAGAACCTGTTTGACTGGACATCGCGCCTTGATGGCACCGTTTTTCAAGATAAACCGATGGTGATTATGGCAACCTCGCCCGGTAAGGGTGGTGCGGCCAGTGTTTTGGCTTTGGCGAAAACTTCGGCACCGTTTTTCGGGGCAGTTGTGAAAGCTGATCTTTCGGTTGCCAGTTTCTATGATGTGTTTGATGGTGAGAGTGGCCAGCTTAAGGACGCGGATATTCAGGCACAGATGCGTACCGCATTGGCAGCTTTGAAATAGCGATCAGTTGGGCCGTTTTCGTAAAAGCACGATCATGTTTGAGGCGAATAATACGCTGATAACGATGACCCCGCCGATAATGGCCCATTTTCCCGGCTCTTCGCCTATGACGAACCAGACTAGAAGCGGGGATAGGACGGATTCCAAAAGGATCAGTAGTGCTACCTCAGCAGACGGGATATAGCGGGGGCCAAGGGCCAGAAATGTTGTGCTGATCAGGATGAAAAAACCACCGTGCATGGCAACAAACCCCCATTGTGCGGGGATAATTTCCAAAGGTGCCGTGAAAGGTAAAACTGCCAAAGCGGCCCCAATGTAGGCGATTGGAATGGCGGGAACGATTGAGATGTTTTTGGCCCTGCGTGCCGCCGTGAGGCCAGCAGCGAATGATGATGCTACCCCAAGTGCCATTAAATCACCTGTCCAATGGGCGTTTGCGTTGGTGCTGGAACCAAAGGCGATTACTGACAGGCCAAGGGCCACCAGAAGAATTGTCCAGACCATGCGCTTGCTGATGCGCTCGCCCAGCCAGAGCCAACTGAAAAGGGCTGCAAAGATCGGCATCGACGCTAGGATGAAAACAACATTCGCCACACTGGTATTTGAAATTGCCGTGACGAATAGTATGGAGCTTAGTCCGGTGAATGCGGCATAGATCATCCCATTTTGGCCGGTGCTTTTGATCTTGGATATGGTTTTTGTGCGGTAAATTGCAAATAGACCTATCAAAGTGACAAACCCTGTCAGGAAGTTGCGCCAGAAGGATATGGTTAGGGCGTCAGCCTCGATCAGGCGGACAAACAGGGCGTCTGGAATGACAAAAAGAACGCCGAGCGTGGTGATCAACAGACCTTTGGTTTGGTTATTCATCCCAAGACTGTGGCTGGGTTTTATAACCAATGTAAAGCGGATGTTTGGGGTGGCCTGCAATGCTTAGGCCCAGATGGGTCAGGGGTTTGGGTTGACTGCGCAACATACGTTCAACACTTGGGCCGCGATCCATGTGGGCGCCGTGGGTGCCCCATGCGCAGACGATGTCATTGGCCCAAAGGGCTGCATCTGTAATGGCCGCGTCATTTTCAGGGCCTACGGGATCAGTTTGGCTGCGCATTTTTTTCGGGTCAGTGGCACGGTAGGCGAATATGTTGCAGACGCAAAAGGCACCATACCCAAGGGTGCGCGCACGGCGTTCGCAACGTTCCACGGTTGGGTCATTTTGCACTTCGGTAGCAGTGGAAGGGTTTAGCATCACGAACAGCACACGCGGTGCGGTATCGTCCCAGATGCGGGTCAGGCTGTAGCGGTAGTTTTCGCAATCTGAGTAAATTGCGGTAGAGGGAGCGTCGCCTTTGGTATGTGTCTTTGTGATCATACGTTACGTTGTAGGATGACGCGCTTGGGTTTGAAAGTACCAAGTTCGATTGTGCCTATGGCTTGGGCTTTTCCGTTCAGGTTTGCCCAAACGGGGGCGTCGGGGCCTGATGGGTCTTCTTTTACAAGAATGCTCATGCCATGTTGGATGTCGACAGCGTTTTGTGCGTTTATTTCGACGTGTTCAATTTCAGCCAGTCCGGTTTCGATGGGCAATAGCCGCGCTTCGCGGTCGGTCATATCTTCGATGGCAACCAGGTCATCAAGGGATATGCTTTGGGCGATGTCAAAGGGGCCAGTATCCAGGCGGCGTAACCATTTTACATGGGCAAGACAGCCCAAATTTTCGCCCAAATCACGGGCGATGGAGCGCACATAACCGCCTTTGCCGCATTGCAGGACAAGTTCAACATCGTCTTGCGACAGACGGTTCACAAACTCCAACTTGTTAACGAACAATTCACGCGCGGCCAGCTCAACATCGTCGCCGCGCCGTGCAATGGTATAGGCCCGTTCGCCGTTGATTTTAACAGCGGAAAATTTTGGTGGGGTTTGGGATATTAAGCCAGTGAAGGCAGGCAAAGCCGCTTGAATATCCGCATCCGTTGGACGCAACTCATTACTGTTGATAATGTCGCCTTCAGCATCATCGGTCGTGGTGGCGGCACCCATCGTGATGACAAACTCATAGGTTTTCAGCCCGTCGGTGATGTAGGGGATGGTTTTGGTGGCTTCGCCGAAAGCCACAGCCAACAGGCCAGTTGCATCTGGATCAAGCGTGCCTGCGTGGCCGGCTTTTTTAGCCTGAAACAGCCATTTGACTTTGTTGACAACGCTGGTCGAGGTGATGCCGGCAGGTTTGTCGATGATCAGCCAGCCATCGACATCGCGCTTTTTAGACTTCTGGTTCATCGTCGCCTAAATCCCGTGTGACGTTTTCTTGGCTAAGCAAACGGCGGGTATCGTCCATTTGATCGAACGTTGTATCGAGCATGAATTTGATCTTGGGGGAGTGTTTCAGGGTGATGTTTTTGGTTAGGGCATAGCGCACTTCGCCGCTGCTTTTGTTCAAAGCTGCAACCATATTTTCTGCATTCTTCCCGCCTAGCGGATACACAAAAACCGTGGCGTTTTTTAAGTCAGGTGAGGTGCGCACTTCGCCCACGGTGATAGAAACATTGGCCAGATCGGGATCATAAAGATCACCGCGTGCCAGAATTTCAGAAATGGCGCGACGCAGCATTTCGCCGACACGTAATTGTCGTTGACTGGGGCCATCGGGGCTGTGCATGTTTTCTATCCTGTCTATCGTTAAGGCCATTTAAGAGAGTTGGGCGGTAACTGCAAGCTATAGCCTTTGGCCTTTTGTCGCGGTAAAGGGAATTAAGAATATGGAGAATTTGAAATGTCTGATGTGACACAAATTGCAATCGTGGGTGCTTCGGGCCGTATGGGACAGATGCTGATTAAGGCCGTGAACGACAGTGATCGTGCGGTTTTGTCGGGCGTGACGGAACGCGCGGGCCATGCTTGGGTGGGCCAAGATTTGGGTGTTGCGATGGGTGGTGCGAAAACCGGTGTGATGGTGTCGGATGATCCGTTGGAAGTTTTTGCCAAAACCCAGGCGATTATTGATTTTACATCCCCCGATGCAACTGTGGCCCATGCCGCATTGGCGGCACAGGCGCGTGCGGTGCATGTGATCGGCACTACGGGGTTTGATGCGGATCATTTAGCGAAACTCTCAGCCGCATCGCGCCATTGTGCGATTGTGCGGGCGGGGAATATGAGTTTGGGGGTGAACTTGTTGGTGCAGTTGACCAAAAAAGTCGCGCAAGCTTTGGATGAGGATTTCGATATTGAGATTGTCGAGGCGCATCACCGTCATAAGGTTGATGCGCCTTCGGGAACGGCCTTGATGCTGGGTGAAGCTGCCGCCGAAGGGCGCGGGGTTTCATTGGATGATGTAGCAGACCGTGGGCGCGATGGCATCACCGGCGCACGTAAACGTGGTGATATTGGTTTTACGGCCATTCGCGGTGGCGATGTTGTGGGCGAGCATGATGTGATTTTTGCTGCTGACGGTGAACGGATTGTGTTGCGCCATTTGGCAACAGACCGCCAGATTTTTGCCCGTGGTGCTTTAAAAGCAGCCCTTTGGGGGCAAGGCAAATCGCCTGGCGAATATGACATGATGGATGTCTTAGGGCTTTAATCTTTACGGCTATTTTCCCGTTTATAATCACTTAAAAATTTGTCGATGACGCGCAAGATTGCGTCCATCTCATTACCGTTTGGAAAATCTGCGGAATGCCCGCCTGAGGCGCCCCATGTACCGACCTTTAATTTCACTGTGTGATTGCGGGTTAACAGCATGGTTTGGGTGAAGCTGACAAATACACTATAGGTGCAACCTGTTTCTGGTTTGGTGTTGGAAAAATAGATGTTCAGTTGCGGTTTGCCCGGCGTTATTTCCATCTGCTCTTCGGTCAAAATGGGCAAGCGGGCGGAACGGAAACGGTTTTCCATGCGTTCTTGTAACTCAGGGCCGAATGCGCCGTTGTAATTTTTGGGGCCTTTTATGGATTGCGCGGAAAAATACACGCCTTGCAGGCCCCTTAGGGCGGCGGATTTATCGCTCATGTCCCAGTGTTCAGGGTTGAAGCCCAGAATTCTGCCCGCTTCGGTTTTGCGGCACATTTGGGGTGTTTCAGGGTGTTCAACGGGTTGCCCGCGCAATTTGGCAAGTTGATCAATGGCCCCGACTAATTCACGGGCTTTTTGTTCAGTTGGTTCTTCGACAAGGCGGGTGATGTATTTGCGTTGTGCGGTGCAAACGCCTTTGGTGCGGCAAAGATTAGCATCAATGGCGCGCTGTTCCCATGTCATCCATGTGAAATTTCTGGCGCTGGATTGTGCTGTTACTGTGACCGGCAAGGTCACTAACAAAACCACAAGAGTATATAAAAATCGCATCATTCATCCCTAATGTGGGCGAATTAAAACAGCGAAATTGGATTATCGGGTTAACACGGGCAAAGTATTTCATTCGAATTTTCTAAAAATCCGATGTAATACCCTTTTTCTCCCAATCGCCAAAGCGGGTGGGTTCGGGGCCATCGCGGCCACCCAACTCGGTTGGCATGTCCGCATTATCTTGGGATTCTTTGCGCATTGCCGCCTCTTTCAAGGCGCGAATGGCTGCATTTGCGATGCGCTGGGTTTTATCGGTTTGGGGCATTTGTTTGAAACCTGTTTCGTGTTGCGCCTAGCATTAACGCAGCTTTGGGCGAAGTGCAATTTTATGCACTGGTTGAATGGTAAAATTTCAGGCATAAGCACTGGTAACGTTTAGAACCTTATGTGTTAGGCACAAAAAATGGCAAAACCCGGCTTATCTGCGCGCATCGCGGCATTGAACCTGTTGAATGGGGTTTTGACCGATAAACGCCCTATGTCTGAAATGACCGATGCGGGCAGTGATATTTTACGGAAATTATCGGGATCAGAGCGGGCACGGGCGCAAAGCCTGACGCTTTCAACGCTGCGCCATCTTGAGCCAATAGATATGCTGTTGGATTACTATCTGAAAAAAGAGCCGCCTTTACGGGTGCGCAATATCTTGCGCTTATGCGCAGCAGAGTTGCTGGTCGACGGGATCAGCCCACATGCGGCGATAGATACCGCTGTTGATATTACGAAACTTGGGCGCAAAACTGTGCATATTGCGGGCTTGGTCAATGCGGTTGCGCGTAAGCTGGACGGTGAGGGGCGTGAACACTGGCAAGATCATCCTACGCAGGAACTACCGTATTATCTGCGCTCTATCATGTTGAATGACCACGGTGCCGATGCGGTGGCTTTGATTGAAGAGGCGCATGTGCGCGCGGTGCCGCTGGATATTACGGTCAAGCGCGATGAGGATATGGATGAGTTGGCTGATTTGTTGGAGGCCGAAGCGATCAGCGACAAGGCTTTGCGCTTGCAAAGGGCAGGGCAGGTTTCTGCATTGGCCGGCTTTGAAGAAGGCGCTTGGTGGGTGCAGGATTATGCGGCAAGTCTGCCTGCTAAATGTTTTACAGGGATTGAAGGCGCAAAGGTATTAGACCTTTGTGCGGCCCCCGGGGGCAAAACCTTGCAGTTAACCGCCATGGGTGGTGACGTAACAGCGATGGATCTGTCAAAGCACCGTCTGGTGCGGGTGCATGAGAACCTGTCACGCACGGGCATGGCGGCAAAGGTTGTGACGGCGGATGTTCTAACGTGGAAGCCCGGTGTGGAATATGATGCGATACTGCTGGATGCGCCTTGTACCGCAACGGGCACGATCAGGCGCCACCCTGACTTGCCGCATCTGAAAGATAAGGCGGCGGTAAAAAGTCTGGTGGCTTTGCAAAAGGAAATGCTGGAACGCGCATTTGAATGGCTAAAGCCGGGCGGGCAGATGATTTACAGTACCTGTTCGCTTTTGAAGCGCGAAGGCGAAGAACAGATTGCAGAATTTCTTGCGGGTAATGATAAAGCAGCGGTTGAGCCGATTGATGCGGCTGCGCTGGGTGTGCCGCATGAGTGGCTGACGCCTGAAGGGTATCTGCGAACATTGCCGTCATATTGGCCTGAAAAGGGCGGTATGGATGGGTTCTTTGTGGCGAAACTGGTCAAAACCAAGTGACAGCACGGGGTTTGCGCCGTAGATAAGATGATGAAGTAACACGGGTCTTTATAAACGTGCCGACAAGTATTTTTGAATTGTTCAATCAGCTGAAGCGTGGCCGTGAAGGCCGCTCTACACAAGCTGTGGCACATCGGGCAAGGCGCGGCAAAACGGCAAAATCCATCACTTCGCAACCGATGGTCAACGGTGTTGGGTCGGCGCAAAAGGGATTGCAACTGGCTAACGGCAACTTTCTGATCGACGGGCGTTTGATCCGCGATCCGGATGAGCCGATTTGGGATGTGGACAGCGATAACATTGCATTTCAAGCTAAAGCGCAGGGTTTTTTTTGGTTGGATGATCTGGCCGCCAATGGCTCTGCCGATTGTACGGCTGTTGCGCGTTTATGGTTCGCAAAATGGTTAGAGCATTTTGGCAATGGCAACAACGCGGCCTGGACACCAGAACTGGCGGGTGCGCGGATTATTCGTTTGATCAATCATGCAATTATGTTGTTGGGAAATTCCAGCAAGCAAGACCAAAAAGAATTTTTCAGCTCTATTTCACATCACGCACGGTTCCTGAAAAAACGTTGGCAATATGCGCCCGAAGGCTTGCCGAGGTTTCAGGCACTTGTGGGCTATGCCTATAGTACGCTGGCTTTGGAAGAGTTCGGGAAAGACCTGAAACCTGCTTTGTATGTCTTGGGTAAAGAATGTGAATGCTATATTGATACGGATGGGGGCATCCCCACGCGCAACCCCGAAGAGTTGCTAGATATTCTAACGCTGTTGGTCTGGGTGGTTCAGGGTATGACATCGGCGTCACTGACACCCCATCGCGCCGTGCTGGATGCGATAGAGCGCATCAGGCCTGTGATCCGAACATTACAGTTGGATGATGGCAGGTTGGTAGAGTTTCATGGCGGACGAGCTGCAACCAAGAAGCGGGTTAATCAGGTGATGATGGATAGTGGCGCGCGGTGGGGTTCCACCTTGGATTATGCTATGGGATACTCGCGGATTACCAAGGCAAATAGCCTGTTAATAGTTGATACAGGCAATAGGCCGAATGTGCAAACGGATGAGACAGGTTTAGAATGCGCTTTGGCGTTTGAATTTTCATTTGGCAAACATCCGGTTTTTCAAAGCTTGGGCACGGGGCAGGATTTAAACTATCAGCGACGCAAAGCCAGCCATAGGGCTGGTGGGTTTACGGTCGCTAGCCTTCAACCGTTTGTGCCAAACCAAAAAGGACATGCCCCAAATAAGCCTATTACGATGGCCGCTGATGCCAAAGTTACGCTGCTTCAGGTGGCAGGTATGGATGATGATGGGGTTGCGGTGCTTATGGCAGCACACACCGGTTATAGGGATGCGGTTGGCCTGACTTACAGCCGCAAACTGGAACTAACCGGTAGTGGATGCGTACTGACGGGAACAGATCGGTTTTATTGTGATCGCAAACAGGACCGAAAGGCGTTGGATGCGGCGACAAAACACCAGATTGAACATCGCATTCCCATAGTGGCCAAGTTTCATATTGCACCTGATGTGGATGCTGAGCTGGATTTAGGCGGTACGGCGGTATCATTACAACTGCTAGATAACTCGGTCTGGGTTTTCAAAGCCTCGGGCGGCACGATTTCACTGCAAGACAGTGCATATTATTCATCGGAACGTTTACAGCCACGCGCGACAAAACAGATCGTGGTAACTTCGGACGTTGTGAATTATGAAGGCGAAATAACTTGGATGCTGACCTGTATAGAAGGCTAGCAACTACAAACTGAACATGTAAGGACTTCGAACCAATGTCTAACAGCCCCGTCACCATAAGACGCGCGTTACTTTCTGTATCTGATAAAACCGGTCTTGTTGATCTTGCCACTGCTTTGAACGCTTCAGGTGTTGAGTTACTTTCAACGGGCGGTACTGCCAAAGCTATCCGTGATGCGGGTTTGCCTGTGAGGGATGTATCCGAAATCACCAACTTTCCTGAAATGATGGATGGTCGCGTGAAAACGCTGCACCCGATGGTGCATGGCGGTTTACTGGCCCTGCGCGATAACGCGGATCATCAGGCGGCGATGGCAGAACACGGTATTGGCGCGATTGATCTGCTGGTAGTGAACCTTTATCCGTTTGAAGCGACCGTTGCTGCGGGTGGTTCTTACAACGATTGCATTGAAAATATTGATATTGGTGGCCCTGCGATGATCCGGGCGGCATCCAAGAACCATGGGTTTGTGGTGACGGTTGTGGATGTGGAAGATTACGCAGGCCTGTTGGAAGAGATGCAGGCAAATGATGCGGGCACAACTTTGGCATATCGTCAGAAAATGGCACAGATCGCCTATGCGCGCACAGGTGCTTATGATGCGGCAGTGTCAACTTGGATGGCAGGTGCTATAGGGGAAGAACAGCCGCGTCGCAGAGCGATTGCGGGTACTCATGTGCAAACTTTGCGTTATGGCGAGAACCCGCATCAATCTGCCAGCTTTTACAGCGATGGCAGTACGCGTGCAGGTGTTTCTACGGCTGTGCAATTACAAGGCAAGGCTTTGTCCTACAACAACATCAACGATACCGATGCGGCCTATGAGTTGGTGGCTGAATTTGATCCTGCGGATGGGCCGGCCTGTGCGATCATCAAACACGCCAACCCTTGTGGTGTGGCGCGCGGGGCTACTTTGGCAGAGGCCTATAAATCAGCGTTTGATTGCGACCGCACGTCTGCCTTTGGCGGTATTATTGCGTTAAATCAAACGCTGGACGCGGCAACAGCCGAACAGATTGTTGAGATTTTCACCGAAGTTGTGATAGCACCCTCTATAAGTGATGAAGCCAAAGCGATTTTTGCGGCAAAAAAGAATCTGCGCTTGTTGGAAGCAGGCGGTTTGCCTGACATTCGTACGGGTGGTCAGGTTTGGAAGCAGGTATCAGGCGGCTATCTGATACAGGATCGCGATAACGGGTTTATCAGCTTGGATGATTTGAAAGTTGTCACTAAGCGCGCGCCAACGGATGCCGAGTTGCGCGATATGCTGTTTGCCTGGAAAGTTGCAAAACATGTGAAATCAAATGCGATTATCTACGTGAAGAATCAAGCAACTGTGGGTGTGGGGGCAGGCCAAATGAGTCGTGTTGACAGTACGCGCATTGCGGCGCGCAAATCGATTGATATGGCCGAGGCGATGGGGCTGGCGGAACCGCTGACCAAAGGCTCGGTTGTAGCATCCGATGCTTTCTTCCCATTCTCTGATGGTTTGCTGACAGCAGCCGAAGCAGGTGCCACAGCGGTTATTCAACCGGGCGGTTCCATGCGCGATGATGAGGTGATCAAAGCGGCGGATGAAGCCGGTTTGGCGATGGTCTATACTGGCATGCGCCATTTCAGGCATTAAGGGCCAGCATTGGGCAAGACACTTATCATAGCAACATTTGCGTTTCTGATTGATCAGTTTACCAAATGGTATGTGGTTTTTCACCTTGATTTGAAAAACATCTATGCCATTGATGTCTTGCCGCCCTTGCTGAACTTTCGCATGGGCTGGAATACTGGCATTAATTTCGGGTTATTTGCCGGGCATTCTGATGCCATGCGCTGGGGGTTGACTGCATTCGCGGTTCTGATCTCGCTGGCAGTGTTGTGGTACGCACGCAATTTCAAAGGTTGGGCGGCGGCCCTGTTGTTTGGCTGTATCATCGGTGGTGCCCTTGGAAACGCTTATGATCGCGTGGTTCATGGCGCGGTTGCCGACTTTTTGAACATGTCGTGTTGCAGCTGGGAAAACCCCAATGTGTTCAATGTGGCCGACATCTTTGTTTTCGTTGGTGCATTCGGTCTGATATTCTTTTCAGAAAAGCTGAATAAGAGGGCGTGACGCCAGCTTAATTCTAGGTTAAACAGCATTCGTAACAGTTCCTTTGGGTGTGGGCAGCACATGTTTGTTCGAATACTAAAATTAATCGTACCGCTATCGCTGATCGTTGTATTGGCGGGGTGTGATGAGAACCCGGTATTCGGGAAAAACGGCAATTTCAGGCTGAAAGATGCCGGGCCTGATGAATTTGCGGTTCTGCCGACCAAAGAATTGGTTATGCCGGAAGATTATGCGACTTTACCGGAACCCACTTTGGGTTCAAAAAATCGTGCTGACGTGCAACCGCAACATGATGCTGTAGCTGTTTTAGGTGGTAAACTGGAACAGCTGGATAGTGGATTGATCGGTTCAGGTGAACAACCGTTGATAACGGCTGCATCACGTTACGGGGTGTCGCCTGATATACGCACTGTTCTGGCCGAAGAAGACCAAGCATATCGCAAAAAACATAAAGCTAGGTTTTATGACCGTTGGCTGTATAACGATGATGCTTATCTGAAACGTCTAAAAGATCAGGCTTTGGAACCTTATGACGAATTGCCTAGGTTGCGTGCGCAGGGTGTCCGTACACCAACGGCGCCACCTGAACAGGCAAAGAAAAAAACACTGACGCTAAACCCGTTTAAGACTAGGCGTGCGCGTCGACGCGGCAAAAACTAACCTTTTGCTGATGTGGCGCGTATCGATTACGTTAACTCACGAATACGTATGCCTTCTTGTCGGATACGTAATTCATGCTTAGGTGTCTTTAGTAAATCAATTCAAAGAGGCTTTAATCAGAGTATGAGAAAAATAATTGGGTTTGTCGGATTTGTTTGCGCGTTTCTACCCGCAGCATTACATGCGGAGATCGTCACTTCGTTTAATTTGAATAACGGTATGCAGGTTGTGGTGATCGAAGATCACCGCGCCCCTGTTGTGACCCATATGGTTTGGTACCGTGTGGGTGCGGCCGATGAAAAGGCGGGTAAATCAGGTATCGCGCATTTTCTGGAGCATTTGATGTTCAAGGGTACGGATACACTGGCCCCCGGTGAGTTTTCGCAGATTGTGTCAGCCAATGGCGGGCAGGAAAATGCGTTCACCTCGTTTGATTACACAGGCTATTATCAAAAGGTATCTGCGGATCGTTTGCCATTGATGATGAAAATTGAAGCCGACCGGATGCAAAACCTGATATTGTCAGAAGAAGAAGTGCTACCTGAACGCGATGTGATATTGGAAGAACGCAATGCGCGGGTCGAAAACAGCCCTGGTGCCTTGCTGCGCGAGCAACGCAATGCGATGCAGTATTTTAACCATCATTACGGTATTCCTGTGATTGGCTGGAAGCATGAGATTGCACAACTGACCCAGCAGGACGCGTTGGATTTCTACAAATTATACTATGCGCCGAACAATGCGATTTTGATCGTGGCGGGGGATACTACGCCAGATGAAGTGCGTGCGCTTGCGCAAGAGCATTACGGCAAACGGACCCCGTCTGATAACTTACCAGATCGCATTCGCGCACAAGAACCACCACATCTGGCGCCTTTGCGCATTGAAATGCACGATGCTCGTGTAAGGCAGCCACAAATGATCCGCACATATCTGGCTGAAAACCGCAAAGCTGGCGATCAGACGGAAGCTGCTGCATTGGAAATGCTGGCGCAGCTTCTGGGTGGCTCTGGTATTACATCCTATCTGGGCAGGAATTGCAGTTGAAGCAGAAGGTTGCACTGAATGTTTCGGCGTTTTACGGCGGCGTTTCACTGGATCAGGATACCTTTGGTCTGTTTGTTTTGCCTGCCCCTAATGTAACGAAAGAAGAAGCTGAAAAGGCACTGAATGCCACATTAGTGGCGTTTCTGGACAGTGCGGTTGATGAAGAGCATCTGGCACGTTTGAAAACGCAGGCCAAAGCAGGGCAGATTTATGCGCGTGACAGCCTGTCTGGGTTGGCACGGCGGTATGGTGCGGCCCTGACCTCTGGCTTGACGATTGAGGATGTGCAGGACTGGCCCGATGTTTTGCAAGCGGTTACAACGGATGATGTTAAGGCCGCCGCGCGCAAGGTTTTGAACATGAATAATTCGGTAACTTCGTGGTTGCTGCCATCGGCAGAAGGATAAGCGGATGCGTATTTTACTAGGGCTTATCACTTGGGTGTTTTGTACGGTTGTGGCTGTCGCGGAAACCGACATTCAGGAAATTACCACCAAAGGTGGTATCACCGTCTGGCTGGTGGAAGAACACAGCATTCCGTTTATTGCCCTAGAGGTCAGTTTTAAGGGGGGTGCCTCACTGGATGCGTCCGGCAAAGCTGGTGCGACTTATCTGATGACGGGCCTTCTGGAAGAAGGTTCGGGCGATATGGATGCCACGGCTTTTTCCAAAGCAACCGAAGGCTTGGCGGCCAGTTTTGGCTATGATGCAGGGCGTGACAGTGTTTCTATTTCGGCGCAGGTGTTAACCGAAAATCGCGATCAGGCTTTGGCACTGCTTAAACAGGCATTGATGCAACCAACATTTAATGAAGTTGCTTTTGACCGCGTTAAAAAACAGGTCATATCCATTGTGCAATCCAGCGAAACCGACCCCGGTGATATCGCAGGGCGCACTATTCGCGCATTGGCTTATCCTGACCACGCCTATAGCCAACCACTTGAAGGCACGCCTGAAACCGTGGCTGGACTGACCGTTGAAGATGTGCGCAAAGCGCATCAAGGGGCATTTGCCAAAGATCGGATGTTTGTAAGCGTTGTGGGCGATATAACGGCGGCAGAGCTGGGGCCGTTGTTGGATAACTTGCTGGGCGAGCTGCCTGAAACAGGGCCAGATTTGCCGCAAAAAACCACATTTTCCGCCGCTGGTGGGCTGACCGTGGTGGACTTTGACACCCCTCAATCGGTAGCCATTTGGGCGCACGCGGGGATTGATCGCGATGACCCTGAATTTTTTGCAGCTTACCTGTTGAACCACATTCTGGGTGGCAGCGGTTTTACCGCACGCCTGACCCAAGAGGTGCGCGAAAAGCGCGGGCTGACGTATGGTGTCTATTCCTACCTTGCGCCTTATGAATACGTCAGCGTTGTGGGCGGCAGTGTGTCATCTGCGAACGATCGGATCAAAACCGCTATTGAGGTCATTCAAGATGAGTGGCGTAAGATGGCGGATAACGGCGTGACCGAGGCAGAACTGGATGCTGCCAAGAAGTTTATAACAGGGGCCTATCCACTGCGTTTTGACGGCAACGGGCGTATTGCGGGGCTGTTGGTGGGCATGCAAATGCAGGGCTATCCGATTGATTACCCCAAGACGCGTAACGATAAGGTTAATGCGGTAACGCTGGATGATGTGAATGCGGTTGCCAAGTGGTTGTTAAAACCGGACGCCATGCGTTTTGTTGTGGTGGGTAAGCCTGAGGGACTGATTTCTACTGATTAGCATACTGTCGAATCGGATAATTTCATGCTATCCCTAGTGGTATGAACAAACTTAGCCCCAATATCATGGGTTCCCGCCCGCCGATCAAACAACTTGATGATGCCGCTGCAAATCGTATTGCGGCGGGCGAAGTTGTGGAACGGCCCAGTTCTGCGGTCAAAGAACTGGTGGAAAATGCACTGGATGCAGGCGCGAAACGCGTTGATGTGGCTTATGCGGATGGCGGCAAGACGCTGATCCGTGTGGCCGATGACGGGATAGGTATTCCTGAAGATCAGTTGAAGCTTGCGCTATCGCGCCATGCGACCTCAAAAATTGATGGTTCTGACCTGCTTAACATCCACACTTTTGGGTTTCGTGGCGAAGCCTTGCCGTCTTTGGGCGCGGTTGGCCGCCTGACGATTTCATCGCGTATTGAAGGGGCAGAAAGTGCCGCTGAAATTTCGGTGAATGGCGGCGATATTTTGCCAGTGAAACCTGCCGCGCGGTCGGTGGGAACGACGGTAGAACTGAACGATCTGTTTCATGCAACACCCGCGCGATTAAAGTTTCTGCGCACAGACCGGGCTGAGGCCAAAGCCATTACCGATGTGGTCAAACGGTTGGCGATGGCAGAACCTTATGTAGGCTTTACCTTGCGCGATATTTCAGGTGGCGGGCAAGGCCGTGTGACCTTTCGGGCCGATGCGCAGTCGGGCGATTTGTTTGATGCGGTTTTGGGGCGGTTACGCTCTATTTTAGGGTCAGAATTTGCCGAAAATTCGGTACGCCTGAACTTTGAGCGCGAAGGGTTAAGCCTGCATGGTTATGCTTCTTTGCCGACCTATTCGCGTGGTGCCGCGATTGCGCAATATCTGTTTGTGAACGGGCGGCCCGTGAAAGACCGCTTGCTATTGGGGGCCGTGCGCGGGGCTTATTTTGACTTTCTAAGCCGTGACCGCCACCCTGTTGTGGCCCTTTTCATCGAATGCGACCCCACATTGGTTGATGTGAATGTACACCCCGCTAAATCAGAAGTGCGGTTCCGTGATCCTGCGGGTGCGCGCAGTCTGATTGTTTCAGGTTTGCGCCATGCGTTAACGGATGCAGGGCACCGCGCATCTACCACAGTAGCGTCGGCTACATTGGGGGCGTTTCGACCTGAAGCCCCTGTTTATCAGATGGATCAGGCATCACGGCCTGAACGGTTTGCGCCCGTGCAATCGGGGTTTGCTGAGGTGCAGACGGATTATTCCGGACGCGTAGAAACCGCCCCTGTTATGGTGGAAGAGGTGGATGCGCCCCTGGGGGCAGCGCGCGCGCAAGTACATGAAAACTACATCATTGCACAAACCAAGGATGGCATGGTGATCGTGGATCAACATGCAGCACATGAACGGTTGGTTTATGAAAAACTGAAGGCGCAGATGGCGCAAAACGGTGTGGCGTCACAAGCCCTGCTGTTGCCTGAGGTGGTCGAGTTATCCGAGAATGAACGCTTGGCATTGGTGGAGGCTTTGCCGACATTGGCCAAGTTCGGTCTGGTGATCGAAGAGTTTGGCGGCAACGCGGTTTGTGTGCGCGAAACCCCTGCCATTCTGGGCGAAGTGAACGCCACTAATCTGGTGTGTGATATTTGCGATGAATTAAGTGATCAGGACAATACGAAAGCTGTGCAAGATCAGATCGAAGCGATCCTGTCACGGGTGGCTTGCCACGGTTCCATTCGTTCGGGGCGCAGGATGCAAGCCGATGAAATGAACGCGCTTTTGCGCGAAATGGAAGCAACCCCGCATTCGGGGCAATGCAATCACGGGCGGCCAACTTATGTGGAACTGAAGCTGGCGGATATAGAAAGATTGTTTGGTAGAACATGATTACCATTGGTGAACAAACATATTCCTTGGAAGACCCGCTTGTTATTGCGGCACTGGCCGGTATCGCTGTGCTTTTTGTTGTTATCATTTTGTTGATTGCGATTGTACGCCGTGCAGGAAAATCAGGCGAGGCGATGGAGTATGTGGCCACACAGATGAACCGTATGAATGCGGATGTGCAAACCTTGGGTGCGGGCCAGCAGCAGCTGACAGGAAACTTGCAAAGCGTGTCTGATACGCAGGCTAATGCGCAGGTGAACCTGATCCAAACGATGGAAAAACGACTGGCGACAGTGCAACAACATATGAACGATACGCTGCATGCAAACGCGCTGAAATCCTCACAAGCTTTGTACGAGATGCAAAAGGGGATGAAAGACAGCCTGCATGGTTCATCGGTGAAAACCACACAATCTCTGACGCAGTTACAGGAACGACTGGCGACGATTGACAAGGCGCAGACTAACATTGAAAAACTGTCGGGCGATGTGCTGTCTTTGCAGGATATCTTGTCGAATAAACAAACGCGCGGGGCGTTTGGCGAAATCCAACTGAATGACATCGTTAGCAAGGCTTTAGCCCCTGATGCGTATAGTTTTCAGGCGACACTATCGAACGGAAAACGGGCGGATTGTCTGATCCATCTGCCCAATCCACCGGGCCCGATTGTGGTCGATGCAAAGTTCCCGCTGGAAGCTTATGAGGCCATTCGTGCGGCGAAAACGGATGAACAGTTGGTGCTGGCAAATCGGGCCATGCGCAGTTCGGTTCGGGTGCATATCAAGGCGATCAGCGAGAAATATATCATTGAAGGGGAAACTGCCGACGGCGCGTTGATGTTTCTGCCTTCTGAAGCCGTCTATGCTGAGTTGCACGCGAACTTTCCCGATGTTGTGCGCGAAGGCTTTGATGCGCGTGTCTGGATCGTGTCGCCGACCACTTGCATGGCAACCTTGAACACCATGCGGGCGGTGCTGAAAGATGCGCGGATGCAGGAACAGGCCGGTGCTATTCGTAAAGAACTGGGGTTGCTTTATAAGGATGTTGATCTGTTGGGTAATCGCGTTGAAAATCTGGATAGACATTTCAATCAGGCAGGCAAGGACATCGAACAGATCAAAATATCGGCCACGAAAGCGGGCAAGCGCGCACGACGTTTGGATGCGTTTGATTTTGATGAACTGGAAGGCTCAAGTGCCGATGTGGTAAAGCTGGCGCCTAAGGGCGGGATTTAATTTACTGACGTAACGAAAATTGATGGGTAACGCAAAATACATTCATTTGTGTTATCAGTTTAATTTCTATATCTAGGTTTCATACCCTTCGGGGAACCTAGAAATGGAGATTGAAAATGACATCGCAAATATATACCGAAGACTTTGACCAAATAAACTCTGGTAAATGGAATGCTACAGTACGCGTTGTAGTGTTGATATTATCTGGATTTTTCTTGGGCTACATTGCATCTGAAATAGAGTGGGCAGGTCAACATACTGCACAAGATGCACCTGTTAGCGCATCAGAAGATTGGCATGGGAATGTAATGCGTTCTGATTGGGGGCGTTAAGTTTACAAAGGCTGTTGCAATGGCAACGGCCTTTAACTGCCCACCTCATCCCCTAGCGGCTTAAACCCCATATGCAGGATTTTAGCGGTTGCGCTGGTGCCTTTCACGGCCACCCCAGACCATGCCTTTATCGCTGGATCAGCGGCCCATATGTTGGCAAATAACATGCTTGGTTCTGACGGGATTGCACCGTCTTTTGCGTGTCGCTGATAGATCATTTTACCCTCTACATACCAGCGCACTGAATGTTGGTCCCATTCAAAGGCATAGGTATGTGGTTTGTCTGCTGCATCAAACCCCAAGTCTATGAACCTGTTCCACATTTTACCATCAACAAAAGTTGCCAGATGAATTTGGCGGGTGTTCTTTCCTAAGAACTCGATATCGATTTCATCATGGCGTGTGCCGTAATGCGGGCCTGTGTAGGTGAAAAACCCCGTGATGACACCCGCACCGCGTGCGGGCTGTACGGTCACCTCGTACCGACCAAACCGTGTTGGTTTTCGGCGGCGCAATGATGCACCGATATAGGCGTTCTCATGGCCCGCTTGCGGTGACAGGTTCAGGGTTAGGCCTGTGCCTGTAGAAAGCTGTTTAGAACTCCAGTCCGTATCAAAATAAGGGTGCCCGAAAGTGTAATTGGCCACAGACCAAACCTGCTTGTTCAAAGTGCCGAACTTATCTTCAAAGCCAGCTGCAAAGCTTGGTGATGCCACAGCTATCACCCCGCTTGCGATCAGTGCCCCAACGTGCATTTCATGCTAATCCTTAAAATTTTCCTAAAATATAGATAAACAATAAGTAAATCTTTTTCGATATATTTTAAGCATATAGGTTAACGGGCCAGCGGCATCATGTACCCTTTCCAAGATTGCTTTTATCGGGAAGTTTGGGCAAAATAATTTGAGTACTGAACAGGACAGCCCAAAATGTTAAAGAACCATCCTTTGCGCGTATCACTTGCTGATGAATTACATGCACGCCCTTTTCCGCAAATCACGGCACCGACATGTGCGGCTTATCTTGCGATCACCTCGGCCGGGTCGGTGGCCAAGGATCGTGCGATTTTGGTGAAATTACTGAAAGCGGCTGGGTATGGCGATGAAAAGCCTGAAGGCAGCCATTATTTTGCTGATCTTGGGGCGTTCAAGTTGAAATGGGAACGGCACACCGAATTTGTGACCTATACGATCTTTAAAGAACGTAAGGCAGAGGTTTTGTATGAAGATGACCCGCATGACATGTTTCCGGCTGAATGGTTGCAAGAAACCAAAGGCGAAATTTTAACATCCTGTGTTTTAGAGGTGGCGGGGCCGCTTACACAAAAGGCAGCAGAAAATCTGGTAACACAGAAATTTTTCAAATATTTCAAGGCTGAAGGCATGGCGGTAAATTATGTTCTTGGCAAAGAAGCGGTCATTGCTAGCGACTTTACGATTGATGATAGCGGTCACACGCGGCTGGCAATTCTTGCCATCGGGCAGGTTGGTGAAAACCGTCTTGGGCGGATTGTACAACGGTTGCTTGAGATCGAAACCTATAAATCATTGGCAATGCTGACCCTGCCTGTGGCCCGCGATATTTTTGCGAAAGTAGGGGATTTGAACACGGATCTGACAGAGGCAGTGCAGGCGATTGCCGAAGGTGAAGGTACCACACAGGATCGGTTGGATGCGTTGTTGTCGGTATCGGCAAAGATCGAATACTTGCAATCACAAAGTGCCTATCGGTTCAGCGGGGCTGCGGCCTATGATGCTATTTTAAGTCAGCGGATCAAAGTGTTGCGCGAAGAACGACTGCAAGGCCGGCAAACATTTTCAGAGTTTATGATGCGCCGATTTGACCCGGCGATGCGCACCTGCCAGGCGGCGCAAAAACGGTTGCGGGATATTTCCAAGCGTGCGGCACGTGCGACGGATTTGCTGGCAACACGGGTGACTGTGCGCACCAATGAGCAAAACCGCGCGGTGCTGGAGCAGATGGATAAGCGCGCGCAGTTGCAGATGCGCTTGCAGGAAACCGTTGAAGGCTTGTCTGTGGTGGCGATCACCTATTATGCGGTCAATCTGGCGACTTATCTGCTGGTGCCTTTCGCCCAAAAGCTTGGCTTTGAAAAATACCAACTTTCGGCGGCTTTGATTATACCGATGTGTCTTATGGTTTGGGCGATGATCCGACGGATTAAATCGCGGGCAGAAAAAGACAGGGTTTAGCTGGCTGCGACGGCCTTTTCATCAAACACCGCCTTAGCGCGCGCCCATGTGCCGTCTTCATCTGTGGTGAAGCTTAGAAGCACTGGTAACAACTGTGACGCATAATCCTGACTGCTTTCCAGTGGCAACATGGAAGGCAGGTTGTCGATGGCAACCACATCCAAGGGTGGGTTTTCAGCCACGCGCACGGCAGGGGCATCAAAGCTGGTCACGTCACCGTAAACTGGTACGGGATTGTAACTGCTGGTGGGATCGCATGAAATATCGGTGATCACACGCAGTTTGCGGGTTTTGGTGATGTCATCCGTACCGAAGAATAGCGGTGTGTTTGGGCCAGCTAATATGCAGTTCAGAAAGATCGTGTGGTCACGGATTTCGGGAAATGGCCCGCCTGACTTGGTTTCGGCCATGTCCCATTTGGTAACGGACAGCCCCAAAGCCTCAAACAAATCAGATGCACCTGTGCCAACACGACCCAATGCGCCGATGATCAGGGCATCGGGTTGTTCATTTGCGGCTTCAATATCCGCTTTCAATTCGGCAATCAGGCCCGCTTTGTCAGGGTAGCTGGAAATCGCAGGTGCAATCGTTCCTTTGGTCTGTGCAACCCATGCCATCAGCCCTGCGGCGGCCCCTGCAAAACCTGCCCAATAGCCAAATGCCGCGTGACGGCGGCCATTTTGATCGACCAGAAATTCCAGATCATAAATCGTGCCACCCCCTGCATTAAAGCGGTTCAGATACTGATCCGCCCCGTCTTGGCCTTTGAAAACATGGGCAAACTGGATGTGTTTATGGCGCAAGGGGAAGTCTGCAACAGGAATGTCTTTCAGCCCCAGAATTACAGTATCTGATGGCGCATTTACCCAAGTGCCTGCATCCACCATATCGCAACCAAGGGCTGCGAAATCGGCGTCTTTACAGGCGCGGTCAGGGTTGCGTTCTACCGTGATCTGAATGCCTGCTTGCTTCAATGCGCGGGCTTCATGCGCGGTGATTGGACTGCGGTGCTCATTCAGGTGAGTTTCTGCGCGAAGCCAGTAATGCAGTGCCATGGGGAATCCTTTGTGTTTTCGTCGAAGATAGCCAACGGATGGCGTTATTCAAGCAATGATTGTCGATTACGGATTTGATTGGTGTCATGGCGTTGTCTGACGTCAGCACTCGTGGGACAGATTTAAGGTTTAGCTAACGGAGGATTTCTGGTTCATCATAACATTCAAGGAGTGAAGATGAGACAGAAATCCGGAAGCAGCAAAGCAGCTGCAGATAAATTGGTGAAGAACATTCGCCGTAAAACCAGACAAACCTATTCCGCCGAGGAAAAGATCCGCATTGTATTAGCGGGCCTTCGCGGCGAGGAAAGCATTTCGGCGCTGTGCCGCCGTGAAGGCATCTCTGAAAGCCTGTATTACAGTTGGTCAAAGGAATTCCTCGAAGCGGGGAAACGCCGCTTGTCTGGCGATACAGCCCGGCAGGCGACGTCGCCTGAGGTGAAGGATCTACGAAGCGAGGCGATGGCATTGAAGGAATGCGTGGCCGATCTGACCATTGAAAACCGTCTGCTCAAAAAAAGCATGACAGGGGCTGGGGGATACGAGGAATGAGATATCCTGCATCTGAGAAACTGGAGATTATCCACACCGTTGAGCAATCACATCTGCCTGTGAAGCAAACCCTCGACATGCTGGGCATTCCGCGGACCACATTTTACCGGTGGTATGATCAATACCTTGAGGGCGGGCTTGATGCTTTGGCGGATCGCTCGCCTCGGCCCAAGTCTGTCTGGAACCGCATTCCCCAAGACAGGCGCGATAACTTAATCGAGTTCGCGCTGGAACATGAAGCGCTATCTACGCGTGAATTGGCGGTAAAATATACGGATGAGAAGCGGTATTTTATCTCTGAATCATCATCTTACCGCATTCTGAAGGCTGCCGACCTGATCACTGCACCAGATTATATCGTGATCAAGGCCGCCGATGAATTCCATGACAAGACCACTGCGATCAACGAGATGTGGCAGACCGATTTTACCTACTTCAAGATCATCGGTTGGGGATGGTATTATCTCAGCACGATCCTGGATGATTACAGTCGCTACATCATTGCCTGGAAACTCTGCACCAACATGCGGGCCGAGGACGTGACGGACACGATTGAGCTGGCCCTGACGGCATCTGGATGCGACCAAGCCGTCGTTCGGCACATGCCGCGTCTGTTGAGCGACAATGGGTCCTGTTACATCTCTGGCGATCTTGCCGAATGGCTGGAAGAGCAGAGAATGGATCACGTTCGTGGAGCGCCGTTCCACCCGCAGACTCAGGGCAAGATCGAGCGCTGGCATCAGACAATGAAAAATCGGGTTCTGCTGGAAAACTATTACCTACCCGGCGATCTGGAAAATCAAATCGGAGCTTTTGTGGAATATTACAACAACCAGCGCTACCACGAGAGCCTGAACAACGTCACACCTGCCGACGTCTATTTTGGGCGCGACAAAGCCATTATCAGAGAGAGGAAAAAGATCAAGAAGCAAACAATCCAAAAACGCCGCTTGCAACATCAAAAACAAGCTGCATAATCAATCACAATAACGAACCAGAGCCTCCAATACTCAAACCGCTCTGATGTCCCATTTTATATGACGACGGACAGTCATGGCGTAGTCTAAGCTGCACAGAACACCGTTAAAGGAATAACGACTATGGCTGACCAGATTAAATTTACGCTTGATGGTAAAGAAGTTACCGCAGGGGCCGACGAAACCATTTGGGAAGTAGCCAAACGCGAAGGCACAACCATTCCGCACCTGTGCCACTCAGGCGAAAAGGGCTACCGTTCTGACGGAAATTGCCGCGCTTGTATGGTGGAAATTGATGGCGAGCGGGTATTGGCGGCATCTTGTGTGCGCACCCCTGCTGAAGGCATGGTGGTCAAAAGTCAAAGTGCGCGCGCAGAAACCGCGCGCAAGATGGTGATGGAAATGCTGGTGGCAGACCAGCCGGCGCAAGAACAAGCCCACGATAAATCTTCGCATCTTTGGGAAATGGCTGCGATGCAGGGTGTTACGACAAGCCGCTTTCCCAAGATTGAAAAGGCACGTGTGCCTTTGCTGGACGATAGCCATGTGGCGATGAGCGTTAATCTGGATGCCTGTATTCACTGTAACCTGTGTGTACGCGCTTGCCGCGAAGTGCAGGTTAATGATGTGATCGGCATGGCTGGGCGTGGCCATGATGCGCAGATCGTTTTTGATATGGATGACCCGATGGGTGCATCTTCCTGCGTGGCTTGTGGTGAATGTGTGCAAGCTTGCCCGACAGGGGCTTTGATGCCTGCGGCGGTTCTGGATGATGCCCAAGTGGGTGACAGTCAGGATTATGACCGTGAGGTCAAATCCATTTGCCCGTTTTGCGGTGTCGGTTGCCAGATCAGCCTGAAGATCAAGGATGATAAGGTTGCTTGGGTTGATGGTATCGACGGCCCTGCAAACGAAAACCGTTTGTGTGTGAAGGGGCGTTTCGGGTTTGATTATATCGACCATAAACACCGCCTGACCAAACCGCTGATCCGCCGTGAAGGCATGGAAAAAGGGCTGAATGTTGACCCCGGTAATCCGCTAACGCATTTCCGTGAAGCGACATGGGAAGAAGCAATGGATGCCGCCGCAGGTGGCTTTGCCAAGCTGCGTGATACCAAGGGTGGTAAGTCCATAGCAGGGTTTGGTTCAGCCAAATGCACTAATGAAGAGGCGTATCTGTTTCAGAAAATTATCCGTCAGGGGTTCGGGCATAACAATGTCGATCACTGTACACGTTTGTGCCATGCGTCATCCGTGGCGGCTTTGATGGAAAACGTGGGCTCGGGGGCTGTGACCGCCACATTTAACGAGATTGAAAATGCGGATGTGGCGATTGTTATCGGCGCAAACCCGATTGAAAACCACCCTGTAGCGGCGACTTATTTTAAGCAATTTACCAAACGCGGGGGCAAGCTGATTGTGATGGATCCGCGCGGCGTTGGCCTAGGGCGTCATGCAACGCACCGTTTGAAATTCCGCCCCGGTACGGATGTATCCATGATCAATGCGATTATGCACACGATCATTGAAGAAGAGCTGTATGATAAGCAGTATATCCAGACCTATACCGAAAACTGGGAAGCGCAAAAAGCGCATCTGAAAGATTTCAGCCCTGAAAAAATGTCGGCGGTTTGTGGCGTTGATGCTGAAGAATTGAAAGAGGTTGCGCGCCTGTTTGCAGGTGCCAATGCTGCGATGATTTTCTGGGGTATGGGGGTTTCACAACATATCCACGGCACTGATAATGCACGTTGCCTGATCTCGCTTGCGCTGATGACAGGCCAAATCGGGCGGCCCGGTAGTGGACTACATCCGTTACGTGGGCAAAACAATGTGCAAGGTGCCTCTGATGCAGGCATGATCCCGATGTTCCTACCTGATTATCAGCCTGTCGGCGATGATGGCGTGCGCTCTGCGTTTAACGAAATTTGGAACAGCGATGTTGATTTCGGGGCCGAAAAGGGCCTGACAGTGGTAGAGATCATCGGGGCTATTCATGACGGCGATATTTCCGGCATGTATATTCTGGGCGAAAACCCTGCGATGTCCGACCCTGACGTGGAACACGCCCGTGCCGCACTGGCTAAACTGGAACATTTGGTGGTGCAGGATATCTTTGTGACCGAAACTGCGAACTACGCAGATGTGATCCTGCCAGCCACCGCTTTTGCCGAGAAAAATGGCACGGTGACCAACACCAATCGCCAAGTTCAAATGGGCCGCAAAGCGGTGCCAGCACCCGGTGAGGCGCGTGAAGATTGGGCGATTACAACCGATTTGGCACAGCGTTTAGGGCTGGATTGGAACTACACCCACCCTAGCCAAATCTTTGCGGAAATGAAGATGGGTATGCAATCTTTGGACAACATTACATGGGAACGTTTGGAACGTGAAACTGTGACGTATCCATCGCTGTCCCCCACAGACCCCGGCCAGGCGATTGTGTTCGGTGATGGTTTCCCGCGCCCAGAGGGCCGCGCGAAATTCACCCCTGCCAGCCTGATTGCCCCTGATGATGTGCCGGATGCCGATTATCCGATGATCCTGACCACGGGGCGGCAGCTGGAACATTGGCACACCGGTTCTATGACGCGGCGTTCAAAAGTTCTGGATGCGGTAGAGCCGGAAGCGAACTGTTCTCTGCACCCAAAGACGCTACGCGGGTTGGGCATGGAAGCAGGTGGCATGGTGCGCCTGACCACCAAGCGGGGCACGATCACTGTGATGGCGCGGGCTGACAGGGCGATTGCCGAAGATATGGTGTTCTTGCCGTTTGCCTATGTGGAAGCGGCGGCGAACATTCTGACCAACTCGGCATTGGACCCGTTCGGGAAAATTCCGGAGTTCAAGTTTTCTGCGGTGAAAGTGGAAAACGCGGCAACGGCAGTTGCGGCAGAGTAATATGAAAATGGCTGGACATGATGCCCAGCCATGCTCTCGATTTGTAAACTTAGCTTAGAAGCTAAATGATGCGCTTACGCCGATGATAGTACCTTCTACGTCGTCAGCAGGTGTGCCGGGCTCTTCAAACTGTGTGTTTGCAATGAATGCGCCCACTGAGAAGTTTGATGCAACTTTGTATTTTGCAGCCAACATGATTGTTTGCAATGTTTCTTTTGCACCCACTGCACCTTCGTTGTCGATGTTTTCACCGTCGAAGTATGTCAATGAGTAACTCATTGGGCCATTTGCATAACCGATACCGATGTCGAATGCACGGCCATCCTGCGCTACAGTACCATCTTGCTCAGCATATGAACCACCGATTGTGAAGCCACTAAAGCCAAGGCTTAGACCCGCACCCCAAACTTCAGGATCTGTACCTGCAGCAGCAGAAGCTGTGCCGTACCGTGCAGAAGCGTTCACATCAACACCACCGAATGAACCGCTGTAGTTAGCAGCAATATCGATGTAATCAGTTGTTACTGAGTTGTTATTAACTGGGCCGTTTACCTGACCAGCGTCACGTGCATATGAAATGCCCAACTGCAGACCGCTGAAACGTGGCGAGAAGTAGCTGATACGTGATGAGTCATTGATGCGGCGGTTTTCAATGTAGGTGGTACCCAGTGTGCCGCGGAAAATATCTGCACCCGCGATAGTACTTGAATAAGGTACAAACCCTGTCAATGAACTTGAGTGTGCGAAGATGAGAGGTGGTCGCAAGATTTCGGACCAGTAGTTAAGATGGATCGACTAACGAGAAAGACGATTCAAAATGACGAAACGAAAGAACCACTCTCCCGATTTCAAGGCCAAGGTTGCGCTTGAGGCGATCCGTGAAGAAATGACGATGGCGGAGCTGTCAAAGAAGTACGGTGTGCATCCAACCCAGATTGGGACATGGAAGCGTGCTGCGATTGAGAATATGGCCGCGACATTTTCCAGGCGTGGCAGTGATCTGGGGCGCGCTGATGACGCTCAAATTGACAAGCTGCACTCGAAGATCGGTCAACTGGTTGTGGAACGGGATTTTTTAGCAAGTGCCTCGGTTCAGTTGCTCGGAACACGAGGCAAAAAATGGTGAGCAAGGATCATAACCTGAGCGTTCGGCGACAATGTGGGCTGCTGTTGTTGGCGCGGTCAAACCTGTATTATCAGCCGAAGGGTGAAAGTGCCGAGAATTTGCGGTTCATGGAAATAATCGACAAACAATTCCTAGATACGCCTTGGTATGGGTCACGGCAAATGGCGCGTTATATGCAGCGGCAAGACCACAAGTGTGGCCGCCACCGTGTGCGACGCTTGATGCGTCTGATGTGTTTGGTTCCAATCTACCAGACGCCTAACACCAGCAAGAAGCATCCGCAGCACAAGATTTACCCATATCTGCTAAGAAACCTGGCGATTGATAGGCCAAATCAGGTGTGGTGTGTCGACATTACTTACATCCCTATGCAGCGTGGGTTTTTGTATCTGGTGGCGATTATGGACTGGCACAGTCGCAAGGTTTTGAGCTGGCGTTTGTCAAATAGCATGGAAGCGGATTTTTGCGTCGAAGCCTTGAAAGAGGCCATCGCCAAATACAGTAAACCAGAGATTATGAACAGTGACCAGGGCAGCCAGTTCACTGGCTTCGAATGGACACAGGCGCTGAGAGATGCCGATGTGGCGATATCTATGGATGGAAAAGGCTGCTGGGTCGACAACCGCATGATTGAGCGGCTTTGGCGATCCCTGAAATATGAATGCATCTACCTGAACGCATTTGAAATGGGTTCACAAGCTCGCACAGGAATCGGAAAATGGATGGCATACTATAACGCCGAACGCCCGCATTCGACCCACGGAATATTGACGCCGGATGAAGCTTATGAAAGAAAAACAGAACCAACGAGATTGGCAGCCTAAATGAAACCCTGATCCATCTTAAAATGGCTGCTAACTGGTCGAAATAGTAGGACCACCTCTATGTGTGAAACATCCGGTGCCGCAACAGTCATTTTGTAACCAACTGAGTTTTCAGAACCGATGATCACTTTACCAAAGTCACCTGATACAGTGATGTACGATTCGTCGATTTGGTCGCCGTTTGTGTTTGAGCCGGCTTCCAGTTGTACATCAACACCGATTTTGATGCCGTTGTCCAAAGTCAAAGATGGTTTAAACCAAATCTCGGCATTGGTGAAGATGTCAAAGCCGTCAAAGTCAGCACCTGCCAGTGTGGCACCTGTATCAACAGATGTGATTGCAAGCGTGGTTGTGTAGTAACCGCTTACGTTCATTGACAAAGCACCTGCAGAGATTTCTACAGCGTTTGCCGCACCAGCGATACCAGTCATGGCCAAAGCTGTTGTGCATAGTAGTGTATTTTTCATTGTTTTGTCCTTCGTTATAAAAGCAATTATCTATACATATTAGATAGTTTCATGTGCGGTATAGCCCTGAAGTGGGTCAGACTTGCCTCATAACGTGGATGTGTAAGTTAGATGTTTTTCAGTAAATTAAACGTGTTCTTTGTTGAAAATAATGCTTGTAACTGTGAGAAAATAGCCGTGAATCACGTGAAAGAAAGTCAAGCGAAATATTATTCAGATTTGAATTTATCTTACAGCCTTAAAGATATGTTGCTTTTAAAACGCAACAATTCAAAATACTTTATAGAAGACTGATTGGTTAATAAGGCGGAAAATTTGCAAAAAGAATAATTTTGGTGATACTTTTAGTGAATTAACACTGGTGAATAGGCGGATATTACCGAAACGAATATGGCCGGACATTATGCCCGGCCATGTTCTGTAATTGTAAACTTAGCTTAGAAGCTAAATGATGCGCTTACGCCGATGATAGTACCTTCTACGTCGTCAGCAGGTGTGCCCGGCTCTTCAAACTGTGTGTTTGCAATGAATGCACCCACTGAGAAGTTTGATGCAACTTTGTATTTTGCAGCCAACATGATTGTTTGCAATGTTTCTTTTGCACCAGCAACTTCGTTGTCGATGTTTTCACCATCGAAGTATGTCAATGAGTAGCTCATTGGGCCATTTGCATAGCCGATACCGATGTCGAATGCACGACCATCACGTGCTGCAGTACCATCTTGCTCAGCATATGAACCACCGATTGTGAAACCACTAAAGCCAAGGCTTAGACCAGCACATCTGTACCTGCAGCAGCAGAAGCTGTGCCGTACCGTGCAGAAGCGTTCACATCAACACCACCGAATGAACCGCTGTAGTTAGCAGCAATATCGATGTAATCAGTTGTTGTAGCGTTGTTGTTTACTGGGCCGTTTACCTGACCAGCGTCACGTGCATATGAAATGCCCAACTGCAGACCGCTGAAACGTGGTGAGAAGTAGCTGATACGTGCAGAGTCATTGATACGGTTATTTTCAATATATGTTGTACCCAATGTACCACGGAACAAGTCAGCACCAGCTGTAGTACTTGAATAAGGTACAAATGCTGTCAATGAGCTTGATTGCGCGAAGATGTGTGAAACATCCGGTGCCGCAACAGTCATTTTGTAACCAACTGAGTTTTCAGAACCGATGATCACTTTACCGAAGTCACCTGATACAGTGATGTACGATTCGTCGATTTGGTCGCCGTTTGTGTTTGAGCCGGCTTCCAGCTGTACATCAACACCGATTTTGATGCCGTTGTCCAAAGTCAAAGATGGTTTGAACCAGATCTCTGCGTTTGTTTGGATGTCAAAGCCGTCAAAGTCAGCACCTGCCAGTGTGGCACCTGTATCAACAGATGTGATTGCAAGCGTGGTTGTGTAGTAACCGCTTACGTTCATTGACAAAGCACCTGCAGAGATTTCTACAGCGTTTGCCGCACCAGCGATACCAGTCATGGCCAAAGCTGTTGTGCATAGTAGTGTATTTTTCATTGTGTTGCCCTTCTTTATAAATGCAATGAAGAAGTAATATGCTAAATCCCCTTAATGGGCATAGACCAGAAAACGCTATATTCTGCGTGATAACGGGAACGTGTAAACACTTGATGTTATGATAACGTAAACGTGAATGTAGTTGATAATATATGCATTATTCGTGAGAAATCGCCCCTGAATTGAACGTAATCAGGTCAAGAATAATATTCTTTGATTTTTGAAATAATTTCCAATGCGAATTAGGTGTTGCTATTTGACCGCAGTGTGGCAAAACTAGGCTGCTCTGAATATACAAAACACTGTAATGCCCTGTGCTTTAAAGGGGAATCGCACATATCAGGATGCTACTTTTTCATATAATTTAGCTATGTGATTGGAAAATACTGGGGTGTTTTGATGTGAAGTGTGAGCATTCTAAGGTGGGTATGTAGCCCACAGGACGGATCAATTCAGCCTCACGGTATGTTGTGAGTTTGGTGTTGAAAATTGCAGATTTTCATCACACTTTCAGATACCCGCGCCGTAAATTCGCTTTGCGCACACGATCCGCTGCATGTGATGCGCTTAAAAGGTCCGGAAACAAACGAATAATCTGGCGGCCTTTACCCCCCACACGACCCCATTCACGCATGACAGAAAATTCTTGAAACAGGTTCGCAGAAATCTCAACGCGGTAAAAGCGAGAGATGTGTTTGGCAGGGTCACTTCGGAACATAAGGCAGCATGTCATGGCGCGATTCTAGCAAAGCGTGATTCTTGGGGCAAGATGAAATTGCTTCCTTATCGCGAATAAGCCACCCTTGGTATCTGACCAAAAGCCCGCATATTGGGGCACTTAATGACACGTCGAAATGAAAGGTGTCATCCGCTTCATATTCACGTGTCTCGCTTTTAGGTAATAACGCTTTTGGCATCGGTATGCCCAGGAACCAGCCCTTCTGCACAGGCATGTGTAGTGCGCCGCTTTTGACAGGTAAGTGCATTTCAAAGGTGAAAAGGCCGAAGCGTTCTTTGAAATGATTTGATCTTGAAGGGGTTAAAACAGACTGAAAAGCTTTGCCGTCAAAGATGCGCCGCCATACTTCGCAATCTTCCTGGCAGGTCATTTCAACATGTACAGAAATTTCAGTGCCAGCTTTAGGAAAACCGAAAATCGCCGCGATAAGTTTACTAAGCCCGTTTTGCCCCCGCGTGACACCAGCCTTGCCTGAAAAGCTGGCATATTCGATTTGGGAATGTAGTTCCTGTACGCTTTCAGGCAGGCTTTTAAACCTAGTCCCCAGGGCTTGCTGGAATAACGGGGTATATATGGAATGCTCTGTGGTCTCTGAAACAGATAAATCCTGAAAGGTCGTTCGCAAGTCATCAAGGGAGATGTCATTAAGACAGGCGCGTGCGCCATATGGAATAGTGGATGGCTTCGCCAAAATGGCGCGCACGGTCAGGGTCGGGATATAAGGCCCGTCGCCATCTTCAGCCCACAACTGCCATCTGTTACGATATGTTTTGCCCTGTTTGTGCCCGATAACATCCACAATCATACCGCCCGTTTCGGTACCGAACGTTTTCGTCGGCAAGGTGATTTTATGACTTAACCGCAGCAGCCATTCAGGCGGGGGCCGTTTAAGAAGCTTATTCATGGTGGCGATAAGCTGCACCGCAAAATTTAACGCCCTCAGTTCCAATCCCGCGCGAAAAACCACAGAGTGTGCTTTGAAATGCTCTGGGAAAAGCGACAGATCAGGCGCGCCGATTGTTTTGGCCACACGACTTTTCCCGTTCTTAAAAACGTAGGTGCGAGGTTCATCCCAACAGGGTTGCGCCCGCCACTTCCCGCCACGCCATAATGTTATGGGCAGGCCAACCTGCGATAAGATGCTGGCGACAACTGAATATCCGCGTGGGGCTTTATTACCGGGTAATATGGCAATCTCTATGCTGGCCAGGCTACCGAAACCTTTCGACAATTCGGTGACAACCGCAGCTGACACCGCAGGCACGCTTGAGGCCCCCGATAATGCAAAGCAGTTGTTTGCTTTGGCCAGCCCGTCAAATTGTAAAACCCCAGTTGTGAAATCGGCGCTGTCAGACAGATCGATATAATTCACCCCGTGTTCAAGGCAATATTGCACCAGATGATAAGGATCATTGCCATATGCATTAAACGGGCCAGAGGCATCAATGACGGTTGTTACCTGCATATACATGATCTGTGAAAGGTCGGCATTGCGGTCTATCAGAACAGCGGTTGCACCCAGTTTATCCGCAAGCGCCTGTGCTTTTTGCAGAGTGCGCCCAGCAATGATAACAACATGCCCGTCTTTGCAAAGCAGTTCACAAATGCGGCTACCGAAAACACCATACCCGCCAAGCACTAGGGTCTTCATTTCAACAGCCTATCTTGCAGCTTTTTATCAGGTAGGGCGCATATATCCATGCGGCCAAAAAAACGGTAACGATTTTTGGCCATGCGTTGATAAAGCCAATTTTGCCAAGAAGTGGGTAAGCCGCGTAAAGGCAGCAACAGATTTCCCCACTTACTACAAGTTCGTGCGACACGGATGATGGCATCAAGCGAAGAATAGGCCTGTCCGTTTGTTATATATAACCAGCTGTCAGGGTCATTCGGGTCGAATCCGTAATGCGTAAGCAATGCGGTGCCTAGGCGCGTGTGAACGGGGGTAATGCGAAATTGGTTCTTGCGGTCCATCGAGCGGATAATCCGCGCACCCCTACTACACAGGGCGCAGTTTCCGTCCATGACCAGCAAATGGATATTTTGATTGAACTCTGGAACGGTCGGATCGTTCAGATAAGAGTATTTATTATATGCAGTTAAATCAAACATCGCGGTAATTCTGATCTTTTGCTGATAAATTGCAACTTTGTGAATTGCCGCAGGTGCGCGCTCAATAAAAAAGCCGCCCAAAAGAGCGGCTTCTTTAAAATACTGTAGTGCAGTGATTAACCCTGGCGTGCTTTAAAGCGTGGCTGGGTTTTGTTTATCACGTATACACGGCCCTTACGGCGCACAATGCGGCAATCGCGGTGGCGCGCTTTCAAAGAGCGAAGTGAGTTCTTGACCTTCATGGGTCGTCTCCTTAATCGCGGCGCGATTGCGCCATTTAATTTCATTTTACCCTAGGATTAGGGTGGTGGGCGTAACTGGGATTGAACCAGTGACCCCTTCGATGTCAACGAAGTGCTCTCCCGCTGAGCTATACGCCCGAAAAGCTAAGGATAGCCGAAGCTGCCCCAGTCGTTGGGCTTCTATAGGGGGAGTCGGAACAAGGTTCAAGAGGTTTTACACGCGGGTTATAAAGGTTATAGAGTGTTGCAGGTAAGGAACGCATGCGCATATGAAAAAGTTTACTCTGAATCTACCCAAAAAGGCGACGAATCCTGTCGTTTTCAGCTCTGCGCACAGTGGGCGGAAGTACCCTGTGGATTTTGTGACGGGGTCAGTGTTGTCGCAAAAACATTTACGCAGTTCAGAAGATGCGTTTGTGGATGAGTTATTTGCGGGTGTCACCGATTTTGGCGCGCCTTTACTGTCAGCCATAATGCCACGTGCTTATGTGGATTTAAACCGTGGTGCCGATGAACTAGACCCTAGTATCGTTGACGGTGCCAAAACAGTCTATAATAACCCGCGCATTGCATCCGGTCTGGGTGTGATCCCGCGCGTTGTTTCTGAAGGGCGGCAAATTCAACGTGGTAAGTTGACCATGCAACAGGCCAAAGCGCGAATTGACGATTATTATCACCCCTACCACCGGATGTTAGCGGAATTGTTGGATCAGGCGCGATTGCGTTTCGGGCAAGCCGTGTTGATTGATTGTCACTCCATGCCAAATGATGCGCTGCGCAATGCGATGGCACCGGGTGGGCGGCGACCTGACATTATACTGGGCAATAGATATGGCGCATCTGCGGGCAAGGAAGTGTTTGATATGATTGAACGTTGTTTTAAAGATCAAGGTTTTATTGTCGGGCGCAATACACCGTTTGCGGGTGGGCATATCACGCAAAAATACGGGCTTCCGTCCAAAGCGCAGCATGTGGTGCAGGTTGAAATTAACCGCGCCCTTTATATGGACGAAAAACATATCAGTAAAACTGCGGGTTTTGTGAATTTACAAAGCAGCTTGATGCGTGTCGCGCAGGATATTTGCGATAAAATCACACCTGATGTGCGGATGGCAGCTGAATAGTTAGCGTAAAGATCGCCCTTTGCGGATCGCATCTTTGCCGAACTTCTGTTTGATCTGGTCTGCGGCACGTTCAACCTGTTCCCGTTTGTTGGCATCGGGGTCTAGGAAATTTCCGAAAGAATCGTTTTCTGCGGCTTTTGTCAGGGTGCTGATACCAACCCCGATCAGCCGAAACGGGGCTTTGTCGATTACGGATTGCAGCAAGGGTTTTGCGTGTGAATAGATCACATCGGCCACTTGGGTGGGGTCGGTTAGGGTGATGCGACGTGTCAGCGATTTGAAGTTGCTTTGTTTAACCTTCAAGGTCACCACCTTGCCCATCTGCCCCTTGGCCTTGGCGCGATCGGCAACCTGTTCGGACAGGCGCCAGATATAACCATCCAAAGTGTCGGGGTCTTTAATGTCGTCGTTAAACGTGGTTTCTTTCGAGATGCTTTTGACGGGGGTGGATGCGTTGATATTTCGGTAGTCTTCACCCCGACTAAGATGCCACAAACGATCACCCATGGTGCCGTATCTATCAATCAGGGTTTTACGGTCTCGGCGGCGTAGGTCGGCGAAGGTTCGGATGCCGTCTTTTTGTAATGAGGCCTGCATGACTTTACCCGCCCCCCAGATTTTCTTGATCGGCAGTGGCATCAGGAAGCTTTCAGTTTCGGCCTTGCCGATGATCGAAAAGCCTTTCGGTTTGTCCAGATCAGAGGCAAGCTTGGCCAGGAATTTATTGTGGGACAGACCAACCGAGCCCGATATTCCCAGTTCGTCCTGCATGCGTTTCACGAGGCGTGCCATCATGACGGCGGGGGGGTGGCCGTGCAGTTTTTCGGTGCCGGTCAGGTCTAGAAAAGCCTCATCCAAAGATAGCGGCTCTATGGCGGGGGTTAGTTCTGCCATCAAGGCACGGATTTGGGTGGAGACCTCGGCGTAGGCGGATATGCGGGGTTTTATGACCACGGCTTCGGGGCAGAGTTTTAGGGCTTTGAACATCGGCATGGCGGAATGGACGCCCTTGATCCGCGCGATATAACAGGCGGTGGAAACGACGCCGCGATGGCCGCCGCCGATGATGACGGGCTTGTCGCGCAGGGCGGGGTTATCGCGTTTTTCGACGCTGGCATAAAAGGCATCGCAATCCATGTGGGCGATGGTCAGCGTGTTGAGTTCGGGGTGGGCAAGCATACGGGGGCTGGCGCAGGCGGGACATCGGCGTGCGGTATCATGGGTCTGAAAACAATCGCGACAAAAGGCAGGCATAGGGGCACTATATAGAGAATGTCCCGGTTGGGACAGGGGGTTAAGTGGTTGAATTTTAATAATATTGAAGATTTTAGGATGTATTAATGTTGGTGAACCTTTATGCGATTGCTTATCAAAGCCACCTAGGTAGACTGTATTGTGAAAAAACAAGAGTATTTGATAAATGGCATTTGGCGTATTCGTTCACAGAACAGATTCGATTTATAATGATTACCCTTCAGAGCGGTATCAGTTTCCTAAAAACTATTTAACGAGAGCTAAAGCGTGTGAAGGGGATTGGATAGTTTACTATGAACCCACAAAGATTGTTAATTCCAAGGGCTATTTTGCGGTCGCAAAGGTACAGCAAGTTATTTCTGACCCAAATAGGGAAGGTATGTTTATAGCGGTCATCGAGCCGGGCACATACTTGGATTTTGGGGAGCAAGTAAACTTTAAGCTACGAGGAAAATATATAGAGAGCGGATTATTAAACGAACAAGGTAGATTGTCTGGGCGTGCTCAAGCGGCGATTAGAACTTTGTCGAATAGTGACTTTGCAAAAATTATTGAAATAGGCCTTTCAAACGAAGAAGCTATTTTGCCAAGATCAGAGGTTCAGGACAATGTAGCCCATTTTGCTGAAACTCAGATGGATTTTGAAATTCCAATCGAAAGGCAAAGAGTAGCGCAAATCACGAATAGAGCCATAAGAAATCGAAATTTTCGAAAGTCGGTTTTAAAGGCGTATGACAACAGGTGCGCTGTTTCTGGACTAAAGCTAATAAACGGGGGCGGGCGAGCAGAGGTTGAAGCGGCTCATATCCGACCTGTCAAAGACCACGGGCCTGATATAGTGTCAAATGGGTTGGCGTTATCTGGTACGGCTCATTGGATGTTTGACAGAGGCTTGGTCGGTATCGGGGACAATCTGGAGATTTTAATTTCTAGAAAAGTAAATGATGTAGATGCTATTAGGTCAATTATAAATACTTCTGGTAATTTGATTGTTCCAGATGAGCGGTATGTAAAGCCGCGTTTGGATTTCATACAATGGCACCGCGAGAACTACTTTGAGCTGTAGTTTTGAGTTGGCGCGCAAAGTCGGAACATTTGACCCCAGCCCGTGTGACTAACACGGGCCGCGCCCGACCCTTGGGGCGGGAGGGCGCATTGCGGCGTTTCGTTTTAAAGATTGGGTGAAGTTTGTGGGGGGATAAAGGGGGTTTCGTTGGTGTTGTGGGGCGCCCTCCCAGGGTCGGGGGTTGCTCTTTGTGGCTTTGGGTTTTGTTTGTGGTTCGTGTTTGTGTGCGCAGCTTTTGTATTCAGGCGGGGCCCATCATCCGTTCGATATCTTCCAGCACGCTGGTGACCAGCATGTCGTTGGCTTGGCGGCCTGTGATGTGCAGGATGTAGCCGTTTCGGGTTCTTTCGCGCCGAATGCTGACGCCTTTTTTCGGGCGTGACAGGCGGCGGGGGTGATTGGGGTTGGTGGTTTGGTTTTGGGTGAAGCGGGTCTCGACCTCTTGCAATACGGGCAGTAGGCGGTGCCATTGGTCGGCGCTGGTTTTATCGTTTTGTTCCCCTATCGTGGTTATGATGATTTCGGCCCAATTCAGGCGCAGGGCTTGGGCCAGGCGCATCAGTTGGTTTTCGGTCAGTAATTCTGGGTCTATGAGGTGGCCGCTTAAGGCCTCAATCACTTCGGTGACCGCGCGCAGTTTAGCGCGTTTTTGGCGGCTGATTTGGGGGTATAGGGTGGCGATGGCGGCGTCGATGGTATCGAACAGGGCCTGGTTTGTGGTGGTGACCGCGATGCGGGCGCGTTCCCATGGGCTTAGGTTTTGGCGGACCTCGTTTTCTTCGACCATGGCGGCGAGGGCGGTTTGTTTATCCATCGGGTCGCAGATGATGGCGGGGATTTGGGCGTATTTTTCGTTGTCGGTGAGTGCGTGGAGCGATTGGAATGCCAGCAGGCGGCGGTAGCCCGAGATCAGGGCGAGGCCGGTTTCGGTTTGGTAAAGTTCGATGGGGATGCGCAGGCCGTTTTGGGCAATCGAGGATTGCAGTTCGGTTTGGGCATCTTGGCAGATCAGCGTGCGGTCGCGGGGCAGATCGGTGGCGTTGATTTTGTCAAGCGGGATTTTGCGTGGTGTTTTCATGCGCCTTAGGGTGGGGCGTATGGGTTAAGGTTTTGTTAGGGGGGCGTTCTTTAGACGTTTGCGAGTTCGGCTAGAACGGCTTGGGCGGCGGCTTTTGGGTTTTCGGCTTGCCAGATTGGGCGGCCGATGACGATATGGTCGGCACCGTCTTGAATGGCTTGTGCGGGGGTGGCGACGCGTTTTTGGTCGCCTAGGGCTGTGCCTGCGGGGCGCACACCCGGCGTGACGATGAGTTTGCCTTTGGCTTCGGGCAAGGCGCGGATCAGGGCGGCTTCTTGGGGGGATGCGATGACGCCGTCGGCACCGGCGATAAAGGCGTTGCGGGCGCGTTCGACCACAAGGGTTTGGATGTCGCCGTCTTTGATCAGGCAGGCGTCAAGGTCTTGGCGGTCAAGCGAGGTTAATATGGTGACGGCTAGAATTTTGGTGGCGTGATCGCCGCGGCCTGCTATGGCTGCGCGTACCACATGGGGGTCGCCGTGGACGGTTAGGAAGTCCAGATCGTACTGGGCGATGCCTGCTACGGCTTTTTCTACGGTGGCGCCAATGTCGAAGAATTTCATATCCAGAAATACGCGTTTGCCGCGTTGTTTCAGCTCATTTGCCAGGGCCAGACCGCCGCCGGTGAGCATGCCCAGACCGATTTTGTAGAATGAAACGCTGTCGCCGAGTGTGTCGATAATCTTGCCGCCGTCCAGCAGGTTGGGGACATCCAAAGCGACGATCAGGCGGTCATCTGCTTGCATTTCGATACTCCTAATGTGGTTGGGCGTGGTTTGTGTGATGGGGGCGTTAAAGTCAAGGAAAACAGCCCATGCGCGGGGCATATGGCGTCTATGCGCAAAAGGATTGGCTGGCCTCTTGCGAGGCGGCTGTTTTGATCCTATCTTATAGTCATAGGCCTGACACCCATGCGTGCCTAGATTAGGGCGCAGATTTCTTGAGCAGGTGCTTATATAAGGAGAAGACCCATGGACTTTGAAAAGTTCACAGAGCGGTCGCGCGGCTTTATTCAGGCCGCCCAGACCATTGCGATGCGCGAAAGCCATCAACGATTTACCCCTGAACATTTGCTGAAAGCACTGCTGGATGACGAGCAGGGTTTGGCGGCTAATTTAATTACGGCTGCGGGCGGTAACGCCAAGGCGGCGTTGGACGCTGTTGATGTGGCACTGTCGAAACAGCCGCAGGTGACGGGTGCAGGTGGCAGTGTTTATCTGGACACGCAAACTGGTAAGGTTTTGGCAGAGGCTGAAAAGCTGGCCAAGAAAGCCGGTGACAGTTTTGTGCCTGTGGAACGGATATTGACGGCCTTGTGCATTACTAAATCGGATGCGCAGAAAATTCTGAAGGATGCCAATGTGACGGCCCAAGGGCTGAACTCTGCCATTAATGATGTGCGCAAGGGGCGCACGGCGGATACGGCGACCGCAGAAGAGGGTTATGATGCGCTGAAAAAATATGCGCAGGATTTGACGCAGAAAGCCCGTGACGGCAAGATTGATCCAATCATCGGTCGTGATGAAGAAATTCGCCGCACGATGCAGGTATTGTCGCGGCGTACCAAGAATAACCCCGTGCTGATCGGTGAACCCGGTGTGGGTAAAACTGCCATTGCTGAAGGGTTGGCTTTGCGGATTGTGAACGGTGACGTTCCTGAAAGTCTGCTGAACAAGCGGTTGATGGCACTGGATATGGGTGCGCTGATTGCGGGTGCGAAATATCGTGGTGAGTTTGAGGAACGTTTGAAAGCGGTTCTGACTGAAGTGACGGAAGCTGCGGGTGAGGTGATCTTGTTTATTGATGAGATGCACACGCTTGTGGGGGCAGGTGCTTCTGAAGGGTCGATGGATGCGTCGAACTTGCTGAAACCGGCACTTGCGCGCGGCGAATTGCACTGTGTGGGTGCGACGACTTTGGATGAGTACCGCAAACATGTGGAAAAAGATGCAGCGTTAGCGCGGCGTTTCCAGACGGTTTTGATCAAAGAGCCTACGGTGGAAGATACCATTTCGATCTTGCGCGGTATTAAAGAGAAGTATGAGGTGCATCACGGCATTCGGATTTCCGACAGTGCTTTGGTAGCTGCTGCCACCCTGTCTGAACGCTATATTGCGGATCGGTTTTTGCCCGATAAAGCCATTGATCTGATGGATGAAGCGGCCAGCCGTTTGCGCATGGAAGCGGACAGTAAACCCGAAGAGTTGGATGCGGTTGACCGCGAGCTGTTGCAAAAGCAGATTGAGGCGGAGGCTTTGAAAAAAGAAACCGACAGTGCATCGAAAGATCGCTTGGCCAAGCTGGAAAAAGAACTGGCGGAATTGCAGGAGCAATCCAGCCAGATGACGGCGCAATGGCAGTCGGAACGCGATAAGCTGGCGTCTGCGCGCGACATCAAGGAAGAGCTGGAACAGGCACGCAATGATTTGGATGTAGCACATCGGGGCGGTGATTTGGCCAAGATGGGCGAATTGCAATATGGCGTCATTCCTGATTTGGAGAAAAAACTGGAAGCGGCTGAAAAGCAGGGCGCAGAAGTGATGGTGGAAGAAGCCGTACTTCCCGAACATATCGCAAGCGTTGTGGAACGCTGGACAGGTATTCCTGTTGACCGGATGCTGGAAGGCGAGCGTGAAAAGCTGTTGCGGATGGAAGAAGTTATCGGCAACCGTGTGATCGGGCAATATAATGCAATCCATGCAGTTTCCAACGCGGTGCGCCGTGCGCGTGCGGGTTTGAATGACCCCAAACGCCCCTTGGGCAGTTTCATGCTGTTAGGGCCAACGGGTGTTGGTAAAACCGAGCTGACCAAGGCCCTAGCCGAGTTCCTGTTTGATGATGATCAGGCGATGGTTCGCATTGATATGTCAGAGTTTATGGAGAAGCATTCTGTGGCGCGTTTGATCGGGGCGCCCCCCGGTTATGTGGGCTATGATGAGGGTGGCGTTTTGACCGAAGCGGTCAGGCGCAGGCCCTATCAGGTGCTGTTGTTTGACGAGGTTGAAAAGGCGCACCCAGATGTGTTCAATGTGTTGTTGCAGGTTTTGGATGATGGTCAGTTGACCGATGGGCAAGGGCGTACTGTGGATTTCAAGCAGACGCTGATTATTCTGACATCGAACCTTGGGTCGCAGGCGTTAAGCCAGTTGCCCGACGATGCTGATGCGGATGAAGCGAAAAGTCAGGTGATGACGGCGGTGAAAGCGCATTTCCGGCCTGAGTTCCTGAACCGTTTGGATGAGATTGTTCTGTTTGATCGCCTTAGCCGTGAAAACATGGACGGGATCGTGGATATTCAGTTGGCGATATTGGACAAACGTTTGGTGGATCGCAAGATTACGCTGGATATTGATGAGGCCGCTAGAACGTGGTTGGCGGATCAAGGCTATGATCCGGTATATGGCGCGCGGCCTTTGAAACGTATCATCCAGAAAGCGGTGCAAGATCCGTTGGCGGAATTGTTGCTGAGCGGCGATGTGCTGGATCAGTCCAAGGTGGTGATTACCGCCGATGACAACGGGCTGGTGATCAACGGCAAAGGTAATACGCCAGTATTACATTAAAGGAGTAGCGGATGGGCTGGATTATACGAACGATTGTTTGGGGTCTGGCCCGTCGGTTTTTAGGGTTGCCGGGAATGGCAGTGGTGGGGGTGTTACTGTACCTATATTTTACGCGGGATTTTTAAGTTTTCTGATAGATTGGAATGGTCTTTTCAAGGTGGCCTTGGATCACGTTACTATGCTGGATTATCCAGTCTTTAACCTGTTGTACCAAGGGTGGAATGTTACCTGATTTCGCAGTCACAATGCAGTATGATTTGCCGGTATCTAAAGAATAGGGTAGTGCCGGAACCAGTAGCCCTTGTTGTATTAAATAACCGGCAGATGTGGCGAAACCAAGGGCCACGCCTCTGCCATTTAAGGCAGTTTGCAGGACAACCGAATAATCCGGTACGCGGATTTCGGGGTATTCTTGGGGTAGATTTTGCCCGGTTTGATTCAGAAAGCCATCCCATGACAGGCGTGGCTGGGCCATCTTTACAATCGAGTGTTGTGCTGAGGGTGTTGGCTGGTCAAGCGGGCCGTTTTGGGCGATATAATCCGGTGATGCTACGGGGATAACCCATTCGGGGCAAAACGGTGTTGCATGTTCACCCGTGGAAACCTCAGTTTCAAGCCGAATACCAAGATCACATGGGGTAACGGGGCCTGTAACCTCACTTGCGGTAAGTTGAAAGTTCAAGACGACATCAGGGAAGGCTTGTTTAAAGCTTTCCATTTTGGGTATCAGCCAATGGGCGACAAAGGCGGTTGAGACCGACAAGGACAGCGTATTGGGGGTGGGTTCTTGCTGTTTGATATGGTCAATCGCGGTTTCTAGCGTTTCAAAGGACAGCTTTGCGGCGCGGTGAAGCGTCTTACCTGCCTCGGTTAATTGCATGCCCGATTTATGGCGTGTAAACAGTTTGACGCCAAGGTGGATTTCCAATGCGTGAATGCTTTTGCTGATCGCAGGTTGTGTGACATTCAACGAATGCCCCGCCGCCGTGAAGTTCAGGGTGCTTGCCGCAGCTTCAAACGCAAAAAGCGCTTGTGCGGAGGGGAGTTTTTTGCGTAAAGTCATAACTGTTAGTTATCATAGATATGAAAATAAACCATGTTTATATATGTGATAATTCAAGTAAATATTCCTGAAACGGCAAACACGCCGTGAGTCTTTATTCAGGAATATAGCTATGTCCACACGCCCTCGTCGCAGATCAAAAAAAAGTGGTACTGGAACAGACATCATACACCCGCCTTACTTAACCCGCACGGCCCCCACTTATGATATTTTAAGTGAAGACCAAGCGGTTGATATTGAAGAAGCCGCCGAGGATATTTTGCAAGAAGTGGGTGTTGAAATTCGCCATGCCCCCAGTTTGAAGCTGCTTAAAGCGGCAGGTGCGGATGTGAACGGTGACTTTGTGAAATTCCCGCGTGGGTTTTGCCGTAAATTGATTACAGACACGGCCCCTGCGGAATTTATTCAACACGCACGAAACCCCGAAAAATCTGTGCGTATTGGTGGCAACGCTTTGGTTATGGTGCCAATTTACGGCCCGCCCTTTGTGGCCGCGACCGATATTAAACGGCGTTATGGCACGTTGGATGATTTCAATAACTTTGTGCGTTTGGCGCATATGAGTCCCGAAATGCATCACACTGGTGGGCCGATTTGTGAGCCTACGGACATACCTGTTTCCAAACGCCATCTTGATATGAATTACGGGCATCTGGCCCTGTCTGATAAGTGTTTTATGGGGGCAGTTACTGAAAAGGAACGTGCCGAAGATACCATCGAGATGTGTAATATTGTGTTCGGCAAGGAGTTTGTTGAACAAAACTGTGTGGTGACCGCACTGATCAACCTGAATTCACCGCTTGTGTTGGATGAAACCATGCTGGATGCGGCTCATGTTTATGCTACAGCCGGTCAAGCCTGTGTGATTGCCCCCTTTATGATTGCAGGGGCTTCGAGCCCGACGACAGTTGCGGGCTCGGCAGCACAGGCACTTGCTGAAACGCTTGTAGGGATGGCGATCACACAACTTGTACGCCCTGGTGCCCCTGCGGTTTACGGCTTTATGATGCTGGGGATGAGCATGCGTTCAGGCAGCCCTATTCGTTATGATGAAACATGGAAAAGCATGTTGATTGCAGGCCAGCTTGCACGGCGTTTGGGCGTTCCATTCCGGTGTGGTGGATCGTCTAGTAATTCCAAAATTCCCGATGCGCAGGCGGGCTGGGAAGGCGGGCTTTATATGATGTATTCATTGCTTGCTGGGGTGAATTTCTTCATCCATGCAACAGGCACTCTTGAGGCAGGGTTAGTGGCGAATTTTGATAAATTTTTAATCGATTGCGATATGCTTGGAGCCGCCGCGCGGATGATGACAGGTGTTGATACCAGCCCTGACGCATTGGCGCTTGGGGCGATTAAGGAAGTTGGCCCTGCGGGGAATTTTCTGTCGTGTGCCCATACGATGGAACGATATAAGACAGCGTTTTATATTCCAACAAATGCAAACGGCGACTCTTTTGAACAATGGAGTGCCGAAGGTGGTCTTGATGCGGCAGAGCGTGCTAATATACGTGTGCGCCAAATGTTGGGCGAATATGAAGCCCCCGCATTGGATGATGGGGTTAATGAAGCTTTGATCGCGTTCATGGATCGTCGTCGTGCGGTCTTGCCAGATAGTTTCGCATAATAATAAAGGAAGTAGAGCAATGTCATATTCCACATCTAAAGACCCGCTGTTTCAACCGTTGAAAATTCGCGGACTGACGTTGAAAAATAGGGTGATGAGCACCAGCCATGCCTCTGGTATGGATGACGACAATATGCCTGCGACGCGTTATCAGCGGTATCATGAGGAAAAAGCCAAGGGTGGTTTGGCCCTGACGATGTTTGGCGGCAGTTCCAACATTGCACCGGATTCGCCATCGGTGTTTCGTCAGTTGAATGTCGGAACTGATGCTGTCATTCCCCACTTCCAGCGATTTTCAGAACGTATTCATCAACACGGTACGGCCCTGATGTGTCAAATCACCCATTTGGGTAGGCGCGGTGATGCACAAGACGGTGAATGGTTGCCGACAATCGCGCCCTCAGCTGTGCGTGAAGACCTGCACCGTAATTTTCCGCGCGAAATGGATCAATACGATATTGACCGTGTGATAAAAGCATACGGGCAGGCAGCACGCCGCTGCGCCGAGGGCGGATTGGATGGGCTGGAAACGCTTGCGAGTGGTCATCTGATCGGGCAATTCTTTTCGCCAATGACTAATTTCAGAACCGATGGATACGGTGGTAGCCTTGAAAACCGCGCACGGTTTGCGCTGATGGTACATGAAGAAATTCGCCGCCAAGTGGGCGATGATTTTGTTGTGGGTATGCGCCTGACGCTGGACGAAGGCCCTGGAGGTCTGCGCTTTGACGAAGCCACTCAGATTGCTGAAATACTTAAGCGCGAAGGTGCCGTTGATTTCTTTAACTGCATGGTTGGCCGGATGGATACTGAGGTCATGCTGGCCGAGGAAAACATGCCAGGAATGAGCCGTCCTTTGGCACCGTTTCTGGATACGGTTGGTGCTTTTCGACGCGAAATTGGCGTGCCGATTTTTCACGCTGCACGGGTGACCGATGTTGCCAATGCGCGCCATGCCATTCGCGAAGGTGTGCTGGATATGGTTGCCATGACGCGCGCCCATATTGCCGATCCGCAGATTGTAAACAAGATCGCGCGCGGCGAAGAAGACCGTATTCGACCCTGCATTGGGGCATCGCACTGTATATATAAGAAGATACATTGTATTCATAACGCACCTTCCGGGCGTGAAACTCTTTTACCGATGGAAGTGCCGCGTGCGGATGTGCCTGACAAAAAGGTTGTTGTTGTGGGCGGCGGCCCTGCGGGGCTGGAAGCGGCAAGGGTTTCAGCTGAACGGGGGCATAAGGTTGTGCTGTTTGAAGCGGCTGCAAAATTGGGCGGGCAAATTCAGTTGGCAACTAAAGCAAGCTGGCGGCAGGATCTTATATCTATTGTGGATTGGCGTGAGGCAGAATTGGGGCATTTGGGCGTGGATGTACGGATGAATGTCTATGCCGAGGCTGAGGATGTTTTGGCGGAAAACCCCGATTATGTATTCATTGCGACGGGGGGTATGCCCGCAGAGCAAAGCTATGAAGGTGCTGAACTGGCGATAACATCTTGGGATATTCTATCGGGCGATGTTAAAGCGGCGCAGGATGTTTTAATCTGTGATGGCACTGGGCGGCATGAGGCAATATCTTGTGCGGATCACCTGTCTAAGCAAGGTCATAAGGTAACGCTGGCCACAATCGATGATCGGGCCGGAACCGAAATGGGCTATCCAGATCGGGCAGTGTATCGCAAGCGGTTGTATGAACAAGGCGTTGCAACCTTGCCTGATCTTCGGATTTCAAAGTTGGAACGTGATGGTAATCGTATGGTAGCGACTTTTGTTAACGAGCTGACCAAGCAGACAAGTACGATCGAAGCGGATCAGGTGGTGGTAGAGGCCGGTACCGATGCGTTTGCGGATGTTTTCTTCGAATTGCAGGCGCAATCTAAAAATAATGGGGTGACCGATGTGGATGCATTGGCGAATTACACCGCTCAACCCGCGTTGGCGGGGGACGGCTTTATGCTGCACCGTATTGGGGACGCGCTGACATCGCGGTCTATTCATGCGGCGATATTGGAAGCTTATCGTATTGCCGTGAGGATTTAGGCAAGCCCTGCTTTTGAGGGAGTTATGCCCTATCTGGTCAAACTTCAGTTACTTTGTGTATTTGCTTTGTGTTTAGACAGAATAAGTGCATGATTTCGCTGAAATGGGGAGATCACACATGTTGTTTATGGATATCGTAGCGAGCACTTTGCAATTTTTGGCAACGGCCTTTGTTATTGTGCTGGGCCTGGTCGGATTGGCCGCTATTGTTATGTTCTTTATTGACCGCACCCAAACGCAGGATGCGGTCAGGCGGAATTACCCTGTGATCGGGCGGTTTCGCAAAGTGTTTACGGAACTGGGTGAGTTTTTCCGGCAGTATTTCTTTGCGATGGATCGTGAAGAAATGCCGTTTAACCGTGCGCAACGTGATTGGGTGGCACGCGCGGGTAGCGGTAAAAGCAATACCATTGCTTTTGGGTCAACGCGGAACCTGAACCTTTCGGGTACACCTATTTTTACAAACGCGGCTTTTCCGCCTTTGGATGAGCAAGCGACGAAAACTGAACCGTTGCTGATCGGGCCTTATTGTGATCAGCCTTAAGAGGTGGTCCTACTATTTCGACCAGTTAGCAGCCATTTTAAGATGGATCAGGGTTTCATTTAGGCTGCCAATCTCGTTGGTTCTGTTTTTCTTTCATAAGCTTCATCCGGCGTCAATATTCCGTGGGTCGAATGCGGGCGTTCGGCGTTATAGTATGCCATCCATTTTCCGATTCCTGTGCGAGCTTGTGAACCCATTTCAAATGCGTTCAGGTAGATGCATTCATATTTCAGGGATCGCCAAAGCCGCTCAATCATGCGGTTGTCGACCCAGCAGCCTTTTCCATCCATAGATATCGCCACATCGGCATCTCTCAGCGCCTGTGTCCATTCGAAGCCAGTGAACTGGCTGCCCTGGTCACTGTTCATAATCTCTGGTTTACTGTATTTGGCGATGGCCTCTTTCAAGGCTTCGACGCAAAAATCCGCTTCCATGCTATTTGACAAACGCCAGCTCAAAACCTTGCGACTGTGCCAGTCCATAATCGCCACCAGATACAAAAACCCACGCTGCATAGGGATGTAAGTAATGTCGACACACCACACCTGATTTGGCCTATCAATCGCCAGGTTTCTTAGCAGATATGGGTAAATCTTGTGCTGCGGATGCTTCTTGCTGGTGTTAGGCGTCTGGTAGATTGGAACCAAACACATCAGACGCATCAAGCGTCGCACACGGTGGCGGCCACACTTGTGGTCTTGCCGCTGCATATAACGCGCCATTTGCCGTGACCCATACCAAGGCGTATCTAGGAATTGTTTGTCGATTATTTCCATGAACCGCAAATTCTCGGCACTTTCACCCTTCGGCTGATAATACAGGTTTGACCGCGCCAACAACAGCAGCCCACATTGTCGCCGAACGCTCAGGTTATGATCCTTGCTCACCATTTTTTGCCTCGTGTTCCGAGCAACTGAACCGAGGCACTTGCTAAAAAATCCCGTTCCACAACCAGTTGACCGATCTTCGAGTGCAGCTTGTCAATTTGAGCGTCATCAGCGCGCCCCAGATCACTGCCACGCCTGGAAAATGTCGCGGCCATATTCTCAATCGCAGCACGCTTCCATGTCCCAATCTGGGTTGGATGCACACCGTACTTCTTTGACAGCTCCGCCATCGTCATTTCTTCACGGATCGCCTCAAGCGCAACCTTGGCCTTGAAATCGGGAGAGTGGTTCTTTCGTTTCGTCATTTTGAATCGTCTTTCTCGTTAGTCGATCCATCTTAACTACTGGTCCGAAATCTTGCGACCACCTCTTTATGATGCGCCGTCTTTCTTTAATATCTCAGGCATGAGTTTCGGGGCTTTGTCAAAACCTGCGGTGCGCGCGCTTAGTCAGGGGGCCGCTATGGCCAATGTCTGGATGAACACGGGTGAGGGTGGTTTGTCGCCGCATCATCTGGAAGGCGGTTGTGATATTGTTTTTCAGATAGGTACGGCAAAATACGGGGTGCGCGATTTAGAGGGTAACCTTTCGGATGAAAAGCTGAAACAGGCGGCAAGCCATCCGCAGGTCAAGATGTTTGAGCTGAAACTGGCGCAAGGGGCCAAGCCCGGCAAGGGCGGGATTTTGCCCGCTTCAAAAGTGACAAAAGAGATTGCCGGCATTCGCGGGATTACGGCGGGTGAGGCGAGTATTTCACCCAACCGCCATACGGATATTGCCAATGTGGAAGAGTTACTGGATATGATCGGGCATATTCGCAAAGTGACTGGCAAACCGGTCGGGTTCAAGACCGTGATGGGGGATTTTGATGCGCTGGGCGCGTTCCTTGATCTGGTGGTAGAGCGCGGCATTGAACACGCACCCGATTTTATCACGCTGGACGGTGGTGATGGGGGTACGGGGGCGGCCCCTATGCCGTTGATGGATATAGTTGGGCTGCCATTGCGCGAGGCCCTGCCGATTGTTTCGGACATGATATATGAACGCGGAATGCGCGGGCGCATTCGGTTGATTGCGTCAGGCAAGTTGATCACGCCATCGGATGTGGCTTGGGCATTGGCGGCGGGGGCTGACTTTATAACTTGTGCGCGTGGTTTCATGTTTTCACTGGGGTGCATTCAGGCGTTGAAGTGCAACAAAAACACTTGCCCTACGGGAATTACGACCCATGACGGGCGGCTGCAAAAAGGGCTGGTGCCAGAGGCGAAAAGTGTGAAGGTCGCGAATTACGCCAAAAGCCTGATCCATGAGGTAGAGGTTATTGCGCATTCGGTGGGCGTGAAGGAACCGCGAGAGATTTCACGCCGTCATGTGCGGATTGTGAAATCCAGCGGCGTTTCTATTCCTTTGAATGTGCTGATGCCACGGCCTGAAATTAGGGGTTCATCCAAGTAGTGTATTCGTATGAACCTGCACCCGTGATTTGCTTGTATATATGTAGTTGTATGCTGTTTGTAATAATTCCAACATATACGTGAACTTGAATGTTTTGTCTGTGAATGCGGCATGGGCTAGGTCATAGTCAGTCAAAATGGAGAGCAAACATGCGTAAACTGACATATTCTGAAGTGACCCCCAAGGCTGATTTTTTGAACCGACGCCAGATTATGGCAGGTGTTGCGGGGGCAGGGCTGTTGCCTTTGTTTGCAGGTGCGGCAGCACAGGCGAAGACATTAGAGTTTACGAAAAGTGATTATAAGGTGGATGTGGATACCACGCCGAAATCGGCGGCCACGACTTATAATAACTATTATGAGTATGGCACGGGCAAAGAAGACCCTGCCAAGTATGCGGATGTTCTGACCACTGATCCCTGGAGTGTTGAAATTGGCGGTTTGGTGAACAACCCCGGCAATTTTGCTTTGGAAGACATTCTAAAGGACGTGGCACTGGAAGAACGCATTTACCGTTTCCGTTGTGTGGAAGCCTGGTCAATGGTTGTGCCCTGGATCGGGTTTCAGCTGTCTGACCTGATTGCCAAGGCTGATCCTATGGGGTCAGCGAAATATGTGGCCTTTGAAACCCTAAGCCGCCCGGAAGAAATGCCGGGCATGGGCTGGAACCGTGGGTTCCCTTGGCCATATGTGGAAGGCTTGCGTTTGGATGAGGCGATGCACCCGCTGACGTTTATGGCAACAGGTATGTACGGCGAAGAGCTGCCAAACCAGAACGGCGCGCCGTTGCGTTTGGTTGTGCCTTGGAAATACGGGTTTAAATCCATCAAGTCGATTGTGAAAATTACATTGACGGAAAGTGAGCCGCCAACCACGTGGAACCAAATTTCGGATCGGGAATACGGGTTCTATTCAAATGTGAACCCTGATGTTGATCACCCGCGTTGGTCGCAAGCCAGTGAGCGGCCGATTGGGGCCGGTTTGTTTGCCAGCCGTATTCCGACGTTGAAGTTTAATGGGTATGCCGAAGAGGTTGCCGGGCTTTATGCTGGGATGGATTTGCGTAAGCAGTTCTAGGTTTTAATGTTGATGCGCTCCGCGCGGGGATATTTGGCCCATTTGGAATGGGGCCCCTATTGCTTTGTAGATTTATAACGTCCCTGCGGATCCAGTAACTGATACTCTGATGCAATGCGGCTGATGGCTGGCACCAAGCATTTCTGGTTCATGAAGCCATCTTCGGCTGGTTGGGCACTATATAGATCTTCCATAAAGCCACGCATATTTTCATGCGCTCTTTTGGCTGAAAATAGATGAATTATGACCCGCTCATAGGCAATGCGGTATTTGTTGTAAGTGTCAGGTGACGTTTTACAGCCGGTCAGGGTAATATAGTCGGTACGGGACATAACCGGAAATGCGGCAGGGTCGGTGTTTATATTATTTCGTAAGGCTTTCAGCCTTTCTATATAAGACGCATCTTCTACAGGGTCTATTGTCGGGTTCATTAAAGCCAAAGTGATACCAACGCCCAACCACGAAGACGGGAAGCATTCGGATAGGCCGAAATTTTCAGCGATATTGTCTTTTTTATAAAGTGGGCCAAATAAAGCATGGGTGTGGCGTAGTGCATAATGAATGTTGTGTTGCTTATTGCCAATATTCGCATCTGCGAAAATCAGAAAACGCAGGGCAGCGCGCATATCATGGCCGTAGCCGTAAGATTCACAGCCCTGCGTGTTATGTGCCGATGTTCCAGATAGTATATGGTACCGATTGATTTTCTCAGCAGTATCGGCCAATGCAAAACCACTTAGCGTAAGGCTTAGTATCAATGTAGCGATTATAGTGCGTATCATTTTATGCCATGCCTAATGTCGTTTATATAGATTAACAGTATTTATCCGCATTTGTGAAAAAAACTGGGTATTCATATGGAAGCGGGATTTATAGCCGCCTTATTGAAACATTTTGAACAACTGCGTGAGGTATCGTGCTTTGGACATCGGACTTGTGTAGTAGATGTATTCAAACAGATTAATCGGGAATGACACATGTCTATAGTGCAAGGGATCAACACGACTGTGAAACGCATTCCAGCGTGGCCATTATATATAGTATTAGTGGTGCCCGGAATTTGGGTGTTTTACCAGGCGGTGAATAACCGGTTGGGGGCCGACCCATTGAAGGCTTTGGAATTTCAGTTGGGGGTTTATGCGCTGCAGCTGCTTGTGGCCACATTAGTGATCACGCCTTTGCGTAATCTGCTGGGGATCAACCTGATCAAGTATCGCCGCGCGATTGGCCTGATGGCGTTTTTCTATGTATTGGCGCATTTGCTGACATATTTATGGCTGGACCAGCAATGGTGGTGGGGGGCTATATATAAAGACCTGACCAAGCGGCCCTATATTATCATTGGTATGTTGTCGGCTTTGGCATTGTTGCCGCTGGCGGTGACGTCAAATAATGCATCGATCAAACGGCTGGGTGCTGCTTCTTGGAAGAAACTGCATAGGTTGGCGTATTTTGCGGCGATGGGTGGGGCCGTGCATTATGTGCTGTTGCGTAAAATCTGGGAACAGGAACCGATTACATATGTTGCGATTGTGGCTGTGCTGCTGATCTACCGTGTTGTTCGGGCGAATAAGGCTAAATTTCGGATTTTTCGGCGGGCTGAGGGCTAATACGGCATCAAGGACGTAAGTGAATCGCCGCAATCAGATCTTCAAGGTGGATTCGGCAATTAATGGAACCATGGGGCGCTTGATTTGGCTTATTTCAGTTTTTTTTGCGATTCATGTCGGCTAAAATCGAAAAATTCGGAGTTTTAGGCAAGCTGATAGACGGGACGCGTTCACGACTCGGGTGAATCGTTGAAATGAATCGCAGTGATTCACATCTTTAAGCCAATTTTAACCAATTTAGGGGTGGCGATGAGCAAAGTCGTGGCAAAGTTATCCACAATTTCCGTGTAAAATCAGTGGGTTTTGGGCCAAAAGCCCATAAAACTAAGAAAAATAACAATTTCTGCAAAAAAAGTGTATATTTCGAAAAAAAGGACTTGCGGTGATA
>CBDFQE010000001.1:395000-971073 GCA_965250955.1 Amylibacter sp.
CGTAAGTTGTGCTTTATTGTCTGATTTCAGACACTTTTACATCGTTTAGAGAGCAATAATAACACGAGACGTAAGTTTCTTGTTTGAACCACTTCTTCGGAAGAGGTTAATGATTATAAAACTTAGGGCTGAAGAGCACTAGGCATAAAAGATTATTAACTGGTTCGCAATATCATGGGTAATCATGAAGCATAATCAGACTAGGGTGACCAACCCACTGTGCATGTGTTGCTGGTAAGCGTTCCAGTGCGGTTCGCAAGCTAATACGAAGATAATTTACAGTCTTTCCAAGTCAAATACACTAACCAAGAACAGTGAGTAAGATCTACTGTTCATGAAGGGATCCACGTAAGTGGGTTCATTTGCTGGAATGTGCTGTCACTGCGCCAAGCAGTGACAATTTGAGTTCAAACAATGTGACTTACGCAAGTAAGTCATCAAGAAATGCTGATTTACGCAAGTAAGTTAGCGGACTAAAACAATCTCAAAATAACGACGACTTTTGGTTCGGAATACAAGATCGTGATCAATGAAGCCTAGCTTCAAAGATCATTAGTCTGACTATTTCTGGATCAAATCAAGCGCGAGAAGGGCGTTTGGTGGATGCCTTGGCAGTAAGAGGCGATGAAAGACGTGATACTCTGCGATAAGCCATGGGGAGCTGAGAATAAGCTTTGATCCATGGATTTCTGAATGGGGGAACCCACTTGATATTTCATTATTGTTATCTTCGGATACTCAATAATGAGGTAAACCAAGTATTAATTACCTGAATATATAGGGTTTTTAAAGCAAACCCGGGGAACTGAAACATCTAAGTACCCGGAGGAAAGGAAATCAACAGATACTCCCTTAGTAGCGGCGAGCGAACGGGGACCAGCCGAGCAATGAATGTGACTAGAACCATCTGGAAAGTTGGGCAATATGGGTGACAGCCCCGTATAGGAAGCATGATTTGACGTATTAAGTAGGGCGGGACACGTGAAATCCTGTCTGAACATGGGGGGACCACCCTCTAAGGCTAAGTACTCCTTACTGACCGATAGCGCACTAGTACCGTGAGGGAAAGGTGAAAAGCACCCCGACAAGGGGAGTGAAACAGTTTCTGAAACCGGACGCCTACAAACAGTCGGAGGGGCATATGCCCTGACGGCGTACCTTTTGTATAATGGGTCAACGACTTGGTCTTACTAGCAAGCTTAAGCCGATAGGTGTAGGCGCAGCGAAAGCGAGTCTTAATAGGGCGAATGAGTTAGTGGGATCAGACCCGAAACCGAGTGATCTAGGCATGAGCAGGTTGAAGGTACAGTAACATGTACTGGAGGACCGAACCCACATCTGTTGAAAAAGATCGGGATGACTTGTGCCTAGGGGTGAAAGGCCAATCAAACTCGGAGATAGCTGGTTCTCCGCGAAATCTATTTAGGTAGAGCGTCGCACGAATACCTTCGGGGGTAGAGCACTGGATGGGCAATGGGGACTCACCGTCTTACTGACCCTAACCAAACTCCGAATACCGAAGAGTAATATGCGGCAGACACACTGCGGATGCTAACGTCCGTAGTGAAGAGGGAAACAACCCTGACCTCCAGCTAAGGCCCCTAATTCATGGCTAAGTGGGAAAGCAGGTGGGACGACCAAAACAACCAGGAAGTTGGCTTAGAAGCAGCCATCTTTTAAAGATAGCGTAACAGCTCACTGGTCTAATTAAGTTATCCTGCGGCGAAGATGTACCGGGGCTCAAGCCATGAGCCGAAGCTGAGGATGCACGTAAGTGCATGGTAGCGGAGCGTTCTGTGATATAGAACGCTGCTTTTTTAGTATCGCTTGCGATATTACGAAAGCAATGTTCTGACTGTGAAGCCGGCGCGTAAGCGATCCGGTGGAGTGATCAGAAGTGAGAATGTTGACATGAGTAGCGATAAACAGTGTGAGAGACACTGTCGCCGAAAGTCCAAGGGTTCCTGCTTAAAGCTAATCTGAGCAGGGTAAGCCGACCCCTAAGGCGAGGCCGAAAGGCGTAGTCGATGGGAACCACGTTAATATTCGTGGGCCAGGAAGAAGTGACGGATCGAAAGCGTAGTTGCCCCTTAACGGATTGGGGCGGCTGCCGGACGGTTCCTGGAAATAGCCTTCCATTAGATCGTACCCTAAACCAACACAGGTGGACTGGTAGAGAATACCAAGGCGCTTGAGAGAACTGCATTGAAGGAACTCGGCAAAATGCCTCCGTAAGTTCGCGAGAAGGAGGCCCTGTCAGGACGCAAGTCTTGGCGGGGGGCACAGACCAGGGGGTGGCGACTGTTTACTAAAAACACAGGGCTCTGCGAAGTCGCAAGACGACGTATAGGGTCTGACGCCTGCCCGGTGCTGGAAGGTTAAAAGGAGTTGTGCAAGCAGCGAATTGAAGCCCCAGTAAACGGCGGCCGTAACTATAACGGTCCTAAGGTAGCGAAATTCCTTGTCGGGTAAGTTCCGACCTGCACGAATGGCGTAACGACTTCCCCGCTGTCTCCAATGCAGACTCAGCGAAATTGAATTGCCTGTTAAGATGCAGGCTTCCCGCGGTTAGACGGAAAGACCCCGTGCACCTTTACTACAGCTTCACACTGGCATTAGGTCAGACGTGTGCAGGATAGGTGGTAGGCTTTGAACCATGAACGCTAGTTTGTGGGGAGCCTCCCTTGAGATACCACCCCTGTCTGTCTTGATGTCTAACCGCGGTCCATTATCTGGATCCGGGACCCTGTGTGGCGGGTAGTTTGACTGGGGCGGTCGCCTCCTAAAGAGTAACGGAGGCGCGCGATGGTTGGCTCAGACCGGTCGGAAATCGGTCGTTGAGTGCAATGGCATAAGCCAGCCTGACTGCGAGACTGACAAGTCGAGCAGAGACGAAAGTCGGTCATAGTGATCCGGTGGTCCCGAGTGGAAGGGCCATCGCTCAACGGATAAAAGGTACGCCGGGGATAACAGGCTGATACTGCCCAAGAGTCCATATCGACGGCAGTGTTTGGCACCTCGATGTCGGCTCATCTCATCCTGGGGCTGGAGCAGGTCCCAAGGGTATGGCTGTTCGCCATTTAAAGAGGTACGTGAGCTGGGTTTAGAACGTCGTGAGACAGTTCGGTCCCTATCTGCCGTGGGTGTAGGAGACTTGATGGGAGTTGCCCCTAGTACGAGAGGACCGGGGTGAACGAACCACTGGTGGATCTGTTGTGGCGCCAGCCGCAGTGCAGAGTAGCTACGTTCGGACAGGATAACCGCTGAAGGCATCTAAGCGGGAAGCCCCCCCAGAAACAAGGTCTCCCTTGAGGGCCGTGGTAGACTACCACGTCGATAGGTCGGAGATGTAAGTGCAGCAATGCATTCAGTTGACCGATACTAATTGCCCGATAGGCTTGATTTGATCCAGTAATAGCTAGATTAGCTATTTGGACAAAAGTCAAAATGGAAAGATAAAATCTCGTGTTATTAAGTGCCCCTCGTACGGGCACAATGTTTAGGTTTTTCTTGGTTTGGTGATCACAGCACCAGCAAAACACCCGATCCCATCCCGAACTCGGCCGTTAAGTGCGGTTGCGCTGATGGTACTGCGTCTTAAGGCGTGGGAGAGTAAGTCATCGCCAAACCTAGTAAGACCTAAACATTGCTCTTTAACGATTGTATTGTCCCAACATTTTTGATTCTTGGGGCGTATTTTGGCGCGGGGTAGAGCAGCCCGGTAGCTCATCAGGCTCATAACCTGAAGGTCGTAGGTTCAAATCCTACCCCCGCAACCAAAAATACATCATATAAAACAGATACTTACGCGCTACCCTCGGGTGGTTTTTTGCGTTGCGTAAATGGTCGTGGAAGCACTGTGGAAGCAAGCGGGGGCGTTTCAGGGGTGTGGTTAATTCGCAACAATATTGCCGTCTAGGTTTGCGAAAGATACTTTGGTAACTGCTTCTTCCACTCACTCATCAGGATCAGCGTACAAGCAACGGTTTCACCCGTATCGCTAACCAATTCCAATTCGCCGCTTTTGGTGGTGTGATCCCACACAAAATTGTTGGACAGGACGGAAAGTAATTCCCGTTTATAAGCCGTGTCAGCATTATCAAGCTGGTCACCCTTGGTTTCCAGAACAGTGATTTGTCGCGACCCGCTTTTTTCGGTTGCTGCAAATATGAAGTCTGGATAAATTCGCGACCGCTTCCAACCCTGCAATCCGTACTGTGCGCGTGCAACATTCCGGTGCCACCAGACAAGTGCTTCATCTGCATCAAGGTAGACTGCAACATCTTGTTCATCACCGTTTAGTTCCGCCTCATAGGCGGGTGCGAACAGGCTTTTATCAAGCGGGGTTCCATCTTTGCGGGCAATCTGGCGGGCGGTCTCAGGCTCTGTTGTTTCAATTTCAAACGGCATCACCCAATTGCGGCCATCAATGCGGAGGCGGAACTGGATTTGGCCCGTTGCGACAAACGATTTAAATAGCGCCTCAGCAAGCATTGTTCGTTCCTGATCTAGCGATTTTCTGAGTTCTTCGACAATCAATGGATCTGTCACAGTAAGGCATGGGCCAGATCGGATTTGATGTTTGAAAACGCCTTTGAGGTGATGCCTGCCTGAACCGGGTGAATTGCGAGTAGCTTTGTGCGAAGTGTGGGAACATTGATAGGTAAGCTTGCGGGGGTACATCCCAGCATATCTGCTGTGCGGTTGACAGCCGAAATCAGATCTCGGCGTTTGATGCCATCCAAGCGCGAGTTGTTTTGAAGTTGGACAATTACCTCGGCCAATGTTGCGGGGGTAAGCTACAGATTGCTATCATGTTTGGTCATTGTATTTTTCCTTTGGATATTGGGTGTAAGTAGACAGAATGGGACAGTTGCGGACACGGCAGGTCAGAAGGGGACATTCGGGAAACCACCCTCATGAATTCAAATCCAAAATTCATTAAAGGGTATTCCCAACGTCTCGAAAAACCGTGACATATGAGGACATTAGAGGACATCGTGGATAGCGTGTTTTTTGCGTGCATTTGCGAAGGTTTTGAGGTCCTCGCGGGCAATGCGCCACTGGCGACCGAGTTTGAAAGCGGAAAGGTGGCCCGCTGCAATCCAGCGTAGCACGGTCTTGGTGCTGACACGGAAATAGTCAGCAACATCGGCGATGTTGAAAAACTTTTGTTTCGAGGCAAAAGGAAGGCCGCTCATATCATGCCCTCCTTTTGTTCGGAGGTGTTGCAACAGGTTGTAAAATCCACACGGGCTGCTTGCCGGGCTAAAAGGCGGACAATGTCTATGAGGGATGTGGGATTCGGGTAGGGGACGCTACATGTGTGTGTAACGTCGGATTGGTTCAGGTCAATATTCATCGGGCTCAACTCCAATAAAGTGGAGTCGCTCAACGACAATGTTTGGATTCTACGAGGGTCGGAATACTACACAGCACAACGATCCAGATCACAAATCCAATTCATTGTCGCTAAGTGTTTCCTGCAATATTGTATTCGTCAATATTGAAAGCTGAATGCTTTCTCGATGCTCTCTAAAACGACACCGACCAACGTGGTCGGATAATGGAAACGTATTTGGGGATTGATATGAGGTCAAGGTGAAAATGAATAAAATGCAATGATATTAGAATGTTAACAAATGCCTAACAACAGTACTTTGATCTATAGCCGAATATTCACTGTGTAGGATTGGTGACGCGCAATTTAATATGGCAGTTCCCGTTGTGCGTATAGGTTGTATTTATCAGATACTGGGTAGATTTAATTTATATATCTGATTGACGTACCTCAGTTTGAAATCTTAATAATAGGTGGCAAGAGTGAGATACATATGAGTAAACCAACAACAAGGGATGTGGCCATAGCTGCCAAGGTTAGTTTGGCGACGGTTGACCGTGTTCTAAATGCGCGCTCCGGTGTGCATCAAAAAACCATCACAAAGGTTAATGATGCGATATCGCGGATTGGATTTACGCGCAATCTATCGGCCGCTAATTTAGCCCGGCAAAAACAATATCACTTCGTGTTTATTCTACCCGACCGGGAGGGGCAATTCATCTCGTTGATCAAGGAAGCTGTAAGCGAGGCAAATCATTCACTGGCAAGCGAAAGAACATCTGTGTCAACTCTGTTGGTGCCTGCGAATGACCCACATGAAATTGTCCGTGTTTTAAGGGGATTGGATATTGAAACGGTTGATGGCGTTGCGATAATGGCGTCAGAAACACCGCAAGTGCGCGATGCTATATCGCGATTGAAGTCGCTGGGTGTAGCAGTGGTGGCGCTGGTGTCAAACCAACCGAATTCGGAATGTGACCGCTTTGTTGGTATAGATAATTTTGCAGCGGGCAGAACTGCTGCCACACTGATCGGACGGTTTTCAGGCAAGCAGAAGGGATCTATTCTTGTTGTCGCAGAATCCATGCAGTCCAGGGATAGCCTTGAACGACGATTAGGATTTGACAGCGTTATTGCGCAAGACTTCCCATTTCTTACGGTTTTGCCATCAATAGAAACCCACAACGATCCGATTCGTGCGGATCAAATCATCACGATGGCTTTGGCAAACGACCCCAGCATACTGGGGATCTATATGTTAAGTGCCGAAGTTCAAGATGTCGTAAAGGCAATTTCACGGTCAGGCGGGATACCCAAGCTGATTGTTCTTGCACATGAATTAACCCCGTTCACCCGCAGTGCGTTAACAACCCGGAAAATTGATGCGGTTATCACCCAGGATGTTGGCCATTTGGTGCGCAGTTCCTTGCGAATTTTGCGTGCGAAATCGGATGGTTTAGAGGCTGTAGCGTCTCAAGAACGTATCCGTATAGAAGTAATTTTGCGTGAAAATATGTTGTAACTCATGTGATGCCTTGTAGGGGTGTGAGTCGGAAATTTGACTTTATTTGGTTTTTTTAGTTTTAATTTGCAGCTTATTAGTAAGAATTCAAGCAGCGGGTTACAGGAAAATTTATTTTTACATAGGGTTTATAGAAATATTATTAACAAATTAAGCCGTTGTTATAATTCTCTAATATCAGACATTTCCCACTGTTTTAATGCCTTTTCTAAGTTTTAATTTTAAAAATGAGGTACGAACCTCAAAAAAAGCTTTACGGGTGGCATATCGTCCGCGTACGATAAGTTAGGTTCGGTGCTGCATGTGGCCGACCGTTTCAACTGGGAGGTACTTATGAAAAAAACCAATTTTCTTATGGCAGCTGCATTGACGGCTGTTACCGGCTTTGGCGCAACAAATGCGCACGCTGCTGATCTGACATTATGCTGGGCCGCATGGGACCCTGCGAATGCACTGATTGAACTTAGCAAAGATTTTGAAGCCACATCCGGCAACAAGATGAGCTTTGAGTTTGTGCCGTGGCCAAACTTTGCTGATCGTATGTTGAACGAACTTAATTCCAATGGCAAACTTTGCGATCTTCTGATCGGCGACAGCCAATGGATTGGTGGCGCAGCAGAAAACGGTCAATATGTTAAGTTGAATGATTTCTTTGATAAAGAAGGCATCAGCATGGGGGATTTCATCCCAGCAACCGTGACAGGCTATTCTGAATGGCCAAAAAACACCCCTAACTATTGGGCGCTGCCAGCTTTTGGTGACGTTGTGGGTTGGACATATCGCAAAGACTGGTTCAATCGTCCTGAACTGCAAACAGAATTTATGGATAAATACGGTTGGAAACTGGATGTGCCGAAAGATTTGGCGCAGCTCAAGCAAATCGGCGAATTTTTCCAAGGTCGTGATATTGATGGCACCACTGTTTACGGTGCGGCGATCTATACAGAGCGTGGATCTGAAGGCATCACAATGGGTGCTATGAACGCGCTTTACAGCTATGGTTTCCAGTATGAAAACCCTGACAAGCCTTACGATGTTGAGGGCTTTGTAAACTCGCCAGAGGCTGTTGCAGGTCTTGAGTATTATAAATCTCTGTATGATTGTTGTGTACCTCCGGGTTCATCAAACGCTTACATGGGTGCGAACATTGACGCCTATAAGTCTGGCCAAGTTGCCATGCAGATGAACTTTGCGTTTATCTGGCCTGGTGTTGAGGCTGACCCGGTAACAGGTGGCGGTAATTCGGGTTACTTCCCGAACCCAGCTGGCCCGGGTGGCCAACAGTTTGCCCAACTTGGCGGACAAGGTATTTCAGTTGTGGCCAACACAGACGAAATGGATGCAGCCCTTGATTATATCAAGTGGTTTGCGCAGCCAGCTGTTCAAGCCCGTTGGTGGGAATTGGGCGGATATTCAGCCCTAAGTGCTGTGGTGGAAGACCCAAGTTTTGCAGGCAGTCAACCTTATGCACAAACCTTTCTAGACTCGATGGCGATTGTGAAGGATTTCTGGGCAGAGCCTGCTTATGCTTCCCTATTGTTGCCAACACAGCGTCGTTTCCACGACTATGTTGTTGCGGGACAAGGTACTGCGAAAGAAGCGCTTGACGGTTTGGTCGCTGACTGGATCGAAGTGTTCGAAGACGAAGGTCTGCGTTAAATAAATACTGCACCCCGGGATATGATCCCGGGGTGCCACTAGCCGTTTGCACGGTTCCCCCCCCCCAATCCAATGCAGGATAATATCTATGCCCGACAATCTTATCGATAAAGCGGCACAGGCAACCCCGCCTGCCCTAGCGCGGCGTTTTCGTGGTATTTCCGATAAGGCGATTGCGTGGATATTCGTTGGCCCATCTATTTTCCTATTGCTGGCCGTCAATATTTTCCCGCTGATCTGGACGATCAATCTTAGCTTTACCAACTTCAAAGCCAACCGGCTGCGGGACGTGGAATATATCGGATTGCGTAATTATGAGCGTATCCTGACCGATGCAGATACATGGGCGTCAATGCAGGCCACCGCCCATTTCCTGATCTGGACGATCTTCTTTCAGGTTTTGATCGGCTTTACGCTGGCTTATCTGATCAACAAAAAATTCAAGGGCAATGATTTATGGACAACTATTATTGTGCTGCCGATGATGTTGTCACCTGCCGTTGTGGGTAATTTCTGGACATTTCTATATCAGCCGCAAATTGGTCTTTTCAACTATGTGGTTGCATTTTTTACGGGCGCCGACCCATCATCCTTTTCGATGATCGGCTCGGTTGATCTGGCACCTTGGGCGATTGTGATCGTGGATACATGGATGTGGACGCCGTTTGTGATGCTGATCTGTCTGGCGGGATTGCGATCCATTCCCGATAGTATTTATGAAGCGGCTGAATGTGACAGAGCCTCAAAATTACGGCAATTTTTTACCCTGACATTGCCGATGGTGCTGCCATTTTTGATGCTGGCGGTACTGTTTCGCGGCATTGAAAACTTCAAAATGTTCGATCTTGTGGTGCAACTGACCGGCGGTGGGCCGGGGTCGATCACGACACTGACCTCGATTGATCTTAAGCGCGAAGCGTTTGAGAAATGGCGCACAGGCTATGCTTCGGCCTATGCGGTAATCTTGTTTGTCACGGTGTTCGGGCTGGCCTCGATCTATGTGAAAGCACTGAATAAGGTGAAAGACAGATGAGTTATTCCGTAACAGAGCCGTCAAACCGGCAAAAATGGTTCGCAGGCACGCTTGTGATCCTCTACGCACTTATCACACTGATGCCGTTGGTTTGGATTATTGCCACGGGTTTTAAATCACCCTCTGATGCGATCGCTTATCCGCCGAAAGTGGTGTTTGAGCCCACGGTTGAAGGTTATGTAAACTTGTTTACCAGTCGTACACGTCTGCCTGCGGATGAAATCGCGGCCCTACCACCAGCTGAAACTTGGTATGATGAGATGGTACGTGAAAACAACATGGTTATCACTGGGGCTTCGCGTTATGGGCAGCGTTTTATGAACTCTGCAATCATCGGTTTTGGCTCTACATTTCTATCGATTTTTCTGGGCACACTGGCGGCTTATGCCTTTTCAAGGTTCAAAATACCGTTGAAAGACGATTTGCTGTTTTTCATACTGTCTACCCGCATGATGCCCCCCATCGCAGTGGCAATCCCGATTTTTCTGATGTTCCGGCAAATCGGTTTGAACGACACGCATTTAGGCATGATTATGCTGTATACGGCGGTGAACCTGTCCTTGTCGGTTTGGCTGCTGAAAGGGTTTATTGACGAAATTCCGCTGGAATATGAAGAGGCGGCGTTAATCGACGGTTACACAAGGTTTCAGGCATTCTACAAAGTTGTACTACCGCAAGCCGCCACAGGCATCGCCTCTACCGCGATATTCTGTCTGATTTTTGCATGGAATGAATATGCTTTCGCGGTGCTACTGACCAGCGGCAATGCCCAGACGGCACCACCGTTTATACCAACAATCATCGGGGCCGGCGGCAAGGATTGGCCCGCAGTGGCGGCTGGTGCCACGATTTTCCTGATACCGGTTATGATCTTCACCATATTGTTGCGCAAACACCTGTTAAGCGGCATTACATTCGGAGCGGTGCGCAAATGAGAAATTTTATTTCAGGGCTATTACGATTTCGCCGTGGCGCGTGGGAAATGCTGGCGACCATCCTTATTGCAGTTGGCGTTTTTATGTTGATGCAACCTTTTGCGCTGATCGCATATACCTATTCGTTCATTGTCACCCTTATCGGCACGGTGATGTTCATCATCGTCAGCCATTTTCCGGAATAGAGTATGGCCCAGATTATTGTAAAAAACATCCGTAAGGATTTCGGCGATTTCACCGCTGTGCAAGCATCATCATTTACCATTGAAGACGGTGAGTTCTTTATGCTGCTAGGGCCGTCGGGCTGCGGTAAAACCACGACGTTGCGGATGATTGCGGGGCTGGAACTGCCCACATCGGGCGAGATTTATATTGATGGCGAAGAGGTGGGGCAAAAACCCGCATCACAACGCGACATTGCGTTTGTGTTTCAAATGTTTGCGCTTTATCCGCATATGAACGTGCGCCAAAACATCAGTTACCCGTTGAAAAGTCAGGGCATGCCGAAGGCAGAGGTTAAACGGAAGGTTGATGAAGTTGCGCGTATTCTGGGCATTGAAGATATCCTGAACAAACCTGTCAGCGGTCTGTCAGGTGGTGACCGCCAACGTATTGCTTTGGGGCGTGCGATTGTGCGTGAACCCAAAGCGTTTTTGATGGATGAACCGCTTGGCGCGTTGGACGCGGAGTTTCGCGAACATATGTCTGAAGAGCTGCGCGCATTGCATGACCGCATGAAGGCAACCACGATTTATGTAACCCATGACCAGCTGGAAGCCATGCAAATGGGTGACAAGATTGTGGTGATGAACCACGGGGTTGTTGAACAGTTCGGAGTGCCGCAAGATATTTACGACTGGCCTGCCACGTTGTTTGTGGCCGATTTCATCGGTTCGCCTTCGATGAACTTTCTGAAGTTTAATGGGGTGGTCAAAAAAGGTGCCACGACTGTGAAACTAGACGGCCACAGTTTTAAAATTCCCAAACAGCTGGAAGATTGTGAAGGTGACCTTGTCTTTGGCATTCGCCCCGAACATGTGACTTTTTCAAAAAAGGGCACATACAAAGGGCTGGTAACAGCAACAGAATATCTGGGCACGACGCAAATTGTGACAATGGACACCGTAAACGGTGTGTTGAGGGCGCGTGCGGGATCGGATGTAGCTATAAGCGCTGGGGATAATGTTGGGCTTGGTTTTCACCCTAAAACCGTGACTATTTTCGACCAAAGCAGCGGACGTGCTCTTGTGTCTGAACAGAACAAGGGGGTGCTGTCCAATGGCTGAAGTTATCCTGAATAACGTATCAAAATCATTCGGCGCGGATGTTGCCTTGCAAAATGTCACAATGACAATTCCTGACGGGGCTTTTGTGGTTTTACTTGGGCCGACAGGGGCGGGTAAGACAACCACATTGCGGCTGATCTCCGGTCTTGAAAAACCGGATAGCGGTGATATTTCTATCGGCGGTGTATCTGTTGAAGGCCAAACCCCCGCGATGCGCGATGTGGCGATGGTGTTTCAGCAATATTCACTTTATCCGCACATGTCTGTACGTGATAATCTGGCCTTTCCACTGCGCTCGCCTATTTTACAAACCCCAAAGGATGAGATTACCCGAAAAGTTGCAGAAGTGGCCGAGGTTTTGCAGATCAGCCATAAGCTGGACAATAAAGCTACCGCACTTTCGGGTGGCGAAATGCAGCGAGTTTCCATTGGCCGCGCCCTTGTGCGAAATCCACAAATTTACCTGATGGATGAACCGCTCAGTTCATTGGATGCCAAGCTGCGCACTGATTTGCGGGTTGAGTTGAAGCGCATTCAGGCGGGATTGGGTGCCACCATGCTATATGTGACCCACGACCAGATTGAAGCGATGACAATGGCCACCCATGTCGGTGTTCTGGATAGCGGGCGTTTGGTGCAATTTGGCACACCACGTGAGATTTATGAAGACCCGGCCAGCATCTATGTGGCCAGCCGACTGGGTATTCCGCGGATCAATATTTTACCTGCCTATCTATTCGGGAATGCACCGGCGGGGGCTGTTAAAATCGGCCTGCGCCCAGAGCACATTCATCAAGGTGATGGTCAAGACTGTATTGTGAAAAGGATTGAGCATTTAGGTGATCAAACCCGGTTGCATCTGAAACTGAATGATCACGATATCCTGACGGTTACCGATGTTCACACCAAACTGCGCCCAGGCGATATTGTTGCCATTCGCCCGCAGAACCCACTTTATTTTGACGCCAATGGCGCACGAGTTACTTAAGGAGAACAATTATGCCCCAGTTCATCAACAAGAAACAAGATTTGGTAACGGAAGCAATAGACGGCATGTTGCGCACAGCAGGTGGACGTTTAGCGCGGCTGGACGGATATCCGCATATTCGCATTGTGGTACGCACGGACTGGGATAAATCCAAGGTTGCGCTAGTATCAGGTGGCGGCTCTGGACATGAGCCTGCACATGCGGGGTTTGTCGGTAAAGGCATGTTGACGGCAGCTGTGTGCGGTGATGTTTTTGCTTCACCTTCGGTGGATGCGGTTCTTGCAGGTATTCTGGCAGTAACTGGCCCCGCTGGCTGTTTGCTGATCGTTAAAAATTATACAGGTGACAGATTGAACTTCGGGTTGGCTGCTGAACGGGCGCGTGCTTTTGGCCTGAAGGTCAGCATGGTCATTGTTGATGACGATATAGCACTACCTGACCTGCCACAGGCGCGCGGTGTTGCAGGAACCTTGTTTGTGCATAAAATCGCAGGTGCGCTGGCAGAGGCTGGCGACGATCTGAATGCGGTAACGCAGGCGGCCAATCGCATTATCGACAATGTTGTATCCATTGGTATGTCACTGGATACTTGTACGGTTCCAGGATCGCCCAAGGAAAACCGGATTGCGGAAGGCAAGGCTGAATTAGGGTTGGGCATACATGGTGAAGCCGGTATTGAGCAGGTCGCGTTTAGCAATGCCAAAGAAGCCATGACAATGGTTGTTGATCGCCTGAACAATCATATTGGTGATGGGGAACTGGTGGTATTGCTGAACAATCTAGGTGGTGCAACCCAGCTTGAGATGTCTGTTCTGGCAGAAGAGCTGATAAAATCAGATATTGGAAACCGCATTCAATTTATGGTTGGTCCCGCCCCGATGATGACCTCTTTGGACATGCGCGGGTTTTCGGTGTCATTGCTGCCCGTCAGCAATGGTGACGAAGCTTTATTACAAACGCCTGTTGCTCCGTGGGCATGGCCTCCTTGCCAAAATGTTAATGAAGTTAAAGTAATGGAACTGCCCGATGGCTTAACGCCCATTCAACCAATTCCATCGCAAAATCCGAAAACTGAGGCGTTTCTGATACAATGCTGCGACGTATTTATTGCAGCCGAGGTCGATTTAAACGCGTTGGATGCAAAATCAGGGGATGGCGATACAGGGTCAACTCTGGCGGGTGCATCACGCGCGATGAAAGACGCGTTAAATAGATTACCATTGGCTGACCTGACCCAGCTTTATCGTGCAATCGGACTGGAGTTGAGCCAGACAATGGGCGGCTCATCCGGTGTTTTGCTGGCTATTTTCTTTTCCGCAGTGGGCGATGCCGCATCAAGCGGATTAAACGTAGTGGATGCATTAAAAGCCGGATTGGAGCGGGTACAGCAGGTTGGCGGCGCAAGTGTCGGCGACCGCACCATGATCGACGCACTTGCACCTGCACTAGACGCTTTGCCAAACGGGATGCGGGATGCAGCAAATGCCGCGCGCATTGGTGCAGATTACACCGCGAATATCACCAAAGCCAAAGCAGGCCGCGCAAGCTATATCAGTGAAGATAAATTGAAAGGCCACAATGATCCGGGGGCAGAGGCGGTCGCGCGTCTATTTGAAGCACTGGCTGATCATCTGGGAGGTTAATTGTGAACTTTAAACCCAGGTGATATTTATCGGACAATGGTCGGAGTAAATTCTTTTATCTGCAGGTAACTTTATCTGATGCCAGCACTTTTGGATGCTTGTTGGAGTTCATCATTTATATTCAATGGGGAGACTTAATTGATATAAGTGTGTGATACGGCAATATTATATTGCAGGAATATGGCCTGTTATTCTGCACGTAAGCTTAGTGCGACAACGATGGTTGCGCATCCCCGCAACCAAAAATACATCATATAAAACAGATACTTACGCGCCGCTCTCGGGTGGTTTTTTGCGTTGCGGTTTCGAGCGGTGCTACGTTTATGGGGCTGGGAATAGATTGTAGCGAAGTGCCGGGCCAGAGTGCCCACGATTCTAACGGAAACACATAATGGCACATGGATAGGAATGAAACTGCGATAGACCCAATGTTGAGATGGGACGTAAACGGCCCATTCCTGCCGTTAAAAATGGGATGATTACTACCCTACATACGAAATGAGGGTTGTCGAATCTATAAAACCTCCTTACCTTTCAAGGCCTTAGGAGGCATTCGCATGGGTAAGTGTGGGGCGTCGTGCATCTTTGACTCGACGCGGCGGATTTTCTGAATCGTTTCAATAGGCCGCGTCAGGCAATATTGGCCCAACCGTCAAGCAGTTCTGACCCAGAACGGACTTTCACAGCAGCTTTTGCCAAGGCCGGGTGAGCGGACAAAGCCGCCGTTCTAAAGAACCGAACGAACGGCGGCTTTGAGGGACTGGCACTTAAGCTCGTCCACGCTCCAATGCGTTGATGTCGCCAGCCTCAATTGCGGTTATGGCATTCTCGATCTGGTTGGCAGGCCACTGCCACCAAGCGAGCTCGACAAGTCTTCGAATTTTGGCTTCGTCAAAGCGCATTCTAACCACGGTAGCTGGATTACCTGATATGATCGAATAGTCTGGAATCTTGCCACGCACCACGCTACGGGCTGCAACGATTACACCATTGCCAAGCTCCGAGCCGGGCAAAAGCATGGCCTCACGCCCGATCCAGCAATCATGCCCGACGATCGTATCACGTCCCCATGGCAAGGAGGCACGGTAACCATTGAAACGAGGCTGGTCGAACACTGCGAAAGGAAACGTAGAGATCCCGGTCATCGGGTGGTTTGCCGTCGCAGTGACAAATTGAACACCTTGGGCAATCTGGCAAAACCGACCAATCCGCAAAAGCTCGGGTGCGCCCGGAAACAAGTAAGGCGCAAGCGTGCCTGCGTAATCGGTGGGCAGAGTCCGGTCATTGTAGTAGGTTCAGTCACCTACCTCTATATTAGGGTGGTCTATTACCTCGGACAGAAACACAGTCGCTGGGTCGTGTGCCCCATCCGGCAGGATGAGTGGATTGCGTGACCGAGGGTCAGGAAGTTTAAACTCAGAGGCTTGTGTATTAGGCGACATTGTCCATCTCCCCGGCTGAAAATCCGGCCTTGCACAAGGCCGCATTAAGGCGCGCATATGCAATTGCATCCGCTGGCTGCGCCCAGTTAAAGCCGATTTTGCACCAATCCGGTTTTCGGGGTCAAGATCGAGCGACCGCAAGACATGTTCGTCAACTACAACGAACTGGCTTCGAAAGGGAAAAAGATAACCGCCCTTCAGCCTGAGATGGGCCACCGCCTCCTCATATCGGGTAAACCAGTGGTTCCAATGTGATGACAACGGGCGATCAAAGAAACGGACGGGGTCAGCGATTGTTGCATTTCCAGAACGGCCAACGAGGTCAAGATAGGCAACCCCGCTCAGATCGTGTGCCGCGATATCGAGAGCGTGGCGACGTTTCAATTGGCCAGACAAGAGCTTGATTGCTTCTGCATCGCCTTGGCGCGCGGCTTTCAAAAGCCGCGTTGCGCGAATTCGGACTTCTCGGACAATTCGCAAATAGCTTGTATCAGTATTGGACATGACACTCCTTAAAGCGCCGGTGCTCGAAATGCGGCGGGAGGCATGTGAAAAAAATCTGCGATCGAACGCACCGGATGACGTCGTCTTGTTCGAGCCATGGCGTTCCGGACAGCCAAGACGTAATTATAAAACGGAGCGCGCCTAAGGGCAACACCGAAAGCCTAGGCCATTCAGATTCCGTGATTGAACTAAAACGCAATCTATTCAGAAAGGAGCCGTGGAATGAGTTAGATGTTAGTTTTTCAAAGGCGCTTGGCCGGTCCATACGCTTGCCAGAACTGGCCCCAACCTCGGATGCAGACATTCGCTGCGTCGCAGAAACCCGTGACTTTGGGCTCATTGAGACCTTCGCTGCGTTTTGCGCGAAGGTCGGCTTTGCCTGTTTTTCTAATTTTGGGTCAGTGTTGTGACGTAAAGGTTAAACATATCTGACGTTTCACAGTAAGAATGAGATGGTGCACCGAAAGGGATTCGAACCCCTGGCCCCCTGATTCGTAGTCAGGTACTCTATCCAGCTGAGCTATCGGTGCACGAGGTGGGATTTACTCTGCCGGGCAAGCTTTGGCAAGGGCAAATATGGGTCAAGGTGGAACTATTCAGAGGCCCCTGACTTAACCTCTAAATCTATTGCGGCGGCAATCAATGCGCGGGTGTAATCCGTGGTGGGTGCGTTGAAAATCTGCTCACCCGTACCTGTTTCCACAACATCGCCACGGCGCATCACCATAACCTTATGGCTGACCGTGCGCACAACTTTTAAATCGTGGCTGATGAACATAAATGCCAGCCCGTATTTTTGTTGCAAACCGCGCAGCAAATCCACGATTTGCACCTGCACGGTCATATCCAGTGCCGACGTAGGCTCATCCAGTATCACCAGTTTAGGCTTCAAGATCATCGCGCGCGCAATGGCGATGCGTTGCCTTTGCCCGCCCGAAAATTCGTGCGGATAACGGTTGATCATGCCCACTTCCAATCCAACTTCAACCATGATGTCTTCAACCAGTTTACGCTGATCTTGGCCCGCTTCCAGCCCGTGTACACCCAGACCTTCGGCAATGATCTGTTCCACAGTCATGCGTGGGCTAAGCGAGCCGTAGGGGTCTTGAAATACCATCTGCATATCGCGGCGCAGCGGTTGCAGGCCTTTGGATTTCAGCAGGTCAATGTTGTTACCCAAAAACACAATCGGCCCTACGGACGCGATCAACCGCATCGTGGCCAGTGCCAATGTGGTTTTGCCTGAACCGCTTTCGCCCACAATTCCAAGGGTTTCGCCAGCGCGGATTGAAAAGCTTGCGTCATTCACCGCCTTGATATGGCCCACAACCTTGCGCATAAAACCGCGTTTGATCGGAAACCACACCCGCAGGTTTTCAGCACTGACAATAACCGGCGCGTCGTCTTTAACCGGTTCGGGCAGGCCGGTTGGCTCAGCCGATAGCAACATCTTGGTATATTCATGTTGCGGCGCGTCAAAAATTTCACGCGTTGGCCCGGCTTCCACAATATGGCCGCCTTGCATCACACAAACCCGATCCGAAATTTTGCGCACTACCCCCAGATCGTGGGTGATGAACAACAGGGCCATGCCTTCAGATTTTTGCAAATCCGCCAGTAGTTCCAGAATTTGCGCCTGTATCGTCACATCCAATGCGGTCGTCGGTTCATCTGCGATCAGCAGTTCGGGTTTGTTCGCCAAAGCCATCGCAATAACCACCCGTTGGCGTTGCCCGCCTGACAGGGTGTGCGGGTAATCGTTTAGCCGCGTTTCAGGGTCATGAATGCCAACCTTGTGCAACAATTCCAGAATACGCCCACGCGCGTCTCTGGCACGCACGCCTTGATGTAGTGCCAGACTTTCGCCCAACTGCCGCTCGATGGTATGCAGCGGGTTAAGCGAGGTCATCGGTTCTTGAAAGATAAAGCTGATGTCATTACCGCGCACTTGGCGCAGGGTTTTATCAGAGGCACCGATCATTTCCGTGCCACGGTATTTAACCGACCCCGAAACCGATGCACTGTCCGGCAACAGGCCCACTGTGGAAAGGGCGGTAATGGATTTACCTGACCCGCTTTCGCCCACAAGGGCTACGGTTTCACCGGGATTGATGGTAAAGCCCACATCTTCAACCGCATTGGGGCCGTCATTAAAGCGGATAGTCAGGCCATTGATTTCCAAAATAGGCGCGCTCATCTGAATGTTTTCCGGGGGTCAAATGCATCGCGTATACCTTCAAAAACGAAGACCAAAAGTGATAGCATGGTGGAAATGGTCAAGAAGGCGGCAAAGGCCAACCACGGGGCTTGCAGATTATTTTTGGCTTGCAAAGCCAGCTCACCCAATGACGGGTAGGAAGGCGGCAGGCCAAAGCCCAGAAAATCAAGCGAGGTCAGTGTGCCGATGGCACCCGTCACCGCGAAAGGCAGAAAAGTAAGTGTGGCTACCATCGCGTTAGGCAACAGGTGGCGCAGCATAATTTTCCAGTCGGGCACACCCATAGCACGGGCTGCGCGCACGTATTCAAAATTACGTGCTCGCAGAAATTCTGCGCGTACTAGTCCCACCAGCCCCGTCCAAGCAAACAGAATGACAATGCCTGTCAGGATGAAGAAATTCATCGAAAAAATTGCTGACAGGATAATGATTACATAAAGTAACGGCATGCTTGACCATATTTCAACGACACGTTGAAACAGCAAATCCACCATACCGCCAAAATACCCCTGCGCTGCCCCTGCGGCGACACCTAAGGCGGATGATATGCCGACAACAATCAACGCGAACAGAATGGATATACGAAACCCGTAAATGATCCGTGCCAGCACATCACGGGTTTGATCGTCTGTGCCCAACAGGTGCTTGGCGTCAGGGGGTGACGGTGCAGTTTGTACGTCGTAGTTAATGGTGTTGAAACTGTACGGCACAGGGGCCCACAGCATCCAGCCTGCCTGTATATCTGTGCCTTCAAATGTGCCATCGGCTATTGCGACTGTGGTTGTTTCGGGATCATCCAGACAAGCCTCTAAGCCACCCGAACGGATCAGGCATTGCACTTCGGGGGAAGGATATTCAGCCTCGGTTTCAAATTCGCCGCCAAATTCCACTTCCGTGTAAAAACTGAATGCGGGGGTGTATAGGCTACCTTTGTAGCTGACCAACAGTGGCTTATCGTTTGCTACCAGTTCGGCGAACAGGCAGACGACAAAAAGAATGCTGAAGATCATCAAAGACCAGTAAGCTCGGCGATTGGCCTTGAAGCTTGTCCAACGGCGTTTCGAGAGGGGGGATTTGAACAGGGCCATCTAGGTTTCCCTGCTTTCAAAATCAATCCGTGGGTCAATCCAGACATACATCAGATCAGAAACCAGACCGATAACCAGTGAGATCAGGCCAAAGACGTAAAGTGTGCCGAAAAACACGGGGTAGTCGCGGTTCACGGCGGCTTCAAAGCCCAACCGCCCAAGGCCATCTAATGAAAATACAATCTCGATGATTAGCGATGATCCAAAGAAAACCCCGACGAACGCACTGGGGAAACCTGCGATGACAATCAGCATCGCGTTGCGAAAAACATGGCCGTAAAACACGGTATGTTCGGTCAGCCCCTTGGCGCGTGCAGTGGTGACATATTGCTTGTTGATCTCATCCAGAAACGAATTTTTGGTCAGCAACGTCAACGTGGCAAACGCCCCGATGGTAGCCGCTGTAACAGGTAAAACAATGTGCCACAGATAGTCTTTGATCTGGGCAAAGGTGCTGAAACCCGCAAACCCTTCCGAGGTTAAGCCGCGCAAAGGGAATATTTTCCAGTACGAACCGCCTGCAAAAAACACCATCAGCATGATCGCAAACAAAAAGCCCGGAACCGCATAGGCCGCAATGATGATCCCCGATGACCATGTGTCAAATCGCGTGCCATCTTTCACGGCTTTTCGAATGCCAAGTGGGATGGATATCAGGTATGCCAGCAAGGTTGACCACAGGCCTAAAGTTATGGAAACAGGCATTTTTTCTTTGATCAATTCAACCACACTGATCGACCTGAAATAGCTTTCGCCAAAATCAAACCGCAAATAGCTAGTCATCATATTGAAAAACCGCACGTGCGCAGGCTTGTCAAAACCGAACTGTTTTTCAAGGTCTTTGATAAAATCCTCAGGCAGCCCGCGCGCACCCTGATACTGACTGTCGGCCCCACCGCTACTGCCAACCTCACTACCGCCACCTGAAATACGATCCGTTGCACTAGACTCGTTTTCGATTTGCGCGATGATGGTTTCAATCGGGCCGCCCGGAACAAATTGGATCAGGACAAAGTTGATCAGCATGATCCCCAGCAATGTCGGGATCATCAACAATAACCGTCTTAGAATATAGGCTCCCATTTATCGAAATGCGCCTTCGGCCTGTAGTTTCTTTGCTTTGTCGGCGTTGTACCACCAAAAATCCATTTGGCCCAGTGCATAGGGCGGCATATTTTCGGGGTGCTCATACACATCCAGATAGGCCAGACGGTAAGCGGAATTAAACCATTGCGGTATCCAGATATGCAACGCCCGCAGGCTGCGATCTAATGCGCGCACTGCGGTGTTCAGTTCTTCACGGCTGGTGGCCTGTTCAACCTTTTCAATCAACGCATCAATCGCAGGATTATCCAACCCGCTTAGGTTATTTGAACCGTCCGTTGTGGCAGACGTGCTGTTGAACATGCTGCGCAGTTCCAGCCCAGGGGTTTTTTGCATCACGAACCGCTGGATCACGATGTCATAGTCAAAAGATTTCTGCCGTTCCGTGGCCTGTGCAGGGTCAACTGTTTCCAGTTTTGCGTCAATTCCCAGACGGATCAGATTGGCGATATAGGGGTTTGTAATGCGTTCAAACGCGGGGCTGTCGTTCAGAAAATCAATCGTCAGAACCGCGCCCTTAGCATTGGTGCGCTTACCGTTAACAATCTTCCATCCCGCCGCATCCAGCAATTTACCGGCTTTACGCAAGGCAGAGCGGTCAAGCTGCTTTGCTTTTGATGTGTTCGGGGTGAAAACTTCATCCGTGAAAACAGAGACGGGCAAATCCGCCTTAAGCGGTTCTAATAGCGCCAGTTCCGCGCCAATGGGCAGGCCTGTTGCCTGCATCGGTGAGTTGCCCCAAAAACTGGTGGTACGGGAATATTGGCCATAGAAAAGTGTTTTGTTTGACCATTCAAAGTTAAACATCAGCCCAATGGCTTCGCGCACGCGCATATCTTGAAATTTTTCTTTGCGCGTGTTGATCCAATAGCCTTGGGTGCCCGATGGATTGCCGTCAGGCAGGGTGGTTTTCACGACCCAACCTTTTTCCAGTGAAGGAAAATTATAGGCCGTGGCCCAAAGCTTTGAATAATTCTCAGCCCGAAAATTATAAACCCCACCTTTGAAGCCTTCAAAGGCCGCAGTGGTATCAGAATAATATTCAATCGTTAAATGGTCAAAATTATTGTGCCCGATATTAACTGGCAAATCCTTGCCCCAATAATCATCACGCCTGATGTAGGATACGGTTTTACCGGGCGTGACCTTATCCAATAAATACTGCCCTGAACCAACGGGTGGTTCCAACGTGCTTTGCGCAAAATCACGCGTTGCATAATAGGCTTTCGAAAATATCGGCAGACCTGCAACAAGGCTAGGCAGCTCACGTGTGTTAGCGCCTTCTTTAAATGAAAATTTTACGGTCAAATCATCGATTGCCTCTACCGTTTCCACATCGCGCAACAATGATTTAAAAACCGGTCGGCCTTTTTCATATAAAATGTTGAATGAAAAAACCACATCTTGGGCCGTTACAGGTGTGCCGTCTGAAAACCGTGCCTCTGAGCGCATGTTGAAAACAATCCATTGGCGGTTTTGCGGGTATTCAATGGTTTCGGCTAGTAACCCATACATGCTGTCAGGCTCATCAGAGCTGCCTGTCATCAAGGTTTCAAAGAATACGCTTGAAAGTGCCGCTGGTTGGCCTTTCAGAATATAGGGCGACATGCTGTCGAAGGTGCCAGGCGCCGAGGTCGAAAATTCGCCCCCTTTTGGTGCGTCGGGGTTCACGTAATCGAAATGCTTGAAATCGGCCCCGTATTTAAGATCACCGAAAGTGGAAATGCCATGTGATTTGATGATCTTTTCCTGTGCCGCGACTGGGCCGTGAGCCAACCAAACAGCACTTAGAAAGGTCAAGATCAGTTTCACGGATTTTCGCATATTATCTACCTTGCTTCGATTTACCTGATAATCAGCTAAAACAATATCCGCGTAAACCGCAATACGCGATTGTGTGAGCGGATTGAAGCATTTGCAATAAAAAAGCCGCCCATATAGAGCGGCTTTTCAGAATAATTGGCTGATTGCGTTACTTGATGGTCATCAGATATGCGATCAGGTTGGCGCGGTCTGTTTCTTTTTTCAAACCAGAAAAGCTCATTTTTGTATCCGAAATCATGGATTTTGGTTTGGTGATGAATGTGTTCAAAGTTGCTGCATCCCAGTTGCCGCCAATGCCTGACATACCTGAGGAATAGCTGAAGCCAGCAACCTTGCCGATTTCACGATCTACAACATTAAACAAATGCGGTCCGGTGCTGTTTGCGCCATCTTCAACTTTATGACAGGCTTTACATTTTGAAAAAACTTTCTTGCCTTTAGCCAAATCCGCAGATGCCAACAAATCATCAAAGGACGGGCCTTCAGCCACTTCTTCTGCCGCTTCACCACTTTCCACTTCAATAGCATAACCGGTTGCATGCTCTTCGCCTTCACCGTGGCCGTTGCCACCCATGTGGTACATGCTTTCCGCAGCCCACATGATCAACAGGTACACCAAAAGTGCACCACAGAGGCCGCCGACGATTTTTGTTAGCTTCATAGTATCCATTGCTTGTTCACCTTCGCTGCATGTTGCCTAGTTTGGGCCGATTCATTTCGAACCTTCTAAGCCTTCCCTTGACTGCAATCAAGGTGTAGATATGCGGCTAAACGCCCAAATTACGGCAGGATGAGTAAAATGAACATATCGCCAAAGACCGTCGCCTTCCAAGGAGTATTGGGGGCTTATTCGCATCAAGCATGCCAGGAAGCCTTTCCTGATGCCAAAGCTTTAGCGTGTCATACGTTCGAAGGGGCAATAGCCGCGGTTAAAGCGGGGCGCGCTGACGTGGCCATGCTGCCGGTGGAAAATTCCACTTACGGGCGGGTCGCTGACATCCACAGCTTGTTGCCAGAGTCTGGCTTGCATATTGTGGGCGAACATTTCGTGCGGGTACATATCAATCTGATGGCTAAAAAAGGCACCAAGCTTGAAGATATCAAATCAGCAATGAGCCATACCGTGCTGTTGGGCCAGTGCCGCAGTTTCTTGAAAACCCACGATATCGCCCCTGTTGCAGGGCCAGATACCGCAGGTTCGGCACAAGCTGTGGCCGCGTCTGACGCAACAGATATGGGGGCTTTAGCGTCTGAAATGGCTGCAGACATCTACGGGCTAGAAGTGCTGGCACACCATATTGAAGACAATCAACATAATACCACGCGGTTCTTGGTGATGTCGCCGGAACAGAACTTCCCTGAAAACGGCGAAGGTGAATACATGACCACCTTTGTATTTCGGGTGCGCAACATCCCCGCCGCTTTATATAAAGCCATGGGCGGCTTTGCCACCAACGGGGTGAATATGGTTAAACTGGAAAGCTATATGGTGGAAGGCTCTTTTACAGCGACACAGTTTTACGCAGATGTCATCGGACACCCCGATGACCCGGCTTTAAAGCGCGCGTTGGAAGAGTTGGAATATTTCACCGATCATCTGGATATTCTGGGCATATATAAAACGGACATGTTCCGCCAGACGGCTTAACCGCGATACTTATCACCGATATTATTGGCAAAATCACGCATGCGCGTATCAAACTTACGGTCCAAGGTTTTCTTGGCCAGTTTCGCTGATTGCAATGCCACCCGCGCAGACAGCCCCTTGGCCTGAATATCCACAGTAGCTTTCAGGCGGGTTTCTGTATGGCTTAGCGGGATAACGTCGAATTTCACCACTGCGTTTAAAGATTTAGTTTTGCAAACATAAGATAGTGCATCCGTGGGTGCGTAGCTGTCCAATGTCAGTTCCAAATCACGGTCTTTACCACGAAACCGCCCTTTGATTTTCCAGCACATACCGGGTTGCGGTTGGATGAAATTATCCAACCGTTCCACTTGCGCACCAACGCGCATGGCATAAGACTCGTAAAAATCAAAATCCGCCAGTTGTTGAAACACATGGGCGGCGGGTGCTTTGATATCCTGCTTGCTTTCAAAATCCATCTTCTGCCTGTTTTTATTATTGTTTTGCCTACGCTATACTGTCTTTTATCCAATTTTCTATTAAAAACTGCGCAATAGAGCCTTTTCTGGATGGAAGCATGTCGTCAGTGTTGCCACAAAGCACATCTATGATGTCCTCTTTGCTGACCCAAAGCGCATCTTCCAACTCATTTTCGTCCATTTTTATTTCAGTTGTGATGGCTTCCCCCCAACACCCGATCATCAAGGATGACGGAAACGGCCATGGCTGGCTGGTCATATAACCGACCTTGCCCACACTAATGCCGCTTTCCTCAAACACCTCACGGCGCACCGCTGCCTCCACAGTTTCACCAGGTTCCATGAAACCCGCCAGCAGTGAATACATCTTATCGGGCCATTGCGGTGAACGCCCCAGCAGAACCTTGTTGCCATGCGTGATCAACATGATCACCACGGGGTCAGTGCGCGGAAAATGTGGTGTGCCACATGTTGGGCAATTACGCTGCCAACCCGCATCGGCCACTTCTGTTGCCGCCCCGCATTTTGCACAAAACGGATGGCTTAAATGCCACCCAAAAATGCCCTTGGCCGCCGCCACAAGCTCTGCGTCATCACGTGAAAACAAGGCCATCATTTCACGAATATCGTGAAACAGGCAGCCCTTTGGCGCATCCGGGTGTTGTTGTGCGGTTGGGTCAAAGAATGAACCTGTGTCATTTTCTGGCGCCTGCCATGATGAAATATCATAAGCAAAAACCGGATGTTCAGCACTCAGCCCAAGAAAGATACGGCTGATATGCCCTATAAGAATCGGATGATCCATCGCAACACGAACAAGTTTGGCCCCGTCCGTTGCCACCAAAGGCTTGCCGCGCCACAGTACAACCGCCCGCGCTGAAGCATCTTTCGCCAGTTTATCGGCCGATTTACGCAAATCTGCCGCCCGATTAAGCGTCGAGGCCCCAAAAGTAACATTTTCTGCGTTTTGCATCGTCTTATTCCAGTGTTTTTTACCTTAGACCACCTTGAAGCTTGGAATAGAAGTCTATAAATACAGCGATGAGAGGTTGGCGCGGGTGAACGCCTCGCCAACCCGGTCAGATCCGGAAGGAAGCAGCCGCAACGAGCCCCGTTTGGGTCGCTGTCCAGCCTCTCACCTTTCACAGATATCGGCATTTTTGGAAATGTCCCAATTGGGACATGGGGTTAAGTATTTGTTATTGTTTAGTCATTGTAATTTATGTCATGGAATACCTGATCATTACAACTAAATGATATCTCCAGCTATCGCCCTAATTAATTCGTTAAACTACAAACTATCTGTCGCCTCCTTGCTAGGCGTTATTCTTTTGTCGCGCGAGCTTTTTGTTTGGCCTCGAATTGTTCCCACACATGCATTCTCCCTTTCTGGCGCGCGTCGGCCAACCATAGTTTTTTACGTGCGTCCGGCATTTCCAGTGAGCGATATTTCCCATTTGAGAACTTTGGCCAGTCGATAGCCAAACCGAGTTTTACCATTTCTGCAGAGAGGTCGCGCCCATCTGGCAGACAACATTTTGCTACGGTGCGGCCATAGGCATCTTGTTCGATAAGCTCCGCTCGCACGGTTTGCCCCTTGCACAAAGAAACCAAAGCCCATTTGGCCTTTTTCCCGTAGGGATGGTTGATCTCAGGGGCATCAACACCGAACAACCGTATCTGGGTTTTCTTGATGACCAATGTATCACCATCAACGACATAGGCTAAACCTTGCACGATGGGTTTGGATGGCTGCGGTGTTGCATTCTTCGCGTCAAAAGGCTGAAATTTGTTCGCAGTGCTCTTTTGATTCTTTACTCGGTGTACATGAGTGTTTTTGCTCCGAGGCCGTTTGCTACGCGACTTAAAAGCCCAGAAAATGACGAACACGAGAAGGAGAAATGCGATTTCCAAATTATCAAGCCTTTTAAAATAGATGCTAACCAAGTCTCTGCAAGGTTTACCTAATGTATTCTAGTGTAAAATCAACCTGGGGGATATTTGTGTCAGATTGAATGCCAGACATTGCTGTAGCGCAATTACACCCCGCAAACAAAGAAACCACCACACTTCCGCCGCGCCCCAATCTAGCCCTTCCCCAATTTCCCAACTTTCCCACAACTTTGCGCAATGTTGAACTGGCAATCCGTGCGAACTCTTAGTAGTGTCTGTGGGATCATGGGAGCACCGTCTTAATGTCCAACACAACTGATACAGCTTATCAAGTGCTTGCGCGCAAATACCGCCCGGCGACATTCAAGGATCTGATCGGTCAGGATGCGATGGTGCAAACGTTGAAAAATGCGTTTGAGGCTGATCGTATTGCGCATGCGTTCGTCATGACAGGCGTGCGCGGGGTCGGTAAAACCACCACCGCGCGGATCATTGCCAAGGGCATGAACTGTATCGGTGCTGACGGTAAAGGCGGGCCTACGATTGAACCTTGCGGTGTTTGCGACAACTGCACCACAATCGCCGAAGGTCGCCATGTTGACGTGATGGAAATGGATGCTGCCAGCCGCACCGGCGTGGGCGATATTCGTGAATTGATCGACAGCGTACATTACCGTGCGGCTTCCGCCCGCTACAAAATATACATCATCGACGAAGTACACATGCTGTCAACCAGTGCCTTCAACGCGCTACTTAAAACGCTGGAAGAGCCGCCTGAACATGTAAAATTCATCTTCGCCACCACAGAAATCCGCAAAATCCCGGTAACGGTATTATCCCGCTGCCAACGCTTCGATCTGCGCCGCATTGAACCCGAAGTGATGATCGCACATCTGCAAAAAATCGCTGGGCTTGAAAAGGCCGAAGTGGCGGGTGATGCGCTGGCCCTGATTACACGTGCCTCCGAGGGTTCCGTGCGCGATGCGCTTTCCCTACTGGATCAGGCCATTGCCCACGGTGCAGGCGAAACCACCGTTGACCAGGTTCGCGCCATGCTGGGGCTGGCTGATCGCGGGCGGGTTCTTGACCTGTTCGATCTAATCATGAAGGGCGATGCGGCAGGGGCGTTAAACGAACTTTCCTCGCAATACGCCGAAGGGGCAGACCCCATGGCCGTACTGCGCGATATGGCCGAGATTACCCATTGGGTATCGGTGATCAAACTGTCCCCTGATGCCGCTGATGACCCAACTGTTTCCCCTGATGAACGCGAGCGCGGCAAACAGGCGGCCACGGATTTACCGATGCGCGCCCTGACCCGTATGTGGCAAATGTTGCTCAAAGCATTGGAAGAAGTCGGTGCCGCCCCCAACGCCATGATGGCCGCCGAAATGGCCATCATCCGCCTGACCCATGTGGCAGAACTTCCCAGCCCCGAAGAATTGGTGCGCAAACTGCAAAACATGCCGCCCACCCCGCCAACAGGCGGCGGTGGCGGTGGTGTGGTAGCCAAAGGAAACGGCGGCGCAGAGGCCATATCATCCGTCACTGTCACCGGCACCGTTTCATCCGGCCCCACAGCCATGATTGCAGGCGGCGGGCAGATAACCCAACCCCAAGAACAAGCTGAAACCGCCCTAGCGCGTTTCACCGAATTTACCCACGTGATCGAACTGATCAAATCGCGCCGCGATGTAAAACTGCTGGTCGAGGTGGAAAATTTCCTGCGCCTGGTTAAATACAGCCCCGGTCGCATCGAATTCCAACTAACCGAAGACGCCCCGCAAGATTTCGTCAGCCGCTTCGCAAACCGCCTACTAAGCTGGACAGGCACGCGCTGGGGCGTGACCGTTGTATCCGAAGGCGGCGGGGCCACACTTGCCGAAGAACGCGCCGCCCACCGCGACGATTTGCAAGGCCAAGCCTTGCAACACGATATGGTGCAAGCGGTTTTACTGGCGTTTCCGGGGGCGGAAATCCGCGACGTGAAAACCCTTGCGCAAATAACCGCAGACAGTGACGCCGCCGTGCAGTATCTGGAAGAAGAAGCGGACGATTGGGATCCGTTTGAAGATGATTAAGTTTAAAAGGCATGCAAAATGCTAAAAGGAATGGGCCAGTTGGGCGATATGGCAAAGCTGATGAAACAGGCGCAGGAAATGCAGGGCAAAATGGCCGATGTGCAAGCCAAGCTGGATGAAATAGAAGTCACAGGTGGCGCGGGGGCAGGGCTGGTATCAGCTACCGTAACCGCCAAAGGTACGTTGCGCCGTCTTGATATTGACCCCACAATTCTGGTGCCAAGCGAAAAAGAGGTTGTCGAAGACCTGATCGTGGCCGCCATCAAAGATGCCCAAGATAAAGCGGCTGTGGCACAACAAGAAGAAATGGCCAAAGTTACCGAAGGCCTGAACCTGCCTGCGGGCATGAAACTGCCGTTTTAGACGGGTGCGGGCAAGATACGTTGAGCAGTAGAAACACAGATATAGACAATCTGATCGCCCTGATGGCCAAGCTGCCGGGGCTGGGGCCACGCTCGGCCCGCCGTGCAGTTTTGCACCTGATCAAGAAACGCTCGATCCTGCTGAACCCTTTGGCGGATGCCCTGTTTAATGTCGCCCAAACCGCGCGTGAATGTACGCTTTGCGGCAACATCGGCACCGATGATTTGTGTGACATATGCACCAACGGCAAGCGCCAAAACGGCCAGATTTGCGTGGTCGAAGATGTAGCAGACCTATGGGCAATGGAACGTGCCGCCGCCTTCAAAGGCCGCTATCATGTGCTGGGCGGCTGCCTGTCTGCCCTTGATGGCATCGGCCCAGAAGAGTTGCGCATACCGTTGTTAGTGAACCGTGTCAGAGATGAAAACATCACCGAGGTTATTCTGGCCCTGAACGCCACAGTAGACGGCCAAACCACCGCCCATTACATCGCCGATCAGTTGGAAGATATGGGCGTTGTCCTAAGCCTACTGGCCCAAGGCGTACCCATCGGGGGTGAGTTGGATTATCTGGATGACGGCACAATTACGGCGGCCCTAGCTGCGCGAAAATCGCTGTAGGGTGGGCTTCAGCCCACGCGTAACAACATCACCAAATCCACAACGCCCTCTTGCAAACCCACCACAATCTGTAATGGTGCAAAACATGCAACATTCAACCCATCACACAACATCTAAACCACCATGCGAACAGATCAAGGCGGGTGTATTCCCCGTGCGCCTGAATGCAGACGACTGGGCCAGTGGTGATATCAACTGGCTGCTGGACGTCATCGCACCCGACCAAAAAATGGCCGCATCAGTGATTGCCAGCTTCAAGCAGGTGGTCAAGGATGGCGATCTGCGTTTGCATCCGGTTGTGACCAAGCTGGTGGATAAAGACGTGCTGGAAAAGATGGGGGCGAAGCAGATTGTGGCGTCTGATATGCCAACGGAAGGCCAGATGACGAATTAATAACTATTGTCTGTAACGGCACGTTTGGGGATGTCGTTACAGATCGTTTAACTAGGAGGCCCCGTATTATATGGGGTGGTATTTTAATGATACATTTGAACAAGCTGCCGGTATTTAAACAAACCCCATTGAAACAGGGGCGAGTGACATGAAGAAACGATATATTTTTCTGGCAATATTATTAACCCCATTTGTCTTGCGCCTAGGGGTGCTTTACAAGCCGCTTTCCGATCCGCATCTGGCACAGGGAAAGTGCGAATTCGGCACTGGCAGCACAGCACTTTATGAACGCTTGCGGGGTGAAGCCGAAGTGTATTTGAAAAAGAATGGCAAAGTGCGGTTGCAATCTTATCAACCTAAACCCAAAGGGGTTATCCCCGGGCCGGCAAAGTTTGCGGACAACCTTGACGTGCAGGTAACCGAATTTGCCATGCAACGACCAACTGAAAGAGAGCGAATTGCCGCCATACATGCCCTGATGCGGCAATACGGTCTGGAATTTCGTTTTGTTACAGACACTCGTTATAAGCCTACAAGACGCTATTTTGATCTACAGTCAAAACCACCCGGAAACAAACATAGCGGTTATGCGCTCACATATAAGGTGCAGTTGCCAAAGCTGAACTGGTTGTGCCCCTTATGTTATATCCATCCTGAAGCACGCTTCTCGATTGCCGTTGATGATAAAAATAATGATCAGGTTTGGAACCAGGCAGACACAAGACTTAAAGTGTTTCGCTGGGCTCTTAAAGCCCAGCCAGTATTTACTCAAATATCAAGAGAATTCAAGCATGTTTGTCCGCGTATAATAAGTAAAGAAGAGGATATTTAATTTGGCTAAGAATATATATTTGGCATCCAGAGGCGTATTAAATTTACCACTTTTTGGGCATCTTTTTTTTATTCTATGGGATGATGAGCTTGAGACAGGCCGTACCACAGAAGGGCAGGGACTTTCTATACTTCATGGCGAGGTTGACTTATCCAACACCGATGAAGACAGCGAAGCTGAGTTTGATAGTGATTTCTTTGATGAGATTCTAAAAGATAATATTACATCAGCAAGCGTAGGGTGGGCTTCAGCCCACGTCTTATGAAAACCCAATCAAACACACTGTAACATTTCCCCACCCGTAAACCACCCTTGCGTTTGATATAATCGTGGCAACGCGTGGGCTGAAGCCCACCCTACGCCGCGTCAAAAATAACCGAATGTTAACTTTGATGTGGTGTTTTAAACCCATGTCACATTATCGGCGGATGAGATTATCGGGCGGGACTTATTTCTTTACCGTCAACCTGATGGATCGCAGGGCGCAAACCCTGACGGACAATATTGATCTGTTACGGACCGCTTATGTGAACATGCGTCGCAAACATCCGTTTCATTGCGATGCGATTGTTATTTTGCCCGATCACCTGCACGCGGTGTGGACATTACCTGCGGGGGATTGCGATTATTCGAAACGCCTGCAATTATTCAAGGCAGGGTTTTCTCGCTATTTACCATCCGTCCCAAATCGATCACATTCCAAACGCAAGAAACGCGAAAAGGGTATTTGGCAACGGCGGTTCTGGGAACACCATATCCGCGATGATGACGATTACCGCTTTCACCTGCAATATTGCCGGGACAACCCCGTAAAACACGGGCTTGTTGGCGTGGCGCAAGATTGGCCTTATTCATCTATACATACGCAAGAACGCGTTGGTGGGTAGGGTGGGCTTAAGCCCACGCGTTGCAAGGATTAAATCAAACACAAGGGTGGTTTTTGGGTATAAATCCAACCAAATCAACATGAAGAAAAAATACATAAATCAAATAATTTCAAATACTTACCCCTATGTCCCAGTCGGGACATCACGGCGATACGGGGCTCAAACACCTTGATCCCTAACTTTATTCCGCTTCTTCAAAGCCGCCTCTCGCTGGGCGATATAAAGCGTGGAGCCGATGATAATCACTGCCCCTAAAACCGTCTGCCAATCAGGCGTTTCCTGAAACATCAGATAGGCCCCGACGCCGATAAAAACCAGCCGCAAGTACGCCACGGGCGCCAAAATACTGGCCTCGGCATAGCTATAAGCCTGAATATCCGCAACACCGCGCACCATACTGGTCAGGGCCACTAAAATCAGGGCAGCCCATGTCACACTTAGCTGCGGCACGGCCAGATCAGTGCCCACAATAGGCACACTGATCAGGGCCGTGATCACAATAGACGAATAATAAGTACTCAAAGGCCCATCCGCCTTGGCCAGATTACGTGACATCGTCAAAGCACTTGCAAAACAAAGCGAGCTGCCGATCGCGGTGACCATGCCTAAACTGATAGCGTCAAACCCCGGCCGCAGAACCACAACCGCCCCGATGAACCCCGCAACAATTGCCAGAACGCGGCGCATACCGATGGTTTCCTTGTGAATGATCACTGCCAGAAGCGTGGCAAAGATAGGGGCTGTGAAAAACAAAACCGTAGCTGTAGCCAACGGAATGGTCGCAATCGTGTAAAACCCGAAATGCGTGGCAACAGCCACTAAAATTCCGCGCACGATATGCTGCATCGGCTTGGTGAAAGAAAGTTTGCGGCGTAAGGGTGTTACCAAAACCAAGGCAGCCCCCACCAGAACTATTGCAATAACAGAACGATAAAGTACCATCTGCACGCTGTTAAGTTCCAATGAGACCTTGCGCACCGCCAAGGTCATAATACTGGCAACCACAACAGACACCAGCATCCAGATAATGCCGCGCATATTATCGCGTTCATCAACCACATGGGTCGGGTCTTTTACGCTGTCTAGGGGGGTGTCCAACGGGGTGGGCATTTTGAAAGTCTCGCTTTGACTAAAGTCGTAGACCTGTGATTTCAAATAGGCAACGCAGAAGGCTAAAATTGGTACAATAAAAATTTTGCGTTTTCGCGATTTGCTTTGTTTACAAACGCCCCCGAAAAAGCGATTGTGCGCCGAAGTCAGGCATGCCCGCGTGATGGAATGGTAGACATAAGAGACTTAAAATCTCTGGGCCTTAGGCCGTGCCGGTTCGAGTCCGGCCGCGGGTACCACATTTTCCACAAAACCGATACTTACTGCGCCAGTAATTTCTTGGCTTTTGCATGGCCCTGATTTGCTGCCTCTTTCAGATATTCAAGATATTTTGCAGGGTTTTGTTTCACGCCATTGCCATCGCGGTACATCGTGGCAATAAAATAGCTGCTTTTGGCGTAGCCCAGATAACTTGCTGTGGTCAGGTAATCAAAGCCGCGTTGATTGTTTACCTTTCCAAACGTGCCGTCAAACCACTTCATCGCTAGAAAATGCCTAGCTGGGTTGTAGCTGTCATCAACTGCCGCTTCCAGAAGGACTTTGCCGCGTTGAATGTCTGCAGGATTCGGGGGCGATTGCTTGATCAAATATTGACCATACTCCGATTTTGCAGGGGTATAGCCATTTTGCGCCGACTTTATTAGGTATTGCAGATATTTTGCATGGTTCTTGGCAACATACCCCCCATCATCCATTAAAAGACTGTAATGATAGGCCGCAGGGGAATAGCCGTTGTCGGCTGCATATTTCAGGAACTCCAGCGTTTTCTTATTGCCAGCTTTATCGTAGGTGCGCCCAAGTTGATACGCGATGCGTATGTTGGATGTGTCCAGATCATAAGCTGCACGACAGGCTTCGACGGCAGGTGCTGCCTGGATGTTTTTCCATTTCACCCCGGGTTTTTTGCGATTATTATCCCAAGGGTTCGTGGCAAGTTTATCGCAGGCATATACCAAACCATCCAAGCCAACGGCGGTTGATGTAGGGTTATCTGCAGCATTTTGGGCTTGATTGATTGCCACCCGTGAATTGTTCATCGGGAAAATCAATGTCTTGTTTGACAATTCGATTTTTAGTGATGTGGCTTTGCCATGAAAATCCAGATGCTTTCTTTTAATGTGCGCTGTAATTGTAGGGCTACCGCCAAACATGCCTGTAGTGAGGTTGTCCGCATTCAGTTGTTCATTGAATGTAAGCCAAGCCCCATCCGCTGCAGTTAGGGTGATTTTATACCAACTGGGTGGAGGTAAGTCTTTTTCCCAATAACCAAAGCGCAAGGCCACTATGTTCTTATCTTTTCGAGGATAAACTTTGTACCACGCGTAACCCACCTTTACGCCGGCAGAATAACGCAGGTGCTTTTCGTAATTGTAGGTTTTATTAAACTTATAACTCCAGCTGCCTTCCGCGGCATAGGCTGCAAGGCTGAAAAGTGAAAATATGTATACTAAAAACAGGCGTGTCATTGGCTAGTCCCATTAGTTTTCTAAGACTATATAGCTTATAAATTATCGGGCCAGCCATTTGTTGAGGTTATTCAATGATAATCTCACCCTTCATTTTCGGATGGAACACACAAAAGTAACTGGTTGTCATATCTGCGGTCACTTCCACAGAACAGCTTTCGCCCTTCTTCAACTTTTCAGTATCCCAATCTCGCGCATGAGCCGTGGCCGTATGCGGTACAATATCCTGATTGATCCATTCTATTGTGTCGCCAGCGCGCGCAGTAATACGATCAGGCATGAATTTGAATTTCTTGATCACCACCGTGTGCTTGGTCGGGATTTGAGTGGTGGCATTTGCAAGGCCAAGCCCCGTGGCAGCACATGCTGCCACGGAACCTGTCAGAACGGTTCGTCTGTTGATCTTTTGCATTAGTTAAGGTCTGCAAGCATTTTTTCAGCATGGCCCTGATGGGCTTTGAAAATCTCATAACCAGCTTCAAACAACGCCTTTACTTCAGCGTTTTCAATGTTGGGAATGAATGCATTACCAACCAGATCATTTACAGCTTTGTGATAGGCCAGCTCATTTTCCGCATAGCGTTTGTCAAAGGCCGCACCGCGCAACGCACTCATCTCGTCAACTAATTTATCAGCACCTTCCAGCAATGCTTTGCTTAGGAAGTTATCTTCAGGGGCCGCATTCAATTTTGCCAATAGTGCCAAAGCCTGATCGTTTACAGCGGTATGATCACGGATCATTGTTTCAGCGAATGCGCGAATGTCAGGGTTTGTTGAAATAGCCAGCGCCAGATGCGCATAGCGAATATCGATATTGTCAGCGATATAGGCCACATGGGCAATTTGCAGATCATTCAATTTGGCAGGATCACTGGCTTGTGCAGGCGCAATCATTGAAATGACAAGACTGGCGGTCAGTAGGGTTGATTTAAACATTATTGGATTATCCTTTGTATATGTTGAAACGGCAGCAGTTGCCGCATTTGATGTAATACTGATAGGATATATATTCTGGGGTTTTAATGACTAATAATTCAGATAACTTGATCAATCGTACAGATACTTTATGTGGGTCGTTTAATTTGTAATATAATGGATAACAGCCGCAGGAGGCATCGTGGACATACTCAGCGATATATTATCCCATTTGGAATTGTCGGGGACATTGTATTTTAGGACATCCTTCACCTCACCCTGGAGCATTCGTGTGCCGGCCTTTGAAAATGTCGCACGCTTCCATTACGCCCACAAAGGCCGTTGTCTTGTGCGGGTTGGAAATGAAGCAACGCCCGTCAGGTTAGAACAAGGCGATCTGATTATCATCATGCGCGGGTCGACCCATTCGATTTATTGTGACCCGACAACAGAAAATCTGGCGGTGCAGATGGATGATGTGGTTGAACAATCGGGCTATGATGGCACAGGCGCGTTGGTCTACGGCGGCGAGCCGGGAACCCATCATGAAGCGCAACTGGTATGCGGACATTTTTCATTTGCAAAGAATGTCAGCCACATGTTGATTGATGCATTGCCGTCCCATATCCACATCCGCAACTACGGCGAAACATCCGGTCGTTGGATGGAAAACACCCTGCGCGTGATTGGGAATGAAGCGGGCAACGCCCAGATGGGCGGTGATCTGATCGGGCTTAAGATGTCTGAGATTATTTTTGCCCAAGCCTTGCGTGATTATCTAAGTTCTGACGGGGCCGAGAGGCCGATTCTATCAGGCTTTAGCAACCCCAACATCGCGCGTGTTCTTACAGCGGTTCATAACGACCCTGCCCATCCGTGGACTTTGGGTGAATTGGCAAAAGTCGCGGGTCTGTCGCGCACGTCATTTGCGATGAGGTTTGTGAAATGTATGTTGGTCACGCCCATGAGCTACATCACCAACTGGCGTATGCAACTTGCCAGTCAAAAATTACTAAAAACCGATGATCCGATCATCAAAATTGCCGAAGAAGTGGGTTATCAATCTGAAGCTGCTTTTGGGCGGGTGTTCAAGAGACATCACCAAACGGCACCGGCAACATACCGGCGCAGTGCCTAGGTCTGATAGTAATCGCGGTACCAGGCCACGAATTTGCCAATACCTTCTTTTACGGATGTTTGTGGCTGATACCCAGTCAGGCTTTGCAACAGTTCCGAATTAGCCCAAGTGGCTGGCACATCACCCTTTTGCATTTCCATATAATTGCGCTCAATCGGTTGGCCGATGGCCGCTTCAATCTCGTCAATAAACTCCAGTAGCTGCACCTTGTCGTTATTGCCGATATTGACCACACGGTAGGGCGCAGCCGGGCTTAGGCTGTCGCCTGGGGCAATATCTTGGGGTGTTTCAGGTTCCACAGGCGGGCAGTCACACAGCAGTCGGATACCATGCACCAGATCGGTCACATAAGTGAAATCACGGGCCATATCGCCGTGGTTGTAAACATCAATCGCGCGACCCTTCAGGGCGGCATCAACAAACTTGAAAAGTGCCATATCAGGCCGACCCCATGCACCGTACACAGTGAAAAACCGGAACATTGTTGTCGGGGTCTTCCACAGATGCGCATAAGAATGCGCCATGTTTTCATTGGCCTTCTTTGTGGCCGCATAAATCGTCATCTGGGTGTCAGTTTTATCGGTTTCTGCAAACGGCATATCGGTGTTGGCACCGTACACGGATGAGGTGCTGGCCATCAGTAAATGCCCGACTTCAAACTCGCGGGCGCATTCCATCACGTTGAATGTACCCACTATATTGGTGTTGATATAGGCCCGCGGATTTTCCAGTGAATAGCGCACACCCGCTTGGGCGGCCAAATGCACAATGATATCGGGGCGCGTATCTGCAACCAGCTTATGTAATACATCGAAATCTTCCAACATGGCTTCAATGCAACTGAAATTGGGGTTTTGCAGCAACATCTGGTGGCGGCGTTGTTTTAGACGGACATCATAATAATCCGTCATTCCGTCAAAGCCTACAACTTGAAAACCTTCATCCAGCAAATGTGCTGCCAGATGATAGCCTATGAAACCAGCGGTACCTGTGATCAGAACCTTGCGCATGATGTCGCCCTTTTAAACAGGGAATGCCGTGGAAAGCCAGCAAACGCAAGGCTAATATAGAGTGTGGTATTAGCCTACGCGAATTGCGCGACGTTCCAGAGGGATCAGAGAAAACCGTAATGAGGTGCCTTGTATTGCGTTCATAACAGCCTCTGGCTGTTTGATGACCTCACGCATAAGGCGTGTAGCGACATCTTTGCGAAATGCTGTGTCGTTAAGACGGATCATGTGTTTGGCTTCTAATTTGAACGGTTTCATGGTTAATTTCCTGACTTGTTACTAAAACTAAACTGCTGATCGTAACTTGGCGGTTAATCATGAAATTCCAAGGACTGAATTGTGACCTTTTCAGGGTTATTCGCTGAGTAAATAAGGCAAAACCGCTTAATAGGGTTAAAATGGCAGTAATATCGGCGGTTTGAAGGTGCAAAACCACTGTGCGCACTTAAAATGTTAATGTTTGTGCCTGTTTAGGAAAGGTGCGTGAAATCACGCACCCTACGGGACTTTTGGTATGGGCTTTCCCACCAGATGCAGCGAAGGCCCCGATGGGGGTTCATCCAGCATCGGTTGGCCCAGCAATTCAACCAGCAATCGGCAAAACGGATCACGGGGGTCATGCGGTGCGCCAATTTGCAGATAGGCCACAATCCAAGTGCGCTGATTGGCGGTGACCCGAATATCTTTAATATTGATGTCTGACATGATCTAACTCCCGTCATTTCAAATGAAAACGACTGTCGGGATCACCGACAGCCGGGGAGTTAGTAAATCGCTCTTACACGATCGCCATGACCTTTAGGCCGAGGCCCTGGACATGCGTCATAGCCTCCCCGACCTATGTTCGAGAAGGCATCATCACGGTTGATACCAACCGGTAAGAGAGAGGTTACTACGCCCCGAGGTCGGCTGATGCCAACCCTATGCGCAGGATAGGGGAGGTTTGTGTAGAGGGGAAGGGGGAAGTTATTCATGGATGTTATCTTCAGTGGCGCAAAAGAGGATCAGTCTCCATTTACTTTGTTATAATTGATACATTTGAGTAAGTATGGTTCCATACTATTCCATAAGGCTATTAAATCTGGTTTTGATAAGCTTACAGTTTCGCTATGAACTACTCTATGTAGAGCTTCCACATCTCTTAGAGAGGAGTTATCGTTTGCCACACGCCTAATATCTTTTAGATATTTTTTATCAATCCGTTGTTCGCTTTCCAGTGTTTCTGCAACCTTTATTATTGCGCTAGAAAATTTATCTGGCTTGACCTGAGCCCCAAGTTTCCTCCAGCGTTATTAGAGTCCTTGGTTTGATTTTGATGACCTTATGCGGCCAGTTTGTCCATCTTAATTTTCTCCACAAATTCTGATGGTGTTAAGTTTCCGATTGATGAATGGGGTCTGATGGTGATTGTAATCCTCTTGCCAATTAGCCAGCTCTTCGAGGCGTGCGTCTGTAAGGGAACTGAACAGCGTTTCGTTTAAGCACTCGTCGCGCAGCCTTCCATTGAAGCTTTCGATGAATGCGTTTTGTGTTGGTTTGCCCGGCTGGATATAGTGCCAGTCGATACCGTTATCCTGCACCCACTTTAGAATGGCCATGCTGGTGAACTCAGTTCCGTTGTCCGAAACAATTGTCTTTGGCATGCCGCGTTCAGCGATTGCCTGATCTAACTCACGTGTCACACGCAGCCCCGAAATTGACGTGTCTGGAACCAATGCCACGTTCTCTTTGGTAAAGTCATCTACGACGGTCAAAATACGAAACCTGCGGCCATCCGTGAACGCATCGCTGACGAAATCCAACGACCAACGTTGATTAGGGCCATCGGGCACTTCCATTGGGCGCCGTGTTCCCAATGCACGCTTGCGCCCGCCACGACGGCGCACCTGCAGCTTCTCTTCTGTATAAATGCGCCTCAGCTTCTTGTGGTTCATATGAATACCCTCGCGCTGCAACATCACATTGATCCTGCGATAACCAAAGCGCCTGCGTTCCCTAGCAACACGTTTGATCGCATCACGCAGTTCAGCATCATTACCCCGTTTGGATTGATACCGAACGCTTGACCTATCCACCTGTAAAGCACTACACGCCCGACGCTGACTGACGCCGTGGGCATTACACAAATGCGCCACGGCTTCTCGTTTAGCATCAGGCGTCACCACTTTTTTGAATTAACATCCCGCAGCATCGCGTTATCTAACATCTGTTCAGCCAACAACTTCTTCAGCTTGGAATTCTCGTCTTCTAGCACCTTGAGTTTGCGCGCATCGGATGGCTCCATTCCGCCATACTTCGCCTTGTATTTGTAAAACGTTGCTTGGCTTATGCCATGCCGCCTGCAAACGTCTGCTGTGCGCTCGCCAGCCTCCTGTTCCTTAAGCATTGAAATAATCTGTGCGTCTGTGAATCGTCTCTTCATTTGTCCGTCCTTTGGTTGGGCGGACTCTACATCATTTTGGAGGAGTTTTAGGGGCTCAGGTCAATTCACATCCAGTATATTCAGCCCGGAAAACCACAACAGAACGCCTATATTGAGCGATACAATCGAACGGTTCGGCACGAATGGCTCGATCAAAATATCTTTGAAACCATAGAGGAGGCTCAAAACCAAGCCACAAAATGGCTCTGGACTTACAACAATGACCGCCCCAACATGGGCATCGGCGGGATAACACCCGCTATGAAACTGAAAATGGCCGCGTAATTCTACAAGCGGACCCCATTAAAAATGGGAGGATTACCGGGTTAACAATCAACTTAAGAGAAGTTACTCTACGGTTTCCATCAAAAACAATATATTTTTTACCTGACAGTTTTACTAGCGGTGGAACAAGGATACCATTATGTTCTACAATATCGCTGGCTAAATTTATCATGTGTTCTGCATGATTTTTGAATAACCATTCTATTGAATCTGCTTCCGATTTGAGTGTGCCGTGTCTATCGTTTTCAGGATTACTAATTAAGGCTTCTAGCTTTAAATTTTTTAATTCCAATAGTGTCTCCAAAAGATATGTTTAGAGAGACACTACCATAAGTTGAGAGTGTTGCAAATTTTGAATTTACGGATAACCCTAACGCGTAAATTTTTATACTTCACTAACGTCATCTCTAATGCATATGGATGATAATATCCGTGATCGAATTATAAATATTCTAAAATAGAATCAAAGTACTAACCCCATGTCCCAGTCGGGACATGGCCCATATCATCTCGTGAACTTCTTATATTTCACCCGTTTAGGCTCACAAGCGTCCGGCCCTAGCCGGCGTTTTTTGTCTTCTTCATAGTCCTCAAAATTGCCCTCGAACCATTCAATATGACTGTTGCCTTCAAACGCCAGCATGTGGGTGCAGATGCGATCCAAAAAGAAACGGTCGTGGCTGATCACCACCGCACAACCCGCGAAATCTGTCAGCGCATCTTCCAGCGCGCGCAGGGTTTCGATATCCAAATCATTTGTCGGCTCATCCAGCAGCAAAACATTGCCGCCATCCTTCAAAAGCTTGGCCATATGAACCCGATTACGTTCGCCCCCTGAAAGCAGCCCCAGCGGTTTTTGCTGGTCGCCGCCTTTGAAATTGAAGCTGGAACAATAGGCACGTGAATTCATCTCTGCATCGCCCAGCATGATGATGTCCTGCCCGCCTGAAATTTCATCCCAGACGGTTTTCTTATCATCCAGCGCATCACGCGATTGATCCACATAAGACAACTTCACCGTGTCACCAAACTCAACAGTACCACTATCAGGCTGTTCTTGGCCCGTGAGCATCCGAAACAGCGTAGATTTACCCGCACCGTTGGGGCCGATTACACCAACAATACCACCCGGCGGCAGGCTGAAGCTTAGGTCATCGATCAACAGATTATCGCCATATGCTTTGGTCAGGTTTTCTATTTCAATCACTTTAGAACCCAGTCGCGGCCCGTTCGGGATGATGATTTGGGCCTTGCCGACCTTATCACGCTCCGATTGCCCTGCCAGTTCATTATAGGCATTGATCCGCGCCTTTTGCTTGGCTTGGCGGGCTTTTTGGCCCTGACGCATCCATTCCAGTTCGCGTTCCAAGGTTTTGGATTTGGATTTATCCTCGCGGGCTTCTTGGGCCATGCGTTTGGCTTTTTGTTCAACCCATGCAGAATAATTGCCCTCATAAGGAATGCCGCGCCCGCGATCCAGTTCCAAAATCCAGCTGGTGATACTGTCCAGGAAATAGCGGTCGTGGGTGACGATCAGGATGGTGCCTTTGTAATCCATCAGGTGGTTTTGCAGCCATGCAATGGTTTCGGCGTCCAGGTGGTTGGTAGGCTCATCCAACAGCAGCATATCTGGCTTTTCCAACAGCAGTTTGCACAGGGCCACACGGCGGGCTTCGCCGCCTGAAAGTGTGCTGACATCCGCGTCATCGGGCGGGCAACGCAGGGCTTCCATTGCGATGTCGATGCTGGCGTCTAGGTTCCACAGGTCTTGGGCGTCAATCTCATCTTGCAACTTGCCCATCTCGTCGGCGGTTTCCTCGGAATAGTTCATCGCCAAGTCGTTATACTTATCCAAAATGGCTTTTTGCGTGGCCACAGCTAGCATCACGTTTTCGCGCACATTCAGGGCTGCATCCAGTTTCGGTTCTTGGGGCAGATAGCCCACAGTGGCACCTTTTGCTGCCCATGCTTCACCCTGAAAATCTTTGTCCATGCCGGCCATGATGCGCATGAGCGTAGACTTACCTGTGCCGTTTACGCCGACAACGCCGATTTTGACGCCTGGTAGAAAGGACAGGTGGATGTTTTCAAAGCATTTTTTGCCACCGGGGTAGGTTTTGGAAACACCTTCCATGAAGTAGACGTATTTATTTGATGACATGTGACAGGCCCTTTTGTTCCGTATTCCTAGCCTGTGTTGTATTTTCAAACGCGGCAATGCGCAAACGGGAAATTACGGGCGGGTTACGAAAGTTTGAAGAAGGGGATGTTGCACTTGTTTGGGATTGGTGCAAAATGGAATTTACAGCAAAACGAAGTATGGCGGAATAAGAAATGGTAATACGATTTATGGCAATTTTAGCTGTTTTAGCAGGATGTGCGCAAACGTCTGTTGGGCATGATCCGTCGACATATGAAAGTAATGAAGAATATTTTGAAGAGTAAGCCCTGGCAATCTCAGGGAAATTGAGGAGCGTTTGCCAGGGCGATCAAAGCCGCGTTATTTTTGCGTGTTGGCTTCGATGGTTGTAACCGTCTTAGTAGATGCGCTGGTATCCAGTTTGGTCACTGGCTGTACTGCTTTTTCAGAACTGGCGGATGGAAAGTCAGAATTGCTGAATGTAGGGAAATCGTAAACACCTGCTGCAAATGTTGCAGTGGGGGCGATAAGAGCAATTACTGCGGCGAATTTGATGATGCTTTTCATTGTATCTAATCCTTAATATGCGCGGGAGGAGCGCGGTTGTTGCGGCGTGTGTTGTGTGTTTGCCGCTGTTGGGTAATACTTAGGGTAAAAAACATTGCGCGATTATCCCAAATAAATCAATTTCATTGTTTTGAAAAGTCGTGTAATAGATATTTTATGTTACCAAAACTTAAATCACTGGCGGTTTTCGCCAAAGTTGCTGAAACAGGGTCATTCTCTGCTGCGGCAAATATCTTGGGCATTTCTGCGCCCGTTGTCAGTCAGCATATCTCACAGTTGGAAGAAACACTGGATACAGCTTTGATTTACCGTTCGACACGGTCTCTGACACTTACAGAGGCGGGTCAACGGCTATCTATGCATGCCAATAATATGCTAGATGCGGCAGAAACTGGCTTGGAAGAATTGCAAAATGTAATGGAAAGCCCGCGCGGGAAGCTATCTATTGCGGTGCCCAGTTTTCTGGCAGCCCCGAAATTTGCAGCGATATTCTCTGACTTTTTGGATAAATACCCCGATGTAAGTCTGGAGGTTTCATATTCCATTGATCGGCATAACCTGAATGAAAGCGGATATGATCTGGCGATACAGGCCGGAAATGTTTCAGACAGCAATTTCATGGTGCGTAAAATAACCGAAGGGCATGGCTGTATTTTCGCGTCACCTGCTTTGATTGAAAAACGGGGATGTATTAACGAGCCGCAAGATATCTACGACAAAGGTTATCAGTTTATGTGTGAAATAGGCTGGACTGATATGTCACTATATAAAAATGATGGCAGCGGGGAAGAATTTCATGGCCGTATTAACAGTCGGTTTTGGAGCGATAATGGTGAAGCGAAAAAACAGATGGCACTTTTAGGACGCGGATTGACTGTGTTGCCTGAAATGTATGTGGAGCAAGAACTATTGTCCGGGACGTTGGTGCATGTATTACCCGACTGGACAACTGAGCGGGTTAATGTTTACGCGGTTTGGCCAAAGAATGCGGGTAGCCGCAGTTTGACGAGGCTATTTTTGAATTTCATGAGCGAAGAGATTTCAAATGAGCGAAAGAAAAAAGAAACGGCGTTAGCTGCAGAATAGTCGTATATGCCTTCCCATTTTGGCGGTAATTTCCTATCTAATAAGAAACCAAGCCAGAACCGAAGGGTTGTAATACTGTGCAATGCCAAGGTTACATATGCGCAAGAGATCATTTGCGCGGTCGTTCATAAGGAATAACAGATGATTTTTGCATTATTTGGCACGATATTTATGGCTATAATCATAGGGTATTTCAGTGAAAAATCGGGTTTTACCCATAACGGGTATCTGAACTCTATCATTATTTGTGTCGGAGGCGCGGTGCTTTTTATTCTGGTTCGGTTCATGTTCGGGTTCAGTTTCGGCAGTCATGGCTTAAATGCGATTATTTCATCAATAGGTGCTTTAATCGTTGTGCCAACACATTGGCGGGGGCGATAACTTTGTGTATCCGCAGGCTTTAATGCCGTGAAAGTTTAAGAATAATTGCGCCTGCAACTGTCAAGATTGTTGAAATCACCTTCGTAAGATCAAGCTTTTCTTTCATGATAAAGACGCCGATCAACAGCGCGAATATGATGCTGGTTTCCCTTAGGGCTGTGACCAAAGTGATGGGGGCTTGGGTGAAGGCCCAGATGACCATGGCAAATGCGGTAAAGGATGCGCTGCCGCCAAACAGCCCGATGCGTTTTCGTTCTCTTAAGGCGGTTTTGATTGCGCTGGAGTTCCAGAGGAACATAATACTTATGTAGATAATGGTCGAGCCTAAGGCTAGCCAGCCGTAAAACCCCAAAGCGGTTCCCGCAATGCGGGCACCTGTGCCGTCTACCAACGAATAGGCGGCGATGAAGCAACCTGTAATGAGTGCCAGAATGGTAGCTTTTCCGCTCGTTTTACCATCGTTCTTTCGCACCAGTGCCAAGCTGGCTATGCCCGTGCTTATAGCGATGATCCCGATCATTTCACCGCGATTAAGGTCAACACCTAAAAACTGCACAGAGATAATGGCGACAAGCAAAGGGGCGACCCCCCTGGCGATGGGATAGACTTGGGTTAAGTCGCCGTATTTGTAGGAAAGCGGCAGGAAAATTTGGTAGCCGACGTGAAGGGCGACCCCCAAAAACAAATAGGGTAGGCTTTCGGCGGAGGGCGATGGCACAAAAAGCAGTGTTATTGCGGCCAGTGGTGCCTGTCCAAGGATCATTGATGTCATACCGACAAACTTGTCACCGCCGTCTTTGATCAGCGCGTTCCATGTGGCGTGCAGGATTGCCGCTGCCATTACAACCAGAAAAATTGTAGTGCTCATCAGACCAACTTTGCATTGTCGTGTATTTAACTATTGTTTGAGACCTAGCATAATACCGGGCTGATGCAATCGCCTTAAATTTACCCCCCTTTATTCAGGGCTTTTTCGATAAGGTCGAAAAATTCTGGCGGTGTTTCCAGCATAGGGTAATGACCTGCCCCCTGAATAATCTCCATGCGCACGTTGCTGAGTTGTTTCATATATGTGTCGTTCATTGTGTCAGGGCCAAGGGCGCCATCTTTTGCGCCTGCAATGACAAGGATCGGGGTTTTGATCTGTTTAACATCATCCGCAAAATTGGTTTCCGTCCATGCTTTCAGATAGCCAAGGTATGCTGTGCGGGTTGTTGATTGGCGTGCTGCGGCTGTTAGCCCTTGTAAGAAGCTGGCGGCATGGCGTTGGCCTGTCAGGATGTTGAATATTTCTGTTAGGGCCGCGTCATCATCAGCCGAGGATTGAAAGAACCCGCGCGTGTCACCGTCCATGTCAAAGCCAGATGCGGGAACCGGAGTTGCGGCTATGGCTGATTGTAATCGCGCAGGTGCTTTTAGGGCCATCTTTTGAATAACCATGCCGCCCATGGAATGCCCAAGCATGTGGAACTTATCCCAACCCAGTTGATCTGCCAGAGCAAGTGCATCATTGGCGATCTCTTCAATCGAATAATCGCCGTTCATATCACGTGATAGCCCATAGCCGCGAAAATCCATGCGCGCGATGGTGTATTTGTCAGGGTCAAACCACGGCATGATCGTGTCATATACGCTCTGGTCACTTAACCAGCCATGCAGCATTAGCAGGCGCGTGGGGCCGTTTCCGGTTACTTGATGTCCGATTGTCATAATATTCTCCCGCTTCATTCAACAATTAGAATTACAGTTGAACAGGGGGCGGGGCTTTGGGCTATTCGCAATCCATCTATTGATCGCCTTAATCGGCCAAACGCATGGATAGCACGTTGTCGTCGCCATCTGGTGCGTTGCGGGAATTTCGTAATTCTACCGGGCTCATTGAAAAGCGTTTTTTGAAGCGTTCGGAAAAGCGTGATTGGGATTGATAGCCGCAGGCATGTGATATTTGGCTGATCAGCATGTCAGTGGACATGACCAGCCCCATGCCGTGTTCCAAGCGCGATTCTTCCAGTAATTCGCGAAATCCGATGCCTTCTTCCTTTAGATGGCGGCGCAACGTGCTTTCGCTGACAGCCAGTCGTTGGCAGATGTCATGGATACGCCATGTGCGGGCGGGGTCGAGTTGGAACAGTTGCTTTAAGCGTGGACGCCAGCTGTTGTAGAGCTGAAAGATTAGATTACCTGCTACCCCATGGTTGGCAAACAATAGCAACAGTTCGATCATGCGGTGGCGTACTTGGGTCTGGTCGGTGGAAAACCGTCTGATCCATGAAATCCAACTGGTGGTGGCGGCAATGCTTTTGGCGCTGCCTGACACATGCCAACGCGGGGTCAGATCCCAGTTTTCGAACTGGTCGCCATAAAGATCGCGGAACATAGACAGGGTTTGGGCATCGAACCTGATAGCTACACCCAGATAACGGCCAAGCTTTCGGTCGGGGATGTTTTCAACGTCAAAGTCAACTTCTTCGGGCAGTATCAACATATCGCCGGGGCTTAGTGTATAGGTGTTTTCTTCGATGCTGACGATCTTGCGACCTGTGATTGTCATCATGACTGTGGGCACACCAAAACACATGCGCGTCAGCGGTTGGCGGGCTTTGCAGCGGTTGATGCCAAGGCGGCCTGCGTAGCCCTCATTATCCATCCGAGAACTGTGATCAAGTTCTGTTCGTAGCTCGATCACGGCGTCTAGGATATCTGAGGGCTGCACTGGTTTTTTCATCTTAGGTTAAGGTTTACCCCATTCAGTCTGCATTTGAAATGCAGACATTAAAAGATGTGAACGCTTTGTCACGTATCGGGATTAAAGCTTTGTAAGCATCGCTTTCAAAGACTTGCTTGATGGCTTGTGCTGAAGGGAATTCCACGGCCAGAACAAGACCTGGGAAATCTGCCCCTGTAACGACCTCACCACAATCAAAACGCCCGATAGGCTTGCCGCCTGCCGCTTTGATAAGCGGCATGGCAGCTTCGGCATAGGCTTTGCCTGCATCGGGGTTGTCGGGGTTTACAGTATTCAGGGCAATCATAATTGCGGACATGGGGTAATCTCCTAGAGGTTTATATTTGAAACCTGTGTAGATAGATTACCCATGCCGCGTGCGCCGAAATCGGCCAAGTTATCGCCTTAACCGTTAAGTTTATCGTCTATATCACTGGCACTATGACGTTCGCGCACTTGCCGGTCTTCATCACCCCATGAACGATTGACCATACGCCCGCGTTTGACCGCATCGCGCCCGTCTATTTCTTTGGCCCAGCGCATCAGGTGTGTGTAGCTTTGTGCATCCAGAAACTCTGCGGCTTCATAGACCCGGTTTAGGGCGACACCTGCATACCACGGCCAGATTGCGATATCGGCAATGGTGTACTCGTCGCCAACCATGAACCTGTTGTTTGCAAGGTGTTGATCCAGCACATCAAACTGGCGTTTGGCCTCCATAGCGAAACGGTCAATGCAGTATTCTATTTTTTCGGGCGCATAGGCGTAGAAATGGCCAAAGCCGCCGCCCAGATAGGGGGCACTGCCCATTTGCCAGAACAGCCATGACAGGCATTCGGTGCGTTTGGCGGGGTCTTTGGGCAGGAAGGCATTAAATTTTTCAGCGAGGTAAAGCAGGATTGAACCAGACTCGAAAACACGCTGGGGTGTTTTGCCGCTTTGATCCAGCAGGGCTGGAATTTTGGAGTTTGGGTTTATGTCAACAAAGCCGCTGCCAAACTGATAGCCTTCACCAATGTCGATGATCCACGCATCATATTCAGCCTGTTTGTAACCTGCGGCCAGCAGCTCTTCCAGCATCACTGTTACTTTCACCCCGTTGGGTGTGGCCAGTGAATAAAGCTGCAAAGGGTGCTTGCCGATGGGCAGTTCTTTATCGTGGGTAGCACCCGCCGTCGGGCGGTTGATGTTGGCGAACTTGCCGCCGTTTTCAGTATTCCATTTCCAAACGCTTGGCGGGGTGTATTCTGTGCTGTCGCTCATAGTATTAGTCTCCAAATAAATGTGTTGGATATGAACCTAATACAATTAATGGCGATGACCAGTTTTTTTATGAAAGCCTATTGTACCGCCAACCCAAAGACATTTTGCAAAAAGAACAGCCCAAAGAAGCAGATGGCACAAGCGGCGATCGGCGTGACGACCCAACCCATCACGATCTTGCCCAGCACTGACCAGCGAATGCCCGCAGTCCCTTGCAGGATAGAGATGCCGACAACCGCCCCAACCACGGCTTGTGAGCTGGACACGGGAACCAGTGGGATGGTGGGCAGGCCGTTACCTGCAAGCCACGCTTCCAGCCCGCGAGAAGCGAACATAAATAGCACGATGGAGTGTGATATTACGGCGATCAATGCGGCGTTGGCTGATAGGCGGCCAAGGTTGTTGCCAACTGTCATCATTACGCGTTTTGAATAGGTGAATACGCCCAGCGCAATAGCTAACCCGCCAAGCAGGAACAGCTGTTGGGTGGATGAGAAAATGAATGCACCGACCTGTAGGGGGGGCAATGGTTCGCCCGGGATAAACACGCCGATGACGTTGGCGATGTTGTTTGCCCCAAGGGAATATGCACCCAGTGCGCCAGCTATGATCAGGGCTAATCTGGTATAAGCATCAGCCATAATCATATGGATTTTGATGCGTTTGCTGAAGAATTTATGCAACTTAAATAGGGTAACCGCGATGATTGCGGATAGAACTGGGCAGATGATCCATGTGCTTAGGATTTTGGTTAAGGTGGCCCCATCTGTTGGATTGCCCGAAAATAGGTTCCAGCCGATGATGGCCCCAACGATAGCTTGTGATGTGGAAACAGGCAGACCTGATTTGGTCATGGAATAAACGGCTACGGCTGCCGAAAGTGCTGTCATAAAGGCACCCGGCAGGGCTGAAATAGCACCAAGTTTACCCAACGTGTGGGTGGTACCACCACCAGATATCAGCGCACCAAGGATGATGAATACCGCACAGATGATGGCCGCTGTACGCCACTTGACCATTTTGGTGCCAACGGCTGTACCAAATACGTTTGCAGCGTCATTTGCACCCAATGCCCAGCCAAGAAACAGCCCGCTGGACAGGAATATCAGAATAAGAGGATCCATAATTGTTACACAAGCCGTTTGATGGCATAGATCGCCAAGCGGTCAGCCACATCTTCGGCCAAATCTGCAACTTCGTCGATTTGTTCAACGAATTGACGCAGATGTATTTTTTCGGCCAGTTCCAAGTCAGATGCGAAAATTGCAGTTTTCAGTTTACTGCTTATGGCGTCTGCTTCTTTTTCGTAAAGCATAACTTTGTGGTTATGTGCAGGCACATCATGAGGAGAGCGGAAAAAAGCACGCGCACTTAAGGCCAGCTCATCCGCTGCTTTGACAACCATGTTGGTTAGCTTTCTAAAACCGTCTACATATTCTTTGGAGATGTTGGGTTTTTCGATTGAAAGTGCCCAAAGTGACCCTTCGAACTGTGAAAACAGCTGGTCAACGGTTTCGATCAGGCCCAAAACATCGCCACGGCTATCGGGGATCAGTGTGTCTGAATATAACTGCTTTTCAATGCTGCGGCGCAATGTATCGGCCTCAGACTCTAAAGTGTTGATCCGTTCCAGTCTTTCCTGGAATTCGTCACACAGGCCTTCGCGCAGATATAGGCGTACGGCCAAGCGATATACGACGGAAGATTCTGACAGGATGTCAAAGAAACTGTCGATTTGTTGTTCAAGTTGTTTGGTTCTGCGAAATAAGTTCATTTGGGGGTATTGCCTCTGGTCTGCTCTGCTTATTGTTACATTACTGTTACACGGATGTTACAATGACGGCAAGGCCAAGTTTTCACCATTTACGACCTTAATGTTTGTAAGAACCAATAAACTTGTCTACACCCTGTTTTAGAATGTAAATTAGGACTTTTTCGGATGCGACAGATGCCTTATGCGCCCCAAGGATTGCGGGTGGGATTGCTTGGCGGGTCTTTTGATCCACCACATGCAGGGCATTTGCATATCTCAACTTGGGCACTGAAAGCTTTTGAGTTGGATCAGGTCTGGTGGCTTGTATCGCCTGGAAATCCATTGAAGAAACGTGGGCCCGCACCTTTGGAAAAACGCATGGCAGCGTGCCGTGAATTGGTTCAACATCCGCGTATTAAAGTGACTGATCTGGAAAGTAAGTTGGGTACGCGCTACACGGCGGAAACATTGGATCGGCTGTTGGAACTTTATGCCGGTGTGCGTTTTGTCTGGCTGATGGGGGCGGATAATCTGGCATCATTTCATAAGTGGGATCGGTGGGCAGATATAATGGAAATGGTGCCTGTCGGGGTGTTGGCGCGCCCAGATGAACAGGTTTCCGCAGGGTGTTCGCCTGCGGCACGACGGTATGCGCGATATCGATTATCGGCACGCCGCTCAACCGCTTTACCCTTACGCGAAGCCCCATGTTGGAGTTTGCTAAACGGGCCAATGGTGGATATTTCTTCGACAGATATTCGCAATCGTGGTGAATGGTAAAGGGATACAAGGTTTATGAGAGCATTTAGTTTTCGCAAGATTTTAAACAGGCGGGTTTTGTTGAAAACCGTTTTGGCGGCGGCGGTGGTTTTTGCGTTACCTGCAGCGGCACAAGAATTGCAGATCAAACAATCTGTGAAAATGATTGCGGCGGCAGCGGGCCTGTCCGGCAGTAAGAGCATTGTTGTGATGGACGCGCAAACCGGACAGGTGTTGGAAAGCTATAAAGGGGCAAAATCTTTGCCGCCGGCCAGTGTAACTAAGGTGGCAACAGCACTTTATGCGCTGGATGCTTTGGGGGCGGATACTACGTTCAAAACACGCCTGCTGGCCAGAGGGCCAATAAAGGACGGGGTATTAAAAGGGGATTTGATACTGGAAGGATCGGGGGATCCAAGATTAGATACCGATGCGCTGGGGGCCTTGGCTGAACAGTTGAAAGCGAAAGGTGTGAAAGCCGTTCGGGGGAAGTTTTATGTCTACGCTGGGGCTTTGCCCTACCAACGACAAATTGACCCTGATCAACCGGATCATGTGGGTTATAATCCGTCCATTGACGGGATTAATCTGAATTTCAATCGTGTTTTCTTTCAGTGGAAGCGCAGAAGCAATGGTTATACAACGAGGATGTTGGCGCAAGCGCGCAGGTATACGCCTGAAGTGCATGGTATCAATATGACGGTGAAAAATCGCGACTTACCCGTGTTCTCATACCGCTCTGCAGGTGGGCGTGATAAATGGAGTGTTGCGCGATCTGCACTTGGTAATGCCGGTAGCCGCTGGCTGCCTGTGCGCCAACCTGCGGATTATGCCGGTGAGGTTTTTCGCGCCGTGGCGGCGATGAATGGGATCCGTATGCCAAAGCATAAGGTTATCCAAAAACCGATGTCGGGCCAGCCTGTAGCGATTTGGCAAAGCGGCCGTATTCATGCTTTGGCAAAATCTATGATCAAATATTCTACCAATATGACAGCAGAGGCATTGGGGTTGAATGCAACCGTCAAACGGGGCGGTTCGGCACGCAGTCTGCAAAGCTCTGCCAAAGAAATGACACGGTGGCTGGAAGCTGAGTATGGCGTGCGCGGTGCAAAGTTTGTGGATCATTCGGGACTGGGCTCTGATAGCCGCGTTTCTGCGCATGAAATGGCGCGGCTTTTGGTTAACGCCAAATGGAACGGGCCGTTGCGTCCGATCATGAAAGAGATCACCTTGCGCAATACTAACTGGAAAAAAGCCCCAATTGCGGGGGCCAAGGTTGTGGTGAAGACTGGCACGCTGAATTTTGCCAGTGCATTGGCGGGATATGTGAAATCCCCCAATGGGCGTAAGTTGGTTTTTGCAATTTTTACAGCGGATATGAAAAAACGGGCATCGATTACAAAGAAAAACCGTGAGCGACCAGAGGGCGGGCGGGCTTGGGCGCGTAAGTCGCGTATTATGCAGCATCAGTTGTTGCGATACTGGGTGCAAAAATACGGGACCTAGCTGTTTTCTCTAAGCATGGATGCAACCTGTTGCAGGTGGTTGGATGCACCAAGGTTTGGCGCCAGCTCTAGAATTAATGACTTACCTGTCAGGGCTTTTTGCCCGAAAGGTGCAACTAACGCACCGCTTTTCAGCAAAGGTTCGATCAGTATCTCGTGGCCGATCAGAATGCCTGCACCGTTCTTGGCCTCTTCAATGGCAATGGAATAAAGCGAGAAGCTGGAGCCGCTTTGAGGGGGGATTTCCTTATGGCCGGTTTGACCCAACCAAAGCTTCCAGTCATTTTCCCATAAGGCATCATAGAGCCATGTTTCATGCAACAGATCAGTGGGGGTTGTAATGCGCTCGGCTATTTCCGGTGCGCAGACGGGATAAATGGCGTCTGCTTTTATGATCTGTTCTGCGCATTGGTTTGTCGGTTCTTTCAGAAACAGGCTGATGTCGAACATTTCGCGGATCAGATTGGGGGGTGTTTCCAATGCTGTGACTGAGATTTTGTGATCTTTCAAGGTGTTGCGGATCGCGGGTAAGCGTGGTGATAACCAAAGTTGTGCGATACTGGGCAGGGCTGCGATGTTGATGGTGGATTGTGCGGCGCTGGTGCGTAATGCACGCACTGCTTGCCCCATTGCGTCAAAGGCGTGGTTGAATTTTGGCGCGATGCTTTCACCAAGTTCAGTAAGCGATACTCCTTGTGAGCGGCGCTTAAATAAAGGTGCACCTGCCCAATCTTCCAGTGATTTGATGTGTTGGGATATAGCGCCGGGGGTGACGCATAATTCGTCGGCAGCTTGGGTGAAACCACCTAAACGTGCAGCAGCTTCAAACGCGCGCAGGGCATTTAAGGGTGGGCCTTTGGGGCGAGGCGGAGATACGGGCATATTTTAGGCCTAGTTTTTCTATGCCAATATTTAGCAAATCTGGTTTGCGGGGGCAAGAGAGGTTTGACAAGGTGGCTTTGAAAGCAGGAGTTTAAGAAATGCCACTTACATCCAGAAATTGGGTTCCCGCCCGTTGCGAAAAACTTGTGCAATCTATTACGGGGCGCACGGCGAAACAATCGTCTGGGGATATTGCGGCGGTGATAGACGGGTTGGCACATAAGAACCGTGAAATCCATGAAACGGAGTGTTTCAATCTGAACCCCGCGACCAACGTGATGAACCCCAAGGCGGAAGCACTGTTGTCGTGCGGGATCGGATCGCGTCCTTCGTTAGGGTATCCGGGTGATAAGTATGAGATGGGGTTGGAGGCAATTGAAGAGATTGAGGTGATTGCGGCAGAACTTTGTGCCGAAGTGTTTGAGGCGAAGTTTGTGGAAATACGCGTGCCGTCAGGGGCTATTGCCAATCTTTACGGGTTTATGGCGACCTGTAAGGCGGGTGATACAATCATTGCACCACCTGCCAGTGTTGGTGGGCATGTGACGCATCATGTGGCGGGGTGCGCTGGGCTGTTTGGATTGAATACGGTTGAGGCACCAGTGGACGCGGATGGCTATACCGTGGATGTGGCGGGCCTGCGGGCTTTGGCATTAAAAGTTCGGCCCAAGCTGATTACCATCGGCAGCAGCCTGAATTTGTTTGAACATCCCGTCAGTGAGGTGCGTGCGATTGCAGATGAGGTAGGGGCGAAAGTTATGTTTGATGCGGCCCACCAATGCGGGATTATTGCCGGGAAGGTTTGGAAAAATCCGCTGCATGAGGGCGCGCATTTTATGACGATGAGCACCTATAAAAGCCTTGGCGGGCCAGCAGGTGGTATCATTGTATGCAATGATGCCGATATTGCCGAGCGGCTGGATGCGATTGCTTTTCCGGGCATGACGGCGAATTTCGATGCGGCGAAATCAGCGGCTTTGGCTGTGGGTATGCTGGATTGGCGCGAATATGGTGAAACCTATGCAACTGAGATGATTGCGGTGTCGCTCGCGTTTGCGAAAGCACTGGACGCGGAAGGGTTGCCTGTGTTTGCGAAGGCGCGTGGCTTTACGCAGTCGCATCAGTTTGCGCTGGAAGCGGCGGCGTTCGGTGGCGGACAGGCGGCATCAAAAAACCTGCGCAGGGCAGGATTTTTAGGGTGTGGTATCGGGCTGCCGCTTGAGGCGGTTGAGGGCGATATGAACGGGCTGCGGTTTGGCACGCCAGAACTGGTACGGTGGGGGATGACAGTGGACCGCGTGGGCGAGATGGCCACATTGGTGGCGCGAGCTTTACGGTCAAACGACCCTGAAAGCCTGGTGGCAGAGGTGCGTAAATTGCGCGGTGAATTTCAAGAACTGCACTATGTGCTGTAAGGGTAAAGGGTTAGTCGAAATCAATGCGTCCAAAGTTTTCGCCATTGATCTAAATCTCCAATTGGTGCGTACCAGCGTAATAGGCTCGTGTGGTGATCGGTTTCATCGGGTGATTTTCTGTCAGCGTTATGGTTTTACCTGCGGGCAGATCAAGGGTTTTCCATTTGAAAATCTTGGGGGCAGTTGTGCCGTTTGACTTCAAATGGTGAATAACAAAGTCGATGATCAGGGATTGCGCTGTGGTGGCTTCAGATTATATCGAGGTCGAAAACGCCAGATGGTTTCCAAGTTCAACCCGCGTTGTTTGCGTTTCAAACGAATGGATTTTCTGCTTGGGCTTTGTGTAGCCAAAGGCTTGTAATGTTGGTTTATGACCTTGTTTGATCAAGGTGCGGCAAGCGTGTTTTACCAGCCGTTTGCGGTTATTGTTTGCCGCTTTTAACCATTTAGTTGCGATCTGTGCGATTAGATCAGGATGGTCTTTTGCAATGTCATTCAGATTGTTTGCAACTGACCGCCTGACGTATTCTTCGGGGGCATCTTTTAAGTTGCCCAATATGGGAATAAGTGGTGCGGGGTCTGCTACAAACACTTAGCCCACGGTAGGCATGGGTGTGATCCTACGGATGCCAAGCGGCGTACGTGGTAGTTTGGACCATGTGCCCAATTCTGAGCACAGGTTAAGGCGCGGTTTGTGTCTGATAGAAAGAAGTCGCGGATGGCGAATTCAGCGGAAAACGTTTGGTACGTTCCTTTAAGATATCCAAGTTGGAATCGAAATCTTCCAGCCCGTGCTGCGTCACATAATCGGCCATAGGCATAATTGCCCACCCGTGAATGCCACCTTGATCCATTGTGGTCGATGCTAGGTCAATATCACTTGCGGGATGTAGGGCGTTGATATCAAATTTTTATCATTTACTAATAAGATTTGGGAACACGGCGGCGGATGCGCTTTTCGATTTCACGGATACGCCAGCCTGTCAGGCCTGCAAGTTCTGTGGCTTCTTTGCGTAGTCGTTGGCGGATTTGTTTGACGTATTCACGCCCGCTTTCGCAATTTACATTGCCGGCAAACGGATGGTTCATTGCGTAGCGACCTTGAAAGTTGGTTTTGTCTTTTGTATGCTTGAAAACTGGGTCTTGGATCATGGAATGCTGATCGTAACGCATGTGCAGACGGGTGACAAAAACAATGTGAAGAGTGTTTTGTAAAGAAATGACATGAAACCCCCATTGGATGTATCGGGTAATGATAAGCACGGCCTAATGAGGCGTATAATTCACGCGATATTACAAACTATGTCGGTGGTTGTTAAAGCGTCATATGACGTGCGCGTGCGCCCCGTTCAATGGCCGCTGTGTGTAAACGGCCCAAGTTCAGTTCATAACGCGCCTCTTGCAAAAAACGCAACTCTTCGTCGCGCAAGCGGCCATCAGAGGCGGCGATGTCACAGCATAGGGCATATGCGGTTTCAAAGAGTTTTTCAGGTAGGGCATTGCGAACAAGGCCGAATAGGGCATCTAATCCATCCTCTTCTTCAAACAAGTCGTAGACGGTTTGTGAGATGGTTTTCATACGATCTATATCGTAGCTGGCAAAAACCGGCAGGTTGTTGACGATGCGTTCAATGGTCAGCAATTCCAGGGTTTTCATCGCCTCATCGGATACAGATGTGGCGACCATCATGGCGACAAGCGCGTCTTGGGGGCTCCATGCGGCGGTTGTTTGGGTCATTGGGGCACTCTTTTCTGGTATTTGTGACCCACAATATTGACCCAGCACGTTTGGGGCAATAGGGAAGGTGCAGAATTAACCCAATGGAACATAAGATGTCTGAACTGCGCGAATTTGCGATGAAATCCAAAGCTTGGCCTTTTGAAGAAGCGCGCAAGTTGTTGAAGCGGTTCAAGAACGGGGCGCCTGAAAAGGGTTATGTGCTGTTTGAAACGGGTTACGGGCCGTCGGGGTTACCGCATATAGGCACCTTTGGTGAGGTTGCGCGTACGACAATGATCAGGCGGGCTTTTGAGGTGATCTCGGATATTCCGACCAAGTTGATCTGTTTTTCGGATGACCTGGACGGGATGCGCAAAGTACCCGGCAATGTGCCGAAGCCACAAGATTTGGAAGCGTATTTGCAGCGGCCGCTGAGCGATGTACCTGACCCGTTTGAAAAATACGACAGCTTTGGCGCACATAACAATGCAATGTTGTTGCGGTTCTTGGATACGTTCGGGTTTGAGTATGATTTCTACAGCTCGACCGAATTTTACCGTTCTGGCGCATTTGACGAAGTGCTGTTGCGCTGCGTTGAAAAATACGATGCGATTATGGAAGTGATGTTGGCATCTTTGCGTGAAGAGCGGCAGCAGACCTATAGCCTGTTTCTGCCGATTTCACCGACCACTGGGCGAGTTTTGTATGTGCCTATGAAAGAGGTGAATGCAGCGGATGGTACCATTACCTTTGATGATGAGGATGGCACAGAAATTACGACGCGTGTGACGGGTGGTAAGGTGAAATTACAGTGGAAGCCTGATTTCGGGGCGCGTTGGGCGGCCTTGGGTGTGGACTTTGAGATGTACGGCAAAGATCATTCCACCAACACGCATATTTACGATAAAATTTGCCGTATTTTGGGGGTGAATGCGCCTGCACATTATGTTTACGAGATGTTTTTGGATGAAAACGGTGAGAAAATATCCAAGTCCAAGGGCAACGGTATCTCGATAGATGAATGGTTGACCTATGCCAGTGCCGAAAGCTTGTCATATTTCATGTACCAGAAACCACGTACTGCGAAACGGTTGCATTTTGATGTGATCCCGAAAGCGGTGGACGAGTATCATCAGCAGTTGAGGGCTTACGCAGAACAAGATACTACGCAGCGGTTGAATAACCCTGTGTTTCATATTCACGGACATAATGTGCCCGCGTCTGACATGGTTGTACCGTTTGCGATGTTGTTGAATGTGGCGTCAGTTTCCAGTGCGGAAACCAAAGAGGCGATGTGGGGGGCGATCAATAAATATGCCCCTGATGCCTCGCCCGAAAACAATCCGCAACTGGATGCGGCGGCGGGATTTGCAGTGCGCTATTATCATGATTTCGTGAAGCCTAAGAAAAAATACCGCACTGCGAACGATCAGGAACGTGCGGCTTTGGCAGATTTGGCAGCGGGCTTGACTGATGTGGATGTGGCCAAAGCCATGATTGAGAAGAAGAATGCGGATATGGGCAAGGACGCTGATTTAAGCGATTATGCACTGACATCGGCGGATGATTTGCAGGCTTTGGTTTTTGCTGTTGGCAAGAACCACGGGTTCGGTAACTTGCGTGACTGGTTTCAGGCGATTTATGAAGTGCTGCTTGGCGCATCGCAAGGGCCGCGCTTTGGCGGGTTTATCGCCCTTTACGGGGTGCCTGAAACGGTGACTTTGATTGAGGCGGGCTTGGCGGGTGATCTGGCAAAAAGATAATTGGTATGACAACTGGATATGGGCCATTGAATACGCTTTAAGGCGATTGGGGAAATATCTGGATTGTTGATGCCTCTGTGATCAAGTTCTACGGGATGCCGTTTCCAACGCGCATGACAGTGATACGGTTGCAGAGCGGCGATTTGATCGCTGCATTCGCCTTGTGCCTTAACTGATGGGCTGAAACAGGCCGTTTCGGCATTTGGGATCGTGAACACCTAATTTCACCGAACTGGATACATTATGCTTATATTCATGAACGGGCAGTGGCCTTTCCTGAAGCGGATTGGGCGGATGAAGTTGAGCAAATGGTTGTGCCGGGCAGTAAGGTACATGAAGAGGTGGTGTTTTTTCATAAAGGTTCTGAGACCCTGATTTTGACTAATCTGATTGAGAATTTTGAACCTAAGCATGTACCATAGTGGTTTCGGCCCATTATCAGATTGGTGGGTATTAGCGACTCAAATGGGCAGATGCCGCGTGATATGCGTATGACGTTTAGGGCTGAGCGTAAGCAGTTGCGCGGGGCCATTGAGGTGCTGATCGGTTGGGGGCCAAAGCAGATTATCGTAGCGCACGGGCGGTGGTATGACAGGGATGGCGTGACTGAATTACGCTGTGCGTTTCGCTGGGTTCTGATGCAGGATTAGCCTTTTGGCAACGCTTCAAGGATGTTAAGCATCGGGCCTAAATGGTCTTCGTACTTTTTCCATTCCTGCGAGCTGCCTTTGTACATTTTCGTGCGAACCTGCTGATTGGACGCGGTGGCAACACTGCGGGTGTTTTTGTGGAAATTCATCACGGTATCTTGCCAATCTAAGTCAAGGTAAGCCAAAAGTTTCTGGGTTTCATCCCGCTGGCTTTCGGTAAGGTTTTCATAAGATATATCATAAAATCCATCTGGATATTTTCCACGCCAAAACCGCATAATATCCTGATATAACCCGTAATAATGCGCAATGTCTTCCATATCGAAAGTAAAACGCATACCGCCCGCAGGAAAATAAAGTTTGTAGTTTGACCAGCAAACGGCAGAGGGATTCCGGTTTGTGTGCACGATTTTCGCCTCTGGAAAGGCTTGTTTGATGAAACCTGTCCATTTGAAATTAGCGGGCATTTTATCGGTTATGAATTTGCAATTTGTGTCTAGGTCAGAAATTTTATTGTAATATTCTGCGCGGATGATTTTTAGCGCGCTTTCATCAAGGGATTTGTTTAATTCTATTTTGTCGATGATATCGCCCAAATACCGCAGCTCACCTGCACCATATACATCTGAGTGGCTGGAAATGATTTGTTCTACCAATGTTGTGCCAGAACGCGGCATGCCAAGAATGAAAATAGGTGTGGGGGCTTGGGTGGTGTCGGATATGAGAGAGGGTATTTTTCTTTCGAACAGCTGTTTGATATCACTGAATAAATTACGGTCGATAGATATGTCGTAATTTAGCTCAGTTTTGCGAATTGCATTGCCGGCCTTTAGAAATTCGATGCCTTCTGCGGCCTTGCCAATATCCAACCTGACTTTGCCGAGGGCAAAATTTAAATGCATTTGATCACTGGGCGGCAATGTCTGTTTGGCCAAAAGTGTGGCAGATTGCCGGGTATATTCATCTTCGGCTTTGAACTTATGCATGGACGCATAATTGCGATAAGCTTCGGCGTAATCGGGCTGCATTTGCAGCACTTTTTTGTAATTCGCACTGGCTTCTTCTATTTTGCCCTGCGCCTTTAAGGTGCTGCCGATGTTCAGATAAGTTCTGAAGAAATTCGGGTCAATTTTCAGGGCTTTCTGATAACAAACATGGGCATCATCCAAACGGCCAGCCGCTTGCAAAGCATTGCCAAGGTGGTTTTGTGCTTCGGCGTTATTGGGGTTGATTGATAGGCCTTTTTCAAAACTGGTGATGGCTTTGGGTAAAGCACTGATTTCTTTATAGGCGCTACCCAGATTGAAATAGGCGTCGGCATAATTAGGGGCGTGTTGGGCCGCATTTTTGAAACTTGTTATGGCTGCATCAAAGGCATTTTGTTCTTGGTGTGCAATGCCCAAATTGTTGTGTGCTTCGGCATAATCAGGTTTTAACTGCAAGGCTTTTTGGTAGCTTTGAATAGCCCCATTCAAGTGGTCGCTGGCCTTGAGAGTGGCCCCTAGGTTATTATGTGCTTCGGGGTAATTGGGTTGAAGTTGCAGGACTTTTTGGAAGTTCACGATGCTTAGATCATAATTATGTAATCCCATATGCGCCATGCCCAGAAAATCATGTAATGCGGTGGTGTTGGGGTATTGCCGTGTCATGGGGGTTGCATGCTGAACCACTTGTTGCAGCTGACCTTGCTGTAATAGCTTAATCAAAGCATTGATCTGATTCTGTGGTGGTTGGTTGTCAGTAGCTTGCTGACATTGCAAGGATTGTAATCCTTTCTGTGCGCGTTTGTTTTTCGGAAAACGTTGCAGGACGGATCTGTATATTTGTACAGCTGTTTGAACATCACCCTTCCGCGCGCATGATTTTGCTCTTGATAATAGTTGGTCGATGGATGGATCCATTGGTAATATACTCTAACAGTTTTCTGATTTGTACTAAATAATTCAGGAATGTCCATATTCAGGGCTATGGTGCTTGTGATGCGCAATCCTTGGCGGTCAATTCATATGCTTTGCCAAAGCCACCATTTAGACTGGCAGATTGGATATTGAATAGCACAAAATTGAAATCGGCGAAATCTATGTAGAGTTTGGATTTGGGGTGGGTTGTCTGGTAATGGGTGCGAATGTCAGCATGTTTAGGATCATCGCGGGTCAGAAAGCAGGTTTTACATTGGATTGTAATGCGCGGGTGGATCAACGGGTCACCGTTTGCGGTAGGCTCACCCAGCAGAAGAGAACAGTTGGGGTTTTGGCGTAACGCATTGGTGTGAAACGACAAGTCAGAGATTAGTGTAAGCGGCGTGCCTGACGGGGTTGTGCCTATAGCGATGCGGGTGACATGGGGCAGCCCTGTGTCTGGGTGTAATACGGCAAGCGACCCGAACTGGGCGTTCACGATCAGATCACGGGTGATTTGGCGGGCTTCGTTATCGGTTGGGCGGATGGGAGATGGTGTATCTGGCATGAAGGCAAGTGTAGCCTTCATGCGTTATTTTGCAAGTATGTGTTGGCCTAGAACTGTGCTGACAGAAGGGATAATCCACCTGATAGAAACAAGACCCAGACGACGTTCCAGTGACGTTTCAAAAGAAGGTATCCTGACAGAATTGCAAGGGCCGCCACGGTTGGGTTTATGGATGCAAGTGTGGGTTGCCATAGGGTAAGGGGGCCAAGGCTAGATTTTGTGACGATGTCAAAAAAGACGTGTAGCGCGAACCAAATCGACAGGTTCAGGATAACGCCAACCACGGCTGCGGTGATGGCGGTTAATGCGCCGCGCAAGCGGGGTTGGGTGCCGATCCAGTCGATGTAAGGGGCACCTGCAAATATCCACAAGAAACACGGGGTGAAGGTGACCCATAGGGTGACCATGGCTGCCATTAGGCCTAAAAGCCACCCGCCTTTGGCGTAACCCGCAAGAAAGCCTACGAATTCTGTGACCAAGATTAAGGGGCCAGGGGTGGTTTCGGCAAGGCCAAGGCCATCCATCATTTGATCAGCTGTTAGCCAACCTTTCAAGACGACCACGTCTTGGGCCATGTAGGCTAATACGGCATAGGCACCACCGAAGGTGACGACGGCGAGTTTGGAAAAGAAGGCGGCGATTTCTTTTAGGATATTGTGATCGGTGACTTGATCTAGCAACAAGACGGGAAGCCACCAGATGATAAGCCATATTGCGATGGTTTTCAGGGTTTTCGTCAAGGGTTGACGGTGTGTTATCTGCTCTTCAGGTGTGCTGGATGTGTCGTTGATGAAAAGACCATAAAGGGCGGCGATCAGGACGATCAGCGGATAGGGGATATTCAAAAAGAAGATACCGATAAAGGCTAGGGCGGCGATGATCCAGTGGTCGGTGCGTTTAAGAGCTTTTTTAGAAACACGTAACAGGGCTTCGATCACGATGACGACAACCGTGGCTTTGATGCCCATAAAGAGAGCGGTCATAATGGGGACGTTGCCAAAGCTGGCGTATAAGGTGGCAAGGATCAGGATGACGAGTGCGCCCGGTATGACAAAAAGCAGACCTGCGATCAGGCCGCCGATCGTACCGTTTATGCGCCAGCCTGTGTAAGTGGCTAGTTGCATGGCTTCGGGGCCGGGCAGCAACATGCAAAAGCTAAGCGCGTTGAGGAACTGCTTTTCCGTGAGCCATTTTTTATCGTCGACAACTTCACGGTGCATCATGGCGATTTGGGCGGCGGGGCCGCCGAATGAAAGGATGCCGATTTTGGCCCAGACACGGAATGCCTGGGCAAGTGTGGGTGTTTGATCTGGCATGATTACGCGCCTTTGGGGCCGGATGCAGGCCAGCTATGGGTTTCATCAGATGCGTCACGGGCCCAACGGTAAAAGGCATCATAGATATCTATACCTGCTTCAAGTTGCGCCAGGTCATCGCGATACATACGCGAAAGACCCAAGGAAACAGCCATGAGGCCAGCGGCTTCAGGGGCAAGGTCAAGCCTGTCTGTATCTGCCCCGCGCACGATGGTGGCGAGTTTGTGCAGCGGTTCGATGTCTAATGCAAACTCTTCGATCATGGTGTCAAAAGTGCATTTATCACCGCGATGTGTCCAAAAGCAGTCTTCGACGTCAAAGGGTGTAGCGTTGAATTTTTCAGCGACATTCAGGACTTGGGACGCGGCCACGAACAGGAATTTCGCGCGCGGGTCGACGAAGCGACGGATCAACCATGGGCAAGCGATGCGGTCTATTTTGGGACGGTGGCGTGTGACCCATAGGGTGGGGCCGTCCGGTTGGAACGGGATTTTATCTGCGGGAATAAGCGGCAAGCCCGCTTCACGCCACGCGACGATGCCACCTTGGACGGTTTCACAAGCGATACCGTGGTGGCGCAAAAGGGCAGCAGCACCTTGACTGAGTTTCAGGCCCTTGTGACAAATCACGACTACCTTCTTACCTTTGAGTTCCGACGTCAAATCTTCGATTTTGTTGAATGGGAAACGGCGTGCGCCGGGGATCATACGGGGGTCTTCGTTGAAGTCTTCGTCAATGCAGACATCGATCAGGATCGGGCAATCGGGTGTGCCGATCAGGCGGGCAAGTTGTTGGGGTGTTATTTGTGTAGGTGCAGGCATAGCGCATCCTTCCTTTTGATAGAGGTTCATGGATGCGAAACTTGGGCTGTCGCCTCACGGGGTGTTCGCGCGTCCCCTTGAGGGTAGTTTCAAGGGAAATGGGTGCCGCGTCAATAGGGGAATTTTGCGTGAAATGGTGCTTTGCGTACGCATGATGAAGTCATGGTTAATTTTTCATTGATCATTCTTTTTGAGATTTCATGCCCATTGGGCTGCGTTCAAGAAGGATTGATTATGAATAAAGTTATTACTGATGGCATCATACTGATGCCGCCTGCATTTGGCGATGGGTTGGATCTTTGGTCCAGTGGAAATGGATTGCCAGGTGACCCCGCCTATGACGGGGCAAGCAATGCAACTTTAATCGCATCGGATGCTGATTTTGGCACTGCGTTGGAATTGGTCAAAACCCAAAGCACCCAGAAACTGCGTGCTTTTGCAGATACGCCCCTTTTGGCGGGGTGCTATTTGCGTATTACGGCGCGGGTTAAGGCGATTGCGGGGGCATTGCCTTCGGTTCGGATTGCAGGCTGGGCAGCCGATGCTGCCGGCAATCATATTGGCGGTGTGGTTGAAGTTGGTGACAGTGTGCCGTTGACGACTTTTGGTGAGGTCGTAGAGGTCAGTGCGATTGTGGGGACAGGTACGCGCACGGGTGTTGACATGATTTGGGGGCGCGATGCCGCTTTTGGCCATTTCGGGATTGACCTGACGGGGAACAACGGCGGCGTTGTTCGGGTGGAAGACATCGTAATTGAAGATGTCAGTTCGATTTTCTTTGGTGAAATATTGGATGTTGTCGACGTAAAAGATTTTGGGGCTGTGGGGGACGGGGTCACGGATAATACGGCCGCCTTTGAAGCGGCGGATGCGGCGGCGAACGGGCGCGATATTTTGGTGTCTGAAGGTAGTTTTTTCATCGGCCAAACAGTAACTTTTGTGTCGCGCATTCGCTTTCAGGGCACACTGGTGATGCCTGACACTGCTATTTTGCAACTGACGCAGAACTATAATTATGCTACCTATCTGGATGCGTTCGGCAATGAAACGCTGGCGTTCAAGAAAGCATTTCAGGCATTGTTTAATTTCACTGATCACGAGTCTTTGGATTTGTGTGGTTATACAATCCAGCTGGATGGGCCTGTTGATCTTCATGCGGTGGTAGGGAACAAGGATAGTTTTAGTACCAGACGTATTTTGCGTAATGGCGAGTTTAAGGCCGTGGCTGGCTCTGCTTGGGATAGTGAAACAGTAACATCGAGTGCAAGTTTCAATTCCAGCAGTGGCACAACATTGACGGGGGTAACAAATATTGCATCCATTGCAATAGGCTCATTGGTTGAAGGTTTTGGTGTTGGTGTTGAGATTTATGTAAAAGACGTGAATGTATCAAACCAGTCACTGACTTTAAGCAGCCCCTTGTGGGCGGCGGCGGCCAACCAGACATATACGTTCACACGTCATAAATATTTGTTGGATATGAGCGGGTTCACCAGCGTTTCCAGATTTACGTTTGAAAATCTGGATTTCAATGGCAGCAGCATTGCCAGTGGCGTGATGATCGCACCCGATGGATTGATCTTTCACTTCAAAGATTGTTTTTTCACGATCAATAAAGATCAGTGCATTACGTCCATCGGGCGGGGTTGCTCTGGAATGCTTATTGACCGTTGTCAGTTCATTTCGGCAGAGCTGGCTTTGGATGTACTTGATCGTGTCTCTATTGCTTTCAACAGTAATGAAAACGATCTGAAAGTGCGTAACAACCGAGCTATCAGATATAAGCATTTTGCGGTGATCGGTGGCACGGGAAATATCATATTAGGCAATCACTTTTTCCAAGGCGACATTTCTGGAACGGGTGAACGCACGGCTGGAATTATTTTCACAACGATAAATGTGAAATCGACATTCATCGGAAACTACGTGGATAACTGTTATATTGAATGGGACAATCAGCATGATGCGACGCCTGATTTTACTGGCGGGTTTTCTTTTGGGGGGCTGGTTATTACGGGGAATATTTTCACCGCAAACGGGGTGCCAAGCTGGTTCAGATGGATACATGTTAAACCGTTTGGTACGGGTCAATTCTTGAACGGGTTCACTATTACGGATAATGTTTTCAAAGCTATTAACGGTGCAAACCTGGACCGTGTGGAAACTGTTGATACAACGCATGCGGATATTGATCACACCAGAGCACGCAATGTGACGGTAACCGGAAACATGTATAACGGGGTCGCTGATCGAATGCAAAACCCGGTTACGGTTACGGTTACGCGCACAGGCCCGAATGCTACTTGGACAAGTGATGTATCTGAATATCTGCCATTTGGTGGGCGTACCCGTACTGTAACTGCGGTGATTGCCCAAGGGGCGTTGCGCGATAGCTCGAATATTGCGGTTTATGATTTACCTTATTCGCTGATCGGGCAAAGTACAGGCGGGGTAGCATTTTCTTTGACATGGTCGAAGCCTGTTATGGGTAAAGTGAATGCAACTGTGCGGTGTGATGTTCCTACTTAACACATAAGTATTCGGAAAATTATAAATGGGTTGGCATCGGGCCAGCCCATTTTTTTGCTTTATTGGATATGATTCAGATCAAAGTGCTTTGATTTTAGAGGCGTATAGTAAAATGAATATGAAGGAGACCCTTATGTATAAATCAATTCTTATTCCGATAGCGCCCGACCATCAGCGCGACACAAATGCGGCTATTAAACTGGCAGAGGTAATTCGTGCAGAGGATAGCAAAATCACTTTGCTAACTGTCGTCGAGTTTATTCCACCTTATATTTCACAACAGCTACCTGATGATCAAATGACCAAAAATGTGGTTGATGCCAAAGTAACGTTGCAAGAGGATGCGGATGGGCATCGAAACACGAAAATCGAAGTGGTTGTCGGGCATTGTGCCAACAGCATACTGGATTACGCAGAGAAAAATGAGGTTGATTGCATTATTATAGCATCACACCGGCCTGGGTATCAGGATTATTTCCTGGGATCTACTGCGGCGCGCGTTGTGCGCCATGCGACCTGTGCGGTGCATGTACTGCGTTAAAGTGTTTTGGAGATAGGTGTTGGGGTGTTAGGCTGTCTTTATAGGAGGTAGCCATAATGAAAATAGCCACCGATACAACATCACAAACCGTTTTAACAACCTTTGAGGTGACACCCGGCACCTGTCAGGATTTGCTGGATGCGCTTAGGGAAGCGTACCGCGATGTGATCAGTAAGCAGTCAGGGTTTATTGCGGCTGGGTTGCATGTGAATGACGCGCAAACTCGGATCGCGAATTATTCCCAATGGGATGATCGTAAGGATTTTCAGGCGATGTTGCGCACGGATGAAATGCGTAAACGCAATCGTTCATTCAATGAGATGTGTAAAAGTTTCGAGCCGGTGATGTATGAGGTTTCGGCTACTTTTTAGGCGGATTTAATTCCGCGCGCATATCGCGTTCCGCCTGAAGGAAATCTTCAGGCACGGGTAGACCAAGCGCGCGAAATTCAGAGATTTTTTCACGCAGTTGCTCTTGTATCTGGTGCAGATCTTCGGGCTGCTGGGTCATTTCTTCCAGCAACAGATATATCGAAGCTTTCATGTTTTCAAAAGACATGTGGCTTATACCTTTCTGGCGCAGTTACGACACAGCGGCGTGTAGGGCACCACTTCCAGCCGCTCAGGCAGGATGTCATCGCCGCATCTTTGGCATTCGCCATATATGCCATCCTTGATACGTTGTAATGCGGCATTGATCATTTCGATCTCTTTCAGGCCAGCGTTACCCAAGCTTTCCATCACTTCGTTTTCTTCGGTTTCCTGCGCGAAATCCTCAAAGTCTTTGGTTGGGGTTTCATCCAACCTGTCTTCGATCTGATGCAGCTTTGTATCCAGCTCTTGCAGGCGATCTTGCAGTATCTTTTGTTGGGCATTCCAGTTGGACATGGGTGGCCTCCTTTTCAAGTCAGATTACGCATGAAAGAGGGCTGGGTGCTTTGATCGAAATCAAGGTGGTTGGGGTAAGGGTGGAATGCCTTCGGCGAGGATATTTGGGGCCAGTTGGAAGGGGGGGCTGCTGGTTTTTTCTGGACTATATATATAATTTTATGTGAACTTGAAATTGTTCAAAATGATTAAAGGATAGAATGTGTCAACATTTCCATCGGTAGATGTGTCATTCAAGACAATAGATTGTAAGAAGAAAATGTTATTACAGAAAATGTGCCTCGCTTTTCCAGCAGGTAGCCCAATGCATTTTATTCACCTTATCTATGCTGGTGTATGTGATCGTACTTTAAGTAATATATCGGGTTTTATGTTATTGGTTGAGGATGATAATTTTCTATGCGCAGCTACAATTTTAAGAATGCAAATAGATACTGCTATGAGGTTGAATGCATTTTATTGTGTAGAAAACTCAAATGATCTTGCCGAGGAAATTTTTAAAGGAAACCGCTTTGGTGATATATGTGATAAAGATAATAAAAAAATGAAAGACTGGTATTTGCGTAAAAAATTAGAAGTAAAGTACCCTTGGGTTAAGCGTGTATATGAAGAGTCTTCAGGAGCTGTCCATTTATCCAATCGCCATATCTTCATGGCAGCAAAAACTGGGAATGCTGGTGAAGATATTTTAGAATTAAATATTACTGGTAGATCAGATCGTTTGCCTGATGATTATAGCGAATTGGTTGCTGCGTTTGACGCTAGTTTAGAAATGACTTGTGAATTATTATTTCCAGACGAAAATTGGGGTGCTTGTTAAAACTTCCTCGTACTCTTCCCCCGCCAAGCCCGTGTCCCACCTTTACCCCCCGTACTGCGCCCACCCCTTTTCTGGGCGTCCTCAACAGCAGCATCCACTATATATTGACGGGCTAGGGGGTCGTTGGCGATGGTCAGCTCTACGGTTTCAAGGCGTTTGACCTCGTCGCGGATGCGCGCAGCCTCTTCGAATTCCAGATTTTCAGCAGCCTTAAGCATATCTTTACGCAAAGCGTCTAGATGTGTTTGCAGGTTGGCACCTGTCATCGGTTTTTTGTCAATCTTGGCGGTGACGCGGGATTGGTCAGTGTCGGCTTTGAACACGCCTTGCAGTACGTCTTCGACGTTCTTTTTGATCGTGGTGGGGGTGATGCCGTGTTTTATGTTATGGGCTTGTTGCTTTTCGCGCCGGCGATTGGTTTCACCGATGGCACGTTCCATGCTGCCGGTAATGCGGTCGGCATACATGATGACGCGACCGTCAACGTTACGCGCCGTGCGGCCGATGGTTTGCACTAATGAGGTTTCCGAGCGTAAAAAACCCTCTTTATCCGCGTCTAAAATTGCCACAAGCGAGCATTCGGGAATGTCGAGGCCTTCGCGTAATAGGTTGATGCCGATCAACACGTCAAACGCCCCTAAGCGCAGGTCGCGCAGAATTTCGATGCGCTCGATCGTGTCGATGTCGGAATGCATGTAGCGCACGCGGATACCTTGTTCATGCAGGTATTCTGTCAGGTCTTCGGCCATGCGTTTCGTGAGCGTGGTGACCAAAATACGATTGCCGAGGCTCGCGACTTTGCGGATTTCGTCCAGCAGGTCGTCCACTTGTGTGGTGACAGGGCGGATTTCAATGGGGGGGTCAAGTAGGCCGGTGGGGCGGATCACTTGTTCGGCGAACACGCCGCCGGCTTGTTCCAATTCCCATTTCTGCGGGGTAGCCGAGACGAAGATGGATTGCGGGCGCATGGCGTCCCATTCTTCAAACTTCAGCGGGCGGTTATCAGTGCAAGATGGCAGGCGGAACCCGTGTTCGGAAAGTACGGATTTGCGTCTGAAATCGCCTTTGTACATGCCGCCAATTTGCGGCACGGAAACGTGGCTTTCGTCGGCGAAAACGATGGCATTGTCCGGGATGTATTCAAACAATGTGGGCGGCGGTTCGCCCGGTGCGCGGCCTGTCAGGTAGCGCGAATAGTTCTCAATCCCGCTGCAAACACCCGTGGCTTCCAGCATTTCCAGATCAAACTGGGTGCGTTGTTCAATGCGCTGGGCTTCCAGCAGTTTACCCTCATCGCGGAATTGTTTGGTGCGGATAGCCAGTTCGGCTTTGATGCCTTTGATCGCCTGTTGTATGGTCGGGCGCGGGGTAACGTAGTGAGAATTGGCATAGATGCGCACCTTTTCCAGCACGTCGGTTTTAGCCCCTGTAAGTGTGTCAAATTCGGTGATGTTTTCCAGCTCTTCACCAAAGAATGAAAACCGCCAGCCACGGTCATCTAAGTGGGCGGGCCAAACCTCTAATGTGTCACCGCGCACACGAAAAGAACCGCGCTGAAACGCGCTATCGTTGCGGCGGTATTGCTGTGTGACCAGATCAGCCATGATTTTGCGTTGATCGTATTCTTGCCCCGCAAACAGATCTTGGGTCATAGCCGTATAAGTTTCCACCGACCCGATGCCGTATATGCACGACACCGATGCGACGATGATAACGTCATCACGTTCCAGCAATGCACGGGTGGCCGAATGGCGCATACGGTCGATCTGTTCGTTGATCTGGCTTTCTTTTTCAATGTATGTGTCGGAACGCGCAACATAGGCTTCGGGTTGGTAATAGTCGTAGTAGCTGACGAAATATTCAACTGAGTTTTCCGGAAAGAAGGTCAGAAATTCAGCATATAGTTGGGCCGCCAAGGTTTTATTTGGGGCTAGAATAATAGCGGGGCGTTGGGTTTCTTCGATGACTTTGGCCATGGTAAAGGTTTTGCCAGTACCTGTGGCCCCCAGCAGAACCTGATTGCGTTCACCTTCGTTAATTGCCTCTACCAGATCAGCAATCGCAGTGGGCTGGTCGCCTGCGGGTTCAAACTCTGTGTGCATCACAAACTTGCGCCCGCCTTCCAGTTTGATTTTGGCGTGGCGGTCAGGTGTGTTCAACAAAGGTGGCGAGGTTTGTGACATGTTCTTGTAAGGTTCCTTTGATTTGAACATGAAGTGTTCGGGGGGAATTTCAAGGCTATTTGATGGTTAATTTGGTTGTTCAGTAAATTTTTATACAACTTAAGCGAATATTTTCATTGCATTCTCATGGAGTTCTATATTATGGTTAATGTGCAAGCAGCAAAATTGGTTGCCAGTCAGATATGTAGACCTACCCACCCCTCGCTCTTACATATCAGGCTGGCAACCAGATTTCTTAAAAAATCGATAGATAAGGTGGACAGAGGCTTGCGCCTTTCGCTCATTTTGGCGATAAGCAGGTATGCAATCTGTTTGAGGTCACACATGCTAGCCCGTATTTACCAGCCCGCACGCAACGCAATGCAATCAGGACAAGCCAAAACCAAAACGTGGGTTTTGGAATTTGCACCTGAAACGGCCCGTGAAGTTGACCCATTGATGGGTTGGACAAGTTCCGATGATATGAACGCGCAGGTTAAGTTGAGTTTTGACAGTAAAGATGCGGCCATTACTTATGCGACAGGCAAGGGCATTGCCTATACCGTGGCCGAGCCGCAAAAGCGCAAGACCAATGTACGGGCAGGTGGGTACGGTGATAACTTTGCCACCAACAGACGCGGTGTCTGGACACATTAGAAATAGGTCCCATAGCTCAACTGGATAGAGCACCTGCCTTCTAAGCAGGGGGTTGCAGGTTCGAGTCCTGCTGGGATCACCATTATTCAAAAAATATCCAATATTTATGTTTTGAGTGTGCATCATTTTGGATGGTAGAAATCATACATGAATTTTATCTTCGTGAAATGAAGTTTTTGTGAAATACTCTCATAAACAACTTATAATCAGGTGTTTATTTTGCAAGGGAGATGCACATGTCAGATCAAACAACTATACCAGAGGCCTCGCCGATACCTGAAATCCATGACGTGACACTGGCTGATCTTCGGTCATCTTTACGGGCTGGTTGGGCTGATTTTTGGGCGGCCCCTTTGTTTGGTATCTTCTTTAGCGCGGTTTATGTCATCGGTGGTTGGATAATGTATCTGATCTATGCGAAAGCCGGTCAAACGTGGTGGGGTATTCCTGTTATTGTAGGGTTTCCACTGATAGCACCGTTTGCCGCCGTCGGGCTTTATGAGGTTTCTCGCCGGATGGAGCTGGGTGAAAAGCCCCGCTGGGGAAGCGTTCTTGGGGTGGTTTTTGCGGAACGTAACAGACAGGTGCCGTGGATTGGTACGCTGATTATGTTCCTGTTCATGTTCTGGGTTTTTGCCGCACATGCTATTTTCGCATTGGTGATGGGGCTTGCTGCAATGGATAATATGCCGAGCCTTATGGATATGTTCACGACGCAGCGGGGTCTGATCCTGCTGGCCTTGGAAATGGGGCTTGGGTCTGCATTTGCCTTTTTGGTTTATATCATTACCACGATTAGCCTGCCTTTGCTGTTGGACCGTGAGTTGGACTTTGTAACAGCCATGATCATCAGTGTTAAAACGGTTATGCAAAGTTTTCCTACGATGCTGGTCTGGGGGTTTATCATTTCGACATTGCTGTTTTGGGCAATGGTGCTTGGGCTGTTGGGCCTGTTGGTTGTGATGCCCGTTTTGGGCCATGCCACATGGCATTTATATCGGCGCGCCCTTTCTAAATAGGGATGTAATGTTTCTGACAGGTTTGTGATTCCCATATGTGGTGTGGTTTGGCTAAGTTGCGTTCAACAAATACGGAACTAACTTGATGCGTCAGCTTTTATCTGTTGCACTACTGCTTTTATCCTCTGGTTTTGCTTCCGCTGCGACGTGCCATGCGGAAACTCCCTGCCAGCTTGATGGCAGGTCTTACCATGTCAAAGCCCCCGATGATTGGGACGGGGTAACGCCCTTGCCCGTGATGCTACATTTTCATGGCTGGATGCGCCAAGGTACTTTGATTGTAAAACACGGGCGTATTTCAGGGGCTACACGCAGGCGGGGGGTGTTATTGCTGGCGCCGAACGGCGAAGGGAAAACATGGGACTTTTGGTCACCTAACAGTGGTGACAGCGCGTTTGCCGATGCGGTGATTGAAGATGCGGCAAAGCATTATCCGATTGATCGCAATCAGGTGTTTGTTTCCGGTTATTCTTACGGGTCTGCAATGGCATGGCGGTATGCCTGTGAAAGCACGCATCCGATTGCGGCATTATTATCGGTGTCGGGTACTTTGCGGCAAACTGAAACCTGCAACAGTATTCCCCAAGAGATACGCCATGTGCATGGTACCACCGATACCGTGATGGGTTTTCCGTTTGGGCCAAATGGTGACACAACATACCCTGTGCAGCTTTGGCGTGATGCCAAGAATTGCGGTGAGGGGGTGAAGTCGGGTTCTTGGTCGGTTCAACCCAAAGATACCTTTGTGCGCACAAACTGGGAAAATTGTGAAGATGGCGGCACGGTGCGCATTGATGTGCATGCGCGCGGGCATTTCATCCCAAAAGGCTGGTTTGCGCGCCAGCTTGATGAGCTGTTGGGGTTGGAAAACACCTACCCTTAACCCTCTGCTTTCCGGGCCATTTCTTCATGGCGTTTACGCACCACGGCGGCGCGTTTCGTGACCAGTGATGCAGTGATTACACCTATCGTGACAGCCCCGATCAGCAGGGTGGAAAGTGCGTTAATTTCCGGGCTGACGCCCAAGCGCACGGCACTGTAGATTTTGATCGGCAGTGTGGTGGCCGACGGCCCTGTGGTGAAGCTGGCAATGACCAAATCATCAAGCGATAGGGTAAAGGCAAGGAGCCAACCTGATATGACTGCAGGGGCAATGATCGGTAAGGTGACGGACTTGAAAGCATCAAACTGGGTGCAACCCAAGTCGAGCGCGGCCTCTTCAAGGCTTTGATCGAAGGATACCAACCGTGAAGATACCACAACCGAAACATAGCACATTGAAAATGTGGCATGTGCCAGAACGATGGTCATCACACCGCGTTCCACGCCGAGTGAGATGAACAGCAGTAACAGAGACAGGCCTGTGATAACCTCAGGCATCACAAGCGGCGCATAAATCATGCCACTGAACAGGGTGCGACCAAAGAACTTGCCGCTGCGTACCATGACCATGGCGGCGGCTGTGCCCAGCACTGTGGCGATGCACGATGACATAATGCCTACTTTCAGGGTGACCCATGCGGCATCCATAAAAGCTTCGTTTTGCAGTAATTTACCGTACCATTTGGTGGAAAACCCCGCCCATACGGTCACAAGGCGAGAGGCGTTGAAGCTGTAGATGATCAGGATCAGGATCGGCACGTACAGGAATGCAAAACCAAGGGTCAGGGATGTGGCGTTGAAAAATGTGAAACGTTTCACGATTCTGCCTCCTGTGCGCGTTCCTGTTGTTTTTGAAACAGGACGATGGGGATTATCAGGATCAGCAGCAGGATGACGGCCACAGCAGAAGCGACGGGCCAGTCACGGTTTGAGAAAAACTCATCCCACAGAACCTTACCGATCATCAAGGTGCGTGAACCGCCTAATAGGGATGGGATTACGAATTCACCCACAACAGGGATGAACACCAGAAAGCACCCTGCGATAACGCCAGGTTTTGAAAGGGGAGCAGTGACCGACCAGAAGGCTGAAATACGTGAGCAGCCCAAGTCTTCGGCAGCTTCCAGATAGGAAGGATCGAGCTTTTCCAAGGTGGCGTAGATCGGCAGCACCATGAATGGCAGGTAAGTGTAAACGATACCGATGTAGACCGCGATGTTGGTGTTGATGATCTGCAAGGGTTCGCCGATCAGGCCTGTCCAAAGCAAGAACTGGTTCAGGAAACCTTCATTGGAAAGGATGCCCATCCATGCGTAAACGCGGATCAGAAAGCTGGTCCAAAACGGCAGGATGATCAGCATCATCAATGTGGCTTGCCACTCTTTGGGGGCTTGGGCCATGCCGTAGGCGATGGGGAACCCGATAAGCAGGGTGAATAGGGTTGAGAAAAACGCGATCTTTACGCTGGAAAGGTAGGCTTTCCAGTAAAGGTCATCTTCGGTAAGCCAAGTGAAATTTTCCATATCCAACTGGGACAGGAAGTCTTTGAAGTTTGCCCAGCCCGCACTTAAATCAAGGGTTGGGGTATAAGGCGGGATAGCCACGGCCGGATCGGATAGGGACAGTTTGAAAACGATGGCGAAGGGGATCAGGAATAGGGCGATCAGCCAAAGATACGGGATGGATATGATGAAAGCGCGGCGCATGGGGCTATTCCGTCAACACGATGCCGGCGGTTTCTGTCCATGACAGCCACACAGGATCTTCCCATGTGAAGCTGCGTTGTGACAGGCGCCGTGCGTTGGCAAGCTGGGCTTTGATGGTCTGGCCGGTTTCAGTTTGTACATAATAGGTGGAAATATTTCCAAGATAGGCAATATCCAGAACTTTGCCTTGAATTGCGTTGGGTGCATCCGGTTTATTTGCCGATATGGCCACTTTTTCTGGGCGAATAGCGTAGCGAACTTCAGTACCTTTGGTCAGTTTTGCGCGAGGTTGCGCGATTATGGTGCCGCCTTCCCATGCTATTTTACAGGACTTTTCAGTACCGCTGATGACCTTGCCGTCTATCAGGTTTACCTCACCTATAAAATCAGCGACATAGGCTGAATTTGGTCGCTCATAAATAGCGTCGGGGGTGGATATCTGTTTGATAACGCCTGCGTTCATCACGGCTACACGCGATGCTACGGTCATGGCTTCTTCTTGGTCGTGGGTCACGATCATGAATGTGGTGCCAAGTTTCTCCTGAATATCCATCAACTCAAATTGGGTTTCTTGACGTAGTTTTTTATCCAAAGCGGCAAGCGGTTCATCAAGCAATAGAACTTTGGGGTTTCTGGCCAGCGAGCGGGCTAGGGCAACACGTTGGCGTTGACCGCCTGAAATTTGGTGGGGTTTACGTTTGGCAAACTGGCTGAGTTGCACTAGATTTAGCATCTCATCCACGCGACCTGCAATTTCGGATGCGGGCATGTCTGATCGTTTCAGACCAAAGGCGATATTGTCGGCAACAGTCAGATGTGGGAACAGGGCGTAGGACTGGAACATCATATTGATGTCACGTTTATTGACGGGCACGGGTGCTATGTCTTCACCGTTTAGGGTGATGCGCCCTTCGGTAGGTTTCTCGAACCCCGCAAGCATACGCATCAAGGTGGTTTTACCGCAGCCCGATGCACCTAATAGAGCAAAGAATTCTTTTTCGTAGATGTCGAGTGACAGGTTGTCGACGGCGGTGAATGCGCCAAAACGCTTAGTGACGTTTTCGAAACGGATAAGCGGGGTTGCCTGTGGGTCTTCCCATGGGCGGAATGGATCGTTTGACATGAAACAGCACCTGAAAAAAGAAACCCCGCGCAGTTAGCTGCGCGGGGTAGTGGGTGTATTTATTATTGACCAGTTTTAACTTTTGTCCACATGCGTGTCACAATACGCTGTTCTTTGGGGCCATATGATGTGGTCACATAAAGGTTGTTCACAGTCTCTGCCGGTGGATAAATTGCCGGGTCTTCGATCACGTCTTCTTCCAGCAACGGTTGTGATGCTAAGTTCCCATTGGCATAATAAACATAGTTTGATGCATCCGCCATGTTTTGTGCGTCCAGAATGAAGTTGATGAACTTATGCGCGCCATCAGGGTTTGGGGCATCCGTCGGGATGGCCATTTGGTCAAACCACATCAAAGCACCTTCTGAAGGAATAGCATATTCCACTTCAACGCCGTTATCTGCTTCTGCTGCACGATCGCGGGCTTGCAGAACATCGCCTGACCAGCCGAAGGCTACACAGATATCACCATTTGCCAGGGCGTTAATATACTCGGATGAGTTATATTTTTGCACATATGGCGCCACAGCTGTTAGTACCGCTTCCGCTTTTTTGATAGTATCAATGTCATGACTGTCGGGGTTTTCGCCGATGTACTTCAAAGCAGCGGGGATCATTTCAGTTGGGGCGTCCAAGAAATATACACCGCAATCTTTCAGTTTTTCCATGTTGGCCGGATCAAAGATTAACGCCAACGAGTCGGATGGGGCGTCATCGCCCAAAGCGGCTTTCACTTTGCCGACATTATAACCGATCCCCGTGGTTCCCCACATATAGTTGATGGAATATTCATTGCCCGGATCATAAATCTCTGTACGGGTTTGAATATCACCCCAGACATTGCCGATGTTTGACAGTTTGGACTTGTCCAGTTTTTGAAATGCGCCTGCCTGAATTTGACGTGACAGGAATGTACCGGACGGCACCACAACATCATAGCCAGAAGAACCCGCCAGCATTTTGGTTTCCAGAACTTCGTTGCTGTCAAACACGTCATAAATCAGTTCAATGCCGGTTTCTTTTTCGAATTTTTCCAGCAATGCTTCGTCAATATAATCTGACCAGTTATAGACACGCACCTCTTCGGATGCAGCCATAAATGTGCTGGCAAGCAGTGCAGCCACTGCCGTTGTTACTGTTAGTTTCATTGTATTCTCCCTAGTGTTTCGACTCGTTTTTCAAGAATTTGATCAAATTCGGCGCGAAAAGCAAGTCTTTAGTTCTAGACGAGTTGATACTAGAGCGTGTAGAAAATCAAATAAAATGCGTTTACGTGAGGGATCTAGCCGAAATGAAAGCAACTGCCGCCCAGAAAATACCCGTTCACGAACAGGTTTACCGCAGACTGCGCGAGAAAATCCTTTATGGTGAGCTGGCACCCGGGCAGGCAGTTACGATATACGGTTTGGTTGATGAACTGGATGTTGGTATGACGCCTGTGCGCGAAGCCATTCGTCGGTTGACAGCGGAGGGGGCGTTGGTTTTTCAAGGTAATCGGCGGGTTTGTCTGCCTGATATCGGCAAACAGGATTTTGCGGACTTGGTGTTTGTACGCAGCACGATTGAACCCAAACTTGCAATGTTGGCCGCGGCCAAGGCCACAAGTGCTACAATAGATGAAATGCGCGCGATTGATGATAAGGTTAACCAGGCCATCGCGCAGGGCAATGTGGGGGATTATATGAAATATAACCACCAATTCCATTTTGCACTTTATGCGGCGGCCCAGTCGGATTTGCTGTATGCGATGGTGTCAACGCTTTGGCTGCGTTATGGCCCACTTTACCGGGTTATCTCTGGTAAATGGGGAACCGCGCAACTGGTTGATTGCCATGATGAGACCATTGCGGCCTTGCGTGCAGGGGATGCCGAATTGGTTGGAAAATCTATTCTTACCGATATTGAGCAAGGCTTTGGGATTGTACAAAGATTGTTTGATTAAATAATTTGATCAAATTATTGACCTTCCCAATTTTTTTCGGTTAAGTGGGCGAAACTTCTAACATTCTCAGATTGAGGCCACCCATGAACAAGATAGATAACCACCTGCCCACAAATGAGCTGCAAGCATTGGATGCAGCCCATCACATGCACCCGTTTACGGACAATGCGGAGCTGGCCGAAAAAGGCGTGCGGGTTATCACGCAGGCCAAGGGTGCGTTCATCACGGATAGTGAAGGCGTGGAAATTCTGGATGCGATGGCAGGGCTTTGGTGTGTAAACATCGGCTATGGCCGCAAAGAACTGGCGGATGCTGCCAGCGCACAGATGCAACAACTGCCCTATTACAACACGTTTTTCCAAACCAGCCATCCGCCAGTGATTGCACTGTCGGCGCGTTTGGCCGAACTGGCCCCTGCGCATATCAACAATGTGTTTTTCGCAGGCTCTGGTTCGGAAGCCAATGACACGAACATCCGATTGGTGCGCCATTATTGGGCATTGAAGGGCAAGCCTTCAAAGAAAACCATTATCAGCCGCCACAATGCTTATCACGGTTCCAGCATGGGCAGTGCCAGTTTGGGCGGGATGCAAGGTATGCATGCACAAGGCGGTATGCCAATCCCAGACATTACTCATATCGCGCAACCGTATTGGTATGGCGAAGGTGGCGACATGTCGCGTGATGAGTTTGGGCTGAAATGCGCGCGAGCATTGGAAGAAGAAATTGACCGCTTAGGCGAAGACAATGTTGCGGCCTTTATTGGTGAGCCTGTGCAGGGCGCGGGGGCAGTGATTTTGCCGCCTGCAACTTATTGGCCGGAAATCCAGCGGATATGCAAAGAACGCAACATCCTGCTGATTGCGGATGAAGTGATTTGCGGTTTCGGGCGCACGGGCAACTGGTTTGGCTGTGAAACCTTGGGTATCAAGGCGGATATTATGACCATCGCTAAGGGTCTTAGTTCTGGTTATATGCCCATTGGTGGCTCTATGGTCAGTGATGAAGTGGCTGCCGTGATCGGGGGCGATGAATTTGCGCATGGCTACACATATTCAGGCCATCCCGTGGCCTGTGCCGTGGCCTTGGAAAACCTGCGTATTCTGGATGAAGAAAATATTGTTGATTATGTGCGCGATGATATCGGGCCTTATTTGCAGAAAAAATGGCACGCATTGGCAGATCACCCACTTGTGGGTGAAGCGCGTATTATCGGCATGATGGGCGCGATAGAATTGACGCCAGACAAAGCCAACCGCGCGGCGTTTGCCAGTGACAAGGGTACTGTTGGGCTGATCTGTCGTGAGCATTGCTTTGCAAACAATGTGATTATTCGCCATGTGGGGGATGCAATGATCATCTCTCCACCGCTGACTTTAACACATGAAGAGGTCGATTTGCTGATCGAGCGGACAATCAAAGCATTGGATGCAACGCTTGCGCAGCTTAAAAAAAAGGGCTTGATGAAGGCGGCTTAGCCGCCGTTATCGATAAACCTTTCCCTAGGTAGTATTTCGGTGTTGACCCCTTGGGTGTCGCATTCTTTAACGGCTTTTATAGCAGTGCTATATATTAAGCGCGTAAAGACAGCGAATCTTTTGCCTTCAGGGGGCCTTCATGACCAACTTTTCAAAAATCCTAATTGCCAACCGAGGTGAAATTGCCATCCGTATCATGCGGGCAGCCAATGAGATGGGTAAGAGAACGGTTGCGATTTATGCCGAAGAAGACAAGTTGGGGCTGCACCGTTTCAAGGCGGATGAAGCGTACCGCATTGGCGAAGGCATGGGGCCGGTTGCGGCATACTTAAGCATTGAAGAGATCATTCGTGTGGCCAAGATGTCTGGTGCGGATGCGATCCACCCGGGCTACGGGTTGTTGTCGGAAAACCCTGAATTTGTCGATGCTTGCGAAGCGGCTGGCATCAAGTTTATAGGGCCGAAAGCCGCTACCATGCGGATGCTGGGCGACAAAGCGTCTGCCCGCCATGTGGCGATGGATGCAGGTGTACCTGTGGTGCCTGCCACTGATATTCTGCCTGATGATATGAATGAAGTACGTCGCATGGCCGATGCGGTGGGCTATCCGTTCATGCTGAAAGCCAGTTGGGGTGGCGGTGGTCGCGGTATGCGCCAGATCATGCATGAGGGTGAACTGGAAGAATTGGTGCTGGAAGGGCGGCGCGAAGCGCAGGCCGCTTTTGGTAATGGGGCCGGTTATCTGGAACGACTTGTGCAACGTGCGCGCCACGTTGAAGTGCAAATTCTGGGTGACAGCCATGGTGAGATTTACCACCTTTATGAACGCGATTGCTCGGTGCAAAGGCGCAACCAGAAAGTTGTAGAACGCGCCCCTGCACCTTATCTAAGCGACGAACAACGCACTGAAATTTGTGCGCTGGGCCGCAAGATTTGTGCCCATGTAGGCTATGAGTGTGCAGGCACAGTTGAATTTTTGATGGATATGGACACCGATGAGTTTTTCTTCATCGAAGTAAACCCAAGGGTTCAGGTGGAACACACTGTGACCGAAGAGGTCACCGGCATTGATATTGTGCGAGCGCAAATCCTGATTGCGGAAGGCAAAACGCTGGCAGAGGCCACGGGCAAGGCGTCACAAAGTGAGATCACCCTGAACGGTCATGCGCTGCAAACGCGGATTACAACGGAAGATCCGCAAAACAACTTTATTCCTGATTATGGCCGTATCACGGCTTACCGTTCCGCCACGGGTATGGGCGTGCGTCTGGATGGTGGTACCGCTTATTCGGGGGCGGTAATCACGCGTTATTATGACAGCCTGTTGGTGAAAATAACCTGTTCCGGCCCAACGCCGGAATTTGCCATTGCGCGGATGGACCGTGCACTGCGCGAATTTCGTATTCGCGGTGTCAGTACGAATATCGCCTTTGTGATCAATCTGTTGAAGCACAAGACGTTTCTGGATAACAGCTATACGACGAAGTTTATTGATAACTCCACTGATTTGTTCAAGTTCAAGCCACGCCGTGACCGTGCGACTAAAATCCTGAACTATATCGCGGATATTACGGTGAACGGGCATCCTGATGTGGAAGGGCGGGCCAAGCCTGATCTGCATACAAAGGCCCCAAAGCCACCTGTCAATCATGTGGAAGAACCTGCTTACGGCACGCGTAATTTGCTGGAAGAAAAAGGCCCGCAGGCTGTGGCTGATTGGATGGCCGCACAAAAGCAGTTGCTGATCACCGACACCACAATGCGTGACGGGCATCAGTCTTTGCTGGCCACGCGAATGCGCAGCCATGATATGATAAAGGTGGCGGATGCTTATGCGCATAACTTGCCGCAGCTGTTCAGCATGGAATGCTGGGGTGGGGCGACGTTTGATGTAGCCTACCGCTTCTTGCAGGAATGCCCTTGGCAGCGGTTGCGTGATTTGCGCAAAGCCATGCCGAACCTGATGACACAGATGTTGCTGCGTGCCAGCAACGGCGTTGGCTATACTAATTATCCTGATAATGTGGTGCAGGAATTTGTACGCCAAGCTGCCAAAACGGGCGTGGATGTATTCCGCGTGTTTGACAGCCTGAACTGGGTTGAAAATATGCGGGTGGCTATGGATGCCGTGGTGGAAAACGGCAAGGTTTGTGAAGGCACAATTTGTTATACGGGCGATATTCTGGATCCCAATCGCGCCAAATACGATCTGAAGTACTACGTGGCGATGGGTAAAGACCTGAAAGCGGCGGGTGCGCATGTTTTGGGCTTAAAAGACATGGCAGGATTGTTGAAACCGGCTGCCGCCTCAGTGCTGGTTAAGGCTTTGAAAGAAGAGGTCGGCCTGCCGATCCATTTCCACACCCACGATACATCGGGTATTGCGGCGGCAACTATCCTAGCGGCATCTGATGCAGGCGTTGATGCAGTTGATGTGGCAATGGATGCGTTTTCAGGCGGCACATCGCAGCCATGTCTGGGCTCAGTTGTGGAAGCTTTGCGCAATACGGATCGGGATACTGGGCTGGATATTGATGCGATCCGCGAAATCTCGGATTACTGGGAAGCAGTGCGTGGTCAATATGCGGCATTTGAAAGCGGGCTGGCAGCCCCTGCATCTGAAGTTTACCTGCATGAAATGCCGGGCGGGCAATATACCAACCTGAAAGCGCAAGCGCGCAGTTTGGGACTGGAGGATCGCTGGCCTTTGGTGGCGAAAACCTATGCGGATGTGAACCGGATGTTTGGTGATATTGTCAAAGTGACGCCAAGTTCCAAAGTTGTGGGCGACATGGCCCTGATGATGGTGACACAGGACTTAACTCGCGAACAGGTAGAAGACCCTGATACGGATGTAGCTTTTCCCGACAGTGTGATCGACATGATGAAGGGCAATTTGGGCCAACCCCCCGGTGGCTTCCCTGAAGCGTTTGTTGCCAAGGTTCTGAAAGGTGAGGCCCCTGATATATCGCGGCCCGGCGAACATTTGAAGCCGCTTGATCTGGAAGCCGCACGGGCTGAAGCATCGAAAGAGCTGGAAGGGTTGAAGGTCGATGATGAAGACCTAAACGGCTATCTGATGTACCCGAAAGTTTACATGGATTACATGGGGCGGCACCGACTTTATGGCCCTGTGCGGACTTTGCCGACAAAGACGTTCTTTTATGGAATGAAATCAGGCGAAGAGATCAGTGCCGAAATTGACCCTGGTAAAACACTGGAAATCCTGATGCAAGCCGTGGGCGAAACCGATGAAGCGGGTGAGGCACGCGTGTTTTTCGAGTTGAACGGTCAGCCACGCACGGTTCGGGTGCGCAACCGCAAAGCCACGGCAACCACGCAAAAACGGGCGCAGGTTGAAGCGGGTAATGCGGCACATGTGGGCGCACCTATGCCGGGTGTGATTTCATCCGTGGTGGTTACTGTGGGGCAAGAGGTGAAGCAGGGTGATCTTTTGTGTACTATTGAGGCGATGAAAATGGAAACCGGGATTGCTGCGGAAAATGGTGGTATTGTGAAAGCCATCCATGCGCCTGCAGGCAGCCAAGTGGATGCCAAGGATCTGCTGATTGAGTTTGAGGGCTAGCCCTATGGACAAACTGCTGGTCTTTACCGATTTGCACATTAAGGACGACACCATTATCGGCCTTGATCCTGTGGCCCGCTTCAAGGCCGCTTTGGCACATGCCATGGTCGATCATTCAGATGCTCAAGGCATTGTTTTGATGGGTGATTTAACCCATGGTGAAACTGTTTTTGAGTATAAGATACTCAAATCCATACTGGCAGATGTTACGTTGCCGATCACCTTTATGATGGGCAACCACGATCGCAGGGATGCTTTCTTGCAGGTGTTCCCGAATGCGGCATTGGATGGCGCCGGTTTTGTCCAGTCGGCCTTTGACATAGGTAACTGGCGCGGGCTGACTTTGGATACGCTGGATGGCCCGCCTTATATTGAAGGGGTACATTCGGGGCGGTTATGTGATGATAGACTGGCGTGGTTGGCCGATCAGCTGGAAGCGGCAAAAGATAAACCCGTTGCCCTGTTCACGCACCACCCGCTTGGGGACATCGGCTTTCCTATGATGGATCGGATCAAGCTTGAGAATGGCGCAGATGTTACCAACCTATTGCGTGCCCGCCCCATGCCCGTGCATGTGTTATCGGGCCATGTTCACCGCACCATTTCAGGCCAATGGAACGGCGTTTCTTATACAGTTTTCAAAAGCCCATGCCACCAGAACCCGCTGAGCCTGAATGAACAATATGCGTCCATGTCAGTGGATGAACCAGGCGCATATGGGGTTCTGTTGTTTGATGGCCCTAATATTATTGTCCACACAGAAGATTTTGCTTTGGCGCAGCGTGACGGGCTTTCGGATACGCTTTCATAGAGTTTATGCAGTAAGCGCAGTTATCACCATGAAAATACAGGCTGATAATACGGCAGCTGCAGGTACTGTGATTACCCAAGCCGCGATAATGGTCATAAAGTGTGATCGGCGTACCAGTTTACGGTGCTTGCGTTTGGCACTGGTCTGTTTTTCGGCCTCCACAGCTACGATCTTTTCGACCTTGCTGTCGGATGTTGAATAGCGCCAGTGGGTTTCACGGAAAAAACCAACGCCAAAGATCGCACCAACCGCGATGTGGGTGGAACTGACAGGCAGGCCCAACCCTGACGCGATGATTACTGTGATGGCGGCAGACAGGGCCACGCAATAGGCGCGAAGCGGGTTCAGCTTGGTGATTTGCTTGCCAACCATACGGATCATTTTCGGGCCGAATAACACCAGACCAAACGAAATACCAAGTGCGCCGACACCCATGACCCACAAGGGGATTGTGACTTTGGATATCACCTCGGCGGCTTCAGCCGTATGCACGATGGCGGCAAGCGGGCCGACCGCGTTGGCCACATCATTGGCACCGTGGGCAAAGGATAAAAGAGCGGCTGCACAGATTAGCGGAATTTTGAACAACCCGCGCACAGTTTCCTTACTATTATCTTTGCCGTCTGACTGGTGACGAATAAACGGGCGGGTGATGAAAAAAGTGATGGCAAAAGCAACAGCACCGATAAAAAGGGCGGTTTGCAAATCGATTTTCACAATTTTCTTCAAGCCTTTGACGGCCAGATATGTTGAAAATGCCCCCGCCATGATGGCGATAAGTATCGGTACCCAACGGCGTGCAGCAGCTATCTTATCCTGCTTTTCGGATACGTTTGCTTTGATGAACCACAAAAACAGGGCTGCAACCAAGCCGCCCAGAACAGGGGATATAACCCAACTGGCAGCGATCTTGCCCATAGTGACCCAATTAACGGCGGTATATCCGGCAGCGGCAATGCCGGCACCCATAACACCCCCGACAATAGAGTGGGTGGTGGAAACCGGCGCGCCCAGCCATGTGGCAAGGTTCAACCAAAGGGCGGCAGAAAGCAGAGCTGCGAACATCACCCAGACGAAAACTTTAGGGTCGCTTACAGATGCAGGATCAATGATACCTTTTGAAATAGTACCCACAACATCGCCGCCTGCAAGCAGGGCACCTGCGGTTTCAAAGATAGCCGCAATCAACAATGCCCCAAGCATGGACAATGCGTTTGAGCCCACCGCTGGTCCTACATTGTTGGCCACATCATTGGCACCGATATTCAGGGCCATATACGCACCAACGGCAGTGGCGGCGATGATGACATAACTTTCAGAGCGCCACCCAAAGGCCATGCTGGCAATCAGACCCGCCAAAATAATGAACGCAGCCGCAATGCTGGGGGCCACAAATGGGCGGCGTGTAGCGATATTGGCCTGCTCCATCCGCGCACGGCTTTTCAGATCGCGGTCAAGTGTTCTGTTGGGGCGGGGTTGTTTGGTGACCATATTGGTTTGCCTTCTAAAATAGCAGTGATTTTAATGAATATGCATAGGTGTTGACGTTTAATTTTCTTTATATGGCTCGGCTGTAACATTGGCGTAACGGGGGGGTGACGGTTATGTGAAAGTGCTGAATAATTCGTAATATAGATAAAATAAGTGGTTTTTTTGACTCAGGTTTTCAGCGTTTTTCAGGTAAATGAAGTTAATACTATTTTCAGGCCTTAATATTGCCTAATTAAATACTTAACGACAGATTACTTAATTTTAGAGGATTTATCTTGTTAAAATCAATTTTTTTATTGGTATTCGGGTGTGCATTAGTGCCCATTTCTACAGTGAATGCAGAAGAAAAGCCCCATGCGGGTGAAAAACGCATTCAAATGTCGTCTGTTTTTACCAACGATTTGTTGGGGGATGGCAAGGACCGCTGGAGAACGTTTTCATTAGATATGTCCGCAACTTTTGGCAGCGGTGATTTGAAAGAGTTGCCAACACAGGCTTGGGAACGGTTCCAAGTCAGGTTGCGTACAGAAGTTATTGCACCCGAAAACCTAAGCGCGCCGGCTGCGGGTGATCGCCAACTTGCAGGTATAATCGGGCTGGGTGCATATACGCATTTCCAAGTTAGCGATTATGAAGTCTTTTATGGCGGTGAGCTGGTCTTCGTCGGTGAAAATACAGGCGTCAGCCGTGCTTTGGATGACATTCACAACAGCCAGGGTTTTAATATTCCCTCAGCCGCTGTTTTGGCCAACCAGATACCCAACGCGATTTACCCGACGCTTCATGCGGGTATTTCAAGAAGCATTCGTCATGAAAGCAGTCTGATCCGACCTTTTGCAGAAGCACAAGCGGGGGCAGAAACATTTTTGCGTGTGGGGGCCGATGCGATCTTTGGCGGTGCGATGATCAATGATTTCCTGTTGCGTGATAGTGTTAGCGGACAGTTGGTCAGCCATGCGAAAGCAAGTGACAGCAAAGGTTTCGGTTTTTTGATTGGGGCCGATGCAGCCTATGTTGTGGACAGCAACTATCTGGCAAACACAGGTGTGTCCAAGTTCAAGGAATTCAGACCGCGTGCCCGCGCAGGTGTGGTACTTCAAGCCAATAGGTTTGAAGCGTTTTACGGGGCTACATGGCTGGGTAAAGAGTTTGAAGGCCAACGTGATGATCAGATTGTCGGCAGCTTAAGTTTGCGCCTAAGTTTTTAAGTCATATAAGCGTTGACTCTGATCCAATAACCCCTATACCCCCGCTATCGCTGTAATACAGTGACCATATTGGTGTTTGTGGCCCTAGTAATAGGTCGCCTGTCGCCCGAAGCAGTTAAGCTTAGGGAAAGGAAAGCATCTTTCTTAATTTGAAAGGATCCAGCCGTGACTAAACGTACAGCTGCCAAATACAAACTAGATCGCCGCATGGGTGAAAACATTTGGGGTCGCCCTAAATCCCCCGTTAATCGTCGTGAATATGGCCCGGGCGTTCATGGTCAACGCCGCAAAGCCAAATTGTCTGATTTCGGCATTCAGTTGCGCGCCAAGCAAAAGCTTAAAGGCTATTATGGCGACCTGACCGAAAAACAATTCCGCCGCATCTATGCCGAAGCTGTTCGCGTGAACGGCGACACAGGTGAAAACCTGATCGGCCTGCTGGAACGTCGTCTTGATGCGGTTGTGTACCGTGCTAAATTCGTACCAACAGTGTTTTCTGCGCGCCAATTTGTAAACCACGGCCACGTAACTGTGAACGGCAAGAAGGTGAACATCCCGTCTTACCGTGTTAAAGAAGGTGACGTGATTGAAGTGCGCGAAAAATCCAAGCAGATCAACATGGTGCTTGAAGCGGCTGTTTCACAAGAACGCGACCTGCCAGAGTATCTGAATGTTGACCAGAACAAAAAGTCTGCAACATTCGTGCGTACACCTGGCCTGTCAGATGTGCCATATCCTGTGATGATGGAGCCAAATCTGGTGGTGGAATATTACGCGAAAAACTAATCTTCGTTATTTCGTTAGAATTATTAAAAGGGCTGTCCATATGGGCGGCCCTTTTCATTATGCGGGTAGCGTGGTGGGGCGTCTTTGATTAAGGAAATGTGCTGTGATCACCGCCCCAACCCACATGCAAAACAAGGCAAGCCATGCGGTTGTGGCAAAAACCGAGCCACCTGTGACGCCTGCACCAATGGCACACCCCCCTGCCAGCATACCGCCCATCCCCATCAAAGCACCACCCACAATGGCGCGTTTTAGGTTGTCTGTGCTTTCAAAGCCTTGAAACCGAAGTTCCTTGGCTGCAAGGGCGGCTAGAAAAGTCCCGATGAACACGCCCGCAATCAGCCCGATATCAAAATCCAGAACGGGGTTTGGGGATGTGAAGAAGATCAATGTACGCGCTGAAGGGCCCGTGAAAGATGCGCTTTCGATTTGAACAGGATCAAAGCTGGCAGCGGCGAGTGCGGTGGTTAACACCCACCCAAGGGCCACGGCAAAGCCAACACCTGAGGCCATGAATAAGACCTGCATGCCTACGCGGTTTTTATAGGCAAGGTATAGGGCTATAACAGCAGTGATCAGCCCTATCCCCATGCCGCTTCCGTTGGGTAGGTGTAGCAGGCTAAGTAAGTCGATATTTTGGCCGTTGGGCGTAATCCAAAGGGCCGCAAGCTTGCGCCTAATGGGGGCAAGCCAGCCTTGTAAAGCCATTAGGGCCACCACGGCAAAGACCAGCCCGGAAATAACAGAACGCAGGTTTCCCGTGGCGGCCAGAACCAGTAATCGACCAGAACAGCCACGTGCCAGAACCATGCCGACACCAAAGATAAGCCCGCCGATGATTGCCCCTGAAAAAGAGCCCGGAACGGCCATCATGCGTGAAGTGCTGCTATCAAAAAGATCCAAGTATTGTGCCAATTGTGTCCAGACGACAGCGGTGGAAAAGGTCAGCAACCAAATCGACATACGGTTGCCCAATTTGCCCGTGGCGAACTCTACGGTCGCGGCCCGCAGGCAGAATTGTGAACGCTGGGCCGCTATACCAAAGATAATACCCACGATCAGCCCTGCAAGGGCTGACGCTTGGGCATCACCCAGCCATTCAACAAGGGGTATTATATCCATGACCGAACTCCGCAGATCAGTGTCTTACGGAATGGGTAACATATCGCTATCTGTTTACATTGATATAGATCATATAAATTCGAATACTTGGGCTTGTGTTTAGGCTTGTACCTACCAGATATTTCCCGTTAGGTCGCGCCATGACATCCAAGACAGTATCCATCCATGACACAGGGCATTTGCCGGTCTGGCGCAGACCCTTCACATTACTGGCTTTAATGGCCTTTGCCATGCCGATGGCTTTTGCCACATGGCAGGCCTTGCTGAACAATTTCGTGCATGTGGTGGCGGGTTTTGATGGCAGTGATCTGGGGTGGTTGCAGTCTGTGCGCGAAATCCCAGGTTTCTTTGCCGTGGGTGTGATCCTTGTGGTGATGTTTATCCATGAGCAGCTTTTGGCGGTGGTCAGTATGTTGTTGCTGGCTGCAATCGTGGCCATAACAGCTTGGTTTCCCAGTTTTTATGGGCTGTTGATGACTACATTCCTGTCCAGCCTTGGCTTTCATTATTATGAGACCGTCAAGATGTCATTGGAATTGCAATGGCTGGATAAGGCAGAGGCGCCTAAAAAGCTGGGTTGGTTGATCGCAATCGGATCAGGGGCATCTTTGATTACATATCTGGTTATTATGCTGACTTGGAAGGTTCTGGGCTGGGATTACAACACACTTTACATGATGGGCGGCGGCATTACATTTGTGATAGCTCTATATTGTGGGCTGGCATTTCCGCGCTTTGAAGGCCCCGAAGTGCAGCACAAGCATATGGTGTTGCGCAAACGCTATTGGCTGTATTACGCGCTGCAATTTATGGCTGGGGCCAGACGGCAGATATTCATTGTGTTTGCAGCCTTCATGATGGTGGAACGCTTTGGCTTTGAAGTGCATGAGGTCACGGCCCTGTTCCTGATCAACTTTATCGCCAACATGTTTTTCGCGCCCTTGATGGGCGGCATGGTTTCGAAATACGGTGAACGTAAAGCCTTGGCGTTTGAATATGTCGGCTTGATCATCGTATTTTTAGCCTACACGGGCGTTTATATCTTTGGTTGGGGCGTGATCTTGGCCGCTGGCCTTTATGTGCTGGATCATCTGTTTTTCGCGCTGGCTTTAGCGCAGAAAACCTATTTCCAGAAAATCGCTGACCCAAAAGATATCGGCCCAACGGCGGCGGTTGCCTTTACCATCAACCATATCGGTGCGGTCGTCTTGCCCGCCTTGTTGGGCTATGTCTGGCTGGTATCTCCTGCTGCGGTGTTCGGGGTTGCAACTGCAATGGCATGTGTCTCACTTATTCTTGCCCTTCTGATCCCAAGGCACCCTGAAAAAGGTAATGAAACGATTTTTGCGGGGCGGAATTAAGCGGATGGCGGGTCAAGTACAAGCCCGTTTCCTGACCGGCTCAACCATGCGCCATGTGGCGGTGATGACCCTAACGGGGATGATCGGTCTGACCTTTCTGTTCGTGGCCGATGCGGCCACGATATTCTGGGTATCTTTTCTGGATGACGAACGGTTTATGGCAGCCCTTGGTTTTGCCTGGACGGTTCAGTTTTTCACTTTGTCCACAAGTATCGGTTTCATGATTGCAGGCACGGCGATGGTATCAAAATCATTGGGGCAGGGGAACCGTGCCAATGCACGCGAACAAGCGACGACCTCTTTGATGATCGGCATTGGCATTCAGACGATAACCGCCATTCTGATCGTGTACTTTCGCCGTGAACTGCTGGCTTTTGCTGGGGCAAAGGGAGAGGTTTTAGAGATCGCCAGCCAGTTTTTGATGATCGTGGTGCCGTCGTTGCTATTTATCATAACCGGAATGATTGCATCATCCGTATTGCGTGCTGAGGGCGATGCAAAACGCGCAATGCTGGTAACGCTTTTGGTTGGTGTTGTCGCAATGATTATTGACCCCATCTTGATTTTGTGGATGGAACTGGGGGTCAACGGGGCTGCATGGGGTATTGTGATCTCGCGGTTTATCTCGGCATGTCTGGGCCTGTATTTTGTGATCAAAACCCATAATTTAATGGCACCCCCAAGCTTGCAGCTTGTCAAACGCTGGGGCATGCCGTTTTTCATTATTGCGATACCGGCCCTGATGACACAGCTGTCGTCGCCTTTTGGCAATTACCTGATCACCCGCATTCTGTCGGATTACGGCGAAAGTGCCATTGCGGGATGGGCGGTTCTGGGTCGCATTACTGTGCTGGCCTTTGGCGGTATTTTTTCCCTTTCAGGTGCCATTGGCGGCATTATCGGGCAAAACTACGGGGCGGGGAATTTTGACCGTATTCGCATGGCATACCGCGATGCGTTGTTGTTCAGCCTAGGTTATGTGCTGGTTGCTTGGGCCTTGATTGCAATGGCAACAGGGCCGATCATCAGCCTGTTTAGTTTAGGTGAAGAAGCGGCATCAGTGGTAAAGGCTTTCACTTACGTGTCCGCAGGTGGTTTTGTCTTTGCAGGTGCGCTTTATGTTTCAAACGCTTCATTCAACAATCTGGGTCGCCCGATATCTTCCACCATGTTCAACTGGTTGAAAGACGGTGTTTTGATGTGGCCTATGTGCATTGTGATGGGCGGCTATTTCGCAGCCCCTGGTGTTGTCTATGGTCAAGGGATCGCATGGGCAATCGCGGGCATTGCGGCCACCATTGTAGGATGGCGTTTCATCAGTAACGTTGAAGCGAGCGATAAAGCTAAAGCTGGACAGAGTTCCCGATTACGCTAAGGTTTATGTATCAAATCGGAGTACCCACCCCCATGTTTTTCAAACGCCCTGTAGAAATTGCCAGCCAATCACAAGCACTGGAAGGCCGTGATGCAGCCATTCCAACGGCTGAAACCCATTTCGTGAATGGTCGCCCCCTAAAGGGTGATGTACCAGAGGGATATGAAACGATAATGTTCGGTATGGGATGTTTTTGGGGTGTTGAACAGATGTTCTGGGATCTGGATGGTGTCTGGATGACAGCTGTTGGCTATGCCGCAGGCCATACCCCGAACGCAATTTATGAAGAAGTTTGTACAGGTAAAACAGGTCATAACGAAGTTGTACTGATTAGTTATGATCCGCAGCTTATTACTATTGATGATTTGTTAAAGGTGTTTTGGGAAAACCATGACCCGACCCAAGGAATGCGCCAAGGTAATGATCGTGGTACGCAATATCGGTCTGGCATATACACCTATTCAGATGCGCAAGGGAAGGCGGCAAAAGATAGCCTATCGGCATTTCAAACGCAGCTTTCTGCCAAGGGGTTTGGCGCGATCACAACCGAGGTTTTGCCCGCACCAGAGTTTTATTATGCAGAAGGCGATCATCAGCAATATCTGGCAAAAAATCCGTCAGGGTATTGCGGGTTAAGCGGCACAGGTGTCAGCTGCCCAATAGGCTTGAACGCTTGACGCCGTGGGCTTGCTGGCCTATCCGCGCGGGTAAACCATGATCTGGAAAAACCCCATGCCAACCTTTACTGCCCTAACAACCCTATCAGATAAACTTGCCGCTGAAACAATGGCAGCGATGTTGGAAAACATGTCGCCTGAGCCTTATGGCGTGGGTGTGTTTGAAATTGAAGATGGCTCCGGCATGTTTGAAGTAGGTGGCTATTTTTTGGAAAAACCCGATGATGTAGGGTTAGCCCTGATTGCAGCGACGACGAACGCCAAGCCATTTGCCGTGTCAGAAGTGCCTGACAAAGACTGGGTTGCTGAAGTGCGCCGTGAACTGGCGCCTATTCGTGCAGGGCGGTTCTTCTTGTATGGCAGCCACGATGCAGATAAAATACCCGACGATTGCGTGCCGATGTTGATAGAGGCGGCAATGGCCTTTGGCACGGGCCACCACGGCACCACGCAAGGCTGTTTGACTGCCCTTGATAAACTGGCTGTAGCAGGGTTTTCACCTAAAAATGTTGCCGATATTGGCTGTGGTACCGCCGTTCTGGCAATGGGGGCCGCCAAGTTATGGGGTGTGCCGATCATTGCAGGCGATATTGATGAGGTTGCTACGGATACGGCCATAGCAAACCTTGCCTGCAATGATCTGGCAGGCCGCGTTGATGTTGTGACCTGTGCAGGGTTTGACCATCCAAGCTTACGCAGGGAATCGCCATATGATTTAATTCTGGCAAATATCCTTAAAGGCCCACTGATTGCACTTGCCCCGGATATGGGCGCGTCATGTTGTTCTAAAGGATACACAATCTTGTCGGGTATTTTGAATGAGCAGGCGGATGAAGTATCTGAACAATATCAAGAAAATGGGTTTTTAGAAACAGACCGTTTGATCCTTGGTGAATGGACAACGCTGACTTTGCAAAGAAAATGACATAATTCAGTCAGGTTTATGCCATAATTTTATGCTTTAAGAACACAATTCTGTAAGTTTCTGTAGCAAAGAGTATTGATTATGTCAGACGTTCAAATGGATAGCTTCCGATCCCGGGTGGATCGCATTTCAAACGGCCCTAAAAAAGGCAGGCGCACTATACGGCGCGACAGGCTTGGTGTGATTGTTATGCCAACGGCGAAGCAAGAGCGCTTCAGCTGGATGATGATTGTGCGGCCATTAATACTGCTCTACGTATCATTTGCTGTTTTCAAAGCGGTACTGCTTTATAACTCTGATCAAAATGATTATGCGCAGATTATTGCAAACCTAGAGGCAGGCGACAGCAAGTCAAAAATTGTAGCTTTCACGATGGCACCTGGATATTTAACAGAGCCGCTTGGTGTGTTTGTTTCAAGTATTGCAAATCATCTTAGTGAAGCACAAAAGAAATAAGCCGCCCAAATTGGACGGCTTAATCTTGCATTAAAGTGAAGCACAAAAGAAATAAGCCGCCCAAATTGGACGGCTTAATCTTGCATTAAAGTGTACATTCTTAGAAGTTGAAGAAACCTGCGTTCAGGTTTTCTACATCCGCACGTGTCATGCCGATGTCATCCAGTTCACGCACAGACAAAGAACTTAGCTCTTTGTAAGTTGTGCGTTTTGCATTCCATGCAACAAAGCTGATTTTAACAGCTTCAAGTGCTTTGACTGCGCGGTAAGTTGTGATTGCACCAAAGGGTGCTGTTTTAGTTGTGTTAAAGTAAGCCATGTGGCTAATCCTTGAAAATGGTCTTTTGACCGAGGTGTAAAGATAAATGGCAGATTGCGTAAACAATCTACCATCGTTTCGTGTATGTAAGATGTTAGTGGTAAAGACCTGTGTACAGGCTTTTAGCATCGCCATAAGCCAAACCGATATCATCAAAACCGCGCGCAGATAATGCGTTTAGTTCTTTGTTTGATTTGCGATCTTTGTTCCATGCGGAAAGGCTGTTCAAGGCAGTCTCAATTGCGCTGATTGCGCGGTAAACTGCGATTGCACCGAATGGAGCTGCTGTTGTTGTGCTTGCGTATGCCATGGATTTAATCCTTAAAAGTGTGGGGTCAGAAAGACCGTGATTTCAATCGCGCGTCAGAAAGACCGATGTCTTCCAGCTCATGCACTGTTAGTGCGTTCAGCTGTTTGAAAGTCGCACGTTTGGCATTCCATGTTTTAAGACTGGCCAAAGCAGTCTCCACAGCGTTGATTGCTCGGTAAGTTGCGATTGCGCCAAAAGGTGCGGTGTTTGTTAGGTTCATTGTAGACATTGCATTATCCTTTCTTGGGGTTGGTCGGTTGTGACCGTTGTTTCATAAGCTGCATGTAGGCTTGCTTGCAGCACTTTACAAATGCGATTTTTGCATACCTGAAATGCTGGTTTTGCATGTCATATTTCCGACATATTTGAGGTCGGTTTCGGTATGGTTTTATAAAGGCCCTTGGCTAATGTTCATGTTTCGTGCTAATGGTCATTCAGGCAAGAAACAGGAACGATATGCGTGTAATAGGAATTGACCCAGGTTTGCGAAACATGGGGTGGGGTATCGTGGATGTCACGGGTACTAAATGTAGTCACGTGGCTAACGGTGTTTGTAAATCGGTTGGCAGGGAATTAGCTGAAAGATTGTTAAGCCTGCATGAACAGTTAACCCAAGTTTTAGATGATTTTAAACCTGATACTGCGGCTGTCGAAAAGGTTTTCGTCAATAAAGACGGGGCGGGTACGTTGAAATTGGGCCAGGCGCGTGCAATTTCATTGCTGGTGCCGGCACAATTCGGGCTGACCGTTGGCGAATATGCGGCCAATACAGTAAAAAAAGTTGTGGTTGGGGTGGGTCACGCGGATAAGCGGCAGGTGGGCCATATGGTGCGTTTACAACTGCCGGGGGCAAATATCGCGAATGCGGATGCGGCGGATGCTTTGGCAATCGCGCTCTGCCACGCCCATCACACACAATTTTCCAACCGATTGGATGCGGCCATTGCCAAAGCAGGGGCGGCAGCATGATCGGAAAAATCACCGGCAAAGTGGATTATCGCGCCAAAGACCATGTTCTGGTCGATGTGCAGGGTGTGGGCTATCTGGTCTATTGCTCTGAACGCACCTTGGCCATGTTGCCGCCTGCGGGCAGTGTTGTTGCCCTTTATACCGAGTTGCTGGTGCGCGAAGATAATCTGCAACTGTTCGGCTTTCTGACTTTGGCGGAAAAGGAATGGCACAAGCTGCTGACCACAGTGCAAGGTGTCGGCGCAAAAGCGGCCCTATCCATTGCCGGAACTTTAGGCACGGATGGTGTTAGCCGCGCGATTACTTTGGGCGATATTGCTGCAATTAAAGCTGCCCAAGGCGTTGGCCCGAAACTGGCGCAGCGCATTGTGACGGAATTAAAAGACAAGGCGGCAAATATCATATCAATGGGTGCTGCAGGGTCTGAACAAGCTGTGATTGATGACAGTATGGTGATTGAAACCCCAACCGCTTCGGCCCCGCGAAAAGCAGTGCCCGCTTCTAATAATGCAGGCGCACAGGCAGATGCACTTTCAGCTTTGGTTAATCTGGGCTATGGACAAGGCGATGCGGCAAGTGCTGTGGCTGAAGCTTCAGGGGGTGACCCTGATCTGGGTTCTGGCGCGCTGATTAAAGCTGCGTTGAAATTATTAGCACCGAAAGCCTGATGCGATGACCGACCCTGATCCAACCCTGCGCCCTGAACAACAGCCTGCGGATATGGACCGTGCCATGCGACCGCAAACATTGGATGAGTTTGTGGGCCAAGCGCAGGCGCGGGCGAACCTGAAGGTTTTTATCGAAAGTGCGCGCAGGCGCGGGCAGGCGATGGATCACACGTTATTTTATGGCCCGCCCGGTTTAGGTAAAACCACACTGGCACAAATCATGTCTAAAGAGCTGGGGGTGAACTTTCGCATGACATCCGGCCCGGTTTTGGCCAAAGCGGGGGATTTGGCGGCAATTTTGACTAACCTCGAAGCGAATGATGTTCTGTTCATTGACGAAATCCATCGATTAAACCCTGTGGTGGAAGAAGTGCTATACCCTGCGTTGGAAGATTTCGAACTTGATTTGGTCATAGGTGAAGGGCCAGCTGCGCGCACCGTTCGGATTGATCTGCAACCCTTTACGCTTGTTGGGGCAACCACGCGGCTGGGCCTGTTGACCACACCCTTGCGGGATCGCTTCGGCATTCCTATGCGGTTAGAATTTTATACCGTAGATGAGCTGTGCCACATCGTTGACCGCGCCGCCCGCCTGATGGGGGCGGATGCGACAGCGGATGGGGCGTTGGAAATTGCACGACGTTCGCGCGGCACCCCGCGCATTGCGGGGCGTCTGCTACGCCGTGTGGTGGATTTTGCGATTGTGGAAGGTGACGGAAAGGTTGATCTTGCGATTGCCGACAATTCATTGACCCGTTTGGGCGTCGATGATTTGGGGTTGGACAGTGCCGATCGCCGCTACCTGCGCCTGCTTGCCGAAAACTACGGTGGCGGCCCTGTAGGGGTTGAAACCATAGCGGCGGCCCTGTCGGAAGCCCGCGATGCCATTGAAGAGGTCATCGAACCCTATCTGTTGCAACAGGGCCTGATCCAGCGTACCCCGCGCGGGCGCATGTTGGCGGCAAAAGCCTGGAAGCATCTGGGGTTGGATGCACCCAAACCAACAGCACAAGCAGATATATTAGGGAACACAAAATGAATGAAGCACTAAGCGTGGCGGTGATTGAACAGTTGTTCACGCGCAAAGACGGCACCTATAGCTTTGCCCGCTGGGGCCGCCCGATTGCACCTGTGGTGTTTGGTGTAGATGATGAAACGCTACCACATTTGAAAGAAGCCATTGCTCAAACAGTGGCGGTGACCGGTGGCACGTTGGCAGAAACTGACCCTGAATTCGGTGCCAATTTCATGTGGTTCTTTTGCACTGAATGGGATGAGGTAGCCGCAGTGCCTGATCTGGAAGAACTGGTGCCTGATTTGCAAGGGCTCGTGGGCAACCTGAAACAAAAGGATGTGAATGAGCATCGCATGTTCATTTTCGACAAAGAGGGCGCGATCAAAATGTGCCTGCTGTTTTTGCGTATGAAAGGGGCGATTGCCGATATGACTGTGCAGGCATTGGGCACGGGCGAAACCCTGCAAAGCCTGCTGACATGGGGAGAAGACGCATTTACCACACAAAGCCCGATTGCCGTGCTGAAAGAAAACGGCATTTGCATCGTGAAACCAGAATTTGCGTCTTTAGTGCGCGGTGCTTACGATCCTATCATGCCGCCCGTAGCAACAGACGCCAGCCATGCGTTGCGATTGCACCCACGGGCTGACAAGCTTTATCGGGATATGATGCAATGAGCCATCAGTTTAATCTGCGGGTTTACTATGAAGATACCGATCTGGCTGGCATTGTTTATTATGCCAATTATCTGAAATTTATTGAGCGCGCGCGCAGCACAATGGTGCTGGAAGCAGGCATCGATCAGCTGGAAATGCAGCAAGACGGGCTGGTATTTGCAGTTAAAAAAGTTGAAGCTGATTATAAAAGTAGCGCAAAGTTGAACGACGCGTTGCGCGTTGAAACAAACTTGCAACAGTTAACTGGTGCTAAAATCGTCTTTTCACAAGATGTTTATCGCGGTGATACACTGATATTTTGTGCATTGGTAACAGTGGTTTGTATCACAAACACAGGCAAGTTAACCCGTTTTCCAGCGAAAATTCGCGCAAAACTGGATGAAGCCGCCAAATAAGCCAGCAAAAGCTATGCTAACCGATGGTTTTTTGCTAAAAGACAGCCTAGAAGACAATAATAACAAGAAGTCGCCAAAAAGGTGGCTCACATAGGCAAAACGAGCGGTTTTATGGAAACAGAAGCACTGGGTCTAGTACAGGATCTTGATTTTTCGATGCTGGCACTTTTTATGCGGGCAACTTTAATAGTTAAAGTGGTGATGGTGCTTTTACTGTTTTCCTCTTTTTGGTCATGGGGCATTATTATTCAAAAGTTCATCAATTACCGCAAGGCGCGCGGTAACAGTGCGCGGTTTGACCAGGCTTTCTGGTCGGGTGAGCCGTTAGACGGGCTTTATCAACAGCTGGGCGATACGCCCAAAGGTGGTGCCGAACGTATTTTTGTGTCGGGCATGTCGGAATGGCGCAGGTCACACCGATCAGACGGGCAGATGATTGCAGGTGTACAGCAACGCATTGACCGTTCCATGGATGTGGCGATCGGGCGCGAGGCCGAGAAGTTGAATAACGGGTTGACGTTTCTGGCAACTGTGGGTTCTATTGCTCCTTTTGTTGGCCTGTTCGGCACGGTTTGGGGCATCAAGAACGCGTTTGAACAAATCGCGATCCATCAAAGTTCCAATCTGGCCGTTGTCGCCCCCGGTATTTCCGAGGCACTGGCCGCCACGGCCCTAGGCCTTTTTGCCGCGATCCCTGCAGTTATTTTTTACAATAAACTGTCGTCGGACGCAGATCGTATCATCGGCTCTTATGACAGTTTCGCCGATGAGTTTTCAACAATTCTTTCACGCCAGCTAGACGCGTAAGGAGGCTGATATGGGCGCAGGTGTAATTGAGCGGGGCAGTGGCGGTGGCAAACGTCGCAGAAGCCATGCCAAACGCAGACCAATGTCAGAGATCAACGTCACCCCTTTTGTGGATGTGATGCTGGTTTTGCTGATTATCTTTATGGTAGCAGCCCCGTTGCTGACGGTTGGTGTACCCATTGAGCTTCCTAAAACTGCCGCCACACCGCTGGCCACGGAAGAGGAAGAGCCGCTGACAATAGCGGTTTCCGCTGATGGTAAACTGATCTTGCAAAATACCGAAATTGACCGCAACACGCTGATCCCGAAATTACAGGCAATAGCGGCGGAACGCACCAGCCAGAAAGTGTTTTTGCGCGCGGATGGGGCAGTGCCTTATGCGCAGGTGATGCAGATTATGGGTGCGCTGAATGCGGGCGGTTTTCGCGATATTGGTCTGGTCACTGACGCAGGCGGCCCCAATTTGAACGATCAGGGCGGGTAAAGGTGACTTTTGCAAACGGGAACCAAAATATCAGGAGCTTTGCATGTTACGGCCATCAGTCTGATCGCGTTTGGGGGTTCTTTGTTTAGCACCCAACCCAGTGATGCCATCCAAATCTCTGAAGTGAGTATTATCTCTTCCGAGGATTTTTCCGCAATGCAATCAACGGATCCTGATCCGTCCCCGGATGTGGCAACGGCACCTGAGATTGAAGCGCCAAAGCCAAGTGAAGAAGCCGCGCCTGAAATTGCACAACCAGAAGAGCAGCCCCCTGTCACAGAAGAAGAGGTGGCAATTTTACAACCTGAGCCAGAGCCAACACCGGCACCCCGCATTGATACACAATCTGCCCCGAAACCTGATGTGAACGCAACAGAGGCCGAAACGCCGCAAGAAGAAGCCACACCTGATGAAACCGCTACTGAAACAGCTGAACCAACAGAGGCGCAAGCACCCAAAGAAGCGGCAACCGAAATTGTGACCGAGGCTGAAAAGCCCAGTGAATTTGCGCCAACCACATCAAGGGTGCCGCGTTCGCGCCCGCGCGATCTGGCAGAACGTGTAGCCAAAGACAATACGCCGGAACCCGAAGTAGAACCTGTAGCAGAAGATAATACCGCTGACGAAATCGCGGCGGCATTGGCTGCGGCAGAAGCGGAAAATAATAAACCCGCAGTTCCAAAAGGCCCGCCTTTGACGGGTGGCGAACGCGAGGGGTTAGTTCTGGCGGTTCAACAATGCTGGAACGTGCCGATTGGCCTGCAAGATGCGGATGATCTGGCTGTTGTCATTGCAATAGAGCTGACACAAGACGGCAAATTAAAGGGAAACCCTAAACTTATTGAGCCTGCTGGCACGCCGACAGGTAGTATAAGGCAGGCATTTGAAGCGGGCAGGCGGGCCCTAATCCGCTGCGCACCCTATGACTTACCAGCAGAAAAATATGAACAATGGCGGCAAATCGAAGTCGTATTCAACCCAAAGGAAATGGTTCTGAGATGATGAAACGCATTTTGACATTTTTAACGACCGCAATGTTGGCGGTTTCCCTGATAACGACAATGGCGCAAAGCGCACCTTTACGCATTGAAGTGACCAAAGGCGTGATTGAACCTATGCCGTTTGCTGCACCGATGTTTGTGGCGGAAAATACTGCAGCCCAAAAATATGCGGCGGATTTGACGAGAATCCTGTCTAACGATCTAACCGGTTCGGGTGTTTTTCGTGAAATCCCCAGTGCGGCACATATCTCAAACGTAACCAACTTTAACGCACCGGTTCAGTTTTCCGATTGGAAAGCGATTAATGCGCAAGCTCTGATTACAGGGGCTGTAAGCGTGTCCGGCAACAAGCTGGTTGTAAAATTTCGGTTGTTCGATGTCTTCGCCCAAACCCCGCTTGGTGATGGTTTGCAGTTTGTGGCTACAACCAGCAGTTGGCGGCGCATGTCGCATAAAGTGGCCGATGCGGTTTACAGTCGTTTAACGGGTGAGACGGGCTATTTTGATAGCCGTGTGGTTTATATCGCCGAAGAGGGCCCCAAAGATAAGCGCAAGAAACGTCTGGCTTTGATGGATTATGACGGGGCCAATGTGCGTTATCTGACCAATGCGAATGACATTGTTTTATCGCCACGGTTTTCGCCGAATGCGCGTGAAGTTATCTATACAAGTTATGAAACAGGTGCGCCGCGCGTGTTCTTGATGAATGTGGATACGCTGAAACGGCGTATTCTGGGGGATCAGCCCTCAATGGCTTTCGCACCTCGGTTTTCCCCTGATGGTTCAAAGGTTGTGATGTCTTTGTCCGAAGGCGGCAACTCTGATATTTATGTGGTGAATGTGGATGGCAGCAACAGGCGCCGGCTGACGAACTCACCGGCGATTGATACCGCCCCCAGTTTTTCCCCGGACGGTTCACAAATTGTGTTCGAGTCAGATCGCAGTGGCGGGCAGCAAGTTTACATCATGAGTGCTTCGGGGGGGGCTGCCAAACGGATCAGCAATGGTAGCGGGCGGTATGGCACGCCTGTTTGGTCTCCGCGCGGTGATTTGATTGCATTCACTAAATTGAACAAAGGGCGGTTTCATATTGGTATTATGCGCACAGACGGCAGCCGCGAAAAATTACTGACGGCATCATTTCTGGACGAAGGCCCAACATGGTCTGCCAATGGTCGTGTGTTGATGTTCTTTCGCGAAACAGCGGGCGTGAATGGTGCGCCCTCAATCTATTCGGTGGATGTGACCGGTCGTGTGCTTCGTAAAGTTGACACCCCGACATTCGGATCAGACCCTGCGTGGTCCGGTCTGTTAGAGTAATATGAAGCGGGATTCACATTTGTGGTGGGTTCTGGTATACTAATCAAAACGATGGGGAAACCATCATGAGAGGCAAGGCAAAAAAATGACAAATATTCTGGTTAAATTTAGCACAATCGCAGTTTTAGCAGTGGGCCTGACAGCCTGTGGTGACAAGTTCAATGGCGGCGGGAATGGTCAAAATATTGGGGGTATACAACCCGGTAGTGCGTCTGACCCAGCTTCTGTGGCATATTTTCAGCAAACAATCGGTGATCGCGTGTTGTTTGCGGTTGATCAAAGCACCCTAAGCCCGGAAGCGACGGGCATATTAGACGGGCAGGCAAACTGGTTATTGCAAAACACGCAATATGTAGTGACGCTTGAAGGCCACGCGGATGAGCAGGGCACACGTGAATATAACTTAGCCCTTGGCGCGCGCCGCGCAAGTGCGGCACGTAACTATCTGGTTGATCGCGGTGTCGCAGACAACCGGGTTAAAACACTGACATATGGCAAGGAACGTCCCTTGGCGATTTGTTCAACGGAAGAATGCTGGTCACAAAACCGCCGCGCGGTTACTATAGTGGGCGCAGGCTTAGGAAGTTAAGAGGCAGATATGACTGTTCGTGGTAAATTCGTAAAAATTGCAATGATTTCAATTTGGGCGGCGTGTATGCCGGCACTGGTTTTTGCGCAATCCAAAGAAGAAACTCTTGCGAATATCCGGCAAGAGCTGGTTTTTCTGAATGTAGAAATCCAGAACTTGAACCGCGAACTGTCAACGACTGCAGGGGCGTCTGCCCCGACAGGAACAGGTACAACACTTCAGCGCGTGAATGCGCTGGAGCAAGAACTGCGCCGTATCACCGGTGTAGTTGAAAGCCTGCAATTTCGCGTAGACCGTATTGTTAAAGACGGCACGAACCGCATAGGCGATCTGGAGTTTCGTCTTGTGGAACTGGAAGGCGGCGATGTGACCACATTGGGCACAACCTCTACCTTGGGCGGTGGCGATCTGCCAACAGGTGTGCCAACACCCGATCAAGGTACAGGCGTTGAACTGGCCGCATCCGAGCAGGGTGATTTTGACCGTGCGGTTGAGGCGTTTGATGCAGGCAACCACGCAGATGCTGTTGCTAAATTTGACCAATTTTTACTGTCATACCCCAATGGCCCGCTTTCAGGTGAAGCGCATTACTGGCGGGGTGAAGCCCTGTCAGGGCAAGGCGATTGGAGCAATGCCGCACGTGCTTTTCTAGAAAGCTTCAGTGGTACGCCAAACGGTGTGAAAGCCCCGAAATCTTTGTACCGCTTAGGTGTCAGCCTGGCACAACTTGGGCAAGTTGACGACGCTTGTGCAACACTGGGCGAGGTCGAGTTGCGTTACCCGACAGCCTTGGCTGTCAGTGATGCCAAAAGTGAGATGACAGCTTTAAGCTGTTCGTAGATGTGTCTAATCCCGACCTTCTAACCACACAAATCAACACAGTTTTAACCGCTGTTCCAAAAGGCGCATTGGGCGTGGCAGTTTCAGGCGGTAGCGACTCGGTTGCTTTATTGCGGTTGCTTTGTAACTGGGGCCATGCGCAAGGGCGCAAAATCTATGTTGCTACTGTTAATCATAATCTACGTGCTGAAGCTCAGAATGAAGCTGAATTCGTGGCAAAGCTTTGCCACGCATTGGATGTACCACACCAAATTTTAAGTTGGGATAACTGGGATGGTCGGGGAAATTTGCAAAGTGCAGCACGCGATGCCCGCAAGACCTTGTTAACCGACTGGGCGCAAAAACTTGGGTTAAGTGCTGTTGCGATCGGTCACACACAAGATGATCAGGCTGAGACATTTCTGTTAAGATTGGCACGAGGTTCCGGTGTGGACGGACTTTCTGGGATGCGACATACAAGCGGCAACCATCCTGTCTGGATACGTCCTATACTGGATATCGCGCGCACGGATTTGCGCGATTACCTATCACATATAGGCCAGAGCTGGGTTGACGACCCTTCTAACTCGGATGAAAAATATGACCGCGTGAAAATGCGTAATGCCATGCCCATGCTTGCAGCACTTGGTTTGACGCCCGCACGGTTGGCCAACACAGCACACGGGCTTCAATCGGCACGGGCGGCATTAGAAAGAGCTACGCAGGGTGCAGCACAAAAATGCTGCACTCCTGATGGATACGGAACCGTAACAATTGATCTGGAAAAATTGCAATTACATGCATTGGATGTTCAATACCGCGTGATAAGCCACGCGATGAAATGGGTGACGGGAGCAAAATATAGACCCCGGTTTGAGACATTAAAGTCAATTTATGACTTATTAATACAAGGGAAATCGCAAACTTTGGCTGGCTGTTACATTAAAAGACTTAAGCTGAAACAAATTATTGTGATGCGTGAAGTGGCTAATATGCGCTCTGCCAAGCTGGAAAGCGGCTGCTATGATAAGCGCTGGCAGATTTCTGCCGATGATAATCTGCAAAACATGGAAATCAGGCCTTTAGGCGAAAAAGGCCTGTTACAGATTGAAAACTGGCGAGAATTGGATGTTTTGCGCGACATTTTGATGCAATGCCCCGCCGTTTGGCAGAATAAAACCCTTATTTCAACGCCTTTGGTAGAGATTTTAGGCCCCGTGCAGCTATCTTTGAAGTTACCTCTGGGTCAGTTCTATTTGGGCATTGTTTCACATTGAATAACCTTGAAAGAAGATTATGTTAGTAATGTACCGCTGACGCGGATTCGGCATTTGCTGACATTATTAGGAGAAAGCTCTTGGGTAACGCCAGAAATCTTATCATTTGGATCGCGCTGTTTGTACTCGTGATCGGATTGTTCAAAGTCTATAACCCCGGTGATCCATCTCAGACTGGGACAAAAATCAGTTTCTCTGATTTTTTGCAACGGGTTGATAACGGCACGATTAGCAATGTTGTACTGGATGGAGAAAAGGTATTCATCAAAACCAGCGATGGCACAAGTTTCCAAACTATAAAACCAGAAGAAGCCGATGAAATATTAATGCGGGATCTGCTGGACGCAAACATAGAAGTTGTGGCCCGAGCGCAAGAACAATCTGGTTTTATGAGTACTATCTCGTTCATGTTGCCATTTTTACTACTGATAGGCGTGTGGATATTCTTCATGAACCGCATGCAAGGTGGCGGCCGTGGTGGCGCGATGGGTTTTGGCAAGTCCAAAGCAAAATTGTTAAACCAGAACGAAGACCGTAAAACTTTTGATGATGTTGCGGGCATTGATGAAGCCAAGGAAGAGCTGGAAGAGATTGTTGAGTTTTTGCGCAATCCACAGAAATTTTCACGCCTTGGCGGCATGATCCCGAAAGGGGCGTTGCTTGTCGGTTCTCCGGGCACTGGTAAAACACTGCTGGCCCGTGCCATTGCGGGGGAAGCGGGTGTGCCGTTTTTCACTATCTCCGGCTCTGATTTTGTCGAAATGTTCGTGGGCGTCGGTGCAAGCCGTGTGCGCGATATGTTTGAACAAGCCAAAAAGAATGCGCCGTGCATCGTATTTATCGATGAGATCGACGCCGTTGGCCGGCACCGTGGTGCAGGCCATGGTGGTGGCAATGATGAACGTGAGCAGACATTGAATCAGTTACTGGTTGAAATGGACGGCTTTGAAGCCAATGAAGGTGTGATCCTTCTGGCGGCAACAAACCGTCCTGATGTTCTGGATCCCGCATTGCTGCGCCCCGGTCGTTTCGACAGGCAAGTTCAAGTCCCATTGCCAGATATCAAAGGCCGTGAGAAAATTCTGTTTGTACATTCGCGTAAAACCCCGCTTGGGCCAGATGTTGATCTGCGTATTATCGCGCGCGGTACACCAGGCTTTTCAGGTGCGGACATTGCTAACCTTGTGAATGAAGCGGCCTTGATGGCAGCGCGCACAGGTAAGCGTTTCTTGACAATGGAAGATTTTGAATATTCCAAAGACAAAGTGATGATGGGTGCAGAGCGCCGTTCTATGGTCATGACCGAAGATGAGAAAAAGCTGACCGCTTATCATGAAGCGGGACATGCAGTTGTTGGTATCAATGTACCACAGCATGACCCTATTCATAAGGCGACCATTATCCCGCGCGGCCGCGCATTGGGCTTGGTTTTGTCTTTACCGGAACGCGATACATTGTCTGTCACGTTGACTAAATACAAATCTAAAATCGCCATGGCGATGGGGGGGAAAGTCGCCGAAGAACTGACCTTTGGCGAAGCAAATGTAACCTCTGGTGCATCTTCCGATATTCAACAGGTTACAAATATTGCGCGCGCGATGGTAACACAATTTGGCATGTCTGAAAAACTGGGGAATATCAATTATTCCACAGAGCAGCAAACTTATCTGGGGCCGCAAGGTAACGGTATGAGTGCCTCACCTGATATGCAGGCATTGATTGATGAGGAAGTGCGCAAATTGGTCGATGAAGGTTACGAAACTGCCAAATCCATTCTTACTAAAAAGAACGGTGATCTGAAACGCTTGGCCGAAGGGTTGTTGGAATATGAAACATTGACCGGCGATGAGATTAAAAAGGTTATTGCCGGTAAGCCGCTTAATCGCGGGGAGGATGACGACGAAGAAGACAGCGGCTCTGCACCAAGTGTTACAGCCGTACCAAAGACAAAGAAGAAAAAACCGAAGTCAAAACCATCCGGTGATATGGAACCAGAACCAACTTAAGTTTAGAATCAAATTATTCAAAAGGCTCGCTGATTGGCGGGCCTTTTTTCATGGCGTTTCCCGTTACATTTCAAAACAATCACGCAAAATTCACTGGACGGCGAAAAAGACATTGATAATGTCGGTTTTCTTACCATGTTGATGCGTCATTCTGTTCCATAGTGGCGAAGAAGAAGCATCCACACTGTGGTCAAATTGAAGGTTTAATTACATGTCTTACAAAACCGATATCGAAATCGCCCGCGAGGCCAAGAAACGCCCCATTCAGGAAATTGGCGCGAAGCTTGGTATTCCAACCGATCATCTACTGCCCTTTGGCCATGATAAGGCAAAAGTATCCGCTGAGTTTATCAAAGCCCAAGAGGGTAAAAAAGATGGTAAACTGATTTTGGTAACGGCGATCAACCCCACACCTGCCGGTGAAGGTAAGACTACAACTACGGTTGGCTTGGCCGATGGCCTGAACGCAATCGGCAAAAAAGCGGCGATCTGTATTCGTGAAGCATCCCTTGGCCCATGTTTTGGCATGAAGGGTGGGGCTGCAGGTGGCGGTTATGCGCAAGTTGTCCCGATGGAAGATATGAACCTGCATTTCACAGGCGACTTTCACGCGATTACATCTGCACACAACTTGTTGTCAGCGATGATCGACAACCACATTTATTGGGGTAATGAGCTGGAGATCGACCAGCGCCGCGTTGTTTGGCGCCGCGTGGTTGATATGAATGACCGCGCTTTGCGCGACATCGTAACCTCATTGGGTGGTGTTACCAACGGCTTTCCGCGCCAGTCGGGTTTTGATATCACTGTGGCCTCAGAAGTTATGGCAATCTTGTGCCTGTCCAACGATCTGGAAGACCTGCAAAATCGTCTTGGCAGCATTATTGTGGCTTACCGCCGTGACCGTACGCCGGTTTATTGCCGTGACATCAAAGCCGATGGCGCGATGACTGTTTTGCTGCAACAAGCCATGCAACCAAATCTTGTGCAAACCTTGGAAAACAACCCTGCTTTCGTTCACGGCGGCCCGTTTGCCAATATCGCGCACGGCTGTAACTCTGTTGTATCCACAAAAACTGCCCTGAAACTGGCGGACTATGTGGTTACCGAAGCAGGTTTCGGTGCTGATCTGGGTGCCGAAAAATTCATGAACATCAAATGCCGCAAAGCAGGTCTTGCACCTGATTGTGTGGTTCTGGTAGCCACAATTCGTGCGATGAAAATGAACGGTGGTGTGTTGCGCGCTGACCTTGGCCCAGAGAACGTGGACGCGGTTAAAGAGGGTTGTGCAAACCTTGGCCGTCACATCGGCAATTTGAAATCCTTCGGTGTACCGGTGGTGGTCGCCATTAACCACTTTGTGACGGATACTGATGCCGAAGTGCAGGCGGTTAAGGATTATGTGGAAAGCCAAGGGTCTGAAGCGATCCTGTCGCAGCACTGGGAATTTGGCTCAAAAGGTGCGATTGATCTGGCCACTCGGGTGGCTGAAATAGCTGACAGTGGTGTCAGCCAGTTTGCACCACTTTACAAAGACGACATGCCATTGATGGCAAAAATTGATACCATTGCGAAACGTATTTATCACGCTGATGAAGTAATTGCCGATAAGAAAATCCGTGATCAGCTAAAACAGTGGGAAGATCAAGGTTATGGTAAACTACCGATTTGTATGGCGAAAACCCAATACAGCTTCAGTACTGACCCAGCTTTGCGCGGCGCACCTACAGGCCACTCATTGCCTGTGCGTGAAGTGCGCCTAAGTGCGGGTGCGGGCTTTATCGTGGTGATCTGTGGTGAGATTATGACCATGCCGGGGCTGCCGCGTGTACCAAGTGCCGAAAGCATCTATATCAATGATGAAGGTCAAATCGACGGATTGTTCTAAGGCGTACAACCGCTATACATAAGCTAAAGGCCGCTTTTAGGGGCGGCCTTTAAGCTGTAAACAAGACGAAAAAGGGGTTTAGAATGACTGCTAAGATCATCGATGGAAAAGAATTTGCCGCCAGCGTTCGCGCCAAAGTGGCCACACATGTAGCCCGCTTGAAAGAAGAACACGGTATTACACCGGGCTTGGCTGTGGTTCTGGTAGGTCAAGACGCTGCAAGCGAAGTTTATGTACGCAATAAAAATAAATCGACTGTCGAAGTTGGCATGAACAGCTATGAACATAAACTGCCTTCGGATACATCCGAGGCCGACCTTCTGGCCCTTATTGATCAGCTGAACAATGATCCTGCGGTGCATGGTATCTTGTGCCAGTTACCACTACCAGATCATCTGAACGAAGAACTTGTCATCAATTCGATTATCCCTGCAAAAGACGTTGATGGATTTCACATCTCTAACGTTGGCCTGCTGGCCACAGGGCAAAAATCAATGGTGCCCTGCACGCCCCTTGGGTGCCTGATGATGCTGCGTGATCACCATGGCAGCCTGTCGGGCCTTAACGCTGTTGTTGTGGGTCGCTCAAACATTGTGGGCAAACCGATGGCGGCATTGTTACTAAAGGACAGTTGCACCGTCACAATCGCCCATAGTCGCACCAAAGATATTGAAGCCTTGTGCCGTAGTGCCGACATCCTTGTCGCCGCTGTGGGTCGCCCAGAGATGATTACTGGCGACTGGATCAGGGAAGGGGCCACAGTGATTGATGTGGGCATCAACCGCATTCCCGCACCTGAAAGGGGTGAAGGCAAGAACCGTCTTGTGGGCGATGTGCATTTCGCTAGTGCAGTGGAAAAAGCAGGGGCCATTACGCCCGTTCCGGGTGGCGTTGGGCCAATGACGATCGCTTGCCTGCTGGCGAATGCGGTAACTGCGTGTTGCCGCGCAAACGGATTGGATGAGCCTGAGGGTTTGACGGCGTAATTGGTAAAGTTTGGAAAAAGCTGATAGTCAGCGATACGCAAATCAAGAACAAAATAAACTGCAAACTATCAGCCAGGGTGGTAACACGTTTCTATAAGAACCGTGTCGTTGCTATGTTGGTGGGTATTTTGGGTTTGCACAAGCCCTTAAATACTATGTTTCAGATTGATAGTTTTTGATGAATTTAATCAATTATTTTGCGTATATTTTTATTTAGAATGTTCTTTTCATTATTGGTAATTTCTAAATAAATTTAAAAAATCATGTGTTCAAATACTCATAGATCACCCCGTAGGGGTTCACATTTTAATTGCTCTATTTAAGATTGAAATCGTAATATTTTGGAAAATATATACGCTTAATCTGATTAACACTCAATATCGCGCTCTTTTACGAACATATGTGCCCAAGCCTGATCAATCAGATCACGTGTCATAATACGTGGCATGCCTTGATATTCGCATGTAGCAATCATCTGGTCGATAATGAAAGGGGCCTGATATGCTGCATATTTATGGTTTATTTCATCATATTTTGCACCAAACAGATAAATTAATGCTTCTTTATCCAAAGCAAACCTTTTTGCTTTAGCCACCAACATGAAGATTTGCAGCATATCTTCGCGGCTCGGTGCCTCAATCAGGATTTTAAAAGCAATCCTGCGTAATGCAGCACCATCAAAGATTTTGTTTGGGTGGAAGTTGGTGGAAAAAATCACCAGTGTATCAAACGGTACAGTAAATTTTTCACCCGATTGCAGACTTAAAATATCTTCGCCACCTTCCATTGGAACAATCCAACGGTTGATTAACGCTTGCGGAGTTTCTTTTTGGCGCCCTAAATCGTCAACGATAAATATGCCGCCAGCTGCTTTTAACTGCAAAGGGGCCTGATAGGTTTTGGATGTTGCATTGAATTTCAATTCAAGCATGTCTAATGTCAATTCACCGCCTGTGATAACTGTGGGGCGGTCACATTGTACGTACCGTTTATCAAAATCGCCACCGACACGGCGCAAACTATATTGATCTTCTTCGGCAGAATTAGCACTGGTATGGATGATGGGGTCATAAACAGAAATAACCTGGCCCGCATATTCCAATACTCTTGGCATAAATATTTTATCACCCATTGCCGCGCGAATGCCATTTGAAATGGATGATTTACCATTGCCGGGGGGGCCGTACATAAGAATTGATTTGCCAGAGTTAACTGCAGGGCCGATTTGATCAAGCAAACCATCTGGGATAATCAGATGATCCATAGCGTCTTCTAGTTTAGCTTTCGTGATGCCGACATTGCGGATGGTTTGACGTTCAACTTGGATTTCAAAATCAGCCATGGGAACGGGTAAAGCACCATAATATTCAGATTGCTCCAAAGCAAGTAAAGCTGTGCGTTTTCCTGTTTCAGTCATCTGATAACGCATTTGCGAGGCCATATCGCCGTCACCATTGCCCAAAGTTTCAATCAGGTTCTGGGCACGGCACATCTCGATAAGTTCCATGACAACGGGAACTGTCACGCAAAGTTCTTTGGCCATTTGGCTGGCATGTTGAAGGTTTTTGCGAAACATGGTTTTGATGAAGATTTCGCGCGCGAAAATAGTAGAAAGGCCTGTTTCTTCAAGCGTACTTGGCTCAAGTGGCGCAAGCGCAATTCTGGAATGCATGTTCATAATTTAGCCCTTCATATCATCGGCCAGTGCCGTTTGGAGATATAAAAGTAAAATTTGCAAGCAAAACTAAGGCTGAAGTTAGGCATTTTTTAGATAAGCGGGCTATTCAAAACCAGATGTGCAATCAAACTGGCGGCTAAAGTTACGCCAAAGGGGAACATGCCGTGTTCATTCCATGAATCCCAGTCTTTTATATGGTTTTTTAGGCCGGGAGTGATGCCGATTAACTTGTGTAAGCCGACGGAAATTAACGATAAAATTCCGATTAAGAAAATAAAAGGAAAAATATTTTCAAGGGCAATGAATGGCGCCATTGCCGCCGCAAACTTTGAATCTCCGCCGCCGACCAAGCCAATGCCCGTCGCAAAAAAACCAAAAAATAATACAACTAACCCCTGTGCTATTCTGAAACCGTATTGGTGAAAATCATAAATTAACGGAGCCAGTATCAGAAAACTGATAAACAAAGCAAAACATGCTACATTGGGTATGCGCATGAACTTCATATCACTCCATGCGACCCAAATACCGATGGGAATTGCAGGCAGAAGCAGAATGTATTCAGGTAAATTCAACATATTAGTACCCTTAACCTAAAGCTTCCAAGGTACGAACAGCGGCTTCAAAATGGCTAGGATGGGTTTCTATGGCGCTTTCTATCAGGCCGCGCCCAACGGCTTTATCGCCCTTCTTCACAGCAGTCAGCCCCAGTGTGTATAATAATTGCGCACGTTCTTCTTGTGTCATTTTTATCAGTGGCAAAGTGTAATTTTTCTGTGATCCACGCGCCAGAACTAAATTGTTTTTTGCTGTAAATAATTTTGAATTATAAGAAATCGCTTCTAAAAACAGCTCTTCAGCATCGCTATATGCCCCGCGTGTCAGCTTGGAATAACCCCAGTTATTCAGTACATTTGCAGGCTGTGTGGTTAGACCCACAGCGGTTTCATAAAAACTATCGGCCTTTTTCCATTTCTTTTGCGAGTCAGCTACCATAGCTTCCAAACGATAGCGTTTGAATGTTTCCACAGTTGGCGGTATTTTATTCAGCTCTGCCTTCGCCTCTTTCCATTTGTTGGAGCGGATTAAAGCATCGGCATAATTAACCCGATCTTCATGAGTGGCATCTTCATGGGCAAGTAGATTTTTGTAAACGACTAAGGCTTCTGTTGAACGTTTTGCACGGACTAAAGAACTGGCAAGACCGCGTTGAAAATCAATGCGTGTAGGCTCTTTGGATAAGCCCTCTTTGAAATAGTTAACGGCTTCATTTGGATCCGCAACCGTTAGCATGATGTCATTCAAGTCGGTCGCATCAATAACACTCAGCGCGTTTTTTTCGGGGTTCTTTTTCGCAAATGGTCCTGTTGCTCCGTTACATGCTGCCAGCCCGACCGCACTCACCAAACAAACCACATTCCAAAGTGGAGTTCGCATTACCTGTATCCTGTTTCTGCTCTATCCCGAATTGGCCGTTCTCAACAACAGATACCTGCCGTTTCCACGTCTGACCAAATGGAATTCGTTTTTATCATTATTATTCTGCTCAGTATAACCTGATTTTTCGATCTTTGCGATGATTTTGGTAAGATTTGTGCGAATTTCATCAGAATTACCACTATCTAGCGCATATGCGAGCTGAAAGACGCGTTTTGCCTCTCGTAGATTGCCTTGATTGGACAATACAACTCCCAAATTGTTCCAGGCTGGCACAAAACGGTCATCTTTTTCGACGGCACGCTTTAAAAGCTTCTTTGCTTGATTAAGGCGCCCAAGTTTTAAATTGGCAGAACCAAGGGCACTTAACACATCAGAGTTTAACCCGTGTTCTGCTGCGGCGCGGGTATACGCGCGCAAGGCCACCTCGTATTCGCCAGCAGCCATTAGCCGGTGCCCAACAATCAAACCGTCAATGGCTTCAGAGATGTGGGCGATATCAACCGGTGCATTTGGGCCTTGCCCTAAATTTGTCAAAGGATCATTTTGGCTTGATATACAGGCGGTTAAAATGAAGCTTGTTAATATCGCAAATAAAATGTTGGTTGGTTTTGCCTGTTTCACAGAACTAGCCGATCTTATCCAAGAACTTGCATGATTTGGTATACGGAAGGCCCGACCAAAAGCACCAGCAGTGGTGGCACTGTGAAACCCATTGTACAAAGGGTCATTTTTGTTGGCAGTTTATTGGCTTTTTCTTCAGCGCGCATAATCCTTTTGTCGCGCATTTCGCCAGCATAAACCCGTAAGCTATCCCCGATAGAGGTACCGAATTGTGCGGATTGCACAAGTACGGTCACAAATGATTTGATGTCCGGAACATCCGCACGTTCAGAAAAATCTTTTAATACCGTTGCTTTTTCCTTACCAGCACGCATTTCGTTGGCAATAATAATGTATTCATCGGCCAGCTGCGGATATGAGTGCACTAACTCTTTACCCACACGAGCAATACTTTGATCCAGTGATTGGCCAGCTTCAATACAAACAAGCATTAAGTCCAAGCTATCTGGGAAACCGCTTTCCAGCTCGTCTTTTCGTTTAGTAACACGGCTTTTGATCCAGTAAATTGGTAAATAATAACCAACACCTGCGGGTGCGGCACCTTTTAATAATTGGTTTGTCATCTCTGTGTCATTTGAGAAGAATATAACGTAAATCACCCCTACAATTATGCCTATAATAGCTAATAAAAATTGTATGAAGTGGAAGTGGCGCACTGCGTCTTTAGACCGGTAGCCAGCCCTTAAAAGGTTGAGTTTTCTTTTTGAATACTCTTCCACGTCTTGAGGCTCAAGAAAAGAAGCAAACTTGTCTAGGTTTGGCCCTTTCTTTTTTGCAAAACGAAGGCTGGTTGCAGGGTTGTTGGAAGCTATTGTATCTGCTTGAAACTGTGTTGGTGACTGTATTCTGTCAAACGGGTCTTTCTTTTTGATAAGCATAAACGGTAGGGTCACCGTGGCCAGAACTAGCCCGCTTGCACCTAATACTAAAATCGGCCCTAAAGGTCCTAATAGAGATGTGATTGTTTCTATGATACTAGACATTGCACTACACCTTAATATCGACCATGGCGCGCATAATAATAACATTAAGCAGCATCATGATTGCAACAATAATACATGCGGGAATGAAGGCAGGTGTGTCCATCACATCGTCATAGTAATTTGGGCGAATTGCCAAAATAGCCAACAGTGCAACAGCTGGGAATGCAGATAGGAAATAGCCGGAAAACTTTGCTTCCGATGTAATGGCTTTTACACGTCTGAAAAGCTTGAAACGTGATCGGATCACTTTTCCAAGGCCATCTAATACTTCTGCCAAATTACCACCTGATTGTGCTTGAATACCCACAGCTACGGTTAGAAAACGAAGGTCTTGGATGTCAACGCGATCAGCCAGATCTTCAAGTGCTACAGTCAGGTCACGGCCATAGGTAGACTCGTCTGAAAGAATGCCAAATTCAGTACCGATAGGGTCAGACATTTCTTGGGCGACAACATTGATTGCACTGGAAAAAGGGTGCCCAACACGTAAAGACCGAACGATAAGTTCAACAGCATCGGGTAATTGTTCTTCGAATAATGCAAGGCGTGCTTTTGCTTTATTGTTCAGCCATATAAAAACGCCACCCACACCCATAGCCACAGAGATAAAAGCAATGATAAGCGGCGATATGCTGCTTGCAATGAAAATAATGGTAAAACTTACCATAGAGATAGCAACCATGATCATCACCAGTGCTTTGGGTGAAAATGCGATATTTGCCTGTGCCGCTTTGTTGCCTAAAATAGAAAACAACGGCACTTTCTTTGATTTAGCATGCTGTTCACGCTCTTTACGCAAGGTGTTAAGAACTTCTTCGTGGCCTTTACCTTGTTCCAGCAGGGCTAACCTTCGGTTAACGCGTGAGTTAAGTTTGATATTTTTGCCGAACACGACAAGATACAAACCCTCGATGATCATTAGAACACCGATGAACAGTAAAATTAAGAGTGTTGCAATTGACATGGTTTACCCTCCTACTGGGCTGCTACTTTGGTGTAAATACTTGCAGGCAGGTCATAACCCCACTGCTTGAAGCGATCTGCATAGTGTGAGCGCATACCTGTTGGGGTGAAATCCCCAATGATCTTACCGCCAGCACCTGTACCCCGAATTTCATATTTAAAGATTTCCTGCATGGAAATAATTCCACCTTCCATCCCGACGATTTCTGTGATGGATGTCATTCGACGTGACCCGTCTTGCAGACGTTTTACCTGTACGATCAGGTTCACAGCTGATGCGATTTGCGCACGGGATGCAGAGATCGGCAGGTCAACACCTGTCATCGCAATCATATTCTCCAAACGAGCAATAGCATCGCGTGCATTATTGGCGTGGATGGTTGTCATGGATCCATCGTGGCCTGTGTTCATTGCTTGAAGCATGTCCAGCACTTCAGAACCACGGGTTTCCCCAACGATAATACGGTCCGGGCGCATCCGCAAAGCGTTGCGCAAACAGTCTTCTTGGGTCACAGCGCCACTGCCTTCCACGTTGGCAGGACGGCTTTCCATCCGTGCCAGATGGGTTTGTTGCAATTGCAACTCGGCTGTGTCTTCGATTGTTGCGATGCGTTCGTCATCGTCAATAAAGCCAGACAACGCATTTAGTGTTGTTGTTTTACCCGAACCGGTACCACCGGAAACGATAATGTTAAGTCGTGTTGCAACGGCTGACTGTAAATAGGCGGCCATTTCTTCAGTAAAGGCCCCGAATTTGACTAACTGATCAATGCTCAGCTTTTCTTTCTTGAACTTACGAATGGATACCAATGCACCATCCACCGCAATAGGGGGAACGATTGCGTTGAAACGTGAACCATCCTTTAGCCGAGCATCTACATAAGGGTTACTTTCATCAACACGGCGCCCAACAGCGGATACGATTTTGTCGATCACGCGCAACAGGTGTTTTTCATCTGCAAAACGCACTTTTGACAGTGTTAGTTTACCATTTTTCTCAATGAATATCTGTTTGTGCCCATTGATCAGAATATCGGCGATGTCATCATCCCGCAGCAATGATTCTAGCGGGCCAAGGCCCGTAACTTCATCCAGTAATTCCTGAACCAAATCGTCTCGCTCTGATTTGTTTAATACAATACCAATTTCTTGCAAACCATCTGCAGTAACCGCTGTTATCTCACGTCGCAAATCGGCTTCGGAAGCTTTATCAATCGCAGCTAAGTTCAATGTTTCTAGTAAACGTTTGTGCATTTGCATGCGCACATCCATTAAACGCTCTTTGCGTTTCTGATCCTTTGACGACGCTTCTGATGAAACCGGTGCCGCTGCGGGCTCTTTTATAGGCACAACGGCTTTTGGTTTTTCAAGAGACGCGGGGGCTGAAGGTTGAACAACTGGTGGTGGTGCTTCCTGTACAACCTCTGCTACTGCTTTAGGTTTATCTGGCGTTGATTTGCTATATCTTTTAAACATGGGCGTTACTCAGCTGCGGCAGAAAGTTGCTGCCCCTCGCAGAGCTCTGCGAAGGTTTCTGCGATTTTGACTATATCTTTACGAAGCGGGTTCTTTGTGGCCATTTCAGCCAAAGGAACGCCGTGATCGCCCGAAGCTGGTACATGCTTTCCGCCATCGGAAAGCTGCCAGCGTAATTCAATATTCAGCGATTCCGTCATACTTTTCAGGCGTGATTTTCCGCTTAGATCAGTCATTTTGGGTGCGCGATTAAGAATAAACTGGGCCTTTTCGAAAGGTAAGTCTTCTGCTTTCAATGCGCGCAAAAATCTTTGTATATTTTGCGCGGATCGCATTTCCAGACCCACCAAACATAAGTACAGTTCGCACTCTTGTAATAGTATTTCTGACCAACTTACTAATGTACGTGGGACGTCGATAATAACTACATCATAACAGGATCTTGCTAGACTAATGATTTGTTTGACATCCTCAGGGCTGATAAATTCTAAAGGAACAGCATCTTGCGGGGAAGGCAGAACCGCCAGTTTATCTTTATACTTTGAAACAATTTGCTTAAAGGATTCGGCATCCGCATTACCAATGTCCGAGATCAGTTCAAATGCAGCTTCATTCTTGGCAACGTCTAGATATGTTGCAACGGAACCAAACTGAAAATCAAAGTCCATAATACAAACAGTTTTGCCTTTAGGGTTTAGAATAGTTTGCATTTCCCATGCCAGATTGGTCGAAAATGTTGTTGCACCAACACCACCTGCCAGTCCGTAAACGGGAAGAAGCACACCTTGTTTTACCGCTGTTGGCGCCGACGTTGCTGCAGATGCAGCAGGTGCCCCATCTGATTGTACAAAAACTTCTTTGATGATTACTTTTTCTTCGGGCACTGTTAGCACACGGTCAACCGCTTCGTTTAAAGCATTTTCCGGAATTGGATAAGGCACAAAATCGTCGGCACCTAGGCGCATCAGTTTATGCAAAGATATGGCTGACAGGTCATGTGTGACCAATATTACTTTAATACCGCGTTCTTTTGCGGTAAAAATAATACTGTCTACTACACTTAAATCGGTTTCATCATTTTTATCCAAAGCGATTGCGATAAATTTCAATGTATCTGCATGTGAACTGCGCAGAATATCTTCTGCATTATTGAAATCTAATCCACCCCAGCTTGCGCCAAGCCGGGCTTCCAAATCTTCAATCAGTACCCCGAAATTTTCAAGATCACGCGCAATTGCACATGCTTCGATTGTATCGGCGTCTACTTCATTTACTTCTTCTGCTACACTCATTTTAATGCCCAATCTTTAATCCCTTCGGCGTTTTCGTCGTAAGAGAGAAATTTCCTCTTGAATGATGTAGCCTTGAAATGTGTCATTTTTGCGGGGGTAATGATAAAAATATACGTATTTTAGTGACTAAATAATCATAAATAAAAAATGGCTCCTCTGAGAGAGAAGCCATTCCAGCTTTATCAACTATAGGTGTATAGCGTATTTAACCGCCGCCAGCGGTTGTACTTGCGGCAACAATACCTTGATCTCTTTCACTCAAAATTTCCTGATTTTCCAGCGTGATGTATCGATTGTATACTTCCAAAGCATATTTCCCATCAAGTGTACCACCTTTCTTAGCGCCTCCAAAGCCAGAAACTTCCGTAACTGTTCGGCGGTTCTGGCGGTTTGGACCTTCTGTTAGTACAAGTGGCTGTGTTTCACCAAAAGAAGCAACTGCGCGCACTTTTGACCGACTTACGCCTAATGAAATCATATAGTTAACGGCATTCAGCGCACGTCGCTTGCCTAATGCCTTATTAAAGAAATTTCCGCCAACTTTGTCAGTATGTCCAAAAACAGTAAAGGTGATCTGCGGCCGTGCTTTTATCCATGCAGCTTGTTGTTGAAGGGCCGCACGGGCTTGCCCATCAAGCTGCGATGAGTTGAACGCAAAATTGATTGTGGCAGGGGTATCGCTTGCAAATTTTCGCGTAAGATTGGCCAGCATTGCGCTTGTTTGAAGGCCAGCTTGTACCGCAATATTGTTCGCGTTCGCTGCACCAAACGGGCCATTGCGTACTTCAGGCTGCACTTCGTGATCGCTGAATATAAAATAGTCGGCACCACCACAGGCTGAAAGTATTACGGCACAAACGGAAAGGGATAAGGTTGAAATTTTCATCATATCACTCCATCACATAGCCATAAGAGCCACTGAAATCTTGCGCAGCAACTGTTCCGCGTTTCACTGTTCTTTTGCCACCTTCTACTTTCCCACGTAAGAAAAGATCGTTTTCGCTAGGTAGTTTAACCCGGTCTGTCGGTAGGGTAAGGGTATCGCCATCTACGGGTGTTACCAGATGCGGCGTAACAATAACTACAAGTTCGGTTTGCGAACGTGAATAGTCGGCACTTCTGAATAAGGCCCCTAAAATAGGAATATCCCCCAGCCAAGGAACCTGTCCTGCCAGATCTCTGAAATTATCTTGCAATAGCCCTGCAATCGCAAGGCTTTGCCCGTCACGAATTTCAACAGCAGTTGAAGCCTGACGTTTTGTAAAGGCAGGGATGCTGATACCCCCACTTTCAAATGCATTTGTGGGATCAATTTCACTTACGGACGTATCGATGACCAGATTAATTAAGTCGCCGTCTATGACCGTCGGAATGAATTTCATCTCGATACCAAAAGGTTTAAATTCGACAGTAATAGTGCCGTTGTTATCTTGCGCTACAGGTATTGGAAATTCGCCACCTGCAAGGAAGGTAGCTTCTGCGCCGGATAATGCCACCAGATTTGGCTCGGCTAAAGTACGAACTAACCCTTTGCTTTCCAATGCTTCCAGTAATACGGAAATAGCCAGGCCGCCAGATGTGAACCCAATATTAAGAATTCCATTTGGTGCTGTCAGTCGTGTGTTTCCCGTCGCCAAAGAGCTGTTGGTAGTTCGCGACCCAGCACTACCAAAAGGAACGCTGGATGATGCAAGTCCAAGTGACGTACTGAAACTTTTAGCGACTGTGCGCTGCATTTCAGCGAAACGCACTTTCAGCATGACTTGCTGAGACCCGCCAACAGATAGAAGGTTGGTCAGTTTGTATTCTGAAAGGTTTTCATCAAATACAGCGTAACGTTTGGCTAAATCCATGGCTAGGGCGACTTTTGCAGCCCCGGACACTGTGCCGCTTAGAACAATACCATCATTCGCAGAACGCACTCTGATTTTTTCACGAGGTAGAATTTCTTTTAGAAGTTCTTTAAGCTCGGCTAAATCCGGTGTGACTTTGATATCCACGTTGGTAATAAGCTTACCGTCAGGGCCTAAAAGCGTCAAAACGGTTCGTCCAGGTGCTTTGCCCAAGATGTAAATTGTTTTGTCGGAAAGAGTTGCGATATCCGCAATGCCAGGGTTTGCAACGGAAAGTTCTGCAAATGGCTGATCCGACTCCATCACAATAGCTCGGTTCAATTTTACCGAGATTGCACTGGTTGTAGATCCGCGCATGATTTTAAGTGTGTTTTGTGCATATGACATATGAGCGGGCAATGTTGCGCTCAACAACAAGCCGGTCAAAACCGTGCCTAGTAGTTTTGTAAGTTTCATGTGATCTGCCTCTCTGACCACTGTTTTCGTTTTTTATTATTTTTCTTATCATGCGACATTTCTGTTTTTATTGCAAGAATCAATAGTTTATTCGTGTTTCTTACTGTGGATAACTCGCAACAGTCTGTGGGATGCCTTTGAATGCAGAAGCTGTATAATTTGCATCTTGCATTGAATAATAAGCAAAAAAGGCGCATGAAGATGCGCCTTTCTGGAAAACTTGTAATGTTGTTTTAGTTGGAACAGGGGATTGGAACCTCAATAACCTCTGCGCCTTTACGTGTTTTAATTGTGCAAACACGTTTAACTTGTTCGGCCTCAACCTGAATTGTTTCGCGTCCCAATAGATCATTTTGTGTGACCTCAATCGCACCCGAAACTGTTTCGTCGTCTACTCCGCGTAAAGACAACAGCAGCTTACCTGTTGATTGTGCTTGCGCTAAACTGGCAACAATTTTTGGAGATACTGCAACGGTTACAGTTTTAGCAACTGTTGGCTCTGCGGTGGATTTACCAGAGGTTTGATCAATTGCGATTAATGAAATACCGTCCATAATCAATCTAGTTACTGTCTCACCGCGTCTTTCACCGCTACCGCTGAGCTGACCCGTCCAATAAATATCAATTTTATCACCAGGACGCAGAAAGCCGGATACACCAGAGGCAACATCAACGCGTAATGTGAATGCCCGCATACCTTTTTCTAAACGCGATGCAACGCCCGCATCTTCACCCAGATCGGTAACTTTGGTCGCTAGTATGATTTCACCTGCATCAACAACACGGATCACGATGCGTGCATCTGTTTCGTCTTCTGCACCGAAAAGATCTTCGATTTTAGTAAATGCAGTCTCTGGCACGCTGTCCGCAGGCCATTCGATGATTTTCACATCCTCTTTTGTCAGAACCTGCCCATATCGAAGCTCAGTAGCAGCTACATAAACCTCTGCCAGTTCAACATTTTTAGTAATACGTTCTTTGAGTTCGGCAATCCTTGCTTGATTTGCGCCAAATTGCTGTGCTGCAAAATAGACTGCACCCCCAGCCAGAGCGACGCCAAGTATTAATACCAGTGCAAAAACAATACGCATGATAACCCCTTAAAATTAGCTAGATATTATGCTTCACAATCATTACAATCAGACTTTATGAAACAAAGAAGGGATAGCTACATGGCAGCTATCCCTCTGTTTAGTATATGGATATTCCATATGTCTCTTAAAGAGAGATATCAGAGATCGCTTTAGTAACTTTAGTCGCCAGTGCAGAACCTACGCCCACTGCGAGCAAAACAGCACCAGCTGTCAGAACTACGAAATCAACTGTTACAGCGCCTGATTCATCATTTAAAAACTTTTTCATTTGTGTACCCTCCAAGGTCTCTAAGTTAAGAAAGCTATTTGTTTGTTTGGGATTGTTCCCGTGCTTTCGAGACCTAATAAGCCCTTTAAATGCGGCAACAGTTTGGCTGGCCTAAAAAAAAGTAAAAATAAATCAGATTAAACTGTATTTATTTTTTTAACATAATTAAAACATGTAGTTATAGTGCAATTTTTTTTTATAAGCCTCGCATATTTAATGCGGGTAGGTTGGACTATGTCAGTAATGCCACAGTATTTGCGCAAATATGGCCATATTCCCCCCGTTTTAAATAAAATCACGTATAAAGATTTAAAAAAAAGAGCAGGTTTCAATGAAATATCTACAATCATGGCCCATAAATTTATGCCATTGTTTTATTTTAACTGGTTTTGTGATGTCTTATGGAACCGCACAAGCTGGTACTGAGTATACATTTAAACACATAAAGGTCGGGCAACTGCCGCTTGGGTCGCGCATAAATATCCAGATAGAACCTAAAGTACCCTCAAAAAAGAAACCCAATGTTGCTCCTGCAGCGGATATAGCAGCAAAAGGTACAATCGCTGTAAATCAATATGATTGGTTTTGGGCCGATTTTAAGCACGATATATCAGGGGCGTCGTTAATGCGCCTGATTGATGCAGAGTTACAGCTCAAGAAATCACCGAAAAACGCTCAAAACCTGGCACCTAGTTTAACAACGATGCGTAAACTGGTGGCCAATTACGGTACTGACATATTACTGGCAACTGTTGGTAAAGAAATTTCACCTGCCCTGGTCTTGGCCGTTATGGGGGTCGAGTCTGCGGGAATGCCTGATGCAGTCAGTTCAGCAGGCGCGGTAGGGCTAATGCAACTTATTCCCGCAACCGCGAAACGTTTTAACGTAACAGATAGTACGGACCCCAAGCAGAACATTGCAGGCGGGGTGGCTTACTTGGATTGGTTGTTCAAAGAGTTCAATCATGACCCTGTACTGGCATTGGCTGGATATAATGCAGGTGAAAACGCGGTTAAGAAACATAAAGGTGTACCCCCTTTCGCAGAAACACGTGGGTACGTGCCTAAAGTAGTGGCTGCTTGGAAGGTTGCCAAAGCTTTGTGTATTACACCGCCTAAATACGCCATAGACGGGTGTGTTTTTGATTTAACTCCGAAAGTCAGTAAGTAGTAGAAATACGCACTGGTATTTCCATTGAAAAATTGACAGATTGCCGCTGTATCAAAGAGGGGTCGTTATGTCTGATAATCTGCAACCAATGTGGGCACCATCACAAGACCGTATCGAAGCCAGTCTGCTGGCAAAGTTTATTGCCGCTGCATCTAAACAATCGGGCAACGCGGCACTGGATTATGATGCCATATGGAACTGGTCAGTTTCATCCCCCATAGAATTCTGGGATGCGTTATGGGATTTCTGCGGAGTTATCGGTGATAAATCCAGCCCAGTGATGGCCCAAACTGGCACTCTTATAGACACACAGTTTTTCCCGAACGCGAAAATCAATTTCGCAGAGAACCTTTTGGGCCACGCGGGCGAAGGCCCCTGTATTATCTTTCGCAGTGAAGATGGCGGGCGTACTGTATGGTCATGGGACGACTTGAAACAAACCGTTTCAAAGCTACAACAGGTTTTAATTGCACAAGGTATAGGGCAGGGCGACCGCGTTGCGGGCTTCGTGCCCAACCTACCCGAAGCCATCGCTGCCATGCTGGCGGTCACCAGTCTAGGTGCCGTCTGGTCATCGTGTTCACCTGATTTCGGTCTGAACGGCGTCAAAGACCGCTTTGGCCAAATTGAACCTAAAATCCTGTTCACCGCAGACGCCTATCACTACAACGGCAAAACGCATTCTTCTTTGGACGTGGCCGCCCAACTGGCCCAAGATTTGCCCTCGGTGCAAAAAGTCATTGTCATTCCTTATGTGGAAACATCTGCGGATATTTCTGTTCTGGGCGCAAAAGGCCTGCATTGGGCCGATGCATTGGCTGCATATGAAGCCAAAGAAATCGCTTATACCCGCGTCGATTTCGCCTCACCCTTATATATAATGTTCTCATCGGGCACCACAGGCCTGCCCAAATGCATCATCCATTCTGTTGGCGGCGTGCTGTTGCAGCACTTAAAAGAACACCAGCTGCAATGCGATGTCAAACCGAACGACCGCTTCTTTTATTTCACCACATGCGGTTGGATGATGTGGAACTGGCTGGTTACGGGGCTGGCCTCAGGGGCCACACTGGTCTTGTTTGACGGCTCACCGTTTTACCCCGATGGCAATATTCTGGCCGATATCGCCGCATCCGAAAGTGTCACCCAATTCGGCACTTCAGCCAAATATATAGACGCTTGCGCCAAAGCCGGCATAAAACCCGCCCAAACCCATGATCTATCTGCCCTGCGCACAATCCTGTCCACAGGTTCCCCGCTGGCCCCCGAAGGTTTCGACTATATATATAGCGATTGGAAATCCGACGTTTGCCTGTCTTCGGTTGCAGGCGGCACTGATATTGTGGCCTGTTTCGTCGGCGGCAGCCCGATTAGCCCAGTTTATCGTGGCCAATGCCAGAAACGGCACCTTGGCATGAACACGCAAGTGTTCGATGAAAACGCCAAGCCATTGCAGTGTGAACCCGGTGAATTGGTCTGCACATCCGCACACCCCTCAATGCCAGTAGGTTTTTGGAATGATCCTGATCGCAAGAAATACTCTGCGGCCTATTTCGAAAAATTTGACAACATTTGGCACCACGGTGACTGGGTGGAACTGACAGCTCAAGGCGGCATGACTTTCTTTGGCCGCTCGGATGCTGTACTGAACCCCGGCGGTGTGCGTATCGGCACAGCCGAAATTTATCGCCAAGTCGAACGCATCGAAGAAGTGCTTGAAGGTCTGGTGATCGGTCAGCAATGGGATAACGACGTGCGCGTTGTGCTGTTCGTGCGTTTGCGTGAAGGGGCCACATTGGATGAGGTTTTGATCAAACGCATCAAAACCGAGATACGCCAAAACGCCACCCCGCGTCATGTGCCTGCAAAGGTCATCGCTGTGACGGACATTCCACGCACCAAATCTGGTAAAATTACCGAACTGGCGGTGCGTGATGTAGTGCATGGGCGCGTGGTGAAAAATACCGAAGCTATGGCAAACCCCGAAGCACTGGAATTGTTCAAGGATTTGCCGGAACTACAAGTCTAAAATCCGAACAGCTCTACATAGTCGTCAATGATACTGGAATAAAACGCCTGAACCCGCGCGTTCGGTTGGCGAATTTCAAAGGTTTCGGCAAAAGGATCGTCGGCCTCTATATCACTACCCGACATTTGTGTCAGGATCGCGTGACCGCAAAACGGCACATAAACCTCGGAATACCCACCTTCGTGGGCCATCACCAAACGTCCGTCACACAGCTCTTCGGCCGCACCCATAACCATACCTGTCATGTCTTGAAATGTTTGTGCCGTTGCCATCATACGCGCTAGCGGGTCAACGGCAGCTGCATCATACCCGCAAGCAATGATGATTACATCGGGGGCAAAGGCATCCAGCGCAGGCAATACCAGACGCTGCATCGTTTCCAAATAAGTCGCGTGCCCTGCACCGGGTGGTAGGGGGATATTCATATTATAACCTAGTCCGGCCTCAGATCCGCAATCCACGGCAGCACCCGTATCCAACGGGTAATTGTTTTCCTGATGGATCGATATGGTCAGCACAGCATCGCGATCATAAAATATCGCTTCGGTGCCATTACCGTGATGCACATCCCAGTCAATAATAGCCACACGCGATGTCAGGCCTTGGGCAAACGCGGCTTCAACCGCTATTGCAATATTGGCAAACAGGCAAAATCCGTTGGGGTCGTCAGGCAGACAATGGTGCCCGGGCGGGCGCGATAGTGCATAGGCATTTTGTGTGTCACCTGCCAAGACACTGAATAATGCGCCCTTTACCAGCCCTGCTGAAAGGGCCGCAATCTCAAATCCACCTTGCCCGAATGGCGCATGAAAACCTATCTCACCACCACCATTATCCGACATCTTCTTAAAACTGGTTAAATAGCTGTCAGGATGCACGCGGCGCAAATCCTGCATGCTGGCAGGCTCTGCGGATTGACATGAAAGTTCTTTTGCCAACCCCGTCACATCAATCAGGTTTTTCAACCGCCGCTTGGTTTCCGGGTCTTCAGGCAGGCCGCCACTGGCGAAAGGTTGTACATTGCCGCCTACAGGCGTGGTCAGCGCATAATTTCCACCACTGTGCCAGAAACATTTCTCATCCCAGAAAAACCCTGTTTTCATCTGCTTTTTCCCTTAGCTTGCTTAAACGAATCTATGACATGGCTTTGCCCAATCGCAAAGCCGCAATTTAAGGCAAGGTTTTGAAAGACATTGATCTTAGCTATCTGGCACAATCGGGCAAACCCTTTGAGGTGGTGGTGACCCCCAAAGCATCGCGCAACCGGATCAAACTGGATGGCGCGAATATTCGGGTCTATGTCACAACCGTTCCTGAGAACGGCAAAGCAACGGCGGCTGTTATTAAATTGTTATCGAAAGCGATCGGAGTGCCTAAAAGTAAAATAAAACTGATCTGCGGCGCCATCTCCAAGCATAAATTATTTCAAATAGACCTATAGTAGTTACAAGATAAATAAGGGCGGCTAAGTGGGTTTCTTAATTATGTAACTGCCTTCAGGTAAATCCAATGCTGCCTCTAGTTCACGTAGCTGTCCCAAAGACAGGCTGATTTTTTGCACCGTATCCGTGCGCGCATCCAGTTGTTCAACATTCACCTGTGAGGCAAAAACTGTAATGGTCACATCTTCTTTAAGTGGGGCCTTGCCTTCGTCTATTAATGTAATAACCGAGGCATCAAATTCGTGTTCTATGGTAAACATGACCTCAGCCTAGCGATGAAAGTGATAACTGGCAATGTCGTTCTAGTCCTGAATAGCCCCATCAAACATGGTAAAGAAAGGGGTCACTAAATACTGTGAAAAAGTGGTCTTTCGCCCTTCCAAAGCAACTGATACAGGCATGTCCGCAATAAGATGTAAACCCCCATGCAGACCAGCAACCGCCTGTTGCAGATCGTCCCCTATAATGGTGGCTTGCGCAGGGTACCCCGTTGGGTTTCCGTCATTATCTTTGGCGGCATCGGGTGAAATGGATTTCAATCGCACGCGTATCTTGGACAAATTGCGCTGCGGCAGGCTTGTAACAGTCAACGTGCCTGACATGCCAACCCGAACCTGATCAATGGTTTGTGTTGGGATCAGCATTTGCACAATCGGCTGATCCAAGGCCTGTGAAAGTGTGACCAGTGTGGTGCCCTTGGCTGCATACATCTGATTGGTGTCATAGCCTAGAAAAACAACCGTGCCTGAAACAGGCGAGCGAATTACTGCACTATCAATCTCATCTTCTAAAGCCAACGATTGTCGCCGCAAATTCGGCAAAAGCTTAGTGTTCTCAAATTGTCTGCTTAACAAAGACAGGCGAAACTTGGTTTTTAGCTTTTGCGTATTCAAAACCGCTTGATCCGCCTGATTTTGCACCGATGCCAGTTGTTCTTCCTGCTCATTAATTTCGCCCTCCAGTGACAGAACCTGATCAGATTGCAATTCTTCTTGCGCCTTTGATAGCAAGCCCTTTTGCACCAGCGCATTTAGGTTGACCGACCTTTCAGACCTCACGCGCCGCCGCATAACCAAAATACTTATACCATCTTCAATGGAACTGGCCCGCTTCCGGTTCGCATTCGCTGTTTGCAATTCCGCATTGATATCCAGCTTCAGCTGACGACGTTGTTCATAATAACGCGCATTGATCAGATCGTTTGGCGGGATTTTCAAAATCTTATCTGTATCCGTGGCCGTCAGAATTTGCCTTATAACCGCATTTTCAGCCTCAATATTTGCGATCTGGATTTTAACCTCACTTAAACCTTTCACTTGGGTCGCAACATCCAACTCAAATAAAATCTGCCCTTTTTCCACCTGGCTTTGGGCTTTGACTAAAACCTGCCTAATACGCCCGCCAAAGGAATGCTGGATGTCATAGCTGGGTTTTGCTGAAACCAAGGTGCCATTTGCCCTTATCGTGGTGGATAAGGGGGCAAAAATCGCCCAGGCCATCAGGCATAAAATGGCGATACTCAGGCTGATAAACGCCAACTGTAATGGTCTCGTAATTTCTGTCGGCATTTCGGTTTCAGGGTTCAATGTTTTGTAACCTCTGCAAGTTTAGATTTGTCACTGGAAAGCCAAGCCGAGAATAGAGATGCTTTATCTATATTTTGCACCTCCAACTTATCAGCCAGTTGGGTGACAACTGCTAAAGCAATTTCGTCAGGGGGCAGATCAAACATATTCACTTCCGGATGGCGCACCAATGAGCGGATTTTTTGCATTTTCCCAACCGCATCCGTCGGTCGCTCTTCTTTTAAAATAATCTCACAACGGACAGCATCCAGAAACTTAAAGATAAACATCGCTTCTCGCGGTTTATCCTGCGGGCCGTTTTGACAGGCCGCATTAAACATCTCTGTCGCCACCAGAACTGATTTTTGACAAAACTCTGTATCGGAATTGCGTGAAAACTGGGCAATAATCCAATCATTCAAATCCTGTAAAGAGGCAGGATTTAACGGAATAGTCAGACGTTGACGCCCATCACTCATCCGCCCCAAAACTTCAGAACGCGCACCGAAATCGGCGGTGCGCCCATGATCCAGCATCAAAACTTTATCTGCCAGCCCCATGATGCCTGAACGATGCAAAACCATAATAATAGTTGTGCCTTTCGTTTTTAATGTGGCCAACGTATCGCAAAGTTGCCGTTCACCTGCGGCATCCAGAAGCGCGTTGGGTTCATCCAGAAACAGGTATCTGGGGGATTGAAAAATGGCTCGCGCCAAAGCAACCCGTTGCTTTTGCCCGGCTGACAGCAAATATGGGTTTTCACCCATGTCTGCCTCATATGCCCCCGGCAAGGCAGAAATCAATCCATGAACCCCTGCGGTTTTCGCCGCATTGACGATCTGCTGATCATCCGGATCCGGCGCAAAACAGGAAATATTCTGGGCCAATGTGCCGTTCAGCAACTGCGCTTGTTGCGGCAAGTACCCAACTGCCTGATTGAATGTGACAGGGCCAAGCGTGCGTATTTCGCTTTCGTCCAGAAAGGTAGAGCCGATAGGGCAGGGATCAATGCCGCAAAGCGCATGTAGTAATGTGGTCTTGCCACTGCCACTATCACCCAAAATCGCTAGGCATTCCCCTGCTTCCAGCGAAAAAGAAACCCGATCAAGGCGTGGGGGTGCGCCACCGCCACGGGGAAAAATCAGCCCTTCAACACGCAGCGCACCTGAAAGATCGGGCACTTCGGTCGGGGCCACATGATTGCGCGCCAAATCTATGCGCATTTGTTGGAACGCGCCATAAGACATCTTGATGTCTGTAAGGCTGTTAATACTGGCTTCAATCGTGGTGATGGTCTTTGCCGTGATAATAGAGGCCCCGATCATCCCCCCCGAAGACAAATCACCGCTTACAACCAGTGATGCCCCAAGTGCCAATGCCAATATTTGTGAAGACATCCGTATAAACCCAAGGCTTGCCGTGCGCATAGAGGTGGCAGCCGTGATCTGATCTTCGCTTAAGTGCCGTTGCGATTGAATGTTGAAAAACTTTGCTTTCAGGTTTTCCGCCATTGCCTGTATCCCAGACACTTTTTGAAAATCAGTTGCATCCTTTAATGTCTGCTGTTCTTGGCGCGATAAAGCCGCCGATGATTGCGTCTGATCTTGCGTCAGCAATTTTGTGACGAACTTGATCAGGATAATTGTTGCTATAACGCCTGTGGCCAGCAGCAGAAATAACGGGTGAATAAGAACAAGGGCGGTTAAGAATAACGGCACCCAAACAATATTAAGTGCCGCCGTCGCTGTCGGCCCTTTAAAAAACCGTGACAGTTGACCAACATTGTGGATCGCCACTTGGCGTTCTTGCCCTGTCAGCTGCAAAGCAGAGCTTGCCCCGATGGCTTCCACCCACCGCGCGGTCTTGGAAAAAAACTGATCACGGTAAAATTCAACAAAAGCATGGGTCGCGATGGCCCCCAAGGCCACCATCAATAACATCAACAATGTGCTTAGGTTTTCACTGGGAACGACACGATCAATTACTTGCATCATGAAGATCGGGCTGACCAAAACCGCAAGGTTCGTGACCATGCTGAAAATAATCAGCGGGGTTACCTGCTTTTTCAACTGACTTAGGGGATCAGGTTGTGACAAAATAAGTGGCTTTCATTAAGTATAGGGGAAACCGTCGTTGTTAGGCAGTTTCCATATTCAAGATCACAAGATGAAATTGCTTTCGTCCAGATCATCGGGATCAATCGACTTGATCAATATTTCGTCCAGATCATCGGGATCAATCGACTTGATCAATATTTTGTCGCCGCTCTGCCCGCCGTCCAAGCCGCTAAGATCAATCTCTGTAGCCCAGCCTTGATTTGTCATTAGATTTTGTAGGTCGGAAAATTCCAATCCGTATGATGACAGGTCAATTTGGTCATGGCCTGTTTCAAAGTCGTGGATCATATCCTTGCCGCCCCCTGCGGACACAACAAAGGTATCCGTACTTCCGTCTTTCCACCAATTACCGCCCCACATATGGTCGTCACCGGCACCACCTTCAATCGTGTCAGAACCCGATCCCCCGACAAGCTTGTCAGAACCTGCCCCACCCGCGATAACATCATCGCCGCCACCCCCCAGCACCTTGTCGTCACCGGCCCCGCCATCCAGCTTATCGTCGCCGGTTCCCCCTTCTATGTGGTCATTACCGTCACCGCCTGACATTTTATCATTGCCACCGCCGCCAAATAACTTGTCATTACCTGCACCGCCCGAAACGGCATCATCACCTTTGCCAGCATGGATCACATCGCTGCCTTCACCGCCATGTAACTGATCATCCCCGTCACCACCGCGCAGCTTATCGTCACCCGCCCCGCCAAAGGTCACATCATCACCAGCCCCCGCATTTATGATATCGTCGCCCGCACCGCCTTCAGCATAATCATCGCCGTCTTCCAGGTTAAGTGTGTCATTGCCGTCACCACCATAAGCGATATCATCACCGTCACCGGCATTCACAACATCATCGCCTGCATCACCATATAGCTGATCATTGCCCCCGCCGCCCAAAACCACGTCATCGCCGTCACCACCATGTATGGTGTCGCCTGATGCATCCAGTTTGGGGCCATTAGCACCTCCTGTCGCTATGGCCGATGCGTCATAAACCCATTTGCCACCCACAAGGCTCCATTCATTGCCCGCAACACCGCCTGCAGCCAGATCATTGCCTTGGCCTGCGATAATATCATCGGCACCGCCATACCCTAAAATAACATCCGCATTACCATCATCCCCATCGATTGTGTCGCCATGTTGATCGACAAACCCCACATGCATCGTGTCGGCCCCTTCAGTGCCATCTACAGTTACAGCCGTTAAATCCGCCTCATCAATGATTTGTATCGCGTCACCGGCAATCAGAATTGCACTGTCATATATATTGTCACCTACATCTGCGATCACAATTTTAATTGTATTTTCCTGCCCCGGAATAAGCTTCGCTGTCACCGACAAGCTTGTAACCACACCATCAAACTCGGTGTTAATCGAACTATCCGTGTTATTGTAGAAATCCCCAGCATTCACATCGACAATACCATTCGTTGTACCTGTAATAGGCACCAACTCACCATTCACGTAAACCGCTGCCATGTCATTATATATGCTACCCACATATTCAGGGTATTCTTCGCTAGCGAAAGTCATCGTAAAACTAAGCGCATCCTGATCGGGTATAAAAGTCACTTCCAACCCGGCTGCATCAAAAGTTTTATGTGTCGTGTGTTCGGCAATGTCATCACTACCTTCGGTTTTCATCTTGCCCGATGTATTTAACTTTTGATTGAATTCGCCACTTTCATTGGTAGCATGCGTGGCGTTGCCAGTTGAAAAGATCAACCCGGTGTCAGCAGGTGTTAGTTCATCCGCCACCGCATCGCCATTTGAAAAAGCCGCGACCTGTTGGTCAGAACCGATAAGAGAAGCACTTACAATCGTAGCACCTCCTGAAAATAATGCTTCCGCCGCATTTGTTGCATCAATACTTGAATAATCTAGATTTGCCATTTTTCCTCGCAATTTTATGAGTGCCGTGCCTGCAAAGCAGACTTGCCTGTATTCTGCTGCCCATAGCTAAGGATGATTTCCTAAGAATGTGTTGAGCGGGTTATATGTATAAGGAGAAATTATCGGAAATTTTAAAAGACTCAGTTTTATAAAAATTAGCCCAAGAAAGCAGTGTGATTCACTTGAAATTACTTGAAATGATAAAAAACTTTCACTGTACGCCCCATTTTCGCCCGCTCACAAGAATGTGGTGAAGGTTTCTGTTGCAGGGATGTAACGATTCACTATCCAATTCGGTCTAAAACTATCGGATGCCTTGTTTGTGAGGCCGGAATATGTGCTTTTAGGTCAACGAACGGAGCTTCATGGTGAAGTTTGTTATAAAAACTCTGGTTTTTGATGCTGGCTCAACCTGTAGTCATCGAAGATCAGAAAACCGAATATGCTAATTTACTAGCAACACGATCAAAAGGATTGGGATAATGAAGAACACATTACTAACGACAACAGCTATCGCCCTTACAGGCATCGCTGGTGCGGCAAACGCTGTAGAAATCTCTGCAGGCGCTTTGTCAATGAACGTAAGCGGTTTCTACACAACTAACATCGCTATCGCTTCTGTAGGCGGCGCAGGCGTTGCTGGTGCTGACTTTGACGGCATCGACATCCAAACAAACGCAGAGATCTGGTTCAAACCATCTTTGACTTTGGACAACGGCATCAAAATCGGTGTTGATGTACAATTGGAAGCCGGCTCAAACACAAACGACGACCAAATCGACGAATCATACATCACTGTATCAGGTGACTTCGGTAAAGTGATCATCGGTTCTGAAAACTCAGTTGGCTACAAAATGACTGTGTCAGCACCTGATGTTTCATTGATCTCTGCAAACTCAAGCTCATTGACAGCATTCGTACCTTACTCAAGTGCAACAGCTGGTGCTGACTTGTTCCGTGGTACATTGGGTTCAACATTGATTGAGAACGCTCGTAACAATGATGCGGCGCGTATCAGCTACTTCTCACCACGTTTCAGCGGTCTGCAACTGGGTATTTCATACGCACGTGACGCTGGCGAAACAAACGGCCCAGTAAACAACAACGCTACAACAACTGACTTCATCGATATTGCTGCTAACTACAGCGGTTCCTTCGGTGGTGTTGATGTGAATGCATCTGCACGTTGGGGTACAGCTTCTTCTATTGCTGTAGGTATAGATCCTGAAGTTTGGGGCGCTGGTCTGAGCGTTGGCTTTAACGGCTTCACAATCGGCGGTTCATATGCTGAGCAAGACGGTACTCCGGCACAAGACGGTCACTCATATGACATCGGTATCGGTTATGCAAACGGCCCAATGAGCTACTCATTGACATACTTTGAAGGTTCAAACGTAGACAACGAAGCCGGTGGCGAAGAGAAACTGCAAACAATCATGTTGGCTGCAAAATACAAAGTTGCATCAAACTTCTCAGTGGGCGCATGGATTGCAAGCGTTGACTTCGAAGAAGTTGGTGTTGGCGTTGATGATGTAGACGCAACTGTTGTTGGCGTAGGCGCATCATTCAGCTTCTAAACTGAACGATCTATATAAATTAAAAAAAGGGAGGACTTCGGTCTTCCCTTTTTACTATGTATAAGACGCAAAAGAATCACAAAGAATTGACGTTTTATGAAATCCATCGTTTGGCTTGCCTCTTATCCTAAATCCGGAAACACTTGGTTGCGGGTGTTTTTGGCGAATTATGTTTATAATTCGGAAAAACCTGTTCCGATCAATCAGATACACCGTGTTGGTATCGGGGATTCCAATGTCAAAGCTTACCGTATGGTCACCAAAGAGCCGATTGATCCAACCAACCCCGCACAAGGGGCACGTATCCGACCTGCTGTTTTACAGGGAATTGTAAACAACAAGGCTGATATCAATCTGGTCAAAACCCATTGCGAAAACGCCACTGCTTATGGGGTACGCTTAATTCCACCGGAATTAACCCGATCAGCGATCTATATCATTCGCAACCCGTTGGACATGATCGTTTCTTATGCCAGCCATTACGGCAACACGATCGATGAAGCGATTGAAGGGATTGGACGAAAAGATAATTCACTGCTTGGGGTCTCTGACACGGTCTATCAATACTTGGGAACATGGTCGAACCATGCCATCGGCTGGTCAAAGGCCAGAAAATTTCCTGTCTTGGTATTGCGTTATGAAGACATGTTGAATGACCCGGTCGAAGCATTTGAACGCGCAGTACACCATATTGGCCTGCCGTTTGACCAAGAACGTTTGGAACGCTCCACGCGCTTTTCTGATTTCAAACTGTTGCAGGAACAGGAACAGAAAACCAGTTTTGTGGAAAATTCTGACAACCAAAAGCTTTTCTTCAGAAAAGGTAAAGCCGAGCAATGGAAAACAGAGCTGACAAATGAACAAGTTGATCAAATTATTCAAGACCATGGGCGGGTCATGAAGAAATTCGGGTATGAAGTATGAATGTGCCGCAAAATATCATCTGGATCGGGTCTTTCCCAAAATCAGGTAACACATGGGTGCGCGCCTTTTTGGGTAATTACTTTCAACCCACCGGCAAGAACCTGTCAATCAATGAACTGTCGTCAATAACAACATCGGATGTGCGAACCGACTGGTTCGACATGGCCGCAGGAAAACCCTTTATCGGGGCGGGTTTTGATCATTGGTTCGAGACGCGTGTAAAGGTTTTGCGTTTGATCGCCCAATCAAGCCAAGGCAACCGGTTTGTCAAAACGCATTCAAAAATTGACCGGGTGGGGGATATTGACTTTATTATGCCTGAAGTCACCGCCGCCGCGATTTGTATCATCCGCAATCCTTTTGATGTGGTGATTTCATTTTCCCGGCACAATGACATACCCATCGACGATGCGATTGATCGCATGTGCGATCATAATAATATTTCATCGACTGATAACGGTATTTTAGAAGTACTTGGGCGTTGGGATGATCATATACAAAGTTGGGTAAAGGCCCCGGGCCTGCCACGCCATATCATGCGTTATGAAGATATGGTCGATAACCCCAAAACGGCCTTTACAGGCCTGTTGAAATTCCTGCAGGTACCTGTTGACTATAAGACCATGCAAAGGGCGCTCAAGGAAACCTCGTTCGCAGCCTTGCAAAAACAGGAAAGCAGTGAAGGTTTTCGCGAAAAACCACCTAGCATGGACAAGTTCTTTTCCACAGGAAAGTACGGCGGTTGGCTGGATAAACTAGCCCCTGAACAGGTGGAACGCATTCATACTGAATTCCAGACGGCAATAGAAGAATACTTCCCCGAAGTAGGGGCCCAAGCATTGACTTTTATAGCGAATGAGAAAGCTTAATAAAAAGACAACATTCAGCAAAACAATGGCATAAAGGAAAACAGATGGCAAAAGTAGCATTTTTAGGGTTGGGTGTCATGGGTTACCCGATGGCAGGGCACTTGCAAGCGGCAGGTCACGATGTAACCGTTTATAACCGTACAGCCAGCAAAGCTGAAGGCTGGGCTGCAAAGCATGGCGGCAAAGCTGCCGCAAGCCCGGCAGCAGCCGCAAAAGGGGCCACATTCGTGCTGTGCTGTGTTGGCAATGATGACGATTTGCGCGCGGTTTGCCTAGGTGATGGCGGTGCGTTCGCCGGCATGGATGCAGGGACGATTTTTGTGGATCACACAACAGTTTCCGCCGCCGTTACCCGTGAATTGTTCGCCAGCAGTGCAAATAAAGACATCGCCTTTGTCGATGCCCCCGTTTCAGGCGGCCAGGCCGGTGCAGAAAATGGCGCACTTTCCGTTATGTGCGGTGGCGAACAAGCCGCTTACGACAAAGCCGAACCGATCATCGCTGCTTACGCCCGCATTTGTAAACGCATTGGTGATAGCGGTGCCGGTCAAATGACTAAAATGTGCAACCAAATTGCCATTGCAGGCCTTGTGCAAGGCCTGTCAGAAGCCCTGCATTTCGCCGAAAAAGCCGGCCTTGATGGTCGTGCTGTGGTCGAGGTGATCAGTCAGGGTGCCGCAGGCAGTTGGCAGATGTCAAACCGTTATGAAACCATGCTAGACGGCCATTTTGAACACGGCTTTGCCGTGGACTGGATGCGCAAAGATCTAGGCATTTGCCTTGCAACAGCAGATGAAAACGGTGCCAGCCTGCCTGTAACCGCCCTTGTGGATCAATTCTATAAAGATGTGCAAAATATGGGCGGCAACCGCTGGGATACTTCTGCCCTGATCAAGCGCTTGCGGGATGTTTAGTGAATGAAGGGTAGGCGGCAAGCCTACCCATCTAATGCACCGTTCTCTAACGTAGTTTTGATAATGATTTCAACCAGTTCGAAACTTGTTTCTGAACTGATATCTTCAAAATATACCGTACCCGGCCACGGTGGGATTTTGCTGTTGTAGCCGTTTTTCGAAATTGTTTGAGCCACGTTTTTGATCGCGGCAGTATATTTTGTTGCGGTGTCCAGAGTGCTGATTTTGGTCGCGGCCATATCTTCAATACTGTTACGGTCAATCTGCCCGGCGCCGATGCCCAAAAACAATGGGATGTTGCGGGTTATCGATTGTTCTTCGTAAAAAGACATGGCTACCCGGTCGTCATCCAGACGCATGATATAATCGCAGCACACACTGTGCTTCAAATCGGTTAGCTGCTCTAATGTTATCACATCGGCATTTCCAGCTTTAGCCGCTCTACGTCTTGATGAGCGGTTCTTTTTTTCGGCCAGTGTAACATAGTCGCCGCGTAAATTAGCATCGTATACACGGTGCCCCCATGGGTTTTCGTCAACCAGTCTGCGGCTTGATCTGATGGCCATATTCTTGCAATTATTGGGGCCGATAAAAAATGGTGACCCGGATGCATCCGATAGTTCAAGCCAGCCGTTGGGGAAGCATTTGAAGAAATGATCAGCCCAAGGCTGGATCACCTTATCGGTTAACATATCCAACAGATCATTGGCAAAATCAGGTTCATGAACAAGGGCTGCAAGAAGCGGTTCTTGCCCGAACGTGTCGGCGGCAAGGCTATAGGCGGCACTTAGGTGCAAAATGGGTTCAAGCCCGGTTAAACGCTCATATGCAGCGATGATGTCTGTTACAATTTTGGGAATGCCACTGTCAAAATCGGGGGTTTGGATATTCTGCCAGTTATCTCTGGTCAGCAACATATCATCGGGGTCAGCCCCGGGTGGAAAGCGATCAGGATACATTGTTGATTGCCCCATCGCCTCGGCGGTAAAGCCGTAAACAGGCCAGCTTACATAAAATTTGTTCATGCCCAGCAAGCGGCGCGACATTAAGGTTGTACGCACATAGCGTTCTGCGTCACCTTTATAAAACTCGGATGACTCGTAACCATAAAGGTCATTCATGATAGTTAGGGTCATAAGGTTTAAAGACCCGCCGATATTTACCGTATTTTCTTCGGTTGGGCGGGCGAAATCTGCATCATAATCACCTGCTATGGCGGCATCAAAGATTTGCCGTAATCGGTGCAACGCTTCGGGCTCACCCGCTTGCCAACGTGATAGTAAACGACATCCCGCAGTAACATTAAACTCTTCAATCATTTCAGATATTCCTAAATATGTCTTATGTGATATTTTGCGTAGAAATTTGAAAAAAACAATTTGAATGTTTTTAGTAAGTGCATACAATAATTATATGAAAAATATTCAACATATCTTAAATACCCTGCCGGCATTTGTTGAAGCGGCGCGTTTGGGTAGTTTTACAAAAGCAGGTGATAAACTGGGCATGGCGCAACCTTCGGTCAGCCGGTTCATCAATAATCTTGAAGCCAGTATCGGGTCGGCGTTATTTCATAGAAATCACAACCAGATTGAGTTAACTGAAAACGGCAAAAAACTATATGATGCGGTGACATTGGGCTTGGACCATATCAGTAGAACCGTTGCTACGTTGCATGAAATCGACGAAAAATCAGTCATAACGATCAGTTGTTCACATGGATTTTCACATATGTGGTTGCAAGCTAGGTTGCCTGAAATTCAAAAAAAACTACCAACGCACAAGGTGCAGATTGTAACCTCGGATCACACAGCCCCCTTAACCCATGACGATGTCAGTTGTGCTGTGCGGTTGGGGGATGGAAACTGGCCTGATTGCATTTCGAAATTTCTTTTTTTAGAAGAGGTTTTCCCCGTGTGCACAACTGAGTTTGCCCATAAATATAATATCCAAGATATAATCACTGCAAAAGAAATACAGACCCTACCGCTTCTTGCGTTGGATGCAGGGAAATATGGCTGGTTGGGTTGGCGTGAATGGTTTTCACATCACGGCCTTTCTTATGATGTTCCCGTGGGTACCGAGTTGATCAACAATTATGCCTTCACGTTGCAGGCGGCGATGGCAGGCCAAGGCATTGCCCTGATGTGGAAAGGTTTGGATATACCATATCTGAATAGAGGTTGGTTGAAAGAGCTGGGAACACTGCGCGTAAAAACCCGTAACGCCTATTATCTGACTTTCCCTGAAGACAGCCCGTATGTTGGGCAATTCAGTCAGGTGTTTATATGATTTAAATTATGTACTATGAGGGAAAAGAGTTGAGCAAAGTGTTTGATAAGGTGACTGATTAGAAAGTTGTCTTGCAGGATGCGAACGGCCAGAGAATGAAGTTTAATCCAGAACCATAATCAGTCACCCGAACGTCTCGCGCCATTTACGATGCGTGTGACACTACAGAAGCGTCAAATATTGGAGCGTTGGGCGAATGATGTTGGCATGCCTTTGGCCAGGTATGTAAAATATTGTGTTTTTGATAAGGGTGACTCCAACAGTTATATTGGCAATGCGGATTACCTTTTACGTCACGGTATGTGACAAATGTCACAGCCGCAGATCAGAATATCTATACCCTAGGTTTACTAAAATATTTTTTCATAAACTTAGGAGATATATAATGTCTGACGAAAAAATGACCAAACATGGAGCATTAAATATTGATGCGCGTAATTCGATTCTCGAGGCTATTCGTGCATCGGTCAGTAAAGAGAAATTATTGAATTTGGAAAGTGCGGGAAGCATAGCCACAGCACTTGATTCTTTGGCCGCTCGGAATTTGTATTCTAAGGGGCCAACAGGCGATAATTACTCAAAAAATACGCAACGCGTTGGTTTTGACAATCTTGTACGTCCTGCTGACTTGGGTGGCTTAGAGTAATACGCTTCGTGTTTCAAAGCACCAAGGTAAGGTGTGAACGAAGAGTTTAGAAAGGTTTTCGCCCTTGATGTTCCATTAATCCGGGGCGGGAACATTTTAATTATTATTTTTTTCGGAGGCGACATGTTGGATTTAAATACATCTGAAGTAACTGTCTTTCTATCAGGATTTGCGGGGCCGATTGAACCGATCAATGTAGAATTGTTGGAAATGATTGTTGGGGAACGGGGTAAAATCAGTGCTCAACAATTTTTTGAAGCAAATGCAGAGCGTTTGCAAAGCAGCAATCCTGGTCTTTTAAATTTTTTACAAACCACTTTAAAACAGAGTTTACCGTTTCAAGCACTTTGGACGCCCACTATCGGGATACTGGAAGAATGCTTGCGCCAAGGTGTGAATGATATTGAAACTGTCGAACGTGTGGGCGTATCTTTGGCTTGGGATTTGGTTTGCGCGGGGTTTCAGGGCCGCTGGTCAAGTATGTTGCCCCCGATGAACCCGTTGACAATAGGTAAATATGTGCTGCCGAAGGCTGACCGGATTGACGTTGTTTCGGATGCCTCGCAAATAGTAGTTACCTACCCTGAAAAAGTGCGCTGGATTTATACCCGTGGCACCGAAACAGCCCAAGCACCAAATGAATTAATGCTGGAAAACGGCAGCACCTGCGAGCAGATAACTTTTCTTGTTGGCGGTTTAGACAGGTCACACAGTTTTGCCAATCTGGCAGAATTAGCCCTTGCACCTTCAAATCTGGATAAAGCCGTAGCAAAACATGCAGAAGCTGTAGCGTTACTTCGTGAACACGCGCCAGAATACTTGGAATATGTGAGCCGCGTAATTCATACAGTGATCCCCCTACAAGATAATGATGGTATTCTTAATAGTGGCTCCAGTCGTTGTGAACCCGGTGTGGTTCATGCAAGTGTGGATTGTTGCGCCGAGGCATATGCAGAGATGCTGGTGCATGAAGCATCGCATCAGTATTATTATATTTTACGCCGGATGGGAGAGATCGAAGATGGTAGTGATCCTACGCTATATTTTTCCCCTGTAAAACAAACAGGCCGTCCTATTGCAATGATCCTATTGGCTTATCATGCTTTTGCAAATGTAGTTTTGATGGGGCGGCGTATCACACAAAGCGGTTTTATTTCCCCTGGCGATTATTTTCGTCAGAATGAAGATTTTCTGATGCCGATTTTGGATACGCTTAAAGATGGTTTGACAACCACACAGGCGCTGACCCCGTTGGGAAGCTGCGTGTGGGAGCCTTTGGATCAGGAATTATTGGTGAAATCGTGAGCTATTCCATTCGCCATGTAGTTTTGAAGATCGCCAGCCGATGCAATTTGAACTGTAGCTATTGCTATTTGTATAATCACGAAGATCAAAGTGCGTTGCGCCAGCCGAAACGTATTTCTGATACGGTGTTTCAACAAATTGTGCACCGAATGAAAGAATATTCAGACAAGGAACATACGCCTATTGGCCTGACATTTCACGGCGGCGAGCCAATGTTGTTGCAGGCAGAGCGTTTCGCAGAATTGCTGGAATATGCGCGTAACAAACTTGGATCGGCACTTGAAAGTGTCAGCATCCAAACAAATGGCACACTGGTAACAGATCGATGGGCCCAAATTCTAAAGGATGGCAATGTCGGCGTAGGCGTAAGTCTTGACGGCCCACCTGATATTCATGATGCGTCGCGCCCTTTGCATAGCGGGCGTGGTAGCCATGCATTAACTCTTAAAGGCATTCGATTACTGCAAAAGCATGGGGTTGATCCAAAAATCCTTTGCGTGGTGAACCCTGATACCAGCGGTCTTGATACATACAAACATTTCCGCAATGAGGGCCTGACATTATTTGACTTTTTAATGCCTGATGTTTCCCATGATAACCGCCAGCTATTTTATGGTGTTGGCCCACATCCTGTTTACGATTTTCTGGCACCCATTTTGGATGCCTGGATTAAAGAAGACAATACCAATGTGGTCATCCCGTTATTCTCGGAATTACTTCGGTCACTGATGTCCGGACAACCCGTACGATCTGAATGTTTTGGCAATGCGCCAATGAATTATGTGGTGATCAATACTGACGGTACTATCGAGCCTTTGGATGCTTTGAAAGTGTGTTCTGACGGATTAACTGATGCAAATAGAACCGTGTTCAATGACAGTTTTTCGGATCTGGGTGACGGTGATGATTTTCTGTCACAATGTTTGACCGGTCGTCATGAACTGCCTTCAAAATGTATGGAATGCGTATGGAAAGACCTATGCGCAGGTGGTTATCTGCCCCATCGTTACAGCCGTGCCGAAGGTTTTTCTAACCCATCAGTTTGGTGCGCCGACATTCAGCTATTGCTTGTGAAATTAGCCAATATCATAGAGCCAATGTCGTTGCCTGCCCCCGTACTTGAAGGCTCATACGGAAATATGGTGCCGCAACATGGCTGAAAAATCATCCCTGCCCACAGTCATCTTGCTAAATGGAAGAGGTGATTATCTGATGAATCTGCCCGCCTTGCGTGCATTTTCGGCAAAGCTTGACGGCCAGTTCAAGCTAGTTGCAGCACCGGATGCCCATCGTATGATACTGCCAGAACTTGATGTAACCGAGGTGATCGAGTTACCGTATACCACCAGTGCTTATGGCAAAGAGTTTGATACGGATTTATTGTCAGATCAGATCGGGTCAACGCCACTGTTGGTTTCATTGAACCCGTGGCATAGCCTATCCATGCAATCATTTTTGAAGAAAGTGGATGCACAGCACAGTATCGGCTTTTTCGAAGATTTCAATGAATGCCTGCCATTGGATTTTTCCAAACATTCAATCGAACTGGCCTTTGACCCGGTTCAGCGTGTTTTTGAAAATGCTTGCTTGTCTGATTACCTGGAACCGCCAAAATTTCGCCAAGAAGATGAGGATTTGGCCACAGCTATTATTGCAAGTATTGATAGCCATGGCCCCGTAATCATTGTTCATGGCGACACATTGCCAAACAAGATGTGGGCAAAGGAAAATATGACTGAGCTTATTCAGAAGGTTCTTAATTTCTGGCCAAATTCCGTTGTATTGGATGTAGGTTTGAAGCCTTGTGCTCAAGAACCTGAAAAAATGCCGGAACGATATATTCACCTAAACCAGATAATATTGCCCGCAGGGTTTGCCCTTATTAAATATGCAGATCTTTTTTTCGGCATAGATTCTTGTTTTTTGCATGCGGCGGATTTTTTCCGCAAACCTACGGTTGCCCTATTCGGCCCAACCGACCCACATGAATTCGGTGTTTTCATGGGTGGTCCGGCACACCACCTAAAAGAACATAAGCTAGATGATATTGCAGTGGATGATGTTTTCAAAGCTGTTATATCGATGATGCCTGATCAATTTCCCAGCCAGGTTGTTGCTGCATGACTTTGATTAAAGACACCATAGGCTTTGGCCTGGGGCAGATTACTCACACCGATAACGCCACCGAAATTGCAGCCCATCAGCGGGCTGTAGAAACGGCTCTTGAAAATGGAATAGTTGTATATGACACCGCGCCGAATTATGCAGATGGGGTGGCAGAAACGATCTTTGGGCAGGCGTTGAAAAATTCAGCGGCTGACGTTAACCGCAAGGATCTGACAATTATTGTCAAAGCAGGATATCCCGCAAAACAAAGTGCAATTATTCCCTTCAATCTAAAGCTCGCAAAAGATGGCGAAAAGCAAGTTGCCCACCATGTACATTGCTTAAATCCAGAGTTTTTAGTCGCAGAATTTCAGCAAAGTATTGATCGGATGGGGCTTCAATACGCCGATATCTTCCTTCTCCATAACCCAGAAGAACAACTTGAAGCCTTTGGGCCGGATATCTTTTGCACGCGCCTTGTCACAGCCTTTGGAGCTGCAGAAGAATTAAAACGTTCAGGGCAAATCAAAGGCATCGGGATAGCTTGTTCACAAGATATTTTTGATATAGACGCATCTGTCTTTCTACATACAGTTTTGCATGCAGCCAATGCTGCAGGCATTACTCTTGATGTTATGCAGGTGCCTTTTAGTCTATCATGCCCCTATGCCCTTTGGCCCGAGGGCAATACGAAATCTTTGTTGATGGAAGCTGAAAAACTGGATGTTGCAATAATGACAAGCGCATCTTTAGGTAAGATGTTTTTGCCTTTGCGTACCATAGAAAAGTTGGGTAAAATTTATGGTTTAGAGAGAACGGCACAAGTTGCTTTAGAATTTGCACGCTCTGCGCCTGCAGTTCAGTGTGCGGTTTTTGGATCAAATTCCGAATCCCATATTCGTGAATTGGCGGAAATAGCCCATAGGGGGAAAACTAGCCGGGTTAGGCATGGCGCGGGCGACAGTTCACACAGTACCAAACCGAGGTGATCGGCCCAAAGTTGCAAGAACAACCATCACAAGGAACATTTAAAGAGCCCCTCGGGAGGGTTAAATTTGGGCGCATTGCCAAAGTTCCACGCTCTAAAGGGGAGCTTAGGGATAGATTAAAGATTTAAGGTAAGCGTCCGGCGTCTACGTTTCGGGGCTATAATTCCAGGGCATCAGCTCATCTAGCCTGTTGATTTTGTGATCTGCGATGCGTTCCAGAACCCATGTGAGCCATGCCTGTGGATCGACCTTGTTCAGTTTGGCGGTTTCTATCAGGGTGAAGGCGATGGCCATGGAATTGCCGCCTCGTTGTGAGCCAGCAAACATCCAGTTTTTACGTCCGATGGCGACGGGCTTCATGGCGCGTTCTGCGGTGTTGTTATCCAGCTCCAGAAAGCCGTTGTCGAGGTATGGCCGTGTTTTGGGCATGCGGCCCAGGGCATATCGAATGGCCTTCGCCAGTGGTGATTTGCCGGAAATTTTGGGAAGTTGTGCGTGCAGCCATTCCTCCAGATCGTCGAAGACGGGTTTTGAATTACCTTGACGTAAAGCCATACGAGCCTCGGGAGATTGGCCCCGCACCTGTTTTTCTACGCCATACAATTGTGCAATCCGTTTTGGCTTCTTCGGCGATGGCGGACCTTGCGCGGCACATCAACAAACTTGCGCCGAATGTGGGCCATACAGGCGATCCGAGGCTTTGTCTTTACCGAACACATTATTGGCATAACCGTCCGCATGCACCCAATAACCGGATAGATGTTTGACCGGGTGTTGCATCCATAAAATGACAAGCGCATCTGACATTAGTCTTTTTGTTATTTTGAGATGTCAATCCATCCTTTTTTGCTATGGCATCCGCCAACGGTTCCAACAGGGCTGTGGATTTCCCCACCAATCCGCCATGGTCGAGCGGCCCAGATCGACGCCTTCACGGGCATAGATTTGTGATTGGCGGTAAAGCGGCAGATGATCGGCAAACTTGCTCACCAGAACATGTGCCAACAGACCGGGACCAGGTCTGCCTCGTTCAATCGGGCGCGAGGGCAGCGGGGCTTGTGATATGGCCTAGAGAGTTCACCACAAACGGCACAGTTCTTCCGTTGTCTTTATGAATTCAGGGCAATGCACGCTCGTTGTTCGCCTGCAGTTCAGTGTGCGGTTTGTTCAACCTCGGTAGGTTTTTGGATCGGCAAAGTTGATCCGAATCCCGATACCGCTGCCGGTTTGCCCCGTGCAACTGGTGTTGGAGCTTCTCAATCATCAACGCCTGCGCCTTCACCTCAGCCGCCAAAAGCTTGGTGACAGCCCAATTCTGCGGGGGGTAGGTTAAAACGTTCAGCATGGCCGGGTCCCGAAATGGGAACCTATAGCCTGCATGATATTTGTGCCTGCTGCGGAATGCGACAGCATTCACACACCTTGCCTTCTTTACCAAACCGTTTGGAGGGCCCCCTGTGAATCCCACCAAATCGGCCCTCGAAAAGAATTGCAAGAACAACCTGTTCGGCCATGCAGCCAAAGTATTAAAAAGGTCACACCCGCAGCCAACCCGCGTGTTGTTTGGCACGGGGATCACGAGGAAAGCCCTTTAAAGACATCAAACCCGCCCCTCGGGGAGGGATTCCGGCCCGTAAGTTTGGGCGATCTCGACTGGCATTTCCAGCATAAAATCCACGGCGGGAGCATACCGATCATCCTTCAGCCATCATCTTGCGAAAACCGAAAAGTTCACCACTAAGTGCTCTAAAGGGGAGCTTAGGGATAGATTAAAGATTTAAGTCAAGCTGTGCTTTGTCTTTATCGTGAAAATTATCATTTCACGTTCCAGCACTGTCAGTGCGCGCCTCATAAGACGCTATCACCCTACTGCTGGTTGCCTCAATAATTCGCTTAAACACTGCATGGATATTAACTCACGACACTGAATGTTGATTTGTTATCAATGTATTGGTCAAATACTTTTGCTACCAGGCGTGCCAGTGCACGTTTGTGTTGCGTTATGGTGAATCCTGTTTTTGAAAATTGAATGAAGCCTTTAAATGCGTTTTGCAGTTGATGCACACCATTATCTAGACATGATAAATCAGTGTTAAATTCCCGTTTCAACACTGTGTAATCTACGGCAAAATCGCACATGATCATTTCTATAACGCGTGCAATAATACGATCTTCATATGTGATTTCAATTCCTCTGTATGAGGGTAGGCTGCCCGCCTTTATCATAGAGATATAATCTGATGACTTAGCGGCATTTTGCACATATCCGGTTGGATACTTTGATATTGAGCTGGCCCCCAGCCCGATCATGGTATCCAGATTATCGGTTGTATAACCTTGGAAATTGCGTCGAATCTGGCCGTTATCTTGGGCAAGTGCCATACTGTCTGTTGGCTTCGCAAAGTGATCTATGCCAATAGGTACATATCCTGCGGTCTCCAACCTTGCCCCCATGGCACGAAAAAGACCATATCGGGCCTCACCGTCTGGTAGGGCATGCTCATCTATTAGTTGCTGGCGTTTGGCCATCCACGGTACATGGGCATAGCCGAATAGGGCAATACGATCCGGCGATAAATCCAGTACATTTTGGATAGTATCCAACACGCTGGCCTGAGTTTGATTGGGCAACCCGTAAAGAATATCCATGTTTAAGGACATGACATTTGCATGGCGCAACATGTCTACGCATTCCTGAGTAACCTCAAGACTTTGCATTCGGCCGATAGCCTTTTGAACACTGACTTCAAAATCCTGCACACCGATGCTGGCACGCTTCATGCCAGCACCCACAAGCGCATCTATTTTAGCTTGATCAACCAGCGTTGGATCGATTTCCACAGAAAATTCGGCGTCTTTCGTGCGGGGGATTTTCTGTTCCAAGGCATCTGTAAGGCGGGTTATCAGGTCAGGTGTTAAAATTGTTGGTGTGCCACCGCCCCAATGAATATGGCTGGCTTTGATGCCCTTGGGCAGGTGTTGTGCAACCAGATCAATCTCGGCGATCACCTTATCCAGATAATTGGCCACGGGGGATGCGGATCTGGTGCCTTGGGTGCGACAGGCGCAAAACCAGCATAGGCGTTCGCAAAACGGAATATGGATGTAAACCGATACGGGCTTGTCGGCAGGTAGTGCTGAAAGGGCGGCTTTGGTGAAGGCTACACCCACATTATTTGTGAATTGCACAGCCGTTGGGTAGCTGGTATAGCGCGGGGCGCGGGCGTTGTAGACGCCTAAGCGTGCCAGTTCAGTGTTCTGTGTCATAAGAACTGATAGCATGCGACACTTAAACGACCTTGATCTAAGTCAAGTTTTTTGGTTTTATAGCCTATGATGATTTCACCACCCGTATTTAACCCTGCAAGTGTTGATTGCAATGACTGCCCGATCAAACATCGGGCCGTTTGTGCTTATTGTGAGAAGTCAGAAATGGCGATGCTTGAGATGATGAAATCATACAAGACATATCCTGCGGGCAGTCCGATTATATTCGCGGGTGATCGTATGAAATTTGTAGGTTCAGTTGTGACGGGGCTGGCCCGCCTTTCACAGACGATGGAAGATGGTCGAAGGCAAATGGTTGGCCTGTTGCTACCAAGCGATTTTGTTGGCCGACCGGGGCGTTCCTATGCGGTTTTTGATGTGGAAGCGACAACAGATGTGGTTTTGTGCCGCTTTGAACGCAAGCCGTTTGAAAAGCTGCTGAAAGACATTCCGCATCTGCGTGAACGCATGCTGGAAATGGCTTTGGATGAGTTGGATTCGGCGCGTGAATGGATGTTGCTGCTGGGGCGCAAGACTGCGCGTGAAAAAATTGCCAGCCTGCTGATTATTATCGCGCGGCGTCAAAATGCTGTTCAGGGTGAAAAAGATGCCGATGTTAGCTTTGATTTAAGTCTGACACGTGAAGCGATGTCTGAGTATCTGGGGCTAACGCTGGAAACGGTCAGCCGACAGATAAATGCGCTAAAAAAAGACAAGATCATAGCACTTGAGAAGAAGCGCCGTGTGGTTGTGAAAGATTTTGCCCGCCTCCTTTCGGAGACGGGCGATGATGAAGACGGCGGTTTTTTAGTCTAGGGGAAATTAGTTAAAAAACCTAATGTGCCATAAAGACCGGCACCTTACTGTCTTGCAACATATCTCGGGTTGGCCCGCCAAAGAAAAACTCTCGCAGGGGGGTGTGCCCGTATCCGCCCATAACAATCAAATTAGCGCCCACATCCAAGGCGTGCGAGCGTATGATGTCGGAAATTTTTGAAGATGTTTTGGCGATTATATTGACTTCTACTTTTATGCGGTGGCGGGCCAAAAAGGTTGCGATATCACTGGATACTTCCGCCTCTCTGGTGGCGCGTCTGGTATTGGTGATGATCACGACATCCACTTGTGATGCTTCGCGCAACAATGGCAATGCCAAGCGCACTGCGCGTAAAGATTGCACACCGCCATCCCAAGCAATAACCGCTTTTGTTTCCCGGTGCCCCATGTCGTCTGACGGAATAATTAGAATCGGGCAATCGGATGTTAGAAGCGTGCTTTCTGTTATTTTTTCGTCTGTTTCGGTGCGATCCGTTCCAAACGGGCGTGGAAACACGGCCAAATCACAAAATTTAGCGGTCTGCGACATTAAGTCTGGTAGTTGATCGCGGTTGATCACCGCCACCTCTGTACTGAAGAACAGAAGCTCTTCTTTGGCGAACTTTTCGGCTTCGGCAACCAATTTTTCGGCGGTCTCTTTTGCCCTTACACGCTCTTCGGCTTTCAGGTCTTCGGGGAAGTCTAAATAGGGGTATGCTTGGGTTTGCAGGATGGTGATATAGGCAGGACAGATGATGTGCAGATGGCCGCCTGCGGCTACTGTAAGCGCAATGGCTTTCTTCAGGGCTGCAACACTGCTGTCTTTGCCGTCCCAGAGGGTTAAGATGGATTTGTATGACATGGATAACGCCTGTCTTTGTTTCACCTCTTTATAAGCGGTGGTTTTTATGAAACATTGATGCAGATCAAAGATCATAGCCAATAATCTGATGCATTAAGTGCCAGAACAGGACAACAAAAGGGCGGACTATGGAAATTTTTAAACTTATCGTATTGTCATTCATTACGATTTTCGCAGCTATGGCTGCTAATTTTGGTCAGGATGCAGCCTATACATTGCACGCCTTGATCATCATGGCCGTTGCATTCTTTCTTTTCGTACGAGAGCTGCGACAGTTTGGGGATGCCAAGCCTGTGGTCGAAACTGGATACCGCGATGATGTCATCAGGGCGGGGATTATCGCCACGTCGTTCTGGGGTGTTGTCGGTATGCTGGTCGGCGTCATTATTGCGTTTCAGTTGGCGTTTCCTGCGCTGAACCTGGACTTTTCGTTCACAACGTTTGGGCGTTTACGCCCCTTACACACATCAGCCGTGATTTTCGCCTTTGGCGGCAACGCGCTGATTGCGACATCTTTTTATATCGTCCAACGCACATCCGCCGCGCGACTGTGGGGCGGCAACCTTTGTTGGTTCGTATTCTGGGGGTATCAGTTGTTTATCGTGCTGGCCGCAACAGGTTATTTACTGGGGGCCACGCAATCCAAAGAATATGCTGAACCTGAATGGTACACTGACATTTGGTTAACTGTTGTCTGGCTATCATATCTGGCAGTCTTTTTGGGGACTATCGTTAAACGTAAAGAGCCGCATATCTATGTGGCCAACTGGTTCTTCCTGTCGTTCATCGTCACGGTGGCAATGCTGCATGTGATGAATAACTTGTCTTTGCCGGTGTCGATCTTCGGTTCTAAATCCGTACAACTGTTTTCAGGTGTGCAAGATGCATTGCTACAGTGGTGGTATGGCCACAATGCGGTTGGTTTCTTCTTAACGGCGGGTTTCTTGGGCATGATGTACTATTTCGTACCCAAGCAGGCCAATCGACCTGTGTTCAGTTATAAACTGTCGATCATCCACTTTTGGTCTTTGATCTTTTTATATATCTGGGCTGGCCCGCACCACTTGCACTACACGGCTTTGCCTGACTGGGCGCAAACTTTGGGCATGGCGTTTTCCATCATGTTATGGATGCCCAGCTGGGGTGGTATGATCAACGGTCTGATGACGTTGAACGGGGCATGGGACAAGTTGCGTACTGACCCTATTTTGAAAATGATGGTGCTGAGCCTTGCATTCTACGGCATGTCCACATTTGAAGGGCCAGTTATGTCGATCAAAGTGATCAACTCACTGTCGCATTATACTGACTGGACCATCGGACATGTGCATTCAGGTGCGCTGGGCTGGAACGGCATGATCACATTTTGTGCGCTTTACTATCTGACACCGCGCCTGTGGGGCCAAAAGGAATTGTACAGCTTACCTATGGTGAACTGGCACTTCTGGTTGGCCACAATCGGTATCATTCTTTACGCGTCGTCCATGTGGGTGACGGGCATCATGGAAGGCCTGATGTGGCGTGAAGTTGATGCGCAGGGCTTCCTTGTGAACTCTTTCGCAGACACTGTTAAAGCCAAGTTCCCGATGTATGTGGTACGCGGCTTGGGTGGCGTGATGTATCTGACGGGTATGATCATAATGTGCGTGAACCTGTGGCTGACTGCCACAGGGGCAGGCGAACGCAAAGCAAGTGCAGCACATGCTGTACCTGCGGAATAAGGAGAAAAATATGTCACTCTTTCGCCATCACAAAAAAGTCGAAACCAACGCCAACACTTTGTTCATACTTAGCTTGGCCGTGGTCACCATCGGCGGTATCGTCGAAATCGCACCGTTGTTCTACCTTGAAAATACCATCGAAAAAGTAGAAGGAATGCGGCCCTATACGCCGTTGGAACTGGCCGGGCGTAATATTTACGTTCGCGAAGGGTGCTACCTTTGTCACAGTCAAATGATCCGTCCGTTGCGCGACGAAGTTGAACGTTACGGTCACTATTCATTGGCTGTGGAAAGTATTTATGACCACCCGTTCCAATGGGGTTCAAAACGCACGGGGCCTGATTTAGCCCGCGTTGGTGCGCGCTATTCTGATGAATGGCATGTGGACCATCTGACCGATCCGCGTTCTGTTGTGCCTGAAAGCATCATGCCTAAATACCGCTTCTTGAAAGAGGCTGTACTGAAGCCTGAAGATATTCAGGCGGTGGTAATAGCCAACAGCCGTGTGGGCGTTCCTTACACGGATGAAATGATCGAAAATGCTGCGGATGATTTCAAAGCGCAAGTTGACCCCGATAGTGATTGGGAAGATATGGTTGCGCGTTATCCCAAAGCACAAGTGCGTAACTTTGATGGGCAAGACGATCTGACCGAAATGGATGCGCTGGTAGCTTACCTGCAAATGCTTGGCACGCTGGTTGATTTTTCAACCTTCACGCCAGACGCCAGCCGATAGGGGGGAATGAACATGGATACTTATTCCTTAATGCGCGAAATTGCCGACAGCTGGGGCTTGTTGGGTATGGTCGCCTTCTTTTTGATCGCGGTTTTGATGCTGTTTCGCCCCGGTGCCAAAAAGATGCACAAAGACGCATCACAAATACCGTTTCACGATCATGAGCAGCCTTTGGCTGATCAGGATGACAAAAAACAACAGTTGGAGAGCCAGTCATGAGCAAGAAAATCAAAAAAAGTGACGAAGACTATCCAACAACTGGCCATGAATGGGACGGCATTCGCGAGTATGATAAACCGATGCCGCGCTGGTGGCTCTATACGTTCTATCTGTGTATCATCTTTGCGTTCGGTTATATGATTGCTTACCCTGCAATCCCTTTACTTAAAGGGGCGACGCCCGGCTTGTTAGGCTATGCATCACGGACTGAAGTGGCCGAGCATATTGCCGAAGTAAATGCGAAAAACCATGAGATTGAAACACAACTGCTATCAACACCCTTAGAAGAAATCTCTGCCGATGCGGATTTGGTGCGTTTTGCCACAGCAGGTGGCGGTGCCGTTTTTCGTACCTATTGCGCGCAATGCCACGGCGAAGGTGCACAAGGTGCCAAAGGCTATCCGAACCTTCAGGATGATGACTGGCTTTGGGGGGGTGATTTGGCCGCTATCGAAACCACCGTTCGCCACGGTATTCGCCATGAAGCGGATGAAGATACGCGGTATTCTGAAATGCCTAAATTCGGTGAATTTATGGAAAAAACAGAAATTGCAGCCCTTGCTGAATATGTACTGCAAGTATCAGGCCGCGATCATGATGCCGCTTTGGCCACAACCGGCCAACCTTTGTTTGAAGAAAACTGTGTTGCTTGCCATGCAGAGCAAGCCACAGGGGATCGCGAACAAGGCGCGCCTAATCTGGCAGATGCGATTTGGCTTTACGGGCGTGAGCGTGAAACCATCACAGCGACGATTACCAACAGCCGCTTTGGTGTGATGCCTGCATGGCAGGGCCGGATTACCGAAGCACAGATTAAGCAAGTAACATTCTACGTTCACCAACTGGGTGGCGGAGAATAAGGTTCCTTTCCAACTGGGAACCTGACACCAGCCCTTGTCCTGTTCAGATCTGGGCTGGTGTTTATTTGCCTATTTAAACGATAAAACTTGCGAACAGGACGTCTGGTGACACATGACAACCCAAACGACACAAGAACCGCCAAAGCTATTTGAAGCCCGTGAACCAGTATTCCCGCAAAGGGTATCGGGTTGGTATCGCCGCTTGAAATGGTGGCTGATGGCGTTTACGCTTAGCATTTATTACATCACGCCTTGGTTGCGTTGGGACAGGGGTGAAAACCTGCCTGATCAGGCGGTTCTGATTGATATTGGCCACGCCCGCTTTTTCTTTTTCTGGATCCAAATATGGCCACATGAGTTTTACTTTGTTGCAGGCCTGTTGATCATGGCAGGCTTGGGCCTGTTTTTGTTCACCTCTGCTTTGGGCCGGGTCTGGTGCGGTTATGCTTGTCCGCAAACTGTGTGGACAGATCTGTTTATTCTGGTGGAACGCTGGGTTGAGGGGGATCGCAATGAGCGTATTCGCCTGCTGCGCGCGAAAACAAGTTTTCGAAAAGCCCGGCTTCGGGTCACTAAATGGATGATTTGGTTGCTGCTTTCCATAGCAACGGGCGGGGCATGGGTTTTCTACTTTGCTGATGCACCGACATTGCTGCGCGATCTTGTGATCGGGCAAGCGGCTATGGCCGCTTATATAACGATTGCGGTTCTAGCTGGTGCTACTTTCATGTTTGGTGGTTTCCTGCGCGAACAGGTCTGCACATATATGTGCCCGTGGCCACGCATTCAGGCAGCAATGATGGATGAACATTCCCTGACCGTTGCTTACCGCGATTGGCGCGGTGAACCGCGTGGGAAAATGGGTAAAGCCGAGGGTGATTGTATTGATTGCATGGCTTGTGTGACGGTTTGTCCGCAAGGGATTGATATCCGTGACGGGCAACAAGTTGAATGTATTACCTGTGCTTTGTGTATCGATGCCTGCGATAACATGATGGAAAAAATCGGCCGCCCACGTGGGTTGATCGATTATTGTGCGCTGAGTGATGAAGTTTTGGAACGTGCCGGTAATGAACCCAAAACAGTGTGGAGTCATATCCTGCGCTTGCGCAACTTTATCTACTTCGCCCTTTGGGGGCTTATCGGTGTGGGGTTGGTCGTTGCCCTGTTTGTCCGCTCTGATTTCTCGGTCTCTGTCAAACCTGATCGCAATCCACGGTTTGTGATCTTGTCGGACGGTACCATTCGTAATGCATATGACCTGAAACTCAGCAACCAGACAGGCGAAGATCGGGTATTTCATATTTCGATTAAAACAAGTGACCCCTTGCGTCTGGATTTAGAGGGAACGGATGAGTTGAGTGTTCTTGTGGCTGCAGATGACAGATTGCATCAGCGGGTTTATATTTTCGCCAAACCAGAGTATTCTGCCAGTACTTCAGACAAATCGCCCGTACGGTTTTGGGTTGAAGATAGAAATGCCGACGCACGTCTTTCGGTGGACAGTGTGTTTGCAGGAGATGCGGAATGAGCGATACTTCAAAGCGACCGCCTTTGACCGGGCGTAAAGTAACTTGGATGTTTGTCGGGGCCTTTGCCACGATAGTCTGTGCAAACCTAGCGTTGGTATATGCCGCTATCGGATCGTTTCCCGGGCTTGAAACCCGCGCGCCCTATAATGAAAGCCTAAGCTTTGAGTTGCGCAGGATAGCGCAGGAAAAATTGAATTGGTCATCATCGATATCCTACAAAGATGGGCAAATTGTTCTGGATTTAAAGGAACCAAGTGGCGTGCCTGTTGTGACCCCGAATATTGCTGTGACTTTTGGTCGTGCCACTTCGGCAAAATATGACCAAGAGCTAGATGTATATTTCGACGGTGACTTTTTTGTGGCCGATGTGGATGTGCCTGCCGGAAACTGGCAGGTGAAAATAAAGGCCACAGCATTGGATGGCACTGATTTCAGGCGCACCTTGTCGCTTTATATCCGACCTGCGTCATGACCGTTGCCAGCTGCCCAGCTTGCGTTGCAGTTCCCCATGAAAAGATGGAACAAACGGTTGCGGCAGCTTTGACGTTGGAAATATCTGTGCCAACGGTTCATTGTGCGGGTTGTATCGGAAAGATTGAAAAAGGTTTGCGACAGCTGGACGGTGTTCAAGATGCGCGGGTTAACCTGTCATTAAAACGTGTGCGGGTGCAAGGCGACGGAAAGGATGGCATTGAAGATGCGGTTCTGGATAAGCTGGCGAACCTTGGTTTTGAAGCGCATCCACTGGACAATAAAACCTTAGCCCAAAAGCCTGATGATGTATCACGCGGCCTGCTGATCCGTTTGGGGATCGCAGGGTTTGCGATGATGAACGTGATGCTGTTGTCTGTGTCTGTTTGGGCAGGTGCCGAAGGTGCCACGCGTGATTTTCTGCACTGGGTGTCCGCCGCGATTGCATTGCCCACGATTGCCTATACGGCACAGCCATTTTTCAAAAATGCGTGGTCTGCGTTGCGTGTGCGCAGCCTGAATATGGATGTGCCGATCAGTCTGGCCATTCTTATGGCGGCTGGTCTTTCGTTATATGAAACCGCCCATGGCGGTGAACATGCTTATTTTGATGCGGCCCTGTCATTGACGTTTTTCTTGCTGGCGGGGCGGTATCTGGATCATCAGACCCGTGCCAAAGCACGGTCTGCGGCGGTAGAGCTGACAGCCCTTGAAGTTCCGCGTGCGCAAAGATTGCGTGATGGACAGGTTGAAACCGTTGATATCGGCGATCTGCACGTGGGTGAGCGCGTTCTGGTGCGTCGCGGGGCGCGCGTGCCGGTGGACGGGTTAGTGGCTAAAGGGGCCAGTGATCTGGATATGTCTTTGCTGACAGGTGAAACCATGCCGCATAGCATTGCGAAGGGTGACGCGGTTTATAGTGGCACGCTGAACCTAGGCCCGCCCTTTGAGGCTGATATAACCCACATCGGTAAGGGGACGAAGCTGGCAGAGATTGCCCAGCTTGTGGCCACAGCGGAAACAACCAAGACCAAATACACCACGCTGGCCGATCAGGCCGCACGGATATACGCGCCCTTGGTTCACCTGCTGGCGTTCGGGGCTTTTTTATTCTGGCAATTCTATACAGGTGACACCCGTCTTGCGATCGGTATTGCCACAGCGGTACTGATCATCACATGCCCCTGCGCCTTGGGGTTGGCGGTGCCTGCCGTGATGACAGTGGTCAGCGGGCGGTTGTACCGTATGGGTGTCTTGATCCGCAATGGTGCGGCACTGGAACGCTTGGTGGATATCGATACCGTTGTTTTTGATAAAACCGGCACTTTGACAACTGGGCAGATGACGGTGGTTGAGGCCCCCAATGGTAAGACATTACTGATAGCGGCAAGCCTTGCCGCGCAATCGGATCATCCGTTATCCAAGGCTGTGACCAAGCTTGCGCAGGGGCAAAACTTACTGGCGGTAGAAAATGTTGTTGAACATGGCGGCATGGGGCTGGAGTCAAATGTTGGTGGCACACTTGTGCGTCTTGGGCGGGCTGAATGGATAGGTTGTGAGCCGCATAAGGGTTATGTGCAAAGCTGGCTTCAAGTTGGGGATGATGCCCCTGTGCCGTTCCTGTTTGAAGATACGATTAAACTAAGTGCCAAAGATGCGGTTTTACGCTTACAACAGCGAGGGCTTAAAGTGGTTGTGCTGTCAGGGGATACACAGATCACAACAGACCGGTTGGCAGATAAACTAGGTATTGAACACGCTATCGGCGCCGTTCTGCCCGATGAAAAACTGCAAATTGTGCAATCTTATGGCGGGCATGTTTTGATGGTGGGCGACGGGTTGAATGATACGGCTGCACTGGCAGGGGCGGATGTTTCCATGTCACCTGCTTCTGCAATAGATGCCGCACGTGCGGCATCTGATTTTGTTTTGATCAAAGATGATCTGACCTTGATCGACAGCTGTATTGCCTTGTCAAAATCCGCAAAACGCCGCATGTTGGAAAACTTCGGTATTGCGGCGGGCTATAACGCCGTTGCAATCCCTGTGGCTTTAATCGGGCTAGCAACGCCGTTACTGGCGGCTTTGGCCATGTCGGCCTCATCCATATGTGTATCCTTAAATGCAATGCGCCTGACCCAGAGGAAATAATGTCTATTCTGATTTACCTGATACCAGCTTCACTACTGTTAGGCGGCCTTGGCCTCGCAGCTTTTTTCTGGGCGATTAAATCAAAGCAGTTTGATGACCCTGAGGGTAATGCGGCACGCATTTTACTGGATGATGAAGAGTTGTAAGTGTCTGCGTTAGACTAAGATCAATGGATGGACTGCATATATATAGTAAGGTAATAACGCCACATTGCAGTCCTGTAGCGACATCAGTTTATTTTATCAGTTTTTAAACGATCTTCCGTTTGACAAAAGACGGGGCACGTGTACAAATTAGCGCGGATTTTTCGGGTATCCCGAACGGCCTAATAGGCTGCAAAATTCAATAAACAGGGAGAATAATATGAATAAATTTACAACAGGGCTGGCCGTTGCTGGCACGATGCTTGCCGCATCTACAGCGGCTTATGCCGAATGCGGTGACATCCAAGTAGCCGAGTTTAACTGGGCATCAGGCGAATTGATGGCCAACGTAGACAAGTTTATCCTGGAAGCAGGATACGGTTGTAACGTTGAGCTGGTAATCGGCGGTACGACTGCGATTTTTGCGTCAATGAACGAAAAAGGCCAACCTGACATTGCCGGCGAACAATGGGTTAACGCATTGCGCGAAACCCTTGATCCTGCCCTTGAAGAGGGCCGTCTGCATGCGGTCAACAAAGGCCCGATACTAGGTTTGGGCGAGGGTTGGTGGATACCGCCACACACTGCAAAAGCACACCCAGAGTTGAAAACAGCTTTGGACATCCTTGAGCACCCTGAACTGTTTCCAGATGACGAAGATCCGTCAAAAGGTGCTTTTATCGGTTGTCCTGCCGGGTGGGGTTGCCAACACGTGAACAACAATCTGTTCAAAGCGTTTGACATGGAAGCAAAAGGCTGGGTTTTGGTTGATCCAGGTTCAGCGGCCGGTCTTGACGGCTCTATCGCCAAAGCGAATGAGCGTGGCGAAAACTGGTTTGGCTATTACTGGTCACCAACATCCATCATCGGCAAATACGACATGCAATCCGTACCGTTTGGTGTAGAGTTTGCAGGTAAAGATCATTGGGATGCGTGCATTTCGCAAGAAGAATGTGCTGATCCGAAAGCAACATCTTGGATCGAATCACAGGTGTTCACTATCGTGACCGATAAGTTCATGAAAGAGGGCGGCGAGATCAATGATTTCCTAGCGAAACGTGTTTATCCTGGCCCGGTAATGGGTTCTATGCTGGTATACATGGCTGACGAGCAGGCCGCTGGTGAAGATGCCGCGATTGAGTTCCTGACCAAATATGAAGATATTTGGACAACATGGGTATCAGACGAAGTTGCTGCTAAAGTTAAAGGCGCACTTTAATCTGAATATATGATACATCTATAGGCCCGTCTGTTATTCAGGCGGGCCTATTTATATGAAAAGATAGTAGGGGGATAAAATGGCACTGAAAGAAATTTTGCCAGAGGTTTTAATCGAATTTCCAGAAATGGGCCGCACAGATTTGCGCGACCTGAAGAAAGGTATTGATGAAACCTTTCGGACATTCACACGCGCAAACGGAGAGATGATTGAAGACTTCTTTTATCCTTTGAAAGTTTTCATGGTCTTTTTCCAAAAATTGCTGGTCGCAACACCGTGGCCCCTGATGATCCTTGTTCTTGCTGTTCTTGTATGGTTTGGGTCTCGTAAATGGAGCTTGGTGATAGGCACAATCATTTCCTTGCTTTTGATCGGCTATCTTGGCATGTGGGAAGATACCATGAAAACGCTGGCATTAGTTTCTGTGTCTACTTTTGTGTGCATCGCCATCGGTATTCCGTTGGGTATTCTGATGTCAAAATCTGACAGAACACAGGCACTTATTGTGCCCATATTGGACATCATGCAGACCATTCCTGCATTTGTGTATCTGATCCCTGTGCTGATGCTGTTGGGTATCGGCAAAGTACCTGGCCTAATCGCGGTATGTATCTATGCCATCCCACCTGTTGTACGCCTAACTGATCTGGGCATTCGTCTGGTAGACAAGGATGTGCTTGAAGCGGCTGACGCGTTTGGTGCATCACCAAGGCAAAAAATGATGCGTGTGCAGTTGCCACTAGCACTGCCCAATTTGTTTGCCGGTGTAAACCAAACCATTATGATGGCTTTGGCTATGGTTGTGGTGGCGTCGTTAATTGGCGCGCATGGTCTTGGGTCTAATGTGCTTAAAGCTGTAAACAACCAGTATCTGACGCTTGGTCTGATGAACGGTCTGGCCATTGTTGCCATTGCGATTGTGTTTGATCGCGTTTCACAAGAATTCGGCAAACGCCTGCAAAAACATTCGGAGACTATTCATGGCTGATCACAGTATTGAGGTTAAAGGCCTTTACAAAATCTTTGGCCCGCATGGCGACCGTTATGTAGAAGCCGTTCAAGGCGGTATGACCAAGGATGAGCTGAAAGCAAAGCACGGGCATGTGTTGGGGTTGAAAGACATCAACATCCATATGCCTTCTGCTAAAATTCAGGTGATCATGGGGCTGTCGGGATCAGGTAAATCCACCATGATCCGTCACATCAACCGCCTGATTGAACCCACCGTGGGTGAGGTGATTTTCCAAGGCCAAGACGTTTGTAAAATGTCCGATGCCGAATTGCAGGAATTCCGCCGTCATAAAACTGCGATGGTGTTCCAGAAGTTCGCTTTGCTGCCGCACCGCACGGTGATCGACAACACGCTTTTCGGGATAGAACTGCAAGGCGTTTCGCGTGGTGAATGTGAAGAACGCGCCAAGCATTGGTTGAAACGTGTAGGGTTGGACGGGTTTGAAGATAACTACCCCAACCAGCTGTCCGGCGGTATGCAACAACGTGTGGGTTTGGCGCGCGCGCTGACCAATGACGCAGATATTCTGTTGATGGATGAAGCTTTTTCGGCACTTGATCCGCTGATCCGTATGGACATGCAGAGCATCCTTTTGGAGCTACAAGAAGAGCTGCACAAAACCATTGTATTCATCACCCACGATCTGGATGAGGCTTTGCGCCTTGGTGACCGGATTGCAATTTTGCGTGATGGCATCATGGTCCAACAAGACGAGCCGCAACAGATTTTGCTGAACCCGGCTGATGATTATGTCACCGATTTCATCAAAGACATCAACCGTGTGCGGGTGTTGGAAGTTGGGTCTATCATGTCAAAGAAAAAGGCGGCTAAAGGGCCGAAGATTGAGCGTACTGTTGTTATTGAAGATGCGTTGCAAATATTGTCTCAGGCAAATGCTGCAGAAGCTGCCGTTACTGATAATGGTAAAGCAATAGGATCCATTACAATGGATACAATGATCGCATCGATTGCTAGGCGCGAGAATCTAAACAATAACAAGGGTACTTATAAATAGTAAGTACGTCCCTATAGACCCTTTTGAAATTTAGCAGAGCCCAGAGAGTTATTTTTGGGCTCTTTGCTTTCAAATTGAATTTTATGGGGATGCTAAGCACATATCCATAAGCTCTGAGAAATCAACTGCGTTTAAGGTGTCGAACTTTTCAGATAATTCTTCAATACGTTTGGCGCGTGTCGTGCCCAATACCGGGTCGGCGAAGCTGTGAAATTTATGGCTGATCTCAGCGTCACTTAACGGCAAGTCAGTGTCGCCACGCGGGGTGCGCGGCGCGTCAGCATATTCAACACCATCCACATCGATAATCGTGACCTGCGCCCAGCGTTTGCCGACACTGATTTTGGTCAGATGTGGGTCGTCAATCAACTCGGTCGCGCGGCTGATACGCAAGATATCAGGGTCTTGCAGAGTGTCAGATGTCAGTTCATCAATACCAACTTGTCCGCGCACGATCATTGCGGCCACGGGAAAGGCGATGGCATAGGTGAATTCGTCCGGTGACTGCGGCTCATGGCCCGCCAGCCGTGTGGCATTGTGGAAAGTTTTGATTTTAACCGCTTTGACACGATCGTGCGTCAGGTTGTTTTCCGTCATCAATTCCTGCACCGCATCCAGTGACGGATGCGCCCAACGACAGCAGGGGTAGGGCTTGTAATGGGTGTGTTCAACCGTCAACCATTGATCCCCCAGACTATTCCAATAAGGTTCAGCATCTTTACCTTCGCAGGTCAGGGCAGGCGCACCCGTGAAACCTTCGCGTGCAAGATATGCCGCCGTTACACCGCTGGGTGCGCCCCAGCCAACACCGTCACGCAGCATAGTTGGAAAGTCGATGCAACGCATCATCTGGCTGCGCGGCCCGTGATATTCACCAATACCTGCGGCATGGCGAATTTCCTCACCATCACAGCCCAGCATTTTGGCACAAGCAGCGGCAACCCCGACGGCAGTCCATGCGCCTGAGGTGTGATAATCAGCGCAAGTCGCGTGTTGCACTTGGCCTGCGCGGTAGCAAACCTCATAAGCCACAGCCAGCCATGTTGCGAAATCTTTGCCTGTTACCAATGTGCCGTTAGTGCGCATGGTATCTGCCACAGCCAGTAATGCAGGAAAAATGGCTGATCCCGCATGGCCTTTATTAGGTGTGGTGCCATCATGGGCGTCGATGCTGTCAACGGTAAAGGCCCCCGCCATTGCAGCCCCCGCAGGGCTAAGGCTGCGGCCATCCATTAACATGCGCGCGCCGCCTGCGGTGCCTGTGCCGAAAACTGCCAAGGCACCTTTGCGGGCAAGGTCTGAAAGCTCGGTAGTAGACCCGATTGCAGCAACCCCCATCGTATCCAGAAAACTGCGGCGCAAGACTTGTAGCAAAGGTTCGGGCAGGTCAGCATAAGTCAGGTTTTCGGCGAAGGTGGGCATGGAAAGGGTCATTGGCATTTTCCTATTTTCAGTGCGTTGCAGGCAGCCGCCATGCGTTTCAGGCCTTCGGTAATATTAGCTTCTGATGTGGCAATGGACATACGGAAATATGGGTCACAGAAAAACCCGGCACCCGGCACAATAACAACGCCTGCGTCCAATAGGTAAGAGGCCAAATCAGTTGATGTTTCAATTACTTTACCATCGGGGCGTTTGCGCCCTAACAACCCGCCGCAATGGGGCATCAGATAAAACGCGCCTTCTGGTTTGCTAAGTTTTAGGCCGTCAATTTTTGCCAGCCCTTCAAGGGCGATATCGCGCCTGTTGCAGTAGGTATCACACCATGTTGCCAAAAATTCCTGTGGCCCATCTAAGGCGGCAATGCTTGCGGCTTGACTGATTGAACACGGGCCACCGTTGATTTGGGATGAGATTTTACGGATACCATCCATCCACCACTTTGGCCCGCCCGCATACCCAATGCGCCAACCCGTCATCGCGTACGCTTTTGACACACCGTTCACGGTCAAAATGTGGTCGCGCAAATCGGGGGCAACGGCAGCCAGTGTGGCAAAGCGGTTGTCGTCAAAAACGATATGTTCATAAAGGTCGTCAGAGATGACCAGAATGTTAGAATGACGGCGCAGCACTTCGGCCAGTTCTTTAAGTGCTTTGGCAGAATAAACCGCCCCAGTGGGGTTGGATGGTGAGCACAACAGCAGCAACTTGGTTTTGGGCGTAATCGCGGTCTCCAACGTGGCGGCATTCAGCTTGAAGCCATCCTGATGTGTTGTCGCCACCATCACGGGGTTTGCATTGCAAACCTCGACCATTCCGATATGTGATGGCCAAGCGGGCGTAGGGATGATCACTTCGTCGCCCGCATTCAATACAGCCTGCATTGCAGTAGCCAAAAGCGGCTTGGCCCCGGCACTGATAACTATTTCAGCGGTGCTATAATTCAGATCATTATCTGTCTGAAATTTTCGTGCGATGGCTGCTTTCAGATTGGCTGTGCCGTCAACTGGGGTGTAGCGCGTTACACCCTGTTTAATCGCGTCTATACCCGCCGCACAGATATGTTCAGGTGTATCGAAATCAGGTTCGCCCACTGAAAAATCAATCAAATCGCGCCCCTCTGCACGCAACTTGGTTGCCTGATCGAAAATGGCTGAAATAGCGGAACCTTGGATTTTACTGATGGCGGTGGCAAGCATGTTTGGCGTCCGTGAATAAGAATTGTTAAATCCACTATGCTCAATAAAATTGCGCCGACTAGTAAAAACACGACAATTATGCTCTGTTATTTGGTCTTAAACGGTTCCATACCCATCCGCGCCAATTCATCTGCGCGTTCATTCTCAACATGACCCGCGTGGCCCTTGATCCATTCCCAAGTGATTTGGTGCCGTTTGGTGGCTTCATCCAATCGCTGCCAAAGCTCGGTATTTTTAACGGGCTTCTTGGCGGCATTTCGCCACCCGTTTTTCTTCCAGCCATGTATCCATTTGGTAATGCCGTCTTTGACGTAGGAACTATCGGTTACAATGGTGATCGTGCTGGCTTTCGCCAGGGTTTCCAACGCGCTGATTGCCGCCATCAGTTCCATCTGGTTATTGGTAGTGTCCGCCGCACCGCCGCTTAGTTCGCGTTCTTTGACGATGGCCTCGCCGTTGCGCGCCAGAAACAAAACCCCCCAACCGCCGGGGCCGGGATTGCCAGAACAAGCACCATCCGTGTAGGCAAATAATTCAGGCATGTGCGGTAATGATGATGAAAGGTTCGACATCGCCTGCCATGCCTTTCATGGCATCCTTGCGGCAAGTGACAATGGTAAAACCTGCATTTTTCATCAAGCCTTTCAATTCATCTTCTTCGTAATAGGTGTACATGCGGGCTAACTTATCGCGTATTTCACCTGTTCCCAGTTTCATACCAATATGAAAATACCCGCCTTTTTTCAGCGCGGTATGGGCTGCTTTCAAATGCTTTGCCATGCTGGATTTAGGGGCGTGCAACAGGCTGAAATTAGCCCAAAGACCATCATAGCGGGCCTTTTCATTCAAGTCATCGAATGTTGCCTGTTTGACATTTAAACCAAGTTCGACACGCGCCAGCTCCACCATTTTTTCAGAAGCATCAATCGCTTCAGCCACCAACCCTGCCGTTTGCATCATTGCCGCAGAATTGCCAGGGCCGCAGCCCCAATCCAGAACCCGCCCACCCTTCGGGACGGCGTCAATAAACCGTTGCAAATCTTTGTCAGGCGTGTCGCGGCTGACAAATTTCACGTAATCGCCAGCTGTCGCATTGTAAGTTTTAATGGTTTCTTGATCAGCCATAATTATTCCACTTCTCGTAAAACGCGCGGTACTTTAAATTCGACATTCTCCACAGCAGTTTCAACAATTTTTGTGGTGATATCATAGCGGTCTTTGAATGCGTCGATCACCTCGTTTATCAACACCTCTGGGGCAGATGCCCCTGCTGTGATGCCAACGGATTTCACCCCGTCCATTGCGCGCCAGTCAATATCTTTGGCACGTTGTACCAGTTGCGAATATTTGCATCCTGCATTTGCTCCAACTTCGACTAACCGTTTCGAATTTGATGAATTAGGTGCGCCAATTACCAAAAGTGCGTCAATATCTTTGGCCACTGCTTTGACAGCTTCCTGACGGTTGGTGGTTGCATAACAGATATCTTCTTTGTGCGGGCCGATGATGTTTGGAAACCGCGCATGCAAGGCTTTGACGATTTCAATGGTGTCATCAACGCTCAGCGTGGTTTGGGTGATGAAGGCCAGTTTGGCAGGGTCTCGCGGTTTCAGTTTGGTCACGTCTGCGGGGGTTTCGACCAGCAAAACCTCGCCTTCTGGCAGTTGTCCCATCGTACCGATGGTTTCGGGATGGCCGGCATGGCCGATCATCACCATTTGCATCCCGTTTTGATGGTGGCGTTCTGCTTCGATGTGAACCTTGGATACCAGCGGGCAGGTGGCGTCCACATAAATCATGTTACGTGCTTCGGCTTTTGCGGGTACAGATTTTGGCACGCCGTGGGCCGAAAAAATCACGGGGCGGTCAAGCGGGCATTCATCCAATTCTTCAACAAAAATTGCCCCTTTGGCCCGCAACCCATCAACGACATATCTATTGTGAACGATCTCGTGTCGCACATAAACAGGTGCACCCCACTTTTCGATTGCCATCTCGACGATTTTTATTGCGCGATCAACGCCAGCACAAAAGCCGCGTGGCGCAGCAAGATAAAGGGTGAGTTTTTGTTTCATGGATTTGATATGACACAGTTCCCAAAAAGTTTTAAGCCCCAAACGCTGTGGTTCGGGGCTTGAAGTTTATTCGGCTGTTTCAGGTTCTAGCGTAGGTGCATTAAATTCATCATCCGGGCGCGGTGGCCGGCCCACAACATCGCGTAATTCATCAAGCTCGATAAAGTTGTCAGCCTGACGGCGTAGGTCATCTGAAATCATCGGCGGTTGAGAACGAATAGTGGAAACCACAGAAACACGCACACCTTGGCGTTGTAGCGATTCGACTAATGGCCGATAATCGCCGTCGCCGGAAAAAATCACCATGTGATCTACATGTGGCGCCAATTCCATCGCATTCACGGCCAATTCAATGTCCATGTTGCCTTTGACTTTTTTGCGGCCCATAGAATCAGTGTATTCCTTGGCGGGTTTTGTCACCATCGTGAAACCGTTGTAATTCAACCAGTCCACCAAAGGGCGGATCGGTGAATATTCATCGTTTTCAAGAAGAGCTGTATAGTAAAACGCACGCAGCAATTTGCCACGGCGCATAAACTCTGTTCGCAACAGCTTGTAATCTATATCAAAACCAAGCGACTTCGCTGCAGCATATAGATTTGAGCCATCAATAAAAAGAGCGAGGCGTTCGTCACGGTAAAACATAAGGTTTCCCTTTTTAAATTAATTTCGTAGTTTTATTCAGCCGATAAACTAAGTTTTGCGTGTGTCCAAAGACTGAATTGCGTGAACATAGGATAAATTATACATGCATCAAGTTAAAAATGACAGAACTAACCAAAAGACAGTGTATTTGGCGTTTGGAACGAATGAATGCAAGCATTCTGAGCGTGTTCATGAAGTAATTAATGCGTCTTATGATTTATTACAGGATAAATACTTGAGAATCCTTAAATCCAGCCAGTTTTATAAAACACCTGCATTTCCTGCAGGCAACGGGCCAGATTATGTAAATTCGGTCATTATTGCGCAAACTTCATTAAATCCGGATGATTTATTAAGCACTATACACGATGTAGAAAAACAACTGGGGCGTGTGCGTAAAAAGCGTTGGGGGGCGCGGGTTATTGATATTGATTTATTGGATTATCAGGGGCAGGTCTTACCGACACGATCAATATACCAAAAATGGCGCGATATGCCACTTGAATTGCAAAAAACCACTTGGCCTGATGATTTGATTTTGCCCCATCCACGCCTTCAGGATAGGGGCTTTGTTTTAGTGCCGTTAATGGCTGTGGCCCCTGATTGGGTACATCCAGTAACGGGCGAAAAAATTGATACGCTTATTGCGCAAATCGACGATGAAGAATTGAAACAAATCGTGCAGTTGCCCAGTGGTTAAAACTCTATCAATTCCCCTTGCCATTATTATCGAAAAGGCGTAATGACCCGTTTCATTCATACCGTTTTCGGAGTTACCCCCATGGCACGTGTCACCGTAGAAGATTGCGTCGATAAAGTTGATAATCAGTTTGACCTGGTTTTACTGGCTGCACACCGTGCGCGCGAACTGTCCGCAGGTGCTGAACTTACTGTGCCACGCGACAATGATAAAAACCCAGTTGTGGCCCTTCGTGAAATCGCCGAAGAAACTATGACGGCTGATTATCTGATGGAAGCCGCGATTGAAAGCCACCAGACACAAATCGAAGTGGATGAACCAGAAGAAGATCAAATGGCATTGCTGATGGGCGAAGAACCGGATCAAGCCGAAGATGATATGTCAGAAGAAAACCTGCTGCGCGCTTTGATGGAAGCTCAGGAAGTGAAATAAGGACAAGTTGCCAAGGGCAACCTTGGCACGGCACCTAGCATAAGGCCTCGCCGAATTATGATCCCCGTTGAAGAACTTGTAGATCACGTCCGCACGTACAATCCCAATAGCAATGCCAAACTTATTACCCAAGCGTATGAGTACGGCAAAGAAATGCACGATGGCCAGACCCGCCATTCGGGCGAACCCTATTTCACCCACCCCATTGAAGTGGCCCTTTTACTGGCGCAGCAAAATCTGGACGATTCCACGATTATCACCGCCCTTTTGCATGATGTGATCGAAGACACGCAGGCAACTTATAGACAAGTGGCCCAAAAATTCGGGGTAGGGGTGGCGCAGCTTGTTGATGGGGTGACCAAGCTGACCAACCTTGAATTATCCTCAAACGATGCAAAGCAGGCCGAAAATGTGCGCAAGTTGCTGCTGGCGATGTCCAAAGATGTGCGGGTTATCCTAGTAAAACTGGGCGACCGTTTGCACAACATGCGCACGATCAAGCATATGCGACCTGAAAAACAGCTGCAAAAAGCCCGCGAAACAATGGATATTTTTGCGCCACTTGCGGGCCGTATGGGCATGCAATGGATGCGTGATGAATTGGAAGACCTGTCATTTCGGGTATTGAACCCCGAAGGGCGCAATTCAATCATGCGCCGTTTCTTGACTTTGCGCAGTCAAACCGAAGATGTCATTCCTAAAATCACCCAGGATATCCGGGATGTTCTGATCAAAGCGGGTATTGAAGCAGAAGTGGTTGGGCGTGAAAAAAAACCCTATTCGGTTTGGCGTAAAATGCAGGAAAAAGGCGAAGGTTTTTCACGGCTCAGTGACATATATGCGTTTCGCATTCTGACCACTAATGAAGAAGATATTTATAGAACTTTGGGGGCGGTTCATAACCGTTGGACTGCAGTGCCCGGGCGTTTCAAAGATTACTTAAGCCAACCAAAATCGAACGGGTATCGTTCGGTTCACACAACGGTTTCAGGGCGTGACGGCAAGCGTGTGGAAATCCAGATCCGCACACGTCTTATGCATGAAGTGGCCGAAACAGGTGTTGCCGCACACTGGTCATATAAAGATGGCCAACGGGTTGAAAACCCGTTTGCAGTAGACCCGTTTACATGGCTGGCCTCCCTTACCGAACGTTTCGGTAATTCCGACGATCAGGATCATGAAGAATTTCTGGAACATGTGAAACTGGATATGTTCGCAGATCAGGTGTTCTGTTTCACGCCCAAAGGTGAAGTAATCCAACTGCCGCGCGGGGCTACACCAATAGATTTTGCCTACGCCATCCACACCCGCATCGGGGCGGCGTGTGTTGGGGCAAAAGTTGATGGTCGCCGTGTGCCGCTTTGGACGCGCCTGCGTAATGGTCAGTCTGTGGAAATTACTACCGCCGAAGGCCAACGCCCGCAATCCAGCTGGATTGATATTGCGGTGACAGGCCGTGCAAAATCTGCGATCAGGCGGGCTTTGCGTGAAGAACATCGCGATGGCTATGTCCGCCTTGGCACAGAATTGGCCCGTGTGGCTTTGGAACATGTCGGTAAAAAATCTACGGATAAGGCTTTGACGACAGCCGCTAAAAAACTGGGCCTTAAAAACAAAGACGCTTTGCTTGCCCGTTTGGGCAGTGCAGAAATGACAGGTTCTGATCTGGTAGGCGCACTTTATCCAGAACTGTTGTCAAAAGATGCAACAAATGCAGATCAACCTATTGCTGAAATTGTGGGCCTCGACCCCGGCCAATACGCGCAACCCGGCCAATGTTGCCAACCTTTGCCGGGCGAACGTATCGTGGGGATTGCAACACGCGGCAAAGGGGTGACATTTCACACCATCCACTGCGAAAAACTGGCGCAATATGAAGACCAGACAAACCGCTGGATTGATCTGCATTGGACCCAAGGGCGCAATGAGCCGACCAATAATGTGACCGTAGAAGTGACAATGGCAAACGATGCAGGTGTATTAGGGCGAATATGTACCTTGATCGGTGAGCAAAATGCCAATATTGCTGACTTACAGTTTACCGAACGAAAGCCTGATTTTTACCGGATGACGATTGAAATACAGGTACGTGATGTGGAACATCTGCATCACGTAATGACAGCTGTAGAGGCGGATTCTGATGTGGCACGTGTGATACGCACACGGCAAAAGACACATCTGCAAGATGGAGTAAAATAAGCGTGGTTTTCAAGCGCAGAGATAAACAATCGTACTGGCAGTGGATCGTCGAGTTTATGTACCCCCGCAAAGGTTGGCGGCGTGGTATGGATTATCTCAGCCACCGCTTAAAACGCTTGCCCGACACCCCGCATAAAATTGCTATGGGTATTGCGTGTGGTGTGTTCGTAACATTTACACCACTTTTCGGGCTTCACTTCTTTGCGGCATGGTTTCTGGCACTGGTTCTTCGCGGCAATGTCTTTGCCGCACTCTTGGGAACATTTGTCGGCAACCCCATCACATTCCCGATTATTGCCGCCGTAAGCTTTAAACTGGGATCACGTATTTTAGGGCTGGGCCACGAAAAAACCGCATGGACAACAATACGCGACGGGTTTGAACACGCTTTCACAGCAACTTGGGCCAATGTGAAATCCGTCTTTGGGTACGGGCCAAGCACATGGGATGGTATCAAAGAGTTCGGCTATGAGGTGTTCTTGCCATATTTTGTCGGCGGCATCATCCCGGGCATCATCACAGCCACGATTTTTTACGTTTTTTCCAAACCTCTTATTGCCAGTTACCAAAAACGGCGTAGGCTGAGGTTGGAAAAACGCCGTGCGCGGAAACTGGCAGAACAAAAACTGCCATAACACATGGCGGTTCCGTATCGTTAGTTAAAGGGCTGTGACACTATGGAAGATAATCAAAATAAATTACGCCTTGGCGTAAATATTGATCACGTGGCCACTGTGCGCAATGCGCGCGGTGGGGCTTATCCTGATCCGCTACGTGCTGCATTGCTGGCGGAAAAAGCAGGGGCCGACGGGATCACCGCACACCTGCGCGAAGATCGCCGCCACATTACGGATACGGATATTGAGGCGCTAATGGACGGGCTAAGCGTGCCGTTGAACTTTGAGATGGCCGCAACCGAAGAAATGCAAAAAATCGCTTTGCGCCACAAACCGCACGCGGTTTGTATCGTGCCTGAAAAACGCGAAGAGCGCACAACCGAGGGCGGCTTGAACGTGGCACGTGAAGAAAACAAACTAGCCCACTTCATCGCCCCTTTGCGCGATGCAGGGTGCCGCGTGTCGATCTTTATTGCCGCTGAAATGAAACAGGTCGAAGCCGCCCACCGTATTGGTGCCGATATTATCGAACTTCACGTTGGGCCCTATTGCGATGCCTTCACCGAAGGCCGCTTTGATGTCAGTGATGTAGAACTGGAACGCCTGCGCGAAATGGCTGTCATTGCCCATGAATTGGGGTTGGAAGTACATGCAGGCCACGGGATTACCTATGACACGGTCAAACCGATTGCCGAATTTCCTGAGGTGATGGAACTGAACATCGGCCATTTCCTGATCGGTGAAGCGATCTTTGACGGGTTGGAAAATGCGATTGGGAAAATGCGTAATTTGATGGATGGGGCGCGATCATGAAAACCCTGTACGCATTAGGTCTTATGCTTTGCGCAAATACTGCGATTGCGCAACAAGTGATCGATTGTGATTGGCATGTTGCTATGCCGGGCATCGTAGAACCATGGGAAGAAAACAGTCGCGTGTTTGCAAACGGGGCCGTGCGCTTGACTTTAGTTGATACAAGTGAACCCGCTGCGGGTTCATTTCACATTGTGGTTATGTCACCGCCGGACGATGGGTTTGGCGGGCGGATGTGCAAAGTTGTTAGTGCCTCTGAAACAGTTGGATTCTCATATGTGGATTTCAAGAAATTAAAGTCAGCGTATGATGCCAGAGTGGGCCTGGCCTTTGTTGTGCCTGTGCGGGTATATAATGGCCAAAATGATGCGTTTGAGCCTAAAAAATTAGCGTTTTCGCTTAATCAAACCACGGGCGAGATTATGGTTTCTTACCCGTGATCATCGGCATCGGCACAGACCTTGCAAATATCGACCGTATCCAAGGTACGCTTGACCGCTTTGGCGAACGTTTCAAGAACCGTGTTTTCACAAAAATAGAACAGGCGAAATCTGAACGCCGCAAAGATGTGGCAGGCACTTACGCCAAACGCTGGGCCGCGAAAGAAGCCTGTTCAAAAGCGCTGGGTACAGGGCTTGCTATGGGGATCGCGTGGAAAGATATGGGCGTAAAGAATATGCGCACGGGCCAACCAACAATGGAACTGACGGGTTGGGCTGCGGAACGTTTGGTAAAACTGACCCCCAAAGGCCACGAAGCCTTTGTTCACGTAACATTGACCGATGATCACCCATGGGCGCAGGCTTTTGTCGTGATAGAAGCGCGCCCCATCGCTTGACTATAGTGCAAGCACACGCCATGTAGCGATCAAGCTTTAAGGAATATCAATAATGGCAAACAATAACCCGGACGGCATCGGTGAAACAATCAAGACAGTTGTCTATGCATTGCTGATTGCAGGTCTCATCAGAACCCTGTTTTTCCAGCCGTTCTGGATCCCGTCAGGGTCAATGAAATCCACACTTCTGATCGGCGATTTTATGTTTGTGAATAAAATGGCTTACGGCTATTCAAAACATTCCTGCCCGTTTTCAATGTGCCCGTTTTCAGGGCGTATTTTTGCCAGTGAGCCAGAACGCGGCGACATTATTGTTTTCAAACATCCCACGTCTAAAGTGGATTACATTAAACGCTTGATCGGCCTGCCGGGCGATACAATCCAAGTCAAACAAGGGCAGTTGTCTTTGAACGGCAAAGAAGTGCCAATGGAACGTGACGGTGTGTTCACCGAAACATATGCAGCCCAAGGGCCGTTGAAAAGAACACCGCGTTGCAGCAATGGCTTGGTTCCGTTGGGCGGCACTTGTGAAAAAGAGCGCTTCATTGAAACACTTCCAAATGGTGTGAAGCATACGATTTTAAATATCAGAGATGGTTCAGGTGATAACACTTTCCTCTACACGGTTCCCGAAGGTCATTATTTCTTTATGGGCGATAACCGTGACAATTCTGTCGATAGCCGTTTTGCCCAAGGCTCTGGTGGCGGCGTTGGATTTGTGCCTACCGAATTGCTGGTAGGGCGCGCTGACCGCGTGATATTCTCATCTGCCGGTTCCAGAATGTTGTATTTCTGGACGTGGCGTTCAGATCGTTTTTTCAAGAGGCTTGAGTGAAACTCGCAAGTGAACTGAAAGAATTTTGCACACGTTTGGGCCACCGGTTTGCGCGGCCCGAACTGCTGATCGAAGCCACAACACATTCCTCATTAAGCTCGCCCACTCGGGCCGATAACCAACGGCTGGAGTTTTTGGGCGACCGGGTTCTGGCATTGGTGATCGCGCAAGCCTTACTGGAAAAAGACAAAGAAGCCGCCGAAGGGCTGTTGGCACCGCGTTTTAACGCATTGGTACGCAAAGAAGCCTGCGCCGATGTTGCCGTGCAAATTGATCTGGGCAGCGCCCTGAAACTGGGCCGCTCGGAAATGCTGTCAGGAGGGCGCAAGAAAACCGCCATCCTAGGGGATGCGATGGAAGCGGTCATTGCCGCGGTCTATCTGGATGCAGGGTTTGACACCGCTGAAGAACTGATCCTGCGGCTTTGGGCTACGCGGATAAATGCTGCAAAAGAAGATGCGCGTGATCCGAAAACAACATTGCAGGAATGGGCGCAAGGCCATAAGATGACACCGCCTAAATATGTGGAAGTTGGCCGCACTGGCCCTGATCATGCGCCGGTCTTTGAAATTGAAGCACAGCTTTCCAACGGGGTGTCTGCCATCGCTTGCGCCCCATCAAAAAGACAAGCCCAGCAAATGGCAGCGGCGAAATTATTGGAACAGGTAGAACAATGAGCGATACAAAATGCGGCTATGTGGCCCTGATCGGTGAGCCGAATGCAGGCAAGTCAACACTGATGAACTATATGGTGGGTGCCAAGGTCTCGATCGTCACCCATAAGGTGCAAACTACCCGCACCCGCATTCGCGGCATCGCAATAGAAGATGATGCGCAGCTGATTTTTGTTGATACACCCGGCCTGTTCCAAACGCGGCGCAATCTGGATAAAGCCATGGTTGCCGCCGCATGGTCAGGGGCGGCTGATGGTGATGTTGTGGTGTTGTTGATCGAAGCACATCGTGGTGTCACCAAGGGTGTTGAGATGATTTTAGAGGGCCTAAGCAAACGCTTGCGCCCCAAGCAAAAGATGGTTCTGCTGATCAATAAAATCGATATGGTCAAATCAGAAAAACTGTTGGCCCTGACGCAGCAGATAAATGAAATGTTCCAATTTGAAGAGACCTTTATGGTCTCTGCCGAAAAAGGTTTCGGGGTAAAGGAACTGCGCACATATTTGGCCGCCAACATGCCCAAAGGCCCGTGGTTATACCCCGAAGATCAGATCGCCGACGTGCCAATGCGCATGATCGCCGCTGAAACCACGCGCGAAAAACTGATGTTGCGATTGCACCAGGAACTGCCCTATTTCCTGACCGTGGAAACCACGGGTTGGGAACAGAAAAAAGACGGTTCCGTGCGTATTGATCAAATTGTTTACGTGATCCGCGAACGTCACAAAGGTATTACGCTGGGTCCGAAGGGCCAAACAATTAAAGCGGTCAGCATTGCGTCCCGCACCGAGTTGAAAAACCTGGTGGGCGCCGAAGTGCATCTGTTTATTCAGGTCAAAGTACGCCCGAAATGGGAAAATGAAGCGGAACGGTTTACCGAAATGGGCCTGAATTTTGCGGACACCAAAAAATGACACCCAGACTGACCAGTGACTTTTGGGTGCGCGCTTATCTTCGCCGCCTTCAGCTGGTTGATATCCCTGCCTTTATAACTGCAAAAGGTGATGCAACGGCGGGTGCTGTTATTGTGAAATTGAACACATTAGACGGCAATGCAAAAGCCTTTCACCGCATCTATGACTTAGATGGCAACCGCGTTTGGGCAACGCTGGCCGAAGGGGCTGAGCGCGATGTGGATGCAAGTCTTACAAAGCAACGATCCTTTGATCCTGACATCTGGGTGATCGAAGTCGAAAGTCGTGATGGGCGGCACCTACTCGACGAAGACGGGTTAAGCGGGTAGCTTCACGTCATGGAATGGCAAGATACAGGCACCATTATATCGGTTCGCAAACACGGCGAAAATTCTACGATTGTGGATGTACTGACCCAAACCCACGGTCGTCATGCGGGTCTTGTGCGCGGCGGGGCTGGGCGCAGGTTGGCCCCAATCCTGCAACCGGGCACGCAGGTAGATGTGGAATGGCGCGCGCGGCTTGAAGACCATCTTGGTACTTATAACATTGAACCCATTCAATCACGCGCAACAATCCTGTCAAACCGTCTGGCCCTATCGGCGATGGGGTCGGTTTGTGCGTTGGTCAACTTTTCTTTCCCCGAACGCATGTCTTTACCGCGCTTATATGTTGAAACGATTAACTTGTTTGATCAAATGGCCGCAGGCGGTGCGTGGCTATCAGATTATGCGTTATGGGAATACGCCGTCCTGGAAGAATTAGGGTACGGGTTGGATTTAGAAAGCTGTGCGGCCACAGGTGTGCAACAGGATCTGATTTATGTCTCCCCGAAATCAGGCCGCGCGGTTAGCCGCCAAGCGGGTGCCGATTGGGCGGATCGGATGCTGCCATTGCCAAGATTCCTGCGGGCGCAAACTGCCACAAAAGAAGCGGCAGAAGTTTTGGACGCCCTGAAAACTACAGGCTACTTTCTTGAACGCCGCCTTGCACCTGCATTAGGCAACCGCCCACTACCCGATGCCCGCGCGCGATTTTTGGCGGTATTAGAAAAAACAACTAGAGCTTCTCCTACGTCAACAGACCTTAATAAAGGGTAGTGTGTAAAAATTTATTGCATAGCGCAAGCATTGGCGTTAAGTTAAACCTAACGAGACTACGCTATTACTGCCATAATAGTGGGCTAAATTAATAACGGACTACAGATATGGCAGACACTCAAACATACTCAATTTTATCAACTATGAAAAATGAAGGCCCATTTATTTTGGAATGGGTTGCACATTACAAAGCGCTTGGGTTTGATCATATCGTGGTTAGAGGTGGTCCTACTATTTCGACCAGTTAGCAGCCATTTTAAGATGGATCAGGGTTTCATTTAGGCTGCCAATCTCGTTGGTTCTGTTTTTCTTTCATAAGCTTCATCCGGCGTCAATATTCCGTGGGTCGAATGCGGGCGTTCGGCGTTATAGTATGCCATCCATTTTCCGATTCCTGTGCGAGCTTGTGAACCCATTTCAAATGCGTTCAGGTAGATGCATTCATATTTCAGGGATCGCCAAAGCCGCTCAATCATGCGGTTGTCGACCCAGCAGCCTTTTCCATCCATAGATATCGCCACATCGGCATCTCTCAGCGCCTGTGTCCATTCGAAGCCAGTGAACTGGCTGCCCTGGTCACTGTTCATAATCTCTGGTTTACTGTATTTGGCGATGGCCTCTTTCAAGGCTTCGACGCAAAAATCCGCTTCCATGCTATTTGACAAACGCCAGCTCAAAACCTTGCGACTGTGCCAGTCCATAATCGCCACCAGATACAAAAACCCACGCTGCATAGGGATGTAAGTAATGTCGACACACCACACCTGATTTGGCCTATCAATCGCCAGGTTTCTTAGCAGATATGGGTAAATCTTGTGCTGCGGATGCTTCTTGCTGGTGTTAGGCGTCTGGTAGATTGGAACCAAACACATCAGACGCATCAAGCGTCGCACACGGTGGCGGCCACACTTGTGGTCTTGCCGCTGCATATAACGCGCCATTTGCCGTGACCCATACCAAGGCGTATCTAGGAATTGTTTGTCGATTATTTCCATGAACCGCAAATTCTCGGCACTTTCACCCTTCGGCTGATAATACAGGTTTGACCGCGCCAACAACAGCAGCCCACATTGTCGCCGAACGCTCAGGTTATGATCCTTGCTCACCATTTTTTGCCTCGTGTTCCGAGCAACTGAACCGAGGCACTTGCTAAAAAATCCCGTTCCACAACCAGTTGACCGATCTTCGAGTGCAGCTTGTCAATTTGAGCGTCATCAGCGCGCCCCAGATCACTGCCACGCCTGGAAAATGTCGCGGCCATATTCTCAATCGCAGCACGCTTCCATGTCCCAATCTGGGTTGGATGCACACCGTACTTCTTTGACAGCTCCGCCATCGTCATTTCTTCACGGATCGCCTCAAGCGCAACCTTGGCCTTGAAATCGGGAGAGTGGTTCTTTCGTTTCGTCATTTTGAATCGTCTTTCTCGTTAGTCGATCCATCTTAACTACTGGTCCGAAATCTTGCGACCACCTCTGTTTGCACGAATGATTGTGAAGACACTACGGTTGAAATTCTTCAACACTTACAAAAGATGGGCTTGGTTCGACATCACGCAACAAGAGTTGGAGCCGGTGGTATTCAAAGAAGTGCATTACGTCAGGCACGTAAAACACCAGGCATAAAAAATGCCGATTGGGTGTTTGTGACTGATGCGGATGAGTTTTTGAATATTCATGTGGGTGATGGAACTGTGCGTGCCCTGGTTGAACATTCCGGCGAGAATGTTGATATGATATCCGTGCCGTGGCGCATTTTCGGCCCGAAAAATATTTTTAAATTTCATGACAGGCTGGTAAAACAGCAGTTTAACTTAGCAGAAGTTGGTTCTGAGAAAAACCCTGAGGCCGGGAAATTTGTTAAAACCCTGTTTAAAAGCCCAAAAACATTCAAACGCATCGGGTTACATATGCCGGTACCGCACCCGGAGCAGGGCTACCCGCCACATTGTATGCTGCCGGGTGGAAAATTATATTTACGAAATGGCAAGCGGACAAGAAATCTTCCGGTTTTTGATTGTGCGCAGGTAAATCACTACGCTCTGCGTTCAGCAGAGTCATTTTTAATCAAACGCGCACGCGGACGTGCAAATCATTCCAGTCATGTTTTGGGGACACCGTATTGGGATAAATTCAATCTGAATGATGTCGAAGACAACAGTATTCGCCGATATGACATCACTGCCGGTGCATGGTTGGAAAAATTTGAGGATGACGTTGTTTTATACGATCTGCATTTGAAGGCGGTCGATTGGCACCGTAATAAAGCGAAAGAGTTGTTACAGGATTCCGACTTTTTGCCGCTGATTAAAGATATACGTAATTCCATGAATATTGTTGAGAATACTGGCTGGCCGCACCCGATTTCTAAACAACCTTTGGATCAAGTTACAGATCACGTTTGAAAAGTTTATTGGCTTTCCAGTCACGCTCAAGAACATAACCGCAATCCTTAATGCGGCTGTTCAAGTCATATTTCCAAGCCTCATTATGCTTGTCTTCAAAATAAATTCGTTCCGGGCGAAGTTTTTCTGAGACCTGATCAAGCATGGGGGAAATAACGCGGTCTTCTAGCCCTTCCACATCTACCTTCAAGAAATGAACCGGTCCTTGCTTTGGAAAGAAGTCAGTCAATAATTTAACATCTACCGAGACAGAGTTTGAGCGCGTTTGCTGAGCATCCGTGCGAAGTTGTCCATTGCCGAGATTGCCATCTTCTTCGAATATCAAATCTGCAACGCCGGGTTCATCTGAAACGGCACAGCTTTGAACTGTGATGGATTTGAACTTATTCAGTGCGATATTATTCTCAAGCCTTTCACGCATAATCGGGTTTGGTTCAAACGCAGTAATTTTTGAAGTCTTGCCGGCAGCTAAGGCCAAGCGAAGTGAGAAAATACCGGCATTAGCCCCAACATCAAAAGCGGTAATTTTTTTTCCGCTAAACAGATTGCAAATATAACGCAGACTAGGTTCTTCAAAGGGGCGGCCGCGGCGCCAGATTTGAAATTCGGTATTGTTGTTTCTTGGGTAAATTTTCATCTTGCAACCACGAAAATCAACCTCACACGAACCCAAGCTTCGCCGAATAAGTCCGCGAACCCGCCGACTATCCGATGCGTTCCAAGCCGCAACCAATGTATCGTTTTCAACAGCGTTCATATCTGCCATGTAAGACTCCCTGTATATTTGTGTTCGTTTTCTGCTTTTCTGTTTGCACGTTTTGAAGTGCTTATTTGCTTACAAACACCATAGACTTACCTGTATCTGATCGCAATATCAACATATCCTGCACGACTTCTACAGTTGTCATTTCTTGCAACAGGTTGAAATACTGCACCTCAAGATCAAGTTGCGGGCATGCCATTTTAGTGGCTCCCAGTTCTTTAACTTCAAACCAGGGAAGGGGTGCGGTTTGTTTGCCAAAATAGCGGTTGCAAGGGGCTTGGCCTGTAATAGTACCTTCTTTAGGAAACGCGATGGTCACACGTGATATAATGGGAGTTCCATTTATGGTTTTCAGAACCCAGGCACCCGTATCGCCCGTTTGGCCCGACACGGTTTCATCTTTGAAACAGGCGGTAAGTATAGACAACAGGATCAATGAAATGCGCATCATGCAGGTAGATATGCAGTTTGTTAGGGTTTTTTCAATCCCCATGAAAAAAAACCGCGCTCTTAAAGCGCGGCTTTATGAAGATTTGTAGCCTTATGCACTGATTTTAATCGCCAACACATCATCACTGACATGTTTTTCATATTGTGCGAAATTGTCCGAGAACATGGCAACCAGTTTGGCTGCATTTGCGTCATAAGCATCTTTGTCAGCCCATGTGGAACGTGGATCAAGCAAAGTGTTATCAACGCCGCCCACCGCTACAGGTACGTCAAAACCAAAGTTGCCGTCACGGCGGAATTCCGCATCGTTTAAAGAACCGTCCAAAGCTGCAGTCAGCAAGCCGCGTGTGGCTTTGATCGGCATCCGTGCCCCCGTACCATAAGCCCCGCCTGTCCAGCCGGTGTTAACCAACCAGCATGTAGCACCTGTAGAGGCGATTTTGTCACGCAGTTGTGCGCCATATGTTTCAGGGCGGCGTGGCATGAAGGGGGCGCCAAAGCAGGTGGAAAATGTTGGTTGTGGCTCGGTAACGCCACGCTCAGTTCCCGCTACTTTGGATGTAAATCCAGACAGGAAGTGATACATCGCTTGCGCCGGTGTCAGGCGTGCAATAGGGGGCAGCACACCAAAGGCATCACATGTCAGCATGATGATGTTTTTGGGTTGTCCACCCAGCGAGTCTTCGGAAGCATTGGAAATATAGTGCAACGGGTAAGCGCAACGCATGTTGGCAGTCAAACTGTCATCCTTAAAATCCAGCTCTTTGGTGTAGTCATCGTAAACCATGTTTTCGATCACAGTGCCGAATTTATGGGTTGTGGCATAAATTTCCGGCTCTGCTTCGGCTGACAGGTTAATGGTTTTTGCATAGCACCCGCCTTCAAAGTTGAAGGTGGTCGTATCTGACCAACCATGCTCATCATCCCCGATCAGCGTGCGGTTCGGGTCAGCTGATAACGTGGTTTTGCCTGTACCTGACAAGCCAAAGAAAACCGCCGTGTCAGAGGGATCGCTTATTGCATGATTGGCTGAACAATGCATCGGCATCACACCTTGATCCGGCAACAGGTAATTCAGGATTGAAAACACAGACTTCTTATTCTCACCTGCGTATTCTGTACCACCGATCAAAATCAGTTTCTGTTCAAATGATATTGCAATGATTACTTCGGAACGACAGCCGTGTTTGGCAGGGTCTGCCTGAAATGTCGGGCAGTTCACCACCGTGAATTCTGGCACAAAACTATCCAGCTCTGAGGCTTCGGGGCGCCGCAACATGGTGCGGATAAACAGGCTATGCCAAGCCAGTTCAGTAATTATGCGTGTGTTCAAGCGGTAGGCAGGGTCAGAGCCGCCAAACAAATCCTGCACAAAATATTCGCCGCCTTCCATATGGGCAAACATATCCTTTTTCAGCTGCTCGAACGCATCCATTGCCATGGGCGGGTTGTTTTCCCACCAGATAGTGTCTTTGACCGATGGTTCATCAACCACAAATTTATCTTTGGGGGAACGGCCCGTGTATTCGCCGGTGGAAACCAAAAATGCACCGCCTTGACCCAGCTCACCTTCGCCTTTTTTCAGCGCCGCTTCAATCAAAGCTGGTTCCAACAGGTTGTAATGAACGGATTTTAGACCAGAAATGCCTGTGTTTTCCAACTTTTGCGTCGGATTTACGCGACCAGTTTCCATATTATTCGGTGCTCCTTTAGGCAAATTGTATGTGTTTTGCCGTTGGTGATCAGGTTTGATTAACATCAAACGTATATTAATGTGTTACTTCCCTTGGGAAAGTTGAGGCTGTATACCATGTCGCTATTTGAATAAAACCATCGTTTTAGGTCAATTTCGCGCAGTTAACGCTAACGTGTCGACCGTGATCAGGTGATTGTGATGAAAAAATGACACGATATTGCCTTATTTAGAGAATTAAGTTGATTCTGCGACTCAGGTAACAGAATATGGAGGTAATAATAAAAATAATATGAGAAAATACTCAGAGGGCAGCATGGCAAAAATCGCATTGGTCGATGACGACCGCAATATTCTTACGTCTGTATCTATGACGCTAGAAGCAGAAGGTTACGATGTATCTACATATAATGACGGCTTGCAGGCATTAAACGCTTTTAACGAGTCGATGCCGGACATGGCGGTACTTGATATCAAGATGCCGCGTATGGACGGCATGGATCTGTTGGGGCGTTTACGCCAGAAAACGGATATGCCTGTTATCTTCCTGACATCCAAAGACGACGAGATTGATGAGGTTCTGGGCCTGCGTATGGGGGCTGATGATTATGTCCGCAAGCCGTTTTCTCAACGTCTGCTTGTTGAACGCATCCGCGCCATTTTGCGCCGCCAGGAAGCGCGCCAATCAGAAATAGGTTCTAGCCTTGCTGAAGAGGCAAATGAAAGCCTGATTGAACGCGGTCAGCTGACAATGGACCCAATGCGCCACGCGGTGACCTGGAAAGGTAACAGTGTTTCTCTGACCGTCACCGAATTTCTTTTACTTCAGGCCCTTGCGACACGCCCGGGCTTTGTGAAAAGCCGTGATCAGTTGATGGATGTGGCTTACGATGATCAAGTTTATGTTGATGATCGCACAATCGACAGCCACATCAAAAGGCTGCGTAAAAAGATGCGTTCAGTAGATGATGAATTCAGTGCTATTGAGACGCTTTATGGTATTGGCTACCGTTACAACGAACAGTAAAAATCATGGCAAATGCAGAGATTGAAATGGTATCAGAGATAAATATGTCTGACAGCCACAACGGTGATTCCAAGAAACGAAAAACTTTGATTAAGCGGTATTTTTGGTCATCGGCACTGGCACGCCGGATCATTGCATTTAACCTGATTGCATTATGTGTGCTGCTTTTGGGTATGCTCTATCTAAGCCAGTTCCACAATAATAGTGTTGCAGAACGTTTGACAACTTTAGAGACCGAAACTACTTTATATACGCATATCCTCTTAGAGCGGGTATCAACTGACACCAGTGACACGCCGCCCACAGCAGCATTGCTTGGGACTAAGGCAAAAGATCTGCCTAAGTCGGAAGTTTCAGAAGTTCGCATTTATGATACAGAAAATAAACCGATTATAACGCTTCTTTCCAACACAAAATACGGTTCTGATACGCACGATGCATCTGATGCAAAGGGCATTAGTTATTATGCCGATAGCCTGGTCGACAAAATTGCCAGTATATTTAAATCTTCAACCCCATCTACATTAGCATTAAATACAGATGAAATCGCACGAACGCTGGCTGTTCGTGTGGCTGAAACCGGGTCGCAAAGTCTGCAAGAAAATCTTCAATCTGGTGAAATCGTGATTGCTGCAGGGCAACCAGTTGTGGTGGACGGCACGACTATAGGCTCTGTGATTGTATCAACACCGGAAGGTATGATGGGTGACCTTCGCAAAGAAAACCGCAATACGATCTTGCGTTTGTTTGCATTAGCCGCTGGGTTGTCGATTATATTGTCTTTGGTCTTGGCCAATACGATTGCCAGTCCAATATATGACTTAGCCGCTGCGATGGATGCAGGCACAACATCAAAATTGCGTAAAGACAACCCAGAGCGCGTTCTTATTCCCGACATGGCAGGTCGCGATGATGAAATAGGCCATCTTTCAAGCGCAATGCGCAATATGACTGCTGCACTATATCACCGGATTGAAGCTAATGAGCAGTTTGCGGCAGATGTGGCCCATGAAATTAAAAATCCGCTGGCGTCTTTGCGTTCAGCAATTGAAACGCTTCGGGTGGCTCCCGAAGGCGAAAAACGCAACAAATTATTGGATGTGGTTGAGCATGATGTGCGCCGCCTTGATCGGCTTGTGTCCGATATCTCAAATGCATCACGTTTGGATTCTGAACTGGTAAAAGAAGAAGAAGATCGTTTTGACTTGACCCGAATGCTTTCGCGTATTGTTGACTTTCATGGATTGGAAGCAAACGAACTTGGTATTGAAATGATTTTTGACGACTCCGATGAGAAAATATTTATTGATGGATTGGAAGAGCGTCTGGCCCAGGTTTTTGTGAACCTGATCACCAATGCGGTTTCCTTTTGTAAATCAGGTGATGCGGTTCGGCTATGGATACGCCATGTCGAAAACCGTGTGCTGATTGTGGTTGAAGACACCGGGCAAGGAATACCTGAAGATAGTTTGACCAAGGTGTTTAAACGGTTTTATTCGAACCGGCCCGTTGAAAACTTTGGTAATAATTCAGGGCTTGGGCTTTCGATTTCCAAACAAATCGTAGAAGCACATGGTGGGGTTATCTGGGCAGAAAACATCTATGTGAAAGATGCCCCAGAAGGTTCAGCCCCACTGGGCGCCCGTTTTGTTGTGGGGTTGCCGGGGTGATTTCGTCGATTGCACTGGGCTGGGTACATGGATCTTGTGTGGATTTTGGCGGGAAAAGCATATTGGCAATGGGACCTTCTGGCTCTGGAAAATCTTCCCTTGCATTAAGTTTAATCTCGCTGGGCGGCATGCTGGTTTCTGATGATCAACTGTTGTTGTCAAACGAAGCTAGTGGTGTGAAAGTGTCGCCCCCCACAGGTTTTGCCGGAAAAATTGAAGCACGTAATATCGGCATATTAAATTGTCCGCATGTTACCGTATCGCATCTGCAGCTTGTGATTGATTTAACCGCTAAGGCATCAGCTAGATTGCCGGAAAAATACACTATTAAAATTGGCACACACCAAGTGGAAATTATTGCGGGCCAAGGCGTTGAAAACTTGCCAATAGCGGCAAAGCTGCTTAACCTTTATGGGCATGATCAATCTTCTGGATCAAAGACGTGAGTAGAACAACACAACAACAATCAAACATTGTCCTTGTGACTGGGCCGTCGGGGGCAGGGCGCAGCACTGCTATTAATGTGTTTGAGGATTTGGGCTTTGAAACGATAGACAACATGCCGCTATCTTTGCTGCCCGGGTTGCTGTCCAAACAATCCAGCGGTCAGCAGATAGCATTGGGTGTTGATATTCGAACACGCGGCTTCAGTGTAGGTGCTGTACTTGATATTTATGAAGAGATCAAAAGCACACAAGGCTTTGACAGCACAATTTTGTTTATGGATTGTGACACAGACGTTTTGGTGCGCAGATATAGTGAAACCCGCAGGCGTCACCCGTTGACACCGGACGAAGCGCCGCAAATTGGTATTGAACAGGAAAAGAAGCTGCTTTCCAAACTGCGATTGCGTGCAGATGTCTTGATTGAAACCACGAACCTGTCACCTCATGATTTAAAATTAGAACTGAAAAATTGGTATGGAGATGCGGACGCTGGTTATCTTGCCATTACATTGCATTCGTTTTCCTATAAGCGCGGTGCGCCGCGTGGTATTGATATGACCTATGATTGTCGATTTTTGAAGAATCCGTATTGGGATAAGGCTTTGCGAACCCTGAACGGCACCGATAAGGACGTGGCAAACTATGTGAAGTCGGATGCTAAGTTTGATGAGTTCTATGAACGTCTGCTGGGTATGTGTGAATTCCTGTTGCCTGCCTATATTGATGAAGGAAAAGCACACTTTTCACTGGGGCTTGGCTGCACGGGTGGACAACACCGTTCAGTTTGCATAGCAGAGGCCTTGGGAAAAAGCCTTGCAGACTCAGGCTGGCACGTGTCTATACGCCACCGAGAGCTTGAAAGGCAGTGATGTGGGTACCTTGAGGAGTGTAACGATTTGATCGGGGTTGTGATAGTAGCGCATGGTGGGTTGGCCAATGAATATTTGGCCGCCATTGAACATGTTGTGGGCAAACAAAATGGCATCAAAGCCATATCCATTGCTGCGGAATGTGATCGTTCCGCCAAGCAATCTGAAATTTGTGATACTGCCGATAGCGTAGACAAAGGCGACGGGGTGATCGTGGTTGTGGATATGTTTGGCGGTTCACCTGCAAACCTTTCAATGCTGGCTTGCGCCGAAAGTAAACGAAAAATCCTTTATGGCGCAAACCTGCCAATGCTGATAAAGCTGGCAAAATCGCGCAATCTAACCGTGGATCAGGCTATTGAAACCAGCATGGCTGCTGGTAAAAAGTACATGAACTGCTGTAATAGCTAAACGATAAAAGGCAGCTTTCGGATGATCCAGATTTTGACGATAGAAAATGAAAAGGGCCTGCACGCGCGTGCTTCGGCCAAGTTCGTTGAAACCGTTGAAAGCTTTGACGCGGACGCGCAGATAACAAAAGACGGTATGACCGTTGCGGGGAACTCTATCATGGGGTTGATGATGTTGGCAGCATCCAAAGGCTGCACAATCGAAGTGGAAACGACCGGCGCGCAAGAACAATCTCTGGCTGCGGCCCTAAAAGCCCTATTAGCCGATTATTTTGGTGAGGCGAAATAACGTGACCGAGACCGAAACCCAAGCCGAAGCCGAAAAGATCACGCTTTATGATCGCTCAGAACTGACCTATGCAAACTCCTTCCCCCAACTTGGCAAACGCATTTTCATTAAAACCGTTGAAACCCTGACTGCGCGGTTTCAGTTGCTGTACCACATGCGCCATTGGGAAAATAACCCTAATAAAGATCCGCATTTTTGGACATCTGTTCTGGATGAGATGAGTGTAAAAATCACAACCCCTTTGAAACAACTGGAAAACATTCCCGCCACAGGGCCGATTGTTGTGGTTTGCAATCATCCGCACGGGTTGGTGGACGGCGTGGTTTTGGCGTGGCTTTTGTCAAAACGTCGCGAAGATTTCCAAATCATTACGCGGGCTTTGTTGAACGGGGTCGAAGTTGCTGAAAAGAACCTTTTGTCGATCAGTTTCCCGCATGAGGATGATGCGGTTCGCAAAAACTTGCAAACCCGCAAAGAGGCGTTGACCAATGTTAGAAACGGGCATTGTATCGGCGTATTTCCCGCAGGAACCGTTTCCACCAGCAAAACCGCCTTTGGCCCGGTGGTAGAGGCTAGCTGGGGTAAGTTCACTTCAAAGATGGTTCTGCAAACCGATGCTCAAGTCGTGCCTATCTTTTTTCAAGGCTCGAATTCTCGGTGGTTCCAAATTGCCAACCGTATCTCAGACACATGCCGTCAAAGCCTGCTGATGTTTGAGATTAAACACGCGTTTCACAAAGACCAATGCCCGATTGTGGGCAAACCTATCGGGCGCGATGTTTTGGATAAGTACAAAAAAGACCCCGAAGGGTTGATGGCATTTTTGCGGGCAGAAACTTTGAAACTAAACCCGAACGCCTAATGAAAAAGGCCCGCATGATGCGAGCCTTTAATAATAGCGTTAAGTTTAAGTTATAGTGCGTCGGTCAGTTCCGGTACCGCATCAAACAAATCAGCAACCAAACCGTAATCTGCCACTTGGAAGATTGGTGCTTCTTCGTCTTTGTTGATCGCCACAATAACCTTACTGTCTTTCATGCCGGCCAAGTGCTGGATCGCCCCTGAAATACCGCATGCAATATAAAGATCAGGTGCAACCACCTTACCGGTCTGGCCAACCTGCCAGTCGTTCGGTGCGTAACCACTGTCAACGGCAGCACGTGATGCACCCACAGCCGCATTCAGCTTGTCGGCCAAAGCCTCAATAATCGCAAAGCTTTCTTCAGAGCCAACACCGCGTCCACCTGATACAACAATCTTGGCAGATGTCAGTTCAGGACGGTCAGAGGTTTGAACCTTGTCTTCAACCCACTCGGACAAACCCGGGTTTCCGGCCGCTGCAACACTTTCTACAGATGCAGAACCGCTTTCGCCTGCCGCATCAAAGCCCGCAGTCCGAATAGAGACAACTTTTTTGCTGTCAGAGGATTTAACTGTCTGAATTGCATTACCCGCATAAATCGGGCGCTCGAACGTATCGCCATCCACAACACCTGTGATGTCAGAAATTACCATCACGTCCAGCAACGCGGCTACGCGTGGCAGGATGTTTTTGGCGCTTGATGTGGCCGGTGCCACGATATGATCGTAATCACCTGCAAGGGACACGATTAAATCAGCGATAGGCTCTGCCAGACCATTGCCGTATGCGGCATCATCGGCACAAAGTACTTTTGCAACACCGTCAAGTGTAGCGGCTGCTTTTGCAGCATCACCACAACCCGCAGAGGCACAAAGCACAGTGATGTCGCCCAAAGCGGCGGCAGCCGTGACGGCTTTGCCAGTTTGATCCAACGAAATTTCGCCGGCAACAATTTCAGCTAATAGAAGAACAGCCATTATATCACTCCTGCTTCATCTTTAAGTTTCGCAACCAACTCAGCCACATCCGCCACGATCACGCCTGCGGCGCGTTCAGTTGGTTCTGTTGTGCTGACAATTTCCAATCGAGGGGATACATCTACACCGTAATCGGCAGGTGTTTTCATATCCATCGGTTTTCTTTTGGCCTTCATGATGTTTGGAAGTGATGCATAGCGCGGTTCGTTCAAGCGCAGATCAACGGAAACAATCGCGGGCATCTTAACTTTGATGGTCTGCAAGCCGCCGTCAACTTCGCGTGTCACTGTGGCACTGTCGCCGTCAATGTCTAACTCAGACGCAAAGGTGCCTTGTGACCAACCCAATAGGGCTGCCAGCATTTGGCCGGTGGCGTTCATGTCATTATCAATCGCCTGTTTGCCGCAAAGAACCAACCCGGGCTGTTCTTCGTCGATCACGGCTTTCAGCAGTTTGGCAACTGCCAAAGGTTCGATATCGGTGTGAACATCGTCCACCGCTTCAATCAAAATGGCGCGATCCGCACCCATGGCCAAAGCCGTACGCAGGGTTTCCTGTGATTGCTTCACACCGATAGACACGGCGATGATTTCATCGGCTTTGCCCGCTTCCCGCAGACGAATAGCTTCTTCAACAGCAATTTCATCGAACGGGTTCATGGACATTTTAACATTCGCAAGATCAACACCGCTACCGTCCGCTTTTACACGAACTTTCACATTATAATCGATCACGCGTTTGACGGGGACTAGCACCTTCATCTGCGACACTCCAAAGTTAATGGCGTCCCCCTTATGGGGACAACTTAATATTCCAAAACCCGTGTACGACACGCGGTAAGGTAAATAAAGTAGCTTTTCGACACCTGAAGGAGAAATAACGTCGCGTTTGGGGTTATGAAAAAGTAAACTGAAATTTCACGAGGGTTTAGGGCTACTGATTCCCGCCCGGCACCCAAAGCACGTCCCTAGCACCGTTTTCATTGGCAGCGCGTGAGGCTACGAAAAACCAGTCGGATAAGCGGTTCAGATATTTGATCGCATTGGCGTTAATATCCTCCAAACCTGAAAGAGTTACGGCCAAACGTTCAGCACGGCGTGAAACCGTGCGGCACAGGTGTAAGTATGCCGCCAAATCAGATCCACCTGGTAAAACGAAACTGCGCAAAGGGGCGATATTCGCGTTCATGGCGTCAATTTCTACTTCCAGCCGATCGACTTGAGCAGCAATAATGCGCAAAGGCGCATATTCAGCATCTTTGTCTTTGGCTATGTCAGGGCGGCAAAAGTCGGCGCCAAGATCAAACAGATCATTTTGAATGCGCGCAAGGGCCGCATCCATATCACCACTTGCATGAAGGCGGGCCAAGCCGACGGTTGCATTCACCTCATCCACGGTACCGTAAGCGTCCACGCGAACGCTGTCTTTGGCCACACGGACGCCGTTGCCCAAAGCCGTTTCGCCCTTGTCGCCCGTGCGGGTGTAGATTTTGTTCAGTACAACCATGTCAGGCACCATTTCCGCGAACGACAGCATAAAGCAGGATCAAGCCAACAGCCACGGCTTGCGCAATAATGCGCATCCGCATCAATTTGTTGGAATATTTGCGGTTGAACTCGCCACCTTTTGTAAAGCTGCCAAGGCCAACCATCAGGACAATCAGCACAACCAAAACGGCGGCAACGGCAAGGAAATAAAGCGGGGCTTGTGACATGGATGTAGCCTTTCAGACGTACTTACACACGACTATAAAGGAAATCCAACGCCCGTGTCGATAAGATGCGCTTCAAAAAGCCTGCGACATATGTTGGCGTAGTGACGTAATAGCGCGGTTTCGGGCGCGGGCTTTCCAATGCGTGGATCAGTTTTTTGGTTACGGCCTCAGATGGCAACTCGCCTGCGTCGGGCTTTGGGTTTTTCGCATAAAGCCGTGGGATCATCACATTTTCATAGGCAGAACGCCCCAGTGAATTTTCCCAATCGATCCATTTCTCAAATTGCTTTTGTGCGTTTTGGCGGATGTCGGTGGTAATCGGCCCAGGTTCTACCAGAATAATATCAACGGGTTGGTCGCGCAATTCTAACCGCATGGTATCGGTTAGCCCTTCCATCGCAAATTTCGTGGCATTATAGGCCCCGCGCCCGCGCATTGCTGTAATGCCCAAAACGGATGAACAGTTGATGATGCGCCCGTGCCCCTGCTTCAGCATGACGGGCAGCAGTTGATTGATCAGGTCAAAATAACCAAAGAAATTTGCCTCAAAGATCGCCCGTAACGCATCGCGCGGATAATCCTGCGTGAAGGCAGGGATAGCATAGGCACCGTTGTTATAAAGCGCGTCTAATGTGCCACCCGTACGTTTTAAAGTCTCTTTCACCGCGCGCTTAATACTGGCTTCATCTTCATAATCCAGCTTGAAACTTTCCAGCCCTTCATCGCGTAGCCGTTTGCAGTCTTTCAACTGACGGCAAGTTGCAAAAACCCGCCAACCGCGTTTTTGTAATGTGTGGGCCGCATCATAGCCGATGCCCGACGAGCAGCCGGTGATAAGGATGGATTTTTGGGTCATGTGTATGCCTGTTATCTTGGATGTGAATTAAACCAGTAAACTAGTTTAGTATTTCAGGCCAGATGCTAAAAAATGCGGCTTTTCATCAGAAAAACGTTCAAAGGTTATAGACCCTAAGCATATGAGCGATTACACATCATCTATGGCTGATTTGATAGACGACAACAACATACCCGATGAAGGTGGTGCAACCACCAGTGAACCGCTGCGCCGTGCTATTGGCGACCGCTACCTGACCTATGCGCTTTCCACCATCATGGGGCGCGCCCTGCCTGATGCCCGCGATGGGCTGAAACCTGTTCACAGACGTATCCTTTATGCCATGCGCGGCCTGAAGCTTGATCCCAACGGTGCGTTCAAAAAATGCGCCAAAATCGTGGGTGAGGTGATGGGTAATTATCACCCTCACGGCGATCAGGCGATTTATGATGCACTTGCGCGTTTGGCGCAGGATTTTAACGTGCGCTATCCATTGGTTGACGGGCAAGGCAACTTTGGCAACATCGACGGCGATAACCCTGCCGCCCCGCGTTATACAGAAGCGCGTATGACCGATGCGGCCCAGGCCCTGATGGTCGGACTGTCCGAAGATGCAGTAAATTTCAATCCAAACTATGACGGCTCAGAAACTGAACCCGAAGTGCTGCCCGCCACTTATCCGAACCTGCTGGCAAACGGCTCATCGGGCATTGCCGTAGGCATGGCCACAAACATCCCACCGCATAATATTGGTGAGCTGTGTGATGCGGCGATCCATCTGATCAAAGCCCCGAATGCACGCGATGAAACCTTGATGGAATATGTGCCAGGGCCAGATTTCCCCACGGGCGGCATTATGATCGAGCCACGTGAAAACATCCTGCAAGCCTATAAAACCGGGCGGGGTTCTTTCCGTTTGCGGGCGCGTTGGGAGCTGGAAGAGTTGGGGCGTGGCCAGTGGCAAATCGTTGTCACCGAAATCCCCTACCAAGTGCAAAAATCTAAACTGATCGAAAAAATTGCTGAACTGATCCAGGCTAAACGTGTGCCGATCCTCGCCGATGTCCGTGATGAAAGTGCCGAAGATATCCGCCTTGTGCTGGAACCGCGTGCCAAAACCGTTGATCCTGCCGTACTGATGGAAACCATGTTCAAACTTTGCGATCTGGAAACCCGTTTCAGCCTGAACATGAACGTGCTGATTGACGGGCGCACCCCAAAAGTGTGCTCGGTCAAAGAAGTTCTGCGGGCTTTTCTGGATCACCGCCGTGAAGTTTTGCAACGCCGTTCCAAATACCGCCTTGATAAAATTGATCGCCGTCTGGAAGTGCTGGAAGGCTATATCGTAGCTTTCCTCAACCTTGATCGGGTGATTGAAATTATCCGTTATGAAGATGAACCAAAATCGCTGATGATTGCCGAGTTTGAATTGACCGAGGTTCAGGCCGAAGCAATTTTAAACATGCGCCTGCGTAATTTGCGCAAGTTGGAAGAAATGGAATTGCGCAATGAACGCGATGAATTGCTGATTGAACGCGCTGATCTGGATGATTTGCTGGCAGATGAGGCCCTGCAATGGGTGAGTATCACTGAGCAATTACGCGAAACCCGCAAAAAATTCGGCAAATCTGCCAAGGGTGGTGAGCGGCGCACTGAACTGGCTGACGCACCTGATGTGGAAGACGTGCCAATAGAGGCAATGATCGAAAAAGAACCCCTTACTGTGGTCTGCTCATCCATGGGGTGGATCAGGGCGATGAAAGGTCATATTGATCTGGAACAGGAACTGAAATTCAAAGATGGCGACGAAAGCCGCTTTATTTTCCACGCGGAAACCACCGATAAATTGCTGCTTCTGGGCGGTAACGGTCGGTTTTATACATTGCCATGTAGCCAACTACCTGGTGGGCGCGGTATGGGCGAACCCATCCGTTTGATCGTCGATCTGCCCAATGAAGCCGAAATGATTGATCTGTTTATTTACAAACAAAATTGCAAACTGCTGGTGGCATCCTCAGCGGGTGACGGCTTTGTGGTTAATTCAGATGATGTCGTGGCCCAAACCCGTAGCGGTAAACAGGTGTTGAATGTCCGGGGTGACACCAAGGCCCACATTTGCTGCCCCGTTACAGGCGACCATATTGCCTGCGTCGGTGAAAACCGCAAAGTGCTGGTCTTCCCGGTTGATGAACTGCCCGAAATGGGCCGTGGCAAAGGTGTGCGGTTGCAAAAATACAAAGACGGTGGCCTGAATGATGCCGCAACGTTTAATTTAGCCGAAGGCCTAAGCTGGCTAGACCCCGCAGGGCGCACCCGCACGGAAACCGAACTGGCTGAATGGACAGGTAAACGCGCGTCTGCGGGTCGCATGGCCCCACGCGGCTTTCCACGGGATAATAAGTTTAATATGTAAGCAAAGTGATTGACTAAAGGATATTTTGGATGACCGAAGAGACAAAAACAGGCACTGTAACTTTTAACGGCAGTGTGCCGCAGTTGCGATCCTTGGCAATCGTTACAACTTTGCTGACACTGGTCACTTTAGGTATCTACCGTTTCTGGGCTCGCACTCGTTTGCGCCGTTACTTTTGGTCGGCATTCACTTTGGACGGACACGGGTTTGAATATACTGGTAAAGGCATCGAAAAATTCATTGGCTTTCTGATCGCGGTTGCGGTTCTAGCGATTTATTTGGGTTTTTTCCAAATTCTGCTAAGTTTTGCCGGCATGTCTTTGTATGAAACGGTCGATAGCGATGCGGATCCGATACGCCAGATTTTACTAACGTACGTCACATTCTTCGCCCTTGCCCCACTGATCTTTTACGCCCAATACCGTGCGCGCCGCTATATGTTGTCACGCACCAAATGGAAGGGCATCCGCTTTGGCGCAGATCAAGCGGCATGGGGCTATAGCATCCGTGCAGTAGGTCACTGGATGTTGACGATCATCACATTAGGCATCTTGTTGCCGCGCCAGACGTATTATCTGGAAAAATACAAGGCTGACCGCACATGGTTCGGTACCGCTCAATTTACCCAAGAGGGTCGCTGGCAAGCACTTTACCCGGCGATGAAACACATCGCCATGGGGCTGGTGATTGCTATTGCAGGCGGCATTATATTTGGCGTTCTGGGCGCACAAAGCGGTTTTGAAGATGACTTTGCTACCGATAATCTCTTGCTTGTCATATTAGCTAGCGTAATGATTTTCATCGGCATCACATGGTTCTACATCGGCTTTGCCTATTACAATGTACACAGCCACAGAATTCTGACCCGCTTGAAAAAACTGGACGGTAATATTGCGTTCACCTCAGAGCCCAGAACTGGGCGCATCATCGGGATATACCTGTTGGGCGGGTTGATCGTTTCCATGTTGGCCCCGATGATTGCAGGCATGATCGGTGCCATTATCGGGATCATTGCCAACCTGATATTAGGTGGCATTGATATCGGAATGGATGATATCCCCGCAGGTTTTCTTGCTGGCGGTGTTATCGGTTATGTTGCGTTCTTTGTAGTGTCTGGCGTTTTGATCCTGATTTTCATAACCCAACCCATACTGGAACATTATGCAGAGGTGACACAGGTTCATAACGCCGAAGCCCTAGCCGATATTGAACAACGCGAAGGTGATGAAATGATTGAGGCCGAAGGCTTTGCTGATGCGTTGGATGTAGGGGCTGGGTTCTAAGCAATGATAGATGACATCCTACCCCATAACGGTGCCTTTTATGATGGCAAATCTGCCCGTGAACATCAGGTTCTGGTCACATGCGCTGAACATGGCATTCAAATCACAGCACCAACGCTGGTTGATCCTGTAGAATGGGCCTATGAAGATATGCGAAGCGTGGCAGACCTCGCCAACCATAAAGGGGCCTCTTTTCGGGTGATGGACGGTTTGGGGCGGTTGAATATATTGGATGATGCTTTAGTCGAAAGGCTAAATAATCTTGCCCCCAACCTGAATAAATCCGACATCCCAACCACCATGTGGAAACGTATCTCGATGTGGGGCGTGGGGGCTGTTGCATCGGTTGTTGTGATTGTCTTTGTCATTATTCCGGGTCTGGCCAACCAACTTGCCACGATGATCCCGCTGGAAAAAGAGATTGCCTTGGGCAACGCCAGTTTGAAGCAAATTGAACGATTTCTTGGCTATGGTGAAGATAAAACCCTGACGTGTACAGGTGTAAAGGGCCAAGCGGCACTGGATAAAATGACCGCACGCCTGACTGCACATTTTGATAGCCCGTACCCGTTGGATATCAAGGTTTTCAATGATGACATGCCCAACGCATTTGCCGTGCCGGGCGGTCATATCGTGCTGTTTGACGGCTTGCTTGCAATGGCCGACAGCCCTGAAGAAGTGGCCGCCGTTTTGGGCCATGAAATAGGTCACGTCATTAACCGCGACCCAACCCGCCTGACACTGCGATCAGCCGGATCGGTTGGAATACTGGGTATGGTCTTTGGTGATTTCGCAGGTGGTGCCGTTGCCCTTATCGTGGCCGAACGCCTGATTGCCGCCGACTACAGCCGCGATGCAGAGGCAGGGGCAGACAGCTTTGCCCACAAGTTGTTGCAAGACGCAAAACTGCCTACGGCCCCGATGGCAAGTTTCTTTGAAAAGTTGAAAGATAAGTACGGGGATGGCCCTAAACTTCTATCCCACATCGCCAGCCACCCCGATTTACAGGGCCGCGCAGATGCGGCAAATAACGCCGACATCATTGGTAAAACGTCGTTTGACGCAGTGTTATCCGCGTCGGAATGGAAAGACCTGCAAGGCATGTGCGTCGAAGGGGCTAAATCTGAGTAACCTTTAACGGCACACCGCCCTCTGGGCGCAATGTCAGCACCATCACAGGTTTAGGATCACGGCCCTCAATCCGTTCAAACTTAAATCGGGAAATCAAAGTCGCCAGAATAATCTTGGCCTCAATCATTGCAAACTGCGCCCCGATACAAATCCGAGGCCCATCGCCAAACGGCAGATAAGAATAACGCTCAGGGCGGTACCCATCCGCGAAACGTTCAGGGTCAAACTGATCCGGTTTTTCCCAAAGATCATGATGCCGGTGCAACGCATATATCGGCAACATGACGGTATCTTTGCGTTTGATTTCACGCCCGCATAATTCATCCGCCGCTTGGGCTGTGCGCGATACAAATGCGGCCGGTGGATACATCCGCAACGCTTCTTTAATCACCTGTTCGGTATAGGGCAGGGCGTCACAATCTTGCGCTGTGGCTACGCGACCCTGCAACACTGCCCGGGCCTCTTCGCGCAACTTATCTTGAACCTCAGGGTCAAACGCACAAAGGTACAACGCCCAAGACAGGGTCAATGCCGTGGTCTCATGCCCGGCCACAATAAAGGTCAGCAGATTATCGCGCAACTCAGCCATATTCATCTGCCGCTTGGTTTCAGGGTCTTCCCCTTCCAACAGCAAATCCAGCAAATCGGGCACAGGCTTGGCGCCATTTTTCTTGCGGTTCTCAATCGACTGATCAGCAATGCGTTTCATTTGTTTCAACGCATTGGGCTGAAACATCCGTGACGGGCGCGGCACCCAAGTTGGCACACCGATAATATCAAACAAAGAAATCCGCGCGGTCTGGTCAATATAGCGATCAATCGCATGATGCACCGCATCACTGTCCATCGCACCGGAACCGCTGAAGGTGACGTTTGAAATCACATCAAATGTGGTTTTCACCATTTCTTCATACATGTCCACAACGCCACCCGGCTTTAGACGGTCACAGGTATCATCCGCCGCCGCAGACATAATCGGTGCCAGATTGGCAATGTTGCGATGGGTAAAAACGGGTGAGGCCGCACGCCGCTGCCACCGCCAATGCGCCCCTTCTGCAATGAACATACTGTCGCCAATGGCAGGTTTCAGAATGTTCTTGGTCACATCGGATTTGGGATAAATATCCAACTTCTCTTTTAAGATACGCCCAATGGCTGCGGGATCCATTACCATATGCCAACGCACTGTACCTGTGCGTCCTGAAACCATCGGTATAGCGCGGCGCGACTGTTGTCAGGCACAGGCGGAGCTATTGGCAGTAAATTCCGTGAATAGCGTTAACCAACATTCAGCTTGCGACACCGATTAACGCAGAGACTTAGACTACCTTCAACTCGGGCTTACCTCTATCTGGCTTTAAGGGAATACCAGTCATGCCAAAGATTAAATTGTCTAATTCACTTGTTGGAATTAATAACTTTCGCGCTATGTGTTCTCGCGTATGCCCCTCTTTCCAGAGCTCTTTAAGAACCATATCCCAAACACTTGAGTATTCAGGGGGCAGAGGATCGGGTTCTTTTGATCTGTATTGACGATTTAATTGTATATATTGCCATTCTGTTAATAAGCCTAACTTATTTAGCCTGTAAGCTAACGCTACAGCAGAAACACCCCATCTTTTTTTTGCCTTCAGTACTTGTTTAATACTAGAGACATATGGAATCTGTGAAATAACATCAGCACGAGGCATAAGAAATGCTGAAGCGAATTGGTTAGCTTCATGCTCTGCTTCCCGCCCTTTGGGGCCGCCATGCCTGTGAAGTATTAAGTGCCCCAATTCATGCGCAGCGTCGAAACGGCTATGTTCAGAAGATTTTAGAGTGTTCAAAAATACATATGGTTCATCATCCCGCCACATCGAAAATGCATCGACATTTTTTGTGTTTTCAGCGAGAGAGAACACCCGTATTCCCTTAGTTTCCATCATCTTAATAATATTGCCTAATGGCTTTTCGCCAATTAACCAATAATTCCGCTGTTTGAACAATTACCCATCATTCATTTACCTGCCCACACCTTCCCAAACCGCACCTCCAACGTCCGCCTCACAACCGCCCGCCCCAACAAGTCCGGGCAGAAGTCATCCACACCTAACCGCCAAAGATGGCGCATATTGATGTTATTCACGAGGTTGCGTTCATCAGGGTAAACCTCAATGGCGCGCGCCTCCGTCCCCCATACTTCAGTTTTAATCGACTGCAGATGATCCCATGTGATTGCGCCGTCATGGGCCACACAAAGGTGGCCCAGCGTATCATCCACCAACACGTGGTAACCCAACACAAGGGCCTCAACGGGATCAGGGTAATCTTGGTTCATCATCTCTCCCATTCAAAATTACCGATCAACATCTCCGCGCGCTTACCGCGCGCGTCATTGGCTTTTCCAACACTGTAACTGGTTGTCACCTCTGCAATCCTAAACCCCGCAAAGGTCTCGCGGATTTCAGGCACATCATTGATCGACATCAGAAACTTGCCTTTAATGCCGGCCAGTTGCTTTGCCATACGTTCAAAGTCAGCACGCTCAAACACGGCCTTGCCGTAATCATCCTCACAACCCCAGTAGGGTGGATCCAGATAAAAGAACGCACCTTTACGATCTATGCGCCTGATAAAGTCAGAATAATCGACGCACATCACGGTGACACCTGACAGGCGTTCATGCAAAGCTTCCAAATCAGGTTCTATTGTAGTCAGATTAAATCGCCCCGGGCGATCCGGCGACAAGCCGAAGTTCCGGCCGGAGATCTTACCGCCAAAGGCCACACGTTGCAGATACAAAAATCGTGCGGCCCGCTGCAGGTCGGTCAGAGTTTCAGGATCGACATCTACAAGGCGGATAAAATTGGCCTGTGTAGTCAGTTGAAATCGCAACAAGTCCAGGAAAGCCACATAATGCTCTTGCAGGATGCGAAACAGGTTATAGACATCACGGCCCGCATCATTGATGAACTCGGCGCGCGGTTGCTTGGTACGGCGCAGGAAGATACCGCCCATGCCGACAAAGGGCTCGGCATATACGGTGTGGCTATCTGCATCGATGATGGCACAGATACGTTTGGCCAGATTACGTTTGCCCCCCTGATATGGGGCAACTGGGCGGCAGGGATTGATTTCAGTCGTTGACATTTGTTCTACTTACGTTCTTCTATGGCCAAACCCATGATCATGGATGCGGGCGGTCTTAAATCATCTTAGGTTGGCGGGGCTGGTTTACTATTCCCCGTGGTTTTGGGCCGTTGTCGCGGCTCAAACCCCCGCTAATGCGAAGGCGTGGTTAGGTTGAGGAAGCCGAAGATCAAACCACGCTCGGCCAATGGGCATCAGCCGCGTAATCATCCTGCGGTGTGTCCTTAAGCACACGCGCGGACTTTGTGTGGGCATCAACATGGGCCAGAGCGGTCATGCCAAACGCAAGCACCGCGTCTGGTGACATTGGAATGATTGTATTGTCAGCCGAGACCCAGCTAAACTCTGAACCATCCGCCGCCCAATTAGCCGAAGTTGGATCAGCACCTAGACCTTTGGCAATGATAGCACCTGTGGCCGCACCATTGATTTTGCGCAAAGAGACATCGTCTGCCTGAAACACATGGCCATCAAACGTAAAGCCTGCATCAATGCGGCGGTCACGTTCTAAATTAATCATATAACTTGTAACGATTTTGACAGGTTCGGTGCCCTCAGTAAGGCCCGTTTTGCTGAATTGTTCATCTGTCGCAATGTACACCCCTGCATATTTCCCGTTTCCATCAAAAGCGTGTATTTCGCGTTGTGCCATCAGTAATTACCTTCCCTCATGTTTGCTAAATATTGAAATCATTTCCACGCCCTGAAAAATACGTTCCAATTTGCCGGAGTGAACGCTATATTACCTGCCGCATCGCGTCGTGTGATAAACATATTGTTTTGCCGTATAATGCCCAAAGCGGTTACAGTAGCCCAGACTGTGGTACTGCGCGGGTTTGCACCCTCGGATGCAGCAATTTGTATTGTATCGCCAACCTCATATCCGAACTCAGCGGTTATACATGTCATATATGCATTCCACTGTTTAGGCGTTGCGGAAAGGCCATGTGCCACCGTTAGTGGGGTATTTGCCGCCGGGTATGCCACTATAGGACTGGTATAATCTGGCTCAATTTCTTCACCTGCAACTAAGACTTTCTTGCCATTGTATTCGGCACGGTCAGCAAATATATTGAGTTGGGCCTCGACGGTGACGCCATCCGGTGCATATTTCATCATGCGAAGTGCGTCGACAGTTCTGGACCAATAGATCAAAGCTCGGGACACACCGTTTTCATCTCTCAGCCAATAATGTGCATTCCCTGTCGGGCCGCTGGCATTAACATAGACACTACCGCCTGACATAATTAATGCCCCCGCGATTGTGCCACCGCTTTTATCCAGTTTTGTGCCAATCAATGCAGTCATCGTAGCGGCAAAGTTCGGATCATCACCAAGGGCCGCGGCCAGCTCGTTCAATGTGTCCAACGTACCAGGGGACGCCGCAACCAGATCAGATATCGCGGCGTTTAAATCCGCTGGCGTCGTAAATTCAGAGGCATGTTTGCCATCAAGCAGATCAGCATCAAGGCCAGAACCTACGCCATCAACGGAAAGTAAAAGTGCTAAAATGGCAGCACTCGTGAATGCATCGGCATTCAGCTTTGTGCCAATTAATGCAGTCATAGTTGTTGCAAAATTCGGGTCATCGCCAAGGGCAGCGGCCAACTCGTTAAGCGTGTCCAAAGCCGCAGGCGATGCACCAACCAGAGTGGCAATGGCGGCATCTAATTGAGTTTGGGTCACAAAGTTTGCGATTGCGGTTGCAAGTGCCGCATTTGAAATAAACCCGCCTGCCAAAAGCAATGTAGACAAGGCCACCATATCCAAATCTATCAAAAGATCATTCTCAAGCGACCCGCCACCTGTCAACCCATTGCCTGTATCAACCTTGCGAATGGCAGGAACAAAAGCCGTTGTGGCGTCGATTTTTAAAATAAGGTTTTCCAAATCTGAAAACACCACATTAATGCGCAAAATAGCTGAAACCGTATCTTTGGGTTTGTTTACGGGCGGATCGTATTTAACAATGGCGATCAAATCGCCGTCATCATCAAAGAGGCCAGCCTCATGAATAACAAAGGGGCCTTCTGCCTCGGTAAGTAAAATTTCAAAATACGCCGTATTTAACGCACCATCAGGCAAGCCTTGATCTTGGACAGGTTTACGGCCCAGCTCGTTAACAAGGGCTATCTCACCACCGCTGGGCGCATAATTACCATCGCCCCAAGCGATTTCAGCGATGCTCAAAGCCGTGCCATTGGCCAAAGCTGCCGCTTCTTTATTGCGACCGGTATTTGTCAGGAGTGCATAGGATGACATATGTAGGTTTTCCTAATTTGGGTGCGCAATAGCGCGGATTTGTGTGGTCGGAATGACCGCATATTTTGCAGAAGGGTCTAAGACTGGTGGTGCAGGCACATTGGGCCGTGCTTCGGCCACGATCTGCGTGATTGGAAAGATGCCGTGATAAAGTGGAATGTCGGTTATAACGCCGGCACGGATTTCAGACCCTTGAGACCAGCGTTTTGTTGCATCGATCATCTTTTTGGCAGCACGGATTTGCCGTTGATCAAAACGCCCGTCACCGTCACCGAACAGTAATTCATCAACACCGAAGGTAATCACATGGGTGTTGGCGGCCGCCATCGGGGTTTCCTGATACCAGTGTTTGATATCGCCCGACATGCCCAGAAGATTTAAGCCCAACATCACCCCGTCATCATAGCCTTTGCCCTCATGCAAGAACCACGCATTGGCAACAATACGGCGTACGACATGTTCGGGAAGCCCGGGCGCAATGAACTCTTCCAGTGAGTATTCAGCAATCAATGCCGGCAGTGCCTTGGATGGGCATGTAAGTGCATCGCGCACAAAGAAACCCCGTAAAGGATGTGCTGCAATCATCTGGTCGAGCGTGCGTAAAAAAGCACGACCACGTATATCGTTTACCTGTGGAGGGGTGATGTGATCCAGTTGCTGATCTGACCAGTAGCGCGCCATCACTGCACCTCTAGAGTGACAATGAGGTCAGCAGCATTGCGCCAGGCATTCGGAGCCACAGAGGTCAAATTCAGATCCAGAATATCGGCTTCTATAATACCGGCCACGGCTTTTGCCGCACGGATTAATTCCGATGGTGCGATATAACCGCCAAGCTGACCACGCCAGGCATCCAGAATTGCCTGCACTGCGGTCGTTGCAGCTTGAACAGCGTCCGGATTGGATACAATCAAATGCAATTTTGGAATAAAATCATGGGCTACAGGGTCAAGAGCAGTGACATAATCACCCTGTGGGATCTTGCCGATTAAATACTCCAGAATTTGGGATTTCTCTGTCGCGTTAGGCCCACCCGTATCCATAAGGGCATAAATGTGAATGTGACCGTCTTCAGGGCGGACAACCTCCACATCAATCACGCGGGCATTCCAGCCAAAGACAAGGGCTTCATAGCTTTGTTTGGATCCACCACGGCTGATGCGTTCGAATGCAAGTGCCAGACGCGCACGGTACCGCGTGTCATCTTCTACATTTGCGCCACCGCCTGTTTCCACTGTGTTTGTCACTAGGGTAACACCTGGCACAGGGTCGGTGATGGCACTAATACTGTCGACATCATATCCATTGGCCGCAATGCCAGTCTCAACTGCTTCAGCAGGAATTTCCACTTGGGTTTGACCCACCTCGATGTGGGCCAAAATCGCCGTTCTAAACTGAACTATCCCATCCGCATCACCGGCGCGTGTGCCCGCAGGAATGCGCACTCTTGAAACTGTGGCCGTATCCGTTGTGAAGCGCAGAGTTGTACCCGCAGATTTTGCTTGTAGGCGCGGTGTGTTGCGATCTGCGCCATACTTATCCAAAAATCCAGAACGTGCGTAAGCAACAAAACTATTTTCAAATGCAAGCTGTTCTTCTCCGCCCCGCACAGTCAGCATATAGGCGACAGTCTCCAACACATACATTTCAACTTGTGAGGGCGACAATGTCCGGCCGGTGCCATCTTCAAAGTGTGCAATGGCTAGTTCAAGCAGCTCTTTTGCGTCAGCCGTGATGAATGTTGGCGCACCTTCACGGTTCAAGACATTGATAGGATGCTGGTCAAAAGACATAATTGATCTCCGTGGTTACGAAGTCGGCAATAACGGCCTCAACAGGCGTCCACTTTACGGTGATCGACAAGGATGCAAATTCAGCATCCACAGCGACCTCTTGAACAATAATTCTAGGCACATCGCGTTTCAAAGCCTCACGCACCTCAGCGGCCACGAATAGATGGCGCACACCAAGCGGGCGATCCCTGAAAGGTTCAAGATCACACCCTTTTTCGGGGTTAAGTGGCACAGATCGCTTGGGGGTCAGGATGCATTGTCGAACTTCTTGTGCCAAATCATCCAGTTCAGCTGCAATTTCGCCCAGCACGGCCCCATCGGGCGTGCGCTTCATCTGCCAATGAACAGGGCGAATATCAGAGCGATCCAGCATGAGGCAAATATGCCTGAGCAGAAGCCGCAAAACTAACTAAACAAGTTTAGGGTAAATGGGTGGCTGGGGGATGGCCACATCATGTGCGTAGACATATACGCAAGTCAAGAGCGTTAAATACAGTCAAGCATTCAGAACAGTTTAACGGATTCGTTAAACTGTTAAACCTAGTTGCTAACCTGCGTCACACCGTTGATTGTGGTGTTTTGTAAACTTGTTGTCCCAGACACTTCCAGATTGCCCTGGACTGAAACATTTCCTGTAATACTGATTGTATTACCATTCACTGAAAACGAACCGCCACCGTAAGACACATTCAAATTGCCTGCGATGGTTAAATCATTACCGGACATCGTCAAAACAGCCCCTCCGGCATTGGTGACCGTCCAGGTGCCGTTTTTATACACGAATGTAGAACCATCACCCATTTCTTGGTGGTACTCCGCATCGCTATCAGCAGGGGCGGGATCCGCGTCAGAATAAATCGCCCCCAAAACGGTGCCGCTTTCCCATTTTTTATCAAGCGCACAAATGACCATTGAGCCAGGCTTTGGACGTGTATAAATCTTAGCCCCTTTGGTCGTAGCCTGCATCACATCTAGCCACGGTGAGATAATGCCGTCATTGTCATCAAACCTCACCCGCACACGCGACCCTTTGCCCTCAATAACAATGCCACGCTTTGTGTTTTCAGGATTTGACATCAATAATATCCTTAATTCTAAGAGATGTGGTGTAACCGGAGCTGGTAAACTTATGGGCGGCAGACGTGACCAACCAGCGGCCTGCGTATTTGCCGAATGATTGCCCCAACTGCACAACTTGCCCAGACACAAGATATGGATCACCTACCAGTGTCAGTGACCCGGTTCCCAATCCATCATTTTCTTTTGCAAGGCGCGCATAACAAATCCGCTCTGCATGCGTGAGTGTCTCCGCACGATCATCGATCTTTAGTGTGTCGCCTGAAGGCACACGCAGATCCTCAAGTTCGACGGATAATAACTTCTTGGATTTGGGATGCAGGTACTTAGCCTGGGCTTTCCTATATAGCTTTGCAGACGATTTGCGCAAACGGTAGCGCGTGATGGATTGCCCTTTTACAAGCTCAAGCGTTCGAACCGCCGGGGCCGCCTCAACAACCTTGCGATCAATGAATACCAGCAATGCACCCTTGACGGAAAAGTAACAGCCATAATCATCGGCAAGACGGGTTAGAAAAGTCAGGTCGCCTTCTTTGCTCTGCGTGATCCGATCAAATGCAAGTTCGGGTATTTCCCCCAGGCGTTCTAAATTATGACGGGCGGCAACCTTGCCCACGATATCCTTCAAAGTCATCTTGTCGTAAGCTTCAGAACGCTTCGTGCGCAATTCCTTTGATGTAAACGCTGCAAGCGCGTGAAACGTCACGGTATCCCCCGAAGCACCCCCTTGCGCCTGATCTTCATCAACAGCGTATAGACCGCAATCAATCTGTCCCCTTAAGCCAGCATATCCAATGCGGGCGGTGACTTCTGTGCCGGTATCAATAACCCAATCGGATTTAAACAAGCCTTTATCATCCACAAGATCGAAAGATATTTCATCAACCTCGCCGTGGTGAACATCCCGGTAAGTGAAACTTTTGATCTCTCCATCCAATTTCAACTCACTTGGCTTGCCTGCAATGGTCAGATCAACAAAAGGGGTGGGTAGAACACTCATGTGCGCTTCCAGGGTGGCAGTTGTGTCTGCGCGATCTCAGTGTCGGTCAGGATTGGCACACGTATTTTAACACCGCTGCCAAACCGTAAAGGCGTAGGCGCATCTATGTTGCCAACAATATCGGGGTTCGCAAGCAAAAGGGGTGAAATCCGTGTGGCATCGCCATAATAGGAATAGGCGATTAAATCCCATCGGTCGCCAACTTTAGTGATATGTTCAAGATATTCGCGCGCCATGGATCACCCCCGTTTCAGCAAAGGGTTAAGAATGGCCCGACCAATGCCTGCAGCTGCACCAAGAACATCACCCAACCCCAATTCGCTTTCAATAAGATCAACCTGTAACTCTACCCGCACCAATCGCCCAGATGGCGATGTCTTTTGACGCTTGATGCTGAGGCGTTCGATTGAAAATACACTCAGCTCAAACCCTATTAAATCAAACATAAGGCGCATCGGAATACGGGCTTTGAAAGCCACCTCGATTTTGCGCAACTCTTTTTCGGGATTGCAAAAGACCTCGTCAAAGAAGAATGCAAGCCGTTTGGTGCCGGCATCATTGCCGAGATCCTGCAATACGGGTTTACCGCGTACCAGGTCATGCCGCGCAAATCGTGCCGACTTGTCTTCATCATCGGAAATCGGCCCTGTCAGGTGGTTGGTGCCGATAATGGATGTACCGAACAATCCCAACATTATTCATGCCCCCTTGCAATGCCGCGACGGGTTTGATCTTCAATGGCGTCAACATGTTCTTGCAAACGTTGCTCAAGGTGCGCTTTCAGTTCATCCAGGGTATTACTGTCGACATTACCGCTGATTTTGAATTCCATCGGAGCTGAAATAGAGATACTTGCAGCACTTGATGGCTTCACATAACGTGCTGCGCGTGCTTGAGCCGGGTTTGACTGGTTTGCGCTATCTGTGTTTTCTGCAGTGGCTGGCAAGGCCAAAGCACTTGCCGCAATGCCAGCAGATAAGGCCATCGCACGTGCAGGCGCAAAAGCTTTGTTATTGGGAATGATTTTACCGGATATAGGCGGCGTGAATATTTCAGGGCCACGTTCCCCAACCAGATACGCTTGACCACCACGCACCGGGCCGCCTGTTGCCCGCGCTTCAGGTGTTTTGTTATCGCCTTTGATCCATGATCCAATGCTGCCAATACCGCGTGTTAACTTGTTATCAGTCATAAAACTGACTGCGTTTCGCATCGGCGCAATGACCGTCGATTCAATAAAACTCCATGCATTTTTAAAAACTGCGGTGACGCCATCCCAAAGCCCACTGAAATAGCTCGTTATACCGTCCCAATGCGTATAGATCAGCCCTTGGGGTGTATAATTCAGTAAAAGGGTCAATAAGCCACCCCATGCCGCTGCCGCAGAAGTACTAAGATTGTTCCACATGTCACCTGACCAAGCTTTGAATTCGCCCCATGTTTCTTGGAGTGAAGTGATGACCGATGCAGGAAACCCAATGACGGCAGAAACAACCTCACCAACAGTTGCACCAACCGACTGGCCCCACGCGCTCCATGTTTGGGCGTTCGCATCAATCGGCCCGATTAAATCGCTAATCCAGCCCCAAAGCCGCGAGGCCGCATCACTGATACCTTCAACCAGCGGCCGTGCAGGCCCCAGTGCTGCCATGAAAGCTTCACCAAAGCCCACAAAAAACGCTTTCAACCCTGACCAGTTGTTGTAGATCCACATACCCGCCATGGCTAAACCCACGACAATAGCACCGATGCCTGTTGCCAGGATTGCAAAGCGCAGGGCGAAAAATGCGCCGCGTATAAGGTTAATCGGGTTCAGTAAAAACAATAGAGTGCGACCAAAACGCAAAGCCCCACCTGCGATGGAACCAAAACCAATACCTGCAAGAGAGGTGGCGGCAAGTCCCGCGCCCCATGCCAGTTGCAAAAGAGCCAGCCCGGCCGAAAGAATGACACCGCGCAACGGAATGGCCAGAATAAGCAATGCCATGTTGCGCCAGCCACCAAGCGCATCCTTGGTCGCGATAATCCATGGAGATATCTTTCGCCAGAATGCGACTGCGCTTTTACCAAAAGACCAGATGGCGTTGAGACCAATCAGGATATTATCCGCGATAGTTTTTGCCCAAACTTCAAGCTGGCCTGATTTCTCCATCTCATCAAGCATATCCAGAAAGCCGCGCAACTTACCTTTCATCCAGTCAAAAACACCAAAGCCCATAACCATACGTTGGAATTTGCCCCATTGATCCATGATGTTTGACCACATGCCGTCAAAGGTTTTGGACAGATCGCCCATTGCCCCACCGAACTTCTGGTCAAATATACCTCTGAGAGCTGCCTCAATGGCCGCACGGTCAGATGCCAGGGCTTTAACAATCTCGGTTTTACCGTTCAGTGTGTACGAATATTCAAAGTTCTTTCCAACTTTAGCCGCCTTGACCCCGAATTCTTTGAGGCGTTCGTTTTCACCCGTGACCGCATCGGCAATGGCTTCAACCGCCTGCATAACCGGCTTGCCCATGGCGGCGGCCGTGTTCCCCAACGTTTCCAAAAGCCCGTTTGTCGGATCCAGACCAAAGGCGCGCAGTCTCACGAAACTATCCATGACCTGATCAAGCTCATAAGGCGTCTTAACCGCAAAATCTTCAACCCACTTCATGGCCTGTTGCGCGCCCTGGGCAGAGCCTTCGGTGATTTTCAGAATAGACTGGAACTTTTCAAATTGACGTGCAGGCCCCAGAAAACTGGATGCAACCAATGCCGTTGACCCAGCATATGCAGTCATTAAGCCACCCGCAACGAGTGCAGCCCCGCCAACGCCCATAAGACCGGACTTCATTAATCGCGCACTGTGTCGTAGTTTCTGGGTTTGCCGGTCAATAAATCGGTTGGTGCGCTTTATGCCATTTTGCAAACCGCGCTGCGCCCGACCCAAGCCCCGCGTGGCCCGTGTATAAAGCCTTGTTGCACGCTCGGCCATTTTTGAACTGCGCGCAGCACTTTTATTGGCTTTTTCGGATACAGTTCCCATACGTTCCTGCAGGCGCATGAACTTACGTGCGGGCCGTGTGGCCCGGTCAATAAGCTCCAGTATCATTTCGGCTTTACGTCTGCTCATGGGATGTCTGACGTCAGCACTCGTGGGACAGATTTAAGGTTTAGCTAACGGAGGATTTCTGGTTCATCATAACATTCAAGGAGTGAAGATGAGACAGAAATCCGGAAGCAGCAAAGCAGCTGCAGATAAATTGGTGAAGAACATTCGCCGTAAAACCAGACAAACCTATTCCGCCGAGGAAAAGATCCGCATTGTATTAGCGGGCCTTCGCGGCGAGGAAAGCATTTCGGCGCTGTGCCGCCGTGAAGGCATCTCTGAAAGCCTGTATTACAGTTGGTCAAAGGAATTCCTCGAAGCGGGGAAACGCCGCTTGTCTGGCGATACAGCCCGGCAGGCGACGTCGCCTGAGGTGAAGGATCTACGAAGCGAGGCGATGGCATTGAAGGAATGCGTGGCCGATCTGACCATTGAAAACCGTCTGCTCAAAAAAAGCATGACAGGGGCTGGGGGATACGAGGAATGAGATATCCTGCATCTGAGAAACTGGAGATTATCCACACCGTTGAGCAATCACATCTGCCTGTGAAGCAAACCCTCGACATGCTGGGCATTCCGCGGACCACATTTTACCGGTGGTATGATCAATACCTTGAGGGCGGGCTTGATGCTTTGGCGGATCGCTCGCCTCGGCCCAAGTCTGTCTGGAACCGCATTCCCCAAGACAGGCGCGATAACTTAATCGAGTTCGCGCTGGAACATGAAGCGCTATCTACGCGTGAATTGGCGGTAAAATATACGGATGAGAAGCGGTATTTTATCTCTGAATCATCATCTTACCGCATTCTGAAGGCTGCCGACCTGATCACTGCACCAGATTATATCGTGATCAAGGCCGCCGATGAATTCCATGACAAGACCACTGCGATCAACGAGATGTGGCAGACCGATTTTACCTACTTCAAGATCATCGGTTGGGGATGGTATTATCTCAGCACGATCCTGGATGATTACAGTCGCTACATCATTGCCTGGAAACTCTGCACCAACATGCGGGCCGAGGACGTGACGGACACGATTGAGCTGGCCCTGACGGCATCTGGATGCGACCAAGCCGTCGTTCGGCACATGCCGCGTCTGTTGAGCGACAATGGGTCCTGTTACATCTCTGGCGATCTTGCCGAATGGCTGGAAGAGCAGAGAATGGATCACGTTCGTGGAGCGCCGTTCCACCCGCAGACTCAGGGCAAGATCGAGCGCTGGCATCAGACAATGAAAAATCGGGTTCTGCTGGAAAACTATTACCTACCCGGCGATCTGGAAAATCAAATCGGAGCTTTTGTGGAATATTACAACAACCAGCGCTACCACGAGAGCCTGAACAACGTCACACCTGCCGACGTCTATTTTGGGCGCGACAAAGCCATTATCAGAGAGAGGAAAAAGATCAAGAAGCAAACAATCCAAAAACGCCGCTTGCAACATCAAAAACAAGCTGCATAATCAATCACAATAACGAACCAGAGCCTCCAATACTCAAACCGCTCTGATGTCCCATTTTATATGACGACGGACAATACAGCCTGCCTGCCGCAGATTTCAAAGGCCTGTTACATTGGATACTTAATGCCAAGCTTGATCAAATTAAGGTTACAGGGGCGGTGTCATCTGATCGCCTGGCCTATATCCCGATTGTGGCCAAGGTTCTGTTGGGCCTGTTGGAAAAGGTAAATCTCGAACAGATCGTTTTTTCGTCTTTTGGTATCCGCGAAGGGATTCTTTACGAAAAAATGCAACCGCATATTCAACGCCGCGACCCGTTGATTGAAGCCTGCCAGTTTTTTGAAAGCTCTAATGCGCGTTTCAAAGAGTTCGGCACAACTTTATACGCATGGGTGTTGCCTTTGTTCAGTTCTGAAACTGAGCGGCGCAAACGGTTGATCTGGGCTGCTTGCCTACTGCATGATGTGACATGGGCCGCTCACCCCAGTTACCGTGCCGAGGTCAGTTTTGATTACGCCACGCGCTCTAATCTTGTGGGGCTGGATCATCAGGAACGCATTTTTTTTGCCGTGGCCCTGATCCATCGCTACAAAAACAAACCACGGATGGATAAGCTGGATGAACTGAATGTGCTGCTGTCCGAAACCGACCAGACACAGGCCGAGGTGCTGGGCCGTGTCATGCGTCTGGGCGCTATGCTGGGCGGCCCTGATGTGGCCCATATGGGGCGGTTGCGGGTCAAAGGCGATCATCTGGAAATGGTGCTGGATGAGCAAAGCACGGGGCTGATCGGTGAAGTGGTTGAACAGCGTCTTAATGCGCTGGCCAAGGCCATGGGCAAAAAGGCCCAAATGCGGGTTGAATGACGCAGGTTTCTTAATTGCCCTTCAGGCGTAATTCCCCTAGACATTCATTGGAAGAATAAAATTCATAGCCGGAGTTTTGCGCCCATGCGTATGTCACGTTACTTTTTACCCATCCTGAAAGAAAACCCTGCGGATGCGCAGATTGTCAGTCATCGCCTGATGTTGCGCGCGGGAATGATCAAACAAGCGGCCTCAGGTATTTATTCTTGGTTGCCTATGGGCTTTAAAGTTCTGCGTAAACTTGAAAATATCGTACACGAAGAACAGGTGCGTGCTGGCCATCACCCAATGCTGATGCCAACATTGCAATCGGCTGATCTGTGGCGTGAAAGCGGGCGTTATGATGATTACGGCAAAGAGATGCTGCGGATCACGGATCGCCATGGGCGCGACATGCTTTATGGCCCGACGAATGAAGAATTGATTACCGACATTTTTAGGGGTGCAATCAATTCGTACAAAGACCTGCCTAAAACTCTGTACCACATCCAATGGAAATTTCGTGATGAAGTGCGCCCGCGTTTTGGCGTGATGCGTGGCCGTGAATTTCTGATGAAAGACGGCTATAATTTCGATATTGATAAGCCTGCCGCGATGCACGCATACAACCGCCACTTGGTCAGCTACCTGCGCACCTATGAACGCATGGGGCTGCAAGCGATACCAATGCGCGCCGACAGTGGGCCTATTGGCGGCGATGACACGCATGAGTTTTTGGTGCTGGCTGACACGGGCGAAAGTGAAGTGTTCTATGACAGCAACATTCTTGACCTAACCCTAGGCGATCGTGCTGTGGATTATGACGATTGGGATCAGTGCGCGGATATTATGAAGGAATGGACAACGCCTTATGCTCGCACCGATGAAACCCATGATGATGCTAAGTTTAAGGAAATTCCAGAAGAACGCCGCAAGGTTTCTCGCGGTATTGAGGTAGGCCAAATCTTCTATTTCGGCACTAAATATTCCGAGTCTATGAACGCCAAGGTGGTCAATTCAGAAGGCAAGCATGTGCCGGTTCATATGGGATCACACGGTATTGGTGTGTCGCGCCTGATCGGGGCGATCATTGAAACAAGCCATGATGGCAACGGTATTATCTGGCCCGAAGGTGTTACACCGTTCGGGGTGGGGATCGTGAACTTGAAGCAGGGCGATGATGAAGCGGATGCCGCTTGTGAAGCTTTGTATAAGTCTGCAACTGCGCTGGGGCTTGACCCGATTTATGATGATCGCAAGGAACGTGCGGGCGGCAAGTTTGCAACGATGGATTTGATCGGCATTCCTTGGCGCATTACCGTCGGGCCACGTGGCCTGAAAAACGGTGTGGTGGAACTGACCTCACGCAAGACAGGCGTTAGTGAAGAGATGCCACCCGAACAGGCTTTGGAACGGCTGACTGAAATATACGCGAACGTATGATAACCCAAGGGGCAGTTTGAAACCCATGAGCAGCAGAACCACAAAACCTTTCGCCGCCTTTGAGTGGATGATCGCATGGCGTTACATCAAAGCCAAACGCCGCGAAGGCGGTGTCAGCGTGATGACATGGATTTCCCTGATCGGCATCGCATTGGCAGTATTCGCACTGATCGCAACACTGGCTGTCCGTTCTGGGTTTCGCATCGAGTTCACCAATACAATCTTGGGGGCAAATGCGCATAGCTCTATTTACGTGTCGCCCCATGTTGACCCGCAAGGGATCACAGTGCGCACGTTCACAGATTATGAAGCCAAGCGCGATAAGATCAAAGCTGTGGCAGGTGTGGTGCGTGTGGCGCCGATTGTTAAATCACAAGTGATGGCATCGGGTAACGGGGCCAATGCAGGTGTCGAGGTTTATGGCGAAACACTGGGTGACCTGAAAACCCTGAAACTGATTGCAGAACCGGAAGTTGCTTACGGTTCCATCGAAGATTTTGATAAGGGTGTGGCCATCGGCACAGGTGTCGCCCGTGCGCTGGGCTTAGGCATTGGGGATCGCATCACGCTTATTTCCCCTGACGGCGTAAAAACCGCTTTTGGTACCAGCCCGCGCGTGAACAGTTATGACGTGGTCTATATCTTTCAGGTTGGCCGCTACGACATAGACAGCACACGGTTATATATGCCGCTGGTGGATGCACAATCCTTCTTTAACCGCGAAGGGCAGGTCGATGAGTTTGAAGTTATGGTGGCTGATCCTGAACAGGTGAATGACATCACCGCCGACCTGATGTTCGCTGCAGGCGAGCGCAGCCTGACTTGGACATGGCTGCAATCCAGCGGGGCTTTTTTGAACGCTTTGAAGATGGAAGACAACATTATGTTTGTCATCCTCTCGGTGCTGGTTTTGCTGGCCTCGATGAACATCGTGTCGGGCCTGATAATGCTGGTCAAAAATAAGGGCCGTGATGTGGGAATTTTACGCACGATGGGGCTGACCGAAGGGTCAATTCTACGTGTGTTCTTTATCTGTGGGGCATCCATCGGTGTGATCGGCACCATTGTCGGTGTGATTATGGGGTGTTTGTTTGCAATCTATATCGACCCGGTTTTTGATCTGGTAAACCGCATTGCGGGTGGTGGCGTCTGGGATCCTGAAACCCGGCTTTTATCCAACTTGCCTGCCAAGCTGGTTCTAAATGATGTGTTGAAAGCGGTGGGCCTATCGTTGTTTTTGTCCTTCACCGTTACCATTTTTCCGGCACGCCGCGCCGCGCGTCTGAACCCTGTAGAGGCATTGCGAAATGAGTAATGTATTAACCCTAAAGGGCATCTCAAAGGCCTATAACGCTGGTGCGCCAAATGAAGTGATTGTGCTGGCAGATGCCAGCATTACCATCAAAGCAGGGGAGGTTATTGGCCTGATCGCCCCATCGGGTGCAGGTAAATCAACTTTGCTGCATATCGCAGGCCTGCTGGATACGCCAGACAGTGGCACGGTGGCCATATCGGGGCAGGATCAGACGGGTAAGTCTGATCGACGGCGCACCCGTACACGCAGACAAGACGTGGGTTTTATCTATCAGTTCCACCACCTGTTACAGGAATTTACCGCTGAGGAAAACGTGGTACTACCACAACTGGCCAACGGCGTGCCAAAGGCAGAGGCACACGAATGTGCGCAAACGCTACTGGGCAAAATCGGCCTGCAAGATCGCCTGTCACACCGCCCTGCGGAACTGTCAGGGGGTGAACAGCAGCGAGTGGCTTTTTGCCGTGCGCTGGCGAATATGCCTAAACTTCTGCTGGCGGATGAACCCACAGGTAATCTTGACCCTGGCACGTCTGACACGGTGTTTGATGCGTTGATGGAACTGGTGCGTGAAACCGGTCTGTCGGCCCTGATTGCAACCCATAATCTGGAGTTGGCCAAACGTATGGATAGGGTTGTACGCCTTGAAGACGGTAAGCTGATAGATGTTTAGCCTTCGCAGATAGATTGCAAAGCCAGCCATTCAGGGTCAGTTAAAATCGGCCTAAATGGCCCTTTTACAGGGTCGCTTGTTGCCAATACCTGATTGTTTAGCACACCCGCAAACGGTGTGCTTGAAATATCAGCGGCTTTAAATATTTTCAGTAATGCAGTCGTATCAGGCAGTGTCAGAGAGCGGGTCATCAGGTTTTTTGCAAACGTGCTCAGAACCTCATCGCTGATGTCACCGGTAATCAAAAATGACAATGTTGCTATCGGGCCTGCTTGTGAAAACAATGCGTGTATCGCAGGACGTTGTTCTTGCAAGGCGCGTTCCATCAGCACGAAGCCTGCCAAAACCTCGGGGCTGGAAAACCCTTCTACCAAGTTGCGATTGGCCAAAATAATCCCGCCGGGCAGATGCGTGGAATACTGCGTACGCATATCGGCGATAAAAAGTGTGTTATGGCTGGTATCCATCAGGCGATCTTCCAGTTTTCGGATCGCAAAATCCGTACCTGAAGCTTGACAAGGTTGGCCCGCATATTGATTGATATGGGGCATCAGTCTCGCCCCGATTTCGCGGGCTTTGGCATTGCTGACAATTTGCGCGGTATAATCGGTCAGGGCTTTTGGAAACCAGAATACGGTCAACAGGCACAGGCAAACCATAATCAGCAATGTTGAAAGCAAACGAATACGCCCGCGATGCGATTTTGGCTTGCGGATCGCTTGTCGTATCTTGCCGATGGCACGGTTCATCGTAGGGTCAGTAATTTCCAACGTTTCAAAACCGGTTTTATCTGGCGCATAAAGCACCCGCTCATCCCCTGCTTCTCGTATCTCTACGGCACCTAGTGCCCAATGGGCTAGCGGCGTATCATGATTGTCAGACAGCACAAGACTGGCCTTGCCAAAGGATACGATAACCTCTTTCTTTTGAGAGGTTTCACTTTCCTTCCAAAGACCAAGGCTTTCCAGCCGGTCGAATTTTTCTAATGCAGTCATGCGCCTGTTTGACCTTTTCGGCCTTATAATTTTGCGACAGTATAACCTGAAATATGTAATCTAACCAGCATTAACTGGATGGTTGAGCTTGGCAGGTTTGCAAGGTAGTTTTACCCATGATCATATCGCACGGGCGCAAATATATCTTTGTGCATATCCCAAAAACGGGGGGTACATCTTTAAGTCTGGCCTTGGAAGCCAAGGCGATGAAAGATGATGTTCTGATCGGTGACACGCCAAAAGCCAAGAACCGGCGCAAACGCTATAAAGACGCGCAAACATCGGGGCGTTTATGGAAACACGCGCGCCTGACAGATATCTACGGGCTGGTGATGCAAGATCAGATTGAAAGTTATTTCGTGTTTACCATTGTGCGCAATCCGTGGGACAGGATGGTGTCTTATTACCACTGGCTTAAGGCGCAAAGTTTCAAGCACCCCGTGGTTGGTATCGCCCAGACGTGCAGTTTTGCGGAATTCCTGTGCAATCCGATTGTGCAGCAGGGTTTGCAAAATGATGCTACACGGCGTTACACCTGCGATCAGGGTGGCATTGAACAGTGCAATATGCATTTGCGGATGGAAGAACTGGCAAAAGACGTGTCACGACTTGAACAGCATCTGGGGCTGAAACTTCCAAAATTGCCGCATCATAACCGCTCTGAACGACATAAGAATTACGCTGATTATTATGATGCGGGCAGCAAAGATATGATTGCTAAAGTGTTTGTAGATGACATTGATCGATTTAATTACCGGTTTTAAGCTTCCATGATTTCCCTGGTATCTGATCGTTCAAGCCAATCTGCCCCAGCCTGTAACCGTTCTTTCAGTTCTTTGATCGCATCATCCAGATCAGTACGTTGTGCCAACATTTCATCAAGTCGCAACAGGCCCAGATTATATGTACGTTGAATTTGGGTTTTTTGCTTGTCACCTAAATAATAAAGATCCAGCAACTCACGAATTTGCTCTAGTGAAAACCCCAAACGTTTGCCGCGTAAAATCAGTTTTACCCGGGTCATTTCGCGTCTGGTATAAAGCCGCTTTTGGCCTTCACGAATGGGTTTGATCAGTTCTTTGTCTTCATAAAAACGCAGTGTTCTTGCCGTTACTTTGAAAGTGTCGCACATCTGACGAATTGTTAAGATTTGTTCCATTACAGATCACCCGTTTGTTGATGAATGGCATCTAGGTAGGAATGGTTGCCCCATCAAGAAGTTGCGCTGAATTAGTTAAGTTACGTTACGTCACTTGTTGAGGCTGGCTTTCGTCTGCTTGCGTAGGTCGTTCAGTTCCTGAATGGTTTCTTCAAGCTGAAGTTTTCTGTATTCCAGCTCTTTGATCTGGTTGCCGGATAGATCCAGCCAAGCGGCCATTTGTGCTTCATTATTGGCGTCTTGATTATACAATTCCAGCCATTGGCGGATTTCTTCCAAAGAGAAGCCAAAGCGGCGACCGCGCAGGATCAATTCCAAACGGGCCATTTCTTTGATACCAAACAGGCGTGTGCGCCCCTGTTTTTCGGGCTTCAGCAGCTCAATATACTCATAATATCGCAATGTGCGCGGTGTCACATCGAACTTTGCGCACATTTCCTTGAGTGTCAGTTTTGTCTGGTCGTCCATTCGGCCCCCGTTATTGATCGGAGTGTATTGGATTTGACTGATATTTCAAGTTTTACAGGAAATTAGGTGCAAGAAAATAGAAAGCATAGGCAACGATGACCGCAGGAACAGCGCTATATGCGGTTGCAAGGAACGCCGCACGCGGGTTCAGGGCAATGGCGGGAAACAAAGCATCACCGTCGTTCGAGATCGAATTGCCGATCAATGCGGCAAAGGGGATCAACCCATTGATGTAGAAAGTCGTAACCAGAATTTGCGGGCCGCATCCGGGGATGAACCCCACCAGAATGGCCATGATCGGCATCATGACACCCGCAGTGTTGAACAACGCTTGCAAATCAAGCCCTGTAAAATTGATCAGATACTCAAACATCAAGAACGCCAAGATCACCCAAGCGGTGATAAAACTGGTTTCTTCAGCCATACGCACAAACGTGCCGTCTTTACTGTTGCTCATCGCTTGCAGGGGTGAGGTGGCCCAGATGAACATGCTGATCGCAATTCCCACTAGGGCCAAAGCCGTTACAGCTTGGGCGATATGCCCCTCAAGCTCTATCTGTGCCAAGGCCATTATACCAACTGCCAGTCCCGGAAGGGCTACTGCCAAATAGATGTAATCGCGTTTACGTGTTTTGCCGATAAAGGGTATTTCCATCATACTGCCCGTGGCTTCGTATGTTTTTTTATCAAATATATCAACAATATACCCAGATAAAATACCCACGCCAAATGATACCGGCAACAAGATCATTGCCGCATCAGGCCGCTTGGCGATCAATAGAAATGCCGCATCCCCCATAGTGGCGGTCAGGGTTGCCACCACCGCGCCCATGCTGACATTGCCAGCCGAAAACGCCGCCACAACCACAACAGCCCCGCCGCATCCGGGGGTTGATCCCAAAAGGGCCGCAAGCGGTACTTGTGTCAGGCGGGCGTTTTTGAAGACCTGCCCCAGATCAAAACCAAATACTTTTTCGGCCCCATAAAACAGAATCAAAGTTGCCGCCACAAACACCGAAACGCCGATATAGGCATCTTCCAACGCGCCGCGCGTAACTTCACCCAACAATCCGGGTGCCGCCGCTAAGATCAGCAGGCCCAAGGCCAGTAATAGGCGATTGGTGCGCATAGGGCCCAACATAGCGGGCAACCCGAAAATTGCAGCGCCACTCAGTGCAGGTTTACTTTGGGGTGTGTCGGTTGTCATAGACAAGGGTATTCCAATTGTTATTGCGAATTATTCTCATTTGCATATTTAAGGCTTGTAAATAATAATGCAAGGGAAATAGTAAAAGAATATTATAAGCTAATCCGAAAGACCGCCAAATGACTGCACCCAGTGACATTGCCCAACATTTCGCAACCTTCCTGCCGCATTGCAAAGCGCTGGATATGCGCATGGATTTGCTTGAACCTTCACAAGCGATCATGTCGATGCCTTATGACAAACGTCTGATCGGTGATCCCGAAACTGGCGTTATTCATGGGGGTGCTGTATCTGCCTTGATGGATACGTGCGGGGGTGCATCCGTGTTCATGCACCCTGAAAACGCAGGGCCATCCGTTACCCTTGACCTGCGCATTGATTATATGCGCCCGGCCAAACCGGGCGTGCGTATATCCGCAGAGTCGCATTGCTTTCACGTCACCCGAACCGTGGCATTTGTGCGTGTCACCGCATGGGCGGGTGATAATAAGGATGAAATGGTTGCCACGGCAACAGGTGCATTTTCATTCAAACATAAAACCAAAGGGCGGGCGTGATGCGTGAAAAACAGGAACCGATGCAAGTGATCAAAGAACGCCGTGATGGTGCTTTGTTACGCTTGGTAGAAGCGATCCCTTATATCAATTTCATGGGCATCAGTTTTCAACGGCGCGGCGATGAGTTGACCGCAACAATGAACTATTCCGATATGCTGATAGGCAACCCGACTTTGCCTGCCATTCACGGTGGTGCCACGGCGGCATTTCTGGAAACGGCTGCAATCATAGAATTGGCGTGGGCAGATATCTGGGCCAAGATGGAAATGGAACGTCTTAGCGGGGCTGAAATCGCCGCCTTGCCCTTGCCCAAACTTCCTAAAACCATTGATTTCACCACTGATTACCTAAGCATCGGCCACCCGCGTGATGTCTATGCCCGCGCAAGGATCAACCGATCAGGCCGCCGTTATGCATCCGTGCATGTGGAAGCCTGGCAAGATAACCGCAGCAAGCTTGTGGCCCAGGCAACAGGGCATTTCCTGATACCATCCAAAAATGGCTGAAAGCCTAACCCATAAACGCGTACTCAAGATCGCGGTGCCCATCGTGCTGGCCAACGCCACAATCCCTATTCTGGGGGCGGTGGACACAGGCGTGATCGGGCAGTTGGGAACGGCAGCCCCCATCGGGGCTGTGGGTATCGGGGCTGTGATCCTTTCAGGTCTTTATTGGTTGTTTGGCTTTTTGCGCATGGGCACCACGGGGATGACCGCGCAGGCAATAGGTGCCAAAGATAAAGCTGAAACCGCCGCCCTGTTAACCCGTTCCCTAATGATCGGGATCAGTGCAGGCGTGGTGATTATCGCTTTGCAAATCCCGCTGTTCTGGGGCGCATTTAAAATCGCCCCCGCATCGGCTGAGGTTGAAGGGATGGCGCATGCCTACATGCAAATACGCCTCCTTTCAGCCCCCGCCGCCATTGCGCTATACGGCATAACTGGCTGGCTGATTGCGCATGAACGCACCAAAGAAATTCTGATCCTGCAACTGTGGATGAACGGCTTGAATATCGGCTTGGATTTGCTTTTTGTATTGCAGTTAAATTGGGGTGTGGAAGGGGTTGCCATCGCCACTTTTCTATCGGAATGGAGCGGGCTTATTCTGGGCCTGTGGCTAACACGTTTCGGTTTCGCAAACGGGTTGTGGCGCAACTGGGCACAGGTTTTTGACCGTGTCAGATTATGGCGCATGGCGGCGGTAAACGGCAATATCATGCTGCGCTCGGTTCTGTTGCAGGCGTCTTTTATGACGTTTCTGTTCATCGGCGCAGGGTTCGGTGATGTCACACTGGCCGCCAATCAGGTTCTGTTGCAATTCCTGCACATCACAGCCTACGCATTGGACGGGTTCGCATTCTCGGTAGAGGCCCTTGTCGGCCAAGCACTGGGCGCACAAAACCGCGCTGCATTTCGGCGAAGCGTCTATTTGTCCAGCTTCTGGGGTGTGATGATAGTCATCGGTATGTCCGCCCTGTTCTGGGCCATCGGCGGTTGGGGCATCAATGTCATGACCACAGCCCCCGATGTGCGCGCCGAAGCCCTGCAATACCTGCCGTGGATGGTTCTGGCCCCGCTGATCGGTGCCGCTTCATGGATGTTGGACGGTATCTTTATTGGTGCCACCCGAACCCGCGATCTGCGCAACATGATGCTGATCTCGGTCGCAGTCTATGTCACCAGCCTATGGCTGTTGCTGGAACCTCTGGGTAATCACGGTCTATGGTTAAGTCTGATGATTTTCTATGTGGCACGCGGGGTAACACTAGGCTGGAAATATCCAGCCTTGGAAGCGTCTGTGGAGCGCGCCTAAAGAATATCCAGAACCGCTTCAGGCGGACGTCCAAGGACGGCTTTGCCGTTGTGAATAACTACGGGGCGTTCGATTAAAATCGGCTGTGCCACCATTGCATCAATCAGATCACTAGCTGTATCGGTCTTTGCCAAGCCCGCCTCGCCAAACCGCGCATCGCCCGTGCGCATCAAAGCAAAAGCTTCAATGCCCAACATATCCAATGCATCAATGATCTCGGCCTTTGAAGGGGCCGCATTCACATAATCCACAATCACAGGATCAAATCCCTTGTCCTGCAACAGCTGCAAAGTTTGACGTGATTTAGAACAGCGCGGATTGTGCCAGATAGTAGGTTGGGTCATAGATACTTGTCTTTCTCAATGCCGATGGCTTCGGAAATATGCGCAAAGCCATCTTGTTCCAGCAGCTTGTCCAAGCCCCGTGCGATCTTGTTAACCAACGAAAACCCACCATAGACCAGCGCGGTATATAACTGCACCGCAGAAGCCCCCGCTTTGATCTTGGCATAAGCCTGCTCTGCCGTGGCAATGCCACCGACCCCGATCAGCGGCACATCCGAACCCAGTTGTTCGGCAAATTGTGCCAGCACCTGCGTTGACATCTCAAACAAAGGCGCGCCTGACAGCCCGCCCGATTCATGCGCATGCACACTTTGCAAGCCATCGCGCGCCACCGTCGTGTTCGTTGCGATCACCGCATCAATCCGCGTCATGCGTGCCACATATGAAATATCTTCAATGTCGCGCGGTGTCAGATCAGGCGCGACCTTCAGGAATATCGGGATTTTCACATCCAGCAATTCACGGGTTTCCATGACACCTGCAACCAGTGCAGACAGCGCACTGCGCCCTTGCAAATCGCGCAGTTTTTCGGTGTTGGGGGAAGACACGTTAATAGTGGCAAAATCCACATAAGCCCCACAGGCTTCCAGCACTTTGACGTAATCAATCGCGCGGTGTGAACTGGTTTTGTTGGCACCCAGGTTCAGGCCTACAATACCCGTGTCAGGCCGTTGCGACAACCGATTGGCAATCACTCGCATACCTTCATTGTTAAAGCCAAAGCGGTTGATCGAAGCGCGATCTTCCGTCAGACGAAACAAACGCGGCTTCGGGTTGCCGTCTTGCGGCAAAGGCGTTGCCGCCCCCACTTCAATAAAGCCAAAACCGGTTTTCAAAAGGGGTGCCACCACTTGCGCATTCTTGTCAAAGCCCGCAGCCAACCCGATAGGATTTGGCAGATCAAGGCCAGCCAACGTGCTGCGCAATCGCGGTGATGTATAAGGGCCTTTGCCCCCCACCAACCCCATGTTCAAAGCTTTAATCGCCAGCGCATGGCCCTTTTCAGGGTCTATGCTGTGGGCCGCTGCCAGTCCGATTTTTTCAAAAACACTCATAGCATATCCTTGGGGAATTGGTGTTGCCCAGCGGTTATCGGCAAAGGTTTGGCCCAAACCACATCCGCCGTTTTCAATGTACCATAAAGATGCGGAAATAAATCCCCACCCCGTGACGCTTCCCATTTCAAAGCATCCCCAAGCCCCTCTGCATCAACAGCGATCAGCATCAAACCATCTACGTCCGCAAAATGTTTAGCCGCCGTTTTCGCCGCCTGTGAAGCTGTGGAAAAATGAATAAATCCATCGGCCAAATCAACAGGTGCGCCTAGCGTTTCACCTGCTTGCTGAAACGCTGCCCATTCATCATCGCGAAGTATCTTATATATCATCATGGGTGTCAGATGCCGCGCAGTATGGCTTTGGTCAAGCATAAAGCGGTTAATTGCATGAAGGATTTCTTGTGAATGCGCATTTTTACCTGTCTTATAAGGTGAATTTAAGTCATATATAACGCATCATGGTACAACCTTACTACAACCTGCCGTCGCTTAAAATGCTGGCCACATTTGAATGTGCAGCCAGATGTGGCTCCTTCAAGTTGGCAGCAGCTGAATTAAACGTCACAACCAGTGCCATAAGCCATCAGGTAAAATCATTGGAACAAGAACTGGGTTTCCGCCTGTTTGAACGCGAACACCGCATGGTTTCCCTTACGGCGGAAGGGCAGGATTTGATGGAGGCCTTGACGGTCAGCTTTACCTCATTATCTACGGTTGTCGGGCAGTTGCGCACCCGCCATGAAACACCGCATTTAACCATCGGGGCGACCACAGCCGTTTCGATATTCTGGCTTACCCCGCGTGTTACCGAGTTCTGGCGATCACACGGGGATATTACGATCAGCCAAAATGTGCGTGATCGCCCCTTTCTGCGCCCTTTACAGCCTGATTTAGTTATAGAATATGCACTTGAGCGGCCAAAAGAAGAAGCTGAAAAACTGTTCAGTGATACACTTATTCCCTTATGCAGCCCGTCTTTCTTGTTAGGCAGAACAGATGATTTAGCGACCTTGGCCAAGGCACCCCTTATCCACTTGGAAGCGGCGCAACGTAATTGGACAAGCTGGCAAAACTGGTTTGGGGATCTGGGTTATACAGGCCCGATTACCACCCGGCAACGCGTCAATAATCATACGATTGCCCTGCAATTAGCGCAAGATGGTATCGGTGTTGTGTTGGGTTGGAAAAAGCTGGCACAACCCTTACTGGAAAGTGGAAAACTGGTTCCTTTTTCATCCCTTTCAATAGAATCCCCCGGCGCCTTTTATCTGGTGCTTAAAAATGGTGCTGGAATGCGCCCCGAAGTGCAAAGCTTCAGTAAATGGCTTCTGGCAAGCTTTGGATGAGTTAAATTCATCTATTGGTGAATTCTTTCTGTATTGTGAATAATGCTGGGTCATGAAAAATGAGCCATCCACCATGGTCAAAGAAAGATTCGTCATGACAGCCCCTAAAAACCTCGACCTATCCGAAGTCATTAAACCCGTGAACGTGGCGCGCGGCCTGCCAAACGCGCATTACATTGATGAAGCGGTGTTTGCAGAAGAACGCGATGCAGTGCTGTTCAATAACTGGTCAGGTATTGGCTTTGCCAAGGACGTGCCTGAAACGGGTGATGCCATGCCCGTTGATTTCCTGAACATGCCTTTGCTGATCCTGCGCGACCAAGACGGTCAGGTCAGAGTTTACCAAAACACCTGCCGTCATCGCGGCATGATATTGGTCAAGGAAAAAGGCAACATTCGCGGATCCATCCGCTGCCCTTACCACTCATGGTGCTACGGATTGGACGGCAAATTGCGCTCTACCCCACATGCGGGTGGGCCTGGCCAAAATATTCATGAAGACATCAAACGCAATGAATTGGGCCTTATTGAGATTAGCAACCATGTCTACATGGGCGTGGTTTTTGCCAATATTTCGGGCCAAGCGGCCCCATTTGAAGAAATGCACGCGGCCCTGTTGGATCGTTGGAAAGACTTCGATCAACCGATGCTGCACAGTGGCGAAGACAGCTCCTTTAAGCTAGAGGTGGATTGCAACTGGAAACTGGCGGTGGAAAACTATTGTGAAAGCTATCACTTGCCGTGGATACACCCCGGCCTGAACAGCTATTCACGTCTGGAAGATCACTATCATCTGGAAGAACGCCTGAAATATTCAGGCCAAGGCACGCTTGTTTATCGACAGTTAGAAGGTGAAGGCGGGCTGGTATTCCCTGATTTTAAAAACCTTGCAGACAAATGGGATAAGGGCGGTGAATATGTAGCCCTTTACCCCAATGTTTTGCTGGGTGTGCAGCGCGATCATACGTTTGCGATCCTTTTAGAGCCGGTATCCTTGGACAAAACCATTGAACATGTCAAAATTTCCTATGCCAGTGATGTAGCTCTAAGTGCAGAATACAAAGATTTGCGCGCAAAAAACACCGAACAATGGAAAGGCGTTTTTTTAGAGGATGTTTTCGTTGTTGAAGGCATGCAAAAAGGCCGCCACGGCATCTTTTTTGACGGCGGTAAATTTGCCCCCGTAATGGACAGCCCCACTCACATGTTTCACGAATGGGTTGCCACACAGATTAACATGGGCCGTCAGGTAGCAGCCGAGTGAACCATGCCGACTTAGACGCGGCATTATTACAAGCCCATGCAGAGTATGATCTGGATCGGCTTGTTGCGCTTTACCAAAAAGCGGGTTTGTCGTGTATTGACGCAAATGATGTGGATGCAGGCTGTTTTTACCTGACCCACGCTTATATTTTTGCCTTAGAAGCGGGCTCTTCCAGGGCCCGCGAAATCCATAAGGTTCTGGTGTCTTACGGGCGAGAGGAATAAAATCATGAAAACACATGCACAAGCGGTTGTCATCGGCGGCGGTCTGGTTGGCTGTTCCATTCTGTATCACCTTGCCAAACTGGGCTGGACCGATGTGGTTTTGTTGGAGCGCGACGAACTGACTTCGGGCTCCACCTGGCACGCAGCCGCTGGCCTGCACGGGTTGCATGACAATAACAATATCTCAAAGCTGCAATACTATACGATGAACCTGTATAAGGATTTGGAAAAAGAAACCGGGCAAGGTTGTGGCATCTTCCAACCCGGTGCATTGTATCTGGCGCAAACCGAAGAGCGCGAACATCAGCTGCGTATTCAGTCGGCCAAGGCGAAATATTTCGGGGTGGATTTCTATGAGCTATCGGTTGAGGAAGCCCTGAAAAAGAACCCCCTGATCAATTTTGACGGCATCCGTTGTGTTATGTTTGAACCTGACGGCGGCAATGTTGACCCTTCAGGCGTAACCATGGCTTATGCGGCAGGTGCCCGTCAGATGGGCGCGCAAATCCACCGCTTTACACCTGTTACAGGTACAATAGCACAGCCCGACGGTAGCTGGATTGTGGAAACTGAAAAGGGTAATATTCACACCCAGTGGGTGATCAATGCGGCGGGCCTTTGGGCGCGCGAAGTGGCTGCGATGGCAGGTTTTAAAATGCCGCTGCAACCCACCGAGCACCAGTATTTTGTTACCGAAGCTATTCCTGAAATTGAAGCGCTGGACTTCCGACTGGCCTCGGTCGCTGACCGTGATGGCGAGTATTATATGCGCCAAGAGGGCAATGGCTTGCTGATCGGTGCTTATGAGAAAAACCTGAAATTCTGGGCCGAAGAAGGCACACCACAAGGTTTCGGGCACGAATTGTTCGCCGACGATCTGGATCGCATCATGGACAACGTGATGCGCGCGATGGACCGCGTTCCTGTAGCTGCTGAGGCAGGCATCAAACGCGTGATCAACGGCCCGATGATCTGGTCGCCGGATGCATCCGCCCTTTATGGCCCGGTACCCGAACTACAGAACTATTTCACCTGCTGCGGCATCATCCCCGGCTTCTCACAATCAGGCGGCTTAGGCTTGATGACTGCACAGTGGATCATCGAAGGTGAACCTGAATTTGATATGTTCCCATGGGATATCGCGCGTTTCGGCCACTGGGCCGACAAGAAATTCACCATGGAAAAAGTCGCCGACCAATACGCCAAACGTTTCGCCATCCACTACCCTTATGAAGAACGTGACGCAGGCCGCCAAACCCGCCTGCGCCCTGTTTACGAAAAACAAAAATCGCTTGGCGCCGTGTTCGGCCTGAACTACGGCTGGGAACACCCGCTTTGGTTTGCGGGCGAAGGCAAAGAGGGCCGTGAAAGCTACGGCTTCACCCGTCAAGACTGGTTTGAACCCGTGGGCGAAGAATGCCGCGCCTTGCGCCGTGATGTCGGCGTCATTGATGTGTCGAACTTTGGTAAGTACGAGATTAAGGGGGCAGGGGCCGCCGCATGGCTGGACAAAATCATCGCCAACTATATCCCCAAAGAAGTGGGCCGTTCGTGCCTGACACCACTTTTGGGTGTGCGCGGCGGTATTGCAGGCGATTTCACCGTCACCAAACTGGCCGAAGATCACTTCTTCATGGTGGGATCTGGCATTGCCGAACGCTACCACCAACGTTATTTCAAAGCGGTTGAACGCCCAGATACCGTCAGTTTTGAAAGCGTTACCGAAGCCTATTGTGGCTTTAATATCGCTGGCCCAAAATCGCGTGAATTACTGTCACGCATGACCCAGGCTGATCTTTCAAACGATACCTGGAAATTCATGCGCTCAAAGCAAATCACCATCGCAGGCATTGAAGCCATCGCCATTCGCGTGTCCTTCACCGGCGATCTGGGGTGGGAGGTTTACGTACCCACCGAGCACCAGTTGAAACTATACGAAGCCCTGTTGGAAACCGGTGCAGACCTTGGTGTGCGCCCCGTTGGCGTGCGTTCCTTGGGATCACTGCGCGTTGAAAAAGGTTACGGCAGCTGGTCACGCGAATATTCCCCCGAATACTGGCCGCATGAGGTTGGTTTGGAACGTCTGATCAAAATGGATAAGCCCGAATTCTTGGGCAAAGAGGCCTACGCCAAGATCAAAGACCAAACCCCGCGTGAATTGCTGGTTAACCTGATAGTTGAGGTGGATAATGCCGACGCATCAGGTGGCGAGCCGATCTTCTTGCCCGATGGCACGCCCGTGGGCCGTGTCAGTTCCGGTGCTTACGGGTTTACGGTGGAAAAATCCGTGGCACTTTGCTTTATCAAAACCGAGCACGCCGTTGCAGGTGCGCAATTTGACATCGCCATCTTGGGTAAACCGCACCGTGCGGTAATGTTGGGTGCGCCCGCCTTTGATCCCAAAGGCGAACGCTTACGCGGATAATCTGTATAAAACCGCGTTATCTATGCGCGCCAGAACGGCTTGGCTGCTTCCAGCTTGGCCTGTTCTGGCGTGATGCCAATGTCTTCCAGTAGCGCATAAGGCATTGTACGTAAGGGGCGGCGGGTATTGTACCTGTCATTCCACGTCACAATCGTATCTGCCAGATGAATTGCCCAGTGTGAAGCCAATGGGAAATGTTCCCGTTTGCCTAATTTTAGGGCGATATCTGCGGTATGTGCGTGAATATAAGTCATTTTCCTTACTTTCTATATTGTTATGGTACAATTTGTATTGTACTGGTATATGTGTGATACAAAGATTCGCATTGTAACGCTATAGGAATATTGTAATGGGTACAATTTGGCAGCCAACCCTATCGGATTTTGACGGGCCTAAATATAAAGCGGTCGTTGCAGCCCTGCGCACGGACATTGCCAAGGGTAATTTGCGCCCTGGTGATAAGCTGCCACCGGTGCGTGATCTGGCCTGGGAAATCCACGTGACACCGGGCACCATTGCACGCGCCTATCAAGAAGGCATCGCTGCGGGTATATTGCAGGCAACTGTGGGGCGCGGCACATTTATTGCCTCGCAAAGCACCGAATTGCCTGAAATTGAGCGGCACTATAACATCATTCCTGATCAAAAGATTAACCTGCGCAACACCAACACCACAAACGTGGGGCAGGCGGATGCGATAAAACGCGCGATGATCCATGTAGCTGAAACCAAGGTCGATCAATATATCGAATACCCCGAACGCGAAGGCCGCCATTCGATCTATCCGCATATTATAAACTGGATGGAATATTCCAACATCCAAGCCAAGCCTGAAAACCTGATTGTCACAAATGGCGGGCAAAATGCAATTTCACTGGCCATTGCTTCCATTCTTGAAGATGGCCTTGGGCCGATCGCCATTGATGCGCTCACCTATCCCGGTATCCGCTATGCGGTGCAAAGCCAACGTGCTGAATTGGTTGGCGTGGAAACCGATGAATTCGGTGTGCAGCCCGATGCTTTGGAAACGGCTTATCGGCGCAAACCCTTTAAAGCGCTGTTCACATCTGCCAATGTTTTAAACCCCACCACGGGTGAGATGCCGCTGGATCGGCGCATCGCCATTGCGGATTTGGCCCGTAAGTTTGATTTCCAGATTATCGAGGATGATTGCTGGGGCATTGGCCCCGCCAAATTGCCCAGCTTTTCCAATATATGTCCTGAACGCGCATGGTACCTGTCTTCCATATCCAAATCCGTATCCGCAGGTCTGCGTTTTGGCTACCTGCTTTGCCCCCGCGAAAAAACTGCAATCGCAGCGCGTATGATGCAAACATCCAGCTTTGGCGTATCGCGTGCGGTGGTTGATATAGCCGAAAGCCTGCTTGCAACGGGGGATGCGGCCAATATTCGCGCCCGAATTTTGGAAAAGGTCAATCGCCGGGTTGAATTGACCGTAAACCTGATGGGTAAATGGGATATTTCATGGCGCAGGGATGTGCCCTTTATCTGGCTCAGATTGCCACGCGGTTGGCGTGCGTCATCTTTTGCCAGTGCCTGTGAGCGTGAAAACATCGTGGTACGCGCCGCTGATGAGTTTGCTTTAAACAACATGCCGATCCCGCACGCTGTGCGCATTTCAGTCAACTGCAATATCCTGCAAGATTTACTGTCTGCAGCATTGGTTAAGATCGACAAGCTGCTGGCCCATCCGCCCATGGATGTGGAAAGTTAAGCCTTATCTGCTGATAATATCTTAGACTATCCCCCTTGATCATATGGTTGCATCCACCTTGGTCTATTGCATAATATCACGACATCGCGCATCTAACTCTAACAGGCTTGCGCGCACAATCTCGGTGACTTTGGGCCGCATATTATATAAGGGGAAACGGCGGCAATGCGGGACAAAGCTGACCTTCAGTGGTACGAATACAATGGCTGCTTTTGGGAGTGCAGCAACGGCGGCAAAACGCGTATAGTATTGGAATTTGCGGCGGCATAACTGGCCGCCGCTTGGTAGAAACCGTCGTCTTAGAAAGGTTCTATGCGAACCCAATGGGCTTGGCCATCAGTGATGTGCTTCGCGATATCCGCTTGCCACTTCTTGCGTGCACCTTCGTGGACGAAAGTATAGAGTTTGCCATCCACCATTTGCGTAACATTTGGATTGCCCGGGCGTTTGTAGCCCTGCGATGCAGCCCATGCGCAATAGGCGTCGAATTGCGGTGCATAGGCCGTCGGATCTGCCTTAAAGGTTTCGCGGTTCTCTTCTGTGCTAAAAGTCCAGAGTGCCCCGTCCCAAAGATGGAAGAATTTTGCCTTGCCTGGCGTTGGTGTTCCCTGTGAATAAGTCACTGGATCATAACCACCGAAAGCAGTTCCAAGGGTGTTACCGGCACTCGCTGGCAATGCCATTACTGAGCAACCGGCAATTGCGATTGCGGTGAGGAGTTTATTCATAATTCAATCCTTATCTAGGAGGCCAGACTCAAGGTCAAAAGACGCACAAACGGATCTTTTTTGTTGTATCTGGCCTGCATTCGTGTCATTAGCGACACATATAATACATAATGGGAATTTTTCCCATTGTAAATAAATATGTATTCACATAACCGTGTCTCTTCCTTATAGAATGATCTTTAAATGGAAGAGATCGACAAAACACTCTCGGAGCAAATGCTGTTGGCTCTGCTACAGCCGATGGCTAGGTTGATGATCGATAGTGATATCGGCCTGGCTGGGGCTGTCGAATTGCTCAAGTCTGCTTTAGTGGCGGAAACCTATGCTCAGAAGCCGCAAGTATCCGTCAGTCATGTCAGCCTAGTGACGGGTGTGCACAGAAAAGACATCAAGAGATTAGAACGCGGTAATCAACCGCCAAGCAAAGCTTCGGCTGCCGCGCGGGTTCTCACATTGTGGCAAAACGAACCCGACTACCTGGAGGGTGGGCTGGCTCGTGTGCTGGCGCGTCAAGGGGAGGTCGGATTTGATGCGCTGGTCAGCTTGGCTAAAGTCGACGCGGCCCCTGCTACCGTCCTGTCGGTCCTGCTTGCGTCCGGTAACATCGCTGAAAAAGATGGCTTGATCAGTTTTGTAACTGCTTCGATGGTACCTCATGGTCGAGATGAAAGAATGCGCGCCGCCGTGGCAACCCTCGTGCCTCACCTGGATACAACGATCGGCAACCTGATCGGTGAGACCCAGCATTGGGATCAAGCTTTGCGCTATTCTCATCTATCACAGGAAGCGGCCGATGAACTGGAAATGGATGCAACTCGGATGGCCTTAGAAATGCTTCAAACATTGAACAAAAAAGCAAACGCCTTGCAGCAAAAAGAAGAGGGGACGACCCTTTTTGTCGCCGGAGCTTATGTAAACAAGAAGGAGAAAGACCAATGATCCGGACGTTAATGTCAATCATATGCTTAATGCTCGCTTGGCCTATTCTTGCTGAAGAAAAAGAGGGTGGTATCATTGGCACTGGCGTAATCGGCCAGATCACAGCACTTGACCATTTCGAGGTCAGCGGCATGCAATTTGACTTTGCAAACGATATTGAATTGAAAGGCCTAAGTACGCTTGAAGACCTTCGCATGGGTATGACACTGGCATTAAGCACTGGCCGAGAGGGCGCTTCTTGGAAAATCAAGATATTACAACACATGCCAATTTTGACAGGACCAATAACGGCTCCAGGAGAAGTCATGGGCGTTCCGGTTACTGGGGCATTGCCGACGTCAGGAACGGTACAGGTTGATGGGTTCTGGTCAAAGAACGGGATTGTCGCGTCGCGCATCATCGAAATCACACAGGACTCTGTTCAGATCTCTGGGGTCTATGATGGGCTGGGTCTGGTTGGTCAGGTTCCGGTGCGGGGTGCAGGCCTTGCAGGTTTTGCAGCAGGTCAAACTCTTACCATTTCGGGGCAGTTTAAGAATGGTAAAATCGTGGTGGAGACCGCAATGGGAGGCCCCTTCATGGGCTCTTCGCCTGATCTTGTGCTTCTTGAAGGCTACTTTCAGCCAATGGCAGCGAGCAACTCACTTAGTTTGCAAGGCGTCGCCAGCGCCAGCGCAACAGGCGAACGGGATGTGGGGCTAAATCAATTGGTTCGGCGCTGTTCTTTGAATGGTCGGATTGACTTTTCGCTGAGCGATTTAACCCAGAGCGATGCAGAGCTGGTTAATTCCTTCTGCATCAGTGCATCTAACTAGGCATTGCCGTTTGAGTAGTCAGAGAACTTCCCAGGCGACAGATTGGTCAGCCCTTTGGGGATTCTTGCGGATGAGTATTCGATACCAACCAATTCCTAACGATGTCAGAAGATCAAGTTGCAAAAAATATTGGCGTTGCGCCGCCTCACGTCACAAAAGAATCGAAAATACTAGTCGATAAGCCACCGTTAAGTGCTGCTAAGATTGTACGTACTTCTTTCTCAAAAGAGTTTGCCCATGCCGTATCATGAGGAGTTGCAAAATTGATCATCCGTGTATATTTGTGTCCGTCGTCAGATAAATTGGAACAACTGAGCTTATAAATTAATGGAGGTTCTGGTTCGCTTTGTTGATTTGATTCTGCCGCTTTCCTAAAGCGTTGCGAGCGACGTTGATTGATAGTGTTTCGTTTGATCCTTTTCCTTTCTCTGATGATTGTTTTATCGCGCCCGTAGTAAACATCTGTAGGTGTCGCGTTATCTAGGTTCGATGAAACAAAGCCGACCTTCGTCGCGTTGCAGAAAATCGACTAAATGGGCTCAAAGCGGTCATTCGGCAATCATGCTACAGAGGTGCTGGTTTGCCAGATCAAGGATGCTGCTATCATTTGATCATCCATACTGATCTTGAGCTGTCGGGTATGATGATTTAGGTGATCGCCTGCACCTTATCCATAAAGCGTTTGCAGCCCTTCGAAAATTTTCGAAGGATCACGCGGTTGCCGCTGGTTCATGCGCTTGGCTTCAATGCCATTGCGCAACATTCGATTGGGTTTCGCCGATACCGTATCCGTTTTGCCTTCACCCCGATGATGGGATGCAGGCATAGAAGGGCCGTTCAGCGGTAGAGTGCTTTTAACTGCCATTGGTCTGCTCTTTCAGGTGCGCCTGCTTTAGTGCAGGTCATTTTATTTATACCTGTCAGGCTGCGGGGGAACTGTGGCAGAAATTGGGCAGATTGTCCGAAACTGCATAGGATTTTATGCAACGCTTTAGCCGCTGCGACAACTTCATTCTGTTGCGCTCGAACTTGAAGTATAAATGTATAAAACAATTAACTTCAATAGGTTGACTAGATGTCCCAACCGGGACATTAGTGCCTTTTTGACCTCATTCGGATATTCAGCAGTCGCTGAATTTAACGCAAATCAGGTGGTGTCGCCTCTAATTTCAGATCGGCAATCACCGCATCCAAATCCTGCACAGACGTGCGTTTATCGCCCAACCGGCGCACAGAAACCGTACCCTCATCCACCTCACGCATACCAACAGCCAAGATCACCGGAACCTTGCCCAATGAATGCTCACGCACCTTGTAATTGATCTTTTCATTGCGCATATCCGCCTCGGCCCGAAGCCCTGCGGCCCTCAGCTTCGCCACCGTTTTTGCTACATAATCATTGGCATCAGAAACGATAGAAGCCACCACAATTTGGCGCGGTGCCAGCCACAACGGGAAGCGCCCCGCATAGTTTTCGATCAAGACACCTAAGAACCGTTCAAACGACCCAAGCGTAGCACGGTGCAACATAACGGGGGTATGTTTGGCACCGTCGTCACCCACATATTCCGCATCCAGCCGATCTGGCAAAACAAAGTCTGCCTGCAACGTGCCAAGCTGCCATTCACGGCCAATAGCATCGGTCAGTTTGAAATCCAATTTCGGGCCGTAAAACGCACCTTCACCTTCATCCAGTTCATAGGGCAGATCAAGCTTCTTGATCGCATCCTCAAGGGCCGCTTCAGCCTTGTCCCAAACCGCGTCAGAGCCTGCACGAACATCGGGTCGGGTTGAAAACTTGATGTCGAACTTTTCAAAACCCAGATCTTTATAGACCCGTGATAACAACTCAATAAACTTCTTGGTTTCTGACGCGATCTGATCTTCTGTACAGAAAATATGCGCATCATCTTGGGTAAACCCACGCACCCGCATCAACCCGTGCATAGAGCCAGAGCTTTCATAGCGGTGGCAAGAACCGAATTCAGCCAGACGCAAAGGCAGGTCGCGGTAACTTTTCATGCCCTGATTATAGACCTGAACATGGCATGGGCAGTTCATTGGTTTTAACGCATTTACCCGCTTTTCATTAGCATGTTCTTCATCAATTTCAGTGATGAACATGTTTTCACGGTACTTTTCCCAGTGACCGGATGCTTCCCACAATTTGCGGTCAACAACCATCGGGGTGTTAATCTCTTGATAGCCATCTGCGATTTGGCGGCGGCGCATATAGTCTTGCAAAACGCGGTATAGTATCCAACCGTTCGGGTGCCAGAACACCATGCCGGGGGCCTCTTCCTGGATGTGGAACAAATCCATCTCGCGGCCCAGTTTGCGGTGATCACGTAAGGCGGCCTGTTCCAACATATACATATGTGCTTTTAGGTCTTCTTTGTTCTTAAAGCCAACCCCGTAAATGCGTTGCAACATCTGATTGTTGCTGTCACCACGCCAATAGGCACCCGCTACCGACATCAGTTTGAAAGCATCCGCAGGCACTTGGCCTGTGTGTACCAAATGCGGACCACGGCACAGGTCTTGCCAGTCACCATGCCAGTACATCCGCAGGTCTTCGCCTTCGGGGATCATGCTGATCAGCTCGACCTTATAAGGTTCATCATTGTCTTCATAAAACTTGATAGCACGCGCACGATCCCATGTTTCGGTGCGTACCAAATCACGTTTATTGATGATCTCGCGCATCTTTTTTTCAATGGTGGTCAAGTCTTCGGATGAAAACGGCTCTTTGCGGTCAAAATCGTAATACCAGCCGTTATCAATGACAGGGCCGATGGTGACCTTCACATCAGGCCAAATTTCTTGCACGGCGCGCGCCATGATATGGGCGCAGTCGTGGCGGATCAGCTCCAATGCTTGGGCGTTATCCTGCATGGTGTGGATGGCAAAGCTGGCGTCCGCATCAATCGGGCGTGATAGATCGCGGTGTTCGCCGTCAACCGTGCAGCTGATGGCTTTTTTACCCAGAGATGTGGAAATATCTTTGGCAACTTCCAGACCAGTAATGCCAACAGGGTACTTGCGTTGATTGCCATCGGGTAGGGTAAGGGTAATGTCAGCCATTTTTAGGCTCTCCTCGTCATTTTGGCGCCTACGAAACGCCCGGTTGCGGTATGTATTGGGGTTTTGCCAGATCGGGCTGATTTGTCAACAGTTTGTGTTGTTGTTGAAGATTTTCTTAGGGTCGTTAAACTAGCAAACTAGTTTAGTGATTTAATACCCTATTACCTACACGGTTTGGAGATTTACGATGTTAAAGCCTGATACTTTTGAAACTACTCAGGGGCGCAAAATTGCCTATCATAAATCAGATGGGGCAGGGCCCGCTGTGGTGTTTCTGGGCGGTTTTATGTCGGACATGGCAGGCACAAAGGCCACATATCTGGAAGCTTGGGCACATAAGAAGGGGTGCGCATTCCTGCGCTTTGATTATTCAGGCCACGGCCAATCCTCTGGTGCATTCGTTGATGGCAGCATCGGCGAATGGGCCGATGATGCGCAGCAGGCGATTATGGCATTAACAGAAGGCCCGCAAACCCTAGTTGGCTCTTCTATGGGCGGCTGGATCGCATTGTTGCTCGCCAAACGTATGCCGCAAAAAATTGCGGGGCTAGTGGGTATTGCGGCAGCCCCCGACTTTACCGAAGACAGTATGTGGGCTGGATTTTCCGACGACCAGAAAACCGCGATTATGTCTGCCGGGCATCTGGCACTGGAAAGTGATTATTCGGATGAGCCCTATATCATCACCAAAAAACTAATAGAGGATGGCCGCAATCAACTGGTGTTGCGTGAGCCGTTAAGTTTGCCGTTCCCCGCGCGGTTCTTACATGGTACGGCGGACGCGGATGTGGATACATCCGTTGCGTTGCGATTATTGGATCATGTTGAAGGGAGCGATGTTCGCCTGACCCTAGTCAAAGGGGCTGATCACAGTTTTTCAGCCCCTGAAAACCTGACAATGATCCGCCGTGCTATTCATTCAGTAACGATGAAGGCTTAAAGCAGGGTGCCGACCACAACAACCAACAGACCAATGGCAGACAAAAAGAATGCCGCCATGTTAATGGCAACCAGCCCTTTCAGGTGCGCCGTCAGTTCTTCACCTTCCAGCCCCTCTTTGCGGGCCATGAAAGCTTTGGCGATGCAATAGATCAGCCCAATCAGCCCAAGGCCGGTTATGGCCACACCCGCGATTATCAAACTGTCCATATCCGTCTCCTTGTTGCAGAGCGTGTAAACGGTTTGGAAAAAATCGGCAAGGTGTCTTGTGGGGGCGTGCGTGCTTGGGTAATCAATAGCTCTGTTTGATAAAAGGATTCTAAAATGAACGACACGACCGAACCGGGCACTTACCGCGTTGCTGCAGATGAGCTACGCTCTTTTATTGAACGGATTGAACGTCTGGACGCTGAAAAGAAAGACCTTGCCGAATTGCAAAAAGAAGTGATGGCAGAGGCTAAATCGCGCGGTTATGATACCAAGATTATGCGCAAGCTTGTGACCATGCGTAAAAAAGACCCGCAGGAAATTTCTGAAGAAGAGGCGGTTCTGGAACTTTACCGCGAAGCTTTGGGCATGTAACCCTAGCCAAATTGGCGCGGTTGGATGGTTTCAATGCCTTCCATCCGCTCTATATAATACCAGTCATCTTCGTAATTATGGGTCAATGTTTCCACGGTATCATCTGACCAGCCTGGCCCTGTGATTTGATTTTCCGAACTGGGAAACTTTGCCAAAAATGTTGATTTTGTATTTTCAAAATCTTCTTTGGTACGGGGCGGGTGCTCTTCAAAATATTTGTTCAGTAATTGTGCACCGTGAAGTGTAAGGCTTGCATTTATACGTTCAGAGTTCCCGATCAAATCTTGACTGTTTTCAATACCTGAAAAAGCTTGCGCTACATCGCGCCAAATCAAGGGGTAATCTTCAAACCGCCATACGGTAACGGGTATATCGGCCTGCTTCCCTTGTAAGCGTTGCAAAAAAGTAGACCACTTCAAAGCAGGTGGATTCAGGTCTTTTAAATAGTCGCTGTAATTGCCAAAAGAAGCATTAAGCAGGCTTTGTGCATAACATGAGGGCAAGAAACTGGCAGGATTGCGCGCCGAGGTATATAATTGCAAGTTATTGTCACTAAACAGGGTTTGAAGTTGGTGAATAAGCCCGGTTGTGCGCGGATAAAACAGCTCTTTGCCAAAGGGTTGGGTCACGCTGCCCACTATGTTGGGGTTTACCAATAACAGACGTTTAATATCGCGGCCACGGGTTAGAGAATGCAGTAATAAGCCAATTGCATCCGCTTTATCACCGCCGCCGGCGATGGCTTTCAGCGCACTGTTTATATGGCGTAATGCAGTGCGCGTACTTGAATAAAAAAATGCATCTTGGGCTTCCAGAAGCCCTGTGTTGTCAGACAGGATAGACGCCATATGTTTACTGGCTGACTTGTGCGGGCCGACGTATATTCGAATATCCATCAATTTAACCCTTTCGCGGCAAAAGAAACCGCATACCTGTTCTGGACAGCAAAATAGCTTTGCTTTATGCGCGAAGCAATGGTTGTTGCATCGGAAAATAAAATTAAACGGATACGCACAACGCGGTTCAGTGCGTTGTCTTTGGCTGCCTGTATCATTGCTGCGATTATTCTGATCCCGATTATAGCCGTCATCTATATGGCGTTTTACCCCACTGAAAATATTTGGCCACATTTAATTAGTACAACGTTGCCGCGCTACTTATTAAACAGCCTTGTACTGATGATGGCAACAGGCTTGCTTGCAGGCGTTATGGGGGTATCTGCCGCATGGCTTGTGGCGATGAAGCAATTTCCGGGGCGCAAGCTGCTGGAATGGGCGTTACTGCTGCCACTTGCCACGCCTACCTATATCGGGGCTTATGCGCTGGTAGATTTTTGGGAATATGCCGGGCCGTTTCAAACAATGCTGCGTGATGTCATGGGCTATAGCTTGGCCTCTGACTATTGGTTCCCGGAAACCCGTTCGCGCGGGGCGGCCATCATCGTGTTTTCGTTTTCCTTATACCCTTATGTCTATCTGCTGGCGCGGTCCGCATTCCGCGAACAATCTTCCAGCGCACTGGAAACCGCGCGCGCCTTGGGATGCGGGCCTTGGGCCTGTTTTTGGAAAGTTGGCCTGCCGCTTGCACGCCCGGCCATTGTTGTCGGTATTGCCATTGTAATGATGGAAACGCTGAATGATTTTGGTGCGGTGGAGTTCTTTGCGGTGCAAACCCTGACTACGGGTATTTTCACCGTTTGGCTGGAAGCCTCTAACAGCGGCGGTGCAGCACAAATCGCTACCGTTATGCTGTCATTGATCCTGATCTTGCTGATGCTGGAACGTATGGGTCGCAAACAAAGCCGGTTTCATCAGCTTTCCAAACACTCACGTCCCCCTGCACGTGAAATGCTGTCTAAGCGTGCTGCTTTTGGCGCAAGCACTTTATGTACTTTGATGATCGGTATCGGTTTTGTGATGCCCTTTGCCATTATGCTGAGCCACGCTTTGAAAGACTTCAGTCTGTGGACGGATGCGGATTTGTGGACGGCAGCCTTTACAACCATATGGGTAGGCGCGATTGCCGCCGCTGTAACTGTGGTGGGTGGTGTTATCCTGATCTATGCCGTGCGCATGTCGAACGCAAAATGGCTGCGGTTTTTACTGCCTGCCACGGCAATCGGCTATGCCGCCCCCGGTGCCATTATCGGCCTTGGTATTTTGATCCCGATGGCCGCTTTCGACAACATGATCGCGGATTGGATAGAGGCCGCCACGGGTATCGATATAGGCTTGTTGATCACTGGCACTGCAACGGCGGTAATTCTGGCCTATTGCGTACGATTTTTCGCCATTGCCTTTGGTGCGGTGGATGGCGCCCTTGGGCGGATCACCCCCAGCATGAGCATGGCGTCCCGCTCACTGGGGCAAACTGCAGGGGGCACGTTGAAACGTGTACACTACCCGATGATGCGCAGCTCCCTACTAACCGCAGGGCTGTTGATTTTTGTCGACAGCACAAAAGAACTGCCCGCAACCCTGCTGCTGCGCCCCTTTGGCTTTGACACGCTTGCAACCCACATTTACGGCTTTGCCTCACTGGAAGATATTAAGGGGGCAGCACCTGGATCTATCGTGGTCATACTGGTCAGCTTGATCGCTGTTGCCGTGGTTTCAAAAACCTCACAAAACCGTCTGGATAAAGAATAACAGCTAAACCAGTTAGTTTTTGCAAAAAGACACTTGCATATAGGCTGTATTTTCAGCTAAACGCAGCCGCAGTGCCCCTATAGCTCAGCTGGTAGAGCAATTGATTTGTAATCAATAGGTCCGCGGTTCGAGTCCGTGTGGGGGCACCATTTCAACTAATATTAACTATTAATAACAATATGTTAAATGCTTTACAGCTAATTTAATCCACCCTTTAACCCACCTTAATGACGTTACAGGTTAGGGATTATCAAATATTTTAGTGGGGAGTTTTTGGCCTAAGTTGTACACTATTCTATAGGAAATATGTGACCGCTATTTGCACTCGAGTGCAAATTTCTTAATACAGCACCCAATTTGATAATAATTTAACTGCTATCTTGTCCGCCTATCTGTTGGTTCCCACACCAAATCAGGGCGAATTAACCCAAGGTAGTTAATTGCTGCTTGTCCCCGTAAATCCAATCGTTAGATTGTGGTAAATCCCCAGACTAAAAAGGGGAATATTAGGGAACACTTATGTTTGAACAAATTTTCAAAAACCTTGATGATGTATTATGGAAAGAGGCGGGGTGTTCTTCAGAGCTGGATTACACCGAACAATCCTCTTGGCTTTTGTTTCTGAAATACCTTGATGATCTGGAAACCGCCCGCCAAGGCGAAGCGATCCTATTGGGTAAGGATTACACCCATATCCTAGACCCTGAACACCGCTGGTCTACATGGGCGGTACCTAAAAAGGATGACGGCAGCTTTGACCATAATAAAGCCATGACAGGCGACGATTTGATCAACTATGTTGACCGTGAATTATTCCCCTACCTGCAAGGGTTCAGGCAACGGGCGGAAAATTCCGACACCATTGAATATAAAATAGGCGAAATATTTTCCGAGATCAAAAACAAATTCGCCAGCGGCTATTCGCTGCGTGATGCGCTTGATCTGATTGATCAGCTTAGTTTCAAAACCCAAGAACATAAACATGAGCTGTCCGAACTTTATGAAGCCAAGATCAAGAATATGGGCAATGCCGGGCGCAATGGTGGCGAGTATTATACCCCGCGCCCCCTGATCCGTGCGATGATCCAAGTGGTGCAACCCAAGATCGGGCAAACCATCTATGATGGCGCGGTCGGGTCTGCGGGATTTTTGTGTGAGGCGTATGACTTTCTGCGCAAAGATGCCACCACCACCACCGATCTGAACACCCTGCAAACCAAGACGTTTTACGGCAAGGAAAAGAAATCGCTGGCCTATGTCATTGCGATTATGAACCTGATCCTGCACGGCATTGAGGCCCCCAATATTCTGCACACCAACACGCTGGGCGAAAATATCGCGGATATTGAAGAAAAAGACCGTTATGACATCATCCTTGCGAACCCGCCCTTTGGCGGCAAGGAACGCAAAGAAGTGCAGCAGAACTTCCCGATCAAAACCGGCGAAACCGCTTATCTGTTTTTGCAGCATTTCATCAAAAGCCTGCGGGCCGGTGGGCGCGGGGCCGTGGTGATCAAGAACACGTTTCTAAGCAATACTGACAATGCCAGCATTGCCCTGCGCCGTGAATTACTAGAGGCCTGCAATCTGCATACTGTGCTGGATTGCCCAAGTGGTACGTTTCAGGGCGCGGGGGTTAAAACCGTGGTGCTGTTTTTTGATAAAGGCGTGGCAACTGACAAGGTCTGGTTTTACCAGCTCGACGTTGGCCGTAACATGGGCAAAACCAACCCGCTGAACGATGCCGATCTGGCGGATTTTATCGACTTGCAGAAATCACACGCCGACAGCGATCAAAGCTGGACAGTGCAGGTGGCCGATCTGGATGCGGATACCTGTGATCTGTCCGCGAAAAACCCCAACACACCAGAGGCCGCACCACTGCGTGCACCTGCCGAGATTATTGAGGATATGCTGGCTCGCGATACTGAAACAGCGACGATACTGGCTGAGATCAGGGGAATGTTGTGAAGGCAGGGTGGGAAGTTAAGCCGCTAGGCGAGGTTTGTGGGTTTGTTAGAGGGCCATTTGGTGGTAGCTTAAAGAAATCTATTTTTAAGCCGAATGGGTATGCTGTCTACGAACAACAACATGCAATTTATGACCAGTTTAACGAAATTAGATACTTTATAGACGAGGCCAAGTTTGATGAAATGGCTCGGTTTGAACTCTTAGAGAATGACATAATTATGAGTTGTTCTGGTACAATGGGTAAAGTTGCTATTGTACCCAAAGGAATTAAAAAAGGAATTATAAATCAAGCGCTTCTAAAGCTGACAGTTCAAAAAAACCTAGATGTTTTCTACCTTAGATATTGGATGGGAAGCCCCGGCTTTCAGGGACAGTTAGATAGTCTGGTTCTTGGAGCCGCAATTAAAAATGTTGCATCAGTAAAAAACCTTAAACAAATTTCAATCCCCCTTCCACCCCTAGATGAACAAAAGCGGATTGTTGCGGTTTTGGATGCGGCGTTTGATGGCCTGACCCGCGCCCGCGCCAACGTGGAAGCCAACCTGCAAAACGCGCGGGAATTGTTTGAGAGTTATTTGGAAAACTTTGGGCATGAAAAGAAACCGCTTGGTGAGTTTGTAAAAATCAGAACAGGCAAACTAAATGCAAACGCCGCTGTGGACGGCGGACAATATCCGTTTTTTACTTGTTCAAGAGATATTTATGAAATTGACCATTTTGCATTCGATTGCGAGGCTATATTGTTAGCAGGTAATAATGCCTCTGGTGATTTTAATGTAAAGCACTTCAAGGGTAAATTTAATGCATACCAACGCACGTATATTATTGAAATTGAGGACACCCATTTGATGAATTATCGATATTTATATTTTCAGATGATAAAAAGTCTTAAAGAGCTCAAAAGAAATTCAGTTGGTGCAAATACTAAATTTCTTAAGTTGGATATGATAAAGGATTTATTGATTAGCGTTCCAAACATTAATGAACAGACTAAGATTGTTGCTACATTGGATCAATTAAAAAAAGAAACGATCACGTTAGAAAAAATATACCAATCTAAACACGCCGACCTAGATGAACTGCGCCAATCGCTATTGCAAAAAGCCTTTGCAGGTGAACTCACCTGATTTAAGGTCGCTTTTATGGATGAAGGAAAAAAGAAATTAAAGACAATTAAGGTACTAATAGACGGCCTTCAAAAAAGGCGCGTCGTTTTGAAGGCTATATTTGATAAAGCGAAAATTAACGGAAAAATGACAAACGGCCAGAAACAGACAGCTTTAGGTATGTTAAGCAAGATAAATAAAGCTAAGGCAAAACTGGAAAAAGATGGCATTAATGCTAATGACTTGCGTGAACTCAAAAAAGTCAGAGAAAAAATTCAAACACCTCGAACAAAAAGGTGGTTGAGGGATCGCCGAAAAAAGCAGTGGCGTTGGTGTCTATGGGCTGTCTCGGTCACTAAGGTTTTGGAAGTAATAAATCTATGAGCCAAGAAACAGAAGCAGACACACGGGCCGAACGGATTGATCCGGTTCTAAAGGCCGTTGGTTGGGGTGTTGTCGATGGCAGCAAGGTCAGACGTGAAGTGATTTGCCCAGGGCGCATCCAATCGGGCGGCACACGCGGCACGTCACTATCCTCTGACTATGTATTCCTATACCACGACCAAAAACTGGCGGTGCTAGAGGCCAAGAAAGCCAGTGTAGACACCTCCGCAGGTGTGGCCCAAGCTAAAGAATATGCAACCCGCTTAAACGCACCCTTCGCATATGCCTCAAACGGTCTGACGTGGTACGAGATTGATATGCGCACGGGTGCCGAGCGTGATGTAGAATGTGTTCCTAGCCCAGACGAGATTTGGCAGCGTGTCCACTCTGAAGCCAACGCATGGCGCGACCGCTTCGGGGCCATTCCGTTTGAAACAGGTGGTGGCAAGTGGGAACCACGATACTATCAACACAACGCGATCACAGCCGCCTTAGAAGCGATTGCAACGGGCCAGAAACGTATTTTGCTGACCCTTGCCACAGGAACAGGCAAAACAAGCATAGCATTCCAGTTGGCGTGGAAATTGTTCCATGCGCGTTGGAACGGTACTGGCGAACCAACTCGTCGTCCACGTATTCTGTTTCTGGCTGATCGCAACATTCTGGCAAACCAAGCATTCAATTCCTTCGGGGCGTTTCCTGATGATGCGTTGGTGCGCATTGATCCCGACGAAATCCGCAAACAAAAGCGTGTCCCCAAGAATGGCAGTATATTTTTTACCATTTTTCAGACATTTATGACGGGTGAAGACGGGGATCGCACGTTTGAAGAATACGAACCAGATTTCTTTGATTTTATCGTGATTGATGAATGCCACAGGGGTGGGGCAAATAACGAAGGCACATGGCGCGGTATATTAGAACGGTTTTCACCTGCGGTTCAGTTAGGTTTAACAGCCACACCCAAGCGGACGGACAATGCCGATACTTACGGGTATTTTGGCGAACCTGTGTATCAGTATTCTTTGAAAGAGGGCATCAACGATGGGTTCCTGACGCCCTTCCGTGTGCGCCAAATAGCATCCACAATGGACGAGTATGTTTTCGAAGGCGATGATGCGGTTCTAACGGGTGATGTTGAAGACGGGGATGAGTTTTCCGAGGGTGACTTCAACCGCAAGATTGTGATCCGCGAACGCGAATTGCACCGCGTGCGCACATTGTTGTCGGAAATAAACCCGAACGATAAGACCATTGTGTTTTGTGCCAGCCAGAAACACGCGGGCCTTGTGCGCGATTTGATCAATCAGTCTGCGGGTGGAAAAAGCCAGCGATCATCCGAATTATTGTGCCCGTGTGACAGCGGATGACGGGGCCTTGGGCGAAAAGGATTTGGCGGCGTTTCAGGATAATCGAAAAAACCATTCCTACGATCCTGACAACCTCGCAAAAGCTATCGACCGGGGTGGATGCGAAAAACGTGCGCAATATCGTTTTGATGCGGCCCGTTAATTCGATGATCGAGTTCAAACAGATCATCGGGCGCGGCACACGGACGTTTCAGGGCAAGAGATTATTTCACGATCTATGATTTCGTGAACGCGCATGAAAACTTCCAAGACCCTGAATGGGATGGCGATCCTGTAGGCGTCATAATTGACACACCAGAGCCAAGAGGGCCGAATACACCCAATGGCACGCCAACGGGGTCAGATGAACGCGCTGATCCAAGGCCTTCCTAAGCGGCCTGAAACGGTTGAAATACAACTGGCGGACGGAAAGTTGCGCACGATACAAAATATCACTGGCACCAGTTTTTGGAGTACGGACGGGAAACCAATGTCTGCAAATGAATTTATTAAACAGCTTTATGGTGAACTGCCGGAATTATTCAAAGACGAAGACGAGTTACGAAAGCTGTGGAGTAAGCCTGATACCCGTAAGACGCTTTTAGCCGAACTTTCAGAACGTGGTTATGGCGTTGATATACTGACCAAGATCAGAGAACTTATGAATGCTGAAAAAAGCGACCTTTTTGATGTGCTGGCCTACATTGCCTATGCCTCTAATCCAGTCACACGTGAAAGCCGTGCGGTAAGTGGCCGTGGAAAAGTTGTAACAGAGTATGAAGGCAAGCTTGCAGCATTCTTAGAGTTTGTATTGGATGCGTATGTTAGCGATGGGGTTGGCGAATTGGATCGAAATAAATTGCCAGATTTACTAGAGTTAAAATACCGATCTGCCACCGAAGGGGCTGCGGAACTGGGCGGGCCAGATGTTGTTGCAAAAGCTTTTGTCGGGTTTCAAAGGCATTTATTTCAAGAGTAATCTCAACCTGACTTTATTCTGTGCACTCAAGTGCACTAAATCAACCTTAAGTTCAGGCGCACGCAAATTCAATTTGTTAGAATAATCATATTTCATTGAGTAAGTATCAAAGTCTTAATAATTTGGTGTACAAACAAATACGGGTACAAATAATTACAGGTAAAATGGACCGTATCGCGATATTGTTACCTGCCAGTCAGTTAATCAGGCAACATAGGCTGCGCGTGTTTAAACATGGTGAACTATCCCGATATAGTGCAAAGGCTTTACATGACAGGCCTAAAACGAGGCCCGAGGTTGTTGCACATGTTGGTAAAGCCAAAGGTGTTAGCCATGAAGGGCTTCGTATGTCCGTTCATGTTGGCTTATCGCGAGGTAAAGGCGTGGGTCTGGGGTAAGTGATGGTGGGGTTTGGAGGCTAGTATAAGCCTCTATATTAGAGATTTCTCGCGATTAAAAACAGACATGCCCGCAAAGCGTTCGATAGGGACAATGTATGGTACAGGCTTAACCTCCGAAAATAGGTCTGCTAGGCGCTCGGCTTCAACTAGAGCATCTTCTATATCAAGCTTCTTGCCAATTTTATCTGCATTTAATGCAGCTCTAACCTGTTCTACTAAAACGCTCATGTTTTTCTCCCTATCCTATATTGGTAAGTGATGGCTGTGCACAAAAAAGTCAATTCCCATTCTATCTACGAACCCCGTAAGAGGATCGTTGTAGCTTCTGATCGCGGTTCTTAACGCGGTATCGTCAGAATAATCGTCGATCTCGATTCTCAATTCATTGAGCTTTATCACATCTAAACTCCGTCCGTGAGATCTCCATCTCTTATGGTCAGCTAAGTCGCGTGCAATCTGCTCAGCACGATCTGATCTTTCTTGATCTGTTACTATGGCGCCGATATTAGTAGTACGATGCTTTGTCCAGTTTTTGAATTTAAATTCAACAAGCCATTTTTTCAGAAGATCTACAGACAAATCCTTCGCCTGTTCGAATAGAGCCAGTTTCGCAAGGTCAAGACTTTTGAGTAGCACTACATCGGCTGGAGCCAAGTTACCCTTTGCCGTGATTTCTGCAACTTTATCCAAATATCCAAGTGCTGGTACATAGTCCCCAGTGTCAGGTGTTGGGACTTGTGGGTCAATTGGGCCCAATGTAGACGCATAATCCATATAGATGCGGTCTCCTGCCATGCAGAAAATCGTACCCGCTGACATAGCCAGATCTGGCACTACAAAATTAACAGTCCCGTAATGCTTTCGTAATACGGCGACCATTCTTTCCGTAGTCTCTGCTGATCCACCACCTGTTCGCAAGATTACGGAAATAGAATTTTCAGTTCGCGCACTCTTATTTTTCACTTGTTCAACAAAGTCTCTAAAATGCCGAAAATATTGTGGATAAATGCTACCGTTATAAAAAATTACATCTGATGAAAGTTGATCTTCCAGAAGTAAAGCCTTCTGGTTGACGACTTCAAAAATTGATCTGTCGAAATGATCCTGCGCCATAAATACCCAATATGTTGTATGCTTACATGAATTATCTACCCGACGTTGACATAATTGGTCTAAAATACAAGTACTTTATTACCCTTAAGAAACTGCCTTCTGCCAATACCCCTTCCAATTCCTAGAAACTGGTGAAATCAGAGCGTTTCTTAACGCGCGAAACGTCAACACCTTGTTATCTTCCATACGGTGGTCCTCACACCATGCAGTGTGTGTTGCGTACTGGCGTAGGTAACCGCAACATGACTTTATTCGGCGCACTACAAGTGCACTTGATGAATGGTTTTGCCGATGCACGCAAATTCAATTTGTTAAAATAATCATACTACATTAGTAAAATCAAAGTTCGAATACATTCGAATACATAGGATTATGGGTCAGATCGCACAGTATAATCATGTGGAAAGTTTGGCCGTGGCACTAACAAACTTAATCATCGGCTAGCGAAGCTATGAACAAGTTGCCGCTTTACGATCCGAGTATTGACATAGATATTATGCTCAACACACATTATTTCTATATGTGCGGTTTTAATAAGTCTGCAGTGACATCACCAACCTGTATCGCTTCATCAGTGACAAACACTGCATAGCGTCTTGGATCACAGGTCAACTTCATCTTGCGATCACTGAAGTCTACAGTTGTACCAATGAACTCAATAGACATTCGCTTAAACTTTGGGCCATAAATCGTCAAAACGTGCGTTAAAAAATACTTAGCAAACACAGATAGAGAGTAAGAGATCGATAAACAACGCGTCTAATCCCTTTTTGCTCTGCGTGAAGAAATTGTACGGTGTGCATCCAACGCCTCATGCGATTGTGCAGGCGTCATCTGGGGCGCGCTGTGCATTAACCACTGTATTTACCAATGACCACGTACGTGGATCGGTCTGCCACGTTTGCATGGAAATAGATCTGTATCACGGTGGCGCGTAGTGTGGCCGCCACCGTGTGCTTGATGCGTCTATGTGTTTGGTTCCAATTCGCAAGAAGCATGATTTACCCATATCTGCTAAGAAACCTGGCGATTGATAGGCCAAATCAGGTGTGGTGTGTCGACATTACTTACATCCCTATGCAGCGTGGGTTTTTGTATCTGGTCAATATCGCAAAGCCAATAGTCTTTTTTATGGCCGAGGACGTCGTTGCAAAAATCAAAAGCATTAAACCAACCTGTGATAAAATTCCTGAGCCGTAGATAATCTTGCAATCCCTCTACTGGCGGAGCACTGTATTGGTCTTTGTTCTTTTCTGCTTTCTGTAAGTCTTCGTGTGAACCTGCTTGCTGTACGTTTCGTAGCGTATTGTGAGGTTTTCCAGATTCGTTACCGTACTTGACGGCCACGCTGAAACTTTACCTTTCTCACGTGACACCCAGCAACCCAGCATGTGGAAATGCTTGTCTATGGTCGTGTTCTGTTTGATGGCCAATTTGAATTGTCCGCCCGGCAGCTTGGCGATGCCAGAGCTCAGGGCTTTGGATGCAAATTCCAATGGTTCGACCGCCTTAGAAAAGAGGAAAAAGTTATCCGCATGGTTGATTATAACCAATGGGCGAACTTTCAACATCTTTAGGTGCGCAATGCACCAGACGGCGATTTCACTAGATGATGCACTGCCCAGTGGTATACCGGGAGCGGACTTAGTGTTAAACGGCAAATAAGTATTCCCTAAGGGTGTCACCCATTCAGCGTTCTTGGCTACTACGATTTGTTCAACTGCTTCTTTTGGCAAAGGCAGTCTCGCTATGAGCTCTTGTAAGTTGAAACTCGGGTAGTAGTTGATAAAGTCTAATTCTGTTATGTGTGTATATCCTTTCTTTTCTATGAGGTTCATTGCCTGTTGTATCTTTTGTGGCGAACCTAGTTGATGATACTGAAAACCCTGAGATTGGTAAGTCATGCGTAGCAGTTTGACTACCATGCGCTGTGAAGCCCGTGCGACAGGGCCGAAGTCATTGATTATTCTGGTCCCAAATCCAGATTGCTTGGGGATTTCTCGCACTATGACAGGTTCATGCAGATTTTTGAGAACCCTATAAACCTTGGACTGCGCAATGATTTGGCACAGGGAAAGTCTGTTTTTGATGCGGGCCCGCTTGTTAACTTCAATCATGTTTGCCTGAAGGCAACTAAGATTGGTTAGGTATGTTTTGGCTGCTTTCTTGAAGTTTTTGGATGTTATGAAAGCATGTTCACATTTTTTAAGAAGTTTTTTTTCCTGTTTTCTAGCGCGACCTAGGATACTTATGTCTTTTTCCCAATGCTCATTTTCATGGGGTGGCAACGGTAGTAAATGGCCAAAACATTTGACAACGGTCGGGGCCGAATAAACGTGGTTCTTTTTCATGTATATGATAGCCATAACTTACCGTGATCCTAGATCAGAAACGGATGCTTCGAGCATGTCTTGCCCAATCTGTTTTAAGTTTTGGATTGCAGCGTCGACTTCGGCTTCGTCCCAATAAAGACGTGCGCCGATCTTGATCGGCTTAGGCAAACGACCAAATTCTACGTCGCGGTATATCGTTGATCGGCTTCGGTTTCCCAATTTCTTTTGTAGTTCTGAAAATGATAGATACTTCATAATGATGCTCCAAAGTGTTTCAAGGAGCATCTTAGAATGACGTTGAGATTAGCCGCTAGTCCAACGAAATAATTATATTTTTGCACTATTATCGGCGATTGAATTTAGGAGTAACTTAATATGTTGCGGCGGGTCTATGTCTGATCCGAATAATTCATCCGGATCATCGAGTTCAAAAATGCACCCAAGTTCACTGGATATACCGGGGAAATTTACTTCCACATTTTCATAAAAGACATTCTTGAGTGTGCTTGTACCGCACTCAGCAAAGGTATCCCATAATCCTTCTTTTGCTATTTCAAACGCATCAACAAGGTTCGTTCCATATTTATCCAGATCACCATTAAACCACGCCTTAATCGATTGTCTTGGCATAAGCTGGTACATAAGTTGGTTTTTTTGCCATTCCCGAACGCCTGTAACGGCCCTATATCTTACATCTGCTTTTTGTCTGTTTCGCGTTTTTGCTAGAGGCGTTTTGCCACTTCCAATGCTACCTGGGCTTTTATTAGTGTAATATCTGGAAATTATGTTTTTGAGTTCATCATTCAGCCAGCCCGGCAGGTTTAAATTTTGACTGTAACAATATTCAATGGCCTCATAGATTGCGGTAGGATCACCGCTTTCAAATAGTGTTTTTCGAATGTGCATATATTGGTCATCTCCATAGAGAAGATGTGAAGTGTCAGGATCGTTTACTTCAGAAGTCATTATATATTTCGTTAACATCTATGTGCGGGGTGGACACGAAGGTGCCCCATGCATCCATTAATACTCGCCGTTGATCTAGGAAATCTGTACGACGATACGCCCGCTCTACTTGTGTTCCGTTGACGTGGCTAAGACATGCTTCAGCGACTTCGTGCCGGGCATCGGTGACCTCTGCTGTCCAGTCACGAAAGCTAGACCTAAACCCGTGAGGGCGAGCCTGCATTTGAAGTCGTTCCATGAAGCGGGCCATGGTGGCGTCTGAAATAACGCCTTTACGCATGCTGGGGAACAGGTAGCCGTCACGTTCAAATGGCTTTGTTTGTTCGATAATGGCCAGAGCCTGCGGTGAAAGTGGAACACGAAAATCAGCCGTGGCACCTCGACGACCCTTCATCAGTTCGGCAGGTATTGTCCAAACGGCTTGTTCAATTTGATCGAAGCGCATGTGACGCAACGGGCGGGATCGCACGGCAGTGAGGATTAGCATCCGCAAAGCAAGGTGCGTAATAGACCCGTCACCCAGAGACGCATAAAAGCTGGGAACATCTTTCCAAGGCAATGCAGGGATATGTTGAACTGTATGGTTTCTGTTTTCCTAAGAGTGCCTTAGCTTTGTCTACAGCTTGCAAATCAACGTTCAAGCCTAGTGCCGCCGCGTGCTTCAGGCAAATGCTAAGCCGGTTCATAGCCTTTCGTGCGGTATCTGCCTTTGTGTGCCATATAGGGCGGAGTACATCTCGTATGTCGATCTGATCGATTTCTGCCACCGGCACCTTACCTAACGTCGGTAGGACGTGAAGTTGCAAAGGCGTGAACCAACGTCCAGCTTTCCCGTCGTCTTTAAGTTCTGCCTTACGGCTATCAAAAGCATCATGTGCAATCTCGTTCAAACAATGAAGATTGCGGATCGCTTCCCGTTGTTGATGCCGCCGTTCCTTAATCGGGTCTTTGCCTGCCCGCACAACCGAACGCCAATGATCTGCCGATTGTCTGGCTTCCTTTAACGAAACACTTTGAATTGACCCAAGCCCCATCTCGCGGCGGCGTCCGTGGACGGACACCCTTAGAAACCACTGGCCACCTCCGTCTCGGCGCTTGTGCAGCCAAAGTCCGCCCCCGTCAGCATACTTACCGGGTCCAGAAGCCTTAACTGTTGATGCATTTAATCGGTTCAATGTGCGAACCATGTATCCACCTTTTAATCCACCCTCTATATGTGGTGTACCATGGTGCATGGTGAAACACAATGAAACAGTATTATTATTGATTTACAATGTGATGTATGAAGTATTGGTATACCCTGAAGTGCCATGATATTATAATTACGTGCCGTGTGGGGGCACCATCTCACTTTTTCCCATGCGAATGTCTCCTAAGGCCTTGAAAGGTAAGGAGGTTTTAGCGGTTCGATAACCCTCATTTCGTATATAGGGTAGTCTCTGCGCAAACACCAGTTTTAGTACTGCTCTCTTGTCTTCATACCGCTCGGAAGCCCATAGTTTACTGGGGTTTGCGAGGAAATCAAAAGCGGTTCGATAAATTTGGTCGAAGGGGGCCAAAGGTTGACCGCATTTGCCGATTTTTTCAGAAAGGAAGGTCTTTTGTTCCTCCATTTCACGCAGTTTATTTTCATAGGCGGTGATCACCGTGGCATTGTTTGTGTCGATCAGCTTATCCAGAAGTTGGGTCGATTTTCGATCCATCTGCGTGAGTTGCCGTTGCATGGATTGTTTTTCATCTTCAGCAGATTGCAATTTTTCCTGCCAGATATCGCGGAACATCTCAAACGCCATGGTAAACAGGTTTGCGCTGGGTTTGAGATCAGCCAAAAGAACCGCAAACTCGCCTTCGATCTTTTCCTTGCGAATTGACTTGCGGTAGTCAACACAGCCTTTGGTGTCGCACAGGTAGTACGGATACTTCGTACTACGCCCTTTTGACCAACAAGCGGTCATAGGCTTGTCACAGTGGCCACAGGTGACGAAGCCACGCAACGGGAAGTCCTTATTAAGGTCTTTGCGTGCAGGTGCATTGGCTGTTTTACCTAACCGTTTGTGAATTAACTGATAGGTTTCATAGGTGATCAACGGTTCGTGTTTTGCAGGGGTTAGATGTAACCCCCATTTTTCATAGGTAATGTACCCTGCGTAGATTGAACGGTTGAACAATTCATCGATGCGCGACAAATGGATTTTTCCAGCTTGGTTTTTAGGGAACGCAGGTTGGTTTTCAAGGAAAACGCTTCACCTCAGTTTTTGATTGCAACCGACCAGACGCATAGCGTTCCATCACGTCAGCAATGATTGATGCTACAGGCTCGTCACGCACTAGAATACTACCGCTTCCTGATTTCTTTATGAAGTCATAACCGATTGGCGCACGAAATACCCAGTATCCGTTTTGCATACGCGCCCGCATTCGGTTCGTGGTTTGCTCACCGTTCTTTTCGCGTTGGTGTTGGGCAACACTGGCAAGCATGTTTTCAACAAGCAAGCTGTCAGAGTCGTCACCAAATTCGATGGAGGGAGATTCCAAGCGGCCACCGGCTTTGGCCAAAGCCGCACGCAGTTGCAGATGGGCTTCCAATCCACGCGCAAGGCGGCTGATATCGTCAATGATGACAACCGTGCCCGTTTTGCGATAACGGCGCAGGAATTGCAGCAGGTCGATCATGGCGGGGCGCGATGCAAGTTTTCCACTTATGTCTTCCTTGAAAACCTTGACGACTTCATAACCCTTAAAGCCCGCGAATTCGCGACAGCGGGTTTCTTGCGAGCCTAAGCCATCGCCTTCCCGTATTTGCTTTGCACCAGACACCCGACAATAAATGACAGCTTTTTGTGATTGTTCTTTTGGCATGTATTACACGTCTCCTTTCGGCACATTAAAGACCTGGGTCAGGTTTTGATATTCGGATTTTTCCAAGTCTATCACATCACCATCTGATGATGCATCTTTTGAAGCTTTCAGATCAATACACAGCTGAACAGGATCACTCCTAAACGCCCGATCAGCAAAGCTTTCCATGGCAGAATAAACCGTGTGGATAAGCGCGTTCTTCTCCATATCAGTGAGGTCAAAGTGTTCGACATGTTTACGGTATCGGTCAAGTTCTGGGGGCATGGGGATACATTCACAGGTTGCGGAATACGCAATCAGCCTTTTCAGTTTGGGTTGTAGGTAAAGGTTTGAGGGAGCACAATGCTCAACACTCACACGCAGGTAAAATTGCCTGCGCATAGGATAGTTTAAAATTTAAGAATTATGATTTATTTGGGTATTCTCAACCTAGATTGCAAGTTTATAGAGTGATAAATACAATTCTGGCGTTGATATGAATATTATCCCAGATATGTACGCAAAAAGCAATAAATAATGTTGGAAAAATAAGGGAAAACTGAATGTAAAGCCATTGTAACTGTTTGGTTCATAGTATGGGAGCAAAAATTCCTTGATTTTTTTTGAAAATTTCTTAAGGTTGAGTACATTTCCATAATATATTTAAGGAAATTGGGGGATATATGATGTTCAAAAAAATATTTTCGTACACGCTAGTACTTTCTTTATTGGCATGCAGTCCTAATTTAACATTTTCTGTAAAAGAGCGATGGAGTAAAAGCATTCGTAACTTTGCACTTCAACCAGTTTATCCTATGAGAGAAGATGTATTTGTCGGTACTTTACGCTTGGTAGTCGACGAATGTCCGTCGTCATATAAAATGGGACATCAGAGCGGTTTGAGTATTGGAGGCTCTGGTTCGTTATTGTGATTGATTATGCAGCTTGTTTTTGATGTTGCAAGCGGCGTTTTTGGATTGTTTGCTTCTTGATCTTTTTCCTCTCTCTGATAATGGCTTTGTCGCGCCCAAAATAGACGTCGGCAGGTGTGACGTTGTTCAGGCTCTCGTGGTAGCGCTGGTTGTTGTAATATTCCACAAAAGCTCCGATTTGATTTTCCAGATCGCCGGGTAGGTAATAGTTTTCCAGCAGAACCCGATTTTTCATTGTCTGATGCCAGCGCTCGATCTTGCCCTGAGTCTGCGGGTGGAACGGCGCTCCACGAACGTGATCCATTCTCTGCTCTTCCAGCCATTCGGCAAGATCGCCAGAGATGTAACAGGACCCATTGTCGCTCAACAGACGCGGCATGTGCCGAACGACGGCTTGGTCGCATCCAGATGCCGTCAGGGCCAGCTCAATCGTGTCCGTCACGTCCTCGGCCCGCATGTTGGTGCAGAGTTTCCAGGCAATGATGTAGCGACTGTAATCATCCAGGATCGTGCTGAGATAATACCATCCCCAACCGATGATCTTGAAGTAGGTAAAATCGGTCTGCCACATCTCGTTGATCGCAGTGGTCTTGTCATGGAATTCATCGGCGGCCTTGATCACGATATAATCTGGTGCAGTGATCAGGTCGGCAGCCTTCAGAATGCGGTAAGATGATGATTCAGAGATAAAATACCGCTTCTCATCCGTATATTTTACCGCCAATTCACGCGTAGATAGCGCTTCATGTTCCAGCGCGAACTCGATTAAGTTATCGCGCCTGTCTTGGGGAATGCGGTTCCAGACAGACTTGGGCCGAGGCGAGCGATCCGCCAAAGCATCAAGCCCGCCCTCAAGGTATTGATCATACCACCGGTAAAATGTGGTCCGCGGAATGCCCAGCATGTCGAGGGTTTGCTTCACAGGCAGATGTGATTGCTCAACGGTGTGGATAATCTCCAGTTTCTCAGATGCAGGATATCTCATTCCTCGTATCCCCCAGCCCCTGTCATGCTTTTTTTGAGCAGACGGTTTTCAATGGTCAGATCGGCCACGCATTCCTTCAATGCCATCGCCTCGCTTCGTAGATCCTTCACCTCAGGCGACGTCGCCTGCCGGGCTGTATCGCCAGACAAGCGGCGTTTCCCCGCTTCGAGGAATTCCTTTGACCAACTGTAATACAGGCTTTCAGAGATGCCTTCACGGCGGCACAGCGCCGAAATGCTTTCCTCGCCGCGAAGGCCCGCTAATACAATGCGGATCTTTTCCTCGGCGGAATAGGTTTGTCTGGTTTTACGGCGAATGTTCTTCACCAATTTATCTGCAGCTGCTTTGCTGCTTCCGGATTTCTGTCTCATCTTCACTCCTTGAATGTTATGATGAACCAGAAATCCTCCGTTAGCTAAACCTTAAATCTGTCCCACGAGTGCTGACGTCAGACATGCTCCACCGAACCTGACAAGCAGTTTCGGCTCATACGAGTAACTATCCCTGACAGTTTAGTGGTGCCTGACGGCACATATTTCCCAAACAGAAGGGGAAGCCAGAGACTTTGCCTCTTTCTCCCCACAAGTAAAATAGACACGACCGTGGCTCATTGCATTACGCCCGCACCATCCGCATCGATTTTTCTTGTCCCCTCCCATCTCCATCCTCGACCGGAAGCAAGGTTTCACACGCGAAACCCAACCCAATTAAGAGGAAGAGAAACATGACACAGTTATTTGCACAGCCTTATGATATATCCGCGACAGGCTTTTATTTTGAAACAGCAGAAGAATACGACGCGAAAGCAAACGCCTTGCGTAACGACTACGGCGACTCCGTTGAAGAATTTGAACTGCAATTTATTGATGGCGATGACATTGATTGCGCGTTGGCAAAAGCAATTGGCATTAACCAAGCGAATTTCAGGGATTATCTGGAAGGTGTAGACGAATGGCAGGATTGGGAAAAACAACGTATCATTGTTGCTGTCGGTGAATGCGGATATGTTTTTGATCCCGATAAAGACGCCAGTGATTATAATATTGATCTTTATGAAGCAGGCAGCCTGCGCAGATTGGCTGAGCAATTTGTTGATGAAGGGCTTTATGGTGACATTCCAGAGAGTTTGCAAAACTACATTGATCATGACGCGATAGCGCGAGATTTAGCGGTTGAATATTCAGAGATTACCATTGCAGGTGCGAGGTATTGTTATGCCAGCTACTGATCGCAAAGAAGAATACACCGTGTTCAATATCGTCTGGCACGGCATTGAACTGGAAATTCGTCATCAGACAGGCCGTTATGCAGGGTTTGATCATATCGAAGTGATCAGTGAAGAGAAAAGGCCATTGCCAATTACAGAAACTGGATACAGATCACAGTTTATCTTGCCCGAACGAATTGCCGAATATGGGGAGCCGCTGGATTATGTTCTGGCATGGCTAGATTTTGAAGCTGATACGAACGCGTGGAAACGGAAAGAAGCCGCAGGGCGTCAGTTGAGCTTGTTTTAACGAGTTACAGTTCATGCTCGGGTTCTTCTTCTGGATCGTCGTGCCCATGGGAATAGCCTTCAATGGTATTCAAAAGACAAGCAGACATGGGGGCATAATTGCCCTCATGGGCTTGCTTAGACGCAGCCATCCAAGTGGATTGTGCAATCTGTGTAAGGTCAACGGTATGGCCAGCCTGTCCCGCCAGTTGCTTGAAGTAATACAACTGCGTGCGTCCGTTGCCTTCGCGAAACGGATGCACGTAATTAATGTCACCTAAAATCTCGCCAGCAAGATCAGCAAACTGATCCGCTGGCAGATTGCGCAGAGAATTATGGGTTTTAATGCGCCGATGCACATCCGCCATACCCGTTTCAATATATTGGCGAAACTGGAACTGACTGCCGCCTTTTGAAATCTCGACGGTGCGGATATCACCCGCCCAGTCAAAAACATCCTGAAACAGATGCCTGTGAATAGCGCATAAATGTGTCAGATCAAAATTCCCCGTTGGGAAACCTTCCAATGCACGCTGCGCCACAAAGCGGCGTTCAGCGCGATCCAGTTGATCGGCATCCCTTATTCCGAGTTTGTTTTTGAGAACCTTATAATCAGGCGGGTAACAATAGTCTGTATCACTCATTCAGCAGCAGGTATCATCGCAGCGGCATCGACCTGCGCCAGAATATAGGCGCGACGCTCCTTGGGAGAAAACCCCTTTTGCTCAAACATTTTGAACATGGCAATATCCTGTGCATCAAGGGGGTTATCCTCGATTACCTGTAAGTGCATTGCTTCATTAAGCTTTTTGCTGGTGTTCATTATCTTGCTCATGCCTTTATTGTACCCGAATTTCGTTAAAAATACCAGAACATTCATGTTTTCCCATTTGCGTCCAACCGTCGGATTGACCGTGTCACGGTTGATGGATGCACACCGTTCAGAGCAGCGATTTCCGCAACACTGGCCTCCTTTGAGGCGATTTTGCGTATCGCAGACCGCACTTGTGCGTCTGACATTTTAATCGGTGGGCCAAGCCGCACTCCGCGCTTACGAGCCGCCGCAAGGCCTTGTTTGGTGCGCTCTGAATTCAAGCGACGCTCGAATTCCGCCAAGCCACTGATAAAGGTGTAAATCAGCATACCATGCGGTGTAGAGGTATCGATATTAATGCTGGCAATCTGGATTTCAATACCGCGTTCGCGCAGGTTATCCAACTCGTTCAGGGCGTCCTTGGCGGAGCGATAAGCTCGATCCAAATCCCAGATCACAAAAATATCACCGGAATTCAGTCTTTTGATAATCTTCTCGTACACAGGTCGTCTTTTGGCCACGGCTGAGAGCTTTTCTATATGCAGCTCATCACAAATTGGCGTCAGCGCGTCGATTTGACGATCTGGTCTCTGTTCTTCGGTGCTGACACGCAAATATCCTATTTTCATGGTTTTTCAGTGCCTTAACGTTGGGATCGACATACAACCGCATGCGGCATAAACGACCCTTCCTGCATTAAGGCTAATTGTTCAGATTTGGCCTATCGTCAAAACAGCCAAACCATTGTTATTCCTTTATTCTCTTATCATTATAGCAAAACCAAGATAGGTATTACAAATATTGCACAATCGGTCGATTATGCACGATAGGAAATCGTTAAGATTAAGGAAATATTCACATATTTCTGCGATTATGTTGTTTGGCGGAATATTTGCTTCATCGGGTGGTGCAGCACATGCTCTGACTGCCGATGATGTGCTGAACAAGATGTCTAATGATCAGCAGCACGGATATATTTCGGGGATGGTTGATGGCTTAGCCTATGCGCGGTGGCTGCAAGATAAGCCCGATAGCACTGGAATGCAGTGTATTTACGGGTGGTACTATAGCGGCAAGAAAGAAAAATGGGCATTGATCCATCAATGGTTTGAACGGCATTTGGATAAGCCGGTAGATGCATTGTTATATGTGTTGATTAAGAAAGAATGTGGAGAATAAATGGGTGCATTAGGTGAACAGTTTAAAAACGATGATCGGGGCCGCCATTCGGAATGGCTGCGTCAACAGCGTTGGTTCATCAAGTCACGCCAAGACCACCAACGCCGCGAACACATTGCCGACAAGGTAGAAGACGGTGTTGCGGCTTTGGCCAACGAAGTGATCATGGCCACCCAAACCCAGATCAGAACATTTGAGGTTAAACTCGACAGCTATGATCAGGCCACCGTTGCAGCCCTCATGGAAAATCAAGAACTGCTGGATGCAGTGAACGCTCGAATACAGGACATGCTGGCACGTGCCTACGTGATGGAAGATGGTCGCCGCGTATTTAAAACCGAGGATGGCACACAAGTTTTTGATGAAGATGGTGCAGAGATTAGCGTAGATGAACTCGATCCGCTTTTAATAGGTGATGACCGCCCGACGTGGGAGGCTTATTCAGCAGACAATGTGATCAAGAATGATTTAACCGCGCAACGCATAGAAATTATTGAATTCCAAGATAAGGCGGATGCCGCGCGTGAGCAGATTGCGGATGGGGAAATATCCGAGGCTGATTTGGCTGAGTTGGACGCTGATCTGCTTGACGCCATGCCAGACGCTGTTCGTGGCCATGTGGCTGGGCTTGATCCAAGAGAACCAGCGGCAAGTTTGAAAGCAGAGGCCCAGCCATCTACTGCGCTGCCTGCCGCACAAACGCAAAGTGCTGAAGTTTCCACCCCGACACTTGCACCAGCTTAGTATATCAGTTCTATAATAGTTTCTACATCGTCATCAAGAACGATGGTATAGGCCAAGTTATTCTGGCTTTCGTGGTAAGCTTGCGGGTTAACAACAAAAATTTTGCTTGTTCACGCTTTCAAAATGATGAATGGTTCCCAAAATTTGCGAGGCGAGTTGTTTGGGTATTATTAAATTCATATTTGCGGTTATAGCAGGACTAACTACCATAGCAGTGGTTGCTTTCTACTCCGTAATGAAAAGTGCTTGGGGAAATCGCAAACAGAAAATCTCTGGAATTGGCAATGCAATTGCCAAGACTAAAACTAGAGTAACTCAGCCTTTGCTATTCGTATTGCCTATGCAAACAAAATATGCTGTCGAAATAGCGGCTATTTTGGAAACCAAACTACGTGAACTTGGGTTGAAAAATGAGCGGGATTTTCTGTTTTCGAGAATTGAGGTTTCTGGTACGCAAAAGTCTTCTATTTCGTGCTCCAGAGTGTTAGCAGCTATTCAGAAAAACTCACCCAAACTTGTTATTACAATTGGTTCAGATGCTGCGTTTGCCATGAAAGAAGTAAATGATCACCTGCAAGAAGCAGATGTTGTTCCCCATGTTTTTGTGGCTATAAGACGGAATTTAGCCAAGGAACTCGTTGGTTCTTTGACCCCTAATTCACTTAGGGGGCCAATTGCTGGCGTAATGTATACTGTGAACGAACAAAAGCGGATCGAGTTTCTAATTTCTGTTCTTGCACCAAAAAGAATTGCATTTTTAACCAATAAAACAGGCCACCTCGACGACCAAGTATTCAACGAGGTTAAAAAAGCCATCGAGCAATTTTATCCGGAAATTGAAATCGAACGAATTCTAGTCTCCGAAAATTCTAGTATTGAAAACTATAACTTTGAAACATTGCGTAGTTTTGATGTTTTGATGGGATGGTTTTTCCTGCACAAAAATTTCGATTTTGTAACTCAAAACTCACCGATTCCAGTATTGGGCGGCGGTGCCGTCGATGCGCGTATGGGAGCATTTGCTGCATTATCAGACGATGAACGTCTTTTGGCTGATCTGTTAATTTCCAACATTTTATTTCCTCATATTTTCCAGAATAAGCCCCTATGTGACTTGCTAATTTTGGCACCAGATGATGTAGTTGAAAACTACAATCCAAACGTGTATATTAGTTCTTCAAAAATAAGACGGTTCAATTTGAGTATACCTAGGAAAATAAGAAAAAGTGCCACTTTTTATGAATAAACCTCCACTAAAGATTATTTGGGCTAGTGCAGCTGGGTTTGCAGCATTTGCTGCAAGCAATGTTGTTTTATCCGATGTGATTGCAGCAGGGATAGGCATAGGTGTCGCCAGCGCAATACCGATGCTTGTTTTAGGCTCAGCCAAAGGCAAAACATCGGGAGATACCCTTCAAAAATTTCGATATGATCGTCGCCTGCAAAAATTAATCCGATAGAGTACTAGGCTTGAATAAATTAAGCAGGTTCTCCATTCCACTTCTTCAAGCAACAGTAGCCAGATTTCATTCTGGTCAGCACAAACACGACATTCAAAACCAACAATTTTAAATTCCGGTAATATCGTCAGCAACGTCTTCCAGAACGATGGTGTGGGCCATGTTTTCGTTATTTCCGCGTTTCGCCTCTGCAATTGCCTTGCGCACTGCATTGATTGTCCAGATCGACGACACCAACACAGTGCGTTCCCGCATGTGTTGGCCTATTTGCAGGGAAGCAATGCAATATCCTGCAATCGCGGTTATAAATCCCAACCCAACCAAAAAACACTGTTCGTACCAGTAAAGCAGGTCGCCAAAACGGTTGGCAAAGAGCAACAATCCAACCGCTATAATACCCGCCATCCAAAGTGGATCACGGCCTATTTGCACCGATTGAATTGGGGCCAAGGCCTCATCCTTAAATCGCGTGCTTAGATATTGAGCCGTTACGCTGATGTGCCCACGCTTAAAATAGGTGTGTTCTGTCTGTAATTTGGTCATGGTTTATCCTTTCTTCCATGGCAGTGCGCCACATTCGCCTGAACGGGCGTAACTAAGTGTGGTTTGTGGTAATGCGTTGATTTGTGATGGGAAATACGTGCGTGCGCTGGCAACGTGTAAAGTCATCTTTAATCCCAAGGATTGGAACGCCTTGTCAGAACCGCATCCACAAATACTGCTGCGCTCAATGGTAGAAATCCGCAGGCGTTTGGGCTGCATGCGTTGCAACATGCGCCGTGCCGCCTGAAGTTGTTCTCGTAGGAACGGGATTTGATCCGCGCCCATACCTTCCAACATCGTAATGGTCATCTCCAATTGAAGACGATTGGAATTATTTGGCAATGGCGTGGTTTCCTGATCGCTTTCCAGTGCAATCTCGCAGGCGGGGATCAGGTATTTTGTGGCCATACGGCTTTCCACAAGCGGTTGCAGCCAAAGCATGGTGGCCAGCATATAAAGTGCCAGACCGCCGAGCATGGCCGCAGGGAACAGTTTTGTAAGTAATGCATCAAACATAAAAATAGCCTTTCTAGTTTTATTGGAAACGGCAGTGGGATTTGATCAGGTCGCGGGTTTCGCTGCGTGTCAGATCAAAATCAGCCAATGCTTTAGAGGAGAAATCAGGTGCAGATTGCACGCCTGTGTCGTCTTTGGTGGCAAGTGTCAGTTGAACACGACGCCCACCAGTTATGTGGGTTGTCATTGTCCGTCGTCATATAAAATGGGACATCAGAGCGGTTTGAGTATTGGAGGCTCTGGTTCGTTATTGTGATTGATTATGCAGCTTGTTTTTGATGTTGCAAGCGGCGTTTTTGGATTGTTTGCTTCTTGATCTTTTTCCTCTCTCTGATAATGGCTTTGTCGCGCCCAAAATAGACGTCGGCAGGTGTGACGTTGTTCAGGCTCTCGTGGTAGCGCTGGTTGTTGTAATATTCCACAAAAGCTCCGATTTGATTTTCCAGATCGCCGGGTAGGTAATAGTTTTCCAGCAGAACCCGATTTTTCATTGTCTGATGCCAGCGCTCGATCTTGCCCTGAGTCTGCGGGTGGAACGGCGCTCCACGAACGTGATCCATTCTCTGCTCTTCCAGCCATTCGGCAAGATCGCCAGAGATGTAACAGGACCCATTGTCGCTCAACAGACGCGGCATGTGCCGAACGACGGCTTGGTCGCATCCAGATGCCGTCAGGGCCAGCTCAATCGTGTCCGTCACGTCCTCGGCCCGCATGTTGGTGCAGAGTTTCCAGGCAATGATGTAGCGACTGTAATCATCCAGGATCGTGCTGAGATAATACCATCCCCAACCGATGATCTTGAAGTAGGTAAAATCGGTCTGCCACATCTCGTTGATCGCAGTGGTCTTGTCATGGAATTCATCGGCGGCCTTGATCACGATATAATCTGGTGCAGTGATCAGGTCGGCAGCCTTCAGAATGCGGTAAGATGATGATTCAGAGATAAAATACCGCTTCTCATCCGTATATTTTACCGCCAATTCACGCGTAGATAGCGCTTCATGTTCCAGCGCGAACTCGATTAAGTTATCGCGCCTGTCTTGGGGAATGCGGTTCCAGACAGACTTGGGCCGAGGCGAGCGATCCGCCAAAGCATCAAGCCCGCCCTCAAGGTATTGATCATACCACCGGTAAAATGTGGTCCGCGGAATGCCCAGCATGTCGAGGGTTTGCTTCACAGGCAGATGTGATTGCTCAACGGTGTGGATAATCTCCAGTTTCTCAGATGCAGGATATCTCATTCCTCGTATCCCCCAGCCCCTGTCATGCTTTTTTTGAGCAGACGGTTTTCAATGGTCAGATCGGCCACGCATTCCTTCAATGCCATCGCCTCGCTTCGTAGATCCTTCACCTCAGGCGACGTCGCCTGCCGGGCTGTATCGCCAGACAAGCGGCGTTTCCCCGCTTCGAGGAATTCCTTTGACCAACTGTAATACAGGCTTTCAGAGATGCCTTCACGGCGGCACAGCGCCGAAATGCTTTCCTCGCCGCGAAGGCCCGCTAATACAATGCGGATCTTTTCCTCGGCGGAATAGGTTTGTCTGGTTTTACGGCGAATGTTCTTCACCAATTTATCTGCAGCTGCTTTGCTGCTTCCGGATTTCTGTCTCATCTTCACTCCTTGAATGTTATGATGAACCAGAAATCCTCCGTTAGCTAAACCTTAAATCTGTCCCACGAGTGCTGACGTCAGACAGTATGATATTTAATGAATATTTATGAATTATTCAAAATATTATATAAGTTGACTGAACATCCACGAAGTTTTCTCAATTGTGCTGAACTGGGTGCGAACAATGATAAAATTCAGAACATCACGTTTTTGTGATCATAGTTCTGTCGTAGTATAGGTGTCGAAACTTTGTGGCTTGTATTTTTATGGCTACAAAATATGGATTCTGTAAGTACAAGTGCTCAATAAATAGGCTAAGCTCTCTTATTCTGAATTATCATGAATATTGCCGAATCGCTGAATTCCTGTGAATATCTAGATGTTTAGCAGAGAAAATGCGATTCGTGGGATATAGATACTAAGCTTGAGATATAACATTGAGCCCTACGTTCTGAATCGTAAAATGAGGTAGATTTCAACAGGCGTAACATTGGATGCGACGCTTGAATGTTTTATACGGAATGCAATATCTCCTTGCATGGCTCTATATTTAGCCACTTTTTTATGCAGACGCATTGCCGTGCTCTTCGTACTGAAAGTGTCATCCAATTTGAGTGGGGGGGTGCTTTATGAACTCCCACCAAGGTAGGACTAAACTCGGAAAGGAAATTACGGATAGGTTAACAGCAGCAAACCTAAATCAGGTGTCATTTTGCCAGAGAACAGGGATGAAACCAGCAACGTTAAGCAGCTTGATACGCGGCGGGACAGAATTGAATAACAACCACATATCGTCACTTAGGCTTGTTTTTTCACAAGATATTGATTATTGGTTACAGTTCCGTCCAAACAAGATTAGTGAGAATATGAGTGCAAAAGACCAATTTAACAGTAAAAATAAAGTAAAAATTGGGAGAAATCACGATATCACAATTAAGGCACCCAATGGATATGAGGTAAGTTATACTTCAGGCATTGATAACCTTGAAGATATTGGAAAGCTATTAGAAATAATAGCGCGTATTGAAAAGCCAAAGCGCGCGCTCTCCTTGGATAAAGAGTAGAAACTAACCATTTTCCTGACTTGCCATGTTGCTTTTCTAAGTTGAAAGTATGGCTATAACTCATGTTGGAACACAGGTTCTCTGCTACTAATCACATAGCTATTCTCCCGATCTAATACTCTTTGAGGTGGGTGCGAACTAAACATACGCATCCTTTTCCGATGGCGCGTCATGGCCACATAGTTCAAGTGATCATCCATACTTCGAGAAGTCAAAACAAAGCAGTTATCAACTGTGGCACCCTGTGATTTATGTATTGTTGTAGCGTAACCATGATCCAAAGCCTTGTAACGGTTTACCGAAATGGTCAGACAACGGGGTGGTTTTTGACTATCAACAGCATCTATAATGATTTCTAATTTTCCTTCATTAGCATGTTTAACAATACCCAACATCCCATTCTTGACGCCAAGTTGCGCATCATTGCGTGTGAACAAAATCCGATCTCCAATGGCGAATGCACGTTCCCCATGGTCTGTTTTATAAGAAACCTCATCTGCTAGCTCACCCGCAGATTTTCTGGCGGTACGGATGCCGTCATTTATTTTGCGCACATCAACACGGCGGTGGGCGAGAGCAAGACGCGAGGTTTCCGAACCGTACAGTTCCTGACCTGAGCCCCAAGTTTCCTCCAGCGTTATTAGAGTCCTTGGTTTGATTTTGATGACCTTATGCGGCCAGTTTGTCCATCTTAATTTTCTCCACAAATTCTGATGGTGTTAAGTTTCCGATTGATGAATGGGGTCTGTGGTGATTGTAATCCTCTTGCCAATTAGCCAGCTCTTCACGTGCGTCTGTAAGGGAACTGAACAGCGTTTCGTTTAAGCACTCGTCGCGCAGCCTTCCATTGAAGCTTTCGATGAATGCGTTTTGTGTTGGTTTGCCCGGCTGGATATAGTGCCAGTCGATACCGTTATCCTGCACCCACTTTAGAATGGCCATGCTGGTGAACTCAGTTCCGTTGTCCGAAACAATTGTCTTTGGCATGCCGCGTTCAGCGATTGCCTGATCTAACTCACGTGTCACACGCAGCCCCGAAATTGACGTGTCTGGAACCAATGCCACGTTCTCTTTGGTAAAGTCATCTACGACGGTCAAAATACGAAACCTGCGGCCATCCGTGAACGCATCGCTGACGAAATCCAACGACCAACGTTGATTAGGGCCATCGGGCACTTCCATTGGGCGCCGTGTTCCCAATGCACGCTTGCGCCCGCCACGACGGCGCACCTGCAGCTTCTCTTCTGTATAAATGCGCCTCAGCTTCTTGTGGTTCATATGAATACCCTCGCGCTGCAACATCACATTGATCCTGCGATAACCAAAGCGCCTGCGTTCCCTAGCAACACGTTTGATCGCATCACGCAGTTCAGCATCATTACCCCGTTTGGATTGATACCGAACGCTTGACCTATCCACCTGTAAAGCACTACACGCCCGACGCTGACTGACGCCGTGGGCATTACACAAATGCGCCACGGCTTCTCGTTTAGCATCAGGCGTCACCACTTTTTTGAATTAACATCCCGCAGCATCGCGTTATCTAACATCTGTTCAGCCAACAACTTCTTCAGCTTGGAATTCTCGTCTTCTAGCACCTTGAGTTTGCGCGCATCGGATGGCTCCATTCCGCCATACTTCGCCTTGTATTTGTAAAACGTTGCTTGGCTTATGCCATGCCGCCTGCAAACGTCTGCTGTGCGCTCGCCAGCCTCCTGTTCCTTAAGCATTGAAATAATCTGTGCGTCTGTGAATCGTCTCTTCATTTGTCCGTCCTTTGGTTGGGCGGACTCTACATCATTTTGGAGGAGTTTTAGGGGCTCAGGTCATTCCCAATCCGCTATGTAATCTTCAACAAGTGCGGTGATAGCATCGTCCTGAGTGGCCTCAGTTTGAATTGCACCATGGGCGTCATAAGCTGCCATCGCCTCAGCAACGCGGCCTTTGGCCAGATCATAGGAAGCCTGACGTTGCCATGCGATTTTCTGACGACGGATTTCATTGAGCTCGGCATATCCGATCTTATTTGTAATATCGCGGAACGGCGTTCCTGCATTGATCGGCTGCAATTGATCAGGGTCACCTACCAACACCAGTTTGGCACGGCGTTTATGTATTTCCTCAACAAATCGAGCAAGTTGGCGGCTGCCAACCATACCAGCCTCATCGACGACAAGCACGTCACCCGGTTGCAATAAATTGCGCCCGTTCTTCCAACTGAGTTCATAAGAAGCCAGTGTGCGGCTTGGAATGCCAGATGCGTTTTGCAATCCGTCTGCGGCTTTACCTGCGAGGGCGGCACCAATCACGCGGTATCCTTGCCGTTCCCACGCATCGCGTGCAGCAGACAGCATGGTACTTTTACCTGCGCCCGCAAGGCCGATTACAGCAGTCAATTGGCGGCGGTTCACCAGATGAGTGACGGCACGGCGTTGTTCTTCACTCAGATTTGCACCGACTTCTTTTTGTAATGCTTTATTCTGGCGTTGTATGGCAGATTTCAGATTACCTGAGCTAACACCATAAGCTTTATGACTGGCCATGCCTTTGCTGAGTTCCAACATGCGAATTTCAAGATCAACCATCTCACGGGTGGAATACACCAGAGCGTTGCTATCTTCGACAATCACCAATTTGTCGGATTCTAATACTGAGGCGATGGCAGTTTGATAGGTTTGTGGATCAGTGATGTAATTCGATAAGGCTCGTTGAATGTCATTACGGGTAAAACAGGTTTCTTTGTCAGTAATAACATCCAATATGTATTCTGGGTTTTGGCGCACCCGTTCTGCACGTATAAGCTCTTCCGGGTCTGGTTGTGCTAACTCAGGTTGAAGGGCATTTACTGATTTTGTTGCCAACAAGCCGAACTGTGCATCCCGCCAGCTTTGCAATTGGTCGATTTTGACCTGTAATATGCGCCGTTCATCCCGCTGACGCTTGGAAAGACCCAAGGCTTCTAGCTGTGCCTTCTCATCCAATATGCCCAGTTCGGCTTTATGCACGGCAATCAGATGCGTACGTTTTCCGCTCGCCCAGTTCCACAAACCCTGCAATCCAGATTGCGCGTTGCGCAGTTCTTTAATTCGGGCAAGTTTTTGATCCTGATGTGCATCACGCAGTTTGAACCGTTCACTGCGTTGTTGACCTTTCAGGTGTTCCTTGCGGCGCAAAAGACCTGCCATCTTGGCGTCGAACTCAGCAAGGGTGTGATTGCTGTCCGATGCAGTGGCATCAGTTGCCTGAGTTTCAAACGCAACCAAAGAGGTTTCAATATCAGGCAGCCCTTCAGGATCGCCCAATCGGGATTTCAACTCTTTGGTTTTGACGCCGAGCCAACGGCTGAGAGAATAGATGTTGCCATCTAGGTCAATCGCGACAAAGCCACGACGATCCCCACGACACAGCATAAAGCCGTTTGTCTGCAACGCTGCTGTAAAGCTGGTCTTGCTGTCAGATTGTGCCCAGCATTCCTGTAGACATGCTTTTATGACTTTGGGATCACGCTTGGCGCGTTTAGCAACCTGATGCTCTTCCAATGAATAATTGAGCGGATCAGACAAGGCTCGATCTTCATGACCCTTTGGCACCTCCCAACCATGGGTGAGATAAAGCTGATGGGATAATTCACAAAGGCGTTCTTTAAAGAATGGCAAGTTTATGCTTTTCATCACATCCGTATCAATGCGACTGATTACAACATGACAATGACGCCGTGCATTCTTTTCATGGAAGATCACCACATGCGGTTGGCCTGCCAATCCCAGTTTTTCCATAGATTGCTGAATCGCATCCAGAAAATCCTGATCAGTTACGACAGCATCCTCAGGCGGGGAGAGAGATAGCGAGAACATATACTGTTTACAGTTGGTGGCGCGGCTGATCGCTTGGATTTCCTGTAAAGCACCTTCAACATCACTTGCCATAAAGCCATTTACCGAATGTACTTCGATATGGTCATTGTCGGCTTGATTGAGCAGGTGAAGGGCAAGTGCTTGCGCACCACCACGCTGGGAACCTTTCAGGATCATTTCTTACCTCCTGATTTGGGACGCATGCCAAGGCCGCGCAGCAAATCACGGCGCAGCTTGATAAGTTCATCGCGTGCCAGTGCCAAAGGTGTTGCGGTATCTGCGTCATTGGGAAACAGCCCAAGGCGGGCGAGTTCTGTAAGTTCTGATAATGTGGCAGCAATCCCGGATTTGCCTAAGGTCGCAAGAATTTGTGCCAGCAACTTTTGACGTTCGACAGGGGAAAGGCGGGTTTCAGTATCGACAACATCTTCGGCAGCATCCGCCTGAAATAATCTGAACCGAATGTTGTCTGACGTCAGCACTCGTGGGACAGATTTAAGGTTTAGCTAACGGAGGATTTCTGGTTCATCATAACATTCAAGGAGTGAAGATGAGACAGAAATCCGGAAGCAGCAAAGCAGCTGCAGATAAATTGGTGAAGAACATTCGCCGTAAAACCAGACAAACCTATTCCGCCGAGGAAAAGATCCGCATTGTATTAGCGGGCCTTCGCGGCGAGGAAAGCATTTCGGCGCTGTGCCGCCGTGAAGGCATCTCTGAAAGCCTGTATTACAGTTGGTCAAAGGAATTCCTCGAAGCGGGGAAACGCCGCTTGTCTGGCGATACAGCCCGGCAGGCGACGTCGCCTGAGGTGAAGGATCTACGAAGCGAGGCGATGGCATTGAAGGAATGCGTGGCCGATCTGACCATTGAAAACCGTCTGCTCAAAAAAAGCATGACAGGGGCTGGGGGATACGAGGAATGAGATATCCTGCATCTGAGAAACTGGAGATTATCCACACCGTTGAGCAATCACATCTGCCTGTGAAGCAAACCCTCGACATGCTGGGCATTCCGCGGACCACATTTTACCGGTGGTATGATCAATACCTTGAGGGCGGGCTTGATGCTTTGGCGGATCGCTCGCCTCGGCCCAAGTCTGTCTGGAACCGCATTCCCCAAGACAGGCGCGATAACTTAATCGAGTTCGCGCTGGAACATGAAGCGCTATCTACGCGTGAATTGGCGGTAAAATATACGGATGAGAAGCGGTATTTTATCTCTGAATCATCATCTTACCGCATTCTGAAGGCTGCCGACCTGATCACTGCACCAGATTATATCGTGATCAAGGCCGCCGATGAATTCCATGACAAGACCACTGCGATCAACGAGATGTGGCAGACCGATTTTACCTACTTCAAGATCATCGGTTGGGGATGGTATTATCTCAGCACGATCCTGGATGATTACAGTCGCTACATCATTGCCTGGAAACTCTGCACCAACATGCGGGCCGAGGACGTGACGGACACGATTGAGCTGGCCCTGACGGCATCTGGATGCGACCAAGCCGTCGTTCGGCACATGCCGCGTCTGTTGAGCGACAATGGGTCCTGTTACATCTCTGGCGATCTTGCCGAATGGCTGGAAGAGCAGAGAATGGATCACGTTCGTGGAGCGCCGTTCCACCCGCAGACTCAGGGCAAGATCGAGCGCTGGCATCAGACAATGAAAATCGGGTTCTGCTGGAAAACTATTACCTACCCGGCGATCTGGAAAATCAAATCGGAGCTTTTGTGGAATATTACAACAACCAGCGCTACCACGAGAGCCTGAACAACGTCACACCTGCCGACGTCTATTTTGGGCGCGACAAAGCCATTATCAGAGAGAGGAAAAAGATCAAGAAGCAAACAATCCAAAAACGCCGCTTGCAACATCAAAAACAAGCTGCATAATCAATCACAATAACGAACCAGAGCCTCCAATACTCAAACCGCTCTGATGTCCCATTTTATATGACGACGGACAAGCTCACTACCCAAGTTTCGAAGTGAATAAGCTCGAAACCCATCTGCAACTTCCCATAGAGGCTGTAAGGCACATTGTTGGGGCTGAGAGCGCAAACCGGGTGTACCCTTCGGGTTATCCTATTCATCAACATATAATTGATAAGACCTGTTCCGGCATATCGCAGGCAGTGCAGCTTCAAGTAAGGTCGCAAGCGAGAGTGTCGCACATCTTAAGATGGTAAATGTGAAGGATGTTATCCTGATCAATTACGCCGACAATTTCTTCCTATTCGCAAAGAACTCAAAAAACCTTGATTTTGCACTCAAAGCCCTGAGCTCTGGTGTTTCAAAGCTGCCGGGCGGGTCATTCAAAGGGGTTATTAAAAACAACGGCACAGTCAGCAAGAAATTCAGAATGCTGGGGTGTGATATTTACCGTAATGGCGATGAGGTGTTGGCTGAACCTACTGAAAGAAACCTTCAGCATTTGTTCGGGACATTCGAACTAGAACACCAACGGGCAAGCGCAAAACTTAAGTCATCGTTTGAAGAACAAAGCACAGCCCTTCGTTTGGAAGGCATACAGGAATTCGTGACGTTGAAAAATTTCGCTAAGAGAGAGGTGGTCCTACTATTTCGACCAGTTAGCAGCCATTTTAAGATGGATCAGGGTTTCATTTAGGCTGCCAATCTCGTTGGTTCTGTTTTTCTTTCATAAGCTTCATCCGGCGTCAATATTCCGTGGGTCGAATGCGGGCGTTCGGCGTTATAGTATGCCATCCATTTTCCGATTCCTGTGCGAGCTTGTGAACCCATTTCAAATGCGTTCAGGTAGATGCATTCATATTTCAGGGATCGCCAAAGCCGCTCAATCATGCGGTTGTCGACCCAGCAGCCTTTTCCATCCATAGATATCGCCACATCGGCATCTCTCAGCGCCTGTGTCCATTCGAAGCCAGTGAACTGGCTGCCCTGGTCACTGTTCATAATCTCTGGTTTACTGTATTTGGCGATGGCCTCTTTCAAGGCTTCGACGCAAAAATCCGCTTCCATGCTATTTGACAAACGCCAGCTCAAAACCTTGCGACTGTGCCAGTCCATAATCGCCACCAGATACAAAAACCCACGCTGCATAGGGATGTAAGTAATGTCGACACACCACACCTGATTTGGCCTATCAATCGCCAGGTTTCTTAGCAGATATGGGTAAATCTTGTGCTGCGGATGCTTCTTGCTGGTGTTAGGCGTCTGGTAGATTGGAACCAAACACATCAGACGCATCAAGCGTCGCACACGGTGGCGGCCACACTTGTGGTCTTGCCGCTGCATATAACGCGCCATTTGCCGTGACCCATACCAAGGCGTATCTAGGAATTGTTTGTCGATTATTTCCATGAACCGCAAATTCTCGGCACTTTCACCCTTCGGCTGATAATACAGGTTTGACCGCGCCAACAACAGCAGCCCACATTGTCGCCGAACGCTCAGGTTATGATCCTTGCTCACCATTTTTTGCCTCGTGTTCCGAGCAACTGAACCGAGGCACTTGCTAAAAAATCCCGTTCCACAACCAGTTGACCGATCTTCGAGTGCAGCTTGTCAATTTGAGCGTCATCAGCGCGCCCCAGATCACTGCCACGCCTGGAAAATGTCGCGGCCATATTCTCAATCGCAGCACGCTTCCATGTCCCAATCTGGGTTGGATGCACACCGTACTTCTTTGACAGCTCCGCCATCGTCATTTCTTCACGGATCGCCTCAAGCGCAACCTTGGCCTTGAAATCGGGAGAGTGGTTCTTTCGTTTCGTCATTTTGAATCGTCTTTCTCGTTAGTCGATCCATCTTAACTACTGGTCCGAAATCTTGCGACCACCTCTGAGTTGGACAAAAACCTATTCTTGCTGCGGTGATATGATCACGGAAATCTACGATGATAGGATGTATTTCCTTGATGAGTTGCGCATAGCATTTAAAATCACAAAGGAAGAAATTAAGGCGGCAAATAAACAAGCCGCTGATCTTCACTTTCAATCACTCAGCCGATGATAGTTTGTTATTGTACACGCCCAAACGTCCAAATTCCCATACAGTCAATTTTACCCCGTAATTGTTTGTACACTAAATTATTAAGAATTCAGTATTTACCCACTGAAATATGATTGCTTTTATAAATTGAATTTGCGTGCATCGGCAAAACCATTCATCAAGTGCACTCAAGTGCACCGCATAAAGTTAGGTTGCCATTACTCTTGGAATAAATGCCTTTGAAACCCAACAAAAGCTTTTGCAACAACATCTGGCCCGCCCAGTTCTGCTGCCCCTTCGGTGGCAGAACGGTATTTTAGTTCTAGCAAATCCGGCAATTTCTTTCGATCCAATTCACCAATACCATCGCTAACATACGCATCTAATACAAACCCTAAGAATGCTGCAAGCTTGCCCTCATACTCTGTTACGACTTTCCCCCGGCCACTTACCGCACGGCTTTCGCGTGTCACTGGATTAGAGGCATAGGCAATATAGGCCAGTACATCAAACAGATCGCTTTTTTCTGCATTTATAAGTTCCCTGATCTTGGTCAGTATATCGACACCATAACCACGCTCGGACAATTCCGCCAAAAGCGTCTTACGGGTATCAGGCTTACTCCACAGCTTTCGTAACTCATCTTCATCTTTGAACAATTCTGGCAATTCACCGTAAAGCCGTTTAATAAATTCATTCGCGGACATCGGCTTGCCATCAGCACTCCAAAAACTGGTGCCAGTGATATTTTATATCGTTCGCAACTTTCCATCCGCCAGTTGTATTTCAACCGTTGCAGGCCGCTTATAAGACTCACCAGCGCCGTCTGGCTCCGTTGGCGCGCCATTGGGTGCAATTGACCCTCTTGGCCCTACAGCGTCAATTAAAATGCTTACAGTATCACCATCCCACTAAAACGTCGTTGTTATGCCCCATACTTTGACCATCCAATAAATGGTTTATGCAAAAAAGTAGAACTGGGGTATTGAAGATTAGCAATTGTGCTGATGCTGTTGGTTTTGAATTTAAAAATCTATATCTTCGAATGCCAGGGGGACGAGCCAGGGCTGGGGTATGCCAATGAAGAGACGGAGGAGTGGCAGGGTGGTGGGCGTCAACGGAGTGGTTGTCTGCCTGGTTTTATCAATGTCTGCTTTGAACCTATTCTGTTGAAAAACTCGGCAATCTTGGTTTCAGGCTTTTCTGCCAAAACCACTTTAACTTTGATATCGCAGTGAAAACCATTGTGAGAAGTAACATGACGCATCACAAACGATCACAGTTGGTATTGGCCGAACCCCTCGCCAAAATATACGGATACCGCCGTATCATCCGCAAATTTTCCAGACAGCCAGAAAACAGAGTTTTTCAACAGAATAAACCCTTTGTAACCAATGTGCCATTCGCAGTATTCTGTAACTAAGGGCGGGTAGCGGTCGTTCGTGATGGATGCAAGATACTCACAAGATTTTCCAAAAGCAGACATTCAACATGAGGCCGAAAAGGCTTCTTGGTTTTCAAACGTATAGCCGCTTAAATGAGCACCCGGAACGGCACTAAAGCTGGACAGGTCCACTACGATGGAGTTACAATATCGGAGTAACTTTTTGCAAAGGTTGTACGGTTACTTGTTCTATATCAAAGTTGGCATAGGACTAGCATGGTAACTCGTCACAACATTTAACTATGCGGGACGATCCACCTTGTTTGGGCTAAAAAATAACTCCATCGGGAATAAGATATGTGTTTTTGATATCATATCTGCGTTTCAAAAACACTGCATGGGTATGATTTTTCATAGATACGCGTGCATGAAGATGACAATTTCCCTTATATTATTTTCTTTGATGCTTGGGGTTGGCGCCGCAGGGGCACAAGACCAACCGGTTATTTCCAGATTTCTGGCAGAGGTCCCGGCAAGTACATTGGTGCCGGGGGCGACCAGCTACGGGGTTATGCGTGACGATGTTCCGGTCGTACCGATTTTAGGACCTGATGGCTTGATTGGTTATGCATATCTGACATCGGATTTCGTTGGTACAACCGGTTATTCGGGCAAACCGATCCATGTGATGGTCGCAATTACCCTTGACGCTGTTTTAAGTGGTGTGAAGCTGGTCAAACACTCTGAACCCATTGTTCTGATTGGGATCCCGAATTCTAAAATGCTAGCCCTGACCGAAGGCTATGTGGGTCTTGATCTGAAGGCCGAGGCAGCCGCTGGTGGTTCGGCCCATGATCTGGATATAATTTCCGGAGCAACAGTTACCATCATGGTGATTGACGATAGTATCGTGCGCTCGGGTATCAGGGTGGCGCGCGCATTGGGCTTGGGCGGGCTATCCCCGCTGCTTGCCACAGGGCCGCACCGAGAAATTGATATGGGGAAAAATGAATTGCGTGACTGGGCATCACTGTCCGGTGACGGGTCCATTCGTAGGCTGACACTTGATGTTGGCCAGATCAATACAGCCTTTGAGCAAGCGGGTGATGCGCGCGCCATAGCCCGCCCGGAAAAAGGCGATAGCAGTGATACCTATATTGATATGCACGTGGCTTTGGTCAGCCAGCCTTCAATCGGGCGTAGCCTGTTGGGGGAAGCGGAATATCAAAATCTGGTGGGTTGGCTGAAAGAAGGCGAAGAGGCTATTCTGGTACTGGGGCGCGGGCGATTTTCATTCAAGGGCTCAGGCTATGTGCGCGGCGGTATTTTTGATCGCATCCAGCTGATCCAGGCTGATAATTCGGTGCGATTCTTTGACAAGCAACATAAACGGTTAGGGGAATTGGCCCTGCAGGGTGCGCCAAGTTTTACGGAACTGGATCTGTTCAAGATCAAGGCTGACTCCGAGTTTGACCCAACGGCCCCGTTTCGATTGCAATTACTGGCAAACCGTGTCATCGGCGCGATCGAGAAAAGTTTTCTGACCTTTGATCTTGGCTATAAATTGCCACCGCATTATCTGGTAGCTTTGCCCGCAATGGCCTCCGTTGATCTAAGTGCCGAAGAAGCTGCCGCCAAAACCGCTCTGTGGCAACGTATATGGCGTGACCGGCAGGTGGAAATAGCGGTCTTGGGTGTGATGCTTTTTGTGTTGACTGCAGCATTTTTCTTTCAGTTCCAACTGACCGCGAATGCGCGGTTGTTCTATTGGTTCAGAATTGGGTTTCTAACCACTTCATTGGTTTTCCTGGGTTGGTACGCCAATGCGCAATTATCGGTTGTGAACCTGATGGCACTGGCGGGATCACTGCACAGCGGATTTACCTGGGATGCTTTCCTGCTTGATCCTTTGGTCTTTATTCAGTGGTTTGCAGTGGCCGTTTCCCTGTTGTTCTGGGGGCGCGGTGCCTATTGCGGCTGGTTGTGCCCGTTTGGGGCATTGCAAGAGCTGACCAACAAAGTTGCGCAGGCATTGAAAGTACCGCAATGGACCCTGCCCTGGGGGCTGCATGAACGGCTTTGGCCTATTAAATATATAATCTTTTTGGGGTTGTTTGGTCTGTCAATGATTTCGATCCCGTTGGCGGAAACCTATGCCGAGGTGGAGCCCTTTAAGACCGCGATCATCCTGAAGTTTGTACGTGAATGGCCGTTTGTTGTCTTTGCCGTGGCTTTGTTGGTGGCGGGCCTGTTTGTGGAACGGTTTTATTGCCGCTACCTGTGTCCGCTGGGGGCAGCACTGGCCATTCCCGCACGTATGCGGATGTTTGACTGGCTGAAACGCTACAAGGAATGCGGTAGCCCTTGCCAGACATGCGCCATCGAATGCCCAGTTCAGGCGATCCACCCAACGGGTGAGATCAATCCCAATGAATGTGTGAACTGCCTGCATTGCCAGGTGCTTTATCAATCCGAGGCGAAATGCCCGGCTGTTATACGCCAACTTAAGCGACGTGCTGCCGTTGGCAAAATACCATCGGAAGGTCTGAAAATGCCTTCTCAATCCAAGACATAAAGGAGAACTGAAATGTCTGAAGAAATCAAGAAAAAAGGCGTCACAAGGCGCGGCGTACTAGGCGCAACGGCAACCGGTGCTGTGTTAGCAACGTCGGGTGCAGGGGCTGCGCTGTTGGGCGGAACACCGGCACAGGCTGCCACAGGCAGCAAGTTTGAACTGGCGCCGGGTGAACTGGACGAATATTACGGTTTCTGGTCCTCGGGCCAAGCAGGTGAGTTGCGTATTCTGGGCTTTCCGTCCATGCGTGAGCTGATGCGCGTTCCCGTGTTTAACCGCTGTTCTGCCACCGGTTGGGGGCAAACCAACGAGTCGCTGAAAATTCTGACCGAGGGTCTGTTGCCCGAAACCAAAGAATTCTTGGCCAAACGCGGCATGAAAACCTATGACAATGGTGATTTGCACCACCCGCATATGTCCTTCACGGATGGCACTTATGACGGTCGTTACCTGTTCATGAACGACAAGGCCAACACCCGTGTTGCCCGTGTGCGCTGTGACGTGATGAAATGCGACAAGATGATCGAAATCCCCAATGCTAGCGACATCCACGGCCTGCGCCCGCAAAAGTTCCCGCGCACCGGTTATGTCTTTGCCAATGGTGAACACGAAGCACCGCTGATAAATGACGGCAAAATTCTGGATGAGCCAGAAAAATATGTGAATATTTTCACGGCCATTGACGGCGATGAAATGAAAGTCGCATGGCAGGTGATCGTGTCAGGAAACCTTGACAACACCGATTGCGATTATCAGGGTAAATACGCCTTTGCCACCAGCTATAACTCTGAAATGGGTATGAACTTGGCTGAAATGACCGAAAGCGAATTGGATCACGTGGTTGTATTTGACATCAAACGCATTGAAGAAGGTGTTGCAGCAGGCGACGTACAGATCCTGAAGGGTGTGCCTGTTATTGATGGGCGTAAAGGCTCAAAATATACCCGCTATATTCCGATCCCGAACAGTCCACACGGTTGTAACACCGCACCTGACAAACGCCACATTATGATCGCCGGCAAATTGTCCCCAACGGTGTCTGTGATTGATGTGACATTGGTGGATGCACTGTTTGAAAACGATGCCGACCCACGGTCTTGTATTGTGGCTGAACCTGAATTGGGTCTTGGCCCGCTTCACACCGCGTTTGACGGTAAAGGCAACTGCTATACAACGTTGTTCCTGGATAGTCAGGTGGTGAAGTGGAATATCGACAAAGCGTTGCGTGCCTATAAAGGTGAAGATGTGGACCCGATTATTTCCAAGGTCGATGTGCATTATCAGCCTGGTCACAACCACACCAGCATGGGTGAGACATTAGAGGCCGATGGCAAATGGCTTATTTCGATGAACAAGTTCTCGAAAGACCGTTTCATCAATACCGGCCCGTTGAAACCGGAAAACGAGCAATTGATCGACATTTCAACCGATGACATGAAAGTCGTTCACGATGGCCCGACATTTGCCGAACCACACGACTGTATCATCGTAAAACGTTCCATAGTTAACCCCGTCAATGTCTGGGATCGTAATGATCCGACATGGGCGGATGCGGCGGCGCAGGCCAAAGCGGATGGGGTTGATCTGGAAGAAGGCTCTGAAACTGTCATTCGCGACGGCAACAAGGTGCGGGTCTACATGTACTCTATCGCGCCTACGTTCAGTCTGGAGAAATTCACAGTCAAAGAGGGTGATGAGGTAACTGTTTACGTCACCAACCTTGATGATGTGGACGATGTGACCCACGGCTTCTGCTTGTCAAACTACGGCATTGCAATGGAAGTGGCACCGCAAGCGACGGCTTCAATCACGTTTACAGCGGATCGCCCGGGTGTACATTGGTTCTATTGCCAATGGTTCTGCCACGCACTTCACATGGAAATGCGCGGACGGATGTTTGTGGAACCGAAAGAAAGCTAAACTATGCATCGCCTTGTGGCCCTGATAATTGCACTGCTTCTGCCTGCGTTTAGTTACGCGGCGGATCTGGTTGTGCACCCGGGGCCCATGGCGATTGCAATAACATTAACCCGGGCCGCTGACGGGGATCGTTTGATCCTGCGGCCCGGGATTTACACTGAAAATATTTTGCTTGATCGGCCAATGACACTGCAAGGTAATGGTAATGTTTTCATCGACGGAAACGGCCAAGGCAGTACAATCACTGTGACAGGGTCCGATATAATCATACGCGGCCTGACGATTATCGGTTCGGGGTCGTCGCATGAAACCATTGATGCGGGGATCAAACTGACCAAAACCGCTTTGCGACCGGTGATCGAAAGGAATAATCTGCAAGGCAATCTTTACGGCATTGATATCCACGGGGCCAAGGATGCCCGTGTGACTGGCAATCATATTGAAGGCCGCCGGGATCACCGGATGAATGACCGGGGCACCGGTATTTATGTCTGGAATGCGCCGGGCGCTGTTGTAGACCAAAATATTGTGCGCTGGGGGCGTGACGGAATATTTGTGAATGCATCACGCAATAACAGCTTTACCAATAATGAGTTTCGCGATCTGCGTTTCGCAATACATTACATGTATGCCAACGATTCAGAGGTTTCGGGTAACCTGTCTGTCGGTAACCATCTGGGCTATGCCCTGATGTTCTCAAGAAATATTCTAGTGCGTAATAATATATCTGTGGATGACCGGGATCATGGGCTGATGTTTAACTTTACTACTCAATCGGAAATTACTGGAAATTACGTGTTGCGCGGGATGCAGAAATGCGCGTTTTTCTATAACTCTCACAAGAACCGCATTGCAGGCAACCGGTTTGAAGGCTGCAATATCGGCATTCACTTCACAGCCGGATCAAAGCGCAACCAGATCAATGGTAACGCCTTTGTCGGCAATCGGACGCAAGTGAAATATATTTCAACCCAATGGGAAGAATGGTCTGTGGACGGGTTGGGTAATTACTGGAGCGATTTTGCCGCTTATGATGTGAATGGTGACGGCGTGGCTGACACGGCTTATCGACCCAATGACAGCATGGATCACGTGCTTTGGACACAGCCAGCGGCAAAGCTGCTGCTGGGTTCGCCTGCTGTGCAACTGGTACGCTGGTCACAAGCGGCATTCCCCGCATTGCTGCCGGGCGGCGTGATTGATAGTGCGCCGATGATGCGACCTGTGTTAATAGCATTGCCAGAAGGGATGCCGAACCGTGGTGGATGATATTCTGACAATCACAAGTGCTGGTAAGAAACGTGGTGCGCTGGATGTGTTATGCGATGTTTCCCTGACCCTGCAGGCAGGCGAGCGCGTGGCCTTACTTGGCCATAATGGTGCAGGTAAAACCACATTGATGAAGTCTGTTTTGGGGCTGACAGGTATAGACAGCGGTTCAATTACCGTGGCCGGTGCAGCCCCCGGATCAAACCTTGCACGCCAAGTTACAGCTTATCTGCCTGAAGCAGTGTCATTTCACAAAGCCCTGACAGGGCGTGACCAACTGACATTGTTTGCCCGTCTGTCAGGTGTTGAAACGTCCAAAATTGGCCCCCTGCTGGATCGTGTCGGGTTAGATGAAGCCGCTGATCGGCGTATCGGGACTTGGTCCAAGGGTATGCGCCAAAGGCTTGGCATGGCGCAAGTGTTGTTGGGCCGCCCCAAACTGGCACTGCTGGACGAACCGACAAGCGGGCTGGACCCGGTTTCACGCCACGAGCTTTATGCGATTATTGACGAAATGGCCGCAAATGGAACCGCCATATTGATTGCGTCACACACATTAAGCGAGGTTGAGGCCCGCACCGACCGCATTGCAATACTGCGCAAAGGGGTTTTGGTGGCCAATGATACATTACAGGCGTTAACCGCGCAGGCGGAACTGCCTATTCGTCTGCGGGTGCGGGCGCGTAACGGTAATGTAGGTCAGATCATGCAGGCACTGGGCGGTAATCGGATGAATGGCGCATCGGTCGAACTGACCTGTAAGGGCCACGAGAAAATGCAACAGTTGCGCCAAATCACCGAGCTGGGTGATCTGGTGGATGATCTGGAAATGACACCCCCAAGGCTGGAAGATCTTTATCGCTATTATTCAGGGGAGAAATTGCAATGATGACCCGTATTTTTGCCATTGCTTCTGTTGAAATTCTGATTGCGATGCGCAACCGCTGGGTGCTGATGGCGACCCTGATTATGCTGTTGTTCTCATTGGCCCTGACATTCGCTGGCAGTGCCCCAACCGGTGTGCTTGGGGTGGATATGCTGACGGTCTCTGTCGCCTCTATGACGACATTGTCAGTCTACCTTGCACCCCTGCTTGCCTTGATGATGTCGTTTGACGCTATTGCAGGGGATGCTGAACGTGGTGGGCTGGCCTTGTTATTATCCTATCCGGTGACACGCGGTGAGGTTTTGCTTGGCAAGTTTATTGCACACACTGGAATCCTTGCTTTTGCCATGACCATAGGCTTTGGCACTGCGGGCGTTATTGCCGTTTGGATGGGGGGGGCTGACATTGATAGCCTGCTGGCGTTATTACGACTGGTGCTAACCTCGATACTGCTAGGCGCTGTATTTCTGGCACTGGGTTATACCCTGTCAGCATTGTCAAACAGTGTTGCTTCAGCCGCAGGCATGGCCGCAGTGTTGTGGCTGGTTCTGGTGGTACTGTTCGATCTGGGCCTGCTGGGTGCCGTGGTGATGGATGGCAGTGGTATGTTTACGCAAAAGGTTTTCCCGTGGCTGATGGTTGCCAACCCGGCCGATGCGTTTCGTTTGTGGAATATCGCGGCGGGCGAAGGTGTGGCACTGGCAACAGGCATGACAGGGGCCGCAGACAGCTTGCCACAATGGGTGGCGCCACTATCACTTTTGACATGGCCCATACTGGCCCTACTGGCCGCTCGTTTTAGTTTTTCAAAGGTTGAACCATGAGATATTTAGTTTTAATTGCCTGCTTTGCACTGATCGCTTGCAAGGACGAGCAAGCGAAAATTCCCGATCCGGTTCTGATTACCGAACAGGATGTAAGTTATTGTTGCCAAATGGTGGTTCTTGGTCATGAAGGCCCGAAGGGGCAAATTCATCTGAAAAACCAATCCACGCCATTATTTTTCACCCAGGTGCGCGATGTGGTTGCATATCTGAAAGCCCCGGAACGCGACGCTGAAATTCTTGCGGTTTATGTTAGCGATTTGGGTGCGGCACCCAATTGGTCCGATATGGGGAAGGGTAACTGGATAGATATCAACACTGCCCACTTTGTTGTTGGCGCCGGCGTGCAAGGCGGTATGGGAGCCCCGGAAATAGTGCCATTTTCCGAAGCCGGTGAAGCGCAGAAATTCGCTGCCAAATATGGCGGCATGGTGATGCCACTTGCCGACATTCCCGAACAGGCCGTATTGGGTGAAATTGATATGGATATGAATATGGAGACCCCGGAATGACACACTCACTGTCCCGTCGCCGTTTTCTAAGTATCAGTGCCACAATGGTCATGATCCCCGGTGCGGCTATCGCAAGTATACCCGTGGCAAAGTGGCAAGGCGTTGCCTTGGGCGCGGGGGCTTCAATGCAGCTCGTTGGGCTTTCGGACAATGAAGCCTCTCCGATCTTTGCACAGATAGAACAAGAGGTCTCGCGGTTGGAAAGCATCTTCAGCCTGTATCGGGAAAATTCCGTTTTATCGCAATTGAACCGGTTTGGTTCGATTGACAGCCCACCGTCAGAGTTGTTGGAATTGCTCAGCATTGCCAGCGCAATACACTCTGCGACAGATGGTGCATTCGACCCTACTGTTCAACCGCTTTGGGCGCTCTATGCACGTGCGGCAAGTGATGGCAAGATGCCTTCTGCCGCTGAAATTTATGCTACACGTGCACATGTAGGTTGGGAAAAACTTTACTTTGACAGTACTTTGGTTCGTTTTGAACAGAAGGGTGTGGCCCTGACGTTGAACGGGATTGCCCAAGGCTACATTACTGACCGGGTGGCCTCATTGTTACGTGCGCATGGTTTTAACGATGTGATGATCAATATGGGCGAAGTTTCTGCCCTTGGAAGCCGCCCTGACGGCAACCCTTGGCAGGCAGGTATTGCAACGCCTGACGGTACATTGGTGGGACAAGTAGAATTGAAAAACCGTGCGCTTGCCAGTTCTGCGACACTGGGTACGGTTTTGGATGAAAGAGGACAACTTGGCCATATAATTAACCCCCAGACTGGACGCCCTGGTAAAGTACACAGGCTGATATCCGTCTCTGCAGATCGCGCTGTATTGGCTGATGGGCTTTCCACAGCCTTCAGTGTAATGTCTTTGAATATGATTAATCAGATATTGCCCGAGTTTGGCGATGCGCGACTAGAAATACATGTCTAACAAGAAAACAATAAACGGAGGAGTGCAAATGCACCTTAAACTTATCTCAACCAGCCTCATTCTAACGGTAATTGCTTTACCCGCGTTTGCCGGTGGCGATGTCGATAAAGGCAAAAAGGTTTTTAGGAAATGTAAAGCCTGCCACGCGATTGGCGAGGGCGCAAAAAATAAGGTTGGGCCCGTTCTGACAGGTATTATTGACGCTCCTTATGGTATCAATCCAGATTTCAAATATTCCAAGGCTATGAAAGCGAAGATTGAAGAAGGTGAGGTTTGGACAACTGAAAATCTAACTGCATTTTTGAGAAAACCAAAAGATGTGATCTCTGGCACTAAAATGTCCTTTCCTGGTCTGAAGAAGGCAGAAGATATTGAAAATATTCTCGCTTATATAGCTTCATTTTAATTCATATTCGGTAACTTCAAAGCGTAACTTACACATTCCCAGTTTTACGATTTCTGGCACTGTCCATGGTCGGAAAAATGGAACAGTTTTGCGTTTAATTTAATGGAGGCTCTGATCCGTCTTGTTGATAAAGGAATGAATTTCCCCCGCGACACTTGCCTTATGCAATTATTTTACCCAACGTCTGCTTTGGTGAAATCTGCCCTGCAACATCTGAACAACCTGTAAACGGCAGGAATGGGCCGAGGCTGTGTGAAAACTCGAAAAATGACAAGTGCAGGAGAATATTATTCCAATATATAGTAGACGCGCGTGTTAAATAGGAATGTTGTTCCGTGAAGCGCCGGTATCGGGAACTACGTTCTTGTAGATTGCGCCCACAGTTAGTTTTCACACAGCCTCGGCCGTTAGTACCCTATCTTGACATCTCAACGAACGGCAGCTTTGTCTTACGGATTCAACTGATCGTTGCATACATGCGCCGAAGCGTTCGGCTGGTGTTTCGTAGGCCAGCGTTTTGCACTTGAGTGCAAATAGTGGCCACATATTTCCTATAGAATAGTGTACAACTTAAGCCAAAAACTCCCCACTAAAATATTTGATAATCCCTAGCCTGTAACGTCATTAAGGTGGATTAAAGGGTGGATCAGATTAGATTAAAAACGCTTAATGTCTTGTTATTAAATATTAATATTAGTTGAAATGGTGCCCGAGGGTAGATTTGAACTACCGACACGAGGATTTTCAGTCCACTGCTCTACCCCTGAGCTACTCGGGCACTTGTTTCGCAAAGGTTTAAAACCATCGCTGGGTCGGGGCGTTTTAGGATAGGGGGGGCAGGCTGGCAAGAGGGAATATGGCTTGTCAGTGTAATTTCTGATCTTAGGGCGCGGTTGTTGGTTGAATACTGGCATCCTTATGGTTTTTTGCCACAAACTTCGATCGCTTCCCGTTTTACCTTTTTGTCAGCGGTTTCTTTTTCTTGCTGGCTTTGGCATTCAAGGGCAGCACATTCTTGTTAGGTTCAAGACATTCCCGTATGCCTTCAAAATCCATCGTTTCGGTGGCTTCCTGCGTCTTGATCAGATGTTCAAATCCAGGTTTGTGATCTGTTAGTATCTTGGTTGCTTTAGTTTCCGCATCTTTGAGAATTGTCATGACGGCACGATCAACAAGGGCTGCGGTTTCATCAGCATAATCGCGTGGTTGGGCAATGGACTGGCCCAGAAATGGATGATCTTCGCTTTGCCGCAAATCAACAGGCCCGATATCTTCGTCCATACCCCACCTCGAGACCATTGAACGGGCCATTGCTGCCGCCCGTTTGATATCGTCATCAGCACCAGAATTGACTGTACCCAAAAGCAATTTCTCGGCGGCCCGACCTGCCAGTAAAGTAACCAGTTGACCATGCAGATAATCTTCAGGCAGCGTATGGCGTTCCTCGGTGCTTAGCATATGGGTGCCCCTAGGCTACGGCCCCGGGGAATGATCGTGACTTTGAACAACGGATCAGCTTCGGGCGTATAAAACGCCGCCGTGGTGTGGCCTGCTTCATGCACTGCAAGCCGGTGCTTTTCTTCGGGCTGGATCGCCAGCGTGCGCACTGTGCCCATCAACACCTTGTCGCGGGCTTCTTCCAGATCAGACTTTAGAATGAATGCCCCTTTGCGCCGTGCAGCACTGATTGCCGCTTCGTTCAGCAGGTTTTTTAAATCAGCACCGGAAAATCCGGGCGTTCCGGCGGCGATCAAATCCAGATTGTCACTGTCTTTCAGCGGTAAGTTTTTTGCGTGAATGTCCAAAATAGCACGGCGGGCAGACTTGTCCGGCAGGTTCAGTGTGACATGCCGATCAAAACGCCCCGGGCGCAGCAGTGCCGGATCCAGAACATCGGGCCGGTTGGTTGCTGCAAGAACCACAACCGCTTCGCGCCCGTCAAATCCGTCCAGTTCCGCCAGAATTTGGTTAAGGGTCTGTTCGCGCTCATCATGCCCGCCGCCAAGCCCTGTGCCGCGTGTGCGCCCGATACTGTCCAGCTCATCGATGAAAATGATTGCCGGGGCGACTTTGCGCGCGGCTTCGAACATTTTGCGCACTCGACCGGCACCGACGCCGGCAAAAACTTCGATGAATTCCGACCCCGTGGTTGAGAAAAAGGGCACATCTGCCTCACCCGCCAGTGCCTTGGCCAATAGGGTTTTGCCCGTACCGGGTGGCCCCATCAATAGGACACCGTGGGGAACAGTTGCACCGACGCGCTTAAAACGCTCAGGCTCTCGCAGGAACTCCACCAGTTCTGAAACTTCGCGTTTGGCCTGATCTTGCCCCGCCACATCGTCAAAAGTGATCTGCAGTTTTTGCTCTGTCGGTTTGGAAAAACGGCCTTTGAACAAGCCGCCAAGGCCGCTGCCGCCCAACTGGCCGCCCATACCTGACATCATTCGGCGCTGGAACCAGATATAGACGCCAAGAATTAAAACCCAAGGCAGGATATAGCTGATACTGGATACGCCTTTGGGTGCGCGCGCGGTTATTTTCACGTTTTTTTGTTCTAGCATCGGTAGAAGTGTCGGATCATCCTGTGTTGGGGTCACTGCACGGAATTGCTGGCTGTCGGGTGTGTCTGTGTCACCGGTAACGACGATAATGGAATGCTCTTCCAACACCGCTGACGATACATCGCCGTCACGGATCATTGTTTTAATATCGCTGTAAGTGACCGTCTGAACCGAAGTTTCGCTTCCTGGCCCAAATATGGATGTCATAACGAATAGCGTAAGAAGCCCAAGTCCAACCACATTCCACCCAATGGGTGGAAAAGGCGTGTTCTCTTTTGTATTTTTAGGTTTTTCTGACATCCGTGTCCCTATTTATAAATCACCGTAAGGTGGTTACCCACTTGCTTAAATTATAGCACTTCAGGCAAGTTCAGAATAACTCTGCCATCAAAGCTATACCTGAGCATGAACTGAAACGCGTATTGTGTCCTTGACGCAAATTAAATTGCATGGTCCAATTTTAGTAACTAACCATTCAATAAGCCTAAATTCAAAGGAACGTATAATATGCCTGGGCCGGAAGAGTTTCAAACAGATGCATACTCACCAAAAACCATCGCCCAAAAGGTGCGAAACGCGGGCGTTCTGAAAAGTAAAGCTATGGCCGGGAACCTGTTCATGCTGGCAATATTGGCCGGCGCGTTTATCGCACTTGGGGCATTATTCTATACTTTGGTTGTGGCCGACAGCAGTTTTGGGGCAGGGCCAACGCGAATGCTTGGTGGCATTGCCTTTTCGCTGGGGCTTGTTCTGGTCGTGATCGCAGGTGCGGAATTGTTTACCGGGAATGCATTAATGATTATTTCCCTTGCCGATGAAAAAAGGTCTCTGCGCAAGCTTTTACGAAACTGAGGGATCGTCTGGGTGGGAAATTTCCTGGGCGCATTGATCATCGCTATGTGTGTTGTGCTGGCCGGGGTGATGGTACCCGACACACTTTCTGACAAGGTTGCAGAGATTGCATTGGCCAAGCTGGGCTTAAGCCCGACGCAGGCTTTTTTCAGAGGTATTTTGTGTAACATACTGGTTTGTCTTGCGGTATGGATGAGTTTTGCCGCCCATTCTGTTGTTGGTAAGGTGACTGTTATTATTTTGCCTATCTCTGCATTTGTCGGGGTCGGATTTGAATATTCCGTAGCCAACATGTACGTTTTCCCCATCGCCATGTTTGGTGGGTTTATTGATTGGGATTTATACGGGGTGTTTCAGAATCTAGTTTTTGTAACAACCGGAAATATTATCGGAGGGGCTATGGTTGCCGCGTCTTACTGGTTTGTTTTCATCCGTAATTCAGATTAAAATAATGGGATATGCTTTACGAGTGTAATTTTTGATCTTGGTGCGCGGATGGCGACGGAACGCTGTCTTCATCATCGATTTCCATGGCCGGAATGGCGTAACTTCCGGTCAGCCATTTGCCCAGATCAATGTCAGCGCAGCGCTTGGAACAGAACGGGCGGTATTGGGGTTCGGGGTGTTTTTTACAGATCGGGCAACTCATGTGTTTAACACCTCTGACAGGGGTAATCGTTCGCGTTTTCTTTGCAATTCATAGTGGCCCAAAGGTGTCCAGCCGACAAGGATCGTGTCGATGCTGTCGGCCTTAAAAGCGCGGCGCAGTTGGGTTTCAATACTGCGTCGTTCTGCCTTGGGGCTGGGCGCAAAATCAATCACGATCTGGCCGCCAAGCCCGCGCAAGCGTAGCTGTCGCGGCAGGTCTTTGGCCGTTGCTATATTGGCTTTCAGGCCTGCTGATAGTGAAAAGTCACTACCGGTGTTCACGTCTACCGCAACTAAAGCGCGGGTGGGTTCAACTACCATGGAAGCCCCCCCTGAAAGCGGGCATTCGGGGCGTTCCAGCGCGTGGATGTGATCCCATACGCCCAAGGTTTCAAAACATTCTTCATCGTCGACAAGTTGATCAATATCACCCCAGTTGGCCCATGCAGTTTCAGCGGCATCGGGCGCATCCAACAGCAGTTCAGGCGTGCCAGTATCATCGTTCAATACAGTCACAGCCCCTTGCAACATAGCTGCGATATTGGCGTATATATCGCCCTCATCGGCCCCGTTACACGCAGAGCGCAGGATCAGGCCGCAGCCCTCAGGGGCTTCATCAAATGCATCATGGGCTATTTCGTGCAACCGCAGGCGTTCGTCTTCTTCGCGGATAGAGCGTGCGATATTTATGCCGGGCGCATTTGGTGTAACGATAGCGTAACGGCTTTTGAATAACAGTTTATTAACCACGGGGGCCGCTTTGCCAATCTCGGCATGTGTGCTGACCTGAACCAGTAATGTGGCACCGGTGGCGATTCCCTTGGCTTGTTTCAAGAAACCTTTTTGGCCAGCACCCAAATCTAGAATAATACCATTTTGGCCCTTCATGGGGCGCGTTGCTTTTGCGCGGTAAATCGCACTGGGGCGAGGGCGGTTGCCCGCAGGATCGACCAAAAGATCCTGTAATTTTCCGTCTTGTAACAAAGCGGCAGCGGTGCGCCCCTCAATACGGTCTATGGCAACGATGCGGCCCTTTATCATGGTGTTTCCAATGCGTAATTCAGTGCATAACCAGCACCGGTTAAAAGCCCTGCAGTTTGCGCAAGCGGCAGGCCGACAACATTGCTGTAAGAGCCGTTGATCCAGGGGATAAAGGCCGCTGCAATACCTTGAATGGCGTAGCCACCGGCTTTGCCCTGCCATTCATCTGATCGTATGTAGGCGGATATTTCTGCGTCTGACATATGCTTGAACTTCACCGCTGTGGTGACTTGCTTTTCCAGCAAGCGATCCCCTGATCTTACGGCTACAGCCGTGATCACACTGTGGCGTCGTCCTGATAAAAGGTGTAAAAATTCAACAGCTTGGGCAGTATTTTCCGGTTTGCCTAAAATACGCCTGCCAACGGCCACAACTGTGTCGGCACAAAGGGCGATCTCATTCTTTTCAAGGACAATCGCATGTGCTTTGCTTGCCGCCAAACGACGCGCATACGTTAGCGGCAGTTCCGCCTTAAGCGGGGTTTCGTCAATGTCAGCAGGGCACACGGCATCCGGCACAACGCCGATCTGCCCAAGCAGCTCCAAGCGGCGCGGACTGGCGGAACCCAGAACCAAACGCATGGGATTATTTGTAGCGGTAGTTGATGCGGCCCTTGGACAAGTCATAAGGTGTCATTTCCACCTGAACCTTGTCGCCTGCCAGCACACGAATGCGGTTTTTACGCATTTTGCCCGCAGTATGGGCGATGATTTCATGGCCGTTCTCTAGCTCTACCCGAAATGTCGCATTCGGCAAAAGCTCGATAACGACACCATCGAATTCGAGAAGTTCTTCTTTAGCCATGTTTACTCCTAATTTATCAGTTTATTATAGGGTTTTAGCCCTATGCGTGGCTTACATGATGCGCTTTGTGCAAAAATACAAGTAAAAAGGGTAGCAGGTCTGCGTTTCAGGGCGTTAACATAGGTTAATTGCCACAGGTTTTGGGGAAATAGGTGTATGATTTTGGTATGTTTTGCGTATGGAAAGCGTATGGCACCGAGTTTGGCATGATTTTGGACGATTTTGTTAAGGAAGGTTAATCCTCTCCTATAAACTTGCCTTTGATATTGGCGATAATATCATCGCGAACCGCGCGATATTCGGCAAGTTTTTCGTCACGGCTCTCACCCACTTTAGTAGGGTCGGCGGTTTCCCAATATTCCACGTCAACCGCGTGGCCTTTTGTCAGCTCTGTGATGCGCCGGTGCGATGTTGGTGACAGGGCAATGACCAGATCAAAACTGTCCAGTTGTTCGCCCCAGTCTTCCAGTTCTTCAAAAGAACGGACTTTGTGCTTGGACAGCTCCACATCCAGTTCTTTACAAACTGCCACCGCAAAGCCGTCGATGTCGCTATCACTTTTCACGCCTGCGGATTGCACAAAGATTTTTGTGCCCACAAGTTGCTTCATCAAAGCCTCGGCCATGGGGGAACGGATTGAATTGTGATCGCAACAAAACAGCACTGCACTTGGGGTATCAGCCATGCTTCAACCCCTAAAATGCAAAACACAGATCAAGGTGAATAAACGCCTTGCTGTAGTTTTGTCGGTTTCAATTTTACCCTCAAGGCGTTCCTGTACTAGGCGGCCACCTTCATCGTGGATACCGCGACGGCCCATGTCGATGGCTTCGATTTGGGCTGCCGGCATAGATTTGACCGCATCAAAATAGGCTTCACAAATCTGGAAATAATCTTTGATGGTTTCGCGAAACGGCGACAAAGATAAATGGAACTCTGCGGCTTTTTCGCCCGCATCTGTCAGCACATCAAACACCAATCTCTTGTCCAGAATTGACAAGGTCAGCTTGTAGGGGCCAGCGGGCGATGGGGTGCCGTCTTTGTCGGGCAAGCCGAAAACATTGTCTTCCAGCAGGTCATAAATCGCGATTTTGCGTTCCTGATCCACTTCAGGCGTCGGGGCGGGAAGGCCCGTGTCATCCAGTTCAATGTGCGTAAGGTAAGACATGTCAGCCCTTATTGCCTTGGTTCAGTTGATCCAGCCGCGCCCTGACCGATAAGCCGTGCGCTTCCAGACTTTCGGATTGCGCCAGCGTTTCGGCAGCAGGGCCGATGGCGGCCAGTGCGTTTGGGGTCATCTTGGCTAAAGTTGTGCGTTTCATAAAGTCTAAAACCGACAGACCTGATGAAAATCTGGCAGAGCGTGCTGTTGGCAACACATGGTTGGGGCCGCTGACGTAATCGCCAACCGCCTCTGGCGTCCAAGCACCGATGAAAATTGCGCCCGCGTGGCGGGTTTTTTTGGCATATTCTTCGGCGTCAGTAACGCACAGTTCCAAGTGTTCGGGGGCGATGCGGTCAGATAGTGTTGCGGCTTCATCCAAGTCGTCAACGATGATCACGGCGCCATTTTCCTGCCAGCTTTTAGCAGCGATTTTGCGGCGTTCCAGCGTTTCCAGACGGGTTTCAATCGCGGCGGTAACCTTACTTGCGAAAACCTCATCATCCGTGATCAAAATCGCTTGCGCATCTTCATCGTGTTCGGCCTGCGAAAGCATATCCAGGGCGATCCAGTCAGGGTTATTATCCTTGTCGGCAATCACCAGAATTTCGGATGGGCCCGCGATCATATCAATGCCAACCGTGCCATAAACACGGCGTTTGGCGGCGGCCACATAGGCGTTTCCCGGCCCCGTTATTGTGTCAACTTTATCAATGGTTTTGGTGCCATAAGCCATTGCTGCAATGGCTTGAGCACCGCCGATACGATAGATGGTTTCAACACCTGCAAGGCGGGCCGCCAGCAACACCAGAGGATTGTATTGACCGTTTGGGGTCGGCGCGCAAATGCACAGGCGATCAACGCCTGCAACCTTGGCAGGGATGGCGTTCATCAACACCGATGAAGGATAGGATGCAAGCCCGCCCGGCACGTAAAGACCCGCCGCTTCCACCGCTGACCAACGCCAGCCAAGATAGGCGCCGCTGGCATCTTGCCACCATGCGTCTTCAGGCAGTTGTCTGGTGTGGTAAGCGCGAATTCGGTCAGCCGCAATTTGCAGTGCTTTGGCTTCGGCTTCGGGCACTTTCGCAATGGCTGCATCAATTTCGGCAGGGCTGAAGGCCAGTGTTTCGGGTGTGGGCGTAAAATGGTCAAACTTGGCGGTTAGCGCAATCACTGCGGCATCACCGCGCGTGCGCACATCGGCAATAATAGCGGCAACCGTGTCGTCCACTTCAACCGTGGTTTCACGTTTGTTACTTAAAAAAGCTGTGAATGACGCTTCAAAATCAGCGTCTTTGGTGTTCAGATAAACGGGCATGAGGTTAGTCCAGATTGTGCCGTGGGGCAGATTTTGAAATCGCGGCATAGGGTTTGGTGACATCTTTTATAGTGATCGCAAGACATTCAACATCGAGTGATAATGCGCCATCACCTGCTAGGGTGAAAGTGACCTTGTCATTTTCATAAGCCACGGAAAGAATAGAGATAATCTGTTCTTTATCGTTATGGTCAACACCCATAGAAGACACGTTTTGCACACAATCAATCACCAGCATGGATTGCACCCGTTCATAGGGACGTTTGCCCTGTTCTGCATGGGTTTTATCTTCCCAGCGAAAGCGGTTTACCAGCATACCGAAACGGTTCACATCAGGCTGCCAAGAAGTTTCTTTCATCGGCAGAACTGCATCTTGCAGCAGGGTGGAGATAACGGCCAAGTCGCCTGCATCGCGTGCGATCAGGCGCAAGGGCAGTTCTTGGGCGTCTTCAAATCGTGCGTCTTTTACCATTACTCAGAAATCCTTTCGATATCGGCCCCGCAGGCGGATAGTTTGCGCACCAGCTGTTCATAGCCGCGATCAAGGTGGTAAACCCGCGATACAATGGTTTCGCCCGTTGCAGCTAACCCTGCCAGCAGTAGTGATACGGAGGCGCGCAGATCAGTGGCCATCACTGGCGCACCTTTCAGTTTCTTGACACCTTTTACCGTGGCAATGCCACCGCTGATGTCAATATCGGCCCCCATGCGGATCAGTTCTGGGGCGTGCATGAAGCGGTTCTCAAATATGGTTTCTTCCAGCACAGAGGTGCCGTTTGCGGTGCAAAGGGCGGCCATCATCTGGGCTTGCAGATCGGTTGGAAAGCCGGGGAAGGGTTCAGTCACAACATTAATACCCGTAATGTGGCTGCCACGATTGGCAACTTTCAAGCCACGTTTGGTTTCAGTAACGTTAATGCCCGCTTCATCCAGCTTTTCACAAAAAGCCGTCAGCAGGTTTATGCGCCCGCCGATCAGTTCAACCTCACCCCCTGCAATGACCGGAGCCAGCATATAGGTGCCCAGCTCAATGCGGTCAGAAACCACGGGGTGGGTGGCGCCGTGCAGTTTTTCAACGCCTTCAATGGTGATGTCAGGGCTGCCGTCCCCACTGATTTGAGCTCCCATTTTACGCAGGCAATCCGCCAGATCAACGATCTCTGGCTCACGCGCCGCGTTCTTGATCACGGTGGTGCCTTTGGCCAAGGTGGCGGCCATCAGAATGTTTTCGGTGGCACCCACAGAGGCGAAAGAAAATTCAATCACAGCCCCTTTCAAGCCGCCTTTGGCGGTGGCGTGAATGTAGCCTTCTTTCAGCTCAATCGTGGCGCCCATGGCCTCTAGCCCCTTAAGGTGCAAATCCACTGGGCGGGCACCAATGGCACAACCGCCCGGCAACGATACAACGGCTTTGCCGTCACGCGCCAACATCGGGCCAAGCACCAGAATTGAGGCGCGCATTTTGCGCACGATGTCATAAACGGCGGTGTGATTGGTGATCTTGTGAGTGTCCAGCACAATGATCTGGCCACCTTGCATAACGGCCACTTCCGTGCCCAGAGACGAAAGTAATTCATTGGTGGTTTTGATGTCCGACAGGCGCGGCACATTGGTTAATGTCAGCGGCTCATCCGTCAGTAAGGTGGCGGGCATCAATGTCAGGGCCGCGTTTTTAGCACCCGCAATAGTGATTTCACCGTTCAAAGGGCCGCTACCCCGTACTACAATCGAATCCATATGGCCTTACCCCTTTGTGTCGGCTGCTTTACGCGACCGGCTTTGTGATTTACGCCGGCGCAGGTTTTCACGCAACTGTTTGCGCAACCGTACAGCACGTTCTGCTGCGGCCTTTTCCTTGTCTGTCATCTGGCGTTCTTCTTTGCTCATGCCATCCCCATACAATAAGCTTTGCGCGGGGTCTAGTTACCCCTTGCGTTTCGCGTTTTTTGCGATAAAACGCGCCCCAGTGAAGTGCTGCAGTAGCTCAGTGGTAGAGCGCGTCATTGGTAATGACGAGGTCGGGAGTTCTATTCTCCCTTGCAGCACCACTTCAAAAGCCCTGTAAAAGGTCAGGCAACTTTGCCATTTAGGTCGCTTAATTGCCATTGGGTTCACTTACGGCCAACAAACACCGCGAAACGCGGTCTCGTTAGCCCGAAAGGGATGTCATTTAAAATTATCGTCGGTCGGCTATGCGGACATAGCAAAGAACTATTCATAATGTGATATTTAAAAGTATGGGTGGATTGCGGTCATTCGCTGCGGGTGCAGTCTGGACGCTGCATTAATTCTCAAAGCGGACATAAAACCACTCAATTCCCACGGAGACTGCAACGGTATGCCTTGACTTAGGCCTTAAGTGACACACTGATTCCACCTGTTGGGCGTAATTTGATCGGTAATCCTCACTAAAATCATTGGCGTTTTAAAAGGCGGTAATCTTCTTTGCTGGCCAAAGCGGATGAGGTTTGCGTTCATTGACGCTAGGAAAAGCGTGTGGTCAGTCGAATCTCTGTGTCGCATTCTGCAGATCATGTCACGTGGGTTTCGGGCTTGGAAAGTCCGCCCCATGAGCCAAAGGTCGTGCAGTGCTTGGCTTTTGAAAAAAGGCAGCTTAAATCAATTGTGAGGTCGGAACGCAAACGGGACAAGACCAATGGCGAAAGGTATTATTTTCACTGCCTTATAAATACAGCCTGCTCCTATATTCAGTATTGTAAAATAGCACTAATCGAGGTGGCATTGGGGTTGTTTTAAACCGTTTATGAGGCCGCTACCCGGTTATCAGGCGCGGCCTTACTATTAACTACTCAGCCAAATCGGGTTTGACCACGCCCGCTTGCCCGCGCGGTCAATAATGGTCACACGTATCCATGATGACCCTGTCAGGCGATCAAGCGAAAGCTCTGCCGTAGTCATTGACTGGCCATGCAGTTTAACCATCGATGTGCCTTGGCCTTGTATCATAATGGTTGAAGCAGTTGAGCAATCTATCTCAACACTGTTACCTGTTAGCCTGATATCGTTAATTTCCGGTCCGGTGCTGGCATAAAACTCGCCTGCCTTAAGGGATGCAAGCAATGCTTTGGGGGTATTTTCGGTGGCCTTGACCATAACCCAGCCGCCAAAAAAATCCGGTGTGCCGAAATGGGCATCATCCGTGGCGATCAGATTCAGGTGCTGGCCCTGATTTAGCAAGTATTCCAGTGTTACAAAACCCTCGCCGCGATCATTGTCGACAACGCAACCGTGGTTGTAAATCTCTACCGCATGGGCTGCAGTAATAGAGCGGGCGTCAGCCTCGGTCAGGCCGGACCAATGCGGGTGTGCGATGGCCACAAACGCACCTGCATCGCGTGCGCGCTGCGCTATATCGGGTGCGCTTTCAGAACCTTTGACAGGCTTGAAATGTGGTGCATCAGGCGGGGTGAAATCGCGCGGAAGACCTATTGCCAAGAGATGCCACAAACAATCATTACTCATAATGCCCGTATGCAATTCAGCCCCTAAAATGGTGGTGAAGCTGTCATTACGAAGGGCGGTTGTATCGGTGATCGGGTAGTTGAACTTTCCAACAAAATGATCTGTGAGTGAGATAAAATCATACCCCTCCGCCTGATAGCGGCGGCAAACCTCTGCAGGTTCTAGAACCCCATCTGAACCTGTTGAATGGGTATGAAGGTTTCCGCGATAAAATTTACCTGGTGTAGTGTAAAACTTGGTAGACATGGTCTGGCTTTCAATTCGTTTATGTGTGGCTGCTTAGTCTATAGGCGCAAAAAACGCCGCGTTTTGATTGGTCACTTCGGCCCATAAGCGGTCGCCGTAGGAAAAGTGCCACCATTCGTCGGGGTAATTTATCATGCCAACGGCGTGCATGGCCGTCACCAGCATATCGCGGTTTTTGCGTATTTCCGGGGAAACCGGCCAATTGGTTGGTGCGACCCCAGTTAACCCTTTCATCGCCCCGCCGAAATCCAGTTCTGTGCGATCCGGGTGGGCCAGCTTCACATCAACCGCTGCCCCCGCTTGATGACCGCTGCCAAGCCCATCGGGCGGGGCAACCCAACGGGAGGCTTCGGTATAGACCTGCGCTTTCGTCCAATTGGGATTGTCTTGGGTGATTTTGGCAAACACAGGTCGCCAAAGTTCCCATTGACGCGTGCGCGGGCGAAAAGCGTCAAATATCATCAGGCACAAGCCACCCGGCAATGCTTCAGAACACGCTACAACCTTATCATGAATAACCCGCCTGATGCGCCAATCGGTTGTTTCCAAAGGGTTTAGAAACAACCGATCCGTCTCAGTGAATGTTACCATATCTACGGGGTTTTCGCGTTCAGTGACTTTGATCATTTTGCAAAGCCTTCGATCAGGAACTACAGAAGTGGGTGTTTAGAGTATTTGGCTCAGGAATTTTTGCGTGCGCTCATGCTCTGGATTGCCAAAGAATTCTTCGGGTGTGTTGCGTTCAACAATGTCGCCTTCATCCATGAAGATCACCTCATCCGCGATGGTTTTGGCAAAACCCATTTCATGTGTCACCACGATCATGGTCATGCCAGTTTCCGCTAAATCAACCATGGTGTCCAACACCTCTTTGATCATCTCAGGGTCAAGCGCCGAGGTCGGTTCATCAAACAACATAATCTTGGGGTTCATGCACAAAGAACGCGCAATCGCTACCCGTTGCTGTTGCCCCCCGGACATTTGGCCGGGATATTTATCGGCCTGCTCGGGTATCTTAACCCGTTCAAGATACATCATGGCGGTTTCAATCGCCTCTGCCTTGGCTTTTTTGCGTACCCAGATCGGGCCTAGGGTCAGGTTTTCCAGAATGGTCAGGTGCGGGAACAGGTTGAAGTTCTGAAATACCATACCTACTTCGGTGCGGATATGATCCAGATTTTTCAGGTTCTTACCTAGCAAGATGCCGTCAACAATGATCTCACCCTCTTGGTGTTCTTCCAGCGCGTTGATGCAGCGGATCAGGGTGGATTTACCCGAACCTGATGGCCCGCAAACTACAAGCCGTTCGCCTTTGTGTACCGTCAGCTCAATATCTTTCAGCACATGGAACGAACCGTACCATTTGTTCATTTTATTCACTTCGATCATCACTTCGCTTGATATAGCGGAAGCCAACTGACCCTTTGTTTGTGCATTACTCATAGTATTTCTCCTTCAAGTGCCAGGTCAATGATTGTTGCCAGCCGATAGTTTCACTTCAAGATGCCGGCTGTATTTGGACATTGCGAAGCAGATGATAAAGAACAGGATTGCGCCAAACACCAGCGGCTCTTTGTGCAGGCCAAGCCATGGCACGTCTTTGCTGATGGATCGTAGCATTCCCAAGATGTCAAACAGACCGATGATTGATACCAAAGTGGTGTCTTTCAGTAAGCCGATGAAACTGCCCACGATATTAGGGATCATGTGTTTCAGGGCTTGCGGCATGATGATCAGCCCCATTGTGCCCCAATAACCCAGACCGATGGTATGCGCCCCTTCGGCTTGTCCTTTAGGGATCGCTTGCAGGCCGGCGCGAACAGTTTCTGCCATATAACAGGCGTTAAACAAGACCACGGCGATGATCACTTGCACCAGTTTATTCAGCACGAAACCTTCGGGCATAAACAACGGGAACATGGTTGTGGCCATGAAAAGCACGGTGATCAGCGGAACTGAGCGAAAAACCTCGATAAAGCCGGTGGCAAGCACCCGCAGTACCGGCAGTTTAGAACGCCGCCCCAGTGCCAGGATAATCCCACCCGGTAAGGCCGAGGCGATACCGATGCCAGAGATTACCAGCGTTAGGAACAATCCGCCCCATTGGGTCCAGATCACAAATTCCACGACCCAGCTTGATTGCCATAAAAATGCGGCACCAAAGCCAACGGCTACAAGTCCGATCAGGACATTGCGTTGGGTCTTTTCAGTGGCTTCGGTTTGCCCAAGCAGCTTCAGTATGAATACGTCTAGGCTGGTATCTTTGATCACTCCAACCGCCGCATTGGCCATGTTGATTGCAAATGCAACAATTGCAGCTGAAATCATAACTTGCATAAACAAGCCCTTGTCGCCGCCTGAGAAAAGGTAGCCAGCTAGGAACGGGTAGAATGCCACCACGCTCACGCCGACAAGAACTTTGCCTTTAACCCGTGGTAGCCAAAGCGGGGCCATCCATAGGACCAATAAAAGGCCGCCAAAGTTGATCCGCCAAATTTCGTCGCGCGGGTATCGTCCGTAGAATATGTTGTCGAACCAGTCGATGACACCGGCCCAGCAAGCACCGTGCAGACTGTAGTCATAACACTCGCGCCGGTTTTCAGCGGTAAATGTAGCATCCGCGAAACCCCAGCCATATACGCCGCTGATGGTCAGATAGATGATGTAGGTTGCCATCACGGTCAGTATCGAGTTGAAGACCGAGCTGAACAGATTTTTCCTCATCCAGCCCAATACAGATGTTTCCGACAGCGGTTCCGGGCGTGCGGGAGTTTTTGTTGCTTTTATAATGGTCATTTTACCGCTCCACCAGTTGTACACGTTTATTGTAAATGTTCAGGAAGAACGAAATGGTCAGGCTGATGAACATATAGAACGCCATGGTCATCCCCACCATTTCCACCGCATAACCCGCTTGGTTAAGCGCGGTTTGCATGAACAGGCTCACGATGTCGGAATAGCCAATGGCAATCGCCAATGACGAGTTCTTCACAGTATTCATCCAGTTACTGATCAAAGGCGGCACAATCGCAGGCATGGCCTGCGGGATGATAACCAGCCCCATAACCTTGCCCGGTTTCAGACCGATAGACATGGCCGCATCGCTTTGGCCGCGATTAACTGACAGAATGCCCGCCCGCACAGACTCGGCGATATGGGCGGCGTGATAGATGCTAAGCGATACAAGCAAAGCCAGGAATGATGGCGGAACACTGCCACCCCCTACAAAGTTGAAACCTTGCAAGGTAGGAATGTCCCATCCCAGCGGCATACCTGTCGCAAAGAATACGATAAGAGGTAGAAAAATAATGGCCGCGAGCGAGGGTAGCAATGTGTTGGTTTGCACGCCTGTTGCATCTTGGCGTTTACGGGCGCGGCGGCGGTATATAACAGCGCCGATAACAGCGGCGGCAAATGTGGCTAAGGTCATCCAGAACAGATCGCCGGGAACAGGTGTAGACATATATAGCCCACGGTTGTTCAGGATCACGCGTTCTGCACCAAAAGACAGATCAAGGGATTTCTTGACTGCGGGCAGCAGGCTGAAAACCCCGATATACCAAAATACGATTTGGATAAGTAGCGGGATGTTACGGAAAACCTCAACATATGCCAGTGCCACTTTGGCAATCAGCCAGTTTGACGACAGTCGCAAAACACCGATGATAAAACCCAGAACGGTACTGACAATGATTGCCAGAAACGAGATCAGAAGGGTGTTAAGCGCGCCGATGATAAAGATGTCACCATAAGTGCCAACACCGGGCTTGTATTCAATCAGTTTGAAATCCGTATCAAAACCGGCACTTGCATTGATAAAGCTAAAACCGGTGTTCATGCCACGCACTTCAAGGTTATGAGCGGTGTTGGAAATCAGATACCAGGCAAACCAGCCAACAATGCCAGCGGTTAAAATCTGGTAGAACGCAGAGCGCACCCGTTGATCCTGGAAAAAATTGAATTCTTCTTTTGGCCGTACACGCACTTTGGCCTTTTGAGCGGTTTTATCCGTCACATCAATACCCCGTTGTTGGTGTTTTCACTGAACTGTAACGCCAGCTTAAAACAATAACGCCGAACCCAAAGGCTCGGCGTTAAAATGGTTTTTAGCTTAACGCATTGGTGGCGAATACATCAGACCGCCATTGGTCCATAGTGCATTCAATGAACCTTCGCGTGCGATGCCGATACCCAACTCGCCGTCACCCATGTATTTTTCATAGATTTCGCCGTAGTTACCGACTTCTTTGATGATGTTGTAAGCCCAGTCGCCATCAAGACCAAGACCTTTGCTCAACTCACCTTCAGCACCAAGCATACGCAGTACATTTGGATCTTTTGAGTTGGCTTTCATATCGTCAACATTAGCTTGGGTAATGCCCAGCTCTTCTGCATTGATCAATGCGAAGATTGACCAGCGCACAATGTCAGACCATTGGTTGTCACCATGGCGCACGGCAGATGCCAGAGGCTCTTTTGACAATGTGTCAGGCAGGATCATGTGATCGCCCGGAACTGGAAAGGATGAAATGTTGCCGGCCATAGATGATTTATCACCCGTTACCGCATCACAGCCACCGTTCAGGTATGTGTCATCACGCACGTTATAATCTTCAAATGTTACGTTGCTGATGCCCAGATCATTCTTACGGCTGAAATCTGTCAGGTTCAACTCTGTCGTTGTCCCTGTGGTCACGCAAACCTTGGCGCCTTTCAGCTCCATTGCGTTGGTGATGCCACTGTCTTTACGAACGGTAAAACCCTGGCCGTCATAAAAGTTTGTTGCCAGAAAATCGATGCCCAGCTGTGTGTCACGTGTCATTGTCCATGTGGCTGTACGTGACAGCATGTCACTTTCACCATTTGCCAATGCAGTGAAACGCGCTTGCGTACTTACTGATTGAATTTCAAGCTTTGTCTTGTCACCGAAAACTGCTGCAGCAACAGCTTGGCACACAGATACGTCAAGACCATACCAGTTACCAGCTGAATCCAGATTGTAATAACCCGGTGAAGGATTGCCAACTTGGCAACGCAGGTTTCCGCGCTTTTTCACGATGTCGAGCGTGCTTTCAGCAGATGCAACAGTCGCACCTGTTGTCGCCATCACAGCGGCCGCTGTAAGTGACGATAGAATTGAAGTTATTTTCATTATATATTCTCCCTGAACATTTTGGTTCGAACCAAATCATAAGAGCGCAAAGGAATGTGCGTCCAATGCTATTATCGGCATAAGTCATGCAATATTTGCATAGCTTAGCTAGTCTATACTGAATGACTATCATGGATGGTTTTTATATCTGCAGGAAAAACCTGTGTGCAGGCAGAAACAGATCACTGCGTAGCTTGCTTTAGCAGTACCTGCCAGAGTTTTTCCACCCGTGGCTCTGTATTTTTTAAACTGCGGTAAATCTTGATATCAACTGCAATGTCATCCGCCTGTTCCGCTGCACGCACCAGCCGCCCGCTGGCCAAATCATCAACGATATGGGTGCTGGGTATCCAGGCCAGACCAAACCCCTCGATTGCCATCGCTTTTAACGGTGGCGCGATTGTCGAATCGTAAACCGATTTAAAACGATGATTGCGGTATTTGCTGTTCATGTGATGCCAGACCGGCGAGGGTGAGTGTTGTGACACGTTATGAAGGCAGGGGATTTGCCCTGCCGGTTTATCGGGCAACCACCAGCGGGGGGTACCATCACTGTTCGGACTTGCCACTGGAATAAGTGTTTCCTTGCCAAGTTTCAGGGATGTAAATACTTGCTCATTTTCAAGAAACCTGTGGTCTTGGTTTTCATAACAGATGAAAAAATCCATCGTGTTGTCTTCCAGAACAGAAAAACACTCTTCGATTGTGTTATAATCAATTTTAACAGCGAACTGATTAGCATCAATGAAGGGGCGTAAAGTTTTTAGCCAGCCTGGAATGAATATTTGGGCGAGAGAGCTGAATGTGACAAAACTGATGCGTTCTTTATCTTCTTGGATATGTGTTTGAATTTCCTGTTTACTTACCTTGGCTAGCTCAACGATTTTTTTCGCTACAGGCCAAAACAATTCGCCTGCCTCTGTCAACTGTGAGGGTTGACTGCCCCTGTCGATCAGCGGCGCCCCCATCCAGGCTTCAAGTGCCTGAATACGGCGGCTAAAGGCAGGTTGTGAAACGCAGCGTTGCTGTGCTGCCAGCCGAAAATTCCCCGTTGAACACAGTGTCAGAAAATCTTTCAGCCACTTAAGTTCCATTGCAAACACCTGCTTTCAGTTTTCATAAACATACGGGCTTATCCGTTTTCAATACAATATGTGATACCCTTTAATATGTCTATGTATGCTCGGGGATGACAAACTAAAAACCAGATCACCAATGCAACGATGGCAGGGTTAAAGTAAAATTTAAGGGATTTTAGTGAATTTGGCTATGGGGGAAGCAGGCCACAAACCGTATCAACATTAGGTTACCGGCCATGTACTTATCGTCTTGATTATGATTTAATTCTGATAACGAAAGGTATTTGTGCCATGTCTAATTTCATTAAGCGCCGTAGATTTATAGTTTTTGGAGCCGTATTTGCGGGTCTTGGTTTAACATCGCAAGCAGGTTTTGCAGGTATTGGCAGTGAGGGGAATCGGGCCAGTCTGGATCATGGAAAACGGTTAGACGTGGTAAAATATTCCCAAGACGATTTTATGAAATTAAGCCGGTATGAGCTGACCAATCTTTATAATTACAAGATCGACGGGTTTTATGACGCGATGGCGTCAAGCGTGATTAAGATGGCGCTTGATGACCGTGCTTCTTTGCATAAGTTGATGCATGATATGGCCGGGCTGCAGACTGATGATGCGCGTAAAGCACGGCTGACGGCAGAGTTGCAACATGCTGAAAAGCGGCAAGTGGCCTTGATAAAACACAATACGGCAGATGAAAGACGCCAATTTCACCGTGCCAAAGGGTATCAGCGTGGTGTAAAGATGTGGCTTAGAAGCCCCCTTGAAGGTACGTATTTTGAAAGTTGCGTGTTCTCGGTTGGGAATAAGTCTTGGGGATGTAATTCCTAGGGTCTACCGAAAGCCTTAAGTCATGTGATCAGGCTCTTGCCGCATCCAAAACTTTACCCTAAGCCATATCTATGACCCAAATCATGACATATCGCGGCCACGCAAAAGCGGTGCTGATCCTTGGGCTGCCGTTGGTCGGCAGCAACCTTGCACAGATGGCTATCGGTGTGACCGACACGGTGATGATGGGTTGGTACGGGGTGCCTGATCTGGCGGCAATGGTTTTGGCCAGCTCGATGTATTTTCTGTTTTTCATTGTCGGTGCTGGCTTTGCTTTTGCGGTCATGCCGCTGGTAGCAAACGCGGCCAGTGCAGGCGATGACGCGCAGGTGCGCCGGGTGACGCGGATGGGGTTTTGGGCCTCTACGGCCTATGTCATCGTTATGCTACCGATTTTGTGGTGGGCCGAAACATGGCTGGTGGCTGCGGGGCAAGACCCCGTTGTGGCAGGTTTGGCACAGGATTATCTGCGCATTGCCAGCTTCGGTTTGTTTCCCGGCCTGTTTATCATGGTGATGCACAGTTATCTGTCGGCTCAAGAACATACCACGATTGTTTTATGGGTAACGCTTATCGATGCGGTTTTGAACGGCCTGTTGAATTATGCCCTGATTTTCGGGAATTGGGGCGCACCAGAACTGGGCATCCAAGGGGCTGCTATTTCGTCTGTGTTGTTGTTGACACTCAGCGTACCAATACTGGCGATATATGCCGCGCGAAACCTGCCGCAACACGCCCTATTCCAACGCATTTGGCGCATTGACACCCAGGCTTTGGGCCAGGTGTTCCGCCTAGGCTGGCCTATCGGCCTGACCAGCCTGTCGGAAACCTCACTTTTCAGCGCCACCGCCCTGATGATGGGTTGGGTCGGCACGTTGCAACTGGCCGCCCACGGTATCGCACTGCAATGGACTGCTGTTGCATTCATGGTGCATGTGGGCTTATCAAATGCGGCCACGGTGCGGGCAGGACGCGCCGTAGGGCGTGACGACAGCGCAGGCTTGCACCGTGGCGGAATTGTGGTGCTTGCGATGGCCGTGATGTTTTCTTGCGCGGTGGTTATCGTGTTCTTAACCCTGCCTGAATTGATGATCGGCGTATTTCTGGAAAGTGCCGAACCTGCGCGTGATGAGATTATGATCATCGGTATCAGCCTGCTGGCAATGGCCGCCCTTTTCCATGTGGCCGACAGCACACAAATTATCGCATTGGGCTTGCTGCGCGGAGTGCAAGATGCACGGGTGCCGCTGATACTGGCAGTGATCAGCTATTGGCTGGTCGGTATCCCTGCGGGTTATCTGTTCGGCTTCACTTGGGGGTACGGGGCGGTTGGTATCTGGGCCGGGTTGGTTTGTGGCCTGACATTATCTGCCGTGCTGTTGAACTATCGTTTCTGGACAAGGGATTGGATTAAATCATGACAATTTCCATCGTTAATGCGCATGCCGAAGGTGAGGTCGGCAATGTGATCGCGGCAGGCGTTATACCCCCCCCGCCGCTGGGTTGGTGCATGTGCGCACCACCTGCAAAAACGGCAAGGCCACATCCGCGCTCATGGATCACAGGAACATCTGAGATTACTTACGACCCAACAGACCCGTGGCCTGAGGGGGATCGGCTATCAGACACATGGCCGATGATGCCGTAGAATTAAAGTGACGGATAAATCAAACCGACCCATTTGCCGGACGTAAACAACCCATCAGCCCAGTCGATTTCATAATCAAGCATCGGGCTTTCGGCGATGGCCTGTTCTACCGATTTGCCTGCGCTTTTTAATGCGCTCAAACGGGTGTTGGCAAAACTCAGCATATCAAGATAGGCCATCAGATCAGCGCGACTGGCCAGCGGCCCGTGGCCGGGGATGATTTTTGTGTTATCATCCGTGGTTTCAATCAGCTTTTCCACAGCGGCAATAACACCCGCCAGACTGCCGCCGTTTTCAGTATCTATAAACGGGTAAAAACCGTTGAAAAAGATGTCACCAGTATGCACGATATTAGCTTCTTCAAAGTAAACTACACTGTCGCCGTCAGTGTGGGCATGGGGGAAATGCACCGTGCGTAACGTCTGGCCGTTCAAATGAAAGTGCATGGTTTCAGAAAAGGTAACAACCGGCAAGGCACTGGCAGGCGCCGGTGGCGTTGTGGCATTAAATGCCAAAATAGTGGTGCCGTTCGCCAGCCTTTTGCGCACGTTATCATGGCTGACGATGGCGGTGTCGGCGTTACCGATCGCCTCATTCCCGCCAGTGTGATCGAAATGGTAGTGCGTGTTCAACAAAAAGCGCGGTTGTTCGCCGCCAAGACCTTTGATGGTTTCTTTCAAAAGCTGCCCGACAGGGGCCATTTGATCGTCGATCAAAAAGGTGCCGTCCGGCCCGATCAAAAGACCGATATTGCCGCCTTTTCCAGATAACATATGCAGGTTTTCAGTTAGGGTTGTGACATCAAGTTTCGGGCCCTGCGCAAAACTTGTTGTGGGAATGGTAAGCGCAAATGAAAGGGCGGCTAGTATGAGTTTCATCGGTTGTTCCTTTAAACGTAATAGTTGCAGATAAAGTAGGGTGCCGTGATTGTAAGTAAAGAAAATACTAAAGATCAGATACTGACACAATCTGTCAGCATAGGCGCTGTATATCATGGTCACGTATGGGAACTGGCGAAAACTACATATAAAAATGAGCAGGAAAATACTATGGGTAAATCTTTCAAACACTTAATTTACATGGCTTTTATCATGGGCCTTTCGAATACCCCGTTATATGCCCAAGATGCGATAACCGTTGAATGGGCGCCCTTTATCAAAGCTGTAGGTGTTGACGATCAACAACTTATCACGGCGGCAGACATCGTGAATGCAGAGTTTTTAACCAAGCAAAATGGCTTTATCGGCAGGGAGCTGGTGAAGAAAAACGATGCTGAATACGCGGATATTTTGCATTGGCGTACAAAGGTCGATGCGCAATCTGCCGCTGAAAAAGTGTTTAACTGCGTGCCATGCGGCGGATATTTTGCCTTGATGGATATGGAAGCCAGTGCAACGGCAGGTGCTGGGTTTTCCCATTATGATGTTCTGAAGAAGTGGTAAAACCTAAGCGGGGATTGCCTGTTTAAACGGATCATTATCGTAGGTAACTTTGGCCAGATACAGCCCATGTGGTGGGCAAACCGGGCCGCATTGGGCGCGGTCTTGGGCTTCCAGCGCATGTTTGACATCAACGGGTTCCCAACGGCCAGAACCCACGCGTGCCAAAGTGCCGACAAAGCTGCGTACTTGGTTGTGCAAAAAGCTGCGCGCGCGGATGGTGAAACGGTACTCGGTGCCGCCCTTGGCAGGGTGTTCGTGAATGTCCAGAACATCTAGGGTTTTAACCGGGGACTGGGCCTGACAAAACGTGGAACGGAAAGTGGTGAAATCGTGCTTGCCGATCAGATAAGCGGCCGCTTCGCGCATGGCAGGCACATCCAGCGGGTGATTGATCTGCCAGACCAACCCCGCTTCATGGGTGGCAGGTGCGCGCCGTGATATTAGGCGGAAAGTATATTCACGCTCGACGGCATCAAAACGCGCATGAAAATCATCCTGCACCTTGGCTACTTTCAAGATCGCAACAGGTTGAGGTTTCAGGTGGTAATTCAGCGCCTCTGACAACCGAAACGCCTGCCAATCATTCGCTAAATCTACATGGGCGACCTGCGCATAGGCGTGAACGCCCGCATCGGTGCGGCCCGCACCCTGAATGCCTGCGCATTCAGGCTCCAGCTTTTGCAAAGCTTCTTCAATGGCTTGCTGAACAGACGGCACATCGCGCTGTTTTTGCCAGCCTGCAAAGGGCTTGCCATGGTATTCTATTTTCAACGCATATCTGGGCATGGGGGCAGCGTTACCCTGTAGTGTCGATTTTGCCAAGCCCCCCTGTAAATTGGTGCGATTTGTGCTTATGTGAGGGGGTGAAGGATAAAGGTTGCGAATTTGGTACTTGGAACGATTATTGACGGTGTTGCGCGGAATGCTGAACGCATGGCGGACAGTGTTTCAGAAAGTCTGTTTGAGCCAGTGATCCGTTTGGGTGTGACGGGGTTGTCGCGCTCTGGTAAGACGGTATTTATCACCTCATTGGTGGCAAACCTGCTGGATCGCGGGCGGATGGTGCAATTTTCCGCCGCCGCTGACGGGCGGATCACTTCGGTGTTTTTACAACCGCAACCCGATGATACGGTGCCGCGTTTTGACTATGAAACCCATCTGGAAGCGATGACAGGCACTAAGCCGCACTGGCCGCAATCAACGCGTGCGATCAGCCAGTTGCGGTTGTCTTTTCGGGTGCAGCCTAAAGGCATTTTGGGCGGGTTGCGCGGGCCGCGTACGGTGCATTTGGATATTGTGGACTACCCTGGTGAATGGCTGCTGGACTTGCCCTTGATGGATTTAAGTTTTGCGCAATGGTCAACGCAAGCCTTGGCTTTGGCCAAGGGGCGTAAAGTTCAAGCAAAAGGGTTTTTGAAACTGCTGGCGGGTGCGGATGCTTCTGAAAAACTGGATGAAAGTTTGGCGCAAAAACTGGCGCAAAGTTTCACGGGCTATCTGTCTGATAGCCGAGAGGCAGGTTATTCAGCCTGCGCACCGGGGCGTTTTTTAATGCCCGGCGATTTGGCGGGCTCACCTGCACTGACATTTTGCCCTTTGCCGGATGGTGCCTCCCCACGTGGCTCGCTCTACCGCGAGTTTTCACGCCGGTATGCAGCCTATAAATCCAAAGTTATCAAGCCGTTTTTCCGTGATCATTTCGCCGGCATTGACCGCCAGATCGTGCTGGTTGATGCGCTGGGGGCAGTGCATCACGGCCCGCAAGCGGTGGCAGATTTGAAGCTGGCGATGGCCGATGTGCTAAAAGCGTTTCGGCCCGGACGGTCATCGTGGCTGTGGTCGCTTTTGGGGCAGCGGCGGGTTGAGAAAATATTGTTTGCGGCCACTAAAGCGGATCATTTGCATCACGGGCAACACGCTAATTTGGAAGCATTGATGCAAGCTTTGGTGCGCGACGCCAAGGATCGGGCAGAGTTTTCGGGCGCGCAAACTGCCTCGATTGCATTGGCCAGCCTGCGAACCACGGTAGAAGAGACCCACGAACACGCAGGCCAATCTCTGGATTGTGTGCGCGGCACTTTACTGGACACAGGCAAAGAGGCCGCGATGTATGCGGGCGAATTACCCGAAGACCCCACGTTGATCGTAAACGCGGCTGCGGGTGGTGCGCGTGAATGGTTGGACGCGGATTATGCGGTGATGAATTTCGCGCCTGCGAATATTGTGCTGAAGCATGGCATGGGGCCGCCGCATATTCGGTTGGATAAAGCGGCAGAGTTTTTGTTGGGGGATAAGTTATCATGAAAAAACCGGTGGTAATTGATCTAAGTGCTTCAAAGACAAAAGCGAAAGCGCGCAAAAAGCCAACACCTGCGGATGTGCCTGCGGTGCCTGAAACCGCTGTGATGCAGGCGGTGACCCATGTGGCCGCCAAGAAATCGTCACGTTTGGGGCGGTTTTTTATCTGGCTTGTAGTAACGCTAGTCGGCTTTGTAATATCTATTTCTTTTTGGGATTTCGTAACAGAAATGATGACCCGAAACCTGTGGTTGGGCCGTGTCGCCCTAGGGCTGACGGGGTTAATTATTATTTGCCTGCTGATCTTTGCTCTGCGCGAACTGGCAGCCTTTGCGCGATTGCGTAAAATGGATGGTTTGCGCGCATTGGCTGATACCGCCCACAGCCAAAAGGACTTGAAAAAGGCCCAGGATTATTCTGTGCGTCTGAAACGGCTTTACGCAGGCCGCCAAGATTTGCGCTGGGGTTTTACCAAATTGGCTGAACAAAGCGGCGATGTTTTAGACGCGGATGCACATCTGGCCTTGCTGGAAACCACGGTTGTGGCTGAGTTGGATAAACAGGCCGCGTCTGAGGTAGAGGCGGCCGCGCGGCAAGTGGCGACCGTGACCGCGATTATACCGCTGGCCTTGGCCGATGTGGCGGTGGCCTTGGTTGCAAATATGCGGATGATCCGGCGGATTGCGCAAATATATGGCGGGCGATCAGGCCTGTTTGGATCATGGCGATTGTTTCGTGCAGTGGCAGCCCATTTAGTGGCCACGGGCGCAGTGGCTATTGGTGATGATTTGATCGGGTCGATTGTGGGGGGCGGTGTTTTATCAAAACTGTCACGGCGTTTCGGCGAGGGCATTATCAACGGTGCCTTGACCGCGCGTGTCGGTGTGGCCGCGATGGAGGTTTGCCGCCCTATGCGGTTTAGGGCAACAAAGAAGCCGTCCGTGGCGGGGATGATGAAGCGGGCTTTGACGGGTTTTATCGGTAAAACTTAAAGCAGGTTTGGCGGCTGATCCGGATCAGCGTTGCGATACATCATGCCCATTTGTAAACCACGCCCGATGCGCCGTGCAAACGCGTTGAAACTGTCGGCCTGATCGGCGTCTAAAGTATCACGCAAGGTTGTCTCAAACAGGTCTAACCAGACGGGAAAATGATCTGCGTGAACATGCGGCGTGGCCATGTGAACCGCCATTGGATTGCCCGAATAGCTGCGTTCATGCAAGATGGCATTGGCCCAGAAACGGGCGATTTTAGCTTCATGCGGATCCCATGCATCTGTTGTGCTTGGAATGCTTTTTGCAAAGACGGGGCCTAGTGTGGGGTGGGTGCGGATGCGTTTGTAAAACTCGGTCACAACACGCTCTATATCGGCGCGCGTGACGTTAAATCGCGAGGGAAGTGTGTCAGACAAAAGCCAGCACCACGATCAGGCCGATAGGCAGCCATATCATAAAATTGAAGAAAGACCGCATCAGACCCATATCTGCTGTGGGGTCAATACCGAACCGTTTACACAGGAATGTGCCCGGCCATAAAATAGCATCTGCGATTTTGATCAACATGGATGATTCCTTAATTGGTATTTAATTTACGCAATTTATAGGGTTTTAATTACGCATTGTAAATGCTAATTAAAAAACATGCAGTTGAGTAAATTCACAGATTACGGGTTACGGGTGTTGATGCAGGTCATGGTGTCAGCCCCTGATCGCGTGTCGGTGCATACCATCGCCAAAACCTATGCGATATCTGAACATCATGTGGCTAAAGTAGCATCGCACTTGGCCCGTGGCGGGTTTATTCTATCCGGGCGCGGGCGTACCGGTGGTCTGACCTTGGCCAGAGAACCGCGCGATATATCCATAGGTGACGCCGTGCGGTATCTGTCGGGTGATGTGCCCGTTGTGGAATGTTTCAAAGAAGGTAATTGCGATTGCCGTGCCCTTGCGCAATGCGGCCTTCGCGGGCCGCTATATGAAGCACAACAGGCATTTTATACGGTTCTGGATCACTATACATTGGACGATGTGGTGGCGCGCCGCGATTTGATGAAAGAGCTGCTGGATTTCGCCTAATCCAGCCCGCGATACGGTGGTACCATTGTACCTTTGACTAAGCTGGTCAGTATGCTTGATACGGGCCAGATTGTGCTGGTGGGGGCCAATAATAAATCCCGAATAAGCGGTAAAACCCGACTGTCAGACTGGTACATAGGCGTGAAAGCCCAGCTCATCGCCTGATAAAGAGTGACATGTGTTTTGCGGGCTTTTGCGTAAGCGGGTAAGGCACTATCTAGCGGCAGCTTTTTCAGGCATTGCGCCAGTGCATAAGCATCCAGCAACGCCATATTTGCCCCTTGGCCCAGTTGCGGGCTGGCGCGGTGGGCGGCATCCCCTATGTGTACCAACCCGTCTGAATAGGGCTTGCGCATGGTGCCGTGGGTGTAGCTGGCCATGGTCATATCGTCATGGGATTGGATTTGATCCACGAAAGGGGCAAGGGCGGGCCACAGGGCTTTGGCCTCTGACTTCCAGTGATCCAAAGGCGCATCTTGCCATGCTTGAAACCTATCTTGCGGCAGCGACCAGAAAAGTGCCGCTTTGGGGGTGCCATCGCCCGGCAAGCTGCCAATGGGCAAGATGCCGATCATATTGCAGGCACGAAGGTAGCGTTGTTGTAATTGGTCGTAGCGCAACTTGGTTTCATCAGGCCAATCGACGGTTCCCCATATGGCGCCATAAGGCAGGGTTTTCGATTGCATCGGGCTAAGGGGAGAGTTGGCACCAGACGCGTCTATGATCAGATCGTAAGGTGCAGATATAGTGCCGTTTGCAAATGTGAGCGTGCGTTTATCTTTGACCAGTGAACTGCCGGTAATTTCATGCGCATTGGTGATTTCAACGCCTTTGGCAATGCAGGCGTTTAAAAGTGCTTCAAACAGGCTGGCGCGGTGAATGCCAAGGCCAAAATTGGGGCCGCTTTTGGGGCCGTAGGACACATCCAAGACCTTGCGTTTAGTGACGGCCTCATAGCCCAGCATCCGGTACCCTTTGGCACCTTTCGCAAGGGCCTGTTTCGCGGCACCCAGCTTTTCCAGAATACGCAAGCCGACGGGTTGGATGACAAGGCCGGAACCGACAGGGGCGGGGGTATCGAATTGGTCATATAAGGTGATTTCATGGTCACTGTCGCTTAAAAATCCTGCCACGGCCAAGCCGCCGATACCGCATCCAACGATTGCTATTTTCATTTCAAGGCCCGTATATTGTTTTGCACTTTATAGAGTGAAATTCATGCCGGTAACACGGAAAAATACTAAACTAGCTTACTGGTTTAGTTTGGGGTTTTTAAAACGGTACAGACTTAGGCTGGACGCCAAGCAAACCCTGCCCTATAAGGCCCCCATGGCATGTATATTGAACATTATTATACGAATTACTGGCCCGGCACTTTAAACCACAAGTGACCGGGGAAAAGCGTATGGAATGACCGCGCTGACCAAAAGAATGCCAACCGAAATTCATGATACTGGAATAGACATATGTGCGCTGACACGCCTGAATATAAAGATACTTTAAACCTGCCCAAAACCGACTTTCCGATGCGTGCAGGATTGCCCAAACGCGAACCAGAATGGTTGGAACGCTGGGAAAACATCGGCATTTATGACCGCTTGCGCGAAAAGACGGGCCGTGAAAGCTTCGTGCTTCACGATGGCCCTCCTTATGCTAACGGACATTTGCACATTGGTCATGCATTGAATAAAATCCTGAAAGACATGGTTGTGCGCAGCCAACAAATGATGGGCAAAGACAGCCGTTATGTGCCAGGTTGGGATTGTCATGGCCTGCCGATTGAATGGAAGATCGAAGAGCAATACCGCCAAAAGGGCAAGAACAAAGATGATGTGCCTGTGGTGGAATTGCGTCAGGAATGCCGCAAGTTCGCTGAGGGCTGGATTGATATCCAGCGCGATGAGTTCAAACGTCTGGGCATCACCGGCAACTGGGCTGACCCGTATTTGACCATGAATTACCACGCTGAAGCGGTGATTGCGGATGAGTTTATGAAGTTCGTGATGAACGGTGCTTTGTATCAAGGATCAAAACCCGTGATGTGGTCGCCCGTGGAAAAAACTGCGCTGGCGGAGGCCGAGATTGAATATCACGATATCAAATCGCACACGATTTGGGTGCCGTTTCAAGTGGAAAGCGTTACCGCAGATGATGCGCGCGCTGCTATGTTGAAACAAGCTCGTGTTGTAATTTGGACGACAACACCTTGGACGATCCCGCAAAACAAAGCGATCTGTTATAACCCGAAACTGCAATATGCACTTTACGAGGTAACCGAGGCGCATGACGGCAACTGGGCCAAGGTCGGTGATCTGTATATCATGGAGCACAAACTGGCACTGGCCGCTTTTGCCGCCGCCAATGTGGAAGAAGACGGGTTTGAATACCTTGGTGATGTGACCAATGAAGAACTGGCCGGCATGGTCTGTGCGCATCCGTTCAAAGGTATCGCCGACGCGAGCGGTTATTGGGATTACGAAGTGCCAATGCTGGACGGCGATCACGTAACGAATGAGGCGGGTACGGGCTTTGTTCATACCGCCCCGTCACACGGTGCCGACGACTATGAAGTTTTCATGAAACGCAACTGGCTGGATCGGTTGACCCACCATGTCGGCGAAGAAAGTGAATTTCTGCCGCATGTGCCATTGTTTGCAGGCCTTCAGGTATTTGACCGCAAGGGTAAAGAAAGCAAAGCCAATAGCGCGATCATTGCCAAGCTGGTGGAAGCCGGCGGGATCATTGCGCGTGGTCATGTGAAACACAGCTACCCGCATTCGTGGCGTTCCAAAGCCCCGGTTATTTTCCGCAACACTCCGCAATGGTTTGTAGCGATCGATAAAGACCTAAATGACGGCATGGACACATACGGAAAAACCATCCGTGATCGTGCGCTGACCTCTATCGACAAACTGGTGAAATGGACACCGCAAACTGGTCGCAACCGTTTGTACTCGATGATCGAAGCCCGTCCTGACTGGGTGATGTCACGCCAACGCGCTTGGGGTGTGCCATTGACCTGCTTTGTCAAAAAAGACGCATTACCAACGGATGATGATTTCATCTTGCGCGATGTTGCAGTCAACGCGCGGATCGTAGAAGCATTTGAAGCCGAAAGCGCCGATTGCTGGTTTGAAGACGGTGCCAAGGCGCGTTTCCTTGGCAGTGATTATAACGCCGATGATTGGGTGCAGGTTACCGATGTGCTGGACGTTTGGTTCGACAGTGGCTCAACCCATGCGTTCGTTATGCGCGACCGCGATGATGGCCCCGAAGACGGCATTGCCGATCTTTATCTTGAAGGTACCGATCAGCACCGTGGCTGGTTCCATTCATCGATGCTGCAATCTTGCGGCACCAATGGTCGCGCTCCTTATAAAGGTGTGCTGACACACGGCTTTACGCTGGATGGCAAGGGCATGAAGATGTCTAAATCTGTTGGCAACACTGTTGCACCTGAAAAGGTGATCAAACAGTATGGTGCCGATATTTTGCGGCTTTGGGTAGCGCAGGCCGATTACACATCTGATCTGCGCATCAGTGATGAGATCCTGAAAAATGTCGCTGACAGTTATCGCCGCCTGCGCAATACCATGCGGTTTTTGCTGGGCAATCTGAACGGGTTTACCGACGCGGAAAAACTTGATGTGGCTGAAATGCCAGAGCTGGAACAATGGGTTCTGCACCGCTTGGCTGAATTGGATGTAGCAGTGCGCGAAGGCTATGCCGCTTACGATTTCCAAAATGTTTTCCAGCAGCTCTTCCAGTTTTGCACCATTGATCTTTCCAGCGTATATTTCGATATCCGCAAAGATGTGCTGTATTGCGATGCCGATGACAGCACCCAACGCCGTGCCGCGCGCACCGTGCTGGATATCATCTATGCCCGCCTGACAACATGGTTGGCCCCGATGCTAACGTTCACCATGGAAGACGTCTGGTTGGAACGCAATTCGGGCGATGACACGTCCGTTCACCTGGAAGATTTCCCTGAAACGCCAAGCGATTGGTTGAATGCGGAACTGGCGGCTAAATGGGCAAAAATTCGCGATGTGCGCCGTGTGGTAACGGGTGCTATTGAAATTGAACGGCGTGAGAAAAATATCGGTGCATCGCTGGAAGCGGCCCCTGTGGTTTATGTGGCAGATGCGGACATGCGCGATCTTCTGGCGTCAGTTGATTTCGCCGACGCTTGCATCACTTCGACCATCGAGGTCTCAGGCGATGCAGCACTTGAAGGTGCGTTCACGCTCGAGGATGTGTCAGGTGTAGCTGTTGTATTTACTAAGGCATCGGGCGAAAAATGCGCCCGTTGTTGGAAAATCCTACCTGATGTGGGCACCCATAAACACGCGCAAACTTGTGGGCGTTGTTCGGATGCGCTGGGTTAAGACTTGTATTTATTCATAGGCCGCGCTTAAGCTGCGGCCTATGAATATTGCCTCATTACATAACAAATTCGGGTGGTTCTCTTTGGTTGAAGAAAACGGCCAAATTACCCAACTTTTGTGGGAAGAACGCACAGAAGGCTTCCGCAGTGATGTGCTAAAACAGGGATTGAACCAGCTAGAGGCCTATTTCGCAGGCACACTTACCAAGTTCGATTTACCGCTTGCCCCCAAAGGCACTGAATTCCAACAACAGGTTTACCGTATAATGCAGGATATTCCGTTTGGCGATGTGCTGACTTATGGCGAGGTGGCAAAAAAGCTGGGCGTACCTGCGCAACCTATAGGACAAGCCTGTGGCAGCAATCCGATCCCAGTCATTATTCCTTGTCACCGTATTGTGGGAACCGGAAATTTGGGCGGATTTTCAGGTATGGGTGGGCTGGAAACCAAAGTGCGGTTATTGCGTCATGAAGGAGCAAATGCGCAACTGATCTGAATGAATGCCAGACCCGAATGCGCTTATAAAATATTTGGCATTGATTACTTTATGATGGGCCATATTATGACAATAGTTTATTTAAATGATTTTCGGGAAATGAGCAGTATGAACAAACTGATGATAAGTATCGCATTTGGATGCGCACTAAGTGCACCTGCACAGGCGGCCCCGATAGAATTCAGATATGGGCTGGATGTGTTCTCAGAATCGCAAGGTACACTGGATGCACTACAATCGATCAGTGTATTGCGCGAAATTCGCCCCGGATTACATTTCGGACAAACCCTTTATTCAGCCGCGGCAGGGGATGCAGGCGGCTTGTTTATTGGCGGCTTTGAGTTGATGAAACGCGTGCCCATCGGGCGTGGCATTGAGCTGGAGTTTGGCGGCTTTGTCGGCGGCGGCGGCGGTGCCGGTTTGGTGGCAGGTGATGGTTTGATGACACGCGGGCATATTACATTTCGCAAACACTTATTCGGGCAGGTTGCGGGTACTTTGGGCGTATCGTATATCGATATCTCGGGTTCTCCGGTTTCAACACCGGCCTTTAGCTTCGGTCTGTCACGCGATACGGATTTTGCCTTTGCACCGGGCCATGTGGAAGATGGAGTCACTTCGGGCCGTGTTATCTGGGCAATTAAACCCATGGTTAAGCAATTCTATCCGCAGGATAATTTGCGGCGCAACGGAACGCCGTTGGGCACGATGACATTACTGGGTTTCGAAGCATCATTTGCCGCGTCCCCCAATGCGGTGACCGAAACCTTTATTCAGGCAACAGGGGCTGCGGCAGGCGATGGCGAAGGGTATGCTGACATCCAAGTCGGCTATCGCTGGAAAACTAATCCATCGGGCTTGCGCGCTTTTGCCGAAGTTGCCACAGGCTTTGCCGGTGGCGGTGATGTGGATACCGGCGGCGGGTTAATTGTGTCGGCAGGGGGCGGTGTTGCACTGCCGTTATTTGGTGGGTTTGAAGCCGAAGTCGGAGTGCAAGGCACCACAGCTGTTGATGGTGATTTCACCGCTTTGTCGCCTTATCTAAGGGCGTCTTTGAACTTTGGTGATAAGAAACGACCCTATACGGATGCACGCCATTGGCAACTGACTTTAGGGGCAACATATCAAGATCCGAACAACGGGTTCCGCAAACCCGGTGTGGCAACGGATGCGGCACCGGTATTGCTGGAAAGCTCGCTTGATCTGTTCCTGACAGATCACATTTATTTCACGGGTAATGCGCAAACCGTGGCGCATGGCGATGCCGGGGGCTATGCTATCGGATTACTTGGTTTTGGTTATGCCATGCCACTGAACAACACATGGACAGTCTCGCTTGAAGGCCATGTAGGGGCTGCCGGTGGTGGCGGCGTTGATACAGGTGGCGGTCTGGTTGGGGCTGCACGTGTTGAAGTGGATTATGCATTGCGTGAAAACTTGGCAATATCCGTAGGTGTGGGTACTATGTAATCGCTGCGCGGTGGTGGTGGCGCGCGACCTTTGACGCTACACTTGGGTATGAAAACGGCATTTACGACGTTTCATTAGGTCTCGCCTTATGCCTTCTGGGGGAATATTTGCTGTACGATGCCTGCAAACATGACGTATATGCTGGTAACGGAAAGCAGTATTGTCGTGGCTTGCCCGATCTCGAAATTCTGCCACGCGGTATAGCCGCTCAAGACCGTCCAAAGGATAGTGATGGGCAGGCTGACCTTGCGCCAACGAATGGTGCGTACGGGATGAATGAACTTCAACGGCAAGAACATTGTCGAGGCGATCACTACCACTAAGGCGAATATTACCAACCAGTGCGGGGTTGTTGCAAACATCACTAAAACGAACATGTTCCAACATCCCGGAAAGCCCAAAAAGCTGTTGTCTTTGGTTTTCATGCGGGTGTCTGCAAAATAGATCACGGATGTGAATGTGATCACGATCAGGCAAACCCAGCCCGTCCAGCCGTTCAGCAATCCGCTTTTGAACAGGGCAAAGGCGGGGATGAAAACATAAGTCAGATAATCGATGATCAAGTCCAGCAGGACACCATCATATTCAGGCGCGTATTTTTTGACATTGTAGTGGCGCGCAAGCGGGCCATCAATGCCGTCTACCGCGAAAGCCACGACCAGCCACAAAAACATCAGGCTCCATTTTTCATCTACGGCTGCAAGCATCGCAAGCATGGCAAAAACCGCACCTGTGGCGGTTAGCATGTGGACGCAAAAGGCTTTGATGTGTTTTGTCATGGCCGCTTTCTACAAGATGTGCCCTGTTGAAAACAACCGTTAAAGCGGGCTTGGGGCATGTTGGCGCAGGTTAACTAACGCCCCTTTGGGTGTGACTTGCGGTAAACTTCCATCAAGCGGGCCTGATCAACGGCGGTGTATGTTTGGGTTGTGGAAAGTGAAGCATGGCCCAAAAGCTCTTGAATAGTCCGCAAATCCCCCCCCGCTTCCAGCAGGTGGGTGGCGAATGAATGGCGTAAAGCATGCGGTGTGGCAGAAGACGGCAAACCAAGTTGCAAACGCACCTGTTCCATAACTTTTTGAATTTGACGCGGGTTTAACCGTTTGCCGCGCACCCCTAAGAATAGCGGTGTGTCGGGTTCGTGGGCATGGGGGCACAGGCGCAGATATGCGTCCACGGCGGCCCGCGCCGCAGGAATTACCGGCACGATACGGTCTTTGTTGCCTTTGCCGCGAATTTTCAGAACTTCGGGCAGGGGGGCTTGGGCGTATGTCAGGTCAAGCGCTTCGGATATGCGTAAACCGCAGCCGTAAAGCAGGGTTAATACGGCGGTGTCACGCGCACTGACCCAAGGCTCTGTTGATTGAAAATCAGCGGTGTTGATCATGGCTTTTGCATCGTTAGCCGCCACAGGGTGGGGCAGGCCAGCTTTGAATTTGGGTGCGCGTGTGGCCAACACCGATGTCACTTCCAGCCCGTGAATTTCTGACAGCCAACGGTAGAAACTTTTCACCGCAGATAAAGATCGCGCCAAAGAACGCGCTGCAATCCCACGCCTGCGTTCATGGGCCATCCATGCCCGCATGTCGGTGATTGTGATAGCCTCAAGCGCAGACTTCCCAAGAATACCGCCCTTGTGATGGGTTAAAAAACCCAAGTATCCCGATAGATCACGGCGATACGCGTCAATGGTTTTTTCAGATTGTCCGCGTATGGCTGTCACATGGGTCAGCCAGTGTTCCATCAGGTCATGCGCGCCTGTGGTGGATGCGGTCATTTATGCCAGCCAGCGGCGCATGATACGTGAAAACATACCGCCCAGGAAAAGCAGCAAATCACTGCCTTGTGCGGGGGCAAACTGATCAGGATGTTTAGACCCCAGCACCAACATGCCCGGCAAATTACCTTCGCCCAGATCAAGTTTCAGCAAAGCTTCCGACAGGATCGGTTCTGAAGCCCCGCCAAACAAAGAGGCACTGCCTGGCCTGACCGCGCGCATGGTCACGGGTCGGCTGTTCATATCGCGGCCCTGGGTGATGTAATCTTCCACCTCACCAATGCCCATGAAAGTAACGCCTGTGCCGAATTCTTTGGATAAAGACGGGCCTTGGCCTGCCAGAACCGCTTGGGTTTCCAAACAAAGCCCTACGGATTCAAGGCCAAGGGTTGGGGCTAACTCATGTTCTACATACTTTAAAAATCCATTAAAATCATCAGGTTCCATGATGGATAGCACCGCACGGTGGATCTGGTTCATGCTTGATACATTGTCATATGCCGCCGCAATCACAGTGCGGTGGGTATCTTCCAGCTTATTCAGCCGATCTTCCATCCGGTCCATCGCGATGGATCGCAGATCAATCACATTGCTGGGCTGTTGCTGACGATCTGCCGCAATCAGGGCGCGCATAACCTCATGATCTTCAAGGAACGCTTTCGGGTTCGAAAGAATCTCCTTTCGAACCTGCGCAAATTTTTCGGCTATCTCTGTCATGTTTCTACCCTTAAAGGATGTTCTGACCTGTTTTAGCCCAGTCTTTCATAAACGCATCCAGACCTTTATCTGTTAGTATATGATTGGCCATTTTCTTGATCACTTCAGGCGGTGCGGTCATCACATCGGCACCGATCAAAGCACAATCTTTGGCGTGATTAACCGACCGGATAGAGGCCGCCAGAATTTGTGTATCATACCCGTAATTGTCATAGATTGTACGAATGTCGTCAATTAAATCTAGCCCATCGATATTAATGTCATCTAAACGGCCAATGAAGGGCGAAATGAATGTGGCCCCCGCTTTTGCGGCCAGCAACGCCTGATTGGCAGAAAAACATAAGGTGACGTTAACCATAGTGCCTTCGGCAGCCAGAACCCCACAGGTTTTCAGCCCGTCCCAAGTCATTGGTACTTTCACCGCGATATTTTCAGCGATTTTCGCCAGTTTGCGGCCCTCTGCGATCATGTCTTCGGCTTTCAAAGCCACCACTTCAGCACTGACAGGCCCGTCAACCATATCCGCAATCTCTTTGGTTACTTCCAGAATATCGCGGCCTGATTTCAAGATCAGCGATGGGTTGGTTGTCACCCCGTCGCACATGCCCAAGTCGTTCAGCTCTGCAATGGCGTCAACCTCTGCTGTGTCTACGAAAAATTTCATGATAGTTCCCTTGCCTGTACAAATTTCTTACTGTGTTTCGCATTGTATTACAGTAAGCTGGCCCCGTGTGAAACAAAAGATTGCAAAGAAGTTTGAACAAAGTGACACAATCAGGTGATCCAATACATTTTGAAGCCGGTTCTTTGGTGTCTGTCCTGACAGATCAGCCGCTGGATCGGTTTCTGGATTACAAAGCACCCGTTGGCGGTGTTTTTGTGGGTGCATTCGTCGAAGTACCGCTTGGTCCGCGCAAAGTGATCGGTGTGATTTGGGCGCAGGGCCAAGGCAATTATGATCTTGCCAAAATCCGCGCCGTGTCACGCGTGCTTGATCTGCCGCCGATGCGCGCAGAAATGCGCCAGTTCCTGACCCGCGTGGCCGATTACACCCTAACCCCGATGAATGCGATGCTGCGGCTGGCAACCCGCGCGCCGGGGCTGGCTGACCCGCCCTCTATGCGTAAAGTCTACGCGTTGGGCGATGTAACACCTGATCGTGAAACTGCTGCACGCACCAAAGTTTTGGATGTTTTGCGTAATCATAACGGGCAACACTTCACCAAAAAGGAACTTGCGGATTTTGCAGGTGTGACAGGGTCTGTTGTTGACGGTATGGTCAAGCTGGATGCGGTTTTGGAAGTGGAAACACCACGCGATGTGGCCTATCCTAAACTTGACCCGCTGATGGCAGGTTTGACGTTAAGTGATAGCCAAAAATCAGGTGGGGAAACCCTGCGCATGGCAGTTGCCAAGCAAGAATATTCCACGACTTTGCTGAAAGGTGTTACCGGTTCTGGTAAAACCGAAGTCTATCTTGAAGCCGTGGCTGAATGTCTAGAGCAAGGTCGCCAAGCTCTTGTTCTATTACCTGAAATCGCCCTGACCGTAGCCTTCCTGGACCGCGTTGAACAACGCTTCGGCGCACGCCCCGCTGAATGGCATTCGGGTGTTACAATGACCGAACGCCGCCGTTGTTGGCGCATGGTGGGGATGGGTAAAGCGCAATTGATCGTGGGCGCGCGTTCAGCGCTTTACCTGCCGTTTCAAAACCTTGGCCTGATTGTGGTCGATGAAGAACATGACACATCCTACAAACAGGAAGAGGGCGTATTTTATTCCGCCCGCGATATGGCCGTAATGCGGGCATCCCTTGTGGGGGCGTCCGTGGTTCTAGCGTCTGCGACACCTGCGTTGGAAACATGGGTCAACGCTGCCAGCGGCAAATATGCCCGTGTTGATCTGGAAGGCCGCTATGGTGCTGCCGAACTGCCTGATATGAAAGCGATAGATTTGCGCGCAGAAGATTTAGAAGCGCAGAGCTGGATTTCACCCCCCCTTGTGCAAGAGGTCGAAAAACGCCTGAAAAAGGGCGAACAATCCCTGTTGTTTATCAATCGTCGCGGCTATGCACCTGTCACCGTGTGCCGCGCTTGCGGTTATCAGGTAGGCTGCGATGATTGCGATGCTCGCATGGTTGAACACCGGTTTCACGGGCAGTTGATCTGCCATCAATGCGGCGAAACCAAACCCGTTCCCACGGTCTGTCCTAACTGCGATGTGGAAGGCCGCATGGCCGCCGTCGGTCCAGGCGTAGAACGGCTGGAAGAAGAGGCTATCAGACGCTTCCCCGATGCCCGCATTGCGGTGCTTTCTTCCGATATGGCAATGACCGCACGGGTGTTGAAAGATCGCATCCATGCCATCGCCAACGGTGAAGCCGACATCATTATCGGCACCCAAATGGTGGCCAAAGGCCATAACTTTCCGCTGCTCACTTGTGTTGGTGTGATAGATGCCGACCTTGGCCTGCAAGGCGGTGATTTGCGTGCCGCAGAACGCACGTTTCAGCTGATCCGCCAAGTGGCGGGGCGTGCAGGGCGGGCGGAAAAACGCGGTGTTGCGTATATTCAAACCCACCAGCCTGATCACCCTGTGATACAGGCAATTTTGCAAGGTGAAGAAGAAGAGTTTTGGCAAGCAGAGGCCGATCAACGCCGCATGGCAGGTGTGCCGCCATATGGCCGTTTAGCAGGCATTGTTCTGTCAGGCCCTGACCTGAAAGTGGTGTTCGATGTCGCCAGTTACCTGTCACGAAACGCCCAAGGCCTGCAAAAAATCGGGGCCGAGGTTTTTGGCCCAGCCCCCGCCCCCATCGCGCGCGTACGCGGACGCCACCGTGTGCGCCTGCTGGTAAAGGCCGAAAAAACCACGCATTTCCAGCCCGCCCTTGCTGCATGGCGCAATTCGGTGAAACTGCCGCGTGATGTGCGTATGCAAATCGACATTGATCCGCAGAGTTTTTACTAAGCTCTAGCCATTCTGAAACACCCCCGATAGAAGGTTTCTGGAAAGGACGATGCAATGGGACTAAAACTGAATACTCAGCCGGGCATTATGGGCGTGAAACCCTATATTGGTGGTGCCAGCAAAATTGCCGGCAATGAAAACGCTATCAAGCTTAGCTCGAACGAAAACCCTCTTGGGCCAAGCCCGAAAGCGGTCGCCGCTTATCAGGCGGAAGCGGCCCACATGCATCGTTATCCCTCTGTCGATCACGCGGCTTTGCGCGAACTGATTGCGCAAACTTATAAGCTGGATGTGACCCGCATTTTGATGGGCTGTGGCTCGGATGAAATCATCAGTTTCCTGTGCCGCGCCTTTGCGGGTGTCGGCGATGAGGTGCTTTATACCGAACATGGCTTCGGTATGTACCCGATCAACGCACGGCTTTCAGGGGCCACACCTGTTTCGGTACCTGAAAAGAACCGCGTAACGGATGTGGATGCGCTTTTGGCTGCGGTCACTGAAAACACCCGCCTGGTGCTCATCGCCAACCCCAACAACCCCACAGGCACCATGACGCCCAACGCGGAAATCGTCCGTTTGGCGGATGGTTTGCCCGAAGGCTGCCTGTTGGTGCTAGACGGTGCCTATGCCGATTTTGTTTACGGCTTTGATGGCGGGGCATCTTTTGTAGAGGCCCGCGATAATGTGGTCATGACCCGCACGTTTTCCAAAATATTCGGGCTGGGTGGTTTACGCATCGGCTGGGGCTACGGCCCCGCGAATGTGATGGAAGTGCTACTGCGTCTTAAGGGCCCGTTTAATGTCAGCGGGCCTGCATTGGCAGCAGCTAAGGCGGCTTTGGAAGATGTCGAATACACCGAACATTGCCGTGCCGAAAATGAAAAATGGCGCGGTTGGCTGGCGGCAGAGTTGGATAAAATCGGTATCCCGTCCGACCCGTCTTTTGCCAACTTCATTCTGATCCGTTTTTGCTCAACCGATGAAGCATCCGCCGCTAACGCGCATTTGCAGGATAACGGCTTGATCGTGCGCCAAGTTGCAAACTATAATCTGCCGCAAGCCTTACGCATCACCATAGGCGACGGCGGGGCCTGTCGCCAACTTGTAGCGGCATTAACAGAATTTAAGGCAAGATCATGAGCGTAATTTACAAAAAGGTGGCCCTGATCGGGTTGGGGTTGATCGCAGGCTCTGTGGCCCACGCAATCCGCCGTGCAGGCTTGGCTGAAACCATCAGCGGCTATTCAAGATCCGTTGAAACCCGTGATATTGCCCGCGAAATCAAGCTTTGTGATGAAGTGTGTGACACGGCTGCACAAGCTGTGAAAGACGCAGACCTTATCATCCTAGCGGTTCCCGTAGGTGCAATGGCCGCCGTCGCCAAAGAAATCGGGCCGCATTTGAAAGCAGGGGCGACATTAAGTGATGTGGGGTCTGTTAAGGCCGCCGTCATCAAAAACGTCTCGCCTTTCGTGCCAGATAATGTTCACTTCATCCCCGCGCACCCTTTGGCAGGAACCGAGCATTCTGGCCCGCATTCAGGGTTTACTGAACTGTTTGATAACCGCTGGTGCATTCTTGTTCCTGTAGAAAACACTGACAAGGCCGCCCTTGCGAACCTGCACAACTTTTGGGAAAAACTTGGCTCAAATGTAGACGTGATGGATGCCCAACACCACGACTTGGTTCTAGCTGTGACATCGCACGCGCCCCACCTGATTGCGTACACAATGGTCGGTGTCGCCGATGATCTTAGCCGCGTCACTGACACTGAAGTGATCAAATTTTCTGCCGCTGGTTTTCGGGATTTCACCCGAATTGCCGCATCCGACCCCACTATGTGGCGTGATGTGTTCTTGAATAATAAAGAAGCAACACTGGAAATTCTGGGCCGATTTACTGAAGAATTATTTGACCTTCAGCGTGCTATTCGCCACGGCGACGGCGATTACTTGCATGATTATTTTACGCGGACACGCGCGATCAGACGTGGTATCATTGATGCAGGGCAAGATACGGACGCACCCGATTTCGGGCGCGGTCTGACCAAGGAGAGCTGATCGTAATGATCAAGGGGTGCGCAGGGCTAGCTGTGTTTTTGATGTTGGCTACAACGGCCAACGCCAGCTTTGCGCCTGCAACATCGCCAATGCCGCATTTTCGCGGTGGTGGGCAACCCGTTCAGCGGCTTGCACCCAACGCATTGAAATCATCCCTTATTCCCCGATTGCGTGGCAGCAGGAATGCCGCTGCCAAAGCAAAAACCCAACAGGAAATCGCTACCTTGATGCAAATCGCTGAGTTGGAGCGTCAAGAGCAGGGCTTTCGCCGTACCAGGGCAAAAGCTGCAACCAGTGCCCGTCTGAGCAGTGGCCTTGTCGCCGTGCGCCGTTCCCCGATCCCGCGTTTGCGACCCAGTGGGTTAAGCACGACACGCACGCAGCAACGCACTGTTGCCAGAGCGACAACACAAAGAACAACGACAACACGTAAAACCCGCCGCCTGACCCGTCGTGGCTCGGTTTGCGGTGTACGCAGTATTCGCGGCACAAATGCCGCGCGCATTCGCGGGCGCGGTAGCTGCGGTATTGCCAATCCGGTCAAGGTCACGGAAGTCGCAGGCATTCCTTTGACCCGCGAACTGGTGGTGAATTGCACCACGGCCAAGCGGTTGGATAACTGGGTGGCGCGATCCGTCAAACCTGCCATCGGGCGCAAGGGCGGGGGGCTGGCCTCTATCCAGATTATCGGCGGTTATTCATGCCGTACGCGCAACAGTAAACGCGGGGCCAAGCTTTCAGAACATGCGAAGGGCAATGCGGTTGATATTGCGGGTTTCAAGCTGAAAAATGGCACGGTCTATAGTGTGAAACGTAATTGGCGTGGGGGTGCGGGCAGATCAACCCTGCGTAAAATCCACAAATCAGCCTGCGGGCCGTTCGGCACCGTTTTGGGCCCCAATGCAGATCGCCACCATCAAGATCATTTCCATCTGGATGTGGCAAAACATCGTGGCGGTGCGTATTGCCGTTAGCGCTTCAGACGCGGTGCTGGGCCGATGGGGATGGGGCCGATGCTCATCACCCGGTTGGCAAAACTTAACGGCACGTCCAAGGTTTCATTATTGCCTGAAAGCATGGCGATTAGCTCCAGACCGCTTTCCAAAGATTGCGCAACACTTGCATCCAACGCACCGGATGACACTGCCAGTTTAATCATCGCACGCCAGTTTTTCGCGCGGATTGAAACTTTACCCGTTGGATAACCGTTTGCGTCTACGGTCACACTGCCGGTGGCCTGTATCTGCACCTCACCCCATTTTGCATCAAACGTGGTGATGTCCAACTGCGTCAGGTTCGGCTTGACCGCTTCAACCGCGATCCGATCCCAAGGCGCATCGAAATGAGCGGTGGTTCTAATCGTTACAGTTTCGAAATCAGCGGGCAGTAACGAGGTGGGGTCAATCTGTGCTTTCAAAGATTTTGACGGCGTAAAACCTTTGCCGTCAAACGAAATATCATGGGCAAACGGTGATGTTTCCGATTGCCTCGTTGACAGTGCTGCGGATTTGATCGAGCTGGCCTCATCAGCACTGGTTCTGATCGTCAAACTCTCCAGTGTCAGCGTGGAACGATCCAGTGCCAGCGTTGTGTTCGGTTCAAAAACCAGACTGGCACGCATATCATCATTGGTAATCGTATATTTTTTATGCGGTGTCGAAACCACCTGTGATGTCGGCCATGTGGCAATGAAATGGTTCGGTTTATAACTCAGCGACAAGATGTGAAACTCAGGTGCCTGCCATGCCCAGCCGTATTGCGGGTCTGCCAGATTGAAATCCGTCACTGTGGTATCGAACCGGTTGGGAAAACCGTTTACTTCCAAACTGGAATATTCCGCAACCCAGCCGTGTTCTTGGCGGTCTTGCAACCAAGCTTTGCTGCCAGCTTCAAGCGCGTTTGACCCGATAAACCAATAACCAAACCAAGCCAACGCCGCGAATAAGCAAACACCGATAATTGTACGCATGAATTTACCCTGTTTTCATCCAAATCCGCCCGCGTTATAGCAGTTATAACAAGGGGGGCCAGTCATAATGGTTGAAAATGGATTTTGGGTGTTTGGCTATGGCTCGCTGATATGGCAGCCCGATATTACCTATGCCAAGAAACACATCGCGCGCCTTGACGGATACGCCCGCAGCTTTTGCATGTGGTCTATTCATCATCGCGGCACCCAAGATGATCCTGGGTTGGTTCTGGCACTTGATGCACATGAAAGTGCTGAATGCCACGGCGTGGCATTCTTTGTAGGGCCTGAACATGCCGCCAATGCTATTGCGGATTTGCGCGAACGCGAGCTGATTTCGTCTGCCTATCTTGAAGAAATTCTACCCATTACACTGGACACTGGCGATAAAGTGGATGCGGTTTGTTACGTGATCAACACCGATCACGTGCAATATTGCGGCGGGCTAGATTTGGAAAAACAGGCGCAGATTATTGCCACAGCTGTTGGCGGGCGCGGGCCAAACACCGAATATCTGTATAATACCTGCAAAGGTATTGATGCGCTGGGGTTGGTCGATGACGATCTGGCGTTTTTGCAAAAGCGGGTGGCGGAACTGACAAGGTAAGTGCCTAGCTGAATATGTTAATATAGATTAAACGCAGGTAAATCTTATGGCTACAAAGACTGTTCTTTCACACATTCTAACCGAAGCAAAAAAACTGATAGCGCAAACCCCCGCTCTGTCGATGTATGCCAATATGCCGCAAAATCCCCTGCCATATGCGCCGCAAACCCCCAGCACATTGCCGGTGGTTACTTTGCTAGGCGGTATGGCCGCTCAATGCAGCCCTGAAACACAGGCTTTGACGCAGGCAATTATTGATGGGGCAGATCATCTGCACTGGCAGCAAAGTTATAATGCCGATCAGGTTGGGGCTGCCTATCTGGAAAAATACGGCTGGTTCAATTTAATTTCACCCGATGGCCCGTTTGTCAGTTCTGAACTGCGCCTGTCTATCGGTATGTGGGGGCAGGGGCTGTATTACCCCGAACATTGGCATGAACCGGAAGAGAAATATTGCGTTTTGGCAGGCGGGGCTGAATTCATGGCAAAAGGGCGGTCGCCAAAAGTGGTGCAAGCGGGGGGGATTGTGCATCATGAAAGCAATCAGCCCCATGCAATGAATATGAAAGATAGCCCTTTGCTTGCATTGGCTATTTGGCGGGGCGGTGCCTTGATGCGCCCATCACATATTTAGGGCAGTATTACTCGCGTAACGTATTGATAACTTGTACTTTAACCGCCTCAAAAGCCTCAGGGTCACTTGCCCCGCGTGAAAGTACTTGCAGACCCACAATCAGTGAACGCAGCACATGGGCTGTGGTTTGCGGGTTGATATGCTCAGGGATTGATCCGTTGGTTTGACCGCGTATGATATTTTTCTCAAAGAAATCTTTCAGGTTATCCAAGGACTTAGTAACCATTTCCTGAATATCTGCATCGTGATGCGGCAATTCCAAAGCCGTGTTCACTAGTAAACAGCCCTTATTATCGGGGTTGCCGCAATTATGGCTAATCACATGCTCAAACAGGCCATTGATCGCATCCAGCGGGGCTTCCTCTGCCAGCATTTTGCTTAAAGTGCGTTGTGTGCGGTCGCGGTCATATTGTTGCAAAGCCCGCACAAACAGCTTCTGCTTTGAGCCAAAGGCATTATACAAGCTGCCCTTGTTAATACCCATGGCCTTGGTCAGATCGGCCATAGATGCAGCGGCATAGCCTTTATGCCAGAACACCTTGATTGCCCGCGCAATCACGTCATCGGTATCAAAGGTTTTTTCCCAAGGCATGGCTGTTTCTTTCGTTATCTCACCGCTTTGTAACACATTTAAACCGTTCGTTCAAGATAAGTGTTGACCGAACGGTTTAAATAAATTAGCAAAGGTTTATACCGATTGGTTTAATAAGTTAATATGAACACCGAAAAGGAAAAACAATGACTGAATTCGCAACACATACCGTTGAGACCGCACCCGCAGGCAGCAAGCCTGTTCTGGAAGCTGTCATAGAAAAATTTAAGTTCCTGCCCAACCTGATGGGTAATATGGCAGAGTCGCCCGCTGCACTGGAAGCTTATGCAACCCTGTCGGGTATCTTTGATAAGGCTGATTTGTCTGCAACTGAACGCCAAGTGATTATGATGACAATCAACCGCCTGAATGGGTGTACATACTGTATGGCCGCGCACACAACGATTTCCAAGATGTCTGGCGTTGCGGATGATGTGATTGACGCCCTGCGTAACAACACCGCTATTGCAGATAGCAAACTGGAAGCATTACGCCAGTTCACCATTACCATGCATGACAGCCGTGGTTGGCCACAAGACGCGCAAGCTCAAGCGTTTTTGGCAGTAGGCTACACCAAGCAAACCATGTTGGAAGTGGTTTTGGGGATTAGCTATAAAACACTGTCAAATTACACCAACCATCTGGCCGGCACACAACCTGATGCAGCGTTCAGTGCGGATTTGTGGGAAGCATAAAATCAAGTGAACAAACAAAAAGGGCGTATCCCATTCGGATGCGCCCTTTTTTATATTATGCAGGGTTTTCCACATAAAGCACCATCGCATCGGCCTGTGTGATGCGCACGTTTTGACCGGGTTCCGAGGTGTGGTCAGCGGCCCATTGGGCGCGCCAACGCATGCCCTCAACCTCCACAACACCCTTACCACCATCATATTCCAGCACTTTTGCAGATTGCCCGATCAACTGGGCCGCACGGTTGTTGATGGTGCTATTTTCCGCTTCGCCACCGTCGCCATAACGGTTCATCAGATACCGTCCGATAAACGTTAGGATCAGTGAGAAAATCGCAAACAATGAAATTTGCATCGCCCCTGACATGTTGGGTGCCAGATATAAAACACCAGCCATGATCAAGGCTGCCATTGCGGGCCAGATCAAAAAGAACGTGACCGTGGCCATCTCGATAGACCCCAGTGCAAAGGCCAGAATGACCCACCACCAGGGTGACATACCGTCTAACATACTTAGTAATTCCATATGCTTTTCCTTTCCTGAACCGTTACTTGCTGCCTTTATCCACAACCGCCTTGGCAATGTCGGCGATACCGCCGATAGAGCCGATCAGGCTGGAGGCTTCCAACGGGATCATCACAGTTTTAGCCGACGGTGATGAAGCGATATCACGCAATGCTTCCGTGTACTTTTGTGCCACAAAATAGTTAATAGCCTGTACATCCCCCTTGGCAATCGCTTCAGACACCATTTGCGTGGCTTTGGCTTCCGCTTCAGCACCCCGCTCACGGGCCTCGGCATCCAGAAACGCCGCTTGCTTACGACCCTCAGCTTCACGGATTTGGCTTTCCCGTTCCCCTTCCGCTTTCAAAATGGCAGATTGTTTTTGGCCCTCTGCCTGTAAAATCTCAGCACGTTTGGTACGTTCCGCCTTCATTTGGCGCGCCATCGCTTCACTGATGTCAGGCGGCGGCAACAGGTCTTTAATCTCAACGCGGGTGACTTTCAGCCCCCACGGATGGGCCGCGTCATCAATCACATGCAACAGCTTGGCGTTAATTTTTTCGCGGTTAGATAGCGACTCGTCAAGTTCCATTGACCCCAGAACCGACCGGATGTTGGTCTGGCTTAAGTTTGACAGCGCACGTTGTAAATCGCGCACTTCATAAGCCGCTTTTGCTGCATCAATCACCTGATAAAACGTTACCGCATCGGCCATGATAATGGCGTTGTCTCTGGTAATCACCTCTTGTGTTTCAATATCCAGCACGGTTTCCATCATGTTGATCTTGGCACCGACCTTATCCATGATCGGGATCAAAAATCGCAAGCCCGGTTTTAGGGTGCGGGTGTAGCGACCAAAGCGTTCAACAGTCCATTCCTCACCTTGCGGTACGGATTTGACCATCATCATGATTAGTACAAAAGCGAATATCAGTAAAAATATTGCAGAGCCTGCACTGGCTCCAAAGCCTGAAAGTAATTCCATTTCACCATCCCAATGTGTTGTTATTTGTAACATACTTGGTGATTATTAAGCGAAATTCAATGATTCACTCAGTATTACCGTTATAAAACTTAGTAATTGGCATCTTGGTGTGTCCAAGCTATCCTCTGCCGTAAATAAACAGGTCATAAGAAGCAGAACGATCATAATGACACAGGAAAACACAACAATACCCCCGCAATTTTCCCAACCCGTAAAGCAAATCGTTTGGATGCTGACCGTGGTGGTCTTGGCTGCGGTCGGGGGTTATTTCATATTCCCTGCTGTGTCCCCGATCTTTTTGTCATCACCCTATCTTAACGGATTTATTCTGTTGGTATTCTTTATGGGGCTGGTATCCAGTTTTGGGCAAATGACCATTTTGGTCAAATCCGTCAGCTGGATTGAAAGTTTCGCACTAGAACGTGAAGGCAGTGAAAACGGCAAAGCACCAGGGCTATTGGCGTCATTGGCCACATTATTGCGTAAACGCTCGGCCCGCTTGATGCTGACCTCAACATCAACGCGCACCATATTAGACTCGGTCGCCACACGGTTGGATGAAGGGCGTGAAATTACCCGCTATATCATCAACCTGCTGATCTTTCTGGGCCTATTGGGCACGTTTTACGGGCTTGCCACCACAGTACCTGCCGTGGTTGACACCATCCGCCACTTAGCCCCGCAAGAGGGCCAGGATGCGATGAGCGTTTTTGACAATCTGATGACAGGTCTGGAAACCCAGTTGGGTGGCATGGGTACCGCGTTCGGCTCATCCCTGATCGGGTTGACCGGATCACTGGTGTTGGGCCTGTTGGATTTGTTTGCAGGCCACGGCCAAAACCGGTTTTTCCGCGAATTGGAAGAATGGCTGTCATCCATCACGCGCCTTGGCATATCCGCAGGCGGTGATGGTGAAGAAGGCTCGCCCACAGGGCTTATTGCCGAATTGTTGGAACAGACCACGCTACAGATCGAAAACCAGCAATCGATTTTAGGGCAGCTGCATGAAAAACGCACGGTAACCGATCAACGCATTGAAGCGTTGGGTATTTCGGTCAGCCAGATGGTTGAAGCGCAAGTAACCTCGCATGTGCGCACGCAACAAGTTCTAGAACAGATGGCGACCAGCCAAGAACACATCTCGGATGCGCTGGCGACACAGGCCTATAAAGAAGAGATCGCGATCTCTGAACAGATGTCGGTGCATCTGGAAAATATCAGCAATCAGATGGCCCGCCTTATTGACGAAACCCAAGCTGGGCGTAGGGATTCGATTGCCGAATTGCGCGGTGACTTGGCCCTATTGGCAAAAGCCCTGCGCGGTAGGGGCTAGACAATGGCAATAATGCGGCGCAACAGCAGTCAAATCTCGGGCAGTATCTGGCCGGGCTTCGTTGACGCGATGACAGCGCTTTTGATGATCCTGATGTTCGTGTTGACCATTTTCATGGTGGTGCAGTTTGTGTTGCGTGAAACTATCACCGGGCAGGATGTTGAGCTGGGAAACTTGAATGATCAGGTTGCGGTGCAAGATGCGGAACTGAACAACCTGTCTGCGCAAATCGCGGGGCTGGCACAGGCTTTGGGCTTGGAACAAACCCGTGCGCAAGGCTTGGAAGGTGAACTTAATACGACCCAAGGGGCCTTGCAATCAGCGGAAGCACAGATTGCCCAGCAATCGACCCTAATTGGTACTTTAACATCGCAAACCGCTGCGCAAGAAACCCGCATTGCATCCTTTGAACAACAAGTGGCTGGGCTTTTGAGTGAACGCGATGATCTGGCAGGGCGGTTGAATAACACGCAAGTATCGCTTGCGGCTTTGGAAGAAGCGCAAAAGAAAACTCTGACTGAAAAAGAAGCGGTGCAACTGGCTTTGGCGCAGGCACGCAATGAAATTGATGCGCAAACTGAAGCCGCCCGTCTGGACGCCGCCAAACGCGAAGCATTGCAGGCGTTAATCATTGATCTGAAAACGGATGTTGCAGCCCAAGATACCAAACTGGCAGCGATTGCAACCGAACTGGATGAAACTGAACGTCAAAGACTGGCCGAAGTTGCAGCCGTTGTCGCCTTGCAAGAGCGTTTGAGCGATACAAAAGGCGAATTGGCCGGCCTGCAGACCGATCTGGCAACGCAGGACGGCGCGTTATCACAGGCAACAGCTGCATTAAGTGACGCTGAAAAATTGCGGCTGATTGAACTGGCTGCCACTAAAGCCTTGCGCGACCGGCTGGCAAACTCACAAGATGAGCTGACGGCGATGACGCTTGCTTTAGAGGAAAAACGTAAGCAGGCAGAAGACACACTAACGCTACTGGCCGCAGCACAAGCGGCACAGGTTGCGGCAAGCGATCTGGCCGACAAACGCTTAACCGATCAGGAAAAAGATGCGGCCTTGCTGGCACAGGCCAATGCTTTGCTGCGCGATGAACAGGTGCTGTCTGCGGATAGCCAGCGCAAAGTGGCCTTATTGAACCAGCAAACCAGTGCGTTGCGCGGGCAGTTAAATGCGCTGCAAGGTCTGCTGGATGCGGCGAACGTGCAAGATACTGAAGCGCAAATTCAAATCGAAAGCCTTGGGGCTAATTTGAATTCAGCGCTGGCTAAAGTTGCCGCCGAACAAAAACGCCGCGCAGAGCTGGAAGAAATCGAACGGATACGTCTGGAAGCGGAAGCCGTTGACTTGAAAAAATTCCGGTCAGAGTTTTTTGGCCGCCTTCGGGAGGTTTTGGGTACACAAGACGGTATCCGCATTGTGGGCGACAGATTTGTGTTTTCGTCCGAAGTGCTGTTTTCAGCAGGTTCGGCTGATCTGGGCGATGGCGGTAAGGTGGAAATTCGTAAAATTGCCGACATCATTCTGGATGTGGCCCAGCAAATACCGCCTGAAATTGACTGGATTTTGCGTGTTGACGGCCATACGGATAACACACAATTAAGCGGGTTCGGGCAGTTTCGTGACAACTGGGAACTCAGTCAGGCACGCGCTCTGGCCGTGGTGCGCTATCTGATCGATGATTTGGGGATCCCTGCCAACCGACTGGCTGCAAATGGCTTTGGAGAGTTCCAGCCGGTTACGGACGGGGTTGGGCCTGAAGCCTTGGCTTTAAACCGGCGGATTGAGCTGAAATTTACAGAGAAGTAGCCTGGGCTACGGGTGCGGTCAGATACCATGTGTCCAGCGTGCCTTTGCCTTTGATCGCGACTTTGCCGCGCTTAGTGAATATAAAACTGTCTTCCAATAACAGCTTGGTGCAACCGGTTACTTGAATTTGACCATTTGTCCCTGAGCTTTCCAAGCGCGAAGCGGTGTTCACAGTATCCCCCCAAACATCGTAAAGCGGTTTTTTCGTACCGATAACACCGGCCACGGCGGGCCCCGTATGTACCCCGATACGCAACTCGACCACTTCCCCCGTTTCCGCGGCGTATTTGCGGGCTTCATCCATCATATCAAGGGCCATATGGGCCACGCGAATGGCATGATCTGTTTGCGGGTCAGGCATGCCGCCTGCCACCATAAATGCATCCCCGATGGTTTTGATCTTTTCCAGTCCGTGCTTTTCGGCCAAGCGATCAAATCGGGTGAACAGGTTGTTTAAAAATTGAACAAGCTCTGTGGCATTTTGATTTTCCGCGCGCGGGGTAAACCCCACAATATCTGCAAATAATATGGTAACATCATCATGGCTGTCAGCAATGGTTGCCCCCTGACTGCGTTTTAATTGTGCGGCAATAGATGCGGGCAGCATATTGGTCAGTAGTTTTTCGGAATATTCATATTCACGTTCAAGCGCATCCTCTGCCAACTGTGCTTGATAGAACGCATAGTAGATCATACAAAAAATGAAGAACATGGAAAACAGGATAGATGAAAAGTAAAGGGCGGTATAGAAATACGGGTCCAGATGCAGAAAATATGCTGCGGGTATTAATGTGCGGTCAAAGTAAATAAACAAACTGATTTGCAGCGTAATTGACAAAATAGACAGTAGGTTCTGGTACACCCCCATGATCAGAATGGCACTGGCGGCACCCGCTAAAAAATAAAAATATACGCCGCTTACTGACCCCAAAATATATATCAGAGAGCATCCATATGCCAACCAAAGCGTCAGGTTATATACAGACCCCAGATAGGGATGCTTTTTGTTCAGAAATGGAGTGGCAAGTATGATAGTTCCGTTGATAAGTAAAAACAGCCCAATCCATTTCATCTGACTGAAATCGTAAAATGTAAGTATACCTGCGTGCAGGTATGATAAAAATGCCGTAACTGAGACCATGACATTGGTTAAAATAATGCGTTGTTTTTGCCGTTTTGTATGGCCTGTTGAACCGATGCTTAGCCAAGCTAAAACAGCAGACTTAACACCTAGCACACTTAAAAAATCAGACTTGTTTAGTATCCCCATATACTAAGACTTTAGTGGAATGGCAGGGTGATGCAAGAAAAAACGCGCAGAAGTTGAAATAATCCGCGCGTTTTTAGTGTTATTCTGCCGTTAGTAGTGGTGGTTTGTTATTGGCTATTTTACGCTTTTCAGGTTCTTCAATACTTAGAACCAGCGCGCCATCTTTGGTATCCACTTTTACAAGTCCGCCTTTGGACAGCTTGCCGAACAACAGTTCTTCGGCAAGCGGCTTTTTGATATGTTCTTGAATGACACGCGCCAAGGGGCGGGCCCCCATTTTGTCATCATAGCCTTTTTCACCCAGCCATTCTGCGGCCCGGCGTGTCAGTTCAATCGATACATTCCTGTCCATCAGCTGCGCTTCCAGTTGCACGGCAAACTTATCAACCACTTTGATAATGGTTTCGGGGGCCAGTGGGGCAAAGCTGATGGTGGCGTCCAAACGGTTGCGAAACTCTGGGCTGAAGGTGCGCTCGATAGCATCCGTGTCTTCACCTGTCCGGCGACTACGGCCAAACCCGATGGCTTCTTTCGCCATTTCAGACGCGCCCGCATTGGTTGTCATGATCAACACGACATTGCGGAAATCCGTGGTGCGGCCATTATGATCGGTTAGTTTGCCGTGATCCATCACCTGCAACAGGATGTTAAACACATCCGGATGGGCTTTTTCGATCTCGTCCAAAAGCAATACACAATGCGGGTTTTGATCAACCTTGTCGGTTAGCATCCCGCCTTGATCAAAGCCCACATAGCCGGGGGGTGCCCCGATCAGGCGGCTGATCGCGTGTTTTTCCATGTATTCAGACATATCAAACCGCAGCAGTTCCACGCCCAGCGTGTCGGCCAGTTGCTTGGCTACTTCGGTTTTACCAACACCTGTTGGCCCCGCAAACAGATAGTTGCCGATAGGTTTTTCAGGTTCGCGCAGGCCAGCGCGTGATAGCTTGATGGCTGACGCCAAAGCTTCAATCGCATCATCTTGCCCGAACACCACACGTTTCAGGGATGTTTCCAGATCTTTCAGCAGTTCGGTATCATCTTTAGATACATTTTTCGGTGGTATACGTGCGATTTTGGCAACCACGGTTTCAATTTCTTTCACACCGATGGTTTTGCGCCGTTTGCTTTCAGGGATCACATGTTGATAGGCACCTGCCTCATCTATGACATCAATAGCCTTATCGGGCAGCTTGCGGCCATGAATATAGCGCGCGGACAGTTCCACGGCAGCTTTCAGGGCATCAAGCGTGTATTTCACACCATGGTGTTCCTCAAAATAAGGCTTCAGACCTTTCAGGATTTTGATCGCATCCTCGACTGAGGGTTCTTTTACATCTATTTTCTGGAACCGCCGCGAAAGCGCGTGATCTTTTTCAAAATGCTGGCGGTATTCTTTATAAGTGGTAGACCCCATGCAGCGCAGCTTGCCGCCCTGCAAGGCAGGTTTCAGCAGGTTAGACGCGTCCATCGCCCCACCCGATGTAGCGCCAGCCCCGATCACTGTGTGGATTTCGTCAATAAACAACACCGCGTCAGGGTGTTCTTCCATTTCGTTCATCACCGCTTTTAAGCGTTCTTCAAAGTCACCGCGATAGCGGGTGCCTGCCAGAAGTGCGCCCATGTCCAGCGAAAAAATAGTGCTTTGGGACAGCACTTCAGGAATGTCGCCCGTCACAATTTTATGGGCCAAGCCTTCGGCGATGGCGGTTTTGCCGACACCGGGGTCACCGACCAGAATAGGGTTGTTTTTACGACGCCGGCACAGCACCTGAATACAGCGTTCAATTTCGTGTTCACGGCCGATCAACGGGTCAATATCGCCGGTTGCGGCTTTGGCGTTCAGATCAACGCAATATTTGCCTAGGGCAGTTTCATCTTCGGCAGGTTTTGCATCGGCCTCTTCGTGTTCGATTTGGTCATCCGCGCCCAAAATTTCACGGGCTTCACCAAATGCGGCATCTTTGGCAATGCCGTGCGAGATAAAGTTGACCGCGTCATAGCGGGTCATATCCTGTTCTTGCAGAAAATAAGCGGCATGGCTTTCACGTTCGGCAAAAATCGCTACCAGCACATTAGCGCCAGTCACTTCGTTACGTCCGGAACTTTGCACATGGATGGCAGCGCGTTGCACAACGCGCTGAAAAGCGGTGGTGGGGGATGCTTCCACATCTTCCACGTCTGTCACCAAACTATCCAGTTGCGTATCCAGAAAATCAATCAGATTGCGGCGTAAAATGGCGACATCAACTTCGCAGGCTTTCATGACGCGTGCTGCATCATCTTCGTCCACAAGGGCCAAAAGTAGGTGTTCTAATGTGGCCAGTTCATGCTTTCGCGCGGTGGCCATGGCCAGTGCAGTATGAATGGCGGTTTCCAGGCTGCTCGAGAATGAGGGCATTGATTGCTCCTTTTGATCTTGCAAAGACCCATATTCGGGTTTTGACACTTATACCTTTAAACTTCGTCTATATTTGGAAAGCTTCAAGGCTTTTTTTCTAATTTTGTGATAGAAAGGTTAAATTCACTGAAAAAATCCTGTAAATGTGCCTATTTTCGCACGACCGGTTTCAGCAAAACCTTCGGTCTGACCCGTTCAGCATCTTTGAAAAGTGAAAATGTCTGACTGACGTAATTCACTGCCGCCGAAATATGTTCAAGATGTTTTGACAACTCAGGCGTCAATTCCGCCTCAATCAGCGATACGGTACGGTCTTGTGGCGTGGTTTCAAATTGCACGTAAAACCACGGGTCACCGCGTTTCAGAACCAAGTCTTGTGAGGTGTCATGCCACTCAAACGCCCACATCAACGGGCGGGGCCAGTTGTGGATGGCAAAACGTCCGCCAAAGATGGTGCCGGGCAGGGGGGCCTTGTTGTAATGCATAAATGCGGCCAGTTGCGTCATATAGGTGGGTTCATCGGTGACAAACAGATAGGGTAAAGATACCTGAATGGTGGGGCGGTCTTTGTAGCGCCATTCTTTTTCAGTTGTGACATGCAGTTTTTTGTTCAGGATATTGGCACGCACCGGGCTTTTGTCACCCAGCATATTGCGCAGGGCCGGTTTACCGTCTTTATCGCGCACAAAGCGCAGGTGCATATCAAACGGCACACGGATTAAAAAGTAGCGGCTTTCCATGTTGATGATCGCAGGGCAACGCGATGCGGATTTCGCGTGGTTGCGGTTCACATCCGCTGAGCGCACCCGTTCTGGTGGGGCGTATACCACGCCTGATTTTGGCTCATTTAACAACCAGCCGATCTGGACGGGGCCAGAGCGGGGTGTCTCAGAGGTTTTATCTTCATCTTTGAACCAGTCTGATAGGGCCATTTATACCTCCTAGAAGCGGTCTTTGCGGCTGCGTATTTCACCGAAAACATCGGCATCACTTGCGGTTTCCATACCCATCAATATCTTAACCTCAGCCAGATCAGCCCGTAAAAACGGGTTGGTGGCTTTTTCCAGACCGATGCTGGCGGGAACTGTTGGAATGTCGTTTGCGCGTTTGTCTTCGATGTCTTTTATGCGGGCTTGTAAATCAGCGTTATCAGGCTCGATCGTCAGGGCGAACTTGGCGTTGCTTATCGTGTATTCGTGGCCTGAATAAACCAGCACCTCATCGGGCAGGGCTTTGAATTTCTGCATCGTACCCCACATCATCGGAAAATCGCCTTCAAACACCCGCCCGCAGCCCAAAGCCATCAGGCTGTCGGCTGAAAATACTGCGCCCGCGTCTTTGAATAGAAACGCGATATGGCCGATGGTGTGGCCAGATACATCCAGTATATCACAGGTTTCATTGCCTAGTTTGAACGTGTCACCTTCGGTTAGCGAAACATCCAAAGGCGGCAAGCGGTGTTTGTCTGCCGTGGCCCCGTAAACCATTGCCCCCGTAGCTTTGCGCACCTCTTCCAGACCGTCGATATGATCAAAATGGTGGTGGGTGATCAGGATTTGATCCAACTGCCAACCCATATCTTTCAGCACGTTCAAAATAGGGGCGGCATCGGGTACGTCAACAACGGCCACTTGGCCAGTGGCTTCATCACGGATCAGGTAAGCGTAATTATCAGACAGGCAGGGGATGGCTATAATTTGCAAAGGCATAGAAAACTCATTCAGTAATTGCTAGGTTGCATTGATTCTGACTGATCTGTGCAAGGGATGCAATGCATTTAGATGTGATTAAATTGCGGGCATTTTATTACCGAACCAAATTGGGCCGGATCGTTCAGCGTGCCTTGCGCGAAGAGATTGTAAAGCTTTGGCCTGATGTAAAGGGTCAAACCGTGGCGGGCTTCGGCTTTGCCGCCCCGATGTTACGGCCCTTTTTGAAAACTGCGCGGCGTGTGACTTGTTTTATGCCCGGGCCCCAAGGGGTGATGGCGTGGCCTGAGGGCAAGGATAACCATTCGGTTTTGATGGGTGAAACCATGTGGCCTGTGGCGACAGGGCATATTGATCGGTTGATTGTGCTGCACGGGCTGGAAACCAGTCGCGATTCCGCAGCGCTTTTGAATGAGATATGGCGGGTTCTTGGCCCTGGTGGGCGGGTTTTGTTTATTGTGCCCAACCGTTCAGGGCTTTGGGCGCGCAGTGACGCAACCCCGTTCGGTTTTGGCCGCCCTTACAGTCTGAAACAGCTGGAAACCCAGTTGGAAAAACACCGGTTCTTACCTGAACGCCATATCGCGGCGCTTTATGCTATTCCGTCGCATCGCCCCATCGGGTTGCGGATTGCGCAGATACTGGAAGGGTTCAGTTTGAAAGTGGCCATGCCCTTTGCGGCAGGTGTGGTGATGGTTGAGGCAACCAAACAGGTTTACGCGCCGACGCAATCGGGTTTGGGCGAAGCAGTGCGCCGCCCGCTCAAAGTGTTGGAAGGTATCGCCAAACCGGTGTCTGGTAGGGCGCAATCAGACAAGAAAACGACCTGAATGGGTCGGAATCGTCATATCATGGGGGTGATATTGGGGGTAAATTTCATTTTATTTGGCGCAGTTTGTCGCAGATTTACCCTAAGTATTTGTTTTTAAACAATTACCTCTTTTGCGATAACGTAAGCATAGTGGTTGCAGAAACAGGGCCGCTTTGCTAATACCGCCCAAGATTTCGGGGGGTTTTGCTTCCCTTGATATGTGCTGCCCTCATGGGTCAATAACTTCGAAAGGTTCTATGTGTCTGACACTGGTTCTATATCATCAGGAATTGCCGCGCGTTATGCGACTGCGATTTTTGAATTGGCAAGAGATGCCAAAAAACTGCCAGCCGTTGAAAAAGATTTCGACGCATTGGCCGCTGCACTAGAGGGAAGCGACGCCTTAGGCGACTTGATCTCATCCCCTGTATATTCGCGTGAAGACATGGTTTCGGCCATTGCCGCCGTTGCGAAAAAAATGAAATTATCAAAGGATGTAACAAGCACGTTGGGCCTGATGGCCGAAAAACGCCGTTTGTTCGTTCTGCCTTCACTGATCACAACAGTGAAAGCGATGATCGCTGAGGAAAAGGGCGAAGTAACTGCGGAAGTAACCGCAGCCAAGGCCCTGACCAAAGCGCAACAAGACAAACTTGCCAAGACGCTGAAAGCGACTGTGGGTAAGGATGTAAAAGTGACTGTCTCCGTCGATGAAACGCTCATCGGCGGTTTGATCGTTAAAGTGGGTTCGAAAATGATTGATAGCTCAATCCGTTCGAAACTCTCCAATCTTCAAAATGCAATGAAAGAGGTCGGGTAATGGGTATCCAAGCTGCAGAAATTTCTGCGATCCTCAAAGATCAGATTAAGAATTTCGGCCAAGAAGCCGAAGTGGCCGAAGTTGGCCGTGTTCTATCTGTCGGTGATGGTATCGCACGTGTACACGGGCTGGACAATGTCCAAGCCGGTGAGATGGTTGAATTCCCCGGTGGTATCCGTGGAATGGCCTTGAACCTTGAAGCGGACAACGTTGGTGTTGTGATCTTCGGTTCTGACAGTACCATTAAAGAAGGCGACACAGTTAAGCGTACCAACGCGATTGTGGAAGTGCCTGTTGGCCCTGAATTGCTGGGCCGTGTTGTAGACGGTCTGGGCAATCCGATTGACGGCAAAGGCCCGATCAAAGCCAAGAAGCGTTCTACGGCGGATGTGAAAGCACCGGGTATTATCCCGCGTAAATCAGTACACGAGCCTATGGCAACCGGTCTGAAATGTGTGGATGCTCTGATCCCTGTTGGCCGTGGCCAACGCGAATTGATCATTGGTGACCGTCAAACAGGTAAAACAGCGATTGCGCTGGATACAATCCTGAACCAGAAATCATACAACGATGCTGCTGGCAAAGATGACAAAAGCAAATTGTTCTGCATCTATGTGGCTGTTGGCCAAAAACGGTCAACTGTTGCACAGTTGGTCAAGAAGCTGGAAGAAAAAGGCGCGATGGAATATTCTATCGTGGTTGCCGCTACCGCGTCTGACCCGGCCCCTATGCAGTTCTTGGCACCATATGCCGCGACTTCTATGGGTGAGTATTTCCGTGACAACGGCATGCACGCTTTGATGATCTACGATGACTTGACCAAACAAGCGGTTGCTTATCGTCAGATGTCATTGTTGCTGCGTCGTCCACCCGGACGTGAAGCTTATCCTGGTGACGTGTTCTATCTTCACTCCAGATTGCTGGAACGCTCTGCTAAATTGAACGAAGATAACGGTTCTGGCTCGCTAACAGCTTTGCCTGTGATCGAAACTCAGGGCGGTGACGTGTCTGCGTTTATTCCGACAAACGTGATTTCGATCACCGATGGTCAGATTTTCCTGGAAACTGAATTGTTCTACCAAGGTATCCGTCCAGCATTGAACACAGGTCTGTCTGTGTCTCGTGTGGGTTCATCTGCGCAAACAAACGCGATGAAATCCGTTGCGGGTTCGATCAAACTGGAATTGGCTCAGTACCGCGAAATGGCAGCATTTGCCCAATTCGGTTCTGATCTGGATGCATCCACCCAAGCCCTATTGGCCCGTGGTGAGCGTTTGACAGAGTTGCTGAAACAGCCACAATATTCACCGCTGACAACAGCTGAACAAGTTGTCGTACTTTATGCAGGTACCAAAGGGTTCCTGGATAAGATCGCTGTGAAAGACGTGAGCCGTTATGAAGCTGACTTGTTGGCAAACTTGCGCAACAATCACGCTGATCTGATGGATTGGATTTCGAAAGAAGATCCGAAAATCAAAGGCGATGCCGAAGATAAGATCAAAGCCGTTGTAGAATCTTTCACAAAAGATTTTGCGTAACCTGAGGCCTTTTTGGAATAGGAGTTTGGAAATATGCCAAACCTCAAGGACCTAAAAACACGGATCGAAAGCGTAAAGAATACGCGTAAGATCACCAAGGCCATGCAGATGGTGGCCGCAGCAAAACTGCGCCGTGCACAAGAGGCGGCCGAAGACGGTCGCCCCTACGCAGACCGCATGAATGCGGTTATGGCCAATTTGGCCAGTGCCTCTGCGGGTGCTGAAGGCGCGCCGAAACTGTTGGCAGGATCAGGGGATGACAAAGTGCATCTTTTGGTTGTGGCAACATCGGAACGCGGGCTTTGCGGTGGTTTTAACTCTTCGATCGTGAAAATGGCGCGTGCCAAGGCAGTTGAATTACTGGCTGCTGGCAAGACAGTTAAGATGTTGACTGTCGGCAAAAAAGGCCGCGAACAGCTGAAACGTGAATATTCAGACATCATGATTGATCATGTAGATATGTCTGAAGTGAAACGCCTTGGTTATGTAAACGCCCAAAGCATTGCGACCGACGTGGTTGACCGCTTTAACGCAGGCGAATTTGATGTAGCGACGATTTTCTACAACAAGTTCGAAACTGTGATGAGCCAGATACCGACAGAATTGCAACTGATCCCAGCCAAGTTCGAAGCTAAAGAAGGTGCCGAGGCACCATTTTATGAATACGAGCCCGGCGAAGATGAAATTCTGGCTGAATTGTTGCCGCGTGCATTGGCAACGCAGGTTTTCACAGCTTTGCTGGAAAACGGCGCGTCAGAGCAAGGTGCGCGGATGTCTGCAATGGATAACGCCACGCGTAATGCCGGCGAAATGATCGACAAGCTGACCATCGTGTACAACCGTTCACGCCAAGCTGCGATTACAAACGAATTGATCGAGATTATCTCGGGCGCGGAAGCGCTTTAAGAAACTGGAGAAACCAAAATGGCGAAAGCTAAAGCAAAAGGTGCAACTGGCAAGATCACACAGATCATTGGCGCGGTTGTAGACGTACAATTCGAAGGCGACCTGCCTGCGATTTTGAACGCGCTGACGACAGACAATAACGGCAACAACCTAGTGCTGGAAGTAGCACAGCATTTGGGTGAAAACACCGTTCGTACCATTGCGATGGATGCGACCGAAGGTTTGGTGCGTGGACAAGCTGTAGCTGATACTGGTGGTCAAATCACTGTTCCAACCGGCCCTGCAACATTGGGTCGTATCATGAACGTGGTTGGCGAGCCTGTGGATGAGCTAGGCCCTGTTAAAACAAAAACATCACGCCCTATTCACGGCGAAGCACCTGCATTTGATGAACAATCTACCGAAACTGAAATTCTGGTAACAGGTATTAAAGTTGTGGATCTTTTGGCACCTTACACAAAAGGTGGTAAAATTGGCCTGTTCGGTGGTGCTGGTGTTGGTAAGACAGTTTTGATCATGGAATTGATCAACAACATCGCCAAAGTACACTCTGGTCTGTCCGTGTTTGCGGGTGTGGGCGAGCGTACACGTGAAGGTAATGACCTGTATCACGAGATGATTGAATCCGGTGTTATCGTTCCTGATGACATGGAAAAATCAAAGATTGCGCTGGTATACGGCCAAATGAATGAACCTCCCGGTGCGCGTATGCGTATTGCTTTGACAGGTCTAACATTGGCCGAGCAATTTCGCGACGAGTCTGGTGCAGACGTTCTGTTCTTTGTTGATAACATCTTCCGCTTTACACAAGCGGGCGCCGAAGTGTCAGCCCTGTTGGGTCGTATTCCTTCAGCTGTGGGGTATCAGCCAACATTGGCCACCGACATGGGTGCGATGCAAGAGCGTATTGCTTCAACTAAAGCCGGTTCAATTACATCTGTGCAAGCCGTTTACGTGCCTGCAGATGACTTGACCGACCCTGCCCCTGCGACATCATTTGCCCACTTGGATGCGACAACCGTTTTGGATCGTGCGATTTCAGAAAAAGGTATTTACCCTGCGGTGGATCCATTGGGTTCAACATCGCGTTTGCTTGATCCATTGATCCTAGGCGAAGAGCATTACACTGTAGCGACAGACGTGCAAAAAGTATTGCAGCGTTACAAATCTTTGCAAGACATCATCGCGATTTTGGGCATGGACGAGCTTTCTGAGGATGACAAACTGGCCGTGACACGCGCACGTAAAATCGAGCGCTTCTTGTCACAACCGTTTGACGTGGCCAAAGTGTTCACGGGCTCTGACGGTATTCAGGTGCCTTTGGAAGATACTATTGCATCATTTAAGGCGGTTGTTGCGGGTGAATATGATCACCTGCCAGAAGCGGCTTTCTACATGGTTGGCGGTATCGCCGATGTGATTGCCAAAGCGGAAAAAATGGCGGCTGACGCTGCTTAATCGATAAGAGAGGGGCCATCATGGCTACTATTCAATTCGACCTTGTGTCACCGGAACGTAAACTGGCGTCTATTGAAGCATCCGAGATCCATATCCCGGGAGCCGAAGGCGACTTTACCGCGATGGCTGAACACGCATCCTTGCTAACAACCCTACGCCCCGGCGTTATCAAAGTTGTGGCAGGCAGCGATGTGACAGAATATGTGGTCACAGGCGGCTTTGTGGAAGTATCCGGCACATCTGCGTCTGTTCTGGCTGAACAGGCAATGCCTAAATCTGAAGTGACTGAAGATACCATCAACACGTTGGTTGAAGCGGCTGAAGCGGCAGCTTCCGGCACTGAAGGTGCTGAAAAAGACGTGGCCGACAAGCGTGTTGCTGATACGAAAGCCTTATTAGAGCTGATCTAACACCACACTTATACCTTATTGTTTAATTAAGCCCTGCAAACCTGCGGGGCTTTTTTATTGCCTTTTCGGGTGGGTTTCCTGTAGGGAAGCCATATAAAGGGTAGTGAGTATGAAACGTATATACGCAAGCACGATCGGGGTTGATCAGGGATCAGAGATGCTGTTCTCGGATTTTGATACTGGCGGTGATATGTGGACAGGCAAGGGGCCACGCGAAGCCCGCGTGGCGGTTACTTTTTCTGAAAGTTTCAAGAAAAAGCCCAGTGTCACAGTGGCATTGGAAATGTTCGATATGGACAATCGCACCAACCAGCGCGCTGAAACTGTGGCCGAGAATATCACAAAGACGGGGTTTGATATTGTGTTTCGAACCTGGGGCGACACCAAAATTGCCCGCGCGCGCGCCGCATGGATGGCCATTGGCGGGGTGGACGCGGATGATAACTGGGAAGAGATGTATTAGGCTGTAGGGTGCCACCACGCCTTATCGCCCCGTCGCCGTTCATTTGGTGGCGGGGTTTATCGTATATATGTGATGTTGTTATAAGAAGGCAGGCCTGCCGTTTGTAGCTATTGGCCGAACAAGGGGTGGTGACCCTTGTACCTGTTCTTAACTGTTAAGTTTCGGTGGCTTTCGTATTTGACGACGTTACCCGCCCTTTGAAAACCCGCCGGGGTGACAGAAGATTGCAAGGCAATCTTTGAGAACCCGTGAACTACTTTTGCTAGCAGGGGTGTTATACACTTGGAAGGATTTAGGATTTGTTAGGGGTGCGAACGGTGGGCTTCAGCTTGCACGAGGAATAGGTCATCGTAGATTTGTTAAGGTCGGTACTTTGGGTTTATAGTAGACGTGAGTTGTAATACACTTTACGTTTATTGAATAAAGGGAGATGTGTTGATGGGAGTAACTGAGAGTGTGTTGATCACCCCAGATTCGGAAGCTAAAGCAAAGATAGAATTGCTTTTTAGTTATTGGAATGAAAGGCTCTTGAGGGGTTCCACTGCACACTTTTTAGAAGCTATGAAGTATGAATATTGGGAGTATGTTATATCAGTAATAAATATAGTCTTTGCAATTAGTGTGTTATTTTTAAGCGCAATGGGAGGGAATTTGAAATTCCCTGTATTCACAGATTTTGTTTTACCAATAGCAAGTCTTTTCGTCGTACTTATTTCTGCGTTCCAATACATTAGTCAATTTGGGCAAAAAGCTTCACAGCACAAACTTGCAGCTGTTGAATATGCAAATCTTAGGCGGAAATTAGAACGGTATTGGACTAAGAAAGAATTGCACCCAGAAGCGATCCATTCACTAACAAGAAGCTATAATGGTATTGCAAAATATCCTCCATTAATATCCGAAAAGCAGTGGAATAAAGTGGCTGACATGAAAAAGGACCGTATAAAACAGATAAATGCGCAATTCTTTCATTTCGATTTAGAAAGGAATGATATTGAGCTATATGGAAACGATTTTTAGCGAGCTTCAGCCCCTATCATCCCTTATAATACCCATCATAAATCGGCCCCAACGTACCCTCGTCAAACAACGATGACACGGATGTGCCGTTTGCAATGTTCAGCGTTGCCTGCGCCAGCAAAGGTGCGGTTGGCACGATGCGGATTTTACTACAAGCGGCCACTTCAGGTGTGGCTTCAATCGAGTCTGTGATCACCAGTTGCTTCATGCTGGATTTGGTGATGCGTTCCACCGCAGGGCCTGACAGAACACCGTGGGTGATGTAGCTGTGAACCTCTGTCGCACCTTTTTCAATCAACGTGTCAGCGGCTTTACATAAAGTACCCGCAGTATCACAAATATCATCCACAATGATACATTTGCGGCCTGTCACATCACCGATCACGGTCATTTCAGCCACTTCACCGGGTGCACCGCGACGTTTATCAACGATCGCCATGTCGGCACCGATGCGCTTGGCCAGTTCGCGCGCACGTGCTGTGCCGCCAACGTCTGGAGAGATCACCATGACGTCTTCAAGGTTTTTAAAGTTATGCATCACATCCAGCGCAAAAATAGGCGCGGCATACAGGTTGTCTACAGGGATGTCGAAAAAACCCTGAATTTGGGTGGCGTGCAGATCCATGGTCAAAACCCGCTCGATACCCGCTTCTACGATCATGTTGGCTACCAGTTTGGCGGTAATCGGCGTGCGTGCCTTGGTGCGGCGATCCTGACGGGCATAGCCGAAATACGGGATCACGGCGGTGATGCGTTGCGCGGATGACCGGCGCAAAGTGTCGGCCATGATCAGCAGTTCCATCAAATTGTCATTGGCAGGATTGGATGTGGATTGCAGGATGAACATGTCTTCGCCGCGCACATTGTCAAAAACCTCGATGAAGATTTCCTGATCATTGAACCGTTCAATACGGGCATCGATCAGCTTGACCGGGCTTCCGCGCAGCAGCGACATGCGCTTGGCGATGGCTTTACTTAAAGTTTGGTTGGAGTTTCCAGAGATGAGCTTTGGCTCGACCATCGTTATCATCGACATGTTCCCAGTTTCAGGGCTGTTTGGCAGCAGCATGTTAGAATTGCTTTCGCATAACACTGCCAAACGATTCTGCATAGATGTTACAGGGATGTTACTTGGAATAAATCGCTAAAAATCGCAATTTACCCCGTATGTGCGATCATTTCCAAAAATTTTTCTACATCTTGTGGTGTGATTGACCAGCTTGTGACCAGTCTTGCAGACAAAAACTCATCGCTTGGGCCGGTTTCAGGGTGGTCGGTGGGCCAAGGGTAATACATAGAGCCCGCGTCTTGCGCCAGTTCGTGACCCGAACGTGGCCAGCCGCAGAACAGCATATTGGCCTGTTGCGGGTAATGTAGTTTGGCACCTTTGACGCTTTTCAAGCCAGCCGCCACCAAGTCACCCATCGCATTGGCGTGTTTGGCAAGTTTGATCCACAAGTCGTCGGTTAGATACGCTTCCATTTGCGCTGCCAGAAAACGGTTTTTAGAACACAGATGCCCGCCACGTTTACGGCGCAACTCAAATTCCCAAGCCTTTTTAGGATCAAAGATCACCACCGCTTCAACGCCCATACAACCGTTTTTGGTACCACCGAAACTGACGATATCCACACCCAGTTTCCAGGTCATTTCGGCCGCTGTGCAACCCAATGCGACCATCGCATTGGCAAAACGTGCGCCGTCCAGATGCACGGGCATATCATGGTCTTTGGCAACATTGATCAGGGCCTGCATTTCATCAAGGCTGTAAACCGTGCCGACTTCGGTGACGTTGGTGATTGATAGGGCACCGCGTTGCACTTGGTGTACGCCCAACTGCCCAGTTGCCTGCGCTTTTGCGCGTAACAATTCAGGGCTCATCTTGCCATTATCACCGTCAATCAGAACCAACTTGGCACCGCCTGCATAAAATTCAGGCGCGCCGCATTCGTCTTCTTCAATGTGCGCTGTAGGGTGGCAGAATATGGTTTCCCATGGGTTGATCAGGGTGGCTAAGGCCAAAGCGTTGGCGGCAGTTCCTGTGGCCACGAAATAGACGGCTGCATCGGGGGCTTCGAATACATCGCGCACCATCGCTTCGGCTTGCCTTGTGGCCGCGTCATTGCCGTATCCGCTGGCATAACCTTCGTTTGCACGCGCCAACCCTTCCATGATTTTGGGGTGGACGGGGGCGGAATTGTCGGATGAGAAATACATTATTGCAAACCTTCTATGATATAGTCTTCCAGATCATCTTCGTTAACATCGTACTCTGCAAGGGTTTTTCCCTGCATACTTATATTAGTCTTATGCACTGATTGCGGATCACCAGAGATCAGCGGATGCCACGGGGGCAGGGGGCTGCCCTGTTCGATCAGGCGGTAGGCGCAGGTGGACGGCATCCAATGGGCATTGCGTTCCAGATTTTCAGGCGTTAGCACCACGCAGCCTGCGACCAGTTGTTTGCGCAAGGAATAGTTTCCACAGGTGCAGGACTTGTCGTCGAATAAACGACAGGCAATATTGGTGTAATGCAGCTGATCGGTGTCTTCATCTTCCAGTTTCAGCATGCAACATTTGCCACAGCCATCGCAAAGTGCTTCCCACTCATCGCGGGTCATATCCGTCAGATCAACGGTTTCCCAGTATTTTTTACGCAAGTGGGCCATGCGCCTGTTCTGTCGTAAAAATTCGGCAAAGGAAAGCAAGAAAGCTTGTTCGTTTGTGCCCCATGCCATAGCGTGATCGGTAATGAAAGAAACTGAATTATATGCGCCGGTTAAAACCTACCTAGAGGGGCAGGGGTATACGGTTAAGGCAGAGGTCAAAGATTGCGATCTTGTGGCTATTCGCGGGGAAGAGCTGCCTGTGATTGTAGAGTTGAAGCTTTCGCTTTCCATTGGGTTACTGATGCAAGGTATTGACCGCCAAACCATGACAGATGCGGTTTATGTGGCGGTGCCTGCGGGCAAGGGCAAGCGTTGGGCATCGCAGGTGAAAGACGCGGTAAAACTGTGCCGCCGTTTGGGGCTGGGGCTGATCGCTGTGCGGTTTGATGCGGCCACGCCATCGGTGTTGGTGCATTGCGATGCGGGGCCTTATAAGCCACGTAAAGTGAAGGCGCGCAAGGCGGCTTTGTTGAAAGAATTTGAACGGCGTGTGGGCGATCCTAATACGGGCGGACAAACCAGGCGCAAAATCATCACTGCTTACCGCCAAGACGCGCTGCGCATTGCACTGGCTTTAATGGGTGGCCCTAATAAGCCACGAATTTTGGCCATTGAGTTGGGTGTGGAAAAGGCTGCCAGCATTTTGCAGGCAGATCACTACGGCTGGTTTGAACGGGTTGAACGCGGGGTTTACGCCTTGCGCCCTGCGGGGCATGACGCGTTAAAAACCTATGCGGATGTGGTTAAAGCTTTGCAAGAATAGCGCGGCTTTCCACGCAATCAGCTTCAATTTGAAGGGTCAACTCTTCCAAGCTGTCGAACTTCAGTTCAGGGCGTTGAAACTCTACCAATGCCACGGAAATTTCGGTGTCATAAATATCGCCTGAGAAATCAAAGATGAACACTTCCAGATTAGGTTCATTCACCCCGAATGTGGGCCGGTCGCCAATGGATGCAGCCCCTTTGTAACACCCCTTATGCGGCCCTTCCAGCACATCGACCAGCACGGCGTAAACGCCGAACTTGGGCAGGTGCAACCCGTCCAAGAACAGGTTGGCAGTGGGGTAGCCTAAATCACGGCCCCGCGCATCACCATGTTGTACGCGTGCATCAATGCGGTGCCAGTGGCCCAGCATGTGGGCGGCATCTTCTGGGCGACCTTCGCTTAAGGCGGTGCGAATAGCGGTGGATGAGACCGTGCCTTTTTCATCCGAAACCAGTGGCAGGATGGTAACGCCAAAGCCCAGTTCTGCACCCATTTCCTGTAAGCTATTGGCCGTGCCACTGCGACCTTTGCCAAAGCAAAAATCGGCACCCACCACGACATGCGTTAGGCCTAGCCCATCGCGGATAACATCGCGGCAAAACTCCTCTGCACTCAAGCCCGATAGGGCGGCATTGAAGTTCAACTGGTAAAGATGTGTCACCCCCAGTTTTTCCAACTGGTGCGCTTTGGCTTCGGCATTCATTAAACGAAACGCAGGTGCGTCCGGTGCGAAATATTCGCGCGGATGTGGTTCAAACGTCATCACGCCCATGGGGCAGTTCAGCGCGTCTGCCTGTTTGCGCACAGCATTCAGAACCGCCTGATGGCCGCGATGTACGCCGTCAAAGTTGCCGATGGCAACGGCAGCCCCTTTATCGGCCTGATGGGCATACTGGTAATCGCGGACAATATGCATCATCGCAGATGGCCCATAGAGTAAGTCGGCGACAACTGGGCCTTTGCGATGAACGCCTTTAGCTTGGCAGGGTCAGGCTGCCCGTCAGTTGCGGTTTCTGCGGCTGCCAACCCGCCGGTGATAAACAGGCTGTCGATGTCTTCGCCGATGGCACCGCGAATGTCAGTATTGATACCGTCACCAATGGCGATGATTTTCTTGGGCAGCACTTCGCGCCCGGTGATCTTGATCAGTTTTTGATAGGCAAGATCATAAATAGGCGGGTGCGGTTTGCCGTAGTAATGCGCTTCACCACCCATTTCAGAATAGGCCTGCGCCAAGGCCCCTGCGCAATAAATTCGTTTATCGCCGCGATCAACCATGATGTCAGGGTTGGCGCAAAGCATCTTCAACCCGTTGTTTTTAGCTTGCAGGAATATTGCACGGTAATCTTCGGGTGTTTCGGTGGTATCATCAAACAGGCCCGTGCAAACAATACCTGTCGCCTGTTCTAAAGCAACATGCTCAACATCAATGCCTTCATATATGCTTTGATCACGTTTCGGCCCAAGGGGATAAATCTTTTTGCCATAAGTACCTGATGCCAAACCCGCACGCGCGGCATCGCCGCTGGAGACACAACCCTGATACAAATCGCGCGGAACGCCGATTATATCAAGTTGCGGGAAAATAGCGGTAGAAGGGCGCGGGCCGTTGGTTAGCAACAAAACCGTGCCGCCATTATCGCGAAACGCTTCCAGCGCGGAAACGGCAGCTGCAAAGGGTTTTACCCCGTTGTGCAAACACCCCCACAGGTCAACAAGGGCGGCGTCATATTTTCCGGATATTTCGGCGAAGCTTTCGATAATCTGTGTCATGGTGAATGCGTATCAGGGCACAGGGGTTGTTACCAGCCATAAAGATTGCATTTGGTGGATTTATAGGCTATATTCATAGTCTGCTAAGGGGGGCGCGATGACTTATATGGAAGTGAACGGCGTGCGTTTGTTCTACACCGATACAGGTGGTGACGGGCCAGTGGTGATGTTTTCGCATGGGCTGTTGTTCAGCACGGAAATGTTTGATGACCAGATCGCGCATCTGAAGGGAAAATACCGCTGTATCGCCTATGATCACCGTGGACAGGGGCAAAGCAGGGCTGCGGATGGTGGTTATGACATGGATACGCTGACAGATGATGCAGCGGCTTTGCTGGCCGCATTGAATGTTAAGAAATGCCATTTTGTCGGCCTGTCGATGGGGGGATTTGTGGCGTTGCGGATGGCGTTGAACCATCCTGAGCGTGTGATGTCTATTTCGGTGTTGGACAGCAGTGCCGATGCGGAACCGCCAGAAAACCACGGCAGATATAAAATGTTGAATTTCATTCTACGATGGTTCGGGCCAAAGCCGGTTGTGGGCTCTGTTATGCCGATCATGTTCGGGCAAACCTTCCTGCAAGACCCTGCGCGAAAAGAACTGCGCGACAGATGGCGGCAGTTTTTAGGGCAGGTGGCCGATAAAAAAGCGATGGCGAAAGCTGTAGACGGGGTGATCACGCGCGACAGTATCTATGGGCGTCTGGGTGAGATTAAGGTGCCGACCTTGATTGTGGTGGGCGATGAGGATACGGCCACGGTGCCTGCTAAATCCGAACGGATGCACAAAGCAATAGCGGGGTCAGAATTTCAGCTCATCCCGCAAGGCGGCCATGTCTCAACGATTGATGCACCTGTTGCGGTGAATGCGGCTTTGTCCGGTTTCTTGGATAACCTGGCATAAGGCTATGAATGCACGGCCTTACTGTCATCTGGGGCCTGATCGCGATCATACATGCCGTAGTCGCGAATGACACCTGCAATGCGTAAATGATAATCTGCAAAAATACCGCCTCGGCCTTTTGTTTGTGCCCCGCGATGTTGGCTAAGCGTTCGCCAGCGTTCAACGGCGGCTTCATCTTTAAAGAAAGATAGCGACAAAAGTTTCGCAGGGTTGGTCAGGCTTTGAAACCGCTCAACCGAAATAAACCCTTCGATCTGTTCCAACATCGGGCGCATTTTCGCGGCTATATCTAGGTAATCATCCTTGTGCCCTTCGGCGATTTCAACTTCAAAAATAACGGCAATCATATGTCTGTTCCTATTTTCCATGCGGTGTTGAAACACATTTCAGAAATGTGCGATCTTCACGCAGCAAGAATTTTTCCTTTTGTGCAAACACGTAGTTTTCACGCCCCAAAGGGTCGGCAGAAAGACGGGCGCGGTAAGCTTCATACTCTGCAAGGTTTTCGATATTGTAAATCCCGTAAGCCAAGGTGCTGGAACCTTCGTGCGGGGCGTAATACCCGACTAGGTCAGCCCCGCATCGCGGAATGGCTTGGCCCCAGTTTTGGGCATATTGTGCGAACTGTTCCTTCTTGGTGGGGTCGATGTGATAGCGGATGATGCAGGTTAGCATGTGTGTTCCTTAGCTTTGGTTATGATTTATATCGTTTGCGAACATCAATAATACAGCGTTGCCGTGATGTTTTCGAAACCTCATGCGGGGCAAAATCGGATTCCACTTCGTCAAGAAGACTTACAGCTGTAAGTAAAGTGTTCTTATGGTTTTTTGTGATCTTGCAAACAGGGTAGGTCGCTACACAATGATCAATAAACCGCACATACATCTGTTTTAAGAATATGCTTTCGGGCGTACCATTACGGGTGCACACCCCGTAAACCCCATCTGTAAAATACTGCCATGTTGCGTTGAAATGCCCTTCGTCAAAGGTTTCTGGCAGATGCGGCATAACTTCGGTTAATGATTTACCGATTGAACCCAAAAAGAATAACTGCGCAGCAATATCATATCGGGACAAAAAGTAAGCCTTGGCAGTTTTTTCAGTATCGATCCCCAAGTTCTTTGTGGCATTTAACCATGTGATATGCCCTTTAAGGTGAAAACGATAGGTTTGTACTTCAGGATAATTGGATACAAATGACTGCAACTGGCCATGGTTTTGTAAAATATATGATGGTTTGGGCATCACATTACTATCTATCAGGTGATTTAGTGTGCGCGCAGTGATTTGGGTTTTCCCCAGTAACGTGGCTTCTTCGTAGAAAGCTTCAAACAGGTAGTTCAGCAACATGTCTTTTCCTCATATTTGTTTGTAGCAGAATAAGCCATTGTGCATATTTAATGCTTCGGTTAAGGTCGAACTATGAAAGAAGGCCCTGACATAGCATATATTGCTGCCCTGATAGGTGACCCGGCTCGTGCGAAGATCCTGACTGCGCTGTTAAGCGGCAAAGCCCTAACCGCGACGGAACTGGCCGCCGAGGCGGGTGTGACCTTGCAAACTACCAGTTCGCATTTATCGAAGCTGGTACAGGGCGATTTATTGCGGGTCTTAAAACAGGGACGGCATAAATATTTCTCATTAGCCAATGATGATGTGGCCCATGTGTTGGAAGGCATTATGGGGTTGGCCGCAGGGGCCGGGCATTTGCGTGTTCGCACAGGGCCCAAAGATATGGCCCTGCGCCATGCGCGGGTTTGCTACAGCCATTTGGCGGGGCATATGGGCATACGGCTTTATGATAGCTTAGTGGCAAGCGGGTATATTCACTTGGAGTGTGAAGAACTGAAGCTGACCGATGAGGGCGTTAAGTTTGCGCAAGATTTTGGCATTGATATTGATGCGCTGCGTACAAAACCCGTACCGCTTTGCCGCCAATGCCTGGATTGGAGCGAGCGGCGGTCGCATTTGGCTGGTAGCCTTGGCCGTGCGTTTTTAAGCAGGTTTGAAGCACTGGGCTGGGTGAAGCGCGATCAAAAGACCCGTATTGTGAAGTTTTTACCCACAGGTGAGGCGCATTTTGATGCGCTTCTTGGATCGTAAAGCTACCCCCTTTCAAATAGATTAGAACAAGCACTATCTTTTTATCCATTCATAACTTGACTCTATCCCATCCATTCCCTAGAAATTCGTCGTTAGCACTCATGAGAGGTGAGTGCTAATACTCTGCACACCCTCTCAAACTGATAACTTTAACCAACAACGGAGCAATCCTAATGGCATTTACACCTCTGCACGACCGTGTACTGGTTCGTCGTCTTGAAGGCGAAGAAAAAACCGCAGGCGGCTTGATCATCCCTGATTCAGCTAAAGAAAAACCTGCTGAAGGCGAAATCATCTCTGCAGGCGAAGGCGCCCGCAAAGACAGCGGCGAGCTGATCCCGATGGCTGTTAAAGCCGGTGACAAAGTACTGTTCGGCAAATGGTCCGGCACAGAAGTCACTATCGACGGCGACGAGCTGTTGATCATGAAAGAGTCAGACATTCTTGGTCTGCTTTAATCGCTTAAGAAATTGAATTAGGAGTAGCTATAATGGCTGGTAAAGACGTAAAATTCGGCACAGACGCCCGTAACTTAATGCTGGAAGGCGTTAATATTTTGGCGGATGCTGTTAAGGTAACATTGGGCCCTAAAGGTCGTAATGTTGTTCTGGACAAATCTTTCGGCGCACCGCGCATCACCAAAGACGGTGTGACAGTTGCCAAAGAGATCGAACTTGAAGGCAAGTTCCAAAATATGGGCGCACAGATGGTCAAAGAAGTGGCCTCTCGCACCAATGACACAGCTGGCGACGGTACAACAACTGCGACAGTTCTGGCACAAGCCATCGTTAAAGAAGGCTTGAAATCAGTTGCAGCGGGCATGAACCCGATGGATCTGAAACGCGGCATCGACACGGCTGTAGCCTCTGTTGTGCAATCTATCAAAGATATGTCACGTGAAGTAAAAGACAGTGCTGAAGTTGCACAAGTTGGCACGATCTCTGCAAACGGCGAAGCTGCTATTGGCGATCAAATTGCTGGTGCGATGCAACGTGTTGGTAACGAAGGTGTTATCACTGTTGAAGAAAATAAAGGTCTGGAAACAGAAACAGACGTTGTTGAAGGTATGCAGTTTGACCGTGGTTACCTGTCACCATACTTTGTGACGAACCCGGAAAAAATGACAGCTGATCTGGAAGATTGCCTGATCTTGTTGCACGAAAAGAAACTATCTTCTTTGCAGCCAATGGTGCCTTTGTTGGAAACAGTTATCCAATCAGGTAAGCCTTTGATGATCATCGCTGAAGATGTAGACGGTGAAGCTTTGGCCACACTTGTTGTGAACAAATTGCGCGGCGGTCTGAAAATCGCAGCTGTTAAAGCACCTGGTTTCGGCGATCGCCGTAAAGCCATGTTGCAAGACATTGCCGTTTTGACAGGCGGTCAGGTTATCTCAGAAGATCTGGGTATGAAGCTTGAAAGCGTTGGCATTGAAATGCTGGGTACTGCTAAGAAAGTGAACATCACCAAAGACGAAACAACAATCGTTGACGGTGCTGGCGAAAAAGCTGAAATCGAAGCACGTGTTTCACAGATTAAAGCACAAATCGAAGAAACTTCTTCTGAGTACGACCGTGAAAAACTACAAGAGCGTCTGGCCAAATTGGCTGGCGGTGTTGCAGTGATCCGCGTTGGTGGTGCAACTGAAACTGAAGTGAAAGAACGCAAAGACCGCGTTGACGATGCATTGAACGCGACCCGTGCGGCCGTACAAGAAGGTGTTGTTGTTGGTGGTGGTGTTGCTTTGATCCAAGGTGCCAAAGGCCTGAACGGTATGAAAGGCGACAACGCTGATCAAACCGCTGGTATCGCCATTGTGCGCCGCGCTTTAGAAGCACCTATGCGCCAAATCGCTGAAAACGCTGGTGTTGACGGTGCAGTTGTTGCCGGCAAAGTTCGTGAAAGCGAGGACGCAACGTTTGGCTTTAACGCACAAACCGAAGAATATGGTGACATGTTCGCGTTTGGTGTGATTGATCCGGCTAAAGTGGTACGGACTGCGTTGGAAGATGCAGCCTCTATCGCTGGTCTGTTGATCACAACAGAAGCTATGGTTGCTGATAAACCAGCCCCAGCAGGCGGCGCCGGTGGCGGCATGCCTGACATGGGCGGCATGGGCGGCATGGGCGGTATGATGTAAAAGTCGGCTTTGGCCCTAGGCCAAAACGACTTTGCGCGACAGGGTTTTCGCCTAGCGAAAGCCCGACAGCGAGATACCACACCTAACGCAAGAATAAATCTGGGGCTGCCTGCGGGCGGCCCCTTTTTTGCACCTTCCCCCTTGCAGTAAAAACTGTGACTGTTTAGCCTTGTGATAATCCAATCGAATATCAGGCTGCCATGACCTCTACACCCACAGACGCACTGCTACATAAAATCCTGAACGAGACCAAGGTGATTGCCGCCGTGGGCGTTTCCACCAACCCTGTGCGCCCATCCTATTTCGTGATGCGCTATCTTAATATGCGCAACTACCGCGTGATCCCGATCAATCCGGGTACGGTAGGGCAAACCCTGTTTGGCGAGGTCATTCTGGCAAGCATTGCAGACATTCCAAAAGACACGCCTGTTGATATGCTGGACATATTCCGCCGCCCGGAATTTGTGCCTGATCTGGTGGATGCAGCGATTGAACATTTGGGCGATCATCTGAAGACCATATGGATGCAAGTCGGTGTGGAACACGCAAGTGCGGCGCAAGTGGCTGGCAGTGCAGGCTTGCAAGTGATCCAGAACCGCTGCCCAAAAATAGAATACCAACGCCTGAATGGCGAATTGCGCCAAGGCGGTTTTAACACAGGCATAATTTCATCAAAACTCTGAAGGGATAACAGACATGACCGATACACCAACATACGGCTTTGACACATTGCAAGTTCACGCAGGCGCACGGCCCGACCCCGCAACAGGCGCGCGCCAAGTGCCGATTTACCAAACTACCGCTTATGTGTTTCGCGATGCCGATCACGCCGCCGCTTTGTTTAATCTGCAAGAGGTGGGCTACATCTATTCGCGCCTGACCAACCCGACGGTTTCGGCGCTGCAAGAACGTATTGCCACTTTGGAAGGTGGTGTGGGGGCAGTGTGTTGTTCGTCAGGTCATGCGGCGCAAATTATGGCACTGTTTCCGCTGATGCAGCCGGGCTGCAATGTGGTGGCATCCACCCGGTTATATGGCGGCAGTGTTACGCAGCTTGGCCAAACCATCAAACGCTTTGGTTGGTCAGTGACCTTTGTAGATTTCGATGATCTGGACGCGCTGAAAGCGGCCATTGATGATGATACCCGCGCGGTGTTTTGCGAAAGTATTTCCAACCCCGGTGGCTATGTCACCGACATTCCCGCAGTGGCGAAAATTGCTGATGGTGCAGGCTTGCCGCTGATCGTGGATAACACATCTGCCACGCCTTATCTGTGTCGCCCGATTGAAATGGGGGCCACATTGGTGGTGCATTCCACCACCAAATACCTGACCGGTAACGGCACTGTTATGGGGGGGTGTGTGGTTGATAGCGGTAATTTTGACTGGTCGCAAAGCGATAAATTTCCATCCTTGTCACAACCTGAACCCGCCTATCACGGACTGAAATTTCATGAAACCTTTGGCAATCTGGCCTTCACCCTACACGGTATCGCTGTGGGGTTGCGCGACCTTGGCATGGTGCTGAACCCGCAAGCGGCGCATTATACTTTGATGGGCATCGAGACGTTAAGCCTGCGCATGGAACGCCATGTTCACAACGCTAAAATCGTGGCGAATTGGTTGGAAAACGATCCACGGATTGCATCTGTGACCTATGCAGGGCTGGAAAGCTCGCCCTATTATGCGCGGCACCAAGAAGTGTATCCAAAGGGCGCGGGTGCTTTGTTCACCTTCGCTGTGAAAGGCGGGTATGAGGCTTGTGTGAAGCTGGTCAGTGCTGTGAACCTGTTCAGCCATGTGGCCAATTTGGGCGACACACGATCACTGATCATCCATTCTGCTTCTACCACACATCGGCAACTGACTGCAGAACAGCAAGAGGCATCGGGGGCGTCACCTGATATGGTGCGCGTGTCCATCGGGATTGAAACGGCGGATGATCTAATCGCTGATCTGGATCAGGCACTGGGGTAGCGCACACCTTACCCGTCTCATAAGGTTCTTCATTATGCTTACCCCTTCACTGCTATGGTTTATATGTGATACTTCCATTTGAGCCCGTTCCTCCACGCAATGACCATGTGTCTTGACCACCGCCTCCACTTACAGACATTTTACCAGTGTTTACATCTTCATAGCTACACTGGCCTTCGTTTCCCGTACCATTATCGGCTTTCAAATGTAATGTAACCCGGCTCCCATTACTAACACCGCCTAAGACTAACTGGTTCAAATTTACTGTTCGACATTGTTTTGCATTCGTTAGTTTCCGGTTATTAAATAATGTGATGCTGCGGTTACCACTTGCGCGAACCGTTACACGATCACCATCTTCACATGCATAATCCCATATGCAAACCTGAACGGTCTCACTAGATACTCTGAAATTACTCAATGGATCATAAACAAAAGGTGTCTTTGGTAGATTTGCTCTAGCCGTTTGAGTGGTTCTGTTATTTGTATTGCTCGTGTTTGTATTACCTGTATTCCCAGAAGTACCGTTTTTAACACCAGAGATGATTCCGGCAAGTCCTACAATGGTTGCCGCAGCTTCACGGGATTTTCGAATGGCTTCTGCGTTGGCCTCTCCCTCAGCGCGAAGACGTGCATCATTGTCGGATGCATAAGTTGATCCAACTCCGGATACGAGATGTAAGGTGTCAAACATATTGAAATTATCATCGTCATAAAAATTAAAAAATGTTTTACCGTAATTTGCTTCGCCTTGTACTTTAAACGTTTTATTCAGTAGCTGTTTATGCACAACAGCTGAGTATGGTATTTTGTTTCCAACAGGTTGCCCGAACTTAACTTTGTACGTTGTAGTGTGAACTTTCTTATCAACGAGATAGACCGTATATCTTGTCCCAGAGGTGGTCGCAAGATTTCGGACCAGTAGTTAAGATGGATCGACTAACGAGAAAGACGATTCAAAATGACGAAACGAAAGAACCACTCTCCCGATTTCAAGGCCAAGGTTGCGCTTGAGGCGATCCGTGAAGAAATGACGATGGCGGAGCTGTCAAAGAAGTACGGTGTGCATCCAACCCAGATTGGGACATGGAAGCGTGCTGCGATTGAGAATATGGCCGCGACATTTTCCAGGCGTGGCAGTGATCTGGGGCGCGCTGATGACGCTCAAATTGACAAGCTGCACTCGAAGATCGGTCAACTGGTTGTGGAACGGGATTTTTTAGCAAGTGCCTCGGTTCAGTTGCTCGGAACACGAGGCAAAAAATGGTGAGCAAGGATCATAACCTGAGCGTTCGGCGACAATGTGGGCTGCTGTTGTTGGCGCGGTCAAACCTGTATTATCAGCCGAAGGGTGAAAGTGCCGAGAATTTGCGGTTCATGGAAATAATCGACAAACAATTCCTAGATACGCCTTGGTATGGGTCACGGCAAATGGCGCGTTATATGCAGCGGCAAGACCACAAGTGTGGCCGCCACCGTGTGCGACGCTTGATGCGTCTGATGTGTTTGGTTCCAATCTACCAGACGCCTAACACCAGCAAGAAGCATCCGCAGCACAAGATTTACCCATATCTGCTAAGAAACCTGGCGATTGATAGGCCAAATCAGGTGTGGTGTGTCGACATTACTTACATCCCTATGCAGCGTGGGTTTTTGTATCTGGTGGCGATTATGGACTGGCACAGTCGCAAGGTTTTGAGCTGGCGTTTGTCAAATAGCATGGAAGCGGATTTTTGCGTCGAAGCCTTGAAAGAGGCCATCGCCAAATACAGTAAACCAGAGATTATGAACAGTGACCAGGGCAGCCAGTTCACTGGCTTCGAATGGACACAGGCGCTGAGAGATGCCGATGTGGCGATATCTATGGATGGAAAAGGCTGCTGGGTCGACAACCGCATGATTGAGCGGCTTTGGCGATCCCTGAAATATGAATGCATCTACCTGAACGCATTTGAAATGGGTTCACAAGCTCGCACAGGAATCGGAAAATGGATGGCATACTATAACGCCGAACGCCCGCATTCGACCCACGGAATATTGACGCCGGATGAAGCTTATGAAAGAAAAACAGAACCAACGAGATTGGCAGCCTAAATGAAACCCTGATCCATCTTAAAATGGCTGCTAACTGGTCGAAATAGTAGGACCACCTCTCCCATTACCATTCCCAGAAGCGTCTATTTTGAAATCACTTTTTCGGCAAGTTTTCTCGTCTGCAGCATGTGTAAGAATCCCATCGGGAGTACAGTCCCTCTCGTACTTGTAGGTGCCAGCTATGCTTGCTAGAGAAATACTGGGAGCTGTACGTTTAGTTGTAGGAGATTGAGATGTTTCTATGCACGCCACAAGCGTGCCTAGAGAAAATATTCCAACAAATGCCTTGATATAAGACCTATTCAAATTATCAATCATGATCATCCCCGAAATTATTATCCCATTAATAATCACTTATGGAATAAATTGATCACCCATATGGGTGATTTACTTAAGTTAATAATTTGACATTAAACCGAACACTGGGAATGGTGGTGCCAAAGGAAGAACTATTTTGAAAGACTTAATAAACAGCATTTTACAAACCGCATCTAAGCCCGAACTTTGGGACAATACATTAGATTTATTCTGCAATGAATTGAATGTAACGGCATCTGCAATGTTTGCTGTCCATGAATTTTCTGAATTACGTATGAATTTTGCATGGAGCAAATATAATCGTGATCATTTAACAGAAGAAGCACTTGATATGCTTCATAGTGGTAAGGATGATGGCGATTTACCCGGTTATGCAACAATGATGCGAATGCCACCGCAAAAACCGCAACATGATACATTTCTATTTGGTGTAGATAGTTATGAAGATTTACCACCTAGCAACGTGCGAGATTTCACAGAAAGTATCGGCTTAAACAGGCGAACTGCAACATTGAATAAAACCGGGCCGTGGCTTGACGCCCTATTTGTACAGTTTAAGTCACAAAGCGAAGCCAATAGGTATGTAAATGATCCTCGTTGCGAATTTCTAATGCCAATCATTGCTAACTCCGTCAGCCTTGGCCGTATGCTGGAAGCGTTGCGGGCACAGTATAAGTCTGCATTAAGCATGTTAGATCACTTAGGCCTTGGTGTTTTTTTAATTGATAAAACGGGATGTGTGATTGAGGCCAATAAAGAGGCACAACGCATACTTGATCTTGATGATGGTATTTCAATGGCATTGGATAAACGGTTACGTTTGAAAAGCGCAGATAAAACAACAGAGTTAAATACAATGGTTTCTGCGGCGAACGGATTGCTAAAAGGGGATATTAACAAATCCAATAATTTACTGGCAGCCCGCCGCCTGTCAGGGGAGTATGATTTTTTGATATCGGTTAGACCTTTATCTGATGACAATGCCGAGCTTGAATTTGGTTTCCAATCAGCTTTCATAACAATCATCGATCCAAGTCGTAAAGATATACTTTCGGCGGACGGATTGCAGATGTTAGGCCAGCTTTCTGCGGCTGAAACAAATATTGTTGAGCTTCTTATTCAAGGGTTCCGATTGAACGATGTTGCAGACCGTCGTGATGTCAGTATGAATACGGTTAAGACGCAGCTAAAAGACATTTCACATAAACTACGCTGTAATAGCCAAAGCGATATTATCCGTGTAGCGGCTGCGACACGACTGCCCATAGGGAAATAATATTAGTGTAAATATGGCTATAAGTTCTATTGTATTTCTAATGCTAACTAGATTTTAATAATCAGAGATTTTGGTTTGAATATGAAACTCACCCTTCTAACCACCCTGACCATGATCGCCTTTGCCGCCAACTCGGTGATCAACCGTGCGGCCCTTGCGGACGGTGCCATCGGCCCTGCGTCTTTTGCGCTGTTGCGGTTGGGGTCGGGGGCGATTGTTCTGGGCGTGATCTTGTGGATGCAAGGTGCATTCAAGGGTGGCGTGCAGATCAAGCCACGGCTTGATGCGGTTTTTGGGCTGGCACTTTATGCTATCGGCTTTTCCTTTGCTTATTCCGTTTTGCAAGCGGGGTTGGGCGCGTTGCTGTTGTTTGGCATGGTGCAAATCACCATGTTTTCGGGGGCTGTTCTGCGGGGTAACCAGCCAAAACCTTTGCAATGGATTGGGGTCGCTATTGGCCTGTCGGGGTTGGCCTATGTGTTGAACCCCAGCACATCGGGGATTGATCTGTGGGGTGCCGCATTGATGATCGCGGCGGGCTTTGGCTGGGGCGTTTATTCGCTGGCAGGGCAAAGGGTGGAACAGGCCTTAATCGCCACCGCTGCCAGTTTCATCTGTGCCTTGCCGATTGCGGCACTTGTCTGGTTTGCCAGCAATGCAGAGGTATTTACGGGCAAAGGCATCGCCCTTGCCTGCCTTTCAGGCGGTGTCACTTCTGCCCTTGGCTACATCTTATGGTTCTACGTTTTACCACGTTTGCAAACCAGCACGGCGGCGGTGGCACAACTGACCGTGCCGCTGATTGCAATGGCAGGCGGTATGGTGTTTCTGGGTGAGGTCTGGACATTGGATTTCACCATCGCATCGGCCCTTGTACTGGGCGGTATCGGCCTGTCTGTCTGGGCGGGGCAAAGGGGCTAGTAATCTGTTTTGCTAATCCCTAGATTGTATCTATGAAGTATAGTTTAACAGCTTTGGCCCTGCTTATGGCCACCCCAGCATCTGCTGATTGTGTTGTCCTGATGCACGGGCTTGCACGCAGTTCAACATCCTTTCTGATCATGGAAACTGCTCTGGAAGGCATTGGTTATGATGTGGTGAATGTTGATTACCCATCTACTGAAGCCAGCATAGAACAGCTGACAAATGCCACCCTGCCTGCGGCGATTTCACAATGTGAACAGGCGGATCAAATGCATTTCGTCACCCACTCGATGGGTGGCATACTGGTGCGTAATTACCTGACAAACACCCCTGAAAAGCCTAAAAACCTAGGCTATGTGGTAATGCTTGGGCCGCCCAACAAAGGCTCACCCATAGTGGATAAGCTGGGTGATTTGCCGGGGTATGAGCTGTGGAACGGAGTTGCGGGCAAGCAGTTGGGAACAGGTGCTGACAGCATACCAAACAGCCTTGGGCCAGTTGATTTCTCATTGGGTGTGATTGCGGGTAACCAAAGCATATCGCCGCTGTTTTCAACGCTGATAGAAGGCGAAGATGACGGCAAAGTTTCGGTGGAAAGCACCAAAGTTGCAGGCATGGCGGATCACATCGTGATCGATGTAACCCATACTTTTATGATGAACAGCCCAGCAGTTTTTATGCAGGTGGCGCATTTTCTGCGCGAAGGGCGGTTTAAGCATGAAGAGTAAGTGGGGCAGTTAGGTATGTGATGTCGGCCTATAACGTTGTCACTGGCTGCTTTGAGCCCATAATAACTGTTCTAGGTGGAATTAAAATACCGCTTAGTTTAAGGACGCGAGTATGCATGATCTTAAAGCCACCATTTTTCACCAAGCCGATTTGAAAGATATTCTTTCTCCTGAAGAATGTCTGCTCTGGTCAGGACAGCCGTCTTATGGCCGACGGTTTTTCCAGGCTGTAGGGGATGAACCGGTGATTCATATGGGCCTTCTCGTTGGAATTGCCGTCATGTGGAGTTCGCTATATTTTATTGGACCTGAAGCCCCATTAAGTCGCAACACTGCCGTTTGGACCTTTAGCGCTTTCACAATTATGTTTGCCGCAGTATCATTTTTTCTGGCCAGTGAGCGCCATTACGTCCTATGTAATTTAGTTTACTTGGTCACCGATAGGCGCGCAATTATATGCCGCCGCGGGCGAAATTGGCGACTTAGTACACGCCTTTATGTCATTTCTTGCCCACACTCAGAAACATATCCGTATAGCGTGATTTCAAGTCGCCCTTTTCCGTCACTTCAGGTTGGGACCATGCTTTCTCAAGATCAGGTTCAACCCTTTGGACTTGGGCTTTCTCATCCAGGCCAACCAATTTTATGGGGTAGAATTACAGCTCCAGTTGTGTTTGAGTACGTGCCTAATGCCCAAGAGTTGCTTGAAATGATACGGTCTTGTGCATGTGGACAAAGTGCGCGATCCGACCAATAAATCCGCACAGCAGACATCTGCTGATTGAAACATATTCTTCTTTTGTGCGGCTGTTTGGTTCCAAAAACTGCATGTTGATTACGCCCCTTTACGCAGCCCCCGTAAGCTTATTCACATGCCCCATCTTGCGGCCTGCTTTGGCGTCTGCCTTACCGTATAGATGCAAGCCCACATTGGCGTCTTTTGACAGGGTTACCACGTCCAGAACCTCATCCCCTATCAGGTTGGTCATCACCACATTGGAATGGCGTTTGCCATCGCCCAAAGGCCAGCCTGCAACGGCGCGTATGTGCTGTTCGAACTGATCGATGACACAGCCGTTTTGGGTCCAGTGACCTGAATTATGCACGCGCGGGGCAATTTCGTTCACGATCAACCCTGTCGGGGTGACAAACAATTCAACGCCCATCACGCCGACATAATCCAGTGCGTTCAGGATTTGACCGGTCAGGATAACCGCATCGGTGCGTTGCGCCGTGGTCAGATTGGCGGGCAGGGTGGTGGTGTGCAAAATACCGTCGCGATGTACGTTTTGCCCTGGATCATAGCAAACAACTTCGCCTGATTGCGAACGTGCGCCAATGACGGATACTTCGTGGGAAAAAGCAATGAAGCCTTCCAACACACATGGTGTGTTGCCTAAATCATCCCATGCTTTGATGGCGTCATCGGGTGTTTTCAATCGCGACTGCCCTTTGCCGTCATAGCCGAAGCGGCGGGTTTTCAGGATGGAGGGCGTGCCAACGGATGCAACGGCAGCGGCTAAGTCATCAGCCGTTTCCACATTGGCATAAGGCGCCACATTCAGGCCCAGACCTGACAGAAAAGCCTTTTCCGTAATGCGGTCTTGGCTGGTTGCCAGTGCATTACGTGCAGGCAATACGGGGCGCAATTTTTCCACCGCGTCCAATGCCTCGGCAGGGATGTTTTCAAACTCGAATGTGACCACGTCAACGCTTTTGGCAAAAGCTGCCAGTGCATCCAGATCAGAATAGGGTGCTGTTGTCACGCTATCTGCTACTTGGCCCGCAGGCGGGTTGGCACCGGGTTCAAAAATATGACTTTTAAAGCCTAGGCGCGATGCGGCTACAGACAGCATACGGCCCAACTGGCCACCACCCAGAATACCGATTGTGGCCCCTTGCGCTAATGGCTTAGTCATCGGTTGGTTCATCCGCAATCGAGGCAGACAGGGCCTCGCGCCATGCCTCCAGCCGTGTGGCCAGACCCGCATCATTATTGGCCAGAATTGCAGCGGCCATCAGGCCAGCGTTAGCCGCCCCCGCAGCCCCAATAGCCATAGTGCCCACAGGAAAACCTTTGGGCATTTGCACGATGGAATAAAGACTATCAACACCCGACAAGGCTTTGGTTTGAATAGGCACGCCCAGCACAGGTACGCGGGTTTTCGATGCCATCATGCCCGGCAAATGTGCGGCCCCGCCGGCACCTGCGATAATCACCTGCAAGCCGCGTGTGGCAGCAGATTTGCCGTATTCCCACAAACGATCAGGGGTTCGGTGTGCGGATACAATCTTGGTTTCGTACCGTACGCCAAGCGCATCCAGTATGGTGGCGGCTTCTTTCATCGTTGGCCAGTCAGACTGACTGCCCATGATAATTCCGACTTTTATATCTGCCATGATTTATGCGCCTTTGTGCATCCGAAAAAAGGGGGTATAGACTGAAAGCCAGCGGTTAGGCAATAATATCTGGCGTAATTTCGTCTTCCAGCCGCTGAATTTGGTCTTTTAGCATCAGTTTTTTGCGTTTCATCCGTTGCAGGCGCATTAAATCGGGGCTGACGCGTTCATGCAGGGCCTCTATCGCATCATCCAGATCGCGGTGTTCTTGCTGCATTTGCACCAATTCCGCACACAAGACTTCGGTATGATCCATTCTGCCCAATTTATCGGTCATTCGGTTCTACTATCCATAAAATGCTGATTTCACCCCATTATACGGCCTAAACCGTGCTGTTCATAGGGTTGAATACATTTGCCCTTGAGAATTCGTGCAACACCCCCCATATTAGATGAGAAGGTCGCCAAATCTGGGGCCAGACACAGTCGCTTTTAAAGGGCTATACAAATGACGAAAATATCTTTTGCCTCTCACCCGTTTCTTTTGGGTTTTGAACAGTTGGATCGCCTTGTGGAACGCACGGCCAAATCCGGTAACGAAGGCTACCCCCCTTATAACATCGAACAAAGTGCCGATAACACTTATCGTATCACACTGGCTGTTGCGGGTTTTCGCGATGAAGACCTGTCTATCACGCTGGAAAATGCGCAACTGGTGATCCGTGGCCGTCAAGAAGATGACAGCGACGGGCGCGTGTTTTTGCATCGCGGCATTGCTGGGCGGCAGTTTCAGCGCAGTTTTGTACTGGCCGATGGGGTGGAAGTGGCTGGTGCTTCGATGGAAAACGGTTTGTTGCATGTGGATTTGCAGCGATCTGTGCCCGATGCGGTTGTTCAAACCATCAACATAGAAAAGAAATGAGAGGCTAAAAATGGATACGAAATTCGATTTTGCCAAACATGGCATTGAGCGCACGGTTTATGTGCGCAGGGTTTTACATGCTGACCTGCCCGAAGATATGCAGGCGGAAACCAAAGGTCATGAGGTGGTTTATGCCATCCATTCCGAAAGCGGCGAGCGTTTGGCACTGGTCAAAGATCGCGCTCTGGCATTTGCCGTGGCGCGTACCAATGATTTTGTGCCTGTGAGCGTGCATTAGGCCTTATTAGCTTGTAAAATATAACACATCGGTAACTGCGCGGTTTGGTTTTCATAGACCGCATAATCGTCTTCGCGGTTATTATGTGCGAACTCTTCAAAGCGCGTGATACGCAGGCCAGCGTCCAATATGGCAGTGAAGATATGGCTTAAGGTGTGGGTGTACCAATAACTTTCTGCCCCGCCTTCAGGGGTTGAGCTGTCATAGGTAATGACTTCGGTTTCTATTGAAGGTTTGGTTTCAAAGTAAGAGTATTCGGGGTGAAGCGGGTTAGCGGATTTTGGATTAAACATTTCTAAAAACGGATGGGTTTCGTAGATGATCAACTGGCCATCCTTTGCTAATAAGCCAGCAACGATCGCAAAGAATTTGGGCAGGTCGGGCATCCAGTTCAGCACCCCGATTGTGATCATTGCCACGTCAAACTCACGTGGAGCATCCGTGGGTAAATCGTAGATATCCGCACATAGAAAATCGACAGGTTTTTGGGCGATCTCCCCTAGTTCTAGGGCTTGTTTGATAAAGCCGTCTGATTGATCAATCCCAAGTGCGTTTCTCACCCCGAAAGAAGACAATGAGAACACTTCACGCCCGTTATTGCAGCCTACCTGAACCACAGATTTTCCGGCCAGTTGCATCTGGTTCAGGGCTGTTGTCATGGTGGGGCTGAAACAGGAAAAGTCGGGCTGGGCGATTATTGCTGTCATTTGCTGCCACCCATCCGTATCACGGTGATGCTTGGCGGATATATCCCATGCCTTACGATTGGCTTCAGTTGCTATTTTTATATCGGCTTTATCTGTCATTGTGGCTTCCTTGGTTGCCGACACCATAAAAAAACGGGCGACCCTGTAAAGAGCAGCCCGTTAGAAACAATTATAGTGGTGCGATTACCCCGCAATCAGCCCCATGCTTTCCAGCATCAAAATCACTTGATGCGCACAGTTGTCAACCTCGACATTCTCAGTCTCAAGACTAATCTCAGGGTTTTCTGGAACATCATAAGGGTCTGAAATGCCTGTAAATTCCTTGATTTTACCGGCGCGCGCCAGTTTATAAAGCCCCTTGCGATCACGGCGTTCACATTCTTCAATGGAAGTGGCTACATGCACCTCGATAAAGGCACCGAACTCTTCAATGTCTTCGCGCACAGCACGCCTTGTTGTAGCATAAGGTGCGATGGGCGCACAAATTGCGATGCCGCCGTTTTTGGTAATCTCAGAGGCCACATAACCGATGCGACGGATGTTCAGGTCGCGGTGTTCTTTGGAAAAACCCAGCTCGGATGATAGGTTTTTACGCACGATATCGCCGTCCAGCAAGGTTACAGGGCGGCCACCCATTTCCATCAGTTTGACCATGAGCGCGTTAGCCACGGTGGATTTTCCGGAACCTGAGAAGCCTGTGAAAAACACTGTGAAACCCTGTTTGGAGCGTGCCGGTTTGGATTTGCGCAACTCATCAACCACAGCCGGGAATGAGAACCATTCGGGAATTTCCAGACCTTCCGATAGACGGCGGCGCAATTCTGTGCCCGAAATGTTCAGGATGGTGACATTTTCTTTATCTTCGATCTCGTCAATGGCTTCATATTGGGCGCGTTCCTGCACAAAGACCATGTGCTTGAAATCGACCATTTCGATGCCCATTTCTTCCTGATGTGCGCGGAACAGATCTTGGGCATCATAAGCACCGTAAAAATCTTCACCTTGGCTGTTTTTGCCGGGGCCTGCGTGATCACGGCCTACGATGAAATGAGTACACCCGTGATTGCGCCGGATCAGCCCGTGCCATACGGCTTCGCGTGGCCCAGCCATACGCATGGCCAAGTTCAGCAGGCTCATGGATGTGGTGGATGACGGGTATTGATCCAGCACCGCTTCATAGCAGCGCACACGGGTAAAGTGATCAATGTCGCCCGGTTTGGTCAGGCCCACAATGGGGTGGATCAACAGGTTGGCCTGGGCCTCTTTTGCGGCGCGGAAAGTCAGTTCCTGGTGTGCGCGGTGCAACGGGTTGCGGGTTTGAAATGCAACAATGCGCCGCCATCCGACTTTGCGGAAAAATGAGCGCAGCTCATTCGGGCTGTCGCGGCGGGCGCGAAAATCGTAATGGGTAATGGTGTTGATACCAGTAATTTTACCGCCCAAATATACCGCACCTGCCGTGTTGTGCAGGTAATTCACCGCTGGGTGTGCCGTATCATCGGCGCCAAAAACCATTTCGGCCTCTTTTGATTTGTCAGGTGTATAGATGTCGGATACATCCAGTATCGCCAAAATCACGCCTTCCAGATCACGAAGCGCAATCTTTTGACCCGCTTTCAGTTTGTCCGCAAAATCAGTACCCACATCCAGCGTGATCGGCATTGGCCAAAGTGCGCCGTTTCCCAAGCGCATATTTTCTACAACGGATGTGTAATCGGCTTCACCCAAGAAGCCTGTCAACGGGTAAAACCCGCCGTTCATCAGCAATTCTAGGTCACAAATCTGACGCGGTGTCAGATCCCATGAGGGCAGTTCGCCAGCTTCGATTTTCAGTTGATCCGCCTCATCAAAGGGGGCGTAAAGTTCGGGGACGGGTAAAAGATTTTCTGCAGTCATGATCGCTTCCAGATAGGTCATTGGTATTAACAATAGGTGTCACATACACCCAAGGGCGCATATTACAAGTTTTGTTGGTGAAAATAGGACGGAATCGTGGTGAAAATGCCCCTTTAGGGATGTAAGTTCACCTGCACCGTATTGATTGGAAGCTTTTACTCTTCTTCCGACAAGAAACGTTCCGCTTCCAGTGCCGCCATACAACCCATGCCCGCAGATGTGACCGCTTGGCGGTATAAGTGATCTGTCAGATCGCCTGCAGCAAACACGCCAGGGATAGAGGTGGCGGTACTGTCAGGCTTGGTCACAACATAGCCGCCCATGTGGGTTTCCAACTGATCTATTACCAGCTCATTGGCAGGCGCGTGGCCGATGGCGACGAACACACCTTTACAGGCAATTTCAGTGATCTCGCCGGTTTTAGTGTGTTTCACTTTAATACCTTCAACGCCCAGCGGCATATCGGTGCCCGTGACCTCAACCAATTCATGAAACCAAAGCGGTTCAATCTTGGGGTTCTTTTCCAAACGGTCGATCAGGATTTTTTCGGCGCGCAACTCATCACGGCGGTGGATCAGCGTGACCTTAGAGGCAAATTTGGTCAGGAACAAAGCTTCTTCCACAGCCGTGTTACCGCCCCCGATCACCACGATTTCTTGTTCTTTATAAAAGAAGCCGTCGCAGGTGGCACAAGCCGATACGCCAAAGCCCTTGAACTTCTCTTCTGTATCCAACCCCAACCATTTGGCCCGCGCACCCGTGGCCAGAATAACTGCATCCGCCGTATAAGTGGTGCCACTGTCACCGATGGCCGTGAAGGGGCGTTTGGATAGGTCAAGATCAGTGATGATATCGCCGATGATTTCAGTGCCCATCGCTTTTGCGTGGGCTTCCATGCGGATCATCAGGTCAGGGCCTTGCACTTCGGTATCACCCGGCCAGTTTTCCACTTCCGTCGTGGTGGTCAACTGCCCACCCGGCTCAATGCCCTGCACCAAAATGGGGTCAAGCATGGCACGAGAGCCGTAAACGCCAGCGGTATAGCCCGCAGGGCCGGAACCGATGATCAGAAGTTTTGTGTGGCGGGTATCAGACATGTTTTGGGACTCACTTAAATTTCGCTTTTAGGGTCTGTATACGCAGACATGCCGGAAAGGGAAAGCCGTGCTGGAATTGATCTGAACAGATTATAAAACTTTATCTTTCGTGCGAATTATGTAATAAAATTACAAATTCGCGAAATAAATGAAAAGGCTGCCCCATGGTATTGTCTAAACTGGATGCAATCGACCTGAAGCTTTTGTCGCTGTTGCAAAACGACGGGCGCATGACCAATGTTGATCTGGCCAAAGCGGTGGGTATTTCTGCGCCCCCATGCTTGCGCCGAATTCGCGCGTTGCAAGATAACGGGCTTATTCAGGGGTTTCATGCGGATGTGAATGAAAAAGCACTGGGGTTTGAGGTAAAGGCGTTTGCCATGGTCGGGCTGCATTCGCAGGCGGAAGTGGATTTAAGCGCGTTCGAGGAACGCTGCCGCAACTGGCCGCTGGTACGCGAATGCCATATGTTGAACGGTGAAATAGATTTTATATTGAAATGCCTGTCACCTGACCTGTCCAGCTTTCAAAACTTTATTACAGAAGAACTGACTTCAGCCGATAATGTGGCAAGCGTGAAAACATCGCTGGTGATACGCGGGGCAAAAGATAAGCCAGGCGTGCCGTTTTCAGTGATTAAACGCTAACTTGGTGCCTTAGGCGGCTGAAGCGTATGTATCTTCGTGCAGATCAATGAATGCTACAGGGCGGGTGTCTTGCTGCCACGGCATGTCAAAATGCTTGTCTGCTGCTTCTTTTACTACCTGTCTTAACCAACGTTTTTCAGTACGCATGATATTACTCCGTTTTGCTCTTGTTTCACCGCGTACTTAATACTGAGTTTACTTTTTACAATGCGGTTGGCATGTTGTCTGCCTTGATACCTAATCTAGCGATTATTGGGGCATGAAAGGGGCGGTTTGAAAAAGAATGAAAACCTTTTAATGCGGAATTGATGCTAATTGTGGCCAAATTGGAAACAATAGATTAGCGGTATGGAAACAAAGGGGAAATTTCATATTTATTGCCATGCTTGCACTAATTTTAGTAAATTCCCGCGTGTTTTATGGCAGCAATTTGACCTAAGCGCGTTCATGATTTGACCGATTGATTTGGTTACAGGCGTATAACTGAAATTAAGCGGCCATAGTCGGGCTCATTATGGTGGCAAGTGCGCCGGTATGAATAGAACCGGTCGGGGTCTGAATAAGTGCAATGCCCTGTCCATATGGCGTGCCCCACGCCTGCTGCACGTAATTGGTGCAGGCAAAAAGATGGTAGATCAAATTGCATGTGATCGCCCGCACCTTGGGCGAAAAATCGGCTGTATTCCATATCATGGGCAATGAAATCTTCAAAAAACTCTGGCCCTACTTCATAAGCGCGTTGGCTGATTGAGGGGCCCACGACAGCCGTGATGTTTTCGCGCTTTGCGCCTATTGCTTCCATAGCCGCAATGGTTGCTTGTGCGATCCCGCCAATGGCACCTTTCCAGCCGGAATGGGCGGCACCCACAACGGCGGCATCTGGATCGCTGAATAAAATAGGTGCGCAATCGGCGGATAAGATGCCAAGGCCGATGCCCTTGGTTGCGGTGACCATAGCGTCAGCCTTGGTGCTTTTATTGCTTGGCTCTGTCAGGGTCAGAACATCGGCAGAGTGGATTTGATGCACCGATTGCAGGGCTGTCAGATCAACCTGCACGGCCTCCGCGACAAGGGTGCGGTTGGCCTGCACAGTTTCTCGGGTATCATCTGACCCCGCGCCGCAGTTAAGGCCCGCATAAATTCCGCCTGATCCCCCCCCTTTACGGGTAAAGAACCCGTGCCTTGCGGATAGGGCTTTGGAGGTCAGTATTTCCAGTGTCATGTATCAAACCCCGCCGGATGCGCCGCCCCTTTGGGGGTGATGGCGATTGTCTTGAAAAGCTGCCCCATTTCACTGGGGTGGGTCAAGCGGCGATGCGCGGTGATGTGGTTTTCCAGTGCATCGCCCTGTAACTGCGCGGCTAAGGATTGCGCGCGTGCAGTGATGCCAAGCCGTTCCAACAGAACACCATGCGTGGTTAATCCGCTGACCTGCGCAAAGGGTTCAGCTGCTTGTGTCAGGGATTGAAAGTTCACATGGGCGGTCAGGTCGGCGATGCCGCAATCCTGCAATGGGTCGGTTCTTTCATGGTTGCGTACCGCCTGAAACGTGTCCCCTTCAGGCTGCCGCTCACCGTAATCCACGATAAGGGCTGCACCACCTTGTGCGCCGATAATGCGGGCAATATCCGCAGTGATTGCCACCGCACTGGGGCAAAGTTCCAGAACCGTGCCAAGGGGCGCGTCCTCAAACACGCTTGTCGGGGTAAGGCCAGCCAGAATAAACCCCAAGGTGCCATTTTCAGCCCCCACCATCTGTTGCTGCCAGCCGTGTTCGGTGCGGATATGCTGGCTGATCGGTAGGCAATCGAAAAACTCATTAGCCACAAGGTATAAGGGGTGTTCAGGCAGTTCGGTTACATTACCGGCCCATTGTACGTCATAGCCACTCAGCGTTTTTTCCTGCACTTTGCGCAGTTCAGGACTGGCTTCTACCAGAATGATCTCGGCCGCTTGATGAAACCCCGCCACCGCTGTGGTTGCCCGCAGTATATCGGCCATCAAGGTGCCGCGACCGGGGCCAAGTTCTGCCAGCGTGAACTGTTCAGGTGTGCCTTGATCCATCCAAACCTGTGCCAGACACAGCCCCAGCATTTCGCCAAACATCTGGCTGATTTCGGGGGCGGTGACAAAATCCCCTGTGCTGCCAAGCGGCTGATGTGTGGTGTAATAGCCGTGCTTGGGGTGCAGTAGGCATTGGGTCATGTACTCGGCCACGGTAATCGGGCCGGAACGCGCGATTTGCGCCAGTATTATATCGGTCAGTTCTGTCATGCCCGCCAGCGCACGAACATGAGGATTGCAATGCCCACCACGATCATCGGGATCGACAGGATTTGGCCCATGGACAGGCCGATACTATCCATATCCTGCCCGAAGCGGATGACATGGCCCCAAGGGTTTGCAGGGCCGGTGAATTGCGCGTCACCTTGACGAAAGCCTTCAACGATTGTGCGTGCGGTGCCGTAGCCGATGAAAAATACGCCGATGATTTGGCCGGGTATCCTCAGCCAACCGCGTTTGAATATCAGGAAGGTGATGATTGCGAACAGAACAATACCCTCTAGGGCCGCTTCATATAATTGTGAAGGGTGGCGCCCGCAGGTGTCACTTAGCCACCAGATCGGGCAATCTGCGCCCGGAAATTCCATTGCCCAAGGCACATCCGTCGGGCGGCCCCATAGCTCTGCATTGATGAAATTGGCCAAGCGGCCCAAGAATAACCCGATTGTAACGGATGCGGCCAAGGTATCGCCCACAGACCACGGGTTCAGTTTGTTTTTCCAGCAGAAAATCAGCCCTGCAAGGATCACGCCCAAGAAGCCACCGTGAAAAGACAGCCCGCCTTCCCAAACCCGCATGATATTGCTGGGGTTTTGCAGGAAAAAATCAAGATTATAGAACACGGCATAACCAAACCGCCCGCCTAAAATTGTGCCGATGATCATCCAAGTCAGCATGTCTTCGACCTGTAGTTTGGTCATCGGCGGCGTGCTGTTTTTCCAGAGGGTGGTGTTTTTGATCAGGCGGTTAATCCACCATGCCGCCAGTAAAAATGCTGCGATATAAGCTAGCGCATACCAGCGAATGGCCAGTGTGAAGCCAAATACTTCAAACGAAAACAGGATCGGGTCGATCTGCGGGAGCGGGATAAGATGTGTAAATGTCATGGGGCGCATGAATGGCGCGAATGGTCGCAAAGTCAAGCGGGTCTATTGGCTTTTGGCTGCAAAGACACCATATAGTGAATAACAGTATTCTACGGAGCCGGAAAAACCATGCAAACGCGCAGCAAAATATTTGAAGATGTCAGCAAATTGATGACCAACGCCATGGGTGTAGCCCAAGGTGCCAAGGATGAGGCGGAAAACGCTGCTAAATCACTGGTGGATCGCTGGTTGGCAGACCGCGATTTTGTCACCCGCGAAGAATTTGATGCGGTGCGTTTGATGGCACAAAAGGCGCGTGAAGAAAATGCGGTGCTACTGGCGCGTATTGAAGCGCTTGAGGTGAAGAAAAAGCCTGCGGCGAAGAAGCCTGCTGCGAAAAAGGCGGCAGCTAAGAGGTAGCATAAATCTCTAGGCGAATCGCGTTTTTGGTGACTTAGTAAAGTCACCAAAAAGGATGAACCTATGTTAGAACAAGCCAAAGCCAGAACTGCCGCTTTGCAACGCAAAATGGCAGCGAATGATATTGATATGGCGATTTTTACCGATGAAAGCTCTATCGCCTATCTTGCGGGGTTTTGGGGCTATTTGTCAGTGGAATTTGGCCGCCCCAGTATGCTGCTTGTCTGGCCTGACAAGCCGCCCGCGATCATCACCCCTTTGATGGAAAGTGAAATGGTCGAAGCGATGACTTGGGTCAAAGACATCCACACTTGGGAAGATTTCGGGCCGAACAGCTGGCAAAACGTGCTGACCGCCGCCTTGGGGCCTAACCCCACGCGGGTGGGGGTGGAAATTAACCTGATGCCCGCGATTGTGCGCAACTGGATGGATGATGCGCTGGCCAACGCGGGGGTGACGGATATTGCACCCATCTTGGGTGAAATGCGCATGATCAAATCGCCTGAAGAGATCAAGGTGATGAAACAAGCGGGTGCCATCGCCGGTGATATGATGGCGGCTGCCGAGGGCGCATTGGCGGCAGGCGTGCCAGAATACGAGGCCGCCTTGGCGGTGATCAATGCCGGCACGCGCAAAGCGGCAGGTTTCTTAACCGGTAAAGGGTGGGAAGCGTTCGTGTCGCCGATGATCCATAACTTGCAGATTATGCAGTCGGGCAAAGACACATCCATGGTGCATCGCCGTGCCAGTGTTAAGAAACTGGAAAAGTTTGACCCCGTTTATTTCTGCTTTTGCAATATGGCGCAGTTCAAATTGTATAAGCTGGGCTTTGATCGGATGTTTTTCGTGGAAGATGTGTCGGATGAGGCAGCTTTGGTGCAGCAAGCCGCGTTGGACGCGCAACAAGCTGCGATTTCGGCGATTAAACCGGGTGTGACGGCTGAAAGCGTGGCGGAAGCTGCGAATGTTATTTACCGCGATCGGGGCTATGAAACGGGTTACCGCACAGGGCGTTCTATCGGCATGTCTTATCTGGAAGCACCCGAATTGAAAGCGGGCGACAAGACTATATTGCAACCCGGCATGACCTTTGCCGTTGATGGCGGCATCTCAGTGGACGGCGCGCTGGGCGGGCGTATTGGGGACAGCATTGTTGTGACGGATACTGGGTTTGATTACCTGACTGATTACCGCCGCGATATTCTGATTGCAGGTAAATGACGTGAAGCTGGCAGTATTTCAATCTACAAATGGTCAGCAAGGTGTTGAGGGGCGATTTAAAAAACTATCGCTCGCTGTGAAACAAACGGATTGTGATTTGATGATCTGCCCTGAACTGTTTGTGTCGGGGTATAATGCCAAAACACTTTTTAACGAAGTTGCAATGCACCACAGTGAGATTTTCTTGCACCATGCATCTTTGCTTGCCAAAGATACCAAGACTGCTTTGGTTATAGGTTACCCGGAACACTTGGATGGTAAATTATATAATTCAGCGGCTTTTATAGATAATATGGGCCAACTGCTTGCCAACCATAGAAAACTTGTAATTCCACCAGGGTTTGAAAAAGATTGCTTCACATCCGGAAGCGAAATGACCCTGTTTGATTATATGGGCATAAAGTGCGCCATGTTGATCTGCTATGATGCCGAATTTCCCGAAACTGTGCGCAAAGCGGCCTATATGGGGGCGGAATTAGTTATCGTACCGACGGCTTTAAACGTGAACTGGCCTGTTGTAGCCGACAAAGTTATGCCAACGCGGGCGTTTGAAAACGGGGTTTGGCTGGCCTATGCGAACCACGCGGGTGCTGAGGGTGATCTGAAATATTACGGTCATAGCTGCATCGTAACGCCTACGGGGGCAGATGCCGCGCGGGCTGGTGATACCGAACAGGTTATCGTGGCGGATATTGATGCGGGCGCAGTGGCGGCGGCACAAAAACGGCTACCCTATCTGCGTGATGTTGTGCCATTGCGCAATATACTATAACCTTCCAGTAGCTAGAAAGAATGTGATGCTGCTATGAATATCGGAGGAATTTCAAGAAGATCTGATTTACCTGTAAAAACAGTGCGTTACTATGCCGATGTTGGGCTGGTAAAACCCGCCGGGCGCACTGATGCGGGCTACCGTACCTATGATGATAAGGCCCTGCGCAAACTGATTTTTGTGCGCCGTTCGCGGGCTATGGGCTTTTCGATTGAAGAATGCCGTAGGCTGCTGGGGCTTTTTGAAGATCAAAGTCGTGCCAGTTCTGAAGTGCGTAGTATTGCCAAGCAACATTTGCAGGAAATCGACGCGAAGCTGGATGAGTTGAAGAAGTTACAAAAAGAACTGTCAATGCTGGTCAGCTCTTGCCACGGTGATGACCGCCCTGATTGCCCTATTTTAGATGCGCTGGAACGGGGATAACCCGAAAACCTTGTGGATATCTTGAAGTTTTCTGTGGGTATTAACACATTACTTACAAATTTCCCTTTACAGAATGCCATTTGTGGCACACCATATGTAGTAAGCAAAGCGGGATAAACCGCGATACTTAGCAAGACCTACTAATCAAGCAGGTTTTGTCCTAACAAAGAAAACACGTTGGGGGACGGGCATATGGCAAATTCAGAGCATTATTTAGGTGCGGATGATTTACATCCCATAGATGTGGTTGAAACACTGGCGCAGCATTACGACTGGGATTTTGACCGTGTTGCAGAAGATCAGATCGCGATGGTGGTTAAAGGATCATGGCGCACCTACTCGATCACACTGGCATGGTCTGCCTATGATGAAACCCTGCGCATGGTCTGCACCTTTGAAATGGATCCGCCAAGTGACACGTTACCTGCCCTTTATCAGGCCTTGAACGCCGCCAATGATAACTGTTGGGCGGGCTCTTTTTCAATGTGGGCCGAACAACGGTTGATGGTTTACCGCTACGGTTTGCTGTTGGGGGGCGAGGCTACCGCAGAACCAGAACAGATCGATCAGATGCTGTCTGCAGCCGTTGCCGCGTGTGAACAGTTCTACCCCGCGTTTCAACTGGTTTGCTGGGGCAACAGCCCAGTAAAAGAGGCGATGAACATTGCGATGACTGAAGCTTACGGACGGGCTTGATTTCCGGTTGAATTTACTCGATTGTCACCTGAAAAAGGGGGCAATGCGATGACATTATCCAATATCAATGAAAACGGTCTGGTGCTACTGGGCTGCGGTAAAATGGGGTCTGCAATGTTGCAGGGCTGGTTGGCGCAAGGGGTGCGTGCAGATGCGGTCACAATCCTTGATCCATACCCGTCTGACTGGTTGAAGGCGCAAGGCGTATCTATCAATACAGATTTGCCCACGGCACCTGCGGTTTGTATTTTGGCGGTAAAGCCGCAAATGATGGGCGAAGCCTTGCCGCGCTTGCAAGCTTTGGGCAACGGGAATACCCTGTTTATATCCATTGCTGCAGGCACATCTATCGCCAGTTTTGAAGATGTTTTGGGGGCGGACACCCCGATTATCCGTGCTATGCCCAACACGCCTGCAGCTGTTGGGCGCGGGATTACCGCCTTGATTGGGAACGATAAAACAGATGAAGATCAGATGAATATGGCAGAAACACTGTTGAAAGCGGTCGGGCAAACTGTGCGCTTGGACAATGAAAGCCAAATGGATGCGGTCACGGCCTTATCAGGTTCTGGCCCAGCTTATGTGTTTCATTTGATCGAGGTCATGGCCGCCGCTGGTGTGGCTGAAGGCCTGCCCATTGACATGGCGATGCAACTGGCCAAAGCGACGGTTGCAGGGGCGGGCGAGTTGGCTGAGCAGGCGAATGAAGACCCGTCGCAACTGCGCATAAATGTAACTTCCCCGGGGGGTACAACGGCGGCGGCCTTGGCGGTGTTGATGGATACAGAAACCGGGTTTCCAAAAATAGTAAGTGCCGGAGTGAAAGCGGCGGCGGATCGTAGTAAAGAATTGGGTGAATAAATGGCGCAGATAACTTTTGATGATTTCATGAAAGTTGACATTCGCGTGGGCCAGATCACCCGCGCGGAACCATTTCCTGAAGCACGCAAACCTGCCTATAAGCTTTGGGTCGATATGGGGCCGGAGTTAGGTGTGAAAAAATCATCCGCCCAGATCACGGTGCATTACGATGTGGAAACCCTTGTGGGCCGCAAAGTGATGGCGGTGGTAAACTTTCCGCCACGCCAGATAGGGCCGGTGATGTCTGAAGTCTTAGTCTTGGGTGTGCCGGATGAAAATAACGAAGTGGTGCTGCTGAAACCCGACCTAGATGTGCCGATCGGTGGGCGGTTATTTTAGCCCGCGCGTTTGACCAAAACGCTGCCCACGGAATAGCCCGCACCAAAGGAACAGATCAATCCTAGATCATCTTTGTTAAGATTGTCTGAATGCTGCGAAAACGCGATAATGGAACCCGCGGAAGAAGTGTTGGCGTAATCCTGCAAAATATTTGGCTGTTCGCCCGCTTCAGGCGTGCGCCCCAACACTTTACGCCCGATAAAATCGTTCATCGCTTTGTTGGCCTGATGCAGCCACAGACGTTTCAGATCAGCGGTATCCACGCCTTCATCTGCCAAATGATCAAGGATGTGTTTGGACACCATCGGCACCACTTGTTTGAACACTTTACGGCCCTCTTGCATGAACTGCATGTCGCGCTGGTCGGTTAGGCCATCGGGTAGGGATCGGCGTAAAAAACCGTTGTTATTGCGTATGTTATTAGAAAATTGCGTGGCGCATTTGGTGGATAGTATCTCGAAATGTGCCCCCTTGGCATCGTCTAAGCGTTCCAGAAAAGTGGCGGTGCAAACATCGCCGAATATGAAGTGACAATCGCGGTCGCGCCATTCCAGATGGCCTGAACATATCTCGGGGTTTACCACGAGTGCCGACCGGATAGAGCCGGCTTTTATCATGTCTGTAGCGGCCTGAATTCCGAAGGTGGCGGATGAACAGGCGACGTTCATATCGAACCCGAAACCGCCTGCACCCAACAGCTGTTGCACCTCTACCGCGATGGCGGGGTAGGCGCGTTCATGGTTGGATGCGGCGACGATGATGCAATCTACATCTGTGGCGGATTTTCCGCTTTGTTTCAAGGCTTTAGTGCAAGCGTCAACGGCCATTTCGGCCATGATACCAGGCTCGCTATCATCGCGTTTTCGCAAGTTTGGGTGCATGATGGCAGGGTCTAATATGCCTGATTTATCCATCACATGGCGTTGGGTGATGCCGCTGGCGGCAAAGATGAAATCGGATGAGGAATGGTCTTTGGCAGCCACCTCACCACGGTCAATCAAGTCTTTGTTTTCAAAGTTAAACCTGTCGGCATATGCGTTGAATGCCTTGACCAGTTCATCATTGGTGATGACCTGTTCCGGGGTGAAAACGCCCGTGCCTGTAATTGCGACTTTATGCATGATTATACCTCTTTCGCGCCAGTATCGGCATTGGCTGGAAATGGTCAAGAGTGACGCTAGGATAGGGTATGGAAACCGTATGGTTTGCGTATGGAATGCGTATGGCAAACGCTGGGGTTTGAGTTTGTTAAGAATTAACCGCAATTCTGGGGTTTTCAGACAGGATATGAGACATGAAAACTAAAGCCCAACGCCGCCACGATATCAAAGCGGCCATCGCGCGGATGCAGCACGACATGTCTGACGCATGGGTCGATCGCAGTATTCCCGACGGCTGGAATTTTCTGGAGGTTGGCAAGCCAGTTGAGCCGCATAAAACCAAAATCACCCTGCGTGTGGACAGTGACATGCTGCGCTGGTTCAAAAAGATGGGGCCACGCTATCAGGCCCGCATGAACCAAGTGCTGCGGGTTTATTATACGGCGATGGTGCAGGGGCTGTTGAATACGCACTTCGCCAAGAGCGAAGAAAACGCGCTGGCGCATCAGTATTTTGCAGAGATTATGCGGCAGAGTTTGGAGGAGGAATGAGGAATAAGGGGGGAAGTGGAGTATAAACGTTTCCTCCATCTTAGCCCTCGTCGATAGACGCGGGCCGCGCCTAACATATGGGAATTGCTGCGCAAATCCCACTACCGCCACGGAAAGGCGCTTTGCGCCCACCCTACGGCATTAATATTCCTGCAATGCCCGAACCTCAATCTCACCTTCACGCATGTTGCGGATGGCTTTGGCGGCGGCATTGGCCGCAGCTGCCGTGGTGTAATAGGCGATTTTTTTGTATAGGGCGGCGGCGCGGATGGGTTTGCTGTCGGCCAGTGATTGGGTGCCTTCGGTGGTGTTGAAGATCAGATCAACGCCGCCGTCTTGCAGGGTGTCAGCGATATTCGGGCGGCCTTCATAGACTTTTAAGACCTTGGTGTTATCAACACCGTTATCCGCCAGCCATGTCGATGTACCGCCGGTGGCCAGAATGGTGAAGCCAAGACCCGTCAGGATTTGTGCGGCTTCCAACATCAGGTCGGATTTATCGGCGGGTTTGACGGATATAAAGACGGTGCCTGTTTCTGGTAGCGGGGTGCCGGCACCCAGTTGTGATTTAAGGAAGGCGCGGGCGAATGTTTTATCAAGGCCCATGACCTCACCCGTGGAACGCATTTCAGGGCCCAATAGCGGGTCGACGCCGGGGAAGCGGTCGAACGGTAGAACTGCCTCTTTCACTGCGAAATGTTCGGTATGCGGGGATTTCAGGTCGAACGCATCCAGCTTTTCACCAGCCATAATGCGCGCGGCAATGGCAGCGATGGGGCTGTTTACGGCTTTGGCTACGAAAGGCACGGTGCGCGATGCACGTGGATTGACCTCTAGTATGAAAATCACGCCGTCTTTGATGGCAAACTGTACGTTCATCAGGCCGACCACATTCAGGCCAAGGGCCATGGCTTCGGTTTGGCGTTTCATTTCTTCGATCAGCTCAGATGATAGCGAGTATGGCGGCAAAGAACAGGCACTGTCGCCCGAATGCACGCCTGCCTCTTCGATATGTTGCATGATACCTGCGACATGCACGTTCTGGCCGTCGCAAAGCGCATCAACATCAACTTCGATGGCACCTACCAGGTAGCTGTCCAACAGCACGGGGCTGTCGCCCGATACTTTGACGGCTTCCTTGATGTAGCGTTCCAGTTGCGCGTCATCGCGGATGATTTCCATGGCACGCCCACCCAGCACATAAGAGGGGCGGATCACCAGCGGGTAGCCTACATCCTTGGCTATAACAAAGGCTTCTTCGCCTGAATGGGCGATACCGTTATAGGGTTGTTTCAGGTCCAGATCTTCCAGAAGTTTCTGGAAGCGTTCACGGTCTTCGGCCAGATCAATGGCGTCGGGTGTTGTGCCCAGAATGGGTATGCCTTCGGCCTCTAAAGCGTTCGCCAGTTTCAGCGGTGTTTGCCCGCCGAATTGCACGATGACGCCGTGCAATGTGCCGTTTTCCTGTTCAACCCGCAGGATTTCCATGACGCTTTCCATGGTCAGCGGCTCAAAATACAGGCGGTCGGATGTATCGTAATCGGTGGATACAGTTTCAGGGTTGCAGTTGACCATGATGGTTTCATAGCCCTGTTCTGTCAGTGCATAACACGCGTGGCAGCAGCAATAATCAAACTCGATACCTTGACCGATGCGGTTGGGGCCGCCGCCCAGAATGACGACTTTTTTGCGGTCGGTGGGCCGTGCTTCGCATTCAACTTGGCCCATCGCGTCGGCCTCGTATGTGGAATACATATAGGGGGTTTGGGCTTCGAATTCTGCGGCACAGGTGTCGATGCGTTTGAACACGGAAACCACGCCCATTTTTGTGCGCGCAATGCGGATATCGCGTTCTTTTTTGCCTGTTAGTTCGGCAAGACGCGCGTCTGAGAAGCCGTACATTTTCAGGCGACGCATCGGGGCGGCGTCTGTTGGCAGGCCGCTTAGGCGCAGGTCTTGTTCAATCGCGATAATCTCGCGGATACGGGCCAGAAACCATGGGTCGAACTTGGTGATCTCAAAAATTTCCGCGTCGGAAAACCCAAAACGCATGGAGTGCGCAATGATCAGGATGCGATCAGGGGTTTGTTCCGACATGGCGCGTGTCAGGTTTTTGTCGATGGCTTCTTGGGCATCCGTATTGGCCCCAAGCAAGATGAAAGGCAGGCTGCCTGACGGGTCGTCAGCGCGAATGATGTCGGTGTCTGCGGGCATGCCGTCTATGTCGATTTCATTGAACCCTGTCAGGTCGGTTTCCATCGACGCCAGCGCTTTTTGCAGGCTTTCGTGGATGGTGCGGCCAACGGCCATCACTTCACCCACGGATTTCATTGCTGTGGTCAGGTTGTTTTGCGCGCCTGGGAATTTTTCAAAGGCAAAGCGCGGGATTTTGGTGACGACGTAGTCGATGGTGGGTTCAAAGCTGGCAGGGGTGACTTTGGTGATGTCATTGTCCAACTCATCCAGCGTGTAGCCCACGGCCAGTTTAGCGGCGATTTTCGCAATCGGAAAGCCCGTTGCCTTAGAGGCCAGCGCAGATGAACGCGATACGCGCGGGTTCATTTCGATCACCACCATGCGGCCATCGGCCGGGTTAACCGCCCATTGCACGTTCGAGCCGCCGGTTTCTACGCCGATTTCGCGCAGCACGTTGATCGAGTGGGTGCGCATCATCTGGTATTCTTTATCCGTGAGGGTCAGGGCGGGTGCGACCGTGATGCTGTCGCCGGTGTGTACGCCCATCGGGTCGATATTTTCGATGGCGCAGATGATGATGGCGTTATCAGCCTTATCGCGCACGACTTCCATTTCGAACTCTTTCCAGCCAAGCAGGCTTTCGTCGATCAAGATCTGGCTGACGGGGGATGCATCTAACCCTGTGCCACAGATTTTTTCATAGTCGGCGCGATTGTACGCAATGCCGCCGCCTGTTCCGCCCATTGTGAACGCGGGGCGGATGATGGCGGGCAGGCCCACGTCTTCGATCGCGGCCATGGCTTCTTCCATGCTTTCAGCGATGGTGGCACGCGGGTTTTCGATGCCCAAACGATCCATTGCTTCGCGGAATAATTTCCGGTCTTCGGCCATTTCAATGGCTTTGCGGTCGGCCCCGATCATTTCAACATTGTATTTGGCCAGCGTGCCGTCTTCGTCCAGCGCAAGGGCCGTGTTCAACCCTGTTTGACCACCCATTGTGGGGATCAGTGCATCAGGGCGTTCTTTAGCGATGATTTTGGCGACAACTTCAGGGGTGATCGGTTCGATATATGTGGCGTCGGCCATATCGGGGTCGGTCATGATGGTGGCAGGGTTGGAGTTTACCAGAATAACCCGGTAGCCTTCTTCGCGTAATGCTTTGCAGGCCTGTGCGCCGGAATAGTCAAATTCGCAAGCCTGCCCGATGATGATAGGGCCTGCACCAATGATCATGATAGATGAAATGTCGGTTCTTTTCGGCATGGTTGGCAAAGCCCCTGAAATGGCGCGGGTGCTGGATTCGTCCGCGATTTAGCAAATTGTTGTGGGTGTAATGTTTTGGGGGGGTGCTTGCAAGGGGGAATGGCTGTACCAGCGGGGAATATGCTTGCGATAATGGGTGCGGGCATGGGCCGCCATCCAGTTGCGGTTTGCTTGATCAATATAGGGTGTTGAAATACGGTGAGAATAACAGCTTGAGGGGGTGATATTAAAATTATGGTTTTCAGTGACACGCACAGAGATGTTGATACCACCCGTTCTATTTTAACGGGGGCACAGGATGCTGATGTTCTGGCGGGTGCTACTGCGGGGCGGGTTCAGTGCTAGTGCCGCTGCAAATATTCCAACTGTGTTGGTTCACGATAATCAGGGCAATACTGTCATCTGTTTTATAAGTTCGCGCAAACTGGCCCGGCTTTTTTTACTGGGTATTTTTGAGATCAGGGCAGCAATGCGTGATGCTTCCACATCAAGCTCTAAAATATCGGGGGAAGGCAAACTGTCATCCAAACCATCGAAGAAGTAGCCAGGTCTGACCATCAGGGCCTGCGCGATTGAATAGAGCTTGCTGGCAGAAACGCGGTTGGCCCCAGTTTCATACTTTTGCACCTGTTGAAATGATACGCCAAGTACACTGGCCAATTCTGACTGTGAAACCCCGCGCTGTAAACGCAATGACCGCGTGCGCGCGCCAACGTGCCGATCTACGAGGTTTGCTTGCATATCGGTATTTCGCATTTGTAATCCGCCTTGTATCATTCATGTAACAAGAACATTGAATTGCACGTGATTTCAAGTGGTAATATAGGGTAACTATCTGTTTTTAATGAATTAGTTATATAATATATACGTATATATAATATCTTTATAACAGTAAGTGTTCTATTTCTTTAACACAAAAATATTGATAAGCTTTGCAAGCTATGCCAGACATCAACCATGAAAAGAATTTCAGTTGATATGTTTCATACCTTTATTGCGCTTTCGCAAACGCAAAAAATGTCTGAAACCGTGTCGCAATTAGACATAACACGGCAAACTGTTCGGCGGCATATTGATACGCTTGAACAGGTAAAAGGCCAAAAGCTTATTGCTGTGAAAAATCATAAATATGAACTGACGGATGCCGGGCGGAAATTTTTACCTGAAATTGAAGATATTGTTGATCAAACCGATAGCCTGTTGGGTGGGCACCAGTTTAAAAACGATGTGGTTGGTGGGGTGAACCGGACAACCTACAAAGACGATCATGGGCATAATTTCCATAGCCAGCAACACCCGCTTAATCGGTTGTGGCTTGACGGCCCGCCACTATTGCAAAAAACTTTTCTGGCCTGGGCCAATTCCAGGTTTCAGATTGAAGACCCGCAAATGCAGGCAGTAAAACCATATATGATGATCTACCGTAGAAATTCTGAAGGCTGGATTTGCGCCCATATTGGTGAAAAGACATCCTATGCGACTTGGTTCGGTTGGGAATGGGCTAAAAGCGGGATTGGGCAATTATCATCTGATGATCCAGCCGGGCGCGCGTTTGATAAGTTTGCCACCAAAGCATATTCACAATTATATCGGCATGGTGGCATACGGCTGGATCACGTCTTTGCCCAAATACGGCGCAAAACGGGCGGCAAGCCTGAACCTGTCAGTTTTCAAAAACTTCTGTTCAACTGCGTTTACCCTGACCAAAAACATGCCATCGGGCTTGTCGTTGCGCGTACCAATAACATCGAAATCCTTGGGTTAGATGCAGAAGATACCCCCCAAATGCCTGATGAATTACTTATGGAATTTGACGTTTAACTTCACTTTACCGCGAATATTACATTCATTATTCAACTTTATGCTATGCCAACACCTAAAACCTTTGCAAGGTTAAGACACTTAGCAAAGGAGTATTGGCATGTCTGCCCAAAAATTTTACACACAACAAAAATATATTATGGCGATAGGTGATCTTGCAAGAAAGCAAGGTGTTCACATTGAAGTCTGTACAGATTTTGAAGAATTTCAGAAATTACGCCGCACTCAATCAGATCGGCCACCGTTGGGGCCGGCATTTGATGCGGGCTGTTCCTACATTGGGCCTTCAAACGGGTTCTGGGTAAAGGGGGTGGATGCAAACGGTCAGGTTGTTCATACGCAGGCTATGCGTTTGCTGGATCTGACAAAGATCACCTTGGCCGAGCACTTGCAACAACACCGGCTTATTTACCAGCCGCCCCATATCGGCCAAGGCGATGCGAAATCTTTTGAGTTTTTGCAAAATACTACAGGAATGACAGGTGGAAAAGTTGTCTATCACGGCGAGCTTTGGATGCGTCCGGGATTGAAAAAACATCGTGGTGGCGGTCTGGTTGCTATTCTAACACGCTTCATGTTGGCGATGGCATATATGCAATGGTCGCCTGATTTTGTTTTCGGTTTCATGCTGCCGATTATCGCCTATAAAGGTTTGGCCACGCGTGAAGGTTATACGCATGTTGAGCCGGGTATGTGGAAAAGTATTGATGATAAAAACCTGTTTGAAGAATGGATCGTGTGGATGCGCGGGGAAGAAATTGAACACCTTATGCAATTCCCGCCCCAAAACCTTTACAACACACTGAAAGCCCCATCTGTGCTTCGTGGCTGATGGTCTTGTTCATTGAGCCTAAGCCCGCTCATCTTTGGGTGAGGCCATCACGATGTAAGATGTGATAGCGTTGACCTGTGGCAGGGTGCCCAGAACTTCGGTGTGAAAGTATTTGTAGGCGGCAAGGTCAGCCACTTCGATGCGCAGCAGGTATTCGATGGTGCCCGTTACATTGTGGCATTCGCGCACTTGGCGGGCGGCCGCAATAGAGCGCTCAAAGGCGGCTTGGGATGCTTTGGAATGGTCGTTCAAACCAACGGTGATGTAGGCGACAAAGCCCGTGCCGATGGCCGCGCGGTTTAATGTGGCGCGGTAACCTGTGATGGTGCCGCCTCGTTCTAAATCTTGCACACGGCGCAGGCAGGCAGAAGGTGACAGGCCGATGCGGTCAGCTAATTCAAGGTTGCTGATGCGCCCATCGTGTGAAAGTTCACGCAATATCTTTTCGTTTATGTGATCTATATCTGTCATTAGTTGCTACATTTTCACGATTGCGCGATAAATAGCAACTAAATTCCGCATAATATATGGAATTATTGCTGAATGACTTATGACCTGATCCTGCCCCTAATGATGTTTGCCCTAGTGTCTTCCATAACACCGGGGCCCAATAACCTGATGTTGCTGGCTTCGGGTGCCAATTTCGGGTTTCGCCGCAGCCTGCCCCATATGTTGGGCATCTCATTAGGTTTTGCACTTATGGCGTTGCTTGTGGGGCTTGGATTGGCGCAGGTGTTTGAGGTTTATCCTGTGTTGAAGCTGGTTTTGAAAGTGCTGTCAGTGGCCTATATGCTGTTTCTGGCCTGGAAAATTGCCAATGCGGCGGCCCCCAAGGCTGTTGATGCGGTGGGCAAACCGTTTACGTTTTTGCAAGCAGCCGCGTTTCAGTGGGTGAACCCCAAGGCTTGGGCGATGGCCCTGACGGCGGTCACGGTTTATGCACCCAATCAAGAATTTGCTGTCATTGCGGTTGTGGCAGCAGTGTTTTCTGTCGTGAACTTACCTTCGGTAACGTTTTGGGCAGTGCTAGGGCAGCAGGCGCAGCGGTTTTTGATCAATCACCGCCGCTTGCGAGTGTTCAATATCACGATGGCGGTATTGTTGGTGGCGTCCCTTTATTCGGTATTGTTTATTTAAAGTTGTTTGGCTTGCTGTATTTTCTGAGCACCGGCTTCAGCTAAAACACTTGCAAGCTGATCCAGTTGCATCGCCCCTTTCAGATTTGATTTTGATACAAGACGGATGATGCGATCAGGTTCCGGGGCGGATAGGCGCAAAATTTGGATGGGCAGAGCATTAAGGCCTGCGTCCACAGCAATTTCAGGCAGCAATGTAGCCCCATACCCGCCAGCGGTAAGGCCCAACAGGGTTTGCAGGGAACTGGCACCGATCTGGTTTAGGGTTTCCGTAGTGGCGTAGCGGCAAATACCGATGGTTTGGTCGCGAAAACAATGACCTTCGGATAGCAGCAGCAGTTTCAGGGCGGATACATCTTTTAGGCTGATGTGACCGCTTTGCATGTTCAGGGCCTTGGCCTGATCTTTGTGGATGGCCAACAGGAAGCGATCTTTGAACAGGGCTTGATCCGTCAGCTTGGGATTGCCCGTATCCGTGGCCAGAATGCAGGCATCCAGTTGGCCGTTTTCCAGTTCTGCCAGCAATTCTGCGGTTGTGGCTTCGCGTACGCGCAGATCAAGGTCGGGCAGTTGCGCTTGGATCATCGGCAGGGCGATGGGCAAAAGATAGGGGGCGACGGTGGGGATGACGCCCAGGTTGAAACGGCCTTCGTGGCCGCGTTTCAGGTCGGCGGAATTTTCAAGGTCGGTGATTTGGGTCAGGATGGTGTTTGCGCGTGCTAATATGTCTGTGCCAAAGGGGGTGGGCGCGTAAGGGCGGATGGATCGGTCAATCAGGGGTGCGCCCAGAATTTCCTCCAGCTCTTTAATTTTTACCGATAGGGCCGGTTGTGAGATGGCGGCGGCATCGGCCGCTTGGCCGAAATGGCCATATTGGCAAAGCGTTTGGAAGTAATACAGGTGGCACAGAGATACTTTCATAACTTAAAGTTATCAAAATTGTATAAAAATGCAACTTCTTATTATTAATATGCTTGCTAGACTGCCCTTAGAATCATTCTAAACATACGGGAGTAATTACATGTCTGATAAAACCAAAAGATTAACCACAACGGCTGGTGCGCCAATAGCGGACAATCAAAATTCAATGACCGCAGGTGCCCGTGGCCCTGTCTTGATGCAAGATTACCAGCTGTTGGAGAAACTGGCACATCAGAACCGTGAACGTATTCCGGAACGTGTGGTACATGCCAAAGGTTGGGGTGCGCACGGTACTTTGACCATCACCCACGACATCACCAAATACACCAAGGCGGACTTGTTTTCCGAGGTCGGCAAAAAGACTCCGATGATTTGCCGGTTTTCTACCGTGGCAGGCGAAGCGGGTGCCGCTGACAATGAACGCGATGTGCGCGGCTTTGCGTTGAAGTTCTACACGGGCGAAGGCAACTGGGATATGGTGGGCAACAACACGCCTGTGTTCTTCTTGCGTGACCCTTATAAATTCCCCGATTTCATCCACACCCAAAAACGCCACCCGCGCACCAACCTGCGGTCTGGCACAGCAATGTGGGATTACTGGTCGCAAAGCCCTGAAGCCCTGCATCAGGTGACCATTTTGATGTCTGATCGCGGTTGCCCGAAATCCCCCACTGAAATGAACGGTTATGGCTCGCACACATACAGCATGACCAATGCGGATGGCACGCGGGTTTGGGTGAAGTTCCACTTCAAAACCCAACAGGGCCATACGTTTTATACGGACGCAGAATCCGGTGCTAAAATCGGTGAAACCCGCGAAGGTTTTCAAGAAGACCTGTTCGGGCGTATTGAGGATGGTAATTTCCCGAAATGGGACGTGAAAATTCAGGTAATGACGGAAGAAGAAGCTGGGAAGACGGCGTATAACCCGTTCGATCTGACCAAAGTTTGGCCACATGCTGACTTTCCATTGATTGATGTCGGTGTGATGGAACTGAACCGCAATGCGGACAATTATTTTGCCGAGATTGAAAACTGCGCTTACAGCCCGTCAAACATCGTACCGGGTATCGGGTTTAGCCCTGACAAAGTGCTGCAAGCGCGGATATTTTCCTATGCGGATGCACACCGCTACCGCCTAGGCACACATTATGAGCAACTGCCGGTCAACCGCCCGCAATGCCCGATGAACCATTACCACAAAGACGGCACCATGAACCATATGGGCCAAGTGACGGGGGCGACGGATGCTTATTATGAACCGAATACGATGGGTGGTGCGACGCAAACACCATCGTTTGCCGACCCTGCGCTGCCGATAGATGGCGACGCTGATCGTTTCAACCACCGCGACGGCAACGATGATTATGGCCAACCGCGTGCGTTGCATGATTTGATGGATGCAGATCAGCAGGGGCGTTTGTATGCCAATACTGCGCGGTCGATGGTGGGTGTGCCCGATAAGATCATTGATCTGGCATTAAGCCATTACGCCAAGATCAGTCCGCAATATGCGGACGGTATTCGCGCGGCTTTGGATGGTATGAGCTAAGATTAGAACCAAAAACAATGGGCATAGCCGTTATCGTGGCTATGCCCGCTAAAATCTATTGTGCTTTTACGGTCAGATATATCTGGTAGTTGGACACATCATACTCACCGTTTTCACAAGATAGATAGACCAAATCCAGATCAGGGATGGGGGCATCCATACCGTGAACCACACAATCGGCTAAATTCGATGAGTAAGAACTTTCATCCAGCATCAAAGGATCAACAGGGCCGGGGTCTTGGGGCATTGCTTGCAGCGTGGGGTTAAGGCTTGCGGCGATCTTTAGCTGCAACGCTTCTTGATCCATGACTTGCGTATCGTTGTTGTTTAACCCCGTGTTGGTTAGATGAAAGGTGTTTATGACAACCAGAATATCAGACGCGCCTTCCCAATCGGTCGGCAGGCTGATCCCGATGGGATAGGTTTTGCGGTCTTGCAAGATCGCAAGCATATCCACCTTGTGGCCACTGGGCAGGGTTTCAATACTGTTTGGCGGCTCAATGGTAATCTGACGGGTAATATCCAGCAGCCACTGATCATCAGCTGCACCGGTTAGCAGGTTTTGCGCCACCAAAAACCGGTGCGTATTGTTTATGTAGTGGCTGCCCTCATTATCGGCCACGATACGGATCATAAACACATGGGTTTCATTGGCCGCGACCGGCGTGTCGGTGATGCTAAGGTACCTTGGGGGTGTCGCATAGGCGGCACTGCTTAAGGTTAAAAATATTGCCAGCAGGCAAGGGTGTATCAAGTGTTTTAAAGTTTTAGCGTTCATTTTGTTATGCTAGGTTAAAATGCAACCAAATGCACGATGCAAAATATCAAAGCCCCAAGACGTGGCCAAATACGCATCTGGGCTTGACAAAACCCTTGCAAACTTGTGTACCCGCTTCAATCCAATAACCCCTGAAAGGGACACGATAATGCACGCTTACCGTAGCCATACTTGCGCCGACCTAAATGCCTCTCATGTCGGCGACACTGTTCGCCTGTCGGGTTGGGTACACCGTGTGCGCGATCATGGTGGTATCCTGTTTATCGATCTGCGCGATCATTACGGCATCACCCAAGTGCTGGCCGACCCTGATAGTGCTGCTTTTGCAGCATTGGAAGATGTGCGTTCTGAATGGTGTATCCGTATTGACGGTGAGGTTAAGGCCCGCGCGCCTGAGTTGGTGAACCCTAAGTTGGGTACAGGTGAGATTGAAATTTTTATTCGTGATATGGAAGTGCTGGGCGCATCCGAAGAGCTGCCTTTGCAAGTGTTCGACGAGCCGGATTTTCCTGAAGAAACCCGCCTGAAATACCGCTTTCTGGATTTGCGCCGCGAAACCCTGCACAACAACATCATCCTGCGTTCAAACGTGGTTAAATCCATGCGCCAGCGTATGGACACCCAAGGGTTTAATGAGTTTCAAACACCGATCATTACAGCATCTTCCCCCGAAGGTGCCCGCGATTTTCTAGTGCCGTCGCGCCAACACCCCGGTAAGTTTTATGCGCTGCCGCAAGCACCGCAGCAGTTCAAACAGATGATCATGGTTGCAGGCTTTGATAAATATTTCCAAATTGCGCCCTGTTTTCGCGATGAAGACCCGCGCGCTGACCGATCCCCTACGGATTTCTATCAGCTGGATTTAGAGATGTCTTTTGTTGATCAGCAAGATGTGTTCGACACTATTGAACCAGTGCTGAAAGGTATTTTTGACGAGTTCGGCAAGGGGCGGGCTGTGAGCCAAGACTGGCCGCAAATCAGTTACAAAGATGCGGCCCTTTGGTATGGTACTGATAAGCCTGACTTGCGCAACCCGATCAAGATGCAGATTGTATCTGAACATTTTGCAGGTTCCGGCTTTAAAATCTTTGCGTCTATTCTGGAAAACGACGGCACCGAAATCCGCGCCATTCCGGCCCCCAAGGGCGGGTCACGCAAGTTCTGTGACCGCATGAACGCGTTCGCGCAAAAAGAAGGTCTGCCCGGCATGGGCTATATTTTCTGGCGCGATCAGGGTGAAGGCATGGAAGCGGCGGGGCCTTTGGCCAAAAACATCGGGCCGGAACGCACCGAAGCCATTCGTCAACAACTGGGTCTTGAAGTGGGTGATGCGGCGTTCTTCCTGGGCGGCAAGCCGAAAACATTTGAAAGTGTTGCAGGGCGCGCGCGGGTTGAGATCGGCGAACAGCTGGGCCTGACCAACAAAGACAGTTTTGAATTTGCATGGATCGTGGATTTCCCGATGTATGAACGTGATGCGGAAACCGGCAAAGTTGATTTTTCCCACAACCCGTTTTCGATGCCCCAAGGTGGCATGGCGGCGTTGGATGCGGATGATCCTGAAACCATTTTGGGTTACCAGTACGATCTGGCATGTAATGGGTATGAGCTAATCTCGGGTGCTATCCGTAATCACCGCCCTGAAATTATGTACAAAGCTTTCGCCATTGCGGGCTACCCGCAAGAGGAAGTTAACAAACGCTTCGGCGGCATGGTCAACGCGTTCACATTTGGTGCCCCACCCCACGGTGGTTGTGCAGCGGGTATCGACCGTATCGTGATGCTGTTGGCAGATGAAGCGAACATCCGTCAGGTCATCATGTTCCCGATGAACCAACGGGCCGAGGATTTGATGCTGGGCGGGCCGTCAGAGCCGACCAATGAGCAGCTGCGAGAGCTGGGCTTGCGAGTTATTCCGCAAGAGGATTAATCGACTGTAGGGTGTCGTGCTTTGCACACACCGCTTGTTTTGGCTTGGGAATGGTGCGTGCAAAGCACGATACCCTACGGGTTACTCACTATAGCACGGTCGGCAGTCTTTTCAGTTCTTAATAAACTTCGCCCCCGAAGTGCTTTTACCCTGTCCCACGGTCAGCATACGCACGTTGGATGTGCCTGCGCGGGGTGCGGAAGCCGCGCCGATGTCACGTTTCAATCGCGCGACGATTTTGGGCAGTTCCATGCCGAATGCCACGACCTTGCCATCTGCTTTACCGCCACTTGAGATCACCGATAATATGCGGTTATGTCCACCGCGCTTGGCAAAAACCGGCGAGCCGGATGAGCCGAATGTGACGTTGCAATTAAACGCCATGATCCCGTTGTCACGGGCCAAAATACTACAAGCGCGCTGTCGTGACAGGGCGTTACTGCGGCCCTTGCCATAAGATAGAACACTGACCTCATTGCCTGCTTTCACTCCTGAATGCAGTTTGAAAGGGATGATGTCAGGGCTTGATATCGGGGTGCTGAGTTGGATCAGTGCCACATCGTGGCGGATATTTTTCCGACTGGTGCCATCGCGCGGTTTATAGAAGCGATCTACCGCAATGCGCTTGCCACGTGCATATCCTGCGGCTTTGCCATTGTGCAGGCCTGCGTAAAATAGCATATCTTTGGCGGCATACAATTTTCCGGTGCGTTTATTATACACGCAATGTGCTGCGGTCAAAACCAAGTTGCGCGCAATCAGCGCACCCGTGCAATAACCGCTTCCGGCAATGTCGATACGCCCGATAGCCTGCCAATTTTCATTTTCGCCAAGCTTGATCAACGGACTGCTGGTTGCGGCATGTGTAAGGGGTGTAAAGGCCAGACACAAGGTTGCCATGCATAGCCATCTGTATGTTATTTTAAGTGTCCAATGTACCATAAGGTAGTACATTAAACCGTGATCGGGGCGAAAATATGGTGCTGGTATGGCCCTTAGCCCATGATTTTTAGGGCGCGGATAACAGCCGGGCGTTTGTTCATTCGCGCAAAGTGGGCAGCAGTATTGGGTAGTTTTGACAGGGGTACGCCGTCACCTTCTAACCAGCTGGTAATGATGTACAGGTGCGCGTCTGCAATAGTGTATTGGTCGCCCGCAACCCAAAGGGCCGTGGCAAGGGCGGCTTCGATCAGGCCAAAACATTCCAGCACAGTTTGCGGGACTTTGGCCGCCATATCATCCCACGAACTTTCCTGATCGGCCCAGCGGTATCCGCGCATTCTGTGGGCGTGATTGACGTGAATGGTAGAGGCCAGATAACTAAGCATCTCATTCACTTTGGCACGCCCGAACGGGTCACTTGGCATCAGATTTGCAGATGGGTTGGTTTCGGCGATATAGGTCAGAATGGCGAGGGTTTCAGTGATGATGCCATTATCGGTGACCAATGCGGGCACACGGCCCTTGGGGTTGATAGCAAGATATTCGGGTTTGGTATGTTCCTTGCTGGCAAAATCCAGCAGGACAGGTTCAAACGCTGCATCGGTTTCGCACAAGGCGATAAGGCTTGCGGCGGCGACGGAACCCGGGGAATAAAACAGTTTCATTTCAGGTGACCTTTCAAATAATACGCTTTGGAAGCAGGCTGCATTTTTGCTGGCACCTTGGCAAGTGAGATCTGAATACTAAACTAGTTTACCGGTTTAGTTTGCGGTTTTATCTTGTGATTTGGCAAAGCTGCACCTACATATCTCATATGATTTTTAACGCATTCTTTAAGGCTTTAGGCCAGATGAGCGATCCGCGATTTCGGCGGATTTTATTCATTGGTGTTGGTGTTACCATAGCATTATTGGCAGGGGCAACTTGGGGCGTTCAGTTATTATTACCCGACACAATCAGCTTACCGTTGTTTGGTAAAATTGAATGGTTGTCATCGCTGGTATCGGGCTTTGTTCTGATCTCAATGATCGGGATGTCGATCTTCTTGATGGTGCCTGTGGCGTCCCTATTTACCGGGTTGTTTCTGGATCAGGTGGCTGATGCGGTTGAAGCCAAACATTACGCACATTTGCCGCCCGTCGATAAGGTCGGTTTTGGGGATGCGCTGGTCGACAGCTTAAAGTTTTTCGGGCTGTTGATTGTGGTCAATATTCTGGCCGTCGCCATTTACTTTTTGTCCACGCTACTGGCCCCTGTGATCTTTTGGATCGTGAACGGGATATTGCTGGGGCGTGAGTATTTTCAGCTGGTAGCAATGCGCCGCTTGGGGCGCAAAGGGGCAAATGCATTGCGTAAAAAACACCGCCTGATGATTTGGCTAGCCGGTTTTTTGATGGCAGTGCCCTTGTCCATACCTGTTGTGAATCTGTTTATTCCGGTACTGGGTGTGGCGGTATTTACCCATATTTTTCATACGGTGAATAAAACAGAATAAGAATTATTCTGTGCGTTTCTTGGCGCGGTGCGCCGCCGCTTTGGCGCGGTTGCCGCACACGGCCATATCGCACCACCGCCGTTTGTGGCTTTTGCTGATATCGTGAAACCATAAGGTGCATGTTGACCCTTCACAGTTCTTAACCCGTTCAAAATTTGCGTTACTGATAAAAGCGGCCATGGCCTCGGCGATGGGGATTAGCAGATCTTTGGGACTATCAAAACGCCTATGGGCCTGAAGCTGAAAAGTTTGGTCATCTTGTTGTTCCAGTTGGTGAAAACACTGGTCGCGGGCTAAAATTTGATTTAACGGCTGCAGCTCGTTTATTGCGCCCGTCGCGCGCAGCTTACCTGTTTGCCCTGAGACATAGCCGCGAAACCATTCGCGCAAATGACAGGCTTCTAGCGCGATTTTATCAAGTGCGGCTTGATCCGCACCATCGCGGAACTTTACCGCCACATGCCTTGGGATCATCTGGGTTTTTTCCAGCCATGATAACAGATCATCCCCATCACTGATCCATTCAATCACTTTGCCCGTTGGGGCCGCAATGCTGTTCAGGAAATCAAGCGGATAGGCATCGGCTATGAAAGGTGGATCAGGGCGATTGGTTTTGGTCAATGGAGTCTCCGGAAAATCAAAAAAAGCCCTGGGTGGGATAAAATAAGGTAACCTATAAAATTACTATTTACAAGTTATCCAATAAGTAACTATATAAAGACCACATTAAAGGTTATTTATAGGAGATACCCATGACCAAACTACTACATATTGTTGCATCCCCACGTGGTGCGGCGTCCAAATCAAACGCGCTGGCAGAGGCGCATATCAAAGCATTGCAAGCCAAAGACCCAAGCTTGGATGTTGACACGCTGAACCTGTGGGATGTAGACCTGCCTGCGTTTGACGGTGATCGTGCCGCCGCCAAGATGACCTTTTTCGGCGAAGGTGAAATGGATGCCGCCAAGCAATCGCTTTGGGATGATATTTCAACCATCACAAAACGGTTCACAGATGCCGACCATTACGTGATCAATGCGCCGATGTGGAACGGTGGTATTCCTTACCGTCTAAAACAGTATATCGATATTATCACCCAGCCGGGTCTGCTGTTCGGGTTTGCACCTGACACAGGCTATAGCGGCTTGCTGAACGGTAAAAAGGCCACCGTGATTTGCACAAGCGGCGTGTGGCAACCAGGGGCAGATGCTAAATACGGCTCTGATTTTCATTCCAGCTATCTGTCGTGGTGGTTGAATTTCATCGGTATTGAAGATGTGAATCTGGTGCGTTTTCAGCCAACGTTGCTAACCGAAGACCCGAAAGCGGGCTTTGACAGCGCGTTGGCTGAATTGCAATAATGATGGCTCTTAGGGTGCTGAAATATGCACCCTAAGATGTGATGGTTTTACTAAGGTATGATCCGCGTTTTTTCAAAAATGCCAAAAGCAAAGCGTTATAATCAATATCCACCGCTGAAAAAACCGAAGGGCGGTCTTGCAAGGTTTTGCGCCATGCTTGAACCTTGGGTTTGTCTACCAAGATGCCAAAATCCTGGATCATATCGAACACATTGAAATATCGAAAGACGGGGGCAAAGGCGGCATCTACAAGGCTGAACTTGCCGCCATTAAAATAGGGGCCATCGCCAAGTTCAGCTTCCAAACGCGCGAACTTATCGGACAGCGCTTTAGTCTTATCCGCAAAAAGCCCCTTGTCTTTCGCATTATAAAACCCGCCAATATCATTCAGGGTGGCAGAGCTGAACTCAATCCACGCACGGTTGTGGGCGCGTTCCAAGGGGCCTTTGGGGTGCAGCGGGTTCGGTTGGGTGTCTTCCAAGTATTCCAAAATCACAGAGGACTCGAATATAGCCGTATCAGCCGCTTTCAAAACCGGGGTCTTACCCAAGGGCGAAATATCATTGAACCAGTTAGGCTTGTTGGCCAGATCAATCATGGTGCGTTTAAAGGGCACGCCTTTTTCGGTGAGTGATATGACAGCGCGTTGCACATAGGGGCAAAGCTTATGGCTCATTAAATGTAGGGTCATGGGATTCTTTCCAATAGATGCATTTGCATGTATATGTAATGAAAATGACACAATGTCAACCTTGATGCATCTGCATCTATGTGGTTTAGTATCTGCATGAACACAAAAGCCCGAAAAAATACCGTTGCGGTTTGGATCAAACTGATCCACGCCAGCGACCATGCTTTATCACGGATTGAAACTGCACTGTCAGATGCAGGCTTGCCTGCCCTTAGCTGGTATGACGCCTTGCTTGAAATTGAAAAAGCCGGAAAGGGCGGGCTGCGCCCCTACGCGCTGAAGGAACGATTATTGCTGCCGCAATACGGCACATCGCGGTTGTTGGGGCGTATTGAACAGGCGGGGTATATTCAACGTGTGGCCTGTGATGGTGACGGGCGCGGGCATGTTGTGCAGATCACAGATGCAGGCATTGCCTTGCGCAAACGTATGTGGCCGATATACCAACAGAGTTTGATTGATATATTTGAAGGGCAGATTAATGTGGAAGACGCCGATATGCTAATAGGCCTGTTAGGGCGGATTGGGCGAAAGACTGAATAGGGAAAAGATACATGACTGATCTGTTGTTCGTTTGGATGCCTTTTATTGCCGCCGCCTTGGTGATTTCTTTTGGTATCTTTTTACTGTTTTTGGGGTCAAAGACATATATCAAAGCGGTAATGCTGCGCCGTCATGGTGTGGCGGGCGTTGCTACGATAACGCATCAATACCGCAAGCGGGCCTATCAAAACAGCAAAGAACGCCATGGCAAAGCAACCCAGTACACTAAATATTTCGATTATGAAATTCGCCATGATGGTAATACTTATGCGGTGAAGGGCAGGGTGCCTTCCAGTGAATTGTGGGAAAGTAAATCCGTTGGATCCAAGGTTGATGTGATTTATCTGCCGAAAAATCCGAAAAACAACCAGTTGGCGGAAAGCTATGCCCATGCGGGAACTGTGGGTGGTGTTGTTCAGATGATTGCCGGAACGGTTTTAACCACCAGTGCTGCGGCCTATCTGTTGGCAGGCCTATGGGAGGCCGCAAAACCGCCCCAGAATTGGCTGGTACAGGATGATTGGGTGCGCGATCAGGCGGTTGTGCAGTTCATTGGGCAAACCGATGATCCGTTCATGCGGATCATGCAACCTAATACCAGGCGGGTGCGCCTTATCGTTGGCGATGATGATGGCGGGCGAGAGTTGACAGGGCAGGCGGATGTTTTTCTGGGTCCGGATGAGTATCCGGAACTACGGGTAGGCGATGTATTATTTGTAGTACGTGATCCAGAGTTCAAGGATCAGGCGGCTTTGCAAAAACTAGAGTAGACCCTAGCCTTGAATTTTATCCGCTCGCAACGGGCAGGCCAGATAAATCCCGAACTCTTGCCCGATATCACAACTGACACGGGCGTGAACCCGGCCTTGCCTATCCAGAAACCGCTGATTGTCTTCCACCGGAAAAATGCCTTCATGCCAGATGTTGGGATGGATATATAGGCCCTTGGCACCGTCACACCAAAAAGCCACCACATGTTCAGGTTTCAGGTCGTCACCCGATAATGCCACGGGCACGATAAAGGGTTTGTTATCCAGCGGAAAAAACAACTGGCCCCCGTCAGGGTGGTAATTCATGTGCCACAATAACACTTGGTCACGCGGCGCGGTTTGCTTTGTACTGCTGGCTTTTTGCGGGTTGGTAGACCAACCCAAAACGTAATTGCCGTTGACTGCTTCATTGGTGCCGTAAAGCACATCACCCTGCCAATTCCCGTGGAAAACACCTTCAACAAAACCACCTTCATCGCCGGTTCCTTCATCAATCGGTCGCCAACCAGCTGCGGGCCAACGCACAATTTCAATGTTGAAATTATCTGGGTCATCCACAAGACAGCCATATTCCTTAACGCTTTCATCTGTGGCACGGATCAACGGCACGCCGTGCCAGGGCAATGAAGGTTTTTCATGGGCTTCAAAGATATATTCAGGTGCGTTCATCGGTTGCCCTTTGCTGCATGGGCATCGACAATACGTTGCACCATGGGGGCGTAGTAAGAAAACGGTTTGATTTGCAGATCAGCGCGTTTGCCCGCTTCATCATAATACCGCACTTTGACGATTTCTTTCAGATTAGGGTTCTTTTCAAATTCGGCCACCTCATCCGCATCCATCGGCCCGCCTTGCAGGTTCAACGAATGAATGGATGCTTCAGACAGGCGTTTGAAGTAGGATGGTTTGGCGGCACAAAGATAGCGTTTGGCAGCCACGTGATAGCGCACACAATCGGTGACAAGCGTTGGAAAAAACGGCTTTAGCACTTCGGCACCTGCATCTTCGTGAAACTTATCTTTCACGTCGTCCATCGAAAATGTGCCAAATTCAGATGTGAAATGGCCGATGTCATGCAAGAGGGCAGACACAATAATCACCTCAGGCTCGCTCGCGGCTTCGGCAAAATGCGCACCTTGCAACATGTGTTCAGCCATGGTGACAGGCTCGCCCAGATATTCTTCACCGCCACGGCGGTCAAATATATCGCCTAGAAAGGCGACGATGTTATCGGGGGTTAATGTTGTGGAATTTGGCTTGTTCATAGAATTTCTCCCCAGGGTAACTTTGGTATGAAAAGCTTTTGCTGAAACCTGGGGGAATGCAAGCGCGATATGAAGTGTGAAATTAAACGTGTGCAAGGCGCGCCGGCATATTTGGCCTTTTTCCGCCTATACGCACACCCGTTTTGGCAGGCCTAAGCCTATTTCGTAACATTTTATTAAAATCGTTTCGTTTGCGTATATACCGCATAAGTTGTGTCATGTAATATAGCATGAAATGGGGTGCAGGATGAAAATACGAACCTATTTAATTTGGGCTTTATGCGCATTTCCCGGCGGTGCGCTGGCCGCGCAGGAAACTAAAGCCTGCAATGTAAAAACCTTTGCCATGGTATTTCTTGAGGTGGATAAAGCACCGAATGAAACGCGTGAACTGGCCATTGCCGAGTTGAAAAAAGCCCGCGCAAAAATGGCCGAAGATGATGACGTGGCCTGTTCTATTCATTTAGCCAACGCATCAGATATGGTTGCTGCCAAATAGGGCCTTGCGCCCATGCCATATGAAGCGGCCTTTAGCATTCCCTCGGTGCTGAAGGCCGCTTTTTATTTGCCTGCGCGTAAGCTGGCTTCAAAACCTACGCGGTCTTCCTGAATTTTTTCCAGCACATCACGCAGCGCTTCTTTCCTGTCATCAAACGCCCCGCTCCAAATTACGATCTCTAAAATAACCGGTATCAGTGCCAATCCTTTTTTTGTCAGGGCATAGTTGAACTTGCGCCGGTTTTCGGGATCACGTGTTTTCGTTATAATGTCTTCTGCTTCCAGATGCTTCAAGCGGTCGACCAGGATGTTGGTCGCAATGCCTTCATCGGACGCCAGAAAGTCACTGTAGGTCTTATTACCCTTCAGCATGATCTCGCGAATTACAAGCAAACTCCACCGATCCCCGAAGGTATCCAGCGCAAAAGTGATCGGGCAGCCCGAAGGGCGTTTTTTAATTCTATGTCTCATTTCAGTTTTATAAAAAAATTACTTGCATATTGCAATAGGTAAGTTTAGATGTCTACGTATTGCAATATGCAAGTTAATTGCACTAACCAAATACAGATCAAACTAACGAAGGAAAAGTTATGAAAAAATCACTTATGGCGGCGGCAATGCTGCTGGCAAGCGGGGTAGCTGCACAGGCAGAGAGTTGTATGTCTTTAGGCGGGGCTGCTGTCGCAAACTTCTTTGCCGAAGGCGAAGGGCAACCCATGATCATTTCAGCATCTCTTACAGGTGCTGTGAACAATGCGGCTGGTAAAATCACTGCGCAGCGTAAAACTGAAACAGGTCTGGAAATGGATTTGGAACATTATTTCGGGCGCGATGACGGTGGTGCTTTCCTTACCAAGGATAAGGCTATTTTAACGGCTGTTCCGGGCAAGCCGGGCCGCTTTATGATCGAGATTCACTATGAAATCCAAGAGGATGTCACCCGTGGCACGTTGAAGGGCTACAAAGGGTCTTTTGACAGTTACGGCCTGGTTGATCTGCGGTCTGCTGACGACATGAAAGGTCTTGTTCGTTACGACGGCGAGATTTGCAAATAACACCTAAACCCCCCAATCAAAACAAAGGAAAATACCATGACTATCAACAATAAACACATTGCCGCCATTGTTCTGGCCGCTGCCACTACAATCTCAGGCCTTGCAAATGCTGGCCCCACCAGTACCACAACACTGCTGACAGCCCATTTTGAAACACGCAAAGTGGTTACAATAGAAGGCGGCAGTTTTCACTTTGTGCCGGGCCAGGATGCGCCGATTCACACCCATGAAGCCCCTGCTATTGGCGTTGTGACAAAAGGCACGATCGTTTATCAAATTGAGGGCGGCAAGCCGCAAATCCTGAACACGGGTGATGCGTTTTATGAACCTGCCGGCCCGAACATTGTTCAGTTTGATAATGCCTCTGTGACCGAAGAAGCTATTTTTGTTGACTTTAATCTGCAACAGGAAGGTGAACCCTTTATCGTGTTCCCCGAACCTTTGACCGAAGATATAGACCGCCGTGCATTCCCAACGGTTAACCCCGGTGAAGTGGCCACCAGCAGTGCTGACATAAACTCTACATTTGTGGCAAGTGGTGGCAGTTTTAATCTGGTGAACAACAGCACAACCGTTGGCGTTGTGGCAGAAGGTGTTGTTGAAATTTCAATCGACGGCAAAGCGGCTCAACGTGTTGCGGCTGATGAAAGTTTTTCACTGATCGCAGGCGATAAAGCCGCAAAGATTGTGAACGCGTCATCTGAAGTTCCTGCAAAAGTAGTGACGTTCGTTCTGAACTGATTTCAAAGTACCCGGCGGGTTTTATGACACCCGCCGGATATTACACTTATTTCGATAAGGATATGAACATGACCAATACTGCCAACACCCCGTCGCGCGTTTTGTATACTATGGTGCGGGTCAGTGACCTTGACCGTTCCATTGCGTTTTACTGCGATGCGCTGGGCATGTCTGAAATGCGCCGAGAAACCTTTACCGAAGGTCGTTTTACCCTTGTTTTCATGGGCTATGGTGACATCAAAAATGGTGCCACGATTGAGCTGACGCATAACTGGAATGAGGGCGATTATACCCACGGCACCGGCTACGGCCACATAGCCCTGGAAGTCGATGACATTTACGCTGCTTGCACACGACTGGCGGATATGGGCGTTGAAATAACCCGCGCCCCTGGCCCGATGAAAATGGCGGTGGATGAAACTGGCGAACGCGAAGTGATTGCGTTTTTGAAAGACCCCGATGGCTACAATATCGAACTGATCGAAGCCGCAAAACACTAACCAACCTAAAGCAAAGGAAAAACTATGTCATTAAAGGCATTCGTCTATACCGAACTTCAAATCTCACTGCCATTTGCGGATGTCCCGTGGAAGGATATCAGTGATCAAATCAGTGCCCAACCGGGCTTTGAAACCAAAACATGGCTTGCGGGCCACGGCAACAATTCTGTCGGCGGTCTTTACGGCTTTGACGGCATTGAAAACGCCCAAAAATATGCTTTGGACTTCTTCCCTGAATTATCAAAAAGCCTAAGCGTGGCGCACAACACGCGGGTGTTTGATACCAGCCTGATTGCAGACGCCAGTGCCGATATCAATTCGCCCTATTTCGGCGCACAGGTGGGCCAGAAACCCGGCGCATTTGTTTATACGGAACTGCAAATCAATGTGCCGTTTGAAAAAGCCCCATGGCGGGATCGCAACCCCGTTTTGAAAGGTCAAAAAGGCCTGCTGAACAAGACGTGGTTAAGCGGTTATAACACCAATACGTTGGGCGGATTGGATGCGTTTGATACGATTGAAAATGCGCAAGCCTTTGCACTTAACGTGTTCCCTGCGACCGCACTGAAAATGAACGCGGCTTCTTATACCCGCGTGTTTGATGCCAATGCTACTGAGGCGGCCAGCAAATATCTGAACTCGCCTTACTACAGATAATTTACGCGTTAATCTCATCCGTTTCCTGCGGGTGGGATTATTGCTAGACAGGCTGCAAAAATCTTGTAAAGATTTTTCACGACCCGAATAACAATCATCGTGGAAAAGAGCCCAGCTGGCATGAAAATATTGATCCTAGAAGCGGAAACACACCAGCTGGTTGACGCGGCCCGTGCAAAAGGTCAGCGGACAAATTCAGATCACTTTGCGGCGGCGTTAAAATCACGTTCCCTCGATCTTAACACCCATGTGGTTGAGCCTTATCGCCACCCCATGACCGAACAGGATCTAAACGGCGTTGACGGTGTCGTGTTCACAGGCTCCGGCGTGGCGTGGTCAACCGACGCGCCTGAAGCCGCGCCTTTACGGGCGGCAGGTGAGATGGTTTTTCAGGCAGGCCTGCCGACCATCGGGTCATGCAACGGATTGCAACTGGCCACGGTTCTGCTGGGCGGTAGCGTAGGGGCCTCGCCCAATGGTATGGAAATCGGACTGGCGCAGGGCATTGAAATGACCGATGCGGGTCGCACACATCCGATGATGAAAGGCCGCCAAAATGGTTACGCTGTGCCATGCATTCACCGTGATGAAGTGCTGCGTATGCCTGAAGGTGCCGTGCTGATCGCCAGCAACGCCCACAGCCCTGTGCAGGCGATGAGCTACCAGGCGAACGGGGTGGATTTCTGGGGGATACAATATCACCCTGAATTGCCTGCCTCTGCGATTGCAGGCTATGTTGAAGCTGGGTTTTTTGCCCAAGGTGCCAGTTTGGCCGATGATCTGCGCTTGGCTGAAACCGATGCCGATGCTGCAAAACGTCTGGGCGGGGTGCCTGAAGATTTATGCGCTCTTACAAGAACCACCGAACTGGCCAACTGGTTGGCGTATCTTCAGAAATGACGCGCTTTTGATCTAGGTCAAGGATCATACGCAAAACGGCGCATAGGCTGCAAAGGTACCTAATCAACAAGGAGACCCCATATGTCCCACACCCCGCACGAATTAGCCGAAGAATTTCCCGAACACACGGATGCAATCCATAAACTGAAAACCGAAAATGCCCATTTCGCGCGTCTTTTTGATGAATATCACGAAGTGAACGGCGCCATTCACCGCTCGGAAACCAATGTGGAACCCACCGATGATCTGAATGAACAGGCGATGCGCAAGCAACGTATGGCGTTAAAGGATGAGCTGTGGGGAATGTTGCAGGCAGGGTAAATTTATACTGGCAACGCGCCGTATGGTATGACTAGTGTATGCCATGACAGATACCCCGTTCAGGTTACTTGCCTGCCAGATCAATATCCCCGCTATGACAGCTACGGCAGAGCGGGATGCACATCTAAAACTGTCTGCACAAAAAGTGCAGGCAGCCTTGCAGGGCGCACCTGTTGATCTGGTGGTTCTGCCTGAACTTTCCAGCATCGATTATGCCCGCGCAACCTTTGAAAACCTAGATGCCTTGGCCGAACCACTGGATGGCCCGTCATTTCAATGTTGGCGGCAAATAGCGCAGGAATACAACTGCCATGTCGCTTATAGCTTTGCGCGCTGCGACAAAGGTACTTATTACATATGCTTGGCTGTAGTGAACCCTGCGGGCGCATTGGTCGGTCATTACGACAAACTGCATCTGGCGCAATACGGCGCGTCTATGGAAAAGGAATATTTCAGCCGTGGCGACCACCTGTTCACCTTTAAAATCCACGACCTGACCTTTGCCCCGATCATCTGCTACGATCTGCGTATTCCAGAGCTGACCCGCACCCTTGTGCTGGATCACGGCGCAGATATGATCCTGCATTGTGGTGCCTATTTCCGCGATACATCCTTTGCCACATGGCACGATTTCACCACCACCCGCGCACTGGAAAATCAGGTGTTTTTCCTAAGCCTGAATAGGGCAGGGGCCGATTATGGTAACTCGCGGCTTTGCTACCCATGGATGGATGAAAACAGGCAAGCCGTTGCGTTTGCACAGCATGATGAACAGCTGAAAATGCTGGAAATCGACCCGGATGAAATCACCCAAGCCCGCAAGGACTATTCGTTCCTAAAAGACCGCCTGCCAGATTATACAAAACTTAAGAGCTAACCACATCCTCAGCCTTGGTAATTGCCACACGCGCACCGTCCGCATCCAACTCAACCACGCCCGTGTCATCCGCAAACACCACCGAAATCGGCCCGCCCCATGCGGCCCCCGTATCAATGTTGATGCGATTGCCGTAATCCGTCACCTGATCAATAACCGTATGCCCGTGGATCACCACTTTACCAAAGCTTTGCGTATGCTCAAAGAACGGCCCGCGTATCCAAACCAGATCATCCTCGGTTTGTTGATCCATTGCCACGTTGGGCCGAATGCCCGCGTGCACAAAGATGTATTTTTCGGTTTCAACATATGCTGGCAGATTGCGCAGAAATTCCAGATGCGCAGGCGGGATGGCAGGTAATGCCATCTTATGCACGGCGTGCTTGTCCATATCATCAGGGTAAGTAACCCCATAAGATTCTAGCGTCTCACGCCCACCAATACGGTGATAAAGCCAGCTATAGCCCGGTTTCAAATGATCATCAGGCCGATCAGGGTCTTCCATAAACCAATGCATCATCCGATCATGATTGCCCTTCAAGACAATCCAAGGCTTGCCGTCGGCAATCCCCGCCATAAGATGATCAATCACGCCCTTACTGTCCTCACGCCGATCCACCAGATCGCCGATGTGGATGATGGTGTAATCGTCGATGCCATGCTTGGCCGCATCCGCCACAATACGCGCCTGCACCGCGTGCAGTTTGGTGATAGCACCGTGGATGTCACTGATAACGTAAATAGGTGTTTTGATCATTTTGAGGGCCATTGTTAGGGTGGTTCGCTATGGTTTTAGGCCAATAACGACAAAACGAAAAGCCCCTGTGTGGGGGGATGTGGGATAAAGGGCCCTTCGTTATATTTAGATTGGCGGTTGGTTTAGGGCTATCTATGACCTTGGACACAGTGTCGTGAATGGCAGCTACATCTTGATTGAAGCGACGCGTGTAACATGTAAACGGTCGTTTGCTTGATACAGTTTAGCGCAACCCTGCGCTGACTTGGCAATGATGGATATTGCACGAACATCGTCTAACGGGTGTTATGTGATACAGATTTGAAGGGAGTTCCGGTGGGGTATCGAATATATTTCTCTGAATGGCGTATATGAGGTAGTTATTTCAAGCATAAAACCGCAATAATTTGGAGTTAGAGATGAGTGACGACGTTAATAATAAGGCTGATGAAGTCAGAAGCGAAAATCGCACCTTAATAAACCGAAATCTAAAAGTGACGTTTCAAAGCGGCGAAACTATTGGCCCCTTTTTAGTCACTTGGAACTATGGAATGAGAGAGTTTCTGCAAGCTTACGAAGACTATTTGAAAGGTGGTACGCAGAAAGAATTTAGATTTTCGATGTACCCTGATCCAAATCTTCATAACAAAACGAATATACTTCTTAACTTTAAAGACGTGGCAGGTATTTCAACAACTGAGGTGTCTCCAACTTGATCGAGCAACAATCAGGTTATTCAATATAACAGGCCTAAGCGCGTTTGACCAAGGTCAGCGCCCATAGGGCCTGTTATGTAAGCCGCAAGTAATGCTTTTAACATAATTTCGCTTATGCGCATTGGAGTTGTCCGCGCAAAGTTAGAATGTCCACTCCGCCCACAAAACAGACCCCTTATAGCATAACCCGCTCCAAAATCCCCAAAACAAAACTGGCCACCACATATGTGATAGCCAGATAGACTTTCAAACTTCGAAACACCTTAATGTTTATTCGTATAATAAAGTTATTTCAAAGACTTAAGGTGATGTCCCAGTCGGGACATCCCAATTTTAACACCCTAATCTTTGCGATAAAACGGCTTTTCCTTGCGGTCATCAAACGTCCGTCTTGGCTTGTCACCAAAGGGTTTGCCACCACCTTTACGGTCGCCCCCACGATCACCGCCACCTTTAAAACCGCCACGATCTCCGCCGCCTTTAAAACCGCCACGGTCGCCGCCACCACTTTTAAAGCCGCCTTCAGACGCTTCAAATTTACGCAGCAATGTCACGTTGAACGTATCACGATGAACTGTACCTTCATTGATCCAGACAACATTGATGTTTTTGCCTTCAAAGCTTTCAACCGTCATACGCGGAGAGCCGGAAACAAGTGTGACGATATCGCCTTCAGTTAGTGCAGACATGGGTGTGTTCCTTTTGGTTTGGCCCGCCCATACGCCTATAGCGGGCGGTTGGAAAGGGCTAGTTTTCAATACCGTTGTAAATATCAAACATATCGATGGTGATAACACCTGAAATAATGATGCCACAAATGATGCCCCAAACAGGGATCGTCAGGATTGTCACCCACATAACCCGCTTGCCTAGCATCGGGTCATCAGGGGCAGAAGGTGAGGTGCCTTTGACCACGTCGCCGGTATCCGACTGGGTTTTCATCTTGATCGGCAAGATGATCAGCAACATCATAAACCAGACGACGGCAAACATAACTACAGCAGGGCCAATTCCCATGATCGTATCCTTTTTAGGTTTGTTCCAGTTCCACCAGCGTGCCGGTGAAATCTTTGGGATGTAAAAATAATACAGGTTTGCCATGCGCACCGATTTGCGGTTTGCCATCCCCAAGTACGCGCGCACCCGATGCGATCAGATGGTCGCGGGCCTTGATGATGTCATCAACCTCATAACAAATATGATGAATACCCCCCGACGGGTTCTTTTCCAGAAACCCTGTGATCGGGGATGCGTCACCAAAAGGATGCAGCAACTCAATCTTGGTATTGGGCAAGGTGATGAAGACAACAGTCACACCGTGCTCGGCCAAATCCTCTGGCGCACCCACATCCGCCCCCAAAGTATCGCGGTATTGGGCAATGGCTGCCCTCAGATCAGGTACAGCAATGGCAACATGGTTCAAACGACCGATCATATTTATCTTCCTTTGTTTGGCTGTCTTCTAACCCCAAAGAAAAAGAAACACAAAGGGTGTGACTTTTTGCGCGGGCTTAACCTGCCGTTAGGGATGATCGGGTTTGATCAAGGGGCGAAAGGAAATACAAAAATGGATGATTCACCCGAAATTGATTGGATACGCCCCAAATGTACCATCAACCGCCCGCTGCTGGGAATTACAATTCTACTGGTCGAGGATAGCCGCTATTGTTCTGAAGCTATGCGCCTGTTGTCAATCAGAAGTGGCGCGCGTTTGCGTCGTGCCGACAGCCTGAAAGCGGCGCGGCGGCATTTGCGGATTTATCGCCCTGATGTGGTTCTGGTTGATTTGGGACTGCCGGATGGTTCTGGTCTTGAGTTAATCGAAGAGATGGCCAAAGCCCCTGTTCCCATCTCGGCGATTATTGCCACCAGCGGAAGTGCTAATGGAGATGAGGCGTTAAAGGCAGGGGCGGCATATTTCATGGCAAAACCGATTGTTGATCTGGCCGGTTTTCAGCAAACACTGCTGGCAGCCCTACCTGATGAGGTGAAACCGACAGGTTTTGTGCCGCGCTTGGCAGGGTCTTGTGTCAGACCTGATGCGCAGGCGATGAAGGATGATCTGGAACATATTGATGTGATTTTAAAGGATTGCCTGCGTGATAAGGACGGCGATACCTTTGCGTATATAATACAGTTCTTGGATAGCTTGGGGCGCGATGCAAACAGTAAACGGATAATGCATGCGACGACAATACTACGAGATTTGAAAAAAGAAGATCGGTTTTCAGGCGATACAGTACACCAGGAATTTCGCCATATCCACAACGCCGTCAATAGTCGATTGCCACAATCCATGCAGATGAATTAGGGTCTAGACCCAACGTGTTATTTTCGCCAAGCTGAGGGTATAATTTATCCTTAGGGTTTGACAGATGGTCGATTTTCCCACAGCGGAATTTGAAACACGCATGGTATCCGTACAATCTGCCATGGCAGATGCGGGGATGGATGCAATACTGCTGTGTACTGAGGCAGAGCTGCGTTATTTCAGCGGGTTCCGTACGCAATTCTGGCAAAGCCCGACACGCCCGTGGTTTCTGGTTCTGCCGCAACGCGGTGAACCGATAGCCGTGATCCCTGAAATAGGTGCGGATTTGATGGCCCGCACTTGGGTCAATGATATTCGCACTTGGGCGTCACCTGATCCCAAAGATGATGGCGTTAGTCTGCTTGCAGGGATTTTATCTAGGTTTGATAAAGTCGGCCTGCCGATGGGGCAAGAAGCAAGCCTGCGTATGCCGCTGCGCGATTTCACCCGTGTCCGCGAAAAATCTGGCGTGGAATTTGTAGATTGCAGTGATTTGATCAAGGCTATCCGCATCGTAAAATCAGATGCTGAAATTGCTATCCTGCACGATATTTGCAGTATCGGCAGTGCCGCGTTTGAAAGTGCTGCGGATCTGTTTCATGCAGGCCAGCCTTTGTCTGAAGCCTTCCGCGCCTTTAAAATAACCTTACTGCAAGCGGGTGCTGATGATGTGCCCTATCTTGTGGGGGCCGCAGGGCGGGGCGGGTATGGCGATGTTATTTCGCCGCCCGATGACAAACCCTTGGAAAAGGGGGATATTCTGATGCTAGATACGGGGGCTACCTTACGCGGTTATTTCTGCGACTTTGACCGTAACTTTGCAATTAACCAATGTACGGATACGGCAAGGCAGGCTTATGATACCTTATGGCAGGCAACCGAAGTTGGGTTGCAAAATGCTAAGGCGGGGGTGACTTGTGCGCAACTGTTCAAGGCAATGAACGATGCGTTGGGTGATGCGGGATCTAACGTTGGCCGTCTGGGTCATGGGCTGGGTGTTCAACTGACAGAATATCCTTCGATTGCGCCTTTTGATCATACGGTTTTGCAACCAGGTATGGTGATGACCTTGGAACCCAGCCTAAGTATAACAAAGGGTAAGATGATGGTGCATGAAGAGAATATATTGATCACCGAAGGCGTGCCCGTTTTGCTGACAAAACGCGCCGACCCTGAAATGCAGGTGATCGGATGAAACTGAATTTCACTAGTGATGGCGGCTACAGTGCCGCCCCTGCGATTGGCGTGATTGTGCTTTCCACCGATGAAACGCTGGAACCTGAGTTGCAACAAATCAGTACATCCCCGCCTGTCAGCCTGTACCACAGCCGTATCCCGTTTGATCCTAACGTAACGCCGGAAACCCTGGCGCGGATGGAAACGGAAATTCCTGCATCTTTAAGCCTGTTTCCCAAGCATGCGGCATTTGATGCCATTGGCTATGGTTGCACATCAGGGGCTACCGTAATCGGCGCGGCGCGTGTGGCTAAAATTGCGCAAGAAGCCTTCCCAAATGCAGTTGTCAGCAACCCGATTACAGCGGCAATAGCCGCCTGTCGTGCGTTGAACGTAAAACGCTTGGGGCTTTTGACGCCGTACCGCGCGGATGTATCAACTGCGATGCAAAATGTGTTTGAGGAAAACGATATTAAGATCAGCGCATTTGGCTATTTTGAAGAAGAACTGGATCACAAAGTTGCGCGAATTTCTGAAAATGCCACGTTAGAAGGCATGTTGCAGGTGGGCGCAGGTGATTGTGATGCGGTTTTTGCATCTTGCACCAATTTGCGCACATTCGGGGTGATTGAACAGGCTGAAAAAGCCCTTGGAAAACCTGTTATATCCAGCAATTCTGCCTTTGCCTGGCATATGTACAGATTAGCAGGGGTGACCGGGCCAATAAATGGCCCCGGCCAGTTGTTTCAACTTTAAGTTTTTTTCTTAGCAGCAGGTTTCTTTGCTGCTGGTTTCTTTTTAGCAGCCGGCTTTTTCTTGGCCGCAGCCTTTTTCTTCGGTGCTGCTTTACGCTTACCTTTGGTGGCCGCCTTGGCATTCACCAACTCAACGGCTTGTTCCAACGTAATATCCGTAGGCTCAATATCTTTGGGCAGGGTTGCGTTAATTTTGCCCCATTTCACATAAGGGCCATAGCGGCCATCCATCACGTTCAAGTCACCGCCCTCATCAGGGTGTTCACCCAACTCTTTCAGCGGTGTGGCCGCAGCCCCACGCCCGGTTTTGTTGGCTTTTTCGGTGATCAGTTCAACCGCGCGGTTCATGCCTATCACAAACACCTCTTCAGGGTCTTTGATGTTGGCATAAATTTTCTGCGCAGTTTTCTTACCCTCTTCAATCGGCTTTTGCCACATCACATACGGCCCGTAACGCCCGATGGCCGCATCAATATGCCCGCCTTCGGGGTGGTCACCCACACGGCGTGGCAAGGATAGCAGCAGCAATGCGCGTTCCAGTTCAACCGTTGCCAGATCAGTGCCTTTGGTAATCGAGGCACGTGGCGGTTTTGGATTTTCATCCGTGGCTTCGCCGCGTTGCACATAAGGGCCAAAGCGGCCTGTGCGTAAAGTAATAGCCAAACCGTTTTCGTCTTTACCCAGCTCTTTGCCGTCAGGGCCTGCAATATCGCCACCTTCTACTTCACCTGCAAGCGGGCGGGTGTAGCGGCATTCGGGGTAGTTGGAACACCCGATAAAGGCACCACCCGAACGGGCCGTGCGCATCGACAAACGCCGTTGCCGCAGTTTTTACAGATACGCGGATCAGAACCGTCTTCGGTTGGCGGAAACAGATGTGGTTCCAGATACTCATTGATTTTTTCCAGAACTTCGGTGATCCGCAGATCAGCGGTTTCGCCAATCGCGGCAGAAAAATCACGCCAGAAACGGCCCAGAACATTTTTGTAATCTTCGCGGCCACCGGAAATATCATCCAGCTCTTCTTCCAGCCCTGCCGTGAAATCATAGCCGACATATTTGCGGAAATAGCTTTCCAGAAACGCGGTCACAAGACGGCCCTTATCCTCTGGATGCAGGCGTTTGTTTTCGGTGCGCACATATTCGCGGGTTTGGATTGTGGTCACGATTGACGCATAGGTGGATGGCCGCCCGATGCCCAGTTCTTCCATACGTTTAACCAGTGACGCCTCTGTGTAACGCGGTGGTGGCTGGGTGAAATGCTGCTCAGGTGTGATGGTCGTTTTATCCAACGCATCGCCCGTAGTCATTTGCGGCAAACGCTTATCGTCCCCATCCACAACCGTATCATCACGGCCTTCTTCGTAAACTTTAAGAAATCCTTCAAAAACAACAACTTGACCCGTGGCACGCAAACCAACCTGACCGTCTTCCGACCCAATATCAACCGTGGTGCGTTCCATGCGGGCACTGGACATTTGACTGGCAATGGTGCGTTTCCAGATCAAATCATATAGCTTGCGCTGATCGGCCTCCAGCCGTGAAAGACTGGCAGGTTTTGCTGTCATATCCGTGGGGCGGATACATTCGTGGGCTTCTTGCGCGTTCTTGACTTTGTTCTTGTACATGCGCGGCTCGCTAGACACAAAATCCGCACCGTAAAAATCTTTGATAGCGGCGCGCGCCGCTGTTATGGCCTCAGGCGCCATATCAATGCCGTCGGTCCGCATATAGGTGATGTAACCTGCTTCATATAAACGCTGTGCGGTAGACATGGTTTGGCGTGCGCCAAAGCCAAACTTGCGGCTGGCTTCCTGTTGCAGGGTTGAGGTCATGAAAGGGGCTGACGGGTTGCGGGTGGCAGGTTTGGCTTCGACGGAAGTAACGCTTAGATCACGTGATGTGACGGCTTGCACTGCCAGTGATGCGGCGGCTTCATTTTCAATGTCGAACTTTTCAAGCTTCTTGCCTGCAAGTGTGCGCAAATTGGCTTCTACGGTTTGACCTCGCGGTGTAGTCAACACTGCTTTGACTGACCAGTATTCGCGATTTTTGAACGCTTCGATTTCCATTTCACGCTCTACGATCAGGCGTAAAGTCACCGATTGTACGCGGCCCGCAGATTTAGCACCGGGCAGTTTGCGCCATAAAACCGGCGACAGGTTAAAGCCTACCAGATAATCCAAAGCGCGGCGCGCAAGATAGGCTTCGACCAGTTCCATATCCACTTGGCGTGGGTTTTTCATTGCTTCTGTAACAGCGGATTTGGTGATAGCGTTGAACACAACGCGGCTGACGGGCGTGGACTTTTTGATCGCTTTGCGTTGGCGCAAAGTTTCTTCCAAATGCCACGAAATAGCTTCACCTTCCCTATCAGGGTCGGTGGCGAGTATCAGTTCATTGTCGTCTTTTAACGCGTCTACAATCGCTTTGACGTGCTTTTTGCTGTTTGTACCAACTTCCCATTTCATCTCAAAATCATTGTCGGTATCAACTGAACCGTTCTTGGGTGGTAAGTCGCGCACGTGGCCGAAAGAGGCCAGAACGGTATAATTGTCGCCTAGGTATTTATTGATGGTTTTGGCCTTGGCGGGGGATTCGACAACAACAACTGGCATTCAATTTCCTTAGCGATTCACGGGGTATCCGTTGGGCGCAATAGATGTGTTGTCTTGGGGGTGATTGTCAATGGGGTGAATTTTACGGGCGCATTTTGATCGGCGATTGCGGCAATCCAGCCCCTAACTGGCCAGTGCCAGCATCCCGCCCGGTTGGCGTTCAATGCGGCCCTGCATTTCCAGATCCATCAGGTGTTGTGACACGATGCTTGCAGGCAGGCCGCAATCGCGGATCACGATATCCTCGGTAATGGCCGTGGCACTTAGAAGCGTCAGAATTTTCGCGTGGGCTTCTGCCGTGGGAATATCCATGACCTTGTTGCGGGCTATGATCTTGGGTTGGGCCGCTTCTTGGGGCAGGGCAAGTGCGTCTATGATGTCTTTGGCAGAGCGCACCAACATGGCCCCGTCACGGATTAAAAAATTACACCCCGCCGCACGCCCGTCAAACGGATGGCCGGGCACGGCCATCACATCGCGGCCAATATCCAGTGCATTACGTGCGGTGATCAGGCTGCCTGATCGTGCAGCCCCTTCCATCACCACAACCGCTTGCGCCATGCCTGCAATAATACGGTTGCGCATCGGAAAGTGACGCGCCTGCGGGATCAGCCCCGCAGGTTGCTCGGTTAATAAAATACCGTTTTCAGGAATATCTTGATAAAGCTTCTGGTTTTCGCGTGGGTAAAATACATCCAAACCGCCTGCCACCACTGCAATGGTGCCTTGTTTCAACGTGGCTGTGTGTGCAGCCGCGTCAATGCCGCGCGCAAGGCCCGATACCACACTGAAACCCGCATCTGCCAGACCTTCGGCGATTGTGTGGGTCATGCGCCGCCCCAAACTGGATGCATTTCGCGCCCCCACAAGGGCCACGATAGGCTTTGCCAAACAGGCCGGATCACCCTTGGCCCATAAAAGCGGTGGCGCATCCGAGGTTTCCGCCAGCAATTCAGGATATTCATCTGACCCGTAACATAACGCGCGATACCCCTTTTGCTGGGCTTCCAGCAGTTCCGCTTCAGCCGCGTCATAGGGGCATAGCGCGTAATTTTTCACACCTGCCTGTTTGGCAATATGCGGCAGTTCATCAAGGGCGGCTTCAACGCCCCCGTGTTTGCGCATCAATCGGTGGAAAGTGGCGGGGCCAACGCGGCGTGATCGGATCAGGCGGATCCAGTTGATAAGATCAACTTGGGTCTTTGGCAGGGGGGGCAGCGGCAATGTGGTTTGGCTCATCATCATCCAACTTTGCCTGATTGTGGTTAACAGAGGGTGAATCGCATTCAGATTTCCCGCCTTCATCCAGAATTTCTTTGTGCAGGAACTTCTGCAACCGCCCATGTGCCGCTTTGGATTTGCCCATCGGTTGTGCCGACTTAGCCATCACCGTGCGTCCCAATACATTGCTTGGCGTCAATACCCCTTCGGCCACCAGCCGCGACAGATACCCCCGTGCAATACTGGGGCTAACCCCCGTAACCTTGGCCAAAGACACAGGCGGGCAGGTGCCGTGCAGGTGTGACATGTAAATCGCCCAGAAACGCGCAGGGTTGGGAATGGTGGTGCCGGCAGAGGCCAGCACCTTGACAGGCAGGGCGGGGGCTGCGGCTAAGGCGGCCAAACGGGCAGTGAATTGACGGCGGTTCATGATATTTCCTTTTGATCGGGGACTTCGCTCGGTTCATCCATAGTATCGTCAACGGGGACAACCTTAATAAGCTTATCTTTCAACCTATCCATAGGGCGGGTTTTCAAACCTTGCGGTTTGCCGCTAATCGGCGGCGTTCCCGGCTTGCGTAACACATTGGCGATCTTTTGGGCCATCATCGGGTCTTTGAAATAGGGAAGAACAGCGCGCCCCATGCCCACTGAATTAGGCACGCCGATAACCCGATCTTCGACCAACCTGTCAAACACCGAATAAGCCTCATCATGGCCCAACCCAAGGGCCGAGGTGTACATTTCAGGCACGCTGGTATCCCACAGCTTGGCGTAATGCACAGCCTTAGCGTAAATTGCGACTGACACGGGCAGACTGCCCGCCAGCAGCTTGACGGGCAAGGCAGGGGTGGCGGCCAATGCGGCGATGTTTTGTATAAACTCACGTCTTTTCATGAAAGGTATATAGGGATGATTTTCCCAGTTGCGAGTTGTTCGCAGTAATTATTCTTAAATCACAACTCTTTCGTCATCACCAGACAGGGCATCGGGTAGGGGTCTGTCAATGTATCCAGCATAACCGTTTCCACCCCCTTTTGCCGCCACCCCAACTTTTCATAAAACGCAATGGCGCGGGGGTTTTCGGGGATCACATCCAGATGGGCGGTGGTGTGGCCGTCTGCGTGAATGCGGGCCAAACCATCGGTGATCAACAGCGATGCCGCCCCTGTGCCCTGCGCCTTGGGGCTGACGAATAACTGGTAAATCTCGGCACCTTTGATGATGCAAAGCCCTAGGGGTGTGCCGACCTCACCGATCACACGGATGTTGTCGAAATGGGCCTGCAAGCGCAGTGCAAAACTTTCAAACGTACGGATTGCGGTTAGGGACGCTGGCACATGATCCACATGTGCTGTCTGCCAGCCATCGTACCAAAGCTGGGTGAGCGCTGGCAGTTCGGACTGGATGGGTTTGCGGATTTTGTGTTGCATTTAGTCTTGTCCGTTTGTTGAGATGAATAAACACTAAACTAGTTTACTGGTTTAGGTGTCCGAAAAAAATGCACCCAAAAATCGGTGTTTCGCGGGTCAAACTTGCGATCCCCCCACCGTCAGCCCCCCAATCAGCAACGTAGGTTGCCCAACCCCCACCGGCACCCATTGGCCTGCTTTGCCGCAGTTACCCATGCCGGGGTCTAGTGCCATGTCGTTGCCGATGGCGCGGATGTTTTTTAGCGCAGTCGCCCCGTCACCGATCAGGGTTGCCCCTTTGACAGGTGCGCCGATCTTGCCGGTTTTCACGCGGTAAGCTTCAGTGCATGAAAACACGAACTTGCCGTTGGTAATATCAACCTGCCCGCCGCCAAAGCCCACGGCATAAATGCCGTCTTTGATCTGCGCCACAATATCCTCAGGCGGCGTATCCCCGCCCAGCATATAGGTATTGGTCATACGCGGCATCGGGGTGTGCGCATAGCTTTCACGCCGCCCGTTGCCCGTGGGTGCCACCCCCATCAGGCGTGCGTTTTGGCGGTCTTGCATCAAGCCCACCAGAATGCCGTCTTCGATCAGGGTGTTCTTGCCCGATTGCGTGCCTTCATCATCAAAACTGATCGAGCCACGCCTGTCAGGAATAGTGCCGTCATCCAGCACAGTCACGCCTTTGGCCGCAATACGCTGCCCCATCAGCCCTGCAAAAGCACTGGTTTTCTTACGGTTGAAGTCACCTTCCAACCCATGCCCGATGGCCTCATGCAGTAAAATACCCGGCCAACCGTTACCAAGGGCCACATCAAAACTGCCCGCAGGGGCGGGCACGGCTTCAAGGTTCACCAAGGCCACGCGCAGGGCTTCATTTGCCGTGGCTTTCCAGTTGCCCGCTTTCATCAACCCTGACAATCCGTAGCGACCGCCACCGCCCGCGCTGCCAGTTTCGCGCCTGCCATTTTGTTCCACAATAATGCTGACATTCAACCGCGTAAGCGGGCGGCTGTCGCGCACTCGCGTGCCTTCGGGGCGTAGAATTTCGACCTCTTGCAGCGATGCGGTCAAGGATGCTGAAACCTGTATCACCCGTTTGTCCAGTGATCGCGCATAATCATCGATTTCCTTCAACGTCTCGATCTTTACCGAAAATTCCGCATCCGCCATCGGGTCTGCATCGGTGTATAGCCGCTGATTGGTCGGGGTGGGTGCATCCGCCCAAGTACCACCGCCACTGCCCACAGCCAGTCGCGCGGTTTCAGCCGCACGTTTTAATGCGTGAATGCTCATCTCGGTAGAATGCGCATACCCCGCAGTTTCGCCGCGCACAGCCCGCAAGCCAAAACCCTCAGAGGCATCATAAGAGGCGTTCTTCAACTTGCCGTCATCAAAAACCAGTGCTTCTGATCGGCGGCGTTCCAGAAATAACTCACCGTCATCGGCACCTGCAACAGCTTCGCGCAGTACTTTTAGTGCGGCATTTTCGTCAAATGTGGTTTCAAACGGGGCAAAGGCTTTGGTTTGGCTGGTCAAAATCGGGTGTCCTTGATAGGTATATTCACAATAAGCGGCGCAATGCCGCAAAGGGAAAGCTTGTCTTGGGGCCGATAGTATGGTTTTTCGGCGCAAAGACACAATAGGGGATTCTGTCGTTTCAAACGATTTGGATCTTTAGGGGGGCGTTAAGCCCATAGCGAAAACAGGAATGAACGTATGCCAGTAGCAAAGATTTTCAATACAATTACAATGGCACTGACCGGCCTTATGGTCGCTGGCAGCGTATATGCGCAAGACGCTACGGCTGATATGGCGCGTATCGGCAAACCAATCCAAGATGGTCTGAACTTCCAGACACCTGGTAGTGAATTGGCACGGGATCAGATTTGGGTGGACACATTCCTTTTGTACATCACTACAATCATTTCGATTTTTGTGACCGTATTGATGATTTATGTGTTTTTTCGCTACAATCGCAAAGCCAACCCGAAGCCTGCAACATTTACCCATAACTCTGCACTGGAAATAGGTTGGACACTGATCCCGATCATCATCCTGATCGCTATTATCCCACCTTCTTTGACATTGCTGTTCAAGCAACAGGAAATTCCAGCGGCTGACATCACCATCAAGGCCACGGGTAACCAGTGGTATTGGACATATGATTATGTCGATGAGGGTTTTGAATTTGACAGCTACATGATCGGCAGCCCGGCCACCATGCCGGAAGGTCAAGAAGACAGCGCCTACAAAAGAACCCCTGCCGTAATGGCCCTTTTGAAAGAAGCCGGCTATAATGAAGACGAGTTTTTGCTGGCAACTGACACAGCTGTTGTGGTGCCGGTTGGTAAAACCATCGTGGTGCAAGTTACCGGTTCCGATGTGATCCATTCATGGGCCATTCCTGCCTTTGGTGTAAAACAAGACGGTGTTCCGGGTCGTTTGGCACAGCTTTGGTTTAAGGCAGAAAAAGAAGGCCTGTACTTTGGCCAGTGTTCAGAACTTTGCGGCAAAGACCATTCTTATATGCCGATCACTGTGAAAGTGGTGTCAGAAGAAGAATACGAGATATGGCTGGATGAAGCCCTTTCAGAATATGCCGACGCAGGCACACCGCGCGCTGTAGAAGTTGCAAGCGCAAACTAATCCAACCCCAGCTGCGGGCCTGTTATAGGCCCGCTTCGCCATTTTGGGTACTGAAATGACCGACGCAAGTTTAATAGAGACAGGGCCGGAAACGGACTTTACCGATTATATCGCGCTTCTAAAGCCGCGCGTTATGTCTTTGGTTGTCTTCACCGCCCTTGTTGGCCTGCTTGTAGCCCCGATCGCCGTAAACCCTGTGATCACTTTTGCATCCGTATTGTTTATCGCTATTGGTGGCGGCGCATCTGGTGCGCTGAATATGTGGTGGGAATCCGATATTGACGCGATCATGAAACGCACCCAAGGGCGGCCTATTCCGTCCGGGCGTATCACCCGTGATAATGCGCTGATTTTCGGTCTGTGGCTGTCGGTTATCGCCGTGGGTATGCTGGGCCTGACCGCCAATTATCTGGCCGCTGGCATTCTGGCCTTCACAATCTTTTTCTATGCCGTGGTTTACACCATGTGGCTGAAACGCGCGACACCACTGAACATCGTGATCGGTGGTGCGGCGGGTGCCTTTCCGCCGATGATCGGCTGGGCTGTGGCCACAGGCAGTATCGGTATTGAAAGCATATTGATGTTTGCGCTGATCTTCATGTGGACACCGCCGCATTTCTGGGCACTCGCCCTATTTATGAATGATGACTACACCAAAGCAGGTGTGCCGATGTTGCCGGTGACCCACGGTCGCCGTGTGACGCGCAACAACATTTTGGGCTACACCATTGCGCTGGTACCTGTTGCAATGGCGATATCTTTTACCAGCATTGGCGGCCCGATCTATTTTGCCGCCGCCCTGGTGCTGAACATGCTGTTTTTGAAAGGTGCTTACGACATCTGGAAACGTACCGAAGAACAGGCGACAGCCGATAAACACGCCACGGAACGTAAAGTGTTCCGCATCTCTTTATACTACCTGTTTTTACACTTCGCCGTTCTACTGGTCGAAGCAACCGCCAAAAGCTATGGCCTGAACTGGGCCGCTTGGCCGCAATGGATTTGATCTGAATGTCTGGTGCTGATAGTAACATAAGCGATCGTCGCAAACGCAATAACATCATGCTGGGTGGCTTGCTGCTGGGTTTTGTCGTATTGGTTTTTTCGATCACTATCGCCAAGATGATGAACCCTGCGGGCGATATAGCCAATAGTGAACGCACCCCTGTGGCGGAGCAAACCGAATGAGCCAGAATAAGAAAAATACCAAAATGATGATCCGCCTTAGCGGGTTGGTCTTTTCCATGCTGATCTTGTCATTCGCAGCGGTGCCGTTTTACAACTGGTTCTGCCGCGTCACGGGCTTTGCAGGTGTCACCCAAGTGGCCGCTGAAGCCAGCGATACCATATTGGATCAAACCATTGAGATCCGTTTTGACGGCTCACTGGAACGTGGTATGCCTTGGCAGTTCAAACCAGAGCATACCACGATGACATTGAAAATCGGCGAAACCGGTCTGGCTTTCTATGAGGCCTACAACCCAACCGATAAACCCATCGCAGGCTCCGCCAGTTATAATGTGTTCCCGTACTCTGCGGGCGCGTATTTCACTAAAATTGACTGTTTTTGCTTTGAGATGCAGGTGTTGCAGCCGGGCGAACGGGTGATGATGCCGGTCACGTTCTACGTTGACCCTGACATCATTGACGATCAAGATGCTAAATATGCAAAGACAATCACGTTAAGCTATACGTTCCACGTAGCAGATTTACCCGAAGAAGAACTTGCTTTGGGCACACAAACCAACATAAAGACAATAGAGTAAACCAAGGGGATTTAACAAATGGCGCATGAAAAAAACCATGACTACCACATTCTGCAACCCAGTATTCGGCCCTTTATGGGCGCATTAGGGGCGTTTATCATGCTAACTGGTGCTGTCTTCTGGATGGCCACTATCACACCTTATGTTTTCTTTATCGGTCTGGCACTGGTTCTGTACACAATGTATGAATGGTGGGCAGAAGTGATTGATGAAGCCAATGTTGGCGATCACACACCTGTTGTAACCATCGGCTTGCGCTATGGCATGATCCTGTTCATCACCTCTGAAGTGATGTTCTTTGTAGCCTGGTTCTGGTCATTCTTCAAACACGCAATGTACCCGATCACCGAAGGTTCACCCCTGATTGACGGCGTTTGGCCCCCCGTTGGCATTGAAACCTTTGACCCGTGGCATCTGCCACTGATCAACACGTTGATCCTGCTGTGTTCGGGTTGTTTTTGCACATGGGCGCACCACGCGATTGTACATGACAACGACCGTGACGGCCTAAAAAAGGGCCTGCTGGGCGCGGTTCTGCTGGGTATCCTGTTCACGGTTTTCCAAGCGTATGAGTACAGCCATGCGGCGTTCACATTCGACGGCAACATATATGGCGCCAACTTCTTTATGGCGACAGGCTTTCACGGCTTCCATGTTGTGGTAGGTACGATCTTCTTGTTCGTCTGTTATATGCGCGCACAAGCGGGTGCATTTACGCCTGAAAAACATACAGGGCTAGAAGCGGCAGCTTGGTACTGGCACTTCGTTGACGTTGTCTGGTTGTTCCTGTTCTTTGCCGTATACATCTGGGGTGGCTGATCCTACCCGATTTAGAATTCAACATGCAAAAGGCGCGGGCTTAATTCCCGCGCCTTTTTCTACGGATATAATCCGCCGAAAATCAGGCAACTTAAGTTTGACAAGTTAGAACCTGTATGTTTTTCAGGCTAAAACCAATGAAAGTACCTTTCTATGAAACATATTGTATTTACTATTACCGCAGTCTTTATGGCATGCTCTTTACCTGTAAATGCCGCAGATTTTCAAAAGGGCCTAGAAGCAGCCCAAAAAGGCGATTTCGAAACTGCGCTTAAAGAATGGCAACCGTTGGCGGATGAAGGTAATGCACATGCCCAATACTCATTGGGTGTGATGTATTTCAACGGTCAGGGGGTTCGGCAGGATTTTGAATCGGCAGTAAACTGGTACCAATTGTCAGCAGAACAAGGTAATGTTGCCGCCCAAACCAATCTGGGTGTTATGTATTACGCTGGCAAAGGTATTCCACAAGATTTTGCAGTGGCCGTGAAATGGTACAGACTGGCCGCAGATCAGGACTATCCTTATGCCCAAACAAATTTGGGCGTTATGTATTTTGCGGGCCAAGGGGTTGAACAAGACTATGCAGAGGCCGTAAAATGGTATCGTAAAGCCGAAGCACAAGGGGATGCAGGTGCTAAAGCCAAACTGGAAGAAATGTATGAAAAAGGTTTGGCCACGCCCGAGGAATAGTTTTTGGTATGCTCTGAGATGAAATTTCAGGATGAGATATTTGGGTCAGAAGCACAAAAAACTGTCGCCACGCGTGCCCGCGATCTATGGCGAACTTACAAAGATGATGGGCGCTATTCCTACAATGGCCGTGCCGTTGTTCTGACTAAATATGAAGGCGACGCTACAGCTGATTTGCTGATCTCGCTTACACAAACGCAAGGTGCTGCAGCTTGCCTTTTCCTACCGCTGGCGCAATCTGAAAAGATGCTAAATGCAATTAGGGCTTCAGGTTTGTCCAGCAATGTATGGACAATGTGTAGGGGGCGAAAACCCACATATGATGCCGCAAAAAGAATTTTAAACACATATAGTCTGCCCGAAGATTTAACTGTTGAATGCCTTTCACCGGATACTGAAACGCATTTCGTAAAAAGTTTTGCATCTTTAGTAACAGATAGTGGTGTTCTGGTGATGTCAGGTCGGGTAATGCGCGGTTTGGATATTCCAGGTGTAACCCTAGCGGCTATTGATGGCTTAGGAAATCCCGTTGCCAGCGCATGGGGCTATAAATGTTACCACGCACAAAGCGGTTATGCAGACCATGCCTTTTGGGGCGGATTAACCTGTCGTAAAGACCGGCGTGGTCAACGCATAGCACTTATTCTGGGGGCAATGAGTATCGTGCGATTATGGGATGAATTCCAAGTGCGCGGGTTTTGCACAGGTGTTGCGGCAGGAAATACCGCATCATTTTCGGTATGCGAAAAGCTGGGTGTCTCACCCTCAGATTACGTTGGTTTTGGCGTTACAGACCCTGCATTGTTTCAAGGCGGCGCGTTAACCCGATAACGCTGCTTTGTGTCTTGGACTTATGACCAATCTGGGGTATTGGGTCATGGGTTATCCAAACAGGTGGCGAAATGACCAAACGCATGATCTTTCCGATAGTTTTAGGCCTGACAGGCATCGCAATTCTGTTGTACCTCGGCACATGGCAAGTGCAGCGCATGACGTGGAAAAATACCATGTTGGCGCAAATAGAAGCCCGCATTGCGGCTGACCCCATTCCACTGCCCGTCAAACCCAACCCCGAATTTGACAACCGCCTATCGGTGCGCATCAAAGCCACCATCGGCTTTGATGAAGCCCATGTGATTTATTCCACCAAACGCGATGGCCCCGGGTTTTTGGTAATCACGCCCGCACTGACCAAACCTGAAGGTCGCCGCATCCTGATCGACATGGGTTATATCCCCGAAGCCCTGAAGAAAACCGTGCGCAAGCCACAAGACGTGACCATCATCGGCAATATCTTGTGGCCAAATGAGGTGGATAGCTTCACCCCTGACCCCAACATGGAAAAGAACATCTGGTTTGCCCGTGATGCCACAAAGCTGTCACGCCACTTTGGCACTGAGTCGTTTCTGATTGTGGCCCGCACCATTGAGATCGGCGATTACGGCACCATGCCCCAACCCATCGGCCTGAACATCCCCAATAATCACCTTGAATACGCAATCACGTGGTTTTCATTGGCTTTGGTATGGTTTGGGATGACACTCTATCTGCTTTACCGTATCAAGCACAAAACAGTTTAACCTAGGAACAAACTGATGAAATATATCTCAACCCGTGGGCAATCCCCGGCGCTGACATTCGAAGAAGCGATGCTTTCGGGCCTAGCGCGCGACGGCGGGCTTTATGTGCCAGAGGAATGGCCGACACTAAGCGAAAGCCAAATTGCAAGCTTTGCAGGCAAGTCCTACGAAGAGGTTGCTTTTGAGGTAATGAAACCTTTCGTTGGCGACACGTTCACCGACATTGAGTTCATGGAAATCATCCACAAAGCCTATGCAGGTTTTGCCCACACGGCGCGCTGCCCGTTAGTGCAACTGGACGAAAACCACTTTCTGCTGGAACTGTTTCACGGGCCCACATTGGCGTTCAAAGATGTGGCCATGCAACTGATCGGCCAGATGTTTCAAGTGGCGTTAAAACGCCGTGGTGATCGGGTGACGATTGTGGGGGCCACATCGGGTGATACCGGTTCTGCTGCCATTGAAGCCTTCAAAGGTTTGGACGCGGTCGATGTGTTTATCATGTTTCCTGACGGGCGCGTGTCAGAAGTGCAACGCCGCCAGATGACCACGCCAAGTGAAAGCAACATTCATGCGCTGGCCGTGGCTGGTGACTTTGATGATTGCCAAGCCCGCCTGAAAGACATGTTCAACGATTTTGATTTCCGTGACGATGTGAAACTGGCCGGTGTCAATAGTATCAACTGGGCCCGTGTGATGGCGCAAGTAGTGTATTATTTCACCTCTGCCGTATCCTTGGGCGCACCGCACCGCAAAGTATCTTTCACCGTGCCTACGGGCAATTTCGGTGATATTTTTGCAGGCTACGTGGCCAAACGCATGGGCCTGCCGATTGACCGCTTGGTGATTGCCACCAACCAAAATGACATCCTGCACCGTACTTTGCAATCGGGTGAGCACACCAAGACAGGTGTGACCCCTTCGATCAGCCCGTCGATGGATATTGAGGTCAGCTCTAATTTTGAACGCCTGTTGTTCGATCTGTATGATCGTGAGGGTGATGCTGTGCAACAGCTGATGGATGCGCTGAACCAAGACGGCACATTCAGCCTGTCACAAGGGGCGACACAGAAATTGCATGACGAATTTGACAGCGGCAAGTGTTCTGAGGCAGAAACCACTGCCCAGATCAAACGCTCTTATAATGATGTAGGCGAAGTGCTGTGCCCGCATTCAGCGATTGCGGTTAAGGTCGCAAACAGCGTCGTGCGCGATGAAACCGTGCCGATGATCACATTGGCCACCGCACACCCCGCCAAATTCCCCGCAGCTGTTGAAGCCGCTTGTGGCGTACACCCTGAACTGCCTGTGCGCATGGGTGATCTGTTCAACAAATCGGAACGCATTACCAAAGTGGATAATGACCTGTCCGCTATTGAGGCCATCATCCGCGAAAGGATCGCTACGTGAGCGTTCAACTGACCACCTTGCCAAACGGCTTTCGTATTGTCACCGAAAACATGCCAAGCCTGCAATCCGCATCCCTTGGTGTATGGGTATCCGCAGGCGGGCGCCATGAACGCGCCGATCAAAACGGTATCGCGCATTTTTTGGAACATATGGCCTTCAAGGGCACCAAAAAACGCAACGCCTTGCAAATCGCCGAGGCGATTGAAGATGTGGGTGGGTTTATCAACGCCTATACCAGTCGGGAAGCCACGGCGTACTATGTGCGCGTCTTGGAAAAAGATGTACCACTGGCGTTTGACGTGATTTCAGACATCGTGCTGAACTCGGTTTTTGACCCGCGAGAGGTCGATATTGAACGCGGTGTGATCTTGCAAGAAATCGGCCAATCACTGGATACGCCTGACGATATTATCTTTGATTGGCTGCAAGAAGTATCCTACCCCGATCAACCCTTTGGCCGTACCATCCTTGGGCCAGCTGAACGCGTAGAAAGCTTTACTCGCGAACATCTGGCAGAGTTCGTGGCGCAAAACTATGTGCCGAACCAAATGATACTGGCTGCTGCAGGTGCTGTGGATCATGATGCGCTTGTGCGTTTGGCCGAAGCCAGCTTTGGCCATTTGCCAAGCGGGCAGGGGCTATTGGCCCAACCCGCGCTTTACAAAGGCGGTGAATGCCGCGTTGTCAAAGATCTGGAACAAGCCCATTTTGCCCTATCTCTGGAAACCACAGGTTACATGAGCGATGACATTTACACAGGCCAGGTTTATGCCGTGGCGATGGGTGGTGGCATGTCTTCACGTCTGTTTCAGGAAGCCCGTGAAAAACGCGGGTTGTGTTATACGATTTATGCACAGGCAGGGGCCTATTCCGACACAGGATCACTGACGATCTATTCAGGTACTAGTGGCGATGATGTTGCAGGCCTGTCAGAACTTTGCATTGATGAGCTGAAACGTTCCGTGCAAGATATGACAGCTGCCGAACTTGACCGTGCGCGCAATCAGATGAAAGCGGGCTTGCTGATGGGGCTGGAAAGCCCTGCATCGCGCTGCGAACGTTTGGCGCGCATGACAGGCATCTGGGGCCGTGTACCAGGTCTGGAAGAAGTTGTCGGTAAAATTGATGCGGTCAGCGTGCAAGATGTGATGGATTACGCCCAACGCCTGTGCGAAAAATCCGGGCCCTCATTGGCACTTTACGGCCCCGTGGAAGGGGCCCCTGCGGTTGAAACTCTTGCCGAAAATCTGGCGGCATAATCAGATATGTTTGGACGCAAACCCAAAGTTACGATTGAGACCGAACGCCTGACATTGCGCCTGCCTTTGCAAAAAGACCACCTGCAATGGGTGCATCTGCGCCAAGCCAGCGTTGAATATTTGACACCGTGGGAACCTGTCTGGGCGCAAGACCATTTTTCCAAACGCGCGTTTGCGAACAGAGTATACTGGGCACGTAAAACCTATGACGCTGGGCGCGGTGCCCCCTTGTTCATGATCCGCCGCGCTGATGATGCGTTGGTAGGTGCAATCACGCTGGATAACATCCGCCGTGGCCCCGCACAAACCGGCACTTTGGGCTATTGGACAGGCGAAGAATTCGCCCGTTTGGGCTATATGTCAGAGGCCATTCAGGGCCTTGTGCATTTCGCCTTTACCACCCTTGACCTTAGCCGTATCGAGGCCGCTTGCCTGTCTGAAAACAAACCCTCACGCGGGGTGTTGGAAAAGTCGGGCTTCAAATATGAAGGCGTGGCCCAAGCCTATCTGCAAATCAATGGCCGCTGGTGCAACCATGTACTTTATTCTAACCTGCGCAGTGATCGGCGCGGCAAAACCGATGCAGGTTAGCCCTTTGCAATAATGAGGATTACAAGAGTGATATGACCCTTTTAAAAGCCACCCCAGAATTTTTGACCGCACTGAAATCAGCCCTGCCCGCAGACACAATTACGGATGCAACAGACGCGTATCTGACCGAAGAACGTGGTATAGTTCAAGGCCGGGCTGCCTGCCTTGCCCGCCCCCGCAATGTGCAAGAAGTCGCCACCATCGTACGCCTGTGCAACCAACACCGCGTGGGCCTTATTCCCTATGCGGGCGGCACCGGCTTGACAGGTGGGCAGGTGGCCGACCTTGACCCTGCGCCCGTGGTCTTATCCGTAGAACGTATGGCATCGGTGCGCGATGTGGATATTGCGAACAATACAATCACTGTGGAAGCTGGCGTTATTCTGGAGAATGTTCAGAAAGCGGCGGATGATGTTGACCGCTTGTTCCCCTTATCTCTGGCCGCTGAAGGCAGTTGCCGGATTGGCGGAAATCTGGCTACCAATGCAGGCGGCACCCAAGTGCTGCGCTACGGTAATGCGCGTGATCTTTGCTTGGGGTTGGAGGCAGTTTTACCCGATGGTTCGATTTATCATGGGCTTACTGGCCTGCGCAAAGACAACACGGGCTTTGACATTCGCAACCTGCTGGTTGGTTCTGAAGGTGCGTTGGGCGTGATTACAGCGGCTACGCTGAAGCTATATGCCAAACCCAAAGAAGTTGCGACGGCCATGGCTGTTGTACCGTCACCAAAAGCGGCAGTGGAACTGCTGGGGCTGATGCAATCGGGGTTGGACGGGCTGGTATCGGGATTTGAGTTGATCCATGCGCAGGGCCTAGATTTTCTTGCCGAAACCATACCTGATGTGCGCCAGCCTTTTACCGAACGTCCAGAATGGATGGTGCTGATCGAAGTTGCAGGCGGGCAAGGGGCCAACCTTGATGCGCGTCTGATGTCTGTGCTGGAAACGACGATAGAAGACGGGCTGGTTGAAGATGTTCTGATTGCGCAAAATGTACAGCAAGCCCAAGAATTCTGGCACGTTCGTGAAAGCATTCCCTTAGCTAACAAAATCATCGGCGGGATTTCCAGCCATGATATATCTGTACCGATCTCTGCCCTGCCTGATTTCATTCAGGCAGGCTTTGAAGCGATTGCAAAATTGGGCGATCTGCGCGTCAACTGCTTTGGTCATGTCGGCGACGGGAACCTGCATTACAACGTCTACCCCGCCAAGGGGCAGGTGGGTTCCGATCTGATGCATTTGAAGCCGGCAATTATCGAAGTGATCTATGATCTGGTTCACAGCTACGGTGGATCGTTTTCTGCCGAACACGGTATCGGGCGGTTGAAAGTGGATGATTTGGAAAAATACAGTGACCCTGCAAAACTGACCGCCATCCGCGTGATTAAAGCCGCCCTTGATCCCAACGGCATCATGAACCCCGGTGTTATTGTCAAATAAGCTTACGCCCTGCCATGGGGGTACATGCAGGGCGCAAGGTCTGTAGCAAGCAATCTTAAGTTCCTGTATGGAACGCTTAAGTCATAGCAGAGACATGGTTACGAAAGCCTTAAGACAAGGCAAAAATCCTTAGCACTCAGTTTTGCCCTTCGCTCGTTCACAAGCCATTCTGGTTTTAGCGGCGATATCAAACAATGGACGTGGTGGTATCCAACTGGGTTTTTGCAGTGAATTTATAGTGTCCAGCAATGCAGACGGTGCCCCAAGCGCCAAATCAACGATTAACCGCCCCATAATCGTGCCGCGTGCCACACCAGATGCATTATAACAGCCTGAGGCAAAAATATTGTTTGATAGTTTGCTGAACACGGGCTTTGAATTTGCACTTACACAAATATTGCCCGACCACGTATATTCAATCGCATCCGCAGCTAGCCACGGAAACCTTTTTTTCAAGCCTTGGTAATGCAGACGCTGACTTTGTGCCAATCTGGGTAAATCAATGCCGGATGGGCGATATTGTGCAGTATTGCGGATCAAAATGCGCCGATCCTTGGTCAACCGCATTGTGGCACCAAGGGATTGCGGCGACAATATTCCCCAAGAGTCCGCGTGACCGATTTCGTCTTCTTCGGTTTTGCTTAACGGGCGGGTCAAACTGGCCGTTAATGCCAGCGGGAACACACGGTCACTTTGAATGCCCAACCGTGGCATAAATGCATTGACCCCGACGATCACTTTGCTTGCGCGTAATGTGCCGCCTTTCAGGGTTAAAACCGCCCCATCCCCGTCTTGCACCAGCTTTAAAACCGGTGAGTTTTCGTAAATCTCGATCTGTTCTGGCAGGCTTTCTACCAACCCTTTCGCAAGTGCCGCCGGCTGCACCAAAGCACCCCCTGTTGACAGAACTCCCAGCTTATAGTGATGGGTGCCAAGGCGTTTTTGCAAAGCCGCCTGATCCAGCAGCGTGGCATTGATGCCCAAATCCGCAAAAGCCTGCGCATGATGGCGCAGCTTATCAAAGTTCTTCGGCGATGCAGCCGCATGAATAGAGCCGGTATTTTCCCATTGGCAGTCGATATCATGGGTTTCGACAAGCCGCTTTAACGCCGCAACGCCTGCATGATCCAGCGCATTCAACGCGGCATAACCAGCCCGCCCGCTGGACGATGAAAGGGCCGCGTGCCCTGGCGACTCGTTGGCAACAACAAAGCCCGAATTGCGCCCCGTTGCCCCTTGCCCAACCCGCTTGCCATCAATCAGAATAATCCGCGCATTCGGATCCAGTTGTGCAATCCGCCGTGCCGCCGCAAGACCGGTAAACCCGCCCCCGATGATGGCCCAGTCGGTTGTTTGTGTGCCTTTAAAAGGCGGGTGTGATCGGTAATCACCCGCTAAAGCAACCCAGCCGCATGTATCCGCGATGCTATGCTCCATTATCAAAGCCCATCAAAAGCGCATAAAACATGCACCGGCACGCCCATGGCCTCTATCTTGGCGGCACCGCCCAAGGCGGGCAGGTCGATAATGAAGGTGGATTGCACCACCACACCGCCCAAGGCCTCGATCAGTTTAATACCTGCCTCTGCCGTGCCCCCCGTTGCGATCAGATCGTCCAACAGCAGCACCTTTTCACCCGGTTCAATCGCGTCATCATGCAGTTCCATCGTGGCGGTGCCATATTCCAGCGCATATTCTTGGCTGATGGTTTTGCCGGGCAATTTGCCCTGCTTGCGAATAGGCACAAAGCCCACGCCCAGCGATTGGGCCACCGCCCCGCCCATGATAAATCCGCGTGCTTCCAGCCCCGCCACCTTATCGACCTTCAGGTCTTTCAGGGCCACAACCGTTTGCGCAATCGCCAGCCGCAGCCCTTCGGCACTGCCAAAAAGCGTGGTGATGTCGCGAAACAGAATACCTTCGTGTGGGAAGTCGGGAATGGTGCGGATGTAGTCACGGATATCTTTGGTCATGGGCTCATTTCATTGTGGTTTAAACAGGCGTTGCAGGATGTTTTCAGGATTGCCGCCATTGCGTTTTGAAAGCGCGCGCGCGGCAGGGATTTTCTTTATAATCGCAAGTACGCTGGGCGAGGTCAGGGCAACAGAATGGTTCAATGCATCACCATCCGTGAAGCTTGAAAGGTTAACCACTTGCACGCCATGTTTTGCCAAAGCATCAGAATGTGTGATCTGCCCAAGACGCCTTTCATTGCCTGTCAGGAAAGACATGATTTTTAAAGCGCGGTCTTTTTCAGTGCTGAAAATAATAATAGGTCTGGTTGCGGGATCTAGGCGGGTAAGTTGCATCTGAAAAACCGTTTGATCAATGTCCGGTGACAGCAAAATAACGGCTTCAATGATCTTTGCTACACGTTTATCACCGCCTATTGCCATCTGGCGCAAGGTTTCCATCAGCAGGTTTGACCCGATTGAATGGGCCACCAGGGTTAGATGCTTAGTTCCCGAACGTGCGATTTGTTCTAACAAGGTTTGCAACCCGTCGCGGGCAAATAACGTGCTGTCACGGTCGTGCAAATATTCATAAGAATTTTCGGTCGCGGGCCATGCATATAAAACAGGTGTGCCTGTAAAATCTATATCTGAAGAGATTTGTGCGAAACGGTACAGGCTTTCGGCGAAGTTATTGTTGTAGCCGTGGATGAAAACAACAACTTCATCCGCGCCTTTAGCCGCATTAACCTTTGATCTGAAGGCGGCAGGGCTTTTAAACATCTGCGCATCGGTAATCACAAAATCTGTTGCGGGGTCAGGCGGGCCTTTCGGCCATTCAATCTCACCGACCTCATGCTCTGGCGGGATGGAAATATCATAACGCGCATAGCTTAGTTCCGAGGTGCGTAACCCGTTAAAACCATAAGCTGTGCCATCGCGCTGCCGCGTGGTGGCGACATAGATGTTTTCATGCTTAGTTGTGGGGGTATTTGTTGTGACAATCCCCAGCTCACCACGCCCCACACAAGCCGCAAGAACGGTCAGGCACAAGATCAAAAGGGTGAGCTGTTTTTGCATATCTTATAGAACCCTGCCCGCTACCGCATCCAGCTTTGCCATGATAGCGGGATCACGATTTTTGGCCTGCGTAATTATGGCAAATTCCAACGCGCGATCACAACCGTGTGGGCAAACCTCGCGTTTGGCGCCCAACAGGTCAGGCAACCTTGCAATCAGCCCTTTGGCTTTGCCCGCATTGCCCATCAAAGTATTGATAATCATCGTGATATCCACTTCTCCGTGGTCAGGGTGCCAACTGTCATAATCGGTGATCATGGCAACAGAAGCATAACAAAGCTCGGCTTCACGCGCCAGTTTGGCTTCGGGCATATTGGTCATGCCGATTACATCACAACCCCAGCTTTCGCGGTACATTTTGCTTTCGGCCAGCGTAGAAAACTGCGGCCCTTCCATCGCCAGATACGTGCCGCCCATATGGGTGGTAATACCCTCGGCTTTGGCCGCCACATAACACGCTTCACTTAGGCGCGGACAGGTCGGATGGGCGACGGAAACATGCGCCACACAGCCGGTGCCGAAAAAAGATTTTTCGCGGGCAAAAGTGCGGTCAATAAACTGATCGATGATGACGAAATCACCCGGTGCCATATCTTCGCGAAATGATCCACAAGCGGAAACCGAGATCACATCTGTGACGCCCGCACGTTTCAAAGCATCAATATTAGCACGGTAATTTACCGTGCTTGGGGAAAGCGTGTGGCCGCGCCCGTGACGCGGCAAGAACACCATTTTAACGCCGTTCAACTCGCCAAACAGCAGCTCGTCAGAAGGCGTACCAAATGGGCTGTCAACCTTGCGCCACTCAGCCACTTGCAGCCCTTCGATGTCATACACACCACTGCCGCCCATTACGCCGATAACTGTTTCCAAAATCTGTTCCCCTAGGCTGGTTTATGCAAACTTATGCGATTAAATCGGGTTGTTAAAGGGGCGTTGTCGCCCAAGCTAACTGCGCATCTGTCTCAACCGCGCCTGCGCGAATAGCGCGCAACCGTTGCAGGCCCGTGTTGCCATCTTCGCCTTGCAAGGTCAGCAGTTTCAACAACACCATTCCAGAGCGGCCTTTGCCAGCTTTGCAATGGATCAAAACCTTGCCGTTTGCATCCAATACGGCTTGCAGAGCTTCAAGGGTTTCAAGCCAGAGGGCGCGATCATCGGCATCGGGCACCCCGAAATCTGTGATCGGCAAATGCAGCCAGTCATAATCGGCCTCAAAAAATTGCAAGGGCAGGGATTTTCCCATATCGGGAAATTCGCTTTCCTTAGTCAGCGTTACCACAATAGACGGTTCCCACGCTGCAATATCGGAAAAATCCGCACCCCTACAAGGCTGCTTGCAAATGCCAAGCGTCCCCTTGCTAAACTCTGCAACGTCATGGATTTTAAACGGATCACTTTGCATTAGCTATCCTCTGGCCGTTTTAGTGAAAATACCGTTTCCACATTTGCATAATCCATATATCCCAACCGCGCCAAAGGCACATAACTGGTCACATCCAGTAACCCGTCTTTCATGTGCGCGTCTTTGATATGCACGCCAACAACCTCACCCAAAACCATCTGGCCGCCACCCGGTAGATCGATGATTGAATGCAATGTGCATTCCATCGCCACAGGGCTGGCGGCCACGAAAGGGGTTTTGATCACGCGGGATGCCGCTTTTTCCAGCCCCGCCTTTTCAAACTCATCCACCCCGTGGGCAAAATGCTGGCTGGTGATGTTCATCGCATCTTTCAGCGCGTCTGACACGATGTTCACACAAAACTCGCCCGATGTGCGGATATTGACCAAGCTGTCTTTGGCTTCATCTATCCCCATCTTTTTGCCTGCAACCGCAAACATCAGCATCGGCGGCGTGTCTTGTACCGCATTGAAAAACGAATAGGGGGCAAGATTGGCCACGCCGTGCGCGTTCAGGGTGGAAATCCACGCAATCGGGCGCGGCGATACAATCGCCTTGAACGGATTATGCGGCAATCCGTGGTCATTGTTCTTCGGTTCGTAAAACATCTGCATTGGGCCTTTATGATAATTGCCCAATGCATACCCCCGTGCTATCGGCAGTTCCAGAGGTTTTGAAAAAAGTTGAACAGATGTTTCGGTTGGCGGCAGAAAACAAAGATGACTGGTGGGAGGTAGAGGCGCTTTATGACCTGACCTTTGCGCCTGGCCGTGAAGCCCTGTCATCTTACCGTTTGCGTGAAGGTGTTTCACCTGTGGCTGATCTGTGCCTGACCGTGCGCGATGAATATGAAGCCCTAGCAGGTGTTATCCGCTATTGGCCTGTGACGGTGGGCAAGGAGCAGCACAAATGTCTGCTGCTCGGCCCCGTCGCCGTTCACCCCACCCATCAGGGCGAAGGCTTGGGCGCATTCTTGATGCGCGAAAGTCTGGCCTTGGCAAAAAACACAGGCTGGGGCCGTGTGTTGCTGGTGGGTGACGCGCCATACTACCAACGCTTCGGGTTTGAAACCGCTCCGTTTCTGGATTTCCCAAAGCCAGTGAACCCTGATCGGGTGTTAAGTCTAGAGCTGGTTGAGGGGGCGTTTGATGGGGTGATGGGGGATGTTAGGATGGTGGTCGCGTCGTAGGGTGGCTTTACCGCCCCCGCAACCATTCCATCACAGCCCCGCGCACCGATTGCTCGCCCGATGCGCGCGCCTCATTAATCACATCGCGCGCCGCTTCCAGATTGACCCGCCGCAGCAGGTGTTTCACCGGGCCGATGGATGCCGGGCGCATTGATAGATTGCGCAGGCCCATGGCGGCAAAACACAAAGCCTCAACTGGCCGTCCTGCGTCTTCACCGCAAAAACTGACGGGAGTTTCGAATAAATCACAACGCGCGGCGATTTGTTCGATAAATGTCAAAAAACTAACGTTTAGCGTGTCATAACGGCGACGAACACGTTCGTTTTCTCTGTCAGCGGCATAGAAAAATTGCTTCAGATCATTGCCGCCGATGGAAATAAAATCGCACATCTCGAAAAACTGATCAGGGGCAAAGGCTAGGCTTGGGGTTTCCAACATGGCACCGACTTTGACATCTACAGGCATTGTATGGCCCAGAAGCTCTTCACTGCGCAGGATTCCCCCCAGCATGGCTTTGGCTTCACGAAATTCATCAAATTGCGCGATAAACGGGAACATAACGCGCAAAGGCCGCCCGTTGGCCGCACGTATAAACGCCTGCAACTGCATACGCATCACACCGCGTTTATCCAGCCCCACACGGATTGCCCGCCAACCCATTGCAGGGTTTGGTTCATCCTCGGCACGCAGGTAGGGCAGCACTTTGTCTGATCCGATATCAAGTGTGCGAAAATTCACTGGCATGCCGCCCGCTGCATCAAACACGCGCCCGTATAGGCTTGCCAAATCAGACCGTTTTGGCATTGATTTACTTAGTAAAAATTGTAGCTCGGTACGAAATAAGCCAACCCCTTCGGCACCCGAACTTTCCAAGCTGGGCAGATCGGCCATTAACCCGGCATTCATCTGCATACCTATTGTAACACCATCCAGGGTGGTTGCGGTTTCTTCGCGAATAGCGGCGTATTTCTGCTGGGCTTCGGCCAGCATGGCAATTTTATCTTTGAAGGCCCCCACCACGGTTTCATCCGCGCGTAGATGCACAACACCTTGGTCGCCATCGACCAATATCGCGTCACCGTTCAGGGCCTCACGGGTGATGTTTTCAGCGTGGATCACCATCGGAATGGCCCAAGCACGCGCAATAATGGTGGCGTGTGATCCGACCGAACCGTTTTCCAGCACCAGCCCTTTGATGTTCTTGCCGTATTCCAGCAGTTCCGCAGGGCCGATGTTGCTGGCAACCAAAATGGCGTTATCGGGCACTTTATCTTTGGCAGAACGCCCTTGGCCCGTCAGCAGGCGCAGCAATCTGTTGGAAAGATCATTCAGATCGTGCAGGCGCTCGCGCAGATAGGGATCAGGGGCGCGAGACATGCGCGCGCGCGTGGTGGATTGTTCTTTTTCAACGGCGGCTTCTGCCGAAAGGCCACTGTCGATACTGCTTTCAAGGCGCGCAACCCAGCCGCGTGAGTTGGCGAACATGCGATATGCTTCCATCACTTCTTGCTGTTCTTTGTCGCCTGATTTGCTGGCGTTCAGCAGATCATCCACATTCAAGCGCAACTGATCTATCGCGGCCCCCAAACGGGTTTTTTCCACATCGGGATCATCGGCCACGGGGTTGGTGATGACAATCTTGGGGTTGTGCAGCAAAACCACCCCGATAGCAGCCCCTTCTTGGGCGGAACCGCCTTTGAACAAATGCGCCCGTTGGTGCGGGGCGGTCATGGCTTCGCCTTCGCCGGTAAAAGCACCCAGTTCTTTCATTTCGGCAATGACCATCGCCACCACTTCCAGCGCGTAAATGTCATCGCTGTTATATTTCCGCTGATCTTTGTTTTGCACAACCAACACGCCCAGCACTTCACCCAAACGTTGGATGGGGACGCCCAAGAATGAGGAAAACAGTTCCTCACCGGTTTCGGGCATATATTGAAAACCTTTGGTTTGCGGGGCATTTTCGGTATTGATCGGCTCGGCCCGTTTGGCCACGCGCCCCACCAGCCCTTCGCCCACCCGCATACGGGTTTGGTGGACGGCTTCTTTGTTCAGCCCTTCAGTGGCACATAATTCCAGCGTGTCACCCGGACGGCGCAGGTAAATCGAGCACACTTGCGCTTCCATACTTTCAGACACAAGCTGGCTGATGTGATCCAGCCGTTCTTGGCCGTCACCGTCCTCTGCCAACGTATCGCGCAATCTTTGCAGCAGTGTTCTGGAATTTACCCCGCTTTTTTGAGCCATGAAATCTCTTACGCCGCTTTTTCTAATTCAAAAGCATCATGCAACGCGCGGACGGCTAATTCCATATATTTTCGGTCTACCAGCACAGATATTTTGATCTCAGACGTGGTGATGATTTGAATGTTCACGCCTTCATCGGCCAAAATACCGAACATTTTGCCCGCAACACCGGCTTGTGAGCGCATGCCGTTACCGACGATCGAGATTTTGGCCACGTTCGGGTCGTTCAACAGTTCTTTATAGTTCAGCTCGCCTTCATCCTGAGCTTTGTTCAGGGCATCTTCGGCCAGCGCAACTTGGTCTGTCGGGCAGGAAAACGTCATATCGGTGCGCCCGTCGTCTGAAATGTTTTGCACGATCATATCCACATTCACGCCGGCATCCGCCAAGGGGCGAAAGATAGCGGCGGCAACACCGGGGCGGTCGGCCACGGACACCAGTGTCATTTTGGCTTCATCACGTGAATAAGCCACGCCTTTTACAACACGAATATTTTCCACAATGTCCTCTTCCCGGCACACCAATGTGCCAACGTTTTCTGATATGTCTTGTTCAAAACTGGACAGTACCCGTAATTTCACGCGGTAGCTACGGGCCAGCTCCACGGAACGGGTTTGCAGCACTTTTGCGCCGAGGGATGCCAGTTCCAGCATTTCTTCGTAAGATATTTTATCCAGCTTGCGGGCGTTGCCCACTATGCGCGGATCAGTGGTGTAGATACCATCCACATCGGTATAAATATCACAGCGATCAGCCGCGAAAGCTGCCGCAAAAGCAACCGCGGTGGTATCCGATCCGCCGCGCCCCAAAGTCGCCGTACGCCCGTCAGCCATCACACCTTGAAAGCCTGCTACAATGGCCACTTTTGTGCCGCTGGCAAAAGATGCTTCAATATTTTCGCTTGGAATGGCGTCAATACGCGCCCCTTCATGGTGGCCGGTACATTTCACCGGAACCTGCCAGCCTTGCCAGCTACGCGCAGGCACACCCATTGCCTGCAAGCGCAAGGCCATCAGCCCGGATGTGATGTTTTCACCCGAAGACACCACCGCATCATATTCCGCCTTATCATGCAGGCCCGTGTCAGGTGCGCTGTCTTTAACCCAGCCCACCAACTCATTGGTTTTGCCCGACATGGCCGAGACGATCACGATCACCTCATGGCCATTTTCAACCTCTTGGCGCACCTTATCTGAAGCGTTCGTAATCTTATCCAGATCCGCCACCGAGGTTCCGCCAAATTTCATCACAATGCGCGACATTTTCTTCGTTCCATGCACAAGTATTCTTATGCGTGTGTCATACTTGGGATGTGGGTAGGGGGCAAGAGAAAGTGGTGTGTGTGCTTTGGATATGTTAAGGTAAACATTTATGGGTAGGGTTTGGAGATAGCAAAATGAATAATATTATTAATATACATGCAAAGCGGGTGACGTATTTGGTACGACTTCTTAGCATCGTCGGATTTGGGCTTATTTTGACAATAAATACTGGGTTTGCAGGAAGTAATTCGTGGACCGTCAAAAAAAGTGTGAATACAGGTCAAACCATTCAAATACAAACGATGTACAATATTACCAGTCGTGGTGCAGGGGTGAAATGCCGATGGGACCATGTGCCGCCAAAGCCGATTGAAGGCGGCAAAAGAAAGCTGGGTACAATTTTTTATCGTAGTGGAAAAGCTGACCCACTTCCCAGACAATGTTCGGATGTTAAAATAGATGCAAACTTTGCAGATTATACGGCTGGAAAAGTTGCAGGGCTTGATAAGTTTTGGATAAAATGGCGCACGGAAAGAGGAAATTTTTATACGGTTACATATCGTATCAGGGTTAAATAAAGGTTTGTACAGATAGGATAATCACCTTACAGCCCCAACCCCCGTGCAATCTTCGCCAAAGCGGCTGCATTACCGCCGCCGGTTTTATCGCGAATAGCTGAACGGTGGCTTTCCACTGTGCGGATAGAGATATCCAAGCGGTAGGCGATTTCCTTGTTCAAATGCCCTTCGGCAATTAGGGCAAGCACTTGCTTTTCACGCTTGGTCAGCCCGTAGGCACATACGGTGTCGTCTTGCGGCGTGCTTGCATTTTGCAGGCTGGCAGCCAGTTTTGGCCCCAGATAAGTCGCCCCTTCGGCCACAGATCTGATGGCGTTCAGCATTTCGGGTTTTGACACATCCTTTAAAACAAAACCACTGGCCCCGATGCGTAAAGCTTCTTGGATATATTCATTGTCATCAAAGATAGACAGGAACAGAATACGGGTTTTCAGGCCCAGCCCCATGATCTTTTGCGCTGCTTCCAACCCGTTCATTTCAGGCATGGAAATATCCAGCAAAAGTACATCAGGGGCCATACGTTTGCACAAATCAACGGCTTCCAGCCCATTGCACCCTTCGGCGATAATTTCGATATAGGGTACGTCGGACAGGCGCGCGCATATGCCTTCGCGCAGCAGATCGTGATCGTCGACGATGATCAGTTTGATGTCTTTCATGCCTTTGCCCTGCTTTTGTTGATCGGTAGAGATACCAAAATACCGAAACCTGTTGGCTTGACTTGGCGGAACTGAATGTCACCGCCAAGATTGTCAATGCGTTCTTGCATATTGCGCAGCCCCAGCCCGGCGGTTTTCTGCAAGAACCGATCCCCTAATACAGCACCATGCCCGTTATCTGTGATTTCCAACAGGATTTTTGATTTGGTCTTACTCAAGGTGATTGCAATGTCGGTTGCCTGCGCGTGTTTGGCCACATTGGTCAAAGCTTCCTGCACGACGCGGTAAAGGGCGGTTTTGGCCTCATCGGTTAACAGGTGTTGCATCGGTTGTGCATCTACTGTGACGCCGAACTCACTGTGGTCTTCAAATTCTTTACCCAGCCCTTTCAAGGCGGCGGCCAGCCCGATGTCATCCAGAACAGACGGGCGTAAATCCATTGAAATACGCCGCACCTCATTGATGGCGGCATCCAGTGTGGTCATGGATTTTTCAATCGGCTGTATGATCTTGGCACCTTTGCGGGTTTGCCCAAGGGCGGTTTCAATGCCGTAGCGCGCTGACACTAGAAGTTGGCTTATACTGTCATGCAGCTCGCGCGAAACCCGCTTGCGTTCATCCTCTTGAATTTCCACAATACGTGCGGTTAATTTTTTCAGCTTGGCATCCGCCAACCGTTGTTCTGACAGTTGCAGGCTGGCCAGGATCATTGTGGTGGTGGCAATGGCGGCAGTCATCAACAGCAACAGGTAAAGCCGTGTCTTGCGGATGGTCTTTTGTATCTGGCTTTGCACGGCGTTCACTTTATTGGCCACATCATCCAGATAAATGCCGGTGCCTACCATCCAACCCCAACGTGGCAGATAAGTGGCAACTGCCAGCTTGTTCACATAATCGCCACTGGATGGTTTGCGCCAGATATGTTCATAAAACCCGCCGCCTTTTTGGCCAATCTTGATCATATCGCGCACGATATGCTTACCCTCGTCATTTTTCAGCCCAATCCAGTTGCCGCCTACGAAATAGGTCAGACGCGGGTTCACGACATTGGTGCCGTCTTTGTCGTACACAAAAAAGTAATTGTCTTCGCCATAAGACATTCTGCGCAATATCTCAGACGCTTCACGTTGCGCTGTGCGCCGGGTTTTCAGGTTTGAATTATAGGTCGGTGTTATCGCCCCTTCGGCCAGTTTTATGTAGTTTTCCAGCTCTGCCTGTTTTAATTCCAGATACATCTTTTCAACGATGTCACCTTGGGTTTGTACCAGTTGGGTTGACTGATAGTTCACCACAAAAACTGTGGCTATGGATATCAATATGATCGGTAACAAGGCGATAAAGATCAGTTTTGTCTTATAATTCATAGGCTAACCCTTTCCGGATACGCTTATTTACATGAATAATACAAATATAGAAAGTTATCAGGTTACCGTAGTACTACGGATGCAAACACGTAGTACTGCGTGTTGTTATGCGTTCACTATAGAACTAGACAGAATCAACTATTTTACGCCATAGTGTGTATCTTAGTATCCATGGGAGGAATATATATGGAACGTCGTAAGTTTTTAACCGGTGCTGCTGTTGCAGGCGCCGCTACAACGCTGGCTGCACCTTCGGTTGCACAAGGCAAAGTTGAAATGGTTATCGTGTCCACTTGGCCACGTGATTTTCCAGGTTTGGGCCTACCGGCACAACGCTTGGCTGCACGTATTGGTGAGCTGACAGATGGTCAGATCAATGTGCAATACTTCGCAGCAGGCGAACGCGTTGGTGCGTTTGACAGCTTTGATGAAGTTGCATCAGGTAACGCACAAGCCTATATCGCGGCTGACTACTACTGGAAAGGCAAGCACCCGGGTTGGGCTGCATTTACCGCCATTCCGTTCGGTCTGACATACACAGAAATGGACGCATGGATTAAGTTCGGTGGCGGACAAGAACTGTGGGATGAGATCGCTGGCGAGTTTGGTTTGAAAAACTTTGCATGTGGTAACACAGGCTGTCAGGCTGGCGGTTGGTTCAACAAAGAAATTGAATCACCTGATGACCTGAAAGGTCTGAAAATGCGTATCCCCGGTCTTGGCGGCGACGTTATGGCTAAATTGGGCGTATCCCCTGTAACACTTCCAGGTGGTCAGATTTATGAAAATCTTGTATCTGGTGCGCTGGACGCGACAGAGTGGGTTGGCCCATATAATGACTATTTCATGAAGTTCTATGAAGCTGCGAAATACTACTATTTCCCAGGTATGCATGAGCCGGGCGCACAAATCGCTTTTGGTATGAACGGTGAATTCTGGGCGGGTCTTTCCGACACGAACAAAGCCATCATCCAAGCCGCTTGTAACGAAGAAAACGCACGTATGATGGCAGAAACAAATGCCAACAACGGTGCTTATCTGAATAAGCTGGTGAATGAGCATGGTGTGATCGTTCGTGAATTTAACGATGACCTTTATGATGCATTTGGTGAAGCTTCTGCCGAAGTTATGGAAGAAGCCCGTGATCACAGCCCGTTGGCTAAGAAAATCATGGATTCTGTTGCCGGTGCGCGTTCTGAAATCGGTGCATGGACTGCTATTTCAGAAATGTCTTACATTCAAAAACGTAACCGCGTTTTGAACGGCTAATCTGATACCAATTTATAAGGGGCCGGGGCGACAATTTCGTCTCGGCCCCTTTGCAAACAACACTGACCAATAAAATAAAAAGCATATATCTGTGGGGGAGACATAGAAAAGATGTCTATGACGGAAACCGTAAGCGCGCCTAGCAAAGGGGCCTTGCCAAACATCGCACGCATCTTCGGATGGTCGATCCTGTTTATTATGTTTGCTTTTCTTGCAAATAATTTTCTGACATTTTGGGGTGGTTTGCCGGGCGCAGAGCTTGCCAAAGACACGCCTGCATTAGGTTTATTGCAGGCAGCCCTTTACCCCCTTGCCATTATAGCGGCACTGTTTCTTGTAAACCGCCGCCCCGAAACAACATTGCGCGACGACAGTTTGCGCATATCAAACATGAACAGTTTTCTGATACGCGCCTGCTTTTTTGCAGTGCTTTACGTGGGGCTTGTAGACATGGTGATCTCATTCCTGCGGGTCGAAGACCTGTTGACCGTCACCGTTGGTGACGAGATGCGTAAAAATCTGGGCCGCCCGCAGTTTCGCGGTGTCTATGTGCATTACCCATTGATGGTTCTGGGTATTCTTACCGCCATGCGCAGCCGCGTGTTAGGTGTTGAATGGTTGGCCTTAATGGTGGTGACAGCTGAACTGATCATCGTGTTTTCACGCTTCATCTTTTCCTACGAACAATCCTTCATGGCCGATCTAGTGCGCTACTGGTACGGCGCATTATTTCTGTTTGCCAGTGCCTACACATTGCTGGAAGAGGGCCATGTGCGGGTTGATATTTTCTACGCAGGCTTTCGCGATAAAACCAAAGGCTGGATCAATGCGTTTGGGTCGATCTTTATGGGCATCACACTTTGCTGGACAATCCTTATAATCGGCATGGGTCAAAAAAGCTCTATCATCAACAGCCCGTTGCTGAATTTTGAAGTCACACAATCGGGGTTCGGCATGTATGTGAAATACATGATGGCGGGTTTTCTGGGCGTCTTTGCCATCTCAATGATGATCCAGTTTGTCAGCTACTTTATGACCGCGATCGCCGATTATCGGGGTGATCCCGGTAAAGAAATACCAGCCGGCGCGGAGGCCGCTTAACCATGGAACTGTATTTTCTACTTCTTCTTGTCATCTTGATGGCAGGCGCACTTGGTTCCGGCTTTCCGGTGGCTTTTGCTTTGCCAGGTGCTTCTATCATCACCATCATGGCGGCAGCAGGTGCTGGTTATTTATTTGAGGGCGCCACGGATGCATATTTTGCCCAAGGCGGGCCTAAACAATGGCTGTCGGCAGGGGTGACAAACCTGCGCGGGGTTTATTGGGAACCTGAACGCGACACATTGATTGCGATCCCGTTGTTCATCTTCATGGGCATCATGTTGCAACGCTCTAAAATCGCCGAAGATCTGTTGATCACCATGGCCAACCTGTTTGGCCCGGTGCCGGGTGGTTTGGGTATTTCCGTGGTTTTCGTGGGTGCCTTACTAGCCGCTACAACAGGCATCGTGGGGGCCACTGTGGTGGCTATGGGCCTGATTTCGCTGCCTGCGATGATGCGCAACGGTTATTCCAACGCACTTGCAACAGGGACAATCGCCGCATCAGGTACGCTAGGGCAAATCATTCCACCATCTATTGTACTGATCATTCTGGCTGACCAACTTGCCAGTGCCGCCGATCAGGCAGGCACTTTGCGCAAAGCCCTGTTTAAGGAAAACACCGGCGAGCTGACAATGCCGTCTTCCTTTGAAGTGGTGTCCACCAGTGCAGGTGAGATGTTCTTGGGCGCGCTTGTGCCGGGTCTGGTGTTGGTGGGGCTTTACATGGCCTACATCCTGATCGTGGCGACGATCCGCCCGAAACTGGCGCCGCCCGTGCGCTATAAAGGCACGTATGATACCAAATTTGCGATCAATGTCTTCCTGACACTGGTGCCGCCTTTGGCCCTGATCTTTCTGGTTCTGGGGTCTATCATCGGCGGTATTGCCACGGTGAACCAAGCCGGTGCTATTGGTGCCGCAGGTGCTTTGATCATGGCGGGTTACCGCTTGAACGAAGGCCGCAAGGGTACTTATCACCCTGCCATTCTTGCTATGGTCAGTTTGGTTGCCATCGGCTTTATCATGAGTAATTTTGATACCAATATCAAAAATATCAAAAACAGCGCCGATGCGCTGGGTGTGGGGCTTGCCCTTATTGCCACCTTCGGTTTGATCACTGCCCTGGTTTGGAGTGCGATCCGCGCCTTTAAGGTAGAAGATACGTTGCAAGGTGTGATGCGCGAAACTTCAAAGGCCACGGCCCTTGTGTTTATCATCCTTCTGGGGGCGGCCATTCTGACAGCCGCGTTTCGCGCCTTTGGCGGTGAACATCTGGTCAAAGAGTTTCTGGAAGGTATGCCGGGTGGTTTCTGGCTGAAGTTCCTGATCGTCATGGCCGTGATCTTTTTCATGGGCTTTTTCTTGGACTTCATCGAGATTGCCGTGGTCGTGGTGCCTATCGTGGCCCCCATCCTGCTGGCTGATCCCGGTGCCAATGTTACCGCCGTTTGGCTGGGTGTGATGATCGGTCTGAATATTCAAACCTCATTCCTGACCCCGCCTTTTGGCTTTGCGTTGTTCTATTTGCGCGGTGTGGCCCCTGCGGCGGTGAAAACCATTCAGATGTATAAAGGTGTTATCCCTTTCATCTGCTTGCAACTAATCGCCCTTGGTATTGTGGCCAACGCACCGCAGCTGGTGAACTACCTGCCCAATCGCGTATCGTTGCTGTCGGATAATTCACCACCCCCGCGCAACCCGAAACTGGGTTATTGTGTGGATCAGTACATCAGTCAGGAAATCGCTTTGTCCGGCCCCACAATTCTGGCCAGTGCGCAGGTCGCCAACCAGATGGATTTCAGCGTATTGCCTGACAAAATTGCCAATGCAACACAAGATGGCATTGATAAAGTGGCCGAGGCGCTTGAGCAGCTGAAACTGGCTGAACAGGCGGCAATGGATGTAAAAACCGCATCGGTTGCCTACCGTCCGATACATGAACATGTGCGCAGCTTACAACGTGATGCAAGAACCTTTGATCGCGCGATTAAGGAAATCAACCTGGAGCTAAGAGGGCTGGCTGAAGACAATACAAAAATCGCGGATTTCAAGGCTGAGATTGAAGAACTGACGGCGGAAAAAGACGCGCTGTTGGCGCAAATTCCGCCTGACTGGGATGGTACCTATAAAGCCTTCCAAGAGGTTAATAAGGCCGAAAAGAAAGCCTTTGCAATCTATCGCCGCTTATCGGGGAATGCCTATGCACCTGCGATTGAAACGCTGGAAATCTTGAACAGTGGCGATGCGTTTCGCGCCCTTGAAGCGGCTATGATGGCGTCAAAATCCATTGTCATCGATAACGCCCCTGCGGATGCAATCGAGCCACTGAAAGAACTGGCTGGAAAATTTTCAGATGTGGCCGGGGCAAGCGATATAAAATCCGCCATCACCAAAGCCCGCCGTGCGGTGAAATCTAAAACACCGGATAAAGAAAAAGCCCTTGGGCAGCTGGATAAAGCCATCGCTTTATATAAAACCCAACTGCAATGGCGCGCCAAAGCCGAGGCTGAAATCACACCGAAGCTGGAAGCTTATACAGATAGCCTGAAAGCAACGCTGGGTCTGCGTGAACAGAAAAAATTCACCCGCGAACAGGCTTTGTTTGTGGCGTCTTGTGCCTCTGATCACAGGGATGTATCGCTGAATTTCTAAGAAACGCGTCGTCTCTTGGTTTGCCCACGTCAGCACTCGGATTGCCCCCGTCATCACCCGACTTGTTCGGGTGATCGCATGTCACACACGTGGCGCTTGGCTTAACGAGGTCCCCCGAATAAATCGGGGGATGACGTGAATTAGGAACGCTTCGCAGGGAAACTGCGGGGCGGTTTTTTTGGGCTGTAAACTTTACTGACTATGCTTAATTTTATTGTATGGAAATTGTTCTGGATAGTTTGATTGATTGGATTGCAAAGGCGGTTAAAAATAAAACTTTACGAACGATTTTGATCGTAATTATGTGCTTTATAGGCATTGCTATAGCATTTATGGAATGGTCTGCATTGTTTGGGTGATACCTTATTGGCCCGCTTGCGGGTCGCGCCTGATCCCGCTGATGCGGCAGGAAATTGCGAAACAATCACCGAGCATTTCCCCACGGGAAGGCGTTCTGTTGCAATTTATCTGGATGGTTCGGACAAGCTTCCCACCCTAGTTCGCTTTGCCTTTATTGCCCCAAGGCAACGGGGTGACGTTAATGCCGTCTTCCACCAACGCTTTGGCATCTTCAATCTTGGCTTCACCGTAGATCGAGCGTTCAGGCGCATCACCATCATGGATGGCGCGGGCCTCGGCGGCGAAATTAGTGCCCACATTTTCGGAATTGTCTTCCACCTTTTTGCGCATCTCGGCCAAGGCCTGTTCTGCGGGGGATGCAGGGGCTGACAAAGGCCCCACTGCGGGTTTTGCCGCCTTTTTACGCGCCGCTTGCACTTGCGGTGCCATCACCGCTTTTTCCACACCTAACGCGCCGCAAACCGAACAGGTAATCATGCCTGCATTCAGCAGCTTTTCAAAGGCAACAGCCGACTGAAACCAGCTTTCAAAGCTGTGATCATGTTCGCATTTTAAGCTATATCGGATCATGGCTCATATCCTTATGTAATAAAGATAAGCTCATAAATCGTAATATCCAGTAAAATCGGATGAATTTAACGCGCGCGGCGATCACGACGTGCTGACATCGGTTGAAACGCCACGCCATTATGCGCTTCGCAATAGGGCTTGCCGGTTTCAGATGTCAGGCCGCAAAACCAGAAATCTTCGGTTGCAGGGTCGCCAATGGGCCACTTACACGTGCGTTCCGTTAAATCCATCAGGCCTAATTTCTTGGCATCTTTTTCAACGGTCGCCACTTTTTGCAAAGCGTCCGCGCTGATCTCACTGTTGGACGGTTGCGGCGGTAAAGGTTGCCCTGCGGTAATAATCGGTTTGCGCGGCGGAATTGTAACCGCCAAAGAAGTTGAAGAAACTTCAACCGCTTTAGGTTTTGACGGTGCCTTGGTTTTTGGTGCCGCTTTGGCTTTCGGTGCCGCTTTTGCCTTGGCTTTTGAAGGGGTTGCGCGATTGGATAGGCCCAAACGATGCACCTTGCCGATCACGGCATTACGGGTCACACCGCCCAGTTCCTTAGCGATCTGGCTAGCGGAATTACCCGCCATCCACATTGTTTTCAGGATTTCTACGCGGTCATCTGTCCAGGACATAAGAATACTCCAATAGGGCCAAAAAATAAGGCTAGCCTCTTTATTTAAACGAACCTGTCGGGTGATACCAGTGCTATTATGAAAGAAAGGTGTAGTTTGGGTGTTTGGATCGCAATTTCTTACTTCACGACTTTCCAGGATGACCCGTTCCAAACATATGAATAATCTGAAAGCGGGTAGGGTGCTTCTTTTAATGATTTATCACGATACCCGATAAGAAGGTCGATTTGACCTTCGTTGGAATTGGGCGTGAATACGACCTGATTTCGATTAGGGGCAATTAAATATAGTTCGCCATATTTTTGATAGAGGGTTGTCCATAATTCTGCGTTCAACATAAAGGACGATTCATAGAAATCGTCCAGTTCCAACATGTATACATTGCCCCCCATATCTTGAATATTCACAGATAATGAAGCTAGGTTCTGCATGGCGCGTTGTTGCAGTAATGAAAACGGGATATTGTTTTTTTGAATATCCTCTTCGGTTAGAATTGAAACACTTTGTGGGGAGTCTAAGGCATATAAAACTTCTAAGTCGCCGATAGAACGCCCTATCAGCAAAGGGGATCCACCTTCTGCAGCGATATAAGCACTGTACTCTTTATGCCTAAGTATGGGCATGATATTTGCAAGATCGGCCTTGGTTAAGTTTTTACCGTATGCGTTGAGCGTGGCCTTTAAGACGCCCATGTGTTTTATTAAGATCTTTTCGCGTTGGCTGTCATTTTCCGCCTGAAGCAGTTTTTGGTGTAAATTATAAGGATGCAAAGTGGATACATGATCTTTGTCGGATTCTAAAGCAACTGTCAGGCTATTTTCATTGACGTTAATTTTTACATAATAATCTTCTTCCAACCCTTCCACATAGGTCTTCATGATTATGAGTGTATCCATCTGTGTGCTTGGTTTTTTCACATCGGCAAAGCCGGTTGAAATGCTTAGACTGAATATTAAAACAAGAATAACGATCCGAAACATAATATGCCTTTGTATTTGGAAATGAATAATTACCTGTTCTCAATGATGCATGTGCAGCAAAAAACATTCAAGAATATTATTGTTTATCCGCCCATAGCTTTTCGTTCCCGCACCGCCAACATGATCGCCCCGCTGCAAATTGTACCGGCTCCGATGACGCTGATCAGATCGGGGATTTGACTAAAGAACAAATAGTCATAAAGCGTGGCAAAAATAAGGGTGGCATAGGCGAAAGGGGCGATGAAGCTGGCGTCACTTAACCTTATGGCGTTCACGTAACAGACCTGTGCCAGAAGCATCAAGAACCCGATCGCCGCCATGGCTGCCCATTGCAGCGGGTTGGGGGCCTGCCAGAAAAAGAACGCGGTAGTGCCTGACAGGACAAAGCCAATGGAATTGCTCATGATCAAAATTTGAAAGGGTGCTTCTTTGCGTGACAGAAGCTTCATCATGATCAGTTCACACCCCATCACAACGGCGGCTGCAAGCGCAAATAGAGCGGCGGGTTGAAAGCTGGCGGGGCTGGGGCGTAGCAAGATCAAAGCACCTGTCAGGGCGATGACTGCCGCCTGCCAGCGGTATTTGCCAACGCGTTCACCTAAAAAAGGAATGGCCAGGATCATCGCGAACACAGGGTTCAGAAAACTGATGGCGGTGGCGTCTGGCAAAGGGATCAGGGTAACGGCGGTGAACAGCAACGTCGCACTGGCCCACCCTGCCGTGGTGCGCCCGATGTGCAGTTTCCAGTCGGGATTACTGATTTTCGGGCGCACGATGCCCGCGACAACAATCAAGGCCAATAGCGCAAAAGCGAAGCGGCCAAAGCTGATTTGGAAAGGGTGCATTTGCGCCCCTAAATGACCCTGCCCCAAAGCCTTGGCAAAAACCGTTGTCCCCGCAATAAATGCTGACGCCGTCAGGATTAATCCTGCGGCCAACAACGGGTTTTGGGCTGGGGGTTCTTGGGGCTGCATGAATGTCTCTTTCCCGCTGAAATGAGCATTTTGAGCCAAGCCATGCAAGCATGAATTGACTTAAGGGAAAAGATAGGTCACATCGGTCTTTTAGAATTCAAAACAGGAGTAAAAATCGTGATCTCTACAGTGCTGCCGACATATGCCCGTGCACCGCTAACCTTCGTTTCTGGCGAAGGTAGCTGGCTTGTGGATGCAGACAACCGACGCTATTTGGATATGGGCGGCGGGATCGCGGTAAATGCTTTGGGCCATGCTCATCCTGAACTGGTTTCAGTGTTGCAGCATCAAGCGACACAGCTTTGGCACACATCTAACATGTATAACATTCCCAACCAACAGGCTTTGGCTGATCGGTTGGTGGAACACACGTTCGCGGATACAGTTTTCGTAACCAATTCGGGCACTGAAAGCATGGAGTGTTGCGTGAAGATGGCGCGCAAGTACCACGTTGAAAACGGCAACCCTGAACGGGTCAATATCATCACTTTCGAAGGTTCGTTTCATGGCCGCTCACTGGGGATGATCTCTGCGGCTGGTGCCGAGAAGTTGACCAAAGGCTTCGGCCCGTTACTGTCTGGTTTCGTACATTTGAACCTGGGTGATCTGGCAGATGTTAAAGCTGCGATTGATGGTACAACGGCGGCGATCATGGTGGAACCTGTGCAAGGTGAGGGCGGTATTATTCCGCTTCCTGACGACTATATGCAAGGCCTGCGCAAGCTGTGTGATGAAAATGGTCTTTTGCTGATCTTTGATGAAATCCAATGCGGTATGGGCCGTACCGGCAAACTGTTTGCCCATGAATGGGCGGGCATTACACCTGATATTATGGGCATTGCCAAAGGCATCGGCGGTGGTTTTCCTCTGGGCGCATGTCTTGCGACGGAAGTGGCCGCCAAAGGTATGGTTGCAGGTTCGCACGGGTCAACTTATGGCGGCAATCCTTTGGCTTGCGCCGTTGGCAGCAAGGTCATGGACATCGTTGCAACCCCTGAATTTTTGGGCGAGGTCAGTGCCAAAGCTGGCCGCTTGCGCCAGCGTTTGGAAGGGCTGGTTGCCAGCCATCCAGATGTTTTCGTCACCGTGCGCGGTTCTGGCCTGATGCTGGGCATTGAGTGCAAGGTGACCAATACAGATGTGGTTAAAGCAGGTTACGATGCCCAAGTCTTAACGGTACCAGGCGGGGCCAATGTGATCCGCCTGCTGCCCCCTTTAAATATCTCAAACGACGAAATTGACGAAGCAGTGGCCCGTCTTGACCAAGCCGCCACAGCGATAGAGGCTACATTATGACTGACTTTTTAGACATCAACAAAACCGATGCAGGCGACCTGCGGGGCATTTTGGGCCAAGCCAAAGCCATGAAAGTCGCCCGTGCCGGCCTGCCCAAAGGCGCGCCCGATGCGGATGCGCCACTGGCCAATCATATGGTCGCCCTGATCTTTGAAAAACCGTCTACCCGTACGCGGGTATCTTTTGATGTGGGCGTGCGCCAGATGGGCGGGCAATCTATGATCCTGTCAGGCTCTGAAATGCAGCTGGGCCACGGGGAAACCATTGCCGATACCGCGCGTGTTCTTTCGCGTTATGTGGATATGATCATGATCCGCACATTCGATGAAAGCGTGCTGCTGGAAATGTCGGAATATGCATCCGTTCCCGTGATTAACGGCCTGACTGATCGCACACATCCCTGTCAGATCATGGCCGATGTGATGACTTATGAAGAACGCCACGGATCGATCAAAGGCAAAAAAGTTGTCTGGATGGGCGATGGCAACAACGTGTGTACATCGTTCTTGCATGCGGCGGGTCAATTCGGGTTTGATCTGACATTTTCAGGCCCTGCCAATTTGGAACCGGAAGCCGAAGCCATCGGTTATGCCCGTAAAAAGGGCTCTACCGTTTTGATAGAACGCGACGCCCATAAAGCTGTTGAAGGTGCTGATTTGATCGTCACCGACACATGGCTGTCGATGCACGATAAACAATCCGCCCGCGAACGCCGCCACAATCTGTTGCGGCCCTATCAGGTAAACAATGCACTGTTGCAAACTGCCGGCAAAGACGCGGTTTTCATGCATTGCCTGCCTGCACATCGCGAAGAAGAAATTACATCCGAAGTGATGGACGGCCCGCAATCTCTGGTGTTTGACGAAGCCGAAAACCGCCTGCACGCGCAAAAAGCCATCATGCGGCATTGTCTGGGCGTGTAGTCGCGATGAAAACCGCTTTACTGGTAATCGACGTGCAAAAAGCATTTTCCTACCGCGATGCCACAGGTGGTGTTCGTTCTTGCCCGCAAGCGGAACAAAACATCGGGGTATTGTTGACGGCATTTCGCGCACAAGGTGACAGCGTTATTCATATCCACCATCATTCCCTTGAAGTAGACTCTGCCTTTCGTGCAGGCCAATCGGGATGCGATCCGCAACCCTTTGCAGCACCTATTGAAGGGGAGGCCGTGGTGATCAAACACGTCAACAGTGCCTTTATCGGCACCAGCTTAGAGGCGGATTTACGCGCGGCAAAGATCACACGGTTGGTGATCTGCGGGGCCACGGCCAACCACTGCGTGGAAACCACCACGCGCATGGCAGGCAATCTGGGGTTTGAGGTGTTATATGCATCCGATGCAGTTTGGGCCTATGAAGACACAGGGCCCGACGGCGTGTTGCATTCCGCCGAGCAGGTGCATTCAATGTCACTTTGCAATCTGGACGGGGAGTTTGCCAAGGTGATGAAGACGGCGCAGATTTTGGATATGATTGATCTGTAGGGTGGGCTTCAGCCCACGCGTTGCCAAATTAAATCAAACGCAAAGACGATTTTATGGGCGTGAATATGTTACGGTGCGATTGGTTGCTTCGTCGTAAACGTGGGCTGAAGCCCACCCTACGCTCATTTTGTTTTCATAAAAATCATTCAACAATCCGGCATCTTTTAAACCCAAATACCCGCGCCAGATTTGCTGCCTTCAAAGCATCGTACAAACGCCCGCTGACGAATATTCCAACTGCTAAATTTTCATCTATCCACAGGTCAGGGCCTATAAGCGCGGCAGGAGAAACGGCGATCAGATCATGATCCGGAACCATTGGCAGCCTTCGTGTTTCACCCTCTTCTGTATCTAACGGACCTACCCGAGCAGCAGGGGATTCTTTAGCCAAAAAAGCACGTTTTCTATTGCCAAAATTGATGCAAAAACACTTGCGCTCATCCACTGTTTTGCGGTCTTTTTCGTAAAGCGTTACCGGATAAAGTCCGCCTTCGCCCAGATCAAATTGCCGCAAGACATTTGCCAGTTCTTCGGAAACATAGAATAATCCACTATTCATAAACGTCTTCAATTTTTTTCTTTTTGCCTGGCCCCCACCAATAAACCTTGGATGGAAAGCTTTCAGGGGGTAAGGCAACTCCATATTTATTTTTTAAAATAATTTTCCCTGCCTCCTCTGCTCTGTTAGGATACATGTCATATGTAAAATCTACCGTTAACCGCGAATCTAACATTGCAGCACTGACCCAAATCTTATGTTTTGGGCACTAGCGTTTTATAGGCAATGCCTGTGCCTGCAACGGCCACAAACAAACTACCTCGTATCAGAAATTTACGTTTCGAAATCATGCGTGATCCTTATGATATTTAAACGCACCACAGCATACCGGATGCGCACGTAAGGGCACATCTTTTCAAATCGGGTTGATGGATTGTTACAGTCTATAGATCACGCTATCAGGCGGGTTTCCTGCACGTTCAAGCTATGACGCGCAGGTATATTGGCACCGTGCCCGTTTTCTTTCAGTTCCGGGAAAATCGCAAACAGCTCATCCCGGATGTCTTGGTCGAAAGCCAGCAGCGAACGATCACTGGGCTGGAAGCTTTCGGTCGGCATACCGTTTGAATAGATCACCTCATGGTGATCAAACATGATGTGGTAATATTCAACGCAAGTGGTTGTATCATCTACCATTATGGTCGTGTCATTGATCAAGCCCTTTGCAGGGGCCAGAACTTCTGACTGGTTGAACATCAGCACTGTGTCGCTGTTTTTAACTAAAATGCGGTGCTGTGGTGACACGCTTAAATCTTGTGCGGGAATGCCAGCACCGTACGCACCTTTTTTAATTGTAATAGGGCGCAGGTTCGGGCTGGCATAAAGCCGCGCACCCGACAGGCTTTTATGTCCGATCCAGCGAATGGCTTGTAGCCCGTGATCACGGGTCAGCACCAGATCACCAACTGCCAGTTCCTGCACGGGGCGATCCCCGGATAGGGTGGTAATCAACACGCCTTTGGTAAAGCAAACCACATCAAACGTGGTCGCCCCCCAGCCAAACGCGCCTGAAGAGGTGGCGGTTGGGCCGTTGTCATAAGTTACCTGAATTTGGGTAAGCGGGCCAGGAATAGTTACGGTGATGCTGTCTGCGGCCCCTGATGTGTCAACGTTTGTACTGCTGTTACCTGTGGCGGAAACCGTGTTACCAGTTTGCACATGATAGGCTTCTAGATTAGAAAATGAAATGCTGACTGGGTTGCCGTCTTTATCGATGGCATTAATGGTCACACTATCTGACCAAGCCGTACCATTGGCATCTAGATCGTAAATTTCAAAAGTAACGTTTTTAACCGGTGTGTCAAATGTAAGGGTAGAGGTTTGCGGTGTAGTGATATTCGTACCCCAAATAGCCCCTCCGCCAAAAGCGTTGTAAAACGGGCTGCCCGGCGTACTTATGGTCACGTCAACACTATCGGTACCGTCTGTGACGGTGGTCGATCCGTTCGAGTTGCCAATGTCGTCCCAATCTAGGATAAGGGCCATGTTTCCTCACTAAATGCGTTATGTATTACGCAGGTATCTCATACTTCGGTTTCATCTTAGTTAGCAGATGGTGTTGAAGTAACGAAAATACAACCTATGATACGGTAAATTATTTGTGGGGCAAATTTATGGTTTATTACGGTTTTAATGTGACCTTATAAAGGAATTAGAGGTGTAATTATGGTTGCAATTATCATGCCTGCAGACGTGGCATATCGTTTAAAAACACCGATTGAGGTGCTTAAAGATCAGCACGGGGCGATTGTGCGTTTTGCAAATGATATGGGGTTGCAGATTGTATTTTCCGAGGCCGAAAAGAAGATGTTTTCATCCGCAGGCGCGCGCGCGGTTGTTATTGCGCTGAAAGATAAAGCCGCGCTGGATCAGCTGATCCCGATGACCGATGAAGAGGGGCAGGTGAACTATCTGCCTGTGAACAGCATCAAGGCGCGTAAACGGTTGGATCCGTTTGATGGTTAGGGTTTACCCTGTCGGTCACTGGGGTGGTTTACCCCGTCTTCCCAGACCACATTGCCTAATTCAGCCGGATCAACCCCTTCCAATGCGCCAACACTGACACCGTATTGATTGGGGTTTGATCGTCTGCGGTGATGGGTATAGTTGCCGCAAACTGAACAAAAGTAATGCTCGGCGGCTTTGGTGCCCCACTGGTAAAGCGTGATGTTATCCGCGCCTTTGACGATCTCAACCCCGTCAGGGTAGGCAGCCGTGGCCGCTATTGCCCCGCGACGGCGGCAAAACGAGCAGTTACACCGCCGCGCGGTGTGCAACCCGTCAGTTAATTTCACACGTAATTCAACTGCGCCGCAATGGCAGGTCAGTTTTTGCCAGTCGTTCATGGTCTTCTCCTGCGAACTGTTGGGATGGATGTTGTTCCGGCCTCAAACGTAGGCGCATGGGGTGGGTGAAAATCGTTTTTATACCAAAAACCCTGCCCGCCCAAGCGTAGCCACAAGGGCGCGGTTAAAGCCAATCCGGTAATAAACCCGCCGATATGGGCCCAGTAAGCAACCCCGCCGCCTGTGGCAGAGGCCCCCAAACCGCCGAATATCTGCAGGGCCATCCATGCGCCCAAAACCACCCAAGCGGGCCATTTGAAGGTTTTGAAAAAGATGATGAAGATTAGCACCACATCCACCTTGGCCTTGGGGTAAAGCAGCAGGTACGCCCCTAACACGCCCGCAATCGCCCCCGATGCCCCCACGGTTGGTATGCCCGAATTAGGTGCAGACATGACATGGAAAAAATCGGCACCAAACCCGCATGCCAGATAAAACAGCAAGAACGGTACGTGACCCATAGCATCTTCTACATTATCGCCAAATATCCATAAAAACAGCATGTTACCGCCTAGATGCATCAAGCCTGCATGTAAGAACATTGATGTTAAAGCCGTGTGATAATCCGCCCCCGCAGTGATCCGTGCAGGGATCATTGCCCAGTTATCCCACAAGGATGCCAGCGCCGCGTCGTTGCCCATAATCGGAAAATACATCACGAAAATGATGATATTGGCCGCCATCAGCCCCCATGTCACATAAGGGCTGCGGCCTGATGGGTTGTGATCACGGATCGGGAACATATGCGCTTTATCCTATTGGTTCTGGGCGATGATATAGCCAATCGCGGCCATGGCAAGGGCAGCCGCAATAACCGCAAAAGTGATCTTCCAGACCGAATAGGGCCGCGCGCCTTGCACCTTGCCCGTGCGCCCGTTGACCACAAAGCGGTAAGTTTCGCCACGGTATTTATAGGCGGCTAACCAAACCGGCAAAAGGATGTGCTTGAACGTCAAAATACCCACATCGGTGTCCAGCGTATGGATGCGCTGACGATCGCCGCCAATGTCAAACTTCACATCGCGTGTGATCATACGGTTCATATAATTACGGGCCTCATTATAGCCATCATCCAGTGCCACGGTGTAGCTTTCGGCGCGAAAACCCGCCAGATATTCGGGGCGATAAGGCTCCATTTCGGACAGATCCCAAGGGGCAAGTGCATCGGTGTATTTCTTCGGCAGGCTTTTGGAACCCAGCACCAAAACATCATCAAAAAATCGCGCCACACGGCCCTGCACAGACCGCCAACGAATTTTAGGCACCTGTCGCGTTTGGCTTTGCCGCTTGCCGTTGACCATCACACTGACCCGTTTGGTGACGTAATAAACCGTGCCACGCTCGCCCGTGTAGTTGGATTTGGTTTCGGCGTCATAAGTCCAGTAAGGCACATAAATACCCTGCATTTTACGCCCCTTGCGGGCATAATCGCGCAAGCCATTAGGCGCAAACCAAAGTTTGCCCAGCCAGTCGGTCATGTTCTTGCGGGCGTCCCGTTCTGACTGGCCAAAGGGCAGCAAAGCTTTGGGTTTGATCTGGCGATCTATCCCCGTATCCGTGACCACAGGGGTCGCACAAAACGGGCATTCGGCAGCGTGGGTGTTAGGTTCAAACTCCACATGCGCGCCGCAGTTTTCACACGAAACCGTGCGCAGCTCTTCCATATCAAACTCTGGCAGCTGGTCTTTTACCGCTTTGCGAAAATCCATCTCACGAATAGATTGCCCGCGCCAACCGCCCCGATGGGTGATCTGTTTTGTCGCCCCGCAATGATCACATTCCAAATGGGTCTCGCCCGGGCTGTAGCGCAGATCAGAGCCGCAGGTATCACAGGGGAATTTATGTTCTTCGACCGTATCGGCCATGGAGTATTAACCTTTTGGCAAGGGGGGCGGTGCGATGGTGAAAAGCTGTGCCAACTCATCAATGTCGCCTGCCGCTTGCCAACCGTCCAACCCAACGGCCCAAACATATGTATCGCGTTGCAAACTGCCGTCTGCGGCCATACGGCCCAGATTAGCCTTGGAAAACGGCCCCGTGGTTTTGCCTTTATCGGCAATATGCCAAACCCGCTCTACAGGGGGTGGGGGCGGTGGCATTTGGGGTGCAGCGGCAACCATTGGGCGCACGCCCCAAGGCCCTGAATTTGCCATCGCCATGCCCATTCCCATGCCAAGACCTGCGCCCATGCCGCCACCACCATTGGGGTTTTTGGCGGCTTCGGTCATCGCTTCAGCGGTGGAATATTGCGTGTAACGCCCTAAATCCCCTGCCAGCCCCATTGAGGTGCGCTTGTCCAGTGCCGCTTCAACAGCGGGCGGCATCGAGATGTTTTCGATGTAAAGTTTAGGCAATTCCAGGCCAAACTCTGCAACTTCAGGCGCAATACGTGTAGCCAGCAATTTGCCCAGATCAAGCGTGTTAGCAGCCATATCCAAGATGGGAATGCCACTTGCTGCAACGGCGGCAGAGAACCGCGACACGATGATGTTGCGGATCGCATAACTGATTTCATCCATGGTGAATTCACCGTCGGTGCCGACGATTTCGGTCAGGAACAGGGCAGGGTCAGAGACCTTGACCTCGTAGGTGCCATAGGCGCGAATACGCAAAGGGCCAAACTCAGGATCACGCACGATCACGGGGTTTTTCGTACCCCATTTCAAGTCTTGAAAACGCGTGGTGTTAACGAAATAAACCTCCGTCTTGAACGGGCTTTCAAAGCCGTGATCCCAGTGTTGCAGCGTGGTCAGGATCGGCATGTTGTTGGTTTCAAGCATGTAAAGCCCAGGCGTGAACACATCCGCCAACTGACCTTCATGGATCAAAACGGCGGCTTGGCCTTCACGTACAGTTAGTTTGGCACCATACTTAATATCATGGCCCTCGCGCTCGAACCGCCAGACAAGCGTGTCGTCGGTGTCATCAGTCCAGTGGATAACGTCAATAAATTCGCCGGTTATAAAATCCAGAATACCCATGGTAATTCTCCTGTTTTAGCTGCGCCCTAGGGCCATTAGTTCTTGTGCGATCTGTTGCACGATCGGGTGTGCGTATTCTATTGTCATCCCGATTTTCAGGCGGGGGTCGTAAAGCATTTGCAACAGCAACTCATCATGGCGTGTCAGTAATGCAAACTCTTCGTCATCATTAAAAATAGAGGGCCGCGCATTGGGGCTGTCATTTGCAAGGCCCAGAGCCTGTGTGATTTCTTCTTGAATGCACGATTGGCGCATCAATCCGCGATGTTCGCCTTTGATCAGAATTATGGCACCCTTATACCCCGTCAAAGAACCTACATCTGAAACGGCATAAGCCACACAGAATATACCCCTTGGGCTGTTTTTGATTTCGCCAACGATTTGGGGCGACATAAACTGCACTTTATCAACCAGCTTTGATATATGACCGCGCTGTTCATCCCTGTTCAAAAAAAACACTGAAAAATTGGCTTTTTTTGCATCGGTCAACTGGATATCCAACCCCGAGATCCGTGCCAGACGGGTGGCAAAACTGCGGACATGGGCGGTGTCCGTCGCGCGTTGTTCCTTGCTGACGGAAGGGCCGAAGTGCAAAGCGATGCGGACCGGGCGTTCCCAGCGGCGCAAAGTGCTGGGGGTTTGGTTTTCAATGAACACGCCGCCCCGTTCAGAATACTCGTCAAAAAGGGCGACACGTTCAAAGTTTGTCACCAAATCCGCCGCCGTAAATGGCGCGTCATTAGGGTGTGTTTCCTGGCGCAGTCGCCCGCGCACCTGAAGCCGCGCTTGCACACTTGCATAATATGCTGCCGCCTGTTGGCTTGCCACAGAGGGGCCTTTGGGCACAATGCCGGCGGGTCTTGGTTTTGGTTTGGTGATCTCAGGCGCAGGTGTGCAGGCCGTAAGGCCGATGAATATACACAAAATGAGGGTTATGAAACGCATGGAACGACTATGAAATGAATTATGGAACGCCGCAAGTGCCGCGTTCCATATTTGCTATTTTCAGCTGTTCGCCGCTTTGGCTTTCGGCGCGGCCTTTTTCGGGGCTTTTGCCGCCGATAAAGTATCCTTCAGCTTGCCTTCCAGAACCTCCAGCTCTTTTTCCGCGTCCGCACGTCTGGCTTTACCTTCATCGGCAATCATCAGACTTTCCTCAATCGTAGCTATCAGATATTCATTGGCCTTGCGGATGCTATCAATATCAAACACCGAGCGTTCCATTTGCTTGCGCACCTCGCGGTTGGCTACTTGCAGGTTTTCGGCATTGCTTTCCAGCAATTCATTGGTCAGATCATTAGCTTCTTTGACCACAACAGCTGCTTCACGTGACCGGTGGATGGTCACAGCCTGCGCCAGCTGCGTTTCCCAAAGTGGTACGGTGTTGACCAGCGTTGAATTGATCTTGGTCACCAGCGATTTATCATTTTCCTGCACCAGACGAATCGACGGCAAGGATTGCATGGTCACTTGGCGTGTCAATTTTAAATCATGCACCCGGCGTTCCAGATCGTCGCGTGCTGATCGCAGATCGCGCAATTCCTGGGCTTTGATCACACCCTTGTCTTTGGGCGCATTGGCCACCTGTTTTTCCTTGGCCGGAATGGTTTTATCATCCAGCTCTTTGATCTTTTCTTCACCCGCTGCAATATAAACCGCCAACTCATCATAAAAAGCCAGGGTTTTACCGTATAGCTTATCCAGTGATTTGATGTCTTTCAGCAAAATATGTTCATGATCCAACAGGTCATCGGTGATGTTATCAATCTGGCCCTGCACGGTTTCATAACGCGCCATGAATTTTGCCACAGGCGTGGCTTTGCCCATCAGGCGTTCCCACCAACTGCGCCGCCGATTTGGGTTCAACTCATCAATGGAAAACCCGCGAATAGAGCTGACCATATCACGCAGGCTGTCACCCGCAGGCCCCACATCTTTGTTGCGCACCCCTGCCAGCATTTCTTGGCTGATCAGCTGCAATTCCGCTTGCGCCTTGGAGCCGAACGCGATGATCGATTGGGTGTTGCCGATATCAATTTCAGCCATGCGCGATTTGATGACTTTCTTCTGATCAGGCTTCACTTCATCGATAACAATCAGCTCACCCTTGGGTTCGGGTAAAACCGCAGCTGTTACTTTTTCAACTTCTTTAAGCGTTGTTTCGGCCTTTTTTCGGGTATCATCTGACATTAATGTCTCCTATCGTTTGGCGGTTAGGCCTTCTTGTTTCAGTCTGTCTCGTAAAACTTCTATTTCAACGTCTAAATCACTGCGGTCATCCAAAAGCAGAACTTCGCGGTGGGCGGCAAAGCTTTGTTCCAAGTCCTTTAGCAACGCTTCATAATCCGCGCGTGCAGCGGCATCGCGGTTGCGTGCATATAGACCCGCGAACTTAATCGTAGCATCGCGCGCACCCTTTAGATAGACGCCCATGAACTTGCGCGCACGTGCCAAGTCGCGCGGGTCTTCTTCGACGGTGCGAAACATATCGCGTGCGGTGGATGCCAAGCTTTCAATGCGCCCTTCAAGGGCACGGTCGTTGAATTTATGGGCGGCACTGATGGTTTCCGCCAACAGTTTTTCCGCCTTTGCCACGGCTTTCACCACACGGTCGCTTTCAAATTCATCAAACCCTTCCATGCCTTTGCGGCTTAAAGGGTCTATGCCAAAGCTTAAGCTATGCGCAATCGCGGCAGCAGCCCCGAAAACCAGACTGGAAAACAGGGCAACATGGGCACCCCCAAAGGCTGCCAATGCCACACCGACCCCGGTCAGAACCGAGGCAAATATCTTGCGCGGTATAGCAGGTGGGCGGGCGATTTTTCGCTCATTATAAGCGACCTCGGCCTCCAGCCCGTCACGTAACAGCCATGCGGCTAACAATAGCACCGCCAATGCGCCCCATTCAAACATCATGCCAATACTGTTTTCTGCCTTCAATTCGCCAATGCCTGAAAACAACAAAGGCAACGGGATCAGAAACAGCAGTTTGGCACGGATATTGGATTGATAGGCCTTCTTGCCGCGAAACCTGTTTCGCAGCGGGGCCGGGGCCGTATCAGGCGCCCCTTCAGGGCTGAATTTTCCACCATAGCGTTTCGCCATTACAAAGACCCACTATAAGCACCGGCTGAAACCACCCAAATGATGGCAACCAGAATAAAATAAGAAATCCATTGCAGTGATGCGGCAGACATCATGCCCCCAATTATGTGATTACTTTGATAATATAGGGGGTGTGGCGGCTTGTTGCTAGGGTGAAATTATAAAAGGTGGGTAGGGTGGGCTTCAGCCCACGCATATAAACGCGCAAAGCTAAACACACCGTACCGATTCCCACCCATAAAGCCACCTGTGCGTTTGATATAATCATTGCAACGCGTGGGCTGAAGCCCACCTTAAAGATTATCTTCCTGCTCAAACGCCCGCTCGGCTGCCAGTTTTTTCTGATACCCTGTTTGTACCAGCTCCACGATCACCAGCACGATGACCGAGAAGTAGAAGGTGGATTTTGACATCGGAATGATCTCATGCCCGAAAACCAATATTTTCAGGCTATCATCATGCATCGCATGTGCCGCCGCAGGCCCGGCTTCACCCAGCAAAACCACGCCGACGATGAGCAAGATAAACAGCCCCAGCACCTCAAACATACGATTGCGTTTTAAAAACTCGGTCACCCCGTCCGCAAGCAGCAGCATGGCCGCCCCCGATACCAGAATAGCGATGGCCAGAACCGGAAAAACATCGGTGATCGCGAGGGCCGACAGGATGGAATCAAAGCTGAAAATCAGGTTCATGAACACGATCAGCATAATCGCACTGGCCATGGATTTTTTCTGGCCGCCATCCACATCATGACTAAGATTGTCCAAAGACAGCATATGGGTGATTTCCTTAAAGGCAGTATACATCAGGAAAAACCCACCGATGATAAAGATAACGGTGGAAAAGTTCACCCCGCCTTCAAGTATACCCGTCCAGTTGAAAACATAAAACGGGGTCGCAAGTGCTTCGATCAGATTGATCATCACGAACAGCAGCACCACGCGAAGGACAACGGCGATGATAATGCCCCAAAAGCGCACGGCTTTTTGTTTGTCTTTGGGTGCCCGTTGCGACTCGATAGAGATATACAAAAGGTTGTCAAAGCCAAGTACGGCTTGCAGGAAGATCAGAATTGCCAGATTGCCCAGATTTTCAAGTGTGAATAGATCAGCCATGTTTGAAGTGCCCCTGTTTACGTGGATTATGAAATAAGAGGTTCTTCACGTCGGTGCAAGCAAAGAGTGCTTGAGCGTATTGAAGTATACCGCGATAAATGTTGACAAGCGCAGAATCGCTAGCACATTATGTGCATGATAGATGAATTTTTACAATTTATTGAAATGGTAAATTTTGAAGAAAACCGATAAACTAGGCGTTCTCGTAAGTACCCCTGTCATTATTCGGGGCATGATATTAATTGCAGTTTCGATTTTCAGTTATACAGAGACTGCTAGCGGTATTGCGACTATTGCATTTTTTACATTTATAGGAATACCGATTACAATTACTTTATGGCTTATCCCCACGATTACTGCCGCGATTATATTATATTATATCACATTCAAATTTTATTCGAGGTTAGGTCCGCCTTGGCAAGACATATCTTGGATTAGAGGTGGTCGCAAGATTTCGGACCAGTAGTTAAGATGGATCGACTAACGAGAAAGACGATTCAAAATGACGAAACGAAAGAACCACTCTCCCGATTTCAAGGCCAAGGTTGCGCTTGAGGCGATCCGTGAAGAAATGACGATGGCGGAGCTGTCAAAGAAGTACGGTGTGCATCCAACCCAGATTGGGACATGGAAGCGTGCTGCGATTGAGAATATGGCCGCGACATTTTCCAGGCGTGGCAGTGATCTGGGGCGCGCTGATGACGCTCAAATTGACAAGCTGCACTCGAAGATCGGTCAACTGGTTGTGGAACGGGATTTTTTAGCAAGTGCCTCGGTTCAGTTGCTCGGAACACGAGGCAAAAAATGGTGAGCAAGGATCATAACCTGAGCGTTCGGCGACAATGTGGGCTGCTGTTGTTGGCGCGGTCAAACCTGTATTATCAGCCGAAGGGTGAAAGTGCCGAGAATTTGCGGTTCATGGAAATAATCGACAAACAATTCCTAGATACGCCTTGGTATGGGTCACGGCAAATGGCGCGTTATATGCAGCGGCAAGACCACAAGTGTGGCCGCCACCGTGTGCGACGCTTGATGCGTCTGATGTGTTTGGTTCCAATCTACCAGACGCCTAACACCAGCAAGAAGCATCCGCAGCACAAGATTTACCCATATCTGCTAAGAAACCTGGCGATTGATAGGCCAAATCAGGTGTGGTGTGTCGACATTACTTACATCCCTATGCAGCGTGGGTTTTTGTATCTGGTGGCGATTATGGACTGGCACAGTCGCAAGGTTTTGAGCTGGCGTTTGTCAAATAGCATGGAAGCGGATTTTTGCGTCGAAGCCTTGAAAGAGGCCATCGCCAAATACAGTAAACCAGAGATTATGAACAGTGACCAGGGCAGCCAGTTCACTGGCTTCGAATGGACACAGGCGCTGAGAGATGCCGATGTGGCGATATCTATGGATGGAAAAGGCTGCTGGGTCGACAACCGCATGATTGAGCGGCTTTGGCGATCCCTGAAATATGAATGCATCTACCTGAACGCATTTGAAATGGGTTCACAAGCTCGCACAGGAATCGGAAAATGGATGGCATACTATAACGCCGAACGCCCGCATTCGACCCACGGAATATTGACGCCGGATGAAGCTTATGAAAGAAAAACAGAACCAACGAGATTGGCAGCCTAAATGAAACCCTGATCCATCTTAAAATGGCTGCTAACTGGTCGAAATAGTAGGACCACCTCTATTATCGCGGCTGGAATTACAGTGATTATTTTTTTCATTCTACCACTCGCTATAAATCTGACAAATATATATTTAGCAAAAGAAAATTTTATACCCAATATGGCTTTGCAAGAAGTTCATGCAGATATTGATACTGTCGCCATCGTTCGCACAGGCTTTGATGAAAATCGGGCTGAGGGTAAAGTGAAATGCGATGTAACGTGTAAGGATTTCCTAGATCAATCCGTTGTCAAGAACATCATTATACGAACAGGGGATCAAAATCTGGAGGGGAATTTATTGTCCCCACCATATACGACCTTTACAGTAGGCTACAAATATTTTGGGAGGCGTTGTGATGAATATCAAAAACATGGGTGTGTTGATACGAAAATCGTGAATCTGATCATTCATAAAGTTAGCCATAACAATGAGCAAGAAGCATGTTGTTCAGGTGTTAAAACAATTTCAACAACAATGTTTTTGTTAACGAATGGCAAATACAGAGAGATTTATAGGGGTAACCAAGGCAGCTATAAACGAATTTCAGTGCCATTGCTTTTAAGCGAACAGACAAACAACGAGATTATTATGGGGTTTAAACCCGGTATTCCTTCCAGCACTGTGCCTGTCCCAGCTCTCTGGAATCGAAAAGTCTTGTCTATTAAAGAACTCGTAACCAGAGTTTCCGGAACAAAACCATTTTAAGAAATGTCTGAGCATATTGGGGTCGCAGCAAACATTTCCCTATATTTTGAACGGGAATAGGTCAGTTTTTTGCGCCTCAGTTTGTGTTTGGGGTGGAAACAGGGGGTTATAGGGGGGCAACTAAAGAGTGGGGAAGGCCAGCAGGGCTTGAGTCGAAAATATTCATAGTTTTTGCACAATTCTAGAATAATTTCCGCACAATTCGAAAGTAAATAAGGTGAAAATAACAGCATATCACTTAAGAATATTCAGTTGTGATGTCTGTTTTAACAAAAAAGAATGGTAAATGTATTGTAATGAAAAATTATCTTTTCCCCTTAATAGCACTACCCTTTTTCCTGTTTAATGCGTCAGAAATGATCGCAGGTCAGGTTAATTCCAGAATTCTTGCCATGGGCGACTCGCTTTTGGCGTCGCATAAAATTTCCGGCCGATCCATCACCGCTGCGGTTGAAAAAAGACTGGGCGAACCTGTCACAGATCGCTCGGTTCTGGCCGCACGTCTGTTATATAAGCTGCCGATTTCGGGCAGCTTGGGCTTAAGCATCCCAAAACAATACCGATCCGGCAACTGGGATTGGGTTATACTGAACGGTGGCGGCAATGATCTGTGGCTTGGCTGTGGGTGCATGGCGTGCAAACGGAAATTGAATAAGTTAATTGCCACAGATGGCCAAAGCGGGCGCATTCCTAAATTGATCGCAAAGCTGCGTAAAACCGGCGCGCAAGTGATTTATGTGGGCTATCTGCGCAGCCCGGGCGTAGGCTCGATGATAGATCATTGCCGCAATGAAGGTAATGAACTGGAAAAAAGGATTGATGCATTTGCGCAAAAAGATGCGGGCGTTCATTTTCTGTCTTTGGCGGAATTGGTGCCAAATGGCGATCGCAGTTATCACGGGGCAGATATGATCCACCCGTCGCTAAAAGCAAGTAAGGCTATTGGTGAGTTGGTTGCTGAAATTATTAAGCCTTAGATTTCTGGCCAGATTTTAAATGCGAAAAGATGAGTCATGCTTGTACGTGGGATAGTAATTGGGGCTTGCCTTGCACAGAGCATTAGGGATTTGTACATTACAGGCTATGTTCATAACCACTATACGCGACGATAGATATTCATTGCGGCCCCTGTCGGACAAGTATCCGATTTTACCAACTTTAGATATTTGGGTGCAGCCCTTCCTTCAAACAAGCGTTTCCCACTGCCAATGATAACGGGAAAAGTCCATATGCGATATTCATCAATAAGATCATGTGCCAGCAATGTTTGAATAAGCTGCCAACTGCCATGAACTTGCAATAACACGCCATCCTGTTTTTTCAGCTGTGCGATTTTCGTGGCAATGTCACCTGTGATGGCAATCGAATTGTTCCACTCAAGCGTTTTTAATGTCGATGTTACAACATATTTGGTCGCACTATTTAGTTTTATTGCAACGGGGTTACTCGCTGGGGCTTTGGACCAACTAGGCGCAAACATTTCATATGTTTTCCGCCCTAACAATAGATCATATGGTTCTGACATTGCTTCATCTAAGACTTGTTTCATAACCTCATCCCAGCATTCAACGGCCCAACCCCCATGCGTGAACCCATTTGATGTGTCTTCTTCGGGGCTTGTAGGGGATTGCATGACGCCATCAAGTGTTTGGAATGTTAAGATTGCAAGTTTTCGCATGGTTCCTTCTTTTGGCAGTTATGAACATATGCTCTTATGATTATTCAGCTGAAAACCTGCCAAAGAATTGCTATGGCGAATCCGATCATTGCGATGAAGGTCAACATCATGCTTGCAGCGCGCCCATTGCTCCAGCCCACGGTGCGGATCACATAATAATGCCACAGACGCCCGGCCAGTAAAGTAACACCACCTGCCCAGATTAACATAGGCGGTGTGCCAAGAATTTCGGCCCCCATCATTGCCAATAATGTGATTGGCACTATTTCGGTGAAATTGCCGTGGGCCCGCACACGGCGGCGCAGATCAATATCGCCCTCATCGTAAAAATGTACTTCGTTCTTGTTGCGGGAGACGCCTACCATAATGGTGATAACCATTTGAAATAATGCAAATATTGCGATGAATACTATGGTGATTTCTGGGGTCATTTCTAGCCTTTCTGTTTTGCGTAATTTATAGCTTCAGTGATATATTGTGTATAATCATCTTGAAACTCCAGCGGGATCATCACCCATTCCTTGAAGCGTTTCTTGGTAAAGTTGAATTCCATACCATGGCCCGATGCAATCAGTTCATTCACCCGTTCAGGCGCGACTTTGATGATCAGCGCATCTTCTTTTTCAAACATCATCGCCAGAAAAACACCTTTGTAGCGCAAGCACGGGGCTTTCATCATCGTAGACATCTCTACGCCATTTTCACCAAGAACTGTGTTCACGGCTTGTTCATAACTCATGACAGGTTCTTTCTTATGTATGTGAAAAGTACGGGGTTATTATCCAATTTCCGGGCCCCCATCAGCATCCCCGTTAATCCGTTTTGTTTCAACTGTTTTAGGGATAGGCGGCTGTTTTGATCAATCGGGATGGCTTGAATGGTTTTCAGGGACATAAAGGGTTTAGAAGGCCCCTTATCGTGCGCTTTACCTATCAGGAATGGCGAAACGTGGTCGATAACCGCATCCAAATCATAGCCCGTATCAAGAACCTTGCAGATAAAGCCTATTTGTTTATAGGGTGCCGCCAGATAGATATAGACAACGTCACCAGAAGACAGGTTTGCATTCATTGGCCAAAAAGCCGTTTCCTGTGCCAACGCGGAAAGAACATCATAAAACTTGGTATTTGCGGGAATGAGCCAATGGGTCATATATGTTCTTTCCGTGTTATCTCTATGGATGATTTTGTGGCGTTACATTTCCATATCCATCGCTTGGGCCACTTCTATTGTGCCGCCAATATCCACATGCGGGCAGGCTTTTGCCATCTCACAAGCGGCTTCAATGGTATCGGCTTGCAGTACCGTGATGCCCGACAACGGGTTTGAGCCACCACCATCTGCAACGCCATCGGCACTTACGGTTTTTGAAGGCCCCACAGGCATTCCGGGGTCAACAACCGCGTCACCCAAACCTGCACTCCAGGCTTGCCATTTGACCATATGTTCCATGCCCTCTTCTTTTGATTTGAAATTATGTCCGCCGTGGTAGGCAAGTAGAAATTTTGGCATTATCTGTCCTTGTTATTTTCAATTTGTATACGCGTTATAACATAGGCTAAAATATGTTAAAAAACATATTTAGATTTCTGTTAGAAATGTGAAAAATTAAGGGGTCAGCAATGCCGTATAGTAGTGAACACAAGCAAAAGACGCGTGAAAAAATTGTTGAAACCGCGCGCATTCTGTTTAACAGGCACGGGTTTCAGGATGTTACCATTGATATGGTGATGAACGAAGCAGGTCTGACGCGTGGCGGATTTTACAATCACTTCAAAAGTAAAGAAGCCCTTTATAGTGCTGCCGTTTCCAGCTTTTTGATGGGGCGCGGGGCAAAGTGGCGCAAAGCGGCAGGCGTTGACCCTGCTAACCCCAGCCCGCAAATGTCACGCCAGATGATTGAAGGGTACCTGTCGCCGGATCATTTGGGCGACCTAGATGGTCAATGCCCGATGATAGCCTTGCCGTCTGATATTGCGCGCGCCAACCCTGAAGTGCAAACGTCTTATCAGGAATTGCTGGAAGCCATGGTCGGATTGTTTGAAAGCGGGATTGAACGGCATACGGATATGGCTAGGCAAAAAGCATTATCAGTGGCGGCCCTTTGTGTTGGCGGCATGATTTTAGCGCGTACTTTGCCAGGGTCTGATCTGGCTGAAGAAGTGCGCTTGGCAGCCCTTCAGACGGCAACCGAGATGACGATGGAATAACTGGTTCCGATGGCCACGAAACCTGCGATTTTGACAGAATCGTATTTTAGGGTAACCTTAGGTCAATGTTGGATTTATCTGGCGTGAAATCTTTGCGAGCAGCATAAATCCAACGACTTAAGAAGGAATATGACTGTGCTCACAGGAAAAGTGAAATGGTTCAACCAGCAAAAGGGTTTTGGATTTATTGAACCAGCCGAGGGTGAGAAGGATGTTTTTGTACATGTTTCCGCCGTCAAAGAAGCAGGTCTTGAAAGCCTGGAAGAAGGTCAATCTATTGAATATGAGATGATTGCCGGGCCTGATGGCCGTGAAATGGCGGGTAATTTAAGCGTCGGTTAGACAGCCCTTTTACCCTTTAAGTTTGATTGCGCCTTTTGGGCGGATACTTACCTTTTGCGGCTTTTTTAAAGCTACGTTTTTTCTGCGCAGGCGGTTCTTCTGGCAGTTTTTCCAACCCTAATTGGTCGCGCAACACTTTCATGCGAACTTCTTCCACCTCACCCGGTTCCAGTGTCAGCAACTGAAACGGCCCGTAAGAGGTGCGGATCAGACGGCTGACACTTAGATCAATGGCATTCATCGCACGGCGGATTTCGCGGTTCTTACCTTCAGTAATCCCCACCGTTAACCATGCATTAGCACCTTGCTGGCGATCAATGGTCACAGCCATCGGGCGGAAATGCTCGCCGTCCACAGTGATACCGTGGCGCAAAGGCGCAAACAGCTCATCCGATGGGTAGCCGTTGACCCGCACACGGTATTTGCGCACCCAACCGGTTGCGGGCAATTCCAGCTTACGCTTCAGCTCACCGTCATTGGTCAGCAACAGCAAACCTTCGGAGTTTAAATCCAAACGCCCGATGGTCATCACACGCGGCAAGGTATCGGGCAGGGCGTCAAAAATCGTGCGCCGCCCCTTTTCATCACTATCGGATGTCACCAACCCGTTGGGCTTGTAATACCGCCATACCCGCAGTTTTTCGGGCGCCCCTACAGGTTTGCCGTCAACGATGATCTTGTCAGCTTCCGTCACTTTTACCGCAGGCGTATCCAACACCTTACCGTTCAGCGTGATACGGCCATCCGCAATCATGCGTTCCACCTCGCGACGAGAGGCGACACCGGCACGGGCCAAGAATTTTGCGATGCGGTCACCCGCTTGATTTTCCATAGACATGTGGGGTGCAGTATACCGATGTGCGGGGCTTGTCTACTGACCCAAATAACTTTCAGGCATAAACGGCACATCCGTATCATCAGGGTGTGCACCTGACGCGGTCAGCATTGCGTGTATTTGGCCGCGATGGTGGGTTTGGTGGTTGAAAAACTGGATTGTTACAATAGTTTTGGTGGTGGTCATATCGCGTTTCAACAAACTTGAAAACCAGTGAAGGTCACCTGAAAACCAATCGGAATTTACAGTATTTGCCCAGCCCAGAATGACGGCATCAAAACGTGAACGTTCTGCGCAAAACCCGTTCCATTCGGGAAGATGATCTACCGATTGTGCAAAACCGCCACTTGGTGCGGGGGTATCGGTAAAACGGCTAAGCCAAAGTTGATCTACCCATAAAATATGCGAAAAAGTCTTTTGGATAGACCCGAAAAAAGACCCTTTATCGGCGGTTCTTTCATCATCGCTTAGGCTGTTGGCAGCTTGTACTAGGCTATCGTTTTGCCATTGATTGTAACGTGCCATCATCAAGACGTAATCGTTGTTCGGCATGGGGGATGCTCCTATATTTGTTTGAAATCAAATGGCCCGTCTAAATCGTTTACCGTGATCGTGTGGGTAATCAGGTTCTGTTCAGGTGTCCAATGATGCAGCAGATACGCAGGATCAGCCAGTAAAAACTTTGAGGCCGTGGATTTTGTCAGATCCAGCCTTAGCTGCATCCCCATGCTGGGCGCGGTGGTCACAATAGTGCCGCGCCAGCGACTGTGGGTCAGCAGATGGATGTGGCCGCAAAGTATGCGCTCGATATTAGGATAATCTGCCACAATATCGCCCAGTAAATCCGCCCCTGAAAACCCGTCTTCATCGGTTTCGGGGATGCCGCATTTCAGGGGCGGATGATGCATGAAAATCACCGTGGGTTGATCGCCGCTCTTGGCCAGCGCATTTCGCAACCAAGCCGCACGAACCTTACAAACCATACCGCCATCTTCGCCATCCCATAAAGTATCCAGTGCGATGATGCGCAGCGCATGGCCTTCAATTACATAGTTTAGATACCCGTCTGTGCGTGTTGGAATGGCTGTTCCACCAAATACATTCCACAACACATCACGATCATCGTGATTGCCGGGCACCAGATAATAGGGGCAGTTCAACGCGGCCAGAATATTTGCCGCGCGTTGGGCTTCATCGCGGGCGAAATCGTTGGTGACATCCCCCGAAAGCAGCACCAGATCAGGCTTTAGGGACTGTGCGTTAATGTGTTCCACACAGCGCGCCAGATTTTCAGCCATCGGGGCATGCCCATAAGTTTTCAGGCCCGGCCCTGCGATATGGGTGTCGCTGATTTGTGCGATTAACATTGCGTGAAAACTCCTGACCTGTGGCGGCTTTTATTTGTGTAAAGCCTTACCACAATGCGGGCAGTGATGGGTATCCCCTCTTTTCTTTTCGCGGCGGATTTCATTGGTCACATCTGCCACAGCCGTACGGCTAAGCCCGAGCTGTTTGCGCAAAATCTCTAACGCTTCGGTTTCATTTGTGTCGATCACGCCGTCTTCCAATGCAATGCGCAGCTCTGCACTTAGCGCATCACGGCTGCGGCGCAACTGATCGGCCAGACCGCTGGCCAGAATGCCTGCAGGTAAAGCGGCCATGCCGATGCCGATCACGGCGACAAGACCGCCGAACACTTTGCCCGTGGCAGTTATCGGGGTTACGTCGCCGTAGCCCACCGTGGTCAAGGTGGCCATCGCCCACCACATGGCTTCAGGAATAGACCCGAACTTATCAGGCTGAATATCATGTTCAGCCAGATAGGCACCACTTGCAGCCAGAACCAACAATACCATCAGCCCACCGTGGTCAAGGTGGCCATCGCCCACCACATGGCTTCAGGAATAGACCCGAACTTATCAGGCTGATAAAGGAAAGCGGCGGCGGAAAACGCGTGCGCTTCTTCGCGAAACACGTTCATCAGCATAGTCATTGCCGATGAATAACGTGTCAGTTTGAACACCCGTAACAGGCGCATGACCCGTAAGAACCGCAGGTCGATGACAAACAGGATGGTCAGGAAGAACGGCAAGATTGCCAACAGATCAATAAGGGCCAATGGCGACAGCATGTATTTCAGGCGTTTATTGCGCACGCCCTCCAGCTGTTCATCTTCGACACAGGCCCAGATGCGGAGCAGGTATTCTATGGTAAAGATAAAAATGGAAAAATATTCGACGTAAGTGAACCAAGGTGCGTATTGTGCATAGATCGTATCAACGGTTTCCAGAATAACCAGAATAACATTCGCCGCAATCAGTATGATCAAGGCAATATCTACATAGTAGCCCAACTTATCTGTGCGGTTTGACCGCTCTAAAACAGAGTATACGGTTTTGCGTAAACTTTGATCAGGCATGATGTTTTTCCCTATGTTGATAGCCCAACTATAAGGGGTGATTGCCAAATTGTTAGGGGCTTTGTGTCTTGAAATTACCAGCGCAATCCCGCAACAAGGCAGGATGACACGGTTCAATAGCTATATGAACATCGCTTTGGATGAGGCCCGCCTTGCCGCCACCCGTGGCGAGGTGCCTGTGGGGGCGGTGATTGTTATGGACGGTCAAGTGATCGCGCAGGCGGGTAACCGCACCCGCGAATTGCATGACCCCACGGCGCATGCCGAAATGCTGGCAATTCGCGCGGCCTGTGCCGCGTTGGGTCAGGAACGGCTGACGGGGTGTGATCTGTACGTCACACTGGAACCCTGCCCAATGTGTGCGGCAGCCATTTCAAATGCGCGGCTGGCACGGCTGTATTACGGCGCGTCTGATCCGAAATCGGGCGGGCTAGAGAGCGGCGCGAAAATATTCAGCCACACGCAATGCCATCATGTGCCAGAGGTATATGAGGGGATTGATGAGGTGGCTTGTGCCGAGGTGTTGAAGGATTTTTTTGCAGGATTGCGAAAATAGAAAAAGGATTAAGAAAATGAGCAACCAGAAACAAACTCCAAAGCCCCCGATCCTGTTCATCCACGGCATGTGGGGCAGTGCGAATGTCTGGCAGAAATATATCTCTCGGTTTGAAGCGCAAGGGTATGAAACCCGCGCGATCACATTGCGCCACCACGAGGTTACGATTGATCAACCTGCCCCTGCGGGTGCCGAAAAAATCGGGCTTCAAGATCATGTGGATGATATTCTGGAAATTATCGAAACCTATGACACGCCGCCAGTTCTGGTCGGCCATTCCATGGGTGGTTTGTTGGCGCAATTGGCGGCTGCCAAAACCAGTAATGTACATGCGGTTATCGGGGTTTGCCCTGCACCCCCCGCAGGTGTTTTTGCTTTGAAACTAAGTGCGATCAGGTTGTTCAGTGATATATTGTTCACGCCGATGTTCTGGAAGAAGCCCATTAAAATCAGCTATGAAAAAGCCCGTTACGGGTTTTTCCATAATATAAGTGAGGTTGAAGCGTGGGAATATTACAAAGACCTGCGCTGGGACTCGGGCAAAGCCGTTACCCAGATTGCGTTTTGGATACTCGACAAAACCAAAGCCAGCAAACTGGATGAGGTCGCAATGGGCTGCCCCGTTCTGCTACTGTCAGGTGAAATAGACAGAACCGTGGTCGCCAGCGTCGTTGCCGCCAGTGCTAAACGCTACAAAGGCGGGTGCGATTATGAAGAACTGCCTGGCCACAGCCACTGGCCGCTTGTGGAAAAGGGCTGGGAAAAGGTGGCAGATAAATGTATGCGTTGGGTGGAAAGTAAATAGAGACCAGATTGTATGAAGAGTACGTGTATGGTTCGGATATACAATCTAATGAAACAACTTCTACCATTTCCACAACCCACCTTGCGCCCCCCCGCACACATCGCTAAAGCTTCCCCCGATATATCGTAACAGCAGGATGGCACCAACATGTCCATTGACAAAGACACAGCGCGCCGCGTGGCGCATTTGGCCCGTATCAAGGTAGACGAAGATCAGCTGGATAATCTGGCGGGGGAACTGTCGGGTATCTTGGGTTTTATGGAACAGTTGAATGAGGTCGATGTGGAAGGTGTGGAACCGATGACATCGGTGTCGCCCATGGGCCTGAAACGCCGCGATGATGTGGTCACAGACGGCGGCATACAGGCGCAGATTTTGAAAAATGCACCTGATGCGCGCGAAGGCTTTTTTGCTGTGCCCAAAGTGGTGGAGTAGGGGATATGGGCGAGCTTTCAAAACTGACGATTGCAGACGCGCGCGATAAAATGCGCAGCGGTGATATTACTTCAACAGAGCTGACACAAAGCTGTCTGGATGCGGTGAATGCAGCCGATGCGTTGAACGCGTATTGTGCGAAGACACCTGACATTGCGCTTGAACAGGCTGCAAAAGCGGATGCGCGAATTGCCAAGGGCGACGCACCTGATATGTGTGGCATTCCCCTAGGTATCAAAGATTTGTTTTGCACCAAAGGCGTGCAATCCCAAGCTGGTTCCAACATTCTGGCAGGCTTCAAGCCCGAATATGAAAGCACCGTGACCCAAAAGCTGTGGGATGCGGGGGCGGTGATGTTGGGCAAGTTGAACATGGACGAGTTTGCAATGGGGTCTTCAAATGAAACCTCTGCCTACGGCCCTGTGGTCAGCCCTTGGCGGCGTGAAGGTTCTGATAAAGCATTAACACCGGGTGGATCGTCTGGTGGTTCAGCCGCTGCGGTTTCCGCTGATCTTTGTCTGGGGGCCACAGGTACCGATACGGGTGGTTCCATTCGCCAACCTGCAGCGTTTACCGGTATTGTGGGCGTAAAACCCACATATGGCCGTTGTTCGCGCTGGGGTGTTGTGGCGTTTGCCTCTTCACTGGATCAGGCTGGGCCGATGACCAAAACCGTGCGTGATGGCGCGATTATGCTGGAAGCCATGTCGGGCCATGATGCCAAAGATAGCACCTCTGCTGACTTTGCTGTGCCAAACTTTGAAGCCATGCTGACCGGCGACATCAAGGGTAAAAAGATCGGTATCCCGAAGGAATATCACCTGGATGGTATGCCTGCTGAAATCGAAAAACTCTGGGCCGATGGGGCCGATATGCTAAAAAGTGCTGGTGCTGAAATGGTTGATGTCAGCCTGCCGCATACCAAATACGCGCTGCCTGCTTATTATGTGCTGGCCCCCGCCGAAGCCTCTTCCAACCTAGCCCGTTATGACGGCGTGCGCTACGGCCACCGTGCTACGCTGGAAGCGGGTGACGGGATTGACGAGATGTACATGCGCACCCGCGCCGAAGGTTTCGGGCCAGAGGTGCAACGCCGCGTGATGATCGGGGCTTATGTGCTATCCGCAGGGTTTTATGATGCATATTACCGCCGCGCCCAACGGGTGCGCACGCTGATCAAGAAAGACTTTGATGATGTGTTCGCCGCAGGCGTGGATGCCATCCTGACCCCCGCCACCCCGTCAGCCGCTTTCGGCTTGGGCGAAATGGCGGATGTGGATCCGATCAAGATGTACCTGAACGACGTTTTCACCGTAACTGTGAACCTAGCAGGTCTGCCGGGTGTTGCGGTGCCGACAGGGTTGGACGCACAAAACCTGCCGCTTGGATTGCAACTGATCGGGCGGCCTTGGGAAGAGGGCGATATGCTGAATATCGCTTACCGGCTGGAACAGGACGCAGGTTTTGCTTCCAAACCGAAAAACTGGTGGTAATGTAGCCAAAAAGGGGTGCGATTATGCGGCATTTTATTGAATTTTCCATTCTGGCATTGGGTTTGGTGGCGTGTACAGCCACGCAACCCAATGATGCAGATCAATATTTTGACAGTATCACGCCTGATCCCGCTTCATTGGAGCGCACAGCGGCAGAGAACCGTTTGAAACAAGCCGAAGGTAGGGCACCAGCGGGTGAAACCGTTACGGTGGATTTAGCTGCGAACACAACCAAACCGATCGAAGTGGTAACCGAAGGGGATGGTACAATCTCCACGTCGCAAGATTTTAAAGTTGTGAAATCCCGTGAAACCATCGCGTCTGATGCCGCAAAACTGGAAGAGCTGAAACAGGATTATGAGATTGTGCAGCCGGTGGCAACGCCCACGCGTGGCTCTGGCATAAATCTGGCAAAATACGCTTTATCACAAACCAATCCTGTGGGGCAAAAAGCTTATTCACGTTCAATTCTGACAGGCCGCAGGGCAGAAAAAAAATGCGCGGCCTATGCATCCGCAGATGACGCGCAACTTGATTTCTTGCGCAGTGGCGGGCCGCAAAGTGACAGACGCGGAATCGATCCTGACGGGGACGGCTACGCATGTGGCTGGTCACCGGAAGTTTTCCGCAGCATGGTTGGGTTGCAATAAACAGTGGCCCCCACCGCTGGCATCAAACACTTACATTCCGCTAATTTCGGGCCCAGACGCCATGGCCTTGGGCCTGATATGGTGGTTCTCCATTATACCGCGATGGAAAGTGCTGATGCAGCATGTGTGCGACTTTGTGATGAGCAGGCAGAGGTTTCCGCGCATTATCTGATCACGGAACAAGGCGAGGTTATTCAGCTGGTTGATGAAGACATGCGCGCATGGCACGCAGGTGCTGGGGCTTGGGGCGATGTTGTGGACGTGAACTCACATTCTATCGGGATAGAGCTGGCAAATACCGGCGATGTGCCGTTTGCGGCCACACAAATGGACGCACTGGAAGGGCTGTTGGCGGGTATTATGAACAGATGGGATATACCTGCTGCACGGGTGATCGCGCATTCAGATATGGCACCTGATCGCAAATTTGATCCTGGCCCACGTTTTGATTGGCAACGGTTGGCATTGGGCGGGTTTTCGGTGTGGCCAAAGGGTGCCAAAGACCTATCAGGATCATGGGATGATTTTGAACGCTATGCCCGGGTTTTTGGCTACCGCACAGATGACCGCACTGCTTTGCTATCTGCGTTTCGCATGCGGTTCTTGCCTCATAAGACGGGTGCGCTGGATGTTACGGATATCAACGTGATCGCGCAGTTGGCAGATCAGTGGCCTTGCTGCGGTGACATGCCAAAAGCTTAGTATTCGGCATTAGCTGAAGGTGCGAAGAAGACTTGGGCGAACGGCGGCTATGCGGGCAAAGTGTGAATTCAGTGCATCCGCCCTAATGTCTGCTTAGAGCTGCGCACTTGGAATATGTGGCCGCGTCGGCTTGTAGCATTGACATTTTTTAGTGCTATGGAACAATGAACTTCAGGCTCTCAGAGAGGTAATGATGCATTGTCTTCATTTTTTCATAGCTGCAATGTTTTGTACAAGCAGCACATTTGGGGAAGGTACCACCAATGGCAATGCTGACGTTGCATCACTATCTCAGATGAACACTGACGAAGGGTCTGTTCAAATGCCGTTCGGAACTTACCCATTGCCTGATCTGAACGCGCCGCAAATGGAAGCACTTGTTGGAGGTACGTTAGTGCTTGAGGGAAACTGCCTGTACTTGGGGAACGACAATTCCCGCTTCATTCCGATTTTCCCCGCCGAGCACACTCTTTGGATTGACGCCAGAAAAGAAGTCAGCATTTTGGGAACTACTATTTCTGTCGGGCAACATTTTGAAACAAATGGCGGCTATGTGACCCGTGGAACAGAGATATTCGGAGGTCTAAACACTCCAATCCCGTCTACGTGTAAGGGCAGCGAGGTTGTTGTGGTGGGCACTCAAGCTTGGACTGCGGATCAATGAAGCTTCTGAATCGCAATTCAAGAAGTAGGGGTGGACTATTTATAAAGTTGTGCTTCTTGGTCTTTGGTGCGCTGTGCTTGACTATTGGGAGCGCATGGGTGGTCCGCTATGCGCCAGAAGTAGTCGGCAACCTATGTCCGCGAACTTCGGAAAACCCAGCGGGATTGTGCTATGAGGACTTGCCAGCGGCAGGATATCCGTTTTCATACTGGCAAGACCTTGGCGGGCTTTCGGTTCAAGGCCGATTGGGTCCAGAAGATAAACTATTGGTCATTCCTTTCATCACGGATTGGTTTCTATATTTTGCATTGATCTCACTTTCCTACACAGTGGCCCGTTTGCCATTTGAGCAACCAACGAATTCGAACGAGGAGTGATATATACCATTTGACATCTACATGCGTGTGGACGCTCGTTTTGATTGTAGTGGTGACTTAGTTTCCAGCTGCGATAGCTGGTGTTCGCCGTGTTACGGACTTTCGGTATCTTTGGGCTCAAAGCAGACATTCGATTATTTAACATATGGCTGCTTTTACACATCAAGTACAAAAGGAAAATGCGCTTTGGGTTTTACAGCATAAACATTGACCAATGCCGCCCTACAGTCTAAACGCGCCCCAGCGGATGGCTGGATGGCTGCACCCCCTTGGGGGTGAGGAAAGTCCGGACTTCATGAAGAAAAGGCGGCGGGTAACGCCCGCCCGGGGTAACCCGAGGGATAGCGCAACAGAAAACAAACCGCTGGCGTCAGTCAGTAAGGGTGAAACGGTGGGGTAAGAGCCCACCACGGGGGTGGTAACATCCCTGGTATGGCAAGCCCCGCCTGAAGCAAAACCAAGTAGGAACCGCGTGGCCCGCAAGGGCCGGGGCCGCTTTAGCCCCAGCAGGTTCGGGTGGTTGCAAGAGCGTATCGGTAACGGTGCGCCCAGATGAATGGTCATCGACGGGGGGCGACCCCCAGAACAAAATCCGGCTTATAGGCCATCCGCTGAATAAATTTGACGGTGTGTAGTTATGAAAGATGATATTCAAATCAATGCTGAAGGATGCCCTGTTTGCGGGTGCCCAGATATGACAGCCCTTGATAGCGATGGATATACTACTTTTGAAATCTGTTCTAGCTGTGGATCTGAATCTGGCTATGAGTATGGATCAGTTGTTTCATCAAAACACCTTTTGGAAATACGAAAAACTTGGCTTATAGACGAGGCAGGAAAGTGGTGGAGTACAATTCCACTTGATAAACAACCTGAACATTGGAGCGCAATAGGGCAGCTTTTATATGCGAACCTTCCTATCCCAATTGAATTCAATAATACGCGTAAAGATATTAAGCGCGAGGTTAAAATACTTACACATCTTTGCCGAAGATTGTGGAATGCATTTGATCCGATCTCAGTTAGTTCAGTGGGTATCCAAGATGAGTATGACGGATACATCCCACATACAGTAAGATTGATTATGGAAAATGCGGATAACTATAAATTTATGAAACATATAGAAAATGTTGTTTGCGTGAATATAGGAATGGAAAACTATCCAAGAGAGAAGATGGAGGAATTTTCTATAAGGCTTGCCCGAATTGCGGATAATTACAATTAAGATAAGTATGATAAATGATCGCAAATGGTTTTCCTGAACAATGGTAACAATCATCCACGTAGCGCCTGACCTTGGGTGGGCGCATGTGCGCCTTCCCGTGGTGGTAGTGGGATTTGCGCAGCAATTCCCACCTGTCAGGCGCAGCCCTCGTCTATCGACGACGGCTATGATGGGCGATAGGTTTTGCTTTTATCAACTGAACACCTTAGCGTGAGGTCACTATACATATCATGCCCAAGCGTTACCCTTTCCTAAAACCACGAAAGGGACAGTCATGCAAACACGGCGCAGGTTTCTAACCACAGCAATCGGGGCGGCGGTTATTCTGCCTTATGCATCCCTTGCCGCCGGCAAGGGTTTCGATACGTTTCAGGGGGATACGGGTAAAATAACCGTACACCCCATATACCATGCCTCTTTCGTCCTACAGGTGCCGGGCCTTGTGATTTATAATGATCCGGTGGGCCACGCGGCGGCCTACGCCCATCTGCCACCCCCTGATCTGATCTTGTTGACCCATCATCACAGTGATCATTATGCACCTAAAACCCTGAAGACTTTGCTGACCAAAGGTACGAAAATACTGGCCAACCCCACTGTCTATAAAAAACTGCCCCAAAAGCTGAAAGCGGTGGCGACATCTATCGGCAACGGGCAAGAAGTCACGTTCGGCACTGTTAAAATAGAAGCGATCCCTGCGTATAATAACATAAGCACCCGCAAAAAATACCACCCGAAGGGCCGTGATAATGGCTATATCGTTAATATTGATGGCCTGCGAATTTACAGCGCGGGCGATACCGAAGATATCCCCGAAATGCGTGCGCTGAAAAATATCGACGTGGCTTTCCTGCCGATGATCCTGCCCTATACGATGGATGCGAAACAGGCGGTTTCAGCGGTTGAGGCGTTTAAGCCGCGTTTTGTATACCCGTATCATTACAAAAAAGCCTATGCGAAACAGTTCACGCAACTGGTGGGGCTAGGGGCAAGTCAGGCGCAAGTTATGGATGGGGCTTGGTATTAACGGGTGAATCACCGCCCTGTTTTGGCATAAGATTCGCGGTCTAAATCCGATAAAAATAGATGTTCTTATTATGTTCCTGACTGCGTGGGAAAAATATGGTACTGTATGGGAAAATTTACCATAAAACTTATATGTACCATATGTAGTGTTGTGATGCCCTATGAAACACAATATGTACTTAAAATATTTTATTTTACAAAGCCGAATTTCATGCTAAGAAACATAAATCATTGATTATTTAATGAATTCCCATAAAAAACAGTTGCATCCCATAAATTCCCATGTGATACAGAATGTACAGATGAGGTAGGGATACACAAAGGGCATCAAGACCCTAAGAAAACCAAAAGGTTTCATACAGGCACCCGCCACATCCAATAAAGATCCGACGTGGGTTGCGAGCAGACACCCCCCCAAGGTGGCACCATAGTTGGACATCCCGAATGGGACAATATCGGCGGATTGAACAGTGGCAGCAGTTCAGTCCGCCGTTTCCGTTCTAAGACATAAAATTTGTCTGGGGCAAGAAATGAATAAGGAGGCCCGTTTCAGTGGCACAACGTTTCAGAGGTAAAAGCACCCACAAGGTGGATGCTAAAGGTCGGGTATCTATCCCCGCCGCCTTTAGGCGTGTTCTGGAAACGGGTGATCCAGACTGGACAACAGGTTTGTTCCCAACTCTTATTCTGGTTTACGGTGGCAAGGGCCGCAAGTTTATCGAAGGTTATACTGTTGAGGCGATGGATGATGTGGATGCGCGCATTGAAACCATGCAGCTTGGGTCAATAGACCGTCGCAGGGCTGAACATACGTTCCTAACAGAATCTTTTCAGGTGCAGGTCGATCTGACCGGGCGTTTGGTTTTACCGCAAAATATACGTGACAAATTCGGTATTACCGATGAAGCCGTGTTTGCCGCCGCTGGTACCACGTTTCAAATCTGGCAACCCGAAGCCCATCAAGAGCATTCTGAAAAAATGGATGAATGGTATGATGAAGATGAAAATATTGATCCGCTGGTCTTGTTGGGCAATGCCCCGATAACGGCATCTACGGGGGATTAACTATGGCGCAGACGCAGGAAACGCCCCCGTCTTCCCCACACATTCCTGTTTTACTAACCCCAATTTTGGATGCGGTCGCCCCTGTGCAGGGTCGTTGGCTGGATGGTACGTTTGGCGCAGGCGGTTACACGCGCGCCTTTTTAGATGCAGGGGCTGAAACAGTTTATGCGATAGATCGCGACCCTGAAGTTTTTGTGCGCGCGCAGGCTTGGGCCGGTGATTACGGTGATCGTCTGGTGTTGATCGAAGGTACATTCGGCCAACTTGACCGATTGGTACAAGAACAGGGTGCGGCACCTTTGGATGGCGTGGTTCTGGATATTGGCGTGTCTTCCATGCAGATAGATCAGGCTGCACGCGGCTTTTCGTTCATGCAAGACGGGCCATTGGATATGCGCATGTCACAAAGCGGCATGACAGCAGCAGATGTGGTGAACACCGCAGATGAAGCTGTGTTGGCAGATATCTTGTACCTATACGGTGAAGAACGGGCCTCGCGCAGGATTGCGCGGCGCATCGTTGAAGCCCGCAAACTGTCACCCTTTGAAACCACACACCAGCTGACAAAAATAATCGAAGCGGCATTGCCCAGGCCAAAGCCCAACCAGGTACACCCTGCAACGCGATCATTCCAAGCGTTGCGCATTGTGGTGAATGATGAGTTGGGCGAATTGGTGCGCGGTCTTGTGGCCGCCGAAGCTGTGTTGGCTGACGGTGGACTTTTGGCCGTTGTGACGTTTCATTCATTGGAAGACCGCATCGTCAAACGCTTTATTCAGGCCCGCAGCACGCAAGCGCGCGGCAGTCGTTATGCACCTGAAATGCAGGCGACTGTTCCACAGTTTGAAAAAATTTCCAAGAAAGCCATTGGGCCGACGGAAAGTGAAATGGCGGAAAACCCGCGTGCGCGTTCCGCTAAATTGCGCCTTGCGCGGCGCACCGATGCCCCTAGTGGGGATATTGACGCCAAGGCCCTTGGCTTGCCTGATTTTGATCGTATGAGGTTACAGTAATGCGTAGTTTGTTTTTTATCGTGTGCGCCACTTTTGTCGTCGGGTTGGCCTATTGGGCCTATACGGAAAACTACAAAACCCAAGCAGCACTGAAAGAAGTGCGGGCTTTGCAAAAACAAATCGCCCATGAAAAAGAAACCATTGCGGTGTTAAACGCGGAATGGGCCTACCTGAACCGCCCAGATCGCTTGCGTGACTTGGTGGATTTGAACTTTGAAGACCTGAAACTGATCCCACTGGCACCATCACATTTCGGCGACAGTGAAATGGTGGGATACCCCACAACGATTATCGACAGTGTCACTGATCCCGTTACCATAAGCGGGGGAACTCAGCCATGATCAGAACACCCTTGCGCCCCTTGGCCCGCGTTATTGAAGCGCGCCAACACGGCGAAAGCCCCGATCATATCGAAGCGATGGAACGCGCCAAACGCAATCAGGTAACACAACAAAAACTGCGTAAACGTGCGGAAGCGCGCCTGACCATGCTGGGGCTGGCGTTCTTTTTGGGTTTTGCGGCTATCGGTGGCAAAATGGCGGTGCTTGCGGTCAGTGAACCCAAAGAGCCGAAATTGATTGCCTCCAGTTCAAAAATATATTCGCAACGCGCTGATATTATTGATAGAAACGGTACGGTTCTGGCAACCAATCTGGTGACAACCGCGCTTTATGCCCAACCGCATAGGATGATAAACCCTGTTGGGGCCGCTGAAGCGCTGATAAAGATTTTTCCTGATATTGACGCGGATAAACTGCTGAAAAACTTCACAGGTAAACGTAAATTTATCTGGGTTCGCAAGAAAATCAGCCCAGAACAACAGCAACTTGTACATGACATCGGTGAACCGGGCCTGTTGTTTGGCCCACGTGAAATGCGGCTTTATCCAAACGGTACTTTGGCCGCGCATATTCTGGGTGGCACAAGCTTTGGCAAAGAAGATGTGCGTGCCGCTGAACTGATCGGTGTGGCAGGTGTTGAAAAGTTCTTTGACGACCGTATGCGTGACCCGGCCGAGGTGGATAAGCCTTTGCAACTGTCCATTGACCTTACCGCACAGGCCACCATGCGCCGTGTGGTGGCAGGCGGCATGAAAATTATGAAAGCCAAGGGTGCAGCCGCCGTGTTGATGGATGTACACACCGGTGAAGTGATTTCAATGGTCTCACTGCCGGACTTTGACCCCAATGACCGGCCAAGGCAGTTGGTTAAGGGTGATCCATCCGACAGCCCGCTGTTTAATCGCGCCGCCCAAGGGGTGTATGAGCTGGGTTCGACATTTAAATTGTTCGCGGTTGCGGCCTCTATTGATAAAGGTCTGGTGAATGAGAACACCATGATCGACACGCGCGGCCCGATTAAATGGGGCAAGTTCAAAATCCGCGATTTTCACAATTACGGCAAACAGTTAAGTGTGATGGATGTGATCGTAAAATCATCCAATATCGGCACTGCACGTATTGCGCAGGATATGGGAACCGCCACACAAAAGAAACTTTTGGGTGAGTTGGGTTTGCTGAAAGCGACACCGCTAGAATTAGTGGAAGCCAAGCATATTAAACCTTTATTACCAAAGAATTGGTCGGAATTGTCTACAATGACAATTTCTTACGGTCACGGCATTGCCGCCACGCCGCTGCATCTGGCAGCAGCTTATGCGACACTGGCTAATGGCGGATATCAGGTGAACCCAACTTTGGTAAAAGTTGAAGGGCCAAATGCATATGGCCCGCGTGTTTTGAAAGATGCGACATCCAAAACCCTGATGCGTATGCTGCGTAATGTGGTCACCCGTGGCACTGCCAGTTTTGGCGAGGTTAAGGGTTATTCGGTGGGTGGTAAAACCGGCTCTGCGGATAAACCCAAACCCAGCGGTGGCTATTATGATGACAAGGTGATAGCGACTTTTGCGTCTGTGTTTCCAACGGATGACCCAAAGTATGTTTTGATCCTGACATTGGATGAACCATCTATTCGCGCGGCAGGGGAAACCCGTCGTACTGCGGGTTGGACGGCAGTACCTGTGGCCGCTGAATTGATCACCCGCCTGGCACCTGTTTTGAATATGCGCCCAGAGGTTGCGGGCAGTGGTAAAGTTCACTACACGCAGGTGAAAAACTGATCGGGACACGTCAATGACCCAAAAAACTTTACAGGAATTGGGCTTGACGGCAACTGCTGGCACGGGTGGTACCGATACGATTATTTCCGGTATTTGTGTAGACAGCCGTGAGGTTCGCGCAGGCGATTTATTTGCTGCAATGCCGGGGTCTGAAGTGCATGGCGGTGAGTTCATTCAGTATGCTGTGCGCATGCAGGCCGCCGCCGTTTTGACCGATGCGGCAGGCTTTGAGATTGCCAAGCGCGATGTAGCTGACCTGAATATTCCATTCATAATAGTCGATGACCCGCGCCTTTCCTTAGCACAGGCTGCTGCGCGTTTTTACGGGGCGCAGCCTGCCACAATGACAGCGGTGACAGGCACGAACGGTAAAACTTCCGTCGCTAATTTCACGCGCCAGATATGGATTTCCCTTGGGCTTGAGGCCGTCAATTTCGGCACCACAGGGGTGGAAGGTGCTTATGCGCAAGGCCTGAAACACACCACCCCCGAACCGATCACCTTGCACCGTTTGCTGCGCAAACTGAAAGACGAAGGCATCACACATGCCGCGATGGAAGCATCCAGTCACGGGTTGGAACAGCGGCGCCTGGATGGGGTCTATCTGACAGTGGGTGGCTTTACCAATTTCAGTCAAGACCATCTGGATTACCATCACACATTCGAAGAATATTTTGCCGCCAAAGCAGGGCTGTTTGCGCGCGTTTTACCGCCCGAAGGTTCTGCCGTGATCAACACGCTTGACCCAAAAGGGGCCGAATTGGTGAAGATCGCACAAGCGCGTGGCCAGGATGTGATTACTCTGGGCGGTGATGGGGCCGATATGCAAATCCTTAACACACGCCGTGATGCAACGGGGCAAGACCTGCGGTTTTCGTGGCGGGGTGAAGTGCATACTATACGCCTGTCTTTGATCGGTGCATTTCAAGCGGAAAACGTGCTGATTGCGGCGGGTATGGCAATAGCGGCGGGTGCCTTGCCTGCGGATGTATTTAATGTGCTGGCCGCATTGGAAACCGTTCCGGGGCGGATGCAACTGGCGGCTACACGGGCAAATGGCGCCAATGTGTTTGTGGATTTTTCCCATACACCCACTGCATTGGAAACCGCCCTGAAAGCCTTGCGCCCGCATGTTTTGGGTCGGTTGATTGTGGTGTTTGGCGCAGGTGGTGATCGGGATCGTGGTAAACGGCCTTTGATGGGAAAAGCGGCGATAGAAAACGCCGATGTTGTCTATGTGACGGACGATAATCCGCGCTCGGAAGAACCTGAAAGTATTCGTGCTGAGATTATGGCGGCCTGTCCAAAAGCCAATGAGGTCGGCGACCGCGCCACTGCAATTCTGGCTGCGGTGGACGCATTACAGGCAGGCGACGCTTTGTTGATTGCGGGCAAAGGCCATGAAACGGGGCAGATCATCAAGGATCAGATATTGCCGTTTAATGACGCTGAACAGGCCAGCATTTCGGTAGCCGCTTTAGATGAGTTAGGCGCATGAGTGTGCTTTGGACAAAGGATCAAGCGGTTGCGGCCACAGGCGGCACAAGTGCTGTTGCCTGGCAGGCGTCAGGCGTTTCCATAGATACCCGCAGTTTGCAAAAGGGCGATTTGTTTGTGGCCTTAACGGATGTACGTGATGGTCATGATTTTGTCGCACAAGCATTGGAAAAGGGTGCTGCTGCGGCTTTGGTTTCACGCATCCCCGACGGTGTTCCCACGGATGCACCTTTACTGATTGTGGATGATGTCCTGCAAGGATTAGAGGTTTTGGGCGTTGCCGCAAGGGCGCGTATTTCAGGCAAAGTCATCGGGGTCACCGGCTCTGTCGGTAAAACTGGCGCCAAGGAAATGTTGCGTACTGCCCTGAATGGGCAGGGGCATGTTCATGCCGCTGAAAGCAGTTACAACAATCATTGGGGCGTGCCGCTGACATTGGCGCGGATGCCGCAAGACACGGAATTCGCGGTGATCGAAATCGGCATGAACCACGCAGGCGAAATCACCCCTTTGGCCCGTATGACCGATCTGGATGTGGCCCTGATCACCACTGTGGCCCCTGTGCATCTGGCGGCTTTTTCAGGCGTTGAAGCGATTGCACATGCCAAGGCAGAAATTTTTGATGGTTTAAAACGCGGCGGTACGGCGGTGTTGAATGCGGATATAGATACGCTGGCGATTTTGTACGATGCCGCGCAAAACGCAGGTGCGCAAATTGTAAGTTTTGGCGGCGCAAAAGATGCAGATTTCCGCCTTTTGGGTGCTTATGTTTCGGATGATGCGACCAAGGTCGTTTTTGATCTGGCAGGCCAGAAAATTGACTATACATTGGCCGCCCCCGGCGCACATCTGGCAATGAACTCGCTGGCAGTTTTGGCTGCTTGTGATGCGGTGGGTGCTGATTTCAACCGGTGCCTGACAAACCTTGCAACATGGACAACCCCCGCAGGGCGGGGTCGGCGTGAGACGGTTCAGATGCAGGACGGTACCACTATCGAGCTGATCGACGAAGGCTTCAACGCCAATCCCACCTCTATGGCTGCCGCCTTGGATGTTCTGGCGCAGCTTCAGGCAAAGGGGCGCAAAGTTGTGATTTTGGGCGATATGCTGGAATTGGGTGGGACGGAAAAAACCTTACATAAAGCCATGGCAAACCTGCCATCGCTGAAAAAGATGGATGTGATCCATCTGGTAGGCCCGTTGATGAAAGGGCTTTATGAAGCTCTGCCAAAGGACAGTCGCGGGCTTTGGTTTGAAAACGCGGATGACGCGACGCAAATTATAGGTCAGTTAAAATCGCATGATATTGTGATGGTCAAAGGCTCAAAAGGCTCCAAAGTTTCAAAAATTGTGGACGCCATCAGGAAAACAAGTGCATAAAGTGCGCAAATCAGGGGAACAGGCATGTTATATTTTTTAAGCGAGTGGTCGGATGGTGGCGATGTATTCAATCTGTTTCGCTACATCACTTTTCGCGCAGGTGGGGCGTTTTTTACCGCCTTGATCCTAAGCTTTATCTTTGGTCAACCGCTGATCAACTGGCTGAAAAAGAAGCAGAAAAAAGGCCAACCTATCCGTGATGATGGCCCCGAAAGCCACATTATTGCCAAAGCAGGTACGCCCACAATGGGCGGAGTTCTGATCCTTGGTACTTTGCTGATCTCAACTTTGCTATGGGCGCGCAGTGACAATCCCTATGTCTGGATCGTTTTGTTTGTTACCGCAGGGTTTGGTCTGATCGGGTTTGTCGATGATTACCTGAAAGTCACTAAACACACTGTGGCAGGGTTTTCGTCAAAAGCCCGGCTTTTGCTTGGGTTGGTCATTGCTGTGCTGGCGGCGATTGCAGCATCTTATGCTCACCCCGACGCATTATCAGGCCAACTGGCTATGCCAGTTCTAAAGGACACTTTGTTTAATCTGGGTTATCTGTATATCCCGTTTGTGATCATTGTCATCGTAGGATCTGCCAATGCGGTGAACCTGACGGACGGCTTGGATGGCCTTGCGATCATGCCCGTGATTATCGCAGGCGGCACGCTGGGGATCATCGCTTATGCAGTGGGCCGCGTTGACTTTACCGAATATCTGGATGTGCATTATGTGCCGGGAACAGGCGAATTGTTGATATTCAGCTCTGCCATGATCGGTGGCGGGTTGGGTTTTCTTTGGTACAACGCGCCGCCTGCGGCCGTGTTCATGGGCGACACGGGCTCACTGGCATTAGGTGGCGCATTGGGTGCAATAGCGGTTTGTACCAAACACGAAATAGTGCTGGCCATCGTTGGCGGCCTGTTCGTGGTCGAGGCCCTGTCAGTGATCATTCAGGTTCTGTATTTCAAGCGCACGGGCAAGCGGGTATTCCTGATGGCACCGATCCACCACCATTTTGAGAAAAAGGGCTGGTCGGAACCACAGATTGTAATCCGTTTCTGGATCATCGCCCTGATCTTGGCCCTTGTTGGTCTTGCTACACTGAAGCTGCGTTAAATGATCCCTGTACGCGGATATGACGGCCACAAGGTGGCGGTTTTGGGGCTTGGCAGAACCGGCCTGTCAGCCGCTTTAGCATTGCAGGCGGGTGGGGCAATTCCTGTATGTTGGGATGATAATCAAGCGGCAAGGGATATGGCTGAAGCTGAAGGGTTGCTTGTCGTCGACCTGAACAAAGACAAACCTTGGGAAGATGTGGTCAGCCTGATCGTATCGCCCGGCATTCCGCATTTATACCCTGAAGCCCACCCGATTGTGCAAAAGGCATGGGGCATGGGTGTTGTGGTCGACAATGACATCGGGCTATTTTTCCGATCCTACGCCACCCCTGAATGGGACAAATTCGATGTGATGCCAAAAGTGATTTGCATTACGGGGTCAAACGGTAAATCCACCACTACGGCGTTAATCGCGCATATTCTGCAACAGGCCGATAAACCCGTGCAGATGGGTGGCAATATCGGGCGCGGTGTGTTGGATCTGGATCCTGCAAGTGACGGTGAAATACTGGTGCTGGAACTGTCTTCCTATCAAATAGAACTCGCCCGGGCGCTGGCCCCTGACATGGCGGTATTTATGAACCTCACACCTGATCATCTGGATCGGCACGGCGGTATTGGTGGCTATTTCGCGGCCAAACGACGCCTGTTTTCAGAAGGTGGGCCTGACAAGGCGATCATCGGTGTTGATGAACCCGAGGGCCGCTATCTGGCCAACCAAGTGCGCCAAGACAGTAAAACCGGTGATCCGGTGATTGCGATCTCTTCAGGGCGCAAGTTGCAGGGGCGCGGTTGGTCGATTTTTGCCCGCAAAGGTTTTCTGGCAGAATGGCGCAAGGGGCGGCAAGTGGCCTCGATTGATTTGCGTAATATGCAAGGATTACCGGGCGCACATAATCACCAAAACGCTTGTGCGGCTTATGCCGTGTGCCGCGCTTTGGCGATGGCACCCAAGGTGGTAGAGGCAGGTTTGCGATCTTATGGCGGGCTGGCGCATCGTTGCCAGATTATCGCGACACATGATGGCGTGACCTATGTGAACGACAGCAAAGCCACCAATGCGGATGCGGCACAAAAAGCCCTGCTTGCATTCAAGAACATCCATTGGATTGTTGGCGGGCAGGCCAAGGCGGGGGGCATTGCGGCCCTTGCACCGCAGTTTGATCGTATCACAAAAGCCTATCTTGTGGGGGAAGCGGCAGATACGTTTGCCGATCAATTAAACGATGTCCTGCATGAAAAATCAGGCACCGTTGAAGCGGCGGTTAAAGCGGCTGCACAAAGTGCCAAATCCGGCGATGTAGTATTATTGGCGCCCGCCTGTGCCAGCTTTGATCAGTTCAGCAGCTTTGAAGCGCGTGGTGATGCATTTGTCGCAGCCGTAAAAGACGCTTTGAACGGCTGATTATTGCCGCTGACCTTGTAAAAGACTAGCCAAAAGCCCAGATTTATGGCATTCCAATGGGGAATGACGGCCCGTTCAATGAGGCCGCATCTAAATGGCAGGCAAATGGCGAGCAGCAGCAATGACTGAAATGGCTTTTGGTAGGGTTGTCCAACAACCCATTGACCCAATTTTACCCAGATGGTGGCGTTCCATAGATCGGGTTTCTTTAGGATGTGTTCTGGCACTGTTTCTGATCGGTATCCTGTTGGGATTAGCCGCATCTGTGCCTTTGGCTGAACGCAACGGCCTGCCGCAGTTCTACTATGTGTACAAACAAGTTTTCTTTGGTTCTGTGGCGTTAACCGCGATGATCATGACCTCTATGATGTCACCGGTATTGCTGCGCCGCTTGGGTGTTTTCAGCTTTGCCTGCTGCTTCATAGCACTATTGCTGTTGCCGATGTTCGGCACTGATTACGGCAAAGGGGCGACGCGGTGGTTTTCATTGGGCTTTGCATCCGTGCAGCCTTCAGAATTCCTGAAACCCTTCTTTATTGTGTTTTCCGCATGGATGATGGCATCGGCCGTGAAGGTGGGCGGCCCGCCCGGTAAGCGCATTTCATTCTTTGTGATGATCAGCGTCGCATTCCTTTTGGTAATGCAGCCTGACTTCGGACAGGCAATGTTGATCATAGCCTCTTGGGGGGTGATGTATTTCATTGCAGGCGCCCCTATTTTGCTATTGGTCTTGATGGCAATGGCGGTCGTGGGTGTTGGTCTGTTTTCATATAATAACTCTGAACACTTCGCACGGCGTATTGACGGTTTCTTAAGCCCTGAATTAGACCCGCGCACCCAACTTGGCTATGCTACAAACGCCATTCAAGAAGGCGGATTTTTCGGTGTCGGTGTGGGTGAGGGGCAAGTGAAATGGTCACTGCCTGACGCGCATACCGATTTTATTATTGCCGTGGCAGCCGAAGAATACGGGCTGATACTGGTCTTTATCATTATCGCTTTGTTTGTGGTCATTACCGTGCGCTCGCTGTTTCGTCTGGTGCGTGAACGTGATCCGTTCATTCGTCTGGCAGGTACAGGTATTGCCGTGCTTTTCGGTATGCAGGCCATGATCAATCTGGGCGTGGCGGCCCGCTTGTTGCCTGCCAAGGGCATGACCTTGCCGTTTGTCAGTTATGGCGGCTCATCACTGGTGGCCGCAGGGCTGGGGCTGGGGCTGTTACTGGCCTTTACCCGCACGCGTGCGCAAGGTGATATGAGTGACCTTCTGGGTCAACCGCGCCAAAGCCCAAGGATAATACGTGATGCCTGACGCCCCGCTTTTAATCATAGCGGCAGGCGGTACGGGCGGGCATATGTTTCCCGCACAGGCATTGGCCGAAGAAATGTTGCACCGTGGCTGGCGGGTCAAACTATCCACCGATCCGCGTGGTGCGCGCTACACAGGCGGCTTTCCCCATACGGTTCAGGTCGAAGTGGTAAACTCTGGCACATTTGCGCGCGGTGGCCTGATGGCAAAACTACGGGTGCCTTTTCGCATTCTGCTGGGGGCAATCTCTGCACGCCGTTCGATGAAACGTGACCGCCCTGCGGTGGTTGCGGGCTTTGGCGGCTACCCTGCTATTCCTGCGATGCTGGCGGCGGGTAATTTGAAATTACCGCGCCTGATCCATGAACAAAACGGTGTGCTGGGGCGGGTGAATAAAAAATTCGCACCCAAGGTGGATGTGGTGGCTTGCGGCACATGGCCCACCACTATGCCCGAAGGTGTTAAGGGCATACATGTGGGTAACCCCGTGCGCAGATCAGTGCTGAAAAAACATGGCGCGGGGTACATCACACCCGGTAACTGGCCGATGAGCATTTTGGCCATTGGCGGCTCACAAGGGGCGCGGATATTATCTGAAATGATGCCCAAAGCAGTGGCCTTGTTGCCCCACAGTATTAAATCGCAGCTGCGTGTGGTGCAGCAAGCCCGCGAAGAAGATACCGAAACCTGCGAAGCGGCTTATGCGCAGGCAGGTGTGCGCTGCGAAATCTCGCCGTTTTTCCGCGATATTCCACGTCTGATGTCTGAAGCACAACTGATTGTATCGCGCGCAGGTGCCTCATCTGTGGCCGATATTTCTATCATCGGTCGCCCCTCTATTCTGGTGCCTTTGGCGATTGCAATGGATGATCACCAAAGTGCCAATGCACGCGGGCTGGCAAAAGTGGGCGGGGCTATTGTGATCCCTGAAAAAGAATTGACGGCAGATAGCCTGTCAAAATGTATTGCCACGGTTTTGCAAGATGCGGACGGGGCGGCTAAAATGGCGCAAGCGGCCCTATCGCAAAGTAGGCCGGAAGCGGCGCAGCATTTGGCAAATCTGGTAGAAGAACTGGCGGCAAAGGGGCAAGGCAAATGAATTCAGCAACAAAATTACCAACACAACTCGGGGCGATCCATTTTGTAGGTATCGGCGGCATCGGCATGTCAGGCATAGCCGAAGTGCTAATCAATCACGGCTATACCGTGCAAGGATCAGATTTGCGACCCAGCAAAATCACCGACCGTCTGGCACAAATGGGCGCAAAAATATCATTCCCGCAAATGGCGGAAAACTTGGAAGATGCCGAAGTTGTGGTAATCTCATCCGCGATCAAACCCGGCAACCCCGAACTGGATAGCGCACGCGCACGCGGCCTGCCTGTGGTGCGCCGGGCTGAAATGCTGGCCGAACTGATGCGCCTGAAATCGAACGTGGCCATAGCGGGCACCCACGGTAAAACCACGACAACGACGATGGTGGCAACCCTGCTGGATGCAGGCGGGCTTGATCCTACGGTTATCAACGGCGGGATTATTCACGCTTATGGCTCAAACGCGCGGATGGGCACGGGCGAATGGATGGTGGTGGAAGCCGACGAAAGTGATGGCACTTTCAACCGATTACCTGCCACCGTGGCTGTGGTCACCAACATCGACCCCGAACATATGGAACATTACGGCACCTTTGATAACCTGCGCGATGCTTTCTATACCTTCGTGTCCAACATCCCGTTTTACGGGGTGGCGATTTGCAACACCGATCACCCCGAAGTGCAGGCCCTTGTGGGGCGTGTAAATGATCGACGTATCATCACGTATGGTTTTAACACGCAGGCAGACGTTCGCGCGGAAAACCTGACTTACAAAAAGGGTTCGGCGTATTTTGACGTTGTATTGCAATCCGAGGATCAGCGTATTGATGGCCTAGTGTTGCCGATGCCCGGTGATCACAATGTATCCAATGCATTGGCGGCGATTGCAGTTGCGCGTTATCTGGGCATGAAACGCGCTGAAATCCTTGAAGCCCTGAAAAATTTCAAAGGTGTGAACCGCCGTTTCACCCGTGTGGGTGAGGTAAATGAGGTCATCGTCATCGACGATTATGCGCATCACCCCGTAGAAATTAAAGCGGTATTAAGTGCCGCCAAACAAGCCACCGATGGCCGCGTGATTGCCGTACACCAACCGCACCGCTATTCGCGCCTGCATGATTTGTTTGAAGATTTTTGCGGCTGTTTTAATGACGCTGATGTCGTTGCAATTTCGGATGTCTACGCCGCAGGCGAAGACCCGGTTGAAGGGGCCGATCGTGATGCTTTGGTCGCGGGGTTAATCGCGGGCGGGCATAAACATGCACACGCCATTTCGGATGAAGCGGCGTTTCGCGAATTTGTGAAAGCAGAGACCAAACCAGGTGATTTGCTGATCTGTCTGGGGGCCGGCACGATCAGTGCTTGGGCCAATGGATTGGTTGATAAGGCGTGACCTTAAACCTGCCAGATGTGCGCGGCACTTATACCCATAATCGCCCCTTATCTGATTTTTCATGGCTAAAGGTCGGTGGCCCTGCCGAGGTATTATTTCAACCTGCCGATCTAGATGACCTGCAAAACTTCCTGAAAAACCTGCCGACGGATGTTCCCGTGATGCCCATCGGTGTCTGTTCCAACCTGATCATCCGTGATGGCGGCATCAAAGGTGTGGTAATCCGTATGGGGCGGGGCTTTAACGGGATTGAAGTGCTGGAGGGCAATCGCATAAGGGCAGGGGCCGCCGCCCTTGATGCTCATGTGGCCCGCAAAGCGGCCGCAGCTGGGATTGATCTGGCGTTTTTGCGCACAATCCCGGGTGCTATAGGGGGTGCAGCCAAAATGAACGCAGGTTGTTATGGCACATATACGGCGGATGTTTTCATTGAAGCACAAGCCGTGACGCGGTCAGGCGCGTTGGTAACGCTGACCAAGGCGGATATGGGCTTTGCATACCGCTCAACCACAATTCCTGACGGCATGATCATCGCTTCGGTTATTCTGCAAGGCAGTTCAGGCGACCCTGAAAAAATCGAAGCCAAGATGGCCGATGCGCTGGAAAAACGCGCCGCGACCCAACCGGTCAAAGACCGTTCCTGCGGTTCAACATTCCGTAATCCCGCTGGTTTCAGTTCATCGGGCCGTGATGATGATGTGCATGATCTAAAAGCCTGGAAAGTCATTGATGACGCAGGAATGCGCGGCGCGGTTGTGGGGGGGGCACAGATGTCGCCCATGCATTCCAACTTTATGATCAACAAAGGGGGTGCCACTGCCACAGATTTGGAAAATTTAGGCGAAAAAGTTCGAAAAAGGGTTTTCGAACACAGTAATATCACGTTAGAGTGGGAAATAATGCGGGTCGGTGAGCCGATCCTAGAATAATAACAAACCCTAAGAGCCAAAAAATGGCCGTGGGTGAAAGAGGCGGGTATGTCGAGCAGGGCAATCTCGCGCGTGTGTGTCCTTAAGGGCGGCCCTTCGGTCGAACGAGATGTCTCGTTGGCCACGGCCCGCGAAGTGGCATCTGCACTGCGCGAAGAAGGTTTTCAAGTTGTTGAAGTGGACGCAGGGCCAAACCTTGCGGCTGACTTAGCTGCGGCTAACGTCGATGTTGTGTTCAACGCACTGCATGGCCGTTGGGGTGAAGACGGTTGTGTGCAAGGCATGCTGGAATGGCTGAAAATCCCCTATACTCATTCAGGTGTGATGGCGTCCGCGATGGCGATGGATAAAGAACAGACCAAACGGCTGTATGCATCCGTCGGTCTGCCGATTGCAAAAAGTATTCTGGTTGCAAGCGAAGATGTGCAAGCAAGCCACCCGATGGAAACGCCTTATGTGGTGAAGCCTTATAATGAAGGGTCTTCTGTGGGGATTTACATTGTGAACGCAGGCGAGGGGCCTGCGCGATTGAATGCTGAAATGCCTGACACCGTGATGGTTGAAAAGTTTATTCCGGGGCGTGAATTGACCACAACAGTGATGGGCGACAAGGCCATATCTGTGACAGACATCCAAACCGATGGCTGGTATGATTATGCCGCAAAATATGAAACCGGCGGATCACGCCATGTGATCCCTGCCGATATTCCGGCTGACATTTTTGCGGCCTGTCTGGATTACGCCTTGCGTGCGCATCAGGTTCTGGGGTGTCGCGGCATGTCACGTACTGATTTTCGCTGGGATGAAAGCAAAGGTTTGGATGGATTGATCCTGTTGGAAACCAACACCCAACCTGGCATGACGCCCACATCACTGGCCCCTGAACAGGCTGCTGCCAGCGGTATTCCGTTTGGCAAGCTTGTGCGCTGGTTGGTCGAGGATGCAACATGCAACAGGTAAGCAAAGCATATGATCCCGCCCCAAGCCGGGTAAAATATAAGCTGCACCGCTTGTGGCTGACACCGGTTTACCGCGCCTTGATTCGCACGGGCCTGCCGATATTGTTGATTTTTGTGGTGCTTATGGCATGGCTGCGCGACCCTGCTGTGCAGCAAAAAATTGCGATATATTTTGAGAACGCGCAAAATGCGATGGAAGAACGCCCTGAGTTTATGGTGCAGCAAATGCGCATTCAAGGCGCATCGGAACCGGTGGATAAGCTGGTGCGTGAAGCGATGAATGTGGCGCTCCCCGTCAGCTCGTTCCGTCTGGACTTGGAAGCCCTGAAAACAACTGTGGAAAAGATTGATGAGATCGAAACCGTTTCTATTCTAGTCGGTGCCAAGGGCATTTTGCAGGTTGGTATTGTTGAACGTGTACCGGCCCTGCTTTGGCGCAATGACGAAGGTTTGACCTTATTGGATGCACAAGGTGTGGCCTCTGGCCGCCTTGGTTCACGTCAAGATCGTGCAGACTTGCCCTTGGTGGCAGGCTTGGGTGTGGGGCAAAGCATCCCCGAAGCATTGAGGATTTTCCAAAAACTTGGCCCCATATCGGGGCGCGTGCGTGGCTTGATGCGCAAAGGTGAACGCCGCTGGAATGTGGTTTTGGATCGCGGGCAGGTACTTATGTTGCCCGAAGAACAGCCGATTGCCGCTTTGGGCCGCATTCTGGCGTTGCACCGGGCACAAGATATATTGAACCGCGACGTTCTGGTCGTGGACATAAGAGATGGCAGAAAACCGATTTTACGGCTTTCAGCACCCGCATTAGATGGTTTTAAAAAGCTGCGACTAACAGCAGCAGAAGAGGATAATTAACATGTCATATTTGTACGATACACAGCGCGCTATGCGCCAGAAACGTCAAAACGCTTTGCAACGCGGTTTGGTTGCTGTGTTGGATGTTGGCACAACAAAAATGGCCTGTATGGTTTTGCAGTTTGATGCGCACGACGATAGTGAGGCCCGCTTGGGTGCAGGTGCCATGGCTAGCCATGGTTCTTTTCGAGTAATAGGTGTGGCCACAACGCGGTCACGCGGTGTTAAATTTGGTGAAATTGCCGCAATGGATGAAACCGAACGGGCCATTCGCACAGTGGTGCAAGGTGCCCAGAAAATGGCCAATGTGCGTGTGGATCATGTGATTGCCTGCCTTGCAGGTGCAGAGCCGCGTTCATACGGTGTTGCAGGCGAAATAGAGCTGGAAAACGGTACTGTCACATCCTCTGACATTGGCCGTGTTTTGGCGTCTTGTGATATGCCTGATTACGGGGCTGGGCGTGAAACAGTTCACGCCATGCCTGTGAACTTCACACTGGATCATCGCAGTGGTTTGACTGACCCGCGCGGGCAGATCGGTAACAACCTGTCCGTGGATATGCACCTGCTGACTGTAGATACGCAAGCCGTTGAAAACCTTCTTAAATGTGTGAAGCGTTGTGATATGGAATTGGCCGGTGTGGCGTCAGCGGCATACACAAGTGCGATCTCTGCTTTGGTGGAAGATGAACAGGAACTGGGGGCGGCGTGTATTGATATTGGCGGGGGCAGTACCAGTATTTCGGTGTTCCTGAAAAAGCATATGATTTACGGTGATAGCGTGCGTATGGGGGGTGATCTGGTGACCTCAGATATCTCGCAAGGTTTGCAAATGTCGCACTCTGATGCAGAGCGGATTAAAACCCTGCATGGCGGGGTTATTGCGACCTCACTTGATGATCGTGAAATGATTGAACTGGGCGGCAACACAGGTGATTTTGACCGTGACCGCCGTCGTATCAGCCGGGCTGAACTGATCGGGGTGATGCGCCCAAGGCTGGAAGAAATACTGGAAGAGGCCCGCAAGCGGTTGGATGCATCCGGTTTTGACCATTTGCCAAGCCAGCGGATTGTATTAACAGGTGGTTCCAGCCAAGTGCCGGGTCTGGAAGGGCTTGCCAGCAAAATACTGGGCCAAAATGTACGTCTTGGCCGCCCGATGCGGGTGCAAGGCCTGCCGCAGGCCGCAACAGGCCCTGCATTTGCTTCTACCATTGGTCTGGCGATGCATGCAGCCCACCCGCAAGATGAATGTTGGGACTTTGATTTACCCATCGAACGCATGGGTGGGAAACCTTTGAAAAAAGCTATGCGCTGGTTCAAAGACAACTGGTAACTTGGTTAACATCCCATAAATTGGCTGAAAAGTGCTTAAATACCTAAGTTTTGTATGTATTTGCACGATTTTTCGTGACGTGACCGAATCACTAGGTTACGATACGAATCAGTAAATATGGATCGGGAAACCCGGCCAAGCAGTTAACACAGGCGGATTATATTATGACATTGAATCTACGCATGCCGGAGATGGCCGATTTGAAACCACATATTACAGTTTTTGGCGTTGGCGGTGCAGGTGGTAACGCTGTCAATAACATGATCGAAAAAAGCCTTGAAGGCGTTGATTTCGTTGTGGCCAACACCGATGCGCAAGCATTGCAAACCTCTAAAGCAACCAGCAAAATCCAAATCGGTGAAAAAGTCACCGAAGGTTTGGGTGCAGGGGCGCGCCCATCCGTGGGTGCCGCATCCGCTGAAGAAAGCATTGAAGCGATTGTTGATCAACTGGTTGGCAGTCACATGTGTTTCATCACCGCCGGTATGGGTGGTGGTACCGGTACGGGCGCCGCACCTATTATTGCGCAAGCCGCGCGTGAACTTGGGGTGCTGACCGTCGGTGTTGTGACTAAACCGTTTCAGTTTGAAGGCACCAAACGTATGCGCCAAGCTGAAGAAGGCGTTGAAGCCTTGCAAAAGGTTGTAGACACGCTGATCGTTATTCCTAACCAGAACCTGTTTCGCATCGCGAATGAAAAAACTACTTTTACCGAAGCATTTCAGATGGCTGATGACGTTTTGTATCAAGGTGTTAAAGGCGTAACTGACCTGATGATCCGCCCGGGTATCATCAATCTGGATTTCGCCGATATTCGCGCCGTTATGGATGAGATGGGCAAAGCCATGATGGGTACGGGCGAAGCAACCGGTGAAGATCGTGCAATCCAAGCTGCGGAAAAAGCCATTGCCAACCCATTGCTGGACGAGATTTCATTAAAAGGCGCACATGGTGTTCTGATCAACATCACAGGCGGCCATGATCTGACATTGTTTGAAATGGATGAAGCGGCCAACCGTATCCGTGAAGAAGTTGACGAAGATGCAAACATCATCGTGGGTTCCACACTTGATACAGGGCTGGAAGAAGGCATGATGCGTGTGTCTGTTGTGGCCACGGGCATTGATGCGGCTTTGAACGTAAACGACATTCCGGTACCGCGCCGTTCAATGAAAGCACCATTGGCACAAAGCGTCAGCATGGAACAGGCACCAGAAAAAGAGGTTGCTGAAACTGTTGAAACAACCGAAGCAACCGAAGCAACCGAAGCAACTGAGGCCTCTAAACCTGATCTGTTTGATGCGGAGCCTGAGTTTGAAGAGGTATCTTTAGAAGATGATATGCCACCACCTGCTTATCAGCCGAAAACACGTGCAGATGCGCCTGAAGATGACTTTTTCCAGATGGAAGAAAGTGATGAACGTTCAAGCTTTGTAGCACCGCAAGCCCGCCCAACCAGTCAGCCCAGTGCAGAAACCATGGCACGGTTACATGCAGCGGCCACTAAAGCGGCACCAAAACGCGAAGCGGGTGCCGAACAGGCCACAAAACAACCGGAAAAATCACAGGGTTTTGGCCTGAACAGCCTGATCGCGAAGATGACAGGACACAATGATGAACGCGGTGCTGTACCACATCGTTCAGGCGCGCAACCAAGCCTAAGTGCTGTGCGTGATGAGCTGGATTATGAAGAACCTGCAATCTCGGAAGATCAGGAACGGATCGAAATCCCTGCATTCTTACGCAGACAAGCCAACTAAAGAATTGATATATATTGTTAAAAACGCGGGCCTAGCCCCGCGCTTTTTGCGTTTCGGGATTGTGTCTATATTGTAGCATTTGGTCATAAAGCGTGAATTGGGTATTTCGGTATAATTTGCTAATAATACGCAACGAAATAACCGATGAGCGAAATCCGTGCAAAAAACAGTTGCAAAAAAAGTGACATTGATCGGCAAAGGCCTGCATTCAGGTAAACCTGCACGTTTGATCATCCGCCCTGCATCCGCCGAATACGGCATCTGGTTCCGCCGGGTTGACATCACAGACCGCAACAATCTGATCCCCGCCCTTTACGACAGTGTAAACGACACACAAATGTGTACGCGCCTTGCCAATAATGCAGGTGTTGAGGTTTCTACTGTTGAACATGTTATGGCCGCTTTGGCCGGCACAGGTGTTCAAAACGCACTGATTGAAATCGACGGGCCCGAAGTGCCGATCATGGATGGCAGTGCGCATCCGTTTGTTCAGGCAATTTTAAACGCGGACGTGCAAGTTCAAGATGCGCCTGTGCGCGCCATACGCGTGCTGAAAGAAGTTTCCATTCAGTTTGACGAAACCATTGCTACGCTGAAACCCGCTGAAGTGCTGGAGATTGAGTTTTCCATTGATTTTGATGATCACGCCATCGGCCAACAGCAAAAAACACTGAAAATGGCCAATGGTGCTTTTGTGCGTGAACTTAGCGATTGCCGTACTTTTTGCCAACGCAAAGATGTGGATGCTTTACAATCCATGGGGCTTGCCTTGGGTGGCGGTCTGGACAATGCTATCGTCGTTGATGGCGGCGCGATTTTGAACCCCGAAGGTTTCCGTCGTGTGGACGAATGTGTGCGCCATAAAATGCTGGATGCTTTGGGTGATATGGCTTTGGCAGGCGCCCCGATTTTGGGTAAATATACGGGCGTTCGCGCAGGGCACCGTGCGACAAACATGTTGCTTCGGGAACTGTTTTCAACACCGGGTGCGTGGGAAATGGTTGTTTGTGATGCTGCGCAGACGGAAATGTTGCCAGGTGCGCATATTCAGGCGGAAGATTTACGCTTAACCGCTTAAATTCATAGCCGGTTAATCATTGAATTATACAGTAAAATTACAAATATGCCTCTGGGCACCTTATAGGGTAAATAAATTCAAGAATGTACTGGCAGGCATGCAAACTGTGTTATATGTTCGCTCCAATATCTTTGGGTGAAATGAATGATCTTTCGAGCAAAAAAAACGTCGCTGATATTAGTCGCGGTTATGGCTATTGCCGTAGCAGGCTGTTCAAAGAAGGGCAAAGAAGCGGAAAACGTTTCTCTTGTAGGGAAATCCCCTGAAGCGATCTTCAATTCCGGCGAAGCCCTGTTAAGTAAACGTAAATCTGAACGCGCCGCTGTACGGTTTTCCGAAGTGGAACGCCTGTATCCGTATTCTGAATGGGCTAAACGCTCGGTCATTATGTCAGCTTTTGCCTATCACGAAGCCGATCTTTACGACGAAAGCCGCTCTGCCGCGCAACGCTATCTGGATTTCTATCCCGCCGACGATGACGCGCCTTATGCGCAATATCTGATAGCCCTTAGTTTTTATGATCAAATTGACAATGTTAGCCGTGACCAAGGTGTTACCTTTCAAGCTTTACAAGCCTTGAAAACCACCGTGGAACGCTATCCTGACAGCGAATATTCAACTTCTGCCTTGCTGAAATTTGATCTGGCTTTGGATCACTTGGCAGGTAAAGAAATGGAAATCGGTCGTTATTATCTTAAACGCGGCCATTACACGGCGGCGATCAACCGTTTCCGTATTGTTGTAGAAGATTTCCAAACAACAACACACACACCTGAAGCCCTGCACCGGCTGGTGGAATCCTATCTGTCTTTGGGCATCGAAACCGATGCGCAAACCGCGGGTGCCATTCTTGGTTATAACTTCCAAGGCACTGACTGGTATAAAGACAGCCATGTTTTACTAACGGGCCAAGGTATTTCAACCGATGCCGAAAACAAGAAAAGTTCCCGCTGGTTGCGCCGCATCTGGCGTCAAGCGATCAAAGGCGAATGGTTATAGGCCCACGCTTTAGGGGGGCGCCATGCTGCGTGGTCTGAACATCCGAAACATGTTGCTTATTGAACGGTTGGATCTAGAATTCGACCGTGGTTTGAATGTGTTAACCGGAGAAACCGGTGCAGGTAAATCCATTCTTCTTGACAGCCTCGGCTTTGTATTAGGCTGGCGTGGGCGTGCTGACATGGTGCGCACAGGTGCTGATTTAGGCGAAGTTTCCGCGTGGTTTGATCTAAGTGAAAGTCACTCCGCACGCACAGTTCTGGAAGAAGCGGGATTGCCGGTTGATGATGAACTTCTGCTGCGCCGCACCAATGCAAAAGATGGGCGAAAAACCGCCTATGTAAACGACCGCCGCTGCACCGGTGAGGTTTTGCGCAAGCTATCGGAATGTCTGGTGGAACTGCACGGCCAGCATGACGACCGTGGCTTGTTGAACGCTAGGGGTCACCGCAATTTGCTGGATACATTTGCGGGGCATGATCTGGGTGCAATCAGGCAAGCTTGGCGTGATGTTGCCGCTTTGGAAAAACAAATCTCTATAGATCGTGCGGCCTTAGCCGAAGCCGAACGCGATGCAGATTTTCTGCGTCATTCGGTGGAAGAGTTGACTACTCTGGCACCCGTTTCGGGCGAAGATGCCAAATTAGATACACGCCGTCGTTTGATGCAATCGGGTGAGCGCATCCGTGATGATATTACCAAAGCCGCAAGCGCATTGTCGGTTGAAGGTGCAGAAGGCCGAATGCAGGATGCAACCCGATGGTTGCAAGACGCCGCTGATAAGGCCGAAGGCCGGTTGGACGCACCGATGGAAGCCCTATCGCGCGCTATAAACGAGCTGGCAGATGCACAACGCGGTGTGGAAGATTGCCTGACCCAACTGGCGTTTGATCCCTATGAGTTGGAACAGATCGAAGAGCGCCTGTTTGCAATCCGCGCATTGGCGCGAAAGCACAATGTGCAACCGGATGCTCTGGCTGATCTGACCATAGATTTGGCGGCCCGATTGCAAGCCATTGATATGGGTGAAGGGCATTTGGCAGAGTTGGAACAACAACTGCTGCAAGCAAGGGCGGTCTATGACCGTCTGGCCGCTGATTTACTGGCAAGCCGCCGCAAAGCCGGGGCGGAACTGGATGCGAAAATGGGCCGTGAACTGGCCCCGTTGAAAATGGAAGCCGCTGTTTTCACGACAGAAATAATGGAAGCGGGTGCAGGGCCTGACGGGGCGGATACCGTTATGTTTACTGTGTCCACAAACCCCGGCGCACCTTCTGGCCCGATCAATAAAATCGCCTCGGGCGGGGAATTGTCGCGGTTCCTGTTGGCGTTGAAAGTCTGCCTGACATCACGCGCTGACGGTCTGACCCTGATCTTTGACGAAATAGATCGCGGTGTTGGCGGGGCGACAGCCAATGCGGTCGGGCGCCGCTTATCAACACTGGCAGGTAAAGGGCAAATTTTGGTGGTGACGCACTCGCCACAGGTGGCTGCATTAGGCGACCATCAGTGGCAGGTATCAAAAGCCACGGACGGCGAAAAAACCCTGACCTCGATTGTGAAACTGAGCAGCACAGAGCGTATGGATGAGATCGCACGTATGCTATCGGGCGACGTTATTACCGATGAAGCCCGCGCAGCTGCGCGAGCTTTGCTGAATTAAAGAAAGATAAAAATGATCCGCCATGTTGTTTTTTTCAGTGCTAAAGACAAAAAAGATGTTGATGCAATTATGCAAGGCCTGTCGGTTTTGAAAACCAATCCGCATGTGGATCACATGGAGATCAGCCGTAACCTGCAGACAGATGAACTGACGGGTGGTATGGTTGAGGTGATTGTTTATGCGGAGTTTTCGGATGAAGATCAGCTTGCGTCCTATAAGGCGCACCCTGTCTACCAGCAATCTATTGCTAAAGTACGCCCGTTGCGTGAACTGCGCATGGCCGCTGATTTCAAAGCCTAATTAACCTGCACAACCTTGCCGGGGTTCATGATATTTTGCGGGTCAAGCGCACGTTTAATATCCGCCATAACCGACCACGCGTCGCCGTGTTCATCTGCCATATATTTCATTTTGCCGACACCGATACCATGCTCGCCCGTGACCGTTCCGCCCAATTTAAGGGCGCGCATGTTCATGTTGTGAGACAGCTTTTGCGCTAGTGCCAGCTCTGCGGGCTTAGTGGGGTCGATCAGGAAAAGCGTGTGGTAATTACCGTCGCCCACATGGCCTAAAATAGGCGCGAACATACCGTGTTCGGCGGCTTCTTCAGCCGTGCCCCTAATCGCTTCGGCCAGTTTTGAAATCGGTACACAAACGTCTGTCGACATACCGAAAAATCCCGGTTTCAGGGCTTTGGTGGCAAAGAATGCATTATGGCGCGCGTGCCATAACTTGTTGCGATCTTCGGTCTTGGTAGACCACTGAAAATCACCACCACCCATGTCAGTTGCCAGTTCTTTTAGGCTTTTGGATTGTTCTGAAACGCTGGCCTCTGACCCATGAAACTCCATGAAAAGATGTGGTTTTTCAGGTAAACCTAACTGGCTGTATTGGTTCAGTGCCTGCATTGAAAGTGCATCTATCAATTCCATCCGCGCCATCGGAACCCCCATTTGCACCGCCATAATTACGGTGTTCACGGCGGCCTCTACTGATGGAAAATCGCACACGGCAGCCGCAATCGCGTCAGGTTGGCCTTGCAGGCGCAAGGTCACTTCGGTGATAATACCAAGCGTGCCTTCTGAGCCCACCATCAGGTGGGTCAGATCGTAGCCCGACGATGATTTTTTGGCCCGAGTACCGGTGCGAATAATCCGCCCGTCCGCCAGCACCACTTCCAGCGCCAGCACGTTTTCTTTCATCGTGCCATACCGCACTGCCGTCGTACCCGAAGCCCGTGTTGCCGTCATGCCGCCGATGGTGGCGTTAGCACCGGGGTCAACGGGAAAGAACAGACCGGTTGCGCGCAATTCTTCATTCAAAGCTTCGCGCGTGATGCCGGGTTGCACAAGGGCCAGCAAATCTTCGGGGTAGATCTGCACAACCTGATCCATCTGCGCAAAACTGATGGTAACCCCGCCTTTTATTGCCAATGCATGACCTTCCAAAGATGTGCCCACACCCCACGCAATTATCGGGCAACCGTGTTTGGCGCAGATTTTCACAATCTGCGAAACCTCTTGGGTATGCGCGGGAAAAGCCACCGCATCGGGCGGGGTTGGTGCAAAATAGGTTTCGCTGGCCCCGTGCTGATCCAAAACCGCTTGGGCCGTGCTTAGGCGTTTGCCCAAAAGCGATTGTAGTTCTGTAACTGCGGCGGCAATATCTGACATTATTTTCTCCGATGAATTGCGTTGAGAGTAGAAAAAAACTAACACTTGGAAAAGAGCTAATTGGGGACATCGTGCCGCGCAAGATCACAAACATACTGCATGCCCTTCGGGATCAGATTTTAGCTGCCAGCCAAACCGTGCGCGACAAGGGCATAGGGCAGGTGCAATTCTGGCTGGTTGCCCTTGTGGTCGGGATTGCGGCAGGGATTGCCACCAGCCTGTTTCGCATGGGGATCAATCAGCTGGAAACCCTGATTTACGGTGTCGATGATATGGGACTGGTCAGCTATGCGGTTTTCCTGCCGTGGTACTGGATATTATGTGTGCCTATCGTGGGCGGGTTGATCGTCGGTATTATTTTGCACCGTTTCACCCCTGACGGGCGGGCGCGCAGTGTGGCGCAAGTTATACGCGGGGCTGCTTTATCGGAAGGACGTGTGGAAGGTAAAGCAGGTTTGGCATCTGCCCTTGCTTCTATGATCACGCTTTCTATGGGCGGCTCTGCGGGGCGCGAAGGCCCCGTGGTGCATTTGGGGGCGGTGATTTCCAGTAAGGTGTCACGTTGGTTGAATGCCGACGCTATAACAGGCCGCAACTTGATGGGCTGTGCAGCGGCAGCGGCGGTTTCCGCATCATTTAACGCGCCGATTGCTGGCACGTTGTTTGCGCTGGAAGTGGTGTTACGGCACTACGCGGTGCAGGCTTTCGCCCCGATTGTGATCGCCTCTGTCGCAGGTTCCATAGTCAGCCGTTTGATATTCGGCGACTTGATAGAGTTTACTTTGCCGCAAATGTCTTTGCAGTTTTACAGCGAATTGCCCGCATTTTTGCTGTTGGGCCTGGTCTGTGGCTTGGTGGCCGTGACCATGATGAAGGCCGTGTTTTTGGCCGAAGATGTAGGCGATAAAGTACAATCCTTTTTGAACATTCCCGCATGGCTGCGCCCCGCGATTGCGGGGGCAGGATTGGGGGCAATAGCGATCGCATTTCCCCATATCATCGGAGTTGGTTATGAAACCACATGGAATGCATTAAACGGTAATATCACCTTCTGGACGGCGGTGATTTTTGTGGCCGCCAAAGTGTTGGCGGTCGCGGTAACGTTTGCGGGCCGCATGGGCGGCGGAATATTTTCACCGTCTTTGATGGTGGGTGCTTTGACGGGCATTGCCTTTGGCTGGGTTGCCTTGGGGGCCTTCCCGTCACTTGAAAGTTACGCCACACTATACGCGCTGGCCGGCATGGCCGCCGTGGCCGCCGCCGTGCTGGGTGCGCCGATTTCAACGTCATTGCTGGTGTTCGAGATGACCGGCGATTGGCAGACGGGCTTGGCAATACTGGTGGCGGTTTCCACCTCATCCGCATTGGCCAGCCGCTTGGTGCACAAATCGTTTTTCTTAACCCAACTGGAACGCTTGGGCGTGCATATGGCGGTGGGGCCGCAGGCGTATTTACTGGCTACATTCAGCGTGTCTGGCTTGATGCATGAATGTGATCAAGATGTGGAGTGTGAGGCGTTAATAGCTGAAGGAGTGTTCGTTGATCGCCATGCAACATTGGAAAGTGCAATGCCGATGTTTGGTCAATATGACACGCAAAAACTGCCTGTCGCGGGGTATGATGAAGACCTTAAAACCCAAGTTCTACTGGGTGTCTTGCATGAGGTGGATGCGTTGCGGGCTTTCAATCAGGCGTTGGTGGAAACGGCTAGGGAAGAGGATTCTTAGGGTTTGACGCGTGGGCTGAAGCCCACCCTACAGCGCGGTGCAGGCAGTTTTTAACCATGCTTTGGTTGTGTCGGTTACGCGATCTTTCAAACGATCCCAAACCTGTTGATGATACGCATTCAACCAGTTCATTTCACTTAAAGTCAACAAACTTTGATCAATCATCATCTTGCTAAAGGGGGCCAGTGTCAGGGTTTCAAAACACAGCATTTCGCGCGCGTCACTGCCTTGAATTTCTTCAGCGGGCTTCACAAAAATCAGGTTTTCGATGCGAATACCGTATTCGCCTTCTTTGTAATAACCGGGCTCATTTGACAGGATCATACCGGGCTGCAAGGGTTCGGTCGAAATTCGTGAAATCCGTTGCGGGCCTTCGTGTACTGATAAATATGCACCAACCCCGTGGCCGGTTCCGTGGTTATAATCCAGCCCTTCCGCCCACAATGGCACACGTGCAAGGGCGTCTATGTCTTTACCGGACAGACCTCTTGGGAAGCGCAGGCGCGATATGGCGATCATGCCTTTCAGCACTAAGGTAGCGTTATGTACGGCCTTGGGCGGTGGGGTGCCGATGGCTAAAGTGCGGGTAATATCGGTGGTGCCGTCCAGATATTGGGCACCACTGTCGACCAGCAGAACTTCATTAAACTCAAGCGTGCGGTTGGATTTTTCGGTAACACGGTAATGCATGATCGCACCATTGGGGCCGGAACCGCAGATAGTATCGAACGAGATATTTTTCAACTTACCCGTTGCCGCCCGCTTGGCTTCCAGCATTTTGACGATGTCAATTTCGGTGATGGTATTGGCAGGGTTGATAGTGTCGACCCACGCCAGAAATTCACAGATCGCCGCCCCGTCGCGGATGTGGGCACTGATGGCACCATCCAATTCGGTCTGGTTTTTGCAGGCTTTGGGCAGAGTGGTCGGGTCTTCGCCAAAGATAACCTTAATGTTCTGGCCTTCCAACAGCCGCGCAATGGCTTCGGGCACGGATGATTTGGTCAGGCGCACAGGGCCGTTAAGGGCGGCAAGTTCTGCTTCGAAAAATTCAGGTGCGAATAACTCCACATTCTTACCCAAATGTGCTGCCAATGCAGCATCCGATTTCTGCGCATCCATAAACAAAGACACCCGCCCCGATGCGTGGATAATCGCAAAGGCCAATGCCACAGGGGTTTGGCCCAGATCAGTGCCGCGTGTGTTCAGCAGCCAAGCGATGCTGTCGGGTTGGGTCAGCACAAATGCACTGTGCCCCGCTTTGGCCAAATCCGCCGCTGCCGCTGCGATTTTTTCGCCATAGGGCTGACCTGCATATTCCAAAGGGTAGGGCAGCATTTTATCCATCGGGGCGATTGGTTGGTCATGCCAGATGCGATCCACCAGATTGTCAGTTGCGATCAGTTCTAGGTTGGTTTTTTCAAGGGACTCTGTCTCTGCGCGGGTATGTAACCACGGGTCAAACCCAACCTTGCCACCCTTGGGCAGGACTTCAGTCAGCCAGTCGGAAAGCTTGGTATCAGGCCATGCAACAGGAGTAAAATGATCCAGATCAACCTGATTGCGCACCTGTAATGTATAACGCCCGTCAATGAAAACACCTGCCTGATCGCGCAAAACGGCGCAAAATCCGGCGGAACCAGTAAAGCCGGTTAGCCAAGCCAAACGCTTATCGCGGGCCACAACATATTCGCCTTGATGGGCATCAGCACGCGGGATTAAAAAACCGTCTAAGCCTTCGGTTTCCAACAGATCACGTAGGCTTTTTAACCGTGCGCTACCTGTTTCAGGCGATGTCGGGCTGTCGAAGGTTTGAAACATCAACTGGCCCGTTTCAAAGACATACGTTTGGCCGCACGGGGATCATTATCAAACAGGTTGGCCAGCTGATCGGTAATGGCGCCTGCCAGTTGTTCGGCATCGGTAATGGTTACCGCGCGTTCATAATAACGGGTCACATCATGGCCGATGCCAATGGCGATCAGCTCAACCATTTTGCGCTTTTCAACCATCGCGATCACATCGCGCAGGTGTTTTTCTAGATAGCTGGCAGAGTTCACAGAAAGCGTGCTGTCATCCACAGGTGCGCCGTCTGAAATGACCAGCAGAATGCGCCGCTGTTCAGGGCGGGCACACATGCGCCGGTGCGCCCATTCCAGTGCCTCGCCGTCAATATTTTCTTTCAGCAGACCCTCTTTCATCATCAGCCCCAAGTTGGGCCGCGCACGACGCCAAGGTGTATCAGCGCCCTTATAGATAATGTGGCGCAGATCGTTCAGGCGGCCCGGTTCCACAGGGCGGCCATTGGTCAGCCATTCTTCACGGGATTTGCCACCTTTCCACGCACGCGTGGTAAAGCCCAGAATTTCGCATTTCACCTGACAGCGTTCCAGCGTGCGGGCCATCACATCGGCGCAAATGGCCGCGATAGATATGGGCCGCCCGCGCATGGAGCCGGAGTTGTCGATCAGGATGGTCACGACCGTGTCACGAAATTCGGTATCGTTTTCAACCTTGAAAGAAAGCGGTGTTGTAGGATTAGCAATCACCCGGGCCAGACGGCCTGCATCCAACATGCCTTCTTCCATATCAAACTGCCAAGAACGGTTTTGCTGCGCCTGCAAGCGGCGTTGCAACTTGTTAGCCAGCCGTGAAACAGCGCCTTTAAGCGGCTCTAACTGCTGATCCAGATAGGCCCGCAGGCGTTCCAGCTCGGCAGGTTCCGCCAAATCTTCGGCGTGTTCTTCTTCGTCGTGGTCGGTGGTGAACACTTTGTAATTTGGATCAGCGTCTGAAATGGCAGGCGGGGTTGGCGGCTCTAATGGGGCTTCACCTTCGGGTGCATCCACCTCTTCGGCACCGTCCATATCATCGCGGTCATCCATAGAGACCTGAGATTGTTGTTGGTCGGCGGATTGTTGTTGATCTTCCTGATCATCAAAATCCTCTGACTCTTCCTCTTGGTCGCCCGCATCGGTATCAGGGGTGTCTTCTTCATAGTCCTGATCTTCTTGTTCAGCACTATCATCATTGTCGTCGCCCATATCATCGGGGTCGTCGCCTAATTGATCGCCGTAACCCAAATCATCAATCAGTTGGCGGGCGAATTTGGCGAACTCTGTCTGATCGTCCATTGCCGCGTCCAGACCTTTGAACGTATCGCCTGAGCGTTCTTCGATCTGTGTCTGCCACTGCTTCATTGCATTATCTACCGCAGGCGGCATATCGCGGCCTGTTGCCATGTGGCGCAGGTAATAGCCTAACGCAGTGGCCATCGGCACTTCTTTGAAGGAACTGACCTGATCATATCCCAGTTTCAGGGCTTCCGCTTCCATCTTGGCGTCGATGTTACCAGCCGTGCCCGGCATGGCTTTTGCGCCCACGGCTTCGCAACGTGCGGTGGCCATCACTTCATAAATCTCACGCGCGTCGGCCCCTTCGGGCATATAGCGATTATGTGTCACTTCATTGTTGAATCGTTTTTGCAGGGCATAGGCATCCGCCGTGCCGCGTGCTAAAAGCACTTCGTCCAAAGACATTCGGCGGCTGACTTGCGGCAGGCGCATGACTTCGTTGGTCATGCCCGCAGGATCAACCGAAAACGCCACATTCAACTCTGCATCATTGGCCATGGCGCGGGTGGCCTCGGTCAATGCCTTTTTGAAAGGGTCAGCTGGGTTGTCGTTTGGTTTGTTCATTGTGGTACTACCAACTGTCTTCTTGGTTCTCCCGGCTGCCCATAAATTCTATCCGGTGAATTTAAAATTGAACGTAATTTTGTATTAGTGTCATAACATTTTTCTTTGTACGAAACGAATGTAATATTTGTGCTATCAAGCTCACCCCCCGTAGCTACCAAATTTGCAAAATCTTCTTCACCGAGTTGCCTAGACTCTCTAAGTGAAGAGATTTCTGGAATTTCTGGATGTGTTCCAAATTCTAACATCATACGGTCAGTTAGAGAGTAAAAATCTGCCAACCTATCATCTGTGGTTCCTGATGCTTTTGCATATCCAAGACGATATCCATAACATTTGGCTGCTCCCAATGTAAGTTGGGTGATTTCTGGTTTTTTCTGTGCATATTCTAAGGTAAATATTCCTATAGTTACCGTAGCAACGGCCAAAAATAGAAGTAGAATATTTTGCATCACCCCAAACTCACACTCGCCGCACTTTCAGGCAGCTCTTCATCGAAACAACGTTGATAGAACTCTGCAATCGTCTCGCGTTCCAGCTCATCACATTTATTCAGGAATGTCAGGCGGAAGGCAAAGCCGATGTCGTTGAAAATATCCGCGTTCTGCGCCCATGTGATTACTGTACGCGGTGAGATCACGGTGGAAATGTCGCCGTTCATAAAGGCATTGCGCGACAGGTTAGCGACCGTCACCATATGCTCAATGACGGTGCGATCAGTGCCGGGGTTTTTGGCAGCTACGATATTCACTTCTGCCTCATGGCTTAGGTAGTTCAGCGTGCTGACAATAGACCAACGGTCCATCTGGCCTTGGTTGATTTGTTGTGTGCCGTGGTACAGCCCCGTGGTGTCACCCAAACCGACCGTGTTGGCGGTGGCGAACAGGCGGAAGTATGGGTGGGGGGTGATAACTTTGTTTTGATCCAGAAGGGTTAGTTTGCCGTCCACTTCCAACACGCGTTGGATCACAAACATCACGTCGGCGCGGCCTGCATCATATTCATCAAACACAATCGCAGTTGGATTACGCAGGGCCCAAGGCAAGATGCCCTCTTGAAACTCAGTGACCTGTTTGCCGTCTTTAAGTTTGATCGCATCCTTGCCGATCAAGTCGATACGGCTGATGTGGCTGTCAAGATTGACCCGCACACAAGGCCAGTTCAGCTGTGCCGCAACCTGTTCAATGTGGGTTGATTTACCCGTACCGTGATAGCCTTGGATCATCACACGGCGGTTGTGGGTGAAACCCGCCAAGATCGCCATCGTGGTATCACGGTCAAACTGATAGGTGTCATCAATCGCCGGTACACGTTCAGAGCTTTCTTCAAAGCCTTTCACAACCATATCGCTGTCGATGCCAAAGGTATCGCGCACCGAAATTTCGCGTGTAGGGGTTGCGTTTATGTCTAAAGTACCGTCTGCCATTTTCGGGGTGTCCTATGTATCTTATATCTAGTCTGATTGTTTATTAGCTTAGTGATATAATTTTCGGGTTTTCGCAAGGGCCTGCGCATAAATTCCTGTTTGGCCTTGATCTTGGCGTTGGGCTGTCAAATAGTGCGGCATGACAAAAGAATATGGCACATTTGATTATATCGTGGTGGGTGCAGGCTCTGCCGGTTCGGTAATAGCGGCGCGTCTTTCGGAAAACCCGAAACACAAGGTTTTACTGCTGGAAGCGGGTAAAAGCGACAATTATATCTGGGTGCATATTCCGGTGGGGTATTTGTATTGCATCGGCAACCCGCGCACCGACTGGATGTTCAACACGCAGGCCGAGGCAGGATTGAACGGGCGGTCTTTGATGTATCCGCGTGGCAAATTGCTGGGTGGATGTTCTTCGATCAACGGGATGTTGTATCTGCGTGGCCAAGCCCGTGATTATGATGGCTGGCGGCAGATGGGCAATACCGGCTGGGGCTGGGATGATGTGTTGCCGTATTTTACCAAGTCCGAGGATCATTTTGACGGTGGCGATGACTTACACGGTGCAGGCGGTGAATGGCGGGTTGAGGAACAACGTCTGTCTTGGGAAGTTCTTGATCACTTGGCGGATGCTTGTGTTGAAGCGGGCATCCCACGGGTGCGTGATTTTAATACCGGTGACAATGAAGGTGTCAGTTATTTTCAGGTTAATCAACGGGCGGGATTTCGCTGGAACACGCGCAAGGCGTTTTTGAAGCCTGTGCAGAAGCGGGGTAATCTGACGATTGTGACCGAGGCTCATGCCGAACGGGTTATCTTTGAAGGCAAACGTGCGGTTGGGGTGCAGTTTGAAAAAGGCGGTGTCTCGCATGTTGCGCGCGCGAACGGCGAAGTTGTCTTGTCGGCAGGTGCCATTGGCAGCCCGCATTTGTTGCAAGTGTCAGGCGTGGGGCCTGCGGCGGTTTTGGCGGAACACGGGGTTGATGTGGTGCATGAAAGTGCAGGTGTGGGTGAGAACCTGCAAGACCATCTGCAACTGCGTTGTATCTATAAAGTGGACGGTGCCAAAACCCTGAACCAGCGGGCCGGTAGCCTGTTGGGGCGTGCGGGAATTGGGCTGGAATATGTGTTGAAACGCACCGGGCCGATGTCTATGGCACCGTCGCAGTTGGGCGCGTTTGCGAAATCTGATCCGTCACGCGAAACCGCAGATTTGGAGTTTCATGTACAACCTTTATCGTTGGAAAAATTCGGTGACCCGTTGCACGATTTCCCTGCGATTACAGCCAGTGTTTGTAATCTGCGCCCTGAAAGTCGCGGGTCGGTGCGATTGTCATCGGCGTGCACCAAAGATGCGCCGCTGATTGCGCCGAATTACCTGTCTACGGAAGGGGATCGTTTGGTCGCGGCCAAGGCGATACGGCTGACGCGTAAGATTGTAGGCCAGGATGCGTTAGCGCGTTACACCCCGTCGGAATATTTGCCGGGTGAACAGTATCAGACGGATGCGGAACTGGCCCAAGCGGCGGGCAATATCGGCACCACGATTTTTCACCCCACCTGTACCGCCAAAATGGGCGATGACCCGATGGCGGTGGTGGATGCGCGTTTGCGGGTGCATGGGGTGCAAGGTTTGCGGGTGGTGGATGCGTCCATCATGCCGATGATCACATCGGGTAACACCAATTCGCCGACAATCATGATCGCGGAAAAGGCAGCGGATATGATGAAAGCGGATGCCAAGGGGTAAGGGACAGCCTTGATCGCCCCGTCGACCTGAACTGGCAGGCGGGGTTTTACGTTTCTTTAGGATATGTAGGTTATAAGGAAGGCAGGCCTGCCGTTTGTAGTTATAAGGCCGAACAGAGGTTTTTGATCTCTGCACCTGTTCTTACGTGTAAGTTTCGGTGGTTTTCGCATTTGGCGCGGCGATGCGCCCTTTGAAAACCCGTGAACTACTTTTGCTAGCAGGGGTAGTATGCGCATATATTGGTTTAGGAATTGTTAGGGGGGCGAACGGTGAGCAGTATTCTGTTAATGCTTGTTACTAGCTCTATTAATCGCATTTTGGACAATAAATATTGATGCAAATCCAAACATAGTCATCAAGATAACATTTACTGGTGATGCAATGTCATCCTTATTAGTCTCTATTTGGGATAGCATTAAAAATGCCGCAGAAGAATAAATGCTAAACAGGGCGAATAGAATTGGTATAAAAATAAAAAACCCAGCCGAGAATAACCCTGAATAAGGAGAATAGAAAAGAACGACGAGGCACCCTAGAAGTAGGAAATATAGCAGCCAAACAAATACACCCATATTTACTAATTTATTTAACCGTAGTTGATCTATTGTTTTTTTGGATCGAGATTGGCTCCAGAACCAGTAAATACCATATACTCCACTTGTCGCTATCCATAAGGTTGATAATAGCGAAATGGACTTTGTTTTAAAGCTAACGGGTGTCAGCATTTAACTCGCCTTTCTTTGTATCAATCCTTAAACGACTTACTAATCCTGATCTGTTCCCACGCCCAAACCACTTCCTGCAAGCGATCCTCATCAGAACGATCACCGCCGTTCATGTCAGGGTGTAGGGTTTTGACCAAAGCTTTATACTGTTTGCGCAGCTCTTTTTTGGTCCAGTGATCTTTGGCGTCCAGCAGGTCGATGGCTTTGCGTTCGGCGGGTGGCAGGCGTTTGGCACTGCCTACATCACTGCCCCGCCCGTGGTTGCGCGTGGCATTGCTGCCCAGCACTTCATGCGCGTCTTTGATGCCCAAGCGTGCCCAGGCTTTTTCTTCCGCCGTTTGCGGTTTGTTGAAAGGCTTGGTTTCGCGTTCCCAAACACGATCCGCCGCAAACTGTTTTTCCAGCTCTTCCTGGGTGTGATGTTCAAAGAAATTCCACTTTTGGTTAAACTCGCGAATATGTGCCAGACAAAACCAGCGGAACTCTTCCAAATTATCAGGGTTCAGGGGTGCGCGGTATTTGCCCGCCTCATCGCACCCGGGGGCTTGGCACATTTGGGTTGATGTTTCAGAGGCACCTGACATGCCACGCCTGCCTTTTTTGCGGCGTTTTTTGTCAGCGGAAACTGAAATGTCAAATTCAAATAATGGGCGGTCTGCCATGCGATTACCTATTTACCTTACGAGCTCGATCAGGGAGTTTAGCCTATTCTTGGATTTCGCCAAGGGGTGATTTGTATAAAAGGTGAAAAAAATGAACATGCACGAGCGAATTTTGGCGAAACTACAGGCAGCGTTTGATCCTGAGCTGCTGGAAGTGGTAGATGACAGCGAAGCGCATCGCGGTCATGGCGGTTACCGTGAAGGCGGCAATACACATTTCAACGTGGTGATTAAAGCAAGTGCGTTCAACGGGTTAAATCGCGTGACGCAACAAAGGTTGATCAACAAAGAATTGGTGCAGGAATTTGAAGACGGACTTCATGCGCTGGCGTTATCTGTGCAAGGCACTGACGTTTAGGTCTTTGTTTGCTCTTCTTTAGGCGCTTCGCTGCCGTCGGTTTCGTCCGCTTCTGTTAACACTTCTTCAAAGACATCCTCATCTTCGGGAAAATCTTCGTTGATGTCGTTAAACAGGTTTTCATCTTCTTCCACACCGCTTTGATCTTCAAGTAAAGCGGTTACTGGGGTTTCTTCTTCTGCGCTGTTTGCAAGCTTACGAAAGATCAAAACGTTTTGATAGCTTTCAGTTTTGCGCATAGACAGACCTTGGCGTTCATCCACTGGTAACGATTCTGCGCGGACGTATTCCCACCCTGTTGCGGCCAACTCATTCAATAGGTTTTCCATTGCACCTGCAAACTTGCCGGCTGTGCCTTTTGCACCTTTGATGCGAATGCCACGGCGTGGGGCAGGGACTACTTTATATTCGAAATGTTCCATTAAATAAGTCTCACAATTTACAAGCCAAGTTTTTGGGCAATAATTTGGTTTACCGCTTTTGGATTGGCTTTACCACCCGTGGCCTTCATTACTTGGCCCACAAACCAGCCTGCCAGTTTAGGGTTCAGCTTGGCTTTTTCAACCTGATCGGGGTTGGCGGCGATAATTTCATCAACCGCCGTCTCAATAGCCCCCATATCGGTGACTTGTTTCATACCGCGTTTATCAACGATCTCGGCAGGGTCGCCGCCATCGTTCCAGATAATTTCAAACAGGTCTTTGGCGATTTTACCGCTGATGTCGCCCTTGGCGATCAGATCAAGAATACCGCCTAATTGCTTGGCGGATATGGGGCTTTCGGTGATGCCTAGGTCTTCTTTGTTCAGGCGGCCAAACAGTTCGTTGATCACCCAGTTGGCGGCTTGTTTACCGTCGCGCCCTTTGGCCACGTCTTCAAAAAAGGCAGCGTCTGTGACATCTGCGGTCAGAACGCCCGCATCATATTCGGTCATGCCGTAATCAGCCACAAAGCGGGCCTTTTTGGTGTCAGGCAGCTCTGGCAAGGTTTCGCCGATGGCGTCAACCCAAGACTGTTCAATCTCTAGGGGCAACAGATCAGGGCAGGGGAAGTAGCGATAATCATGGGCTTCTTCTTTTGACCGCATGGTGCGGGTTTCGCCCTTGTCAGGGTCGTAAAGCCGGGTTTCCTGATCAATTTTACCGCCATCTTCCAGAATGGCAATTTGACGGCGTGCTTCGACATCAATCGCTTGTTGAATAAAGCGCATAGAGTTCATGTTCTTGATCTCGCACCGTGTGCCAAGTACGCCAAAATCACCAGTTTCGCGGAATTTTTCATAATCGCCCGGTTTGCATACGGATACGTTTACGTCGGCGCGCATGTTTCCGTTTTGCATGTTGCCGTCACACGTACCCAAATAACGCAGGATTTGGCGAATTTTGGCAACAAAAGCGGCGGCTTCTTCCGGCCCGCGAATATCGGGGCGGCTGACGATTTCCATCAGGGCCACACCTGTGCGGTTCAAATCGACAAACGACATGTTCGGATCCATGTCATGCACAGATTTACCTGCGTCTTGTTCCAGGTGAATACGCTCAATGCGCACTTTGCGCGCAACACCCGGTTCCATACCCACCAGCACTTCGCCTTCGCCGACGATGGGATGGTAAAGCTGGCTGATCTGGTAGCCTTGTGGCAAGTCAGGGTAGAAATAGTTTTTACGGTCAAAGGCGGAATAAAGGTTGATCTGGGCGTTTAACCCCAGCCCTGTGCGTACCGCTTGTTCCACACAAAATTCATTGATCACGGGCAACATGCCGGGCATGGCGGCATCAACAAAGGCGACATTTGAGTTGGGTTCGGCCCCGAATTTGGTGGAAGCCCCCGAAAACAGTTTGGCTTTAGAGGCCACCTGCGCATGTACTTCCAGCCCGATGACAAGTTCCCAGTCGCCCATTGCGCCTGCGATGGTTTTGGGTTTGGGTTCAGAATATGCGAGTGCGGCCATGGGTATATCTCTGTCAGTTTTGTCGGTGGGTTTTAAGCTGACATTGGGCGCGGGGCAAGGGGTTTTAACCCGTTAGTGTGTATAGGTCATAGCCGATGTCACCTGTCCAACGCCATGCGGCAATAAACGGCTGATCTTTGGTCACACTGGAATGCGGCGTGTTGGATGAATGATAAATCATATCGCCTGACTTACACAGTCTGGGTGTGGTGTTGCCCGCGTGCCAATAGGCGGAACCGCCAAGCATCACACAGGTTTCTTCGGCGACATGTTTGCGGGTGACATAATCAAGGTTGGCGGATTGGGCAAACAGGCCCACACGCACGGTTTCACAATAGATCATACCGTCAGGGCCAATCAATTCAGCGGTGGCAATATGTCTGGAAATTTCCTGTCGGATACGCCCGTCGGCCATGCCCGAATTGTGCCAGTCGATCAATGGCATAGCCTTGCTGATTTTCGCCGCAATCGGTAGGGGGCTTAAGGATAGGGCGGTCACAATGGTTTCAGATAAAACCTGATGGGCGGGCAATAAAGGTGTGTGAACTTTGCTGGTAATGGCACGTAAAGCTTGTGCTGCTTCATGGCCGCCAATATGGTTTTCCGCGTCAAAAAGATCGGCAAGGTCTGCCAATACATCGTAAAAGACTTTGTAGAGTGTCATTTTGCAATCTCCTCTGTCCAGACAAATGTAGCCTAGCACAAACCCATGCGATTCCTTTTCACTTTTTAAATAATTTTGAAAAAATTGGGTGCGCTTACAATTTCAGTCCGTGTTTTATATCATCCAAGGCGGACAATTGCTGGTCGTTTAAGCTACCGCCCGTTGCAGTTAGCGTCCCCTTGATCAAGGCCAGTAATGGTTCGAATGCTTGCGCCCCTTCAATTTTATACAACCTTTTCGTGATGCGCGAAATTGCGGCGTGCGGGCTATTACATTGCATGAAAAGCCACCGGCCAAGAACGGATAATTCTTCGGCTTCTTCTTTGTTTATGTAAAACACGGATTGAAGCTGGATCAGGAAATTTGACCTTTGTTCGGCTGTGGGCAGGCTATCAAGTTCCAGAAAAGCACTCGCGATACTAGCGATGGCAACGTTCGCGTTTTCGATGCTTTCGGCAGGATGGATGTTGTTTTTACGTTTGAAGCCAAAGCGGCGGGCGGCAAGGCGCACATCGTTTGCCGCGTCAAACACCTCGCTAGCCATGTCGGCGGTGTTGCGGGCGCGGATTACGAAAAAATATACAGCGGTTAATGCGGCGATCAGTGCTAAAACTATTGGCATTTGAAAATCCTGTTCTTAATTTATAGGTGAAGTCTCACCCAGATTACATATTTTGGCAACTGTTTACCCCAGAATTTTTCCAATAATTTCTGTGCTGTCCTTGGACAGGTTTGGCGTATTCGCAATGCGTTCCAGCTGTGCTTTTTGCAAGGCTTGGCGGGCGGGATCATACCGTCGCCACGTTTCAAACAACCCGCACATGCGCGCGGTGGTTTGCGGATTGACGGGGTCAAGTTTAATCAGCCAGTTGGCGATAAAGGCGTAACCTTGGCCGTCACTTGCATGAAACGCGGCGGGGTTCATCGCGAACGGGCCGATCAGGCTGCGAAAGCGGTTAGGGTTTTTCCAGTCGAAATCGGGGTGGTTGGAAAGTGCGGTGGCGATTGTAAGGGCTGCATCGGGGGCGGCACTGCCCGCTTGAATGGCGAACCATTTGTCGATGACCAAGTGGTCATCTTTCCATTGGGTGTAGAACGCTTCAGTTGCGGCTTTGCCTTGGCCTGAGTGAATTAGAATGGCCAGAGCGGACAGTTGTTCGGTCATGTTGTCGGCGGCTTCAAACTGGGTTTTGGCCGTTTTCGCATCTGCTTCCAGCTTGGTCAAAAGCCCTAAGGCCATGCCGCGCAGGCTGCGTTTGCCCGCGTCCGTGGCGTTCGGAATATAAGGGCCGTTGATGGCCATGCTTTGATAGAGCGTATTCAGATCACTGCCAATATTTTGTGCAATGGCCAAAGACAGAGCTTGGCGGGCGGCATAGATTTTATCGGGGTCAGGGGCGTGGCCCTTATCCAAAATATTTTGCGCCAGTGCGTCTTCGGATGGCAAGGCCAGTGCAAGGGCGCGGTAAGCGGGGGCAAGGGTTTCGTCCAAAGCAACCTTGTGCATTGCGAAAAGGAATGCGTGATCAGGCGTGGCGTTATCCAGCACCATACGGGTCATAAGGTCGGTGGCCAACGTGCGCCCCGCTTCCCATTTGTTGAACGGGTCACTGTCATGGGCCAGAAGGAAGGTGAGCACCTCATTACTTTGTTCGTGGTGCAAGATCACCGGGGCGGAAAAGCCGCGCAGGATGGAAGGTGTGGGTTTGGCGGCAAAGCCTGAGGTGGTGAAACTTTGTTTGGCTTTGGTCAGTTCAAACACTTGTTCGGCGACGGGTTCAGCCCCATTTTGATCCAAGAAACCAACGCGCAAGGGGATGACCTGTGGTTGCTTATCATTCTGACCCGGCGTTGCTGGGCTTTCCTGTTCAAAGGTCAACGTATAGTCGCCGTCGTTATAATCTTCAGACACGGCCACACGCGGGGTGCCTGCTTGTGAATACCACAGTTTGAACTGGCTTAAATCACGTTTGCAGCTGTCTTCAAAAACTTTAATCCAGTCTTCGATTGTGCAGGCTTGCCCGTCGTGGCGATCAAAGTACAAATCCAGTGCTTTGCTGTATTGGTCATCACCGACCAACAGTTTCAGCATACCAATCACTTCTGCACCTTTTTCATAAACCGTTGCCGTATAGAAGTTATTGATTTCTATATATTCTTCGGGGCGTACAGGATGTGCCAAAGGCCCTGCGTCTTCGCGAAATTGCCGCGCGCGCAGTTGTAGCACATCATTGATGCGGGTCACGGCGTGGCTGCGCATATCGCCCGAAAATTGTTGGTCACGAAACACGGTCAAGCCCTCTTTCAAGCACAGTTGAAACCAGTCACGACAGGTGATGCGGTTGCCTGTCCAGTTGTGGAAATATTCATGCGCAATAATGCCCTCGATCAGCTCATAATCGCGGTCGCTGGCGGTTTCAGGGCTGGCCAGAACATACTTGGAATTGAACACGTTCAAGCCTTTGTTTTCCATCGCCCCCATGTTGAAATCATCCACTGCCACGATCATGAACAGGTCAAGATCGTATTCGCGGCCATACACCTGTTCATCCCATGTCATCGAGCGTTTCAGTGCGTCCATCGCATAGGAGCATTTATCCTGATCGCCATCGCGTACAAAGATTTGCAGATCGACATGGCGATCGGAACGCGTGGTGAACGTGTCATCAAACGACACCAAATCGCCTGCCACCAATGCGAACAGATAGGCGGGTTTAGGCCAAGGGTCATGCCATGATCCGTGCGCCAGTTTATTGCCGTTTGACAGCAAAACAGGTGCATCGCCTTTGATGGTCACATTGAAGGCTGCCATCACATCGGGGCGGTCGGGGTAGTAGGTAATTTTGCGAAACCCCTGCGCCTCGCACTGGGTGCAATACATGCCGTTTGACATATATAGGCCCTCTAGGGCTGTATTGCCCTCAGGGTTTATTTCAACCTCGGCTTCCCATGTGAAACCGTTTTGCGGGATCAGATCAGCAGGCACACTTAGCCCTTCGGCATCTTGTAAAACCTCATCATCCGCCAGAACGCGGCCATTGATTGCAGCACGGATCAGTTTCAGATTGCGCCCATCCAACCGCAGATCATGCGGGCCGTCTTTACGGGCGGGGTTACCGCGAAAGGTGATTGTTGACAGAACCCGCGTGGCCTTGGGGTCAAGTTTGAAAGTCAGGTCTACATGATCCACCCAAAAGGCGGGTTGTTGGTAATCAGCAAGGCGAATGGTGGGGGCTGTTGAAGGGCGCATTTTATTATTCCGTTTTATTTGTGAACAGATGTGCTGAATTACGCCACGGATTCAAGGTAAATAATTTGCATACTAATGTATACAATGCTTGAAGCCCATGTTAGCAGTGCAGCGATCTAAAAAATTTGCTGCATTGTTCGGAGAACATGATGAAACGCGTTGAAAAGTATGGCTTGCAGGTAGATGCACGCCTCGTCGATTTTATTGAGGGCAAGGCATTACCGGGCACTGACATCAGCCAAGGGCAGTTCTGGAAAGGCCTGTCTGGTCTGGTGCATAATTTGGGCCCGAAAAACCGTGCCTTGCTGCAAAAACGCGCAGATATGCAAGGTCAGATTGATGCATGGCATCTGGCGCGAAAAGGCCAGGCATTTGATTTTACTGAATATAAGTCGTTTCTGACCGATATCGGCTATCTGGTGCCTGAGGGGCCTGATTTTGCCATTGAAACTACGAATATTGACCCTGAAATTGCCGATATTCCGGGGCCACAACTGGTGGTGCCGATTATGAACGCGCGCTTTGCACTGAATGCCGCCAACGCGCGGTTTGGCAGTCTTTATGATGCGTTATACGGCACTGATGCTATGGGCAGCCTGCCTGCGGCAAAGGGTTATGATGCTCGGCGCGGGGCGCAAGTGATTGCTTGGGGCAAAGCGTTTTTGGATAAAACCTTTCCCATTGAAGGCTTGTCGCACGCGGATGCAACGCGCTATTGGGTGGAAGACGGCACGCTGCTGATCGACGGCAAGCCGTTGCAAAACCCTGATGCGTTTACCGGCTACCGCAATGACCCTGCAAAACCCGAAGGGGTTCTGCTGCGCAATAACGGGTTGCATGTGGAGCTGTATTTCATCTCTACCAGTGACATCAGCAAGCAGGATAAAGCCGGTCTTTCGGATATTATTCTGGAAAGTGCGATGTCAACCATCATGGATTGCGAAGATTCTGTTGCAGCGGTGGATGCTGAGGACAAGGTTCTGGCGTATACAAACTGGTTGGGCTTGATGAAGCGCGACCTGACCACGACACTGGAAAAAGGCGGCAAGACCCTGCGCCGCCGCTTGCTGCCGGATCGTAAATATACCTCACCAACGGGGGCGCCTTTCAGCCTGAAAGGCCGCGCTTTGATGTGGATCCGTAATGTGGGCCACCTGATGACCAACCCTGCGATACTTGACCGTGACGGTCTGGAAATTGGCGAAGGCCTGTTGGATGCCATGTGTACCATCATGATTGCGGTGCATGATCTGGAACGGGTCACAGGAAATTCGGTGCATGGCTCGGTTTATATCGTGAAACCTAAAATGCACGGGCCGGAAGAAGTGGCCTTTACGGATGAGATTTTCAGCCATGTGGAAGCCGCTTTGGGGCTGCCGCAGAACACGGTAAAAATAGGTATTATGGATGAAGAACGCCGCACCACGGTGAACCTGAAAGAATGTATTCGTGCCGCCAAATCCCGTGTGGCGTTTATCAACACAGGCTTTTTGGATCGTACGGGCGACGAAATTCACACTTCGATGGAAGCGGGTGCTTTTTTGCGCAAAGGTGACATCAAGAACGAGCCTTGGATCGGGGCCTATGAAGACCAAAACGTAGATGTGGGTCTGGCTTGCGGGCTGCAGGGCAAGGCGCAGATCGGCAAAGGTATGTGGGCAATGCCCGACCTGATGGCCGATATGCTAGAACAAAAAATCGGCCACCCGATGTCTGGGGCAAACTGCGCATGGGTGCCCAGCCCGACGGCGGCAATATTGCATGCGACGCATTATCATAAGGTCGATGTCAAAGCGCGCCAGACAGAGATCGCCAAGGGTGGTGCGCGGGCAAATGTGAATACGATTTTACAAATCCCGCTGGCGCAGGGCCAGAACTGGTCTGATGCGGAAGTGGCCGTTGAAGTGGAAAATAATGCACAGGGCATTTTGGGCTATGTAGTGCGCTGGGTGGATGCCGGTGTAGGCTGTTCCAAAGTACCCGACATTAACAATGTAGGCCTGATGGAAGACCGCGCCACCTGCCGAATTTCCAGCCAACACATCGCCAACTGGCTGCACCACGGCGTGGTCAGCAAAGAACAGGTGATGGCGGCGATGCGCAAAATGGCCGCTGTTGTCGATGGGCAAAATGCGGGCGACGCTACTTATACGCCTATGGCCCCTGATTTTACTGGCATTGCTTTTCAAGCTGCATGTGATTTGGTGTTTAAGGGTACGGTACAACCGTCTGGCTATACTGAACCTGTGTTGCATGCCCGCAGGTTGGAATTGAAAGCTTTAAACGGCAGCTGAAAATACGGGATTTTCATTGCCTAAAATTCATGCGATACGGATTGAAATACAATTCAGTCAGAGTTTTAAAATATGAAAAGACCCATCGTCGGCATTATTGGCAACGCGTATTTTATTGACGGGGACTATCCTGTTCAGGCGTCCGGTGTCAGCAATATCGAAGCCATTGCAACGATTTCAAACGCCATCCCCGTGGTTATTCCGTCATTGCATGAAGCCAGCGAAGTGCATGAATTGGTTGACCGTCTTGACGGGTTTGTTTTCACGGGCGGTCGGCCCAATGTACACCCAGAAGAATACGGCGAAGAAGAAACCGAGGCCCACGGCACGTTTGACCGCAGCCGCGATGCGCTGGTGCTGCCTTTGATCCGTGAATGCGTGGAAGCGGGCGTTCCTGTGCTGGGTATTTGCCGTGGGTTTCAAGAATTTAACGTGGCGTTTGGTGGCTCACTCTACCCCGAAATCCGTGATTTGCCAGGGCGCAATAACCACCGTATGCCGCCCGACGGCACTTTGGAAGAAAAGTTCGCCCATAGGCACGATGTGACGATTGAGGCAGGCAGTATTTTTGAACGGGTGTTTGAGGATCGCGTGGTTCTGACCAATTCGCTGCACGGGCAGGGGATTAAGGATGCGGGTGCTCGCATCATTATTGATGGCCATGCCCCTGATGGCACACCTGAAGCATTGAGTGTGAAGGATGCGCAGAATTTCGCGTTGGCAGTGCAATGGCACCCTGAATGGCGGGCCGATCAAGACCCGGTTTCACGCCAGTTGTTCACGGCGTTTGGTAAGGGGTTGCGGGGTGGGTTTTAAAACCGCCCCATACGCTTAATAACGCGCATACCCTGCTTTGCGGTTTTGGCGCTTTGCTGGGCGTCCGCACGCACCTGTTTGCCTTCGGCTGAGTTGGGATCAACGTTTTTTTTGCGGCTTAGCATATCTGCGCCTTTGCTGATCCCCGCGTTGACACCTTTGCGGATTAATATGCGCATAATCATGTTGATTATCTGGTTCATGTGGTCACCTGTTTTTTGCTGCTCTTATTCAAACATATCATCTTGATCGGTATTTTCCAAATCGTCGTCGTCATCTTCAGTTGTGTCGCCTAATGCGCCACCGGGGGCCGGGCGATTATCCAGCAGGCCGCTATCACGCAATTCTTTAACACCGGGCAGGTCGCGTTCGCTTTCCAGGCCGAAGTGATCCAGAAACACTTGGGTGACGATAAACGTCACGGGGCGGCCCGGTGTCATGCGCCGCCGGCCCAGTTTGATCCATTCCAGTTCCAGTAGCAGATCAATGGTGCCGCTGGATACGGATACGCCGCGAATGGCTTCGATTTCGGCGCGTGTTGTAGGTTGGTGATAGGCAATGATTGCAAGGGTTTCTATGGCTGCGCGTGATAGTTTACGGGTTTCAATGCGCTCTTTTTGCATCAGGAAACCCAGATCAGGGGCGGTGCGAAACGCCCAAGCGTCCCCTACTTTAACCAGCTTTACACCGCGCCCTTCATAGCGTTTGCGCAAATGTGCGATGGCTTCTGACACATCGCAACCGTGCGGCAGGCGGTCGGTGATGGCTTTTTTGGAAACCGGTTCGGCGGAAGCAAATAAAATAGCTTCTATCATCCGTTCCTGTTCACCCATGGGGGGTGCTTCAAACAGGGTGTCGCTTTGTTCAGTACTCATTCCGGTGCCTTCGTTTTCAATTCAATCGGCGAGAAGTTTTCGTCTTGCCTAATTTCCATTTTGCCCTCTTTTACCAGTTCCAGTGCAGCGGCAAAGGTGGAAGCAGTGGCAGAGCGGCGAAATTTAGGGTCATCGCGCCAACCGTCGGGTAAAAACTGGTTCAGATCACCCCAATCAACGGCGTGACCGATAAGTGTGCGCATACGATCCAATGCCTGTTCCATCGTGTACAGACGATCGCGTTCGCGCATGTGCAGCGGCTCGAAACTGTCTTTGGTTTTGATGTGGGCATAGGCCTGCATCAAGTCAAGAATGGTGGCTTTATAGGTTATTTTCCGGTTGTGACTGACGGTTTCGGGAACACCGCGCACAAAGAAATCACGGCCCAGCTGATCACGGGCCATGAGTTTGGCAGCAGAGCGGCGCATCGCTTCCAGACGTTCTAATTGAAACGCAAGGTGGGCGGCCAGCTCTTCGGCGGAGGGGCCTTCTTCGGTGGGGTCAGGTGGTAGCAGCAGGCGCGATTTCAAGAAGGCCAGCCAGGCGGCCATGACCAGATAATCAGCGGCCAGCTCGATGCGCAGTTTTTTGGCTTGTTCAACGAATTTCAGATACTGTTCGGCCAGTTCCAACACGGATATTTTGCGCAAATCCACCTTTTGGGTGCGCGCCAACGTTAGCAGGATATCCAAGGGGCCTTCAAAGCCGTCTACATCTATCAAAAAGGCTTCGGATGCCACGCGTTCTTCGGTGGTTTGTTCAAACTCTTCGATGTCTTTTTGAGTGGGTTCGCTCATCATGCAGCCCTTTGCATCATTTGCGCAAAGGTTTCTTTTGCCGCTTTAAGATCAAAGGCTTCGGGTATTTTGCGCATGGCTAATGCAGCGTCTGCACGCGCAAGAGCTTTACCTGATAGGGCAGGCGTTGCATCTGCAACCTGCACCATTTCAGCCATCACGCCGTTGCAGTGCAAGACCACATCGCAGCCTGCGTTGAATGAAGCATTACAGCGGTCTGAAAAGCTGCCCTTAAGGGCTTTCATTGACAGATCATCGGTCATGATCAACCCGTCAAACGCCATATCGGTGCGGATGGTATTGATGACTTTGGGCGATTGCGTGGCGCAATTATCAGGGTCGATGCCCGTGTATGTGATATGCGCTGTCATCGCCATGGGCAGGTCTGAAAGTTGCTTGAACGGGATGAAATCACTGGCTTGCAATGTGGCAAGCGGCGTGTCCAACTGGGGCAAGGCGTAGTGGCTGTCCATATTGGCGCGGCCATGGCCGGGGATGTGTTTGATGATGGGTAAAACGCCGCCACTTAGCAGGCCGTTCGCCGCTGCGCGGCCCATTTTGGTGACGGTTTCCGGATCGCGACCAAAGCAGCGGTTTTCAATGATTTCGTGGCTGTCTGGGGTGGCAATATCCAACATCGGGGCACAGTTTACATCAATGCCAAGGGCATGAAGTTCAGCGGCGATGATGCGGTAACGTAACTCTATCGAGCGGCTGTCGGGGTTTTGCATTACGTGATCTAATGGGGATAACCATTCTGACCAGTCAGGTGCGCGCAGGCGTTGTACGCGGCCACCTTCCTGGTCGATTAGGATCGGCACATCACGGCCCACGACCTGTCTGATATCAGCGGTTAATGCGCGGATTTGATCGGCATCCGCTAAATTGCGGGCAAACAGGATAAAACCCCAAGGGTTTGCAGCCTTGAAAAAATGCTTTTCAGCGGCTGTCAGTTGCGGGCCTTCACAGCCAAAAATGCAAGCCGCTGGTTTTGTCATCTGGCAGCAACAGGGATGCACGGAATACCACGTGCTAATAGTGCGGAACACAAGTTCCGGCTGTCTTCTACGGTTTCAAACCCCATGGCGCGCAGGCGGTAGAACGTGCGCCCGCCAGAGGATGCTGATTGCACCAGACGTTTTTTGCCGGACATCAGATCACCGTGTTTACCGATCAGCTGATCCCATTCTTTGACGGCTATTGCTTCGCTGTCATAGGCACCAAGTTGCACAAGGCGTGTGCCGACAGGTACGGATGTAATAACGGCGTCAGATTGGGCGGCAATGGTTGTTGCATCTTCGATCAGTCTGACCAGACCATCAGGGCGGTTGCGCGGAATAAGCGATTGCAAAGGGGCAAATTCGCTGGATGAAATCACGATACTGTTGTTTTCCACCACAATGCTTTCAGTGATAAGTGAGGGGTCCTGAACCGTTGGGTTTGGGACAGGGGCAGCTTCTATTGCCGCAACAATTTCGTCTTCTACAGTTTGCTTTGGGGTTTCAACAGTAGTGGCTTCAGATGCAGGTCTTAATGCAGGCTTCGTGTTGGCAAGTGCGCTTTGGGCCACATCTTCCGAGGTTAAAGGTTGCTGTTCGGGTGCCAGTACCACGGTTTGCGTGGGTTGTTCTGCCGAACCTTCGGATTGCACTGCGTTTACCGCCAGACCTTGGTGGTTGGCTTGTGCGCCACCCGGATCATTGGGTTGGGTGCGTGCGGGGCCTTCCATGGCGTGGATGATCGGGATTTCGTTGGGGTTTCTTGTGCCCAGTTGGAACACCCAATAGACCAAACCAACAACTAAAGCGACGGATGCAATCGCACCTAGCCAGTTCATACCAAGGCGTACCAGCCCTAAAGGGGCGACATAATCGGCCTGGTTATACTGTTCTTCATATTCGGACATAGGGTTACTGCCTCTTTTTGACACACTATATTGTGTGTTTGCCTGCTCAAACCCCGAAATATGCTGTTTTTTGCCTGATTTAGCGCATTTCTTCCATCGGAGTTACACCTAAAATACCAAGTCCTGCGGAAATAACAACGCTTACGGCACGAATTAGGCTAATTTTTCCCTGTGAGGTTGCAATTTCGCCCTCTTGCAGGAAGCGCAGATCGGTTTCTTCTTTGCCACGGTTCCATAAAGAGTGGAAATCAGAAGCCAGATCATACAGGTAAAACGCAATTCTGTGCGGTTCATTATGCTTGGCGGCCAGTTCCAGAAGGCGCGGCCATTCGGCGATTTTACGCGCGACAGCCAGCTCGGCATCATGGGTGATATAGTTACTGTTAGCAGCAATCAGGGTTGTGTCGGATACATCAATCCCTGCCTCTTTGGCTTTGCGCAACACTGAATGAATACGCGCATTTGCGTATTGCACGTAGAACACGGGGTTTTCTTTGGATTGATCCAGAACCTTGTCAAAATCAAAATCCAAAGGGGCGTCGTTTTTGCGGGTCAGCATCACGAAACGGGTCACATCAGGGCCGACCTGATCAACCACATCTTTTAGGGTGACGAAAGTGCCAGCACGTTTCGACATTTTGAAGGGTTCGCCGTTTTTATAAAGCTTGACCAACTGGCAAAGTTTCACATCCAGCGGTACCGTATTTTCGGACAGGGCCGAAACGATGGCTTTCATACGCTTGACGTAACCGCTGTGATCGGCCCCTAAAATCAGGATCAGTTCGTCAAAACCACGGCCTAGTTTATCGTAATGGTAGGCAATATCGGGGGCGAAATATGTCCAGCTGCCATCGGATTTCATCACCGCACGATCAATGTCGTCACCATAATCGGTGGATTTGAAAAGGGTTTGTACGCGGGGTTCCCAATCGTCAGGTGCTTTACCTTTTGGCGGTTCTAGAACACCTTGGTAAACTAGGCCTTTTTCCTTGAGCATTTCCAGACAAGCTTCGATTTTGCCTGTGCTGTATAGGGATTTTTCTGAAAAGAACTTATCCATTTTGACGCCCAACAGGGCTAGATCAGCACGGATCAAATCCATCATTGCATCTGTGGCGTAATTGCGTATTTCTTCCAGCCAAATCTCTTCTGGCTGGTCAATATATGCATCCCCCACCTTGTCTTTCAGGGCTTGGCCTACAGGGATCAGGTAGTCACCAGGGTAGACGCCGTCAGGGAAAGAAACTTCTTGCCCGTGGGCTTCGAGATACCGCAGGTAAACCGAGCGGGCCAGCGTGTTGATCTGGCTGCCACCATCGTTGATCACATATTCGCGGGTCACATTGTAGCCTGCAAAATCCAGCAGGCTGGCCAGCGCATCCCCGAACACGGCACCGCGTGTGTGGCCCACATGCAGTGGCCCCGTGGGGTTGGCGGAAACATATTCGACGTTGACTTTTTTGCCGCCACCCATGGTGGAACGGCCAAAATTATCACCTGCTTGCAGGGCGTTAGGGATGACGGATAGCCAAACGGCGGGCGCAAGGCGCAGGTTCAAAAAGCCGGGGCCTGCGACATCAGCGGACGTTATGCGATCATCTGCGGCCAGTTTAGCGGCCAAAGCATCCGCAATATCACGCGGCTTCATCTTTGCCGTTTTAGCCAGAACCATCGCCGCATTGGTGGCCATATCGCCATGTAAAGCATCGCGTGGTGGCTCTACCGCGACATTGCTGAAATCCAGATCAGCGGGCAGGGTGCCGTCTGATTGCATTTGCGTAAGTGCGTCTAAAACAAGGGCGTGAATGTCGGCGAACAGGTTCATAAGTGTATTCCAGAGTGGTTTGGCGCGGAAATAACATAAAGCGTAGGTGCATTCTAGAGGTTAAGTGCAGTGTTTTTCATGTTCCTGAAACGCAAAACGGTCGGTCATGCCAGCGATATAATCGGCAACGGCACGTGCAAGGGCGGTTTTGTCATCGCTTTCGGGCTGCCTGTGATCCGGTAGCAGTTCAGGGGTGTTCATATAGGCGGCAAATAAATCACGCACGACAAGCCCCGTGCGTTCGCGCATTTCATTAACCTCCGGATGGCGGTACATTCGGGTGAACAGGAAGCTGCGAATATCTTTGAGCTGGGCAAAAAGACCGTCTGAAAACTGGATTACGGGGGCCGTGTGATTGCGTATACCCTGCGCCGATTTCGGGGCGAGGGTAGTAAGGCGTTTTTGGCTTTCGGCGACCACATCTTCGACCATGATCCCAAAAACACGGCGCAAGGCTTCGTGCCTGCGCCGATCTGGGGCAAGGTTTGGGTATTTGGTGTCTACCTGCTGAAAACAAGTGCCGACAAGGGGCAATTCGATGATGTCATCTACTGTGAACAGGCCTGCGCGTAAGCCGTCATCCAGATCGTGATTGTTATAGGCAATGTCGTCAGCAATGGCGGCGGCTTGGGCCTCGGCACTGGCGTAAGTGTTTAGCTCTAAATTATGCGCCTTGTCATAATCCACCAATGAAAACGGTAACTTACCTGTTACGGGGCCATTATGTTTTGCAATCGCTTCCAGCGTTTCCCAGGTTAGGTTCAACCCGTCAAATTCCGCATAATGGCGTTCTAACCCCGTGACAATTTTCAAGGCTTGCGCGTTGTGATCAAAGCCACCGTAAGGGGCCATGCAGGTGCCTAGAACATCTTCGCCGTTATGGCCAAAGGGTGTGTGGCCTAGATCGTGTGCTAAAGCTACGGCTTCGGTTAATTCCTGATTTAAGCCTAAAGCTGAGGCGATGGTGCGGGCGACTTGGGCGACCTCTATTGTGTGGGTCAGCCGCGTGCGAAACAGATCGCCTTCGTGTGCTACGAACACTTGGGTTTTATGGATCAAACGGCGAAATGCTGTGGAATGGATGATGCGATCACGGTCGCGCTGAAACGCAGATCGGTGCGCCGATTCCGGCTCTGAGTACAAGCGTCCGCGACTGTCTTTTGGGTCACATGCGTAATTTGCAAGCATATGTGCTAAACCTTTGTCTTGTCGCGGGGATGATCCGCGCTTATATTTAAACCAACTCATACCCCAATATAAGGCCGCTTAAAAGATGCAGCTTACAATACCCCCTAAAGTGACAGACCGCGCATTTGCGCGACTGGCTGAGATTAATGCAGACGGTGACAGCAAAGCCTTGCGTATTGCTGTGGAAGGCGGCGGATGTTCCGGGTTTCAGTATGAGATCAAGTTGGAAGAGGCGGCATCAAGCGATGATCTGGTGCTGGAAAAAGATGGGCAAAAGGTGCTGATCGACAGTGTTTCCCTACCGTTTCTGGCGGATGCTGTGATTGACTTTTCGCAAGAACTGATCGGGGCACGGTTTGTGATCGAGAACCCGAATGCATCATCCAGCTGTGGCTGTGGTGTCAGCTTTTCAATGTGATCTTGGAAGAATTATGAAAATAGCGTCGTTTAATATCAACGGGATCAAAGCCCGTTTGCCCGCGCTTTTGGCTTGGTTGCAAGAGGCCGCACCTGATGTGGCCTTGTTGCAGGAAGTTAAATCGGTGGACGAAAATTTCCCGCGTGAGCCGATTGAAGACCTTGGCTATAGGGTTGAAACCCATGGGCAAAAAGGCTTCAACGGGGTGGCGATATTATCGAAACTACCTATCGAGGATATCACACGCGGGTTGCCGGGCGATGATACGGATGAACAGGCGCGCTGGATTGAAGCCACCGTGATCGGTGATAAACAGGCTGTGCGGGTTTGCGGGCTATATCTGCCCAATGGCAACCCTACGCCCGGGCCGAAATACGATTATAAGCTGGCTTGGATGGAACGCCAATATGCCCGTGCGCAAGATTTGATGGCCTTGGAAGAGCCGTTTTTGATGGCCGGTGACTATAACGTTATTCCGCAGGTCGAAGATTGCTGGGATGTGAAGCCTTGGTTGGAGGATGCATTATTCCTGCCGCAATCGCGCGACGCGTTTCAACGTTTGAAAAACCTTGGGCTGACGGAAGCGTTTCGGGTGCGCAACATGGCGGCGGATAACTATACGTTTTGGGATTATCAGGCGGGGGCGTGGAACCGCAATCACGGCATCCGTATTGATCATTTCCTGTTGTCACCCGATTGTGCGGATCTGTTGGTGGATTGTCAGATAGATAAAGACATCCGTGCGCGTGAACGGCCAAGTGACCATGTGCCGATTTGGGTTGAGTTGGATGCTTAAAGTATGACGTCGATAGTGAGTATGCCATATTATCCGTACCATCCGCGAAAGGTTTCAAATCTTGGGATATGGGAAGTGGGTTCGCTTCAGTTGAAAGTCTACGGAATATTGGCCGAGGGGCAAAAAATTACAGAAGCTTTGCTCTATGAAGCGCGGGCTTTTGCCGATATTGAGTTGCCTGATCTGGTGTCCGCAGAAGCTGAAGATAACGGTCTTGGCTTTGTCATAATACATCCAGGTGATTTGGGTGTTTCAATACTTTTACATTGGTGGATACAAGGCTCGATTCTGTGTCAGCATATAAAACGCACAGCATGGGGTTCTGGCGAGCCAATGGATATGGCCAAAAGGCCCGTGATAGCATGTGTTTGGGAGCTTGGGTTAATTGATGCAGAGCAACGGGTTTGGCGTGAAACTATGATGGTTGCGAAGCCCAATTCTGCGGCTTATTTGAATACTGTTGCAGCACTTTTAGAGGTTTAAATTAGGCACACTGGACGCATCCTAACCTGCCGTCACATCGTGATCATAAATCCAATCATAATGCCCGGCCATCACCGCAGGGGTCAATTTTGATGACAGGCGCATGCCGGTGTGTAGAACCCCGCGCGCCAGCGGGTTGGCAGTGTGGTATATGCGGCCTGATTTCAACGCGGTCTCCTGCACTTTGGTGGCCCGAAGTTTGCGGATGTTCTGGTAAGCTTGCAATGCTGCGTTGATATCCGCGTTCTTTGCCAGCTGGTCTGCTAAAACCCAAGCGTCTTCGATCGCCATACAAGCCCCTTGGGCCACGAAGGGCACCATCGGATGCGCGCTGTCGCCCAGTAAAACAAGACGGTTTTTGACCCATGAATGTAGTGTAGGATGGGCGAACAGGCCCCATACGATGGGGTCTTTTATATACGCTAACAAGGTTGTGACATCCGCGCACCAGCCTGAAAACAGACCGCGTAACGCATCTGCATCGCCTGCATGGTTCCAACCCTCATCTGTCCATGTGTTGCGTTCTTCCACGGCCACGACATTGATCAGCTTGCCACCCCTTAAAGGATACATCACCAGATGCTTGTTTGGCCCCATATAGACATGGGTATTTTGGGTGAAACCACGGGGCAGGTCATCGCTGGAAACCAGCGCACGCCACGCGATTTGGCCAGTGAAACGCGGTTTTTCAGCATCATAAAACTGATCGCGAATGCTAGAGCGCACGCCGTCAGCACCAACCACCAAATCAAAGCTTTGGTCGCCGACTTCAGCTTTATCCGTGATGTTTGAAACCCTATTGCCCAACTTAAGCGTTACACCTGCCAGAATGGCCGCTTGCATCAGGTTTTCGATCAAATCAGCACGGTGAAATTGCAGATAAGGCGTATCAGCCGCGCTGTTCATTGCCACTTCAGTCACTACCCGCCCGTGTTTGTAATCATGCAAGGTGACCGATTTGGGTTTGCTGCAAGACCAGTTTTGCGGGCTTAACCCAAGTGCGTTCAAAACCCGCACGGCGTTTGCACTGATTTGCAGGCCCGCCCCGACCTGGGTTATTTCAGCGGCTTGTTCAAACAAGGTCACAGAAAAATCTTTTTGGCGCAAAGCAATCGCGGCGGTTAACCCGCCGATACCACCACCAATGATTGCAATATTAAGTGTCATATTAACCCCCAACGAAAAACACCGAAGACCTTACAGTCTTCGGTGTAAAACTTCTAGCAGCCAATGCAACAGATCAAGTGTCGCGGTGAACCTTTTCTTTGCGTTCATGGCGCTCTTGGGCTTCCAAAGACATGGTTGCAATCGGGCGCGCATCCAGACGTTTCAGGGAAATCGGATTGCCGGTATCCGAACAATAGCCAAATTCACCTTCTTCAATACGGCGCAGGGCCTGATCGATTTTGCTGACCAATTTGCGTTGACGATCCCGTGTGCGCAATTCCAGCGCACGATCAGTTTCTTCAGAGGCGCGGTCAGCCACATCGGGGATGTTGCGCGTACCCTCTTGCATATCTTCAATGGTATCTTTGGTGTCTTCCAGCAGTTCCGCTTTCCAGTTCAGCAGCTTGTGGCGGAAATATTCAACTTGGCGTTCATTCATAAAAGGTTCGTCTTCTACAAGACGGTAATTGGCATCGAGGATTACTTCAGACTTCATCATTACACTCATTTCTAAACGACTCCCTACAGCACTACTGTGCTATTTTGTCGCCTCGTTATAGGTATCTTAAGGAAATGTCACCCCCAACAAGTGCTATGTTGCGGCTTTGTGAGTTCGCGTATAGTCTTCATAAAACCAACGGCTTAGGGGCTAATATGAAGTTTACGGGTACAAAAGACTATGTTTCCACGGATGATCTGACTGTGGCGGTAAATGCATCCATTGCATTAGAGCGGCCTTTGATCGTTAAAGGCGAACCTGGAACGGGTAAAACCGAGTTGGCGCGCCAAGTTGCACTGGCCTTGAACTTGCCGATTATTGAGTGGTCGATTAAATCGACAACCAAAGCGCAACAAGGGCTTTATGAATATGATGCGGTGTCGCGTTTACGCGATAGCCAGTTGGGGGATGCGCGGGTTGAAGATGTGTCAAACTACATTAAAAAAGGCAAGCTGTGGCAGGCGTTTGATGCGGACCAGCGGTTAGTTTTGCTGATTGATGAAATAGATAAGGCCGATATTGAGTTCCCCAATGACCTGTTACAAGAACTGGATCAAATGCAGTTCCATGTCTATGAAACCGGTGAAACAGTTCGGGCAAAACACCGTCCCATCGTGATTATTACATCCAATAATGAAAAAGAATTGCCCGATGCATTTTTGCGCCGCTGCTTCTTTCACTATATCAAATTCCCGGATACAGACACGCTAAAGCGTATCGTGGATGTGCATTTTCCAAATATCAAATCTGATCTGGTATCAGAGGCTTTGCAGCAGTTCTTCGAGATACGCGAAACACCGGGATTAAAGAAAAAGCCTTCTACATCTGAAATGCTGGATTGGCTGAAATTGTTGCTGGTGGAAGACCTGTCACCTGCTGACTTGCGCCGTGACGGCAAAGATGCGTTACCTAAATTACACGGGGCCTTGCTAAAGAATGAACAGGATGTACACTTGTTTGAAAGGTTAGCATTTTTAGCTCGTGGGGGGCGGTAATGATTGGCACATGCATGGCTGCGAAAACATATGGATGTATCAGGTTGTATTTTAAGGGTATTTACTGCCAGAGTGCGGAATTTTGCATGATTTTGTTTAAAATTAAGATAAAACAGGGCGAAGAACACAATTTTGACACAGTATGGCGTTTAAAACATATTCGTAGCGTGTGTGTACTGGCCTTACCCTCCAAGGTTATCATGCGTGAGTGTTTTGTAAGTGCGTCGTGTAGTGAGTGTTGAGAGTGTATTTGAAATGAAACGTTTACCTGTTCTATTGTTTTCTTTGGTTTTGGCTGGTTGTGGGGCGCAAACCGGGCCCGAAGTAAGCCGCAATTCTAACGATCTTATTTCTACTGTGGGGATGCAGACATTCCCCAATGCGGCTGCAAGACCTGTGGTTCATCGGTCAAACACAGACATCGCACGGGAATTTCTGGATTTAAGCTTTGCCTTGGAAAGTGGGCAGAAATTAACGCGTTTAACGCGGTTTGAAGGCCCGATTTCGATTTCAATCACTCCGTCTGCCCCGGCCCGTGTTGTTCATGAGCTGGACCGTTTGATTTCGCGACTTCGCACTGAAGCGGGTGTGGATGTGCGGCGCGTCTCAGGTAAAAGCGCCAATATATATGTCGAAACAATGCCTAAAAAGCAACTGCAAAGCATGATCCCGACGGCGGCTTGTTTTGTGGTGCCCAATGTTTCGGGCTGGGCAGATTACCGGCGTAAGCGGTTTAAAAACACCGTTGACTGGACACAGCTTGAAAGCCGCCAAAAAGTAACTGTTTTTATGCCAAGTGACGTTGCCCCGCAAGAATCGCGTGATTGTCTGCATGAAGAAATTGCCCAGGCATTAGGGCCGGTGAACGATCTGTACCGTTTGCCCGATAGTGTTTACAATGACGACAACTTCAATATTTCACTGACACCATACGATATGCTGATACTGAAAGCATTTTATTCCCCTGAAATTCGCAATGGTATGTCAAAGACACAAGTGGCATCCGTTTTGCCGCGGTTATTGGCACGTTTAAACCCAGTGGGTCAGGCATTGCCGGCAGTACATTTGCAACAAACCTCAAAAGATTGGGTGCGCGCGATAGAAGCCGCACTTGGCCCGAAGAGTAGTGCCTCAAAACGGCGTAGCGCTGCATTTCGTGCGGTTCAGATAGCTAAGAATAAAGGTTATAACGACCATCGATTAGGCTTTGCATATTTTGCGCGCGCGCAAATATCCCTGCGTGATGATCCGCGCCTTGCGGCATCGGATTTCGGTCAAGCCTACAGTATTTTTAGAACCTTGTTCGGGCGTTCGGACATTCACACGGCCCAAGCGGCAGTGCAAATGGCATCACTGGCAATCTCATCGGGTAAATATGATGACGCGCTGGGGTATCTGAACGATTCGATCCCCGCGGCACGCAAATCACAAAATGGATCACTGCTTTTCAGCCTGTTGGCGATGAAATCCGAAGTTTATGAAGGATTGGGGCGATATGCCGATGCGAAAACCTTGAAACAAGAGGCAATCAGCTGGGCGCACTATGGTCTTGCGTCGCGTTCTGAAGTATCCAGACGCCTTGAACAGGTCGCGGCATTGCGGCCAAGGATATCGACAAAAGGCTTCTATTGATATGATCATGGTTCCTGCATTCTTTTTAGGTGCGCTAATCGGTGCGATACGCGCTAAAAGAAAACAGGGCAGCAAGCTGGATATGCTGCAATACGGTGCAGCACATGCCATTATATTCTTTATCGTGGCGATGTTTGCGTCAATCGCCCTTGGCTGGCTGGGTTGGGTCTAGCCCATGTTTCTGCCGCTCTTTGATAATCTCAAAGACGCGAAACTACCTGTTTCCCTGCGCGAGTACCTGACACTTCTGGAAGCCATGAAAATGGGGCAGGCGGCGTATGATATTGATCACTTCTATTATCTGGCGCGTACCTGTCTGGTAAAGGACGAGCGTTATCTGGATAAGTTCGATCTGGCATTTTCCAAGACATTTCAAGGGTTGGAAGGGATCACATTTGAAGATGTGATGAAAGCGGCTGATGTGCCGCAAGAATGGCTGGAAAAGCTGGCGGAAAAGCATCTTAGCCCTGAAGAAATGGCCGATATCAAAGCCCTTGGTGGCTTTGATAAGTTAATGGAAACATTAAAGAAACGCCTTGAAGAACAGGAAAAACGCCATCAGGGTGGCAGCAAATGGGTCGGCACGGCTGGCACCTCACCCTTTGGGGCTTATGGCTATAATCCTGAAGGGGTGCGGATCGGACAGGATAAAAGCCGCCACCAGCGTGCGGTCAAGGTCTGGGATAAACGCGATTTTCGCAATTTGGATGACAGTGTGGAACTGGGCACGCGCAACATTAAAGTAGCCCTGAAACGCCTGCGCCGCTGGGCCCGTGATGGGGCCGATGAAGAACTGGATTTACCGGGTACAATCAGGGCGGCGGCTGAAACGGGCTATATAGATGTGAAAACACGGCCTGAGCGGCGAAATGCGGTAAAGGTTCTTTTGTTTCTTGATGTTGGCGGGTCGATGGATCCCTATATCCGCCTAGTGGAAGAGTTGTTTTCGGCAGCGCGTTCCGAGTTTAAGCACATGGAGTATTTCTATTTTCACAACTGCCTTTATGAGGGTGTGTGGAAAGATAATGCGCGGCGTTGGGGCGAAAAACTATCCACATGGGATATCCTGCACACTTACGGCAAAGATTATAAATGCATCTTTGTCGGCGACGCCAGCATGTCACCCTATGAGGTGGCTTATGTGGGCGGGGCTAATGAGCATTATAATGCGGAAGCAGGCCAAACATGGCTGACGCGTGCCCGCGAACAATGGCCCGATAACGTCTGGATCAACCCTGTCAGCGATCAGGCATGGGGTTATACCCAGTCCATTGATATGATCCGTCAGATATTTGACAATCGCATGTACGGGATGACCTTAAAAGGTATTGAGGCGGCGATGAAAGAATTGGGGCGATAATTGCGCGTCTTTGTAAAGTGACTTGCCAACAGTAAGCCCACGCCCCATATCTGATCTATGTTGAAACTTACCCCCATCTTGCTTGCGGTTATTTACGGGCTGGTTATGTACCGGCTCTCGGCTTGGCGCACCCATAAAGAGCTGGATGAAAAATCAACACGGCTGAACGACCCTATGTTGCAATTTATGCTGGATCAGATGGCGGCTGCTTTGGATTTGGATCAGATCAAGGTTTATGTTTATGAAATAGAGCCGGTGAACGGGCTGGCTGCCGCTGATGGGCGGATATTCATCACGCGCGGGTTTATGAATAAATTCAAAGCAGGTGAGGTCAGTTCTGATGAACTGGCTAGCGTGATTGCGCATGAGTTGGGCCATGTGGCCTTGGGGCATTCAAAGCGGCGGATGCTTGATTTTTCAGGGCAAAATGCCATTCGGGTCGCACTGACCATGGTTTTGGGTCGGTTTTTACCGGGCATTGGGGCCTATCTGGCGAATTTTCTGACCTCAATGATAGGCGCGCGCCTGTCGCGCGGGGATGAGTATGAAGCGGATGCTTATGCGGCCGCATTACTGACCAAATCGGGCATTGGCACAAAGGCGCAAAAAAGCCTGTTTATGAAATTAGAAGCTTTGACAGGGGCATCTGGCCAACCGATGGCGTGGTTGATGAGCCACCCGAAAACCAAGCTGCGCATAGAAGCGATTGAGAAGCTGGAAAATAAATGGGCAGCGGCGCGCTGATTTTCATAAGTCTTTAAACTTATGGGCTTAAGGCTGGTTGGGATCAAAGAAAGCCCCGCCCGATGTATGTACAAACCATTTATGATAGCCGCGCGCGTTCGCATATTTCCGATCAAGATATTGAGCAGATCACAACTAAAGCGAAATCTTATAATATTGCCAATGAGTTAACTGGGCTTCTATATTATGATGATTGGCGGTTTTTGCATGTGATTGAAGGGCCTCCAGCGCAAGTGGCTGAAGCGATGAAGCGGATCACAAAAGATCGGGTACACCATTCAGTTAAGGTGCGGTTGATGAACCGTACAATGGTGCGTAGTTTTAGCGGCTGGCCTTTTGGTGTGCTGAGTGCGTCTGATCTTGACTTGCGGCGGATCGTTAAGCTTATGGGATATAAAGATTTATTTGAAAGCAATGTACTGGATGCGATTAAGGTTATGAAGCGGGCGGCGGGGCGTAAATACCGCGTGATGAGTGCCTTTGAAAAGCAAGCTTTGGTTAATCGGCGCCTGATAAAAAAAACTGAAACGCGCTTAAGTCTTACCGAAGAAATGCTAGGGCTGCGCGGTTAACAACTTGCCCAGCCTTGGTAATCCCGTGCGTTTTAAAAGCTTGCGGGTGTCCTTGGCTTCGCCAGAATGCTGCTCTGCCGCTTGTTTAATATTTTGTGCAACACCCAACATGGCTGTTCGGTTTTCATGGGCGAACTCTACCAGAAAACCGTCGGGATCACGGCGGATAATCTGATGACCTGCCAGAATGCGCGTGGGAAAATCTTTTAAGTTACGTGTCATGATGGTGTGGGCTTTGCCAGCAATGGCGGCGGCCAGCACATGGATATCATTTTCGTCAGGCAACCAAAGGTCTGCATGATCCGATGCCGCAATTTCTGCTTTTGGCCATTTAGCGCGCAGAAGGGCGATTTCAACCCCTGCTACTTGCGCCTGTTCTTCGCCCAACCGTGCAGCCGCGCGCCGCCATTCTTCTAAAATGCGTGCTGACCACAAGGGTTCAAAAGCACCTTCGCTTGCCGCGCCCAACAAGACCTCACGCATGATGGTGGGGTATAGAATACAGGCATCCAGCAGGATGCGCATCAATCCAACCTGAAGAACATGGCTTTCAAATATGCAGTTTCGCCTAGGCTTGCATGTGTCGGATGATCCGCGCCTGCAAAGCCCGTGTGCAATATCTGTGCGCTACGCCCGGATTTGCCGATGCCTGTCAGACAAGCCTCACGGAACCCTTGCAGATCAACGGCATGAGAGCAGGAACAAAGCCCTAGGTAACCACCCTTTGCAACCAGTTGGCTGCCTAGCCGCGCGACCCGTTCATAGGCCCGCAGACCTGCTGAAAGGGCAGGTTTATTGGGGGCAAAGGAAGGTGGATCACAAATCACCAAATCGTATTTTTCGCCTGCATCAATCAGGTCTTTCATTTTGTCAAAAGCGTCACCGCGCAGGGTATCAAAGCGATCTGAAACACCCATGGCAGTTGCGCCAAGTTGGGCTAGTTCCAAAGCCGCTTCAGACCCGTCCAAAGCCGTGGCACTGGCAGCACCCTGTGCCAAACAGGTTAGTGAAAACCCGCCGACATGGGAAAATACATCTAAAACACGGGCATCTTTGGCAAGCCCTGCTGCAAAGGCGTGATTGGGCCGTTGATCAAAAAACAGGCCGGTTTTTTGCCCACCTTCGATATCGGCCATAAAAGTAGCCCCGTTCATGGGAACCGCTATTGGGCCATTAACCGTACCCGTTAAAATTTTGTTCTCATCATCAAGGCCTTCCAGTTTACGCGCACGTCCAGCGGCGTTTTTGAAGACGGTTTTGATGTTCAGGTCACCCGTTAAAATGGCGGTGAAATCATCCAGCATATTCTCGGCCCAATAGGCATTAGGCTGAATAACACAGGTGTCGCCGAAACGGTCAATGATAACGCCGGGCAGGCCATCGGCCTCGGCGTGGATCAGGCGATAGAAAGGGGCATCATACAAACGGTCGCGCAAAGAAAGCGCGGTTTGCAGTTTTTGGCGTAGCCAATCGCGGTCAATTACTTGACCTTCCACTCGATCAACAAAGCGTGCCGTAATTTTAGAGTCGGCGTTAAATGCGCAAATCCCGATAAAGGCCCCTGTTGTATCGGTCAGGTTTACAAAGCTGCCAGGCGGAATTTTCCTGCTGCGGCGGTCCATGACCAGCTCGTTGGAATAGACCCAAGGAAAGCCGAAACGCAGTTTTTGCGGTGAGACTTTGGGTAGAAGGCGGATTGTGGGGTAAGGTTCATGTGTCATAGGCTAGCTACTAGCGGGTTTTTTCACTGGCGGAAAGCCACAAAAAAAGGCGACCCGAAGGCCGCCCATAGTTTGGTCATAAGGATACTTAGCTTTCGCTTTCACCAGACATTGTTTGAAACATAAGCTCTTGCACATGTTGGGTAATACGCACTTTTTGCGTTTCACCGCGTGCCATAGCTGCGGCGGCTTTTGCGCCACCATATGCTTTGAATTTAAGGTCAACGTTTTGAACTGCATCTACGGGAACACCTGTTTCAGCATCACGCAACAGATAATCAAAGTTGATATTGTGACGCCCGCCAACGGTGTAGCGGGTTTTTTCAGTTAATGCGTGGAACTTGTTTACGCGCACTTCCATTGTAACAGGGCGGCCTTCACCCACGCGTGCAGCACCGGTTGATATGGCGTCGACAAGAATAGTTTGAATCTGTTTTTTCCGGTCCCCAATCGGATCTTCGCGCCAGACGATATCCGACATCGGCAAGAATAGATTAGCTTCCGACACAGTCAGTTCGTCGGGAACTGTAACGCTTAATTTTTGTACGCTATATGCGGGTTTCGCAAGTGCGATGGTTTGGGGTGCTGTATCAATAACCTGGGTACTTGTTACTTTTTGTGTCGTAGCACACGCGGTTACAGACAGTGCCAAAGCAATACCTGCGATGTATTTTACGATTTTTGTTTTTGTGACCATTAGTTTCATTTTATTACTCCTATTTCTTTCATGGAGATTCGTTTGATGGTGTGAATATGGGGGGGGAATGTGTTTGATTTTGGCGTTAACAACGCAGATTCAAAGGTGATTCTATGGAAAAAAAGTGCCGAAATATGGCTAAATTTAGATTAAATGCAGTGAATTGGGCGGAATCGGCAAATTCTAAAATGAAAAAGCTGCAGCATTTGGCTGCGGCTTTTAAAAGATTAGGGTGGTAGGCTTAGTGTGCAGTGCGGGCTGAGAAGTCAAAACGCAGGCTTTTTATCCAAGTGCGCAGGTTGTGGCCAAATTCGGCAATAGCTTCGGCACGCATTTTGCGGGCATTGGCTTCGATAGCTGCTATGTCGATGATTTCATTGTTGATATTGATTTGTCTGGGCATGATCATTGTTCTGTTCCTTTATGTGTTTGCCCTTACTTAGTGGGCAACATATAAGAACACACCAGACAATACCGTATTTCTGATATGCATTAAATGCATACCTTTCGGTATTAGTTATGCTTTTGTGTCGTGTTAGTTGTGCTTATGAATAGTATTTCGGTGCGGCACCCTTTTGTGCGGCGTTCTTCAACCCGTTAAACACATGTTCACCCACAGAGCGGAAGCAAATGACTGATGCATTTTTTTCTGAGCTTAGCCAGAATGCTACGGGCAGTTGCCCCAAACGTGTGCGGCGCATTTCACCGATTTGAAGCGCGCTTTCGGACAAGTTTGCAGGTGATCCTTTAGCCAACACATCACGAATGCCTGTACCTTCCAGCGAAAACATTGCGCGGGCATCAGATACATTTACGGCCAGTATATGCGTACCTGCCAAAGCTTTATCCAGCTTGGCCACAGTCGCATCTGCCTTTGCATGATCGACCAGCAACAAAAGTTCGTCAGGTGACATCCATGCGGCGGCCCCTTTGGCACCGCTATTGATGCTACCCTTTTGGGGCATGGCCACACCCGTGGCAGTCTTAACCGCTTTGGCCAAAGCCGCAGATGACAGATCACCGCGCAGGGTAATCATGCCTTGCAGGCCGGTGTCTTTGATGGTGATGGCACCTTTGAATACGGCGCCTTGCAACGCGCTTACAGCTTTAGACATTTTGGCGTGCTCCTTCTTTATCCAGGAAAACCGGATCACAAATTTCAGCTTTGATGGGCTCGCCACCAATGGTCGGGAACGCGATTATCTCTCCCATGCGATCTGGCCCATGTTCCACCAAGCCCATCGCTATTGCGTGGTTTAATGTGGGGGAAAAATAGGTCGAGGTAACCCGCCCGATCATGTTTTCTACCCCATTGGGGCGCGTGGTGCCGTCTGTGGCATAGGCGCCATCCGGGATCACCGCTTGCGGATCAATCGGTTTCAGGCCGACAAGTTTCCAGCGTTTTGGGTCAACCATATGCGAGCGCGTTTGGGCGCGTTTGCCAAGGAAATCTTCTTTTTTCTTTGAAATTGCCCAGTTCAGCCCCAGATCCTGCGGGATCACGGTACCGTCGGTTTCATCGCCGATCATGATAAAGCCTTTTTCAGCGCGCATAACGTGCAGGCATTCGGTGCCATAAGGTTGGATGCCGAACTCTTTGCCTGCTGCCATGCACATATCCCAGAATTCCTGACCTTGAGAAGCAGGAACGGCAATCTCGTATGATAGCTCACCTGAGAATGAGATGCGGAAAGGGCGGGCTTGGATGCCGCCGATTTTACCGTCTCTGAATTGCATGAAGGGCAGGGCTTCAGCTGAAACATCCATGCCACCCAGTTTTTCCAGTACTTTTCGGGCATTAGGGCCGACCACAGCGATTTGCGCGTATTGTTCGGTGATGTTGGCGGTGTAGACTTTCCAGTCCCACCACTCAGTTTGCAACCATTCTTCCATCCAGGCGTGAATGCGATCAGAGCCGCCTGATGTGGTGTGGCAAAGATATGTGTCATCTGACAGGCGCGCGACCACGCCATCATCAGACAGAAAACCGTTTTCGGTACACATCAGGCCGTAGCGGCAAAAGCCGACTTTCAGCGTGCTCATCATATTGGTGTACATCATATCCATGAACTTGCCTGCATCCGGCCCTTTGACGATGATCTTGCCAAGGGTAGAGGCATCCAGCAATCCGCAGTTTTCGCGGGTGTTCAGAATTTCGCGTGTCACTGCCTGTTCCACGGTTTCGCCTTGTTGTTTGTAACAGTAGGGGCGACGCCAATCTGCAACCGGCTCCCAATCACCACCGTTGTCATCAATCCATTGGTGGATTGGTGATTTGCGAATAGGTTTGAACAACTCGCCACGCGCATCACCCACAATCGCGCCGAAAGAAATCGGGTGATAGGGCGGGCGGAATGTGGTGGTGCCTACTTGGGGTATTTCTTTGTTCAGGCTGTCAGCCAGAACGGCTAGTCCGTTGATATTAGACAGCTTACCTTGATCGGTTGCCATGCCAAGCGTGGTGTAGCGTTTGGCGTGTTCAACACTTGTGAAGCCTTCTTGGGCTGCAAGGCGGATGTCACTGACCTTCACATCGTTCTGGTAATCAAGGAAGGTTTTCGATTTCAGATCGTACGTGGCACCTTGTGGCATTGCCCAAACGGCGGCGATTGCGCCGGCTTTTTCATCGCTTGCTTTAGGGGTTGTGCCCGTGGCTTTGTAACCGGCTTCTTTTGCCGCTTGTTTGCCTGCCGCAACCGCGTCTTTCAACACGGATGCGGAATAAAGGTGGCCGTTGGCAATGCCCGCAGTAATCACGAAACCTGTGCCGTCTGCGCCTAATGGCGGGCGTTTGGCGTCGGGGCGGAACATGGCTTGGTCTGTATCCCAGTTCAGCTTGCCGCCGCAATGTGACCACAAGTGTACCACAGGTGACCAGCCGCCTGACATGGCAACCGCATCACATTTGATCTCTTCCAAAGTGCCGCCTTCGCCTGCATGGGCGCATAAGGTAACGGCTTCAACCCGTTTGCCGCCTTTGACTTTGCCGATGGCGGATTTGTTTTCTACGCGGATGCCAAGGGCGATGGCCTTTTGTGGTAGCTCACCGTCAAGATCGCCGCGCGGGTCAATGATACAAGGTACATTCAGGCCCGCTTCATGCAATGCAATCGCGGTGCGGTAGCCGTCGTCATTGTTAGTAACAACCACGGTACGGTCGCCTGCACTGACACCGAAATCAGCGATATAATCGCGCAAGGCACCTGCCAGCATGACGCCCGGAATATCGTTGCCTGCAAAGCTTAAGGGGCGTTCAATCGCGCCTGTTGCCGTGATAATTCGCTTGGTGCGGATGCGCCATAAGCGGTGTCTTGGGCCGTTTTGGTTGGGGCCTAGGTGGTCTGTTAGACGCTCATAGCCCAAGGCCATGCCGTGGTCGTAAACGCCTGCACCCATCATACGGGTGCGGATTTGGACGTTTGGCAGTTTTTTCAAGGCTGCAAGGGTCTTTTTAACCCATGTGGCCGCTGGTTTTCCGTCGATTTCAACACCGTCTGTAACGGCGCGACCGCCAAAGCTAACGCCTTGTTCCATAAGCAGAACTGATGCACCTGACTGGCCTGCGGTCAGGGCTGCGGCTAAGCCTGCGATGCCGCCGCCGACGACCATGATGTCAACATGGGCGTAGAAATATTCGTAGGTGTCTTCATCCTTGTGGGTAGGGGCTTTGCCCAAGCCTGCTGATTTGCGGATGATGGGTTCAAACACGTGTTTCCACGCGGCACGCGGATACATGAAAGTTTTGTAGTAAAACCCTGCGGGGAAGAAGCGGGGTAGCTTGGAATTGATTGCGCCAATGTCGAACTCAAGCGATGGCCAATGGTTTTGAGAATGGCTGGTAAGTCCTTGATATAGCTCAGTAGTTGTTGCGCGTTGGTTGGGTTCAAAGTGACCGTCAACACCTGTGCCCATCAGCGCATTCGGCTCTTCGGGGCCTGCGGCTACGATGCCGCGCGGACGGTGGTATTTGAACGAGCGGCCAACCATCATCTGGTCGTTTGCCAGTAATGCAGAGGCTAATGTGTCGCCCTGAAAACCGTTCAGGCGTTTGCCGTTCCAGGTGAATTCGATTTGTTTTGTGCGGTCGATCAGGCGGCCGCCAGTTTGCAGACGTGTGCTCATTTCACAAATCCTTCCCAGTTAGGGCGTTTCTTTTTAATCTTGTTTACCAATGCCTTAGGGGGTTCAAATGTTTGCCCGCTATAGGTGCCAAACACTTCCAAGGTCATGGTGCAGCGCGCGGAATGGAACCATTTTCCGCAACCAAATGCGTGACGCCAGCGTTCAAAATGCACGCCCTTGGGGTTTTTGCGCATGAACAGGTAGGTTTCAAAATCGTCGTCCGAGGCCCCCGCACCAAAGCGTGTGATGTGGGCTTCGCCACCCGGTGTCAGTTCGGTTTCGTCGGCCTCAATATTGCAATAGGGACAGGTTAACAGAAGCATGATATGGCCCCTTTTTGGGTGTATGGAACGCGTATGGAATGCGTATGGCGGGCGTATGGCGAGTTTGCGATAACCCTTGTTGCTTTGCTAATATATGAGGGTGTCAAATAGTTGATCATTCTGATGATCCTCTTAGATACTTTTTCATTTCGTCTCGAAAATCGTTCATTGAAAGTTTAATTGACGGAAAGTTACAAAAAAGGTCGTGAACTATGAATGTTTTGTCATCAGCTTTAAAATCAATAACTATTGTATTAAAGTGAACTTCATGGTCTTCATTCTTATCAATAGGTTTTCTAAACAGCTTCCAAAATTTGTGGTGTGTGAAGCCATCACTAAATTCTACGGCAATTAGCTCTGCGATAGTTGGAGTGAAAGATTGTAGGGTTTCCATCAGTGCGCCACCCCTGCTGCTACGCTTTCATCGATAAAGCGACCTTCTTGGAAGCGGTCTAACCCGAAGGCTGATGCCAGTGCGCGGGGTTCGCCGTCGGCGACGAGTTCGGCCATGGCCCAGCCGCTACCCGGGATGGATTTAAAGCCGCCCGTGCCCCAGCCGCAGTTGATAAAGCAATTGCCTAGCGGGGTTTTCGATAGGATCGGCGAGCGGTCACCGGTGATGTCGATGATGCCGCCCCAGTGGCGCAACATTTTCAGGCGGCTGACCATCGGGAAGGTTTCGATTAGGGCGCGCACGGTTTCTTCCAGGTGATGATAACTGCCGCGCTGGGTGAAGTTGTTATAGCCGTCGGTGCCGCCGCCGATGACCATTTCGCCTTTGTCGGATTGCGACATGTAGCCGTGAACGGTGTTGGCCATGATGACCACATCCATGCAGGGTTTGATTGGTTCGGACACTAATGCTTGCAGTGAAATGCTTTCAACCGGCAGACGAAAGCCGCCCATTTGGGCCAGATCACCGGAATTACCGGCAACTATGATCGCCAGTTTCTTGGTTTTGATCGCACCCTTGGTGGTTTCAACGCCCGTGACCTTGCCGCGCGATTGTTTGATGCCTGTCACTTCGCATTGCTGGATGATGTCCATGCCCATGTCGGAACATGCACGTGCATAGCCCCAAGCGACTGCATCGTGGCGTGCTGTGCCGCCGCGTGGTTGCCAAAGTGCGCCTAAAACAGGGTAGCGGGGGCCGCCCAGTTCAATGATCGGGCACAGTTCTTTGACGCGTTCGGGGGTGATAAATTCAGTTGTAACACCTTGCAGGTTGTTGGCGTGCGCGGTGCGCTGGTAGCCGCGAATTTCGGCCTGGGTTTGGGCCAGCATCATTACGCCGCGCGGGCTGAACATGACGTTATAGTTCAGGTCTTGCGACATGGTTTCATACAATGAGCGGGCTTTTTCATAGATCGCGGCGGACGGGTCTTGTAGGTAGTTTGAGCGGATAATGGTGGTGTTACGCCCCGTATTGCCGCCGCCAAGCCAACCTTTTTCAATGACCGCCACATTGGTGATACCGAAATTTTTGCCAAGATAAAAAGCGGTGGCCAGCCCGTGGCCACCTGCACCGACGATAATCACATCATACTCTTTTTTCGGCTCAGGCGATCGCCAAGCCCGCTCCCAACCCGAATGGTGACGGAAAGCTTCGCGCGCGATGGCAAATGCGGAATAACGTTTCATATGTGCGACCTTTGGCAAGGGATGTCAGGGATCAGATATAGCGTGATCCGATGGCGACAACCAGTTCTGAAATACTCATGCAATATATGCATGATTTCGCCCATGCGATGAGCGGCATTTTTTTGTATATTCACGACATTTTTCCGCACGCGTTGTCGCGTTTGACTAAATTGGCTTTCCCTGCACCTATGGCTAGAGTAGCTAGGGGCGAAATTTGTGGGATTATGCGATGATTTGGATCGTTTCAGGGCTGATGGCATGTGGTGTTATTTTCGTCATTTTACGGGCGTTTTTTGTGGTGCCTGATGGGGCGAAAGCGTCTGAGTTGGATGTGCAGGTTTATAAGGATCAGTTGCAGTCTTTGGGCAGTGATCTGGAACGCGGGGTTTTGACGGCAGGTGAGGCGGACGCAGCGCGGCTGGAAATATCACGGCGTCTATTGGCGGCGGACAAGCGTGCGCAAGGTGAAGTGACGGCAGGTGCGGGGGGCGTTTCTAAACTTGCTTTGGCGGTTGTGGTCGTGTTTTTGCTGGGCGGATCATTTGGGCTTTATGCGCTGATGGGCAGTCCGAAAATACCGGATCAACCGCTTGCGGCACGCCAAGAAGCGGCTAGGATTGCGCGTTTGAACCGACCTAATCAGGTGACAGCCGAGGCCGAGGTTGCGGCCCTTGAATTGCCGCTTGCAGAAGTGCCTGCGGATTATCTGGAGCTGATCAAGAAATTGCGTGAAACCATGGTATTACGCCCGGATGATGCCGAAGGGTGGAAGTTATTGGCATTGCATGAGGCGCGTATCGGAAACTTAGGGGCTGCGTGGCGCGCCAAAGACAGGGTGATCACGCTTTTGGGTGATGCGGCAATGGGTGAAGATTTTGCGGATCTGGCTGAATTTATGATCATTGCTACTAATGGGTATGTTTCGGTTGAAGCCGAAGGGGCGTTAGCCAGTGCATTGGAACGAAACGCTAAATCACCGCGTGCGCGGTATTATTCAGGATTGGCACTGTCGCAAAACGGGCGCCCTGATGTGGCGTACCGGATGTGGATTGGCCTGTTGGAAGAGGGGCCGGATGACGCGCCTTGGATACCGCTTATTCGCGATCAAATTGGTGCTGTGGCGCGGGCTGCGGGTATTCGGATAACCGATCAAAATGCGCCCGGGCCATCTGCGGAACAAGTGGAAGCGGCAGGGGATATGACGGTGGAAGAACGCCAAGAAATGATCCGTGGTATGGTTGGCGGGTTGGCAGATCGGCTGGCCACGGATGGTGGTACACCTAATGAATGGGCGCGGCTGATCCGTGCTTATGGCACATTGGGTGAGACGGCCAAGGCTTCGGCTATTTGGAATGAAGCGCAAGAAGTGTTTGGCGAAAACGCGGATGCGATGGCGTTGTTGTTAGAGGCGGCACAGGCCGCTGAGGTGGTGAATTGAGCGGGGTTTGCGACGATATAGAGGGCTTTGTTGAAGCGATCGGGGCGGTATCTTCACTGATGGGTTTGGATTTTGGCACCAAGACTATTGGCGTGGCGATCTCGGATCGGTTGCAAACTGTGGCGACACCGCGTGAGACCATCAAACGTAAGAAATTCGGGCTGGATGCGGATGTGATTGAACGGTTGATCGTAGAGAACGAGATTTCGGGAATTGTGTTGGGGCTGCCGATGAACATGGATGGCTCAGAAGGGCCACGCGCGCAATCTACCCGTGCATTTGCGCGTAATTTGGCGGGGCGGATACATGTGCCGATGTTTTTCTGGGATGAGCGGCTGTCGACAGTGGCGGCGGAAAGGGCGTTATTAGAGGCGGATATGTCGCGTAAAAAACGCGCACTTGTGATAGATAACGTGGCAGCGTCTTATATTTTGCAGGGCGTTTTGGATCGGTTATCGCATATAAGGCGCGGATGAATGGATGAAATTTGGAAACGTAATGAACCTGACAGCCCTTGTGTGAAGGTTTGCGTCATTCACCCCAAGGCGGGGATTTGTATTGGCTGTTATCGGCGCAATGCAGAGATTGCAGCGTGGGCGCGTATGGAGCATGAAGAACGGCTGGCTATTATAGCGGAACTGCCTGAGCGGGCGGGGTTGTTGAAGGGGGTGCGTAAGGGGGGAAGACGTAGGTAATTTTGGGGCATGAGGGGCTTGTTGAATTCCACTATGGGTTGTATTTTAAACATTGAACCTTATATATTATCTATCAAGCCATTATAAATAAGGGAAAATATGTTCAGATCAATTTTTTTTACAATTACTACTTTATGCCTAACCGGTGCGTCTGCAACGTTAGCACAAGATAACACGCAGCTGGAAATCGCGCAGCGGATTAAAGCATTATCTACTTCTAAGCAGATCAATGTTCAACTGGTTGAAAGTGTACCTGTTGCGCCGGGAGAAGATGAAACAGTACAGTCTTTTCAGCAACTTTTTGACAGAAAACACGTGATGGAAGTTAATGGCTGCACGGCCACTATATCCGTTACGCCAGTTTGGCTTTCGGATGACATGTATGAATACAAAGCCGAATTTGACCTTTCGCTTACGAACCTTCAAACTATTAAGCCAAATAACTTTTTCTACAAAGAAAACCATTCTGGATATGAGGGGAATTCTGCGGATGCGATTTTTACAACAATATTACCATATAAAGCGAAAAATACTCAGCGGGCTGTGAATTTTGATTTTGATTTTTCCAGCCTTGATAACTCTATTCAACCGTATCTGGACGGTCTTGAAGGGGATAATTTTGCGACTGGAAAAAGTCACCGAATTCTTTTTCAGATGTATGAGCTGGCAGATAAAACCAAGCCTATTGAATTTTTTGATGTCTTATTGAAATATCAGGCCACATATTGCCCGTTACAGAATTGATTTTGCCAACCACCCGTGCAATCCCCCATCCCAATAGGGCCTGAAATAGGCCACCATACGTCCCTGATCAGGCCCGTCCAATCCTTCATTCCAAGCGGCCATGCCGTGTAATGCAAAGCGGTGTGCGATGTAGGCTTCGCCCGGTTTGGCGTGAATTTCCACACGCTTGCAGGTTTTGAAGATTTCTGCGCGGGTTTGTTGGTAGACCTTAGTGATGTCTACCTGATGCCAGTTTTCGGGGGCAATCCCCGCATAGGCTGTTGCCAGCATGTCGCGGAATATCAGGTGGGAGCCTTGCCAGATTACGAAAGGGGCTGCTTGGGGCGGGGTGTCATTTAGGGGGATGCCCAGAATGAAGCCGTGGAACGCTTCCATTTTGCGCAGGCGGTTGGGGCCGACGGCTTTCAGGCCGTCCAAGTGGGCGAAATCGCGGTTTTGGCGGTAGGTGAACATGCCATCGGTTTCAAGCGCGTCTTGCTTGGGGTAGCCTTTGTAGCAGGTCGAGATTTGTCCCAAGCCCCAATCGAAATCTTCTTGGCCTATAGCGTATTGTGCCGCTTGTAGCATTGGGCCAACCAGCGGTGCCGCTTCTGTCAGGACATCAACGCCGACGAACCATGTGCCTTGGCAACGCAGCCAGTTGGCGCGGTTTTCAGGGTTATTGGCGGCTTGAACAGCCAGTGGGCGCGTGTTTTTTACCCATTTTGCCAAATGCGCATCATAGGGCAGTTTGGCCCAGCCGAGGATATCAAAAGCGGTCTTATCCAAAGTAGGCTTTGCGCAGCATGTTGACGGCCACAAGGATCAGAAACACGGCGAACACGCGTTTCAGCGGTTTTGGATCCAGTGCGTGGGCCAGTTTTGCGCCAATGGGGGCGGTGAGCATGGTCATGGAAATGATCACAAGGAAGGCTGCGATATTCACGTGACCGATGTTAAAGGGCGGGCGGCCTGCGTCTGGTATCGGGGTGGCGAGGAATGTCAGCGCGGAAGGGAGTGCTATGATCAGCCCGAAGCCTGCGGCGGTGGCCACGGCGTGATGGATGGGGCGGCCATGCAGGGTCATGATAGGTACGCCCAGACTGCCGCCGCCGATGCCCATTAAAACAGACAGAAACCCCACGATGGGGCTGATAATTGCGCGCTTTAAGCCTGTTGGCATGACCTCACCCAGCCGCCAGCTGGCTTGGCTAAATGCCATGTATAAACCTACGATCAGGGCCAGTGTGCCAAAGATCATTAGTAATGTTTCCGAGCGTAGACCTGCGGCGATAAATACGCCGATGAAAGCACCGATGACGATGCCAGGGGCCCATGTTTTCAGGATGTCCCAGTCAACGGCGCCTTTTTTATGGTGGCTATGTACTGATCTTATGGAAGTGAAGATGATGGTGGCCAATGAAGTTGCCAGACAGATTTGCATCAGTTGCGGTGAATTGTAGCCCAGCGCTGAAAAGGCGTAGTAGAAGGCCGGTACCAGAATGATGCCGCCGCCGACGCCCAAAAGGCCGGCCAGAACGCCTGCGAAAGCGCCGATCAGGATCAGCAGGATAAAAATCGGTAGAATTGTCATGAGTTCGGGCATATCAGGCAGCTTTTTGTTTCATCGCGTCGAGTGCGGTTATAATCAATTCGGGGCCAGCCCCGTCTTTATGGGCACTTTCCGACAATATACGCCGCCAAAGCCGCGCACCTGCGCGACCTGCAAATGCGCCCAGCAAGTGGCGGGTGATCTGGTTCAGACGACCACCATTGCTTAGGTGGTTTTCGATATAGGGCAGCATGTCGAGTATGGCTTGTTCAATGCTTGTCCGGTCTATTTTTCCGTAAATACGATTGTCGGCGCTGATCAAGATAGGGGCAGGGTCATGGTAAGCCGTACGCCCGATCATGACGCCGTCAAGGCCGCGTTCCAGATGTTCAAGGGCTTGATCTAAGCTGGTAATGCCGCCGTTTATGTGGATGTTTAGATCGGGGTTATCTGCCTTGATCTGATGCACCAAATCGTAATCCAAAGGCGGTACATCACGGTTTTCTTTGGGGCTTAGGCCCTTTAGCCAGGCTTTGCGGGCGTGGATGATGAAGGTTTTAACGCCGCGCTCTTTGACTTTTTCTATGAAGCCAGGCAACACTTCATGGGGGGGTTGATCATCGACACCGATGCGGCATTTTACTGTGATTTCAGCCCCTGTGGAGGCGTCTTGCATGGCGGCCACACAATCGGCCACCAGATCAGGTTCGCGCATCAGGCAGGCCCCGAAACTGCCCGATTGCACGCGGTCAGACGGGCAGCCGATGTTGATGTTAACCTCATCATAGCCATAATCGCAGCCGATTTTTGTGGCCTCGGCCATTTGTCCGGGATCTGAGCCGCCCAGTTGCAAGGCAATAGGGTGCTCGGCATTGTTAAAACCAAGCAAACGATCGCGGTCGCCGTGTATCACGGCGAGGGCCGTGACCATTTCTGTGTAAAGCAGGGTTTGAGCTGACATCAGGCGATGAAAATAGCGGCAATGGCGATCTGTCCAATCCATCATCGGTGCGACCGAGAGAATTTTACTTTTATTTTTCAGTGATTTATGATGCATTGTAAGGGCTTAAAAGGAGAACAAAAATGCACGGAAATGGATAGAATTGCACGGATTTGTACCTCTTTTGATCTCTGTGTGCACGGATTTTGCACGGATTGAAGGAATTGCACGGGTCATGGGAACCACTGTTAAAACAAAAGAAGGAACATGGCGAGCCCAAGTACGCCGCAAAGGCAAATATGCCTCACAGACCTTTAGGCTTAAGACGCTTGCGGGTGAATGGATTGTGGAAACGGAACGCGTGATTGAATAGCCCCTAGAATTGTAGACACCTTGCCCCCTAGAACTGAGGTAAGGAGAGCTCAATGACACGACCTAAATTCACAGAAGAATTCAAGATTGATGCGATTAAGCAGATCACGGAACGCGGCTAAAGTCTTAATACATTCCCCCTTTCGTGCATTGCTACGCAATACCCTGTCGGGCAGTGGATCAAGGGTCACAATTTACCAGCATTGATTGGGCTGCTTTTCTAAAACAACATAACCTGGAACATAGCATGAGCCGCAGAGAAAATTGCCACCCTTTTCGGGCATGTAATGCCCTGTCAGGCAGCGGATAACGCTATCGCAGAAAGCTTCTTCAATCTGCTGAAGCGCGAGCGCATCCGGCGACGGACATATAAAACCAGAGAAGATGCACGTCAGGACGTAGCGATCATTAAGTGTAAGCGTCTTGGGTTTCGAACGTATTGCCGCTTAAATAAGAACTCGGAGCGGTACTAAAGAAGAACAATATCAAGAAATAGACCTAAACTAGACCGCGACAGGACCAGAAGTGCAAAGCGGCACTACCTTGCCGATATCAAACTCCCGATCACGCTGGATGTGAGAAAAGCAATCGCGGCAACGCAGACGATTGATGGCCCTGCGGGTGTATCAAATACATAGGCCGCACGCAGACCGACCACTGCTGACAGCATCCCGATTATCCCGGCAGCGACAGCCATTCCCTCAGGGGTCCGTGACATCGGCCGCGCAGCGGCTGCAGGAATGATCAGCATAGCCGCGATCAACAGAACGCCGACAACCTTGATCGCCACGGCAACCGTGATCGCAAGTGCAAACGTCAGGACGAGTTGTTCACGCTTGGGGTCAATCCCGCTTGCATAGGCCAGATCCTCATTCAGCGTCGAAGTCAGCAGGGCAGACCAGCGCCAGCTGGTCAGCATCACCACAAGTGCGGCACCTCCCCAGATCACCGAGAGGTCACCACGTGAGACGGCAAGTATGTCGCCAAAGAGATACGCCATCAGATCGATGCGCACGCCGGACAGGAACGAAACCGCCACAAGCCCAAAAGCGAGTGCGGAATGTGCCAGCACCCCCAGCAATGTATCCATCGCATAGCCCCTACCAGACAGCACGCTTACCGTCAGCGCCATTAGTAGGGCCACAGCCATCGTGCCGATGAAGATCGGCATGGAAAACGCCAACGACAAGGCTACACCAAGGATTGCCGCGTGTGCTGTGGCATCACCAAAATAGGCCATACGCCGCCAAACCACAAAACACCCCAATGGTGCCGCTGCAATGGCAACGCCGATCCCAGCCAAAGCGGCGCGCACCATAAAATCATCAAGCATTATTCAGTGGCCTCTGTGTGGTTGTGGGTATGTTTGTCATGATTGTGCCCATGATCATGTTCATGGCGGTAAAGCGCCAAAGCGCCGCCTGTTCCCGTGCCAAAGAGCGCACGATATTCTGGTGCCGATGCCACTACGGCGGGCGTGCCTTCACAGCAAACGTGGCCGTTGAGGCATATCACACGGTCAGAGGCACTCATCACCACGTGTAATTCGTGGCTGATCATCAAGACCGCGCAACCAGTGTTCTGCCGTACCTGTTCTATTTGTTGGTAAAATGAGGCTGAACCGCGCTGGTCCAGCCCTTGTGTGGCCTCATCTAGTAGCAACAGATCAGGCTTTCCAATCAGAGCACGTGCCAGCAACACCCGTTGAAATTGCCCGCCTGAGAGTTGCGACAGTTGCACTTTGGATAAATCCGGCACACCAGCTTGTGTCAGCGCTTGATCAATGTCTGTTGCTGTTCTTCCGCCCGGCAGCTTCAGAAACCTTGCAACTGTGATCGGCAGCGTCTCATCGATATGCAGCTTTTGCGGGACGTAACCAATTGTAACGCCGCTTCCGCGCGTGACATGACCTTGGAACGGTTTCACAGCACCAATTATGGCGCGCAAAAGGCTGGTTTTACCAGATCCGTTTGGGCCAACGATGGTCACGATCTCACCCGGTTGAACACTCAGGGAAACGCGTGACAAAACTGTTCTTGCCCCGTAACGGACGCTGAGGTCTTTGACCTGTACAAGGCTCATGCGTCAGCCTTGTCAGCGCAGGCGGGGCAAACGCCCTCGGCCTCTACTACGGTGCGCTCTATCCGGAAGCCAGTAGCGCGGGCAGCGTCACCCAGCGCACCCCGTGCCGGGGATGACCGGGTTTCGGCCACTGCGTCGCACAAACGACAAATCATAAAGGCGGGCGCGTGAGACACGCTGGGATGGGCGCAGGCGATAAATGCGTTCAGCCGCTCGATTTTGTGGGCCAACCCATTCAACACAAGAAAATCAAGCGCACGATAAGCGACAGGCGGCTGAGATCCAAACCCGTCCTCGCGCAGCCGGTCTAAAATCACATAGGCTCCAAGTGCCCTGTGTTCTTGCAATAATATCTCTAACACCTTGCGGCGCACGGGCGTAAAACGAAGTTCGTCTGACGCGCAACGAGCCTCGGCAGCTGCGAGCGTGTCACTTACGCATGCGTCGTGATCATGATGCGCAAACCCAAGAGGGCCGTCGCTAGCGTTGTCATTCTTAATGTCTATTGTCATGTTATAACATTTCGCTTACATAGTCCGTTATGTTATAAAATCACATGGAAACTCTGATGTCCAGAAAACTTCTTACCCTTTCACTGATTGCTACATTGATGGGAGGGGTCGCTTTTGCGGAAGTGCCTCAGGTCGCGGTTGATATCGCGCCTGTACACTCATTGGTCGCACGCGTTATGGACGGTGTCGGCACACCCGATCTTATTGTTCAACCTGGCGCTAGTCCGCATGAATACAGCCTACGCCCATCTGAAGCGAAGGCACTGCAAGACGCCGACCTCGTGTTCTGGACCAGCTCTAGTCTGACACCATGGCTTAGCGATACAATCGAGACACTAGCCACTGATGCCTCTGTTACAGAATTGCTTGAAGCTGATGGCACGATTGAACTGGAACTCCGTGAGAGCGCCCTGTTTGAGGGCCACAGCCATGGCGAGCATGACGAACATGGCGACGAGACCCATGAAGACCATGACAATCACGGTCATGAAGGCGCACATGATCCACATGCTTGGCTGTCGCCGAAAAATGCAATGACATGGTTGAATGTGATTGCAGGCCAACTTTCCGCCGTTGACCCGGGAAACGCAGGCGCATATTTTGCAAATGCCGCTGCGGGACGTTCCGAGATTGAAGTCTTAATTGGTGAGGTCAACGCAACGCTGGAGCCGGTGCGCGGTGAGCCTTTCATCGTTTTCCACGACGCCTATCAGTATTTTGAAATGGATTTTGATTTCCTTGCATCCGGCGCAATTTCATTGAGTGATGCCTCTGATCCAAGTCCGGCGCGAATTGCTGAAATTCAGGCGCGGATCGCTGAGGAAGGTATCCGTTGCGTTCTGGCAGAACCACAGTTCAATCCGGGTCTCGTTGAAACAGTTCTAGATGGGACGGAAGCACAGACGGGTATTCTTGATCCGCTTGGCTCAGATCTGGAGCTGGGATCGGCACTTTACGCCCAACTTATCCGGGATCTGTCAATCGCTCTTGCAGGATGTCTGTAACCGCATCAGTCTAATTATAATAATTAAGACAATAGGTTAAGTGTCATATAAGATAGTATCTGGGTCAAACCCATATATTTTACGGGCCGCCAAACGTGCCGTGGATTCTAAACTAGATCTTCTAAGATATATTGTAATGGATATACGGCAAGACGCAGCCTGCCGCATATCTGGTTGGGATTAGGCGCATTGACATTCCTTGCACAAATAGCCCATGCCAAAGACTACATTGATCTGGATTGGTCAGTGAATAGCCCCTAGTTTCCTAGACACCTGTTGTTTCATTATTTAGCTGTCTTGTTTCGAAGTCACCGGGTGACAGTAATCCGTTGTTTGTGTGCTTTCTTGCCACTCCCATAGCTAGACTTATTAAAGGTTACATCTTCAAAACAATCTTGCCAATATGTTGGCTGTTTTCCATCAGCTCATGGGCTTTGAAGGCATTTTCCATAGAAAAGGTATTGTAAACAACCGCTTTGATTTTTTGCTCTTCTATCATAGGCCAAACAACCTTTTTCAAACCTGCGGATATTTTTGCTTTGATAGCGGTCGGTTGCGGGCGTAAAAGCGACCCCGTTATAGTCAGGTTTTTGACAAGGACAGGCATCATATCTATTTCCGCTTTGCTGCCTTTCATAAAAAAAAGATTAATCAAACGCCCTTCTTGTGCCAAGCATTCTAGATTCTTATTGATATATTCGCCCCCCACCATATCAAGGATCATATCAACGCCCTTGCCATTTGTTTCCAAAGAAATCACATCTACAAAATCCGATGTCTTGTAATTAACAGTCACATGTGCGCCCAGCTTTTTACAAAAGTCACATTTTTCGTCACTTCCAGCTGTAGTATAAACTGTCACACCCATATTTGACGCAAGTTGAATAGCGGCGGTTCCAATACCACCGCTTCCTCCGTGCACTAACAGGCTTTGCCCTTTTGAAAGTTTGCCCTGCATCACCAAATTAAACCAAACCGTAAAATACACTTCAGGCAAGGAAGCTGCTGAGGTCATACTTATGCCGGTTGGAACCGGCAGGCATTGTTCTTGTGGTGCGCGGCAGTATTCGGCATAGCCGCCACCGGGGGTAAGCGCACAAACTTTGTCACCAATATTGAATTCAGACACGTTTGCGCCCAGTTCAACGATTTCACCGGCCACCTCTAGGCCTGGCAAATCACTTGCCCCTTCGGGTACGTTGTAACGCCCTTGCCTTTGCAATATGTCCGGGTAATTCACCCCGGCTGCGGCGACCTTGATAATAACCTCATTCGGGGCAGGGCTTGGGCGATCACGTGTGGTAACCGACAACACTGTAGGTGCGCCAAAAGATGGTATTTCCACGCATTTCATTCCGGTATCTACATTCTGTGCCATCCACTGCTCCTATTTATAAGTGCAATTAAACCGCAAGGGCCAGAACAGCCCTTGCAAAGATTATGTTATAAGAGCTGATTTATTTAAGAGCTTGGATTAATTTTTCAGCAACCAATGTTGACGACATCGGATTCTGCCCGGTGATAAGCAGGCCATCCTGTACTGCGTTCGGTGCAAAATCACCGCCATCTTTGAAAGTTGCCCCTGCATTTGTTAGTGCATCTTCCAACAGGACGGGAACAAGATCTGTCAGGCCCATCGCGGCCTCTTCGCCATTTGTAAATCCTGTTACAGTTTTACCGTTTACCAATGCCGTGCCATCTGCATTTTTAGTATGAATTAACGCAGCAGACGCATGGCAGACTGTTGCAACAGGTTTTTCGGCATTATGAAAGGTTTCGATTAATTTGATGGACGTCGTATCAGTTACCAAATCCCAAAGTGGCCCATGGCCGCCCGGATAAAACACGGCATCAAATTCTTTTGGATCAATGCTGTCTAAGCGAGCGGTGTTTTGAAGAGCTTTTTGCGTGGCTTTATCCTGATCCAGGCGACGTGTTGAATCGCTTGAATAATCTTCACTTTCGCTGTTTGGGTCAACGGGTGCCACGCCACCTTTTGGTGTGGCAAAGGTCGTTTTAACACCTGCATCCACAAGAGCGTAAAAAGGTGTTGCAAACTCTTCTTTCCAATACCCGGTTTTATTTCCGGTATCGCCAAATTTGTCATTGGAGGTCAGAACGATGAGAACATTTGAAGTCATATTTATTATCCTTGTGATATAAAGTTTCATTGTTCACAGACATAAAAAGGTTTTCAAAAATACTGAATACTTAATTCGGAAACACACTATTGTCTGACAGCAATAATCATTGGGGTTTATTATTAGACAAAAATAGTAATTTATTATTTGAAGTATTCGACCAGAAAATCGATCAAGGTGCGTATACGGTATGGCAAGTATTCACGCGCGGGATAAACCAGAAAAGTCGTCGAGGGTGGAATTTCATACTCTTGCAAAACAATTTCCAACTGGTTGTTTTTTAGGGCATCCTTCACATAAATATCAGCTAAACGGACAACGCCAAGATGGCGCAATGCAGCATTCAGCAGGGCCTGCCCGTTATTGCTGCTCCAATTCCCGGCGACCTTAACCTCATAGCTGTCTTCGCTATTTTTGAATTTCCACGGTATACCCTTACTTTTCAGGCAGTTGTGTTGATGCAAATCGCCCGGCGTCTTAGGTATGCCATGACGCGCAAAATAATCCGGTGACGCGCAGACCACCATGCGCCGTGATGTAAGTTTGCGCGAAATCAGATCAGGATCACCTGCTGATCCATGTCTGATGGCCAAATCAAAACCTTCAACGCTTAAATCAATTTGTCTGTTGGAAACGTCTAAATCCAAATTTATTTCTGGGTATTCCAACGCAAAATCAGCAAGTGCCAGTGCTATGGCATTTTCGCCAAAACTACCTCCGGCAGAAATCTTGATATCACCCATCACACGTTTTTGCTGGTTGGCCAGCTTGGTTTCCAGTTCATCCAGTTGGCCGAGTATCATAGCCGCTTCGTCGTAATACTGGCTGCCGATTTCCGTCAGATTAACACTTCGGGTTGATCTGTTGAGAAGCCGAATACCCAAGTGTGCTTCAAGCGCAGATACCCTTCGGCTTACATATGAGGCTGACATGCCAAGTGCATCAGCCGCAGCTGTAAATCCTTTATGATCAACAACCGCAATAAATTCAATTAGTCCAGCCAACTTCTTCATTTTCAACATCATCGCCTAACCTAAATGTGCTGTCTCATTCACACTGATAACTTTTGTTGCGTTCAAATTAAGTGCTTTTACCCGCGATATTGAACAATAATGCGGAATGAAGTTTAACACCCCGTCTAGGCCAAGCGCATCGGCCAGCACTGTGTTAATCGGAAATGCGTGGGTACAAACAACCACATTACCTGCGTGATTTGCATCACGAATAGTCTGGAATGCACCCCGTACCGTTGTGACAAATTCTGCATGATCGCCGCCAAGATAACCAATTGGATCATTTTGAAATTTCGCCCATTCGGCAGGGTTTGTCATGGTATCTTCGGCAAAAACGTAATTGTTATTCCTGTCGGCTTCAGCCAACCCGTCAAGCAAATCCAACTTCACACCTACTGCAGACACCAGCGGTTCTGCGGTTTGGCGTGCGCGTTTTAACGGGCTGGCGTAGATCGCCGAAATTTTCCTTGTCGCCAAAAACGCCGCTACGGTTTTTGATTGCAGCATTCCCTGTTCAGAAAGACCGGGATCAAACCCATCCGCATGTCGCGCAGGTCGCCCATGTCTGACAAGAAAAATTTGTGCCATGACGCCCTAATCCTATTTCATGCGTTCGATGACAACAGCGATGCCCTGACCGCCGCCGATACACATTGTGGCCAAGCCGTAACGCCCGTCAATACGGTCCAGTTCAGCCATTAGTTTAATGATCAAAATAGTCCCCGTTGCACCGACTGGATGGCCCAAGGCCACCGCCCCGCCGTTCGGGTTGACCTTTGCAGGGTCAAGACCCAGCGCTTTTGTCACTGAACAAGCTTGCGATGCAAAGGCTTCATTCGACTCGATGACATCAAAGTCATCAACCGTCAGCCCGGTTTTGGCCAGCAGTCGTATAACCGCAGGGATCGGGCCTGCCCCCATTACCTCAGGTGCCACCCCGCCAAGTGCGTAACCGGTGATCTTTGCGCGTGGTTTCAAGCTTTTTTCTTTAGCCTTATCAGCATCCATCAGCACCACTGCCGCCGCGCCGTCATTGATACCTGACGCATTGCCAGCCGTCACAGTGCCGTCTTTGCAAAACGCAGGCCGCAAACTGCTGAAATCAGAGGCAACCGCGCCATAACGGATATGCTCGTCCTTATCAAAAACCGTGACCTTGCCACGCTTGGTGCTTTCAACAGGCATAATTTGACTGTCAAAGTACCCTGCCTTTTGGGCCGCCTCGGCACGGTGATGGCTTTCAAGTGAAAACGCATCCTGGTCTTCGCGCGAAATATCATATTCTGCCGCCAGATTTTCCCCGGTGATGCCCATGTGGCCATGGCCAAACGGATCAGAAAGCGCGCCCAGCAACATGTCGTTAAATTCCGGGTTACCCAGACGTTTGCCCCAGCGCATGTCGCGCGTTGAATGTGGTGCGCGCGACATCACTTCTACACCGCCGCAAAGTGTAGTACTTGCATCACCATCACGGATTGCTTGAACACCTGAAATAATGGCCTGCAAACCAGAGCCGCAAAGCCGGTTCACAGTCAGCGCAGGTGAGGTAACCGGCACACCTGCGTTCACCGCGACAACCCGCGAAATATACGCGTCTATTGTGTCTGTGTGAATCACATGCCCGAAAAAACTTTGCTCCACATCACCCGGAGATATGCCCGCGCGTTTAATCGCCTCGGCCGCAATAAGCGTGCCCAATGCGGTTGGTGCGAAGTCTTTTAGCGCGCCGCCAAAACTGCCGATTGCGGTGCGCACACCGTCCAAGATCACTACGTCAGTCATATGGCTGTTCCTTTGCTTTCAAAGCTTGATTGCATTTTATTATATGCTATTTATTTTCAACTTTATGAACAAGGTTGCAAGCATGTTCACGCAACACAAATTTCTTTATTTTACCGGTTGAGGTCTTTGGCAATTCCCCAAACACAACATTTTTGGGGACCTTGAAGCCGGCCATGTTTTCACGACACCAATCAATGACCTCTTGTACCTCACAGACGGCACCTTCGACAAGTTCAACAAAGGCGCAAGGGGTTTCGCCCCATTTATCATCCGGCTTTGCCACTACAGCCGCTTCGCGGATTTTCGGGTTCCGGGTCAAAACTTCTTCTATTTCTATGCTGGATATATTTTCTCCACCTGAAATAATTACATCCTTGGCACGGTCCTTGATTTCCAGTGAGGCATCTGCATGCATCACAGCCAAGTCGCCAGTATGAAGCCAACCACCTTTAAAGGCAGCTTTAGTTGCCGTCGGGTTTTTATGATAGCCCATCATGATGGTGTTCGAGCGAATTTGAATTTCACCAACAGTATTGCCGTCTGCCATAACGGGTTTTGCATTGTCGATATCGCCCACCTGATAATCCTCAACCAGCGAATGGCTTTGCCCTTGGCGTGCAAGACGCAGTGCTATCTGTTCTTTTGGCAATACGTTCCAACCTGTCCGCTTTTCGCAAATTGTTGCCGGCCCGTAAGTTTCGGTAAGCCCATAGAGATGCACAACTTCGAACCCCATATCTTCCATGTCCGCAATCACAGCGCTGGGTGGTGGTGCCCCGCCGGTGGCTATTTTGACGACTTTCGCAGGGCGTTTTTTCACCTCATCCGGGGCATGGATCAACATATTCATTACAATCGGGGCAGCACAGGTATGTGTAACCCCCATGCTTTCTATCTGATCAAATACCGCCTCTGGTACAACCTTGCGCAGACACACATGGGTACCCCCTGCCAAAGTTACGGCCCATGTATGCGACCAACCATTGCAGTGGAACATCGGCAGGATCCACAAATAAACCGTATCCGCATTCATCTCGAAAGAAAGCGTATTGGCAACCGCGTTAAGGTACGCCACGCGATGACTGTAAACCACACCTTTGGGATCACCTGTTGTACCTGATGTATAATTCAGTGTGATCGGCTGCCATTCATCTTTTGGCAGTTGCAGATTAAATTGCGGATCGCCCGATGCCAAAAAACCTCCATATTCCAGCGCACTGATTTGCGGTGCTGGGGCAACGGTATTATCTGCAATCCGGATGATATGGGGTTTGGCTTTTGACAGCTGTAAAGCCTCAGTTGCCAAATCGGCAAATTCATCGTCCACAAGCAGAACCTTGGTTTCGCTATGTTCCAGAATAAACGCCACATTGGTTGCATCCAACCTTGTATTAATCGCAGACAAAACCGCGCCTACTGCAGGCACGGCATAATGCGCTTCTAATAGTGCGGGAATGTTTGGGGCAATGATCGAGACCGTATCCCCTAGGCCTATATTGAGATTTGCCAACGCAGAGGAAAAACGGCGAACGCGGTCATAAAACTCTCCGTAAGTGATACGTTGCACACCATAAGATATGGCCAATTGGTCTGGGTGAACTTTGGCTGCCCGCGTCAAGAATGAAATCGGGCTTAGGGGCACATAGTTTGCCTGTGTTTTTTGCAATTCGTTCTGAAGACCGCGCTTATCCCCTATCATTACAGCCCCCGCTTATTGCTTTCGGGTTCACTTCTGCCAATCGATTTTGCACAGACGTTAATAAGTATTTTCTAGCCATATCATGGCCTTTCTTGCCAGATGAAAATGCCCCAGAACGAATAGCTGCGGCAAATTGCTTATTGAGGTTTAAAAGCGCATCTGGGCCGTCACCAGTTGTTGACTGGCCCAGTAATTCCGAAAGTGCTGCAATCTCTGCTTCGGCTTCATTTTTGTCGCACCCGAACTGCCGGGCGGCAATGCGCATCGCGTTTGCAATCATCAGGGCCGTGTATTTTTTGTCGGCGGGAAGATGCGGTAAAATTTCCTGCCTGAAAGTCGCCTCTGCGATCTTCAACAAGTCATCTGCCTGTGGATTATCACGCATTGCCAACCTCCTGTGTCATCTGCAATATGTCCTGTTCCAGCGCGGGTATGATATGGCGTGTCAAAGCAAGTTCCAATGATGGCTCGCGCCCTGAAATATGGCGATCCCCCTGTTTCATTGCGATAATTGCCCAACGTAATGTCGCCATAACTTCCCAATACAAAACCGCATCACGGTCTATCTGCGTCCCTGAAACCGCTTCATATCCATCATAAAAATCAGCGCGCGCGCTGACGCCGCCCGCTTCATTTTGCACAGCCCCAAACCGCCAGCATTTGGCGCAGAACCAGCCGATATCGACCAAAGGGTCGCCCCATGCGGCGAACTCCCAATCCAGAATACCTGTTAGTGATTGTTCGGTCACCATATAATTTCCAGTACGAAAATCATTGTGACACAGTACCAGTTGGCTGGCCGCATCAGGCGCATTTTGTTCCAGCCAATATAACCCCCATTCCAGTGTCGATTGCGGCATGTCAGATGCATCCAATGCCGCACGGTATTCATTGATATTGTGCAATGCGGGAGTTGGTGTTGGTAAAGTCAGAAAATCAAGCTCAGCTTGCCCATGTTTAATCGCATGGATATGCGCCAATTCCTGCCCCAGGCGATTGGCCAGAACCTTGCGCCCACCGCCCATCGGATCATTGCGCACAATTTTATGGCCAGCGGCGGTTCCTGCAACACGGCGCATGATGAAAAACGGTTTGCCAATCCATTGCAGATCAACAGATAGCCATAATGGTTCTGGGACGGTCACGCCTGCTTCATATGCCTGTTTGAATATGACATATTCCTGCGCCCGCGACAGGCTGTCTTCCAGTGATGACGCCGCATCTGTACGCAAAACCGTTTCCAGCGGTGTGCCGTTCACGGTAACATCAAGCAGCCAATTCTGCTGGATAGCCCCGCCTGACAATAAACGCAGATCGGTTATCTTGACCGTTTCCACCTCTTCCAAATCAAGCAGGAAACTTTTAATGCCGGGCCGGATACCCATCAGGCGTTATTCCCCCAAGCCCAGAAGTCAGTGCCGTCGTTTATCAAGTTACGCGATAAGACCATTTTATGCACCTCTGATGCGCCGTCAACCAATCTAGCTTGGCGCGCATAACGGTACATCCATTCCAGCGGTGTATCCTTGGAATAGCCCCGCGCCCCGTTCAGTTGCAGCGCGGTATCGACAACTTTGTGCAATGTGTCAGCCACCTGAATTTTAGCCATAGAGACCTCTTTACGAGCAAAACTGCCCTGATCCAGTTTCCACGCTGCATTCATTGTCAGCAAACGCCCGATCTGAATCGACATCGCGGCATCGCCCAGCATGGTTTGAATGGTCTCATGGTCAATCAGCTTCGCACCGAAACTATCGCGGTTTTCGACATATTCCATTGCGATCTCCATCGCGCGTTTCGCCATGCCAAGCCAGCGCATGCAATGGGTTAACCTTGCTGTGCCCAGACGGATTTGTGTCACTTTCAACCCATCACCAATGTTCATCAGGCGGTTCGTGTCGGGGATCACCAGCCCGTCAAAACTTAACTCACAATGCCCGCCATGTTCCTCGGGGCCCATGATCGGGATGCGCCGTTCAATATTCCAGCCCGCATCATCCGCATCAAACAAGAATGCGGTCAGACCTTTGCGCGGGTCATCCGAGGTTTTGGCGATCAGGATAAAATGTTGCGCACCATCGGCCCCGGTAATGAACCATTTGCGCCCGTTGATAACCCAGTTATCACCGTCTTTTGTAGCCGTAGTATACGTCAGTGACGGGTCAGAGCCGCAACCCTTGGGCTCGGTCATGGCAAAGGCCGAACGCACGCGACCTTGCGCAATCGGGCGCAGCCAGCGTTCTTTTTGCTCGGGCGTGCCGACCTTGTTCAGAATGAACATATTACCTTCATCAGGGGCAGCACAGTTAAAACAGGCCGGGCCGAATATGGAACGGTTCATCTCTTCATAACAGGCCGCCATAGCAACTGTGCTGATCCCCAGACCGCCAAATTCTTTTGGCACTTGCGGCGCCCACATGCCGGCGAATTTCACTTTATCGCGCAACGTCGCAAGCACATCTTCACGGATGTTTTCATGCGCATCAAAATTGGTACGATCCGCTTCCAGCGGGATTATTTCTTCATCCACAAAGTTGCGAATGCGTTTGCGAAGGGTGTCTATTTCAGGCGAAAGTGAGAAATCCATGAGTTTATCCTATCATTGATCGTATGTTAAAGACTGCTAACCAGATGCCCGCCATCAACGGCGATAATTGATCCGGTCATAAAACTGGAAGCGTCAGAGGCCAAAAGAAGCATTGGCCCGTCAAGTTCCGAAAGATTACCAAGCCGGCGTTGGGGCACCCGCTTGATCAGTTCCTTACCTGCATCAGTGGCAAAAAAATCGCGGTTTAATTCAGTTTCCATATAGCCCGGTGCCAATGCGTTTACCCGAATACCGTATTTTGCCCATTCAAGTGCCAGCGATTTCGTCAACTGGATAACAGCGGCCTTTGATGTGGCATAGGCCGAAACACCACCCGCAACGCGCATTCCCAGAATTGACGCGACATTGATGATACTGCCCTTGGTTTTGGCTTCGCTCATACGCAGGGCCGCTTCGCGAGCCACGAACCAGACGCCTTTCAGGTTGGTATCCATGACCCGTTGCCAATCAGAGCTTTCGGTTTTCAAAGCCGAGGCCGTATGGGCCACACCGGCGTTATTCAAGACCACATCGGGTATGCCCAAAGCCTCGATTGAGGCCGCAAAGCCATTGGCAACACTCTCTTCATCACAAACATCCATTTCCACAATGCAGGTTTGTGCATCATGTGCGCGTAAATCATCTGAAGTCGCGTTGAAACGACTACATTGGCGTGCAGCACCCAATTCGCGTGCTAAAGCATCAAGACGATCAATGCGACGTGCCGCAAGCGTCAGGTTTGCGCCTCTGCTGGAAAACAAACGGGCTGCGTGTTGTCCCAACCCGCTGCTTGCACCGGTGATTAGTATATGCCGTGATGTTAGATCATATAACCCTGGCATTTTATTTCCTTGCACATAAAAACTGAACGTTTGTTCGTTTTTCTATATTGCAAGCATTTCGTCAAGGGCTTATTTACTGGATATGGTATGATAAAATATGCAAATAGAATTAAGATGACCCTTCAAGTAATATAAAACAGGTAAACACACGTGAATTTTCTAGACTTTAAAACACAGTTTGAAACGGACACTCCACAGATATACCGTACAGTATTTGAAGAGAATTCCGAAATGATAAAGGTAAAGAAGGCAAAAATCGCGATACCAAATCTTGAGAAAATATTCACTGCAACGTTAAGAATCAGCAACCGCAATGGTTTTCAAGGAATGAATTTACGGGACTTAAGTGCCGAAACCGGGATCAGTCTTGGCGCGATTTATTCCTACATCGAAAGTAAAGACCGCCTGTTGCGCATGATTATTCAGCAGGTCATGGCATCAATAAGTGTGGTTATCGGGGATCGGGGTGAACAACCAGCCAATCCAATTGATCGACTTTTCTGGATTATACGCACGCATCTTTATTTAAGCGAAGTGATGCAGGAATGGTTCTTCTTTGCTTTCATGGAGGCCCGGAACTTTAAGGCCGATGGCCGAAACGATGCTATTGAAAGTGAGCTTTTTACTGAAAAACTTCTTACGAATTGTCTGGAGGAGGCCGCCCGCGCAGGGCAGATTGAATGTGGTGACCCGGAAGCATTTGCGGCGATGATCAAACCCTTGTTGCAAGATTGGTACTTAAAGCCCTGGAAATATAAACGCCGAGGTGTCACCGTTGATGAATATTTTACCAGAGTGCAAAAATTCATCCGTGCTTCACTATGAAACTCGCATATACCGTAGTGCAAAACCTTTGAACGTTCAACCCAACTCTGTCAGCACCGTACGAAACCCATGTGCGGGATATCAAAGGGTATTTCACATTAAATGAGGCAAACCAAATAACGGGGGCTACTGATCTGAGCATAGATAAATCATTTTATTTAAATAAATTACCTCTGTTAGAAGAAGGCCTGATACAATTTTCTATAACACCTAAGCAACACCCCACTTACTTCACTTATTTAAAAGTTCTGACCTGCGCCAATGTCCGCTTTTTATGGGGCATTGCAATAATACTGAAGGCGGGCGAATGCCGGCTAACCCTGTGATCGTATCTGCCTATGAAGGGAAGATCAAAAAATGGACCAAGATCGTTGGGTTTTAGCTGAAAAAATGAAAATTGGGCAGATCCTGTGGGTAGGTTCGGAGATTTTATCGACCTCCCATTGAATTTTCTCGCAAGCCCTTGGGATTTATGAAAATCTGGCCAATCTACCCTTAGACAAACAGTGCTTAGGTTAGCCTTTTCAGAGCGTATCGAGTACTGCCGTGAAATTGGCTATCGAACACCAAAAACTACCTTACCTTTCAAGGTGTTAGAGGTATTTAACACAGGTAAAAGGGAATTGGTGGAGTTAGAGGGAGTAACCTCGAACTCTCTATTTGAAGTTTTAGAAGAATGGGAGAGCCACCTCAAGGGAATTGAGATGGATATCCCCAGCTCAGAATCCAGAATGCTTCCGGCTCCTCGTTTGCGGGGGCCGTCACTATGAACCGCTCAGAAAACATAAAGGCTGCGATTGATATCAGGTCTGCGTTTCAGGGTGAAGCGCAAGCAGTTCCGAAACAAGAGAAACCCTCGCAATCGCCAATAACCCTGCGTGTGACGGATGAGGAACGCGAACGCCTAAAATCTATGGCTGCGGGTATGTCTGTCAGCGCCTATATCCGCATATGTATTTTTGCAGGCGATGCCACGCGGCGGAAACGGCGGTCACATATGCCGGTGAAGGATCAGGAAGCAATGGCGCGGGCTTTGGCTTTGCTGGGCGCGTCACGGATTGCAAATAACCTGAACCAACTGGCGCATCAGGCCAATATGGGTTCCCTGATTATGGATGAAAATACCTGCACGCAGATTGATGAAACCTATGCGCATGTGCGCCTGATGCGGGATGAACTGGTTTCTGCTCTAGGCCTGATTGAAGGCTAGACCCATGATCCTGAAAGCTTCTCAACGTGGCGGCGGGATGCAATTGGCTGTGCATCTGCTGAAACCCGAAAATGAACATGTGGAATTACATGAGATCAGCGGCTTTGTCGCTGACGATTTGGCAGGTGCGTTCAAAGAGGTTTTTGCGATTTCGAAGGGGACGCGCTGCAAGCAGTTTTTGTTTTCATTGAGCTTAAACCCGCCAGAAATGGAAAATGTTCCGGTCGAAGTTTTTGAGGAGGTAATTGCACGGATAGAAGCCAAGATGGGGCTGGCTGGTCAACCTCGTGCAATCGTTTTTCACGAAAAGCAGGGGCGTAGGCATGCGCATTGTGTTTGGTCGCGGATTGATGCGGAAAAGATGAAAGCGATTAACCTGCCGCATTTCAAACTGAAACTTACTGAACTCTCACGCCAAATCTATCTGGAACAAAGCTGGGATATGCCGCGCGGTCTGAAAGATTATGCTGATCGTGATCCGCTGAATTATTCGCAAGCGGAAGCGCAGCAAGCCAAGCGTATCAAACGCGATGCCCGAGCGGTGAAAGCAATGTTCCAGAAATGCTGGGCTGGGTCAGATTCCCGCGCTGCATTTACACATGCGCTGAAAGAACAGGGATTTGTTCTGGCGCGTGGGGATCGGCGTGGGTTTGTTGCTGTGGATGTAACGGGTGAGGTTTACGCCATCGCGCGTTGGGTTGGCGTTAAAACCAAGGAAGTGCGGCGGCGGTTGGGTGATCTTGATGGTCTACCTAACGTCGGAGAAGCCGTTGCCATTCTGTCCCGTAGTTTTGACGCTGAAGATTTTGAAACTCGGCAACGAGTTGCCGCGCAAAATGAACGGCGCAAGGAATTACTGGAACAAAAGCGTCTTTCGTTGGTGATTGAACAACGCGGTGAGCGCAAAACCCTGCGCGATATGCAGCAGGCCCGTCATGTTGTGGAAGCCGCTGTCCGTAGGGCAGGCCTACCAACGGGTTTGAAGGCAACATGGGCGAAGATGACAGGCGCGTATCAGCGTTTCTGCGCGGAGAGTGAAACCCAAATCAGTGATGCCTTGCAGCGTGATCGGGGCGAACAACAGACCCTAACCCAACGTCACCTAAAAGCCCGTCGCGCCCTGCAACATGAATTTGAGCAACTTGAATATCATCGCGAACTAAACGCCAAATCAGCACAACGTGATATTGGCGCAAGATTACCTGATGTCGAATTCACCCCTGAGCCGGTGCCGTTGCGTCCTGAATATGACCCTGCGCAACCACTTATCATTCAGCCCGATGAAGACACGCTTTCCATTGCTGAAAAAGTTGTGCGTGATCCGGCGCATATTCTGGAAGTAATTGCGGATAAGAAGGAAGCCTTCACTCGCGCTGATATCTTGCGAGCCTTGGTGCAGTATATTCCTGATCCGACAAAACTGCGTAGCGCAGCCGATGCGGCTTTGCGGTCGCCTGATTTGATTGAAGTAAATGCGGGGCCAGAACCGCGCTATTCAACGCAAGAATTTCTGAGCATTAAGGCAACGCTTGCGGCAAATGCCCGAACAATGATCTCAACCTCCGCTATTTCTCTCTCGCGCAAACATATCGACGCGGCTATTGCCAAAGAAAATGCTGCTCTGCAAAAATCGTTTGGAGCAAACTTGAGCGAAGAACAAGAAACAGCAATCCATCACATTCTTGGTTCAAGACAACTATCTTGCGTCATTGGTCTGGCTGGGGCTGGTAAAAGCACAATGCTTTCTGTTGCGCGTCACGCATGGGAGAAGCAGGGGCTTACGGTAATCGGCGCGGCTCTTTCGGGTAAAGCTGCGGATGGTCTGGAAACTGCTTCTGGCATTGAAAGCCGAACCTTGGCCTCTTTGGAATATAGCTGGAAGAACGGCTATAATTTGCTGACCAAAAACTCGGTACTGGTGATTGATGAAGCGGGGATGGTTGGCACCAAGCAACTGGCGCGGTTTGTGAGTGCCGCAAAGAAAAGCGGTGCCACGCTGATTTTGGTTGGTGACCCTGAGCAATTACAACCTATTCAGGCCGGTAGACCGTTTAAGGATATCGCGCTTGATGCCGGGGCTGCTCGCCTTACAGAAATCCGTCGCCAGCGGCAGGAATGGCAACGCCTAGCCTCAAGCAATCTGGCTGAGGGGCGTTGCTCCGATGCGATTGAAACCTACCGGCAACGGGGTTTTGTCAGCACTGCTATTGATACGCCTGAGGCCATCGCTAAGCTGGCGCAGGATTATGTAGCAGATATGGAGTTGCACGGTTCGAACGTCTCTCGACTGGCTTTGACCCATCGCCGCAAAGATGTGCATGCAATCAACCAAGCCATTCGTTCCTTGCGCAAATCTGGCGGTGATCTAGCGGTGGAAACCTTGTTCCAGACTGACCACGGTCCGCGCGCCTTCGCTGTTGGTGATCGTATTATCTTCACCCGCAATGATCGCGATCTTGGGGTAAAGAATGGTAGTTTCGGCATGGTGGAAGGAATTGATAATGACCAACTTCGTGTGCGCATGGATACCGATGGCGGTGATAAATCCAGATCAGTCACAATAATGCCAGATCACTACGCCGCGTTTGATCACGGCTATGCCTGCACCATCCACAAGTCACAGGGTGCAACGGTTGATAACGCTTATGTGCTTGGCTCAAATACAATGGATCACCATCTTTCTTATGTCGCCATGACGCGCCATAGGGATGAGATGCGTCTTTACGGCGAACCTATCGCCTTGCGCCGGTTAGAGCGCAATCATGCCAATGAGCCTGAGCGTCCAGCTTCTCATCTGGATCATGAGCATAAGCGATCCGGGCCGAGGCGTTAGGTTTGGTTGTGCGCTTTCGGATATAAAAATGGGGCGTATTGCCTAGCGGCCATCAAAGCGGACATGTAACAGGGTAATAAAACCTATATATTCCTCTAAATACATGCTATATATAGATAACATAAGGAATGTAACCGGACAACAAAGCGGACAAATAGCAGGTAAAATAATGAGAGATGACAACGAAACTATAGGATTATTTGAGCCGCTCATGGTTGGGGAAGGCTCACCAAAGCGGGCGATGCTAAATGACCTTGCTTTGGAATTAGCAACAATCTCGGCTTCTTTCAAAAGCAGCCTACCAGACTCGATTGCCTCGGCTCTGGCTGATCTTATCCGCTCAATGAATTGCTATTACAGCAACTTGATTGAAGGTCATAACACGCATCCGGTGGATATCGAAAAAGCCATGCAGGATGATTATAGCGCAGACCCCAAAAAGCGCGATCTGCAACTGGAAGCCAAGGCGCATATCGCGGTGCAAAAGTGGATAGATGAAGGCGGGTTGAAAGATCGCCCAACATCACCTGATATGATCTTAGAAATTCACCGCCGGTTTTGTGAATTGTTACCGCCTGATCTGCTGTTTGTTGAAAATCCCACCACGGGCGAAAAGATTCCAGTAATTCCGGGTGTGCTGCGGGATAGGGATGTGGAAGTCGGGCGGCTTATTGCCATTAGTCCCGGTGCAGTTCCACGCTTTTTAGAGCGTCTACACAAAGCCTATGCCAATGCGGGGCGCATTGAAGCTATTCTTGCGGCTGGTTGCGCGCATCATCGCCTGCTTTGGGTTCACCCGTTTCTGGACGGGAATGGTCGTGTTGCGCGCCTAATGTCCTATGCCATGCTGAAATCTGCTCTGGATACCAAAGGCTTGTGGTCGGTAGCGCGTGGGCTTGCCCGCAATGAGACTAAGTATAAAGACCACTTGGCCGCTTGCGATCAACCGCGCCGTGGAGATCGTGACGGACGCGGAACGCTCAGCGAGGGCGCGCTGGCCAGCTTCACAGCGTTCTTTTTGCAAACCTGCATTGATCAGGTGAAATTCATGGAAGGGTTGATGAAACCTGACCGCCTGCGTGACCGGATCATGATCTGGGCAGAGGAAGAAATTCGCGCCGGAATTCTTCCCGCAAAATCAGACACGGTTTTGCGCGCGGTTCTGTTGCAAGGATCACTGACGCGCGGCGATGCTGTTGCCTTGCTCGGCGTTAATGAACGCACGGCGCGGCGCGTTACTTCGGCTTTGCTAGAAAGTGGCGCGCTGACTTCGGACAGCACCCGCGCACCTTTGCAACTGGCATTTCCTGCCAAGCTGGCCGGACGTTGGATGCCGGGGCTATTTCCTGATGAATAGGACGGCTTCCGCCAATCAGGAAATTCTTCAAAATAAGCTCATTTGCAGCGAGGCAAATTCTTGTGCCTTCCAAGCTTTTCTTTTAGCTTCATGCTCAAGCCAAGCGCGCACATAGTCCACTGCTGTTTCAAATTCCCCTAAGCCTCCTGAGGGGAAGAAATGCGATTTATAGCCTGTCTCAGTTATTGGGATGGGCGTTCTATCTTCTGTATGGATTTCGATATGATCTGTACCGCTAAAATAGATGATCACATGCTTGATTTCCATGCGAATACCACGCCAGACAATCGTCTCGATTATAATGTTTGAGGTATGATTATTTTTCATGATTGCCCCCATTACCCGCACCGATAAATGACACGGGAACCAGCAATCACTGTTTCAGAGTAATCAACCGCCAAATCACGGGCGATGGCCTCGTAGTCGATATAAAACTGTAGGATTTCAGGAATTTCGCCATACAGGCCTTATTCTACAAAATGCTCGGCCAATTCGCGCATGCTGTCCACATCATATATATCAATGTCAAAATCTGTTGGGCTGGTATCGTTATTAAACTGATAGCTGCATTCACCGATTGCAAGAATAACAAGCCGCTTTTCCCATTCCTCCCATTGGTCAACGATTTCAAAGTACCGTGCAAAATTTGCTTGGTTTAGGTCAATAGCTTTCGCCAGATCGCAATCAATATCATCGCCATCAATGAACTGGATTTCAAATTCTTCAACGGGGTCGCCGTAGTCGTTACGCAAGGCTTTTACCTTCGCTATATATTCTTCTGCTGTTTCAAAATAAAAGCCTGTAGCCGATAGGTCGTAAGGCTGTGCATGTAATTGTGTCATCTTTCTTCTCCTCCAAATGGGGTTGGGTTTCGCGTGTGAAACCTTGCCCTTCGGCGAGAATGGGTGTGCAAACGGAGGGGAAAATCGGCGAAAGAAAATTGCGTTGTTGGAGGAAACCTTCAGGGGGAACCGACAACGAAATTTTCTGTTCGATCTGTTTTTATCGAAGTGCGCTGAGGGTCAGCCCTAAGCCTTGCTTCTGTCAGGGATGGAAGCCGACTGGCCGAGACAAACCCGCGCAGGCTCGGTTCACGACAGCCCGCCCGGACAGTATGGTTGTGTTGTTTGTGAATAGGCATGCAAAATTGACCCCCTTAGGTGGGTAATTAGCGTTTAAAATTGACCCATCTGTTTTGTTAACATCCGTGCGTATGAGCATGGAGGAAAGAACAGGTGATATTAATGGAAAGTACAGCGAAGATTAGACGGTGGATTTTGCGAGAAGAACGCAGTATTCGCTCTGTGAGCCGCGAAACGGGCATATCGCGCAATACAATCAAGAAGTATCTGAAAGACGGATCGAAGCCGACGTATCGCCGCAGGCAAACTCCGGTTCTTCATAAGTTAGCCGCGTTTGAAGATCGCCTGCGCAAGCTTTTTGAACTGGATCTGGACCGGCCTCGTCGAGAACGGCGTTGCGCCGTTGCGCTCTATGAGCAACTGGTTAAAGACGGTTATTTGGGTTCATATTCTCCAGTCTGCCGTTTTATTAAGAAGCTGCGTGCCGAAGGTGCAAATTTATCGGGTGCCTTTATTCCTCTGCATTTTCGAATTGGCGATGCGATGCAGTTTGATTGGAGCGAAGAACATGTGGTTTTGGGCGGCATTTCTCAAAAGATTAAAGTGGCTCACTTCAGACTCTGTCACAGCCGGAAGTCATTTGTAGTGGCCTATCCAAATGAGGTTCAGGAGATGGTGCTGGATGCCTTTGTGCGTGGATTAGCCTTTTATGGTGGTGTTCCGCGCCGGGTGATTATCGACAACCCCAAGACCATGGTGACCTATGTGTCACGCTCCAAGGATCGCATATTCCATCCCCGCTTTCTGGCATGCATGAACCACTATGTGATGGAGCCTGTGGCCTGCACACCGGCTTCTGGCTGGGAGAAGGGGCAAATTGAGAAGCAAGTCCAGAACATACGTCAGTGGTTATTTACACCAAAGTTACATTTTGATGACTTGGAAGCTTTGAATGCTTGGTTATTGCTGCGATGTCATGATTTGGGATCTCGGGCACATCCCGAACAAAAAGACAAAACGATTGATGACATTTTTGCTTTAGAGCAGGCAGAGTTGCGCCCTCTGGGGCAAGGTTTTGACGGATATGTGGAAAAGACGGTGCGGGTACGTTCAACCTGTCTTGTTCAATATGACAGCAATCGCTACAGCGTCCCGTCAGAATTTGCAGGCCATAAAGTATCTCTTCGGGCCTATGCCAGTCAAATTGTCGTAGTTGCTGACCACAAGGTAATCGCCAGACACAAGCGCAGATTTACAAAGAATATCAGTTACTTTGAGCCTTGGCACTATGTCCGTCTTTTATCGCAAAAACCGGGAGCCTTACGAGATGGCGCACCTTTTGTGAAGTGGGAACTCCCCAATGCCATGACCCGCATCAAAGACCTTTACATGGAAACCAAAGGCGGTGATCGCGATTTTGTAGAGTTGTTGATGCTAGTGCAGCAGCATGACATCACAATCGTTGAAAAGGCCTGTGAATTGGCTGTTGAGCAAAATACTTTACGTCTCCCTGCGATCATCAACCTGATCAATCAGCTCCTGGATCCAGTTATTGGTCCACTGCCCAAAACCCACTCCTACCCTCAGCTTCAAGTAATACCGAAAGCTGACTGTAAGCGTTACGAGATGTTGTATGCGACACAGGAGGATGCGGCATGAACGCGCTTGTTGAAAGCCTCTCTGCCCTGCGATTGCATGGAATGGCGGCCTGTGCTCAAGACATGTTGGCGGCCCGCACGGCCCCCAGCCTGACAACAGCTTTAAAACATCTGATTGAAGCGGAAACCGTCGAGAGACGGGTTCGATCCATAGAATACCAGATGCGGATTGCAAAGTTCCCGCATCACAAGGACTTTGCCACCTTTGATTATAGTGTGTCTGCTGTGGGAAAGCCACAAATCGACCAGCTATGCACTGGCCAGTTTACCGTCGATGCACATAATCTGATCCTTGTTGGCGGCACGGGTACGGGTAAAACCCACATCGCAATCGCTGTAGCAACCGCGCTCATCAATCAGGGAAAGAAGACACGCTTCCACAACGCCGTCGACCTCATTAATGCTTTAATCAAGGAACAGGCAGACGGGAATGCGGGTAAACTCATTCGCCAGTTGTCGCAGGCCGATTGTGTTATCATCGATGAGCTGGGATATATCCCCTTCCCAAAATCCGGCGGAGCGTTGCTGTTCCATCTGATCAGCAAGCTTTACGAGAAAACCAGTGTGATCATCACAACCAACCTTGAGTTCGGTGAATGGGTTTCCGTCTTTGGAGACGCCAAGATGACCACAGCATTGCTGGACAGGGTCACACATCATTGTTCAATCATTGAGACCGGGAACAACTCCTTCCGCTTCGCCCAGAGCAAAAACAGACGCAATATAAAACCGTAGCGCAAACAAAGCCAACAGACGATCTCGCTATATGAAGGCAGCTCGCCTGTTGGCTTTGTGCATCTTTGGGTGGGTCAATTTTAAATGCCAATACGGGTCAATTTTAAACGCTCATAGGAAAGGAATCCAGAATGACAACAAGCACAAACGAGCCAACTAAGGCTATCATATACTGTAGAATTTCGTCCAAAACGCAAGAGATCGAAGGCCATGGGCTTGAATCTCAGGAGTCGCGATGTCGTGAGTATGCTGACTCTAAGGGGTATTCTGTTGAAGCTATGTTCCCTGACACCATAACTGGTGGTGGTGATTTTATGAATCGCCCCGGCATGGTTGCCTTATTGTCTTTTCTTGATGCTCAACCAAACCAAAGCTATGTTGTTATTTTTGATGACCTGAAGCGTTTTGCTCGAGACACACGCTTTCACTTAGATTTACGCGATGCATTTAGGCAGCGCGGTGCGCAGATCGAATGTTTAAATTTTAAGTTTGAAGATACGCCCGAAGGTGAGTTTATCGAAACCATCATGGCGGCTCAGGGGGCATTGGAACGTGAACAAAATAAGCGGCAAGTTGTTCAAAAGATGCAGGCACGGATGAAGAATGGTTATTGGGTCTTTCGTCCACCTATCGGATATCACTATGGCAAAGAAGCCAGCCATGGTAAAATATTAGTTCGCAATGAGCCTCTGGCTTCGATTGTACAGGAAGCGTTGGAAGGTTACGCATCGGGTCGGTTCGAAACTCAGATTGAGGTGGCTCGGTTTTTGGAACGACAGCCAGCATTTCCCAAAACAGATGCAGGTACTGTTCGTCAATTTGAAGTAACGCGAATGATTTCGCGCCCAATTTATGCGGGCTATATTTGCCATGATGATTGGAAGTTGAGTTGGATCGAAGGCCATCATCAGCCGTTGATTACTCTGGCGACCTATAAGCGTATACAAAAACGTCGAGTTGAGGGTGCTCGTGCGCCCGCACGCAAAGATATAAATGAGGATTTCCCTCTTCGCGGATTTGTTGTGTGTGGTGATTGTGACAAACCGCTTACTGCTTGCTGGTCAAAGGGTAAGTATAAAAAATACCCTTATTATCTGTGCGGCACAAAAGGCTGTAAGAGCGAAAGGAAATCGATTCCACGCGCAAAAATAGAAGAGCCATTTGATAAGATTGTGCAGAGTCTGCAACCCACGCAGAAATTATTTGAACTGGTGAAACTGATGTTCCGTGATGTGTGGAAACAGCGCGAAAAACAGGCGAGTGTTATTTTGGTGACATTGAAGAAAGACGTCAAAGCCATAGATTCACAAATTGAGAATTTGCTGGATCGGATTGTTGCCACAAGTAACCCTGTGATCGTATCTGCCTATGAAGGGAAGATCGAAAAATTGGACCAAGATCGTCGGATTTTAGCTGAAAAAATGAAGATTGGGGCGGCTCCTGTGGGTAGGTTCGAAGATTTTATCGAACTCCCATTGAGCTTTCTCGCAAACCCTTGGAATCTATGGAAATCTGGCCAATCTATCCTTAGACAAACAGTGCTTAGGCTAGCCTTTTCAGAGCGTATTGCGTACTGCCGTGAAACCGGCTATCGAACACCAAAAACTACCTTACCTTTCAAGGTGTTAGAGGTATTTAACACAGGTAAAAGGGAATTGGTGGAGCCTAGGAGGATCGAACTCCTGACCTCCTCGCTGCCAGCGAGGCGCTCTCCCAGCTGAGCTAAGGCCCCTTATGCGCAAAATCTTATACGCTTGGGTTATTTATGAAACACCGCTTGTTTGTGCAAGCGGAATTTCAATTAAGTGTCGTCTGTTGGTGCGGCCACGTCGGCGATTTCTTCCAAAGGAACGGTATCGTCGTCGTCGTCGCTGTCATCCAACACGTCATCGCCCAGATCTACATCCAGGTTGTCATCATCATCGTCCAGAACATCTGCTTCATCGGTCAGATCTTTTTCCGTGGCTTTTTCAACATTGGCTTTGTCTGCCTTGTCGGTCATAGACGTTTTTGATTTGTCATTCGAAAAGAATGACAGCTCATATTCGGTGTCAGTATAAGGACTGACAATCGGATCATTGTTCAGGTCGTAAAAACGTTTTCCAGTTTCGGGACAAACGCGTTTAACACCCCAAGCTTCTTCAGCCATATTAAATCCCCTTTACAGGTCATTTTCAGGTAATTGTGTTGCCAAGTGCCATATGCTGTCAGGCTTGTCAAAGGGTGTTTTAATAAACTTACGCTTGATTGCGAAAAGGTGGATTGAACCTGCGCGTTATCGGGCTAAAATAGCCACATGGCAGAGCAAATAGAAATTGGCGATCCCCCGATCCCTGTGCAGATTAAACGATCCGCGCGGGCAAGGCGGTATTCTTTGCGGATTTCCAACAAAGACGGGGCGATCAGCCTGACGGTGCCAAAATATGCCGCGATGGGCGAGGCAATGGCATTTGCCCGCGAACAAGAGGGCTGGATGCGCAAACATTTGGCCAAGCAGTTGAAGCCCTTGCCGCTGGTTTTCGGCGGTTCTGTTCTGTTTGATGGTGAATATCGACGCATTGAACCCGGATCGGGCAGGGCGGTGCGCTTTGAAGACGGTGTTTTATATGTGCCGGGAAAGGCGGATAAATTACCTGCCAAGTTGCGGGCGTATTTCAAGACTATGGCGCGTGAACGTATGGTCGCGGCATCTGTGCATTATGCCGACCTGTTGGGTAAGCCCATTGGCCGGATCACATTGCGTGATACACGGTCGCGCTGGGGGTCGTGTACGTCGGATGGCAATCTGATGTATTCGTGGCGCTTGATTATGGCACCCAAGCCCGTGCAGGCCTATGTGGCCGCACATGAGGTGTGTCATTTAATTGAGATGAACCATTCGGACGCGTATTGGGCTTTGGTTGCGGGAATATTCCCGGAATACAAAGCGCGGCGTGGCTGGTTGAAGAATAACGGCACTGTATTGCACCGATATATGTTCTAACCCTTGACGGGGAACATATTTGTGATCACAAGAATATTATGCCCCATAAAGACCGCAGCCTAGACAAAACTATTCCACGGCATGAGCGTGTCTATCGCTCCTTGCGCGGCGAACTTATGCACGGTGAAATCGAAGCAGGTTATGCCCTGACAATTCGCGGTATCGCCGCCAAATACGGGGCCAGTATGACGCCTGCACGTGATGCTGTGCGCCGCTTGTCAGCGGAAGGCGCGCTTACGATGTCTTCAACGGGACGCATCACGGCACCGGCCCTGTCCGTTGAACGCATAGAAGAGCTGGCCTCGATCCGTGCCTTGTTGGAACCTGAACTGGCCAGCCGTGCCTTGCCACGGGCCCATATGGCCTTGATAGAACGGCTTTATGCCATAAATATTGCTATTTCACAGGCGATTATCAAGAACCAACCTGTGGCTTATATTCGTTCCAATATGGAATTTCATCGCACGTTATACCTGCGCGCACAGGCGCCTGCGATGTTATCATTGGTAGAAAATGTATGGTTACAGCTTAGCCCGACAATGACGCAGTTATATGCGCGATTACAGCGCCCTGAGGCATCGGATAATCACCGCAAGGTGATTGCGGCACTCAAAGCAGGCGATGAAGCGGGGCTGCGTCTGGCCATTAGGGCCGATGTAACACAAGGCTTACGAATGCTCACAAATGAGTGACCCCTATTGCGACGGAATGGGCGATATATTACGTTATATACATATCGAAAGGCTGGCTTCCCCGGCTGGTCTTGGCCTCTCCACCCCTCATACTGAGGCCTATAGATAGCCCCTGACAGGTTATGAGTAACCTGTTGGGGGTTTTTATGTACGGTGTCCAGTACCATCTGGAAAAGCTTCAATCAAAGTGGCATAGCGCATACGGGCATCTGTGATCTGGCTGTAAGACCCGACAAGATCGCGAATGGGCCCGCCCAAGCGTTCCAGACCGGATACGAAAGCCAAAATGATGCCTACTTCAATTTCGCCCTGAATAACCATATAACCGCCATAAGAAATAACTCCGAACGGGCCCAGCGAAATAAGCAGGTTATTGATTGTTTTCATTATGTTTTTATTCAAAATAAAGCGCGTGCGCAGACCTAGTATATCTTCGATCAATTTCACAAACCTGCTGGGCGGTTCTGCGTGTAGCAGGTCTTTTTCAGGGTGTTCCACGATGAACGAGCCAAGCTCGCGCATTTTCAGGGCCTTGACTTGGGCAAGCCGGTTCATACGGGCCTGAAAGAAGGGGACGATAATGAACTGTGGTGAATAAAGTGCCAGTGCGATGGACGCGACCATAGGTTCGATCCAGAACATGTAGCCCAGAACAAAGATAAGTGTGCCGATTTCAAACAATGGGCCAGAGATGGCTGAACCCGCAAACCCGCCAAGTTTTTCAACTTCGGATGACAGCATTGAAACCACGGCACCTTCATCAACCAGATCGGTTTCTTTTGAATTTTCAACAGGTTGTAACCTAGGCACAAAAGTATACATGCAATAAAAAATCGAACTACGCAGGGATCGTACAATGCGGGCCGAGATCAGTTCACGTTGGGTACGCATGGCAAATTTGAAGCCGGCGGTGATGAACATGACTAACAGATATAGCCCGCCCAGTTTGAAAAGAAGATCAATATCTTTATTGGCCACTGCATCATCCAAAATCCGCCGTTGTAATTCCAGCGGGATCGGGGCCAGCGGCAACATGACAAGGGTCAGGCTGATCAC
>CBDFQE010000002.1:0-165793 GCA_965250955.1 Amylibacter sp.
CACGGTGATGCCTTCCAAATCCAGCATTTGGGCAAGGGATGCGCGCAGGGCGTCATCATCTTCGATGAGCAGAACTTGCTTTTTCATCATGGCCCCCCGCTTGGTGCGGGTTTCAGGGTGATGGTAAACTCTGCGCCGCCAGATGGGGGGTTAAGGCAGGTTATGTCGCCGCCAAAACTGCCTACAATGCCGTAGGAAATCGATAGGCCCAGCCCCATGCCTTTGCTGGCGCCAATTTCTTTGGTGGAATAAAATGGCTCGAACACGCGGGCCGCGTCGGTAAAGCCGGGCCGGTATCGTGGATAACCAGGCTCACGGTCTCTTTTAATTGCTTAAGGTTAAGGGTGATTTTTTTGTCCGTTTGTCCAGCCATCGCATCAATGGCGTTGGTGATCAGATTGATCACCACCTGTTGCAGGCGCACGTGCCCACCCATGACAAAAACGGGCTTTTCCAAGCCTTGGCGGATGATGGTGACGTTTTCTTGTTCGCAACGCACAGTGGCCAGATTGATCGACTCGTTGATGATGCTTTGCAGGTCAACAGGTTCAACGGTTTCCTTTTCCTTGCGGGCAAAAGCGCGCAAACTGCGGATAATGCGGCTCATCCTGTCTATCTGTTGGGTGATCAGTTTGAAGTTTTCGCGGGCATCGCCGTGGCGCCCGCGATCAATCAGTTTATTGCCGCTTTCGGCAAAGTTCTGAATGGCGGCTAAAGGCTGATTTAGCTCATGACTGATCCCCGCTGACATCTGGCCCATGGCAGTCAGTTTGCCCGCTTGGATCAACTGGTGCTGGGTGCTGCGCAGCTGGGCTGTTCGGGTTTCAACGCGGGCTTCCAGCTTTGCATTGGCGGTTTCTTTGATCGCCAGCAAATCGGCAAGCCGTTGTCTGCGTTGTAAAAGAACCCACATGCCAAGGCCGATAACGGCCAATACGGCGGCGACCAGTAGGGCCTGCACGCGGGCCGCCGCCTTGGCATTTTGTGTGTCCATGAAAATGCGGGCGGTCATATCAATCTGAGGAATGAACTTTGAAATAATCAAGGCTTGGGCGGGCAGTTCATTAGTGTTTTTAAACCGCCATAATGTGTGCCCGAATATCTGGTTTTTTGTGTGCATGAAAAAGGGTTGTAACGTGTGTTGCGCATAACGGCGGCTATCAACCAGGGTTTGTTGATCAGGTGTTTCGCGCAATAATGCCAAGGATTGGCGGTTGGTCACAAAGGCCACGCCGTCTGTGTCAAAGAAGGCCAGAACCTGTTCATCGACACGCCATTCAAACTCTAAAGCTGCCACATCAAGTTGAATGACTACAACGCCTGCATGAGGTGTTTGGGGCAGTGAAATGCCGCGTGCGATATAAAAGTCGCGACTGTCATCATTAGAGTCCAATGCGTGATAAAATCCTAACCGCCCGTTCATAGCCGCACGCACATGGGGCCTGAAGGCGTAATTGTTGCCGATGAAATTATGAACTGTGTTCGCGTTTGAAGACGCAATCGTGGTGCCGGATTTGTCCAGAATAAAGATATTATCAGCACCAGAAATCAGGGCCGTGTTGAGCAGAAACTCACTGGCAGTGGCAGAAGTTGTGCGGTCTTGAATAACTTCTTTAACAGTGGGGTGTTTGGCTAGGTAATTCGGTAATTGGCGAAAGCTGGCCAACTGGCCCAGCAATCTGTCGCGGGCCTGTTCAACCCTGACAGCACCTGTCTGGCTAAGTTGATTTAGGGTGCTGCGATATGAAAGGGCAAAGGTTGCAGATGCGATTAAACCCGCTACGCATATGTATGCGATTATATATTTCAGGCGGGTAAATTTCATTTCATTTCTGCGATTCGTAAATATGTTCTGCGGATTAAAATCTAGCCTGCCGCCTGTGTTATACGCAAGAATTACTGTGCGAATATTCGCACATTTTTGGTTTAGAATAAATTAAAAAATTTAAGACATTGATAAATAACAGTTTAAATTAGTTTAGGTTTTTATTTTGCAAAAAACTATTCCAAGCGGTTTATTCTTAAACATGTGGGCAAAAGCCCAGATAGTTTCAATGGGAGAAAACAATGAAAACTCTATTAAAAGCCGCATGTATTGCCGCTGTTGCCTCTGTTCGGCCTAACTGGCCCGAAGCTGCATATTTGGCCAGTTGAAAGAACGAAGGTGGAACATAATTGGTATTGACGCTTTGACCTATCCATAGTTGCCTTTGGGGTCCGTAGATTTGAGGTAACCTTATGATTCCTGATGAAGATATAGCCCGCCAATGGGGATTATCGTATGATGATGTAGAATTCATCAACGCACGTCCAAAAGCAATGCGGGTTGGGCTGGCTGCTCAGCTGAAGTATTTCCAACAAACAGGCCGGTTTCTATCGGATTGGGCTGATATTCCCAATGATGCAAGGACATTTCTCTCTGAACAGGTCGATGCTCAACGCATGGATACTGGCCTCTATGATTTCCAAGGCCGCTCGGCGCGGCGGCATTGTGCCGAGATTGTAATTCACCTTGGGTTTGTGCGTATGACAGATCGGCACCGCTCAGCCTTGAGTAATTGGTTGCAGATGGCCAAATGCGGCCAAGGTCTCTCCCTTGATGATATGGTGGAAGAAGCCTTTTTGTGGTGCCTTGATCATAAGGTTTTTGCTTATTCTGCAAAGATAATGGAACGCCTTGTCCGCTCAGCCCGCCAACAGTTTTTGGAGCAGCTTCTTGATGGCGTTGTAGATCGCCTTTCAGGTGATGCGATTGCAAAGCTTGAAGCCTCGTTAGCACAGCCCGGCGAACCAACTGGGTTCTACCGATTGAAAGATGATGCTGGGGCAGCCACGCTGGAAAGCATGCTGATGGTTACGCAGCGACTGGGTTTTATTCAAAGCTTGGCATTGCCCAAAGATATGTTGGCGGGTGTTGGGCGGCATTTCATTGACCGTTTAGCGCGCCGTGTAAGCGGTGAGACCGCTTCGGAAATGCGCAGGCATAATCGAATATACCGCCTTGGCCTCTATGCGGTTTACCTGATGGCACGTGAATCTGCGCTGATTGATAATATCGTCGATCTTCTGCTGGAAACAGTTCACCGCATTTCAGCAAGATCACGGCGAAAGGTTGTGACGGGTATCGCAAAAGAAATCGAGCGGGTTTACGGCAAGGAAAAGTTGTTGGCTGATATCGCACTGGCATCCATTGATGAACCAACAGGCCGTATTTGTGATGTTATTTTCCCCGTCGCCAATGAAAGTAAACTCTCGTCGATCATCAAGGAATTCAAAGCAAAGGGTGGATTGGATAGGCGGGTTCAAAAAGTTATGCGGGGATCCTACTCAAGTCACTATAGGCCAATGCTGCCTAAGCTTTTGAATGTTTTGGAATTTCGCTCCAATAATGCGGTGTGGCGACCTGTTCTCGATGCATTGGACTGGATCAAGAAAATGCGCTTTGGGGGCAGACGGGTTGCATCGCAAAGCGAAGCGCCAATGGCGGTGGTTCCGTTCAAATGGCGACCTTCGGTTATCGATGCGCAGGGGCGGGTCAATATTATCAGTTTTGAGCTGTGTATATTGGTCCAGCTGCGTGAGTGTATTCGAGGAAAGGAAATCTGGGTCGTTGGCGCTGATCGCTACCGCAATCCGGATGATGATCTGCCAAAAGATTTTGAAACCCGCCGCGACGATTATTACGCCAGCCTTAATTTACAACAAAATGCCAAAGCGTTTGTGGCTGGCGTAAAAGCCGAGCTTGAGCAGGAATTGCGGTTGCTAAACGACGATATTCCCAAGAACGATAAGGTGCGGTTGCGCTGGAGCGGTGACAACCGCATTTCAATCACCCCGTTTGCGCCTTTGCCGGAACCAACGGGGTTGGTGGCCATGAAATCCGAGATTGGGAAGCGTTGGCCGATGACGGGGTTGCTGGATGTTTTGAAAGAAGCAGCCCTTGATACCGGATATCTGAATGCGTTTGAAACATCCGCCTCGCGTGAAATGCTCCCCCGTGTGGTGCGGGATCGACGGTTGCTTTTATGCCTTTATGGCCTTGGTACCAATGCAGGCCTGAAACGGATCGCCTCCGGCGTACCCGATACCAGCTATGATGAATTACTGCATATTCGCAGGCGATATATTTACCCTGCGGCCTTGCGCAAAGCAGCGGCACAGGTGGCGAATGCCACTTTGACAATTCGCAATCCGGATGTCTGGGGTGAAGCTGGTACGGGCTGTGCGTCTGATTCAACAAAATTTGGCGCGTGGGATCGGAACTTGATGACAGAATGGCACGCACGATATGGTGGGCGGGGTGTAATGATCTATTGGCATGTAGAACGGCAAGCCACTTGCGTTTATTCCCAGCTCAAGCGCTGTTCCTCATCGGAGGTGGCTTCGATGATCGAAGGGGTTTTGCGCCATTGCACTGATATGGATATTCAGCGACAATATGTTGATAGTCATGGGCAAAGCGCCGTTGGTTTTGCGTTCTGCCACTTGCTCGGTTTTGAGCTGGCCCCGCGTTTGAAAGCCATTGCGAGGCAGAAATTGTCATTGCCCTACGCGGGGATGAAAGCGGCACTACCCAATCTTACGCCGATACTGTCGGGCACAATTGATTGGGCCGAGATAGAACACCAGTACGACGAGATGGTTAAATATGCCGCCGCCATGCGCCACCGCACTGCTGATCCCGAAGCCATTCTGCGCCGCTTTGCCCGCGCCGAGGTTATGCACTCAACCTACAAAGCCCTAGCAGAGCTGGGTCGCGCCATTAAAACTATCTTTCTATGCCGCTATCTGCGTTCTGAAGACTTCCGCCGTGAAATCAATGACGGTCTGAATGTGGTTGAAAACTGGAACAGCGCAAACGGGTTTGTGTTCTTTGGCAAGGGCGGCGAGATCGCCGCCAACCGGATTGAAGATCAGGAGATATCAGCGCTATCACTGCACCTGCTGCAAGCCTCAATGGTCTATGTAAATACCCGTATGATGCAGTCGGTGCTGACCGAGCCGCAATGGACAAAGCGCATGACGCCAGAGGATTATCGCGGCTTGTCGCCCGCCATTTACGGCCACCTTAATCCATATGGGCGGTTTGATGTGGATATGGATCGGCGTATCAATTTTGAGCGCAAGGTGGCGTAATTTGCAAAATTGGTTGAAAGCTTGCCTAAGGTTCGGCGTGCAGACGAAACCGCCGTCTGCCTCAAGTTCGGTTTTCTACGATAAGGGCGGAGAGAGGAACTCCACAACTGGTTTGAGATGGCAGGTCGATTGTGACCGAAGCGGACTCCCAGGGGCTAGGAAAATCCAATATCAGCTCGTTTCGCTATAGGATTTCATCTTACCCCGAAAGCTTCTGAGCCTACCGCTTCGCCAACATCTACCGAAACCCACAACACTACTGGATATGATTGCAATCAAATGAAAGGTGAGATTGATCTAAACAACGCTTCGCAAAAAATATCAATAATGGGATTTCTGGCAGTGTGCAACGACGTTAATGTACGTATTGAAAACGTGGCCTTTGGCTGAAAAGGCCGTATTATCAGCCCCTGAGCTGCAAATGCAGCGGCAGTCATAGGATCAACAATAGAAACTCCGCAACCTTCAAGCACCAAAGAGCAGGCCATGTTGGTCATCGGGGTTTCAATTTGCATTGAGCGGGAAATGTTGGCGGCCTCAAACAACGTATCAATATGCGATCTGGTTTTTGAATCCGGGTCGAGCGAAATGAACACTTCGTTTTTCAAATCTTCCGGCGTGATCTTTTCTTCTTTCACCAACCGATGTCCGTGAGGCAAAATACAAACACTTTCAAAATCATAGGTTGGCCCTTCTTTAGCGGAAAGCGCGGAAAACGAGGCTTCTACAATTCCAATGTCACATTGCAAAGAACTCACTAGCTGGACGGCCGTTTCAGAGCGAACCACTTTGAAAGAAATCATCACTTGGGGGAACTTTTTGCGAAAATCGGCAATAATTTGCGGCATAATGCTTAGGCCAATTGCTGGTAAGCAGGCAATTCGCAGGGTGCCAGTCTGATTTGTTCTGATTTGTTCTGCAGCATGGGATATTCGTTTTAATCCGATATAGGCACGATGCACTTCTTCATAGAATACCAGCGCGTCATCGTTGGGATAAATCCTGCCATTGCGGCGCTCAAAAAGCCGAAAACCGATTTCAGTTTCCAGATCTCGGATCAAACGGCTCACTGCGGGTTGAGAGATATGCAGCGCAGTCGCGGCCTCGCTCATACTGCCGTTCAGGATAACAGCACGGAAAACTTCGATCATTCTAGACGTCAGCATAGTTGGCCTCTTTGGTTTTTCCATAATATTAGATTATACAGTTAGAAATAAATAGTATTTTCATTATGCATTTTAGAATGCTCTTATGCCGTTAATATCAACGAAATTCTCAGGGAGAGAAGTATGAAAACTCAAAACCTAACGGGAGCAGTGATCGCGGCGGCGTTATTGTCCTCCACTGCCATTGCGCAGGAGCGCACACTTTATATGGGAGCCTATGGCGGCTCTACTGAAAAACTCATGATGGAAACAATCCTGCCAACATGGGAAAAGGCTAACAACGCAAAAGTAGTTTATGTTCCTGGAAACTCCACCAAAACATTGGCCAAGCTACAAGCGCAAAAAGGCGCGCAAGAACTGGACGTTGTGTTCTTGGATGATGGTCCAATGTACCGCGCAAATGCTTTAGGTTTTTGTGCACCAATCGAAGATGCAGAAATTTTCAATGATGTGTACGACATCGCGAAAATGGGCACCGATAACGCCGTTGGTGTTGGTTTTGTGGCAACCGGCCTTGCCTATGACACTAAAACATTTGCCGATAACGGTTGGGACGCGCCGACTTCCTGGGCCGATTTGGCCGATCCAAAATATGCGGGTAAACTGGTTGTTCAGCCGATCACCAACACCTATGGCTTGCACGCACTGGTTATGACGGCGCGTCTGCACGGCGGCGGCGAAACCGATATTGATCCGGGTTTTACCGAGTTTGTTGATAATATTGCCGCGAATGTTGTGACCTTTGAGCCTTCTTCAGGCAAATTGTCAGAACTGTTCCAAAACGGTGAAGCTGTGATTTCCCCTTGGGGTTCTGGTCGGGTCAAATCGCTGGCCGACACGGGCTTCCCTGCGGAATTTATCTATCCCAAAGAGGGTGCGGTCGCCTTGATGATTGCCATGTGTCCGGTGGTGAATTCCGATGTGCCGGATCTACAACAAAGCCTAATCCAGTATTTGTTGACACCAGAAGTGCAAACTCTGATTGCGGAAACCAAAGCCTGGGGTCCAACAAACAAGAATGCGGTTATCAACGACGAAATGGCAGCGGCGCTGCCTTATGGCCCGGAAAAAATTGGTCAATTGATCGCGGTTGATTGGGATACAATCAATCCGGCCCGCGATGGGTGGTCAAAACGCTGGGCGCGTGAAGTCGAGCAGTAAAACCTTTTGCCGACGGCGGGCATTCGCCGTCGGCACGTTTACAATTTCTTACAATCTAACACTGGGTGGTTCCGAACATGTCATTTTTGCGTCTGGAAGGTCTTGTTAAAAAGTTCGGAGATTTTACCGCCGTTGAACGCGTCGACCTTGATGTCGAAAAGGGCGAATTCATCTCTTTGCTGGGGCCGTCGGGCTGCGGAAAAACAACGACTTTGCAAATGATTGCCGGGTTTGTTGACCCCACCGAGGGTAAAATTTTCATCAATGGTCAGGATGTTACGCAAGTTAAGCCAAGCAACCGGAATCTGGGAATTGTGTTTCAAAGCTATGCACTATTCCCGCATATGACGGTGGCTGACAATGTTGCCTTTGGCCTGCAAATGCGCGGGATTGGTAAACAGGAAAGCAATGAGCGGGTGAAAGAGACGCTGGAAATGGTCCATCTGGGCGATTTTTCACACCGTTTTCCACGTGAATTATCCGGCGGACAACAACAGCGCGTGGCACTGGCCCGCGCATTGGTGATCCGCCCTGAAGTGCTGTTACTGGACGAGCCGCTCTCGGCGCTTGACGCAAAAATCCGCGAGGACATGCAGATAGAGCTGCGTGGCATTCAGCGCAAACTTGGCACCACAACCATTCTTGTAACCCACGACCAAGGCGAGGCCATGGCGATGAGCGACCGTATCGCGGTGATGCATCAAGGTCGGCTTGCGCAGGTTGACCGCCCTTATGAGGCTTATGAACGACCATCGGATAGTTTCGTGACCAAATTTCTAGGCAAATCGAACATGTTTGATGGCACCAGCAAGGGAGCCTCCGATGGGTTGGTTGCATTTGATGTAAGCGGCGTGGAATTTCTGGCCCGTGAAGCAAATATTGAAAACGGCGCGCAGGTCCATGTGTCCGTGCGGCCCGAGAAAATCAAACTGGTTAAGGCTGGCGCGGGCCAAATTGACGGCACTGTTACGGCACAGATTTTCCTTGGCGACCAATGGGTTTTTCAGATCGAAACGCCGCTTGGCCTAATGGATGTTGTGACCCAAAATACCGGCGGACGACAGGTAGAAGAAGGCGACAAAATCGGCCTGAATTGGTCCCCTGACGAGGTGCGCATTCTGGCACGTGAGGCCACACAATGAATGCACGCCCCTATTGGCTAAGTGCGCCGGCGCTGCTGTTATATACAGCGATGTTCCTGATCCCGATGGTTATGGTATTCCTGCTGAGTTTTTATTCCTATGACATGAACCAGGGCATTGTGACCGGGTTCAAAATGGCAAACTATGCCGAGGTTTTACAGGATTCCTATTTTCATAAAATATTCCTGCGCACACTCTGGATGTCGCTTCTGGTAACTTTCTTCTGCGCTCTGCTTGGCGCACCTGAAGCCTATATTCTGCACCGCATGAGCAAACCGTGGAAATCAATCTGTATGTTGGCTATTCTTGGGCCGCTGCTGGTTTCTGTGGTGGTGCGCACGCTGGGTTGGGCCATTTTGATTGGCTCTAAAGGGATTATCAATCAGAGTTTGATGGCAATCGGGATCATTGATTCACCGATAAAAATCATGTTCACCACCACCGGCGTGGTCATCGCGCTGATCCATGTGCTGATCCCGTTCATGGTGTTATCGGTCTGGGCCAGTTTGCAAAAACTTGATCCGCAGGTGGAAAGTGCCGGAGAATCTCTGGGCGCGTCACCCTTTACTGTCATGCGCAAAATCGTGATCCCGCAAATTATGCCGGGTATTCTTTCAGGCAGCATGATTGTGTTTGCCCTGACCGCCAGCGCCTTTGCCACGCCATCGATCCTTGGCGGGCGGCGGCTTAAGGTAGTCGCAACTACTGTTTATGACGAATTCCTTGGCACTTTAAATTGGCCACTGGGCGCTGCCATTGCGGTGCTGTTGTTGATTGCCAACGTCATCATTATCACCAGCTTCAATAAGTTCATTGAGCGCAAATATGCACAGGCCTTCAAATGAGTAAAAACTCCTCTCTTGCCCTGTTATTCAACGCCCTGTTCATCATCTTTATGCTGGCCCCGCTGGTTATTGTTTGTCTGGTGGCATTTACTCCGAACGGCTATATCTCGCTGCCGTGGGACGGGTTTTCGCTGCGCTGGTTTTACGCCATCCTTGATAATCCGCATTTCATTGATGCGTTTTATCTAAGCGTCCTGCTTGGCACGGCGTCCGCCACAATCGCTGTCACGGTTGCGGTGCCTGCTTCATTGGCCTTTGCGCGGTATGATTTCAAAGGGCGCGGGGCGATCATGGCGTTTTTCATGTCATCCTTGATGGTGCCACATATCGTGCTTGGCGTGGCTTTCCTGAGCTTTCTGACCAAGGTTGGCATGTATGGCACGTTTATCGGGCTGGTGCTGACCCATGTGATTATCATCATGCCCTACGCCTTGCGGTTGGTGTTGTCTGCGGTGACCGGTATGGATCGTTCGGCCGAAGATGCGGCGATCTCGCTGGGAGCATCCAATTGGACCGTGTTTCGCCGTGTCACCATTCCGATGATCATCCCGGGCATTGCGGGTGGCTGGGTGCTGTCGTTTATCACCAGTTTTGACGAGGTCACCATGACGGTGTTTGTCGCCTCGCCCAGCACCACCACGCTGCCCGTGCGAATGTACGAACACATCACAGAAACTATTGACCCGTTAATCGCGTCGCTGTCGGCCACAATGATCTTTATCACCATCATCCTGATGGCCATTCTGGATCGTTTTTTCGGGCTGGATAATATTCTTGTGGGCAAGGGAAAATAGGGGCGCGCTATGTTCACACGTATTTCGCCAGATAGCGTTGACTCCGTTACAGTTCAATTTGACGGCAGGCCTTTGCGCGTTACCAAAGGCCTGACCGTGGCAGCCGCTTTGCTGGAGGCCGGCATCACCCATTTCCGCAACACCCCCGAGACCGGTAGCCCGCGCGCACCGTTTTGCATGATGGGGGTTTGTTTTGACTGCTTAATGGTGATTGACGGCATGCCCAACAGTCAGGCCTGCCTGATCCAGGTTACCGAGGGCATGACCATCGCACGCCTGTCACAAACATCAGAGGCGCTTGGATGAAAGACATTATCATCATTGGTGCAGGCCCTGCGGGAATGGCGGCGGCAATTGTTGCGGCCAAACATGGCGCTGATGTTTTGGTATTGGACGAAGCGCGCAGCCCCGGTGGCCAGATTTACCGCGCGATTGAGAAACCCGGCAACCTGAACCGTCCTGAGCTCGGCAAAACCTATCCAAAAGGCGCAGGCTTGGCAGATGGGTTTCGCAAGGCCCAAGTTGATTATGTCGCGCAGGCATCTGTCTGGCAGGTATCTCCCGATCTTGAGGTTGGTTACTCGGTAAACGGTGCGGCCCATCTTGTTTCGGCGCGTCAGATCATTCTGGCCGGTGGCGCATTGGAACGCCCAATGCCGGTGCAGGGCTGGACGCTCCCGGGCGTCATGACAGCGGGATCAGCGCAGATATTGCTCAAGGAAAGCGGGCTGGCGATGGAGGGGGCAGTTTTTGCAGGAACTGGCCCGCTGCTTTATTTGATTGTACATCAATATCTGACCGCAGGCGTGCCGGTTAGGGCGGTGATCGATCTCACGCCTAAAAGCAATTATGTCAAAGCGCTGCGCCATTCGCCGGGGGCATTGGGCGCGATTTCCAACATTATGGAGGGGATCGGCTGGAAACGTCAAATCGCGAAATCTGGTGCGGAATTCATTCAGGGTGCCCGCGATATTCGCATAAATGGCACCGAGAATGTTGAAGGAATTGAGTATCTGAAAGATGGAAATTGGCATCACATCCCGTGCAAAAACGTGGCACTGCATCAAGGTGTTACGCCAAATTTGAATATTTCGCTGGCGGCGGGGTGCGCGAGCCACTGGAATACGCGTCAGGCATGTTGGAACATTACAGTTGATAACTGGCTGCACTCCAGCGTTGAAGGTATTTCTGTAGCCGGTGATGGCGGCGGCATCGGCGGTGCAGTGGCGGCCGAAAATCAGGGCGCAATTGCAGCACTTGGGGCGTTACAGCGTCTTGGCCAAATTGATGCGACAACGCGTGACAGCCTTGCAAAACCGTTTCAAAAAACCCTGCGCCGTGAGCTGGCAGCCCGCCCGTTTCTTGAGAGGTTGTTTCGGCCCATTGAGGTAACACGCATTCCGAAAAATGACGGGATAATTGTCTGCCGCTGCGAAGAAATTACCGTCGGCGACATTCATAAATTGGTGTCCGAGGGTCATAACAGCCCCAACCAGATCAAAAGCCAAAGCCGCTGTGGCATGGGGCCATGTCAGGGCCGGTTCTGTGGATTGACAGTATCGGAAATGATGGCCAGCCTTAACCAAAGCACGGTTGAAAATGCCGGGCATTACCGTCTGCGTGCGCCGCTAAAACCTTTGCCCCTGAGTGAGCTGGCAAACATGGTAACGCACAAGCCATGAAGACGACAGCGGAAACAATTATCATTGGCGGCGGCTTGCATGGCTGCTCGACCGCGTTGCATTTAGCGATGCAGGGTATGTCGGTAATTGTGCTGGAAAAAGACTATGTTGGCCGACATGCATCGGGCGTTAACGCGGGCGGTGTGCGGCGGTTGGGCCGTGCCTTGCCCGAGGTTCCGCTATCGGTTGCCTCGGCCAATATGTGGCAAAATATAGAAACTTTAGTTGATGATGATTGCGGATTTGTTGCGTCCTGCCAGATAAAAATTGCGGCGGATGATATTGCATTGGATCAGTTGCGAGACCGTGCCAAGCAAGTGCGCGATATTGGTTTTGAGCATGAAGAAATTATAGATCATGCGCAATTACGCGACCTGCTGCCCGCCGTTGCAGATGGCTGCGCCGGGGGTATGGTGGTGCGCGGCGATGGCTCGGCCAACCCGTACCGAACGGCGCAAGCATTCCGAAAAAAATGCGAGAACTTGGGCGTGGTTTTCCATCAGGGTTGCGGAGTTAACGGAATTAGGCGAAACGGGGAAAACTGGTCTATCAAAACAAAAGAAACCACATTTGAGGCCGTTAATCTGGTAAATTGCGCAGGTGCTTGGGGTGCCGAAATCGCCGCAATGCTTGGCGAATCCGTACCGCTGCAAGCGCGGGCACCAATGCTGATGATCACCGCGCGGATGCCGCCATTTATTAATTGCGTTGTCGGCGTGCAAGGGCAGGCATTATCGTTCAAACAGTTTGCAAACGGCACTGTTTTGATAGGCGGCGGGCACGAAGGCCGCGCCAATGCTGACACTAATGAAACGCAGCTTGATTATAAAGGTCTTGCTATCAGCGCAGCAACCGCAATCAAGTTTTTCCCCATAATGAAACAGGCTAAAATTGTGCGCTCGTGGGCGGGCATAGAGGGATTTATGCCCGACAATATTCCGGTGATTGGCCCGGGTCAGTGCGAAAACACATTCCACGGTTTCGGATTTTCTGCACATGGGTTTCAACTTGGACCGGTTGGAGGAAAAATATTGAGCGATCTGGTTTTGTCCGAGGAAACTGATCTTCCTATAACCCCATTCACGATTGCTCGTTTCAATTAGCTGAGTGAATTATAATGCCCTCCGAAGTATCGGTATCGAATAACCGCTATGTGGAAGATGCTCTACTGTAATGATGGGTAGATGAAAAGGCAGCTATGGGCCGTTTCTACCGGCATTTCGGTTGGAGCGAATGTAGTAGAAGGGCTCAAACCAATCATCCAACCTCTTTTGGCAAATAGCAGCTAAGAAAAAGCATCACAAATGGGCACGCCCTAGTGATACATCTGAATGTTACACCGCTTAGTGTCACTTTGGGGTAGTAAAACGATAAATGTTACGATAGACACACCATACCACCCTATTGTTACGGATACATCATGGCCCGCATCGGATATGCCCGCGTAAGCACCACAGATCAGGATTTGGATATCCAGATTGCAAAACTAAAAGCTGCGGGTTGCGAAATTGTGCGCTCTGAAACCGGCTCCGGTGCATCGCGGATCGGTCGTGCTGAACTGGAAACCGTTTTGCAGTTTGTGCGGGAAGGTGATGAGTTAGTCGTCCACCGTCTTGATCGCCTAGGCCGTTCTACACGCGACGTTCTAAACCTAGTTCATGAACTAGATGCAAAAGGGGCTTCCCTGCGTATTCTGGAACCTGAGATCACAACAGCAGGCGATATGGGCCGTATGGTTATCACCGTTCTGGGTATGGTGGCCGATATGGAACTGAAATTTATCAAGGACCGCCAACGCGCCGGGATCGAAGCCGCAAAAGCCAAGGGCGTTTATAAAGGACGGAAGAAGGCCGTTGATGAAGCAGCTATTCGGGAATTGGCTGACGAAGGCATCAGCAAGGCTCAAATCGCACGAAATCTTAGCATATCGCGTATGACTGTCTACCGCACCTTGCAAAATGATAGTTCAGAAGGGTGATCTTCTAAAACTGTTCCGCCTTCGTTCTTTCAACTGGCCAAATATGCAGCTTCGGGCCAGTTAGGCCTGTTCCAAGCGTTGCTGCTGCATCATCTTGCGATGACGGCGAAATCGTCATCAAGTTCAGCCACGTAACAAACACAGACAAGCACCCAAAAGGGATTGCTGCCACGTTGCTGGAACAACGCGTGAATGAAGAAATGAACGGCAAAGCTTGTATGGAAGTTTTCCCGAACTCTACTTTGTATAATGACAACAAAGTTCTGGAAGCCATGCTGCAAGGCGACGTGCAGTTAGCTGCCCCTTCTTTGTCTAAGTTCGAGAAGTTCACTAAGCAATTCCGCATTTTCGATCTGCCGTTCATGTTCAAAAACATCAACGCGGTTGAAGCGTTTCAAGCGTCTGCATCTGGTCAAGGTATGTTGGACAGCATGCAAAAGCGCGGCCTGCAAGGTCTGGCTTACTGGCACAATGGCATGAAGCAAATGTCAGCCAACGTGCCACTTGTGAAGCCAACAGATGCAAACGGTCTGAAATTCCGAGTGCAATCTTCTGACGTTTTGGTTGCCCAAATGGAAGCCATTGGCGGGAGCCCGCAAAAAATGGCGTTTTCTGAAGTATACGGCGCGTTGCAACAAGGTGTTGTAGACGGTCAGGAAAACACATGGTCAAACATCTTCGGTAAGAAGTTCTTCGAAGTGCAAGACGGTGTGACGCAAACAGATCACGGCATTATTGATTATCTGTTGGTGACCAATGTTGATTGGTTGGCTGGTCTTGACGCAGACGTTCGTGACCAATTCTTGACCATCGTTGCTGAAGTAACTGCAACACGCAACAAAGAGTCTACTGCGCTGAACGATGCGGCTAAAGCATCTATTCTTTCTGCAGGCGGTAAAGTTGTGACTTTGTCAGCTGACCAACGCCAAGTTTGGGTTGATACAATGAAGCCGGTTTGGGCGAAGTTTGAAGGCGATGTAGGCGCAGACAATATTGCGGCCGCACAAGCTATCAACGCTTCTTTAGACTAAGCTTTAGTCTTTTATAATACGGCGCGGCATCTAACGGGTGCCGCGCCACTTCAAAACTATTTCCGGGGGGAACACATGGGACGTGCCAAAGCCTTTATAGATCGTATCGAAGAAACCTTTATCGCCATATTGCTTGGTTTGATGACAGTTCTGACTTTTGCGAATGTGCTTGCGCGTTATCTGTTCAACTCTAATATTTTCTATGCTCTTGAACTGACTGTATTCATGTTTGCGTGGCTGGTTTTGCTGGGCGCATCCTATGCGGTCAAGAAAAACGCACATCTGGGTGTGGATGCTGTGGTGAATATGGCGCGCCCAAATGCGCGGCGTGTGATGGGTTTACTGTCTGCCCTGGCCTGTATCGTTTATGCGATGCTGCTGCTGAAAGGGGCTTGGGATTACTGGGCGCCTTACGCCAACTTGTCACCCACAAGCGGGCGCTGGTTTCCAACGGGGTTTGTTGAAAATTCACGCGGGCAAGGCTGGTATGAAACCCAAGATATTCCGGTACCGTTCTTTCTAACATGGTTGGCGGATGTGTTTAATGAAGGCGAAGCTTATGAAAAGCTGCCCAAGGTTATTCCCTATTTTGTCCTACCGTTTTCTATGGCCCTGTTGCTGTACCGCTTTTGCCAAACTGGCATGGCGATGTGGGCGGGCCGTATTGAGATGATGATCGTCAGCCATGAGGCTGAAGACGAAGTTGAAGAGGCCGCCAAGCGGCTGCGCGAAAGCGAAGAGGGAGAATAACCATGGATCTGTTACTTTTATTTGTCATGGTTGTGGGCTTGATGCTGATCGGCGTGCCGATCGCAGTATCGCTTGGCCTGTCTTCTATACTGTTCCTGTTGTGGTTCTCCGACAGTTCTATGGCCTCTGTGGCGCAAACCCTGTTTGAGGCGTTTGAAGGGCATTCAACTCTGCTGGCCATTCCGTTCTTTATTTTAGCTTCGTCTTTCATGTCGACTGGTGGGGCAGCGTTGCGCATTATTCGGTTCTCTATCGCTCTTGTCGGGCATTTCCGTGGCGGCCTGGCAATAGCCAGTGTGATGGCCTGTATGATTTTTGCGGCTTTGTCAGGGTCTTCGCCTGCAACCGTTGTGGCGATTGGTGGCATCGTAATTGGGGCCATGCGCCAAGCTGGGTACACGAAAGAATTTGCCGCAGGCGTTATTTGTAATGCAGGTACTTTGGGTATTTTGATCCCACCATCGATTGTGATGGTGGTTTATGCAGCGGCGGTGGAAGTGTCCGTTGGGCGGATGTTCTTAGCGGGGGTTATCCCGGGGATGTTGGCAGGCACCATGCTGATGATCGGCATCTACGTGATGGCACGGATCAAAAACATGCCTGCGGGTGAATGGAAGGGTTGGTGCGAAGTTGCCGACAGTTTCCGTGATGCCTTTTGGGGGCTGATGCTGATCGTGATTATCATGGTCGGAATTTACGGTATTCCGGGCATAACCAAAGCGATTTTCACGCCGACAGAAGCGGCGGCAGTTGCATCAATCTACGCTTTTATCGTGGCGACATATATATATCGTGACATGGGGCCATTGGCCGAACGTGATGGCCAACCTAAAATGACCCTTTTGCAAAAGCCGCAAGCGTTGCTTACTGGCCTATGGCATAAAGACACCATCAATACCTTGCTGGACGGTGGTAAGCTGGTTGTCACTTTGATGTTTGTGATTGCCAACGCGCTGATCCTGAAACATGTGATTACCGATGAACAGGTGCCGCAACAAATCACCACTGCCCTGCTGGGCTACGGCTTTGGCCCGGTGATGTTCTTGATTGTGGTTAATATCATTCTGCTGATCGGCGGGCAGTTTATGGAGCCGTCAGGCCTGTTGGTTATTGTTGCCCCCTTGGTGTTTCCTATTGCTATGGAACTGGGCATTGACCCCATCCATCTGGGTATCATCATGGTGGTAAACATGGAGATCGGGATGATCACACCGCCTGTGGGGTTGAACCTGTTTGTAACTGCGGGTGTCGCGGGGATGTCGATGATGGGTGTTGTGCGTGCAGCTTTACCGTTCTTGGGGATTATGTTTATCTTCTTGATTATCATCACATATATTCCGTGGATATCTACGGTATTGCCAAATGCGATTATGGGGCCGGAGATTATAACGAAATAAGATGTAAGCTAATAAAATGGGGCAAAAGGGGTTGAATAAATCTGACCAGAGTGTAGCTTTTGAATTATTGGGATTCTGTTTTTATTTTTGGTAAAAAAATCAAAATAAAACCGAATGCGATGAAACGCCAGTAAATAGGCTGGCTGCAGGGAAACCTGCAATGATATTTGTAACCAGATCTTCAGGGAGGATATAATGAAGATATTATCAAAAAAAACCGCTGTTAGCACTGCTTTAGGTGCTGTTATGGCCGCTGGTCTGGCACTGCCAAGTGCCGCTGCGGAACAACAGTTTGTGTCTATCGGCACAGGCGGTGTAACAGGGGTTTATTACCCGACAGGTGGTGCTATCTGCCGTTTGGTAAATAAAAACCGTAAAGAACATGGTATCCGCTGCTCTGCAGAGTCTACTGGCGGTTCAATCTACAACATCAACACCATCAAAGCCGGTGAACTAGAATTCGGCGTTGCCCAATCTGATTGGCAGTACCACGCTTATAACGGTACATCCAAGTTTGCAGACGCTGGTAAGTTTGAAAAACTGCGTGCAGTATTTTCAGTACACGCAGAGCCTGTAACAGTTATTGCGCGTGATGATGCGGGCGTTAACAACATCACTGATGTTAAAGGCAAACGCATGAACATCGGTAACCCCGGTTCCGGTACACGCGGTACATGGGAAGTTCTTGAAGGTGCCCTTGGTTGGGAACGTTCTGATCTGGCCCTTGCAGCTGAAATGAAATCTGCTGAAACTGGTGCTGCTGTTTGTGACGGCAAAATCGACGCTTATTTCTGGCTGGTAGGCCACCCATCCGCGCTGACACAAGAGTCATTGGCTTCATGTGCGGCACACTTGGTTGACGTAACTGGCCCAGCTATCGATAAGTTGATTACGGACAATTCATACTACCGTAAAGCAACAATTCCAGCTGGCATGTATAACAACGACAAAGACATCACAACATTTGGTGTTGGTGCTACTTTTGTCACAAGTGCCGATGTACCTGAAGAAGTGGTTTATGTTGTTGTAAAAGCTGTGTTTGAAAACATTGACCAGTTCAAGAAACTACACCCTGCATTTGCAAACCTGAAGCCGGGCGAAATGATCAAAGACGGTCTTTCTGCACCACTTCACGCAGGCGCAGTTAAGTACTACAAAGAACAAGGCTGGATGTAATTCCAGTTTATATGGCAGGGAGAGCAATCTTCCTGCCATAATTTTGCGAACAAAAAATACTATTATAAATTTTCAAATGCAGGCGAATAAATCCGCGCATTTGATTACCCTGGGGAGGGATAGACATGGCAGATGATCAAACAATGTCAGCAGCCGACAAACTGGTCGCGGACGTAGATACAGGGGCACGCAACCCGCTGGGTTGGCAAGCAAAGCTTATACCAGTGATTTGTTTTTGCTGGGCAATATACCAGCTTTATATCGCGTCGCCGGTTCCTTCCATATTATCAACAGCCCTAGGCATTGATTTCTTCCAATTCATCGGCAACTTGTCTATTTCGCGCAAAGTGCATCTGGGCTTTTCGCTGGTTTTGGCTACGCTGGCCTTCCCTTTGTTTAAAAGGAGCTCTCGCAACAGCATCCCTTGGTATGACTGGATCGTACTTTCGCTTGGCGTTTGTGCCATGCTGTATATGATTTTAATGAACACGAATATCGCGGAGCGCGCAGGTGACTTCGGCCATGCAAATATCCGCTTTGATATGACTGTTGCAGTGCTGGGTGTCATTGTACTGACCCTAGCTATTTACCGATCCCTTGGATTACCACTTGTTGTGGTTGCAGGTGTTCTGGCGGCATATGTGTTTATCGGTGGCGGCAACTGGGGCGGGGCCTCTTTTGTTAAAGGCATGTGGCATTTCTGGATGCAAGAAGAAGGCATCTTCGGCAAACCATTGGCCGTATCCACCCAGACGATTTTCTTGTTCGTGCTGTTTGGTGCGATTTTGGAAAAAGCGGGGGCAGGCGGCTATTTCATCAAAATTGCCTTCGCACTTCTGGGTCACTTTAAAGGCGGGCCTGCAAAAGCCGCTGTGATCGCATCTGCACTAAGCGGGCTTTATTCGGGTTCTTCTATCGCCAATACGGTGACCACGGGTACATTCACAATTCCGCTGATGAAACGCACTGGCTTTTCACCTGAAAAAGCTGGCGCGGTTGAGGTTGCATCTTCGACCAATGGCCAGCTGATGCCGCCTGTTATGGGGGCGGCGGCGTTTTTGATCGCTGAGTTCACGGGCGTTGAATATACCACATTGCTGAAACACGCATTGTTGCCTGCGATTATTTCTTACATCGCTTTGGTTTACATCGTGCATTTGGAAGCGTGTAAGCTTGACCTGAAAGGTCTGCCAACACCACCTTCAACAAAAACATTTACGAAAAAGATGATCGGGTTCTTAACCGGGTTTATCACTGTGGGTGTGCTGTTTGTTCTGGTTTACTTCACACTGGGGCAGGTTAAAGCTGCATATCCTAGTCTAAGCGTTTACACGGTTCTGGCGATCACACTGGTGATGTACCTGGTTCTACTTTATATAGCTTCAAAACGCCCTGATCTGGAACGTGATGATCCTGAGGCACCGATTACCGAGCTGCCGGTTGCATCCGATACCGCATGGACGGGCCTGTATTACTTGCTGCCGATTATCATTCTGCTTTGGTGTATTCTACCCTCACCGGAACGTTTATCGGCGCACTTATCAGCATATTATGCCTGTCTTGCAATGATCTTTATCACGCTAACACAGCACCCGCTGAAAGCGATGTTCCGGGGCGAATCTGAAGTATTCAATCGTCTGAAGGTCGGTATTGTTGAATGTACTGAAGGTGTTATCGCGGGTGCACGTAACATGATTTCTATCGGTATCGCTACGGCGGCTGCCGGTGTGATTGTTGGCTCGATTTCATTAACAGGTGCGCACGGCTTTGTCGGCGAAATGGTTGAATTCCTGTCCGGTGGTAACCTGTTAATCATGTTGATCCTTGTGGCTATCATGAGCCTGCTTTTGGGTATGGGTCTGCCGACGACGGCCAACTATCTGGTTGTGGCGGGTTTGATGGCGCCTGTGATTGTGGCTTTGGCGGCCAAATCAGGGCTGATCGTGCCCTTGGTTGCGGTTCACCTGTTTGTGTTCTACTTCGGTATTCTTGCAGACGATACACCCCCCGTTGGTTTGGCAGCTTATGCTGCTGCTGCGATTTCGGGTGGCGATCCAATCAAGACGGGTATTCAGGGGTTCACCTATGACATTCGTACCGCCCTGTTACCGTTCCTGTTCCTGTTCAACACAGAGTTGTTGCTGATGAACGTCAGTTTTGGAAAAGGCGTATTTGTCTTTGTGGTGGCGACCGGGGCGATGATGCTGTTTGCTGCGGCCACGATGGGCTGGTTCCTGTTCAAAAGCAAACTTTGGGAAAGCGTGGCATTGCTGTTGATTGCATTCACACTGTTCCGCCCAGGTTTCTGGCTGGATTACGCATCTGCACCGTTTGAAGAACAAGCGGGTGGCCAAGCGATTGTCATTGCAGAAGGTCTGCCCGAGAATGCCACCATGCGCATTCGAATTGTCGGGCCGGATTTCGATGATGTCGATATAGCCAACAACACCAGTATCATTTTGGATCTTGGCGAAAAGGCGGATGGTGAAACACGTCTGACCAATGCGGGCCTTCAGGTTCTGGATGAAGACGGCAAGGTTATCATTGATGCCATAACGTGGGATTCAAAGCACAAACAGCTGGACCGGTTATTCACGATGGGGGATTTGGATAATCCTCTGGTGATCGACAAGGTTCTGTTGAAACGCGATAGACCCGCCAAAGAGCTGTTCTATATTCCGGCACTACTACTACTGGGTCTGATTTGTATGTTGCAGCTTGGACGGCAACGTAAAGCAAAAGCGCAAGCAGCGTAGAAAGGAAACTAATCATGTATAAATCCATATTGGTGCCTGTAGACTTGGCGCAAAAAAGCTCATGGCAAAAGGTTATGCCTGTTGCCGTTGAGCTGGCTAAAAGCCATGGCAGTGATCTGCACATACTCACTGTTGTTCCGGATTTCGGAATGGCACTTGTAGGGTCTTTTTTCCCGGCGGACTACGCTAAGAATAATATGATTGCCGTCAAACAGGAACTTGTGGCATTTGTAAAAAAGCGCGTGCCCGCAGGGATTTCTGTGACCAGTGATGTCAAGCAAGGCACGATCTACAAAGAGATCGTGCGTGCAGCAGATAAGCTGGGCAGCAGCTTGATTATCTTGTCTTCACACCGGCCTGAAACCAAAGATTACCTGTTGGGGCCAAACGCTGCACGCGTTGTGCGCCACTCTAAACAATCTGTCTTTGTTGTGCGTGATAATTAACATAACAATGATTATGCGATTTAGTTCACTTGGCCGGTGCGCGCTACTTTGAACTGCGACTTTCTAATGATAACAGTATGTTAGAACTAGAGAGAAGATTAGCATGAAGACACAATATTCGCAAATCAGTTTAGAAGAGCGCCTCAAAATAGAACGCTGGCGGCATGTGAAGATCAGCGTCGATGAAATCGCGGCCAAACTTGGGCGTCACAGGTCAACAATATTCAGAGAGTTAAAACGCAACCATTTTCAAGATATATCGATGCCAAAGGTTGTTGGATATTTTGCTATGGCAGCAAACTTGGCAACACAATCACGTCGATCAAAAGAACGTAAATTGATCAGATATCCTGCGTTACAACAAGATGTTGTTAATTGGATCAAAGACGACGGCTGGACACCTGAGCAGATTGCAGGTCACCTGAAATTAATACAGGCATCAGTGCGTGTTTGTCAGGAAACCATTTATAGGTTTGTGTATTCCAAAGAAGGTATGAAAGATGATTTGTGGTGGTACCTGCCAGAACATCGTAAGAAACGACAACCACGGCGCGCCAGAAAGCGTATCCCTCCTAAGATTAAGCCTGAAAACAACATCCTATTTCGCCCAGATATCATTACGAACCGCAAACAATTTGGTCACTGGGAAGGCGACCTTATGCTTTTCCAGCAGAAGTTTGGCCAAGGTAATGTCACATCCCTTGTTGAACGGTTTAGCCGTTTCACAGTGTTACTTAAAAACTCAAATAAGAAAACCAAGAACGTCATGGGCCACCTGATTGATGTAATGAGCACCCTGCCTTTTATGGCATGCCGTTCAGTCACATTTGACCGTGGTTCAGAATTTATGGGCTGGCCACATTTGGAGGCCAAGTTTGGCGCACAAGTTTGGTTCTGCGACCCTTCTGCACCCTGGCAAAAAGGGACGGTTGAAAACACGAATAGAAGAGCCCGGCGTTGGTTGCCACGAGAGCTTAATCCCAAGACACTTACGGATCATGAGTTACAGATAATATCAGACCGTTTGAACGCTACACCTCGAAAATGCTTAGGCTGGAAAACCCCTGCCCAAGTCTTCCGGGAAAACATCTTGGAGGAAGCCGCATGACAGTTTAAAAGGAGAAGCGCGAAAGTCGCACTTCAAGTATCGCTCACAATCGCATACATAATCCGAAAGATATCATTCTTGCTCAGGCCTAATCAACGCGCGGCAAGTATGATCTCTATCCAGCCGTTGGCGGCCAGCTCTTGGAAGTTTTCACCGGTGTCCAGTTTTTTGAAACGACCGTAAGCGTTTGCAGATAAGCGGTCAGCCGTGATGCTGCTGTTGGCGGCAATATGTTTGACGATATTCAAGGCCCGCGACTGGCTTAAATCCCAAGCGGTTCCCCCGCCGTCGGCATGTGCATCAATGCGCAAGACCCAATCAACACCTTTGGGAATGCGGTTTGGAATGTCATCAATCAGTTTTTCGATGGTTCCTATGTTTCTAAGACCGGTGGTGCTGAACCGCGATGCATTCCCCCCAAACAGACTTTCGGCGGAGATCATAAACCTATTATATATTTGCGGCGATGTATTTAAGCCCGTTGCGCCATTGCGCAAACGGTCGTGTAAATCGGCATTAAGCGTTGCAAGTATAACGGCGTCGCGTTCGGAACGGGCCCGTTGCGCACGGCGTAGCTGGGTACTCAAATCGTCAAATGCGGTCTTTGCCCCGATAATATTTTCATCCAGTGTGACACGCATCTTTTGCCCTGTGGCCAAAGTGACTTTAAAACTCTCTAAAGCGACAAGCGCGTCGTTCAGCGTATTTTTATATTTTTGCAACTCAATCTGAGAATTTTCAATTTTTGCATTGGCGGTTTTGATTTCTGCCTGAATTTGGCTGATCATGCCCTGATATTGCGCGTCATGATCTTTGTAGGATTTATCAGCTACAGCAAAATTGGCATAAGCGGTTTCAACAGCTTTATTTGTAGCTGCCAAGGTCTCTTGTTTTGCAGTTAACTGATCTGTTGCCTGTTGCAGCCGCTGTTTGGTAATATTAAAAGCATTGCGCGCAACCTCTGCGGATTTTTCTGTTGCCAAGGCTTGCGCGTTGGTCTCTTCAACAAAACCACTTTCCATCAGGCTGGGTTGCGATGTGTCTGTATCGGCTGTTTCTATTTTGGCTATGGCAAGTTGAGCTGATTCCACAGCCCGGGCCACTACGCGCGAGGCTTTTGCGGAAGCGTCCGCCGCGGCAACGGCTTTTTCCAGCTCATCAACCGTGGATTTAATCCGGGTAAAGGATGTTTCGGCAGATTGAATATCTTGTTCGGCGGCTTCGGTTTTGGCAAGGGCCGCTTCCAGCGCAGACTGACTGTCTAAACGCTTTATACTTAATTCTTCACCCAGCGGATCATTTTGGCTTTTCTCTAGTGTATCAAATGTGGCTTCCGCATTTGCCAGGGTAATGGCCGCATTGTTCAGGTTTTTTTCGGCTTGCCGGATCGATTGCTTTTGGGTAGCTAAATTCAATTGTGCCTCTTTGTTATCTGCATCTAAACTTTGGCTGATAGTCCCCGCTTCATCCAGTTCTTTGCGGGCTGCAAGCCACTTAGAAACAAGTGTTTCGTAGTTTGCGTTGGCAGCGAATGCCGTGGTTGAAAATAAGAGTTGAAAACCGGTTGTGGGTTTCAAATTTAAAGAGGCAGATATATCCGTCATGCCTAACATTAGGAATGGTACTATTACGGACCCTATTCCTGCTTTCAGTGTTCTTCTATGAAATGATGTTTTTGTTCCAATTCTACTCACTACTGGCCCCCCGAGCACATGCTTAAATTTTATTTTTCCGCTTCCGCAAGCCCAAGATATTTGACAGAAAAGGATTGCTAAAAAGTGCGTTTAGTTGCCAAAATGTCTAAACGGCTTTTTAGGATAGGTCAACGAAAGTTACTTTAAAATTTTTGTGCATATTACAAAATAAAGCTTATTCGCGTGGCATGACTACTACATATGGCCCTAAGCTGGCTTTTTTGTCTCAGTAAACCTAGGTGTCTATTTGCAAATTAAATTTGATTTACCAATATTTCTGGCGGAATACTGATGTTCTAAAGTATGAATTTGTTAAAAATAGTATTTAAATCATGTGCGCCTATAAAAATACCAGCAATACTTGTAGATATTACTTAAGGCTGGCACATAGCAGATAAATAATAGGGGGTGGGCATGCTAAAGAAGTGGCTTACATTCAATTGGTTTATACTTGCCGAACAGATGGCAGCGGCACAAGAAAACTGTAATATCACGGCATTTGGGATTGTTCTGGGGTAATACTATGGTTTCTATCTTAACACGCCCGTACGTATCAGTTTCGCGTTGGCGCGTATCATCGACGTCACTTTACTTCTGTCCATGCGCATTTCCGAGATCATCCAGTCGCGGATATTTTCCACGATGGGGCGCATGGGCGTGAAATTGGGGGCAAGTATATGGTAACGCCGCCCGGTTTTTACTACCTGATGGCATACGGGTATCAGATGGCCTTCGATCACCAGCCGTGAAACTTCCGGGATCCATGCCAGTGCAACACCCTGCCCGTTTATGGCAGCTTGGATGATATTGGACTGGTCAGAAAATTTTAGAACATTAGGGTCTTTAGGTGCGCTCTGCCCCGTTGCATGAAAAAATTCGCCCATCGTATAGCGTTGCCCTGCGGCTTCGATCAACATATGAGCTTTCCCCTTTGTCGGGCGATCAAGGGTGCCGTATTCGCGAATATAGGTGGGAGAGCAGACTGCCATGATACGCTCATCGGCAAAATCCCAACGATGCAGGTTGGTATCTTTGGGGTAAGACAGCCTGATACACAGATCCATGCCCTGAATCAGATCATCGCCACTTTCAGAGAATATGTGAAAGTCCAGATTAGCCGTAGGGAACTTTTCCTTGAATGCCTGCAAGCGGGGTATGAACCAATAATTCACCGCAGCGGAAGTCATTGAAATTGTAATGTTTTCACTGCGTTCTTCATGATGTTCAATATCTTGCAGCGCATCAATAACAGTTTGAAATGCAGTGGATGTGGCCCTGAATAACTTCACCCCATTTGCGGTTAATTTAATCCAGCGACCGTGACGATCGAACAGTTTATAACCAAGATGGGTTTCAAATCCTGTGATCGCGCGGCTTATCGCAGGTTGAGTAACGTTCAGCTCAATCGCTGCTTTGGAAAAGCTACCCAAGCGCGCCACAACTTCAAATGTGAAAAGTGCATTCGGGGACGGAACTTGGCGCCTCAGCATGTTATTACTTTCAGTTATGGCTGGTATAATTATTATTATAGTTTCATTCCGGCAATAACAAGGCAGAGTGTAAAAAGTATCAACTCACAGGGAGAAATTACGTGACAGATTCGAAAAAAATCATGCCGGGCATAGATAGTATGTCGGCAATGGACCGCGAAGCGGTTGAAACAAAGATCAGCCATGGTGCTACGCGCCGCGAAGTTATGGGCTGGCTTATGGCTGGTGGTGCAACGATTGCCGCTGCAGGTTCTATCGTTAGTTCAGCGACATCGGCAATGGCTGCAACACCTAAAAAAGGTGGGCATATCACATTTGCATCAGACGGGCATGGCCCAGCGGATACAATGGATCCGGGCCTAAACACATCCACAATCGACTATACCCGTGGGCGTGCGCACTATAACGGTCTGGTACAATTCAACGATGACACATCCGTGCGTCCGGAATTGGCTGAGGAATTTTCCTCAAATGCTGACAACACCGAATGGACATTCAAAATCCGTAAAGGCGTGAAATTTCACGATGGCAGCGAATTTACCGCCAACGATGTAATGTATTCAATGGGCCGTCACTACGGGGACGACTCCACATCAACAGCCAAGACACTTGTTGCAGGTGTTGAAGAGTGGGTGAAAGTCGACGAATATACTGTCAAAGCCAAAATGTCGGGGCCAGATGGCGACCTGCCTAAAGTTCTTGCAACATCTCAGTTCAAGATGGTCAAAGACGGCGTCACAGATTTTCAAAACTCACCGGGTACCGGACCATATACGCTGGAAACTTTTCAGCCGGGTGTGCGCTCAATCCACAAACGGTTTGACGGTTACTGGCGTGATGGCGCAAATGCGGATTCCATCGAAGTTACCGCGATCACCGACAAAGTTGCCCGCACAAGTGCGCTGATATCTGGCGATATCGATCTGATGCAGTCACTTGATCCGAAAGCTGTACCACAAATCGAAGCCGCAGACGGCGTAGAAGCTTGGTCTGTTGCGTCGGGTGCCTATATGGGCATTTGTATGATGTCTAATACAGAACCAGGCAGCAATCCTGATTTTGTTCTGGCAATGAAATACCTTCAGCGCCGTGAAAAAATTGTGCGTTCGATCCTGAAAGGTCAAGGCACAGTTGGTAATGACCAACCAATCAACGCGGCCTATGGCGCTGACTTCTGTTCAGAATTGCCGATCCGTGCCCATGATCTGGACAAAGCAAAGTTCCACATGAAAAAATCAGGCATTACCGAAGCAACCATTCAAGTTGCCGAAGTTTCCGCTGGTATGACGGATGTTGTGTTGCTGATGCAGCGTGAAGCACAGAAAATCGGTCTGACTCTGAACATCAACAAAGTTCCGAATGACGGATACTGGGGTGCTGTTTGGATGAAAACGCCAATCAATGTGACATCATGGAACATGCGCCCTACGGCTAACATCATGATGAACTTGGCCTTTGCACCAGATGCGCCATGGAATGATACCCTGTGGGCAGATGAGCGTATGGGTCAGTTGCTGGTAGAATCGCGTTCAGCTACGGATGCAGGTTTGCGTCATGAGATGTATTGCGAAATGCAAACTCTGATCCACGAGAAAAGCGGCATGATCATTCCGGCACACAAGAACTATCTTGACGGTAAATCCACGGCAGTTGGCGGTATCACCCGCATGCCTTTGGGTGCGCTTGGTGGCTATGAGTGGCCAGAATTCGCGTTCCGCAAAGACCTGTAATTACAGGCTGACAAAATCATCGCGGGCCAGATAATGGCCCGCGATTCAAACCTGCCATCAATGAGCAGGTTACCATCAAGCATAACAGCCAGAGGGGTTTCACATCATGCAACGCATGGTTATTCAACGCATTATTATCGGGATTATCACCCTCTGGGTGGTTTCAGTTTTAGTTTTCGTCGGAACAAACATTTTGCCCGGTGACGTGGCAGAAATTGTAATGGGCCAAGCCGCAACTCCAGAAGCACTTGCAGCGTTTCGCGCCGAGCGTGGACTGGATCAACCGCAATACGTACAGTATTTCTCATGGCTCGGCGGTATGGTAACCGGCGATTTGGGAACATCCAAAGCAGGCGGGGCTTCTATATCGCTTCTGATTGGCAATCGCTTTGCCAACACGATGTTACTTGCCGGTGTTGTGGCAATTATTTCGGTTCCGATGTCGGTTGTCCTTGGTCTGCTGGCGGCAATGTATCCCGGCACCTGGATTGACCGTATCCTGACTTTCACAACGCTCAGCCTGATTTCGGTCCCCGAATTTTTCATTGCTACATTTATGGTGCTGATATTCGCGGTTAACCTGCACTGGCTGCCTGCCATCGCCAGAATGTCACCCGATGCCACCGCTATGGAAACCTTGCTGGGACTGGCAATGCCCTTGATCACCTTAATTATCGTGGTTTCGGCACAAATGGTCCGCATGACACGGGCCGGTATTTTGAACGTGATGAACTCACCCTATATCGAGATGGCTATTTTGAAAGGGGTGACCCGCAAACGTATCATCCTGCGCCATGCGTTCTACAACGCCATTGGCCCGATCGTTAACGTGATTGCGCTGAACCTAGCCTATCTGGTTTCCGGTGTTGTGATTGTGGAAACAATTTTCGCTTACCCTGGTTTGGCCAAGTTGATGATTGACGGTGTGCAAACCCGTGATCTGCCGCTGGTTCAGGCCTGTGCCATGATCTTTTGTGGTGCGTATGTGATTTTGATAATTTTGGCTGATGTGGCGGCAATTCTGTCGAACCCACGTTTGCGCAATCCTAAATAAGGGGCATGATATGACTGATGCAACTAATGACACACAAGATACGTCGATCTATGATGAATTGCCCGACGTCCCACCCAAGAAAAAGATCCGGCTAACCTGGGTTGGAAAACTGGGTGTAACAGTAGTGCTTTTCTGGGTCCTAATGGTGATTATTGGGCCATCGATTGCACCCTTCCACGAAGCTGACATCATGGCATACGATAGTTTCATGCCAGCTTTTAGTACCACTGAGGGCGAAGGGTTCCACCTGTTTGGCACGGATTATATTGAACGCGATATTTTCTCGCGTATCCTGTGGGGTGCCCGCACTACTATCGGAATAGCCCTCTTGGCCACTTTATTTGCCTACTTGATCGGCGTGTCCCTTGGGATTGCGGCCGCTGTTTTGGGTGGCTGGCCTGATATGATCTTAAGCCGGGTAAATGACGCAATCTTGGCATTGCCTTCCATTATGCTTGGCTTGTTGATCGTGGTGGCACTTGGTACCTCTATCCCAATTCTAATCATGACGGCTGGATTGATTTATTCATCATCGGTTTTTCGCATCGCGCGCGCCCTTGGGCAAGACATCATGGTGATGGATTTTGTCGAGGCCGCACGGGTACGTGGCGAAAGCATGGGCTGGATTATCTTCCGTGAGGTGTTGCCAAATGCCGCCATGCCACTGGCCACAGATTTCGGTCTGCGCTTGGTGTTTGTGGTGCTGTTCATTTCATCCCTAAGTTTCCTTGGTCTGGGTATCCAGCCACCAATGGCTGACTGGGGTTCTATGGTACGTCAAAACCTTGACGGGCTTGGATATGGATCTTACGCCGCAGTTTGGCCCGCTTTGGCCATCGCAAGTTTTACAATCGCAATTAACCTGATCGTTGATGATATATCAGCGTCTGAAGGTGGTAGCCTAGCTAGGAAGATGATCTAATGAGCGAACTACTAGAAGTAAAAGACCTCCGTATTGAGGCCCCGAAGAAAGATGAACCTGCGGTTAAAATCGTTAAAGGTGTCAGTTTCAATGTCAAAGCTGGTGAAGTGGTCGCCCTGATCGGGGAATCCGGATCTGGCAAAACCACCATTTCACTGGGCGCACTTGCCTACACCAAACCGGGTCTGGAATTTTCAGGCGGTAGCATCAAGCTGAAAGGTGAAGATGTGCTGACGATGGATCCGTTGGGTGTGCGCGATCTACGCGGCAGCCGCGTGGCCTATCTGGCACAATCTGCAGCGGCCACGTTTAACCCTGCCCTGACAATTAATGAACAGGTAACGGAATCTGCAGTATTACACGGTGTGATGACCCAAGATGAGGCCGATGTGCGTGCTATCGAGTTATACCACGCATTGGAATTACCTGACCCTGATCGCATTGGCTTTCGCTATCCGCACCAGGTTTCAGGCGGGCAGTTACAACGTTTGATGGCCGCGATGGCCCTAGTTGGCCGTCCTGATCTGTTGGTTCTGGATGAACCGACAACAGCGCTTGATGTGACCACCCAAATTGAGGTTCTGAAAGCCTTTAAAAAGGTGATCAAGGAAGAAGGCTCGGCTGCGATCTATGTAACCCACGACTTGGCTGTTGTGGCGCAAATCGCGGATCATATCGTGGTGCTATATTCTGGTGAGGTGCAAGAACAAGGGTCGGTTGACCAGATTATCAACAACCCGCAACATCCCTATACCAAACGCCTGATGGGTGCCGCCCACGCAGGGCCAAAGCCCGGCATGGGTGATAAACTAAGTGGTGAGCATGATAAGGCTGTGGCCAACATCGAAGTTAAAAACATGACCGCCGGTTACGGTGAGATTGTTGATGGCAAACCTGCTATTACTGTGTTGCGCGACATTAACATGTCAGTGAAAAACGGCCATGTGGTGGGTGTGATCGGCGAAAGTGGCTGTGGTAAATCCACTTTGGCCCGTGTGATTGCCGGCCTGTTGCCGCCTGCACAAGGTGACGTTGCCTTGGATGGCAATGTTCTGAAAGGTTCCTATAAGCAACGATCCAAGAAAGATCTTCAAAGAGTTCAGTTTGTTTATCAAATGGCTGATACCGCCCTTAATCCCAAACAGCTGATCAGTGAGATCCTTGGGCGACCGGTTGAAATGTTCCAAAACCTGCGTGGTAAAGCAAAACGTGAAAAAGTGGCAGAACTGTTACGACTGGTTGAATTGCCCGTCGAGTTTGAAAACCGCTATGCGACAGAACTGTCAGGCGGTCAAAAACAACGGATCAATCTGGCGCGTTCTCTGGCGGCTTTGCCTGAGATTATGTTGTGTGATGAGGTAACCTCGGCACTGGATAGCATCGTGGCCTCAAACGTGGTGAAATTGCTGAAACGCTTGCGCGATTTAACAGGCGTATCGTTTATGTTTATCACCCATGATCTATCAACAGTTGCAGCTTTTGCCGATGAAATCGTCGTGCTCTACGCAGGCCGTATTGTGGAACAAGGTCCGGTTGACGAAGTATTGTCACCCCCTTTCCATCCATACACCCGCCTGTTGATCAGCTCAGTGCCTGAAATGCGCATTGGTTGGCTTGAAGAGACCATGAAAAAACGCGAAATGGCAGTGGGTATCGCGCGCGGTGTTGAAATTACCGAAGTCGGTTGCCCGTTCTATAACCGTTGCCCGATTGCGATCAGTGGCACATGTGAAAGGGTCACAGCCCCGACGTATGGGCTGAAAGAAGGTCACTTTATATCGTGCCATCACAGTGCGGATGAAATTGAGGCGATTGAAAAAGCCCCTCAACAAGTTCTGCACGGTTTTGAAAAAGCCGACGCAGATGATGGTCAAATCACAGCGCATTGATTGCACAATATACCTTGAAAGGATCGTACAATGATCAAAAAAATCCTGATTGCGGTTGATGGTTCCAAGCACTCGTTAAAAAGTGTAAGCTACGGGGCGGATATTGCTAAAAATTCCGGTGCTAAGGTTCTACTGCTGCATGTGGTAAAACCCTACCGCCTGCCGGAAAGCCTGAAAAAGTTTGCCCAAGCAGAACATATGGCAACGATTGATGCCGAACTCTTGCGCAAAGGTGCGCAATATCTGCTGGCTTCAGCCCTTGATGCAGCACGTGCTGCAGGGTTGAAAGAAATGGATATGGAAACCGAAGAAGGCCCTATTGCCCGCACGATTGTTGACCGTGCCAAATCCTATAAGGCTGATCTGATTGTTATCGGATCACGCGGTATGGGCGATATAGAAGGCATGTTGCGCGGCGGCGTTTCACACCGTGTAGAAATTCTGGCAAAATGCCCAGTTTTGGTGGTTAAGTAACCTACCGACCACATATTTTTGGAAGCGGGCTGCCTTTGGCGGCCTGTTTTTTTATGTTTCGTCGCAAATCGCCTCGCAATGACGTGAACGACCCGTGATTTGACGTAAGTAGACCATATTCTTCACCAGAAATAATCACTGCCGAAGATGAGTCGCTCAAATTTCGGACAATCTGCAAGGACTATGAATATGCTGTCACTCGACCAAATGAAATCTGCCCGTGATACTGCCATTGAGGTCACAAAATCCGCCCCCCCTGCCCGCACTATAAACCGTTTCTTCGGCGTAGGCCCGATCACCGACATGACTGTGGATGAGGCCGACAGCCGTATGATGCGCATCGAGTTTGAAAGCTGGATGGAAAAAACCTATCGCAAGCTGGATGATGCAGGCAATGACATCGGCGCTTTTACCGCCTCTGAAATTGGCCGCTCTATGCACCGTGGTTATCCGGCCGATGCAATCTTGCTGGATATGATGGCCGCCATCCACGGCTATTTTAATTTCCCCAAAAGCAACAAACTGGCCGTTGGCTTGGGTGGCGGGCATTCAGGTTTTACCGTAGCCATTGCCCACATGATGGATGCAAACGATCCCACACAGCATGTTTTCATTGATACCCCAGCCCCCGAAACCGAAGCCGGTAAAGCCGGTGGTTTTTTCCGCCAATCATGGGGTACACAAATTGTTGAACTGCAACGCTTTGCTGAAAATGGCGACGAAAGCCGTCTGCATTTCACGGGTGCTGAGGGTACGATCCCAACAGCGGACGCGCTGGTTGCAATGGGCATCAAACTGTTCGTCGGCGTAGGTCACGAAACCACGGGGGCCACTACATATTCAGAACAAGATGTGCTGAACCTAATCGACTGGGTCGACCGCGATCCTGCCAACCACCACGCGATTATTGATGCCACTTCTATGCTGGGTGCGATGCCTTGGGGCAAAGCCACGGTTGATATGTTCACCAAGAAGTTGAACATGTTCATGCCTTTCCAAAAAGCGGTTGGCGGCATTTCAGGCTATTTCACCATTTCCCTAACACCACAGGCACTGGATCACATCGAAAACGTGCAAAAGAACCCTGCGTGGGCCATTCCACGCCAGTTGAAAATGGTTGTGCCGGTTGACCCTAAAATGCCTTTGTCAGGTGAAAAATCCGTAATGCTTGGCCCACTTTATGACCCTGAGACCCACACCATGCTGGGCGGGATCATTAACACATATTCCACACTCGCATTTGCCGAAACCACCTTTGGTTTACAACGCGTCGCCAAAATGGTTGGTGATGTCGATACAATGAACGCACGTTCCAGTGAAAACCGCGATTTTATCAATAAATGGATCGCTGCCCAAAACCTGCTGGAACTGGGTGTGGCTGATGAAGCCCGTCGCGGCACAGCCGTAACTTTGATCGCGATCACTGACCCCGATATTACCGATGCCGCAATGCACGCAGATATTCTGGCGGCCTCAAAACAAATCCTAAGCTACGAAGGGTTAACCCATCCGAACGGCGATTATGAAGCTGGCTTAGATGTGGCCCGCTACGTCAACGCTTTCCCTGGAACCCCCGGTGATTACCGCGCATGGATCGGCGGCATTCGCCCTGTGGATGACATCAAAGCCCTGCTGGAAAACCTGACATATTGCTATCACCGCGCCAAGGTTCTGGTGCTGGAAAAAGCACTGGCAGCCGAAGGTGTAACCTTCCCTTCTACCGCCAGCCCTGCGGGCGAACGCGTACGCCAAGATGACCCTGCCAAAGCCTATAAAGTTTTGGTCAGTGATCTGGTTGGCTTGAAGTTTGATGCAAACGGCACCCCGGATCATTCAGAAGTAAAAGCCCATGCCCAAGCAAATGGTGCGACATGGCATGACGGTTCTGCCGCTGATACAAACAATCTGGATGCAGGCGTTCACTTCTTTTACCAGCCCGGCCTTTCCACCCATGATGAGCTGATGAATGAGGCTGGTGCAGATCAATATGACGCCACAATCGTAGCCGCTACATTCCTGCCCGCAGAAACAAACTTTCCTTTGGGCGGCGTGCGCATTGGTGCCGGCACAGGTAACATGGGATCAGCCTCTTGGGGTGGCGGCAATGGCGATGGTGGTGCGGCAGCCTTGATGAACACACCATCCTTCAATTCTCGTGCAACAGCACAGATGGCAATGAAGGCAATGCTGAAAGTGGCCCCAGATCTAGACGTGGCTGACATGCACGCACGGGTTTGCGCAGGCGATTTTGATACCGGTAAAAATCTGTGCGAATACCCAACCGAAAAGCTGGAAGGCAAAACCATGGCCATCATCGGCTTTGGCAATATTGGCCGCGAAGTGGCAATTCTTGCACAAAGTTTTGGCCTGAAACTGCGTATTTATGCGCGCGCAGCCCATCAGGACTGGATTGAAAGCGAAGGCTTTGAATACGCTTCAACCCCTGTTGAAGCCGCCACAGGTGCCAACTTTCTGTCACCCCACACAGGGCTAGGTGCTGCCAAAGGCGACAGTTTCGCCAATGCAGGGCTGGTAAATTCCGATGTCTTAAATGCCATGAATGACGGTGCGGTTATCGTGAACTATGATCGCGGCGAAGTGATTGATGCCGCCGCACTGGATGCGGCCCTGACCTCTGGCAAAGTGCGTTATGCCGCGATTGATGCGGATCTGTTCAAATGTTCTGAAACAGGCGATTTGTCAGGGCCGATGGTGCCTTACTTGCCATTGGAAAAGAAACATTGCGGCAAGATGGAACTGTTGCCCCATGCCGCTGCTGACACAGAACATGTCAGCCGTGTTGAAGGTGCCAAACAGGCAGTGGATCAGATTTTAGATGTGATCCGCTACAAATCTGTCACCAACCTGAAGGGTGATCTACCGGATGGCTACACAAATGCAGGCGCCTTGACCGTGAACGGTGTTGGTAAAGTCACCGGCAACACATTAACCGCCGCCGCCGCAACCGATGGCTTTTCCGGAAAAATGCGCCGTGCCGCCGAAGAATTGGCCGCCATTTGGGGTGCTATTGATGCCACCAACGACCCAGACCGCAAGGCAGAACTGCTATCGCGCTACGGGGCTAAGCTGGTTAAAGCAGGCAATACATATGCATCACTGGCCAGCGGCGCAGGCCTGAAAGGGCCGTTTGGCTAAACCTAAACACTTAAGGATCAAAGGCCCAATATTGCGCGCCTTTGATCCCCCTGCTTGATAAAACCCCAAACTTTCAACTAAATTTTTAGTATGCAGGATAATTGATTTGATTGTCAGTGCGTTATCTGTTGATATGCCCCCAGATTGTTTTTGATCGTTTGGTCAAATGGACACATTGAGATGGAGCAAAATAAGACGAGGCAAGCTGATAAATAGCCTATAAAGGGCAAAAGCCAAAGCCTGATACGAAATCAACAAGGGAGAATACCAATGAAAAACTTTAAAACCTATTTATCCACAGCGGCGGCTGTTGCAATGCTGGCGATGCCGGCAAGTGCGGAAACGTTCAAATATGCCTATCAGGGCGATGCGCAGGGTCTTGACCCGCACAGCCTGAACGAAACATTTACGCTTGGTTTGCTGGGCAATGTTTATGAAGGCATGACAAAGTATAACGAAAACCTTGAATTGCAGCCTGCACTGGCCACTTCCTGGAAATCCACCAGCCCGACCACATGGGAAATTTCTTTGCGCGAAGGCGTGAAATTCCACAATGGTAATGATTTCAATGCAGATGACGTGATCTTTTCATGGAAACGCAGCCTGACAGATGGCTCTGACCAAAAAGTACGCGGCGGTATGATCACCGGCATCGAAAAAGTTGATGACCACAACATTATCATGACAACCAACGGCCCCCTGCCGATCATCATGCAGGAAATGACTTTCCTTTATATCATGGATAAAGAATGGTCAGAAGCAAATGGTGCGGCCGCATCGGGCAACGTGAAAAACGCCAATGATCCAGGCTATGCCACAAGCAATTCCAACGGCACCGGCCCGTTTCAAATCGTTGAACGCCAGCCTGGTGTTCGTACAATCATGGAACGTTTCGATGGCTATTGGGATGACAGCATTCCAACAAACGTCACCCGTGTTGAGTTTACACCTGTGAAAGAAGCGGCAACGCGCGTGGCCGCCCTGATCTCGGGTCAGCTGGATATGGTTTACCCTGTTCCGGTACAAGACTGGTCACGTCTGGATGATGCCGATGGCGTTCGCCCACTGGCAGGCCCTGAAGCACGTACAATTTTCCTTGGCATGGATCAAAGCCGCGATGAGCTGCTGCATTCCTCTGTAAAAGGCAAAAACCCGTTCAAAGACATCCGTGTGCGCCAAGCGTTTGCACATGCGATCAACCTTGATGCGATCGACCAAAAAGTAATGCGCGGTGCAGCCACGCCCACAGGTCTAATGGTTGCCCCACAAATTAACGGTTTTGCAGAAGCAATGAACACGCCGTACGCTTATGATCCTGAAAAATCAAAAGCGTTGCTGGCTGAAGCAGGCTATCCAGACGGTTTCACCGTCACCATGGATTGCCCTAACAACCGTTATGTGAACGACGAAAAAATCTGTCAGGCGGTTACAAGCTTGATGGCTAAAGTCGGTATCACTATTGATCTGCTGGCCCAGCCAAAAGCCAAATACTTTGGTAAAGTGCTGGCACAAGGCGGTTACGACACCAGCTTCTATCTGTTGGGTTGGACACCGGGTTCTATTGATGCGCACAACGTTTTCCAAAACCTGCTTTCTTGCCAAAACGAAGAAGACAAGATGGGTGCGTTCAACTTGGGTAACTACTGTAATGACCGGGTAACTGAGATTTCTACCCTAATCGGTTCTGAAACAGATCAGGCAAAACGCCAAGCATTGATCGAAGAAGGCTTTAAACTGGTTCAAGATGAAGTCGGCTACCTGCCACTGCACCAACAACCGCTTTCTTGGGGTGCCAGCGACAAAGTTACTTTGGCGCAGCGTGCGGACAATGTTCTGGATATCAGAAACGTTGTCATCGGTAAGTAATACCAAACTGAAATAGAATATGGCGCGGGTGTTAAACGCCTGCGCCATATTTTCGAATACACTAGCCTTGGGGGCCCTTCCATGCTGACATTTATCGCCAGACGCTTGATCCAAAGCGTGCTTGTCATGATTGCCGTCGGGCTGATCACATTCGCCTTACTGCGCTTTGTCGGCGATCCTATCAGCAATATGGTGGGCCAAGATACCTCAACCGCCGAACGCGAACAGCTAAAAGAAGACTTGGGGCTGAACGATCCCTTCGTGATCCAATTTGCCAACTTTGCCAAAAATGCCATCAAAGGCGAATTTGGCCTAAGCTACACATTACGCGTACCGGTAAGCCAGCTGATGAAAGAACGCCTGCCTGCAACACTGGAACTATCCATGATGTCAGCCCTATTGGCTTTGTTCATAGGCATGCCGATGGGGATATATACCGCCATTCACAAAGACAGTTGGCTGACTAAATTCTTCCTGTCGTCATCGCTTGTGGGCGTCTCGCTGCCCACTTTCCTGATCGGCATCCTGCTGATCTTAATGTTCGGTGTGGTTTTCCGCTGGCTACCAACCTTTGGGCGGGGCGAGGTTGTTGATCTGGGCTGGTGGACAACAGGATTGTTGACATGGTCAGGCATCAAATCCCTGATCCTGCCCACTATCACACTGGCAATTTTCCAACTTACACTGATCATGCGCCTTGTGCGCGCTGAAATGCTGGAAGTGCTTCGTACGGACTATATCAAATTTGGCCGCGCACGCGGTTTGGGGGTCAAATCCCTGCATTACCGCCATGCACTGAAAAACACCCTGATCCCGGTGATCACCATTACCGGCCTGCAACTGGGTTCGATCATCGCGTTTTCACTGATCACCGAAAGCGTGTTCCAATGGCCGGGCATGGGGTTGTTGTTTATTCAGGCCATCGGCAATGCTGACGTGCCTATCATGGCCGCTTATTTGGTGCTGATCGCCTTTATTTTCGTCGCCATAAATCTGCTGGTCGATATTTTATACGTCGTCTTGGATCCAAGACTTAGAACCACGGTAGGTGACTGATGCCACAAGAAAACTTAAGCTGGTTTGCCGATATGCGCCGCCGTATAGCGGACAATGATCTGTGGTATTCGTTCACCCACACGCCCATGGCCTATATCTCGGCCATTGTCGGTATCTTGCTGATCTCACTGGCGGTATTTGCCCCACTTATCGCACCACAAAACCCATTTGATCTGGCTTCCCTTGATCTGTTTGACAGCTCACTGCCGCCTTCTTGGATGGAAATGGGTGATAAACGTTTCCTATTAGGCACCGATGATCAGGGCCGCGGCATCATGTCTACCATCTTTTACGGGCTGCGTATTTCACTGTTCGTAGGCTTCACATCCGTGTTTCTGTCACTGCTGATCGGCGTCAGCTTGGGCCTGATCTCTGGCTATGTCGGCGGGCGGGTTGATGCGGTCATCATGCGCATCGCCGATGTGCAACTGTCTTTTCCTGCCATCCTGATCGCGCTGTTGATCGACGGCGTATTCAGAACCGTCATGCCCAAAGACATCCACGAAGACCTAGCACTTTATGTGGTCATCTTCGCCATCGCGGTATCAGGCTGGGTGCAATACGCGCGCACCGTACGTTCCAGTGTGATGACGGAAAAAATCAAAGAATATGTGCAAGCGGGGCAAGTTATTGGCCTGGGTTCCACACGCATCATGATCAAACACATCTTACCCAACGTGCTAGGCCCGGTTTTTGTGATTGGAACATTGCACTTGGCACTGGCCATTATTATTGAGGCAACCCTTAGCTTTCTGGGCGTCGGCCTGCCACCAACCACCCCGTCACTGGGCACACTTATTCGCATCGGTAACGAATACCTGTTTTCAGGCGAATGGTGGATCACGATTTTCCCGGGGATGACGTTAATTATCCTATCCCTATCCGTTAACCTTTTCGGCGATTGGCTGCGTGACGCACTTAATCCAAAGCTACAATAGGGCCTAACACTTATGCCATTGCTTGAAATTAAAAACCTGTCTGTCACTTTCCCGTCCCGCAAGGGCGATTTTATCGCGGTTGACGATGTCAGTCTAAGCGTGGAGCCGGGCAAAATATTGGGCATCGTCGGCGAAAGTGGCGCCGGTAAATCCACCGTCGGCAATGCGGTTATATCCTTGCTGGAAACCCCGGGCTATATGTCTGGCGGCTCTATCTGGTTAAAGGGCGCGCGTATTGACGATCTGGATGACAACCTGAAATCAGCCATTCGCGGCAAACGTATCGGGATGATTTTTCAAGATCCGCTGACATCGCTGAACCCGTTGGAAACCGTTGGTGCGCAGTTGATCGAAACCATTATTCTACATCTAAAACTGGATGATAAAGCCGCACGTGCGCGTGCGATTGATCTGCTTGATCAGGTCGGCATTGAAAATGCGGATGAGCGTGTTGACCATTATCCCCACCAGTTTTCAGGCGGTATGCGCCAACGCGTAGTCATCGCCCTTGCCCTTTGTTCCGATCCCGAAGTGGTGATCGCGGATGAACCGACAACCGCCTTGGATGTATCAATCCAAGCCCAAATTCTGGATTTGCTGCGCAAGCTTTGCGAAACCCGCAATGTCGGCATGATCATGATTACCCACGACATGGGGGTGATCGCTGAAATTACCGACCGTGTGGCTGTGATGTACAACGGTAAACTGGTTGAGATCGGTAAAACCGACGATGTACTTTACAAACCAAACCATGATTACACCAAAAGCCTAATCTCTGCCGTGCCGCGCCCTGATCAGAAAACCCACCGTTTCCCGCTGGTCACTTATATTGAAGATGTGGAAACTCTGCCCGATGATGTTAAGCTGTCCGACCTGTGGATCGGCAATGCCCGCGACTATGAGGCCTTTGACGGCCCGATGTTGACAGTTGACAAGCTAAAGCTGGATTTCACCATCAAGCACGGCATATTCAAGCGTAACAACAAATACTTTACGGCCCTCAAAGGTGTTTCATTTGACATTCGCCAAGGCGAAGTGTTCGGCATTGTCGGCGAAAGTGGCTCAGGTAAATCCACCATCGCACGCTGTGTCACGGGTATTTATGAACCTACGCAAGGCACCATTGCCATATGCGGGGCAGACCTGAACAAGCTGGAAGACAAAAGCAAACAAAACTATTATCGGCGTCAAACCCAAATGGTTTTCCAAGACCCGTTCTCATCGCTAAATGGCCGTATGCGGGTGGAAAACATCATTGCAGAACCTATTATTTTTCACAAACAGGCCGCTGATAAAGCCGAAGTTAAAAAGATTGTGGATGAGCTGTTAGAGGTCGTGGGCCTTGGCACCGGTGCATCCAGAAAATTCCCGCACGAATTTTCAGGCGGCCAACGCCAGCGCATTTCTATCGCACGCGCATTGGCCACAAGGCCCCGTTTTTTGATCTGCGATGAACCCACCTCTGCGCTGGATGTATCCATTCAAGCCCAAATCCTGAACCTGCTGAAAGACCTGCAGGAAGAGCTTGGTTTGACCATGATGTTCATCAGCCACGACCTGCCGGTTATCCGCCAGATGTGTGACCGTGTGGCAGTGATGAAAAGCGGCGAAATTTTGGAAATTGCAGATACAGAGAACCTGTTTACAGCACCCCAACACGCCTACACAAAAAGCCTGTTGGAACTGATGCCAAAGTTTAGAACTGCTTAAGCGCGTTCCCGCTTTAAGACATAAAGAAACACCAACAGCATCATAACGCCCACACCCAATGACATGTAACACAAAGGCACACCTGAAGCTGATCGCGGACAGGTCGGGCGGCCTGATAGTTCCAATGCTGTGCCCACTAATGCCAGCAAAATCACCGGTGTTGCACCCGCAAAAAACAATCCGCTTAAGGGTTTAGCCCACCACAACGCCGCCAACCCCATTGCCCCATAGCAAAGCGTTACCAGATAACACGCAGGCAACGGCCCCAACATCGGGCACCCCGCCCCCGTTTGCCATTGGGCAATCGAAATCGGGATAATGCCGCTTAACACATAGGCTGAAAATCCAACTAGGCATAAGCGTAATATGCGACTAACAGGCAACATCATTCAGGCCCCTTGGAATAAGTAATAACCAGCGACACCGTGAAGATAATGAAAAAGGCCGCGTTCAGCGCAATCGGCATAATATACTTTCCCGCACTTGGGGCAGCAAAGAAAATTGCAAAGGCCACAAGGATCAGAAAAATCGGATTAAGCACCGCCATATAGCGCGGATAATACGTGCGCCCTGTCAGGCAAAGCCAGACGAACAGGCCCGACATCACAAGAATTGCCAGACGCACAACCGTCAGAAGGTTTTCAAACCGGTGCGCATAAAGTGCCAGTTGATCAGGGTCAGACCCAAGCACAACCAGTTCATGCACAACAGAACGTGACCCGATCCAAACCGCCCCCACACAAAATCCGTATGCCATAATCAGCCCTGTAATCCGCGCTGCACCCTCATTGGCGGGGCGCTGCATCAGATAGATATGATAAGCCCCCACCACATAGAGCGGCGCGCCTAGAACGCCGATAAAATGCCCCATCGTGGCCTGCCCGCGCGGCACTGATTGCAAAAAATCGAACCCATCTCCGTAGCGCGCTAATGGGTCAAAATGCAGCATAAATTCGCCCGTGCCCACAAGCACAGAGCCCAGCAGGCCGACAAACCCCGTGATCAGGATGGTTTTCTTTTGTGATATCATACCTAAACTGTAGAGGACATCAAAGCACCTTGGCTAGGTAAACTTGCCCCCGATCAAGCGGTTGTGTCCAGCCATTCAGCCAACACATCCACATCCGCTGATACCTGTTCGGCAATCCCGTCTGTAAACGTCATAAACGCTTCCTGATTCTGCTTGTTCAAACCTGTTATCACAGGAATATCCTGCGATAAGGCTTCAGCGATCACATCGCGAAACCCACGGCCATCGGCCTCGTGTTTACCAAACTTGTTCAAGATGAACACATCCACACCCTCGGCCAGACGTTTGATAACTTCTGCTACCGCCCCTTCCAAAGCTTCAGGGTTCAACCTGCATCCCTTAGCTTCACGGCCCAAAGATTGTGAAATACGAATGACAGGCCCATCGGGCAGCACTTTGACATCCATATCACACGGATGCTGGCAATCTTCACGTGCTGTATTAATCTGCACCACCCCGCAGGTTCGCAAACCACGCTTGGCCAGACGCGCCGCTAAACGGCCCAAAACCTCATCGGTATCACCGGGGTTCGGTGACATTGTATATGCAATCTTCACAGGATTACCTTTCGTCGTGTATGATTAACTTTTATTAAACGGGATGAACTCCAGCAAGCCTCCTTTGGGCACCGAACGCACATTCGACGGGATCAGAATTAACCCATCCGCCGCCGTCATCGGCCCCAACCTTGCAGAATGAACCGCAGGCAATGTTTCCACAACTTCCATCCCGTTATCTGTATGCCCTACAATCGTAGCAGGTCGATATTCACACCGCCCTGTCTTATGGGTCAACACAACAGATGCCACCACATGACGACGCAAATCAGCGCCCTGCACGGCGCCCGATAGCTTTGCCAAAATCGGCATGCCGAAAATTTTCCATGTCACAAAAGCAGAAACAGGATTGCCCGGCAGCCCCATATACAGTGTCTTTCCAATGGCCCCGATTGTGATCGGTTTGCCGGGTTTTATGGCAACCCCTGCCACCGCAATCTGCCCGCCAGCCCCAAGCACAGCATTATGCGCATGATCCTCATCGCCCACAGAAACGCCGCCCGTCGTAATAATCAGATCAACCTGCGCTGAAAGCCTGCGCAAGGCGCTTGTCATTGCTTCAAGCTTATCTTCAACACGTTCATTTGCAATAATTTCAACGTTGGCAGCCGTTAAAGCCGCGATCATCATCGGCGTATTCACATCCCAAATTACCCCTTGCGACAAAGCCAGCCCTGCGGGAACAACTTCATCCCCTGTCATCAGCAATGCCACACGAAGTTTGCGAAAAACCGAGACCTGCCCAGTTCCCGCACTTGCAGCCGCCGCGATGGCACACACGTCAATTTTGCAGCCAAGCGGTAAAACTTCAGCACCGAGCGGCAGGTCTTCACCTGCACGGCGAATATTTTCACCCATGGCAGGCGAATAACTGAACTTTATAGCATTTTCATCAAACGTCACACGTTCTTGCATGATCACGGCATCCGCCCCGTCAGGTATCTGCGCACCTGTAAAAATACGCATAGCACAAGCTTTGCGTAGCCCAACCGCACGGTTATCACCTGCCGCTATACGGTCGATCACGGGTAATTCCCACGGCCCCTGCCCCTTTAAATAGGCAAGCCTAACCGCATAGCCATCCATCCCAGAATTATCAAATGGCGGCGTCATGGATTGGGTATAAACTGGCTTTGCAAGGGCGCGCCCTAAAGCTTGTGATAATGGCAGGGTTTCGGTTTCTGTTATAGGCGCCGCCAGTTCAAGTCCCAATGATAATGCCTTATCAATCGACAACAATTCACTTATACGATCATCGGCGTCACATCCGCAGCCTGATCCATCCATTCGTTGCAAAACTACCATCATGTCTCTCTACAAATCTAAACGTTCCAGACATCTCTAAGCCTAGCGGGAACACTTGTAATTGATCTGCATCAAACATTCAGGGTTTACACACTACCCTAACATTTCACCCGTTCCATTTTAGGATCATAAAGCGGTGCCAAACTGACAGTGCAGGGCACACGCACCCTTGCCACATCCAGCTCATACTGACCCGCTTTCACGTAATCCGCATCAACCCCATCCGCATCGCGAATATAGCCCAGCCCCATGGATTTACCCAAACTATGGCCATAACCCGCAGAGCTTAACCAACCCACGCGTGCACCGTTGCGATAAATAGTTTCACGACCCGACAGGATCACATCACCCTCTGCCACAAAGGTTGCCAGCATCTTTTTCATGCCGTTTTCACGTTGCGCTTCAACTGCCGCGCGCCCTTTGAAATCAATGTTTTTGCACATCTTCACAGCCCAGCCAAGACCCGCTTCATCCGGCGTGTGATCCGGCCCGATGTCAGACGACCAAGCCCTATAACCTTTTTCAAGCCGCAAGGTTTCAATGGCGCGGTAGCCTGCATTAACCAATCCATGCTGCGCACCCGCTTCATGCAAAGCTGCATAAACTGTTGCCGCATATTCCACAGGCAAGTGCAATTCCCAACCCAATTCGCCCACATAAGTCACCCGCAACGCGTGCACAGGGCAACCCGCAATACCGATGGTTTTTGCAGTACCAAAACGAAAACCTTCGTTGCTGACATCGTCACGCGTGACCGCCGCCAGAATATCACGCGCCTTTGGCCCCATCAGCGATAAAACCGCATTGGATGAGGTAATATCAAACAGCTGCGCATTCATACCATCCGGAATATTACGTGATATCCAATTGAAATCATGCGTCGCGTAACCCGTCCCCGTAACAATATAAAACTCATCTTCCGCCACGCGTACAACAGTCAAATCGCACTCAATCCCTGCGCGATCATTCAGCATTTGTGTGTAGATCAATGTTCCAACGGGCTTTGCCACATCATTGGCGGCAATCCAGCTTAATGCGGCTTCCGCATCAGGCCCTTTCAGGCTAAACTTGGCAAAAGAGGTTTGATCAATCAGCACAGCCGCTTCGCGGGCTGCTTTGTGTTCTCGCCCAACCGCATCATGCCAATTTGGCCGCTCAAAGGTGTAAATGTCATGCTGTACTTCACCCGCTTCCAAATTCGCAAACCAGTTAGGCCGTTCCCACCCCAGTTTTTCACCAAATACCGCACCATCCGCTTTTAACGTATCATACAAAGGCGACTTGCGGCATGGTCGACCACTGTCATGTTCTTCGGACGGCCACGCCATGGTGTAATGCTTGCCATAAGCCTCCATCGTGCGGGTGCGTATCCAGTCATCGTCAAAATGCGGGCGGCCAAAGCGGCGGATGTCCGCAGGCCATAAATCAAACGGCGGCTCACCTTTAGCCACCCATTCAGCCAATGCCATACCGGCCCCGCCCCCTGCGGCGATCCCAAAGGCGTTAAAGCCAGCCCCCACAAAGAAATTCTTCAACTCTGGCGCTTCACCGATAATAAAGTTCCCGTCAGGTGTAAAGCTTTCGGGGCCATTGACCAGCTCTTTGATCCCTGCCGTTTCCAGCGCAGGCACACGGCCCAGTGACAATTCCATCAACTGCTCAAAGTGATCAAAGTTGCTATCCAGAAGCGAGTAATGAAATCCTTGCGGCACAACCCCGCCACGGGCCCAGTCAATCGGGTTGGGTTCATACCCGCCCATCACCAGACCGCCAACTTCTTCCTTATAATAAGTCAGCCGATCTGGGTCGCGCAGGGTTGGCAGATTAGCAGGCACACCTTCAATCCGTTCGGTCACCATATACTGGTGTTCCATCGAAACCAGCGGCACGTTCACACCCACAGTTTTGGCAAAATTGCGGGTCCACTGACCACAGCACGCAATCACCACAGCACATTCAATGTAGCCTTTTTCGGTCTTTACCCCTTTGATCACACCCTTTTCAACATCCACCGACAAAACTTTGGTGTCTTCAAAAATCCGCGCCCCCGCCATGCGGGCCCCTTTGGCCAAAGACTGCGTGATATCAGACGGATTCGCCTGCCCGTCCGTGGGCATGAAAGCCGCGCCTATAACATCATCAACCTGCATCAACGGCCACAGGTCTTGCGCCTCTTTAGGTGTCAGCAATTCCATTTCCAACCCGAAACTATGTGCCGTTGTCGCTTGGCGTTTTACTTCCGTCCAGCGTTCCGCATTACACGCCAGCCGTAAACCGCCATTCATTTTCCAACCGGTATCAAGGCCGGTTTCATCCGCAAGGGTTTTATACAAATCAACCGAATAGCCCAAAAGCTGGGTGATGTTCGCGTTACTGCGCAACTGCCCGACCAGCCCTGCCGCATGAAACGTCGTGCCCGATGTCAGCTTTTTACGCTCAAGCAACACAACATCCCAGCCCAGTTTGGCCAAGTGATATGCGGTGGAACAACCCACAATGCCACCCCCGACAATAACCGCTTTTGCGGTGTTGGGAAAATCATTCATTTTAAGCCTCGTAATGATGTGTAGTTTTTATAAGCACGCTGATAGCGAGCCAGATTCTCGGATGTATATGCTGCATAATCAAAATCCAGCGTGGAATTGGTTTCAGACACCATGCTCCACAGGGTTTCGCGCAACAGCGATGCGCATTTCATCGCAGTGTAGCGTTGCATCAAATTTGCATCGGGTTTTGTACCGAAATAGGCGATCAGCATGGTTTCTTCCGCGTCCGCATCCAAACCGCAGTTCGTGGCCAACCCGCCCAGATCAAACAGGGGCGAGTTAAAGCCACCATATTCCCAGTCAATCAGCCACAAGCGGCTGTCATCGCGCAGGATATTGGCAGGCAGCAAATCATTATGCCCCAGCACCAGATCAACCGCGCCAATACACTCTTCAAACCCCAGTGCTTGGGCCATCAAATCAGGCAGGATTTTCGTGTAGCCAGAGCCATCACCCAACAGCCGCGCATTATAATTGCGCAGCACATGAAACACCCAAAAACTTAGGATTGGGCCGCGCGCAAACCCCGCTAAATCACGGTGCATACGTGCCATAAGATCAACCACTTGCAGTAGCGTTTCAGGATCGCGCACGTTTTCCTCGGTCAAGGAAACGGCATCAATAAATTCCAGCACCAGCACACCGCTTTCAGCGTGATGAACCGCAGGTGCAATGCCAGCGGCGTGCGCCGCCCGGCTGATCGCCAACTCATTAAACCGCATGATGCCGTGTTCCAGAATATCGGCCCCCATGCGCACCACATAATCGCGCCCCTGATCATGGATCAGCAGATTAACATTGGTAATGCCGCCTTCCAGAAGGCGTGGATTTTCAGGGGCCTGCCAACAAGACAATCCCATCGCACGGGCAACCGCCGCTTTATGTTTTGATAATGTCATTTCAACCCCAATCTTTCGCGCGATGCCTGCGCCATCGCCGATATAATCCGATCTGCAATAATAGCAATAAACGCCACTGAAACCCCCGCAATAACGCCCCGCCCTGTGCTGGCTTTGGTCAGTGCTATATAAACCTCTTGCCCCAAGTCGCGGGTACCAACAAGGGCCGTGATTACCAACATGGAAAGGGCCAGCATGATGGTTTGGTTCAACCCCAAAAGCAACGATGGTGTGGCCATCGGCAGTTTGATCCGCCACAGTAATTGCCAGTCGGTACAGCCAGAAACCTTGCCCGCCTCAATCATTTGCATCGGCACTTCCTTGATGCCGTGTGCGGCATAGCGCACGGCAGGGGCCAGCGCGTATAGGATCACCGCGATCATCGCGGAAAAATCGCCCACACGGAACAACATGATGACAGGGATCAAGTAGACAAAGCTCGGCAGGGTTTGCAATGTATCAATGAACGCGCCCACCACCGAATTGGCCCGCGCATTCTGCCCCGCCCAAACTCCTATAGGAATGCCGATCACACTGGCGATCAACACAGAAACACCGCAAAGGTAGATCGTGATCATGGCCTTGGCCCACAGCCCGTTTGCGGCAATGAACAAGGCCATAAATGCGGCCATCAGCCCCAGTTTCCAACCACCCACGCGCCCTGCGACCAGCCCGATGGCAATGATGCCCCAGGCCCAGGGAATGCCGACAAAAAAGCGTTTTACCGGCAGCATCAGGTAGGTTAGGAAAAAGGTTTTAATCGCCTCAAACGTATCAAAGAAATTGATGTTTATCCATTTCATTGAGGTTTCCCAAAACGCACTTGTGGTCAGGGTCGCAGCCTCAGGATAACTTTGCACCGCAGGGATCATCAATCCCACCAACCACAGCCCGATAATGATCATACCAACCGTCATTATCCACGGATGGCGGCGCACAAATGACAGGCCCGCTTGTGGCAAATCATCCTGGGTTTTATTGGCAAATGCCTGACTTAACCGATCCAGTGCTATTGCCATCACAACAATCGCCATACCCGCCTCAATCCCGCCGCCAATATCCAAACGGCGTAGGGCAGTTAGCACATCAAATCCAAGCCCGCCTGCCCCGATCATCGACGCGATAATCACCATGTTCAGCGACAGCATAATAACCTGATTTACCCCAACCATCAGGGTTGGCATCGCGGTCGGGATCAGAACTTTCCACAGCATTTGGCGCCGCGTACACCCCGCCATTGTTCCCGCTTCAACCACTTCAGGCGGCACTGATTGCAAGGCGACCGTACTGACCCGCACCATCGGCGGCATCGCATAGATCATTGTGGCAACCAGTGCTGACACAGGGCCAAAGCCGAACAAGAACAGAATGGGGACGAGATAGGCAAAAACCGGCACGGTTTGCATCAGATCAAGAACAGGGCGCAACATGCGTTCAAAAAACGCGGAACGATAGGCCAAGATACCCAAGGTCAGCCCACCTGCCACCCCAAGCGGCACCGCGATAACAATCGAGGCCAGCGTGATCATCGCACTTTCCCATTGCCCGAAAACTGCAAGATAAGAAAAACACAGGCCAACCAAAATTGCCAAAGGCCGGTCTTTGGCATACCGCGCCAAAGCCACCATAACCACAATAATGGCGACCCAGCTTAGTGCCGGCACCACTTCCACCGCCTGCTGCCCCTGCCCCGTCGAAAACCCTTCGATCAGACTGGAACGCACCACCTGATAAGGCCACTCAATAAGTGCGGAAATAAAGCGGGTGAATTCGCGGAAGGTAAACAGGCCGAACGTGGCATCCTCCACCAGCCATTTCATCCCATCCGAAATAGTATCCGCCAGCGGCATTTCCCATTTCTTCGGAAACCGTATAATCCAACGCGCATCAAATGCCTTGTACAGGCTGAAAGAGTTTGCAGACAGCACCCATGTGATGGAAAACAACCCCAGCCAGAACAGCTTGGCCGGTTGCATTATATATCGCCAAATCCGCATCACGCCCGCTTGCGCCCGATCAACACATCTATCACCGCTTGTGCCCCGATTGTGCCGACAGGGTTTCCTTCTGCATCCAGCACCCGAAACGGCTTGTCCGCCGCCTCAATCCGGTCAACCGCTGCTTCAACACTTAAGCTGCCATCCAGATCGCCCGCATAATCACCCACAGGCACACCAGCGGTCATAACCGAGATCAGCCGCAACACTTTCGCGCGCGGGATGTGTAGCGTGAACTCTTCCACATATTCATCCGCAGGGTTCAAAATCAGTTCTTCGGGCGTGGCGGTTTGCACAATGCGTCCGTCTTTCATCACCGCAATACGATCAGCCAGTCGAATAGCCTCATCAAAGTCGTGGGTGATAAAAACGATGGTTTTATTCAACAGCCCTTGCAGGCGCAAAAACTCATCCTGCATTTCGCGCCTGATGAGCGGGTCAAGTGCCGAAAACGGTTCATCCAGAAACCACAGATCAGGTTCTGTCACCAGTGACCGCGCAATGCCCACACGCTGTTGCTGGCCACCTGATAACTGCCGTGGAAAATAATCTTCACGGCCCCCAAGCCCAACCAGTTCTACCATTTCACGCGCACGCACTTCACGGGTTTTACGATCCAGTCCCTGCACTTCCAGTGGAAAGGCAGTGTTTTGCAGAACCGTCAAATGCGGTAGCAAGGCAAATTGTTGAAATACCATGCCCATCTTGGTGCGCCGCAAAGCAATCAGTTCCTTTTCGGACATCGCCAGCAGGTTTTCACCTTCAAAATCTATCTGCCCCGCCGTGGCATCAATCAGGCGCGAAAGACAACGCACCAGCGTTGATTTGCCGGAACCCGACAGGCCCATAATAACAAAAATTTCGCCATCACGGATTTGCACATTGGCATCGCGCACCGCCCCGATCATACCTGCGCGCGTCAGATCATCATCACTTGGCGCGCCTTGATGGGTTTGCATAAATTCAGTGGGGTTTGATCCGTAGATTTTCCACACCCCACGGCAATCCAACTTAACAGATTGTTGCATTGAAGCCTCTAAATATTCGGATAGTTCAAAGCGAGGCTAGCCAGTAGCCCCGCTTCAAGTCAATTATTTAATCCATGCAGACCATGTTGCTTTGTTCGCATCCAGCCAACCCGCAACCGCGTCATCAATAGATGCACCGTCCAGGTCAACCTGTGCCACAAGCGCGCCCATATCCGCATTTGAAATGGTGAAATTGCCGATAGCAGCAGCCGCTCCTGGCCATTTTTTAGCAACACCTTCCCAGCCAACTTTCCAAATAGGCCCCGTTGGTTTGCCGCAATCATACGCTGCATCAGGGTTCATGCCCACGGATGCGTCATTATAACATTCCGCTGAATAATCAGGAAATTTCACAAATTTCCCGTCATATTTCGCAGGTGCCCAGTGCGGTGAATACAGCCATAAAACAATCGGCGCTTTACGTTGGTACGCAGACTCCAGTTCTGCAAACAATGCCGCATCTGTACCCGCATGAACCACTTCAAAGTCCATACCCAGGGCTTCAACCCGTTCATCATCAAAACCACCCCATGTTACAGGACCACCCAGATAACGCCCTAAAGGGGCAGTTTCAGGTGTTGAAAATGCTTCAGCACAATCGTTCAAAGCTTTCCAATCCGGCAGACCGGGGCAAAGCTCTTCCATATAGGCCGGATACCACCATTCTTCGATCGCATCCATGCCGGTTTCACCCATGTTCACAACTTTGCCGGTGGCAAAAGCTTCATCCATGGCTTCGCGACCGGTGGTTTCCCAAATCTCCATCGCGACATCCAGATCACCGGTTTTCAAACCTGCGAATTGCGCAATATAATCGGCCTGCACATATTTCACATTATAACCAGCAGATTGCAGCACCTCACCCATAATCGTGGTGGTGATAATTTGCCCCGTCCAGTCATGCGTTGTCAGTTTAATCGGATCCAGCGATTCAACATCTGCACTGGCACCCGTGGCACTAAGTGCTGTCAGCATCGCGGCTGTTACCATATATTTCTTCATCTCGTTCTCCCTTTCACCTTGTGGGTACAGAATTTGCTAAAATCCAACATAAAGCAACATTTATTATTGTTTTTTGCGGAATAATTTTAATTATATGTGGTTTATTGTGGAAATAATGTGAGGTTACACAAATAAACCCTTAAAACCCGTCAAATTCCGATGTATTACAGCCTTATGAAACCGCAACCGAACCACCGCCAACAAGAGATTCTAAGCGTTCTGCGAAAGTCAGGCGGTTCTGCACGTATTCAGGCCATCGCCCAAACGCTGGATGTCAGCGAAGAAACCGTGCGCCGCAATATCAAACAACTGGCGGCAGTGGGGGCGGTTGAAAAACTGCACGGGGGGGCGCGTATTGTCGGCAATGCTGAGGAAACCAGTTTCCAACAACGCTTAAGCGAAAACCCCGACGCCAAAATACATATCGCCCATAAAGTAGCGCAGATGATCCCGAACGGCAGCTCGTTATTTTTGGATATAGGTAGCACCACAGCCTATATCGCCGATGCCCTGCGCGATCATCAAAACCTGCTGGTCGTCACCAATTCAATTGCCGTGGCCTATAAGCTTGCCACCCGCAACAACAACCGCGTGTTCATGGCAGGTGGCGAATTGCGCAGCCATGATGGCGGGGCTTTTGGGGTGGATGCGATGAATTTCGCCGATAATTTCCAAACTGATTTTGCGGTTCTTTCCGCCGCAGGTATCAATGCCGCAAACGGTTTTATGCTGTTTGATCTCGAAGAGGCTAAGTTCTCTCGGCTGATCATGTCAAAAAGTGCGACCCGCATCATTGCCGCTGACGCTCGAAAATTCAACCGCGTCGCCCCCGTGACCATTGGCAATCCCGATCTGGTGGATTATCTGGTCTGCGATGCGCCACCACCAAAAGACATCGCCCAAGCCTGTGAAAGCTGGGCCACTGAAATCACACTTGCAAACTAAGGCCGCACCCCATGACTTACGATCTTTCCAAACTGTCCCAAGTGGCCAGCACCATTGCCCAGGATGCCAGCGCCATTCCGATGCAGTACTTTCGCACGAGCATAGACATCACCGATAAAGCTGACGACAGCCCTGTCACCATCGCCGATCAAAACACCGAACAATTCATCCGCGATGCTTTACTAAAACATTTCCCCGATCACGATATTTTCGGGGAAGAGTTTGGCATCAGTGGCAACCTGAAAGGCCCGTCATGGATTATTGACCCTATCGACGGCACCCGTTCCTTCATTTCAGGCAGCCCTTTGTTTGGTATGTTAATGGGTTTCCTGGATGCAGGAGTCCCCCAAATTGGCTTGGTGCGTATGCCTGCACTAGATGAAACCTTTGTTGGTGTGGCAGGCTTAGGGGCCACCAAAAACGGCCACCCCATCGCGTGTCGCAAAACCACAGAACTTGCCAAAGCCATTTTGTATACCAACGAGCCTGAAAACATAAACGCCGATGATCCCGCACGATTTGTGCGCATATGTAAAGCCGCCCATATTCAGCGTTCCGCCTATGATTGCTACCCCCATGCTATGTGTGCCGCAGGCACCATTGATGCCGTGGTCGATTGCAATCTGGAACCATATGATTATCTGCCCTTGGTCGGCCTAATCCAAGCCGCAGGCGGGATCATTACCGATTGGCACGGGCAACCGCTAACCCTAAAATCAGACGGCCGCGTGGTCACTGCAGCCACACCCGAATTGCACGCGGAAATCTTAAAACTGCTAGACGCTTAACCCGCCTTAACTGCCGCCACATGCGCTGCAAAGCTTGGATCGTTCATCAAAGTTTTGCAGCGGTCAAACCGCCCTGTTGCATAGGCCCAGAAATCTTCTGCAGGGTTGCCATCCGCATGTTGGATCAAGCCCCATAAAGTCCAAAGCAAATCGCACATGGCTTTGTAAATCACTACGCGGCCATGCTGTGCGGCAGTTGGCGCACCTCCGAAATAAGCATCCATCAAAGTCTTTTCTTGGGCGGCATTCATACCCGCCTCAACCGACAGATCACCCACATCCCATAAAGGGTCATTCATGCCGGAATATTCCCAGTCAACGACCCACATCTTTTCACCGTCATCCAAAAAATTCTCACACAAGGGGTCACAGTGGCAAGGTGCAAGGGGCGTAGGGTTTGCGGCCAATGCTGTTTTCACAGGCTCCGCCGCTTTGACAATTTCATTATAGCCATCAGGCAGATTCACGTCCCTGGTTGATAGGATTTTCAGATAATCATCAATCATTGCAAACAGTTCAAACCGAAACTCAAACGTCTCGCCAGAACCATGCAATTTAGCCAAAGCCGCCCCTGCTCGTGCGGGTGAACCTGTGCGCGCACCAAACAAATCAGGCGTCATGGTTTCAATATCCTGAATGGCTTCCGAGATCATCACCCCCGTATCCGCGTCAGCCCATAACACTTCTGCCGAAACGCCCGCGCGGAACGCCGCATTGGCGTTAGTAATCTCAATCGCGCGGTCAATATATTCTTCCGTGCCTTCACCCGGAATACGCACAATGATTTTTTGCGCACCAGTTTCCACCAGATGCACTAAATTAGTCAGCCCACCCAAACGGGTGATCTTACAATCTCCCGCACTCACATTTTCAAACCCGGGCGCATGGCGCAAAGCCGCAATTACCGTTTCATCATGTTCAGACATTTCAAATCCCCTTTATGCTTTCAGCTTATTATTTTGCGGGTCATAAAGCGGCCCGTCCACGCGCGTAATCGGGGATCTGTCCCCGAAAACCTCTATTTCAAACTCGACTTGTTCCCACAGGTTTTTAGGTAAATACGCAAACATAATCATCTGCCCAACCGTATGCCCAAACCCCGCACTTGTCACCAATGACACGACTTTGCCATTCAGCAAAACAGTTTCCCCGCCATAAAGTGGCAGCTTTTTATCAGCAACAAAAGTGCAAAGCCTTTGCGTTGGCCCATCCCCTTTTTGCGCTACCAACACACCCCGCCCGATAAAATCACCACCTGATTTCAAATGTACACGGAATCCCAATCCCGCTTCAATCGGTGTATAGTCAGGCGAAATATCCCCCGACCAATACAAATACCCTTTTTCCATCCGCAAACTATCTATGGCGCGGTAACCGACATCGCGGATACCTGCGCCCTGCCCTGCGTCCCAAAGCGTGTCATAAACGTGTGCCGCAAATTCCGTTGGCACATGCAATTCCCAACCAAGTTCCCCCACAAACCCGATGCGCACAGCGCGCACGGGTGCAGCCCCGATTAGTACATCTTGAGCAGTGCCAAACGGAAATGCCGTATTAGATACATCCGTTTCACAGACCTTTTGCAAAACATCCCGCGCCTTCGGCCCACAAATGTTAATCACTGCACGTGCCGAGGTTACCTCAATCAAATGCACAGACCCATCCTTGGGCATATGCCGCCTGATCCAATCCGCATCATGGGTACCAAAGCCTGATCCCGTGACAATATAAAAGTGATCGCGCGACAACCGCGTAATCGTCAGATCGGCCTCAATCCCACCCGCATCATTACAAAGCTGCGCATAAATCACCGTACCATCAGGCGTATCCATATTACACGCAGCCAAACGTTGCAGCAATTCCAAGGAGCCTGCGCCCACCATCTCAAACTTAGCAAAACTCGATTGATCAATCAGGGCAACACCGTTGCGCACCGCTTCATGTTCAATGGCTGCAAACTTATGCCAACCGGGGTTCAGAAAATCCAACTGATCCACAGGTTCCACCCCGTCAGGTGCAAACCACAAGGGCCGTTCCCAACCGTTTTTCGAGCCATAAACAGCCCCTTTATCTTTCAAGCGTTGATAAAGCGGCGACAGGCGAAGCTGACGCACGGTTTCATGTTCCTGCCCCGGATAGCGCATTTTATAATGGTGCGCATAATGCTCAACCGCGCGCGGATACATAAACGCACGGCTACCGTGATGCGGCCCGAAACGGCGGCAATCCAACGGCCAAAGATCAAGGCTCGGCCGCCCTTCCACAATCCATTCCGCAATCATCTCACCCGCACCACCGCCTGCGGCAATGCCATACAAGAAACCTGTCGCCATCATCAGGTTATCAAAGTCAGGTGCCCAACCCATGACAAAATCACCATCCGCCGAATAGGGAATAGGCCCGTTGATGACGGTGCGAATACCAACCTCATTCAACACAGGCGTCACCTCTGCTGCCAATTCTGCCAAGGGCCCGAAACGATCCAGATTGTCAGGCAGCAACTGGCGCACAAATTCACCGGGGATGCCTTTGTCCCCAAAGGGCAGCGTATCTTCTTCATAACCGCCAATCACCAGCCGCCCGCCTGCGTCGGGTTTGTAATAAACCAGACGTTCAGGGTCACGCAGGCTGGGCAGGCCCTTGACCAATTCAATATCCGGTAAGGGTTCGGTGACGATATATTGATGTTCCACCGCACAAGCCGGTACATGAATACCCAGTTTTGCGCCCAATTCACGGCTCCACATACCAGCGGCCATAATCACGGTTTCAGCTTCATAATCACCATCCGTAGTAATCACCTTAGTGATCCTCCCGTCGGTGATTTCAAAATCAAGAACAGTGACACCTTGTTTAATCTGCGCCCCATATTTACGCGCACCTGCGGCCACAGCCTGACACAAGCTGGCAGGATCAACATGCCCGTCCGACGGAATAAATGCCGCGCCTTCCAGACCTGTCGCATCAATATACGGAAACAGCTCTTTGGCCTCAGCAGGTGTGACCATTTCCATTTCCAGATCAAAACTGCGGGCCATCGTGGTCAGGCGTTTGGCTTCCAACAGGCGTTCCTTAGTGGCCGCCAAACGCAAACTACCAACCTTTTTCCAGTCAAATGCCATGCCGGTTTCGGCCTCTAACTGATCATACATCGCAACCGAACGCTTTAACATCCGCGTGGTATTGCGCGAAGATCGCAACTGCCCGACCAACCCTGCCGCGTGCCAAGTGGCCCCTTCAGTCAGCGATGCTTTTTCCAAAAGCACCACGTCCTTTTCACCGTTCTTCGCCAGATGATAGGCGATGGAACAACCTATAATACCGCCGCCAATAATCAGATGTTTTACTGAGTGTTGCGCCATTTCATCGAATCCTTTTTGTTCAAGCAACAATGGATAACGACACAATGCATCATATTATGTTGTTTTATGTTGTTATTAGGCAAATCAACAGGCATGATACCCCTGAAATGAGCAAATATACCCAACAAATAGAAAGTGCGATTGCACTACGCGGCACCATGACAGTGGCCGAGGTATCCACCCTGTTGGATGTCTCTGACCAGACCGTGCGCCGTATCATCAAACCGATGGTGGCGGGCGGGCAAGTGCAAAAAATTCACGGGGCGATCAAGGCGGTTGAAAACCCCATGACCGCCCCTTTTCAAACCCGTATGCAACATAACCGTGCCGCCAAAGCGGCAGTGGCAGACAAGGTTGCAGAGATGATTGAAGACGGGCAAAGCTTAGCCATAGATACAGGTTCGACCGCTGGTTTTGTAGCCCAAGCCCTGCGCGTAAAACGCAACCTGACCATTGTCACCAACTCTGCATATGTTGCCAGCACCTTAGCGATGATGCCCGGCAACCGTGTGTTCATGGCAGGCACCCAGTTACGTGATCATGACGGTGCCGCCTTTGATCGCGCGGCCTTTGAAACTATTGAGCGGATGCAGGTCGACAGCTGTATTTTAACCGCCGCACAGGTTCACCCCAAGCGCGGTTTTCTGGTGCGTGAACACTGCGAAGCAGACATTGCAAAAGCCATGTCGTCCATCGCACAACATACCGTATTTGCCGTTGATCATTCAAAGTTCAATGCGGATGCGGCACATGGTATGGTTCAGATATCCAGGTTGAATAACAAATTACATGTAGTGTGTAATAAAACCCCAAACACCAAATATAATCAGGTCTTGGCCGCCTTCTCGGTCATATCTGTGCCCTGATCAATCCGTAATCTCATCGCGAATCTCATCGCATTCACGAAACACATCCTTAAGACAAATCTTGCAAATCTTGCGGTTCAGGTCATTCGTTGCATCCGACACCGCTTCACCTTTGGAACTGAACAAGTGGTTTTCACCCAGCTCATCAATGACATGCAATTTACGCAGGCTGCTGATCAACGGGGGGAACAGCGCTACAATACGAAAAGAACCGCCTTTATCTTTCACTTCGCGGATTGTCTCAATCAATAAATCTGCGCCCGCCAAATCAATTTTCCCCACGCCCTTCAAATACAGGATCATGTGAATTTGCTTGGGGTTCTCGCGGCGCATCTTTTTGATTTTATGTTCCACATGTTCAACCGAGCCAAAATAAAGCGGCCCGTCCAGGCGAAACGTCACCAGTTGCGGGCATTGTTCAATGTCATGAGCCACCACATCGCGGAATTTACGATCCCCAGAAGGCATCGTAACAGGGGCGGTGATAGGCAACTCAGGGTGCGCACTATCATAGATAAACACACACAACGACGCTATCACACCCACATAAATTGCAAAATCCAGCTCGATCAGCAGACCCGCACTTAGTGTCAAAACCAGAATAACCGTCTCTGGGCTTTTAGATGTCACGATATGGCTGATCTCTTTCACATCAATCAGCTTCCACGCCACAAACAGGATCAATCCGGCCATTGCAGGTGTCGGAATATAGGCCACAAGCGGGGCGATAAACAAAAGGATCAGCCCTAAAAACAGGCTGGCAAAAATACCTGACAGCGGCGAATTAGCCCCTACGGCCGCATTCAACCCACTGCGGGTAAATGAACCCGATCCTGCATAGCACTGAAAAAATCCGCCAACCACATTAGATAGCCCTTGCCCTATCATTTCTTGATTGGCGTCAAACGCTTCCTTGCGGCGCACAGCAAAGGCCCGCCCGATCGATATTGCTTCCAGCAAGCCCACCAATGCAATCGCGGCTGCCCCCGGTGCCAGCGTACCAATATCGCGCAACACACCTGTCGGCGGCGTAAACTCAAGTGCCAGCGGCGGCAAGGCACCGACCATTGAAACACCGTTATTTGCGGCGTCCATAAACCACGCAAAAAACGAACCGGCTAAAAGGGCAATTAAAAAGCCCGGCAATTTGGGTGAAAGCTTTTGCAGCAAAACCGCCGTGCCCAATGTCAGTGCCGCAATCATCACCGCCAAAGAATTTGTGTTCGTGATGTCTTCAAACAACCGCCACAACCGTTCCACCACATTGCCGCCGCGTTCCACATGAACACCAAAGGCCCCCGCCAGCTGACTGACCGCAATTAGTGACGCCGCCGCTGCCGTGAACGCTGTCATCACCGAATGTGATACAAACGATACCAGCCCACCCAATCGGCCAAAGCCCGCTGCCATTTGAAACAGGCCCACCAGAATGGTCATCATCAAAGCCAGCTCAATATAACGCGCGGTTTCTGGCACAGCCATCCCGTTCAGCGTGGCAAACAACACCGCAGAAATCGCCGTGGTCGGCCCGGAAATCATGATCATGGATGACCCGAATATCGCCGCCACCACGGCTGTAATCATCGCGGTATAAAGCCCGTACTCAGGCGGCAGCCCAGCAATGGTCGCAAACGCCACCCCTTGGGGCAAAACAATCGCCGCATTGATAAAACCCGCATAGGCATCGGCAGACACACGTCTGCCGCTCAGGTCGGAAACCCAGGATAAATCAGGTAAAAACGATGATATCTGCATGAAATATGCAACTTTCGCTATGTAAACGCGGCGGATATCGCCGCCTTACGCCTGTTCCACTGGAAAATAAATAAAAAAACGCATTTTTTACACATTCCGATTTTCCGAACACAATGGCTTGTTTGCCAATTCAGATCACTTATAAAGCGCTGAACAAACCAATAAGGCCAGCGACATGTTCGACCATTCATTCGAAATTCTGCAAATCGTATTCGCGGACATTATCCTATCAGGTGACAACGCCCTTGTTATCGGCATGGCCGCTGCCAGCCTGTCACCTGAACTGCGTAAAAAAGCGATTTTCATGGGCATGGGCCTAGCCGCTGGCCTGCGCATCTTCTTTGCCGCCATCGCCAGTTACCTGCTGGCCATCCCCGGAATTCTATTCATCGGCGGCTGCCTTCTGGCATGGGTCTGCTGGCGGTTCTTTCAGGAAATCCGTGAAAATCTAGCAAGCGAAGCAGAAGAGGCCCTTGAACAAGACGGCTACCAAGGCAGCCCACGCCGCCAACTGTGGAAAGCCATGGTCACCATCACCATCGCCGACGTTTCCATGTCCATCGACAATGTCGTGGCTGTAGCCGCCATTGCCCGTGACAACACAAGCTTACTGATTTTCGGCCTTGTCTTATCCATCGCCTTTATGGCGTTTTTCGCCACCATGATCATGAAAGCCATGACCAAGTACGCATGGCTTAGCTGGATGGGTCTGGTGTTTCTAGTCTACTTAAGTCTGGATATGATCCACGACGGTTGGCCCGAAATTGCCACCATGATCGGCATCGGATAGCCCATGGCCAGCAAACCCTACGATTACTGTATCATCGGGGCCGGCATCATCGGCCTGACCATTGCCTATGAATTATCCCAAAGGCATCCAAACGCACGATTGATTATCGTCGACAAAGAAACCGGTGCCTCACAACACCAATCTGGTCGCAATTCCGGTGTTATCCACGCAGGCGTTTATTACACACCCAGCAGCCTGAAAGCCACGCTTTGCCGCAAAGGCGTGCCGGCCATCGTTGACTTTTGCACGCGCCATCAGGTGGCTTACGATCAATGCGGCAAGCTGATCGTGGCGGTTGATAATGATGAGGCCAGCCGCTTGGGCGACCTTTATAAACGCGGACAGGAAAACGGCATTCAGGTGCAACATATAAGCAAATCTGAATTGGCTGAAATTGAACCCACCATCAAAGGCGTAGGCGCAATCTTGTCACCCACAACAGGTATCGTTGATTATGCTGGCATCTGTCATAAACTGGTAGAGCTATTGACCACAAAGGGTGCCACATTCCAGTTTTCAAGCACAGTAACAGGCCTGCGTGAAACCCCCGATCAAGCAATCATTGAAACCGACCAAGGCCGTATTCAAGCCAAACAACTGATCGTTTGTGGCGGCCTGCAAGCAGACCGTCTAGCGGATATGATGGGCCTAGCGGATGATTTTCGCATCATCCCGTTTCGCGGTGAATATTTTCGCTTGGCCGAAAAGCACAACGCGATTGTCAACCACCTGATCTACCCTGTCCCCAAACCGGGCCTGCCATTCTTAGGCGTTCATCTAACCAAAATGGTCGGCGGTTACACCACCGTAGGCCCCAACGCCGTTCTATCCCTTGGACGCGAAGATTACCAAAGATCGTTCTTTGAACCCGTCGACACATGGCGCACGGTTTCCTACGCAGGGTTCTGGAAATTGATGAACCGCTTTAAACTGGCGGGCCTGTCTGAATTGAAACGCAGCCTGTCCAAATCCGCCTATATCAAAGAAGTGCATCGCTACTGCACCGATATTTCCGTTGATGATTTAGAACCCTATCGCACAGGCATCCGCGCCCAAGCGGTTGACCCCCAAGGCAACATGATCGACGATTTTTTGATCAAGAAAACCGCGCGATCCCTACATGTTTGCAACGCACCGTCACCTGCGGCCACATCATCCTTTGCAATCGCTGCTCACCTGTTTGAAACAGGCCAATTATAGAACATCCTTAGCAACCTTATCCAATGCCACTTCCACACGTTGCAGCATATCTTTAACCTGCGCTTCGGTAATAATCAGCGGCGGACAGAACGCCATCGCATCATACATATTGCGCGAAATCACTCCGTTTTCCAAAAACGCCGCATTGGCCAAGCCACCCAGTTGCCCAGGTGCTTCAAGACCTTTCTTGGCCACCTTATCTGTCACCAGTTCCAACGCCCCGATCAGCCCAACACCGCGCGCCTCACCCACCAACGGATGACTTTCAAATTCGCGCAAAGACTTCTGAAACACTGCGCCCAGTTCCGCCGCATGTGCAACTAGCCCACGTTCTTCAATGATCTTCAGGTTTTCCAAAGCCACGGCAGCCCCCACAGGGTGCGCCCCACTTGTGTAGCCATGTCCCAGAACACCGATACGACCAGACTCTTGGGCAATCGGGTCATAAACCTTATCGTTCATCATAAACGCAGACAGCGGAAAATAGGTTGACGTGATCTGTTTTGACATCACGATCACATCGGGTTTCATACCATAAGTTTCCGAGCCAAACATTTTGCCCGTCCGGCCAAAGCCGCAAATCACTTCATCTGCAACCAGCAAAATATCGTATTTCGCCAATACCGCCTGCACTTTTTCCCAATAGGTTGCGGGTGGCACAATAACGCCACCTGCCCCCATAACAGGTTCCGCAAACATCGCGGCAATGGTTTCAGGGCCTTCCGCGATAATCATCGCTTCCAGATCAGCGGCACAGCGGGTGGCAAAGGCCTCTTCGGTTTCGCCCTCTTGGCCCTCACGCCAATAATGCGGGCAAGTGGTATGCAACACACCTGCAATCGGCAAGTCAAAACTGCGATGGTTATTCGGCAGCCCCGTCAAACTGGCTGACGCAATCGTCACCCCATGATAGCCGCGAATACGGCTGATAAATTTTTTGCGCTCTGGCTGGCCCAAAGTATTTGAGCGATACCAAAGCATTTTCATCACCGTGTCATTGGCTTCAGACCCTGAGTTGGTGAAAAACACTTTTGACATCGGCACGGGTGCAATACCAATCAGCTTTTCCGACAGATCAATCACCGGCCCATGACTGCGATGCCCGAAATTATGGCAATAGGGTAATGTCTTCATTTGCTTGATTGCTGCATCAACCAAACGCTGTTCAGAAAACCCCAAAGCCGTTGACCAAAGCCCCGCCATGCCTTCGATATATTTATTACCGTCGCTATCGCGCACATAAATCCCGTCACCGCCCTCAATAATCATCGGGCCTACCTGCGGGTGCGTGGCCGCATTAGTATAAGAGTGAAAATGATACGCAATATCGCGCGCTTCAGGTGAGTTTTTAAGTACAGTCATTACGTCCTCCATTTTTCGCCACGTTGGGGGGGATTTGATCAAATTACAAGTGGGTTTATAGTTCCTTGAAATAATTTATAGGCTTGGTCCTGGTTGGGGCCTTAGTGCCATTGCCAAGACGCGTCTAAGTACCTTTAATCAGCAGGTGCTTGCTCGGGCTTCTTTTGATAAACTCGTCTTCTATCCAGCTAAGAACGCGTCGTTGGCCACCAAAGGCAACCATGTCTATCGCCTCGTCGAAGCTCACCCATCGGTATTCACTATGTTCATGGTTTAAAACAACTTTCGCAGCGCAGTCTATGAATGCGACAAACACCGGTGCTATCGTGATCGCTTCGCGATCCGCCTCATAAAATTGCTCACAAGTATCCGCTGAATACAATGCGTTAGGTTTCAAGCCAGTCTCTTCATCCAGTTCGCGTATAGCAGCTTGCCAAGCTGTTTCACCTTCCTCAATGCTTCCCGCTACCTGACACCATTCACCAATTAGAGTCTCTGTTCTTTTGAGAAGGAGAACCTCATGCCGTGTCTCAGTTTTTCGGATGGCTACAAGCGACGCAAGGAACGCAGAGGTGGTCGCAAGATTTCGGACCAGTAGTTAAGATGGATCGACTAACGAGAAAGACGATTCAAAATGACGAAACGAAAGAACCACTCTCCCGATTTCAAGGCCAAGGTTGCGCTTGAGGCGATCCGTGAAGAAATGACGATGGCGGAGCTGTCAAAGAAGTACGGTGTGCATCCAACCCAGATTGGGACATGGAAGCGTGCTGCGATTGAGAATATGGCCGCGACATTTTCCAGGCGTGGCAGTGATCTGGGGCGCGCTGATGACGCTCAAATTGACAAGCTGCACTCGAAGATCGGTCAACTGGTTGTGGAACGGGATTTTTTAGCAAGTGCCTCGGTTCAGTTGCTCGGAACACGAGGCAAAAAATGGTGAGCAAGGATCATAACCTGAGCGTTCGGCGACAATGTGGGCTGCTGTTGTTGGCGCGGTCAAACCTGTATTATCAGCCGAAGGGTGAAAGTGCCGAGAATTTGCGGTTCATGGAAATAATCGACAAACAATTCCTAGATACGCCTTGGTATGGGTCACGGCAAATGGCGCGTTATATGCAGCGGCAAGACCACAAGTGTGGCCGCCACCGTGTGCGACGCTTGATGCGTCTGATGTGTTTGGTTCCAATCTACCAGACGCCTAACACCAGCAAGAAGCATCCGCAGCACAAGATTTACCCATATCTGCTAAGAAACCTGGCGATTGATAGGCCAAATCAGGTGTGGTGTGTCGACATTACTTACATCCCTATGCAGCGTGGGTTTTTGTATCTGGTGGCGATTATGGACTGGCACAGTCGCAAGGTTTTGAGCTGGCGTTTGTCAAATAGCATGGAAGCGGATTTTTGCGTCGAAGCCTTGAAAGAGGCCATCGCCAAATACAGTAAACCAGAGATTATGAACAGTGACCAGGGCAGCCAGTTCACTGGCTTCGAATGGACACAGGCGCTGAGAGATGCCGATGTGGCGATATCTATGGATGGAAAAGGCTGCTGGGTCGACAACCGCATGATTGAGCGGCTTTGGCGATCCCTGAAATATGAATGCATCTACCTGAACGCATTTGAAATGGGTTCACAAGCTCGCACAGGAATCGGAAAATGGATGGCATACTATAACGCCGAACGCCCGCATTCGACCCACGGAATATTGACGCCGGATGAAGCTTATGAAAGAAAAACAGAACCAACGAGATTGGCAGCCTAAATGAAACCCTGATCCATCTTAAAATGGCTGCTAACTGGTCGAAATAGTAGGACCACCTCTCGCCCGTATTGGAATTTCTGGCATGATCTACCTCTTAATCACGTTTAGGATAGCTTGAATGTTTAAATGATTACGGATGAATGACCAAGGCCAGTTTTGTTTGCACAGTTCCGTTTTGCCCAATACATGGCATATGTTATCATTGGCGCGTTGGAGCGGGATGATCAACATTCAAGAGGGTTATAGACTTGAACCTGACATTCACACTAATTTTTATTTCGTCCATGATTTCAACTAGTTGCAGGTTGTCCCAACCGGGACATTGGTAATTCACATCAATTTTCGCAACTCAAACTTCTGAATTTTCCCCGTAGCGGTTTTCGGCAATTCCCCAAAAACCACCTGCTTTGGCCGCTTAAATCCCGCCAAATGTTGGCGGCAAAAATCAATGATTTCCTGCTCTGTCACCTCTGCCCCATCTTTCAGTTCCACAAAAGCACAAGGCACCTCACCCCATTTATCATCGGGCTTGGCAACCACTGCCGCCAGTGAAACCGCAGGGTGGCGGTGCAACGCGCTTTCTATCTCAACGGATGAAATATTCTCGCCGCCTGAAATGATAATATCCTTCAAACGGTCTTTGACCTGCGCATACCCGTTCGGGTGCATCACCGCCAGATCACCGGTATGAAACCAACCACCGTCAAACGCTTCAGCCGTGGCTTGGGCATTCTTCAAGTAGCCTTTCATCGTCGCGTTCCCCCGCAACAAAATCTCACCAATCGTCTGCCCATCCACAGGCACATCCATCATGGTTTCTGTATCTACCACACGCATACCTTCCATCATCACCATGATGGCGCCAGTACGCGCTTTAATTTCTGATCGGGCAGATGTATCCAACCCGTCCCACTCAGAATTCCAGGCACATATCAGTGTATGCCCATAAGTTTCCGTCAGCCCGTAAACTTGCGTTACATTAAACCCCAGCCGCTCAATCCCTTCCAGAATTGCCGCCGGCGGTGGTGCCCCTGCTGTGAAAACCTCAACCCCGTGATCAAACGATTTCCGATCCGCGTCATCCGCATTCACGATCATCCCCAGCACAATCGGCGCACCGCCAAAATAACCGATCTTATGGGTTTCAATCGCGTCATAAATCACTTCCGCCGTCACCTCTCGCGTACAAACAATCGTCCCCGCAACGGCGGCCATCGCCCAGGAATGGCACCAGCCATTACAGTGAAACATCGGCACAATCGCCAGATATTTAGGGTGGCGCGGCAATGACCAATCCGCCACCGTACCAATGGCCATCAGATACGCCCCGCGATGATGATAAACTACGCCTTTAGGTTTGTTGGTGGTGCCCGACGTATAATTCAACGCCAGCGCATCCCATTCATCCACGGGCATCTGCCAATTAGCATCCGCCAGCCCGGTTTCCAAAAACATCTCATAATCCATCATACCCACACGGCGCGGATTATCATTTGCCTGAAAATCCAGAATATCTATGACCAGCAAATCAGGGTTATCCAACTGCGCAATCGCTTTGGCCCCTTCGGGTGACAATTCCGCGTCAATAATCACCGCGCGTGCTTCACCATGTTCCAGAATATAAGCAATGGTATCCGCGTCCAGCCGCGTGTTGATCGTGTTCAAAACCGCGCCGGACATCGGAATACCAAAATGTGCTTCCACCATTTCAGGCGAGTTCGCCGACAGGATCGAAACCGTATCCCCCTTACCAATCCCATGACCGTTCAGGGCCGAGGCCAGTTGACGGCAACGCCCATAAACCTGCCCCCAACTATACTGCCGCTCCCCGTAAATCGTGGCGGGGTGATCGGGAAAGATCAAAGCCGTGCGCGATAAAAAAGACAGCGGTGACAACGGCACAAAGTTCGCCGCATTTTGCTCAAAGCACTCAAATTTATTTGCGACCATCATCGTTCTCCCTAGTTGCGCACAGCCTGCCCCGTATCCAGCAAACTTGCAATCCGCGCGTAGCTTTCCTTGGTTTTCGCCAGCCTTAAAAACGCCGCGCGTTCACGGTCATACAAATTCTGCTCACTTTGTTGTAAGCTGTCATCACCATCCGCATTAACCACAATCGTCGCTACTTGCATCGCCACGGTTTTATCGTGGGGCATGAACATCCCGTCATCCACACCCTTTTGCATAAAGTCCGACATCCGTGTCAGTAACGCCCGCCCCGGCAATTCAAAAACAGGTGCTGCAAGCGGCACATATCCCGCTTGCATATCCGTCAAAGCAAGTGTCGCCACACCCACCAATTTATCACGGTTAATCACCTCAATATCACGTTCAGGCAAATAATATTGAAACCGTGCAGACATATCAGGGCTGCTGCCGATCTGCCCATAGCCAATCTGCATCCAAGCATTCCAAGCCGCTTTTTCCCAGTCGCCCGTCGCCTGAAACCACCGCCAAAGCGTTTCCTTCACGCCACCCCCGCCTGGCACTACACCGACACCGGTTTCAACCAGACCGAACACCGTATTGGTGTGGGCCACAACTTCATCGCAATGCAATAAAACCTCAAAACCCCCGCCGATGCTTAACCCCGAAGGTGCGCCCACAACCGGCACAGGCGCATATTTCAACGCTTTCACCGCTTGCTGGAAACCATTCAAAAAACCGTCCATACCATGCCAGTCAGCACTTTCTATAAACGCACGAAAGCGGTTCAAATCAACACCGGCTGAAAAATGTTGCGCATCATTATGCACCAAAATCCCGCGCCCATGATCCAAAGCCGCTGCCGCCACTATTTCCATCGAGGCCCCCGTCAACGCATTCGCCTTGGAATGAAATTCAATCAGCCGCAAATCACCCTTAAGCGCATAAAGACTTGCCGCCTCATTGCGCACAATCGGCGTCAATGTGCGTTTCATCATATGAAACCGTACCGTACCTTCGGGTAAGATCACCGGGGCTGCACCTTCAAAGCTGCGCACCATCAAAGCACCATCTTCAACCGCATAAAACGGCGCGTCACTTTGCAACACTACCGGCACAGGCAGGCCCACCTCTTTCACCAAATCCCTAACCGTATCGCCCCCAAGTGCGTCCATCATTTCAAACGGCCCACGCACCCAGTTAAAGCCCAGCTTCATCGCGTCATCAATATCCTGCGGGCTGCTTGTAACCGCAGGGATCAAATCTGCCGCATAGGCAAAAACACGGCCCAACATGCGGCGGCAAAACTTTGTTTGAACGTCTGCCCCCACAATCAGACCCGTCAAAACCTCTTGCCCCAAAGCCTGCTTTTCAGCCGCTTTCACAGCCTTCAAAGGTAGCCCAGTTTCACGCGGTCGCACATTCCCCGTGGCCAGATCAACCGCCATTTCCTGCCCGTCAACGTGGCGGTAGAACCCGCCCTTACCCTTATTGCCCGTGAAACCATCCGCCACCATTTCGCGGATTAGCGGCATCACCGGATTGCCCTTGGTACCCACCGCATGAAACACATCGCCCTTTGGCAAGATATCCCCAAGCGTGTCGACCACGTCAGACATCAGATCAACCCCGATCAAATCATACAGCCCGAACACCCCGGTTTTCGGAATACCCATAGGCCGCCCCATCAGCGCATCAGCCTGTTCCACGCTTAAACCCAGCTTAAACGCTTCATCCATGCCAACCTGCAAAGCAAACACACCCACGCGGTTGCCCAGAAATCCAGGCGTATCGTTGCAACGCACAACGCCTTTACCCATGACTGTATCATTATAACCCGCTAACCGATCCATAACCGTCTCATCGGTGTCGGCGCCCCGCACCAATTCCAGCAGGCGCATGTAGCGCACCGGGTTAAAATAATGCGTGATCGCAAAGCGTTTACGAAACGCGGCAGGCATATCTTCGACTAGTAGCGATATTGGAATGGTCGAGGTGTTGGATGTCACAACACAATCATCAGAAATTACTTTGTTTAGGCGTAGATACAAGTCTTTCTTAATATCCAACCGTTCAACAATAGCTTCCACAATCCAGTCACATTGCGCCAACTTATCAAAGTCATCACGAATATTGCCCAGCTCAATCAACTCAGCGCGCTTCTTGTTCACCAAAGCAGGCGGATCAGATTTCAACAAACGTTCTTTTGCCGCTTTCACAACCCCGTAAACATCATCGTCACGCGGCAAATCCAGCAGCAAAACTCGCTGCCCCGCATTGGCGATTTGGGCTGCAATGCCCGCACCCATCGTACCTGCACCAATCACAGCAATTCTTTTAAATTCAGTCATATCTTAGCTCATCTCAAAAAATTGGCGCAAAGCCTTATTCACTTCAACGGGCTGTTCAGAGGGCAGCATGTGCCCTGCCCCCACAACAATCACCGGATCGGAAACTTGTAATGCTTCCGCCATTTTCAACCCGAACTTCACTGGCGTCATTTTATCTTTCTCCGCCAAGATCACTTGACACGGGCAGTTGACTTTAGCCGCCGCCGCTGCCCCCCCAGTATACCCAGCACAAGCCGATAAATCCGCAAACAGCGCACCGCTTTCATTCGCCGCCATCAACTGCCTGCCGTAATTCATATGGTCTTGGCCAGGCATCGTATGGGTATGCATATGCCCATCGCGCCCATGCCCCCAATCGGTCATCGCTGCAATCGCCGCAGGTTCTTTGCTTTGCGCCATGCCCAACAGCGCATCATTCACAGGGATCGCCAGTGCCGTGGCCACTTGCGACAGGCCCTTCACTTTATCCGCGTATCGCGCCGCCAGTTCCAACGCGATCAATCCACCTTGCGAATGCCCGATCACATTGGCGCAAGTCACTTCCAACGCATCCAGCAATTCCGCCACCCAATCGGCCATATCTTCAATCGACGTTAAAGCGTCACCGCTCGATAACCCATGTGCCGGCATATCAGGCGCAAGAACCGCCCCGCCCCGATTGGCAAAGAAACGCCCTTGCAACATAAAGCTCAAATGGCTTTGACCGCTGCCATGCAAAAACAACAATACATTGGCGGAGCCATCAAACACCCGCCCGCCTGTTGAAATAAAAACCTCTTGCCCACGCACCATCACCTTCATATTGCCGCCCCCGCAACTTTACCTGCAACGCGCAAGGCCGCATTAAAGTCATACGCCAAGTCTTCAAAATCTTCCAGCCCTACCGAAATCCGCACCAAGTCATCCGTCAACCCAGCAGCCTTCATCGCATCAGGCGTGATATGCGAATGTGTGGTTGAACCGGGGTGGATCACCAGCGTCTTGGCATCCCCTACATTCGCCAGATGTGACGCCACCTGCACATTTTCAATAAATGCGCGCCCCGCATCTCGCCCGCCTTTAATCCCGCAAGCAATAATAGACCCCGCCCCTTTGGGCATCATCCGCTTGGCCAAAGCGTGGTCAGGATGATCCGGCAACAACGGGTGTTTCACCCAGGAAATCCCTACGTGCCCCACCAGAAAATCCAACATCTTGGCAGTGTTCGCCATATGCCGTTCCATCCGCAACCCCAGTGTTTCTATCCCTTGGATCAAATGAAACGCATTCGTCGGACTTAAACACGGGCCGATATTATACATGCCTTCCGTGCGCACGCGGGTAATAAAGGCCGCAGGCCCAAACTCTTCCCACAGGTTCACACCCTGAAAACCAAAGTGTGGCGTAGTCAATGTTGGAAAGCGGTCATTTTGCCCCCAATTAAAATTCCCCCCGTCAATCACCACACCGCCCAAGGCCACCCCGTGACCACCAATCCATTTGGTCAGCGAGTGGATCACAATATTCGCGCCATGTTCCAACGGCTTCAACAACCACGGCGTATTAAACGTGGCATCAATCACCAGCGGCACACCCGCTGCGGCGGCAATTTTACCCACCGCAGGCACATCCATCAAATCCATGCCGGGGTTGCCGATCACCTCGCCGAAAACCATCTTGGTATTTGGTTTAATTGCAGCCCTGAACCCAGCTAGATCATTGGGTTTTACGAAAGTCGTGGTAATCCCGTAACGGCTAAGTGTGTGTTCAAACAGGTTGATATTGGCGCCGTACATTTGCGAAGAAGATACAATATGATCGCCAGCACTACACAAAGCCAACACCGTCAAAAACAACGCCGCCATACCAGACGATGTAGCACATGCCCCAATGCCGCCTTCCAGTGCCGCCAAGCGTTGTTCCAGCACCGCCACCGTCGGATTGGAAATGCGCGCATAAATATGCCCGCCGACTTCCATATTAAACAAAGCCGCCGCATGTTCGGTATCTTGAAACACATAAGACGTGGTTTGATGGATCGGCACCGCACGGCTGCCAAACTGCGCATCAGGCGTATGCCCCGCATGCAACCCCAATGTATCAAACTTATAATCACCGCTCATAAGAAATCCCTTCGATATCTGTTTCCTGAAAATCATATCCCCAGCCCAAACTGTCAATCGAATTCGCGATTGCAGAACGCATGCGACACGCGTATTTATCATAAAGAAAAAAAGCATACACGGGAACACTTAATGGATAGCATCACAACACGCCTGTTCGGCGGCCTTGGCAACCAGCTGTTCCAATACGCGGTGGGCCGCGCCGTGGCCTTGCGCAATGATTGCACATTACTGTTGGATACCCGTGAGACCGAGACCAAAGGCAGCCATTGGAAATTTGCCCTATCGCATTTCAACATCCACGCCACCGTTGGCAATGACAGTAGCCTGCCCCCTGCCCGCACAAAGCCGTTGCAACATTTCCCTTGGCGGGTGTTTGGCAGACCACCCAAATTCATCCGTGAAAAGCAGTTGGGGTATAATCCGGGTATCGCCAGCATCGGCCCCAACACCTATCTGCACGGTTATTTCCAATCTGAAAAATACTTCTCGCAGATCGCAGATACAATTCGCCAGGAACTCAGCATTAGAACACCCCCCAGTGATGAAAACATCCGCTGGCTAAAAATGGTCGATCAACCCAACTCGGTATCCCTGCATGTGCGCCGTGGTGATTATATTGCCGCTGGCAATGCCTATGCGGTATGTGATCATGATTACTACAAACGCGCCATTGATTTAATCGCTTCAAAACTGCAGTCAGATCCTTCAGTTTTCGTTTTCTCAGACGATCCCGCATGGGCCAAAGAAAACATCAAACTGGGCTATAAAACCCAAGTGTCAGATCACAATGATGGCTCAAAACACTATGAAGACCTACGCCTGATCAGCCATTGCAAACACAACATCACCGCCAATTCCACATTTTCCTGGTGGGGCAGTTGGCTAAACAGCAACCCTAAAAAAATCATCGTCGCCCCCAAAGCCTGGTTCGGCAAACAGAACCTAGACAATCCAGACTTAATTCCGTACAGCTGGCACGTTATTGATTAGTGCCGAAAAGGATCAACAAAATGGCTTTGAACTTAAAAAACGCGTTTCGCGACCTGAAAGATCAGCTGCGCAGCGGCACTAAAACCGGGCCTTTTGACCGCAAGCAAATCAGGCAGATCTTTGAATTTGCTGACACACGCCGTCATATCGCCAATCTAAAAGATCCCAGACTTCAGGACTTTATGGATTTTGCATTTTCTATGGCATCAAAAACCCAGTCGCAAATTTTTCAAGATGCTTTTGTTCTTTACGTGTTGAATTCAAAAACAAACGGATATTTCTGTGATTTCGGCGCAACTAACGGATATGACTTATCCAACAGCTACGCCCTTGAAACCAGCTTTGGCTGGCAAGGCATATGCGCTGAACCTGCCCGCAACTGGCATCAAGCGTTGAATAAAAATCGCCCCCATGCACATATCGAAACCGATTGTGTCTGGACAGAAACAGGGGCCTCTTTAACTTTTTCAGAATCGCGCCATAAAGAGCTTTCAACCCTAACCGATTTCGCAGATTCAGACTCGCACGCCCGTAAGCGTAAAAACTCGCTGGAATACGATGTCACCACAATTTCGCTGAACGATTTGTTGAAAAAGCACAAAGCACCGAAAAAGTTTGATTATCTGTCAATGGATACCGAAGGCAGTGAATTGGCCATCCTGCAATCTTTTGACCTAAAGAAATGGATGCCCAAAATCCTGACAATCGAACATAACTATACCCCTAACCGAACCGCTCTTTATGACCTGATCACTGCAGCAGGCTATACTCGTGTTCTAACCGATATCAGTTGTTTTGATGATTGGTATCTGGCCCCTGGCATTGAGCTGCCTAAAATTGAGGCCTAAGATAAATCCGCTTTTATCCGCTTATAATATTTAATCGCAGAAAGAATACCGTCTTCCAGCGCAATGGCCGGCTGCCACCCCATTTCCGCCAGTTTCGCGCTATCCATCAACTTGCGCGGTGTGCCGTCCGGCTTGCTGGTATCTGTCACAATCTTGCCCGTGTAATCAGAAAGCCGCGCAATCATCTGCATCAATTCCATAATTGAAACTTCCTGACCACTACCAACATTCACGTGTTTATGCCCAGTGTAATTCAGCATCAAAAACACCAGCGCATCCGCACAATCATCCGCGTGCATAAATTCACGCAAAGGCGTACCCGTTCCCCACATGGTCACCGTCGCATCCCCTGCCATTTTAGCGTCATCAATCTTGCGAATCAATGCGGGTAAAACATGGCTGGTTTTCAAATCAAAGTTATCGCCTGTACCATAAAGATTGGTCGGCATCGCTGATATGAAATCAACGCCGTGCTGTTTGCGATATGCTTGGCACAGTTTAATACCCGCTATTTTCGCAATAGCATACCATTCATTGGTAGGCTCCAGCGCGCCCTCTAACAGCGCATTTTCCTTAATCGGCTGATCCGCCAATTTCGGATAAATACACGATGACCCCAAGAACAGCAGTTTTTGAACCTTCACGTCAAACGCGGCTTTGATGATATTGGCCTCAATCATCAGATTGTCATACAAAAAATCCGCGGGGAAAGTATCATTAGCATAAATTCCGCCAACTTTAGCCGCCGCCAAAAATACCGCATCAGGCTTATGTGTTTCAAACCAGCCCTGCACCGCCGCCTGATTTTTTAAATCCAGTTCGGCACGTGTCGCCGTTAAAACCGCACAACCCTCACCCGCCAAACGCCGCACTATGGCAGAACCCACCATCCCGCGATGCCCTGCCACAAAGACCCGTTTACCGTTTAAATCATAACCCACGTCTAAACGTCCCGCTTGGCTTCATCAAAATCAGCCTGGACCATTTCTTTGACCAATTCATCAAATGAGGTTTGCGGCGTCCAGCCCAATTTGTCGCGGGCTTTGCTTGCATCGCCCAAAAGTGTTTCCACCTCTGTCGGGCGGAAGTAGCGTTCATCAACTGAAACAACCACTTTCCCATTTTCATCCCGACCCACTTCATCAACACCCTCACCTTCAAAGGTGAGGGTCATATCCAGTTCTTTTGCTGCCGCCAAAACGAAATCACGCACCGAATATTGTACACCCGTGGCAATTACGAAATCCTCTGGCTTGTCTTGTTGTAACATCAACCATTGCATTTCCACATAATCACGCGCATGGCCCCAGTCGCGTTTCGCGTCCATATTGCCCAGCTTCAACGTGTTTTGTGTACCTAGTTTAATCCGCGCCAATGCACGTGTAATTTTACGGGTCACGAAAGTTTCGCCCCGTTTCGGGCTTTCATGATTAAATAAAATCCCGTTGCAGGCATAAAGCCCATAAGCCTCACGGTAATTCACCGTGATCCAATACGCATACATCTTGGCCACAGCATAGGGGCTGCGCGGGTAAAATGGGGTCGTTTCAGTTTGCGGGGTTTCCTGTACCAAGCCATATAATTCAGACGTAGACGCCTGATAAAATTTTGCTTTTTCACCTAGCCCTAATATTCGAATGGCTTCCAAAATTCGCAATGCCCCAAGCGCATCTGAATTAGCCGTATACTCAGGCTCTTCAAAAGATACCGCCACATGGCTTTGTGCTGCCAGATTATACACCTCATCGGGTTGTGTCTTTTGCAAGATATTCATCAAGCTAGTACTGTCTGTCATATCGCCGTGGTGCAAAACAAACTGCCCTGAACGCCCTTCTGGCCCTTCAAAAAGATGGTCAATACGCGCAGTATTAAACAGCGATGTCCGTCGTTTCATACCATGAACTTCATAGCCTTTTTCCAGCAGAAACTCTGCTAAATAAGCCCCGTCTTGGCCCGTTACACCTGTGATTAAAGCTACCTTTGCGCTCATGATCTATCCTACTTTTCTGTCAAACTATCACGGATCAATTCCGCTGCCCGCTCAATATACCGCGCATGTTCATGCGCCGCCTGTCGGTTTTTCTTAATCCATTTCAAGCGCGCCTGATAGTCGGAAACGCTCATACGGTCCAGTGCCGTATTAATATCATCTGCATTTGCGCAGATAATCATGCCGCGCAAATCGTAATAATCCGCAATATTGGGCGCACCCCAATAGATCGGCACCGTATCACACAGGCAGGCATCCACCAGTTTTTCACTGAAATAATCGTCCTCACGCACGTTTTCGATCACCACCGAATACCGATATGGTGCCAATCCGTCTTCTTTATACTCAAACGGTTTATAGCCACGCCCCATAACATCCACATCCAGTGCTTTGGCGCGAATATGATCCACCATTTCATGGCGCAACCTATGGCCTTCCAAATCACGCCGCCCGCTTGCAATCAATGATGCCATCTTTGTTTTTGTACGCTCAATACCGGATATATCTTTGATGAAAGTTGACCCCAGATAAAAAAACAAACCGTTGTCGATGCTGTTCAGCAGGGCCGCGTTCTTCATCAGTATTTTATAAAACCGCCAATGCAACCAGCGTGACCAGTTCAAATACCGCTGATGCACCGCATCAGGTTCGCCAAACATAATAGAGACCTGCGCCTTCACACCAAAACGCGGCAGCAAAAATACCGGCTTTCGGGGAAACGTAATGATATGATCCCCTGCACCCATATCTTTCACACAACCCGTAGCCAACCTTTTAGGTCTGCCAACAGGCCAAATCAGATCATCTAACGCAAGCCCTGCCAAGTTCCAAGCGGGCCATTTCCCATAAGGGACAACCGCGATTGCAGGGGTATCATCCGTTTGGATCATGTCGTCAGTTCATAAAAAGAATTGTTACGACTGCGCCCAACAAGCGTGTAATTCAACGCGGCAAAAGCTTTCGTACAACCCGGGTAATCCGCATTAGGCGTTGGATGTTCAATAACAATCCTTTTAGGCAAACGCGCCTTTGGGGCATTCATCAAAAACGGGACTAAAGCCTTGTCTTCATGGCCCTCAATATCAATCTTCAACCCGTGGATATTCCTGATGCCATGTTCATCCAGAATAGCCTTCAAAGTCCGTATCGGAATTTCACCACCATCAGTTTCTTCAACCGCCACAATCGCCACATCATCTTTGCGGATAACCAATGATCCTTGACCGTCTGTATCACTGACCGCCGCTGACACCATCGTCAAATTATTTAAACCGGAACCATCTGCATTAAACGTCAGCCGCGCCGCCATCAGCGGGTTTGCATCAATGGAAATGGTTTTGCCTTTATGCCCCGCCTTGGCCATGGGCTGTGAATACAGCCCGATGTTTGACCCCATATCCACAAAATTTGCCCCATCAGGCGCATCTATCAGCAGAAAATCCAAATCCATGTGATTGTAATCAGGGTTCAGCAAAAGCCCGTATTCAATCAGGTTATTCTCACCCCAAATACGATAGGCACACCCGCGAAAGAAAATATCCAGCGGCCCTTTCGACAAAGCCAGGATCAGCCCCGTATAACTGCCGCGAAAAACGCCCCGTTTCAAAACGGTTTTCTTGCCGATAGAGATTAACATCCGCTGCACAGCATTTGGGGCAAAACTGCCAAACGGGGCCGCTTCATGCTTTTTACCACCCGTCAGTTCATCCGCAGTTAATGCACGCCATACACCAGACATATCGTTTTTCCCCATTTCTTTGCCGCTCAATAACGGGTTTCACCCGATCGCGCCAGCGGTACGCTTGGAATATTTTTTAATCTGCGATTTATAGTGATACCGCTTTAATTCACGCCCCAGTTTTTTGCTAAGGGGTTGCTTAGCAGAAACCGTACTACCTCCCGTCGCCGCCGTGCGGTCTGACACACCCGCAGGCACCACACAACTTAACTGCAAACCGGTTTCCCAATAAAGCTGCAACACTCCGTCAATAGGCCGGTCAAATCGTTCAGTCAGTTCAAGCAGTTCTTGCGCCGCCCATCCGCTGACAAACTGCGCCGATGTTCGAAGCAGGGTTATAACAGGCTGCACGATCTGCACAGCACCTTCTTGTGCAAAAACTGTGTTCACACCCGTAACTTCACGCACCTGAAACTGAATATAGCCCAATTCTTGTACATGCACCTCAGCCATAGCAAGAGCATCGGCAAAGGTGGCAGGATCAATCTCCACATCATCTTCAAAAATCAAACCACCATCCAGCCCCTGATCCACAATCCGCTGCCAGACTTTGCGGTGACTTAAAAAACAACCTATTTCACCTAAATTCAACTCAAACGGATATTTCGGCTGCATAGAAGATTTCACACGGTAACACGCATCCACCTCGGCCTTGGGCAGTTTAGCCCCGTCCACCGCATCAACGATATGTGTTTCATAGGGCGCCTTCGATATTAAATCTTGCACTTGCGCCTTGCGCCCGGTGGCCCGCTGAAGATGCACAATAAAGCTTTTGTACTTAGCCATTTTTCCAAAGCCCTTCATAAACCGCATTGATCCCCGCAACCTCAGTTTCAATACTGTGCTGCTGCTTCACAAAATCCGGTGCCAACTTAGATGCCGCCAATAGTTTTTGCTCATCTGATAACCATGCTTCAACTTCAGTCGCCCCTTGCCATGCATCCTCAATCGGCACAACTTTTCCAAGCTTACCCCCATTTGAAAACGTGCGAAAATATCCCGCATCAGAACTGACAAACGGCACCCCACTTGCCAATGCCTCAAGCGGTGTCATCCCGTAGCCTTCATAACGCGGCAATGCTACCAACAAGCTTAAAGACCGAGTCAAATCGGGCATTTCATCCGCCGCAACTTCGCCCACAAAAAGCAGCCGGTCAGACAGTCCTGCCGCCGCGACCTTATCCTTCAGCTTCTGCTGAAACTCCAGATGCTCTTTCGCAGCCTTGCCCACAACCAAAGCAACCAGATCATGTTGCCCGGGCAAAACCTTTAACATTGCCTCCACAAAAACATCCGTACCTTTTTCAGGTCGCACACGCCCAATCGCAGCCACACCCCGTTTACCCCCATAGCCCAAAGCTTGCCATGCAACCGCACGGTTAGCCGCAGGCTTAAACCGTTCGGTGTCTACACCGTGGGGCACAACTTTATGCACGTTCGGCACAAACTTCGCCGCCTCAGGCGTTGTTGGAATAACCGCATCCATCTTGGAAATCAGCCAGCGCGGATAAATCGAATGATACCGCTGTGCTGACGATGTAAACACAATTTTGATTGGCAGGCGCAAAACATCCCGCGCCCAAATCGCCACCCGCATTTCAGGGTTGCGCCGTACATGCCAAATGGCAAATGGTTTCCCGTCAGGTTTGATCTTTGACAGATCATACGCCGCGCGTTTTGAAATCGGGTTCGGGCAATCCGGCAGGGCCTGCCCCACAAGCCGCATATCAAACTGCTCTTGCTGCACTCCGACAACACCCGCAGCGGTCGCCGAAACGCCCGTAAAATTCTTATTGAAATTGGTTACATACAGATCAGGGGAAGACATCGGTTATCGCCTAATCGCGCGCATATACGTCTTCGTAACGCATAATATCGTCTTCACCCAAATAACTGCCGGTCTGCACCTCAATCAAAACCATCGGCACTTTTCCGGGATTTTCCATCCGGTGCTTTTCACCCACAGGAATATAAACCGACTGGTTTTCACCCACCAGCTTAACCGCGTCCCCAATAGTAACCTTCGCCGTGCCTTCAACCACAATCCAGTGTTCAGAACGGTGCACATGGCTTTGCAGGCTCAAAATACCACCCGGCTTCACAACAATGCGTTTCACCTGAAACCGCCGCCCCAGATATAAGCTTTCAAAACTGCCCCACGGCCGATGGTCGCGCGGATGCTGCACCGCCTGCCCCGCTTTTTTATCCTTCAACGCTTGCACCGCCAGCTTCACGTCTTGCGCGCGCGACTTATGAGCCACCAGAACTGCATCAGGCATCGCCACCGCAATCATATCTTCTAACCCTATGCCGACTATTTCCTGACCCTTGGCCTCTGACCGCAGCAAAGTGTTTTTACAATCAATCCCCAGTGCCGTCCCAGATGTGACCAACCCGTTATCATCACCCGCAGTTTCGCGCCAAACACTATCCCAGTCACCCAGATCAGACCAACTGCCATCAAACGGCACGGCCGACAGGTTGGTCGCGGGTTCCATTACCGCATAATCAATAGATATATCTTCCGCCTGCCCCCAAGGCTTCGGCGCCAGACGCAAGAACCCCAGATCAATTTCTGCATCTTTCACCGCATTGCCCACAGGCGTTACCAACTCTGGCTTATGCGCCAAAAACGCATCCACAATCACCTGCGCCTTGAATAAAAATATCCCGCCATTCCACAAGTAATTGCCCGCGTCCAACATCGTTTGTGCCGTTGCCAGATCAGGTTTTTCCACAAACCGGCGCAATTTCACCGCCTCACCATCCACCGATTGTGTCTCTAATTCCAAATAACCATAACCAGTTTCAGGCCGTGTCGGTTGAATACCAAACGTCACCAAATCCCCCGCAAGGGCCGCCGCCATTCCTTTTTGCACCGTAGCCGAAAAATGTGCCACATCCGGCACACTATGGTCAGACGGCAGCACCAACAGCACCGCATCCTTATCTTGCGCCAACAAATACAAAGCTGCCGCCAGAATTGCAGGCGCGGTATTGCGCCCCTCAGGTTCAATCAGCACAGCCCCCGGATCAATCCCCATTTCCGCTAGTTGCTCTGTCACAATAAAGCGAAAATCCGCGTTGGTCAGCACCACCGGGGCCCCGTAACCGTCACCACGCACCCGCGAGGCTGACATCTGAAACAGGCTTTCTTCCCCGATCAGTTTTGAAAACTGCTTGGGGTAGCTTTTGCGCGACAAAGGCCAAAGTCGTGTCCCTGAACCGCCGCATAGAATAACTGGTGTAATCATTTTTGTGCCTGTTTACTGCTTTTAAGCACTCTAATCGGCTTTCGACCCCGCTAAAAGCAAAATCATTTAAGATGCCCGTCATTTCCAACTTCACAGACCGCCCTGCCCTCGTCTATAAGACCCCTTGATAATAAAGGAACGCGCACCCGTGCTGAAATATCGTCTATTAATGTTGCTGGCATGGCTTGTCGTACCCTTTGTATTCCTGCAACGCATCATCACGGGCAAAGACAGCGTCAGCACGTTCAAAGCGCGCTTGGGTTTTGGCGCACAAAACAGTGCCAATCCGCGTCTGCTGTGGCTACACGCCGCCAGCTTGGGCGAGTTTAACACCCTTGAATTGCTGTTACCTGCCCTATCTGCAAAGTTCACTAACTACGATCTGCTGATCACGGTTTCCAATAAAATCACTTACGAAAAAGCCAAGCTTTTGCGCACCGGCAGTATTCACATTGACATCGCCCCTATTGATTTCAGCTACAGCGTAAACAAGTTTCTGAGCCACTGGAAACCTGCCTGCCTGATTACCATCGAGAATGAGGTTTATCCAACGCGCAACATAAAATGCACTGAAATGGGCATTCCAATCGTGTTCGTAAACGCCCGCATGTCGGAAAAAAGTTTTACGCGGTGGGCTAAAAACCCGAAGCTTGCTAAAACCGTTTTCGGCTGCATCAATTATTGCTTTGCCCAAGATCAAAACGCCTTCACCCGTTTTTCCGATCTGGGTGTTGCCCCTGATCGCATAGATATGCCGGGCAACCTGAAACAGTTTCAACAAGCCACAGCCGTTGACCACCCTGACTTGCACGCTTTGCGCGATGCTTTCAAATACCAAAACACACTTTGTGCCGCGTCCACCCACAAAGGCGAAGACCTAATCATTCTAGATGCCTTTGCTCAGGCCAAAGAAATCCAGCCCAACCTAAAACTGATCCTTGTGCCACGCCACGCCAAACGCGCCTCTGAAATTGAAAGCATGATCCATGCCACCCGCTTTTCCTGCGCCATTCGTTCCCAAAATGAATTGCCCATAGCCAGCGACGACATTTATCTGGCTGACACCGTAGCCGAAATGCCGCTTTGGTATTCATCCGCCGCCGTCACTTTCGTGGCCGGCTCGCTTGTATCTGTCGGTGGCCATACCCCTTATGAGCCCGCCGCCTACGGGTCTGCCATTATCCACGGATCGCAATACGCTAATTTTCAGGCGATCTACGAACAGCTGGTTGCCGACAAAGGCTCACTTCAGGCAGACACACCCGAAGACATCGCTGCCGCATGGCTGCGCCTGCTGGATGCAGATTTGCGAAATTCTCAAATAGATATCGCAAAAACCGCCCTGTTCAAAAACAGCGACAAAGACAAAATGATCGGTAAAATAGTGCTGAAAATAGCATCCCTGCTATAAGCTGGGGTCAGTCACAAAGCTTTTAAGCATCAGCATCTTCATCCAGCGCGTGTATTCATCAACCGACCAACCACATTCCACCGTCAGCTGTTCCCATGTTTGAAATGACAGCATCGTCCAGCACATTTCAACGGCCTCATCTTGTGTCCATTCAGGTAGTAACCTGCCCTCTTCTGCCAATCCCGATATAATATCGCGGCACCCGTCACGCAGACACGCCATGCGCTCATCCCAAGCAACCATTGCCGCCTCATCCGTATCACGCGCGGCCAACAGTGCCTTTGCAAGCCCGTAAATCTCCGGCACATAATTGCCCCAAACCTCAACATACAACCCAAGGGCTTCCACAGCACTTGTTGCAGACAGCACCGTTTGCAACCGCGCATCCAGCCCTTTGACCTCATCCACATATATCGCCGTCGCACTCATCAACGCTGTGCGCGTATCAAAGTGCAGATATACCGCTTGGCGCGAAACCCCCGCGACCTTGGCAATATCGCCCATACGCACGCCTAATCCACGGCGTTCCTCCATCAATTTCCATGTGGCGTCTAGAATTTTTGTGCGGGTCTTTTTTTCAGTACTTGACATAGTGTAAAGTTATATCTATTTCCGCCATCAAGTCAATTTACACAGTGTCAAGTAAACTCCATGAAAGGAAATAACATGACCCCATCCGCCCTATTCTTAATCTGCGCCACCAGCACCATCGGGTGCGGCCTGATCGCAGGCATCTTCCTGACCTTTTCAGATTTCGTGATGCGATCACTAAAATTATCCAAAACATCAGCAGGCATCGAAGTCATGCAGATCATCAACATAGAAGTCTGGAAATCCGTTTTCATATTCTTGTTATGGGGCTTTGTTGCCCTATCATTGGGATTGGGTATTTACGCATATGTCGCCCTGACAGGCCCAGCCCAACCCTACATTCTGATCGGCTCCGTCACATACATCGCCGGCGTATTGGGCGTTTCATACCGCTTCAATATTCCGATGAACAATAAACTGGCAGCCCTTGATTTCACCAGCAATCAAGCCGCCGAATATTGGCGCAATACTTACCTGCCCAGCTGGACATTCTGGAACTACATCCGCGCCATAGCCTCTGGCATCACCGCTACTTGTTTTCTGATTGCCAGCATCCATCTAGCCTAAACCCCATCAAAGGAACCCACCCCATGAACATCACAATTTTTGGTGCCACAGGCCAAATCGGCCAACACTTGACCAAGTTATCCCTAGACGCAGGCCACCAAGTCACTGCCTTCACCCGAACCCCCGACAAAATGCAGCACACCCATAAAAACCTGCACATCATCCAAGGCGACGTGCTGGATTTAACCGCTGTCACCCAAGCCACAAAAGGCCGCGATGCCGTGTTTTGCACCCTAGGAATGCCGCTGATGAACAAGGCGGGCCTGCGCGCCAAAGGCACCAAAAATATCGTGCGTGCCATGACAGACACCAGCGTCAACCGCCTGATCTGCTTGTCCGTGTTCGGCGCAAACGACAGCCGCGCACTACTGCCTTTCAAATACAAAGCCCTGATCGTACCCCTGATCCTGCGCCACATTATTGCCGACCACGAAAAGCAGGAAACCTATGTTACTGCCAGCATTTTAGACTGGACACTAATACGCCCTGGCAACTTCACCAAAGGCAGCTTTACCGGCACCTACCGCCACGGTTTCACCCCGTCAGACGCCCCCAGTAAAATCAAAATATCACAACCTGATTTGGCGGGTTTTATGTTCAGGCAACTGGGCAGTGATACATACTTGCGAAAAGCACCTTGCATTTCATACTGAAACAAACGCTGAAAGCCGCTTAATCCACGGTTTTTAGCCCAGCCGGTCTTGATTATTGCCATGACAAGTAACACCTTCATATGAGTACATATAATTCTTAAGGAAACCAAACATGACCCCCTTTCATCATATCGCTCTGATCTGTGTATTTTCTATGACAACAGCCACTGCATGCCATGCCGCAGACCCTGTAACAATGACAGATACTACCGTGAACTACACAATGCAGGTTGGCGGCGATATTGCCTGGAACTGGTCAGAAGACAAAGACAACACCCAATCAAGCATATGTGCGGCCACACCCGAAGATGTAACACCACTTGCCATGATCTGCGCATCAACCCAATACACCCAAAAGCAGGCATTAACAGCAATTATGCCAAACGTCAGAAAACAAACCATCCAAGGCTTTTTAGAAGGGGCTTGTACGCAATATAAATGCGGCGATACATCCGGCATGGAATATAAAGATTTCGCCACCATCAAAGGTTGGGAATTAAAAACAATCCTGCAACATCCCAGCTATACGGGTGCAGGCATCGCTGACACTGTCTTTGTCGCCACAATCACCCCCGACGGCTATCTTCAGTTGTTTTCACTGCACACAAAACAAGGCGGCAATATTGAAAAATACATCCCAATTTTCAACGAAGTCTTAAAGACTGTTACATACACGAAATAAGGGCTTTATGCATTACTAGCCTTTTGTCGATTTTCTGGCGCAACAGCGCAAGTGCGATCTTCAAAAGAAACATTCACCATCATTCGTGCTATATCGTCACTTGAAATCGCCTTGTCAGAATAGAAAAATGTGCCCTCATGCAGCACCTCTTGCGCCGCGCGCATAAATTCCCCTAATGCCGCGCGCGCAAATGAACCACCTACACTGACACGTTTCACCCCAGCGTCTGACAGTTCACGCACCGAATAGTTCGTGCCCTGCAAACCCATCACCACATTCACCGGTTTATCCACCTCTGCACAAACCGTTTTAATCGCTTCCAAATCAGGCAGGCCGGGCGCATATAACACATCTGCGCCGGCTTCTGAAAACAGTTGTAAGCGCCTGATTGTATCCTTCAAATCAGACTTCCCCCAAAGATAGTTCTCAGCCCGCGCGGTCAGTAAAAACCCTTTATCCCGTGCTGCTTGAACCGCCGCTTTAATCCTATCGACAGACTGCGCAGCCCCGTAAATAGGATCATCCGCATTCCCCGTTGCATCCTCAATGCAGCCCCCAACCAGCCCCGCCTGAATGGCAAGTTCTATAGTCTCAGCGCATGTTTCAGGTGCCGCCCCGAACCCATCTTCCAAATCCCCAGAAACAGGTAGCTCCGTGGCATCCACAATAGCCCGCGCATTATCCAACAACTCCGCACGCCCCAACCCCGCCAGCGAATCCCTGCGCCCCACCGTAAAGGCATATCCCGCACTTGTGGTCGCAAGGGCTGAAAACCCCATTGCCGTCAAAATCCGCGCCGTCCCCGCATCCCAAGGGTTCGGAATTACAAACGCCTCATCCCCAAAATGCAAAGCCTTGAACTGTTGAAACTTCTTTAACCGTTGATCATCCATTTTCATCCCCTTCAAAAATACCCGTAAGCGCACCGTCAATACTTACCACATTCTTCTTACGCCAAAACGCCTCTACACCATCTTGCCCCATATCGGCATACCAAGGCACCAGCTCAGTATCCGCACGCGGTCGCACAAACGCCATCTCTGGCACGCCTGTTCCACAAGAGGTTGTGACCAGATCAATCTCCAGTTTAAATATATTCCGCGCCCCGGCATAATCAGGAAACAAGCCATAAAGCTGATCCCATTGCGCATCGCGCGGATAGACCACCTGTGCGGCCCCATAGACCCGCAAAATAAAGGCATCACCTTCAAAGGCACAAAACATCAGCGTCATACGCGGGTCTTGCAAAACATGCGCCGCCGTTTCATTGCCACTGCCCGACACACTCAACCAGGCAATTTGTGTCTCGTTGATGATCTTCAGACTATCCAACCCCTTGGGCGAAAGATTAACCCGCCCATCAGGCCCCGCAGTCGCCACAAAAAACAAATGCTGCTTTTCAATAAATCGCTTGAACGACCCGTTCAATTTTGTTGTCTGAATACCCACTGCACACCCTATCTGTTAGCTGTTTTTTAATACTAACATACCCCTGCTGACATCAGCATGTCAGCAGTAAATAAACTACTGCGGATAGGCACCTGCAAGGGTTTGCATCGCACGTTTAACCACTTCTTTATCGCTTAATCGCGCCAAATCCAGCGCAGGCGTACCGCCATTAAAGCCCAAAATAATCGGCGCGCCGGTCACGGGATACAAATTCAGCCATTGATTAAACTGCCCGCGCGGCAAATTGTTTTCAGGTGTAATAATCCAAGTTTTATCCACGTCCCAAAAGGGCCGGTCAAATTTCAGATACACCTTATCAAGCACACCCATGCCAAGCCGCTGAATGGCTTTGCGTTTTGTTGTAGGCAATGCAGGGGTAAACTGAACCGTACCACGTTTCAAAACCCCCAATGGCAGCGTCACGATTACCGCATCAAACTTTGCATCAGCGCCGTTTTCAAACCGCAAGGTTACACCCTGATCCGTATAAGAAACCGCCCGCACCGGTGTTGACAAACGCACCGCATACCGCCCTTTCAAGCTGTTCAATATCCCCGCATAACCATTTGGGAACACCACTTCAGCACCATCATAACCCACTTCATTATTATAGATCGTCATATTCAACTGATCCGCATCCGCGCCTGAATTCTGCTGGGTCATCACCACATCTTCCAACCAATCAGGATACTGCGCATCATCTATGCGCCGCCCATCGCCGCCACGGGTCACATAGCTTTCGCCCGTGGCAATCCGTTTCAGCCCCGCCTGATCTGCCAGCAATCCACCGCCAAATGTCTTTAAAATCTTTCTACGGTTCATCTGCTCTACCTTCCATTCCAAAGTAAACGCAGCCTTATTACCCCTTAGCCAATCGATCATGCGCTGAAAGCTTCTCGATCAACCCCTGCAATTCCTGCACGGGTATCATGTTCGGCCCATCACAAGGCGCGTTATCAGGATCTTGATGTGTTTCGATAAATATCGCCGCCACCCCAATAGCCGCCGCAGCCGTCGCCAAAGGCGGTACAAACTCACGCTTACCACCCGAAGTATTCCCCTGCGCACTTGGCATCTGCACACTGTGTGTGGCATCAAATACAATCGGATAACCGGTTTCGGCCATAATCGGAATGCAGCGAAAATCACTGACCAGCATGTTATACCCAAAGCTGGTACCCCGATCACACAGCATAATATTCTCATTCCCCGTTGAAGCGATTTTAGCCGCAACATTGGCCATATCACCGGGTGCCAGAAACTGCCCCTTTTTCACATTCAGGCATTTACCCGTTTCACCCGCGGCCAACAGCAAATCGGTTTGACGCGATAAAAACGCGGGAATTTGCAGCACATCCACAACTTGCGCCACTTTCGCACAATGTGATATTTCATGCACATCGGTCAAAACTGGCACACCGAATTCTTCCTTGATAGCAGCCAGTATTTCCAGCCCTTTACCCATGCCCAGACCGCGTTCGCTATCCACACTGGTACGATTAGCCTTGTCATAGCTCGACTTGAAAATGAACGGTGTGTTAGTGGTAGAACAGGCTTGTGCAATTTGCTCACACATCATCCGCGCATGATCCAGACTTTCCAACTGGCAAGGCCCTGCCAACAGTGTGAATGGCATCTCGTTGCTGATCTTCAGCCCACCTGCATTAACCGTTTTCATATTACTCATCCTTCGTTCAAAACCGCTTCAATGCGCGGCACATCTTCAGGGTTGTTCAATTCCCAAAACACCCGGCCCTGCCCATCTACTTCAACACAACGCACAGGCACACCACGTTCCATAAACCGCAACTGTTCCAACCCTTCAAGCCCCTCTAACGGCCCCGCCGCCCAATCGGCATATTCCCGCAAAGCAGCAGGCCGATAGGCATAAACCCCCACGTGGTGAAACACAGGGATTTCATCCCCCTCAACCAGATCATCCCCCACATATGGGATCACTTCTTTAGAAAAATACATCGCATTCATATGCGCATCAAACACCGCCGTGGTGCCACCCACACGTCCGTGCTTTCGATCCTCTACAAAGTTCCTGTAAGTCTGCAAATCACAGCGCAAAACAGGCGTGGTTACATGCACAGATGGGTCTTTTTCAAACCCAGCAATCAAATCCGATACAAACCAAGCAGGCGTCAAAGGTGCGTCCCCTTGCAGGTTCACCACCAAGCCAGGTTCCCAACCCATCACATCCAATGCCGCCGCACAACGTTCCGTGCCATTGGCGCAAGTCGAGGGCGTCATCAGAACCTTGGCCCCAAACGCTTCCGATGCCGCCTTAATACGCTCATCATCCGTGGCCACATAAACCGCGTCCACGCCCGTTACCGCCATTGCCGCTTCCCAACTGCGCTGGATCAACGACTTGGCCCCATCAGGGCCGTTCAACACCACTAGCGGCTTGCCGGGGTACCGTGTTGACGCAAAACGCGCCGGAATAACTATCGCTGTTTTCATACCACACCTGCCCGTAAAATATCATGGATATGCAACAACCCTTTTAGGGCCCCTGCCCCGTCCACCACCATCAGTGCCGAAATCCCCCGCCGGTTCATAATCCCCAAAGCTTCAGACGCCAGCATATCGGGCGTCGCGGTTGACGGCCCCATTGTGGCCACAGACCCCGCGGTATGATCCATCAGCCCATCCATATTCCGGCGCAAATCCCCATCCGTGATAATCCCCAACAACTGCCCGTCCGCCACCACAGCGGCCACACCAAAACCCTTGGCTGTCATTTCTAGCAAAGCTTCACTCATCGCGGTTGCTTTTTCCACCACAGGCAAAGCCGCACCCGAATGCATAATGCTTTCAACTTTCAACAGTTGCGATCCCAGCTTGCCCCCGGGATGATTAACCAAGAAACTGTCGCGATCAAAACCCTTCACCTGCATCAAGGTCACCGCCAACGCATCACCCAAAGCCAGCTGCATCGTGGTCGATGTTGTCGGTGCCATCCCAATGCCACACGCCTCTGGCGCATCAGGCAACACAAGGGCCACATCCGCCGCTTTTGCCAGTGAACTATTCCCGTTTTTAGTAATCGCAATCAGCGGTATCTTAAACCGTTTCGCATGTGCAATTTCATCGGCCAATTCCGCAGTCTCACCGGAATTTGAAAGCATAATGCAAACATCAGATTTGGTAATCATGCCCAAGTCGCCATGGCTGGCCTCACCCGGATGCACAAACTGCGCAGGGGTGCCCGTACTGGCCATGGTTGCCGCTATCTTGCGCGCAATATGCCCTGATTTACCCATACCCGAAATGACCACACGGCCCTGCACTTTAGACAACACCGTAACAGCGTCTTCAAAATCTGTGCCCAAGCTTTGCGCCAATGCCGTCAAAGCCGCCGCTTCCACTGCCAGAACTTCCGCGCCGATTTTCGCTAAATTATCCGTCATAGACCCTGCCCTTCAGCATTCGGTTATTTATTAAACGTAATAAAGCCCCATACGACTTTGTCCACATCTATCAGGATTTCTTGCCATGGATCAGATCGTACAAAAACACATCTTCCCAGCGTTTATGCAGCCAATACCATTGTTCAGGCTTATCCATAATTCGCGCACTGATGCGGTCATTCACTTCACGAGTCATGGTCAAAGCATCGGTATGTTCTATCGGTTCTTCAAACGCCACATGGATATTCAGTCCGTTATCATCACGCGTTCCAAAAGCCGGCACCAACGGTAGTTTATAGCGCAAAGCCAGTTCTGCGGCAGCTGTTGGGGTCAGCGCGTCTATGCCCAGAAACGGGATCACATGGCCGCTTTGAAACTTCTGATCAACCAATAATGCAAAGAAACCGCCCTTGCGCAAATGCTTAACCATCCTCAAAGACCCGCTTGAACTTTTGGCAACAATCGGTGCACCACCTTGCTGGATACCTTCCAGAAAATGTTCTTCATACCAGGGATTGCTGTTTTCACGATAAACCGCCCCTGTCTCCATGCCTTGGGATTTCAGATAATGGCGAATAGCTTCCCACTGGCCGAAATGGGCAGATACAATAATTGCCCCGGTTCCTTCTGCTTTAGCCTTGCGCAAAACCTCTATTCCAGGGCCCTTGGCATCAAACAGATTAAGCTGTTTTTTATAACTGGCATTGAACAGTATTTCCGATATTGTCCGTCCACCATTCTGTCCTATTTTTTTGCACAGAATTAGCGCATCGCGCTCAGCCATATCCGGGTAAACCCGTTTTAAACCGTTTAAAATACGTTTACGGGATCCTGGCACCAACGGAATTAAAACCCCACCAAGCCAGGCAAAAAATGCCCCGCGCATTTTAAATGACATCATACGCCCCAGCATCAATCCAATCCAAATTGGAATGTATTGCAGAAACTTCACCAGTGTTTTGTTACTATCGCCTTGCATAGTCCACATTTAAGTCGCTTACACCATAAGAACAATAGCAATAGGGCGCATTATGCAATAACACATGTAACATATTGATTTTTATCAATTTTTTCTACTCAATTTGCGCCAGCAATAGCTTAATAGCCTGCTCCAGCTTAACCCGGTCCACGGTAGAAAAATCTTTTGCTACACGCAATTCCAACCGCCCCGCTGTGGCCGTGCATTTCACCGTACCCTCAGGTCGTGAAATATTAAACACCGTCTTGGCCTTGCGCGGCGCAGCTTGCCCCACCTTCCCATCGGGGAAGGGTTTCTTGTCTGCTTCAATGCCAGCGGCACGGCGCAAAATAGCCAGCTCTTCTTCTATTAAACGCGCAGGCCCCGCCGCAAGCAGATCGTTTTCGATCTGTGTCGCTATCGATCTGTCGCCATGAATGCGTTTGCTTAATGCTAAACCCAAAGCCCGCGAAATTTCAGCAGGAAATTTCAGCACGGTTCCAATATTCTCCATCAACATGATAAAGCTGCGGATGTAACTGCGCTTTTGATAACGCGCAGATTTAAACAAAATCGCCACGACTTTATCAGGATCATTGCATTCCGTTGTAGGGTCTTTCGCATAGCTGATCGCAAGACTTGCCATTTCAGCAAAAGAAATATCCTTGCGCACCAGATTTTCGTCCACCATCTGACGGTAAAGAATATCCAGTGCCTCGTCAGCAAAAATGACCGCAGCAGGTATCTTGGAATAGGCCTCCCTACCCCCAGGATCACCCAGCAGCGCCTTATAGGCCTCAAGACGCCTATATCCCTGCACCAGCTCAAATCGCCCGTCCGCGCGTTTTTGTACGCGAATGGGATTTGAAAGGCCTATCTCTCGGATAGAATCAATCAATTCATCCAAATCCTCATCAGCCCCTTCCATGCGGTCACGCGCCAATTTTTCGCTGACAATTTGATCTAGAGCAACCAGATCAATCACCAAACCATCCGCTTTACGTTGCACATATTCATGTGCCAGCTGATCGTTTTCCGCACGGATTTGCTGTTCCACCGCTTGGCGATCTTTCAGGCTATCCGCATTTTCCGTAATCGCAGAAGCCATCGGTCCACGGCGTTTTTCGCCAAAGGTAGATTTTACCTCTAAGGGTGCTTGTTCTTCATCAGGCATATCAATATCGAATACACGGCGTTTCTTGCTCATGACTTATCCTCCAACTTATCCCACGACGCGATGATCGCGGTTTTGAATTCCTCATAACCACGATCAAACGTGGCCCGCGCCCGACGCCAAGTTTCGCGCGTCATATCGCGGTAATCAGTTTCGTAAACCGAGCTTAAGAAACGGCTGGATTGCTCCACTGCCCGGGTCATCTCTATCGGGTGTACAGCCAAACGGTCACCAAACACTTTACTGAACGCACTGTACATCGCTTGGTGCAATTCATTGCCCGGCTCAAAGCGGGTCATCAAGAAGCGCACGTCGCAAAATGCTTTGGGCAAAGTCATATTCCCCGCGGGGAAGGTTCCGTCAAAACCAATCGCCAAATCTTCCAGTGCTTCTGACAGCTGCCCGATGAAACTAGTTGTGCTATCATATTCCCAATAGGCGGGGCCGGACGGGATATAAAGCATGTCTGCGGCGAACACCGCATTCATCGATTGATACCCGATTGCGGGCGGGCAATCGAAGATGATCAGGTCATAGGCGTCATCGGGGATAGCATCCAGATAGCGGCTGACAGCCGCAAAGAACGACCATTCGGGGTTCAGGTGGCGATATTGTGCGCTGGCAAATTCCACGAACGCGGCATTGGCGCAGGACGGGATAATATCAATCGTGGGCCAAGCAGTACTTTGGATGAAATCATTCACCCGCAATTCACCTAACCCCAAGTCCCGAATAGAGGCGGGCAACTTGCGTTGGGGCAGGGCGGTGCCGCTGGCGGCAGCGACGGAAGCGTTATTCATCCGGTCGGTTTCACGGATCAGATCACGCGCCATAATCCCCCAAACCGTATGATCCTCGGCCACGTCATAAAGCCCCATACTGTGCGATAAAGTTGCTTGCGGATCAAAATCCACCACCAGAACACGATAGCCATCCAAAGCGGCAGCATGGGCGAAATGCAGGGCCACGGTGGACTTGCCAGCACCCCCCTTAAAATTGGCAATAGCCGCACGAAACGCGCGTTTACCTGCGGGGCGTTCCGGCATCAGGGATTTGCGGTTTACTTTCATGCGGCGGCGCAACTCGTTTATTTCATCCAGACTATACCAACGTTGACGACCATCTTCCTCTACCTCACCTGCGGGAAGGGAAGGGTCGGCAGCTAAACGGCCCCGAAAGGTGGATTGGTTTATCTTCAGGATCAGCTCTGCCACTTCCCAACTGGAAAACCGCCGCAGGGTCTTTTCCTTTTCGGGGCTGAAGGTCTGCTGGCGTATCCAGCTTTGCATTTTAAGGGACTGTTCGTGGAGTTGGTGAAGATCTTTGTGATCAAACATTATCTGCCTCTGGACGTTAATTCTGCTATTTTTTGTATTTACGTCTTATTTGCAAAAAAAGCAAAAGGTAATATTATATTTTTGAAACCTTCCCCACGGGGAATATAGCTAAGGATTACAGGGTTATTCCAAGGCAAGTGATTCGTGGGGCGGTGAGCAAAAAATGAAGCAAAGAGATGGCATATTTAGGGGGACACCCGTTAAGTCCCAACTACAAATAGGGTGACACCTTTGCCGAATAAGGTGACACACTGCATGTCCCCCTTTACCAGTTCTTACCTATATTTATATTATTTTAGGAATTAGGTTTGGATGGCTTCACATAGAGTTCTTGACAGAATCGGATAACTGGACGCAAATACATAAATATTCTTAAACAGCGTTGAGTTAGTATGGTTTCAGAGTATATAGGCAGTATAAACCTGACCAGAAACGAGTCGGGGTAAAAGGCAGCGATCCTAAAATGGGATCAGGTACAGGAAGGAACGGCCCAATGTTGGCCAGCAGACCCGTCGGGCGTGATGCGGCGACAAAGAAATATGATATCCTTTCGGCGATGATGACCTATGCGCTGGCGCGTGACAAGCTGACACAAAGGCTGATTTTACGCCTGATGTCTTTGATCACCACAAGATATAACTGGCAGCGCGATGAGCTGAGCATGGGGCAGCGCGAGATCGCAAAGCTGTGGTCGGTTGATGAACGCACGGTAAAGCGTGAAATGGCCAAGCTGAAATCCAGAGACTGGCTGAAGGTCAAAAGGGCAGGGGCGCGGGGGCGTGTAACGCTTTACGGATTTAATCTGAATTTAATGCTGAAAGAGACGGAAACGGAATGGCCTAAAATCGGGCCTGATTTTGTGGAACGTTTAACGGCTATGACAGGTTCTACAGCGCAAAACATGCAAGAAAGTAATGTAGTGCCGTTTAATGCGAAGGTATCAGCACCTGTTGATGACGGTAGTCTTTGGGCAAGTTCTGCAACCATTTTATTCACCGAAGACCCCACGATTTTTGCGGCTTGGTTTCAGCAGTTGCATGAAGCGGGCAGGGAAGGGGGGGCTTTGCACCTGACGGCGCCAACAAAATTTCATGCAACATATGTGGAAACCCATCTGGCGGATATGATTCTGCGCGCGGTTTGGCAGGTGGATGCGGAAATTCGGTCGGTGCGCATTACGGTTTAATACTGGTTGCGGTATTGGATTTCGGCTAGGTTGGGTAAAAAAGTTGGGTAATCGAGCGTAATGACTATAAAAACATTCCATCAGCGGCTAACGGGCCAGGTGTTTCCCAAGGCGTGGGTGAAGCTGGCCGGATTTGATGTGGCGTCTGAAACACCGTTTATTCTAGACATCGTTCCCATCGGGGATTTTTTGCATGTTTATGTTTCATCGCGCGTGTTGATTGACGGATTTCAAGATCGGCTAAAATTCAAAGAAGGTCAGGATATCTTACCTGTTGAAATCATGCGCCCTGTGCCGCGCGGGCTGGATATTACTTTGGTGCGCAAAAATGCGCATACATCGCAAAACATAGTTGTAGAGCTGGACGGGAAAGCTGTTGAGCTGGAAATAACGCCTAACTTAACGAAAGAATTTGAAGGGCTGAACACCGCTTTTCTGACTGAAGTAGAGCCGGATGCGCAGACGTTTAAAGACTGGCTGGCCTATCATTGTGATGGGCACGGGCTGGAAGCGGTTGTGATGCTGCGCCGGTGCGGGAAAAACTGGCCTGGGCAATCTGCGGTTAATCGGTTGATTAAGGCCGCCGAGGCGACAAAAGGGCTGAAATGCTTTGTGCTTTTGGATTGCAATCTGCCATTGGGGCATCCGAAATACCCAAGCCTGCTGGATCGCCATACAACGCCTGATGGGCCGGGTAAGGCATTGTTGGATCCAGCGGTTCCTGATCCATATGGATCCGCCTTGTATGAAATCGGTATTATGGACGCGGTGCGCAGACGCAGTTTTGACAGTGCGCGGGCGGCGGCGCATATGGGGGCGTGTGATTTATTGTTGCGGGGCGCAGGGGGGCAAACAGTTTTTGACGCCGCCGTTGCCAGTGAAACCTACCTGAAGTTTTATGGCAAGTTGGCCTATCCGTTTTCCTACCGCAAACCTAAAAAGCCGCATTTTGCGGATCACACCTGTACCAGTTTTGATGGTAAACGCGGTTCTTATATCTGGGCGATCAGCCGTGCTTTTATGGAACGCGATCCCGCGTTGCGCCCGTTTCGAGCCTCTATGATTGACCCTGATCCTGTGAGTGAAAGCTTCAGCTATTGGCGGTGCATGGGGGTGCGGTATATTGACCTGAAGATCGGGCAGATTGTGCCTAAGGCTTCATTGGTGCTGGATGAGGGGCTTTGTGATATTCTGGCGGGTCAGTTTGATCATGCCACTAAGCGGCCACCTGCGGTGGCGAAGAACCATAAAACCAGCACGGATAATAAAAATATCCTGCTGGTGACGACGATGAAAAATGAAGGGCCGTTCATGTTGGAATGGCTGGCATATCATATGTCGATCGGGGTGACGGATTTTGTGGTTTATACCAATGACTGCACCGATGGTACCGACACGATGTTTGATCTGCTGGATCGCAAGGGGATCGTGCAGCATTGCGAAAACCCGTATCGTGAGACCGGGCAGAAGCCGCAACATGCAGCGTATTTGGCGGCGCAATCTACCGCTAAGGCTGAAGCGGCTGACTGGATTATGTGCATGGATGTGGATGAGTATATCAACATTCATGTGGGCGATGGTACGTTGCATGATTTGTTTAAGGCGGTGCCAAAGGCGAACATATGGTCGATGACCTGGCGGTTGTTTGGTAATGCCGAGGTGGATTTGTTTGAGGATAAGTTTATCACCGAACAGTTTTTTCGCTGTGCGCCGCATATATGCCGCAAGCCGCACCAAGCGTGGGGTTTTAAAACCATGTTTCGCAACAACGGGTTTTACAAGAAATTTGGGGTACATCGGCCAGTTGGGTTGCAGCCGCAATTCAAGGAGCACATTCATTGGGTGAATGGGTCGGGCGATAAGATGCCTGAGAATATCTTGCGCACGGGGTGGCGCAACACGGTGAAATCTTATGGCTATGATCTGGTGACGCTGAACCATTATGCGCTGCGGTCGTGCGAGTCGTTTTTGGTGAAACGCGATCGAGGGCGGGTGAACCATGTGGACCGTGATCAGGGCATGGCGTATTGGTTTCGGATGAATAATAATGCGGAAGAAGACCGGTCAATTTTGAATAAAATCAAACGCGCCAAGGCGAAGTTTGATGAATTGATGGCAGACCCTGAAATTGCCGCACAGCATGAATTGTGCGTGAAAGCGCATGTTGCGCGCATTGGCGAGTTAAAACAGCGGCCTGATTATATGGCAATGTATGAGACGTTGAAATCGGAACGGCTGGCGAAACTTTCGCGCCTGCACGCGCATTTCGGCAGTGCTATTTTTCTGGAAGGGCCGGAAGCGATACCGCTGGATTATCCGCTGTTGGACGGGGTGGAATTGTAGATGAAATATCTGATGATCACATCAATGCGCAATGAAGCCCCCTATATTCTGGAATGGCTGGCGTATCATCGCAGTATCGGGGTGGATGGGTTTTTGATCTATTCCAATGATTGTGATGACGGCACTGATGCGATGCTGGGTCGTTTGGATGCACTTGGGGTGATCACGCATGTGCGCAATGATAAGATTACCAATGCGGGTGTGCAGTGGACGGCTTTGAAGCGGGCCGATAAGCACCCGATGAAGGCTAAGGCCGAGTGGCTGCTGTTTGCCGATGTGGATGAGTTTGTGAATATCAAAGTGGGGGGTGGGCATCTGGATGATTTACTGGCCGCTTGCCCTGATGCCACGGCCTTTGCATTGATGTGGCAGATGTTCGGCAATGACGGGCGCATTGAAATCGAAGATGTGCCGGTGATCGACCAGTTTACCAAATGTGCGCGGGTGCCGTGCTATTTGCCGCTGACCTCTTCTATGTTCAAGACGTTGTTCAAAAACGATGGGTCTTATGAAAAGCTGGGGGTTCATCGACCCAAGAAGCGGGTGGAAAAAGATATGTCCAAAATCCAGTGGGTGAACGGGTCGGGGCAACCTCTGGGGCCGCAATATGTGGATCAGGCGGCGTTTACTTATGGGCCTGCGGGGGGTGTTGAGCTGGCTTGTCTTAATCACTATTCGGTTAAGTCCGCGAAAGCATTTCTAGCTAAAACACAGCGCGGATTGCCCAATCGGGCGGATAAACAGATTGATCTGAATTATTGGGTGGATCGCAATTTCAACCATGTTGAAGATATCAGTATTCAGCGTATGTCGGATGCCACGAAAGCGGGTATGTCGGAATGGTTGGCGGATGATGCGTTGCGCGGTTTGCACAAAACAGGCCTGAAATGGCATGTGGATTGTGCGAACGCTACATTAAGCGATATGGAAGGCATGCGGTTGTTTGCGCGTATTGTCAGCCTGACGCGCACGGATTTGGAACCGCGCATAGCGATGGGGCTTGGGCGGATGTTGATTAAAGGGCGCCAAAGGGAAAAGGCGCTTAAAGACGCTAAAAAGGGAAAACGTTAAATGCGGGTGTTTTTAACAGGTGGTGCCGGATATATCGGCAGCCATACTTTGCTGGAAGTTTTATCTGAAGCGCATGAGGTTTGCGTTTACGATGATTATTCCAACAGCGCGCCTGAGGCGTTGGCGCGGGTGGAGCGGTTAAGCAACCGGACATTTCAGGCAGTGACAGGTGATATTCTGGATCAAGGTTCACTTGGCAAAGCCCTGAAAGATTTCAAACCTGATGTAGTGGTGCATTTTGCCGGTAAAAAGGCGGTGGGTGAAAGTGTTGAAAAACCGCTGATGTATTACGAGAATAATGTTGTGGGCACGTTATCGCTGCTGCGTGGCATGGAAGCGGCGGGATGTACGCGCCTTGTGTTTTCATCGTCAGCCACGGTTTACGGTGAGCCGCAGTATTTGCCGCTGGATGAAAAACACCCGCTGTCTGCCACCAACCCTTATGGGCAGACCAAATTGATGGTGGAACATATTTTGCGTGACTGGTGTGCGGCGTGCGCGGACGCCAGTGTTGTGTTGCTGCGCTATTTCAACCCTGTGGGGGCGCATGACAGCGGGCAGATCGGCGAAGACCCGAATGACATTCCCAACAACCTGATGCCGTTTGTCAGCCAAGTGGCTGTTGGACGGCGCGATAAGTTGCAGGTGTTTGGCGGCGATTATGACACCAAAGATGGCACTGGCGTGCGCGATTACATCCATGTGGTGGATCTGGCAAAGGCCCACGCGGCGGCTATAAGCTATGCTAAGACGCATTCGGGCTGTGAGGCGATCAATGTGGGCACAGGGCGGGGCGTGTCCGTTCTGGACGTTGTGAAGGCGTTTGAGGCGGGTTCAGGGCAGCCTGTACCCTATCAGGTGGTGGATAGGCGCCCGGGCGACGTGGCGGCGTGTTATGCGGATGCCAGTAAGGCGCAAAGCCTGCTGGCCTGGCAGGCGACGCGTGATTTGGCGGATATGTGTAAAAGCGCCTGGAAATGGCAAAGCCAAAATCCGAACGGCTATACTGCGGATTGATGCTGGTTAAAAACCCGTGGCTGGATTGTTTCAACATCTTCCATACGGTCGATATAGTACCAGTCATCTTCGTAACCATGAGTTAAGCCTTGAACGACTTCGGGTGTCCAATGTGGGTTATCCACTTTGTGAGAGGCACTTAAATCGCGTTCCAAAAATAGTTTTTTGAGCGTATCAAATTCATCTTGTGACTTAACGGGATATTTCCGGGTGTATTTGTAAAATAGCAATGCTGCATTTAAATTTACATCTAAATCTAGTTTTTCCGGGGGCGCGGTGAAATCCTGAAATTTGGTGACGCCTGTTATGGCACCGGCAACATCACGCCAGATATAAGGATAATCTTCATAGCGCCATGCTGTAATTGGAACAGCTGCGTCATTGCGCCCCTGAGCGCGGTCAATATAGGATGACCAGCGCAAATCTTCTTGGTTTATGGAGGTTAAAAAGTCTTCAAAGCTGTCGGGTGTATTATTGAATACTCTGTTATAGTAATTAGAGGGTAAAAGGCTGGCGATGTCGCGTGTTTCAATGAACAGACGCAACGGGAAGGTTTCAAATAGTACTTGGATCTGTTTGATGAAACCGCCTGGTCTTGGATAAAAAAGTTCCTTTTCAAATGTGCGGTGATCTGAGCCGATAATGCGGTTATCAATAAAAATAAGCTTTTCGATATCTTGTGTCGATGTGTATTTTTCTAAAAATTCCTGTTGTGTAAAAAGCGAGTTGCCCTTTTTTCGGATGGCTTTTGAAGCTTTGAAAATATCGGGGTATGTAGTGTCATGGGGCGCAATGAATGCCGTTTTTTCGGCTTCTAGTGTGCTTTTATTTGCCTCTAGAGTATCAACGAAGTGTTGCATAGTGGCTTGGTGGCCGCCGATATAAATTCTGATTTCCATATTAAACCTTAGATTTTGGTGCGAATGCTTTTACCCGCGCCATTATTTGTCTAGAAAGTTTAAGATGTCCTTGCTGTTTGGTAAATACGCTGACACGGGCTGCCAGGCCCGGGTGGTTTCTTTCAAGTGCCAAGTTGGATAATTCGCGCAAATAGCGTGGAAACCCGCGTCTTTTACGCAAGAGCTCATAAAACATTTTATTATCCAGATTGCCGTTAATACATTCACTGGCAATCTGATTTAGAATACCCATCTGGGCAAGCGAAGAGCCCAAACGGTGGCCCAGATGCGGGCACCGCCAGAATTTAACGTTTTGGCCCTTGAAACGTGCAGCATGGGCGGTATCGGATTTGACATATGGGTCATACATGATGTGAACAGTCTGCGCGTCATCGCTGACTAGGGCAGCATCGCCATATGGGCCGGAAAAATCGCGTTGCCAGACGGTTTTATAGCGCATTTCCCAAGGCACGATGGATTTATCAACTGTGGATTGCGGGCTGATGGCAAAGACAGTGGCGCCTTTGGCCGCTGACGAAAATGCAGCCGCCGCGTAACCGCCCATTGAGGCGCCGTAAAACACCACGCGGTCAAACTGTTCGAAAAAACCGCTTTGTTTCAGGCGGTCAAATTCGGCGGTGACGGCGGGGTCACGAAACCATGTCCAGCCGTTTGCCATAACACCCAGCATTGACCAGTTCTGGCCTTCGATAAATTCAAAGCCCCAAGGCCTGCGGGTATCACGTTTGGTCATCGCGATATCCAGATTGTCAAAGGTGACAACTAGGGTTTTGCCGCGCGGGATATAGAGGAATGAATGCTCGCCACAATCGGTGAAAAACCCGTCTTTGCCTGCTAGGTCTTTTGCAATGGTTGACCATTCTTGATCGGGTTCAGAGCCGGGTTCGATGGATAAGATGACTAGGCCCACTTCTTTGGATGTGGGTAAGGCAATGGTATTGCAGCCGCCGAATTGATTTAGGAAGGGATAGCTGCCAGAGCCTTTTTTAATGGTCAAAACAACACGAGACATGGCGTGCAGAGCTTTATTGAGTAGCTTATCGATAAACTTGATTTTATACTTGGTGCCGAAATTATCCACAGAGGCCAGCACATCATATGTTTTGAGTGTTTTACGGTGATCGACAATGTGAATGGCAGCTTTATCCACGCCGGATTTTATCAGCAAATCGGTGTAGGCTTTTGCAACAGCTTGATCCGCGTCAATGAAGCGGCATTTATCATCAACTGACAGCACATCAATTTTGCAGCCGTAGCGTTTATAAAGCGCAATGGCCAGTTCCGGGGTGCCAAAATTGATATCGGCAAAATGCACAACATCATCCACATCCAGTGATTGCAGTATGGCCTTTTCGTGCTGTGCGATCATTTTACTTCTTTTCAGGTCAGGCTTTGGTCTTTTTTGGGGCAACTTCTACCGTTTCCGCTTGTGCTAACACAGTGGAATATTTAGGGTGTTTGCGCAAAACGGTAACTTCGCCGTATTGTTTCATTGTTTTGATGCCGCCAGAGCCTTTACGGACATCCAAAACGATGCCGCCACCGGAAGAAATCTGGGTGCGGAAAAAATTGTCATAGGAATCGATCGGGTAATGGAAGCCGCAAGATGCAAGGCTGATGGCCAGATCAACTTTGCCAATGTCGGCAACTTTTTGTTTGTTGGGGTTTACCAGGGATATTTTGCCTTTGGGAACGCCGTTTTTGACCAGAAATTCCTGGGCTTTTGCCAAGCTGGCGTAGCCTGCACCGTCACTTTTGAAACCGAAATGCCGATTAGAGCTTTCTTCAATATCTATCAGGATAATATCGCATTTATAGCGGCGATATAAAATCAGGTCGGCAAGGGCATAACCGCAACCGATATCGGCAATTCTGGTGGGGTTTATCTGATCGGAACCTTTCAAAAAGAACCCGCATTCACGGCACGCCACGGCCATGGCTTCTTGCAGGATATGTTCTTTATGTTCGCGGGCATATTTTACAAGGGCTGTATCATCACCGGCAATCCAGTCGTTTATTTCATCTTTGACAGAGCCGACTTCAGATCTTTGCAAGATGATATTGCCAACCTCAGCATCAGTGAACATTGAAAAATCAATGTTTTGGGGCACGTTTACAGTTACGTCTTTTTCAGGGGGTGTCGGCATTAGATATGATGTCCTTGTTGGATCAATTTTGTGGCGCTCAAGCATGTTGGAAATATAGCAGCCTGGTTCAGGGCGGCCATTATATTTGGCCGCGATATTTCTGAAGCGGCGGCCCCACAGGTGAATTGAAAGCGTATCTTTTTTGATAAATCTTTCAACTTTGTGCGTGTTGCGTGGATTTAATGGAAAGCCTGCTTTGGGAAAGGGCAGGGGGTATAATATGTGCCCCGGTGCGGAATGCTTGATCTCACCGGTTTCTTTGAGAAACCATGTCAGGGCATTAGGGCCCCAAACACCCCAAGGCAGAAGAGACACATGCACACCTTCGCCGTTTGCTTTAAGGGTGCGAAGTTCTTCTTGTTTAGAAGGTTTAAACCACGGGGGGATCGGATATTCATCGCTGGTAAATTCAAACATCTTTGCCAGGGTTTTGCTGTTTTTGGGTAGGCCCAAAACACCGTTGTTGACAAGATCAGCGTCTGAAATCCAGCCGTGAAGATGCCCGTTTGTCTTGACGTTCCAGGGTTGGGTGCAAAAGGCATCGGTATCGGCCCAGATATAATCGGTATTTTTCAGCATATGCAGACGGAAAACATCAGCGTGATATGCGGGGCTGCCGGTTTTGGCGTGGCGGATTATTTTATCTGCCGGTAGAATGTCTGCGGCATTTTCGACGCGCACGCCTGCGGGCACATTGGCCACGTCATCATATTTGAAAAGTACCACTTCATGGCCGTGATCAAGGAAAGACTGAAGGCATAACTCTTCTAGCCAGCTTAATGTATCGCCCACCCATAGTGTGCCGATTGTTGGTAATTTGCCCATATTTTTCTCAATTATTAACTATTGATGTCTGGTTATAATAACCATGTTTATATGAGTTGTATATAGAGCGCATATGCAGAATTAACAGACTATGAAGTTATGGTACCAAAACCTCGGTCACAAAAAATCCAGCTTGCTGGCCAATAGATTGTGCGGATTTCCAAATTTGTTTTGTATTATCGTCAACCCAATAGTAGTTTTTGAAAGCTCGGCCTTTGTTGCGACATGTTTCAGCATACTTGAAGACAGGGTATTCAATTTCAACGATTGTAAGGGTTTCAGCTTTACCTTTAACCAAAACGCAGTTGTAATTCAGCTCTACCACTTTTTTGGATTTAGCCAACTGTTGTTGGGTGCGGGTATAGAATTTAGGCGCATTTGTTTCGACAAAAATCTCTTTGGTGGGAATGGAAATTCCCTGAGACAGAAGATCCAGACCAAAGCCGCGTGTGGCGGTGATTATGCCGTTGTTATAGGTCACGCTCATCTTCAGTTCATTTAAGTATGTGCGATAATTTCCGTTTTGCGCAACTTGCCCGAACAGGGTTTTTACACCTATTGCCTGTGCGTTGATGCGCAACAGCGGTTTTTTGATATGTGCGATGGATTTGCGCGCTAAAGCGACTGGGGCAGGTTTGGGTTTACCTTCGTTTTCTTTGGCAGCTCTTCGGGCCTTAATGGCCGCGATAAGGGTTTCACGCAGGCCACCCGTGGTATCTTCTTTTTTTGAACCGCAACCGGCCAATAAAGCAAGAATTAAGAATGCGCTAATAAACAGTCGCATCAGCGCCAGAACCGTGCCCAGCTGTCATTAAGTTCGGTGCTGTGATATTCACGTACCTTATCATACAGGCGGTTATTAATGCGCAGTCTTGAGCCTGCGTCGGCACCTGTACTGCCAAAGGCCACATCATAGCTGGTGCGGCTTGGAGTTTTCATAACCCAGTTCAAAGGAATGGTCACACGAAAGCCTGTTTTGGTGTCTTCTGCGACATTGGCATCGGATTTGGTGGCGAAAACACCTGCGGACCAACCGTTTGCGAAGCGTTTATCAATAGATATTGTGGCCCCGTTATCACCCGCTAAGTAGCGGCCAACATCAAGTTGCGTGGATATTCCGCCTTTGAATTCAAAATAGGCTGAAACGTAGCCCGTTGTAACATCATAATTCTGGAACCCGAAAATATTACCAAAATCGCGTTGTTTTACGCGGTTTACTTCTACACCCAGCCCCCAGTTTTGGGCGGCTGGTTTCCAAAGAAGTTCGGCTGAAATTCCGCCGAATGAGCGCTCTAGATAGCCTGCGGAAACGCGGCCGTAAATTGAAGGGGCTGCTTTGAACAGATAATCTGCCTTGAGTATTTCAACAGCCGGATCACCCCGCTCAATGTAAAGACCGCGGTCGGAACGTACGTGTTGCAAAGGCGATGTGGAGGGCGTGTTGGTAGATACGTTACCAAACAGTTCTTTGGTGATGGCACCACTGAGAGAAAGGCCGGGTGAGATGTTCCATTTAGCACTTGCGCGTGCGCGAACACTGTATTGATTGGATGAAGTTAGGTCATCGTGGTTGAATTCTACATAAGGGCCTAAAGACCATGAGAATTTCGGATAAAGCGCCGGATCGTAATGTAAACCTTCCGGCTTTACGATAGGGTCTGAGATCACGGCATTTGCAAAAGATAATTTTGTGCCGTTAGGGTGGTTTTCATAATTTTCCAAGTCAGTTCTTTGGAATGTGACAGAAGAAACAGGTATGCCCTCTACCACCGGGGTTAGTACAAATTCGGAAACCGATGCGGGCATAACATTTGCCATGGCGCGGGCTGCGCGGCCCAATGCTTGTGGCGTTACGTTGTAGCGCGCATTGCGAAATCTCAATTCAGCACGTGTTGCTTGAAGTTGCAGGGCTTCAACGCGTAAGCCATCGGGGCGCAGAGCCTTGTTCAGAAATTTACGCGCTTTTGTGTTGACGTTTGCATCGTTCAGCCAGCTTGCATCCGTATCTCTTGGATCATGGCGTTTGATCGGGATCGGTGCGCTTTCGTATGATGGCGTGAATGATAGTTGGCGCGCGGGTGAGCCAGTGGCACTAACGCCTAGAGTTAAGCTTGCCGTTAAACCTGCCAATATTACGTGTTTTTTTGCCATTGGATTGTATTCCCGCCTCATTATCAGGTTAACTCATTGCATACTCGCTACTGAATCGCCACGATAATTTCAAATTTTTGTGACTGTGTGTGATATTCAAATGATAAATGTGGATTTACTCTTCCCGGAAAGCTTTATTGAAGTAATCCATGACGGGCTTAACAAGGTATGTGAATGTGCTGCGCTCGTTGGTTTTCAAAAATGCCTCTACGGGCATGCCCGGAACAAGCTCTAAATCGCCCAGTTTAGCTATTTCACCTGTCTTGGGAATAAGTTCGACCTGATAGTAATTCGCACCTGTTACTGGATCGGTTAAAACATCGGCGGACAGTTTAGTGACTGTACCAAAGATTTGGGGCGTGGTGCGTTGACTGAATGCCGCAAAATTCAAAGTGGCGTCCTGGCCGATATAGACTTGGTCAATGTGGATAACCTCTACCTGGGCCTGAACCACAAGCGGCAAGTTGTTGGGGATGATATACATCATCGGCTGGGCCGGTTGCACAACGGATTGCAGGGCGAAAATCTGGTTGCCATAAACAGTTCCGGCCATGGGTGTGCGCACGTCAAGGCGCGACAGGGTTTGTAAAATGGCAGCACGCCGTTCGGACAGTTCTATTTTACGGTAACTGATATCGCGCAGGTTTTCGATCGCTTTTTCGCGCCGCGCGGTGCCCAGTTGTACCAGTTGGATGTTGATTCCGTTAATGCCGGCGTTCAAACGGCCCAGATCGGCAGCTAAACTGCCTACCTGGCCTGCAATTCTGGCGTCTTCGCGACGCAGGGCTAACACGCGTGATGCTTGGGCCAGCCCTTTATCCAGTAAAGCTTGGGCGCTAAGTAGTTCTTCTTGCAGCAACGAAAGCTGGATTTCATTAGCTGTTATCTGGGCTTTCACACCGTCTATCTGGCGGCCTAATTGGGCTGCTTGTTCGGATAGTTGTTCTTTTTGCTGATCTAAAGAAATTCGTCGTGCAGCGAAAAAACTGATCTGTCCGTCCATCAGGGCTTGAATGTTTTGGTTATTTTTGGATTGGGTGATTAATTCTGCGTCATAGTTCAAGTCGCCCGCGTCATCACGTTCGGCTTCAAACAAAGCTAGGCGGGCAAGGATTTCATAGTATTGGCTTTCAATAATAGAGAGTTCTGATTTCAGCCGGCTGTCATCAAACTTTAGCAAAATATCGCCCGCTTTTACGATGTCGCCGTCGCGTACATTGATTTTGCCCACCACGCCGCCATTTGGGTGTTGTATCACTTGGCGGTTCACTTCCACCTGAATTTTACCGCTGGCAATCACGGCCCCTGCTATTTGGGTGTTCATGGCCCAGACGCCGATGCCCAATACAAGTAAAATCAGGCTGGTAAAACCGATGGCCAAGGGCCCTTTTGCAGACCATTTTTGAACGGATGATTTTGCGTCTGAGGTCATGATGCATTGCCTTGTGTGATTGTCTTACCAACATTTTCGGCATTTTTAAGGATTGCTTTGAGCACTTTATCGCGCGGGCCATATGCGTGTTGACGGCCATCTTCGAGATAAAGCAGATGGTCGCATTCTGAAATAGCCATGGGTCTGTGGGTCATCAGTATAACGATTTTTCCCTGTTCTTTAAAAGCATGAATGGCGGTATTCAGGGCTTGTGAACCATCCGCATCAAGGGCGGCGTTGGGTTCATCCAATATCAACAGCATCGGGTCATTATAAAGGGCGCGTGCAAGTCCAAGGCGTTGGCGCTGACCGCCCGAAAGTCGCCCTGTGCCGTTGTGAATAATCGTATCAAAACTTTCTGGCAGAGATTTAACCAACTGGTCGGCATGGGCCTGTTTAACGGCTGATTTGACCTTTTCAGGATCAGGGTTTTCTGACATGCGTGCCACATTTTCTGCCACGGTGCCGTGGAACAGACTGACGGATTGCGGCAGATATCCGATGTATTGGCCAAACAATTCCGGGTCGTAGTTTTGTAATATCTCACCGTCCAGCCGGATTTCACCAACAGTGGGGGGCCATAACCCGACAAGGGCGCGTGCCAATGTGGATTTGCCAGAGCCACTTTTACCGATAATACCCAGAACCTCACCCGGTCTGACTTCAAAATTTAAACCGGTCAGGGTCGGTTTGCGTTCGCCGGGGGGCACAATGCCCAGATTTTTAACAACCAGATGTGATTTGGGTTTTGAGCGGTGCATTTTAGATGCGGTTTCAGGTTCTTTAGACAGGCTGATATTTAAGGAGCTCCATGCATTGCGTGCACGAACTACAAGTGGCCATTGGCCAATAGCCATTTCAATCGGAGCTAATGCGCGACCAAGCAGGATGGAACCGGCGATCATGGCCCCTGGTGTCAGTTCATTTTGTAGAACCAGATAAGCGCCGATAGCGAGCATTGCTGATTGTAATAACATGCGAAAGGATTTGGTGATGGCGGAAAACATGCCTGTGAAATCACTTGAACGAATAGAGGCTTCTAAACTTTCATCCCGGCTTTGTTTCCAGCGCTTTGTGATGATGCTTTGCATACCTTGGGCATGGATCACTTCGGCTGACTGACGGGCGTTTTCGGCGAAAGCATGGGATTGTGCGGATTTTACAGCAGAGTCTATAACCTTCTTTTTTGTCAAAAGCTGGTTCAGGGTGGTTATGACCAGTAAGGCGACCCCGCCTGCCACTGCCATCCAGCCCAGCAAAGGATGAAAAACAAAGATTGCGCCGATGAATAGGGGTGTCCATGGAATGTCAAAAACTGCAAAGGCTGCGGGGTTGGATAGAACGGCCTGTATCGCTTCAATATCACGCAAACCCGATGCGGGTTTAGCGCGTTCACGTTCAATGACAGCGTCTTTGATTGTGGCGCGAAAAACGGTTTCGTCCAAATAGGTTTGAAAACGCGCACCAAAACGGGCCATCACACGGCTGCGGGCGTAGTCCAAAAGACCCATGAAAGTATATAAAAGCACCACAAGGATAAAAAGGGCGGTTAGGGTTTCAACGGAACGCGAACTTAGAACGCGGTCATAAACCTGTAGCATGAAAAGGGGCCCTGTGAGCATCAGGATATTCACAAATACACTGAACAGGCCAACTGAAAATAGCAAACCTCTGCCCTGTTTGCGCGCTTGAATGAGTTTAGAACTTTTGAACATAAGGCATTTCTATCAAGTTGATCTTCGGGTCTTTAATATTGGGATACGGGGTATCTTAGCAACAACCCTTTAACAGATACTATTCTTTCTAGAAATACCTAGATTAGGGGCTGTATTTTGATTGACTGCTCAGTCAATAACCTTTTAAACACGACAAGTACCATAATTAGAATCTTATCACGCATAGTCAGGGTAAAAAATGGCCGCCCCAAACATACTTATATTCATGGTTGATCAGATGAATGGTACGTTGTTTCCAGATGGGCCAGCAGACTGGTTGCATGTACCTAATTTGAAAAAATTAGCGGCGCGATCAACGCGATTTAAAAATACTTATACGGCGTCGCCATTATGTGCGCCGATGGTGTCTTTGCGGTATGGCTCTTGGCCGCGTTTGACGGGGATGTGCGTGAAAGTCAGGCCCGCAGGTGGGTGGTTTATGAAGCTTTGCGTAACGGCGAATATTTCCCGTGGGATTACCAGCCGCTGCAAAAAGCATCTGAGCGTTACATGTGCAATCATATGAATTTGGACGGGCTGGAAGATGGTCAGCGTTTTCCACGTGGGGAATAGGAATATCAAAATGGAAGCTGATTTTGTAATTATCGGTGCTGGTTCAGCCGGTTGTGCGATGGCCTACCGCCTGTCTGAGGATGGCAAGCATTCGGTTATTGTGGTTGAGTATGGCGGCACGGATATGGGGCCGTTGATCCAGATGCCTGCGGCCCTGTCTTATCCGATGAACATGCCGATGTATGACTGGGGGTATAGTTCAGAACCTGAACCTTATTTGGGCGGGCGTAGTTTAGTGACGCCGCGCGGTAAGGTGATCGGGGGATCATCGTCGATTAACGGTATGGTTTATGTGCGGGGGCACGCCAAGGATTTTGATCATTGGGATGAAAGTGGCGCCAAAGGTTGGGCTTATAAGGATGTGTTGCCGTATTATAAGCGTATGGAAAGCTGGGATAGTGGTGGGCATGGCGGTGATGCGGCATGGCGGGGTGATGACGGGCCTTTACATGTGACGCGGGGTGCGCGAGATAATCCGTTGTTTCAGGCGTTTGTTGATGCGGGGCAGCAGGCGGGCTACCCTGTTACGGGCGATTATAACGGTGCGCAGCAAGAGGGTTTTGGCCCGATGGAACAGACGGTTTATAAGGGGCGCAGGTGGTCTGCGGCAAACGCTTATCTGCGGCCTGCTTTGAAGCGTGAAAACTGTACCTTGATTAAAGGGATGGCTGAGAAGGTTGTGATTAAAGAAGGCCGCGCTGTGGGCGTGGCGGTTAAGCGCGGTGGTAAGGTTGAAACCATAACTGCGCGGCGTGAAGTTATTATTGCAGCGTCTTCGATCAATTCGCCCAAACTGCTGATGTTGTCAGGTATTGGACCTGCGGCGCATTTGGCCGAACACGGCATTGATGTTGTGGCAGATCGCGCAGGTGTGGGGCAGAACTTGCAGGATCATCTGGAGCTTTATATGCAGATGGCGGCATCACAGCCGATTACATTATACAAGCACTGGAACCTGTTTTCCAAAGCATTGATCGGGGCGCAGTGGTTGTTTATGAAGACAGGGCTTGGGGCATCAAATCAGTTTGAAAGTGCCGCGTTTATTCGCTCAAAAGCGGGGGTTGAATACCCTGACATTCAATATCACTTCTTGCCGATGGCGGTGCGTTATGACGGCAAAGCGGCGGCAGAGGGGCATGGGTTTCAGGCCCATACGGGGCCGATGAGATCGGCATCGCGGGGGGCAGTGACTTTGGCGTCGGCTGATCCGAAAGATGCCCCTAAAATTTTGTTTAACTATATGAGTAAGGATGAGGATTGGCAGGATTTTCGGACTTGTATTCGCCTGACGCGTGAGATTTTTGCGCAAGATGCGTTCAAGCCGTTTGTGAAACATGAAATACAGCCGGGTGCGGATGTGCAATCGGATGATGAGCTGGACGGATTTATCAAGGAACATGTGGAAAGTGCGTTTCATCCGTGTGGCACCTGCAAGATGGGTGCTGTGGATGATCCGATGGCGGTGGTTGACCCTGAATGCCGCGTGATCGGTGTGGATGGCTTGCGTGTTGCAGATAGTTCAATCTTTCCGCGCATCCCAAACGGCAATCTGAACGGGCCGTCTATTATGACAGGCGAAAAGGCGGCAGATCATATATTGGGCAAGGTGCCGTTGGCACCGTCTAATGCGCAGGCTTGGGTGCATCCTGATTGGAAAAATCAGCAACGGTAGGGGCTATATAACACCGTTATGCAAAGCGATGCTGACCGCACTGGAACGCGAATTGGCACCCAATTTTACGAATACTTTTTTCAGATGATAGCGCACAGTGTTTTCGCTGATCTTCAGGATTTGGCCTATTTCCCAGTTGGTTTTACCTTGGGCGGCCCAATGCAGGCAGTCGGTTTCGCGCGGGCCGATTGTGGTAACATCTATGGTTCTGTTATCCCAATAGGCCTGTTTTGAAGGCGGCGTGTTGTAGAATTTTATAAAAACTTCCATAAACTGTATGCACATTAAATGCAGCTCGTCGCGGGTTTCGGTAAATTTTTCCTGTGCATTATCGCCAGTTTGTTTGCTGTAAACTGTCATGCCGCGCATATAGCCCACAGTGCTTAAGGGCATACACCATGCGCGGTTGACTTTGTTGAATTTTATCATGGCCAACTGCCATAAAACGGATGTGTTTTTAGAAGTGTTTCGCAGGAATTCCACATATTCAAAAGGGGTGGTTGTGCGGGCAACTTCTGCCACCACAGGATCCATTTGCAGCCAACCGTCCTTTAAATATGTGTTGATCAGATCGAATCCGTAATCACAGATGAAAAGATTACAGTCCTGATCTGCGTTATGGATTGTGTCTGACCGCATGGAATATGCGTCAAAGCCACCATAACCCAGCTCTTGTATGGCCGTAGAGAAGATATCGCGCAATTCATCTGTGGATGAACAGGCTTTCAGCTTGGGTGTTATGTGCTTTAATGTTTTCATTGTCATGACCTTAAGACAGGCCCGCTAGATTATCAAACCTGCGGGCCTGCGGCTTTAAAATTGCATCCTAAAACTGGCCCCAAGCGACCAGGATGTGACATCTTTGTAGCTTGTGATGTTGGCATTGGCTGATAGAATTCCGCCGCTTTTTAGCTTCATACTGATGCGAGGGTCTATGGCAATACCTAGGCCCAGATCATCAACTGTTGCCCCGTTGATCAGTGCCAGATCGCTGCCTGCGCGATTGGAATAAACCGCGTGTATGCCAATGCTTGGATTGAAATTACTGCTGCCGCCCACATCAAGTTTACTGAAGGTGCCACCGATGGAAAAGTTGGTATATGATTGCTGGGTTGCAATAGTGGCCACGCCGTTTGACGCTAGGAACGCATCATTGCGCACCCGTGAAAACGATAGGCTGGCATCGGGGTCAATGTTTAGGCCTGCAATAGTTAAATATGCTTTTACTTTCACGCCAGCACTGAAAGCATTGGTATCGAATGATCCGGTGGCCCCGTTTAAGTTAACATCGTTTTCGCCGTGGGTGTAGTCTGCGAAGCCGGTGATATCGATGCCTTTGGCAATGCGGTGTACGGCAAAGACCGACAGGCCATAATAAGTGCCGTCCAGTGTGGATATCAAGCTGTCTGAAGTGACCTCACCATCTTTGAAACTTAACGTGGCACCTACCACGGTTTTGGGCGTAACCCTTACCACACCGCCTGCTGTTAAAGTGTAAATGTCGGCATCACGATCTGCGTTTGTGCGTTTGTCATTCAGGCCAGAATAGCTGGCACCAAAGGATAAGGCCCATGGGCGGGCAGCGTTTTTATTGCTTACGCTTAGTTTAACGCCGGGGTTTTTGCTGCTGGGGGTGAAGCGGATATTGGTGGCGAAGCCTTGGTTTCTTGGCAAGGTAGCCTGTTTTTTCACGCTAGGGGCGTTGATTGTTGCTAGGTCTAACCCTTCGTCTTTGAGTGCGGTTTCTACAAATTGATCTATAGCATCATCCCTAAAACCATCTGGCGTGTTCGGGTTATCGGAACGAGCGAACAATGCATCGGCGCCTTCTTTCAATTCTTGTTTTCTTTCTTTGCGTTGAGCTAACAACCTTTCGCGCCGTTCTTTTTGGGTTTGTGGGGTGCCAAAATCATTGTTTGCGCCGTTGAATACAAAATTAGGATCACGAAAGGAATTAATAGAACTTTCTGACGCGCCACCTTCAAGGCCGGACGAACCATTCCCTAATGACGTTAGCGGAACTGAACCTGGGGGATTCTCTCGAATATCGAAGAGTTCGTTATCGAGACGCCTGCGTTCTTCTGCTTCTATTTCAGTTTCAGGCGGGATGGAAGTGCCAACTGCCGTTTCAAAGACATCGGGAACAAAATTGTCAGCTGCAATCAATCCATCGATTACCCGCTGCAAGTCAGGGTCTATTGCGCCTAGAAAAGCCGCGCCAAGATGTGCGGATGTTTCTGCGTAGGTTTGGGCAATGCCTGCGCCGCCTGTGGTGCTGCCTGTATTGGGTGTACCCGATTCAACAGTGCTGACAAGAACGCCACCCAAGAAAAACTCTACAATCTGAAAACCAGCGGGCCCATCGCGAATGACGGCAACTTCGCCCGGGGCAAGTCTGGTGGCAATCACAGATGCAGGGGTACCGCCTGCGGCGGCCATAGCAGGTTGGATAGATTGTGTGAAAAATAGGCCGGATACGATTAACGTCGTACTGAGTAATGTCTTGATATTCATTTGTCCCCCAAGGAAATTTTGCGCATTAAACTGCGCTGATAAGTTTAGGGATTTAAATATAGTAAGGCAGGTATTCTGGCACCTACCCGAACGGGTAGGGCTGCGCGGTTAGTATCTTTGCGTGAAGGTACACATAAAACGTGATCAGATAAATCAGCGGCAGCCATTGATCTTATGTTTTGGGTGCTGAATATTACATGTAACGGAATGTTTAGTATAGAGAGAGCGCATATGTCCAAATCTGTAGATACCGCATGGGATAAGTTAAAAGCTGACTGGGATCGTTTGAAAGCGGTGCATTTGCGTGAAATGTTTGAAGATGATCCTGCGCGGTTTTCGCAGTTTTCTGCCAGCCTTGATGATTTAACGATGGATTATTCCAAGGAACGTGTAGATGCGGATGCGATGGGGCATCTGTTTGATCTGGCACGGGTGGCTGATGTTGAAGGCAAGCGCGATGCGATGTTTGCAGGTGAGCATATTAATACGACAGAGGACCGTGCGGTTTTGCACATGGCTTTGCGGGGGACGGCATCTGATGGTTATCAGATGGATGGACAGGCTACGACTGATTTGGTGGCGCCTGTTTTGGATGCATTTCTAACCTTTGCCGATGATGTGCGGGCGGGACGTGCGACGAATGCAAAGGGTACGGCTTTTACCGATGTGGTCAATATCGGCATTGGCGGTTCTGATCTGGGGCCGGTGATGGCGGTGCGGGCTTTGTCTGATTTCGGTCAAGACGGGCCGCGTGTGCAGTTTGTGTCAAATATTGACGGGGCGCATTTGCGCGATGCTTTGGCAGGGTTGAACCCCGAAACCACGTTGTTTATTGTGGCGTCGAAAACTTTCACCACACAAGAAACCATAACCAACGCGGAATCTGCGAAAGATTGGGTTGAGGCGGCTTTGGGGGCGAATGCGGCGCGCGCACATTTTGCGGCGGTTTCCACAAACCTTGAAGGTACCGCCGCGTTTGGTATTTTGCCTGAACGGGTGTTCGGGTTTTGGGGTTGGGTCGGCGGGCGGTATTCGCTGACTTCTTCTATCGGGTTGTCTTTGGCAATGGCGATAGGGGGTAAAAACTTCCGCGCCTTTCTGAACGGGTTTCGCGATATGGATCGGCATTTCAAAACTGCCCCTATGGCTGAAAACCTGCCGATGTTGCTGGCACTGATCGGCATTTGGCGGCGCAATATTATGGGGTGTGAAACGGTTGGTTTGATCCCCTATAGTCAAAGGTTGGAACGTTTCGCGGCTTATGTGCAGCAGATGGATATGGAAAGTAACGGCAAGCGGGTGACCAAAAGTGGTGCAGATGTTACCACTAAAACCGGCCCTGTGATTTGGGGTGGGGCAGGCACGAATGTGCAGCATTCGTTTTTCCAGTTGATCCATCAAGGTACGGATATTGTGCCGATAGATTTTATGATTAACGCGCAGCCAACCTCTGATCTGGTTGAGCAACACGATATTCTGACGGCGAACTTTCTGGCGCAATCACACGCTTTGGCTTTTGGCAAAACGGGCGAAGAGGTGCGCGTTGAAATGGTTGAGGCGGGGGTTGATCCTGCGCGGATTGAAGCACTTGTGCCGCACCGCACGTTTCCGGGCAATCGGCCCAGCACGTCTTTGCTGGATCGTAGCCTGACACCTTATAGTCTGGGGCGTCTGATCTCACTTTATGAACATAAGGTGTTTGTGCAAGGGGTGATCTGGGATGTGAATTCGTTTGATCAGTGGGGGGTTGAACTGGGCAAAGTGATGGCCAGAAAAATTGCCCCTATGCTGGAAGATGGTGCTGATTTATCTGATCTTAATTCGTCTACCAGAGGGTTGATTGAGCGGATACGCGAGCTAAAATAGGCGTGGATCATTTGCGCTTTAAAATGTAAACCCCGCCGCTTCCCATTGAGCTCATATTACTGAGTGGAAAAAACTCCAGAAACCCGATGGATGTTTTTTGTTGGTAGGGCGCGGGGGGTACAAACCAGTTCATTTGTGTACTAACCCGTTTGCCAATGGCCTTCATGGCTATTTCGCGAAAGAACAGGTGTTCGCCACCAACGGTTAGTCTGTAATGCGCAGTACCTTTGTAAACCACCGGAATGCCGCGATACCGTTCACTTACACTTTCTTTGGCGTATTGCATCATTTTCAACTTGCTGCGCGTCGGGTATTTCAGACGCTGTTCGGGCAAACGGGTTTCATGATCGCGCAAGCGGTAGCTGTCAGCAGAGTAGGTGCCGGTGTGTGTGTCTTTTAGCAGAACCGTGCGGTTATGTTTGGCGGGGTAATTTGCAACAGTAATGCCGAAATCATAATCCGCATCCAATTCAACCGCATCATAGGAAAGGTAAAACAACACCCAGCCGCCTTTTATCCACATATAGGCGCGGTATTTATCAATGCCGTCTTCAAAGTTGGGGGTGCCGTAAACCACGACGTCTGCGTCTTTGTAGGCTTGCGAATATATTTCAGTAAAAGAAGCCACTGTAAGAGTGCGGGTTTTGCTATCATTTACAATCTGTTCAAACCGTTCCAAGCTGGGGCGTTTTTTAGACAGATCATAAAGCCCCTTGGGCGTGGCTATATAATAGGTAAAGGGCAGGTGGGTGTAACGTTCCTTTAACTGCAGTGAATACACTTCATCACCCTGGGCGTTGATTTTAACAAGCGGGCGACCTTTGACCAAAAAGAAATTTCCGGAAGGGCTGTAGGTGATGTTGGACATTGACCAATAATCGGAAACCTTTTGTAAGGCGTAGCTTTTTGAGGTGATGTTTTGTTTCAGTAACGGGTAGGTTTCGTTGCCGGCATAAGTGGGCGACAATATAAAAAGGCTGAAAAGGGTTATAAGCTGTGTAAAATATTTTGGCATCAAGAACCTGTGGTTTTTATAAATGAACCTGTTGATGGCTATCATATGTACTTAAACTGGACAAGAACCGGGGGTATTGTTGGGGCTTATCCAAGCGCTTCTGTGGTTTGAACATCACCTGCCCATAAGCAACCACCGGCTCCATAGTCAAAAAAGAAACGAAGATGGCCTACAACTTTCTTCATATGTACACCTTTCAGTAATGCCCGTCCAAAAGGGGTTATATAACAATGCCCCCTTCTGCAACAGACCCTTGATAAACCTAAGCCGGGATGCATTATCTTTTGCCATGGCCGCTTTAAATCCAACCTGCGGAAATCCGCAGGGCAGGGCGGTTTGAAGTTACAAAAATACTCATACTCAAAACAGGCACACTTGGTGTAACCTGCATCCATGGGCCGATTCCCCCCTTGGGGATCGCATTGGATTTTCTGGGAGGAAAATATGAAATTTAACTTTAAAATGATCGCTATGGCCACAGTGGCAACTGCATTCGCAGGTGAAGCATTGGCTGTTGAATGGAACGTGTCGCTTTGGGGTAAACGCCGTGCGTTTACCGAGCATGTGGAAAAAATGGCTGAATTGGTTTCTGCAAAAACCAACGGTGATTTCACGCTGAACATTTCTTATGGCGGTCTGTCAAAGAACAAAGAAAACCTTGATGGTATCTCTATCGGTGCTTTTGAAATGGCGCAGTTCTGTGCCGGTTATCACCGCGACAAGAACCCATCCATCACGGTTCTGGAATTGCCATTCCTAGGTGTGTCTTCACTGGAAGAAGAACGTACAATCAGCCAAGCGGTTTACAAGCACCCCGCTGTTGTGGCCGATCTGGCGCGTTGGAATGCAACGTTGCTGATGCCGTCACCATTACCGCAATATAATCTTGTTGGTGTGGGCGATGCGCCTAAAACTTTGGCTGACTTTAAAGGCATGGCCGTTCGTGCAACGGGCGGTGTTGGTAAGGCAATGGCAGCCGTTGGTGCCGTGCCTACATCTATGTCAGCAACCGAAGTGCGCCAAGCACTGGATAGCGGTGTTGTCAAAGCGGTGGCATTTGCACCACACGCGCACATGTCATACGGCACAGTTGAAACGGGTGTTTGGTGGACAACAAATCTGAACCCCGGCACTGTGAACTGCCCTGTTGTGGCAAACACGGATGCGCTGGCAGCTTTGTCTGATGAGCACCGCGCGGCATTGCTGGGTTCTATCGACGAAAGTCTGGATCACTATATCAGTGCTTACAATGGTAAAACCATGGATGCTTGGGGCCCAACGCTGACAGATAAAGGCATCACATCTGTGACTTATGAAGGTGCTGAACTGGCCGCGTTTAAAGAAGCGGTTGCAGGCCCTGCGGCTGCGGCTTGGATTTCAGACATGAATGCCAAAGGTCTGCCGGCGCAAGAGCTGTACGACTTGGTAACAGGTATGGTTGGCAAATAAGCCAATTTGCATGATTGATAACGGTTGTCGCGCGGCATTGCGCGGCAACTTTTTTAAAGGGGGCGTGTTATGGCCGGGAAATCTTCGGTTCTTCAAGATGACAGTTTACTGAGTAAGCTAGACCAAAAGCTTTACCGCCTTGAAGGTTGGTTGGCGTTGCTAAGTGGCTTGGCGGTTTTTTCACTGATGGTTCTGGCGGTGGTGTCGGTCACTGGGCGGCACACTATCAATCAACCATTGCCCGGTTATGTGGACTGGATTGAACAAGCCATGCCGCTGATCGCGTTCATGGGGGTTGCTTATACGCAGCGTGATGGCGGGCATATTCGTATGGATATTGTTGTGGGTGCCTTGCGCGGGCGGTTTTTATGGGCAGCGGAATTTATCACTGTGTTTATGATGCTGGTCGTGATGATCCTGATCACATGGGGGGCATGGTCGCATTTCGGGCGCAGCTTTGATTTTGGGCAACCGTTGTGGAGCCGTGACAGTTCTATGGATATAGCCTTACCGCTTTGGCCTGCAAAACTGCTGGCACCGATTGCCTTTGGTACTTTGTGCGTCAGATTTTCGCTGCAACTGGTTGCTTATGGCCGCGCGTTTATTCAAAATGAAACCTCTCCTATTGCAGTGCCGATCATTGAGACGGCAGCTGAGCAAGCGTTGAGAGAAGCCGACCATGTGTCGGGTTAATAAGGGTTAAGAATTATGGAACCTATTGATATTGGTCTTGCCGTAAGCGCAGGTATGCTTGTGATGGTTGTGCTGGGAATGCGCGTGGCCTTTGCGGCTGCGATGGCAGGTGTTGTCGGGCTGATCTGGATTTTCTGGGCGAAGTTCGGTTATGCGCCTGACAAGTTTTTGAAAGCGGTGACGATTGCCGCCAAAACAGCGGGGCAGGTGCCGCACTCAAAAGTGTCATCACAAGCCTTGTCACTGATCCCGACGTTTATTCTGATCGGCTATCTGGCGTATTATGCGGGGCTGACCAAGGCTTTGTTCGAGGCGGCTAAACGCTGGGTGGCGTGGTTGCCGGGCGGCTTGGCGGTTTCAACGATTTTTGCCACCGCTGGTTTTGCCGCTGTTTCAGGGGCGTCCGTTGCTACGGCAGCGGTATTTGCGCGGATTGCGATCCCTGAGATGCTGAAGATCGGTTATGACAAACGCTTTGCGGCAGGTGTTGTGGCAGCGGCGGGCACGCTGGCGTCTCTTATTCCACCCTCTGCCATTTTGGTGATCTATGCGATTATCGTGGAACAGGATGTGGGCATGTTGTTGCTGGCGGGCTTTGTGCCGGGCGCGTTTTCCGCATTGATCTATGCAACACTGATTGTCGGTATGGCGTTGATTTTTAAAAACTTGGGCCCGCCTGTTACCGGCTATACATGGAAAGAACGTTTTGTGTCTTTACCGCCAGCAGCACCAATTTTTATCGTGGTCGCAGTGATCATCCTGTTTGTTTACAACCCATTTGGCGGTGATGCTTGGGGCACGCCGACCGAAGGCGGTGCCATTGGGGCGTTCGTGGTTTTCTGCATGGCGGTTTATAAAGGTATGCGTTGGGCGCAATTAAAAGACGCGCTGATGGAAACCGCCAAGCTGGCGGTGATGATATTCACGATCATCTGGGGTGTGCTGATTTATGTGCGCTTCCTTGGGTTCGCAAATCTGCCGCAGGCGTTTTCCGACTGGATCACTTCGCTTGATCAAAGCCCGATGTTAACACTTGTGTTGATCTTGCTGGCTTATGCGGTGCTGGGCATGTTTATGGATGCGATAGGGATGTTGCTTTTGACGCTGCCGATTACCTATCCTGCGGTGATGGCATTAAATGGCGGTGAATTTGTTTCTGCTGCTGATAGTGCCTTTGGTATGAGTGGCCCGTTTGCAGGGATCTGGTTTGGGATATTGGTGGTCAAAATGGCGGAGTTTTGTTTGATCACCCCGCCCATAGGGCTGAACTGTTTTGTGGTGGCTGGTGTGCGTGATGACTTGAGCGTGCAAGACGTATTTAAGGGCGTGACCCCGTTCTTTATTGCAGATGCTTTCACAATCGCCTTGCTGGTGGCATTCCCGTCTATCGTGCTGTGGCTACCCCGTTTGGCGGGTTAATCTGGCAAGATTTGACAACACAAACAACAGGGCCGCAACGCCATGCGACTAGGGCCGGATTATTAACGTGGCTTTCGGGGGTCATTGCTTTTTGCCGAAGTCTGTTAAATTAGGTAGACTTGAAATCTTTGGGCCGCAGATCATAACGTGCTAAACGGTCATAAAATGTTTTGCGTGGCAGGCCCAATGCATTAGCCGCATCCCCTGCTTTACCGTTATTGCGTTTCAGGGTTTCAGATAAAACCAGCCGTTCAAACGCATCCATCTGTGCGGTAAGCGTGAAATCATCGGGCTGGTGCTTTCGCACGTTCAGCCCAACGGCCATTGTGGTGGCAAAATTGCGCAGGGCAGGGATGTTGCCGACCCAGTCTTTCGCCATCACTTGGGCATAAACGCTTTGCGGTATTTGTGGCATGTCGGTGTTCAGCGTACGGGTGGTTTGACGTACGAGGCTTTCAAATAAAACCGGCAGATCGGATTTGCGTAACCTTAAGGGCGGGATATTGATCTCGGCGGGGTTTAGTTTGGTCAGTAATGCTTCGCTGAACTTCGCTGCGCGCAGCTGCTCAATGGATTTGGTGCTGGTTGTGATGATTTTAATATCATCACGAGTTTGCAGTATTTGCAGGCTTTTTGCCTGTGTTTCGGGTGATGTTACTTCCAGATTTTTAAGTGACAGAACCACTGGGCCTGTTGGAAGTTTCAGCGCATCAAGCGGGTCTTTCAGATTGTATGAAACGAAGGTAGTGTCAGTGTCTGACAGTGCGTGGATGGTAAAGGCGGCCATTTTTTTGCCCGCACCCTGTTCGCCAAAAAGATGGATATGAATGGGTTGATCTGCCACTTGGCGCAGGTTAGTGCGCAGGGCTTTCGTGGCTTGGGACGTGCCGGGGAAGTATATCGCGGCAGGATCGTTACGGCGGAGTTGCTGTTCCATCTGACGGGTGCGGGTGATCAGGGCGCGGTGGTGTAATGCACGGGTTAGGACATCCAATAATGTGTTGGATGCACAGGGTTTTTCCAGAAAATCATAAGCCCCTTCTTTCATTGCGCGCAGGGCCATGGGCACATCGGCCTCACCCGTCAGCATCACTACGGGCAGTTCGGTGTCAACGCTTTGGGCGTAGGCCAGCACATCAAAGCCGTCTTTTTGTGGCATGCGAATATCAGACAGGATGACGCCTGCGAAATTGGCGCGGATGGAACGGCGCGCCTGATCAAAGCCGTTGGCTTGCAACACGGTGATGCCTTCCAAATCCAGCATTTGGGCAAGGGATGCGCGCAGGGCGTCATCATCTTCGATGAGCAGAACTTGCTTTTTCATCATGGCCCCCCGCTTGGTGCGGGTTTCAGGGTGATGGTAAACTCTGCGCCGCCAGATGGGGGGTTAAGGCAGGTTATGTCGCCGCCAAAACTGCCTACAATGCCGTAGGAAATCGATAGGCCCAGCCCCATGCCTTTGCTGGCGCCAATTTCTTTGGTGGAATAAAATGGCTCGAACACGCGGGCCGCGTCGGTAAAGCCGGGGCCGGTATCGTGGATAACCAGGCTCACGGTCTCTTTTAATTGCTTAAGGTTAAGGGTGATTTTTTTGTCCGTTTGTCCAGCCATCGCATCAATGGCGTTGGTGATCAGATTGATCACCACCTGTTGCAGGCGCACGTGCCCACCCATGACAAAAACGGGCTTTTCCAAGCCTTGGCGGATGATGGTGACGTTTTCTTGTTCGCAACGCACAGTGGCCAGATTGATCGACTCGTTGATGATGCTTTGCAGGTCAACAGGTTCAACGGTTTCCTTTTCCTTGCGGGCAAAAGCGCGCAAACTGCGGATAATGCGGCTCATCCTGTCTATCTGTTGGGTGATCAGTTTGAAGTTTTCGCGGGCATCGCCGTGGCGCCCGCGATCAATCAGTTTATTGCCGCTTTCGGCAAAGTTCTGAATGGCGGCTAAAGGCTGATTTAGCTCATGACTGATCCCCGCTGACATCTGGCCCATGGCAGTCAGTTTGCCCGCTTGGATCAACTGGTGCTGGGTGCTGCGCAGCTGGGCTGTTCGGGTTTCAACGCGGGCTTCCAGCTTTGCATTGGCGGTTTCTTTGATCGCCAGCAAATCGGCAAGCCGTTGTCTGCGTTGTAAAAGAACCCACATGCCAAGGCCGATAACGGCCAATACGGCGGCGACCAGTAGGGCCTGCACGCGGGCCGCCGCCTTGGCATTTTGTGTGTCCATGAAAATGCGGGCGGTCATATCAATCTGAGGAATGAACTTTGAAATAATCAAGGCTTGGGCGGGCAGTTCATTAGTGTTTTTAAACCGCCATAATGTGTGCCCGAATATCTGGTTTTTTGTGTGCATGAAAAAGGGTTGTAACGTGTGTTGCGCATAACGGCGGCTATCAACCAGGGTTTGTTGATCAGGTGTTTCGCGCAATAATGCCAAGGATTGGCGGTTGGTCACAAAGGCCACGCCGTCTGTGTCAAAGAAGGCCAGAACCTGTTCATCGACACGCCATTCAAACTCTAAAGCTGCCACATCAAGTTGAATGACTACAACGCCTGCATGAGGTGTTTGGGGCAGTGAAATGCCGCGTGCGATATAAAAGTCGCGACTGTCATCATTAGAGTCCAATGCGTGATAAAATCCTAACCGCCCGTTCATAGCCGCACGCACATGGGGCCTGAAGGCGTAATTGTTGCCGATGAAATTATGAACTGTGTTCGCGTTTGAAGACGCAATCGTGGTGCCGGATTTGTCCAGAATAAAGATATTATCAGCACCAGAAATCAGGGCCGTGTTGAGCAGAAACTCACTGGCAGTGGCAGAAGTTGTGCGGTCTTGAATAACTTCTTTAACAGTGGGGTGTTTGGCTAGGTAATTCGGTAATTGGCGAAAGCTGGCCAACTGGCCCAGCAATCTGTCGCGGGCCTGTTCAACCCTGACAGCACCTGTCTGGCTAAGTTGATTTAGGGTGCTGCGATATGAAAGGGCAAAGGTTGCAGATGCGATTAAACCCGCTACGCATATGTATGCGATTATATATTTCAGGCGGGTAAATTTCATTTCATTTCTGCGATTCGTAAATATGTTCTGCGGATTAAAATCTAGCCTGCCGCCTGTGTTATACGCAAGAATTACTGTGCGAATATTCGCACATTTTTGGTTTAGAATAAATTAAAAAATTTAAGACATTGATAAATAACAGTTTAAATTAGTTTAGGTTTTTATTTTGCAAAAAACTATTCCAAGCGGTTTATTCTTAAACATGTGGGCAAAAGCCCAGATAGTTTCAATGGGAGAAAACAATGAAAACTCTATTAAAAGCCGCATGTATTGCCGCTGTTGCCTCTGTTCGGCCTAACTGGCCCGAAGCTGCATATTTGGCCAGTTGAAAGAACGAAGGTGGAACATAATTGGTATTGACGCTTTGACCTATCCATAGTTGCCTTTGGGGTCCGTAGATTTGAGGTAACCTTATGATTCCTGATGAAGATATAGCCCGCCAATGGGGATTATCGTATGATGATGTAGAATTCATCAACGCACGTCCAAAAGCAATGCGGGTTGGGCTGGCTGCTCAGCTGAAGTATTTCCAACAAACAGGCCGGTTTCTATCGGATTGGGCTGATATTCCCAATGATGCAAGGACATTTCTCTCTGAACAGGTCGATGCTCAACGCATGGATACTGGCCTCTATGATTTCCAAGGCCGCTCGGCGCGGCGGCATTGTGCCGAGATTGTAATTCACCTTGGGTTTGTGCGTATGACAGATCGGCACCGCTCAGCCTTGAGTAATTGGTTGCAGATGGCCAAATGCGGCCAAGGTCTCTCCCTTGATGATATGGTGGAAGAAGCCTTTTTGTGGTGCCTTGATCATAAGGTTTTTGCTTATTCTGCAAAGATAATGGAACGCCTTGTCCGCTCAGCCCGCCAACAGTTTTTGGAGCAGCTTCTTGATGGCGTTGTAGATCGCCTTTCAGGTGATGCGATTGCAAAGCTTGAAGCCTCGTTAGCACAGCCCGGCGAACCAACTGGGTTCTACCGATTGAAAGATGATGCTGGGGCAGCCACGCTGGAAAGCATGCTGATGGTTACGCAGCGACTGGGTTTTATTCAAAGCTTGGCATTGCCCAAAGATATGTTGGCGGGTGTTGGGCGGCATTTCATTGACCGTTTAGCGCGCCGTGTAAGCGGTGAGACCGCTTCGGAAATGCGCAGGCATAATCGAATATACCGCCTTGGCCTCTATGCGGTTTACCTGATGGCACGTGAATCTGCGCTGATTGATAATATCGTCGATCTTCTGCTGGAAACAGTTCACCGCATTTCAGCAAGATCACGGCGAAAGGTTGTGACGGGTATCGCAAAAGAAATCGAGCGGGTTTACGGCAAGGAAAAGTTGTTGGCTGATATCGCACTGGCATCCATTGATGAACCAACAGGCCGTATTTGTGATGTTATTTTCCCCGTCGCCAATGAAAGTAAACTCTCGTCGATCATCAAGGAATTCAAAGCAAAGGGTGGATTGGATAGGCGGGTTCAAAAAGTTATGCGGGGATCCTACTCAAGTCACTATAGGCCAATGCTGCCTAAGCTTTTGAATGTTTTGGAATTTCGCTCCAATAATGCGGTGTGGCGACCTGTTCTCGATGCATTGGACTGGATCAAGAAAATGCGCTTTGGGGGCAGACGGGTTGCATCGCAAAGCGAAGCGCCAATGGCGGTGGTTCCGTTCAAATGGCGACCTTCGGTTATCGATGCGCAGGGGCGGGTCAATATTATCAGTTTTGAGCTGTGTATATTGGTCCAGCTGCGTGAGTGTATTCGAGGAAAGGAAATCTGGGTCGTTGGCGCTGATCGCTACCGCAATCCGGATGATGATCTGCCAAAAGATTTTGAGAGCCGCCGCGACGATTATTATGCCAGCCTTAATTTACAACAAGATGCCAAAGCGTTTGTTGCAGGCGTAGAAGCCGCACTTGAGCAAGAACTACGTTTGCTAAACGACGATATCCCCAAGAACGATAAGGTGCGTTTGCGCTGGAACGGTGACAACCGTATTTCAATCACCCCGTTTGCGCCTTTGCCAGAGCCAACAGGGCTGGTGGCCATGAAATCCGAGATTGGGAAGCGTTGGCCGATGACGGGCTTGCTTGATGTTCTGAAAGAAGCCGCGCTGGATACCGGATATCTGAATGCGTTTGAAACCTCCGCCTCACGTGAAATGCTCCCCCGTACGATCCGCGACCGACGGTTGCTTTTATGTCTTTATGGCCTTGGCACCAATGCGGGCCTAAAGCGGATTGCCGCTGGTGTTTCCGATACCAGTTACGATGAATTGCTGCATATTCGCAGGCGGTATATTTATCCTGCGGCCTTACGGGAAGCGGCAGCACAAGTGGCAAATGCCACGCTGGCCATTCGAAATCCAGAGGTCTGGGGTGAGCCCGGTACGGCCTGTGCGTCTGATTCAACCAAGTTCGGCGCGTGGGATCGAAATCTGATGACAGAATGGCATGCGCGTTACGGTGGACGTGGTGTAATGATCTACTGGCATGTAGAGCGGCAAGCCACTTGCGTTTATTCTCAGCTCAAACGCTGCTCGTCATCCGAGGTGGCCTCGATGATCGAAGGCGTTTTACGCCACTGCACCGACATGGATATTCAGCGACAATATGTAGACAGCCACGGACAAAGCGCGGTTGGTTTTGCATTCTGCCACCTGCTCGGTTTTGAACTGGCACCGCGATTGAAGGCCATTGCGAGGCAGAAACTGTCGGTGCCGTATACAGGAATAAAAGCCGCGCTCCCCAATCTTACGCCAATACTGTCGGGCACAATCGACTGGGCAGAGATCGAGCGCCAATACGACGAGATGGTTAAATATGCCGCCGCCATGCGCCATCGCACAGCTGATCCAGAAGCCATCTTGCGTCGCTTTGCTCGTGCCGAAATCATGCATCCGACTTACAAAGCGCTGGCGGAATTGGGTCGTGCCATTAAAACTATCTTTCTGTGCCGCTATCTGCGGTCTGAAGCATTCCGGCGTGAAATCAATGATGGCCTGAATGTGGTGGAAAACTGGAACAGTGCCAACGGCTTTGTGTTCTTTGGCAAGGGCGGTGAAATCGCCACCAACCGGATTGAAGATCAGGAAATATCAGCCCTGTCATTGCACCTGCTGCAAGCCTCAATGGTTTATGTAAACACCCGTATGATGCAATCCGTGTTGACCGAACCACAGTGGATCACGCGAATGTCACCAGAAGATTACCGTGGTCTGTCGCCTGCCATTTATGGCCACCTTAATCCATACGGGCGGTTTGATGTGGATATGGAGCGGCGGATCGATTTTCATAAAAAAGCCGCGTAAATGACGGAACCATTTGTTTGTCAGTGCACTCATGCGGCTTCAAATTGCTATAAGTGGGCGCTGCTAGTATTGCCGTGAACGATCCACCAAGCCAACCAAAGGCTTGCCAGACCTGAAATTTCCTATGTTCCGCGCTACAATCTGTGATGCGGTTTTTGGATCAGTGATTGCCGCGATATGTGGGAAAACAGTGATCTTTGGGTGTGTCCAGATTTGGCTATCGACTGGTAGTGGCTCGGTATTGAACACGTCCAGTATCGCATGACCAAGTTGGTCGGAGTTCAGCACCGCTATCAGATCATCATCAATGACGTGCGCCCCGCGAGCCAGATTGATCAAACTGGCACCGCGCTTCATTGTTGCAAAGTTTTCAGCATTGAACAGCCCTCTTGTGCTTGGCGTTAACGGTAGAAGATTAAGCACGATATCGGATTTCGACAGAACATCTTTTAGCCCTGTATCGCCGGCGTAACACTCGATTCCAGCTATGGTTTTTTGACCTTTGCTCCATCCCAGTGTGCGATATCCAAGCTTTTCAATCATACGTGCGGTTGCCTGTCCCATGTTGCCAAGGCCCAGTACCGATACTGTAAGCTGTGCGGCAGGTATTTGGGGCAATTGTTGCCAGACTCGCTCTTTCTGTTGTTGCTGATACCCAGTCAAATTCCTGTGCAACATCATCACCGACAGCAAAGCGGTGTGCGCAAGCGTTTCAGCCATAGCCGGATCGACAAGGCGACAGAACGGAATATTTGCTGGGATACTTGTGTCAACCAATATGCCATCAACGCCCGCTGAGAGTAGTTGAATGAAACGTAGCTTGGGCAGCCCCGATAAAGCATTTTTTGGCGGTTGATAGCATATTGCGATTTCGACATCCCGACATGAATTCTTTTCAGAAAGAGGTATTAAGACTTCATCTGGAAAGGCTTTTTCAAGCTCTGACATCCAAATTTCGGAGTCTTTCTTTGTAAAATTTGTAGCAAGTAAAATACTCATTTTATGTTCCTTCTCATGTGACTGTAACTATTGCTCGTGCACCGTCTAAATTTGAATTTATTGTCGCTCTTTCGCGCCTCACTTGTGCTTGGAGAGATACGCAGCGATCACTGTTTCGGCCATGTGGAGGTCTTGCAAAGCAATGCCCGAACTATCGAATATTGTGATGTCTTTTTTAGATTTACGGCCACATCTTTCGCCCGTCAGAACGAGACCGATTGCTATCGGAATGATGTCTGGCGCGATGTGTTGAAACTCACCGATACGAAGCGATTGGCCTGGAAGGTCGCAAAACAAACTTGCCCGAGGGAATAATTCTGGAGGAAGTTCTTGCTTACCTCCGGCGTCTGATCCCATCGACGAAATGTGACAACCAGGCTGTACCCAATGGGCATGAAATAGCGGTGCGGTTGCCGTCGTCGCAGTGATGATGATGTCTGCATGACGACAAGCAGTTTCAGCGTCGCAAACCTCGGCGGGCAGGCCCGCGTTTCGCAGGTTTGTGGCAAAAGCAGCCGCCCGTTCAGATGATCTCCCAACCACAATCATTCGTTGCAAAGATCGGATGCGGGCGATGGCATGGGCTTCATACTCGGCTTGGTGACCAGTGCCGAATATCGCAAGTACATTGGCGTCTGGGCGGGCGAGGGCGTCGGTTGCCACGGCATCTGCCGCTGCGGTGCGATAGGCGTTGAGCTTACCAGCTTCAACAATGGCGCCTATTTTACCCTTTTCCTGATTAAACAGGAGAATGATCGAGTCGTGACGCGGGAGGTCTGCTACGTCATTGGTCGGAAAATATGAACCAACTTTTAACCCTGCCAGCGCTCCGTCAGTAGCCGACTTGATCGCAAAACGGTTTTGAGGATCACTCGCGTGACCAAGAACTGCCGGAAAATGGATGGCCGAGGGCACGGTGGCAGCGATAAACGCAGTTTTTACAGCGTTATAGGCCAGCTCATGTGAAACAATGGCTGCGGATTGTTCTTCAGTAATATAGAACATAAGGGCCTTTCACCAACCGCTAAAACGGGGCCATTCCATCACTGGAGCACCTGGTTTTGCGGGTAGTACGTTATACGATTGGTGCTGTGCGGCCGTTGCGCAAGCATGATTGGGTAAAATCCGCAGCTGCGTTCCAACAGGAATATCTGGCAGCCTGATGCCGTTCCCCGCGCGACAGGCAATTACCCCATGTTCCTGATTGGCTTGGAGTACAATCAAGTCTGGCAAGATTGCACCGGTAACATCGCAAACCATCCCATATCCTTGATCTACAGCTTGCTTGGCCGTTCCCCGGTCTTGTGACATCGCCATCCAGCCCGCGTCGATCAGTAACCATCCGCGATCGGTTTGGTGACCGATAACAGTTGTCAGGACCGACAGGGCGATGTCCTCTGGTTTGCAGACACCGATCCCTGCCATCACCAGATCAAAGAATACATAAACACCCGCGCGGAGCTCGGTGACGCCGGTCAGATCCTGTGCTGCGTGGGCTGTTGGCGTAGACCCAACACTCACCACAGGGCAAGGTAAACCCGCAGCACGTAAACCCTCAGCCGCTGCAACAGCGGCAGTGCGTTCCATCTCGGCGAAAGCGGCATGTGCCTTTGCCCCTTGGGCACCATAGCTCTCGCCTGCATGGGTCAGCACACCGCGCAAAGTCGCACCGGTGTCGTGCAAAATATGCCCGATGGTTATCACCTTGGGGTCATCCGGCTTCAACCCACCACGATGACCATCACTGTCGATCTCGATCAGGGCGGGAATGGGGTGCCCTGCGTCCCGTGATACTGCGGCAACCGCCTCTGCCTGAGGGACAGAATCGAGCAGCACAGTCAGATCGCAACCAAGGCGGTGCAGTGCCAGTACCCGGTCAAGTTTTTGTGGTGAAATACCGACGGCATAAAGGATGTCATCAATCCCCGCAGAGGCAAAGACTTCGGCTTCTGTAAGAGTTGAGACTGTTGCAGGGCCTGTGCCAGCGGTCAATACGCGGCGCGCGACATCTACTGACTTCGCTGTCTTGAGATGAGGCCGCAGCGTGACATCCAGACTACGTGCTTGATCTGCAAGCCTATCGATATTGTGGGTCATCTTCGCCTCATCCAACAAAAGACAGGGTGTGGTCAAAGCCGAGAGATTTACGTTGTGATTGGGCATAAGAGCCTTCCAGGCAGAAAAAATTTTATAAGATATAGCAATGCAAAAGGAAATTGTATATTTACGAAAACTTATTAGAACAATAAGGTAGCAGTTAATGCTTGGAGCTTCAGACTTACGATTTATCTCGGCTATAGCAACCACGCCATCGCTTGCAGCGGCGGCCCGTTTTCTTAACGTGACCCCGCCCGCTGTCTCGCAACGGTTGGCTGCCATCGAGGAACGGTTAGCGTTACGGCTTGTCGAACGCGGCGGCGGGGCGGTTCACTTGACATCCGATGGTGAACTGCTTGCACAACGTAGCGCGAAGATCCTGGCAGAGATCGACGCCTTGACTGAAGACCTGGCCAATCGTCGTGGTACCATCATTGGACCCTTGCGTATTGTTGCACCCTTCGGGTTTGGCCGCATGCATGTAGCGCCATGTATGGCGGATTTTGCGGCGCTACATTCCGAGATAACGTTGAACCTCAACCTGACGGAAGATCCGCGGGGGGCAATGCGCTCAGATAAATGGGATGTTTTGGTTCATGTCGGGCGATTGCCCGATCTTAATGTCTCGCGCCGAAAACTGGCTAACAATCGACGTATTCTATGCGCCGCCCCTTCTTACTTAGCACACTATGGTATCCCCGCTGCACCGCAAGATCTGAACGTATTTCGTTGTGGCGTCGTGCAAGAAAATCAATCAGACGTCACCCTGTGGCCATTTAAAGGTCCGAATGGTGAACAGGACTCTGTACGAGTTCAGCCGGCGTTTGCCAGCAACGATGGCGAGGTAATCCGCGCCTGGGCTTTAGATGGGTTGGGTGTAATCGAACGTTCAGAATGGGGCGTGTCAAAAGATTTGAAAAACGGACACCTGGTCGAAGTTCTTCCGGAGTGGACTTTGCCGGATGCGGACATCGTTGCCTTGATCAACCCACGAATTGTTCGTGCCGCGCGCATCGAAGCTTTTGTCAAACATCTGGCAACATCCATGCCAACATTCTGACGAACTTTGCAGTTTCACCAAAAGATCAGTTTGGTTGCCATGATGATGCAAACAACAATGAGCAATGGTTTGATAATTTTTGCACCCCCCAGACATGGCTATTCTGGCTCCAATAAATGAGCCTATAGTTTGTCCGAGCGCCATCAACAATCCAATCTTCCAGTAAATGGCACCAACAAATACATACGCCAGAAGTCCCCCCATGTTGGACGAAAAGTTATACAATTTGACGCGCGCGGTAGCGTTAACGATGCCCAGGCCCGCAAGACTTACCAGCGAGATCATGTAGAGAGCACTAGCCCCTGGGCCAAAAAACCCATCAAATACGGCGATCAAAGGTAAGATTAAAAACCCGACCGTCTTGACGCTCAGAATTTGTGCGCGACTTTCATCATTTATATCATGTTTGAAGAGGAAAAATCCCACAATGAAGATTAGCACAAATGGCATTATCGCGCCCAGAAAATCTGGCGGAATAATCACTGTCAGTAGCGCTCCGCCAATAGCTCGAAAAAGCAAAGGGCAGATACTGGTACTTCTGTCTTGAGGTTTAGATAATTTCCGCGAACGAATGTCAGTGTTGCCACACCCGTTCCAAACACCCCTTGGAGCTTGTTGGTCGCAACGGCGGACAATGGCGATAAGCCCGCTATGAGCAGAGCTGGTACGGTAATGAGGCCGCCGCCACCGGCAAGGGCATCAACAATTCCAGCCACAATAGCGACCAATAGTAATATGGCTTCTGTCTGGGTGACTAAATTATACATAAGGTATTTCTATAACTGGCGCGACGGGCAAATGCGATTTTGCTTTTGGATGATGACTGGAGCTGCGTTCAGGTCGGCAAGGCGCTTTATCTCGACGACGATACCGTGCGGAATTGGCACAAGCAGTACCGATTGGGCGGGCTGGATCTTTTGACAACGTTTGACTGGAAGGGCGGGTTAAGCTTTCTTAATGCGGCGCAGAAAACGGCTTTATGCGACTGGCTTGAGGCGCATTTTGCTCGCGATACGCGCCCGGTCATTGCTTTTATCGAGGCGGAATTTGGCGCGCAATATTCCCATTCCGGCTGCCTGAAACTGCTGCATCGGTTGGGGTTTGAATACCGCAAACCCATGGCCCTGCCGCGTGTGGCGGATGAAGTTTTACAGCGGCAATTCATTGATATGTATGAGAAACTTCTGAGTTCACTGCCCGATGATGAGGCCGTGTATTTCGCTGACGCGGTTCATCCTGAATACCAGGTCCGGCCTGCATATGGGTGGATGAGGAAGGGTTCAAACACCGCCGTCATGACCACATCCGGACGCCAAAGGGTGAACATTCACGGCGCCCTCAATCTTGAAAATTTCGACGCGCCCTTCGTTGAAGTAATAAAGGTTAACGGCGACAGTTCAGTGGCATACTGGCGAAAATCGAGGCACAAAACCCTTCAAAATCCACCATCCACGTGATCTGGGACAACGCGCCTTACCACAATTGTAAGCAGGTGCGTGCATGGCTATCACGCTCTGATTGCAGGATAAATCTGATCCGTCTGCCCGCTTATTGCCCACATCTTAACCCGATAGAAAGGTTATGGGCAGTCATGCACCAACACGTCACCCATAACAGATTTCACCCGACCCAACCTCAATTCGCCGCCGCAATTCTTGCGTTCTTCCGCAAGACCATCCCCCGAAAATGGCCCGAATTCCGCGACAAAGTAACCGACAATTTCCGAGTAATCTCACACCAAAACTTTCGGGTTTTGGCGTAGGTTGAGTATAGATTTAATTTGTTATCGGGCATCAGAGCGCTCCTGCGAGAAATAGTTCCTCGGAACATAGCCATGTAATGGGAAATTACATATTTATGAAAACTTATTAAACCATTAAGTCGGAGCTTAATTATTGAAGCTTCAGAATTACAGTATATTCCTGCTATAATAATACCGGGCGGTGATGTGATGCCTACACCCAAAATCTGACGCTCTTATGTTAAAACAACAGTTGACTCGTGCTGGGGCGGCGCTTGTTCGAACGCCTCGCAAACGGTGGAACGGCTTTATTCGAAAACAGACAAATAGGTTTGTCGGGATATGCCTACGGTAATTTATGCTTTGGATACGTTTTGCATTACCTCGAAATACGCCATCATTAGGGTACGCCCTAGTGATACATCTGAATGTTACACCGCTTAGTGTCACTTTGGGGTAGTAAAACGATAAATGTTACGATAGACACACCATACCACCCTATTGTTACGGATACATCATGGCCCGCATCGGATATGCCCGCGTAAGCACCACAGATCAGGATTTGGATATCCAGATTGCAAAACTAAAAGCTGCGGGTTGCGAAATTGTGCGCTCTGAAACCGGCTCCGGTGCATCGCGGATCGGTCGTGCTGAACTGGAAACCGTTTTGCAGTTTGTGCGGGAAGGTGATGAGTTAGTCGTCCACCGTCTTGATCGCCTAGGCCGTTCTACACGCGACGTTCTAAACCTAGTTCATGAACTAGATGCAAAAGGGGCTTCCCTGCGTATTCTGGAACCTGAGATCACAACAGCAGGCGATATGGGCCGTATGGTTATCACCGTTCTGGGTATGGTGGCCGATATGGAACTGAAATTTATCAAGGACCGCCAACGCGCCGGGATCGAAGCCGCAAAAGCCAAGGGCGTTTATAAAGGACGGAAGAAGGCCGTTGATGAAGCAGCTATTCGGGAATTGGCTGACGAAGGCATCAGCAAGGCTCAAATCGCACGAAATCTTAGCATATCGCGTATGACTGTCTACCGCACCTTGCAAAATGATAGTTCAGAAGGGTGATCTTCTAAATATGTTCCGCCTTCGTTCTTTCAACTGGCCAAATATGCAGCTTCGGGCCAGTTAGGCCCTTACCCAACGCGGACAACGAGAGAGACCCGCACGGTGGTGACAGCTTTAAGGTTCCTAACCTTGCAGGTTCCGGCTCTCTCGACAGATTGGTCAATACCGCCAAAGACTATGCGCGCCATGCCACCGCCGAAAACACCAATGCAGCGTATAAGGCGGATTGGGCGCATTTCTCAAGCTGGTGTAGAAGGCGCGGAACAGATCCGCTGAGCGGAAACACCCCCGATCCTCAAATGATCGGCCTGTATATTGCAGAGTGTGCCTCCCCTACCCCACCGACAAAACCGTTGACTGTTGCCACCATTGAGCGCCGCCTTTCCGGTCTTGCCTGGCATTTCCAGCAACGCGGCTTCCAGCTTAATCGCAAAGACCGCCATATCGCCACCGTGCTGGCAGGCATAAAGCGCAACGCGACCGCGCCATCTTGCTGATCGGTTATGCGGGTGGCTTGCGCCGCTCCGAAATTGCCAGCCTGGATTTTGGCCGCGATGACACGGATGATAGCAAAGGCTGGATTACAATCGAAGATAAGGGTCTCCTGCTGACTTAATCGCAAAGACCGCCATATCGCCACCGTGCTGGCAGGCATAAAGCGCAAACACGCGCGGCCGCCGCTGCAGAAAGAAGCCATCCTGCGCGACGACATCCTCGATATGATCGACACACTGGATTATGGCCTGCGCGATCAACGCGACCGCGCCATCTTGCTGATCGGTTATGCGGGTGGCTTGCGCCGCTCCGAAATTGCCAGCCTGGATTTTGGCCGCGATGACACGGATGATAGCAAAGGCTGGATTACAATCGAAGATAAGGGTCTCCTGCTGACACTCACCGGCAAAACCGGCTGGCGCGAGGTCGAAATCGGCCGTGGCTCTTCTGACGCCACCTGCCCTGTTCGCGCGCTCGAACAATACCTGCATTACGCCAAGATCGATTTTGGCCCACTGTTCCAACGCATCACCCGCGACGATCGTAAAGCTACCGGAGATCGACTGTCGGATAAACACGTCGCCCGCCTGATTAAGAAAACCGTGCGCGATGCAGGCATTCGATCCGATCTGCCTGAAAAAGAACGCCTCGCTTTGTATTCGGGCCATTCTCTACGTGCTGGCCTTGCCACCAGCGCAAATGTGGATGAGCGTTATGTCCAGAAACAGCTCGGACACGCCTCGCCCGAAATGACGCGGCGGTATCAAAGGAATCGCGACAGGTTCAGGGTGAATTTGACCAAGGCGGCAGGGCTGTGACCCAAACTCATGCTGAAGTGAGCTGCTCAATCGCATTCTGTAATGGCATTGCTCGCACGCCCCCCTGCCCCGGAACCTCTTCTGTACCGGCATAGACAAGAATCCGACGCATCACGCCCAACTCCTCGGCAGCCATATGAAACCCTCGGGTAACTTTCGGCGAAGTTGTTCGTTTGATCTCTATCGCCCAAAGATCACCACTTGGAAGCCTGAGAACAAGATCAATTTCAGCGCCCCCTGAAGAGCGATAAAAGCTTGGTTCTGTCCCGCGCGGGGCTGCGGCAATGAGGTTTTCGATGCAATACCCTTCCCATGAACCACCAATCACCGGATGGCTTAGCAGGCCCTCAACGGTTTCTATCCCTAAAAGGGCATGGGTCAGGCCGCTATCGCGTACATATACTTTGGGGGATTTAACCAACCGTTTGCCTGCATTGGCGTGCCACGGTGCCAACCGACGAACCAGCATCAAGTCAACCAGCAAATCCAGATACCGCCCCACAGTTTGGCCAGAGATCCCAAGACCAGACGCAAGTTTGGCTGCATTCAAAAGCCCGCCCTGACTATGCGCCAACATTGTCCAGAACCTGCGCAGAGCTTCAGCTGGAATTCGCAGGCCAAAAGCCGGAATGTCTCTCTCCAAATAAGTACGGATAAAATCCTCGCGCCAAGTCAGGCTAACCCTATTCGTTGTTGCCAAAAAACTGTCTGGAAATCCGCCCCGTAGCCAAAGCTGATTAAGGCTATTCGCACCAATTTCAGGAAGCATGAATGGCGTAAGTTCATGATAGCTCACACGTCCTGCAAGTGAATCCGCACTTTGCTGCAATAACGTGTTGGACGCAGAGCCTAGCAACAGAAATTGCCCCGTTCGGTGACCCTTCCGGCGTCTTTGGTCAATCTGACCCCTCAACGCACCAAACAGATCGGGTAACAGTTGAACTTCGTCTATAATCACCAAGCGGCCCATCTGCTCATCCAGATATAAGTCTGGCTCTTCAAGAATTTGCCGGTCAGCGCGTCGCTCCATGTCCAGATAAACGGCATCACGGGTTTCGGCAATTTCCCGTGCAAGCGTGGTTTTCCCGACTTGTCGTGGGCCCAGCAGGACAACACCGGCTTGATTGGACAAGGCCGTTTCGACGGTTTTTATGTGAGAACGTTGTATCATACCTTGCATTTACTCTATCTAGTGGAAGAATTGCAAGGTTTATTCAGCATTAGAATTCCAATAACCGTTAGGGAATGTTGCGCCATCACGCCATCCTTACCTCATTCAACCGCCCATAAAAGCTACGATCCAGATGCAGCTCCCCTGCTCCGGCTTTTTCGACCATGCCGCGCAGATAGCCACCCGGGGAGGCAACTTCGCCAGCGTTGAACTTATCATAAATCAACGCGATAGCGGCTGCCGCAATTTGAGGGCCCAATCGTTCCTGCGCAATGTTCCATGCAGGTTCAGAAATCCCAATCATCGGCCGAAGTTGCCCTGCGGTACGGTGCAATTGCTCCCAATTGTTGACATAGCCGCCTAGATCCCGGGCCATTTCAGCAAAGCTGGGGCAGGATTGCATGACGGTGGCGATATCAATTTCAGATCCCTGCCCTCGTTTGCCAAAGGTGCTCCAGTTTATGTCTTTGCTTTCTACTGGATCAGGTGTTGGCGGTTTTTGCACTGCCCCCGCCGTTTTTTTATCTTTCAATGTATTACTAGATACAGGATTAAGTTGATTTGTATTTAGTATATGAGGGTCATTAACGGACCCCAAGGGGTTCATATATTGTGTTTCATTAGGTATTTGTCCCTGTGTTTGAGGAGTGTTTTCCACAACCTCATCCTCGCGCTTAAAGGCCGCTTGGAAGGCTTGTTCAACACTGGATTTAAGCTCTGAAAGCCATTCCAGCATATCAAGTAACCGCTCGGGTGTGGCATTGCCACGGGGCAGGCGGCTCAGCAAGGCCTCAAAGGCAGCCGACAACTCTCTCCAGGGGCCTTTAAGCGTATTCTCGAGTGCCTGATCCACTTTGGCACGGATAATACGCCGGGTGATGGTTATCTGCCGCTTGGTGCGCTGGCAGAATTGCCGGTCGTCCTGAATCCGGGCGAATAGGTGCTCGAACTCTTCCGCACGTGCGGCCAAAGGCGACAGATCATAGCCGTAGGCCTCGATGATATAGCCCTGATCGTCCCTGTGGCCCCAGCGTTTGCCGTTCGAGCTGTCCCTGAAGGATATCAGGCCACCGTCCACGAGGCGTCTGGCGTGGCGTTTGAGCGCCGATAGGGAAAACCCCGTCTGCTCCATCAGATAGGCGTTAGAGGCCCAGACAATCGGCCGCCTGCCCTGCTCCCAGTCCAGCGGCTTGGTAAATGCACCAAATGTATCGAGCAACATCATATCACTGGGCTTCAGGCCCAGATGTGCGGCCACTCGTTTGACCGCCAACAGTGCTTTGTTTTTGGGTATACTTAATCGTTCACCGGCTTTTGCATGCTGTTCCGCAATGCTAAGACCCGGTGTCGGCTTGCGCCAACCTGTATGTTTCATGCCTGTATTCCAACCTCCGTTTTTATGTGGAGACAAAAGGAAGCCGTTCACCAAATCGGTGTTGTTCATTGACAGCGATTCGCGGGAGAGGTATCTAAGAAGTGCAAAGTAATTAGACTAGCTCTCATGCCGCTTGGTTTGGGGGCTTTTCTTTTGCCGTTAAATCACTCGGATTTCTCCTGTTTTGTTGATAGAAAAGACTGGTAGATGCCATCAAGGTTTTCGGAGAGATATGTTCCAAAATCCGAGGCGTCATTTGATGTCAGTGAGATATTGAAGGCCTTACCTGACTTACCGACAACTCCTTTGATGCGACCGCCGTTGGCTGTCCATGTGCGCTTGGGATTTACTGTACGCTTATTAGTCTTCCGGACAACTCTACCTTTTTCTGAAATTTTGCTATGTAACAATTCAAAACGAGCATCGCTGGTTAGTTCCGAGAATGCAGTGTCATTTACTAACTGACCGGCAAATTTAGAATTTGCAGGGACACTAAGGAGCTTCTTGAAATCTTCCCAGCGATCTCGGCCAACCTGTTTTGCAGGGCCAATCGCATCGACGATACCACTTGGAATGTTTGTTGCGACCGACAACATGCGAGACAAAAGCGTGCCGTCTATGGTCAACGCAGACTTGATGACATCTTTGGGCTGCTTCATGTCGGTCAGGCTTTTTGCAAACATTGCTTTCTCGATGAAGGACAAATCTGCGCGCGCTGTATTCTCTTGGCCTTGAGCCAAGATATGAGAAACATCGTCCATGGATTTAACTACGGCTCTTACATTTCGCCCCAATTCTGAAACGACGCGTACCCTGCGATGCCCAAACACGATCATGAATCGGCCACTGTCCTTTGGATGTGGGCGAAGTAATACTGGAGTGTCTTGGCTACCTGATTGTATCGAAGCCTTAAGCTCTTGGAATGCTTCGTCGTCTTGCCCTAGACGGTCGCTAACAAATGAGTTATCGATCAAGTCTGGGGCAATCTCAACGATGGTCTCCCCATACAACATACGGCGGGCATCCTCTGCAAGGCTATCGAGAGAAACTTTCATCGATTTAGATGCGCCGCGCATAGCATAGCTACTCCGCGTGCTGGCAGAACCATTGTCTGTAGGCGACTTCATCACGTTTTTAAGAAGATCTTTACGCGCCATTGTTCATCCTCCCATTTGACTGGACTAATGTTTCTCCACTGAAAAAGATCGAATCTGCACGGCTGTCAAAAAGCGTACTCATTTGCGCCCCCAAGCTTCGTGGATTAGTGCCGTAAGTTCATCGTTCACAGCATTCAAAGAGTTCATCGCACGATCATATGTGGGTCGAACAAATTGCGATCTCTCAACTTCATACAGTGTTTGCTTGGTTATCCCCGCATCGGAAATAGCGGTCGATTTAACCATATGTGATTGAAGCACTTGATTTGGAAACATAGCTTGCATAAAGCCGACCATTTGCTTTTGTGGGCCGTCAGTCGGTTCAAACCTTGTGACGAGATACCTGAACCACTTAAGGTTCATTTTTGCGCCCGCATCCCGGATTGTTTTCATAATACCGCCTAACATCAACAAGAACTGGCTCATCGACATCACATCCAGCATTTGTGGATGCACGGTTATCAAAACAGAGGTTGAAGCAGTCAGTGCTGTTAACGTCAGATATCCAAGCTGAGGGGGGCAATCGATGACCACAATATCATACTCTTCATCGACGTCTTTCAAAGCTTCGGAAATACGCGTGAAGAAAGCGCGCCCCTGTTGAGGTTCCCGGCTGGTTAGCGCGACGGGCGTATCATACTCGTATTCCTGAAGGTCTAAACTTGCGGGTACGATGTCCAAATTCGGGAAATTAGTAGGGCGTATTACATCTGTGATTGGCTTACGCTCATCGTCATAACGCAACGTTTCATACAAAGAGGGAACTTCATCAAGTTCAGGCTGGATGCCATGCAAAGCTGTTAGCGATGCTTGAGGGTCAAGGTCAATTGCCAACACACGATGCCCACGTAAAGCAAGGTGCTGCGCCAAATGCGCTGCCGTAGTTGTTTTCCCGCTGCCGCCTTTGAAATTTACGACAGAAACTACATGTAGCTCTTCGCCATCTTGTCGTTTTGGCACATAAGGATTTTTCCCAGCACGGCCATTTTTATCAAGATAGTCTCTAAGTTCCAGCATTTGCTCAGCAGAATAGCTCCGTCGGCCCGAAGAAGACGTCGTCGGTTCAGGGCCTTTCCCCTCGAGATGAAGCTTTTTAATATTTGATTGTGTTACACCTAAAAAATAGGCGACCTCAGCAAGGGTAAATTGCCTTAAGCTTTTTTGAGCGTTCGGGGGATACTGCTCCATTCTCAACATGTTGAGCCGGTCTGAAATCAATTCACCCTGTTGGAGAATGATTTCATCAAATGACAGTTCCGCCTCACTATCACTATTTCCTAGTAAATTCACTTCCTGCCTGCCCTTAATATCGCTTTTAGTGCGATTTTGTCTATTTAAGTGTCATTTACAGGAGTTTGTCGAGTCGGGCAATCATTATTCTTTCTTTTGATTAAACCTACGTGAAATCGGAATAGACACAACATCTAGTTGTAATGCAGCCGGGTGAGACAAAACTTGCAATAGCCGTCGATCTCACCCAGAACTCCCAAATATTTTTCAAACATAGCCCGTAAGTCTTTAATATATCTTGGTATTTAACGCCCTGCACGGCTGTCAAAGAGGAAGCTTGGACCCACGATCAAAAAGACAAGATTAGTCCCAATCTAAAATCAGAGACGTAAAACGCCCATGTTAGGCCTACATTGACCATTATTTTTTGATGCCCATGTCTTCTGCTGAATTTCACTTTCGCGAGTATCATTGCATTTTTATTCGCACTGATTCTTTTCAAACTCACTATTTATTAACCAGCAGATGTTTGCACCTAATTTGGTTACTAGCATTGACTAGAAAAACGGAAGCGAAGCATCCGGAGGCGGGCAAGAGCGCAAACCAAGGCAGGGCAATCTCTCGGCTATACGATGGCCTGCCGGTCAACGGGGACGTAGATCCCAGATATCGAAGCAACTGCCCCTGCGACTCTCGGCCATGTAATGGCCCGTTGATTGGCAAAGCATGTATGCCTGAGAGATTGTCACGCGACGAGAAAAGGTCGTTTTCACGGACCGCAAGGCATGTCCCCTTTTTTTGCGCTGGATTGGACGGAAGCCATTATGTGGGAGAGAAATAAGGGGCGGCCCGAAGGCCGCCCCAGGTGGGGAGCGGTTATTCTGTTACCGGTTCGTCGTCCTCGTCTTTGGTTTTTTGCGGGAAGGCCACCATTTCAACGGTCGGGAACATGTCGTGCTTGACTGTGATCGAGGTGATGTCACCTGCGTCGTTGGTGTTGACGAATACGACACCGCATTTGTTCCAGAAGGTTTTGCCGTTTTTTTCGCCGGATTTAACGTTCAGTTTTAGTGTTTGATGTGCCATTTGGTGGCTCCTTTTCAGTTGTTGTTTCGGTGGGAAATTAAAAAGCCTTGCGGAAAGCGGAGAGGTCAAACTAAAAATTGCCCCGCGAGGAATTGGGCATAGCCCAAGGGGAATTCTTAGTTTGAAGCGCACGCAGACAGACAATATGTGGGCCTCGGATAGGCACTGGCCAGAGGGATCAGATTTTATGGCTGTGGGTGCGGCCACTCTGCGCCAAGGCTTATTTTCCATTCTGCAGAAACTACAGCTTTGAAAAGAGCCTGATACCAAATGGTATATCAAACACGGGGCTAACTGATATTGGGGCCTTGGATAGGACGATAAGACATTCTGGGGCGAATGCCTGGCACGGCTCTTTCAACACTGACGCAATGATTTATCATCGGCTTTGGGCAAACACGATATGTTTCTTGATTGCTGTATGGCATTTTTAAAGCCCATGACGCGGCGCACACCGTAATTGCAGACTACAAACTACCGTCTGCCCCTTAACTACCAGAGTAAGGGTGTGTGTGGTGCAAATACCTGCCGCCCAATTGCCGTTTAGGCTAAGTATGCGCGGAAAGCTTAGCTTATTTCAATTCGTAGAATTGTCTATCAATGCCATTTTTGGCTCCCAGCGAAGCGTAAAACCTGGCGGGGCAGGGGCTAGGCCCCTGACATTTCAGGTTACCAAGGAACATAAAAATATGCGACACCTCATCATAGTATTTCTACTGGCGATCCTGATACGGTAACGATAACGATAACCAGCTTTGCCACACGCGATATATATGTGGTAGACGATGATACCATCAAGACCGGCGGCGGACGTTTCGCCTGATGGGGCTTGTGCTTCTCGGGTATATAATGCTCCCGCCCGTCAGTAGGGTGATACGGTTAGGTGTTAATGCCTAATCTATACGGCTTACTTGTGTCGATTGCCGCGCTTTGATGGTTGCAATTTTTGCTTTCTGCACCTGTTTTGAAAAAGTATGACTAAAACTGCCAACATAGCCACCCGCTTCAAAATAATAAGATTGTTTGGGAATATCTTCGTTGCGTTCGTTTAAAATAATCCATAGCCGCAAAGAATGATCGAGATTAGCGCGATGCTTTTCAATATCCGGGATTTCAATTGCGCTTATATTTTGACGGGGCTCCTTGGATGTGATGGCCAGCAATAGCACATACTCTAACCCGTCTGATCTTTTAATTAAAAAGGCCATAGCACACGGTCTGTTTTTCCGACCTGATGTTTCACCATCCTTACTTTGACGCGCCCACAGATAAGGGTAATTCCACACATCACCCACATTATAGGGATTTTTCTTAATCGTTTTCAACACTGGCCTCTAATTCAGCAATAAGTGTGGTGGCCTCAATATCTGTCATATCGTCAACATGAATTGCGCGGCGTGTATCTGCTCTTTCTTGTAGTTTGTCGTATTGTATTTTGGTTAAAATAACATATCGTGTTTTACCAAAACGCATGATATTAACTGCTGCTTCCGCTGCTGCGGCTAGAACATCGCCAGTTTTGTTGGCAAGGTCTGTAGCTGTAAAGCTTTGCATTAGGTATCCTTTCTATTTTCTATATATTAGCTAAATTAGCTAAATTAGCAAGAAAAAACTCCTGGATTCGTAAAAAACAGAGGCCAAGTTGTTTCCCTTCACTAGGAAATTAGAAACATTCGAGTGACAACCCGTCCAAAGAGCAACAATATCTTCGACTAAAATAGTTGTTGGGAAACCTACTAAATGGTTTCACCTTAGGGCAGGGGGCGTTTGGCCTACCCGAATACCACCTGGCAAAAGTATTATGAAATCCTCACGCGGCCTTGGGCTGTGGCCTATTCCGTCATAAAGCCCCGCGCAAGCGCGGGGGTTTTCAATCTAGTGTTTCTGTCTTTTCCAATAGGGAAAAGACAGGGACGGGCAGGGGGGTTAAATGAACGCTTCGGCTTCATTCATGGCGGCGGCAATATTTCCATCATCGTCGGAAAATAGCCCTTCCATTTGATGCAATTCATGCAAAAGCCTACCGATGATAGCTTTACGGTTTTGTGTCTCTTCATTTTGAAGGATATGCTCTGGAATACCATAATCAGCCAAACCCTCTAAATGGTCGGTTACATCTGCATTGGGGAAAGCTGCCTCGAATGCCTGCAAGGCTCGATCCGCTTCCCGAATGTTTGTGATATTTTCCACGCCGGCGACCTCATCAACCAGACAATCATCGATCCGCTTTGTTACGGACACATCCATAAATTCCCATTTTTGGCCCTTGTGATCTGTAAGGTTGTACAGCGTAAACCCGCCTTGATTGTCACTGATCATCGGGAAGCGTTGAATCTCGTATGTTATTTTTTTGGTTTCTTCGTTCATGGGGAATATCCTTTATTAAATGAAATCTAATTGTTTGGGAACGGCGCGGCCGTCTTGTTTTGCCAAAAAGGCCGCATTCTCTTGCGCGGCCCGTGCGCGTTCCTGTTTGGCGGCTATGTGTAGGCGGTCGGTTGGAATGGCGGCATATTTCGCAGCTATTTTTGCCCAATGTGAATCTTCGAAGTTTTCAAAACGCCGAAACTTGTTTGTCTAACGTCAGCACCTTTGGGACAAACTAGAGTGTTTGAATAGCGGAGTGTTTCTGGTTCATCTTAACGTTAAGGAGTTAAGTATGATAAAGAAATCAGGACAGTCGAAAGCGGCTGCAGATAAATTGGTAAAGAGCATTCGTCGTAAAACACGGCAAACATATTCATCAGAAGAAAAGATCCGCATTGTACTGGCGGGTCTGCGTGGCGAAGAAAGCATATCCGCTTTATGTCGCCGTGAAGGCATTGCAGAGAGGTGGTCCTACTATTTCGACCAGTTAGCAGCCATTTTAAGATGGATCAGGGTTTCATTTAGGCTGCCAATCTCGTTGGTTCTGTTTTTCTTTCATAAGCTTCATCCGGCGTCAATATTCCGTGGGTCGAATGCGGGCGTTCGGCGTTATAGTATGCCATCCATTTTCCGATTCCTGTGCGAGCTTGTGAACCCATTTCAAATGCGTTCAGGTAGATGCATTCATATTTCAGGGATCGCCAAAGCCGCTCAATCATGCGGTTGTCGACCCAGCAGCCTTTTCCATCCATAGATATCGCCACATCGGCATCTCTCAGCGCCTGTGTCCATTCGAAGCCAGTGAACTGGCTGCCCTGGTCACTGTTCATAATCTCTGGTTTACTGTATTTGGCGATGGCCTCTTTCAAGGCTTCGACGCAAAAATCCGCTTCCATGCTATTTGACAAACGCCAGCTCAAAACCTTGCGACTGTGCCAGTCCATAATCGCCACCAGATACAAAAACCCACGCTGCATAGGGATGTAAGTAATGTCGACACACCACACCTGATTTGGCCTATCAATCGCCAGGTTTCTTAGCAGATATGGGTAAATCTTGTGCTGCGGATGCTTCTTGCTGGTGTTAGGCGTCTGGTAGATTGGAACCAAACACATCAGACGCATCAAGCGTCGCACACGGTGGCGGCCACACTTGTGGTCTTGCCGCTGCATATAACGCGCCATTTGCCGTGACCCATACCAAGGCGTATCTAGGAATTGTTTGTCGATTATTTCCATGAACCGCAAATTCTCGGCACTTTCACCCTTCGGCTGATAATACAGGTTTGACCGCGCCAACAACAGCAGCCCACATTGTCGCCGAACGCTCAGGTTATGATCCTTGCTCACCATTTTTTGCCTCGTGTTCCGAGCAACTGAACCGAGGCACTTGCTAAAAAATCCCGTTCCACAACCAGTTGACCGATCTTCGAGTGCAGCTTGTCAATTTGAGCGTCATCAGCGCGCCCCAGATCACTGCCACGCCTGGAAAATGTCGCGGCCATATTCTCAATCGCAGCACGCTTCCATGTCCCAATCTGGGTTGGATGCACACCGTACTTCTTTGACAGCTCCGCCATCGTCATTTCTTCACGGATCGCCTCAAGCGCAACCTTGGCCTTGAAATCGGGAGAGTGGTTCTTTCGTTTCGTCATTTTGAATCGTCTTTCTCGTTAGTCGATCCATCTTAACTACTGGTCCGAAATCTTGCGACCACCTCTCAGAAAGCCTGTATTACAGCTGGTCCAAGGAATTCCTTGAAGCAGGGAAGCGCCGCCTTTCAGGTGATACTGCACGCCAAGCCACATCACCAGAAGTGAAAGATTTACGCTCGGAGTCATTGGCATTGAAAGAGTGTGTGGCCGACTTAACGCTGGAAAACCGGCTTCTTAAAAAAAGCATGGCAGGTTTTGGGGGGTACGAGGAATGAGGTATCCAGCATCAGAGAAGTTGGAGATCATTCGTACAGTTGAAGCGTCACATCTGCCAACCAAGAAAACGTTGGATATGTTGTGTATACCACGCACCACATTCTATCGCTGGTATGACTTATACCTCGAAGGTGGGTTGGATGGCCTTGCTAATAGATCACCATGCCCAGGCCTTGTTTGGAACCGCATCCCAGAGGCTAAGCGTAATGATCTGATTGAGTGTGCGCTGGAATATGAGGCGCTGACGCCAAGGGAGCTTGCGATCAAATACACTGACGAGAAGCGGTACTTTATCTCGGAATCCTCAGTTTATCGCATTTTAAAGGCAGTAGACCTGATCACAGCACCAAGCCACGTTACGATCAAAGCTGCATCTGAATTCCATGACAAGACAATACGCATCAATGAAATGTGGCAGACAGACTTCACCTACTTCAAGATCATTGGTTGGGGCTGGTATTATCTGAGCACAATTTTGGACGATTACAGCCGCTATATCATCGCATGGAAGCTGTGTACGACGATGAAGGCTGGTGATGTGACAGATACATTGGAAATGGCACTGGAAGCATCTGGTTGTGATCAGGCAACTGTACGCCATAAACCACGCCTGCTCAGTGACAATGGTTCATGCTACATCTCTGGTGAATTGGCTGGATGGTTAGGTGATCGGTAAGCGTTGCGCCAACCCCACATAGCATCTGAATGTTCGATATGCGATTCAGCCCTTTCATAGTTATGAAGGGAGTTTCTCAATGGGAGCTAGTAACGAGTTTTTAGCACGGATACCTAGGCGCAAGGATGGTAAACGTAATTGGCCGAGTGAGTTGAAAGCGCGAATTGTTGCGGAAACGCTGATCAAAGGCGAGACGGTCAGTGCAGTTGCAAAACGATATGAGGTGACGGCCAGCACAATTTCCGACTGGCGTCGAATGGCACGGCTAGGAAAGTTAGTTCTCCCCAATCTGGAGGGGATGGATTTTGTGCCTGTGCAAGTTGAGGCGAACCCGTCACTTGCACCTAGCGCATTGCCGCCCCTCGCTTCGGACACGCTAGACGTGATCAAAGGGGATGTGATCATTCGATTGGATGCGCGGACATCGCCAGATCGTATTTCCGAGATTGCAGCATCCCTATGATCCACCCATCGCACGGCGTGAACATTTATGTTGCGACCAAACCTGTAGACTTTCGCAAAGGCCATGACGGATTGGCTGCACTCGTGCAAAGCCACTTACGCAAGAAGCCCTTTGATGGTGCTGTTTATGTGTTTCGCGCAAAGCGAGCTGATCGTTTGAAGCTGATTTACTGGGACGGTACGGGCCTGGTCATGGCGTACAAGCGGTTGGAACAACATGTATTCAAATGGCCTGCCATCCGTGATGGTGTATTGAGTTTAAACCCCGCCCAATTTGAAGCTCTTTTTGCAGGCTTGGATTGGCGACGCGTGACCCAACTTGAAGCCCTGCCGCCCGTTGCGGCAGAGTGACTCGGGTGGTGTTTTCAACGGGCTAAAATGTCCCACATTTGTTAGGTAAGCGACATGAGTTTAAGTCCCAACCTTCCCAATGATATTGCTCTTTTAAAGGCGCTTTTGCAAGATTCAGAAGATCGGAATGAGCGTAAAGATGATAGCATCGAACGTTTGGAAAAACTCTTGGCAGATTTCAAACGTGCGTTATTTGGATCGAAGTCAGAGAAAGTTGCAACAGATCAATATGAGTTGGCGCTGGAAGATATTGAAACAGCAATGGCGGCTATTATTGCAGAAGACGAACAAGATGTGAGTGATAGGGCAAAGCCAAAAGAACCGCGTAAAACCAATCGCGGGTCATTGCCTAAACATCTACCAAGGGTTGAAGAGACCTTAGAGCCAGACAACATCATGTGTGACTGCGGTTGTGAACGCCACATCATTGGAGAAGATGTTTCCGAACGCTTGGATATTGTGCCGTCGCAATTCCGTGTGTTGGTAACACGTCGCCCAAAATATGCCTGCCGTGATTGTGAGAACGGTATTATTCAGGCTCAAGCAAAACCACACCTGATTGAAGGGGGCATGCCCACGGAGGCAACATTGGCAACCATCGTGATCAACAAACACGCCGATCACCTGCCGCTGTTTCGCCAATCAGGTATCTTTGCACGCCAAGGCGTACATCTGGATAGATCAACACTGGCCGCATGGCTGGGTCGTGTCGCACATGAACTGACACCCGTTTATGAATGTTTGAAAGCTGACCTAAAGCAATCCACCAAACTCTTCATGGACGAAACAACCGCCCCAGTGCTTGATCCAGGGCGTGGCAAAACCAAAACGGGTTATCTTTGGGCATTGGCCCGAGACGACAGGCCATGGGGCGGATCAGCCCCGCCAGGCGTTGCATTCACCTATGCGCCAAGCAGGGCAGGCAAGCATGCGGTCGAGATATTGCAGGGCTTTGGCGGCGTTCTGCAAGTGGACGGATATACGGGCTATAATCGTGTCAAAGACAGACGTGACAACGCACCCATTGAGCTGGCCTATTGTTGGGCGCACGCGCGTCGCAAGCTGTTTGAGTTAACCATCAACAACGTGGCCCCCATTGCAGAAGAAGGCCTAAAACAGATCAAAGCCTTCTACCGTATTGAAGCGCAAATCAAGGGTATGTCCGCTGATGAGCGTCGCGCACTCCGCCAAGAGAAAACCAAACCACGTATGGAAGCCTTTGATAAATGGTTGGCTTACAGTCGTGCGCTGGTGTCAGCCAAATCCCCAACAGGATTGGCGCTAAAGTACATTGCCAAATACTGGATCGGATTAAATCTGTTCCTCGCAGACGGCCGCATCGAGATCGACAACAACACGGTCGAGCGCTGCATGCGCCCCATTGCGCTAAACCGCAAAAATGCACTATTCGCGGGTCATGATGCTGGCGCGCAAAACTGGGCCATGCTTGCATCTATTGTCGAGACATGTAAGCTCAACAAAATCGAACCGCATGCTTATCTGACAGGTGTACTTACAGCCATTGCGGTTCTGTCGCAAATTTTACGCTGATTAGAAAGGGCCTTTCTGCCAGATACAGTTATCCAGCCAGCGCAGAAAACTGCTGGAAAGCGGTTTGACCGGCTGTGCGGAATTGCTTTTTTCGGATCATGTGTGCAACTTCGATACCTTCCAGTGTTGCCGCTGCCGAGTTGAAGGATTTGAAACCCTTCATTTGCCGCGTCAGTTTTTTGATAAATCGATGGTCCTGTTCGATGATATTGTTCAGATATTTGACCTGCAGGATCTCGATCAGCCAGAACCAACCGTTCAAAATCAGCGCGCAATTCATGTTCTGCAATCCCGCGAGATTTGCGCCGCTTTTATCAATCACGACCTTATCCGGAAAACCATTATTGCCGATTGCGCGGGTGAAAAATGCAGTTGCCGCCGCTTCATCCCGGTGCTCTGACAGCATGAAATCAAGGGTTTTTCCGAACTTGTCGATGGCACGGTAATAGTAAGTCCATTTGCCTTTTACCTTGATGTAGGTCTCATCCATTCGCCAGGATTGGCCTGTGGGGCGCTTTTTGATCTGCGCAGCTTTGGCAATCTCTGGAGAATATTTCACAACCCACCTGTTCAGTGTTGCGTGGTCAACATTCACCCCGCGCTCTTCCATTATTTCTTCCAGATCACGATAGGAAACGGCGTAGCGCACATAGAAAAACACCGCATACAAGATCACGTCTTTCGGATAATGGCTGCCTTTGAAATTGATCGTCATTTGTGATTGCCTGCCCATAGAATTTTTCGAAAGCTTATGGCAGGATTCAACACAGAGGAAAACAGGCGGCAAAATTTGCGACAGAACCCCTTCGAGACTACCTCGTCAGCCGCAGTGCAAGAGTCTCTAGGTTTCTTGAAATCGAAGAATCTTCGAGGATTGACAGACCGCTAGCTCAGGATTGAAGGTCTGCATTGATTGATAATGGTAATTGTTTTTCCCCTGCAGCGAAAGTCCGCTATCCGCCCTTACTGCCAAATGTCACATTTTGAAAAGTAGTCGCTTTGTCCGCATAGCGACCATCACCCTTTATCAAAAAACCCAAGATGCGGTTTGTTGATACCGTACTTAACGGTTCCCAAGCCAAACCGGCCATTAATGTTATCCATGATCGCCCCAAGCTTTTCGCCTGCGCTGGCACTGCCGGTTTCAAGCGGCAAAAGCATTTCGCCCGAGCGTCTTTCCAGCGTTTGTACTTCGCCCAGATGAACGCCAATACTGGCTATTCTGTTGGGGTGCCGTGCATCGTACATTTTACGCCAAAGCTGTTTATTCAGCTTCAGGAACAATAATGTGTCTTGGGTCGGATATGTTTTGAGTGATCCTTTCCAGCCGCCTTCAGGCTCAAAGCGCATGAATATAGAAAACCGCTGTGTCGTATATCCATCGCGGCGCAACCTGTGGCCGGACTTCTCAATAAGCCAGCGAGAAACCAGATAGGCATTGTTGATTGATTTGTTTTCGGGGGAAAGCACCTTGGAATTGCCGTAGCCGTTTCGCCTGGTTTCTACGAGCGGGATGTTCTCCCCCTGCAAGGCCCGGACAAACCGCTCGCCTTCGATTGATCCCCAGATTTTGCGCGCATGGCGCGGATCTAGGCCATAAAGTGCGGGTATATCCCAAATATGGGCCTTCCATAATTTGGCTTTGATACCGCGCGATATGCCTGGCAAGTCATCAAGCTGAAGGTGGGCCAAGGCATCAGGCAGGTTATCGGGGGAAAGCCATTGAAGACCGTCAGGTTTTTCAAGTTTACCTGCAATCTTTGCCAGTAATTGATTAGGCCCGATCCCAGCCGAAAACCGCATTTGTGAGCCGACATTTGCGCGAACGGCGGCTTTAAGCTGTCTGGTTAATGCAAATGCATTATCCAGACGCGCTGTTGATCCACCCAAGGCAATTTGAAACTCGTCAACGGATCTGATGTGTTCCAGTTCTGCGTGTCTATCCAGTACGGCGGCAATACGTTGGTTAAAACGAACATAGAGCCTGTGGCGGCTTGGCCTAAACACGATATTGGGGCAAAGCTTGCGCGCCTCATAAACCCGTGTGCCAGTTTTGACGCCAAACGCCTTTGCTTCGTAGCTCGCAGCCACCACACATCCCGATTCGGCTTCAACGGCCGTTATTGCAACTGGCCGACCGCGTAATGATTTATCAATCTGCTGCTCTACACTGGCAAAAAAACTGTTCATATCAATGTATAAGGTTCGAAAGTGAGACACGTTCGTTTTCCGTTGTTAAATTTGGCAATGTTCCTATTATGTTCTAATGGATAAAAGAAAACAACTTGGTAATGTCGCCTTCGGTGGAAATTGGTCTGAAGAAATTTTGATCTTGGATGAATTACGCTCTGTTCTGAGTGTGGTTGATCAAGCTGTAGAAGATTGTATGGATCGGGATGTTGAGGATGAAGAATTGCACCGGGCAATGCTTTATGTTCGCAAGAATGTGGAAAAAGGGCCGATGCTGTGTGAAGCTTTTTTCAAAGCCATTCGCATTAAAAATCAGAGTTTGCGCCAGGAGCAATTAAAAAATGTTGGGAAAATGATTAGAACATGGGCTGGCCTATGATCTCCATTAGCCGACAACAAAGGAAGCTTACCTAATGTGTGGACGTTTTGCGCAGACTAAACTTGATTGGCTGAGCTACTTTGAAGAGTTCGGGGATCTGTCGCCGCCTGATTTGCCTGCAAGCGAGAATATTACGCCAACCCAAGACATTGCGATGGCCTATTTGAGTGGTGGTGAAGTAGTGACGGCCCCTGCCCGCTGGTGGTTTGTGCCACACTGGCACAAAGGCACTGTTAAGGACTGGAAAGCCACCACATTCAACGCAAAGATAGAAACAGCCCATGAAAAGCCCACGTTTCGCACGGCTTGGAAACACAATAGATGCGTGATCCCTGCCACGCGTTACTACGAGTGGACGGGGCCAAAGGGCAGCAAAAAACAACACACTATAACTGTTGAACAAAATGCGCCGGTGTTTTTCTTTGCGGGTTTATATTCAACACTTGGGGATGATCTGCATACTGCCACGATCATGACGCAACCGGCTGCATCCGACATTGCAGAGCTACATCATAGAATGCCCGTTATTTTACCAACTGATCAAATTGATGATTGGCTGGCGTGTCGTGATCGGGATTACGGTTGGGGGGGCAAATTCAGGCAGCACATGACCATGCTCGGATAAAACGTATATTTTCTTCATGTTTGGTGGTGGTGCGTTTTAAAGTGTAATTCCGCTTTCACTTGCGGATTTGACTTTCAATTTAAAGTTGTATAAGGTAGTATTAGGTAAACTTATAATACTCTTAAAGGGTCATGTATTCATACACATGGCCCTTTTATCATCTAACTGTTGAAATAATAGCGTAAGTTTACACACTTTGGGCTAGCCGAGCGATAACATCACGCAAATCATCCAGCTCAATAAAGTTATCGCAAGATCCGCGCAACTCGTCTGAAGCAAATGATGGCTGTGTTTTGATGCTTGAGACCACGGACACCCGAACGCCTTGACGCTGTAGGGCCGTTACAAGCGGTGTAAAATCTCCGTCACCTGTAAAAAACACCATATGATCAACGTGTGATACTAATTCGAGTGCATCCACGGCTATTTCAACGTCCATGTTGCCTTTGATTTTACGATTACCCATTGAATCGGTGTATTCTTTGGCGGGCTTAGTGATGATATTAAAACCGTTGTAGCTTAAGAAATCGACCAATGGCCTGACCGGGTTATGATCTTCACTTTCCAGCATTGCCGTGTAATAGGAAGCACGCAACAATTTACCGCGTCGCATAAACTCGGTACGCAGAACCTTATAATCAATATCAAATTCTAATGCCCTGGCCGTGGCATGAAGGTTTGCACCGTCAACAAACAGTGCCAGAGTTTCATCTTTGTAAAACATCATATTTCCTCGTTAATTATCTATTTCAAACAAATCCAAATCGAATGTGACCAGCCGGCGGATATCGTCACCACATCTGGCGATGATGCCATCATCATGAAACGACAAAACTACTGGTTTAACATCTGGCCCGGACAAGCGCACAACGGGCCTTGCATGGGCGTTTGGTTCTGGCGGTATCGTGAGAATGGGTGGCCTGTTCATCGGTCGGTAAATAAACGGTTCTTTTTTAGGAGTACCGTCTTTATTCTCTGTCATCAATGCTCCAAATTCGATTTTTTCATAGCCCATTACCAATCGCCTTTTTCATCTGAAGAACTGCTGTTCAATATTTCTGTTGTGTCCAGGAACTGACCATATTGTGTGGCCGTTTGCTTAATCTCTGCCATTACAGCCACACGTTCGCGTTCCATGCAGCCCAGATAACTTTGTGCATCGCTGAAATAAGCTTCATATTCCGCGCGAATTTCTGCCCTGTAGTCGATGATCAGCACATCACTTACATACATTGGTGAAAGCGGCGGATCGCAAAAAGCAACCGCATTGGTGCTGAAGCAAAGCATCGCAAGTAAAGCCATAATTGTTGTTCGTTTGGTTTTTTGGTGCATGGGTCTGTTCATTGGCATTTTTCGAAGGCTTCATATTTGGGGTGAGTTACAAATTTTGGCGCAACGGGTGTGCTCTCAACTTTGAGCGGCACAACATCACCGCTGCAATATGAACAGCAATCAGGATTGGGATCTACAGTTTCATAATGGCCGCAGCTTGTGCATCGAAAAACAGTGTTCATAGTGTTTCCGATTTCTGATGGTCAAACGACAAGGGCACCGCGCCGATCTCTGTTTCACAAAGTGCAGACAAATTGTTCACCACGCGAATAAAGTCATCTGAAGCGTAAGCCTTCCAACAATTCTCAACGGTGTAATTACCCTGGTGCGCTGCCTGTGCATCCGGGCTTTTAATCCGGCGCAATTCAAGCTGGAAGCCTGTTCGCATTAGGGTAATCTCGGCTTCGCAATGGCTAATTAAAGCCGCATAAAAACCAGTTAATCGTTGTTGATCATCGTGAGCAAACAGATCCGTCATGCTTTATCCCGTTCTGTAATTCCGATCAGGCTGCCCGTTAGGTTCAAGACCCCTGCCCCGTGCCGTGCTGTCATGGCGCGCAAAACGCCGCCCGGATTGTGAATAGGTGTTTCCGGGTGGAAGCGATTGCGGTCAATAATCAATATACAAAGGGCTGTTGCCATATCGCCCATTTGCTCGATGGCCGCATTGTAAGCTGATCGGTTAATGCCCAACTCTGCCAGTCGATCAATCGATGCCAGGATGAAATCCATCGCCGTAGGTGCTGCTCTCTCGCCTTGGTGCCCTGTGATGTAGAGCTGCATTTCCTCTGAACTCAACCAGAATAGGCGGTTTGGTGTCAGGTTTTCGATAAATTCGTTATTGCACTCCACATTTGCCGCACCATGCTTATTTTCTAAGCATTCAGTGGAGCCGCTAGGCGTAACTGTGTCTGCCGGCGACAGGCACGGATCGCCCGTGGGTATTATTGTGGACGAACTTGCAAAACCGCCGCTGTGGGAAACTTCGTTACCGCATTAATTATCATTTGACCTTGAATATTTACTTTGTGTGTCATTTGGCGTACAACTGTAAATAGTAAATTATAAGGTGATAATCATGGGCCAGGAAGCACGTATCAGCTCACGAATAGATGCGGATTTAAAAGAAAAAGGGGATGCAATCCTCTCGGAACTTGGGATTAAACCCTCTCAGGCCATTTCTATGTTTTATACACAGATTGTAAGGCAGCATGGCATTCCTCTAGAGCTGAAAATACCAAACGCAGAAACCATTGAAGCCATGAATGAAGATTTAACTAATAGAAAGAGATTTACTTCCATTAAAGATCTTATGGCTGATTTGAATGCAGATGATTGATGCGCAACATTGTTAAAACATCCCTGTTCAAGCGGGATTATAAGCGGGTTAAAAAACGTAATTACCCAAAAATAGAATTTATCAGCATACTCAAATTATTGGTCAATGATGATTCATTGCCCGTAAGGTGCAGACCACATAAACTATCTGGTGAATACACCGGCATGTGGGAATGCCATATTCTGCCAGATTGGCTACTAATATATGAATTACAAGATGGTGAACTAGTTTTGCGGCGAACAGGGTCGCATTCAGACCTATTCAGATAAATGCAGTTCGTTACACTTAGGAGGTATGTTGCGAACGTCAGCTTTTGTGACAGGTCTGTTGGGCACTTCAACAAGAAGGATTTAGTCGCTTGCTTTACCACCGCTGGGAATATTCGGTTACGGCGGACGAAACGACCGTCATTCAACCCGATGGTTGCCGCGACCTCATACTCGTTTCCCGACGAGGCGAGCCTGATGCAATACGTTTGACGGAATGGGACAAACAGCCACAGGTAGTACACCTACAAGCGGGTACGAAGATGGTCGGGTATCGTCTCAGCCCCGGTACGACTATCGCCTCAACAGTTCTGACGAACGAAGAACCAAATACGGCCGCATTGGAAGATATGATCGAAAGTGAGGCGGCGCAAAGTTCAGAGATTTTCGAATTGATCGAAGCCTTGGCTCAATCGAATGCAACTGTGGAACAAGTGGCCCGACAAAATGGGCGAACGGCGCGGACGCTTCAGCGCCAATTTCGCAACCTTTCGCTACCCAGTCCCGACTATTGGCGTTTGCTTGGGCGCGCCAGACGGTCGGTAAAGGTACTACCTTGCCGTGTCCCACTGGCTGAAATCGCACATGAATACGGATACAGCGATCAGGCCCATATGACGCGCGAGTTCGTTCGTTGGTTTGGAAATTCGCCTTCGCGGCTCCGTCGAGATAAAGTTTCGATCATTGGCATCAACCAACCGGGTCTTGGAAATTGGCTGAATGAAGGCCACTCAGAGCTTGGCGACTTGTTCTAGGAAGTACCTACAACGCTTTGCTTGCAGGTCTTGAATGTCCATCAACTTGATGTGCCGCCGCCGTTTTCCGGTTCCTTCCAGAATGCTTTCACGGTCCAGTAGTAAAACGCCATTGGTAAATTCCAGCGACACATGCTGGGTGTAGATGAAGTACCCTCCGCAGTGCGTTTTGGGCTGTCCAGCGATCCTCTCGATTATGACGCCCCCATATTTGTCGAGCATTGCGGCGTCTGGCATTACATCCAATATGATCTCGGACAGCTCCCGTGCGATATCGGCTTGAACACTTTCATCCATATCAACCGGCACTCGGCATTTTAACGGCAGAACAAATCTCCACCAAATACCCATTCGGATCGCTGACATAGCACGTTGTCTGCCCCCAAGGTTCGTCACGCACATCTTGAATAAGCGTGGCACCAGCCTCAATCGCTCGGTCAAGGGCCGTTTTCACGTTCTCGGTCTCAAAAGCGATTTCAAAGGTTGGTGCCGACGCTTTTGGTGCGGCAGGATTTTTATCCAATTGCTGCATCAAGGCCGTCGATGAAAAAGCCAACTTCGTTTCACCGGTCGTTAGCTCGCCATAGTCCCCGCTTTCGTGCAGGAAACCGCGTTGTAGCCCAAATGCTTTCTCAAAAAAGTCGAGTGTCGCAGACACGTCATCAACATAAAAAATCGTGTATCGGAAGATCATTTATCTGAATAGCCCCTAGTTTCCTAGACGCCTTGCTGGTTCATTTTTTGCTGCCCAAAGTTACAGGTGACAGCATCCCGTTTCTAGCATAGAACATTTCTCGAATAACGTGCACTGGTTTTATATGTCCGCCGCCGGATGCGCTCGCGCTTCAGCAGATTGAAGAAGCTTTCTGCGACCGCATTATCATGGCAATTCCCACGGCGGCTCATGCTATGCTCCAGTCTGTTTTAGAAAAGCCGCCCATTCAAGAATTGCGAGCCTTGATCACTTTCGTTTTCGTCGCCACTGCCATTAGCAGAGCAGATTCGGCTCGATTTTGCATAGACCACCCAACAACTTTGCGAGAGTAGAGGTCGATTACAACGGCCAGATATGAAAAGCCTTCATAGGTTTTAATGTAAGTAATGTCTGTGACCCGTTTGGGGCAGCAACGTCAAATTGGCGGTTTAGCGTGTTGTCCACTACAACCGATGGTTTGCCACCATATTTGCCAGGCCGGCGTTTGTAGCCAATTTGAGCCTTAATGCCTGCTAAACGAGCCAAGCGTGCGACACGGTTGGGACAGCATGTCTCGCCCTGATCACGAAGATCATCATGCAGCTTGCGGTATCCATAAACTTTGCCGCTGTCTTCCCATGCTTCTTTGAGAAGTTCAGTTTGACGCTTGTCTTCCTTGGCTCTTTTGCAGAATGGCGATTTTAACCACGCGTAAAATCCGCTTGGATGAACACGCAATCCACGGCACATCGCGCGGATCGAGAATACTGGGCGGTGTGCCTGAATAAACGCATACTTCATTTGGCATCCTTTGCGAAGTACACGGTGGCCTTTTTTAGAATGTCACGCTCCTCGGTGACACGTGCTAGTTCCCGTTTAAGACGCCTGATCTCGGCAGCCTGTTCGGTTGTTTCTTGCGCTACAATTGGTGGCTTTGAAAACCGCTTCATCCAAGCGTAAAGCGAATGCGTGCTTACGCCCAAACGCTTAGAAACGTCCGCTACAGAATAGCCCCGTTCCGTGATCTGCTTTATTGCATCAATCTTGAATTCTTCTGTGAAATTAGGTCGTGTCATTGAGTTCTCCTTGCCTCGTTTTTAGGGGACAAGGTGTCTACAATTCTAGGGGCTATTCAATCATTCACCCATTGTAAGTTATGCCTCGAAACTATCGCATGAGCTTGCAGTGTGTCTTGAAGAATGCCGACATTCGTTGCCCACGCAGCATTGGTCGATCTGGGCTCAAAACCCGCCGTTCGCCGCGTTTTGAGCCAATGTCTACTCGGCGGACATTGGCAGCCATTGGTTTTGACAAGAATGCGGCCTGCCAGTTCATACCTTTAGCCAGCGAAACGCTCTACCTATGAAGCCTTTGGCATCTTCAGTGATTAGTTCTCCGTGTGCCATCAGAACAAGCCGTGCGGGCCATGCAGTTACGCGCTCTAGGGATGCACGTGCAGCTCGACGATTGATAAAGGCCATACGGAACTTACGCGGCACGGATGGCTCGGACCCAAGCATCAGGTCCAGCCTCGCAACCATTCTGCGCCAGCCTGAAAACCAATCCTTTGGGAATTGCTGAACAAGATCGGTGAAAAGCACTGTTCCGCTCGGGATATGAAAGAATACCACTTCGGATGTGATGAGGTTGCCTTGAATCACAACCTGATCAATTTCACCGGCCCATTCCAGATTAGGAGTGTTTTCAAGCACTTGATCAAACGAAATGTCCTTTCGTTTCTCACGGAGCTTTGGAGCTGCGTAAACCAGCGCGTCCGGATAAGCCTTCTGCCAATCAGGGATTGATAGATGGTGGAGGGAATTCGGCGCGACGATGTAGGCCACCTTGCCAAGGCTATCAACCTCTTTGCGAAGTTCATCCAAAAGCGGTATGCAGGACCAGACAAAGAGCCGCCTATCAGCAAGCCGTATGACCGCCATTCGTGTCGGATAGTTAAATCCCAAGACTTCGACCATGGACCCATCCACAGTCCAAATTTCATGGCCTATTTGCTCTAACATGGCTGATCCGATCTATTTTTTTGTAGACGATAGACAAAATGTAAGCGTCCGTTGCCTACGTTTCTGGACTATAATTCCACGGCATCAACTCGTCTAGCCTGTTAATTTTGTGGTCTGCGATGCGTTCCAGAACCCATGTGAGCCAAGCCTGCGGATCAACCTTGTTCAGCTTGGCGCTTTCAATCAGGGTGAAGGCAATGGCCATGGAATTACCGCCGCGTTGTGAGCCGGCAAACATCCAATTCTTGCGGCCGATGGCGACGGGTTTCATGGCGCGTTCGGCGGTATTATTGTCGAGTTCCAGAAAGCCGTTATCAAGGTAGTTCCGTCCCGGCTGCAGATTTTGCAACCTCTTCATTCTCGGCGAACAATTGCAGTTGCTCCATACCCTCGGATTTGGACCCGAACCGATGCCGGTTCGCCCCGTGCAGTTGGTGCTGAAGCTTCTCTATCATCAGCGCCTGTGTCTTCACCTCAGCCGCTAAAAGTTCGGTAACTTGCCGTAATTCTACGGGGTCTTCGGGCAGGTTTATAAGGGCATTCAGCATGACCGTTCTATACAGAATCGCGCCCTGAATGTGAATCCATAAACGCCAATGTCTCCTAATATTTGCACCCAATTACCCCGCCTGCAAAGGTCGCCATGTCCGCTTTGGAATGCGCCAGTCGATGCCTTCCAGCTGCATGGCCAGTTGCGCTGAGGTCAGGCTGATCTTGCCGTCTTTTGCCGCAGGCCAAACAAACCGGCCATGCTCAAGCCGTTTGGAAAACAGGTAGGCACCATGGCTGTCCCACCAGATGATTTTGAGCAGATCGCCACGGCGTCCCCGAAACACAAACAGATGACCGGAAAACGGATCCTCCGCCAGAACCTGTTCGGCCTGTGCTGCTAGCGTATTGAATCCACGCCGCATAGCCCCTGAAGATTTGAATGTGTAAAATTACCAACTTAATAAACTGCTTTTAGAAATGGAAAGTGCTCGGTCTTGTGGGTGGTAAGAATGTGTTCACATAGTGAACTAGGACTATAACTTCGGCCCTGTTTTATTTTTGGGCTTAGGTTGGTCCGGATCAGGTTTCGCTTTCTCCATGGACAATTCATAGTCAAATTTCTGCACTTTTGCTTTAAGATCAGTTTTCTCGGATTCGGTTGCCAAAGAATGCTGTGTCGCAAAATAGGCTTTCATCACCAATAATCGATCTTCCTTCACCGGCAATACTTGCTTCAGAACATCGGTCATACCGGCACGTAGACCCGCGCGCTCTTTGATCTCAATGGTGCTTTCCACATCTTTAATGAATAATTGTTGTGCAGATTTTTCGTGCGCTGTCGTTGGCCGGTCGAAGGTTTCGTCAATAATATCCAATGCAATTTTCGCTAGATTTGGTATATTCAATTTCGTTCTTTTGGTAGGGCTGACATCAAACGTCACCTTAACATCATTGGCCGCCTTAGCGTAGGCTTCCCGTGCAATCCTGTGCATTGTATCCACATCCATGACGGCTGCTTTTCTTTCGGTGTTTGTTGCTTTGTCCGGATCAATCTTATGGTGTTTCAAACGTGCGTTAATCTCTGCACCAATCCATTTTACTGATGTGCCGGCATCTATCTTTTCAATATTATTGTATTGAGAAACGAATAGATCACCATCAAGACCGATCTTATTAGCCTCTTTTTTCAGCATATCATTCACGGGATTGATCGCTTTTGTCATTTTGGCTTGATCAGGTGATAACTGCATAGCACGCAACGCTTTGGACGAGTGCAACTCAAACTTACTGTCCTGACCAAATAACGCCATATCGTGCCGTTCAGGGGCAGATTTCGCAACGTTGGCTTTAATTTTTGCAAGATCCAATTCACGGTTAATGCGATCCACTGGGTCTTTAACCCGCGATGTATTCCAGTCCGCCTTGTTGATCTGCTCAATAACTTTCGCTCTTGCGCGCTCCTGTGTGCCGATTGTTACGGGATCTATTGATGTTTGTGCCATGATGAAACTATCCTTTCTAATGGTTGCAAGTGCCTTAACAATGTCGTTGGGCAGCGCGCGTTCCTCCAGTCTTTTTAATAACGGAGCGATTGGTATCTCCATGATTTTTGCTTCACTATTGTAAAGAGCAGCCAAATAATTCTTGGGCAGAACCGTGCTACGGTCAGGCTTTTCATAATCCAGATTCCCTGCCCTGCCCGGCAAGTTTGGCGCGCCTGTTTGTTCATTCTTACGATACCAGTTTTTGATCAAAGCGCGAGCTTTTGTTACGCTTTCAAACTGTTCTGGACTAAGTATTTTACCCGGATAAGCGATAGACTTACCCAGTTCCAGAGTTTCGGCCGCCGCATTCAGAATTTCCGCAATATTTCTGTCACCGGCACGACTGTAGCTCTTAGCCAAATCCTTGTATTCCACCGCATGTTTCTTGATCTGCATATGGGCAAAAGCCAGCGATTGTTCCGTCCTGGTGCGCCCCGTTGGCACGATCCCGTTTTTCAGGTCAATGCGATACTGTGCTGTCGTCGGGGTAATATCGGTAATGCCACGCGCAAGCTTTGATGTGGCCGCGAGGTGAAGCCCATACTTGGCCGCAATCTCCACTTGCACCTGGCGCAAGTAATCCAGATTTAAGACGGCACTTTTGAATGTATTGAGAACCTTACCACTTTCTTCACCATGCTTATTGATCATCAAATGCACATGTGGATTAGCCGTGTCCGTATGCAATGCAGACACATAATCCCACTTGTCACCAAAGTCTCCGGATTCAAATATCCGCATTGCAAATTCACGTCCGATTGCCCGCGCCACTTGGGGATCTGTTCCCTTCGGTGTTGATAGGATCATATGGTATGTGTGGCCTGATTTAATGGGCCTATCCCATGAAGTGGCCCAGTCGTGTATCAGCTCTTCTTTCTCGGCCCTATCAAGATTGTAGTCTCGTCCTGTAAATACGGCACCTTCCAATTCCACCTTTTGGGAATTATCCGTATCGTACTTTGCAGCAATATCATCGGACATTTCACGGGATAGATAGTCCAGCCGGTCACGTAAAACTGTTGCTGTCTGTACCTTGTGATTGTTAACCATTTTGAGTACGGCCTGCTGTGATCCGACTGCTGACATAATCAAGTTATAGGCATGTCCAAAACTGGACGGCCCCCTAAAACCACCCCTGCCCTTCCCGCCGCTCTTTGCCTTTTTAGGACGCTTGGTAACACCCCCCAATCCAAATTCTTTGAGCATGTCGGCAACAGGATTTGATGGGAAAAACGTACTAGGCATCCAGGGCTTTCTTCAATGGATGATGAACGAGTTTCTTTTTATCCACGGCAATGAATGCAAGGTTTAGGATTTTTGTTAGCTTAAAATATTGCCGGCTTAATTGCTTATATAGACCAGGTAGCTCGCCAGACATATCGACCTTGCCAGTATTACAAGCTGTAGCAATCTGATTGCAGTTATTGGCTTCACCTGAAATTGTTTTGTTCAGCTCTTTCCATTCTGCCATAACATCATCTCGTTCTTCAAAATAACCGGTGGCCCCACGGATCATTTTACGAAACCCGTGTGATCGATTTTTGATCCCGTACTCCAAAAACAAAGCATCCAATGCTCGTAACTCTTCAGGGTGAATTGCGACGGAAATCTGCACTAGTGGTTCTTTAGTAATATTCAAATACTCAACAATTTTATAAATTGTTAGAGGTGGTCGCAAGATTTCGGACCAGTAGTTAAGATGGATCGACTAACGAGAAAGACGATTCAAAATGACGAAACGAAAGAACCACTCTCCCGATTTCAAGGCCAAGGTTGCGCTTGAGGCGATCCGTGAAGAAATGACGATGGCGGAGCTGTCAAAGAAGTACGGTGTGCATCCAACCCAGATTGGGACATGGAAGCGTGCTGCGATTGAGAATATGGCCGCGACATTTTCCAGGCGTGGCAGTGATCTGGGGCGCGCTGATGACGCTCAAATTGACAAGCTGCACTCGAAGATCGGTCAACTGGTTGTGGAACGGGATTTTTTAGCAAGTGCCTCGGTTCAGTTGCTCGGAACACGAGGCAAAAAATGGTGAGCAAGGATCATAACCTGAGCGTTCGGCGACAATGTGGGCTGCTGTTGTTGGCGCGGTCAAACCTGTATTATCAGCCGAAGGGTGAAAGTGCCGAGAATTTGCGGTTCATGGAAATAATCGACAAACAATTCCTAGATACGCCTTGGTATGGGTCACGGCAAATGGCGCGTTATATGCAGCGGCAAGACCACAAGTGTGGCCGCCACCGTGTGCGACGCTTGATGCGTCTGATGTGTTTGGTTCCAATCTACCAGACGCCTAACACCAGCAAGAAGCATCCGCAGCACAAGATTTACCCATATCTGCTAAGAAACCTGGCGATTGATAGGCCAAATCAGGTGTGGTGTGTCGACATTACTTACATCCCTATGCAGCGTGGGTTTTTGTATCTGGTGGCGATTATGGACTGGCACAGTCGCAAGGTTTTGAGCTGGCGTTTGTCAAATAGCATGGAAGCGGATTTTTGCGTCGAAGCCTTGAAAGAGGCCATCGCCAAATACAGTAAACCAGAGATTATGAACAGTGACCAGGGCAGCCAGTTCACTGGCTTCGAATGGACACAGGCGCTGAGAGATGCCGATGTGGCGATATCTATGGATGGAAAAGGCTGCTGGGTCGACAACCGCATGATTGAGCGGCTTTGGCGATCCCTGAAATATGAATGCATCTACCTGAACGCATTTGAAATGGGTTCACAAGCTCGCACAGGAATCGGAAAATGGATGGCATACTATAACGCCGAACGCCCGCATTCGACCCACGGAATATTGACGCCGGATGAAGCTTATGAAAGAAAAACAGAACCAACGAGATTGGCAGCCTAAATGAAACCCTGATCCATCTTAAAATGGCTGCTAACTGGTCGAAATAGTAGGACCACCTCTGTTACTCTCGCTCTTCCATAAGCCTTGGCAATTTTTGCCACAGAATTACCGTCTTTAAACAAAGCTATGATCTCGTCTTTTTCCGCAGTCGTTAATTGTTTCTTTTTCATAATCTTACTAAACCCATGTACATCCTATAATCTCGCCTGCCTTTCTCTACCCACTTAGCACTACACAGGCAAATTTTCAAGCATCGCGCAGAAAAATTTCATTTGTTGCTAAGTGGGTAGAAGTCCATATGGGAAATGCCCAAAACGCAGTTTTGGATTAGCAACCCATGCATTTTACCGAACGGGAAAATCATCAACCACGGTAGAAAAAAGGACGGGCCTAACGGCCCGTGAAAACAAGCTTACCCCGGTGGGTGGTAGGCCATTACATGGCCGAGAACCACAGGCCACTGACTTCGTTCTATGATGACTGCGTAAGTGACCTGCTGCGGGCGGTGCATGATCTCCCGGGGTCGATACATGCACCGACTGGATAAGCCGATTTCCAAGTGAAGAGTATTTTTAAATTCCGAGTACGGAATAGTGCTCTGGGTCGGCACCCTGCCCTGCTCTCTCATTTAAAATGCTGCGAGTGAGTTTTTGGTAAACGTTGCAAACCAACATAGAATGTTGGGGGTGCATTTTTAAGGTCACATACTATCGCCGGGGCCAGTGCATTATTGAGAATGCCTTGGCATATGAAATAACGCACAGGGCTACAGATCCGCTTCGCCAGAAAACCTGTTGGCCCACCCTGCCCTGAATTGTACCAGGCCGATGTTGACGAAGGAAACGAGACCCGGACAGTAACCATTTCATCGCAGGTGCGGTTCACGAATGTGAAACCAAAGCTGCACGTGTCAGCGGCACGTACCCTTTTTTGAGCTGGGTGGGACTTGAGCCATTATGTCGGGAGATAAAAAAGGGGCGGCCCGAAGGCCGCCCGAGGCGGGGAGGAATTATTCTGTTACGGCGTCTTTTTCGCCGGATTTAACGTTCAGTTTTGTAGATAGGTACGGACTCTCGGGACACTTCCTGTAAATTCCATATTTTAGGTGGAGGAAGTTTTCATGACAAACGATCAACGCGATATTCAACGCAAACTTAAGGTACTTCAACACGCCGAGAAAATCGGCAATGCACGCAAAGCTTGCCGATACTTCGGCGTGGCGCGTTCCAGCTTCTACCGATGGCGAAACGCTTATCAAAAGTTTTGCGAAGCTGGGCTGAAGAATGCTAAATCAATTACGAAGAACCCTGCCAATCAAACACCACCTGAGATCGTCCAGAAGGTGCTCTATCTTCGTTGCAAGTATCACTTGGGGCCGATTAGGATCGTCTGGTATTTGGCCAGCTATCACGGCATCAAAATATCGGATGCAGGTGTTTACCGAATTCTCCGGCGCAATGGTCTTAATCGACTGCCAAGAGGCACAAGAATGCGTAAACTTCACACCAAACGTTATCAGAAACAGGTCCCGGGGCACCATATTCAGATGGATGTTAAATTCCTGACGTTCAAAGGAAAAAGCGGCGAGAAGGTCCGCCGCTTTCAATATACGGCCATTGATGATGCAACCCGCGTTCGAGCACTCAAAGTTTACGAAAAACATACTCAAGCAAACGCGATCGACTTTGTTAACCACATCATTGAAAAATTCCCGTTTCGTATTAGGGAAATACGCACAGATAACGGCCATGAATTCCAAGCGAAATTCCATTGGCACGTCGAAGACCTTGGCATTAGACACGCCTACATCAAACGCGGCACCCCACAGCTGAACGGCAAGGTTGAGCGTTCACACCGTTCGGATCAGCAGGAATTCTACCAGCTTCTAAGCTACAAAGGGGATGTGGATCTGGAGGCAAAGCTGGCCTAATGGGAGCAGTATTACAACTTTCACAGACCGCATGGTGCCCATAATAGACAAACCTCTTACGAAGCCCTGAGGGACAAGCTACAATGACCCAATAAGTGTCCCGTCGGTCTGTCTAGGTTACACCGTGGCGACCTGCGCTCTGCAATGCAACCCAAAAAATCAACTTGCCAAGCCCGCATCGTGCAGTTGCTCCTGATCCGGCAAATCCCTCAGACTCTGCAAATCAAACGCCACCAAAAATCCCTGCGTTGTGACATAAGTATAGGGTGCGCCGCGTTGCGGACTGCGCGGCCCAGTGGCAATCAGCTCCTTGGCATAGAGCCGTCCAATCAGATCGCGGTTAATATCTTTGCCGAACACGCCCTTCAGGCCAGCCCGGCTAATCGGCTGGTGATAAGCGATGGTGGCCAACACCGCCATTTCATAAGAGGTAAATTCCATGCCCTGACCGCCTAGGTTGGCCGCCACGCCGATAGCCTCAGCAAACTCGGCACGGGTTCGCAGGGTCCACGCATCCGCGACACTGGAAATCTCAAACGACCGCCCTGCCAGTTCAACCCGCAAATCTTCAATCAGCAAATCAACCGAAGCTCCCTGCCCCACCACCCGTTGCAAGACTTCGCGCGACACTGGCGTAGCACTCGCAAAAAGCACCGCTTCAATGCGGCCCATCCAGGTCCGCCAACGCAACTCAGTTGGCAGGCCTTCCAGTTCTCGATCCAGTGGCATTTCTTTATTTTTTCCCATCACGCGACCCCGTAGAGCCGAAACGTACTACGCCCAGTTAGCTCCCGTACTGCGCCCAATACCACCAGTCGATCACACAAGCGGCGTGCTGCCCTGTCGGTCATCGCAATAGAACTGCCCATGATGCGGGGCGACAGCATTGTGCTTGGCAACACCGCATCTTCACGCAGAAACAATGCCACCGCTTGCTCCGATCCTTTGGCCCGCAATTTGGGTGCCACATCGCGCAACCGTTGTGCACGTCGCGTCAAGTCATGGCCCAAGCGCACCGCATCCAGCGCCCCAAGTGCTACCGCACGATGACAGGCCACAACCAGACTATCATCCTTATCTGACAATGTCTCTGCTGCCAGCAACAAATCCTTGCGTTTCAAATGCACCCCCAACAGCGGCACTGAATGTGCCCATCCCAAAGCCCGCGCCAACACCAAATCACCACAGATCAGCGCCAAGGTTTCCTCGCGCGGAAATGCCGCCATCACCAGACCGATCATACCCGCCGCCTGTGTCACAGGACTTCTGTCCTGCCGGGCGCCTTGGTCCATCGCGGTATCAATCCATTCCGGCAATTTTTCTGCAACCTGATCCGGCACAGATGATCTAAGCCGCACCAACCAATCCTTGTGCTTCAACCCAATAGCTCCAGCCCTGCGCCACCTGACATACATTTCGCCCGCTGGCCCCAATGCATCACCGGGCCGCGCGAGATAATAGGCATCTCGGATTTCGGCTTCACTGTCGCGCCGGCCTTCAAGTTTGAGACAGGCATCGGCCGCGCGCAACGCCAAGCGGTTACGCAGTAATTCTACAGGCAGTGTTTCGCTTGGATCCGCCAACATCATATGCAGCATCGCTAAAGACGCGCCAGACAAAAACGGCTCACATTCAGCAGCTTTACCATGGTTCTGGGTGACCCAGGATGGCAAGGGTGGTAGGTATGCTGGGTGGGTTTCCATTGGCGGTGCAGCTTTCTTCATGCCAAACACCTAACACGCCACGGCGGTTACTGCCAGTAAATAGCGTTGTAACCGCCCCGTTCTGCGTATTTCTTTTACGTCCAATAAGATTGCATTATCGGACGTTTATAGTGTAGCCTAGCGATATGTCAAAAAACACCGAGAAACCGCCCTCAGACCCAGCTATCGCGCCCTTACGGCCTAACTGGCCCGAAGCTGCATATTTGGCCAGTTGAAAGAACGAAGGTGGAACATAATTGGTATTGACGCTTTGACCTATCCATAGTTGCCTTTGGGGTCCGTAGATTTGAGGTAACCTTATGATTCCTGATGAAGATATAGCCCGCCAATGGGGATTATCGTATGATGATGTAGAATTCATCAACGCACGTCCAAAAGCAATGCGGGTTGGGCTGGCTGCTCAGCTGAAGTATTTCCAACAAACAGGCCGGTTTCTATCGGATTGGGCTGATATTCCCAATGATGCAAGGACATTTCTCTCTGAACAGGTCGATGCTCAACGCATGGATACTGGCCTCTATGATTTCCAAGGCCGCTCGGCGCGGCGGCATTGTGCCGAGATTGTAATTCACCTTGGGTTTGTGCGTATGACAGATCGGCACCGCTCAGCCTTGAGTAATTGGTTGCAGATGGCCAAATGCGGCCAAGGTCTCTCCCTTGATGATATGGTGGAAGAAGCCTTTTTGTGGTGCCTTGATCATAAGGTTTTTGCTTATTCTGCAAAGATAATGGAACGCCTTGTCCGCTCAGCCCGCCAACAGTTTTTGGAGCAGCTTCTTGATGGCGTTGTAGATCGCCTTTCAGGTGATGCGATTGCAAAGCTTGAAGCCTCGTTAGCACAGCCCGGCGAACCAACTGGGTTCTACCGATTGAAAGATGATGCTGGGGCAGCCACGCTGGAAAGCATGCTGATGGTTACGCAGCGACTGGGTTTTATTCAAAGCTTGGCATTGCCCAAAGATATGTTGGCGGGTGTTGGGCGGCATTTCATTGACCGTTTAGCGCGCCGTGTAAGCGGTGAGACCGCTTCGGAAATGCGCAGGCATAATCGAATATACCGCCTTGGCCTCTATGCGGTTTACCTGATGGCACGTGAATCTGCGCTGATTGATAATATCGTCGATCTTCTGCTGGAAACAGTTCACCGCATTTCAGCAAGATCACGGCGAAAGGTTGTGACGGGTATCGCAAAAGAAATCGAGCGGGTTTACGGCAAGGAAAAGTTGTTGGCTGATATCGCACTGGCATCCATTGATGAACCAACAGGCCGTATTTGTGATGTTATTTTCCCCGTCGCCAATGAAAGTAAACTCTCGTCGATCATCAAGGAATTCAAAGCAAAGGGTGGATTGGATAGGCGGGTTCAAAAAGTTATGCGGGGATCCTACTCAAGTCACTATAGGCCAATGCTGCCTAAGCTTTTGAATGTTTTGGAATTTCGCTCCAATAATGCGGTGTGGCGACCTGTTCTCGATGCATTGGACTGGATCAAGAAAATGCGCTTTGGGGGCAGACGGGTTGCATCGCAAAGCGAAGCGCCAATGGCGGTGGTTCCGTTCAAATGGCGACCTTCGGTTATCGATGCGCAGGGGCGGGTCAATATTATCAGTTTTGAGCTGTGTATATTGGTCCAGCTGCGTGAGTGTATTCGAGGAAAGGAAATCTGGGTCGTTGGCGCTGATCGCTACCGCAATCCGGATGATGATCTGCCAAAAGATTTTGAAACCCGCCGCGACGATTATTACGCCAGCCTTAATTTACAACAAAATGCCAAAGCGTTTGTGGCTGGCGTAAAAGCCGAGCTTGAGCAGGAATTGCGGTTGCTAAACGACGATATTCCCAAGAACGATAAGGTGCGGTTGCGCTGGAGCGGTGACAACCGCATTTCAATCACCCCGTTTGCGCCTTTGCCGGAACCAACGGGGTTGGTGGCCATGAAATCCGAGATTGGGAAGCGTTGGCCGATGACGGGGTTGCTGGATGTTTTGAAAGAAGCAGCCCTTGATACCGGATATCTGAATGCGTTTGAAACATCCGCCTCGCGTGAAATGCTCCCCCGTGTGGTGCGGGATCGACGGTTGCTTTTATGCCTTTATGGCCTTGGTACCAATGCAGGCCTGAAACGGATTGCCGCTGGTGTTTCCGATACCAGTTACGATGAATTGCTGCATATTCGCAGGCGGTATATTTACCCTGCGGCCTTGCGCAAAGCAGCGGCACAGGTGGCGAATGCCACTTTGGCAATTCGCAATCCGGATGTCTGGGGTGAAGCCTGGTACGGGCTGTGCGTCTGATTCAACAAAATTTGGCGCGTGGGATCGGAACTCTGATGACAGAATGGCACGCACGATATGGTGGGCGGGGTGTAATGATCTATTGGCATGTAGAGCGGCAAGCCACTTGCGTTTATTCTCAGCTCAAACG
>CBDFQE010000003.1:0-863153 GCA_965250955.1 Amylibacter sp.
GTTGCCCCCTATAGCCAGGTCACTGTAAACGCTTGTAAATATGCCCGCGAAAAAGGTATGAAACTGCTGATCATCACAGACAGCAACCTGCCGCTGGCAGAGCTGGAACCGGAAGCGGTTTTGACCGCTGAAATGGAAAGCCCCTATGTTTTCGCCTGTTATCTGGGCGTCATGGCGATCATGGAAAGCCTGTTGCACTTGCTGGTTATCGCAGGCGGCGATCAGGCTGCGGAGAATATTATTTCCTATCGCAACCTGAAAGCCAAAGTAGACGGCACCTCGCCTTTTTAAAGGCCAAGCCCTTTATAACTGTTCGCAATACGGCCCAAAGATACAAGATAGGCCGCCGTGCGCAAACTATCTACATCATCACGTGAACGCCAAACCGTTTGCATAGACTGGTATGCAGCGCGCATGGTGTCTTCCAAACCGGAACGCACCAGTTCCAATTCCCCAGCACCTTGGAAAAACTTGGTTTTGAAATCGTCTGACACAGGCTTACCCACCAGACGTTCCATTTCCTGGATCAACAGCATATTATTGGACTCTTCTTTACGGCGTTGCATACGGCCAAAACGGATGTGACTAAGGTTCTTGACCCACTCAAAGTAGGAAACAGTCACACCGCCCGCGTTGGCATACATATCAGGAATAATCACCACGCCAGCTTTACGCAATATTTCATCGGCACCCGCGGTAACTGGCCCGTTTGCCGCTTCAATGATCAGCTTGGTTGAAATGCGTGCAGCATTTGAAAGGTTGATCACCCCTTCCATCGCCGCAGGGATCAGGATATCACAGTCTTTTTCCAAAACTGCGGCACCATCGGCTTCATAAGTCCCGTCCGAGAAACCTTTGACCCCCGCCATTTGCGCGGATATAGGCAGACAGTTCTTCGATATCCAACCCTTTGTCATTGATAATTGCGCCATCGCGTTCAAGGACAGCTGTAACCAAGCAACCATCTTCTGCAGACAAAAATTTCGCAGCATGATAACCCACGTTACCCAAGCCTTGAACAATCACGCGTTTGCCATCCAGAGAACCCGACATGTTCGCTGTTTTTACATCGTCTGGGTGACGGAAAAACTCTTGTAACGCGTATTGCACCCCGCGCCCTGTGGCTTCCACACGTCCAGCAATACCACCCTTGTTCAAGGGCTTCCCCGTAACACATGCTTCAGAGTTTAATTCCGTTGTATTCATCCGGCTGAATTGATCAGCAATCCATGCCATTTCACGTTCACCCGTGCCCATGTCGGGGGCAGGTACGTTTTGGGATGGATGGATCAGATCGCGCTTGATCAGCTCATAGGCAAAGCGGCGCGTGATACGTTCCAGCTCATCTACCTCCCATGCGTTGGGATCTATCGTCAAACCGCCTTTAGAGCCGCCAAACGGGGTTTCCACAAGGGCGCATTTATAACTCATCAATGCAGCCAAAGCTTCGACTTCATCTTGGTTAACTGACAAAGCATAGCGAATGCCGCCCTTAACCGGTTCTTTATGTTCGGAATGTACCGCGCGGTAGCCGGTAAATGTATGAATATCACCGCGCAGTTTCACCCCGAAACGCACCGTGTAAGTTGAATTACACACCCGGATTTTCTCCTGAAGCCCCGGCGATAAATCCATTAGATTAACCGCTTTTTCTAGCATCATATCAACGGATTGACGAAACGAAGGCTCTTGTGTGTTGGACATGGTAATTTCCCCGGTAGTTACAGAATGTGAGCGCGATAAGCGCGACTCATACCCCCACAATAGCTTTCGTTTTTAAATTGTCTAATAATAACATCAGTTATTTACATGTACTCATTCTGCATAAAAATAACAAAAAGAAAAATAACCGCCACCATGAATGGCATGCGTTTTACACCATCCCCAATTCTGGTGACCGTGTTTTCAGTTAAATTCTGTCTGGTATGATAGTGATTTATAAAACGGTGGGCCCACCTGTGTGGTTGTATATGCCGAACAAAGGCTTTTACCCTTTGCACCTAATTCTTACCAGTAATTTTCGGTGATTTTCGCATTTGGCGCTGTTACGCACCCTTTGAAAATCCGTTAACCAACTTTTGACGTCAAGGGTAGTATGCGCAGCTAAGAATTATGATTTCGTTAGGCCAGCGGTCGCACATATCACAAGGCTGCGGTATAAATTGCCAAGGCCGCCTCATAGGTCATCTCACGGGGGTTATTAACCAACAAACGGCTTTGTTTCATAGCATCTTCTGCCAACATAGGCAGGTCGTTATGGTTAACGCCCACATCGTGCAAGGTCGATTTCATACCCAACTCAGGCCCAAGTTTCTTAAAGCCCTGTACCATGCCCGCACAAATCTCAGCCGTTGAACGCCCCGCCAGTTCCGTAAACACAATCGGGGCAATTTCAGCATATTGCGAAGCCGCCAATTCATCAGCCATATTAAATTCCAAAACATGCGGCAGGATAATCGCGTTTGACAGCCCGTGGGGCACATGGAAATGCCCGCCCAACGGATAAGCCAGTGCATGAACCGCCGCCACCGGCGCATTGGCAAAAGCCATGCCCGCCAGCATAGACCCCAACAACATATCAGAACGCGCCGCGCGATCTTGGCCGTCGGTACACGCCGTACGAATGGCCCCGCCCAAAAGCTGCAAAGCCTGCTTTGCCAGCGTATCCGACAGGATGTTTTTTGCGTATTTTGTAGTATATGCCTCAATCGCATGTACCATCGCATCAATACCTGTGGCCGCCGTGATATGCGCAGGTAAACCAACAGTTAATTCCGCATCCAATATCGCCCAATCAGGCAACAAAACCTGCGATACGACGCCCTTTTTCTCGGAACTGCGGGTGGTGACGATGGAAATCGGCGTCACCTCAGACCCTGTGCCCGCTGTGGTTGGGGCCAAAACCAGCGGCAAACGCGCACCTTTAACCATGCCGACACCGTACATGTCATCCAAGTCCTGTTCCACATTAGGGTGTGCCAGAACAGAGATCAGTTTGGCCGTATCCAAAGACGATCCACCGCCAACAGAAACAACCCCGTCAACAGCTTGCGCTTTTGCCTGATCCACAGCAGCGCGGATCACTGTTTCCGGTGGGTCCGCCATCACATCATCCATGATAAGCACATCAACCCCTGCCGTCTTCAGGCCCTTTAATGCGCTTTTGGCCAGCCCCAGTTTCAAGATTATTTCATCAGTGACAAAAGCCATTTTCCGGCACCCCATATCCGCCATGATCCGGCCGATCTGTTCAGTGGCACCTGTTTCACACAGGATCGAACCGGTAGTTTGGAATTTAAATGGCTTCATCAATTTACTCCTAAGTAATCGTTAATAGATACAATTGTATATATTATTCAAGCACCGGCACATCGAAGTAAGCCGATTTTCCGAATTTATTAACACCTAGAACTTTAAACATTGGCATACGCATATCCGCCAGACGAAGGAAGCCAGAATGATCATCGCCAGAGTTGCACACATCAGCCCCATCATGAACCTGAATAAGATTTTTATTATGATTATACTGGTATTTTCCTGTATAATACGAACCCCTGCATATGCAGACGTTAACCTTACCTTTGGCACATATGCGGCAGTTAAACCGACAACAACCGCAAGAAAGTTTATCCCTTTTCTTAATTCATTAGCAAAATTGATGACCGAAATTCTAGGCGAGCCCGTGACAATCGACATTAAAATTGCACGTGAGTATAGCGAAGGAATTTCTGATTTGGTAGAAGGTCGGGTGGATTTTTCCCGTTTCGGGCCAGCATCATATGTAGCTGCAAAAAAACTGAATTCAGACATTCAGATTATCGCCATGGAATCAAAAAAGGGCGAAAAAACATTCAAAGGTGTTATTGCGGTGCATTCTGCTAGTGAATTTACCAACCTAAGCGACCTAAAAGGGCACAGTTTTGCCTTTGGCGACGAGTTATCTACAATCGGGCGCTATCTGGCACAGGCCGAATTATTAGACGCAGGTGTTTCCGGTAAAGATTTAAGGGAATTCCAGTATTTAGGCCGCCATGATAAAGTTGGCACCGCCGTGGGAAATAAACATTTTGATGCGGGTGCTCTAAAAGAAAACACTTTCAAAAAACTTCAAGCAAAAAACATTCCAATCAAAGCACTTTTCACCTTTGATAACGTTACAAAACCCTGGATCGCCAGTTCAAGTGTTTCCCCACGTATTTTCAATGCCTTAAAGACAGCAATGTTAAACGCCACAGACCCGGACATGTTGAAAAACATTTCTAAATCAGGCTTTTTATCAGGTAGCGATCAGGATTATGACATCATACGGGCCGCAATAATACGTAGCACCCAGTTTAACTGATCGGCAACCTGATATGAAAAAAATGCGTCTATCTGGCCAAATTGCAATCTCATTGTTTACTGTAGCTATATTAGTTGGACTTGTAATCGGTGAAATAGAACGGCGTTTTGAAACCCAACGATTGAACCAAGCACTACAAGAACAAGCAGATTTAACTGTTTCACTTATTGGTGGGTTATTAATTGAAGCGATATTGGTAAAAGATATTCCCGTGATCAACACGGCTATAGAGGAAGCCTGTCCGTCGTCATATAAAATGGGACATCAGAGCGGTTTGAGTATTGGAGGCTCTGGTTCGTTATTGTGATTGATTATGCAGCTTGTTTTTGATGTTGCAAGCGGCGTTTTTGGATTGTTTGCTTCTTGATCTTTTTCCTCTCTCTGATAATGGCTTTGTCGCGCCCAAAATAGACGTCGGCAGGTGTGACGTTGTTCAGGCTCTCGTGGTAGCGCTGGTTGTTGTAATATTCCACAAAAGCTCCGATTTGATTTTCCAGATCGCCGGGTAGGTAATAGTTTTCCAGCAGAACCCGATTTTTCATTGTCTGATGCCAGCGCTCGATCTTGCCCTGAGTCTGCGGGTGGAACGGCGCTCCACGAACGTGATCCATTCTCTGCTCTTCCAGCCATTCGGCAAGATCGCCAGAGATGTAACAGGACCCATTGTCGCTCAACAGACGCGGCATGTGCCGAACGACGGCTTGGTCGCATCCAGATGCCGTCAGGGCCAGCTCAATCGTGTCCGTCACGTCCTCGGCCCGCATGTTGGTGCAGAGTTTCCAGGCAATGATGTAGCGACTGTAATCATCCAGGATCGTGCTGAGATAATACCATCCCCAACCGATGATCTTGAAGTAGGTAAAATCGGTCTGCCACATCTCGTTGATCGCAGTGGTCTTGTCATGGAATTCATCGGCGGCCTTGATCACGATATAATCTGGTGCAGTGATCAGGTCGGCAGCCTTCAGAATGCGGTAAGATGATGATTCAGAGATAAAATACCGCTTCTCATCCGTATATTTTACCGCCAATTCACGCGTAGATAGCGCTTCATGTTCCAGCGCGAACTCGATTAAGTTATCGCGCCTGTCTTGGGGAATGCGGTTCCAGACAGACTTGGGCCGAGGCGAGCGATCCGCCAAAGCATCAAGCCCGCCCTCAAGGTATTGATCATACCACCGGTAAAATGTGGTCCGCGGAATGCCCAGCATGTCGAGGGTTTGCTTCACAGGCAGATGTGATTGCTCAACGGTGTGGATAATCTCCAGTTTCTCAGATGCAGGATATCTCATTCCTCGTATCCCCCAGCCCCTGTCATGCTTTTTTTGAGCAGACGGTTTTCAATGGTCAGATCGGCCACGCATTCCTTCAATGCCATCGCCTCGCTTCGTAGATCCTTCACCTCAGGCGACGTCGCCTGCCGGGCTGTATCGCCAGACAAGCGGCGTTTCCCCGCTTCGAGGAATTCCTTTGACCAACTGTAATACAGGCTTTCAGAGATGCCTTCACGGCGGCACAGCGCCGAAATGCTTTCCTCGCCGCGAAGGCCCGCTAATACAATGCGGATCTTTTCCTCGGCGGAATAGGTTTGTCTGGTTTTACGGCGAATGTTCTTCACCAATTTATCTGCAGCTGCTTTGCTGCTTCCGGATTTCTGTCTCATCTTCACTCCTTGAATGTTATGATGAACCAGAAATCCTCCGTTAGCTAAACCTTAAATCTGTCCCACGAGTGCTGACGTCAGACATTAAAAAATCTAAACACAACCTAAGAGTGAATTGGTAAACAGAGTATTAATCAAAAGTAGTATTTATTAATTTTATGTAAACTCTATGTGATTACTTGAATTTCCATCTGTATTTATAGTTTATTTACAGACATCCAACGTAAACGCAGCGCATTTGTTAATACAAAAACACTCGACAGGGCCATGGCACCTGCGGCCAGAACCGGTGACAGCATTATCCCGCTAAGAGGGTAAAGCGCGCCTGCGGCCACGGGGATCAGCAGAATGTTATAGCCAAAAGCCCAAAACAGGTTTTGGCGAATATTACGCATGGTTTGACGGCTGATGTGAAAGGCGTTGATCACGCCGCCCAAGTCACCCGACATCAACACTACATCCGCTGCCTCTATCGCCACATCTGTGCCGGTTCCGATGGCAATGCCCACGTCTGCCATCGCAAGGGCGGGGGCGTCATTAATACCGTCACCAACGAAAGCCAGCTTGGCCGCGTTTTTGCGCAATGCTTTCAGGGCGGCGACTTTGCCTTCGGGCAGAACCTCGGCCACTACGTGGTCGATGCCCAGTTCTTTGGCGATGGCATTTGCAGTGGCTTGATTATCACCTGTGATCATCGCCACTTTCAGGCCAAGATCATGCAGGGCGGCAATGGCGGCAGGGGTGGTTTTTTTGATCGGATCAGACACGGCAATCGCGGCAGCTATTTTACCGTCGATGGCAGCATAAAGCGGTGTTTTTCCACTTTTGGCCAGATCATCACCTTGGGCTTTCAAGCTGCCAAGGGCCACATTTTCGCGGGTCATGAAACGGTCGGCACCGATCAGAATGACCTTGCCGTTTACACTTGCCTGCACGCCGTAGCCAGTTTGGGAGTTGAAATCTTGAATGACAGGCAAAGTTATGTCTTTGGCCGCGCGCACAATCGCCTGTGCAATCGGGTGTTCCGAGGTGGCCTCGACCGCTGCGATATGCAGCAGGACTTCATCAGGGTCAAAACCGTCGGCAACGATCATATCGGTTAATTCAGGGTGGCCTTCCGTCAGCGTGCCGGTTTTATCGACAGCAACGATGGAAACCTCTTGCAACATCTGCAAGGCTTGGCCTTTGCGAAACAGCACACCCATTTCAGCGGCACGCCCTGTGCCAACCATAATCGAGGTCGGGGTAGCCAACCCCATCGCACACGGGCAGGCGATGATCAGAACGGAAACGCCTGCGACAAGGGCAAAGCCCAGTACAGGGTCAGGGCCGAAGATAAACCAGACAATCACGGTTAATGTGGCTGCAATCATCACGGCAGGTACGAACCATGCGGTGATTTTATCGACCATACCTTGTATCGGTAATTTAGCCCCTTGCGCTTGTTCAACCATCCGGATGATTTGTGCCAGCATGGTGTCACTGCCAACCTTGGTTGCGCGGAAGGTTAACGCACCTGTGCCGTTAACCGTACCGGCCACGACTTGCGCACCTTTGGTTTTTTTACCCGGAATAGGTTCACCCGTGATCATGCTTTCATCGACGAAAGAAGCACCTGATTTGACCGTGCCATCTACCGCAATTTTTTCGCCGGGGCGGGCGTGGATTAAGTCGCCTACAGTTATTTCATCAATGGCCAGCTCTATGGTTTTCCCGCCCCGTTCCACATGGGCTGTTTTTGGCTGTAGACCGACCAATTTACGAATGGCTTGGCCCGTGCGCCCTTTGGCGCGGGCTTCCAAAAAGCGACCCAGCAGGATCAGAACAACGATAACGGCAGCGGCTTCATAGTAAACATTCGCCGTGCCTGCGGGCAGCAAGATCGGCGCAAACGTTGCCACCAGTGAAAACCCATAGGCAGCTGACGTGCCAAGGGCGACAAGGGAATTCATGTCGGGCGCACCTTTTAGCAGGGCAGGGAAACCTTTGGTGTAGAATGACAGGCCGGGGCCGATCAGGACGGCGGTAGTTAAAACGAATTGCAACAGGCGGCTGTTTTGCATGCCTATGGTGTTGTTGATGAACTGATGCAGGGCAGGAAATATATGGCTGCCCATTTCGATGGCAAACACCGGTAAGGCCAGAATTGCGGCCAGTAGTGTTAAACGCCCAAGGGCCGTGATTTCTTGCGCCTTACGCGCGGATTTATCCGCATGATCCTGCGCCTCCGCTTTTGCACGGTAACCTGCTTGCGTCGCAATATCAGCGATTTCAGTTGGGGTCGTGATGCATGCGGTAAAACGCACGGTGGCGGTTTCGGTGGCAAGATTTACGGATGCATCCACCACCCCTGCCCCTGATTTCAGCGCTTTTTCCACCCTGCCAACGCAAGATGCGCAAGACATACCTTCAATCTGAAACGTTGTTGTTTGTAGCTTAGTCATCATTTTATCCGGTTGGTAATTAGGGGTCTATCTATCAAATAATGCCTCCAGCAACTGGAAGGTCAAGGAAATTCAAAGAATATAATCGAGCGTTGACAGGTTCGGGGCATTTGCGCAGTGTCTGCCCATGAATTCAGAAAACCATATCGCCGAAAGGCTGGCCGCACGATTGCGCAAAGCGCGTAAAAGCAAAGGTCTTAGCCTAGAAGCCATGGCAAAGCTGTCGGGCGTTTCACGTTCCATGCTGTCACAGATCGAACGCGGCGAAAGCAGCCCTACTGTGGCCACGTTATGGAGCCTGACACGTGCATTACAGGTTGATTTTGCAGGGCTTTTGGACGATGAGACCGCAGACAGCACGATTAAAGATGTGATGCGTGCGAATAGAACGCCGACAATAGACAGCCAAGGCGAAGGCTGCCGCATTCGCATTCTAAGCCCGCCTGATCAGGCCGGTGAATTGGAGGTTTATGAGATTTTACTGGCCGCAAACGGTGCGCTGGTCAGTGAGCCGCACAGCATAGGGTGCCGTGAGCTTTTAACGGTGACCGAAGGGGCGATGACTGTAACCGCTGGTGATGAAGATATAGCATTGGCTGCAGGTGATACCGTGCGTTATGCGGCGGATTGTACACATGCGATCAGGGCCACTGAAGCCCCCGCAAAAGTAATGCTGATCGTGTATAATTCCTAAAAATCCTATATACAGGATATTTTATCTTATATATTGACTATTTCCGCAAAAACGGAATATTGGAGTTGACAACTCTAGGATTCCATCATGACACAAGCATTTTTAAACCACATATCCGACAGTCTGCGCGACATAGATCAGGCGGGGCTTTATAAGCGAGAACGCCAGATCACCTCGCCCCAGGCGGGGCGGATTGATGTACAACATGATGGGCGGCAACACGCGCGCGTGGTTAATCTATGTGCAAACAATTATCTTGGCCTTGCAAATTACCCACGTTTGATTGAGGCTGCCAAGGGCGCGTTTGACGCACATGGGTTTGGCATGGCAAGCGTTCGGTTTATCTGCGGAACGCAGGATTTGCACCGCGAATTGGAAAGCAAGTTGGCGGCATTTCTGGGTAAGGATGACGCGATATTGTTCGCTGCCTGCTTTGATGCCAATGGTGGTTTGTTTGAGCCGCTTTTAACGGCAGAAGATGCAATTATATCAGATGCGCTAAATCACGCGTCGATTATTGACGGCATTCGGTTGTGCAAGGCCAAGCGGTACCGTTATGCGAACTCTGACATGGCCGAACTTGAAGCGCGTTTGGTTGAAGCGAAAGATGCCGGAGCGCGGTTTATCATGATCGCCACCGACGGGGTGTTTTCGATGGATGGGCATCTGGCGAAGCTGCCTGAAATCACGGCTTTGGCGGAACGGTACGGGGCCATTGTTATGGTAGATGACTGCCATGCAACGGGGTTTATGGGGCCGCAAGGGCGTGGTACGCCTGCGCATTTTGATGTGGTGGACGGTGTCGATATTGTAACGGGCACGCTTGGCAAAGCCTTGGGCGGCGCCATCGGCGGTTATATCGCGGGGCCGCAACCGGTTATTGATTTACTGCGCCAACGCGCACGGCCCTATCTGTTTTCCAACTCTTTACCACCTGCCATTGTTGCGGCGGGTTTGGAAGCTATTGATCTGGTGACTGAAAGTGATGATCTGCGCGCAAAGCTGTTTGAGAACACCAAGTTTTGGCGTGCAGGGTTGCAAGCATTGGGGTTTGATCTGGTGCCCGGCGAACACCCGATTGTGCCTGTCATGCTGGGCGAGGCTAAACTGGCGCAGGAAATGGCGGCACAGCTGTTTGATAAAGGGGTGTTTGTGGCAGGGTTTTTCTTTCCTGTGGTTCCCAAAGGCTCTGCACGTATTCGCACCCAGATGAATGCGGCCCTAAGCCGTGAGGATTTAGAATTTGCACTGGGTGCCTTTGAAAAAGTCGGTAAATCGGTAGGTGTAATATGAGTTTTGATAAACCAAACGGGATGAAAGCCCTTGTGAAAACCAAAGCCGAAGAAGGCTTGTGGATGCAACATGAACCCGTGCCCGAAATTGGCGCGGACGATGTGCTGATCAAGATTAAAAAGACAGGCATTTGCGGCACCGACATTCACATCTGGAACTGGGATGAATGGTCACAAAAAACCGTGCCTGTGCCTTTAATCACCGGCCATGAGTTTGCTGGCGTTATTGTTGAGCTGGGGGCGAATGTGACGGATCTTAGCATTGGTCAGCGGGTTTCGGGCGAAGGGCATCTGATCGGCAAAACCAGCCGTGCCAGCCGGGCAGGCAAGTTTCATCTTGATCCCGAAACACGCGGCATCGGGGTGAATGAACCGGGGGCTTTTGCGCAGTTTTTGCGCCTGCCTGCGTTTAATGTAGTGCCCCTGCCCGATAGTATCAGTGATGACATCGGGGCTATACTTGATCCGTTGGGAAATGCGGTACACACCGCCCTGTCTTTTGACCTGATTGGCGAAGATGTTTTGATCACGGGGGCCGGCCCTATTGGCATTATGGCGGCTGCCGTGGCCAAGCATATCGGGGCGCGTCATGTGGTGATCACAGACATCAATCAGGACAGGCTGGATTTGGCGAATCGGGTGGCAGATATAACGACGGTAAATGTTCAAACGACCGATTTAAAAGATATTTCCGCAAGTTTGGGCATTGTGGAAGGTTTTGACGTAGGCTTGGAAATGAGCGGATCGCAAGTGGCATTGGATCAAATGATCGGTGCTATGGTCATGGGCGGGCGTATTGCGATGTTGGGCATTCCGCCCGGAAAATCAGCGGTGGACTGGTCAAGTATTGTGCTGAAATCCATCACCATCAAAGGTGTCTACGGGCGTGAAATCTTTGAAACTTGGTATAAAATGCTGGCTATGTTGCAAAACGGGTTGGATGTCAGTGCAGTTATCACGCATCATTTCAAAGTGGATGATTTCAAGGCCGGCTTTGAAGCGATGGAATCGGGGCAAAGCGGAAAAGTCGTGTTGGATTGGTCGTAAGGCTTACAATTAGCGATAATTAATAAAAGCATTAAGAAAATCCGAATGTGTATGAAATTACTGCGATGACATGAAAATTTATTGACAGTTTACAGACTCTTGTTCAATCTTCTTCAATCAGTCGTGCGCACGTCTAATGCCACGCTTGTGAGAGGGAGAGAATATCTGATGTTACAAAGCCGTTACAAATCTGTAATGTGCTTAGTACAATCTGATTCCATAATAATATGGAGGCTATCGACCTCTTAGCACGCAGGCTGGTTTCTGCCTGACTATAAAGAACATTGGAATAACAACTGGGAGACTATAAATATGAAAACAATAACCTTATCAGGTGTCGCATGGCTGACCCTGTCCGGTGCTGCCCTTGCGGGTACTTGCGCACCTGCGACAGTGGCAGATATGGCCGGCGTCGCACGTGGAGCATTTCCACAGCAGTTTGAATTGGCTGAATTCCAGTCCATTGGTAACTGTACAGTAGAATTTTCTACCAACCCTGACATCGCAGCTATGAACGGTCGCATTCAGGGTAACCCTGAGCTGCCTTCACTGGCTGATCGTTTGCCAAGTGAGCCACTTGTTGTAACACCTTACGACAAAATCGGTTCTTACGGTGGTACACTGGATATTATGTCAAACGCGACCGAAGCTGGTACATCTGACATGATGTCAATTCGTCACGTAAACCTTGTGCGTTACTCTGACGATCTGCAAACTATCGTACCGAACGTGGCAAAAAGCTGGGAATGGAATGATGACTTCACACAGCTGACATTTGTTCTGCGTAAAGGCCATAAATGGTCTGATGGCGCACCATTTGGTGCCCGTGACGTGAAATTCTGGTACGACAATCTGGCAACAGACCCAGTTATTCGTGAAAAGCCCAAAGATTACCTTTTGGTTGGCGGCGAAAAAATGAACTTGGTTGTTGTGGATGAACAAACCATTCAGTTCAATCTACCTTCACCAAAACCTGGTCTTTTGTCCCACTTTGCCAACCACTATGCGCAAGGCTTCCAGCCGATGCACCTGTTGGGCAAATTCCACCCGGACATTGATCCAAATGCAGATGCGAATGCAAAAGCCATTGGGTTTGATACCGGTTACGACGTGGTCAAAGCCTATTGGGGTTCTTCTGACTGGATGGATACACCAACACCTATGTTGGCAGCTCCAGACAAAGTTGCGGGCATGCCATATGCGGCACACCCAACACTGGAAAGCCACATCGTGATTGCAGAAACAACGGAAGGCCGCCACTTTGTAGCCAACCCTTATTTCCACATGGTCGATACAGCCGGTAACCAACTGCCATACATCAGTGAGCAAGACGAGACATTTGTTTCTGAAACCGAAGTGCGGTTGCTTAAACTGGTCAACGCCGAGGTCGACTATAAGACCCAAGCGCTGAACCTTGATGATGTGCCTTTGTTGCTGGAAAATCAGGAAAAGAACGATTTTACGGTCTCTATACGGCCGCAAATCCGCATCGGTACGTTTTCTTTCAACGTTACTTCTGATGATCTGGGCAAACGCGAAGCTTTTGGTAATCTGAAGTTCCGCCAAGCGATGTCTGTTGCAATCAACCGCGCCGAGTTGAACGAAGTTGCGTTCTTTGGTCTGGGGACACCGACACAATATGTGCCGTTTTCACCTTCGCCTGCTTTCGTCACTGAAGATATGACACAGCATTTCGCACAGTTTGATCCTGAAATGTCCAAAAGCTTGCTAGATGAAATCGGCATGGTGGACACCGATGGTGACGGCATGCGTGAATTGCCAAATGGCGACACGTTGGTGCTAAACTTGCAGTTCTCAACGCAAGGCATTTCAGCAAAACTGGTTGAACTTGTTGGTCAAGCTTGGAAAGACGTTGGCGTTAACACCACCGTTAAAGAAGTGACAACGGATGAATACCGTTCCGCACAATCTGCCAACAAACTGGATGTAACCATGTATAACAAGGGCCAACCACTGGCCGTTATCCTTGGTAACTCTGAATTGTTCACCCCACCGTTCGAGAACTATTTTGGTCAACGCACAGCGATGCTTTGGTCTGAATATATCGACACAAACGGTTCTGCTGGTGTTAAACCACCAGCATGGGTTGATGAAATGGGCGCAGACATTGCCGCATTCCAAGGTGCCATTGGCGGCTCGGATGAGGCAAATGCTTTGGGCGCAAAACTGGTTCAGGCTATGGTCGATAACCTGTTATTCATCGGCACAATCAAAGCGGCTGGTCCGGTTTATCACTCGAACAAGTTGATCAACTTTCCAGAGTTCCAAACAGCGTCTTACTCTTACTACTGGTCATACCCTTACCGGGGTCCACAGTGGTCACTGGAAGAATAATTCACGTTTTGTGATTTGAGTATAAGCTGCGGGCAACACTTTTGCTGATTGCCCGCAGCATCTAAAAATGGCCAAAGAGCCAATTATCTTTTTAAAAGATACATAATATATAGAAATCCACTCGCAGGGGGCGATAGACATCTAATGCTTCAATTTACCAGATTTGCAGTAATCCGTGCTGCACTCGCAATGTTCACCCTAATTCTTGTATCATTCATCGTATTTTCACTGATGGAATTGGTTCCCGGGGATTGTGCCGAACGTTACATCGCCTTTAAAGCATCACAAGGTTCAGTGATTACAGCCGCAGATGTCGATGCCGAACGCGTCCGTCTTGGCCTGAACCGACCTTATATTATTCGTTGGGGCGAATGGATCATCAACGCTTTTCAAGGCGAATTTGGCACCAGTTGCATTCAACGCCTGAACATCAGCCAGCTTCTGGGTCAGAAATACTGGTTAAGCCTTGGCTTATGTCTATCCGCGCTGGTCCTAGCCTACGCGATTGCGATCCCGGTGGGTATTCTGGCTGCAACTTCAAAAAATGCGGCTTTGAACAACAGCCTGCGTCTGGTCAGTTATCTGGGTCTGGCCCTGCCAAACTTCCTGCTGGCCCTGATGATCATGCTGTTTTCAACGGTTATGTTTGGGGACAGTTTAACGGGGCTGTTTTCAAATGAACTGCGAGATGCCCCTTGGTCGCAAGAAAAAGTATGGGATTTCTTAGGCCATGCATGGTTGCCGATCTTCATCCTTGGCTGGTCGGCTACCGCATTTGCTATTCAGACCGTCCGCGCATTAATGTCAGACGAAGTTGGCAAGCTATACGTGACAGCGGCTGCTGCACGTGGTGTGTCCGGGCGCAGATTACTTATGCGTTACCCCGCACGACATGCACTTAGCCCGATCATCAACTCATTGGGGTTCGATCTGAACCGCATATTTAATGAGTTGCCGATTGTTGCTTTGATCCTGACATTGACCGAAGCTGGTTCATTGTTGATCGAAGCACTTGCCCGATCGAATGACCAGCAACTTGCTGGTGCGATTATTTTCTTACTGACTGCCAGTATTGTCACGATTAACTTCCTGACAGATATGATATTGGCACTTACCGATCCACGCGTTCGACGCAGCATTGTAGGATAAGTGATATGACCGATACAGCAACAGACGCAGCAAGTGCTGACCGTAAGTTAAAAGAAGCCTACTTCACCGCCTCTCAGGGGCAACTGATCTGGCAACGGTTCAAGAAAAACAGGTCCGCATTGATCGGGGCATGGGTTTTAATTATCCTAATCCTTTCAGGCCTGTTTTCACCGTTTTTAACACCTTATGACGCCACCATCGCAGGGCGCGATAAAACTTATCTAAACGGGGCACCACAAATTCCATCATTTTGTGATGAAAATGGATGTTCCATGCGGCCCTTCATTTACTCTTATGAACGTACCCGTTCAATCAAAACCAGCTTTCGCTGGGTAAGCGAAATAGATACCAGCCTTGAAGCGCGTAGATATATGCAGTTCTTCAACGAAGGCTCCACTTATAAACTGTTCGGGCTAAGTTTTAACACGCATTTGTTTGGCGTCGACAAAGGTAAAATCCACATCTTTGGAACAGACTCGACCGGTAAGGACATTTATTCACGTACCCTAGCTGCGATCAACACATCAATGGCCGTGGGTACAATCGGGGTGTTCATCGCCTTTGTTCTGGCTTTGATGATAGGAGGGGTTGCCGGCTATTACGGTGGCTGGATAGACTCGGGCCTGCAAATGATAACGGACACGGTGCGAACCATCCCCAGTATTCCGCTGTTTATGGCACTGGCCGCGTTTATTCCAGATACTTGGAGTGCGGAAACTAGGTTCTTCTTTATCTCGATGGTGCTGGGGCTGATCGGCTGGCCCACATTGGCCCGACGAATACGAACGCATCTGTTAACGGAACGAAATCAGGAATATGTGTTGGCCGCCCAACTTTGTGGTGCAACGCCTGCACATATTATCCGCCGGCACCTGTTGCCTAGTTTCACCAGTTACATCATCGTTGATTTGGTGATCTCGTTTCCATACATGGTTCTGTCTGAAACCGCTCTTAGCTTTATCGGACTGGGATTGAAAGATCCCGTAAACTCACTGGGGGTGATGTTGCAAAATGTGACCAGTGCCGATGTTCTGCTGAACTATCAGTGGTACTTTATTCCCGTCATCTTTTTCATAATACTTGTGTTGGCCTTTGTGTTCGTCGGTGACGGATTACGAGATGCCGCCGACCCATATTCGGATAGCAGCAAATGACCCGACTTTTAGATGTAGAAAACCTGACCCTTCAGTTCGATACGGACGAGGGTCGGATCACCGCAGTAGACAATGTATCTTTCACACTGGAAGCAGGCGAGGTTATGGGCCTTGTGGGCGAAAGTGGGTCGGGCAAGTCTGTGACGGCCAAATCAATTATGAAGCTGAACCCGTCAAACGCGATTTATGGCCCCGACACAAAGGTTACGTTGCATCTGGACGACGGGCCTGTTGACATCATGTCACTGCACACGTCGACCGAACTGAAAGTGATCCGTGGTGGGGCAATCTCGATGATCTTCCAAGAGCCTATGGCCAGTTTCGCACCCGCGATCACTATTGGCGATCAAATGACCGAACAGTTGCAAATCCATACGGATATGAACCTGAAGCGCGCGACAGAAGTTTCCATCGAAATGCTGGATCGTGTGGGCATTTCGGATGCTTCTTCACGTTTCAAGCAATATGCGTTCGAGTTGTCAGGCGGGATGCGTCAACGCGCGATGATCGCGATGGCCCTGTCGACCAAGCCCAAGCTGCTGATCGCGGATGAACCGACTACAGCACTGGATGTAACCATTCAGGCGCAGGTGATCGATCTGATGAAAGATTTGGTCACAGATTTCGGCATGGGGATTGTTTTCATCACCCACGATCTGGGCGTAATAGCCCAAACTGCCGATAAGGTCGCCGTGATGTATCTGGGGCGTTTGGTGGAACAAGGGGCGGTACGCGATGTTATCCGCAACCCTTCGCATCCTTATACCAAAGGGCTGATTGCAGCATTGCCGCAGCTTGATGATCTGGATGTACCGCTACAGGCTATTCCGGGTGATATTCCGTCACCCTTGGAACGCCCGCCGGGCTGCGTGTTCAACACACGGTGTTCAGAGATAGTGGGTGATGTTTGCACCTCTGCAGTACCGGATTTCTTTAAAGTGAAAGATACACATCAAGTAGCCTGCCATATTTATGATAAAGGAGCTTCAAAATGAGTGAAGGCGTTTTGATAGAAGCCCGTGACCTTTCTGTTCACTACCCATTGCGTGGCGGCAGTATTTTTGGCCCCAAGCCTGTTGTGAAAGCGGTTGAAAGCATTAACCTTGATGTCGGTAAGGGCAGCTTTTTCGGCCTTGTGGGCGAAAGTGGTTCTGGCAAGACAACATTGGGCAAAGCCCTGTTGCAAGCCGCCCCAATTACGCGCGGCACAGTGGGCTATAATGACGGTGAAGTGCAGTTTGACCTGACAAAGCTTTCACCTGAAGAGTTGAAAGAATACCGCAAACGCGCGCAGTTGATTTTTCAAGATCCCTATGCGGCTCTAAGCCCGCGTATGACCGTGCGCGATATTATTGCCGAACCGATTGAGGTGATGGGACTGACATCATCACGCGAAGAAACTGATGAACGCGTGCGTGAAATCGCTGCAAAATGCCGGTTGAACCTGGAACACTTGCGCCGCTTTCCGCACGCATTTTCAGGCGGGCAACGCCAGCGGATTTCCATTGCGCGTGCATTGGTTTCACGACCACAGTTCGTTGTAGCCGATGAAAGTGTGGCTGCGTTGGATGTGTCTATTCAGGCCGATGTGCTGAACCTGTTGAAAGAAATTCAAACAGAAATGGGGCTTACGTTCCTGTTTATCAGCCACGACCTAAGTGTGGTCGCCCATATCTGTGACCATGTGGCGGTGATGTATCTGGGCCGTCTGGTAGAAACAGCCCCAACGCGTGAATTGTTTGCAAATCCAAGGCATCCGTATACCAAGGCTTTGCTGTCTGCCATCCCGTCACTTGATCCGGATGATCGCGGTAAAGCACAAAAGCTGGAAGGTGAAATTCCATCACCTACTAATCAACCAACAGGTTGTAAGTTTCACACGCGCTGCCCGTTTGTTACGGACCACTGTCGTAAAGAAGAACCAATCTTGCAACATTCCAGCCACGGGCATGAAGTAGCCTGCCACCGCTGGGAAGAGTTGATGACACCGTAAGTAAAGGGATAAGCACATGAATTGGTTGAAAGAAACATCTGTAATCAGGTTCTTAAGATACGTCCTAGATTGGACTGCCCATCGTGACACGATAAAACACCTAGATCATTTAACGGATAAAGAGCTGAATGATATCGGGTTAAACCGTGGCGGCATTTCCGATCTGATCTATCGCAGTCAATCCAGCCGGAACTGATTAGGGGGTAAAACCCACCGCACCTTTTGTGGTAATCCTGATATCTGCCAATGTCCGGTTCGCGTATTTCATACGGTGGCTTAACAGTTTTTGCGTTAAGCGCAGCAATGTGGGTGCGTGCGCAGGGTCAGCGGCCAAGTCTTGCAACTCGTGCGGGTCATTTTCCAGATCAAACAACAGCGGGGGCAGACCACCGTTAAAATGGATCAGTTTGAAACGCTCTTCACGCAAGATGGCGATGTTTGCTTCATGGGTGGAAACGCCTGTGGCCTGTTGGCAAAGCGTCAGCTCATTCGGTTCACCATATTCTAGTTCCATATGCACACAATCGCGCCAAACCCCAGGTGTTTTACCTTCCAGATATGGCCGTAAAGAAACGCCGTTCATGCCAGCGGGAACCTTTTGGCCGATTAAATCCAGAATAGTTGGGGTGACGTCAATGGATTCAGTAAACGCTTCAACCGTTTGCCCGTGTTGTGCGGGATTTTTCGGGTCACGAATGATCAGGGGGATATGGTAAGATGCCTCATACGGGTTCTGTTTGCCCCACAGGTGGTGCTCACCCAGCATTTCGCCGTGGTCTGCCACAAGAACAACCAAAGTATCATCATACTGATCGGTTTCTTTCAAAAAGCTGATGATCCGCCCAAAATGGGCGTCCACTTCTGTTGCCAGCCCAAGGTAGATAGCACGCAATGCCTGCACATCTTTCATGTTCTCATTATCAAGTGGCGCAAGCCCGCGCACGATCGTATTAACGGTTGGGTGTTGAATGACGCCTGCCATGAAGGGATGCGCTGCAATCTGTTGCGCAGTTGAAGCCAAACGGGGTGGCACTGGCAACTTGGCGGGGTCATACATTTTCTTGTAAGGCGCAGGTGCCACCAGTGGCGGGTGCGGGCGGATATAAGTGGCCATCGCAAACCAGCTTTGATCTGTGCGCACTGACAAATCGTGCAACAGTGCGTTGGTCAAAAATGCGGTGTCGCTATCTTCGGCCTTATAAAACGGCGGATCATCCACCCGTGCGGCGCGTTTGGGATCAGGGGAAATTGCATCATAAAAATGCGCATAATCCGGCAAAGTATAATCTTTGGATTTCAGATAGGCCCGCCAAGGGTAGCTTTCCTGAAATCGCATTTCCAGTACTTCTCGAAAACCCGGTAAAACGTTTTCTTCGCTTTTCAGGGCTGGATCATTCGGATGGCGATTGCGCGGATCAAGGCTGGTGTCGGTATAGCCGTACAATATGGGATCATAGCCTGATTTACGCGCTTCCAACGCGATGTTGGTGGTCGCATCCGACAAAGGCGTGCCATTGCGGATAGAGCCGTGGTTCATCGCGTACTGCCCTGTCAGAATGCTGGCGCGCGATGGCCCGCAGGGGTTGGTGACAGAGTAATGTTTGGCAAATGTCACCGCCTCTTTTCGAAACGCCTGAATGTTGGGCAGATCAATATGATCGGCCAGCGCGCCATTTATGCAATCAGCACGGAACTGATCCATAATGACAAAAAGAACTTTACGATTTGGGGACATGTGCCGTATCCTAGAATAATGTCGCTGGCTTTATGGTGAAGCCTTAGCGTCAGCAAAAGCACATTGGCAGAATTCGTCAATCGTTATCTTTAACAGGTAATATTTTGTGAATTTATGATACGAAGGCCTTTTGCATTTTCCATAAAAAAGGCCTGCAAGGTTTCCTCTGCAGGCCTTTCAGGAAGGAAAAACCGTTCTTAGCCGAACTGGTTCATCGTATTATCTTCACCAGCCGCTTTTAGTGCCGCATCACCAGAGAAGTATTCTTTGTGATCATCGCCCATGTCAGAACCTGACATGTTTTGGTGTTTCACACAGGCAATACCTTGGCGAATTTCTTTGCGTTGAACACCGGCTACATAACCCAGCATACCTTCGGAACCGAAATAATCTTTCGCAAGGTTATCCGTAGACAAGGCCGCCGTGTGGTATGTTGGCAGTGTGATCAGGTGGTGGAAAATACCCGCATCGCGTGCCGCATCCGCTTGGAAGGTGCGGATTTTATTGTCTGCTTCAATGGCAAGGTCTGTTTCATCATAATCCACTGACATCAATGCATCACGATCATAGGCTGACACATCTTTGCCCGCTTCAGACCACGTATCAAAGATTTGCTGGCGGAAGCTTAAAGTCCAGTTGAAACTAGGTGAGTTGTTGTAAACCAGCTTCGCGTTCGGCACGGTTTTACGCACCTCATTGATCATCTCACCGATTTGGCCGATATGCGGCTTTTCGGTTTCGATCCAGATCATATCCGCACCGTTTTGCAAGCTTGTGATACTGTCCAGAACACAACGCGCCACACCAGTGCCGGCTTTGAACTGGAACAGATTTGATGGCAGACGTTTCGGGCGCATCAATTTGCCGTCTTGCTTGATCACCAGATCACCATTGGCCATATCGTCCAACGTAACTTCGTCACAATCAAGAAAGCTGTTGTATTGGTCGCCCAAATCACCCGGTGTATTTGTCACCGCGATTTGTTTGGTTAGGCCAGCGCCTAGGCTGTCTGTGCGAGCAACGATCACGCCATCATCCACACCCAATTCAAGGAAGGCATAACGACAGGCACGAATTTTCGCTAGGAAATCTTCGTGTGGCACGGTTACTTTACCATCTTGGTGACCACATTGTTTTTCATCTGACACTTGGTTTTCGATCTGTAATGCACAAGCACCCGCTTCGATCATTTGTTTGGCCAGAAGGTATGTAGCCTCTGCGTTACCAAATCCTGCGTCAATATCAGCGATGATCGGCACAACATGCGTTTCAAAGTTATCGATCTTGGCTTGAACTTCAGCTTTAGCCGCCGCATCAGGGGCTGCATCCAACGCGCGAAACAGGCCACCCAATTCGCGGGCATCTGCTTGGCGCAGGAATGTGTACAGTTCTGCAATCAGTGCAGACACAGATGTTTTTTCATGCATTGACTGATCAGGCAGCGGCCCAAATTCAGAACGCAATGCCGCAACCATCCAGCCGGACAGGTATAGGTATTTACCTTTGGTTGTGCCAAAATGCTTCTTGATGGAAATCATTTTTTGTTGGGCGATGAACCCATGCCAGCACCCTAGGGATTGGGTGTATTGCGCGCTGTCCGCATCATAAGCGGCCATATCTTCACGCATAATTTTGGCAGTATACTTGGCAATATCAATGCCGGTTTGAAACTTGTTTTGCGCGCGCATACGCGCGACATATTCTGGGTTGATTGCAGCCCAATCATTTCCGTGCTCTGCAATCAAGTTTTGCAACTCTGTGTTTTGAGTATCATATGGCATCTCATCTGTTCCTTGTTTGTAAAGCCGTTCCCGACTCAGATGGTTTATCTGTGACTAGATTTACAAAGCGATATTGCGGATGTGTTGAAAATATAGGAAAAATTGGGTTTTTTCGTGTGGATTTGTATGGGTTGTGTAAATTTTGCTTTGTAAACTTGTAAACTTTGTAAATATATAAACTTTCTATGATTTCATTGTGACTATTCTCACTTCCCTTTCAGGTGAAGCGTGCAAAGTATATTTCAATTCAAAATTGCACTGCCCAGCCTTACAAAAGCAAATTAACCAAAATCAAACAAAGGAGTATAATTATGGGACGCACATGCCGTGAGATACATGAATGGATAGAAGAGGAAATCGAACAACCCATTGAAGAATGGGAAGATCGCCAAGAAGAACGTTGCCGCGAAGAATCCTGTAATTGGTGGATGCTGTGTTTGAATAAACTTTTTTGCTGGCTTGTCTGGGTAACTGTAAAAGTCATCCGTTGGGTTGTGGTCACTGTCGGAAAGTGGGTCACCCGCATTGTTTGTACAATCGTAAATTTTGTTCTCGATGTTATCGGTTTTATCATCGGGCTTATTCTTGCCATTCCCATTATCGGCGGCATTATCCGAACCATATTAAACTGGATCAACGAAATCATATGGCGCATTGTCGGCATATTTGATTTTCTGGGAAGTCTTGTCGGCATTCGCCTGCGCAAAAAAATGTACTTCGGGGTGGTGATCCCGGTTTCGGACGGTGTACCCTTGATGAATGAGGCTGATATTCAGCCTTGGGTTGATACCGCAATCGAAATTTACGGCCGCACCTGCAACATTGATCTACGCTTCACTGGCTTTTGCCGCACAGGCATCAGCCCCCCTTCCGGGCGCATTACCGTTGATTGCGGCGCGGGTGGCTTTTTTGCTGATTGGTGGCTTGACGGTTCATGGTTTGAATTCGTGTCCAATACGTGCAAATTCGAAAGCAACTGGCGCCGTATCACCGGTTATGGTGGTGAAATACTGGTGTTTATTGTGCATGATATTGAAAATGCGGTTGGCTGCTCTATGTCGGGGACCCATAACTATGTTACAGTTCAGGTACCCCCCGGCCCATTCATAGACACCCTTGCCCATGAAATCGGCCATGCTTGCCTGTTGTGGCACACCGGAACCGACGTACGGACAAACCTGATGGATACAGGCGGCCGTTCTACACCAACCCCGATACTGACTAATATTCAGATAGCCATGGTGCGCAGTTCCCGCCATTGCACATACTTGTAAGCCGTATGATGCCGCATACTTTGATCATACGGCACTTATCCGACTTGGATCGCATGCTTCATGCAGGCGGTCCAAGAATTACGAAATTACGTATTGAAATTGCAAATATGCCACGCAAAGAACGTAAGCAACTGCAACACCGGCTTTTCGCACAATACAATGCCTGTGGATGTACCGAGACCAGCATATGCATAATGCTTGGCTTAATACTGGCGGGCTTGTTCTACAGCGTTTCCAGCGACATCGGTTTAGTGGGGTATAGATTGTGGCTACTCTGTTTTACGTTCGTGATATTAAGCGGCCTGTCCGGAAAATTACTGGGCAAATGGCGTGCGAACAAGCATTTACAAAACACAATTTTACAGGCGAAAGAGACTTTGAAATGATAGGTTGGCCCGAATAAATTGGGCCAACCTATCATTATGTATCAGCCATCCACCCTGATCGTAGAATTGTTTGGATTGTAAGGGCTGTCTTCAACCACCTCTGCATCCCATAATTCACGGAACATTCTAAGCTTCAGTTTTTGCCCCACAACCGCCAACTCAGGTGGCAGGTAGCCCATGCCGATGGACTTCTCGAACGCCACCGAATAGCCGCCCGATGTCAAACGGCCAACTTTTTTATCGCCGTCATATAGTGCTTCACGGCCCCATGGGTCGGCATCACTTGGCCCGTCGATCAGCAAGGTGACACATTTGAAACGGATGCCGGTTTTTTCCATGGCTTCTTTGCCATAGAAATCTTTTGACAGGTCGATGAAACGTGGCAAGTCAGCCTCGGCTGGCGTCGCATCGCGGCCCAGTTCTGTACCGAACGCGCGGTAAGATTTTTCCAGTCGTAACCAGTTTTGGGCACGTCCACCCACCAGTTTTATACCGTGTTCTTCACCCGCTTCCATGATCAAGTCGTACAGGTAGTTTTGCATTTCAATCGGGTGGTGCAATTCCCAACCCAATTCACCTGTGTAGGCTACGCGAATGGCGTTGACGGGGCACATGCCCAGTTCGATGGAACGTGCGGACAACCACGGGAAGCGTTTGTTGGAAAGGGCGGTTGCAGGGTCTGCATCTTTGATGATTTTGCTTAGAACATCGCGGGTTTTCGGCCCTGCGATGGCAAACACACCCCATTGATTAGTGACATCCTGAATTTCGATATAGCCAAACTCTGCCGCTTTATCTTGTGCCGCTTTACGCAGGTAATCCGCGTCATACGCCGTCCAAGCCCCTGCAGATACAAGGTAATAGCTGTCTTCAGCATTGCGCACGATAGTATATTCGGTGCGCGTAGTACCGTGCGATGTCAGTGCATAAGTCAGGTTGATACGGCCAATTTTTGGCAACCTGTTACAAGTGAACCAATCCAGAAACTGTGTGGCCCCCGGGCCCTTGACCACATGTTTGGTAAACGCTGTGGCATCGATCAGGCCCACGCCCTCACGTATCGCTTTTGCTTCTTCCACCGCATATTGCCACCAGCCGCCACGGCGAAATGATCGTGCGGCTTTATCGTCGAAACCAACTGGCGCATAATAGTTAGGGCGATCCCAGCCGTTTACTTGACCAAACTGCGCACCCGCCGCTTTTTGTCGATCGTAAGCGGGCGATGTGCGCAAGGCACGCGCCGCTTCGCGCTCTTCATCAGGGTGGTGCAAAACGTAGACGTGTTCATAACATTCTTCGTTCTTTACAGATGCATATTCGGTAGTCATCCACGACCCGTAACGTTTCGGATCAAGTGACGCCATATCGATCTCGGCTTCGCCTTCAACCATCATTTGGGCCATGTAATTGCCGACGCCACCTGCGGCGGTAATGCCGAATGAAAACCCTTCCGCCAGCCACATATTACGCAAGCCGGGGGCCGGCCCCACCAGCGGGTTGCCGTCGGGCGTGTAGCAAATCGGGCCATTGAAATCATCCTTAAGCCCGCTCTCTTCACAAGACGGCATACGGTGGATCATTGCCATATACTGGTCTTCAATGCGTTCCAATTCCAACGGGAACAGGTCAGCGCGGAAGCTATCGGGCACACCGTATTTAAACCGTGCGGGCGCGTGTTTCTCATACACACCCAAAATCCAACCGCCGCGTTCTTCGCGTACATAAGATTGCGCATCTGCGTCACGAATAACAGGATGTTCAGGGTTGCCGTCTGCGCGCCACTGCACCAATGCAGGGTCTTTATCGGTGACGATAAACTGGTGTTCCACTGGGATCGCAGGAATTTTGATGCCCAGCAGTTTTGCCGTGCGCTGCGCGTGGTTACCCGTAGCAGTCACAACATGTTCCGCTGTGATCACTACCTGTTCTTCGGATGGCACCAGATTGCCGCCCTTTTCGACCATCTTGGTGCAGGTAACTTTCCATTCAGAACCCGTCCATTCATAACCATCAACCTGCCATTTACGTTCAATGGTCACACCGCGTTGACGCGCCCCTTTGGCCATGGCCATGGTCACATCCGCCGGGTTAATATAGCCGTCACCGGGGTGATAAATCGCCCCTTCCAAATCGTCTGTGCGAATAAGCGGCCAGCGTTCTTTGATCTGCGCAGGCGTCATATAGTGATATTCAATACCCACGGTTTCAGCGATGGAACCGTACAGCATATATTCGTCCATACGGTCTTTGGTTTGCGCCATGCGCAGGTTACCAACAATGGAAAAGCCCGCGTTCAGGCCGGTTTCGGCCTCAAGTGATTTATAGAAATCAACCGAATAATCATGTAAATGCGTTGTAGCATAACCCATATTGAACAAAGGCAGCAGGCCTGCTGCGTGCCAAGTTGACCCCGATGTCAGCTCATCACGTTCCAGCAACATCACATCATTCCAGCCGTATTTCGCCAAATGATAGGCAATACCTGCACCAACGGCGCCACCACCAACAACCAGAGCTTTTACATGCGTTTTCATGGGATCGATTCCTTTAATCTGAATTCTGCTGCAAGATTGCAAAATTTAAAGGCAAAGGGCTAGAGTATGCCGACTTATTTGAGGGAAAAACGACATGGGGCGTCGTGATTTGGCTCTGGCATCTGTCAAAGCGGGCGGATATGTTTGCCACAAACCTATTTGGAGCGTCTGATGACCAAACCTAATCCGTTCTTTTCACCCTGGAAAACCCCGTTTGAAATTCCGCCTTTTGATCTGATTACGGATGCGCATTTAGCCCCCGCCTTTGAAGAGGCATTCAAGCAATCCCGTACGGCGGTGGATGCGGTGGCGGATAGGAAGGGCACTCCGACATTTGCCAACACAATCGAAGCCTTGGAACGCGCTGATAAGTTTATGGATCGTGTTGCGGGGGTTTTTATGAACCTCACAGGCACAAATTCCAACGAAGTGTTGGAAGCGTTGCAGCGTGATTTGGCCCCAAAATGGGCCGCTTTTGATTCTGAAACCATGATGAATGCGAAGCTGTTCGCGCAAGTTGATGCGCTTTATCAGAAACGCGCGGATTTGGGGCTATCAGATGAACAGTTACGGGTGCTGGAATTGTACCACGAGATGTTCGTGCGTTCCGGCGCAAAACTGGTGGGCTCGGATCGGGATCGGTTGGCAGCAATCACCCAAAGGTTGGCTGAATTGGGAACGGCGTTTACTCAAAATCTGCTGGCAGATGAACGTTCGTGGTTCATGGAATTGTCAAAGGATGATCTGGCAGGTTGTCCTGATTTCCTGATCGCATCCGCCAAAGAAGCCGCCCTTGAGCGTGATTTGGCAGGCTACATCATCACCCTGTCACGATCCCTGATCGTGCCATTCCTGCAATTTTCCCCACGCCAAGATTTACGCGAAGTTGCGTTCAAAGCATGGGCCGCACGTGGTGAAAACGGGGGCGATACGGATAACCGCAGCATTGTGACTGAAACCCTGAAACTGCGCCAAGAACGCGCGAACCTGCTGGGCTATGATACATTTTCCGATTTCAAACTGGCCACGGAAATGGCCAAAACGCCGGGTGCCGTGCGCGCCCTGCTGATGGCGGTTTGGGAACCTGCGAAAGCGGCGGCGGACAGAGATGCGGTGAAGCTGACCAAGTTAATGCACGCGGACGGTATTCAAGCGGATCTGGCCCCTTGGGATTGGCGTTATTACGCAGAGAAACTGCGCAAAGCCGAACATGATCTGGATGAGGCGGAATTGAAGCCTTATTTCCAGTTGGATCAGATGATTGAAGCGGCTTTTGACTGTGCAAACAAACTGTTCGGCTTAAGTTTCACACCCATTGACGCGCCGCTTTACCACAAGGATGCCCGCGCATGGGAAGTGAAGAAAGGCGACCGTCATATGGCGGTTTTCATTGGCGATTATTTTGCGCGATCCTCAAAGAGATCAGGTGCTTGGTGTTCACGTTTCCGCGCCCAATCTGCCCTTGATGGCGACGTGCGGCCTATCACGGTTAATGTTTGCAACTTTGCCAAGGCCCCTGCAGGACAGCCTTGTTTGCTGACCTTTGACGATGCCCGCACCTTGTTTCACGAGTTCGGTCATGCGCTGCATTCTATGTTGTCAGATGTCACCTACGGCTTTATTTCAGGTACATCCGTGGCCCGTGATTTTGTGGAACTTCCCAGTCAGCTATATGAACATTGGCTGTCGGTGCCCGAAGTGCTGGAACAATATGCCCGCCACGCGGATACCGGCGAAGTTATTCCTAGTGAATTGTTGCAACGCCTGTTGGCGGCTGATAATTTTGATCAGGGTTTTGCCACAGTGGAATACACTGCCAGCGCCTTGGTCGATTTGGCCTTTCACACCGAAAGCCCGCCTGCTGACCCGATGCAAAAACAAGCCGAAATTCTGGACGCAATCGGTATGCCCAAAGCCATTACCATGCGCCATGCCACACCGCATTTCGCCCATGTGTTTTCAGGTGACGGTTATTCCAGCGCCTACTACAGCTACATGTGGTCAGAGGTGATGGATGAAGATGCTTTTGCCGCATTCAAAGAAACCGGCGATGCGTTTGACCCTGTTACCGCAAAACGCCTGCATGATCATATCTATGCAACGGGCGGTTCCAAAGACGCAGAAGAATTGTATTTGGGCTTTCGCGGATCACTGCCCAAAGTGGAGGCATTACTGAAAGGGCGCGGCTTAGTCTAGTCGCGTAATTCTTTCGCACCAACACCCCACAGGTCGGTCTTTAATGCCCAACCTTCATGGCCTTTTGATGCGATTGAACACCAATCTGGCAGGCATTCATTCAGCGATACAATAGCCCCTTCCTGCGCATAAGCGGCAGGGGCCGCTTGCAGGTTGGGCTTAATGCGCAAGGTTATGTCCGGTTTGTTGATAATCACCGTGCGCGAGCCTGATAAAAGCGCGTAGTGCATCCAACCGCCCTGCCCGTCTTTATCTTGCACGCGACGCCAATGGCCAAACTCTGCCGTGATCAAAAGTGGCATGGTCGTATGTTGAAACACCCAATCAATACGGTAGGTAAGTCCAGGGCCACGCCGCGCATTACCCTCTTTCGCCTTCATGGAAACAAACCGTGGTAATGGTAAATTCGTCACCGTCCCGCGTTCTGCGGCCATGCAGGCCACGGGAAATCCAGCCAAAAGTACGGCCATTGCCCCCACAAAAAGGGTTTTCATATTCAGTTTTGCCATTTTCAATGCCTGCTCGGGCTTAAGTGTTTTGACAAGATTAGTCTTTTCACCCTGTTCATATTCTCCGAAATTTGCCAGAATAGGTAAAAGAAATCCAGCCCCAATAGGTGTAACATGTCCAATTCAAAACTAAGTGTTGTCGTGACGCGACGGTTGCCAAAAGCCGTTCAAAGCCGTCTTTCCGAATTATTTGATGCCCGCCTAAATGAAACAGACACGCCTTTTACCCGTGACCAACTGGCTGAGGCTCTGCAAACAGCGGATGTTCTGGTACCCACATTAAATGACAATCTGGATGCCAAAACGCTGGCTAACGCCGGGGATCAATTAAAGCTGATTACGAATTACGGGTCTGGTTTTGATCATATAGACATAGAGGCTGCCAAATCTCTTGGTATTTTGGTCACCAACACGCCCGGCCTGTTATCCGAAGACAGTGCCGACATGACTTTTGCCCTGATTCTGACTGTGATGCGCCGCTTCAAAGAAGGCTCAGCCGCACTGCAATCAGGCAGTTGGACAGGTTGGGCGCCTTCTGCATTTCTGGGCACATCCATCGGTGGCAAGACATTGGCCATCATCGGCATGGGCCGCGTTGGCATGGCGGTGGCAAGGCGGGCCAATGCGTTTGGTATGAAGGTGATTTATCACAACCGCACACCTGTTCACCCCGAATTGGAACGCACATTGGATGCCACATATTACGAAAAACTGGAAGATATGTTGCCCTTGGCCGATGTCCTGTCACTGCATTGCCCTAAAACCCCTGAAACTGATCATCTGATGAATGCCAAACGTCTGGCCCTGCTGAAACCGACCGCGTTTATCATCAACACATCCCGCAGTCAGGTCATTGATGAACCAGCTCTGATCAAGGCTTTGGAAAACGGCCTGCTTGCGGGCGCCGGTTTGGATGTGTTTGAAAAAGGCAACGAAGTGGATAACCGCCTAAGCGGGCGTGATAATGTGATGCTGCTGCCCCATATGGCGTCTGCCACCAAAGAGGCGCGCATTGATATGGGCGAACGCGTAATCCTGAACATCAAGACTTTCGAGTTGGGCCATAGACCACCAGATCAGGTTTTGCCGAAGCGTTAAGGCAAAAGGCCAGAACAAACCGAACATTCATTCGTTTTTTGCAGCTTAATTTTACGGCTTTCCCCGTATAACGCATCAAATATCAACATTTCACCCGCCAAGGTTTGCCCGGCACCCGTAATATGTTTGATCGCCTCTGCCGCCATGATTGACCCGATGATGCCTGGCAATGCCCCCATCACACCTGCCTGCGCACAGTTGGGTGCCAGACCGTCGGCAGGTTCATCGGGGAAAATGCAGGCATAACACGGCGTGCCATTGGCAGGGTGAAACAACGATACTTGCCCTTCCCATTGGCTGATAGCACCCGATACAAGCGGGGTTTTCGTGGCGACACAGGTGGCGTTTACCAGACTGCGGGTTTGGTAATTGTCAGTGCCATCCAGCACCAAATCGTACTCTGCAAACAAATCTTGCGCGTCCGCATCCGTTAAGCGACGATTGTAAGGGAGGATGGCGATGTGGGGATTTAAGGCCGTCAGCTTGGCTTTTGCCGCAAACACTTTGGGCATATCCAGTTGATCCTCATCAAACAGAACTTGGCGTTGCAGGTTAGAAAGGCTGACCTCATCATCATCAACCACCCCTAATGTCCCCACGCCTGCGGCGGCCAGGTATTGTAAAACAGGCGATCCCAAGCCGCCTGCCCCGATGACCAAAACCTTAGCTTTACGCAGTTTTTGTTGCCCCGCCCCACCAACTTCGCGCAAGATCAGGTGGCGCGCATAGCGTTCAATTTCAGTGTCTGACATGGCACCATCGGGGGCAGTATTTTCAGCAGGCTTATCTTGTGGTTTTCGCAGGTTTCGCAAAAAACGAATGTAGAAAAGTAACGCCAGAATAAGCGCCAACATGACGATGAACTGCAAACGTTCTACGCTGAAATCAAGGCCGAGTATGGCCATCTAACCTTGCCCCGTAGAACCAAAACCACCCGCACCGCGTGTGGTTTCATCCAGATCATCCACCTGCTGAAACGCCACCCGCGCAACAGCGGCAAACACCACTTGCGCAATACGGTCGCCATGACTGATCCCAAACGGATCGGCCCCGTGGTTGATGATGATAATCCCGACCTCACCGCGATAATCACTATCGATGGTGCCAGGGCTATTGACCAAAGAAACCCCTTTTTTCAACGCCAATCCAGAACGCGGCCTGATCTGTGCTTCAAATCCAACAGGCAAAGCAATAGCCAATCCCGTTGGGATCAAGGCGCGTTCACCCGTTTTCAAAATCACGCCATCTGTGCGCAACTCTTCCTTGAAGTTCGCCCGCAAATCCATGCCAGCGGCACCAATGGTTTCATATGCAGGTAGTGCAATTTCAGGGTCAGAGCCCGGCACTTGCATTATATTTACCGGAATTTCAGTCATGTTAATTTATCCGCAATCATTTGTGCCAATCGTTGCCCAACCGCATCTTTATCCATACGCGGCCAGCTATCCGAACCCTTGTCAGAGATCACGGTCACAACGTTTTCCGCCCCGCCCATAATCCCCGTTTCAGGCGATACATCATTGGCCACAATCCAATCGCACCCCTTACGTTTGCGTTTGGCTGTTGCATTTTCCAGCACATCATCGGTTTCGGCAGCAAAGCCCACAACCAGTTTCGGGCGGTTTTCACCCATGCTTGAAACGGTGTATAAAATATCAGGGTTCTCAGTAAATTCCAAAACCGGCAACCCTGCCCCTTTGGTTTTCTTGATCTTCTTATCCGTTGCATTCGCAACCTTCCAATCAGCCACAGCTGCAGCAAACACGGCTGCATCCGCAGGCAAGGCATCTTGTACTGCGGCCAACATTTCATCAGCGGTTTGCACTGGTACAATCGTACAGCCCGTTGGCATATCCGCCCTTGCAGGCCCCGTCACAAAGGTAACCTTTGCCCCTAACGCGGCCAGCGCATTGGCAATCGCCGCCCCTTGCGCACCGGATGAACGGTTCGCGATATAACGCACGGGATCAATCGGTTCATGCGTGGGGCCAGAGGTCACCAAAACATGGCGACCCTTCAAAGGCCCGTTCAATAGTGCGTCTTCCACAGCAGCCACAATCGCCAAAGGCTCTGCCATACGGCCTGCACCGAACTCGCCACATGCCATATCGCCCTTATCAGGCCCGACAAACAGAATACCATCGCGTTTCAGCTTGGCCGCATTGCGAACCGTGGCTGAGTGTTCCCACATCCGCACATTCATCGCAGGTGCAATCAGCACGCGTTTATCGGTGGCCATCAACAGTGTTGTGGCCAAGTCATTGGCCTGCCCGTTTGCCATCTTGCCCATCAAATCAGCCGTGGCAGGGGCCACAACGATCAGATCAGCGACGCGTGACAACTGAATATGGCCCATCTCTGCCTCATCACCTAGATCAAACAAATCACGGTACAGCTTTTCGCCCGCCAAAGCAGCCACAGATAAAGGAGTGACAAATTCCGCCCCGCCTTTGGTTAACACAGGCACAACTTTGGCCCCGCGCTCGCGCAAACGGCGGATCAGATCAAGGCTTTTATAGGCAGCGATACCGCCCCCTATAATCAGCAAGATTTTACGACCAGATAACATCAGGTTTCGTTCCAGTTAGTTGAAACCTGTGTAAAGCCGCAAGCGCATAGGTGCAAGTTTAAGCGTCAACCAGAATACGCGCAGCTTTGCCCACATCCGTTTCCAACCGCTTGCGCAGTTTTTCCAAAGCCACCGCCTCGATTTGGCGCACCCGTTCTTTTGACAACTTCAGTTCCTTACCAATGCTTTCAAGCGTGCGGGTATCTTCGGCCATCTTGCGCTGCGAAATGATGAATTTCTCACGATCATTCAACACATCCATCGCCTTATTGATCCAACCGCGCATGGTCATCAGATCCTGTTCGCGCTCTACCACTTCGGCAGATTGCGGGCTGGTATCTTCTAATGCATCCAGCCACTCACGGGTATCTTCCTCTGTGGATTGCGGGGCATTCAGCGAAAAATCACCGCCAGACATACGCCCCTGCATCATTTCGACATCCCGCAAAGGCACACCGATTTCTTCGGCAATCAACACGTCTTTTTCGGCCAGACTTAACGCTTCACCACTTTGCAAAGCTTCACGTTCAATCTTGGCCTGAACCCGCTTCAAATTAAAAAACAGCGATTTTTGCGATGTCGTGGTGCCCGTGCGCACCATCGACCAGTTACGCATTACAAACTCTTGCATGGCCGCCTTGATCCACCACTGGGCATAGGTTGAAAAGCGAAATCCCCTATCAGGATCAAACTTTTCCGCCGCTTTCATCAGTCCGACGCCGGCTTCTTGTATCAAATCCTGCTGTGACACAGAATAACGTTTAAATTTCATCGCCATGGACACGGCCAGACGCATGTAAGCAGTGATCAGACGGTGCAAAGCCGCCTCATCACGGTTGTCACGCCAGGCAACTGCCAGCGCATATTCAGTTTTTGCGTCCAGAAGTTCAGCCTTCATCGCGCGTTTCGTTAGTGTTTTGTTTGGTTCTATGTTTCTAGACATAATATCCTCCAACCATCTCTCTGGTTATTTGCATTCATCTGACTTAATAATTGGGCGAATGTGAAGTGCTAACACGAGGAAGTGATGAAAATTACATTGCCAAAATTAACAGTGGTGATCGGCGGGGCGGCATCGGGCAAATCCCGCTTTGCCGAAAACCTGATGTTCGCCTGCGGCAAACCCCTTGCATATATAGCAACTGCGCAAGCTTTTGATGATGAAATGAAGGCGAAAATCACCCAGCATCAAGCCCAGCGCGGCGCAAAATGGGATACTTACGAACAGCCCCTTACCCCGTGGGATGCATTGGGAAAAATTGACGCATCAAAGGCAGTTTTGCTGGATTGTGCCACACTTTGGCTTTCGAATACTCTGTTGGCTGCGCATGATTTGGCTACCGCCAAGGCCAAATTATTCACCAGTTTGCAAGGTTTTAACGGCCCCATTCTCATCGTCACAAACGAAGTTGGCCAAGGCGTAGTCCCTGATAATAAACTGGCGCGCACGTTTCGCCAGCAACAAGGTGAGTTGAACCAAGAACTGGCCGCGATTGCCGATCTGGTCGTGCTTGTCACCGCAGGATTGCCGCTTGCGCTAAAAGGGCAGCTGCCGCAATGACCCGTTTCTGGTGGGTACGCCACGGCCCGACACATAAAAAAACCATGATCGGCTGGACAGATGCGCCTGCTGATTTGTCTGATACCGCGCAAATAGAACGTCTGAATGCACACCTGCCCCAAGATGCGCTTGTGGTGTCATCTGATTTGTCGCGCTGTGTGACAACGGCGCACGCCATCGTTGGCACACGCGAACATTTATCACCCCGCCAAGGCCTGCGAGAGTTTCATTTCGGCGATTGGGAAGACCGCGATTTTGACGATATTTCCACCACCCACCCCGATGAGATCCGCACTTTCTGGGATGCCCCCGGTGACACAAAAGCCCCAAACGGCGAAAGCTGGAATGACGTTTCCGCACGTATTGCAACCGAAGTCGGCGGGCTTTGCCAAACACACGAAAACCGCGACATCATCATCGTCGCCCATTACGGCGTGATCCTGACCCAAATTCAAATGGCAGGCGGTATGAGTGCCAAAGCCGCCACCAGTTTTCGCATCGACAACCTGTCGGTCACCCGTATCGACCACTTGGGCGATGCATGGCGCATATCGGGCGTTAATCACAAACCTTGATCATCCCCATCACAAAAGATGTTTTGCGTTTTTTGCGCCATCCCCCATAGTGCCCAAATGACTTATGAACTCGCCCTTGGGGATCGCACCTACTCCACCTGGTCGCTACGCGGCTGGCTGTTGTTTGAAAAATTCAATCTGCCTGTGAAAACACGCACGGCACGCATGTACAGTGACGCGTTCAGCGATATGCTGGCCGATTTTGCGCCCGCACGATTGGTACCTGTCATGAAATTCGACGGTATCGTTGTGCAAGACACCATCGCCATGGCCGAAACGCTGGCAGAACGCCACCCCGATGCAGGCATGTGGCCCAGTGATCCTGCAGCCCGTGCAATGGCGCGTAATTTAGTGGCCGAAATGCATTCATCCTTTACCGCCCTACGCGGCGATTGCACGATGAACCTGCGCCGTTATTATCCAGATTTCAAACCCTCTGATGCCGTCCTGAAAGACACCACCAGAATAGAACAGCTGTGGACATTGGCCCGTGAACAATTCGGCAAAAACGGCCCATGGCTATTTGGCGAATGCACCATCGCCGATGCGTTCTATGCCCCTGTCGCCACACGGTTTGCATCCTACAATCTACCACGAGATGCGGTTTCAGATGCCTATATCCAAACACATCTGGCTGACCCATCGTTTCGCCGTTGGCGCGCTATGGGGATCGCACAAAATTACATCCAACCCGGATACGATCTTGATCTAACCGAAGGCCCATGGCCCGGCCCCGCAGTTTTACCTGCAAAAGCAGTAGACGCAGGCCCATCCGAGAACACTCATTGCCCCTATTCAGGCGACCCTGTTACCGATTATCTGGAACTGGGTGGCCGTACATTCGGCTTCTGCAACCAGTTTTGCCGCGATAAAACGCTGGCCGATGCGGCGGCTTGGGATGGTTTTATGGAAATTTACGGCCTTATGTAGCAAACGCACCAAAAGGAATTGTAAAATGACTCCACAACACGAACAATCTGTGATCTTTTCATATTCATGTTCGATTTTTACAAAGCCTGTTTGTCTAAAGCATTTTCTGGGAAATTCTGGATGGTCGAAAAGTGGACGGGCGGCTTGTCTATACTTGTTCTGGTTATTACGCGATTATTGCCAACACCAGATTGGGTGGCGACTATGTTAGAAACAGAGGGGCCGTTATATTTTTTCTTGGTACTATTAGCCATTACGGTTTTCTTGGGTTTAGTCGCAGCACCTTATACTGTTTACAAAGAGCAGTTAGACGCACGTATTGAGAGCGAAGCAAAAAGAAAACCGACCCTCAGTGTTTTTCTAAAAAGCTCTACTTCTTCGGACGTTTTGCGCGGCTCTACTTCTCAGGCACTTTCTGGGAGCAGACAAACTGTTATAATGAATTCAATTCCAAGCGTTTTAAGTGTTACCTGTAAGAATACAGGCGAAACCAAAGCACTAAATTGCGTTGCAAGGATAGTTTCTGCAAGGCAAATTGATGCAGAACCAGAGAGGGTTTTAGACATAACAGAATCTATAATTCTACCTTGGGATCAGAGTAATCCAGAAGAGAACTTGGCAAAAGACATGCCCCCAAGTGACATATCCAGAATTTGGATTGCCAGTATCAATGCAAGCGGTCACTTGTGGGTTTTTAGGGAAAGCGGAAAATTGCCAGTAGAATACCAACAGTTCTTTGGGGCTGCGGGTGAATATGAAGTTATCATACAGATAGACTCGGACAACTGTCCTCCAATCCAAACAAAGGTTCGTATAGTTTCGCGCGAATACGAAGGCTCAGGGGCTGGAGTGCATAAGGGTGAAGGGGAGATTTCTATTTTATCACAAGGCTCTCCACACCTACCGCACTAAGACATTCAACCATAAATGCTGCGCTGAATTTGCCGCGTGATAGTTTGTTACGGATATTAACCTCTTTAACGCCGATCAATTCCGATAGCTGGGCATAAGTAACCCCCTTACGCTTTAATTCAGCTTTTAGGATCAATGAAACCCGTCTTTCCCAGTCTGTTTGATCCGGCATGTATCACCTATGTGTAATTATGTACTGTTTATATTACATATGCCCTTACATTCGATACGTCAACGTACTATATAAGTTACGAAAGGTAACAAATATAGTACAATGGCACAGCATTTTCTACTCTCAAGCGCGGCAAGATCACTTTCTTTGAAAGAGATTTACAAAGCAGGTGAAGAAAAGGCTTATGAAACGTTCTGTAGCATCCGTTGGGCTTCTACAGACGGTGAAGCCGTTTGCCCACAGTGTGGATGCTGTGAAACCTACAACATTACCACGCGCCGCAAGTTCAAGTGTAAGGCTTGTTACCACCAGTTTAGCGTGACCAGCGGCACAATCTTTGCCAGCCGCAAACTGGACTTTACCGACTTGCTGGCCGCGATCTGTTTGTTTGTATCAAATTCAAAAGGCATGAGCGCGGTACAGTTTAGCCGTACATTGTCAGTGCAATATAAAACAGCTTGGGTTCTGGCCCATAAGTTGCGTGAGGCATTTGGCGCAGAGACAGTTAATGCCGAATTAAAAGGTGAAGTTGAAATTGACGGTGCGTATTTTGGTGGTCACATCAAACCAGCTAATGAAAAGACTGACCGGATTGACCGCCGTAAGGCAGAACACCAGACGGGCCTACGCCGCGTTGTAATCGCTCTGCGTGAGCGCAAGGGCCGCACACTGACCTTTGTACGCAAAAGCGAGCAAGAGGGCGTAGACATCGCAGAGGCCGTTGTGGACAATGACGCTATGATGTTTGCAGATGAGGCAACGCACTGGGACGCGCTGGATGATACGTTTGAATGTGGACGCATCAACCACAGTGAGCGTTATTCTGAAATGAACGGTAAGCACACGAATTGGGTTGAAAGCTATTTCAGCCGCCTGCGCCGCATGGTGCAAGGCCAGCATCACTTTGTATCGCCTAAGTATCTGCATCAGTACGCAACACATGCTGCGTGGTGTGAAGATCACCGCTTTGAGGGTAGCAAGGCTTTGACGTTCCGCGCATTGCGAAATGCTTTATTCTCGCCTGTTAGCCGTAATTTGAAAGGGTATTGGCAAAGAGTTGTGTAACACCACATTCTGTGAGAACCAATCAGGAACGCCGCTAGACTCAGTATGTTAAGCATGTTAAACAAAAAGCGCAGACAGGCTACCACCTGTTCTGCGCTTAAACTGAAACGCCGTTTAGGGGCGTATGTTTTGTTAATTAACACGTCACTTGTAACGTGAAGATTCCATCACAGTCAACCCCTATCGGCTTCATCATTGAGGAGCCAGATAATGGTTTTTGACATTACATGGAAAGGTGCGAGCCAGAAATCGTACACATTCACCGCTTACCCTGATGGGCAGCAATTTAATCCAGTTTCAGGGGTCTATATCTTTTGCAGGCCGTTTCCGTCTGGTAACTGGGAGGCACTTTACGTCGGTGAAACCCAGTCGCTCCATGACCGCCTTAATATCGGGATTGGAAGCCACGATGGGTACGCTCGCGCCAAGAAACTTGGCATGACTCATATCGCTGCAATGGCTGTAGTCGGCGACGCCCAACGCCTTAGCGTTGAAACTGATCTTCGTCATGGTTTGAATCCTTCTGCAAATGCACAGGGTGTGATGGGGAGGTATCGCTAATGGCTAGTGACACCGTAACGGTTCTTTGTGGCAAGTGTAAGGTCAGCGTAGAAGGCCCTACTAATCCGAAATCTCAGGACATCTTTAGCTGCCCTAGCTGTGGGCGGAATGACAGGTTCGATAATGTTATGACCTCTGTCCAAGCTCATGTCACAGAGGTTGCTGCAAAGAAATTGCAAGACAGCCTCAAAAGTGGCTTGAGGGGCAGCAAATTCGTGAAGGTCACGGGCAAGCCCGTCAAGCAAGGCAATCACAGATTCATCAGCAATTTGAAGTTGTGACATATTAACTCCTATTCCAGCCCTCTTTTGGGCTGGATACCTTAGTGAATCACAATGGAGTCAGCTAGGCAAGAGGTTTCCAAAACCCATCCACATGCGCCCAAAACCCCTTAACCTTGCCCTTAGACAGGCAGTAATGCACTGACATACGCAATCCAGCCTGATTGATGTTATTCGCCTTGGCTATGTGCCTGATAACCTCTGGCCCCGTCTTAGGCCCGTCACGCAACGCGGCAAGGATTGCCCGTTTCAGTTCGCCACGCTTAAACATACGCGGCCTGTGCTGTGGGATAAGCTGATCGGATGGGTTATAGCCCTTTTGCAGTAGCAGGGCGTTAATATGCTCTAACCCCGCCTGATCGCCCCGAATGGCTTCCAGCCGCATATGCAGCAGTACGTTTATGATTGAACTGTCTTTCATGGTGGTAATTTACTGGATTAACACCGTAAAGGCGTCAGGAAACTTGGTGCGTTTGCTACATAAGGCCGGAAATTTACCAAAAATAAACCAATCTGACGCTACCGTTAACCATACTTAACACGAAGGTTGGGAAATGGTTGCGCGCGCCTACACAGTCGCTTTTTTAGGGGTCGAAGCCCGCATTATCGAAGTGCAATGCTCACTATCCCCCGGCCTGCCCGCTTTTAACATCGTCGGCCTGCCCGACAAAGCCGTGTCGGAAGCCAAGGAACGGGTGCGCGCCGCGTTGACCTCAATGGCGTTGGCCCTGCCTTCAAAGCGTATCACAGTCAACTTATCACCTGCGGACTTGCCCAAAGAAGGTTCACACTTTGATCTGCCCATCGCCCTATCGCTGCTTGCCGCAATGGAAGTGATCCCTGCAGATGAGGTGGCGCGACAGGTGGCCTTGGGCGAACTGTCCTTGGATGGCAAATTGATCCCTGTGATCGGCGCATTGCCCGCCGCATTGGCCGCCGCAGAAGCATCGTGTGATCTGATTTGCCCCAAAGAATGCGGTGCCGAAGCCGCATGGGTCGGGTCAGTAAACGTGATAGCACCTGCCACATTGTTGCAAGTGATGAACCATTTCAACGGTAAACAAGTGTTGAAATCCGCCGAACCCGGCGAGGTGATCAAAGAACATAGCGAACGCGACTTGGCCGATGTTAAGGGCCAAGAACGCGCCAAACGCGCGATGGAAATTGCCGCTGCGGGGCGGCATCATCTGTTCATGGTCGGCTCCCCCGGATCAGGGAAGTCCATGATGGCATCGCGTATGCCCGGCATTTTGCCAGTGTTGAATGCGCAAGAAGCCTTGGAAACCTCGATGATCCATTCGTTGGCAGGCTTGTTAACCGAAGGCGGCATTTCCAAAACACGGCCTTTTCGAGACCCGCATCACACCGCCTCTATGGCGGCTATTGTTGGCGGTGGACGGGGCGCAAAGCCGGGGGAGATTTCATTGGCACATAACGGCGTTTTGTTTCTGGATGAATTGCCCGAGTTTTCCCGCCAAGTGCTGGAAACCCTGCGCCAGCCTGTGGAAAACGGCACGGTGATGATATCACGCGCCAACGCGCATGTGAAATATCCCTGCAAATTCATGCTGGTAAGTGCCGCCAACCCCTGCCGATGCGGTTATCTGGCTGATCCCGAACGCGCCTGCGCGCGCGTGCCACTTTGCGGGCAGGATTACTTGGGCCGTGTTTCCGGCCCTTTGATGGATCGGTTTGATTTGCGTGTTGAAGTGCCCCCCGTAACGATGCAAGATCTGACAAGGACAGATACAACCATGCGCGAAAGTAGTGCGGATATTGCTGTGCGCGTAGCCACTGCGCGGCACATTCAGGCGGAACGTTACCGCGATATTGCGGATGTTGCCCTGAACACCGATGCCGAAGGCGATGTTCTGGAAACGGTCGCCACACCTGATACAGAAGGGGCTGAAATGTTGGCAAAAGCCGCTGATAAGTTCAAGCTGACCGCGCGTGGTTACCACCGCGTTTTGCGTGTGGCCCGCACCATTGCTGATCTGGACGCACAGGAAAATGTGCGCAAACCCCATATCGCAGAAGCGTTAAGTTACCGTTTAGCTTTTTGAAATATGTGGTCTTATAAAATCCACAACTTCCAAAATCGCCTGATCGGCCTCTGGCACCAGCCCACGCAACATCTGAAACACGTGAAAGCCGTTGTCATAAAGGCTTAACTGCGCAGCAACGCCTTGGTCGATCAAACGTTTGTGCATGGCAATACTGTCATCAAGCAGCATTTCGCGCTTAGAGGCCTGCAACAAAACAGGCGTGACCCCGGAAAAATCTGCAAAAACAGGCGACAGATAGGGTGCTTTCAAGTCTTCACCCGGTGCATATGCGTCCCGCAAGTCATCAAACCTGTTAGGTGCCAAAACACAATCACTGCGGGCATTTATTTTCAGGCTTTCAGAGTCTTCAGCCATATTTGTGAGGGCTGCAAAAGTAAAAGAACACGCAGGCATCGGCAGATTATTCGCCTTGATGTAGGCCAGCAGTGCAAAGGTCAAAGCACCACCCGCACTATCCCCGCCGATGATGATATTTTTTGCCTTATAACCCATTCCAAGCAAGGCCCGATAACTGGTCACAACATCGTCAAAGCCCGCAGGGTAGGGGTTTTCAGGGGCCAGTCTGTAATTCGGCAATACCGCTTTGATGCCAAGCTGCCCTGCAATGTCCGCTGCCATATGTTTGTGGGTGTCCGCACTGCCAAATATAAACCCGCCGCCGTGGATATAAAACAAAACATGCGATTTTGATGGGCCCGCCAGGCTTGCCCAAACCACGGGAATGCTTTTGTCTTTATAGCTAAGCGTGTCTTTTTCATAATGCGCACTTTTGGGGTTCATGCCGTTCATCTTGGTAACAAAATCAAGATAACTTCGCATTCTTTGCAGGTTTTGGATGCGTGCCAAAGCAGGTTTGAAGAATATCTTTGAGGCCCGTGAGACGATTTTAAAACGCAGTGACATCATTCACCCCGCCGCGTTTCAATCGCAGCCCATATTTTTTCTGCTACATTGATCCCGTCAAAGCGTTCCAGTTCCTGAATGCCTGTGGGTGAGGTCACGTTGATCTCGGTCAGGTTGCCGCCGATCACATCAATGCCGACAAAAATCTGGCCCTTTTCGCGTAAAAGCGGCCCGATACGTTCGCAAATCTCATAATCGCGCGCATCCATTTCTACCTTTTCTGGTCGCCCGCCCACATGCATGTTTGAACGGGTTTCACCCTTGGCAGGTACGCGGTTGATCGCCCCCACCGGTTCACCATCAATAATGATCACGCGCTTGTCACCCTTACTGACATCCGGTAGGAATTTTTGTGCAATCAAAGGTTCATTATTGATGCCACTGAACAGTTCGTGCAGCGAAGTCATGTTTTTATCGTCTGGCCCCAAGCGGAAAACGCCGGCACCACCATTGCCGTAAAGCGGCTTCAGGATAATATCGCGGTGCTCTGCCTTAAACGCTTTCAGCGTTTCCAGATCCCGCGCAATGGTTGTGGGCGGTGTCAAATCGGGAAATTGCAGAACCAACAGCTTTTCAGGATAATTTCGCACCCAAGTCGGATCATTCACCACCAATGTCTTGGGGTGGATCATATCCAGAATATGCGTGGTAGTGATATAGCCCATATCAAAGGGTGGGTCTTGACGCAGCCAAACCACATCTTGGGTGCTTAGATCAATTTCCTGAAATTCACCCAGCGTGAAATGATTACCCTCTTCGCGGCGCACTTCCAAAGGCCAGCCTTTTGCCGTGACACGGCCCTGCTGATAGGCCAGCATATCAGGCGTATAATAGAATAACTCATGGCCGCGCGCCTGCGCCTCTTCGGCGATACGAAAACTACTGTCCCCATTGATGTCAATCGCATCAATCGGATCCATTTGGAAAGTTACTTTAAGGGTCATTTGGGCACCTAAACGATTAGAACCCGTTATAAATGACCCAGAGCGTCAGAACATGCAATCCAACTTTTGCACTTCATGATTAAATGAAGGCGTTTTCCACAATTTCCACCTGCCCGTTTGCATCAACAAATGCCGCATCAAACCGGCAATCGACCAAACCTAGCAAACCCAACTTTGCCAAATACATTTCAGCAGCCGCGTAAAGGCGTTCAATCTGCCTTTGGCTAATCCGCACTGCGGCCTGTGCAATGGTTTTACTGTATTTCACTTCCACAAACACCCACAGACCCTGCTTTTCCATCACAAGGTCAACTTCACCATAGGCATTTTTCATGCGCCTGTCTTTTGACTGGTGCCCGTTGTTTTCATAAAAGTCAGCAACAATGGTTTCTGCGGCAAGGCCTTTGTAATAAGATGCTTGTTTAGTCATTATTCTTCAACTCCAAAGCCCGTTCATATGCCTGATTGCGCGATATACCCATTTGTTCCGCAACAATCTTAGCCGCATCTTTGACTCTAAAATCTTTCAATTTGGTTAACAAAACTTGATCAATATCATCCTGTGTCATTTCTTTTTTCAAAGGCAGCCCCAATACAATCACAATCTCACCCTTCGGTGTATTGGCCTGCGCATAATGATCCGCAATTTCGCGCAAGGTTCCTGCACGGGTTTCTTCAAATTTTTTGGTCAACTCGCGACACACGGTCACCGCGCGCGCACCGCCATATGCCGTAACCATATCGCCCAGGCTTTTGGCCAAACGTTTAGGCGACTCGTAGAAAACCAGCGTTGAAGGCACCTCTGCTAAGCTTTTAAAATAATCAACCCGCGCCTTGGTTTTATTGGGCGCAAACCCCGCAAAGAAAAATTTATCTGTCGGTTGTCCTGCCACACAAAGGGCTGCCAACAGGGCGGACGCACCGGGTGCCGTTGCAACCTTATACCCTGCATCACGCACATATTGTGCCAGATGATAACCCGGGTCAGCCAAAAGCGGCGTCCCTGCGTCAGAAACTAAAGCCACGGATTTTCCCGTTTCCAACGCTTCCAACAAATAGGGCCGCCTTCCAGCACCATTATGATCATGGTACGAAATCAACTTGCGCGAACCCAGTGTAACCCCATGAATATCCATCAGTTTTCGGGTGTTTCGGGTGTCTTCCGCCGCAATAATGTCAGCCGCCCCTAAAATATCCAATGCCCGCAGCGTAATATCGCGCGCCGCCCCGATCGGTGTTGAAACAATATAAAGGCCAGGCGACAGTTTTGCAGCACTCACTTGCTTATTTCCAATCATTTTCTCTCAGGGCGTTGCTTTCGCTTATGACAGTACCTACCTTTGATGGCAAACGAGTCGTTTAGGGATTGGGGAACACATGACTATGGGTAAATTTACAAGATTTTCAAAAGCATTGCGTCTAACAGGGCTGGCAGTGGCCGCATCTTTGTTGGTTGCATGCGTAGACACAACCAATGTCGGCCAACGGGTCAACCCCAATAAAGCGGTAAAGGTTGCTTTGTTAGTGCCCTCAGGCAGTGGCAACCCACAGCAAGAAGCCTTGGCACAAAGCCTGATCAATGCCGCCAGACTCGCGGTAAGCGATGTTAAAGGTGCGCAAATTAACCTGAAAGTATACGCCACAGGCGGCGATACCGCAAAAGCGGCAAATGCCGCGAAATTGGCAGCTGCAGACGGTGCCAAGATCATCGTCGGCCCCTTGTTTGCCCAAGCGGCAATCGCCGCTGGTGTAGCGGTTGCCGGCCGAAACATTAATGTTTTAAGCCTATCAAACAACACCCAGATCGCAGGCGGCAACGTTTTCGTTCTTGGCAACACATTTGATAATACAGCCAATCGTCTTGTCAGCTATGCCGCACGCAAAGGCTTGCGTAATGTAGCTGCGGTTGGTGCACAAAACACTGCGGGCGAAATTGCCATTGATGCGGTGCGTAAGGCAGCCGCTAAAGCCGGTTCAAACTACACCGGCTCTACCGCATACGAATTTTCACCCACAGGTGTTGTGGCCGCCGTGCAAACCATCAAATCACAAGTTACCAGCACAGGAACACAAGTATTGGTCTTCTCATCCGACAGTGCAGGTGCCTTGCCTATTTTAGCGCAACTTTTACCTGAAAATGGTCTTGGGCCTGACAAAGTACAGTATATGGGCCTAACCCGCTGGGATATTCCAAACAGCACACTTGCAGCTGCCGGGCTTCAAGGCGGTTGGTTCACCCTGCCCGACACAAATGCCATCTCAGCGTTCAGATCGCGCTACACCAGCAGTTACGGTGCGGCACCACACCCGCTTGCAGGGTTTGCTTATGACGGTATTGCTGCCGTTGGTGCACTTCTGGCAACAGGTGACGCAACCGCATTAACCCGCACAAAGCTTACACGTTCTGACGGTTTTGCTGGCGTAAACGGTGTGTTCAGGTTATTGTCAGATGGTACAAATCAACGTGGTTTGGCTATTGCGGAGGTTCGCGATGGTAAAGCTGTCGTTATTTCCCCAGCACCCAGAGGATTTGGTGGATCAGGCTCTTAATCTTTCTAGGAAATTCCAGTCAGCACCGTCATCCGGTGATCTGATTTGCCCAGCTAATGCTATTTTCGATAAAAAGAAAATTCAGGGTGAGATACGCACGATATGTAAGGCCAGCCCAAAAGCTGGCCTTCGCACCGCCATATCAGCAGTCTTGCAAGCACGTTACAAAGAAGGCCGCCAGGCAATAGAAGCCGCCTATGCAAAGGCCCCTTTTGACACGCGCAAGGTAACCACCTCTTACACCTATCTAACTGACAAAATCGTGTACCAAGCCTATGACATCGCAACCAAGACCTTACACCTTGCCCCCAGCACCGATAGGCACCACCGCCTGACCATGATGGCCGTCGGCGGTTATGGCCGCGCCGAAATGGCGCCATTTTCAGATGTTGATCTGCTGTTCATCACACCGCCCACATTAACCCCGTGGGCCGAAACCGTGATCGAAAGCATCCTTTACATGCTGTGGGATATCAAATTGAAAGTAGGCCACGCCACACGGTCTATCGACGAATGTGTCAGCCTTGGAACAGATGATCTGACCATCCGCACCTCACTTTTAGAATCGCGTTATTTAAGCGGCTCCAAAACCCTGTCTAACCAACTTGATAAACGTCTGTGGAAAGAACTGTTTCGTAAAACCGGCCCCGAATTTGTAGAGCTGAAACTTATCGAGCGAGGTAACCGCCACAAAAAACAAGGCGGTCAGCGGTTTATGCTGGAACCCAACGTCAAAGAGGGCAAAGGCGGTTTGCGCGATCTGCAAACGCTTTATTGGATCACCAAATACCTAAGCCACGCCGAAAACCCTGAAGAAATGATCAAAAAAGGATACTTCACAGCGGAAGAACATGAACAGTTCTATCAGGCTGAACAATTCTTGTGGACAGTCCGCTGCCATTTGCACCTTATTTCAAAACGCGCCACTGAACAGCTGACCTTTGACATGCAGGTCGAGGTTGCCAATGCCTTGGGCTATGAAGACCGCGACGGATTGCGTGATGTGGAAATATTCATGCAAGATTACTTCCGCCACGCCACCCATGTGGGCGACCTTACACGTATTTTCCTAACCGCCCTTGAAGCCCAACACGTTAAAAAGCAGCCCGGCATCGGGCGTCGTTTCATGCAAGCCATAGGTTGGGGGCGTGAAACCGCTGCCAAGGGTTATGTCATCGCCCACGGGCGGTTGAATTTTGACGATGAGCAAACCATTTTCGATGATCCTCTGAATATCCTGCGCCTGTTTGAAGAGGCTTTGCGTTCACAGGTTCTGATCCACCCCGACGCCATGCGCCTGATACAGGCCAATCTGCATCTGATTGATGACACTGTGTGCACAGATCCCGAAGCAATCCGCATTTTTCTGGATACATTGCTGAATTACGGCAACCCCGAACGCGCACTTCGCCGGATGAATGAACTGGGCGTCCTTGGTGCTTTTATCCCTGAGTTTCAACGGATTGTCGCCCTGATGCAATTCAACGTTTACCACTATTACACCGTAGACGAACACACCATTCAATGCATTTCAAACCTGTCACAAATTGAACGGGGAAAGTTGAAAGAAGACCTGCCCATCGTCTCTGGCCTGCTGAAAAAAGGTGTGAACCGTAAGATTATCTATGTCGCGTTATTATTGCATGACATCGGTAAAGGCCTGCCCGAAGACCACTCTATTGCGGGTGCCCGTATGGCAGGTGTCATCGCCCCCCGCCTTGGCCTTGATGCACAGGAAGTTGAAACCGTGATTTGGCTTATTCGCAATCATTTACTGATGTCTGATGTTGCCCAGAAACGTGATCTGTCAGACCCGCGCACAGTGCGCGATTTCGTGCAAACTGTGAAAAGCACCAACCGCCTGAACCTGCTGATCATATTGACCGTTTGCGATATTCGCGGCGTCGGCCCCAACACCTGGAACAACTGGAAAGCCCAGTTGATCCGCACGCTGTATTACGCCAGCCAGCAATTCTTGCTGGAAGGCAGCGATAAAATCGCCCAGCTTTATAGTGTGAATGAGGCAAAAACGGCTTTGAAACGGATTTTAGGTAAAGATAATGCAGCCCTTTACCAAGCAGAGATTGATCGCCATTACGACCCATATTGGCAAGGTCTGGACACCGCTGCCCATGAAATCATCACCCATCTGTTCCGCAAATTGGACGGTGAAAAAATCGCTATTGATATTGTCCATGATACCGACCGCGATACCACCCGCGCTTGTTTCGTGATGCAAGACCACCCCGGTATTTTTTCACGCCTTGCAGGGGCCTTGGCCCTTGTGCGCGCCAACGTCGTAGACGCACGCACATATACCAGCAATGACGGCTATGCCACCACGGTTTTCTGGGTGCAGGATGCCGAAGGTAAACCTTATGAAGCCGCCCGCATTGCCCGCTTGAAAACCATGATACTGCGCATTCTACAAGGTGAGGTTATCGCCCGCGATGCCCTAAAATCCCGCGACAAGATGAAAAAACGCGAACGCGATTTTATTGTGCCTACCGCCATCACCTTTGATAATGAAGGCTCTGAGATTTACACGATTATTGAGGTAGATACCCGTGACCGCCCCGGCCTGTTGCACGACCTGACCCAAACCTTGAACCATGCCAATATCCACATTGCATCCGCCGTGATCGCCACTTACGGTGTGCAGGCGGTTGATGTGTTTTACGTCAAAGACATGTTCGGCCATAAAATACACGCCAAAACTAAGCGTGATGCGATCGAAAAGAAGCTGCGCGCGGCGATCAGTGAAGGGGCAAAAGGGGCGATGTCTTGAATAAACCGATAAAATTGGTTTCGGCATTTTTCACTGTCGGCATCTGGACACTTCTAAGCCGCTTGGCAGGTTTCGTGCGCGATATCCTGATCGCGGCCTTCTTTGGTTCTGGCCCGATTGCAGAAGCCTTTCAAGTCGCTTTTGCCCTGCCCAACATGTTTCGCCGTTTCTTTGCCGAAGGTGCTTTCAACATGGCCTTCGTGCCAATGTTTTCCAAAAAACTGGAAGCCGATGAAGGCGCGCAAGAATTTGCCCAAGATGCATTTGCGGGCCTTGCCTCGCTACTCATTGTCCTGACCCTGGTCGCACAAATATTCATGCCGTGGTTTGTCTATGCCATGGCCAGCGGCTTTGTTGGCGACGCACGTTTTGACACAGCAGTAGATTTCGCCCGCATCTGTTTCCCCTACATCCTGTTCATCTCACTTGCCGCCCTTTTAAGCGGTGTTCTAAACGCCACAGGCCGTTTCGCCGCCGCTGCCGCCGCCCCCGTATTGCTGAACTTCATCGTCGTCACCGCAATGGGTTGCGCGTATTACATGGGGTTCGATGTAGCCCGCGCCCTTGTCTGGTCGATACCCGTCGCAGGCATCGCCCAAATGGGGCTTGTGTGGTGGGCCGCTGACAAGGCAGGTTTGCGCCTGATCCCGCGCTTGCCCAAAATGACACCAGAGTTGAAAAAGCTTGCCATAATAGCCGCCCCTGCCGCCCTTGCCGGCGGTGTGGTGCAGGTCAACCTTCTGGTTGGCCGCCAAGTTGCCAGTTATTTCGATGGTGCTATCCAGTGGCTTTCCGTGGCAGACCGCCTATACCAACTGCCCCTAGGCGTTGTCGGTATTGCCATCGGTGTGGTGCTTTTACCTGACCTGTCACGCAAAATCCGCGCCGATGATACCGACGGTGGCCGCCACGCCTTCAACCGCGCCGCTGAATTTGCACTGGCCCTGACCATCCCATCCGCCGTGGCCCTGTTCTTGGCCGCAAAACCGATGATTTCGGTGTTGTTTGAACGCGGTGCCTTTAATTCAAATGATGCAGCAGCCACAGCGGCTGCCCTTGCCATATACAGCCTTGGCCTGCCTGCGTTCGTTTTTCAAAAAGTCATCCAACCGCTTTATTTTGCCCGCGAAGACACCAAAACCCCGTTTTATTTCGCACTTGTCGCGATGATCGTAAACCTGATCATCGCCATCGGTCTATCCTACAAAATCGGCTATCTGTCAGCCGCCATTGCCGTCACGGCCTCAGCATGGATCATGTGCCTTTTACTATGGCTAGGCACCCGCAAAATGGGTGAAGCCGCACAGTTTGATAAACGCTTCTTCAAAACCATCCCCAAGATCATTCTGGCCTCGGCCATTATGGGGCTGACAGTGATCTTAGCCCAACAAACCTTGGGCGATGCCCTATACACCCACGGCCTGCGCTACATGGCCCTTGCAGTACTAGTCCTGTCAGGTGCCACTGTTTACGGCATCGCTTTACTGGGCCTAAAAGCCTATTCGTTAAGTGAGATCAAAGCCATGGTCAAACGCGATTAGCGTTGACGTAAGCGCACCAATACTGTTTGCAAACGTTGTTTTCCATCCGGAGCCAAAACCACAGTCAGCGCAAACCCCACACAAAACCCCGCCAAGCGTGTCAACCAATTACTTGGGCTGCCAACTTGAAAGCCTTCAAAAAGCCACCCCACTAGAGTGAATATTACAGTAATCCCAATCAGGGCAAAAATTAGCGTAAACGCCCGAAACTCATTTTCACCTTCCGCTGTCAGTTGTGAAAACCGCAACCAGGTAAATGCACCCAACAGCCCGTAAACCGCAGGATAAGCACCTATCATTGCCTGCGGATCATCTAAGGTTATTGAAATAATAGCGGCCCCAATGGCAGCACTCAGGAAAAAAATTGCCAGCACCGCGACCGGGTGCATAATCTCTGCCACAAACTTGCCGATAGCCAGAATAAACACCAAAGCAAAAATCGCGTGCATGATGGATTGATGAATAAACGTATAACTGAAAAGCCGCACCATATGCTGTGCAGGATATTGCCCCGTCAATCGCATCCAGTCAAAAATCTTGTCACTGAAAGCATAGTTCTGCACCGCTATCAGCCGCCAGCCAATGCCCTCGGCCCCGCCAATAAAACCAGCCTCTGCCGCTTGAAAAATCAACTCAACCCCGCCCACCAGACAACTCAGCAATATCACCACCCAAGGCAACGAGTTCAAGGGCGGTGCGTTCAGATTGTCATCATACATATGAGTGCCTTTTGGTTGACGCCGCACCCAAGTGGCGCGATAAGCCCTATGTAATCCAGACAAGGGCCGAAAGCTATGACAGATACAAGTTTTACACCGCGCGTATTTTCCGGTATCCAGCCATCCGGCAACCTGACCCTTGGCAATTATCTGGGCGCGGTAAAGCGTTTTGTCGACATGCAAAATTCCGGCATTGAGACCATCTATTGCATGGTCGATATGCACGCCATCACCGTCTGGCAGGACCCAAGCGACCTAAAGCGCAACACACGCGAATTGGCAGCCGCCTATATCGCCTGTGGCCTAGACCCCGCAAAATCCATCCTGTTCAATCAAAGCCAAGTTCCGGCCCACGCCGAACTGGGTTGGGTGCTGAACTGTGTCACCCGCCTTGGCTGGATGAACCGCATGACCCAGTTCAAAGACAAGGCCGGCAAGAACGCTGAAAAAATGTCGCTGGGCCTATACGCCTACCCGTCCCTGATGGCCGCCGACATTCTGATCTACAAAGCCACCCATGTGCCTGTGGGCGAGGATCAAAAGCAGCATGTGGAACTGACTCGCGATATTGCCGCAAAATTCAACCACGATTTCAAAGTTGATTTCTTCCCGCAGCCCGAACCGATCATTGACGGGGCTGGCACCCGTGTGATGTCATTGCGTGACGGCACCAAAAAGATGTCAAAATCCGACCCATCCGATCTTAGCCGCATCAACATGACCGATGACGCCGATACCATCGCCAAGAAAATCCGCAAAGCCAAAACTGACCCCGCGCCCCTGCCCGATAATATGGATGATCTGGCAAATCGCCCCGAAGCCCGCAACCTGATCAACATCTATGCGGGCCTATCAGGCCAAACCCCGGGTGAAGTGATTGCGCAGGTCGCAGGCCAACAATTCGGCCAGTTCAAACCGCTACTGGCAGACCTTGCCGTGGCACACTTGTCACCCATAGCAGACGAAATGCGCCGCCTGATGGATGACGTATCCGAGATTGATCGTATTCTAGGCGCAGGTGCCAACCGCGCCGCCGAGATTGCCGAGCCGATACTGGCAGAAACCTTCGATATTGTGGGCTTTGTGCGGTCTCGGTAAACAGCTGTTTTTGGTGACCCCACCCAAGTCGGCAGGGAAGCACTTCACGACATCCCAAATAATACACGAAGCGCCCGACCCTGGGTGGGTGCACTTGCGCCCTCCCGTGGGGAGGGTCGGGCGCGGCCCTCGTCTAGGGACGACGGCTACTCGAGGTAGACTGTAATTATTCCACCCTTGATTAACTTCTTTTTAATAACTATCCTAAAAGGCGAATAAAATAGTTTTGGATAAATCATGGCCGAATTTGAACTTTCGTACACTGGCAATATGGCGGATAGCCAAAAAATTGACTTTTATGATATAACTCAGGCACTTTGGGGATTTGAAAGGACGATTTCTTTAACTACTAATCTGTTAATTAATGGGAAAGTAGCAACTCAATCACCTCAAGTTAGGGGCTTTAAACTTCTTGCTGAAGTTCCTGTAGCTGGGAGTTGGAAATTTAAAACAGTGATGGTTGTTGGTACTTCAATAGGTGCGTTGGGTATGGCACCTTCAGATACAGCTTTTGGCTGGCTGACAAAATCAGCTATAGATTACGTTGTTTCTGAATCTTTGGGCTTTAACCCGAATTTTGATGAAACCTTAGGTGTTCAAATAGAAAACTTTAGGAGAGAACAAAGTGTTGTGCAAATTGATCGTGATCTTTCCCAAGAACGATTTGATTCTCTTTTAGAAAAGACTGAATCAGGATTGAGGGCTATACATCGTCCAATTGTATTTTCCAGTACAGCAGATGTAGCACAAATTTCATGTAGAATTGGGACTACAATAAGACCTCTAGAAGATCACTTTTCCGCAAATACATATGAATACGTATCGAAAACTATCAGGTCTGAAGATTTTTCAGAATTGTGTGGGGTAATATCCAGTTATAATTCGAATACGTTTAAGGGTAGACTATTTTTACCCGATGAAAACAGGACAGTACCTTTTGAACTTTCTGACAGCACTAGGGTACCGAGGGCAATTGGTAGAATTGTTAGCAGTCTACGAGATAATGCAACGGCACGTAGTAGAGGAAATAACCACCGGGAACCGGATATTTGCTTATTTGGAGCAAAGAATGAGAGTTCGAGTGGCCGACTGAAGGGTCTTTTCGTTGTAGAGGTAAGATCAGCGGCCCCCAATAATTAAAGTTTGTTTTCCCTACCTTGTAAACTTCTTAAATTTTACTCCCTTAGGCTCACAGGTGTCGGGAACTATCTTAGTAAACCACATCACAAAAATCTCACAAACACCACAAATTCAAACACTTAACCCCATGTCCCAGTCGGGACATCGGCGCAGATCGCCGCAAACTTCTTATATTTCAGCCCGCCATCAACTGCGCATAAATCTCCGCATCTGTTGCCCCTTCCGATCCGATCACCAGAACCTTTGATGCATCATTCAGGCCCAGCTTTTCCCGCAGCCCATCCTGACTAGCCCCGGCAATAACAGCCGCAAACCCCGCCACTGCACTTTCGCCCGCAACAATGCTTGGATCATCCCCCAAAGGACGGCCCGCCAGACGCATCGCAGGGGCCACAATGCTTTCAGGAATGGTCAGAAAATCCTGCGCTTCCTCTGCCAGAACCTGCCAAGCCAACGGTGATGGCTCACCACAAGAAAGCCCCGCCATCAGCGTTTCTTCTTCAATCGCCACATTAGTCACCGCGCCCGCTTTTGCACTTTCAAACAAACAAGCCGCCAGTTCCGGTTCAACCACCACAACACGCGGGCTAGCATCCCCCCAATGCTGGCGCAAACCCGCCGCCACAGCCGCCGCCAAACCACCAACACCACCTTGCAAAAACACATGGGTAGGCGGTGTATCCAGTGCGGCCACAATCTCATGCACCATCACCCCGTACCCCGCCATCACATCCCGTGGCGGCTGGGTATACCCATCCCATGATGTGTCCGAGACCACGAACCACCCGTTCTTGGCAGCATCTTCGCGCACACGATCAACCGAAGCATCATAATCCCCGTCAACACGGGTCACAATCGCCCCCAAATCACGCATCGCTTGCGCGCGCCCTTCACTGACATCGCGGTGAATATATATCTGACAAGGTACCCCAAAACGCTGCGCGCCCCAAGCCAGCGACCGCCCATGATTACCATCCGTGGCAGAGGCCAGCGTAATCTGTGCAACCTGATCCGCATAAACACCCTTGCGAATATCGCCAAGGGTCGCATCCTGTCCTATTTCACGCTGCAAAATCCGCAAACCAGCATAAGCCCCGCCAAGGGCTTTGAAACTGCCAAGCCCGAAACGCGGGCCTTCATCTTTGTATAGAATATCATTCAGGCCCAACGATTGAGCCAGATCACGCAGATGATAAAGCGGTGTCGCTTCATAGCCTTTCCAAGCCGATATTTCTGTCAGAGCTGCCGCAAAATCGTCAGGGGGAATCACGTTATTATAAGCGTTTTCTTGCGCCATAGAACCTTTCACATGGGTAATAGCGGCAGAGGTAAAAACACTATTCATCAAAATTTATCGCCCGATAGAAACATATTCAAACCCCGCCTCTTTGGCTTCAGCAGGATCATAGATATTACGCAGGTCAGCCATTTTTGCGTCTTTCATCAAGCCCGCCAAACGTTTCAGATCAAGGGCGCGGAATTCATTCCATTCGGTCAACACGACAACAGCGTCAGCCCCCGTCACGGCTTCATACACATCTTCTACCCAAGTGACAGACGGCAACAATTCTTCGCCCTCTTTGCGCCCTTGTGGGTCGACCACATGTACATCCGCACCGGCACCCACCAGTGCAGGCACAATGGTCAAAGACGGGCTATCGCGCATATCATCTGTGTTGGGTTTAAACGTCACCCCAAGCACCGCGATTTTCTTGCTCTTCACCTTATCACCGCATAGGTACATGACCTTATCGATCATCTGACGTTTGCGTTCTTCATTGACCTTAATCACAGTTTCAACGATGTTCACAGGGCTGGCATGTTCTTGGCCAATACGCGCCAAAGCCTTGGTATCTTTAGGAAAACAAGACCCACCATAACCCGGCCCTGCGTGTAAAAACTTACCACCAATACGGTTATCCATGCCCATGCCTTTAGACACAGATTGGATGTTCGCACCCACTTTTTCGCACAGGTTGGCAATTTCATTGATGAAAGTGATCTTGGTCGCCAAAAACGCGTTAGCCGCGTATTTGATCATCTCGGCACTTTCCAGATCAGTGTAGATAATCGGGGCTTCGCGCAGGGCAAGCGGGCGGTAAATCTTTGCCATCACAGCTTTGGCGCGGTCACTTTCCACCCCCACGACCACGCGGTCAGGGCGCATAAAGTCTTCGATCGCTGCCCCTTCACGCAAAAATTCAGGGTTCGAGGATACATCAAAATCAGCATCCGGATTTTCGGCGCGGATCACACGCGCGACTTCACGGTTGGTGCCCACAGGAACGGTAGATTTGGTGACAATGACAGTATAGCCCTTCAAGGCACGCGCAATATCGCGGGCCGCATCATAAACATACGTCAGATCTGCATGTCCATCGCCACGACGCGTAGGCGTGCCAACTGCAATAAAAACCGCTTCAGCTGCCGCCACGGCTTCATTCAGATCAAGCGTGAATTTTAGGCGCCCGTTCGCAACATTCTTTGCCATCATCGCATCAAGCCCGGGTTCATAAATAGGCACTTCGCCACGGTCCAGTGCTTCGATTTTTTCCGGCAATTTATCAACGCAAATCACGTCATGACCAAAATCTGAAAAACATACCCCTGAAACCAATCCTACATAGCCGGTTCCGATCATCGTTAACTGCATTATTTGCCTCTGCTTTACTCTTGTTTCTAGCCCGCTTATGCAGGGCTTTTGTCAAAAATAGGGCGTTTAGCGTGTTTTTGCCAGAGCCCGCGTCTATTTAGCACCCTCTTTAGGCAAACATATTGTAAAACTGCTACCCTCTGGCCCCGTGTCGGTCAATTTAATTGTCCCGCCGTGGCCCTTAACCAGCTCTGCAGAAATTGCCAGCCCCAAGCCTGAGCCCCCTATGCGCGCCCCGCCTTCGAACGGGGTAAACAGGTTATCCAATGCGCGTTTGGGCAAGCCTGGGCCATTATCAATAACGGTAATCGTCCAGGCATCAGGCGTTTGCGCCCCTTCCACAAGAATTTCGCCTGCGTGTTTTCTGGGCGTCAAAACTTGGCGTGCATTACGCACAATGTTCGTTATTATTCGGTAAAGCTGTTCTCGGTCAGCATTCACTTCAATCGGGCCATCAACCTTCAAAGCAATGTGTATGTCCGCATCTTCTATTGCCAGCATTTCACCCTCAACAACTTCTTGTAACAGAGCGCGCAATTTAAACTTGGTGCGCATCGGCGCGGTTTCTTCCGCCTTGCCAAAACGCAGCGTACTTTCACACAAGTTCACCGCACGCGACAGCGATGTCACCAATTTGGGTGCAGTTTTCTTTACCGCAGGGTCATCGCTTGTTTCCATACGGTCGGCCAACAGTTGCGTCGTGGTCAGGATGTTGCGCAAGTCATGGCTGATTTTAGAGACAGCGCCGCCCAAATCCGCCAGCCGGCCCTTTTGTTTCAACGACTGACTAAGCTGTATCTGCATTGATTGAATGGCAGTTTCGGCCTCTAGTAACTCCGTCACACTGGCTTGCGGTTGTATGATTTTTCGCGCATCCTCGGGTGCTTCTTCAAAGCCACGGATTTGAAGAACCAGACGACTGATAGGCAGCACCAGAAAATAGCGCACCGCCACAAACAACAAAGCACCTGTCAGCACTGAAATGAACAAAGATAACTTGAAAATATTCAACCCGTAATCAACCATCTCATCGCGCAGCGGTTTTTCATATAATGCCGCTTCAATCAGCTGACCCGCTTCATTCACGGGCACCCCGCGCACACGGATCACCCGATCTTCATTGTTCCACAAAACTTGCATCGCATCACGGATCAAAACCCATGCACTTGCACCGCGCAAATCAAAAGTCTGATCAATCGAGGATTTCATCGGTGAGGACAGCATCAATTCACGGATAGCATCACGCTGCAAAGCCACATTCAGTACATCTGCATTGCGCAGTAATTCCGCTTCCAATTCGGGTGTCACCATATCGTCCGTTGTAGCCAGCAAAGCCAGCGTGGCAATTTGCGAACTGTCCAGCCGGGTTTGCAAGTAATCCACCCGAAAGCGTGCCACAGACGGGACAAAGATCATCACCTCTGCGAGCATCACAAAGATGATCGTCAGCAATAAAAACCGCCCTGATAGTGATTTTAAAAACATATGCCCCTCGGCCTTGAATTGTTAAAGTTTACAGTGCCTTACCTAAGCTAGCAACGCTGTATTTTTCAAATGCAGCAATACATAGCATGTCAAAAGCGCTGCACCAACCTCACGATCCTTTTCACAAAGTTATTTTCAAACAGGCGCGGCGTATAATACTGCCCTGCTGCGCGTTTATTAATCTCGCCCAACGTAGGATAGGGTGCCACCATCGCGGCCACGGCCCCGATTTTCAGTTTATTGGCCATTACTAACGCCCAAGTTTGTATCAATTCACCCGCCTGCGCGCCCACAATGCTGGCCCCAACGGGCCTGCCCTTAACGATCATCACCTTGATCAACCCCGTGGTTGCCAGTTCCGCGCGCGCGCGGTCATTTTCTGCATAATCAAACCGTAGAACCTCTACCTTATCCCCATGCGCTTCACGCGCCTGCGCTTCGGTCATGCCCACTTGCGCCATCTCTGGATCAATATAGGTCGCCCAGGGAATGTGACCAGAGTTGGCTTTGGACGGCAGCCCAAACAAGGCCGATTTAATAATCACACCCGCGTGATAACCCGCCATATGGGTAAACTGCAAAGGCCCCGCAACATCGCCTATTGCATAGACCTTTTTGTTTGTCGTTTTCAAAGAAGCATCCACTTTAATGCCGCCGCGCGTGGGTTCAATACCCGCCGCGTCCAGCCCTAGATTATCCGTGTTTGGTTTGCGCCCCACGGCCATCAAAAGGTGCGAGCCTTTGAACTTTGCGCCATCCTTGGTTTCAACCGTAATCACCGCGGCGCGCTGGCTGATCTTTGCCGCCATCGCATTTTCTGCAATTACAACACCTTCTTCGCGGATACGTGCCAAAGCAATCGCCGCCATCTCAGGATCATCGCGCCCAAGTGCTGTAAATCCTTCAATCACGGTCACTTTAGAGCCTAACCGCACATGCGCCTGCGCCAACTCCATGCCAATAGGCCCGCCACCGATAATCAGCAAATGCTTGGGCTTTTCACGCAGATCAAAAATATCTTCATTGGTGTAGTACTTCACCTTATCCAACCCCGGAATAGGCGGCACAAACGGCGATGACCCAGTTGAAATCACAAAGCGGCGCGCCTGAATAACCGTATCCCCCGCCTGAACTTCATTGGGCGAAATAAATGCCCCGTACTCGGTGATCACCTTCATACCCATACCTTCAAACCGCTCCACACTATCGTGTGGCGCAATCCCGTCGATCACACTACGCACATGATCTTTCGCAGCGGCATAATCCACTTCAGGCTTAACTGGCATCACCCCGAAAGGTGCCCCCGTTGTCATCGCATGCGCATGCTTACCCGCCGCAATCAGAGCTTTTGACGGAATACAACCATAATTCAGGCAATCCCCCCCCATCTTGCCGCCTTCAAGCAACACAACATCGGCCCCCATTTGCACTGCACCTGCAGCTACTGACAAGCCGCCGGAACCAGCACCAATAATACAAAGATCGGTTTTAATACGCGTAACCATCTATTTACCCTTAAACTTTTTCAAAATAATCGGCAGCATCGCAAGACCCGCCAACCCCAACAGCGGCCCCAAGACCTGCCATTCAAATATAATACCCAAGTTAGGCGTCTCACCACGTGCAAACACTTCTGCAAGACCGGCCCCGACCCACGTATAAACCACACCGCCGGGGATAATCCCCACAAATGTTGTCCAGATAAACCGCCGCAGATTAACGCCCACCAATGCAGGGATCAGATTAGCCACAAAAAACGGAACCGCAGGCACCAGACGCATGATCAGCAAATAGCTGATCTCATCGATTTTCAAGCCTTCTTTGATCTTGCCCACAGCGCCTTTGGAACTGTCCATCTTGGCTGAAAGTGCCTCACCAAAGCCCATGCGCGCGGCCATGAAAATAGCCGTCGCCCCAACCGTAGCCGCCCCGATATTATATAAAGCCCCCGGAAACAGCCCAAACAGGAAACCACCCGCAAGTGACACAATCGCGGCCCCCGGTAGCGAAAAAGCCACCACCAGAATATAGATCGCAATGAAACACAAAGACGCCAGAACAAAGTTCCCATCCCGCCACGCCTGCAAAGCTTCCTGATTTTGCGCAAATTGATCAAAATTCAGATAATCGCGTAAAAACACGAACCCCAGAACCGCCACAAAAATAATCGCAACAAAGGGCAACATGCGCTTTGCTGTAAACAGCGGCGGCGTATGATTGGCAGGGTCATTATTCATTTCATCACTCATATTCGTTACTTTTGTACCTTTAAGCACATTTTGACCATTCCCACCCGAATATCTACCCATCTCACAAGCCAGTGATCTGTTATGCGCATTTTCAGTGGTTTCATTTCAAATCACCGTGCAACTGTAACAAATACCTGCACGAGGGGTTAAAATAATTGAATTCCTGTAATAAAACCCCCGCAAAGCGAATTGACTTCATTTGTTTTCGCCCCTAAACAGCAGCTTCAGAATAGACGGGTTTCGAATCTTTACCGATTTGCCCCAAACGACCGATCAGGAGATCGATATGAAACGCACATTCCAGCCGAGCAATCTAGTTCGCAAACGCCGTCACGGCTTTCGTTCACGTATGGCCACTAAGAACGGTCGTATCATTTTGAACCGTCGCCGTGCACAAGGCCGCAAAAAGCTTTCTGCTTAAGGCACTGACCGAAAGGTCCATGAGATTATGAAACCGTCGGAGGCGACATCAGGCACCCAAGGGAAAGCCGGTGAAACGCCCCTGGCGGTTTCCGTTTGTCTGACGGTTTTAAAGAACCGCACCGATTTTCTGGCCTGTAATAAGGGGTCATATCGCGGGGTCAAAGGCTTCGTCTTGCAAGCCCGCAATCGCAATGACGGCACAGATGACATCCGCGTAGGCTACACTTGTTCCAAAACAGTCGGCAACGCCGTGGCCCGCAACCGCGCCAAACGCCGCCTGCGCGAAGTTGCCCGCCTGACACTTCCTTTAATTGGACGTGCAGGGTGGGATTACGTCCTGATCGGCAAACGCGAAGTCACCGCCACACGGGATTTTCAGGTAATGTTGGCGGATATGCGGTATGCATTGAAGAAAGTTCACGAATAAACTCAGCCCTCAGACTAAAGTTCCGCCACCCCCAACTCACCCATCAAATATCGCCGCAAAACCCGCACAGGCGGGCTTGCGATCCGAGATTGTCGTGATAGCAGTACCACGGGGATTTCGTCGAAATTCCATTGCGGCAAGACCCGCACCATGCGCCTCGCATCCAGATCATCTTGCACCACAACCTGAGAAATCAAAGCCACGCCCAGCCCGCCTTTGACCGCTTGCTGACACAGCTCAATAGTATTCACAACCAAACGGGAGGCTGAAACCGAGTGATTCCAAACGTCCTTCCCACGCCGCATTTCCCAAACAGGGTTCTCTTGTTCTCGCAAAACATTCGGTATTTCCTGCAAATCCGCAGGTTCGTTTATCGCACCCATCAACGCCGGGCTTACGCATAAAATACGCTTCAACGGTTTAAGCAGGGTTGCCAGGTACGTATCATCCACCCCTGCCCCAATACGAACGCCTAAATCCACATCTTCCGCCAGAAAATCCACCTTGCGGTCACTGCCGTGGAAAACAACTTCAATATCAGGATACTGCGCCATGAACCGCCCCATGAGCGGCAAAACCACATGTGTCAGATACGCGTTTGACCCCGAAAACCGGACGCGCCCGCTGGGCTTTTGCCCGTCGCCAGCCATAACCGCCCCAACATCAAAAGCCGCTTTTGCCGTTTGATCAACCGCCTCAACACAAGTCCGGTACACTTTATGCCCCGCAGGCGTCAGCGCCATTTTGCGGGTTGTGCGGTTTATCAATGTCACACCAAGATGCGCTTCCAGCTCTGACAGCTTCTGGCTGATATTCGATTTTGTAGTCCGCAGATCATGTGCGGCATCCGTAATCGAATGATACCTGACAACGGCAACAAAGGCTTCGGCTTGGGCAAAAAACTTATTGTTCATAAAAGAGAACAGTAATTGTTTATTAAAGCCTATTCAAGAACATTTACCCGTCATAGCATGTTTCAAAAATAAGGAACCAAGAAATGCCAAACCCGCATGTGTTAGAACTCGTAAAATGGCAATCTGCTCCAGATGTATCCGATCAGGCCATGATCGACGCCGTTGACGGCATCTTGCCCGATTTGCAAAAGTTACCGGGCTTTATCAGCCAAGTGTTGTACAAAGATAAAGACGGCCAATGGGTTGATCTGTATCTTTGGCAAACCGAAGAACAAGCCATCGCATCAAATGATCTGATGGCAGATAAAGCTTCTTTCGCCACGCTTATATCCTTGATTAAACTTGATAGCGTTTCAATTGAGTTTTTGTATCTGCCCAACTAGGGTTAGCCCCCTATGGATGTTTGGCGCAGAACAGTTTACCACCCCGATATGACCCCACTTGCCTTCATATTCTCATTACCCGTCCGCGCGTACCGCCTGACCTTCAGCCCGTGGGTCGGTCACGGTTGTCGTTACCAGCCCACATGTTCCGCTTACGCACTGGAAGCCTTGCAAAAACACGGCGGGATCAAGGGCAGTTGGTTGGCGGCCAAACGCATCGCACGCTGCCATCCGTGGGGTAAAAGCGGCATTGATAATGTTCCCGAAAAACGTCGCAAATAAGCCTTCTCAACATACATTTTAATGCTATAGAACGCCCAAGGGCGATGGCGTCGCCCTATTTTCATCATTTTGTCCTGAACGCCCGGACACCCCCTAACAGGAGGTCCCGATGGAACCCAACCGCCCGGAATTTTACACATACCCAATCACCGCAAAAGACCCGCTGCCCTTTGCCCAAACCGAATATGACGCACGCCTAGCAGGCCTACGCGCAATAATGCAGACCCAAGGCCTGACCGCCGTTGTATTAACTTCCATGCACAACATCGCCTATTATTCAGGCTTTCTATATTGCAGCTTCGGCCGCCCCTACGCTTGCGTTGTTACAGAAACGCGCGCTTTCACCATTTCCGCAGGCATAGACGCGGGCCAACCCGCCCGCCGCTCGGCTTGCGAAAATGTCACCTACACCGACTGGAAACGCGACAATTATTGGCGCGCGGTGAAATCCTGCCTTGATGGCGCCAAAACCATTGGCATAGAGGGCGACCACCTGACCTTGATAGCGCAACAAAAACTGCAAGAGTTTCTGGCCCCTGAAAAGCTGACAGACATAGCCCTTGCCACCATGCAACAACGCATGATCAAGTCGCCTGCCGAAATTGCCCTGATCAAAGAAGGGGCACGCATTGCCGACGTTGGCGGCTTTGTCATTCGTGATGCCATCAAGGTTGGCACCCGCGAAATCGACGTGGCCATGGCAGGGCGCGACGCGATGGAATTGGAAATCGCCAAATCCTTCCCCGACAGCGAAATCCGCGATAGCTGGGTCTGGTTCCAGTCGGGCCTGAACACCGACGGTGCCCACAACCCTGTCACCAGCCGCCGTCTGGAAGCGGGCGACATCCTGTCGTTAAACACCTTCCCGATGATCAACGGCTATTATACCGCATTAGAGCGCACATTATTCGTGGGCGAACCAAACCAAGCCCAAATGCGCGTCTGGCAAGCTAATGTAGAGGCCCACGAATTGGGCCTGTCACTGATCAAACAGGGTGCCACCTGTTCAGGCATCTGCGAAGAGATCAACGCATTGTTTACAGAGCACAACCTGCTGCAATACCGCAGCTTCGGCTACGGCCATTCCTTTGGTATTCTATCCCACTACTATGGCCGTGAAGCAGGGCATGAACTGCGCGAAGACATCGACACCGTACTAACACCCGGCATGGTGGTTTCCATGGAACCGATGGTCACATTACCCGAAGGGGATGCCGCCGCAGGCGGGTATCGCGAACATGATATCGTTGTGATAACCGAGGAAGGTGAAGAAAATATTACCAAATTCCCCTATGGCCCCGAACACAATATCGTAGGGGCATAACCCGTAAGGTGCGTGGTTCCCACGCACCTACCAACGACCTAATCAAGTATACCGATCAAGCGTAAAATTCCTGTTTGCGCTGATCATCTACCATTTTTGCGAACACCTCATGGCTCAACTTAGCACCATCATATAACACATGATCAGCAGGCCCATGCCCGGGAAACAGTTTATCCAGATACGAAATCATTCTGCTCATCGTCCGCTTATCGCCTTCTTCCACATTTGTGGGTCTGGCATGCAAGGTAATGTTTTGGTCCATAAAAACAACTTCGCCGTCGTGCCAATCATGAGTATAAATATATTCTGGCTTATTAAGAAGCCCCCACAGATGGTTTTTATAGCCCATACTTTCTTGTTTTGACATCCCGCGAAAATGGCTAAAGCAATGACTGGGGAACCGTATGCCCTGCACACCGCTGGCAGTCTGATCCAACAAGGAACATTCCATTTGCGGATAAGGCACAATGTTGTAATGAACTATCTCTTTTTGCGACTCAATCAAGTCTTCACTCATTGAACCACCATCCCAATCCCAGACCGTTGTCAGCTCATCCACCATAGATTTATCTTCATGATTTAATAAATCATACGCCTTGGCTGTACACAAAAATGACGTCTGGCTGTTCTCTGATCCCCACAGGCTCATCAAACCGATGATCCGGTGATTGTCATGATACGATTGCTGGTCACTGTGCCAATCAAGTTTGCCATTGGTAAAAACGCCAGTGGGTTTGCCTTTTTCGTTTTTTTCAAAACTGACCCGTGACATCCCTGCCTTTTCCGCAATGTGATCAACAGATTTAGAAATATGCGACAGATTGGCAAGCAAGCTACGCCAATGTCGACCGGTCAGCAGTTTTTCACCAACGTAGCGGTGTAAAATTGCCTTGCAGGGTTGCCCCCAAAGTGAATGAATGTCGAACAATCGCTGCTCTGATATCTTCTGTCTGACCAGTATGACACATTCATCGGCAACCAATTTACCCAGAGCCAAGCAATCTGTATCATTTTCCAAGTCAGCATTTTCAACTTCGATTGCATTGGTAAGTTGTTTAATATCCATCAAATTTCCTTCATATTCTTTGTACTTCTCCCATATTTTATGGGGCCCAATTCATAGAATTACACCACTTTTTTCAGTTTTATGGTAAGTGTAATCCCCTGACGTCATACTACACAAATCAATGTTGTATGTCCAGAACTGTTTCAAAACAAACGGTGCGTGCAAAGCACAACACCCTACAAGGCAGAGTCATCACCCACCATCATGCCAGAAAAGTAGCCCATCACTCTTTCGCCCATCATGGCCGTCATCCCTAGACGAGAGCCGCGCCTGACCTACAAACAACGCGCGTGGGTCATGGCCTATCTGATGATCAGCCCACCGCATCGCTCCGATGATCCGTTTTGTCGGCTGTTGATGGAACTTTTAACCCACCCCCGCCAAGAAACTCGATCTGAATTCTTTGGTGAATTTATTTTCAACTTGAAACCCAAATCTTAACACTTCCCCATCCCAAAACGTGCCATACGTTTGCCATACACATTCCATACACTTTCCATACCCCCCAATTCAAGCCAATCCCCCCAAACCTTACTCTTGCGTACTTACCATTAACAAACCCCTCACTGGTCAACGGGCGAATCCCCCGTTATAGGGGGCAAATGTTAGATGAAAACGCCGATATCCACCCGCTGTTCGCGGGCGCCCCTTCAACCACTGAGTTCAAGAAGCTGCGCAAGCGTATTGTACGCCAGACCCGCGATGCTATTGAACAGTTCGGCATGATTGAACGCGGCACCAAATGGCTGGTTTGCCTGTCAGGTGGCAAGGACAGTTACACGCTGTTGGCCATGTTGCACGAACTCAAATGGCGCGGACTATTGCCGGTGGAATTGCTGGCTTGTAACTTAGATCAGGGCCAGCCGAATTTCCCTGCAACCGTGTTGCCGGAATTTCTTGAAAAGATGGGGGTAGCGCACCGTGTGGAATTTGAAGATACCTATTCTATTGTCAAATCCAAAGTTCCTGCCGGCCGTACATATTGCGCCATGTGTTCACGCTTAAGGCGCGGAAATCTATACAGAATTGCCCGCGAAGAAGGCTGTTCTGCCGTGGTGCTGGGCCACCACCGAGATGACATTCTGGAAACCTTTTTCATGAACCTGTTTCACGGCGGGCGGCTGGCGACCATGCCGCCTAAGCTGGTCAATGATGAGGGTGATTTGTTTGTATACCGTCCGCTGTCTTTTGTAGCCGAAAAGGATTGTGAAAAGTTTGCAAAGGCCATGAAATACCCGATTATTCCGTGTGATTTATGCGGCTCACAAGACGGCTTGCAACGCCAACAGGTCAAAGCCATTTTAGATGGCTGGGAGGCCAATAGCCCGGGCCGTAGGCAGGTGATGTTTCGCAGCCTGATGAACGCGCGGCCCACGCATTTACTGGATACGGGCCTGTTTGATTTTGCCGGCCTGACACGGCCAAACCCGAAAACTGACAAAACCCCTTAAAAACCTTGACCTTTCGGCACAATTTCTATTGAACCGAGCAAACAAACATAACCCGTTTCAGGACATCCGATGCAAGAAGAAGACAACACAAAAAATCTAATCCTAGCCTGCGTTTTAAGCTTAATAGTTGTACTGGGCTGGTTCTGGTTTTTCCCGCCTGAAGCCCCACTTCAAGACGTACCAACTGAGGCTGGCCAAACGGCCCAAAGCCAAAACGGTGAAAATGCTGTGCCGTCCGCCTCTGGCGATGCCACTGTGCCGCTGGTTGATCTGCCCTCTGCGGCCGAAAACCGTGAAGAGGCGTTGGCCAAGTCGCCGCGTGTTAAGATCGACAGTGCGCGTGTATTCGGGTCGATTTCACTGACGGGTGCTTTGATCGATGACTTGTCTTTGAAAGATTACAATGTGCGTCTGAAAGATGATAGCGAGAAAATTCGTATTCTGTCACCTATTCAACGCAGTTCTGGCTATTGGGCGTTTCATGCGTGGTGGTCACCTGACCGCTCTGTAGCACCGGGCGATGTGCCTACCGCAAAAACCCAGTGGTCGGTTAAATCCGGCGATGTATTGTCTGATACCAGCCCTGTTGTGTTGCTATGGGATAATGGCAAAGGTCTGGTTTTTGAGCGCACGATTACCATTGATGCCAACTATCTGATTTCCATCAAGCAATCAGTGCAAAATAATACCGGCAACGTTATTCAACTGGCCCCGTATGCCGCACTGACCAGCAAGGGTGACCCTGATATTCGCGGGTTTTATATTCTGCATGAAGGTGCCGTGGCCTCATTCAACGGCGAGTTGGTTGAAGAAACTTATAAAGATGTGCGTAAATTTGATGCCAACCGAAACGGCGTAAGTTCAAAGACTTATAAAGTCACTGAAGGCGGCTGGACAGGTTTTACCAACCATTACTGGATGACCAACCTGATGCCGGAACCGGGTCAAAGCTTTGAAACCGTGCTTGAGTATAATGAAAAAGCCAACCGCTATCAGGCAGATGTGCGTCTGCCTGCGGTCACCATTGCGCACGGTGGCAGTTATGATGTGGTTACTTCGCTATTTGCAGGTGCCAAAGAATACGAAGTGATCAAGGCTTACCAGAAAGAAGACGGTTATAACCAATTTGTAGACAGCATCGACTGGGGCATGTTCTTTTTTCTGACCAAGCCGATTTTTCAGGTGTTGCACTTCCTGAACGGTCTGATCGGCAACATGGGGCTGGCCATTATCGGCCTGACACTGTTCATCAAGGCCCTGCTGTTCCCGCTGGCGTATAAATCTTTTGTATCGATGGCGAAGATGAAAGAATTGCAGCCACAAATGGAAGCGATCAAGGAAAAAGCCGGCGACGACAAGAAGCAGGTACAGGCCGAGATTATGAAGCTTTACCGCGAGAAAAAGGTAAACCCGGCCTCTGGTTGTTTACCCATCTTGTTGCAAATCCCGATTTTCTTTTCGCTTTATAAAGTGATCTTTGTAACCATTGAGCTTTATCACGTACCGTTCTTTGGTTGGATCCAAGATTTGTCCGCCCCAGACCCCACATCCATTATCAACCTGTTTGGCTTGCTGCCTTGGGATGCGCCCGCACCGGAATCGTTCCTGGCAATCCTTTCTATCGGTGTGTTTCCGGTTCTGATGGGTATCACCATGTGGTTGCAACAAAAACTGAACCCGGCCCCTACAGACAAAACCCAAGCACAAATTTTCGCGTGGATGCCGTGGGTATTCATGTTCATGCTGGGCGGTTTCGCCAGTGGTTTGGTGATTTACTGGGTGGCCAACAACACCATCACGTTTATCCAGCAATACACCATTATGACCCAACAAGGTGTTAAACCTGATATTCTGGGCAACATATTCAAGCGTTTCCAAAAGGATAAGGCTGACAGCTAATGACTAATGTCACCAACCTATGGCGGCACCCGATCAAGGGTGTCGGGCGTGAACAGCTTGATACTGTTTCGCTAACGGCTGGAAAAACCATGCCGTGGGATCGCCATTGGGCGATTGCACACATGGACGCCAAAGTTGATCCTGCAAACCCTGAATGGGCGCGGTGCATGAACTTTGCGCGCGCGGCACGCGGGTATCGGTTGATGGCGGTTTCGTCTCAGTTTGATGAAGCTTCAGGGATCATAACGCTGAAACACCCTGATCTGGAAACCATCGCGGTAAATCCTGATAATGCTGCCGATGCCAAAGTGCTGGTTGATTGGGTCACTGAGATTAGCAACCCAGATCGTTCCTTGCCAGCACAGGTTTTCAAAGCCCCGGGTCGCGGCATGACAGATAGCGGCACGGCCAGCTTATCAATCTATACCAAAGCATCCCTTGATGCCCTTTCCAGCGCAGTTGGCACACCACTGGATCAACGACGTTTTCGTGGCAATATCTGGGTCGATGGGCCAGATGCTTGGGAAGAGTTTAACTGGATCGGCCAGCGCATTCGCATCGGTTCAACCGAGTTTGAAATCACCGAACCCGTTGAACGCTGCATGGCGACCACAGTTAACCCTGATACGGGCCTGTCGGATTGTGCCACATTGGATGCATTGCAATCAAACTGGGGCCACAAAGATTTCGGGGTGTTTGGCGTGGTTACAAAATCAGGCACGGTTTCCATCAACGACACATTAGAGGTTCTATGATGGAGATGCGTTTTCGTATTACTGAACGCCCTGACTACGCAACGCGCGAAATAGGCCGCAAACTATTTGCAGGTGGTTCTGATTTTCTGAAAGGCGTTGTGGCGATGGACGGGATGCCGCCATCTGATCGTTTGGAGGTCTGCTTTGCCGGCCGTTCCAACGTTGGCAAATCCAGCCTGATCAACGCACTTACGGGGCGCAAAGCTTTGGCGCGTACATCCAATACGCCGGGGCGTACACAAGAGATTAACTTCTTCACTTTGGGCGAAGAACACTATCTGGTTGATGTGCCGGGCTACGGTTTTGCCAATGCGCCAAAACCCATTGTTGAAAAGTGGCAACGTCTGTTGAAGGCCTATCTTTCTGGCCGCCAATCGCTGCGGCGGGTGTTTTTACTGATAGATGCGCGTCACGGCGCAAAAGACGTGGATGCAGAAATTATGCAACTTTTAGGCCGCTCTGCCGTGAATTTTCAGGTCATAATGACGAAATGTGACAAGCCTAAAAAAGCTGATTTGGAAAAATCGGTGGAAAAAACCATGCAAGTTTTGGGAAAACATCCAGCGGCTTTTCCAGAAATTATTCTGACGTCTTCCGAAAAAGGTGACGGCATAGACACGCTGCGCAGTGTGATTGCAACGATGGTTTAAAGCTTTACGGGCTGCCCGTGCGGTGTGGTTTCATAAGCGCGTGTCCAATCAGATTTGCACTGTTTCATCGCATCTTTGGAAATATCACATTGCGTCTGCAACACGGTTTCCAGCGCATTCAATGCGGCCTGATAATAGTTTTCAACCGTATCGGTTTCAGCGTTAACCTGCACTTCACGCAAAGCGGTACCCAGCGCGTTTGACCAATCATCTGCTGCAATCGCCCCTACCTCAATCAAGTTTTGGGCAATCGCCAGAACCTGTGCTTGCCAAGATTCGTTGAATGTGGGCTCATCGTCCAGACGCGGCAAGGGTTTGATCGTGTCAGTTTGCATTCAGATAATCCTGCCACAAATCCAGTGAAACACTGTCTTTGGAATTGGCTTGCGCCCCCCATAATTCGGTTGCTTTGAAAGACACTGTATAAAGATGCTGCGCCCATTCATCGCCTTTGGCACTGTCATCGGCGAATATATGCGCATCACGATAACTTAGAATAACGCCCGTCTTGCCACGCGCATATTCCGGCAATCTCGTATGTCCTGTGTGACCCGAAGTGTTGGTAATAACGGATTGGCCAACCGTAAACTTGGGCGTGCTTTCAACGGGCCTATCGAACCGAAACGCCATTGTTTTATTCAATGCTAAAACGCCGTCATAATCGGTGTCATCAACTTGCGCCAAAGGCGCAGTTTCCGATTTACCACTTTCCAGCTCATCAAAAGTAAACACACCACCGTCAATCATTGACGCGATATGGGTTTGCGCCCAACTGTCAAAATACGGGCGGTTCAGGTAGTCATCCTTGCCGACCAGCTCGCGGATATGCCGCCACCAGTCGATGGTGATATTGGGCGCCTTTGCGGTACGCGTCATCGCCCAAATACGGCCCTCGTAATCTGCATGAAACGGCTCATCTGGTTCATTCACATCCACTGGGCCATAGCCCAGTTTGCCGCCAAGGTCGTGTATGCCGTCCATCACACATCCCCCGTTTTCAAATCGCGGTCTGTGCCGATCATAGAGTTACGTGTGACCAGCTTGGCCAGCTCATCTACGGTCATACCCTCTGTTCCAGCGGGGCGTTCGGGGATCACCAGATAGCGTAATTCAGCGGTGCTGTCCCAGACGTGCACGGCAGTGTCTTCGGATAATTCCACGCCAAATTCCGCCAAAACTGCACGCGGTTCGCGTACAACGCGCGAACGGTATGCGGCGGTTTTGTACCAGTTCGGGGCCATGCCCAAAATGGCGAACGGGTAGCAGGAACATAGGGTGCAAACAACGACGTTATGGCTGTCAGGCGTATTTTCAACCGCTTTCAAATGCCCCGATGCTGGCCCTGCAAAGCCCATTTCATCCACGGCTTTTGAACCGTCTTCCAGCAATCGAGCTTTAAATGCGGGGTCAGTCCAGGCCCGCGCCACTACATGTGCGCCACGTTTGGGGCCGATATCATCTGCATAAACTTCAACCCATCGATCAATATTTTCACTTTTGACCATGCCCTTTTCCACCAGAATGGTTTCCAGTGCTTTAACCCGCAACGCGGGATCAGACGGCAGATGGCTGTGCAGCTGTTGGTGAATTTCGATAATTTTTTTTGGATCAAAACTTGGCATGAGTTAACTCCTTAAACGTGCTGCGCCCCGTTCACTTCTATTTCGGCACCCGAAACATAGCTGGATTGATCAGAACATAGAAAATAGATCGCATTGGCCACTTCACTGGGCTGGCCAAGGCGGCGCATTGGTAGTTTTTCTACAATTTTATCAGTGCCTTCACTTAAAATACTGGTTTCCACTTCACCCGGTGCAATCGCATTGACCCGCACCCCCAATGGCCCGAAATCATGGGCCATCTCGCGGGTTAAAGCCGCCAAAGCCGCCTTTGACGTGGCATATGCCGCCCCCGCAAACGGATGCACCCGTGCGCCTGCAATGGAGGTCACATTGACCACCGACCCTTTGGCTGCGGCCAGTTCGTCTTTCAACCCCCGTGCCAGCACTACTGACGCAAAGAAGTTCACATGGAACACATGGCCCCAGTCGCGCAGATCGGTATCAAACGTGTTCAGACGCGCGCCACCTTCACCTTTGGGCGATATGCCCGCATTGTTTACCAGCGCATCCAACCGCCCGCCTTTCAGGCGTTTTTTGACCCGTTTGATCGCATCAATCGTGGCATTCGGATCACTTAAATCCAGTTGGATATGATCATCTTCACCCCCCCACGGGCATTCTTCTGAAAAAGCTTGGCGTGAACAGGTGATCACCCGCCAGCCTTCTTTGGCAAATTTAATCACTGTGGCGTGGCCAATACCCCGGCTTGCACCGGTTAAAAGCAGGGTTTTTTGTGCTGTTTCCGCCGTCATTTGACTATCCCGAATATGTCTTGAATTACGCCTGTCATTAAGGGCAGGTATTTTGCCAAGTTGCAAGGCCTTAGCGGTTAAGCTATGCATTACAAAAGATAAAAATAAGGCCGCCAATATGGAGAAGTCAAAAGCGATGGAACGCGATTCACTAGCAACCGCCCGCCTGTTAAGCGAGGCCCTGCCGCTGATGCAACGTTACGACGGGGCAATAGTGGTGATTAAACTTGGTGGCCACGCGATGAGCAGTGACGCTGCAATGGATCTGTTTGCCCGCGATGTGGTATTGATGCGCCAATGCGGCGTGAATCCTGTGATTGTGCATGGCGGTGGGCCGATGATCAATGCGATGTTGGAAAAGCTGGATATTGAAACCGAATTTGTGGATGGCAAGCGGGTCAGCACACCTGAAACCGTTGAGGTTGTGGAAATGGTTCTGTCGGGCACGGTCAACAAAAAGATCGTACAAGCCATTAACCGTCAGGGCGGCAAGGCCGTGGGGCTTTCGGGTAAAGACGGTAATCTAATCACCTGCGTTAAAGCCGCAGGTGATCTGGGCATGGTGGGGGAGCCTACACATGTAAACGCTGACCTTATTACATCGCTTAGTGACAGCCGTTTTATTCCGGTGATTGCGCCTATCGGGACAGGCAAAGATGGCGAGACTTTCAATATAAACGGTGACACTGCCGCAGGGGCGATTGCGGCTGGGCTGAATGCGGATCGGTTATTGCTGCTTACAGACGTGGCTGGCGTAAAGGATGCAGATGGTGATCTGTTAACCGATCTTTCATCCGCGCAAGTAAACGCGCTGACCAAAGACGGTGTGATCGCAGGCGGGATGATCCCGAAAACACAAACCGCCCTTGATGCGATAAAAGGCGGCGTTCGCGCCGTTGTGATTATGGATGGGCGCGCCCCGCACGCATGTTTGTTGGAACTGTTCACCGATTTTGGTGCGGGCAGCATGATCCGCGCTTGAAGCAAAAGGGTATGTAGATGGAAAACGAAGTAACAATCAGGCTTGTGGTTTTCCTTGGGTTGTTCACACTTCTAGCCTGTCTCGAAGTGTTGCTGCCAAGACGTGCGCGCAATATCAAACGCAGCCCACGCTGGTTTACCAACATTGGCCTGATCATCATCGACAGCTTCACCATTCGCCTGATGGCCGCAGTCCTGCCTGTAATGGCTGTTGCAGCGGCACTTGACGCCAATGATAAAGGCTGGGGCCTATTAGCCCTTATAGAATGGCCCGGCTGGGTTGAGGTTATCATCGCCATACTGATCCTGGATTTCGTTATCTGGGCCCAACATCTGATCACCCATAAAATCCCCCTGCTATGGCGGCTGCACCAAGTACATCATGCGGATCGTGATATGGATGTAACCACGGCCATTCGATTTCACCCTATCGAAATAGCCCTGTCGATGATCCTGAAAATAGGTGTGGTCTATGCGCTTGGCCCAACCGCTTTTGCCGTTATCCTGTTTGAAATTCTTTTGAACGGCTCTGCCATGTTCAACCACGCTAATATTCGCTTGCCCAAGAAGCTGGATCAAATCGTGCGCCTTGTATTGGTGACACCAGATATGCACCGCGTGCATCATTCTGATATCCGCGAAGAGCATGACAGTAACTACGGGTTTTCCCTGTCAATCTGGGATCGCATGTTCCGCACTTACGTGCCGCAACCGATGAAAGGTCATGACGATATGACCATCGGGTTGCGCTGGCAGGATGAGAAACCTTTGAAACTAAGCTGGGCATTGATGCTGCCGTTTCGTAATAAATGAGACTGAAACCGATACGCGCCGCCGCCCTTGACCACGGGCTGGAGATTTATGGCATCGTGCATCCGGATGTGGACGATTATTCCAAAGCCGCAAGTCTGGCACTGTTGGGCCCTTCGGCGCAATTCTGGACTGTATTTTCTGCCTCTGACATCTATCAAGACGGCTTGCCTGACCCGATAGATCGCTGGTCTACACGCGCTGTTTCTGCGATTGCCGAAGAATTGGATGCCAAACCGATTTTCCCCTTTGGTGGCCCGCCTTATGCTCCGTTTATGAAATGGGCCCTACAATCCGGCCGCGCATGGCATTCACCCGTAAGCATGCTGGTGCATGAAATGACAGGGCTGATGGTGTCTTATCGCGGCGCCTTGGCGTTCAGCGAGCGGTTGGATATAGCCGCCCGATGCTATGAGAACCCATGCGATACCTGCGCAGATAAACCCTGCCAGACCGCCTGCCCGATTGATGCCATCGATGAAGCGGGATATAATGTTATTGCCTGTCATGAGTATCTGGAAACAGGTGCGGGTTCTGATTGCCTGGACAACGGCTGTCAGGTGCGCCGTGCTTGTCCTGCAAGTGTACCACAACGGGCCGAACAAGCAGCCCTGCATATGCGGGCTTTTCAGGGGAAGTAAATGAAACGTATCATCTTAACACGCCACGCAAAATCAAGTTGGGCCAATTTGGGCCAAGCTGATCACGACCGCCCGTTGAACGCGCGCGGGCAAGAGGCCGCGCTTAAGGTTGGCAAGTGGTTGCATGATAACGGCTATATCCCTGATCAGGTTATATCATCGACCGCTACACGCTGTGTTGAAACATGGGCGGGGCTGGAGCAGGCTTTGGGGCTGGGTATCACGCCCGAATATGCCCGCAATCTATATCATGCCCATGTCGGCAATATGCTGGAAAAACTGAAAGCCGCCACAGGGGATTGTGTGATGATACTGGGGCACAACCCCGGCATCGCCGCCTTTGCCGAAGAGCTGTTACAGGTGGTTCCCAAAAGTGATAATTTCTTCAGGTATCCTACTGCGGCAACCACACTGATAGATTTTGAGATTGAGGATTGGGCGGAGTTGCAACTTCGGTCTGGGACGTTGCATTCTTTTGTTATACCGCGTGAGTTGGGTGTGTGAATGGTTGGTTTGAATCTTTGCCAGGCCTTTAGTTGTTTAAATCCCATATTCTTTGAAGCTCGCCTGGATCTATTGCATCAACAACAGTTTGAAGTATGGTTGGGTCGTTAGTCTCTGGGAAATGCAATATATAAGTTGTTACTCCGTTGGTCTCTTCAGATTCTAAATAAGCATATTGCAGACTATGCTGTTCAAGTAAAATATCCTCTACGAAGTCAAAAACTTCAGTATCTTCCATTATTAATATCACATGCCCATTTCTTTTTTCAACTTTTAGATGAGGTCTCCGCATCATACCGTTCCCTACAGAAACATTTTAAGTGGATCGAACTGATTGATTGCGTCGTTTTTTTACGCCAATTTCAACAATAATGACAACCCCTAACACAAAAAGCCCCGCACATTGGCGGGGCTTTTCATTAACTTTAAACGCTCTGTTCTTAGTGGCCCAAAATCTGGCTCAGGAACAGTTTTGTCCGTTCTGATTGCGGGTTGTTAAAGAACTGTTCTGGCTCGTTTTGTTCAACGATCTGGCCTTGGTCCATAAAGATCACGCGGTTGGCCACTTGGCGGGCAAAGCCCATTTCGTGGGTCACAACGATCATTGTCATGCCTTCTTCGGCAAGTTCAATCATCGTATCCAGAACCTCTTTGATCATCTCCGGGTCAAGCGCTGATGTCGGTTCATCAAACAGCATGATGCGTGGTTGCATGCACAAGGAACGCGCAATAGCCACACGTTGTTGCTGACCACCAGATAGTTGGCCGGGGAACTTATCAGCCTGCTCTGGGATTTTTACTTTTTCCAGAAAGTGCATCGCAGTTTCTTCGGCTTCTTTCTTAGGTATTTTACGCACCCAGATCGGTGCCAAAGTGCAGTTGTCCAAGATCGACAAGTGCGGGAACAGGTTGAAGTGTTGGAAACACATCCCCACTTCTGACCGGATCGCATCAATGTTTTTCAGGTCGGATGACAGGTGTGTCCCGTCAACCGTGATTTTACCCTGCTGGTGTTCTTCCAGCGCATTGATACAACGGATCAGCGTGGATTTACCGGAACCCGAAGGCCCACAAACCACAATCCGTTCACCGCGATTAACCGTAAGGTTAATATCTTTAAGAACATGGAACGATCCGTACCATTTGTTCATATTGTCTATTTGGATTGCAACTTCGTCGGAAACAACCATTTTCTTTTTAGCATTAGCCATGAGTATAACTCCTTAGTGGCCTGTCTGAAGCTTGCGCTCCAGATACATTGAGTAACGAGACATAGAGAAACAGAATATAAAGAACATGACGGCAACGAAGCCATATAGTTCCCAGATAATACCATTCCAGTTCTGGTCTGCACGAATATTTGTGGACAATCCCAAAGGATCCAAAAGGCCGATAATCGACACCAATGTAGTATCTTTAAACAGCCCGATGAAGCTTGATACGATGTTTGGAATTGAGATTTTCAGCGCTTGCGGCATGATGATCAACCGCGTTGCTTGCCAGAAATCCAAGCCCAGACTATCTGCACCTTCATACTGTCCTTTAGGCAAAGCGGCTAGACCACCCCTGATCACTTCGGCCATATAGGCAGATGCGAACAGTGTCACCATGATGATAACCCGAAGGATAATATCAAAGTTAGTGCCCGGTGGCATAAAGTAGTTCAACAGGGTGGACGCCACGAACAACAATGTGATCAATGGTACACCGCGAATAAACTCGATAAAGCCGATACAAAGTACTTTGACAATCATCAAGTTGGATTGACGGCCCAATGCCAGAACAATGCCGATCGGCAATGAAAGGGCGATGCCCGTAACACCAATGATAACCGATAGCATCAAGCCACCAAAGTTGGATGACGGAACAGACTCAATTCCAAGCGGGATGATTGATTGGAACATCGCGGCTGTACTGCCGGCCAATAGTAGCCACCAAAGAATAGGTACTAAGACTGCTGCAATCATGCCAGCCAAAGAGCCAACCATTTTGCCTATGACTTTAAATGCTACCGCACCCAGTACGAAACCTGCGATAATGGATAGTGGCAACCAAAGCGATCCGCCCCAAAGCAACCAGAAAGCCAGAAAAGGATATATGGCTGAAAACCAGATCATTTTCCTTGGAAGCTTGTCAAACAAGACAGGGGCAATCGCGATTAACATACCGATAAAGGCCAGATTTGGGCGCCAGCGCAATTCTTGCGGATAGAAGCCGTAGATCAACTGCGGGAACCGTTCACGGATAACCGCCCAACATGCACCTGTAGTGCCTTCACCATAGTCAGCAATAATATTGGCCCTGCATTCCTTCAAGGAACTAGCATTCCATGACGACTGGAAAACCCAAGGCAGGATGTGGCTTAGGACGAAATAAATCCCCCAAACCGCCGCAATCGACAGGATTGTATTCGGGATTGATGAAAACATGTTTTCCCGAAACCATTTTATCAGGCCTTGTTGCCCGACAGGTGGTTCCTTTTCCTGCAACATTTCTGTGCGTACAAATGATAGATCAGTCATATCAACGCTCCCTCAACTTAACACGTTCATTGTATTGGTTCATGATCGTAGAGATTGTTAGTGAGATCACCAGATAAATCGCCATCAAGATCATCAGGCTTTCCATTTCACGACCAGTTTGGTTCAGCGTGATGCCGCCCAACGTACCCGTAATATCCATATATCCAACGGCAATCGCCAGTGACGAGTTTTTGGTCAGGTTCAGATACTGCGAAATCATCGGTGGAATAATCACCCGCAAGGCTTGCGGTAAAACCACTAGGCTTGTGATCCGTCCGGTGCGCAACCCAAGGGCAGCTGCCGCTGCGGTTTGACCTTTTGAGATCGCCTGAATGCCCGAACGCACTGTTTCCGCAATAAAGGCAGCGGTATAAAGTGACAAAGCAAACCACAAGGCGATTAAAGAGTTCCGCATATAGAACCCGCCTGAGAAGTTAAAACCTTTCAACGCCGGATATTCCAACCCCATGGGTTTGCCTAAAATATAATAGGCGGCAATGGATGGCAGAATGAAGATGCCCAGTTTAATCCAGAATGTTGGTAGGATTGCCCCAGTTTCTTCTTGGCGTTTCTTAGCCCAGCGTCCGAAGACAAATATGCCGACAATCGACAAAAAGAATACCGCTATTAGCGGCCCAGAGCCCGCAAAGAATGTCGGTGATGGAATATAAATTCCTCGATTTGTAATCGCGACACTATCAAACAGCTTCATGGTTGCGATTGCATCTTCACCTCTGAAATCCCTTGGTTGTGGGAATATCTCAATGAAAATCGCCATTGTGATGAGTATCCAAAGCAGCACAGGCACATTCCTGAACGTTTCGATGTAAACTGTCATGATACGTGAAATCAGCCAGTTTTTAGACAGCCGTGCTACACCGATTGAAACACCGATAACAGTGGCCGTGATACAACCCAAGAAGGCCACAAGCAGTGTGTTTAAAAGACCTACAACCGCAGCACGGCCATGCGTCATCTGCGAGTTATATTCGATTAAACGTTGATTGATATCGTACCCAGCTTGATCACTTAAGAAACCAAATCCCAAGGGTTTCCCCAGGTCAGCAAGGTTTTGTCCGGCGTTTCTGACAAGCCAACCAACCGCAAGCAAAAACCCGATGAGGGCAATGACTTGGATGGTCATAGAGCGATAGCGTGTATCGTATAACAGCTGGCTCAGTCGGAAACCGCCCTTTTCAGGTTCGGCTATAGCAGACATGTGTCTACATCTCCCTTTGTTGGTCGGGCCGCGATTTCTACACTGACGCGCTTGTGCGCAATCAGGTGATCAGGCCTCGAATTATATTTATAGTCCCCAGATATGAAAAGGGCGCAACCTGTGTTGCGCCCTTGACTTTAACCGATTAACGGAACGGTGCAGAGTAGATCAGACCACCGTCTGTCCATGACGCGTTCAAGCCGCGTGCAATACCGACAGGGGAACCTTCACCAATATTGCTATCGAAGATTTCACCGTAGTTACCACTTTGTGAAATAGCGCGCAGCGCCCACTGTTTATCCAAACCAAGCATAGCGCCAAGGTCACCTTCAGTGCCCAACAGACGGTTTACTTCCGGGTTGTTACCAGCTTCTGCAGACATGCTAGCGATGTTTGCAGATGTAACACCCATCTCTTCAGCTGTGATCAAAGCGTTCAATGTCCAGCGTACAATGTCGCCCCATTGGTTGTCTCCGTGACGTACAAGTGGACCCAGTGGCTCTTTAGAGATGATCTCTGGTAGAACAATGTGATCGTCAGGTGCTTCGAAAGTTGCACGTGTTGCAGCCAAACCGGATGCGTCTGTTGTGTAGACGTCACATGCGCCCGCCAGATACTGAGCTTGTCCTTCAGCATTTGTTTCAATCGGCACTGGCTCATAAGAGATGTTGTTTGAACGGAAGTAATCCGCCAAGTTCAGCTCTGTAGTTGTACCAGTTTGGATACAAACGGTTGCACCGTCTAGATCTTTTGCTGATGAAACACCCAATGCTTTTGGAACCATAAAGCCCTGGCCGTCATAATAGTTAACGCCAATGAATTCAAACTTAAGGTCTACGTCGCGTGAGAATGTCCATGTTGTGTTACGTGCCAACATGTCAACTTCGCCAGATGCAAGTGCAGTAAAGCGTGTTTTACCAGTAGTTGGTACAAACTTCACTTTGTCGCCGTCACCCAAGACAGCAGCAGCTACAGCGCGGCACACAGCCACGTCAAAGCCGTGGTATACGCCATTAGCGTCGGCAGCTGCAAAGCCAACCAAGCCAGTGGATACGCCACATTTTAGTTCACCGGCAGCTTTGACATCGTCAAGCGTACCAGCGGCAGCAAAACCAGCGACTACAGATGCAGCGGCTAGTGTGCTAGTAAATACAGATTTTTTCATGTTTACCTCTTCCTGATGGTCTGCCCCTTATGGGGCATTCTCCCGGCCATCTTGGCCAGTATTACAGAAACGGGGGAATCCCCTAATTTCTGGTACTGCATTTGGTCAGGTGTTTTGATTAAGGTCAAGGGACGAGTTATAATTTCGTTAAGTAAATACCATATTTTGTGTTTTATTTTTATTTTTCCACTATTTGTTATGCGTTATTTTAATAATGACAGAACAAATGCAGCACGTTCAAATGCTTGCTGACGTGTTGCCGCCAAAATTGATGCATCTTCATCGGCGCCCCATTCAGAAATTTGCCAATCTTCATCAATTCTGGAAGCCGCCCAAGCCTTGGATGCATCAAGTTTTTCACAGGCGGTGGCAAGGCCGATAACAAACGAGCCGGACAAGCTGATCAGATCGTAAACCGCCGCCAATTCGAAAGGCGTATAGGGTTTCAATAGTTCTGCACATTTGTCCAAAACTTCTGTCGGTTGGCGAATAGGCATCACGCCACTTCCCACCTCTAGCGTTACACCATGCGTGGCTGCGAACCAATTCAGCAGCGGTTGCCAAACCTGTTCCTGTCTATCCGCTAGGCCCTTAGGCGCGGTTGCGCGGTAACACAAAAGATCGGTGGTAGCGTATTCAGCCAACATCCCGATGATCGGTTCGGATTGCAACGCCACTTTATCAATTGCCGCATTGGCCAGTTTGGTCAGCGGCAATTTTTCAGGATCAACCTTATCCTCCAGCGAAGCCCATTCAGCGGCGATCTTTTCAGCAAACGCTTCTGTGGGCACCTGCAAGATGGATTTTGCAGGCGTCTTCACATCCCGCCCGTCCAGCAGAACTTTGAAGCCATCATCGCTTTTAGAAACCGTGACCTCAGACCAGAAAACTTTTAAATCCCACTCGGCCATCAGCCACACTCTGGGTCGAACGGATCAGCAGATGCTTGCCCTTCTTCCCAACCCAGAAAATCCCAAGTGCGTTTCATGTGGTTAGGCATATCGGCGGTGAAGTGCATCCGTTTCCCCGTGATCGGGTGATCAAACGAAATTGATCGCGCGTGCAGGTGCAGCTTGCGGCTAATCTCACCGCCCAGTTGCGCCCCCCAACCTTCACCGTCATTTGACTGGGTATTGCCGCCATACTTGCCATCGCCGATAATCGGATTGCCGATCTCGGCCATGTGTGCGCGCAGCTGGTGCGTGCGCCCAGTGATCGGCACCAAGGCCATCCAACTGACGCGTCTACCCAGTTCATGAATGGTGGCGTAATCCGTGGTTGCCCGTTTTGCGCCCTTTGTTCCATCAATATCTTTGGGATGCACACAAAACATTTTCTCACTACCCTGCCCGCCAGCCTTGACCAGCCCGAAACGGATTGTACCCAATTTTGGGCGTGCAACGCCCGCCACCGCCGCCCAGTAAATCTTACGGGTATCGCGTGACTGAAATGCTTTGGCCAAACCTTGCGCGGCTTTGCCTGATCGTGCCAACAACAATACACCCGATGTATCGCGGTCAAGGCGGTGAACCAGTTTCGGCTTTGCATCAAATCCGAACTTCAAGGCTTCCGACAACCCGTCCACATGCACGTTGGTTTTAGTGCCACCCTGCACAGCTAGCCCCGCAGGTTTGTTTAGCACGATAATGTCGTCATCTTTATAGATCACACAGTCCTGGATCATTGCGGCATCCGCGTCAGATACCTGATAGTCCGCTTTGACATAATCTACAGCGGCTTCATCCGGCATCGGCGGCACACGCACGATCTGGCCTTGTTCCAGACGAGTTGCAGGTTTCACGCGGCCCTTGTTGACCCGCAAATCACCCTTACGACACATCTTTTCAATGCGTATCTGGCTGACATGCGGGAACTGCTTGCGCAACCAGCGATCCAATCGTTGCCCATCACCATCGCTGTCTACTTCGATCAGTTGAACTCTGCTCATCCCCAAATACTCCGTGCAATAAAGAAACCCATAAACAGGGCGATAATTGATAGGCCAACTGAGCCGAACACATAGCCCGCTGCCGCTGCCATTCTGCCTTTTTCAAGCAGGATCATCGCATCCAGTGAAAACGATGAAAACGTGGTGAAACCGCCAAGGATGCCTACCATCACAAACGGGATCAACGCGCTGCCCTGCATACGTTCCATTAACAGGATCGCCATGATGCCCATGATGAAAGAGCCTGCAACATTTACGATCATTGTGCCCATAGGAAAGCCTGAACCCAGAATGCGTACAGATGACAAAACCACACCATAGCGCAGCATCGCCCCTATGGCACCGCCCAGTGCAACCAATCCAAACGTCTGTAACATTCGTAATTTCCTTACATTTCGCGCAGCCATACTGTGCTTATCACCAAGTTACGAGGTGTTATTTAGCGCCTGTGTTCTTTTTAGCCCGCAATTTAGCAAAATAATCCAACCGCTTCTTAAACTCGCGTTCCTGTCCGCGTTCCACCGGAAAATAATATACCCCGCGCGGCATGCCGTCAGGGAAATAGTTCTGCCCGGAAAATCCGTCTTGCTGATCGTGGTCGTAAGCGTAGTCTTTGCCGTATCCCTGATCTTTCATCATCTTGGTGGGCGCGTTCAGAATATGTTTGGGCGGGGCTTTTGATCCTGTTGATTTCGCCTGCTTATAAGCCGCCTTATAAGCGACATAAGCCGCGTTGGATTTAGGGGCCAAGGCCAGATAAATCACCGCTTGGGCCAAAGCCAATTCTCCTTCGGGGCTGCCCAACCGTTCAAACGTTTGCCACGATTGCAAGCAAACCGATTGCGCATTGGGATCAGCCAGCCCGATGTCTTCTACAGCCATACGCGTGATGCGTCGTGCCAGATAGCGCGGGTCTTCGCCGCCGTCCAACATGCGGGTGAACCAGTATAGGGCCGCATCCGGATCAGAGCCGCGCACGGATTTGTGCAAGGCAGAGATCAAGTTGTAATGCCCGTCACCGGATTTATCATATTGTGCCGCACGGCGTTGTAACCGCTTTGACAACTCATCCACATCAACGGGGTTTTTCACGTTCCAGCTGAAGCATTGTTCAACAAGGTTCAGCAGGCTGCGCCCGTCACCATCGGCCATTTCTAATAAGGCTTCACGCGCAGGGGCTTTCAGCGGCAATTTCTTTCCCAGCTCGGCTTCAGCCCGTTGCGCCATCAGTTCCAAGTCTTTTAATTCCAGCCGTTCAAGCACCAACACTTGTGAGCGCGATAAAAGTGCGGAGTTCAATTCAAATGACGGATTTTCCGTCGTGGCACCCACCAGAATGATCGTGCCGTCTTCCATAAACGGCAGGAACCCGTCTTGTTGTGATTTATTGAAGCGGTGTATCTCGTCTACGAAAAGCAGGGTTTGCTTGCCGTTTGAACGGCGCAAGCGGGCAGCTTCAAACACTTTCTTCAAATCGGCAATGCCAGAGAAAATCGCACTGATCTGCACGAACTTCATTTCGGTTTCATTGGCCAACAGACGCGCCAGCGTGGTTTTCCCCACCCCCGGCGGCCCCCAGAAAATAATTGAGGCCAGTGCGTTGGATGCAAGCATCACCGTCAACGCACCCTTATCACCAATCAGATGCTGTTGCCCGATTACCTGATCCAAGGCTTTCGGCCGAATACGATCCGCAAGCGGGGTAATCTTTTCCGCGTCAGGGGGCGCGGCACCTATTGTGTCAAACAGATCAGCCATACGCGGACTATCTCACAGCAACCCCTTGCTTGCAATCATGATACTATAGCGTTTCGGCTTTACATTAAAAGCATCATGAAACGAAAATCCCGTTCGAGCGTTAGCGAGAGGCAGGGAATTGCGTTTCAAAATTGAGTCGAAACACTTTATTGATAAGCACCCGGCAGTTGCGTGATCTGGCAGCGATTATCACTGCCGTCGATCTGAATAATCGGCCCGACATTTTCGATATGCAACCCAATACGCTTCATCCAGCGTTCCCAATTTGGTGAGCCGATACCGATAGCCGCACGCACACCCAATGTGTCACGAGTTTCAAGCAAAGCTTTCAACAAGCGCATTTGAACAGCCGTGCGTTGCCGCGCATTCAGATGGCTGGCTTTAAAGAAACGCGAAAATTCAAAGATATGCGGCTCAACAGGGGCATCTTCATAAAGCAGGTTACTTGGGATCGTATCCAACAGCCCGCGCTGTGCGTCTTTGATCATATAGGAATAAACCCCGCATTTTGCAGTGGTTGGGGTCAACCGGAAACCGCCCAGAACCTGCCCACCATCATGGATCGCAATCCAACGACTTTGCGGCGTGTCATATTGGTCAAACTCCATGCCTTCATCTTCCGGCAAATCCCATTTGCGTTCGACAATAAAGCTTTCGTGGCGGGCGCGTAGAAGATCGGTAAACAGACTACCGTGATCATGGATGTTTGTAAAAGATAGGGTCGTGGCTTGCATTGTATTGGCACCTTTAGTTGTTCATTCGATATTTTGGTACACATGGGCTAAAGTCGTCTGCCCAACCTACTACAATAACTTATAATCCTTGGCTCTTTGAACCGCTTCCGCAGTTGTTTTCGCCAACAGGCGTGTTCGCGCAGAGGACAACCGCAGTTTAAAGGCACTTTCAGATATGCCTAAAGTTGCTGCTGCTTCAGCGTACCTGTGGCCGGTAGCCACAAGTTTCAGGGCTTCACGTTGCGCCCCTGTCAGGCTTTCGGGTAGTTCGGCTTTGTTGTGCAAATCCGAAACCAAATCCTGTGCCTGTAACAATTCGTCTAACGTAAATTCACGATCTTCCCGCGCAATCCCGACAATGGTGCGCGATGATATGCGGCCATATGAAACTGTCGCCCCAAAGCGCAACCCAAATTCTGCCGCTTGTTTGATAATGCTGAAAGGGTCTGGGATTGGGCATTCGCTCCAACGGCAAACGCCTTGTTTCGCGAAAGCCCATGCAACCATCGGGTCACGCAGGCCGTAAACATTATCTGTATAATGATCCTGCCACGTTTGTGGCCAAGTATAGACCGAAACCAAGGGTGATGCGAAACGGATGTGTAATCCCACGCCGTAGCCCAACTGGGAAAGGTTTCCCAGCTCTCTTAGTTCTTTATCAAGGTTCTTCTTAATGCTCATATCTCTATAGACGTTCTTAAATAGGTGTAGTCAACTAAAAATTGTAACGAATGTTTTGTCAAGCTATTGTTAACTATATTTCTTTTACAAAAACGGAGGCTCTTCATACTAGAAGGCCTCCGTTCGTATTTTTTGAATTTCGTAGGTGGGTAGCTTAGCTTGCCGCATCCTCTGCATCTTCGGCAGCAACGCGGGCTTTATCGCCCTTGCCTTTGGCATCTACATCACGGTCAACAAACTCGATGATCGCCATAGGTGCCATATCGCCATAGCGAAAGCCAGCTTTCATGATGCGTACATAACCGCCTTGGCGATCTTTGTAGCGTGGGCCCAAAATTTCAAACAGTTTAGCAACATAGGCTTCCTGTTTCAGTTTTGAAGCCGCTTGACGGCGTGCGTGCAGATCACCACGTTTCGCCAATGTGATCATTTTTTCAATGATCGGGCGAAGCTCTTTGGCTTTCGGCACTGTTGTTTTAATTTGCTCATGTTCAATAAGCGAGCCTGCCATATTGGCGAACAAAGCTTTACGATGCTCATGTGTTCGGTTCAGGCGGCGGTATCCACGTGCGTGACGCATAATGTTATTCCTTTATGTCTTCTTTATACTTTGTCTGGCTGACCTGCGTTGGGTCATGCACTCCTTGGGACATTATTGTCCGGATGTTCCCCACCAACTGTGGGCATTTTAGTAAGGTGGGCTTTCAAGCCCACCCCAAATTCTTAAAACTGGTCTTCGTATTTCTTAGCCAGCTCTTCGATGTTGTCCGGTGGCCAATCCAAGATGTCCATGCCCAGATGCAAGCCCATACCTGTCAGCACTTCTTTGATCTCGTTCAAAGATTTGCGTCCGAAGTTTGGCGTGCGCAGCATTTCCGCTTCTGTCTTTTGGATCAGATCGCCGATGTAAACGATGTTGTCGTTTTTCAGGCAATTTGCAGAACGTACTGACAATTCCAGCTCGTCGACTTTTTTCAGAAGTAGCGGGTTGAATTCCAACTCGTCTTCTTCTTGGCGTGATGCAGACTCTGGCTCATCAAAGTTCACAAACACAGATAACTGGTCTTGCAAGATACGTGCAGCAAATGCCACAGCATCTTCAGGTGTTACAGAACCATCAGTTTCGATTTTCATAGTCAGCTTGTCATAATCCAGAACCTGACCTTCGCGGGTCGGTTGCACATCATAAGACACGCGTGTCACCGGTGAAAACAAAGCATCGATCGGGATCAGGCCGATAGGCGCATCATCGGGGCGATTTTTGTCGCCGGCGATGTAGCCTTTACCTGTTTCCACAGTCATTTCCATAAACAAAGATGCACCATCGTCCAAGTGACAGATCACGTGATCACGGTTCAAAATCTCGATACCCGCAGTTTCAGTGATGTCACCTGCGGTTACAACGCCCGGGCCTTTAGCGGAAATAGAAACCCGCTTCATGCCTTCGGCTTCCATGGAAATTGCTACACCTTTAAGGTTCAAAACCATGTCGGTCACGTCTTCACGTACACCTGCCACAGATGAAAACTCATGCAGAACATTGTCAATCTGTACAGATGTGATCGCAGCACCTTGCAACGACGACAAAAGCACACGGCGCAATGCGTTGCCAAGGGTCAAACCGTAGCCGCGTTCCAATGGTTCTGCGGTAACAGTTGCAGAACGCAGTGGGTCAGCACCAGGTTTGATTTCCAGTTGATTAGGACGAATAAGTTCCTGCCAATTCATATGGATCATAAGGGCCTCCATTCTTGTTTGCTGATATGGATCCGAATCAACAAACGCTCGAGGTTAAAATCAGGGTTGGGTCGGCCACAGGGCCAACCCGAATAACTTATTAAACGCGGCGGCGTTTTGGTGGGCGACAGCCATTGTGTGCAATCGGTGTCACGTCACGAATAGCTGTGACGTTCAGACCAACTGCAGCCAATGCGCGCAGCGCACTTTCACGACCAGAACCGGGGCCTTGCACTTCAACTTCCAAAGTTTTCATGCCATGCTCTTGGGCTTTTTTACCAGCATCTTCTGCAGCCATCTGAGCTGCATAAGGTGTTGATTTACGCGAACCGCGAAAACCCATTGTGCCTGCGGATGACCATGCAATAGCATTGCCTTGCGCATCAGCGATCAGGATTTTCGTGTTGTTGAATGACGAATTGATATGCGCCACGCCCGTGCTGATATTTTTGCGGACTTTTCTTTTTGTACGTACTTTTTCACGTGCCATTGTTCAGTCCTCTACTTCTTCTTGCCGGCAATCGCGCGGGCTGGGCCTTTGCGAGTGCGTGCATTTGTGTGTGTGCGTTGGCCGCGAACAGGCAGGCCACGACGGTGACGCAGACCGCGATAAGAACCCATGTCCATCATCCGTTTGATGTTCATGGAAACTTCACGGCGCAGATCGCCTTCTACGTCCAGATTTGCGTCGATGTATTCACGGATTTTCAGAACTTCGGCGTCTGACAATTCGTTAATACGGCGGGCTTCATCAATACCAACTGAATCGCAAATTGCGTTTGCAGAGGTGTTTCCGATGCCATGAATATATGTGAGTGCGATTTTTACCCGTTTATGTGTCGGGATGTTTACGCCAGCAATACGTGCCACGTTATAGCGTCCTTTAGGTTGCGGTTCCGTTTTTCCAGAACCTGTTTTCACAACGAAGCCCAACGAATATGAGCGTTGGGCTGCTTTATTTCCAAGCTTGGTAGAAAGTACGCCGAATCGGCAATTTTCACAAAACCCTAAGATTTCGACCTAGAAGTGTGTCCCATATGGGAAATAGGGAAAAACGTCAAGGGATTAGGGGAGAAGTACTGCCTAATTAGGCGGTTCACTTCGCTCGACAACCATAGCATCAGCAAAACTATTTAAAAGTGCCTGTGCTTTTTCAATGGGGACTGCAATCGTTCCCGTAAATGATGCGCAATGATCACGCAACCCAAAGGCAATCATACCTGTTATGGAACGCGGCAGTTGTAACTCTGTTGGGTTAAGTATCCGATAAACTACACCATACCCTTTAAACTTCCCGCTTCTAAGTTCATCTGTTTGATACACTGGTATACGGTTTTCTATTGGGATCATGTGTATTGGATAATAAAGATGCTCAACGTCACTTTCAATGCGTAGCTTCGCAGTGGTAATGGCTGGCATTGTCTTTTCCACATCCTGTTCTGGCTCAGTACACGTCTCCTCGTATGCTGCTAAACAAGGCACACCTTCTTTTATAATTTTTTCATACGGTTGCGGTAACATACCAATATGCACCAAACCACCAAAAGTGTCTTCAGGCTCACATGTTTCACAAACAGCTAACGCAGTTCCATGGTACCCGTAACTTTTTAACTTCCAGTCTGAACCAGTTGCGCGAAGGCTATATAAGACTTGCTTCCCATTTTCATCGAAAAGCGTTGCGAAACTACGGTACATAGTTGCATTACATATACTTGCCGCTTGGCTTGAATGCGGCGAAAGAAATAACGACAACAGAAAAACGGTTAATACTGGTAGGAACCGTATCAAAGCAGATATTATTTTATGCAAGAGCATCCGAAATACTGCCCGCCACATCTTCAATCGAAGCCAGTCCGTCTACCGTCTGCAACTGGCCCTTGGCATAGTAATACCCCAACAGCGGTGATGTCTCTTTGTAGTAAGCCATCAGGCGTGTTTTCAGGCTGTCTTCATTGTCGTCTGCGCGTTTCTTGAAATCGGATTTGCCACATTCATCACAAACACCGTCTTTGGCAGGTTTCTTGAACTCTTCATGGTAACCTGCACCACAAGACCCGCAAGTAAAGCGGCCTGTGATCCGTTTAACCAACGCGCTGTCGTCCACACGCATTTCAATTACCGTATCCAGTGTTTGGCCAACCTTATCCAGCAATCTCCCTAAAGCATCGGCTTGCGCCAATGTGCGCGGGAAGCCGTCAAAAATGAAACCGGAACCGGAACCTTCGCCACCTGCAAGCTGTTCTTCGATCAGACCGATCACGATCTCATCCGTGACCAACTCACCGCGCTCCATGACGGCTGCAACCTTCTTACCCATTTCCGTACCAGACGATTTAGCCGCACGTAGCATATCACCCGTAGAGAGTTGTACCATGCCGCGTTGTTCAACTAAAAAACCTGCTTGTGTGCCTTTACCTGCACCGGGTGGGCCTAGAAGGATGATGTTCATTTTTTACGAGCCTTTCTGCGCGCTTTGCTGCGGTTTTTACCGCGCAACTGCGATTTTTCAATTAAACCCTCATATTGGTGCGCCAACAGATGTGACTGCACTTGGGTGATTGTATCCATCGTCACCGATACCACAATCAACAGCGATGTGCCACCAAAGTAGAACGGGATAGAAAGTTGGCTGCGCAGAATTTCTGGCAACAGGCAAACGGCGGCCAGATAGGCCGAGCCCAGTACAAGTGTACGGGTCACAACGAAATCCAGATATTCGGCAGTTTTCGCCCCCGGGCGAATGCCCGGTACAAAACCGTTTTGTTTTTTCAGATTATCCGCAGCTTCATCGGTTTTAAACGCCACATTGGCTGTGTAGAAATATGAAAAGAAGACGATCATTACTGTGAAGAACAGCAGGTACAGCGGTTGACCCGGCCCGAAATAGGCAAGGATGGTGGCCATAATCGGTGAGGTTTGTGTGCCAGAAAACGTGCTGACAGTTGTCGGTAGTAACAACAAAGCAGAGGCAAAGATCGCAGGGATCACGCCCGCAGGGTTCACTTTGATCGGCAAATGCGAACTTTCACCGCCATAAACCTTCATGCCAACTTGGCGTTTGGGGTATTGGATATGCACTTTGCGCAAAGCGCGTTCCATAAACACGATAAACGCAATAACACCCACAACCATGGCCATAACACCCAAGATCACGGCGCCGTTCAGCGTACCATTACGGCCCAGCTCAAAGAACTGTACCAAGGCGGATGGCAGTTCAGCCACAATACCCACAAAAATAATCAGTGAAATACCGTTGCCGATGCCGCGCGCGGTGATTTGCTCACCCAGCCACATCAGGAACATGGTGCCGCCCACAAGCGTTACAATCGCAGGCAGTTGAAAGGTTACAAAACCGGGGTTAGTGGCCAGATCACTGGCCTCCAGACCTTTGGATAGGCCATAAGCCTGAAACGTTGCCAGAATAACCGTCCCATAACGGGTGTATTGGTTAATCTTCTTACGGCCCTGCTCACCCTCTTTTTTCAGCTGTTCCAGCTGAGGCACCATGGCCGTCATCAACTGAATGATAATGGACGCCGAGATATACGGCATAATCCCAAGCGCAAAAATCGCCATACGACCGATTGCACCACCAGAGAACATGTTCAAAATACCGCCCACACCGGACTGGTTTTGCTCAACAAACTGGGCCAAGGCTGTACCATCAATTCCAGGAACCGGAATAAACGTGCCGATACGGTATACGATCAAAAGCCCAAGTGCGAATAAGATGCGTGATTGCAGCTCTTTGGCTTTGCCAAACGCGCCCCATGATATGTTGGACGCCATTTGTTCTGCAGCAGATGCCATTATTTAACCTTTCAAAGACAAACGCCGCGTTATCCGTTTTCCAGACACGCGGCGCTTAAAAACTTGTATATATGTAGGCAACTTAACAGCTGCCGACAAGGATTATTCTGCCGCAGCTTCCGCTTTTGCAGCTGCAACAGTCAATTTACCGCCCAGTTTTTCAACAGCAGCAACTGCAGACTTGGATGCACCTGTTACAGACAGATCAATTTTCGAGGTTAATTCACCTTTACCAAGGATACGAACGCCGTCTTTGACGCGTGTCACAAGACCACTTTCAACCAATACAGCTTCTGTAATAGGTTTTTTCGCGTCGATTTTCTTGGCGTCGATAAACTTCTGCAACAGGCCAAGGTTCACAACAGCATGGGTTTTTGCATTGATGTTGTTAAAGCCACGTTTTGGCAGGCGCATGTACAAAGGCATTTGACCGCCTTCAAAACCGTTGATCGCCACACCTGAACGGGATTTTTGACCTTTGATACCACGGCCAGCCATTTTACCTGTACCGGAACCGGGGCCACGGCCTACGCGTTTACGTTTTTTGGTGGCACCTGCGTTATCGCTAAGTTCATTCAATTTCATGTCGTATCTCCTTTCCGGAACTACCCCCCGATTACGACAAAGGGGGCAAACACGGGGTTTCACAATTTGATTCTGGGCAATCGCCGCAGATGGGTTCGTATAGCGGGCTCTATGGGGGTTTGCAAGGGGTGTGAATTGGGGAATGTCCCGACTGGGACACTATGTTAAGGGATTGTTTTTGTGGTGTAATGTAAAAATACCGCTATGCAAAATACTTGCATTCCCGTATAAACTTTTACCATTGCCCTGAGACCCGGCGCAGTCAACAGGGTAAAGGCAATACACTCTTTCATCCTATAGCTTTCGCGCAACGATATAATGACTAGGCAGTGAGTTCGGATAGTTGCCTTTTTCCAAAATCTCAAACCCTGCATTCATGACCATCTTATCCATTTCCGAAACTGACAGCATATCCACATAGGGGGCTTTCCCAAAAAGCTGCATGACTTTTACCATCGGGATGAACAACCATGCCTTTGATGACAGGCACGGTGTTTTTGAAATAAACAGCCCCCCCGTTTTCAAATGCCCGCCCAAAAGTTTGATTGCTTCTTGCGGTGCTTGCACCAGATGCAGCAGATTCAGGGCCAATATCACATCATAACCGTCATCAGGCTGCTGCAAGTCACACAATTCCATTTGTCTGAAATCCACATTTGAAATGTTTTGCGTATGCGCTTTTTCCTGTGCAATCTTAATCATTTCGCCGGAAATATCCGTAGCAGCGATATGTTTGACGTTCTCGGCCAGCAACAATGCGGTTGATCCAGTTCCGCAGCCCAGCTCCAAAACACGGTCAGTTTTCTTCAGATAGGATTTTGTCCGCGCAGAAGTGTATTCATAAGCATCCATATCCTTTATCGGGGATTTTGCGTATTTCGCGGCGGCTTTATCCCAGAATTTCATATTATCCATCATTGCACTACTCCTTTGATGGTGTTCACATATATATACATATACTCGATTTAAATTGCAGAAATTTGCAGAGAGCCTATACATATATGTATGGCAAGGTTTTCCCCCAACTTCGACTGGAACCAAGCGCGTGCATTTTTGACAACCGCCGAAGAAGGTTCGTTATCCGCAGCGGCACACAAGCTTGGGCAGACACAGCCTACGCTAAGCCGTCAGGTTGCCGGGCTGGAAATAGATTTAGGCGTTTTATTGTTTGAACGGGTTGGCCGTGGAATGACATTGACGCAATCTGGTCACGAGCTTTTGGAACATTTCACCAAAATGGGGCAAGCGGCCGAAAGTATATCCCTGACCGCATCGGGGCAATCCCAAACGGTAGAGGGGCGCGTCAGCATTACTGCAAGCGATATAATGGCAACCTATTTTCTGCCGGACGCCATCAAAGAGTTGCGTGACATCGCCCCCGGAATAGAAATAGAACTGGTCGTCGCGAATGAGATATCTGACCTGCAACGCCGCGAAGCCGATATAGCGATCCGCCATATACGCCCAGAACAACCCGAACTGGTCGGGAAACTATTGGGGCAGGCAGAAGGCTGCGTTTACGGGTCAGTCGATTATTTCACACGGTTTGGCACACCGCAAAACATGACAGATTTCAATGCAGCAACGTTCGTGTCTTATGGTAGCGCGGAAGAGTTTATCAGCTATATGAATAAACTCGGGGCGTCCCTGAGTACGCAAAATGTGAAATATTGTGTAGGCCACGGCGTTGCCGGTTGGGAGATGGTCAAAAAAGGGCTGGGTCTGGGCGCTATGATGCGTACGCTGGCCGAAAGCACCCCCGATATTCACCCCGTGTTGCCAAAACAAACCACAATGCGGTTTCCGATCTGGCTGATCGCCCATAAAGAACTGCACACAGGCAAACGCTTTCGCATCGTGTTTGATTTTCTGGCAGAATACCTGCCCCGTGCGATACCGATGTTTAAATAACCGCTCCACGAGAGGGCCACGCATGATCCGTTGAACTGTTAGTAGATAGCGAAGCCTGTTGGAACCATTAAGATAAAGTGCAACAGAGCGCCTGACCAGAAACGAATTGCATTCGCAAATCGTTTGGGGTGGGCGCAAAGCGCCTTCCCGTGGGGAAATGCTCTCGGCGATTGTTTCACAATCTCCTGCCGCATCAACGGGATCAGACGCGGCCCGCAAGCGGGCCCTATAAAATCTCAGGTATTGGTTTCATTTCAACATGAGATATATATTTTTTAGAATCAGGGCCCCAATCAAAATAGATACCTGACATTTCTGATGCCAATAAATTAGCATCAGATGGGGTAATAATAAGAACTTCTGACCAAATTAGTTTCTCTATCCGAAAACCTAAGATTTTTGCAAAAAGCTCAACCTTATATTCCCCACTTACAAAGCGAAAATCACGGCCATCTTGTGGAGCTAAAAAATGATGGTTTTCCGCCACACCTTCTTCTCCTACAAATAAACCGCTTCCACGAACGAGATTCTCCTGCCCATAAACCCATATATTGAAATTTTGCACTGTCTCATTTCTTGTGACTTTAACATGCATACTTTCAATCATGCGGCCTCTTTTTCCTGTAGAATACAATAATGTTCGCAAGAATAACTTTGGTACCGGTTTATTTCCTTGTCTTCGCGAACCATCTGGCCCAAAAAAGATAACAGTCGGTTGTGTCATCATAATTCTACCGCGACGTATGAGAGTATACCAAGCGGTTAACAGCGAAACAAATAAGGCTACTATCGATACTGTTAAAGAAAAATCAAACAACTTTAAAATCCCAAAATAAGAGTCATACAATAGAACAGTTATTGCTATCATAATAGTCATTAAAAAAAACGCCCCGCAGTTTCCTGCGAGGCGTTTTAATTTTTCACGTCATCCCCCGATTTATTCGGGGGACCTCGACAAGTCAGACACTACATCATGCGATCACCCGAACAAGTCGGGGGATGACGTAATTTCTGGCTTAGCCTTTTTCTTCAATAATCTCGACCATGTGCGAAATCTTGGCAACCATGCCGCGCACGGAAGGTGTATCTTCCAGCTCACGGGTGCGGTGCATTTTGTTCAAGCCTAAGCCAACAAGCGTGGCACGTTGTTTGGCGGGGCGGCGGATCGGCGAGCCGATCTGTTTTACGACGATAGTTTTAGCCATTTAACTCAAGCCTCCGTTTTTTCAGCAGGGGCAGCAGATGCTGCATCTGTTTTTGGCAGGATGTCAGAAACTTTCTTGCCACGACGTTGTGCAACGTTACGCGGGCTAGACTCTTTAGCCAGACCGTCCATTGTTGCGCGGATCATGTTGTACGGGTTCGCTGAACCGATAGATTTGGAAACAACGTCTTGTACGCCAAGCATCTCAAACACGGCACGCATCGGGCCACCTGCGATAATACCAGTACCTTGTGGTGCAGTACGCATCACAACTTTACCCGCACCGTGACGACCGTTTACATCGTGGTGCAATGTGCGGCCTTCGCGCAATGGAACGCGGATGATTTGGCGTTTGGCTTGCTCTGTAGCTTTACGAATAGCTTCAGGAACTTCCTTGGCTTTACCTTTGCCAAAACCGACACGGCCTTTTTGGTCACCAACAACAACAAGGGCTGCAAAGCCAAAGCGTTTACCGCCTTTTACTGTTTTAGACACGCGGTTGATCGCAACCAAGCGGTCTGCAAATTCCGGTGTTTCGTCGCGATCGCGACCCCGGCGGTTATTATCTCTAGCCATGAAGGCCTCCTAAAAATTCGGGTTTACACCCTGATTTACCAACCCAAGTGGGGCCATGCCCCCCGGATCATCGAGGTGGGCAAGATGCCCACCTGCAGGTTTTCTAAAACTTCAGACCGCCTTCACGGGCCGCGTCTGCAAGTGCTTTCACCTTGCCGTGGAACAAAAAGCCGCCACGATCAAAATAACACTCTTCAACGCCTGCTTTTTTAGCACGTTCTGCAATAGCAGCACCCACTTTGGCAGAAGCTTCTTTGTTGTTTGTGCCGATAACACCCAGCTCTTTTTCCAATGTGGAAGCCGCAGCCAGTGTTACACCATTTACATCATCGATCAGTTGAACGCTGATATTCTTGGATGAGCGATGAACGCTCAGGCGAGGACGGCCATTGGCCATCTTCTTAATTTTGTTCCGGTTGCGCATGCGGCGCTTAAGAAACAATGTTCTTTTACTATTAGCCATATTATGCGCTCCTTACTTTTTCTTACCTTCTTTGCGGAAGATATATTCATCTTTGTATTTGATACCCTTGCCTTTAAACGGCTCTGGTTTACGCCAAGCGCGGATTTGGGCCGCTATTTGGCCAACACGTTGGCTATCAATACCTTCAACAATGATTTGGGTTACTTTAGGTGCCGTAACAGTGATGTCATCTGGAACATCGAAGTTAACATCGTGTGAATAGCCCAATGTCATATTCAGGACATTGCCAACCATTTTAGCACGATAACCAACACCGTTGATTTCCAGTTCTTTCTTGAAGCCTGTCGTTACACCAGTTACGCAATTTGCGATCTGTGTGCGCGACATTCCCCATTGTTGACGTGCACGTTTGGACATACCACGTGGTTTCACTGAAACCGCGTTGTCTTCTAACGTGAGTGTTACGTCATCAGTGGCCTTAAAGGATAGAACACCCTTCGGGCCTTTGATTTCGACTTTTTGACCTGAGATTGTGGCAGTTACACCACTTGGCAGATCAACAGCTTTTTTACCAATACGAGACATCAGATACTCCTTAGAAGATTGTGCACAGCACTTCACCACCAACATTGGCAGTACGTGCTTGTGCATCTGACATGACGCCTTTTGGCGTAGAGACAATAGCTACACCCAAACCTTGACGTACGGTTGGAATATCCTGTGCACCAGAATAAACCCGACGACCGGGTGTGGATACGCGCTTGATCTCTTTAATAACAGGTGCGCCGTCGAAGTATTTCAAAGAAATCTCCAATTCCGGGAAGCCCGCTTTAGATGTCGCATTTTCATAACCGCGGATATAGCCTTCGTCCTTAAGGACATCTAGCACCCAACCACGCAGTTTTGACGCTGGTGTTAACACAGTAGACTTGCCACGCAGTTGTGCGTTGCGAATACGTGTCAGCATATCACCGATAGGATCGTTCATTTATATCTCTCCTTTACCAGCTTGACTTAACCATGCCCGGGATCATGCCATCTGACGCCAACTGGCGCAGTGCAATCCTGGACACTTTAAGTTTACGATAATAACCATGCGGACGACCGGTGATCTGACAGCGATTGTGCAGACGGGTTGCCGATGAGTTACGCGGTAGTTTTGCCAATGCCAGACCCGCTTTAAAGCGCTCTTCCATAGGCAGTTCTTGGTTGTTCACGATTTCTTTCAACGCAGCACGCTTAGTAGCATATTTTGCTACCAGCTTCTGGCGCTTAAGTTCGCGTTGGACCATTGCAGCTTTTGCCATGTTTTTCTTCCCTATCCGCGATCAGTCGTTAAAAGGCATGTTGAATTGCTTCAACAAGCTTTTAGCTTCTGCATCTGTTTTTGCGGTCGTACAGATGATGATATCCATGCCCCACATTTGATCTACGTCGTCATAGTTAATCTCTGGGAACACGATGTGTTCTTTCAGACCCATGGCGTAGTTGCCGTTACCGTCAAAGCTTTTGGCGGAAATACCGCGAAAGTCACGAGTACGTGGCATAGCGACTGTTACCAAACGGTCAAGAAATTCATACATCTTGTCGCCGCGCAACGTGACTTTACAACCCAAAGGCATGTCTTCACGCACCCGAAAACCTGCGATAGATTTCTTGGCTTTGGTAATCACAGGCTGTTGACCTGCAATGCTGGCCATGCCCGATACAGCAGAGCGAATTTTTTTTGTGTCATTTACAGTTTCACCAACACCCATGTTCAAAACGATTTTGTCCAGTTTAGGGATCATCATATCGTTCTTATAGGCGAACTCTTCTTTCATCGCACTGCGTGCTTTGTCAGTATAGAGCGTTTTAAGACGTGGTTTATAATCAGCCATCGATCAATGCTCCTGATTTCTTGGCGAAACGCACTTTTTTGCCGTCTTCAATTTTGAAGCCAACACGCGTTGGGCCGCCCTCTTTGGGGTCAACCAGTGCCAAGTTTGACAACTGAATTGGCATGTCCGTTGGAACACGGCCACCCTGAGAGTTTTGGGATTGTTTAACGTGACGGATAGATGTGTTAATACCCGTTACAATCGCTTTACCGGTAGTAGGGTTCAAGTTGGCGATTTCGCCCTCTTTACCTTTGTCTTTACCGGTCAGCACGATGACTTTGTCACCTGATTTTAACTTAGCAGCCATCTTACAGCACCTCCGGTGCAAGCGAGATGATCTTCATGAAGTTCTTCGCACGCAATTCACGCACAACCGGGCCAAAGATACGTGTACCTAGGGGCTCGTTCGCGTTGTTAAGGATAACTGCCGCATTGGTGTCAAAGCGAATAGCTGTGCCGTCTTCACGACGGACTTCTTTTCTGGTGCGTACCACAACTGCTTTGCGAACGTCGCCTTTTTTCACGCGACCGCGTGGAATGGCTTCTTTCACAGAAACAACGATGACGTCCCCAACAGAGGCATATCTCCGTTTGGAACCGCCCAGAACCTTAATGCACTGAACACGGCGAGCGCCGCTGTTGTCAGCTACATCCAGGTTGGTCTGCATCTGGATCATTTAGTTTCCTTCCGACCTTTGGGGATCATCCCCCAGGGTTTCGTTAAGCTGGCTTTTCTGAACTGCGCCTAGGCGTCTGTCAGAACCGTCCAACGTTTGGTTTTCGAAATCGGCTTGCATTCTTCAATGCGAACTTGATCGCCGATTTTGAATTTATTTTCCGCGTCATGCGCCCGATATTTTTTGGACTTACGGATAATCTTCTTAAGAACCGGGTGCTGAAAGCTACGTTGAACAGAAACCGTGATGGTCTGTTCGTTTTGGTCGCCTGTTACTGTGCCGGTTAGAATACGTTTTGGCATGTCAAACTTCCTTATTCAGCAGCCGCTTCAGCGGCTTTCTGGTTCAAAATTGTCTTAACGCGCGCAGCAGAACGGCGTGCGGTTTTGATCTGTGAGGTGTTTTCCAACTGATTAGTGGCACCCTGGAACCGCAGGTTAAACGATTCCTTTTTCAGGGATGCCAGCTCTTCGCGCAGCTGGTCAGGTGTTTTTTCTTTTAATTCAGTGGCTTTCATCGCCATTTTCCTTTCAACATCACTGGTGGGCCTCTTAATCGAGTCACCTTGATTCCAGTGGAGTGCATGATGAATGCGCTCTATAGGGCGGAAACAGTGGATTGGCAAGGGTATATAGGGGGTAATCCGATCAATCCGTAGACTGTGTGATTTCATGCACCATTCTGGCTTATCAAACAAGCGGTGTGTGCAAAGTGCGGCACCCTACCCTGCCCTCACTAAAACGATTGCCGCCCTTTATAAAAATCTATTAACTGCCCTTTGTATACTTCACGCCACAGCACCGGGGGCAGAAGATGGTGATGGAACCGACCTTCGATTTCTCCAACCGCAATCGCGGTAAATTAGGCATCATTGTGCCGTCTTCAAACACAAATCTGGAAGCGGATTGCGGGTTTTTGGTGCCCGCAGGTGTGACAACGCATTTTACCAGAGTTGGCGGATATGAAGTTGATGAAATACCTGACGCGGGTGCTATGCGCAGCTTGGGTAACGCCAATCTTGATACGCAAATAGAATTGCTGATGGCCGCCAAGGTTGATGTCATCGGATACGGCTGTGCATCTGCCACCCTGTCTTGTGGTTGGGATTTTGACCGCCGGCTTTGCAAAGATATCGAAGCAAAATCCGGCGTACCTGCGGTGACCACATCGGGTGCCATGGTTGAAGCCTTACGCGCCCTTGATATTTCAGCAATCGGTTTTGCCTCGCCCTATGTTGAAGAGCTGAACCACGACGCCGTATCCTTTTTTGAAAGTGCCGGTATCAAAGTTGTAAACTGTGCAAATGTTGGTTCCGCACTGTCCAGTGTTGAACAGGGAAACCTGACACCCTATGACGCCTTTGATCTTGGCTATGCCGCCGATCACCCCAAAGCCCAGGCGATTGTTATCGGCTGCACTGATTTTCGGGCGGTTGAGGCTATCAAGGTATTGGAAAATGCGCTTGGCAAACCTGTCATAACCAGTAATCAGGCAATGATAGATCGCTGTCTGTTGAAACTCGGTAATATAAAAAGGTAAGACACATGTCTGACACAACAGTTCCCTTCGCTCTTTATGACGCTTTTTCTGACACATTGTTTGGCGGCAGCCAAGGCGGGATTATTTTAGATGCAGGCGGTATTGATGCCCCAACACGTCAACAAATTGCCAGTGAGCTGGGCTTGCCCGCAACCTGCTTTGTCAGTGAGGTCAGTGGCAACACAGTTACCGCGCGGTTTCATTCAACCGCACGCGAATATCCGATGTGCGGGCATGGCACGATTTGTCTGATAACCCATCTGTTGAACGCAGGTCTGTTGCAATGGCAGGGCAAGGACACGTTGGAAGTTAAGCTGATCCTGCCGACAAAGACAGCACAGGTTGAAATAGTAAAGCAGGATGACAAGGCATTGGTGATGCTCGACATTGCCGCCCCTAAGCTTAGGGAAGATCAGCGGGATATTAAAACACTGGCGGGCTTGCTTGGTTTGAAACAAAGCGATATTTCAGATGCGCATCCGGTTACAACGGCTTTGGGTGATTTCGTTCACATGATCGTGCCGGTTAACAGATTGGCGGCGATACAATCTATTCAGCCCGATTTTACCGCCATTACCGCTTATTGCCGCGAAAACGGCATTGAAACGCTGGCTTGTTTCAGTGCGCAGACCGCGCAAACAGGCTATGACTTTCATGTACGCGATTTCTGCCCTGCGGTGGGGGTGCCCGAGTCTGCGGCGGCAGGCACTACCAATGCGGCACTGGCAACGTATTGGTATCATCACGGGTTTCTGGCAAAGAACGGGGTTGGCTTGGATACGATCAAAGTAGAACAAGGCATGGAGTTGGGCCGCCCCAGTGCAATTCACACCACGCTGCATTCAAAGAGCGGCGAGATTACCCGCATACAGGTTGGCGGCGTTGCCAGAAAAGTAATTGAGGGGCATTTTCAGGTGCCAAGTGTAAGCGATTTACAACGCGTGGGCTGAAGCCCACCCTACCCCCAGCTGTAATTGAAACTCACACTGATACGCTCATCATCCGCCATATTCAGCGGCACTTCGTGGCGCAGCCAACTTTCCCATAACAAAACTTCACCCGCGTTGGGGGCGACGTAGATGAAATTGCGCTGCTCACGCGGGGCATCCGCCTTGCGCGGTGGGGCGGCCATCATGCGGGCTGATCGCGGGTCTTCCAGTTTCAGCGCACTGGCCCCTTCGGGCATGGTGACGTATGTGGTGCCACTGATCACCGAATGCGGGTGGATGTGGGATGCGTGCGTGCCACCCGTGGGCAGGATGTTGATCCACAGGCTATCCAACTTCAGCTCTTTGCCACCCAGATCAAAGCACAGGTCTTCAGCGAAAGCGGCGACGTGCTTGTCGAGGGTTTCAACCAAGTCCTGAAAGATCGGAAACCGCCATGGCAGATCATCAAGGGAAGCGTAGCTGGTATAACCGGGGTACGCGTTTTCTTCGCACCAGTCCTGTCCCGCCGTATCATCGTCAGCGACAGACAGACAGGTGGTTTCAAGTTCCAACGCTTCGGGGGCTTGGCCAAACTCATTAAGGTCAGCACGGTAAAGGCGGGTAACGAATAGGGAATCGATTTGGGTCATGGGGAGGGTATAACGTAGAGGGAGTCGTTGTGCGAGGGGGTGATTATGCATCGTTCTGTTTATTAGGCAGAAGTATGCATATGTATTTTTACAACCGTAAAACAACCGAATTCAGGGGCTAGGGCAGTATTCCATCCAGTGTTCAGGTAAGAGTTGCTTTATTGTAGACACACGGTTGTTTGGCATCAGAACTCTAGTATCAGGATTTTGCGGGTCTAACTGGTATATAAATTCTCGACATCTTCCACATGGCGGTAAAATCACACCAGAGCTATCCACCGCGACTATCGTAACAATTTTACCTTCGCCATTTGTGACCATGCTTCCTATTGCAGTATGTTCAGCACAGAACCCAATGCCGCAAGCAATATCTATGCATACGCCTACATATATGTTGCCCTTATCTGTAACAATCGCGGCTCCAACACTTGCAACATCTACGGATGGGCTAAAATTCTTAGGAATGGCTACTTCTTTTGCTCTTTTAATCAATTCATTGTCAGTGACCACTGCACATCGCTCCTAATTCGTTTGTTTCAACCTGAAGCTTAAATTAGTTAAACTAAATACCACCCAATGCTCTCTTTGTCATATGGGTTCAACTGATCACTGCAAAACGTAATCCCTCCGACCTTACAGTCAGAGGTTCTAATTCTTCACGTCATCCCCCGATTTATTCGGGGGACCCAGGCAAGTCATACACGACATATGCGATCACCCGAATAAATCGGGGGATGACGTAGTCCCCTATAATCAACCAAAACGTAAAAACCCCCGACCTTTCGATCAGGGGTTTCAATTCTTTATTCTTCAAGCGGCCCGGCGATACTTCGTATCACCTACACCGCTCTGGCATCCGCTACGCGGTTACCAGTTACCAATCCTCACGTACCACGATACGTGTTTTAACCGGTAGTTTCATCGCCGCTAGGCGCAGGGCCTCTTTGGCGACAACTTCAGATACACCGTCGATTTCAAACATGATACGACCGGGTTTCACTTTGGCTGCCCAAAACTCCACAGAACCTTTACCTTTACCCATCCGAACTTCGGTAGGTTTTTTGGTGACAGGTAAATCCGGGAAAATGCGGATCCATACACGGCCTTGACGTTTCATGTGACGTGTCATCGCGCGGCGGGCCGCTTCGATTTGACGAGACGTGATACGCTCTGGTTGGATGGTTTTCAGACCATATGAACCGAAGTTCAGATCAGTGCCGCCTTTTGCCAGACCGTGGATACGGCCTTTGAACGCTTTGCGGAATTTAGTACGCTTTGGTAAAAGCATTTTAGTTCTCCTTCACCTAACTTAGCGACGTGGTGGGCGATTACCGCCACCGTGTGGACGTGATCCACCGCCTTCTTGAGCTTCAGCAATACGACGATCATGTGCTTGCGGATCATGTTCCATGATCTCACCTTTGAAAATCCAAACTTTGATACCGATGATACCATAAGCTGTCAGACCTTCGCAGCGCGCATAGTCGATGTCGGCACGCAATGTGTGCAAAGGCACGCGGCCTTCACGGTACCATTCAGTACGCGCAATTTCAGCACCACCCAAACGACCGGCAACATTGATACGGATACCAAGGGCACCCATACGCATGGCGTTTTGCACGGCACGTTTCATCGCACGGCGAAAAGACACACGGCGTTCAAGTTGCTGTGCAACTGACTCGGCTACCAAAGCGGCATCCAGTTCAGGTTTGCGTACTTCAACAATGTTAAGGTGCAACTCGGACGCAGTCAAAGTAGCAACTTTCTTGCGAAGTGTTTCAATGTCAGCACCTTTTTTACCGATGATCACACCAGGACGTGCAGAGTGAATAGTCACGCGGCATTTCTTGTGTGGGCGTTCGATAATCACGCGTGAAATACCCGCTTGAACACATTCTTTCTTGATGAAATCACGGATTTTCAGGTCTTCCAGAAGAAGATCACCGAAATCTTTGCTTTCAGCAAACCAGCGGCTGTCCCATGTACGGTTGACTTGCAGACGAAAGCCAATTGGATTGATCTTTTGACCCATTATGCTTGCTCCTCTGCAGGTTGACGGACAAGGATAGTAACCTGAGCGAAAGGCTTCAGGATCTTACCGTAACGGCCACGTGCGCGTGGGCGCCCGCGTTTCATTGTCAGATTTTTACCAACCCAAGCTTCTGCAACGACCAATTCGTCCACATCTAGCCCGTGGTTGTTTTCAGCGTTGGCAATCGCAGACTGCAACGTTTTCTTTACATCAATCGCGATGCGTTTTTTAGAAAACGTAAGATCAGTCAGCGCATGAGCAACTGATTTGCCACGAATAAGCTGTGCCAGAAGGTTTAGCTTTTGCGGGCTGGTCTTCAGCATGCGGGAAACGGCCATAGCTTCGTTATCCGCAACGCGACGAGGGTTCTTAGACTTAGACATGTCTTATTTCCTTTTCGCTTTTTTATCAGCCGTGTGACCGTAGTAAGTACGGGTCGGGCTGTATTCGCCGAATTTCTGACCAATCATATCCTCAGATACGTTTACAGGAATGTGCTTGCGGCCGTTATAAACGCCAAAAGTCAAACCAACGAACTGTGGTAGAATTGTTGATCGACGAGACCAAATTTTAATAACATCATTACGCCCTGATGCGCGTGCGGCTTCTGCTTTTTTAAGCACGTACGCATCAACAAATGGGCCTTTCCAGACTGAACGAGACATATCTTAACGGCCCTTCTTCTTAGCGTGACGAGAACGGATGATAAATTTATCCGTTGTCTTATTTGAACGAGTGCGGGCACCTTTTGTGGGTTTACCCCAAGGTGTCACAGGATGACGACCACCGGACGTGCGACCCTCACCACCACCATGCGGGTGATCGACAGGGTTCATAACAACACCGCGCACAGATGGGCGGATGCCCTTGTGACGGTTACGACCGGCTTTACCCAGATTTTGGTTTGAGTGGTCAGGGTTTGAAACCGCACCCACTGTTGCCATGCATTCTTGGCGTACCAAGCGCAATTCACCTGAAGACAGACGCACCTGTGCGTAGCCACCATCACGGCCAACGAATTGTGCGTAAGAACCAGCAGCGCGTACCATTTGGCCGCCTTTGCCTTGTTTCAGCTCAATGTTGTGGATGATTGTACCAATAGGCAAGCCTGTGAAAGGCATTGCATTACCGGGTTTGATGTCAGCTTTAGCAGATGAAACAACTTTGTCACCGATAGCCAAACGCTGTGGTGCCAAAATGTATGCTTGTTGACCATCTTCGTATTTGATCAGCGCGATAAACGCAGTCCGGTTTGGATCGTATTCGATACGAACAACCGTGGCTGGAACATCCATTTTGTTCCGCTTGAAATCTACGATACGGTAAAGGCGTTTCGCCCCACCGCCTTTGCGACGCATAGTTATCCGTCCGGTATTGTTCCGACCACCCTTTTTACGCACACCTTCTGTGAGCGCTTTAATAGGACGGCCTTTCCAAAGCTCGGAACGGTCAATCAGAACCAACCCACGTTGGCCTGGCGTCGTCGGTTTATACGACTTTAATGCCATTCTTTCTGTCTTCCGTTTTTAGTGCAACCCATGTGGGGCCGCGAAGTTATAGGGCCCCGAAGGTCCCCGCTTTATAAAGATAGAGAGGCCCCAGAGCGAATCCGAGACCAATCGACTTGCGCGATCTATCAGGGATGGGGGGGGGTGTCTATAGGTGGGTGGGGTTTTATTGGGTTCCCATTAACCCTTTACCCTAATCTCTATTGATAACTAAACAGCCCACACCTGCCCAAAGAGAAAGCGCGAATGAAGTAGCTCACAGCATTATGAGCGATGTAAGACAACACTCAACCCTTCACCATCTGATGGGCGAACGAAGTGGCTTGATATTTGGTCAAATTGCTTATCCGATACCACAAAAGGGTGATCTCCACCTTCATTCCGACGGTGCATTCGCGCTTTACAAACAGCATCTGGCACATCCAGAAAATGTAGTTCAATACCAACATTCGCCTGTTCTCCAAGACTGCGCAACCATACTCTATTTTCTAATGTGTTTGCTGGGAAGTCCATCACTACAGGCACGCCACCTTGCAGCAGGGATATAACATGCTCACCAATTACACTGCGAAGCCTACCAGAATACATCACATAGTCAGAAACAGAATTTATTTTATCGCTATAGAGTGCGGATAACCAGTCATCTTCGACTAAAAGAATAGCGTTAGTTTTCTGGTTCAGAGTTTTACAAAGAGTTGACTTTCCAGCGGCTATTTTCCCGCACACCAGAAACAACTTGGCTTCCGAAACAAACATAAATATCGATCCTATGGTTTTCCAAATAAAAACACGCGAGCTTTTGAGCAATCAACTCTCTGAATAGCCCCTAGAATTGTAGACACCTTGTCCCCTAAAAACGAGGCAAGGAGAACTCAATGACACGACCTAATTTCACAGAAGAATTCAAGATTGATGCAATAAAGCAGATCACGGAACGGGGCTATTCTGTAGCGGACGTTTCTAAGCGTTTGGGCGTAAGCACGCATTCGCTTTACGCTTGGATGAAGCGGTTTTCAAAGCCACCAATTGTAGCGCAAGAAACAACCGAACAGGCTGCCGAGATCAGGCGTCTTAAACGGGAACTAGCACGTGTCACCGAGGAGCGTGACATTCTAAAAAAGGCCACCGTGTACTTCGCAAAGGATGCCAAATGAAGTATGCGTTTATTCAGGCACACCGCCCAGTATTCTCGATCCGCGCGATGTGCCGTGGATTGCGTGTTCATCCAAGCGGATTTTACGCGTGGTTAAAATCGCCATTCTGCAAAAGAGCCAAGGAAGACAAGCGTCAAACTGAACTTCTCAAAGAAGCATGGGAAGACAGCGGCAAAGTTTATGGATACCGCAAGCTGCATGATGATCTTCGTGATCAGGGCGAGACATGCTGTCCCAACCGTGTCGCACGCTTGGCTCGTTTAGCAGGCATTAAGGCTCAAATTGGCTACAAACGCCGGCCTGGCAAATATGGTGGCAAACCATCGGTTGTAGTGGACAACACGCTAAACCGCCAATTTGACGTTGCTGCCCCAAACCAATTTTGGGTCACAGACATTACTTACATTAAAACCTATGAAGGCTTTTCATATCTGGCCGTTGTAATCGACCTCTACTCTCGCAAAGTTGTTGGGTGGTCTATGCAAAATCGCCAGCCGACTGATCTGGTTTTACAGGCTCTGCTAATGGCAGTCTGGCGACGAAAACCAACGGGCAAAGTCTTAATACATTCCGATCAAGGCTCGCAATTCACCAGCATTGAATGGGCGGCTTTTCTAAAACAGCATAATCTGGAGCATAGCATGAGCCGCCGTGGGAATTGCCATGATAATGCGGTCGCAGAAAGCTTCTTCAATCTGCTGAAGCGCGAGCGCATCCGGCGGCGGACATATAAAACCAGAGAAGATGCACGTCAGGACGTATTCGATTATATTGAAATGTTCTACAACCCAAAACGCAAACATGCTAGAAACGGGATGCTGTCACCTGTAGACTTTGAATGGCAGCAAAAAATGAACCAGCAAGGCGTCTAGGAAACTAGGGGCTATTCACTCCTCGTCACCCGATCTTATACAAATAAGCCCCCGCAAATGCGAGGGCTTCTTAATCCTTTGTAGGGTTACTTAAGAACCAGTCGAGGCGACGATCATATTACCTACTTCAAGTGTAACATACGCTTTTTGATATCTTTACGCTTGCCCAACTGACCACGGAAACGTTTCACGTTACCTATAGTGTGTGAATTTTCATATACTCCACACACTTAAAATTGAGTCGCGCAAGCGGCCCGCGCCTGACCCCATTGGCCGCCAATGGATTGAAAATCCATAAGCGGCTACCCCAACTGGAGGGCGCATTCTGCATCCACCCTAGGGTCAGGTGCTTATGTAGTCGCTCAATAATCAGTATTTTTCCATTTGGCTACGGTAACGTAAACGATGCTATCTTCAACGCTGACCATCACATCGCCATCCTGAATATTAACCTGCAGCTTCATCGAACGACTTGCCAGTTTTCCCAATTTTCTGGTGTCATCTTGTGAAAAGTTAATAACCTGTAGATTATCAAACCGCGTGGTGCTATTTTTGATCTTCTCCCACCACATCTCAGCCGTCTTGCCGCCGTAACAATAGACAATCACCGCGTCGGCTTTGCCACAGGATTGACGAACAGTCTTCTCGCTTGGAAGTCCCAACGCCACCCACAATTCAAGCTCGCCACTCAGGCTTTTCTGCCAAACATCTGGCTCGTCATCGGTTGAAAGGCCCTTGGTCATTTCCAATTGCTCGTGAGCATTCAGTGCAAAAGCAAGAATACGCACCATTAACCGTTCATCCGTTTCTGACGGGTGTTTGGCAACGGTCAGTTTATGGGTCTCATAATAGTGACGATCCATATCGGAAACGGAAAGTTCAACTTTATAAATGGTAGCTTTTTGCGCCATGATTTTTCCCACAATTGCGAAGTTAGCGATGTCTAATGCGTCTGGTGGCTTTGTGAAAGCAGATAAAAATATCCAGGAAAAAGGGAGCCGAATAAACATTGGTACATTGCAAAAATTGGACATAAAATATGAGTAAATTGATTATTATCAACAGCATAACCATGTGTCCCAACTGGGACATTCCATATTGGGAGTTGATTCAGCCAGTACCCCAACGAAAAAAGCCCCCGCAAATGCGAGGGCTTCTAAATTCTTTATGTTGATCTACTTAAAGGCCGGTGGACACGTCGATCGTGTTACCTTCTTCAAGTGTAACATATGCTTTTTTGACGTCTTTGCGTTTGCCAAGACGACCACGGAAACGTTTCACTTTACCTTTAGTGATCGTTGTATTCACGGCTTTCACTTTAACACCGAACAAAGCTTCAATCGCTTCTTTGATCTGCGGTTTGTTCGCGTCGATGGCCACTTCAAACACAACGGCGTTGTTTTCAGACGCCATCGTTGCTTTTTCAGTAACGATCGGTTTGCGAATTACATCATATAGTTCTGCTTTAGTGCTCATGACAAACGCGCCTCCAATGCTTGCGCACCCGCTTTGGTTAGAACCAAAGTGTTTGCTTTCAAGATGTCGTAAACGTTGGCACCTTGGCTTGGCAAAATATTGATGCCGTCAATGTTGCGTACAGCCAATGCAAAGTTTGCATCCACTTCAGCGCCATCGATAACCAATGCTTTTTTCCAACCCAGATTAGCCAATGTTTTAGCCAAATCTTTGGTTTTTGCGTTTTTCAATACGGCTTCATCCACAACAACCAACTCACCTGCTGTTGCCTTTGCAGACAAAGCATGACGCAGGCCAAGTGCGCGGAACTTTTTAGTCAAGTCATGCGCGTGGCTGCGTGGTGTTGGGCCTTTATAGACACCACCACCGCGAAAGATCGGCGCAGAGCGGGCACCGTGGCGTGCGCCACCTGTACCTTTTTGGCGATAGATCTTCTTGGTTGAATAGCTAACCTCAGAGCGTGTTTTCACTTTATGCGTACCCGCTTGGCGTTTTGCCAGTTGGTAGCGCACAACACGGTGCAGAATGTCTGCACGCGGCTCTAGCCCGAAGATAGCATCGGATAACTCGATGCTTCCTGCGGCTTTTGCGTCCAGTTTAATAACGTCGGCTTTCATTATGCGTCACCGTCCTTTTTATCTGTAGCAACATCTGCTTCAGCTGCGGCTTGTTGTGCTGCGGCTTCGGCGGCTTGTGCTTCAGCGGCTGCGGCTTCTTCTGCGGCTGCTTGTGCAGCAGCAGCTTCGGCAGCTTTTTCAGCTTCTTTAGCGGCAGAACGCAGGGCAGCGGGCAAGATCACATTTTCAGGCGTTGGTTTTTTAACCGCATCCTTAAGTGTTACCCAGCCACCTTTTGAACCAGGGACAGCGCCCTTGATCATTAGAATGCCACGATCCGCATCAGTTTTAACAACTTGCAGGTTCTGTGTGGTTACGCGCGCAGCCCCCATGTGACCGGCCATTTTCTTGCCTTTGAAAACCTTACCGGGATCCTGACACTGGCCAGTAGAGCCGTGCGAACGGTGTGAAACAGATACACCGTGTGTTGCACGCAGACCTTTAAAGTTCCAACGCTTCATCGCACCTGCAAAACCTTTACCGATTGAAATACCGGCAACATCTACATATTGCCCTTCAAAGTAATGGTTTGCTGTGATTTCTTCACCAACAGCAATCAGGTTTGCTTCTGACACGCGAAATTCTGCAACTTTGCGTTTCGGTTCAACTTTAGCTTTGGCAAAGTGGCCGCGCATTGCAGCGGTTTGACGCTTTACTTTAGCTGTACCTGTACCAAGCTGAACAGCCGTGTAGCCATCCGTTTCGTTTGTACGTTGAGCCACAACCTGTAGGTTGTCCATTTGCAAAACGGTTACAGGGATCTGTTTGCCGTCTTCCATGAACAACCGGGTCATGCCCAGTTTTTTTGCTATAATTCCAGAGCGCATAATAATCCGGCCCCCTTACAATTTGATCTCAACATCCACACCAGCAGCAAGATCGAGCTTCATCAGCGCGTCTACTGTTTGTGGAGTTGGGTCAATAATATCTAGCAGACGCTTGTGCGTCCGAATTTCGAACTGTTCACGAGCTTTTTTGTTCACGTGCGGGCTACGCAGCACGGTAAACTTCTCGATTTTGTTCGGCATAGGGATCGGGCCGCGCACTTGGGCACCCGTCCGTTTAGCTGTGTTTACAATCTCGGCAGTGGACGCATCCAATACGCGGTAATCGTAAGCTTTCAGCCGAATACGAATATTTTGGCTTTTCATATCTGAAGCCTTTCAAAGCGTTAGAGTTGATAGGTAGAGCGGCTGATCATCAGCCGCCCTACGTCGAACCCAAAGGGTTAATTAAGTCGATTACTCGATGATTTTAGAAACAACACCAGAACCTACTGTGCGGCCGCCTTCACGGATCGCAAAGCGCAGGCCTTCTTCCATCGCAATCGGATAGATCAGATCAGCTGTAAATTTCAGGTTATCACCCGGCATTACCATTTCTGTGCCTGACGGCAGCTCAACAGTACCTGTCACGTCAGTTGTACGGAAGTAGAACTGAGGACGGTAGTTGGCAAAAAACGGTGTGTGACGGCCACCCTCGTCTTTAGTCAGAATGTATACTTCTGCTTCAAACTTAGTGTGTGGTTTCACTGAACCCGGCTTACAAAGAACCTGGCCACGCTCAACACCATCACGGTCGATACCGCGAAGAAGAACACCAACGTTGTCACCCGCTTCACCGCGATCAAGCAGCTTGCGGAACATTTCAACACCGGTACATGTTGTTTTAGTAGTATCTTTGATGCCGATGATTTCTAGTTCTTCACCAACATTAACAACGCCACGTTCAATACGACCCGTTACAACTGTACCACGGCCAGAAATTGAGAACACATCCTCGATAGGCATCAGGAACGGTTTATCCATCGCACGTGTAGGTGTTGGGATATATTCGTCAACAGCAGCCATCAATTTGGCGATGCTTTCTTTGCCGATTTCATCGTCACGCTCTTCCAAAGCAGCCAACGCAGAACCTGGAATGATAGGAACATCGTCGCCTGGATAGTCGTACATAGACAACAATTCGCGAATTTCCATTTCAACCAGTTCCAACAACTCATCGTCATCTACTTGGTCAACTTTGTTCATGTACACAACCATGTGCGGGATGCCAACCTGGCGACCCAAAAGAATGTGCTCACGTGTTTGTGGCATAGGGCCGTCAGCTGCGTTCACAACCAAGATAGCACCGTCCATTTGTGCCGCACCAGTGATCATGTTTTTCACATAGTCAGCGTGGCCCGGGCAATCAACGTGTGCGTAGTGACGCGCTTCTGTTTCATACTCAACGTGAGCAGTAGAAATAGTGATACCACGTGCTTTTTCTTCCGGTGCGCCGTCAATTTCGTCGTACGCTTTGAAGTTGTCTGAAAACTGCTTTGTAATCGCAGCTGTCAGTGTTGTTTTACCGTGGTCAACGTGGCCGATTGTGCCGATGTTGACGTGTGGTTTATTACGTTCAAACTTTTCTTTTGCCATAACTAGGGCCTCCTAGGGTTTTATTCGGTCGGCAGTGCCTGACCTGTTGGTTTCAGATCAGGCGAATTTCGCCTGGATTTCTTCGGATATATTATTCGGTACAGTATCGTAGTGGCTGAACTGCATGGTAAAGTTCGCACGGCCCGAAGACATGGACCGTAGCGTATTGATGTAGCCAAACATGTTGGCCAGTGGCACGCGCGCATCAATAGCAATGGCGTTGCCGCGTGTATCTTGGCCTTGAACCATGCCGCGACGTGATGTCAGGTCACCGATGATACCACCTGTGTATTCTTCAGGGGTCACAACTTCTACCATCATGATAGGCTCTAGCATTTTCGCACCCGCTTTACGCAGACCCTCACGCATGCCCATACGGCCAGCGATTTCAAATGCCATTACACTACTATCAACATCGTGGTACTTACCGTCGATCAATTCTACTTTGAAATCAATAACCGGGAAGCCAGCCAATGGGCCGCTGTCCATAACAGACTCGATACCTTTTTCAACACCGGGGATGTATTCTTTTGGAATAGACCCACCAACGATTTTGCTTTCAAAGGAATAACCTTCACCCGGCTCTGTTGGTTTGATGATCATTTTCACTTCAGCGTACTGACCAGAACCACCAGATTGTTTCTTGTGGGTGTAGGAAACTTCAGCTTCGTGTGAAATTGTCTCACGGTAGGCCACTTGCGGCGCACCAATGTTGGCTTCAACTTTAAATTCACGCTTCAGACGATCAACCAGAATGTCCAAGTGCAATTCGCCCATGCCTTTCATGATGGTCTGACCACTTTCAAAGTCAGTTTCCACGCGGAAGGATGGATCTTCTGCTGCCAGACGGGCAAGACCCGCAGACATTTTTTCTTGGTCGGCTTTGGTCTTAGGCTCAACAGCGATCTCGATCACAGGATCGGGGAATGTCATTGTTTCCAGAACCACAGGATCATTGGTCGCACAAAGCGTGTCACCTGTTGTGGTTTCTTTCAGACCTGCCAGCGCGATAATGTCGCCTGCAAAGGCTTCTTCAATCGGCACTTGCTCATTCGAGTGCATCATCATCATCCGACCAATGCGTTCTTTTTTGCCTTTGGTAGAGTTGATGATCGCATCACCCTTTTTCAGCATACCTGAATAGATGCGCGTGAATGTCAACGTACCCACAAACGGGTCATTCATGATTTTAAACGCAAGACCAGAAAATGCCATATCATCATCTGCACGACGCGCAATGTTACGTGTTTCAGTTTCATCACCCGGCTTAAAGCCCACGTAATCAACAACGTCCAACGGGGACGGCAAAAAGTCGATCACAGCGTTCAGAAGCGGTTGAACACCTTTGTTCTTAAATGCAGAACCTGCCAGCACAGGCACGAATGACATAGCGATTGTACCCTTGCGGATCAAAGTGCGCAAAGTTGCCACATCAGGCTCGTTGCCATCAAGATAAGCTTCCATGGCGTCGTCATCCATTTCGACAGCCAGTTCAATCATCTCGTTGCGCAAAGTTGCACACTCATCTGCAAGACTATCGCGAATTGGGCGTTTTTCCCAAGTCGCGCCTAGGTCTTCGCCGATATAAACCCACTCTTCTTGGGTGATCAGATCGATGATGCCTTCTAGCTCTGTCTCGGCCCCGATAGGGATTTGAACAGGCATGGCGCGTGCGCCAGTACGTTCGCGGATCATTTCAACGCAGTTCATGAAGTCAGCGCCTGTTTTGTCCATTTTATTGACAAAAACAATGCGCGGCACTTTATAACGGTCAGCTTGACGCCAAACAGTTTCTGTTTGCGGCTCAACGCCAGCGTTGGCATCCAGCAAACAAACCGCGCCATCCAAAACAGCCAAGGAACGTTCAACTTCAATGGTGAAGTCAACGTGGCCCGGTGTATCGATGATGTTCAGGCGGTGTTCTTGGCCTGCAACGTCAGGGTCTGTACCGTTTTCTGAGCGTTCCCAGAAAGTTGTGGTCGCAGCAGAGGTAATAGTAATACCACGCTCTTGCTCTTGCTCCATCCAGTCCATAGTCGCCGCACCATCATGCACTTCGCCGATGTTGTGTGACTTGCCTGTGTAATACAAGATACGCTCAGTACAGGTTGTTTTACCCGCATCAATATGAGCCATAATCCCGAAGTTACGGTAGCGTTCCAGTGGATATTCGCGTGCCATCTGCTTAAACCTTTTCTTATATTACCAGCGGTAATGGCTGAATGCTTTGTTCGCATCGGCCATTTTGTGGGTGTCTTCACGTTTTTTCACGGCAGTGCCGCGACTGTTGATGGCATCCATCAATTCGCCCGCAAGACGTTCTTCCATTGTGTTTTCGTTGCGCTTGCGCGACGCAGTGATCAACCAGCGAATGGCCAATGCTTCACGGCGTTCAACACGCACTTCAACCGGAATTTGGTATGTTGCACCACCCACACGACGAGAACGAACCTCTACGCTTGGTTTGATGTTTTCCAATGCTTCATGGAACACTTCCACGGGTGCGCGTTTGGTTTTGTCTTCAACGCGGTCAAGCGCGCCGTAAACAATACGTTCCGCTGCGGATTTTTTACCGTCCAGCATCAGGTTATTCATAAATTTAGAAAGAATCTTGTCGCCGTATTTGGCGTCTGGCAGAATCTCACGTTTTTCGGCGCGATGGCGTCTAGACATATCTGTTGCCCCTTATTTCGGCTTCTTGGCGCCGTATTTCGAACGACGTTGTTTACGGTCTTTTACGCCTTGTGTATCAAGTACACCGCGCAAGATGTGATAGCGAACACCGGGCAAATCTTTTACACGGCCGCCACGGATCAGAACAACAGAGTGTTCTTGCAAGTTGTGGCTTTCACCTGGAATGTAGGAAATTACCTCAAAACCGTTCGTTAGACGAACTTTGGCAACTTTACGCATCGCAGAATTGGGTTTTTTCGGTGTCGTTGTATATACGCGTGTACATACGCCACGCTTCTGCGGACATGCCTGCAGATGCATTGACTTTTGACGTTTAACTTTCGGCTGGCGCGGTTTGCGGATCAGCTGTTGTATCGTTGGCATTCGGAACTCCCGTATGTCCTGTTTCAAACTCGAATAGGCGCATGATCTATTGATCAAACACCGCGACACGGCAGCCCGCACAAATTGTGGATGGACTACCGAGGTTAATACCAGAGGATCGAGAGCTAGGCTCTGGATCATGACCGCCAGATTGTGGCTTGTATGAAATGCAAGCGTACTCGCACCTCAGGTTCCGCGCGTATAGATCGAGTCGCGCTGAGTGTCAACAGGTTGGGTCGGAGTATCCATCACATTGATGCTTATAGATCAAATCTGCTAAGCTCATCCCAAGACAGTTGGAAATGCTGTTCTAACAACCACTCAATCTTATTTTGCTCTATGATCTGCTTTCTTCCCGTAATGTGCGGGTTGGAGTCGTTATAGCTATGTACAGTTCGCAACCATACTGGGCCATCAATATATGAAACGGTTTTGAAGAATGAAGGCAACTTGCGGTGATTTCGTGAAAAGATATTGCGCTTATCATCTAACCCTGTTGTCATTGAAACACCAATACCGATTGGTGTGCGCTCTATAACATCATAGATTAGATTACCATTGCGGTTCTTTTCCAAAAACAACCCGAAATTAAAGGCTGTAATAAGCGGGTCATTCCTACTGATAATAGCTTTGGTTCTTTCAAGCTTATCCTTAAGGTTTTCGATATACGTTCGTTGCAGCATATCATCATCATCAAATCTAAAGCTGGTGAAATAATCATAGCTTTCGTCCTTGGCAAAATTCAACACTGTTGAAACCGCGTTATGATGCGGCATTGGTGGAAGTGCTACAAGATTAAGGTTTTCATCACCGTCAAGTAGATCAAGTAGGCGTTCTTGATATACCTCAGGCATTTCAGTGCTGCACAAGACAATACATTTGAAATTTTTGTCCGTTTGGTAGCGGATTGAAGGTAACGTAAATTTTTCGAACATTTCAAAACGCAAAGACATGCGGTCTTGTGAAAAAAGCTGTCGTTTATGTTCTTCAGAAGAAACCTTGATTTCCCATCCGCCATCTTCAGCCAAGTATGAGAAACGGATCAGACCAACGATTTGATTATTTAGATGTACCATAAGCTATCAATACCCAGACCTTATACATGTTAGGGTACAAGTTTATTTGTGGGCCACAAGCACATAAAAAAAGCCCCTGTAATAGGGGCTTTTTAAAGATTATATATAAGGTTTAATTAGGCTGTTCAGTTCCATCGCCGCCGGAACCCAGATCAACGCCCATATCTTCACCCATCACGTCACCTGTGTCAGAAAACACAGCGTTCGCATCCAGAGTTTTGTCGTCTTCGTCTTGAACAGGGGCTGCAAGGGCTGCGGCTTCTTCAGCCGCCTGACGCTTGTCCTCGATCACAACCGCATCACGTTCTGCCGCAATTTTCTTGATCTGGTGCGTTGCCCCACCGGTACCCGCAGGGATCAAACGACCAACAATCACGTTCTCTTTCAGACCGATCAGTTTGTCGCGCTTACCTTTGGTTGCCGCTTCCGTCAGAACCCGTGTGGTTTCTTGGAAAGATGCCGCCGAGATGAATGAACGGGTTTGCAAGGATGCTTTGGTGATACCCAACAGAATTGGCCCGCCTTTGGCAGGCTCACGCCCGCCTGCCATGGCTTTTTCATTGGCTTCATCAAACTCGATCTTATCAACCTGTTCGCCTTTCAGCAAGGTAGTTCCGCCAGAGTGGGTGATTTCCCATTTCTGCAACATTTGGCGCACGATCACTTCGATATGCTTATCGTTGATCTTCACACCTTGCAGACGGTAAACCGCTTGCACTTCGTCGATCATGTAATCAGCCAAAGCTTCAATACCCATGATGTTCAAAATGTCATGCGGGGCCGGGTTGCCATCCATGATGTATTCGCCTTTTTTGATTAAGTCACCTTCCTGAACAGGAATGTGCTTACCTTTAGGCACCATGTATTCAACCTTAACTTCCGCATCATCCACGCTTTCAATCGCGATACGACGTTTGTTTTTGTAGTCCTTGCCAAAGCGCACGTAACCATCAATTTCAGCGATGATCGCGTGGTCTTTGGGACGGCGGGCTTCAAACAATTCAGCCACACGCGGCAGACCACCGGTGATGTCTTTGGTTTTCGCACCTTCACGCGGGATACGCGCAAGTACGTCACCCGGTAGCACCTCTTGTCCGTCTTCGACAGACAAAATGGCCTCTACAGACATCGCATGTGTTTCAGGATGCCCGCTGTCCAGGCGAACAGGTTCGCCGGTTTTAGGATCCATCACGATAACCTCAGGTTTCAGATCGCCACCTTTTGGCGCAGAACGCCAATCGGTCACGATTTTCTGGCTGATACCTGTGGCGTCATCGGTCACGTCACGGATCGAGATACCGGACACAAGATCAACAAACTTAGCAACACCAGCTTTTTCAGCCAAGATCGGCAAAGTATACGGATCCCATTCAAACATCTTATCGCCGCGCGCAATTTTAGCACCGTCTTTGACCAGCAGGCGTGCACCATACATCAGTTTGTATTGTGAACGTTCCACGCCGTTTTCATCCATCACTGCCAATTCTGTATTCCGGCCCATAACAATGGTCTCGCCGTTACGGTTGGTCAGCAGGTTCGGATCACGGATTTCAATGGTACCTTCCTGATTTGCATCTTGGAAAGACTGTTGGCCACCTTGGGCAATACCGCCAATGTGGAATGTCCGCATGGTCAGCTGTGTACCCGGCTCACCAATGGATTGTGCGGCAATAATACCAACAGCTTCACCAAGGTTCACCATAGTGCCACGGGCCAAGTCACGGCCGTAACACTTCGCACAAATGCCGTCTTCCGCTTCACAAGTCAGTGGTGATCTGATTTGTACGGCCACAACACCTGCCGCTTCAACCGCGTCAGCCATGCGTTCGTCAAGCAGTTCACCATTGGTGAACATAACTTCATCTGATCCCGGTTTGATCACATCCTCTGCAATCACCCGGCCCAACAGACGTTCTGACAGGCTAGAGATAATCTCACCGTCATTCACAGCCGCTTGACCCGTGATAGAACGTTCAGTGCCACAATCGTTTTGGCGCACGATGCAATCTTGTGCCACATCCACCAAACGACGGGTCAGGTAACCCGAGTTCGCAGTTTTAAGTGCCGTATCGGCCAGACCCTTACGCGCCCCGTGGGTAGAGTTAAAGTACTCTAACACGGTCAAACCTTCTTTAAAGTTTGAGATAATTGGCGTTTCAATAATCTCACCCGATGGTTTAGCCATCAAGCCGCGCATACCGCCCAGCTGTTTCATCTGCGCGGGCGAACCACGCGCACCAGAGTGGGCCATCATGTAAACACTGTTCGGTTCCAGTTCGGTACCGGCATCGTCAACTTTGACAGATGACATTTCACCCATCATTTCATCGGCAACTTTATCAGAGCACTTAGACCAGATATCAACAACTTTATTGTATTTTTCGCCCTGAGTGATCAGGCCGTCCAAATACTGTTGTTCGAACTCTTTAACCTGAGAACGTGTGTCTTCGACGATTGTCCATTTACTTTCAGGGATGATCATATCGTCTTTACCAAACGAAATACCTGCCTTGAACGCTTCGCGGAAACCAAGCGTCATGATCTGATCACAGAAGATAACGCTCTCTTTTTGGCCGCAATAACGGTAAACTGTATCAATCACTTCAGCCACTTCTGATTTGCGCAACAAACGGTTGGTCAGATCAAACGGAGCTTTGGCATTCAGCGGCAACAAGGAACCCAAGCGCACGCGCCCCGGTGTTGTTTCAAACCGTTGCCAAATAATATTGCCTTCATCATCGGCCTGTTGAATGCGGCAGACGATTTTTGAGTGCAGGTGCACCAGATCATTATCCAACGCATGTTCAACCTCTTGCGGGTTGGCAAAAGTCATGCCTTGGCCTTTTAGACCTTCACGTTCCATTGTGATGTAGTAAATGCCCAAGATCATATCCTGAGATGGCACAATAATCGGCTTACCGTTTGACGGGGACAACACGTTATTTGTTGACATCATCAAAACGCGGCACTCAAGCTGGGCTTCAAGCGACAGTGGTACGTGTACCGCCATTTGGTCGCCGTCAAAGTCAGCGTTAAAGGCAGAACAAACCAACGGGTGCAGCTGAATGGCTTTTCCTTCGATCAGTACCGGTTCAAACGCTTGGATGCCCAAACGGTGCAATGTTGGCGCACGGTTCAGCATGACGGGGTGTTCACGGATCACTTCATCCAAGATATCCCAAACTTCCGGGCGTTCTTTTTCAACGATCTTCTTGGCCTGCTTCACGGTAGAAGACATGCCTTTTGCTTCAAGCCGTGAATAGATGAACGGTTTGAACAGCTCCAATGCCATTTTCTTAGGCAAACCACATTGATGCAGTTTCAATTCAGGGCCTGTCACAATTACGGAACGGCCAGAGAAGTCTACGCGTTTACCCAAAAGGTTTTGACGGAAACGGCCCTGCTTACCCTTCAACATGTCAGACAATGATTTCAGCGCACGTTTGTTGGCGCCGGTAATCACTCGACCACGACGGCCATTATCAAACAATGCATCCACTGACTCTTGCAACATACGTTTTTCGTTACGCACGATAATGTCAGGTGCACGCAATTCAATCAGACGCTTAAGGCGGTTGTTACGGTTGATCACACGACGATAAAGATCATTCAGATCAGACGTTGCAAAGCGACCACCATCCAAAGGCACCAATGGGCGCAATTCAGGTGGGATCACAGGTAGAACGGTCATCACCATCCACTCAGGACGGTTGCCACTGTCGATGAAGTTTTCAACAACTTTCAGGCGTTTGATGATCTTTTTAGGCTTCAATTCACCTGTGGCTTCAGCCAAATCTTCGCGTAGCTGTTCAGCTTCGGCTTCCAGATCAATGTTGGCCAGCATTTCACGGATGGCTTCCGCACCGATGCCTGCGTTAAACGCATCGTCGCCGTAAACGTCTTGTGCGTCCATATACTCTTCTTCGTTCAACATCTGACCGTAGTTCAGGTCGGTCAGACCTGGTTCAATGATGACATATTGCTCAAAGTACAAAATGCGTTCCAGTTCACGCAAAGTCATATCCAGCATCAGACCGATGCGGCTTGGCAATGACTTCAGGAACCAGATGTGCGCACAAGGTGCTGCCAGATCAATGTGGCCCATACGTTCACGACGTACTTTTTGAAGGGTAACTTCAACACCACATTTTTCGCAGACAACGCCGCGATACTTCATGCGTTTATATTTGCCGCAAAGACATTCGTAGTCTTTTACCGGGCCAAAGATACGCGCACAAAACAGGCCGTCGCGTTCTGGTTTGAACGTACGGTAGTTGATGGTTTCCGGTTTTTTAATCTCACCGAATGACCATGACAGGATACGCTCTGGCGACGCCAGAGAGATTTTGATCTCGTCAAAAGTTTTCGGTGGCTGGACCGGGTTAAACGGGTTGTTCGTGATTTCTTGGTTCATTTTTTTAGATCCTAATCTCGATTTCCAAAGGAGCAGGCGCGAGCGCCTACTCTGTTTCCGCGTCCAGCAATTCGACATTTAAGCCGAGAGAGCGGATTTCTTTGACAAGTACGTTGAACGATTCCGGCACACCGGCCTCGAAGTTATCGTCGCCTTTGACGATGCTTTCGTAGACTTTAGTACGGCCTGCCACGTCATCTGATTTCACTGTCAGCATTTCTTGCAGCGTGTAAGCCGCGCCATATGCTTCCAGTGCCCAGACTTCCATCTCACCGAAGCGCTGGCCACCGAACTGGGCTTTACCGCCCAATGGTTGTTGTGTGACCAAGCTGTACGGCCCGGTAGAACGGGCGTGGATTTTATCGTCCACCAAGTGATGCAGTTTCAGCAGGTATTTAACGCCAACCGTGACAGGACGTGCAAATTGTTCGCCTGTGCGGCCATCAAATACGATGGACTGACCTGATGTAGCAAAGCCTGCGCGTTTCAGCGCATCATTGACATCGTCCTCTTTTGCACCATCAAAAACAGGTGTCGCAATGGGTACACCGTTGGTGACGTTACCGGCTGCTTCCAAGAACTGATCTTCGTTCATTGGCTCTATGGCTTTGTCGTAAACAACATCGCCGTAAGCGACACGCATGGCACCTTGAAGCGGGGTCATATCGCCAGTGCGGCGGTAATCCTGCAAGGCTTCGTTGATCGAAACACCCAAACCGCGCGCAGCCCAACCCATGTGGGTTTCAAGGATTTGCCCGACGTTCATACGTGAAGGCACACCAAGTGGGTTCAGACAGAAATCAACAGGCGTACCGTCTGCTAAGAACGGCATGTCTTCTTGGGGAACAACGCGTGAAATCACACCTTTGTTGCCGTGACGACCCGCCATCTTATCACCTGGTTGCAGCTTGCGCTTTACCGCGATAAAGACTTTGACCATTTTCATCACACCGGGTGGCAAATCATCGCCACGGCGGACTTTTTCAACTTTGTCTTCAAAGCGATCTGTCAGGGTTTTCAGTTGCACTTCATATTGCGCGTTCAAAGCTTCCATTTCAGAGGCTTCTTTGTCATCGCTCAGTGCCAACTGCCACCATTGACCGTTGCTGAGTGTTTCCAGCAATTCTTCGGTAATAGTTGAGCCTGATTTCACACCTTTTGGCCCTTTAACAGCAGTTTTGCCAAGGATCATGGTTTTCAAACGGGCATAGATGTTGCGGTTCAAGATACCGGTTTCATCGTCGCGGTCACGGGCCAGACGTTCAACTTCTTCGCGTTCGATTTGCAAAGCGCGTTCGTCTTTTTCAATGCCGTGGCGGTTAAACACACGTACTTCAACAACTGTACCGTAATCACCGGGCGGCAATTTCAGCGAGGTGTCACGCACATCAGATGCTTTTTCACCAAAGATAGCACGCAGAAGTTTTTCTTCGGGTGTCATCGGGCTTTCGCCTTTTGGGGTAATTTTACCAACCAAAATATCCGCAGGGCCAACTTCGGCACCAATGTACACGATACCGGCTTCATCCAGATTGCGCAGGGCTTCTTCACCTACGTTCGGGATATCACGGGTGATTTCCTCTGGGCCTAGTTTGGTGTCACGGGCGGCAACCTCGAACTCTTCAATGTGAACGGATGTGAAAACATCGTCTTTCACAATACGTTCAGAGATCAAGATACTATCTTCGTAGTTATAACCCATCCAAGGCATAAATGCGACGAGGATGTTTTTACCCAAAGCCAATTCACCGATATCCGTTGACGGGCCATCGGCCACAACTTCACCAGCAACCACACGGTCACCCACCTTCACCAACGGGCGTTGGTTGATACAGGTATTTTGGTTTGAGCGTTGGAATTTACGCAGACGGTAGATGTCTACACCGGGGTCACCCGCTTCCATTTTATCGGTTACACGCACAACGATACGCATAGCATCAACCTGATCGATGATACCGCCACGTTTAGCAGCAATGGCCGCACCACTGTCACGGGCCACAACGCTTTCAATGCCTGTACCCACTAACGGGGCTTCAGCTTTCAGCAAAGGTACCGCTTGGCGTTGCATGTTTGAGCCCATCAATGCGCGGTTGGCGTCATCGTTTTCTAGGAACGGGATCAGGGATGCCGCAACAGACACAAGCTGTCTTGGGCTAACATCGATGTAATCAATATTTTCCGGTGGGTTCAACATGAAGTCGCCGCCCTTACGGGTAGACGCCAGTTCATTCTGGAACTTGCCGTTTTCATCCAGATGCGCGTTGGCCTGTGCCACAGTGTGGCGCATTTCTTCAGTCGCGGACATGTACACGACATCGTCGGTCACATGGCTGTCAATCACCTTGCGGTACGGTGTTTCAATAAAGCCATACCGGTTCACCCGCGCAAATGATGCAAGTGAGTTGATCAAACCAATGTTCGGCCCCTCAGGTGTTTCAATCGGACACATACGACCGTAGTGGGTTGGATGCACATCGCGCACTTCAAAGCCTGCACGTTCGCGGGTCAAACCGCCTGGGCCAAGCGCTGACAAGCGACGCTTGTGCGTCACTTCTGAAAGCGGGTTGGTTTGGTCCATGAATTGTGACAGCTGCGAAGAGCCGAAGAATTCACGCACTGCTGCTGCGGCAGGTTTCGCGTTGATCAAATCTTGTGGCATGATCGCATCAATTTCAACCGATGACATGCGTTCCTTAATCGCGCGATCCATGCGCAACAGGCCAACACGGTATTGGTTTTCCATCAATTCACCAACAGAGCGCACACGGCGGTTTCCAAGGTGATCAATGTCGTCAACAGTGCCACGGCCATCACGCAATTCAACCAGAGCTTTAACAACAGCAATGATGTCTTCTTTACGCAAAGTACGCTGGGTATCTTCGGCATCCAGTTGCAGGCGCATGTTCATTTTTACGCGCCCAACAGCAGACAGGTCATAACGATCTGACTGGAAGAATAATGTGTCAAACAAAGCAGAGGCCGCATCAACGGTGGGTGGCTCACCCGGGCGCATCACACGGTAGATATCCATCAGGGCCGTGTCACGGTCATGGTTTTTATCTGCCGCTAAAGTGTTGCGGATATAGGGGCCGATGTTGATGTTATCAATATCCAGTGTTGGGATATCGGTCACACCGTTTTCCAGCAATGTCTGGATTGTACCACCAGAGATATTTTCTTCTTTATCGTATTCGATCGTCAGTTCATCACCGGCTTCAACCCAGATTTCGCCAGTTTTTTCGTTGATGATGTCTACAGATACGAAACGGCCGATCAAAGCTTCAAACGGCATCAGCACGTTTTTAACTTTGCCGTCTTCGATCAGTTTTTTCACGCTACGCGGCGTTACTTTTTTGCCCGCTTCTGCAATCACGTCGCCGGTTTTGGCGTCAATGATGTCTAGAACTGGTTTTGTGCCACGTACACGTTCCGGGAAGAATTTAGTCACCCATGATTTTTTCTTCTTGTTGAACTTGTAGTTCACTGTTTCATAATAAGCGTCTAAAACGTCTTCTTGTGTCAGGCCCAAAGAGTACAGCAATGTTGTGACAGGCAGTTTGCGACGGCGGTCAATGCGTGAGTAAACGATGTCTTTCGCGTCAAATTCAAAGTCCAACCAAGAGCCGCGATAGGGAATAATACGGCTGGCGAACAGTAATTTTCCTGAAGAGTGGGTTTTGCCACGGTCGTGATCAAAGAACACACCGGGGGAACGGTGCATTTGGGATACGATCACACGCTCGGTACCGTTTACAACAAAGGTACCGTTCGGGGTCATCAAAGGCATATCGCCCATGAACACGTCTTGTTCTTTGATGTCTTTTACAGAACGGGCACCGGTATCTTCGTCTACATCAAACACGATCAGGCGCAGCGTCACTTTTAGCGGCGCGCTATAGGTCATGTCGCGTTGCTGACATTCCTCTACATCGTATTTCGGTTTTTCCAGTTCGTATTTCACATACTCTAGAACTGCCGTTTCATTGAAATCCTTGATCGGGAAAACGGATTGGAAAACACCATTGATGCCTTCACCGTCCATATGTGTGTCCTGATCGCCAGAACGTAAAAACAGGTCGTATGACCGTTTTTGGACTTCGATTAGGTTAGGCATATCCAAAACTTCGCGGATTTTGCCATAATATTTACGAATACGTTTTGTACCGGAATGCGTCTGAGGCATGCTCTTCTTCACTTTCTTATAAATGTTCACCTTAAACTGTCGTTGGGCACCGACGTTCAAAGCCAACCAAACACGCTTTAGGTCCTATTCTTGCCAAAGTTCCCTACTCTGGCTCCCGAACCTTAACCGTGCCTTTCAAAAAGCCTAGCTGATGCAGGCCCTTGGAAAGACAGGTTCGGCTGGCCCCGCTTTTTTCAGCAAGGCCAGCCAAATCTTGTTGGGGTTACCCCCGAAAATTACTTAAGTTCTACTTCAGCACCAACGGCTTCAAGTTTCGCTTTAATCTCTTCTGCTTCAGCTTTGCTGACGCCTTCTTTGACAGCTTTGCCGCCTGCATCAACCAAGTCTTTTGCTTCTTTCAAGCCAAGACCAGTGATTGCGCGTACTTCTTTGATCACGCCGATTTTCTTGTCACCAGGTGATTTTAGAATAACGTCAAACTCGTCTTTTTCTTCAGCAGCATCACCACCGTCAGCAGGGCCAGCCATCATGACAGCACCACCGGCAGCAGGCTCAATGCCGTACTCGTCTTTAAGAAGTGTTTTCAGTTCTTGTGCTTCCAAAAGCGTAAGGCCTACGATTTCTTCAGCAAGTTTTTTAATATCAGCCATTTGATATGTTCCAGTTCATTTTACGTTCTGTTTCCAGTGTGGTTAGAGTTTTCAAACACACACCCTACATTTGCAGTTTGCTTTAAGCAGCCTTCTCTTCGATCGTTTCCAAGATGGAAGCGATGTTAGATGCAGGCGCGCCAATTGCACCGGCGATATTCGCAGCAGGAGCAGCGATACAGCCAACGATAGAAGCAATAAGCTCCTCACGTGACGGCATAGCGGCAACAGCTTTGACACCAGCAACATCAAGCTCTGTCTCGCCCATAGCACCCCCAAGGATGACAAGTTTGTCATTATCCTTGGCATACGCTTGCGTGACTTTCGCCGCCGCAACAGGGTCCTCTGAACAAGCCAGAACAGTCATTCCATCCAGCAATCCCGCAATGCTTGCGCATGGCGTGCCATCAAGAGCGATTTTGGCGAGCTTATTTTTGGCAACACGTACAGTACCACCTACTTCACGCATACGCGCGCGGTAGTCCTGCATTTCTGCAACTGTAAGGCCTGCGTAGTGAGACACTACAACAACACCAGAGTCCGTGAAGATTTGGCCGAGTTCTTCGACCAGGGCTTCTTTTTGGGCTCTATCCACAGTTTTTCTCCAAATTATAGAGGGTTTGCACCCTCCGGCTCAGTTTTCACCAGCTTGGCCTAGGCTTTGCTGGCATCTTAGGGTCCATCATTACGGGCCCCTCCCAAAACCACCCGAAGGCGAAAATTGTTCGGTTCCCATCTCAGGCAGGAATTAAGTCTTGCGACACCCACCGTCTCGGACAGTATGAAGGTTGTTTGCACACCCTTCGTATCAACCGCGCCCCAAAGGGACGCGATTAAATTCTTAACCGGCTATTGCCGCTTCAACATTCAAAGTCACGCCTGGGCCCATGGTAGAGCTAACGGCGATCTTTTTCATGTATGTACCTTTGGCACCTTCAGGTTTGGCTTTTTGAACTGCCGCCACAAAGGCTTTGATGTTTTCTACCAGTTTGGCTTCGCTGAATGACGCTTTGCCAATACCTGCGTGTACAACACCGGCTTTTTCAACCTTGAACTGCACTTCGCCGCCTTTAGCCGCTTCAACAGCCGCTTTAACGTCCATAGTAACAGTGCCAACCTTAGGGTTTGGCATCAGGTTGCGTGGGCCCAAAACTTTACCCAGGCGACCCACAACTGGCATCATATCAGGGGTGGCAATACAACGATCAAAGTCGATTGTGCCGCCCTGTACGATTTCCATCAGGTCTTCTGCACCAACGATGTCAGCACCCGCCGCTTTGGCTTCGTCCGCTTTTGCATCGCGTGCAAACACAGCAACACGCATGGTTTTGCCGGTACCGTTTGGCAGGGCAATAACACCGCGTACCATTTGGTCTGCGTGGCGCGGATCAACACCCAACACAACTGCAATGTCGATGGTTTCATCGAATTTTGCTTTTGCGCTGGCTTTGATCAGGCTTACCGCTTCTTCGATTGTTACGCCTGCTTTGCCAGCAAATGCTTCGCGTGCAGCCGTTGTTCTTTTACCGTACTTAGCCATTACTTCACCTCAATGCCCATGGAACGTGCAGAACCCATGATGATTTTCATAGCTGCATCAATGTCGTTTGCGTTCAGGTCTTTCATTTTTGCTTCAGCAATTTCTTTCACTTGCTTGGCAGATACAGAACCGACAATTTCACGGCCCGGCAAGCTTGCACCAGACTCTAGCTTAGCGGCTTTGCGCAACATGTAAGACGCAGGTGGCGTCTTGATGTCCATTGTGAACGATTTATCAACATAATATGTGATAACAGTCGGGCAAGGTGCGCCCGGCTCCAGTTCCTGTGTTTTAGCGTTAAACGCCTTACAGAATTCCATGATGTTAATACCACGTTGGCCCAATGCCGGGCCTACGGGTGGGGATGGATTGGCTTTACCTGCAGGAACCTGCAGTTTCATTGTGCCAGCGACTTTTTTAGCCATTATAGCCTCCTACTTTGCTCCGATCCTTTGGCCGCGTGCCATTGGATCAATTTGGTGTGGTCAGGTTTGTGATCACGCGTGACCCGTACCTCCCACAAACACCATGCTAGGTTTGTTTCGTAACCTGCATGAATTCCAGTTCGACGGGGGTTTCCCGTCCAAATATCGATACGGTCACTTTCAGGCGGGATGCTTCGAAATCCACCTCTTCGACCATTCCAGAAAAGCCCTCGAACGGGCCGTCTGTTACATTCACTTGCTCGCCTATTTCGAACACGATTGTGGAACGTGGGTTTTCCGCGCCCTCTTCAACCTGGTTCAAAATGGATCGTACTTCAGCATCGCGCATTGGGCTTGGTTTGCCAGGTTGGCCCAAAAAGCCCATAACGCGGTTGGTGTTGGATACCAGATGGTAATTGTGCTCTGTCATGTCCATGCGGATCAAAATATAGCCCGGCATAAAGCGACGCTCAACGGTCACTTTCTTGCCCTTGCGCACCTCAATAACCTCTTCGGTCGGCACTAAGGCTTCTTCGATTTGATCCTCAAGACCCTCTTGGGCGACCAGCTCTTTGATTTGCTCAGCAACTTTTTTCTCATAGTTTGAGAGAACACTCACCGAATACCAACGTTTAGCCATTTAGTTCGTCACCTTCGCACGTAGGCAGTTACCTGCCGAAATTCCATTTATATCAAGCGCTTAACGCGCCCCACTCCGACAACAAAATAGCGCGCAAACCGAATCGTTGCGCGCAATCATGTGTAGAGTACTGGGCTGATACGCCCCTAACCCCTTAAATTCAAGAGGCAAAATCGATTATTGCTTCTAACCCTGCGCGCGCCGAAATATCGACCACGGAAAAGAAAATAGCAAAGAGTGTCGCCATGATGAACACCATCACTGTTGTGATGCCTGTCTCTTTACGAGACGGCCAAACGATTTTGGATACTTCTGCGCGGACTTGCTGTGCAAACTGCATTGGATTGGTGCGGGCCATCGGCATATTCCTATATAGATCAAGGGGTGTATTACCGACGATTTAGGGGGAATTCAAGGGGGGCGTGCGCATAGGTCGTAATTGTGATCAGGGATGGAATGCACTGTCTGTATCACGTCGGTATCGTGCCGGTATTACGTCGTGAAAACGCACCGAAACGAAAAGTTACGAATTTGCGCTGAAATATGATGAAACCCATAACGCCACCCCGAAAAAGCTATAGAAAAACCCGCTCCTTTACGGTATTGCCAGTGCTGAACCGACATATAGGGATTGTCATGGGCAGGATTAAAAATCAGCAGGCGCGCGAAAGCTGGATTGGCAAGACTTTGGAAGCCTTGCCCAAGGGCAGTTCTTTGTTGGATGTGGGGGCTGGTGAGTGTGCCTATAAAAAGCACTGCGGGCATTTGGAATATCTAGCACAGGATATTGCACAATATGACGGTAGTGGGGACGGTAGCGGATTGCAGACCAAGGTTTGGGACACAACTGAGCTGGATTTTGTTTGCGATCTATATGACATCCCCGAAGACCGGAAATTTGACGCGGTGTTTTGTTCTGAAGTGCTGGAGCATGTGGTTGATCCCGTGCGTGCAGTGGAAAAGATGGCGCGTTTGGTCAAACCCGGCGGGCAGATGATATTGACCGCCCCGTTTAATTCACTGACACATTTTTCGCCCTATCATTATTGCACCGGTTTTTCACGGTATTTTTATGAGATCCACCTGGAACGTCTGGGGTTTGATATGAAAGAGCTGACGCCGAACGGCGGGTATTTCGATTTTATGGATCAGGAAATCGGCCGCATGGCGCGGGTGCGTAAACTGTATAGGGCCGGCTGGCGCGGGCCTTTGACGGTTATCTTTACCCAGTTGTTGCGGTTGAACGCACGATTATTGGCGGCGCAAGACGGGCCTAGAATGGCACGTCGTTCCAGTGAGCTGCAATGCTTTGGCTGGTTTGTTATCGCACAAAAAGCCAAATAGGGCCAAATCACATGTATATTGTTCGCCATCTTCGACGTCGCCTGAAAACCCTTAGGGGCATGACCATTGTGCATGTCGGGGCGCATCGGGGCCAGGAAGCGGCAGAATATGATGCCTGGGGGCAGCGAAGGTTATCTGGATTGAAGCAGACCCCGCACAATTACCGGAGTTAAACGATGCAATAAAACAGGTAGAGGCCCTCCCACGTTGCCTGTTTTCCCGTATTTTCGGTGCCCCCAAAACCCAACATCAGGTGATCAACGCGCTGGTGGGGGATGTGAATGGGGCCGATACGAATTTTTATCTGTTTGCCAATGAAGGGGCGTCAAACTCACTGTTTACCAAGCACCCCGATGTGGATGCACGTTTAGACTGGTTGAAGGAAACTGGCGAAGTGTTGCAACTGAAAATGCGTACACTGGATGCTTTGCTGGCCGAAAACAACATCAGCCCCGACAGTATTGATTTTCTGGCGATGGATATCCAAGGTGCTGAATTGATGTGCCTTAAAGGGGCCACGCAGGTTCTGAAAAACCTGCGTTATATAGAAACTGAAATATCTAAAACCCCAATTTATGGCGGCGGCGTTTTGCTTGAAGAATTAGAGCCCTGGCTGAATGCACACGGGTTTTATTGTAAAACGTGGTTAAGACGCGCCTTTATGAATGCAGTGTTTGTACGCTAAACACGATTAACGTCTGGCCGTAAACCTTACAAGGCAAACCACGGTGCAAGGCCTATCATCAACTTACTAACGCCAAAACGTGAAAAATGGGTGTTGTCTGCATACAGAGACTTGCCATTTTCAAAAATCAGACATCCTGATTGCGGGTTACAAAACGGGCCGCTTAGATCTACCGCAAATGTGTTGGGTATTTGCAGTGTGGTACCCAGCACTGCGGCCACCTTATCGGCCTGATCTTTGTAGAACACATAAGGGATGCGCAGGCTTTCAGGCATCGCCCCATTGCGAAACCGTTCTGAAGCCACATGATCGACAACATCAAAATTGGGTGTGGGCAACGGGTATATGATCAGGATTTTCTTACCTGCTTGTGACAGGGTGCGGGCGGTTGTCTGCAGTTCTTGTGCTATGGCGACAAGCCTTAGGGTATCATCCATATCGTCGGTACGGTTCAAGGGGCGGAAGAAGCTGTCGTCACGGATAAGCTACCCACGGAAAGTTCTAAAATCTTCATGTAGCAAGTGCTCGGCCCAATAGGCATAAAGGATGACGGTTTTAATGTCAGGCGTGTTGACGAGATAATCCAGCACGGCTGCATTATATGTGTCACAACCTTTGCGCAGGGATTTCTTGCCATTCACCAGATTTGGGGTTGGCAAACAGCCCGCAAAAGAAAACTGGATCAGGGATTTGCCTTTGCTATCTAACAGAACGCCCAGCGCACCCGCAGACCCTGCCGATTTGCTATCGCCCCAAAGCGCCACGCTAGGTGGGGTATTTGTGCCGTATGTGCAGTTTTTATTCAGGTTAAAATCCTGCACGTCGATTTTTTTCACCATACAATTTGCATTCGCAGGCGGCCACAGATCATCGGCGGCAAGCAGGCGTTGAATATCTGCAGGCAGCCGGTTCGGGAAGCCTTTGGTCACATGACCCGCAACACCAATGGCAATGATCGCCGCTGACAGACCGCCTAGAAAAGACCAGAGCTTCCAGCGCGCCATTTTACGGTTTCGAAACGGCTGTTCGACAAAACGCCAACTGAGCCATGCCAAGGTTAAGATCACCCCTAACAGGGCCGCGTTGAAAGATAACTGGTGCGAATATAGCCCTGTGACTTTCAGGTATGCGATGGCAGGTTGGTGCCATAGATAAGCCGAATAGCTAATCGCACCGACAAATACGAACGGGCGCCAGCTGAGCACGCGATTTATAAGTGATTTTGCATCTCCGAAGGCAAGGATCAGGATTGCGCCCAATACGGGAAAGAGCGTCCATTTTCCGGGCCATAGGGCAAATTCCGGAGTTGCCAGAAGGCCGAATATAATCACCCCGGAGCCAATATTTGCCAGCAGTTTTTTTATAGGCTCAGGCACGGTTGTTTTTGGCAATACCATTGCTACCAACACACCGATCAGCAGTTCCCACGCACGGGCATGAATAAAGTAAAACGTTGCCTCTGCATTGGTCGCGTTGGTGCTGATCAATATATAGAAACTACCCATTGCCACTACCAAAAGGCAGGTCATAACCGCATTTGCGCCAAACCGCCAAAGCAGACCCATGATGACGGGTAAGAACAGATAGAACTGTTCTTCTACGGCCAAGCTCCATGTGTGTAACAACGCATCACTGGACGCCAGCGGGTTGAAATAGTCGATTGAGGTGAAATACCAGAAGTTTGAGCCGAATAATAAGGTGGAAACCGCACTACCACCTAAATAGCGCAGCTCGCGTGGCAACAGGATAAAGTAACCCAGTATCAGAGTTATCAGCAGGATAACAAACAACGTAGGGAAAATGCGCCGTATCCGGCGCGCATAGAAGTTTGCGTAGCTAAAGGTACCTGCGGCCCTTTCGCGTGCAACAATACCACCGACAAGAAAGCCTGAGATGACAAAGAATATATCAACACCAGAATAGCCCGCAGGCATATAAGCATGATCCAGATGGTAAAGGATAACGCTTAGGACAGCGACAGCACGCAGGCCGTCAATTTCTTTGCGATAGTTCATCATTGTGAGAAGCTGTTTAACTGCCTGAAATAAGTTATTTCCCGAACATACATGGTGCTTACATCTTTTCCAACGACATATTTTCTTAACATACCCCGATGTGGAACAAAACATATATAAGGCTTTTTTCGGGTGCAGTTTCAGCAAGCAAAAGGAAAATGGCCTTCCGAAAGGAAAGCCGTTTCTAAAATCCGAGATGTATTTAAAAAGGGCCCCCGATAAGGGGAACCCTTTTAGTATCTGCAATCAGCCTCAATACTGGTTATATCAAACGGTCAACCAGATTATTCGAATTACGCCCACGACCCGTGTGTCAAGAACTTCTATGGCCGTAAAACGAGCAAATTACTCACTCTACCTATTACTCATACCGCTTTACCCTTTCTTTAAATCAGCCAACTTTGACATTAGTAAGGTTATATTGATTTTTCCGCCTATCCTTAAGTATAGGTTTCGAAAAAAACTGGGAAAAATGCTGCTATTTTTGCCTCAATATTGTCATATTTCGTTTCATTAACGAATGCTGCAATCATACAAAACCAATGCTTAGTGCGGCAATTTAATCCAGTAATAGTGTTATGGATCATAAAGTGACTTGTTCAGGTTCGCGAAAAGCGGTCATTCGTTACGCCACTGAAGGTTATCCCCTAAACAGTGCGTATGAATCAAAAACACAATGTAGATGGTTTTTTGCCTGGCACCCACTTACTCATCGATTTTTATGGTGGCAGTTTTTTAACTGACATCGAATTTCTGAAAAATGCTTTACCTAAGGCTGCATATGAAGCTGGGCACATATAATCAACTCGGTATGGGGGGGTACCTCTATTGTCAGAACGGTAAAGTGGGGTGAAACATAAAAAATTCCATTTTAAATAAGTAGGTTACGCCAAGAAGGCGTTAAAAACCTGCTGTCAGTAAAATGGAGAAAATGTTGTGTTTATGCGCAGTTATTGGCATAAAATGAGGCAAAATGTTGTGAAAATGAGGTGTTCTATCCCGTGTGGGGCAAAACACGACCTGTCCATATCACCGGGCCAACCAAGTTGAATTGATCTATACTGGCGGCTTCAATCTCAAAAGGCTTATATTTCTCACGTGAATCCGATATAACTTCGATTTTATCAAGTTTCAGATCGAGCCGTTTAACATAGAACATATCCATATAAGCCATAGCATAAATACCAGAGTTTACTGATTTCTTATTTGTGTCGATCATCAACAAGTCACCGCTAAATATTGTTGGTTCCATACTGTCACCATAGGCATAAGCCATTATTAGGCCATCAGTACTGCTACGCCCCAAGCGGCGTTGGATGAATTCTGCGGTAAATGGAATATCATCGATCTTTTCCGCATGATCCTGCCAGCGGCCTGTGCCTGCGGACATTTCGATGTTGTAGCGTGGTATATATAGGATTTTGTCGTCTACGGCCCCTCCAGCGCGCATTGGGCCTTCGCCTGTCGCGAGCCATTGCAGATTAACGTCAGTAGCATTTGCAATGGCTACAACTTTGTCCACAGACGGGCGACTACCAGTCAACAGACCAGAAAGTGTGCTTTGCGTAATTCCGATATTATTTGCGAAACTACGTTCAGTCTTATCACCGATTAATTGGCGAACTCTATCAGCGACACTATTAATTTCCATCTGTCGCCTCACTAACGACATATCCACATGCTGCGACACATATAGTATTATCGTTTAAAATCATAATATTACGGTTTTTACGATCAGGCTGAACGTAATTCAATCTGTCGCAAACGTAATTTCGTTTATTTTTATTGACTTTGACCGTATTTACGTTCATGTTTATTACAACCTAACAGTTAAACACCCTTTAACCCCGCATCAGACGGGATGGAGTAAGAGCAGATGAAACCAAGCACCTTAAACATGCATCCCGCCGACATAATGGCCGCCATTGCAAAGAAAGGGTCGAACCTTTCTCGCATTGCACGGGCCCACAAGATTTCACATGCTGCAACCAGCGTGGCTTTACGAAAGCCCTGCTATGTCGGCGAACAGGCGGTTGCCAATTTTCTGGAAACACCTGCGCATGTAATCTGGCCTAATCGGTATGACAGCAATGGTATTCCGCTTCACCCACGTATTCGTAAGCAATTTAACGTTGATACGTCAATAAAAGCCAGTCAAAAATGCGCGGCAGTTTAGACATGGCTCGTTTAACGCAAGTGAAGCGGTTTAACGCTCTCGCTCTAATTGAAAAGCTCCGCACTTTTGAAATTTGGGTAGATGCAATCTATGGGACGGTTGCCCTGATCATCTTGATCATTGCGATTTTGATCGCGCCTGATTTGTTGGGGTGGAGCAAATGAGTGGCAATATCACAAAGGCCCCTGCTTGGTTTTCTGGCTTTTTAGCTTTCTATGACCGCCCAGAACGGCCTTCAATTAGGTTGGCTTTAACCCAATATAAAGCCAGCTTAGAAAGTTCCACCACAATGCCAGAATACTGGCATGTACAACAGGTACTGAACCGTTATGTGGATCATGGCAGTGAGTTACCAAATCGGAAACCCACCTGTTTAATGCAAATGTTTGGTAGTGGATCAACACGCGTCTACTGTGCGGTTTGTGGCAATGTGGTCAGTGTGAAGTGCCAGAATGCCTAGACGCACCGACACCCGCACCCTTGATATGTTCACCGACTGGCAACCGCCAAAGGTTGCCGTATCCCTGCCACCCGAAGTGACCAGTGGTGGCAATCTGGGCAGCCGCATTGCACGTGCAATCAGCCGCACTCTTAAGACCAGTGACATGACCCGCGAAGAGATTGCGCAAGGCATGTCTGACTACCTTGGCGATAAGGTCACCAAAAATATGCTGGATGCCTATGCCAGCGAAGGGCGTGAACACCATAAGATCACATGGGAACGTGTCATCGCCCTTGTTCATGTCACAGGCCAACATGGGTTAATCGGCTTCATGGCCGAAATGTTTGAATTGGCCGCAGTGCCCACAAAATACAGCGATATCATCGAACTTTACCACATCGAAGAGCAGGAAAAACGCCTTGCCCACCAAAAAGCCACCCGTATGGCGCGCGTGAGGTCTGGCCGATGAATGCACATGCGAACACACCAGCGGCACCCCATCTTTGGGCGTATGGCGATAATGAGTGGATGTCATCTGAAGAAATTATAAGGGCTAGATTTGGCGATTTACCCAAAACTAAAAGCGGATTTATCCGTAAAGCTAAACGCGAAAACTGGCGTACCCTTGGCCCTCAAAAAGCCCGTAAACGCAAAGGGCGCGGCGGCGGTTGGGAATATCATATCAGTTGCCTGCCAAGTGCAGCACAGGCTGATTGGGTACAGCGGCAGAACAAGGCCGTAACGATAGCGGATCTAACCAAGCGCGAAGTTTCAGCAAAGAAAACAGCTACAGAACTGGCAACAGGCGTTGCGGCCCACCGCCGTCGTGTAATGGAAGCGCGCGCCGCAATTTTGCGCGAACTGGATCGCCGTTGTTTTACCGATGGCAGTAAAATAGATGCCACGATTGCCGCAATGATTGCCGAAGCCAAGGCTGAGGTGTGTGAACGGTGGTTGCTCGACATTATGCAGACCGCATCGGATCGTACACGGTCGCCTGTGCCCTCTGCGCGCTCATTCTATCGCTGGCGTACAGCTTACAAAAAAGCTTTAGTTACAAATAGTGATCCTGTACTTGCCCTTCTTCCCGGTACGCGGTTGGAAAAAGCCAACATAGATACAATCTACCCATGGTTCCCCGTATTCTTGCGTCATTGGGGCCGCCCGCAGAATCCAACCATTGCCATCACCGTCGAAAAGACCATCGCCAGCTTAAACGATGACGAACTGGCCGCAATGGTAAAGCTTGGTGTTGAACCCAATTACGACAAGGCGCGCCGTGCACTGAAATCTTTGAGCGGTACAGATAAGTTCATTCTGGCCCACAAAGGGCGCGAAGGGACACTGTCATTAAACGCGCGATTGTCTTTTAAACGCAGAACATTTGAAGGCATGGATCCCGGCACGATTTACATTGCAGATGGTAAAACATTTGATGCCGAGATAGCCCACCCCGAACATGGTCAGCCGTTTCGCCCGGAAATCACCACGGTGTTGGATGTTGTGACACGCAAGTTGGTCGGTTGGAGCATCGATCTTTCGGAAAACACCCGTGCAGTTGCAGATGCAGTACGAAAAAGCTGCGAACAACACGGCATACCCGCCATTTTCTACAGTGATAACGGGCCGGGTTATTCCAACAAAGAATTTGACCATGCCACGCTTGGTCTATGCGCGCGGCTTGGCACTACCACCACACACTCCTTGCCATACAACTCACAGGCGCGCGGTATTATCGAACGGATCAACGGATCAATTTGGAATACGCTTGCCAAAGAATTTGATACATATGTTGGCCCGGATATGGATCGCGAGGCCAAGTTGCGGGTTCACAAAGAGGTCAGACGCGATCTTAAAACGCTTGGTACCAGTAAATTACTGACCCCTTTTGCCGAGTTTATCGAACGGGTGAATGAGGCCGTTGATTATTACAACAACCGGCGGCACAGTGCGTTGCGCATTCGTGATTATGATACAGGGCGCATGCGTAAAGCCAGTCCAAATGAATACTGGGCAGAGTTTGAAACAAATGGTTTTGAACCTGTTAACCTAGATGGCCACATGGCCGATGATCTTTTCCGCCCGCACGTTAAACGCAAAACAAAACGCGGCGAAGTGTCATGGCTGAAAAACCACTACTCCGATCCGGAATTAATTAAATACGACGGCCAAGATGTGCTTGTTGCATACGACATTCAGGATGGGCAGCGTGTTTGGGTGCGTGAAATTGATATCCTAGAAGGTGAAGAACATCCCGGCCGCCTGATTTGTGTTGCGGACTTCTGGCATAACAAAACGCGCTATGTGCCTGTATCTATGGAGCAAGATGCAAAAGAGAAACGCCATGCCGGGCAACTGAAACGCCTGAAGGTAAAAGAAGATCGCATCCACGACGATTTGCGCGCGCCACTATTGCTTGAAGGGCAAAAAGAAATCCCTATAAACTCCATGGCCCCAAAGGCAGAACTGCTTCCAGAGCCCGTTGTCGATCAAGTCGTAACACCCATCCGACATAGCCCCAAACCCGCATCGCGCGACCCGCGTAATCCATGGGGTAATCCTGATATCGATTTGGCATGGAAAATTGTGGAAGCCCCAGAGGGTACGGCAATTTCAATCGGTTGGTGTCTGACGTCAGCACTCGTGGGACAGATTTAAGGTTTAGCTAACGGAGGATTTCTGGTTCATCATAACATTCAAGGAGTGAAGATGAGACAGAAATCCGGAAGCAGCAAAGCAGCTGCAGATAAATTGGTGAAGAACATTCGCCGTAAAACCAGACAAACCTATTCCGCCGAGGAAAAGATCCGCATTGTATTAGCGGGCCTTCGCGGCGAGGAAAGCATTTCGGCGCTGTGCCGCCGTGAAGGCATCTCTGAAAGCCTGTATTACAGTTGGTCAAAGGAATTCCTCGAAGCGGGGAAACGCCGCTTGTCTGGCGATACAGCCCGGCAGGCGACGTCGCCTGAGGTGAAGGATCTACGAAGCGAGGCGATGGCATTGAAGGAATGCGTGGCCGATCTGACCATTGAAAACCGTCTGCTCAAAAAAAGCATGACAGGGGCTGGGGGATACGAGGAATGAGATATCCTGCATCTGAGAAACTGGAGATTATCCACACCGTTGAGCAATCACATCTGCCTGTGAAGCAAACCCTCGACATGCTGGGCATTCCGCGGACCACATTTTACCGGTGGTATGATCAATACCTTGAGGGCGGGCTTGATGCTTTGGCGGATCGCTCGCCTCGGCCCAAGTCTGTCTGGAACCGCATTCCCCAAGACAGGCGCGATAACTTAATCGAGTTCGCGCTGGAACATGAAGCGCTATCTACGCGTGAATTGGCGGTAAAATATACGGATGAGAAGCGGTATTTTATCTCTGAATCATCATCTTACCGCATTCTGAAGGCTGCCGACCTGATCACTGCACCAGATTATATCGTGATCAAGGCCGCCGATGAATTCCATGACAAGACCACTGCGATCAACGAGATGTGGCAGACCGATTTTACCTACTTCAAGATCATCGGTTGGGGATGGTATTATCTCAGCACGATCCTGGATGATTACAGTCGCTACATCATTGCCTGGAAACTCTGCACCAACATGCGGGCCGAGGACGTGACGGACACGATTGAGCTGGCCCTGACGGCATCTGGATGCGACCAAGCCGTCGTTCGGCACATGCCGCGTCTGTTGAGCGACAATGGGTCCTGTTACATCTCTGGCGATCTTGCCGAATGGCTGGAAGAGCAGAGAATGGATCACGTTCGTGGAGCGCCGTTCCACCCGCAGACTCAGGGCAAGATCGAGCGCTGGCATCAGACAATGAAAAATCGGGTTCTGCTGGAAAACTATTACCTACCCGGCGATCTGGAAAATCAAATCGGAGCTTTTGTGGAATATTACAACAACCAGCGCTACCACGAGAGCCTGAACAACGTCACACCTGCCGACGTCTATTTTGGGCGCGACAAAGCCATTATCAGAGAGAGGAAAAAGATCAAGAAGCAAACAATCCAAAAACGCCGCTTGCAACATCAAAAACAAGCTGCATAATCAATCACAATAACGAACCAGAGCCTCCAATACTCAAACCGCTCTGATGTCCCATTTTATATGACGACGGACACCACAGGGCGTTCGTATTTCGCGCACAGCTCTGCCGCACGCACCACAAGGGCAGCATTTGACGGTGCCAATGTATTGCGATCAATACGCATGTTGTCTTCCAGACCCGTGCGTGTATGCCCGCCTGCCGCGATCGACCATTCATTCATGGCAATCTGACCAGAGGCAACACCCGCACCACACCAAGTGGCATCAGGTGCAATACGTTTCACCGTCTTCACATAAAAATCAAAAACGTCCTTATCTACAGGCATCGCATTCTTCACGCCCATCACAAACTGAATATGAAGAGGCCCTTTCAGGCGGCCATCCTTTTGCATTTTTACGGCTTGAAAAATGTGCGACAGATCGAACGCTTCAATCTCTGGCTTCACATTATATTTGATCATCTCGGACGCCAGCCAATCCACCAGATCAGGTTGGTTTTCATAAACCCGTGTCGGAAAATTGTTTGACCCAACCGAAAGGGATGCCATGTCAGGGGCCAGCGATAACATACCGCCGCGTTCATGCCCGGCACCGGAACGCCCGCCCGTGGACAGCTGTACAATCATACCTGGACAATGCTTCTCAATCCCCTCTTTCAGGGCGACAAACCTTTCAGGATCGGAACTGGGTGTTTCATCTTCATTACGCACATGGCAATGCGCAATCGTGGCCCCCGCTTCAAACGCTGCGTGCGTACTTTCAACCTGCTCGGAAACTGTTGTCGGCACCGCAGGGTTATGCGCCTTTGTCGGCACAGAGCCGGTGATTGCTACACAAATTATACAGGGATTGCTCATTACCTTAACCTTTATATCCACCCAGATCACAGATGATCTGCCATTCAGTTTCAGTAACCGGCTGCACAGACAGGCGCGAGTTTTTAACCAAAATCATATCGCTCAACCGCGTATCCGCTTTGATCTGTTCCAGCGTCACGGGGTTTGGCACATCCCCCACTGCGCGAATATCCACGCATTCCCAGCGCGGGTCATCCGTGGTGCTGTCAGAATGGCACTGCGCACTGACCTCAATCACCCCGACAATGCGTTTTTCATTTACAGAATGATAGAAAAACCCCAGATCGCCCACTGCCATCTGGCGCATGAAATTACGCGCCTGATAATTACGCACCCCGTCCCATTCTTCACCCGCCTGCCCCTTGGCAACCTGCTTGTCCCAACCCCATGCATTGGGTTCTGATTTAAACAACCAATAAGCCATTCCTACCCCTCTCGTTTCAGTGGGCGCGACATCAACTGTTGCAACGCATCCTCAACCGATAATTGCTGTTGTAATACGGCAGAGACGGCCGTGCAAATCGGCATTTCTATTTGATGCTTTCCAGCCAAAGCAGCAACGGCCTTTGCCGTGGCAATACCCTCCACGGTTTTGGTTTGCCCAAAATCAGCGGCCACGCCCACCTGATGCCCAAATGAATAATTCCGCGATTGCGGCGATGTGCAACTTAGCACCAGATCGCCAAAGCCAGACAGACCAGACAAGGTTTCCGCCTTTGCCCCCATACTTCGCGCCAGTGCTTTCAATTCAGCAAAGCCGCGCGTCAACAAAGCCGCCTGCGCACTTTCGCCCAAGCCTGCACCGCGGACAATGCCACAAGCAATCGCATAAACGTTTTTCAGCGCCCCACCCAGTTGCACGCCTTTAACATCATCGGTTAGGTACATTCGCATCGTGGGGGTCGATAGCATCTTTTGCAAAGACGCCCCCAGTTCAGCGTTCGCAATACCCAGCGTCAAAGCGGTTGGTTTGCCACTGGCAATTTCGCTGGCAAATCCGGGACCGGAAATTGCACCTGTCACACATTGCGGTAATTCTTCGTGCAGAATTTCCGTCTGGCTTAACCCGCTTTCCAGCTCAATCCCTTTAGCGCACATCAAAATCGGGCAACTAATTGTGGTGAGGTTTTCAGACTGCAAAACCCCGCGCGTCACCTGAGCAGGCAGCACCATCAAAACAACATCCGAACCCCTAAGATCAGATAATTCAGCCGTTCCCTTTAACGTATCAGGCAGCGTTATATCAGGCAGGTAGGCTGTTTTATGCGTATCAGAAAGCCGCGCCATCTGCCCCCCATCACGCCCCCAAAACGTCACGCAATGTCCACTATCTGCCAATACACTCGCCAAAGCTGTGCCAAAAGCCCCCGCACCTATCACCCCGATATTACTCATGCTTTAGCCCCCTTTTTACCCGACCCCAACATCGGTTTTGCCACCCTGTCCAACGGCCAGCGCGGGCGGGCCCCTAGTTGCATCGTGCTGAAATCACCTGCACGATATTTCTCAACCCCGACCCATGCAATCATCGCCGCATTATCTGTGCAATATTTCAAAGGCGGTGCCAGAAACGCAAAGCCTTGCGCGGCACAAAGCCCCTGTAACCCATCCCGAATAACCGTATTCGCCGCAACGCCGCCAGCAACAGCCAGCACAGGGATTGGTGCATTCGTCGCTTCCATAAACGCCAAACAGGCACGGCGGGTTTTTTCAACCAACGTATCAGCCACAGCCGCCTGAAACCCTGCACAAAGATCAGCGCGATCTTGCACTGTCAGCCCACCCTTTTCATCCACAATCAAATCCCGCGCACGGCGCAGGGCGGTTTTCAAACCTGAAAAGGACATGTCGCACCCGGCGCGATCCAGCAAAGGGCGCGGCAGTTTAAAGCGTTTCGCGTCACCCTGAAGTGCCTGTTGTTCCACCAAAGGCCCGCCAGGATTACCCAAACCCAACAGCTTGGCGGTTTTATCAAATGCTTCACCGGGGGCGTCATCAATAGTGCCGCCCAAACGCGTGAACCTATCCATGCCATGCACGATCAGAAACTGGCAATGCCCGCCGCTGACCAGCAACATCAAATAAGGAAACTCTGTGCCATCCGTCATTCGCGGCGTCAGTGCGTGACCTGCCAGATGGTTGACGCTGATCAAGGGCTTGCCAGAACCCGCTGCCAGCCCTTTGGCGCACATCACACCGCTTAAAACACCGCCGATCAGGCCCGGGCCCGATGTGACCGCAATCGCATCCATATCCATCAAAGACAGCGCGGCTTTCTGCAATGCCGCCTCAACGCACAAGTCCAACCGCTCCGCATGCGCACGTGCCGCTATTTCAGGCACAACCCCCCCAAAATCCGCGTGCAAATCACATTGATCAAATACAATCGACGACAGAATTTCTGCGGGCTTCCCCAAAGTATGGCGCACCACAGCCGCAGCCGTATCATCGCAACTGCTTTCCAGCCCTAGAATTGTGACGCTATCAGACATTGCCAAAATCAACCTTACATGTTCATTTAATGTTGAAGTATCACCTGACCCAAAAGCAAGCAATGGCAACCCAATTATGAATACGCCGCCCAAAATCCTGTTAATGATCCGCGCTTATGATCAGGCGGTTGATTTTGTGGCTGAACTGGCCCTGCCCAACCCTGTAATTTATGCCCCTATGGTGCAAATCGAACCGCTTAACACCAAGCAAATCTTGCCAACCGCCAACCTTGTGATTTTTACCTCGGCTAATGCTGTGCGTCTTTATGCGGGTAAAACGCAGCATAAAGGGGAAGTGTATTGTGTGGGCAGTATAACAAAACGTGTGGCTTTGGATCGCGGGTTTAACATTTCGCAAACCTTTGAAACCGCAGAACAGCTGATTGCCCTTTTTGGCAACAACGTGCCTGACAGTAATAGTATCCTCTATCCCAGAGCAGAAATCGTATCATGTGACATCGCAAAAGAATTGACGCGCTTGGGTTATCAAATCACAGATACCGTCCTCTATCGCCAAAGCTTCCAGCCGCTTTCCGATGAAGCCATCAGATTAATCGAATCATCCCCCGTGCTAATACCGATTCTATCCCAAGAAATTGCCAAACGCTTCTGTGTAGCCATGACTTCCATAAAACCGCGCGATTTGTCGCTGGTTTGCATAAGCCCCGCTGTTGCCGCTATTTTTGACGATTATAGCGTGAAAACAGCACAAAAACCCACGCGCGCCGCTTTAATTGAAATGATTAAAGTCAATTTTGTTGCGTAGAAAACCCCAACAAGCCCTTTAAGAACGGCAAATCAGGTTCTATATTAAATCTGTTAAATAAAGGTATTACCCCGTGGCAGATAAAGACACTGATAGCCCTGAAACCGACACCATCGAAGAAGATGACGTGGTTCAGGATGCTCAAGAAGAAACATCCGAAGATGAGGACGTGCATGATGAGCACCAAGAAGATGACGAGCGTAACCTGTCATCCAGTATTCTGCGCATTATAGCTATTCTTGCAGTCGGTGCTGTCGCTGGCATTTGGGCCGCCCCCAAAGTTGCCCCGATGTTACCCGCTGGTCTAAAACCTGTGGCAGAGTTTCTATCACCACAGGCAGATACATCGGCGCAGATAGCCGCTTTGCAAGTTGACTTTGAAACCCGTCTTGCCAAGATCGAAGCCGCAGACGATCAACAAAAAGTCATCGCGCAAATCACCCCTGTTCTTGACCAGCTTAAAAACAACGATGCTGATTTCGGCGCAAATATAGACGCGCTTTCGCAATCCACAAAAATATTGGAAGAAAGCATTGCCGCATTACAGGCAGATCTTACAAAGATCACTGCACGCCAAGCACTGACCACCCAAAATGGGCAGGTTTCGGATGAGGCTTTGCAGCAGTTTGAAGATAAACTAGCCGCGATCACCGATGCCCAACAGCAACTGAACAGCAGCCAGTCTCAGGCGGTAGAAGCGCAACAGGATGCGGATAGCAAACTGCGTATGGCTGAAGCGACAGCTGCTTTGGCACAAATTTCAAACGCTTTGAAAGCAAGCAAACCGTTTCAAAAAGCACTAGGTCAACTTTCAGGTGCCGCCGGCATTACCGCCCCCGCAGTGCTGACAGATATTGCAGCAAAGGGTACACCATCTATGGCCGCTTTGAAAAGGCAATTACCCGCCCTTGCACGCATCGCATTACGCGATGATGCCGCCGCAAGTTCTGGCGATACAGCTCTTGGGCTATTCTCTTCATTCTTGAAATCACAAGTTGGTACACGTTCATTAGAGCCGCAATCAGGGGACGGGCTGGATGCAGTGCTATCGCGCATTGAGGCCGCAATGGATGCCGGCAATACAAGCGACGCATTAATCGAAACCGCTGCACTAAGTGCGCCCGCGCAAGAAACTATGGCGGGGTGGATAACATCCCTGAAACAGCTAAACAGCGCCACATCAGCGGTGCAGGCCATACAGCAACAACTCACAACCAATTAGGCAAAGCATATTATGATCTGGTCACTTGTAAGAATTATCCTATTTATCTGCACCATCGCTCTGATCACTTTCGGCGTTGTTTTCCTGATTGACACAGGCGGCGAAGTGCGTGTTTCCATTGCCGAAATGGAATACAGTTTCAGCCCGCTTATGGCCGCGATTGCCGTTATACTGCTGCTAATCACCGTCTGGCTGGTGATCATAGCCTTGGGCTTGGTTCTGGCCATATTCCACTTCTTCAACGGCGACGAAACTGCCATTACCCGCTACTTCAACCGCAATCGTCAAAAACGCGGTTTTGATGCCTTGGCCGAAGGTATGGTTGCCTTGGCCTCTGGCGAAGGCAAGACCGCTTTGGCACAAGCCCATAAGGCTGAAAAATTGCTGGCCCGCCCGGAACTGACCAACCTGATCAACGCACAGGCAGCTGAAATGACAGGCGACACCAAGAAAGCTCTGAAATATTATAAAAACTTGCTGCAAGATGACCGCACCCGCTTTGTTGGCGTGCGCGGCTTGATGAAACAAAAGCTGGCAGAAGGTGATACCAAAACCGCGATGAAGCTGGCCGAAAAAGCCTTTGCCCTGCGCCCGGCACATGTAGACACGCAAAACCTGTTGTTTGAAATGCAATCCGATGCAGGCGACTGGTCAGGTGCGCGTGAAACGCTGATAACCAAAGTACGCAAAGGGGCGCTGCCCAAAGATGTAGGGCGCCGTCGTGAAGCAATTCTGGCTTTGGCAGATGCCAAAGAAAAGCTGGATGCAGGTGATATGGACACCGGCAAAGCCGCCGTTTTAAACGCTAATAAATTGTCTCCCACATTGATCCCTGCTGCCGTTTTGGCCGCAGAAATGCAAAGCCTTTCTGGTAACAAATCAAGTGCTGCCAAGATTTTGAAAAAAGCGTGGGGCGGTAACCCGCATCCTGAACTGGCCGCAGCATTTGCCGAGATTGAAGAAGATGAAACCTCTGTCCAGCGCATGAAGCGTTTCAATGCGCTGACCAAAGTGAACCCCAATGATACAGAAACACGCCTGTTGAAGGCAGAACTTGCACTGGCTGATGAAGATTTCCCCGCTGCACGTCGTGCTTTGGGCGACTTGCATGAAACCGAGCCAACCGCACGTTCCCTATCTATCATGGCCGCCATTCATCGCGGTGAAGGGGCGGGCGATGAAATCGTTCGGGGCTGGTTGAACAAAGCCTTGACCGCATCACGCGGGCCACAGTGGATTTGCAACTCTTGCAATAAAATTCATGATGCGTGGACGCCGAAATGTGACAACTGCAAAACCTTCGACAGCATGGAATGGAAGTCACCCCCCGTCAGCGACGATGTCGCCCAGACAACACGGGTGCTGCCGTTTGTGGAAAGTGTGCTGACTGTCTCTGACAACACAGACGACGCAACTTAGGCTTCGCGCCATTTCTTCAAAATCAACTTGGCCGTCATTAAATCCAGATGCGCACCACCACCATTTTTAAACAGCGTAATATCGCGGCTGTTGCCCCTGGGAAACGCGCCTGACGCGATATCATAATAATCTGCAAGCACATCATTTTCAGAAATCACACCGTTTTCAATCGGTATTTTCAGCTCTCCGATATGGTTAATCGTGGTTTCCCGACTATCCACAAAAATCTTTACTTTCTGCAGGGTTAAATCATTAACCTCACGCATATCAGGCCGATATGCCCCGATCAGATTGATATGCTGGCCATCTTGCAACCATGCCCCGTCAATTACAGGGTCGGTTGACATCGTAGCACAGTTGATAATGTCAGCGCGGCTTACGGCACACGCCAGATCAGTCGCTTGTGAAACATCATATTCACCCGATAATTCCGCCACCATCTTTGCCGCATTTTCAGAGCTACGGTTCCAAACCGTGAAACGCGCACCTTCAAAAACACTGGCATAAGCAGATACCATATTGCGTGAAACCGTACCGGCACCAACGATCAGAACATCCTTACTGTCAGGCCGTGCCAGCAGTTTTGCCCCCAGCAAACTGTCGCCCGCAGTTTTCCATTTTGTCACCAGATGAAAATCAACCAGTGCTTCCAGCTGCCCGGTTTCATCATCAAAAAGCATCACCCCGCCATTGATCATCGGAACACCCTTGGCGGTATTCTCAGGCACGATTGTTGCAGCTTTCACCAGCGCCCCCAACCCGTCAACCCAAGCGGAACGCGATAAAAGCGTATCATTACCGCGATAAGAAAATCCATCGGAAATACTGGCCTTGGGCAATAGATGCCCTGCCAGCATTGCATCCGTAACATCCTGCCATTGCAGGATTTTATCCATTTCATTAAAGCCAATAGACGGTACAGTCATATGCTTATCCCTTTATATCCGAACGCGCTAAAAGCCTGTGGTCAACCAAACAATCCACCCAAGCTTGCGGCCCTTCAAACAGATGCGTATGCCAGCCGCGATCACGTGCTGCATCAATGTTATCGATGCGATCATCGGTAAACAACAAGGTTTCAGGGGCAAGCCTGCAACCGTCTTCCAACATCTGATAAATTTGTTTCGCAGGTTTGATCACCCCCATATGACCGGATATATAACGTTGATCAAACAGACCTAGATCAGGGTATTTCGTTTCTGCGTAAGCGAAACTATCAATGCCAAAATTCGACAAAGCAAAAACCGGAATATCTTTGGCCTGCAAGGCCCACAAACTGGCCCAAGACATGTCTATTGCAGGGGTTGCCATTTCAATCCAGCGATCATGCCACATGCGAATTTCAGTGCGAAACTCAGGGTATTTTTCGGCCCATGCATAAATCGTTTCCTGAAACGGCCCACCGCTGTCTACCACATCATTCATGCCGTGTAAGTCAACTGTTTCAAACATTTTTTTACGTTTGTCAGAGCCGATGATCGCATCATAAAACCGTTCCGGTTGCCATTCAATCAGCACGTTGCCAATATCAAAAATCACTGCCTTGATCATTTGGGTAATTTCCGTTTAGCCATCTGAACCTCACGTTCCAGCATATCCAAAAATCGCGATCTGTCTGCTTTGGAAAACGGCTTGCCCCCGCCCTGCCTGAACGGATCAGCGGCACGTAAATCCGCCATCAAATCACGTGTTGCCAAACGGTTGCCAATATTGCCCTTGGTAAAAACCTCGCCATTGTGCTGAATTACTTGTGCGTCATTTTCAATACATTTCGCAGCCAGCGGAATATCCCCTGTCACCACCACATCGCCGGGGCCCGCGCGATCAGCAATCCACATGTCGGCAACATCGGGGCCGTCTGGTACAATCACATTTTCCACCAAAGGATGCGGGTTTGGTCGCAAACCCCCATTGGACACAATATAGGTTTGCAACTTGTGCCGCTCGGCCACACGCACAGCTTCATCCTTCACGGGGCAAGCATCTGCATCTATAAAAATGCGGGTCATTTCTTCTTGGGCTTTACCTTGAATTCCTCTGGGATCGGCATGCGGTTGAACGCGTCCAGCCCTGCCACTTTATAAGCCTCAGCTAGCGTGGGGTAGTTAAACGTGTTTTCAACAAAATAATCCACCGTGCCTTTCAAGTTCAAAACCGCTTGTGCGATATGGATCAGTTCCGTTGCCCCTTCGCCCACAATTTGCACACCAAGCAGACGGCGGGTTTTCAGCGATACCAGCATTTTCAACATGCCCCGATCCAACCCCATGATATGCCCACGCGAAGTTTCAGAGAACCGCGCGACACCCACTTCATAGGGGATGTCCAGTTCATTCACTTCTTCTTCTGACATGCCAACGGTTGACATTTCAGGCACCGAATAAACCCCGTATGGAAACCACGGGCTTTCCGGCAGCGTTGGTGTTTCCAACGCATGGCACGCCGCAATCCGCCCTTGCTGTAAGGATGTTGAAGCCAGACTTGGGTGCCCGATCACATCGCCAGCCGCATAAATATGCGGCACCTTCGTTTGATAGGTCTTGCGGTTTACATCCAATCGCCCGCGCTTATCGGTTTTCAACCCGGCTGCATCCAAATTCAGGCTTTGCGTACTACCCATACGCCCTGCTGCAAACAGCAGCATTTCAGCGCGCACATGGCGGCCATTGGCCATAGAAATTTCAACAAAATCGCCCTTATCTTCAACTTTTTCAACCGCAGAGCCAAGCCGTAAGTCAACGCCATTGGTGCGAATTTGCTGGGTAAATTCGGCGATTAAAGTTTTGTCGATAAAATCAAGAAACGTATCACGCGGTTCCACCAAAGTGACCCGCACATCCAGCGCACTGAACATGGTGGCATATTCCACCCCGATCACGCCTGCGCCGATCACAATCAGGCTGCGTGGAATTTTATCCAGTTTCAGCAGATCATCACCATCCACAACGGTGGTTTTATTGAACGGAATGTAATCAGGGCGGTAGGTGTGGGTGCCTGTCGCGATCAGAAATTTATCAGCCGTAAGGTGGCAGTTTTCATCGCCTGACGCATCCACCTCTATTTCAGTCGGGCTGATAAAACGCGCGTTTCCCGTCATGCTTTCCACATGGTTTCGGGTAAATTGATGCTCCATAATATCAACTTCATGATCCAGCGTTTTGTGCAAACGCTCTTTTAGATCACCGGCAGTGATTTCCTGCTTGGCGCGGTATGAACGGCCGTAAAAACTGCGTTCCCGCCACCCCGACAGGTTCATCACGGTTTCACGCAAAGTCTTTGACGGGATCGTACCAGTATGCACAGAAACGCCGCCCAAACGGGGATTACGTTCAATTACCAGAACGCGGTGCTGCAATTTTGCGGCCTGAATGGCAGCTGCACGCCCCGCAGGCCCGCTGCCGATCACGATCAAATCATAGTGTTCCATAAAATCCCCTTCGTCTTTATATTTCAGCCATCATACAGTGCTATGAAGGCTTGCAAAACCGTTATCTTCACACGCTTTTGTGCATTACCAAAGCATCTACAAACCCGTCTTTGGGGTGATCAAACGCCTCTGGAATACGCCCGATTATTTCAAATCCGTATCTTTCCCATATGGCTACTGCACGGGCATTGTTCGCCAGCACAAAATTAAACTGCATCGCCCTAAACCCCATCTTCGGGGCGGTTGTTAAGCTATGTTCCAGCATTGCACGCGCAATGCCTTTTCCACCCGCATCCGCATGGGTTGCAAAGCCGCAATTACAAATATGCGCGGCATTGCCGCCCTGATTGGGGCAGATGTAATAGGTGCCCAAAATCTGCCCTTCGTATTCTGCGACAAAGGCGGTGTGAGTGCCATCGCACCAAAATGCCAGCGCATCCGATTGCGATATATCCGTATCAATCGCATAGGTTTCACCCGTACGAAAAATCAGTTTCAGGATCGCCCAGATGGCCGCACGATCCTGTTTTTCTGCATTGCGAATAATGGTCAGTTTTAAAACTCCACCACTGCACGGATAGACTTGCCTTCATGCATCAGATCAAACCCTTTGTTGATATCTTCCAGCGGCATTTTATGAGTGATCATCGGATCGATCTCAATCTTGCCGTCCATATACCAGTCAACGATTTTAGGTACATCCGTGCGTCCGCGCGCACCGCCAAATGCCGTGCCGCGCCAAACCCGGCCTGTTACCAACTGAAACGGGCGTGTGGAAATTTCAGCCCCAGCAGGGGCCACGCCGATAATAATACTTTCGCCCCAACCCTTGTGCGCCGCTTCCAATGCCGTGCGCATCACGCCCACATTGCCTGTGGCATCAAACGTATAGTCACCACCGCCGCCTGTCAGTGCTACCAAATGTTCAACCAGATCGCCTTTAACCGTGGAAGGATTCACAAAGTCGGTCATACCGAACCTTGTGGCCATTTCAACTTTACCGTCATTCAGATCAACGCCAACAATCTGATCAGCCCCCGCCAAACGCAGGCCTTGCACCACGTTCAAACCGATGCCGCCTAGGCCGAACACAATCGCCGTGCTGCCAATTTCAACCTTAGCCGTATTGATCACCGCACCAATGCCCGTGGTCACACCGCACCCGATATAACAAATTTTATCGAACGGTGCGTCTTTACGCACTTTGGCCAAAGCGATTTCCGGCAAAACTGTGTGATTGGCAAAGGTCGAGCAGCCCATATAATGCAAAATCGGTGTGCCGTCTAACATTGAAAAACGGCTGGTTCCGTCAGGCATCAAGCCTTGGCCTTGGGTTGCGCGAATAGACTGGCACAGGTTGGTTTTCGGGTTCAGACAATAATCGCACTCACGGCATTCAGGCGTATAAAGCGGGATCACATGATCACCAACTTTTAAATCTTTCACACCAGGGCCACATTCCACAACAACGCCTGCACCTTCATGACCCAAGATCGCCGGGAACATCCCTTCGGGGTCAGCCCCGGATCGGGTAAATTCATCCGTATGGCAAAGCCCTGTGGCTTTAATTTCTACTAAAACCTCACCAGCTTTAGGGCCTTCCAAATTTACTTCCATAACCTCAAGTGGTTTTCCAGCCTCAAGGGCTACTGCGGCGCGTGTTCTCATAAGTGTTCTCCGATCAATTCTCGGTTACAATGTTGGAACCACGCGTCAAAATCAAGCAAATTGCAAGAAACGGGGTGACTGTTTTTATCTACAGGTCTAGGGTTGCGCGAAAACAAACAAAAGAGACTTTGCTTTGGAACAATACGATGTTTTAGTAATCGGTGGCGGCGTGAACGGCTGTGGTATCGCACGTGATGCGGTTGGGCGCGGGCTGACAGTGGCGCTTGTGGAACAAGGCGATTTGGCAGGTGAAACATCATCTTCATCAACCAAACTATTCCACGGCGGTTTGCGCTATCTGGAATTTTACGAGTTTGGTCTGGTCAGAAAAGCCCTGATTGAACGCGGGGTTTTGTTGCGCAACATGCCCCATATCGCTTGGCCCATGCGCTTTATTATACCACACCTGTCAGGCATGCGCCCGAAATTGATGCTGCGCGCGGGGCTATTCATTTACGATTACATCGGCGGGCGCAAAACCCTGCCGCCGACCAAAACCGTCAACCTGACCAAAGGCCCTTTGGGCGACCCGTTGGAAGACACTATTAAAGTTGGGTTCGAATATTCCGATTGCGCCGTTGATGACGCGCGCCTTGTGGTGCTGAACGCGCGCGATGCCGCTGATCGCGGTGCCAAAATTATGGTGCGCACTCGCTTTACCTCGGCCACACCAAAAGACGGCCAGTGGGTTGCCAGTATGAAAGATTTGCACACAGGTAAAACTAAAAAAATTCAGGCCCGCGTTCTGGTCAATGCAGGCGGCCCTTGGGTGAAATCCATCATTGAGGATCAACTAAAATCCGAAACCCCTGAAAATATCCGCCTTGTGCGCGGCTCTCATATTGTGGTGCCAAAAATATACGAGCATGACCGTGCTTATTTCTTTCAAATCGACGATGGCCGTCTGGTTTTCACTATTCCATATGAAAACGATTTCACCTTGATTGGCACCACAGATGCCGACCATGAAGGCGATCCTACGAACCCGCAATGCAGTGATGAAGAGGCTGAATACCTATGCAAAGTGGTATCGAAAAACTTCAAGAAAGACATCACAACCGATGATGTTGTCTGGCGTTATGCAGGCGTGCGCCCCTTGCACGATACCAGCGATGGTGATGCAAAGTCTGCGTCCCGCGATTATGAAATTAAGGTTCGTCAAATTGACGGCTGCGCGCTGATCAACATTTTTGGCGGCAAGATCACCACCTACCGCAAACTGTCAGAAGAGGTGGTCGCAGAACTTGCCCCTTTCACCAGCATGATCGGCAAACCTTGGACGCATCATGCCCACTTACCGGGCGGTGATTTTGCACTGCCGCAAAAAGATGAACTGATCGCCCAGTTTCGTTGGGACTTCCCGTTTTTGGACGAAGATCAGGTGCGCCGCATGTTCAAATCTTACGGCACACAAGCCACTGAAATGCTGCGCGGCATCACTACGGCCAAAGCGATGGGCAAAAAATTCGGCGCGGGCCTGACCGAAATAGAGGTCAAATGGCTGATGGATAAGGAATGGGCACAAACCGCAGAAGATGTGGTTTGGCGTCGTAGCAAACTTGGGTTACGCTTAACCAAACGACAAGTTACCGTTCTGAACACATGGATGAAAAAGGCAAGCGTATGAGCTATATTCTAGCGATTGACCAAGGCACCACATCCAGCCGCGCGATTTTGTTTGATAACGATTTACGGCCCGTTTCAAAGGGGCAAAAAGAGTTCCGCCAGATATTTCCCAAAGCAGGCTGGGTAGAGCATGACCCCGAAGAAATCTGGGATACAACACTTGCCACCTGTAAAGAAGCCCTGACCCAAAAAGTCGCGGCTATCGGCATTACCAACCAGCGTGAAACTGTGGTGATTTGGGATAAGGTTACAGGCAAGCCCATCTATAACGCGATTGTCTGGCAGGATCGGCGCACGGCGGATTACTGTACCGGATTGAAAGCAAGCGGGCATGAAGCAACTGTTACCGAAAAAACGGGGCTACTATTAGATCCTTATTTTTCCGCCACGAAAATCAACTGGATTTTGAACAATGTGGAAGGTGCGCGCGCACAGGCGAATGCAGGTCAGTTGCTTTGCGGCACCATTGACTGTTTTTTGATCTGGCGACTGACAGGCGGCAAAATTCACGCCACAGATGCCACAAACGCATCGCGCACGATGCTTTATAATATCCACTCAGGCGGGTGGGATAATGACTTGCTGGCCTTGTTTGATGTACCCGCAAGCATGCTGCCAGAGGTCAAAGACAGCTCTGCCGTTTTCGGTGAAACGCAGGCAGAAATTTTCGGTCAATCCATCCCCATTCGCGGTGTTGCAGGCGATCAGCAAGCCGCAACTGTGGGGCAAGCCTGCTTTGACGTGGGCATGATGAAATCTACCTATGGTACGGGCTGTTTTGCGATACTGAACACCGGCAAACAGGCCGTGCAATCCCAAAACCGCCTGCTGACAACAATCGCATACCAGCTAGACGGCCAGCCAACCTATGCACTGGAAGGCTCGATCTTTATCGCAGGTGCCGTGGTGCAATGGCTGCGCGATGGGCTGGGTATTATTGATGATGCCCGTGAAACCCAAAAGTTGGCAGAAGCCGCAGATCCCGAACAATCCGTGGTCATCGTACCTGCCTTCACGGGGCTTGGTGCGCCCTATTGGGATGCAGAATGTCACGGGGCCATTTATGGCCTGACACGTAATTCCGGCCCCAAAGAACTGGCAAAAGCCGCCTTGCAATCTGTTGCCTTTCAAACCCGCGATCTGCTGGAAGCCATGCGCAAAGACTGGGATTGGGGCAGCGATACCGTACTGCGTGTGGATGGTGGCATGACCAGCAGTGACTGGACAATGCAATATCTGGCAGACCAGTTGAACGCGCCTGTTGACCGGCCCGAAGTAACTGAAACAACAGCCAAGGGTGCAGCCTATCTGGCTGGCTTGGCGATAGATTTGCACCCTGGCCTAGATGAATTTAAAAACACCTGGCAACTTGAAAAACGCTTTACCCCATCCTTAAATAATAAAGACAGGCAGAAGGAGTATGATCAATGGACAGACGCTGTTCAACGCACATTATCGCAAAAACACTCGGCATAATAATGGTGATCACCGTTTCAGGCTGCCAGACGAAAGCCACAGAAAGGCCTGTAAAAAATACGCGGCCAGCCGCAACAGAGGCAGCTTGTAAACCAGATAAATACGCACATTTAATCGGACAGGATAAATCTGCCCTTGATAGCCTAAAACTTCCGAAGCACACACGTATTTTAGGCCCTGATACGATGATGACAATGGATTATTCTGCACAGCGTTTGAATGTTCATCATAATAAAGCAGGTAAAATAATTCAATTTACCTGCGGCTAAGCTAACCCCCTCAACAGTGATATTTGTCACAATTTAATTGTTAATATTTCCTTAACAACTTGAAACGGCACAATGGGTTCCTACCTATTGTTCACTGCTGTTTTTGGGGGATAAGGTTTTAAACCTTTACTGCGTTATGAGTATGCACTTTTTTTCTACACTAAAACATCTATCCGGTATCGTAATGATCACGCTCATGCTTAGCCTAGCGTCATTTGCTCAGGATGACATATTGGGGCCTTTGGAACAGGTCGAAGACAGTAATCTGCGCACAACCGTTGCAGTATTATGGATCTGACCCCTATTTCAAGCCTGTGTAACTGTCAGCGAGCAAGGCGTGTTGTCCCTTGCACACAAATCATTTGACAGTTTTGACGGGCTTGTGGGGATTACAGACGTAAAAACACTTATTCTTGATGGTTCAAATATTATGGATCTGACCCCTATTTCAAAAATGCGCGGGCTGGAAACACTTAGTTTAAACGAAACAAATATCCATGACCTGTCGCCTTTGGCAGGTATGAAAAACCTGAAATACCTGTATCTTTCAGATACACAGGTATCCGATATTCAGGTTTTACGATCCTTTAAATCCTTAGAAGATATCGGTCTGGATCGTACCTATGTTGAAGATGTAACACCACTTGCAAAGTTGAAAAAACTGCGTCGCATCAGTGTTGAAGGCACATTTATATCTGATATTTCTGCCCTTAAAAGGCTGACCTCAATGGTATGGTTCAACATTTCCGACAGTTTGGTTTCAGACATTTCTGTTGTTGCTGCCTTTCGCGACCTGCGCGAATTGTCTTTAGGTGGAACCGTTGTTGAAACCATTAGCCCTGTGGAAGGTCTGGAAAACCTAAAAATCCTGCACTTAGACGGCACGCTTGTGTCTGATCTTTCACCGCTTGCAAATCTGTCTAACCTAACTGAATTAAACGCAGGCCTGACGCCCGTATTTGATCTTGTCCCGCTGACCGACCTTAACCGTTTACGGCTATTGGACGTGAGCGTCACGAATGTTGCTGATCTGGAACCGATCTCGGATTTAGTAAGATTACGTCAGTTGTTTATTCAAGGCTCAAAAGTGATAGATGCCACGATGCTAAACGCCTTGGTGCGCAATGGTTTACAGATAGAACTGTAACTTACCACTGATCCAAAGATTTAATTTGGGCATCAGTACAGCCACCCCTACGCAAACATTTTTGCAATAATCTTATCTCTTTTGGTGTCGGTGCAACTTTGTAGTGTCCGTCACATGGGTTCGATTCTAATCGATACCCTGTTTCGGCTTTCTTGAAAAACACCAGCATGTCTTTGGTTGTTTCAGGGTACCCGCCACACCAGCTGGCAAAACAAATTGCATCTACAGTCACCAGAACTGTTTGCTCTTCAGTTTTTCCTGTAGGGCCAAAAAATACACCCTTAAACTGCGATGGTATATGGCGTGGCTGACCCTGCTGGTACTTTGGAATAGGCCCTTTTGGCGTCAAAACCCCCAAACCCATAATATACACATCTTGTGCTTCATGAACCCAATTAAACGTGCGCGCAATATTTGATCTCATACAGCTTAGGGCCGCCGCTTGTGACGTAATAACGCTGCATAAAACTACGCCTGTTAAAAATCGTTTCATGATGTCACCTGCGACTGAAACTCCCGTATAACCTGTTCGTATGTGTTGCGCTTAAAGGGCACAATCAGATCCAGTAGTTTTTCTGGTGGCAACCATGCCCATGCCCCGAATTCCGGTATTTCAGTGTTGATATTGATCAGCGTATCGTCGCCGATAAATCGCATCAAAAACCACTTTTGTGTTTGCCCGCGATATCGGCCTTTCCACAATTTTGGTACCAGATAATGCGGCAAATCATACGGTATCCAATCTGCGGTTTCCGCCACAATCGTCACAGCACTGGCAGGAATGCCAGTTTCCTCTTCCAGTTCACGCAAAGCCGCCGCGCGGGGGGCTTCACCCTTTTCAACACCACCTTGCGGCATCTGCCAAGCTTCAGACGCATTACCAAGCCGTTGGCCTGCAAAGACGCTGCCATCACGGTTGCAAATCATGATGCCGACGCAAGGCCGATATGGCAGCGCAAGAATTTCTTCTTCGGTCATTTACTTCTCAGCCGATAGAACGGACAAACCTTTCAGAATATCCAAGGCATAGGATAACTGGTAATCCTGATCCCGCAGTTTTGCCGCCTCTTCTTGTGCTTTAACTTCTTCTTCCAGCTTTTTTTTCTGGTCTTCGCTTAAGCTGTCATTTTCCAATGATCCGCGCAAATCCGCCTCAAACCGTTGGTTACGTGCCGTCGCATCATCCTCTTCGCCTTCTGCCTTAGGCAAACGTTGTTCTACCAAAATATCAGGTGAAACACCCAGCGCCTGAATAGAACGGCCAGACGGCGTGTAATAACGTGCTGTTGTCAGCTTAATGCCAGAGCCACTTTGCAACGGCATAATCGTCTGAACCGAGCCTTTGCCAAAACTTCTGGTACCGATCACCACCGCACGGTGATGGTCTTGCAAAGCTCCCGCCACAATTTCAGAGGCCGATGCGGAACCGCCATTGATCAGCACAACCAGCGGCTTGCCTTCGGTAAGGTCACCGGGCTTTGCGTTGCGCCGATCACTATCTTGTGAATTACGGCCCCTCGTTGAGACAATTTCACCCTTTTCCAAAAATGCATCTGAAACCAGCACCGCTTGTGTCAGCAAACCACCGGGATTATTGCGCAGGTCCAGAACAAAGCCGCTGACCATATCCATGCCGCCTGCTTTTTCAACTTGCTTTTCAATACCCTCTTTCAGGTTTTTATACGTCTGGTCGGTAAAACCAGATACCCGCATCACAACCGTGCTGCCTTCAATACGAACGCGCGCGGCTTTAACCTTAATTTGATCACGAATAATCGTAACTTCAAGCGGCTCATCAGCACCGTCGCGCACAATAGTCAGAACAATCTCTGATCCGATCGGCCCGCGCATCAGATCAACCGCATCGTTCAACGACATACCCAACAGTGTTTCACCATCAACTTTGGTGATAAAATCGCCTGATTGAATACCCGCTTTTTCAGCAGGGGTATCATCAATCGGTGTGACAACTTTCACAAAGCCGTTTTCCTGGGTTACTTCAATACCAAGACCGCCAAATTCGCCGCGCGTATTTACGCGCATGTCATCAAAGGCTTCTTTCGCCATAAAGTTGGAATGCGGGTCTAATGAGGTCAGCATACCGCTGATTGCCGCCTGTATCAGTTTTTCTTCATCCACATCTTCAACATAGCTAGAACGGATACGTTCGAAAACATCGCCAAACAGATCAAGATGTTCATAAGTGGATTTTGCCTGTTCGGTTTCCTGCGCAATCAGGGGCCCTGTTAGGTTAGCGGTCAGCAAAAAGCCTGCCATTGTGCCTGTAGCGGCTGCTAAAATTATTTTTTTCATTTTGCTTTCCTAAATGTTGCTTAGTACAAACCAGTTTGTTGGATCAACAGGCTTACCATTGTTTCTTATTTCTATATAGAGCGATTCTTGACCAATTGCGCCACCACCTTCTGACGCTTCGATCAAAAAATCTTGAGCTTGGGGCTGTTTGCCACCCAAAAGCCCGATGGGATCACCCGCATTAACGATTTGGCCGAATTCACAGTAAATATGATTCATGCCGGCAATAACCATCAAAACTCCGGGTTCTGGCTCTAAAATAACGACTTTGCCATAATCCAAAAACGAACCCGCAAAGCGAATGGTTGCGGGGGAAGGGCTGGTAACCAGCGAAAGCGGACGGGCTGTAATAACAATACCGGGACGCTTAATGCCCGCAGCATCGGTTTCATTAAAGCCCCGCAACAAAGCACCGCCCGCAGGCAAAGGCAATTCACCCTTTAGCGCAATGAAGGACACTTGTTGGGCCGGGTCCTTATCCAGCGGAATATCCGTCAGCCCGTTGGCAAATAAATTCAATGTTTTGCTGTTATCCGCCAGAATTTGCACCCGTACCGGATCAGCGGTAAAGTGCAAAGGCAGTTCCGTGCGTTCCGTGATTGCGGTTGCAAGGGTAATACGGGCATCTTGCGCCCCTGCCAGACCCGCTTCCAATTCAGTTTGCGCATTCTTTTGCAGATTGCTTAGTCCGATCAGTTCTTCCAGTTGCAAGCGCAACTCTTCGGCACGCACCTGCAACATCGGTGTCACCTCTGACATCACCATGCCTGACCGTGCCGTGCCAATAGGCCCAGCAGGGTGGATCATCAACATCGGTGTGCTGGCCCGTTCCATGGTTTGCAAAACACCCAACAATCTGCTGATCTGATCACGTTGCCCTGCCAACTCAAGACGTAAAACCTGTTCACGAATAGTCGCCGCCCGCAGGCTTTGGCGCACGGCAAGCAAGCCATTTTCATAGGCCCGCACGGTTTGGCTAAGAGCCGCAATGCGATCTTCTGATTTTTTAGCTTTTTTCAAGGCGGCCGCAGCAGCCTGTAATTCATTAGCGGCTGTCTTTGCCAGTTGCATCGGCGTTTCTGCCGCCTGCACAGCAAAACCCACCGCGCCACAAAGCACGAAAACTGCCAAAACCAATGCCGATACTTTATTTAACAAATCAGAGTTTCGCCTGTCATTTCTTTCGGTTTCTCTAGCCCCATCAGCCCCAACAATGTTGGTGCCAAATCCGCCAGTCGCCCGCCTGCGCGCAGTTTGGCTGTTTTTGGCCCACCAATCAAGACCACAGGCACAGGGTTTGTGGTATGCGCGGTATGTGGCGCGCCGGTTTCAGGGTTCACCATAGTTTCGCAGTTCCCGTGATCTGCACAAACGATCATCGCACCCCCTTGGGCATTCAGCGCATCTATCACCTGACCCAAGCCTACATCAACCGAGGCACAAGCCGCCATTGCTGCCTGCAAATCCCCCGTATGACCAACCATATCGGGGTTTGCATAGTTCACGATAATCAGATCATAACCGCCTAAACTGATGGCTTCCACCAGATGTTGCGTCACCTCAACCGATGACATTTCAGGTTGCAAATCATAGGTTGCCACTTTCGGGCTAGGCGCCAGATAACGATCCTCGGCCTTGGCGGGCTCTTCAACCCCGCCGTTCAAAAAGAACGTTACATGCGGGTACTTTTCAGTTTCCGCAATACGGAATTGTTTAAGCCCGTGTTGGGATACCCAGGCACCTAACGTGTTTTTAATCTCCTGATCCGGAAACACACAATCCATATAGGTATCATGACGGCTGGAATATTGCGCAAAACCTGTATTGGCAACCAAAGCAGGGCGCGGGCCTGTTTCGAAACTGTCAAAATCAGGGTCAGCAATCGCAGCCAATATTTCACGCGCACGATCTGCGCGGAAGTTCAAAAACAATAATCCGTCACCATCCTGCATGCCCTGATACCCCCCCAGCACAGTGGGTTCAAAAAATTCGTCTATGGTGCCATTCGCATACGCATCCGCAATCACATCTTGCGCCCGCGCCGCCCTAGGCCCCTCACCCAAAACCATCGCGCGATAAGCCTTTTCAACCCGTTCCCAACGGTTATCGCGATCCATTGCGTAATACCGCCCTGAGAAACTCGCCAGTGTCACGCCCTTGGGCAATCCCGCTTCCAAATGGTCCAAATATCCACTTGCTGACTTTGGCGCCACATCACGCCCGTCGCCAAACAGGTGCAACGCCACAGGCACACCGCCTACCACAATGGCCGTGGCGGTGGCAATCATATGGTCGATATGGCTGTGTACCCCGCCATCTGACAAAACCCCCGCCAAATGTGCGGTACCACCAGAGATTTTCATCGTCGTGATAAACTGCTGAATGGCAGGCAAAGCCGCAAACTCACCGCGTTCAATGATGCCCTGAATGCGAAACAGATCACTTTCAATAACCCGCCCGGCGCCAATGTTCATATGCCCCACTTCCGAATTACCCATCTGCCCGACAGGCAGGCCCACATCAGGCCCAAACGTAGTTAACGTGGATGCAGGACATTGTGCCATAATGCGGTCAAAATTCGGGGTATCGGCCAAAGCAACTGCGTTATTTTCAGCCGCGTCACGCAGGCCCCAGCCATCCAAAATACACAAAACAACGGGTTTGGGGGTGGGCATTCATGTGATCCTTTTTGCGACTGCCCTTTTCATAATGCGCGCAGGCAAAAGGTTCAACTGCGCATCCTGACGCCACGTTCTATTTTGACCTTGCCAAACCTTGCACTATAATACGCCCCAAAGGGGTTCATCATGCGTTTGAAAATAATGTTTAGTCACATATCTGTACAACTTATGGCAGCGGCTGTGCTTGTCGGTGCTGTGATTGCCCTTATCACAGGCCCTGCATGGATTTGGCTGCTTGTGCCATTGGGTGTTCTAACCCAAATGCTGAATGAATATTCCATTCACCGTTTCCTATTCCACCTCAAAGCCCCCACCAAACAATGGCAGTTCGATCTGCTTTATCAAGTACACTATGGCCACCACGATTTTCCGACCAACAAAGAGCTGTTCTTTGTGCCCGTCTGGTTTGCCATCCCGATGCTGTGCATGAACTTCACACTGCTTTGGGCAGCCCTATCGTTCATCACAACCCTAGCCCTGCCCATCGCTGCAAGCGTTATTCTGGTTGGCGGGGTCGGGACATTTCTGTTTTATGAATGGTTCCACATGACGGCACATTTGAATGTGCCTAAAATCTGGGTGGAACGCCATGTCACCACATTGCACAACCAACACCATTTCCGTGATTTTTCCAAATGGTTTCACGTGTCACCGGGCGGCCAGATCATTGACCGCATGATGGGTACCGCGATAGACCGCGAGGCCCTGAAATCACAACAACGCATGGAGTTCATCCGAACCATGGGCCTAAGCCCCGATGACCCACGCCTTGTGTCCGCACGTCTGCGTTTTGCGGGGAAGTATGGGTTGAGTGAGGTGGAAATTGAACGGGCGGCGGTGGTTTAAACGTCCAACCGCTTTTTCATGTGATATAGTTTTGATCCGATGGGACGATCTTCTAAAACGCCGAATACTTCATAGCCAATGCTTTCATAAAATGCTTTGGCATCAAAGGTTTTCAGGAATGCGATAACCGCCCCTTCTGATCCTGCAGCCTGTTCGATTGCAGCCATCAACTTTGTGGCATAGCCTTTGCGACGTTCATGTTCTGCAACCCACAAGATGTCTATTTCACAACCGTCCCAATAAATGTTCGCCTCTACCCCCGCGCAAATATTTCCATTTCCATTGCGGATGTAGGCAGCAGCAAACTTATCTTTGGTTTCATCAGGCAAGTTCTGGAACAGTTTATGGCCGTAATCGTTCAATCCTTTTTCAAGAACTGCACTGTCTTCTGGTTTCTTTGAAAAACTTATCTCTATGTTCATAACACGCTTCAAACCCGATGATACGGACTACCCGCCAAAATACTTGCCGCGCGGTACAGCTGTTCGCACAGCATGACGCGGGCCAGCATGTGGGGCCAGACCATTTTGCCGAAGGAAATGGATGCGTGGGCTTGGCTGCGTAGCTCTTTAATCAATCCGTCGGCTCCGCCGATAACAAAACAAACGCACGGTGCGCCGTTATCGCGCCAACCTGCCAGTTGTGTGGCGAAATCGGGTGAGCTAAGCAATTTGCCGCGTTCATCCAGCGTGACGATCACCGCCCCTTTGGGGATGGATTTCAGTAGCAATTCAGCCTCGGCTTTTTGACCCCCGCCTTTTTTATCTTCGACCTCAACGATTGAAACATCTGTAAAACCCAGCGCACGGCCAGTGCGTTCAAAGCGGGTCAGGTAATCTTCGATCAGGTCTTTTTCGGGGCCGTTGCGCAAACGGCCAACTACGCTGATCTGTACGCGCATAAGTTATACGTCTTCAGGCTCGCCCATTGGCAGCCACATTTTTTCAAGCTGGTAGAACTCGCGCACTTCAGGGCGAAACACATGCACGATGATATCGCCTGCGTCCAGCAGAACCCAGTCGCCGGCACCTTTGCCTTCCATACGCGTTTGTATGCCCATGTTCTGCTTTAGCTTATCTGCCAGCTTTTCAACGATTGCACTGACCTGACGGGTCGAGCGGCCAGAGGCCACGACCATATAGTCAGCAATCTGCGATTTACCCTGCAGTTCGATGGTGACAATATCGATGGCCTTATCATCCTGAAGCGAGTTCAGAACCAGATCAAGCATCGACATGCTTGGGATATTTTTACCGGCAGCATCTGCTGCTTCAACACGTTCAGACAGAACCGTGTCCTCCATCAATAACGCACCGATCTTTGGTGCTAAGGTAAGTTAAGCGTAACACCCGACCAAATATCGGGCAAGGGGGACGTATGGCAGATCAATTTTTCGTGGCAAGGGGTAAAATGCGCGGTTTTAGAGTGAAATACGGGGGTTTATGCAAGATTTCGGGGTTTTAAGACGAATCGGTCATTTCAGTGGCGATATAGCTTTGGATAATACTGGCGAAATCTTTATCCGCACGGAACCCCAGTTTTAAGGCCTGCTCAGGGTTAAACCTTTGCGGCCAGCCCATCACGATATTGGCAATAGCAGGGTTTGGAACAGATTTGATCAGTTTGACGGCATCGTTGCCTGCGATCTGTCGCAGGGCCTCAATCTGGTCTGCTACTGTGCAGGACACGCCTGGCAAGTTCATCGCGCGGCGGCCTTCTAGGCGGTTAAAATCTAGCTCGGCGGCGTGTTTCAGAAAGCCGAAAGCGGATTGGGGTGAGGCGAACCAGTGGCGTAATGTATCGGGTACCGGCAAAATGGCTTCTTGGCCATTTAGAGGCTCACGAATGATGCTGGAATAAAACGACGATGCCGCAAGGTTCGGTTTGCCGGGGCGCACGCATATGGTGGGTAAGCGCATTGAAAGCCCATCAACATAACCTTTGCGCGAATAATCCGAGATCAGCAATTCGACCACGGATTTCTGTGCACCGTAAGATGATTGCGGGGCGTTATGGAAATCATCACCGATGGCCTCAGGGTAGGGGCCGCTAAAAACTGCAAGCGAGGATGTGAAGATGATTTTCGGGTGGTAGCTGTTGGCGGATGCTTCATGCTGTTCGCGTAGGGCTTCCAGCAGGTTCCACGCACCACGCGCATTAACATCCCAGCCGGTTTTAAAGTTCGCTTCGGCGTCACTGGAAACGATGGCGGCCAGAAAAAATATTACATCAGGTTTCAGGGTGGCAAGGGTTTGCGCGGTTGCACCGTCGGCAATATCGCCTGTCAGTAATGCGGGCGCACCTGCACCTGACCAGCGCGGTTTAGCGATGTCGTGTAGGATCAGTTTGGGGGTTTTACCACCTAAACCATTTGCGGCAATATCATGGGCCAATTTTTGACCGATCATACCGCCGCCGCCTAATATCAGAACTTTCATATGGGTCGCCTTTATCCGTTTGACGCAAGCTTGCACAGTTAAGGCGTGGGATAAAGTGCGGACATAAGGGAACGCCCTGTCGCCGTTCGCTTGCGGCAGGGTTTCACGAGTATATGTAATGTAGTTTCATAAGTAGGCAGGCCTGCCATTTGTAGCTATTGGCCGAACAAGGGTTTTGGGGCCCTTGCACCTATTCTTACCGGTAGTTTCGGTGGTCTTCGCATTTGGTGCTGTTACCCACCCTTTGAAAACCCGCTGGGTGACAGAAGATTGCAACGCAATCTTTGAAAACCCGTGTACTACTTTTGTCGACATCTGGGTTATACACTTGAAGGGGTTGAGGGTTTGTTAAGGGGGCGTTCGCTTAACGTGTTTAATTTACCTTGCGAGCACGTGGGCTGAAGCCCACCCTACAGCCCAAACAAAACGGCCAGCATTTTGCTGACCGCTTGTTTGATCTTTACGAGGTCACCCGAATAACTCGGGTGATGACGTTATACTTAATAACGGTAATGTTCCGCTTTATACGGCCCATCAACACTAACGTCGATGTAATCGGCTTGCTCTTTGGTCAACTCGGTTAGTTTCACGCCGACCTTTTCAAGGTGCAGACGCGCAACTTTTTCATCCAGATGTTTCGGCAGGATGTAAACTTCGTTTTTGTAGTCATCATTCTTCGTCCACAGCTCAATCTGGGCCAGAACTTGGTTGGTAAATGAAGCAGACATCACAAAGGATGGGTGGCCGGTGGCGTTGCCAAGGTTCAGCAGACGACCTTGAGACAGAAGGATCATGCGGTTGCCTGATGGCATCTCGATCATATCAACCTGATCTTTGATGTTTGTCCATTTGTGGTTGGCAAGGGACGCGACCTGAATTTCATTATCAAAATGGCCAATATTGCCCACGATGACCATGTCTTTCATAGCCTGCATGTGTTCCAGACGGATCACGTCTTTGTTGCCAGTTGTGGTCACGAAAATATCAGCCGTGGCAACGACATCTTCCAGACGCACAACTTCAAAGCCATCCATGGCAGCTTGCAGTGCACAGATCGGATCAATCTCGGTCACTTTCACGCGGGCACCGGCACCTTGCAGCGATGCCGCTGAACCTTTGCCAACGTCGCCGTAGCCCAGAACAACAGCGGTTTTACCGGCCATCATGGTGTCTGTGGCGCGGCGAATACCGTCTACCAGTGATTCTTTACAGCCGTATTTGTTATCAAACTTCGACTTGGTCACACTGTCGTTCACGTTGATCGCAGGGAACGGCAACTGGCCTTGTTCCATCAACTGGTACAAGCGGTGTACACCTGTTGTAGTTTCCTCAGAAACACCTTGGATCGCGTCACGCTGTGCGGTGAACCAACCGGGGTTTGATGCCATGCGTTTTTTGATCTGGGCGTAAATTGCGGTTTCTTCTTCGGATGTCGGGTTTTCCAACAGGCCAGTTTCACCGGCTTCAACACGCGCACCCAACAGGATGTAAAGTGTGGCATCCCCACCATCGTCCAGGATCAGGTTACATGTACCTTCTTCGAACAAGAATATGCGGTCTTGGTAATCCCAATGCTCTTCCAGTGATTGGCCTTTGATGGCAAACACCGGTGTGCCGCCTTCTGCAATGGCCGCCGCTGCGTGGTCTTGGGTTGAATAAATGTTGCATGATGCCCAACGCACTTCGGCACCCAGCGCGTTCAGCGTTTCGATCAGAACCGCGGTTTGAATGGTCATGTGCAAAGAACCTGCAATGCGCGCACCTTTCAGCGGTTGTGCTTCACCAAACTCTTCACGCAAAGACATCAGGCCCGGCATTTCGGTTTCGGCAATATCCAGTTCCTTGCGGCCAAATGCGGCCAAAGAGATGTCTTTTACAATATAGTCATTGGCCATGTGTGGCTCCTTCATTAAAAACTGCTAACTTGGGGTGGCATGTAACATTGGAATTGGGTATCGACAAGGGTTCAGATGTTTGGGAGATTTCATGTCACGACAATCCACACCGCCACGCGCTTGGCAACGTATGCTTTCGGGGCGCAGGTTGGATTTGTTGGATCCTTCGCCTTTGGATATTGAAATAGAGGATATTGCCCACGGGCTGTCGTTTGTCGCACGCTGGAACGGGCAGACGGTTGGGGATTACCCTTATTCAGTGGCCGAGCATTCGGTGTTTGTGGAAGAGTTGTTTACACGGCTGAACCCGCGCATAGATACAAAATGGCGGTTGGCGGCATTGCTGCATGATGCGCCTGAATATGTGATCGGCGATATGATTTCGCCGGTAAAAAATGCTGTTGGGCCTGATTATGGTGCGCTGGATGACCGGCTGACGGGTGCGATCCATTTGCGCTTTGGCCTGCCTGCAAAAATTCCGGATATCATCAAGAAACAGATCAAGCGGGCGGATATTTTGTCAGCTTGGTTGGAAGCGGTACAAATTGCGGGGTTTTCAACAGATGAGGCGGATCAGTTGTTTGGTAAGCCTGTTTTATCCGACTTGCCAAAACGCACACTTAGGCCGCATGCTCCTAAAGAAGTACGGGGACGATTCCTTGAGCTATTTTCGGATTTGACAGATGGATAGATTTGTAATTTTATCAGTTACGTCATTGTCTTTAAAAGACATCCTCCGATCTTCACTCAACCTATACTTAGAGGTGGTCGCAAGATTTCGGACCAGTAGTTAAGATGGATCGACTAACGAGAAAGACGATTCAAAATGACGAAACGAAAGAACCACTCTCCCGATTTCAAGGCCAAGGTTGCGCTTGAGGCGATCCGTGAAGAAATGACGATGGCGGAGCTGTCAAAGAAGTACGGTGTGCATCCAACCCAGATTGGGACATGGAAGCGTGCTGCGATTGAGAATATGGCCGCGACATTTTCCAGGCGTGGCAGTGATCTGGGGCGCGCTGATGACGCTCAAATTGACAAGCTGCACTCGAAGATCGGTCAACTGGTTGTGGAACGGGATTTTTTAGCAAGTGCCTCGGTTCAGTTGCTCGGAACACGAGGCAAAAAATGGTGAGCAAGGATCATAACCTGAGCGTTCGGCGACAATGTGGGCTGCTGTTGTTGGCGCGGTCAAACCTGTATTATCAGCCGAAGGGTGAAAGTGCCGAGAATTTGCGGTTCATGGAAATAATCGACAAACAATTCCTAGATACGCCTTGGTATGGGTCACGGCAAATGGCGCGTTATATGCAGCGGCAAGACCACAAGTGTGGCCGCCACCGTGTGCGACGCTTGATGCGTCTGATGTGTTTGGTTCCAATCTACCAGACGCCTAACACCAGCAAGAAGCATCCGCAGCACAAGATTTACCCATATCTGCTAAGAAACCTGGCGATTGATAGGCCAAATCAGGTGTGGTGTGTCGACATTACTTACATCCCTATGCAGCGTGGGTTTTTGTATCTGGTGGCGATTATGGACTGGCACAGTCGCAAGGTTTTGAGCTGGCGTTTGTCAAATAGCATGGAAGCGGATTTTTGCGTCGAAGCCTTGAAAGAGGCCATCGCCAAATACAGTAAACCAGAGATTATGAACAGTGACCAGGGCAGCCAGTTCACTGGCTTCGAATGGACACAGGCGCTGAGAGATGCCGATGTGGCGATATCTATGGATGGAAAAGGCTGCTGGGTCGACAACCGCATGATTGAGCGGCTTTGGCGATCCCTGAAATATGAATGCATCTACCTGAACGCATTTGAAATGGGTTCACAAGCTCGCACAGGAATCGGAAAATGGATGGCATACTATAACGCCGAACGCCCGCATTCGACCCACGGAATATTGACGCCGGATGAAGCTTATGAAAGAAAAACAGAACCAACGAGATTGGCAGCCTAAATGAAACCCTGATCCATCTTAAAATGGCTGCTAACTGGTCGAAATAGTAGGACCACCTCTCTTTAACATAAATATATTCTATATTATCAATAATTCAGAATAAACCAAAATTTATAATTTACGAGGACACAATGATTAAATCCGTATTACTTATGTCTTTAGCATTTTCAGTTGGACCCGCTTTTTCAGCAGAGAAATCAAAGATCGCACAATACTTTAGCAATAAAAAAGATGGTATTTATTATAGTCATACTGGGGATCATACTAGTAGTTATATACTGGAATTTGGTGCATGCGAAGGAGCAACGAATTTTTCATGCCTATCGAACGAAGCGGACAAGTATAAAAATTCCTGGCCAAAATATAATGTTCGGGGAAAGTTTTTTATAATATTTAACGGTACCGCAAGAAATACGAACGGAGAACTTACTGGGCCTTCCGTTTTAGCAAAAAGGTCAGATCAGAATGCGGCTCTGCTTTTAAGGCTAACAACCACAACAAAAAACAGTATTCCAAAACTTGCTGAGGATCGTGATTACATATCCCTAGAAAGAAAGGATCTTCAAAATAACTGTTCTAGGGGAAAATTACAAGAAGGACATAGCCAGCAAAGATTTATGGATCGCGCTAATTATATTCGCGGCATACAGGGAACTAAAAGCAATAACACTGTCCAAATGAGAAAATTTCACTTTACCTACAAGCTTACGGACGGCGATAAATGTCAGTATACTTTAGATCGTGTGGTGGATAATGATAATATTGATGTCAGCGGTGACAATCAAAATCGCAAAGCTATTGTTTTCTTAGGTAAAAAAGAGTTAGATTCTGTAAATGTACCATCAAACGCTGTTCAGTTAGTGGGGAGCGTTACCCCTGGCAGCCCTGCTATTGCCTACCCCAAAAATGACAAACTTCATGATAGTGAGCTGGCCACTTTGACTTACTTAAAACCACGTGATAATTATTTTTCATTTTCTGCACCCATTGTGACTGTACCTATAGATCATAGTTTCACACCAAAGAATAATAAACCAATCTTTACAGCAAAATGGTGGCTTTCATCTTTAAGTAAAAAAAATCAATTTAGAAATGAAAAATACTCTGACGAAAAGTGGGTACCTAAAACATCTACACTTACATTGCACCCAATCAACTCAATGCGAGATACAAAAGGGCAGATAATATTCCTAAGCACATATAAAATATGGTGGAATAAGGATGATCATTAAAGAAACAGAAAATATTTTGAAATCATTTCCCAGCTTTATACAGTTGCTTTCGAAAATTTGGCACCCCCATCACGAACCTAAACCCACTAACACCAAAGATTATGAAGGCATAATACATGATACAACAGGATGCTTAAAAACACTCTGGTCTTTTGTGATTTTACAATCCAGTACCTTTCATATATTCCTTACCCCATCAGCAAATTTAAATGATATAAACGAATTTTTAGCTCAAATATTTTTAGCTTTTTTAACAATGATTGCCATGACTTTTATAGTTTATTTTGCAGTATTCTGTTTGGGTCGCAAGAAATTTACCCATCTTGAAAAATATAATGGATGGCTGCCGCTTTTTTGGGCTACTTGGGCTTATACGATACTGACATTTTCAATATTATCTTTTTTTCTAACTATCATAAAGCACATGAAAGATGCATCTAGCATTTCGGGCCTCTTCTCTATGCCTAGCTTCTCCCCTATGGAAAATTTGCAGCATGTATTTGGAAACCTCATCGATTGTAACGTATTAGCTATATTTATCATAACTAGTATATCTGTTTTATTAAGTATGCATTTTACAAAAAAACCTTTGAAGAATTCAGAAAATAAAATTTACAGGCCTACGTTTTCAATTCTATGGCCATGTGGATTTTTAAGTTTTATTATACTTTTTAGTTTTTTAAACTTAAATTAAAACTAGCGTATATTTATATGACAAACCCGTCATATCTGACTTGCCAAAGCGCACCCTTAGACCGCATGCTCCTAAAGAAGTACGGGGACGATTCCTTGAGCTATTTTCGGATTTGACAGATGGATAAGTTAGAACCTGCAAAACTGTATTATTTTGATGCGTCGCCCTTTGCGCGGCTGTGCCGGGTGTTGGTTGATGAATGGCATGTGCCGGTTCAGATGATAGATGTATCCTATCCACTGCCGGATGATTTTTTCACGATCAACCCGCTGGGGCAAGTGCCCGCTTTGGAAACCATTGGCGAGACTATTTTTCCAACCTCGCAGATTGTGGAACAGCTGTGGGCGATGACGGAAGAGGCGCGTGCGCCGTTTCTGGATCCGCTGGCGGATCGGCAGTTGCTGGCTGTTATTCTGGAATTAAGCGATTTTCTGGTTAATGCGGTGCATATTGAATTTGCAGGGCTGGAACCTGCGGGTGAAAACCGTTTGGGTTTTGATATGAAAGAGCGTGATTTTCTGCGGGTTCAAAACGGGTTGGATTGGCTGGAAGATCGCGCTGAAACATGGCTGACAGGCGATGAACCGAATGTCTGCGATTATGCGCTGGCGTGTTTGTTGCTGTGGTCAGACAGCAGACGCCCGATCGCGTGGCGCAACCGGGCGAAACTGGCGGGTATTGTGGATCGGCTGGCAGAGCGGCAAAGTTTTAAATCAACCGTTCCTGCCCCGATGACATAACCTACCAATGCGCACGGGTCCGTGCGATTTCCAGATTACGCATTGCCCGTTTGTGGCGTTGTGCTTCCTGATCATGATAGCTTAAATTACCTTTGCTGTAGTAATCATTGTTTTGGCTATGGCCGTTTGTCCGTGTGGCAATTCCCATTGCATCTGCGATAATTGTTAACATTTTATATTCCTTTCGTTGTTTCGTTAAAATATATATGCCTTGTTTACAGGCGCATTGCGACTCTGTAATATTTTCAATATGTAAGCTGAGGTATCATATATGGATTGGCGTTATATTCCTTCCCTTGCGTCCCTGCGGGCGTTTGAGGCAACGGCGCGGTTAAACAGTTTCAGTAAAGCGGCGCGTGAGCTGAATGTGACGCATGCCGCGATTGCACAGCATGTGCGTAGTCTGGAAGCCGCGTTTTCAGAAACGCTTGTGGTGCGCCAAGGGCGCGGGATAGTGACAACATCTAAAGGAGCGGCTTTGGCAGAAAGTTTGGAAGCTGGCTTTTCAACCATTGCGCAAGGCGTAGAGGATTTGCGCCGCTTCAGTGAAAACCGCCCGCTTAATATATCTCTGACACCCGCCTTTGCCACCAATTGGCTGATGCCCCGTATCGGTGACTTTTGGGCAAAACACCCAGATATAACGGTAAACCTGAACCCCAATATCAATCTAACCGATCTGGCCCGTGACGGGGTTGATATGGCGATCAGATATGGGCGCGGCGATTGGCAGGGGTTGGAATGTGAGGCCCTGACCAATGGTGATTACGTTGTTGTGGCGCACCCCGATTTGATTGCAGAGCGCACATATTCATGCTTGCAAGATTTGACCGATATTCCGTGGGTATTTGAAAATCATATGACGGAACGCAAGTCTTTGATTGAAAACGAAGACGTTGATTTAGCAAAAGTGAAAGTCAGTATGATGAATACGAATGAGTTGGTTCTGTCTGCGGTTAGGGCAGGGTTAGGTATGTCATCGCAACCCCTTGCCTTAGTGGAAAATGAGATCAAATCAGGAGCATTTATCAAGGTTTGCAGCATGAAAGATGATGGTCTGGGTTATTATATGGTCACACGCAAAGGCCGTGAAACGCCAGCTTTGCTGACTTTCAAGAAATGGTTGCGCCGCGCGGCAAAAGCCTAGCGCGGGCTGCGTTTAGCCAAAATACGCTGCAATGTGCGGCGGTGCATGTTCAAACGGCGCGCGGTTTCTGAAACGTTACGATCACACAGCTCAAACACCCGCTGGATATGTTCCCAGCGCACGCGATCCGCAGACATCGGGTTTTCAGGAGGTGGCGGTTTTACGCCCGGTGTGGCCAGCAACGCATTGGTTACGTCATTGGCATCTGCCGGTTTGGCCAGATAATCCGTAGCCCCGATTTTTACCGCCGCAACGGCTGTGGCAATGGCACCATATCCTGTAAGGACAATGATTTTGGCTTCAGGGCGGCGTGTGCGCAGCACTTCTACCACATCCAGCCCGTTGCCATCTGTCAGACGTAAATCAATCACCGCATAGGCAGGTGGTGTAGCTGTACAAAACGCGCGTCCTGCGGCAACAGACTCAAGCGGTGTTGGTTTGAACCCGCGTTTTTCCATTGCGCGCGCTAGGCGTCTGCGAAACGGTTCATCATCGTCTAATATTAGTAGGCTGTTATCTTCGCCAATATCATAAAGCGCATCTTCAGGCATGTTTTCCAACTTTGTAGTATCCAACTGATACACTTGTAGTGTGAACTGCAGGGCAGGTCAATTTGCCTGTGTTACTTCGCAAAACATGCAGCTTTTTGTGCAACTTGTTCGGGTGTCTGATCTGGACGGATAAAATCCAGAAACCCCGTAGGCGACATCAGGTAAGTGAAGCGCATGTGATCCACCAGATAATCATCCCCCTCACCGTTTTTGCGGTAAAAAGTTTTATAGGCTTTTGCTGCCGTTGCGATCTGGGCATCTGTACCCGTGAGACCAACCATTTTAGGGTGCATTACATCAACGTAATCAGATAATACCTGCGGTGTATCGCGTGCAGGATCTACAGTGATAAAAACGGGCGTCACATTGATACCCATCTCATCCAGCAAATCAACGGCCTCTACATTACGGGCCATATCCAAGGGGCAAATATCGGGGCAGAAAGTGTAGCCGAAATAGACCAGTGAAAGGTCGCCCAAAACATCTTTTTCAGTAACGGACACACCTTTGTGTGTTACCAATTCAAACGGCCCGCCGATTTTAGCGGCACCTGCAATCACACCCGTTGGGGCGCAATCATGGGATGGTTTCAGAAAGGCAAAATAGACACCTGCCGCTATGGCAACGGTTGCAGTGCCTGCGGCAGCTATGGCAATAAGTTTTGACATGTATAAACCCAGTCTGGATTAGTTCCACTTGTTCATCTAACGTTAAAGATCAAATTACAAGCCACAAGAAAGCAATATGGTGTCGCAGCAGATCACAAATTTGTTTACCCGCGAAGTGCGCAGCGACTGGATCAGGCTACGCACGCTGGTTATTTTGCGATGGCTGGCGATTGCAGGACAAACAGCAGCTGTGGTTTTTGCAGTTTTTTATCTGGAACTAGCGATTCCCTTCAGGGTTTGTATGCTGGTTATTACCGCAGCCATCCTGTTCAATCTATTGGCCGCATTTGTATTGCCACCCAACAAACGCCTATCTGAACGCGAGGCCATGTTGTCTTTGCTGTTCGACTTATGCCAGCTTGTGGCACTTTTGTACCTGACGGGCGGGCTGCATAATCCGTTTGTATTGCTTATTCTGGCCCCCGTAACCATTGCTGCCACGGCATTAACGCTTTACGCCACTGTGGTTCTTAGCTTGACCGCCCTTGGCATGATCAGCGCTTTAAGTTTTCTATACATGCCCCTGACCCGCCTTTCGGGTGAAATCCTGGAATTGCCAAGGCTGTTTGTAGGTGGCATGTGGGTAGCGTTATCTATCGGAATTCTGTTTCTGGCAATTTATGCGCGGCGCGTTACCAGTGAGATGTTTTCCATGTCGCAAGCCCTATCTGCCACGCAAATGGCACTGGCGCGCGAACATCAGTTAACTGCTTTGGGTGGTGTTGTAGCGGCTGCGGCCCACGAAATGGGAACGCCGCTGGCAACCATTAAACTTGCCTCATCAGAGCTGGCATTGGAACTGGAAGAAGGCTCTGACCTGCGCGAAGATGCGGTTTTGATCGAAGAACAGGCAGACCGTTTAAGGCAGATTTTACGTGATATGGGGCGTAGTGGCAAAGATGATCTGCTGCTAAAATACGCACCGATTACCGCCATTATCCGTGAAGCGGCAGAACCGCATGAAAACCGTGGTAAAGAGATGATCTTTCTGGTCAATGGTGCCGCAGAAGACCCGTTGGCTACAGATACACCTATCGTGCCCAGACACGCGGAAATTATTCATGGCATCCGAAATCTGGTGCAAAATGCAGTGGATTTTTCCAGTGCCGTTGTTTTGGTTGATGTCACCTGGGATGAAACATCTGTACGCATTATGGTCGGCGATGATGGTGATGGATACCCGCATGATTTGCTGGATCGCATTGGTGACCCTTTTATCAGTAAGCGTAAAAAACAGGCGCGGAGAGATCAAGCCGATGATGCATATCACGGCATGGGGCTGGGGCTGTTTATCGCAAAAACACTATTGGAACGATCAGGCGCAGAGCTAACATTTGCAAATGCCGCCACCGATACAAAATCCCTTGATCCTCGCTTGCGCGGTGCCATTGTGAATGTGCGCTGGCAGCGTGATGGCTTTGAAGAAGATGCCCATGCTTTGCGCAAGGCGCTTGGGCCAAATCAACAATTTTAATCAGTTTCTTAACCTCTAGGTAATAATTTCACGCTTTGATAATCAATAGACGTGGGAAAGAATCACTTAGCGATGATTGAACTTAGCATTCTTACTTTAATATTACTGACCAGTGTTTTACTGGCAGGCTTGCTGCTGAAAGCCCGCCCTGTTGAATATGTGACCTCACCTGTTAAAAAAATTCCCCCCGTAAAACCCGAAAACGTCAAACCGAAAACACCCTCTGACCGTTTCATACAAACGATGAGTGCCACATTTGCCCATTTGCAAATCGGCATTGCGGTTTTTGATCGGCAAAATGAACTTTCACTGTTTAACCCTGCCCTTAGCCAGCATTTGGGCCTGCGCCCCGAATGGTTGTTGAAAAAGCCGAATTTGTTAGGTTTTCTGGATAAGCTGCGTGATACGCATATCCTGCCCGAACCCAAAGATTACACTTCATGGCGCAAAGCGTTTTTCAAAATCGAACGCAGTGCCATGCGTGACGATTTTTGTGAAGATTGGGGCCTGCCTGACGGGCGTGCATTACGGGTGGTTGTCGGCCCCACCCATCCGGAACAGTGGTGTTTTTGTTTGAAGATGTGACAGCCGTTTTAGCAATGGAACGTCAATATCGGTCACAAATTCACTGCCTGAAAAGCACAATGGACGCCATAACAACAGGGCTTGTGGCATTTGACCGGAAGGGCAATGTGGTTTTCTTAAATAGCATATTAAAGCAATCTTTGGATCAGCATGAGAGTTTTAATAACATTCAGGATTTTTCCCATATTATGCAAGATATGTTCCTGCCAACACCGGTTTGGGGAGATTTGCGCCAATATATTGAAGACGTGGCTGAAAGAAGCGGCTGGCAGGCAGATCTTGAAACACACACAGGGGAATACGTTTCTGTTAACTTTGAACCTGTCGTATCGGGCAATACATTGTGTGAATTTCATTTCCCCGTAAAAATAAATTCACCCGAAAATGTCGGTTTAACTTGCGTAGCACAGTAACAATTCCTTAGTTTCTGAATATCAGAACTTCAGGACTATAACTGCCCGTGCCTTTCACATTCACCTCTCATACACCCGACGACACCCGCAAACTGGCTGATGCGCTGGCACCAAGCCTGCAAGCGGGTGATGTAGTGCTGTTGGATGGTGATGTGGGATCCGGTAAAACTGATTTGGCGCGCAAAATAATTCAAAACCGTATGGTGGAATTTGATGCGTTGGAAGATGTGCCATCGCCAACATTTACTCTGGTTCAAACCTATGAGTTAGGTGGTTTGGAATATCTTCATGCAGACCTTTACCGCCTGTCCCACCCCGATGAAACTTATGAACTTGGCCTGGAACGCGGCTTTGAAACCGCAGTTTGCCTGATCGAGTGGCCTGATCGGTTAGGGTCATTGGCCCCCGTTAATGCTTTGCGCGTTCATATTTCAATCACAGGCGAATTAACCCGCAAATTTCAGTTTTCTTGGACGCATCCCAAATGGTCAGGTAGACTGCATACATTACAAAAAGAACATAGGGCCAAATGAGCGACAGAGTACAAAAACGGGATGATTTTATCGCACAGGCCGGATGGGGTGATGCAGCCGCTATTGTTGTCGCTGGTGACGCCTCTAATCGCAGCTATGACCGATTGACCAATGCAGATGGGCAAACAGCGATTTTAATGAATGCGCCACCTGAAAAGGGCGAAGATGTCAGGCCGTTTGTTAAAATTCTGACGGTTCTACGCAACCACGGGCTGGAAGCCCCCGCTCTAATCGCCACTGACAATACCCATGGGTTTTTACTACTGGAAGATTTGGGTGACAATCTGTTTGCACGGATTTGCCAAACTGAACCCGCACTTGAAAATACTTTGTATAAAGCCGCCATAGATGTGCTTTTGCAGCTGCAAACTCTGCCTGCCCCCAACGATGTAGCACCTTACGACCTAACGGCGTATTTGCGTGAAACAGATTTGGTGACGGATTGGTATTTGCCCAGTGTCACCGGCCATCCCGTTGAGCAGGTGTTAATAGATGATTACAGGGCAAAGATCAGGGCGGCATGCAACGCAATAGAGCCCGTTTCACCCGTACTGGTATTGCGCGATTATCACGCTGAAAACCTGTTGTGGCTGCCCGAAAGAAAGGGCTGCCGCAAGGTTGGTTTGTTGGATTTCCAAGATGCCCTAATGGGCCATCCCGCATATGATCTGGTTTCACTGTTAGAGGATGCACGGCGCGATACCTCGCTAGAACTGCAATCCGAAATGAAAGGTTATTTTATAAAAAATGGCGGTTTTGACGCCAGTGCATTCAACTATGCATATGCCGCGATTGGAGCACAAAGAAACTTAAAAATCATCGGCATATTCGCCCGCCTTTGTGTGCGTGATGCCAAGCCGCATTATGTGGATATGATCCCGCGTGTCTGGGCGCACCTGCAACATGATTTAGAACATCCTGCCTTGGCGGATTTAAAGACTTGGGTGGATCACAATTTACCCGAACCCACACCCGCTGTTCTAGCCCACATCAAAGACGCTGCACATGCAACCTGAAACAGCGATGATATTTGCTGCGGGCTTTGGCACGCGCATGGGGGATTTAACCAAGACAACGCCAAAACCGCTGGTGCCAGTTTTGGGAAAAGCGATGATCGATCATACGTTGGAAATCCTGACAGAAGCAGGCATTCGGTCTGTTATTGTGAATACACATTATTTTGCGGATCAGTTGGAAACACACCTTCAAGCACATCCCACTGTAACGACAATACGCGAAGAACCAACCGTTTTAGAAACTGGTGGTGGGCTGAAAAATGCTTTGCCGATTATCGGGGATGCGCCAACCTATACGCTGAATTGTGATGCGCTTTGGTTTAGCGATAATCCTGTAACAACCCTGGCAAAGCATTGGAGGCCTGATGAGATGGATGGATTGCTGTTGTTGCTAAAACAACCGGATGCACTGGGCTACAATGGTCAGGGCGATTTCTTTTTAGATCAAAACCATAGGTTGAAACGCAAAGGCAAAAAGCCATCTGCCCCATATGTTTATTCTGGTGTGCAGATTATTAAAACGGATCGTCTTGCGGAGGTATCAGAGCTTAATTTTTCCATCAGTATTTTGTGGGAAAAGATGATTGCGGATGAACGGTTAAGCGGAGTGCTTTATAGCGGCAGTTGGGTTGATGTGGGACATCCAGAAGGCATTAAAACCGCCGAAAGAAAGGCGCATGATGTTTGAAAAAACCCCCCATGCGCGTGTTTTTACAGTTCCCATCGGGGCCGATTTTTCACAGACATTTGTGACGGGGCTATTTGAACGCGCCAAAACCATTGCACCGCAAGAGTTTGCCCGCACGGTAATTTATGTGAACACAAAACGTGCGGCACGGCGCATCAGGGATTTGTTTGAACAACAAGATGCTACGCTTTTACCACAGCTTAAAGTGCTGTCTGATCTGGCAAAAGATGTGCTGGCACCTGTTAATTTACCGATGCCTGTTTCAACCTTAAAACGCCGCTTGGTGCTGGCCGATCTTGTGGCCGCTTTGATAGACAAAGAGCCCGCGCTGGCACCGCGATCATCGGTCTTTGCTTTGACCGATACGCTGGCTGCCATATTGGATGAAATGCAAGGCGAAGGGGTTTCGTTTGAACATCTGACAGACATCACTTTGGGCAATGCGTCAGAGCATTGGGAACGAAGTTTGAAGTTTCTGAGCATCATTACGGATTACTGGTCAGCACAAAAGCAGGTGGATACTGAGGCACGCCAAAGGGCGGTGATTGAAGCCCTTACGCAAGAGTGGCAAAATACGCCCCCTGATCATCCGATCATTGTTGCAGGTTCAACCGGATCACGCGGGGCAACGGCTTTGTTTATGCAAGCGGTTGCAAACCTGCCGCAAGGGGCTGTGGTTTTGCCGGGGGTTGATGCGCAAACACCGAAAGAAGTTTGGGATGTTTTGAACTGCCCGCAGGCAAATGACGATCATCCACAATCCATGTTGGCACGTCTGATTAACAGGTTGGAACTTGATGCCACCACATTAACCCCTTGGCATAAAGCCCCGGTTTTTTGCAAAGCCCGCAACAAATTGATGTCTTTGGCTTTACGCCCGGCACCTGTGACCGATCAATGGCTGGAAGAAGGCCCTGATCTGAAACCACTGGTAGCCGAAGCCACTAGACATGTTGGCATAATCGCAGCTGCTTCACCCAAAGAAGAAGCGGGTGCTATTGCCGTCTGTTTGCGCGATGCGGCAGAGAAAGGTGAAACAGCCGTTCTTATTTCACCTGACAGAAATCTGACACGCCGCGTGGCGGCACATTTAAACCGCTGGAAAATTATTCCCGATGACAGTGCGGGCGAACCTTTGCATTTAACGCCTGCAGGTATTTTTACGCGCCTGACAGCCGGTCTGTTCAATAAAGATCTGACACCTGCTGACTTGATCGCAGTTTTAAAACACCCGCTAACCCACAAATCCAATGATCGGAATAATCATCAACGCATGACCCGTGATCTGGAACTGGCCGCACTGGGTCGTGATACCCCGGTTATCCGTGGCGGCCCGCCATCTGTTGATTTTGAACTGATCGGCAAATGGGCAGATACACAACCTGCTGATGTCAAAGCTTGGACTAATTGGATCACGCAGGTATTTAAACCGCTTTCAGATCAGGCCAAAAGACCAATGGCGGCTTGGGTTGATATTCATCTTGATCTAATGGCAGCCCTTTCCAAGGGTGTTACGGGCGAAAACCATGCCTTATGGGATGGCCATGACGGTCAGATGGCCCAAAAGGTTTTCGATAATTTGCATATTGAAGCGGTTGGTAGTTCAGAATGGTCTGCAGCTGATTATGGCGCGTTGCTTTATTCATTGTTGAAAAGCGAAGAGGTGCGCGATGCGCTGGAACCCCATCCGAACATTGCCATTTGGGGCACGTTAGAGGCTCGTGTGCAAGGTGCTGATCTGGTTATCTTAGGTGGCTTGAATGAAGGCATATGGCCCAAAAAACCAAACCCCGACCCGTGGCTGAACCGCGCCATGCGCAAGCAGCTGGGGTTGTTGTTGCCGGAACGCAATATCGGCTTGTCGGCGCACGATTTCCAACAGGCATTTGCGCAAAAAAATGTGGTTATCTCGCGGGCTATTCGTGATGGTGAGGCGCCAACTGTGGCATCCCGCTGGGTCACAAGGTTGGAAAATCTTTTGGGCGGCTTGGGCGATGGCGGCACACAAGCCTTAACCGATATGGCCGCGCGTGGCAATCAGTGGATCAACCTTGCCCGCTCGCTGGACAGGCCAACGGGTAAGCTGGTTAAGGCCACACGCCCTGCACCAATTCCACCGCTTGGGGCGCATCCTAAAAAGTTGTCAGTGACACGCATCAAAACCTTGGTGCGCAATCCGTATGAAATTTATGCGCAATCCGTGTTACGATTACGGCCCTTGAAAGCTTACGGACTAGAAGCGGATGCGCTGGAACGTGGCATTGTTCTGCATAAAATTATCGAAACTTATAATCACTCTGAGCAGGTAAAATCAGGAGATTATACGCCTGAACATTTTCTGGAACTGGCGGCGGATATTTTGGAACAAGACGTGCCATGGTCCTCAGCCCGCAGGCTGTGGTTTGGCCGCTTGCAACGTATGGCACCGTGGTTTGTAGAGGCGGAAAAATCCCGCACTACTAAGGGTACGATTGTGGCACAAGAAGTGAAGGGCGCACGAAAAGCCACTGAGTTTGATTTCACTTTAACAGCACAAGCCGATCGGTTGGATCTAGATGTAAACGGGCAGTTGATTATTTATGATTACAAATCGGGTGACCCGCCTACAGCCAAGGTCATTGAGTTATTCGACAAGCAGCTGCAACTGGAAGCCGCGATTGCCGAAACGGGTGGGTTTGATAAGCTTGATCCTGTGACCGTTTCAGCCTTGCAATATATTGGCCTGAAAGGGCCTGATAAGGTGCACACGGTAGATGTGTCGGATGACACTTGGGCGGATTTGATCCAGCTTCTGCAAAGCCATTTTGAGGGCGATATCGGATACGGTGCGCGGTTGAAAATGGAACAAGATCGGTATGGTTCAGATTATGATCACCTATCACGATTAGGCGAATGGGAAGAGACCGACCCCTTGGATGTGAAGGCGGTGCCATGATCAAATTTGACGACGCTACCTTAGCGCAGGTCAGGGCGGCTGACCCCACTGCATCCACATGGGTTTCCGCGAATGCGGGTTCCGGTAAAACCCGTGTTTTAACAGACCGCGTTGCGCGTTTGCTGTTGCACGGCACTGATCCGCAGAAAATTCTGTGCCTGACATATACCAATGCCGCAGCAGCTGAGATGCAGAACCGTTTGTTCAAACGGTTGGGTGCTTGGGCGATGATGCCAGATGATAAGCTGCGTCAGGCGTTGGCAGAACTGGGTGAAGACGTGGCCTTGCTAACACCCGAAAAACTGCGCTTGGCCAGAACGCTTTTTGCCACCGCACTGGAAACCCCGGGTGGTTTGAAAATTCAAACCATCCACGCGTTTTGTGACGCGCTTTTACGGCAGTTTCCGCTGGAAGCGCATATTTCACCGCAGTTCGAAATCTTTGAAACCCGTCAAGCCAAACAGGTGCGTGCTGACATTCTGGAACAGCTGGCAGAGGGTGAAGCCCGTGCAGCTTTTGAACAGCTGGCCGTCCTTTATACTGGCATTGACCCCGACAGCCTGCTGCAAACCATCGCGCAAAATCATCGCGGGTTTCGTCAGAAACCTACGCGGGCTGATTTCGGATTGATGCCTGATATGACAGTTGAAAGTATTGTTGCAAATGCGGTGACTGCGAATGATTTATCGCTGATCACGGGCTTGCTGCCCATTTTGCAGGCCAGCGGTATGAAGACAGATCAAGGTCTGGCTAAAGTCTATGCGCAGGTTTTATCCAGCGCCGATCCTGCCATACAATTACAACTGCTAACCAAGGCGCACCTGGATCAAAAGCGTTTTGAAGCCAAGCTGAAAGGCCCGCCAACAGCGCAGATTAAAAAGGCCCATCCGGAAGAGCTGAACCAACTTTATGATCTTATGGCAAAGCTTGAAACCACGCGGGAATCGTTGGTGTCAGCCAAAGCATACGCGCGGGCCACAGCACTTTATGATTTCGCAAAGCCGTTTTTGGCGGCTTATAACGAGCATAAGCTTTTGCATGGGGTTTTGGATTATCAGGACTTGATAGAAAAGGCGCAAGAGTTGTTGAAAAACAGCTCTATGTCAGCATGGGTTCTGTTCAGGTTGGATGGTGGCATTGACCATATTCTGGTCGATGAGGCCCAAGATACAAGCCCTGACCAATGGCGGTTGATCGAGTGTTTAACAGAAGAGTTTACATCAGGCCTAGGGGCCAGTGATGTGGAACGTACAATCTTTGTTGTGGGCGATGAAAAGCAATCTATCTATTCGTTTCAAGGTGCTGATCCAAAGTATTTCGGCCAGATGCGTGACTGGTTTGATGAACGGCTAGCGGCGATAGAAGCAAAGTTGGAAAGGCAGAATCTGTTGCACTCTTTCCGCTCGGCAGAACCGATTTTACGGCTTGTGGATAATACTTTTGTAGGCGACGCCCTTAAGGGTATTATGGGTGAAGTAAAGCACCGCGCGTTTAAGAATGAAAAACCCGGACGGGTGGAATTATGGCCGCTGGTTGAAACGCCGCCAAAGCCGGATGACAAGCCATGGTTTGAACCGCTGGATCGACCGAGTGTAAGTGATCCACGCCAGATATTGGCGGAGCAAATTGCTGAGTGGGTTGAAAAAACCATCCGCACAGGTCGGATGATTGAAGTGGAAGGCAGGCTTCGCCCAGCACAGCCAGGGGATTTTCTAATCCTTGTGCAAAGCCGCTCACCTATGTTTCGCGCCATCCTCAAGGAACTGAAAGCACGCAGGTTGAATGTGGCAGGGGCTGATCGGTTAATGGTGGGCGATGAGTTAGCGGTGAAAGATATTCTTTCACTGTTGAAGTTTGCCGCCACACCAGAGGATGACCTGTCGCTTGCGGAAGCCATGCGCTCACCCTTGCTGAATATCAGCGAAGGTGCGCTGTTTACGCTGGCGCACGGGCGCAAGGCTACTTTATGGCAAAGCTTTCGGGAAGATAAGGACAGTCATTCGGATGCGGCCACTGTGCTAGATGACGTATTGGCCAAAGCCGATTGGATGCGCCCTTATGAATTGATTGATCGTATTTTAACACGGCATAAGGGCCGCAAAAACCTGTTGGATCGTTTGGGCGAAGAGGCCGAAGATGGCATTGATGAGTTGCTATCACAAGCGATGCGCTACGAGCAAATCGAAGCACCTACCCTGACAGGGTTTCTGAACTGGTTTGCATCCGGTGCGGTTGAGTTAAAGCGCGAAATGGATGCGGCTTCAGGGCAGATCAGGGTGATGACAGTACACGGTGCCAAGGGGCTGGAGGCCCCGATTGTGATCTTGCCTGACACGGTTGCCACACAAAACAAAGATCGTGATGAAGTGGTATCTTTGCGCAAAGATTTGATGGGCTGGAAAACATCGGCACCGGAACAGAACAAGGCGGAACAACATGCGATAGCTTCAAAGCGCGAATTGGCTTTGCAGGAAAAGCTGCGGCTTTTGTATGTGGCAATGACACGCGCGGAAACATGGTTAATTGTATGCGGTGCGGGAAAGCTGCAAAAAGAGGATGCTTTGAATTGGTATCGACTGATTGAAAAAGGCATGGAAAATGCGGGGGCCATACCCACGGATAATGGATTGGTGTTGCAAAATGCAACTTGGGTGGATGACTATCAGAAGCCTGATAAGGGTGTGGATGTGGCGCAAGATGAACTACCAGCTTGGATAAGTGCGCTTGCGCCCGCCGCCAATGCCCGTGAAAAAACGCTTTCGCCGTCAGATTTGGGTGGGGCTAAAACTTTGCCCTCTGAAACGGATGGTACGGATGAAGCAGCGGTCATGCGCCGTGGTAGTTTAATCCATTTGCTGTTGGAACATCTGCCTAACAAGCCGCAAGCGAGCTGGGTTAAGCTGGCGGAAGCTCTTATTCAGAATTATGACGCCCAATCTGACACTACCGAGATTAAAGAGATTTTGGGTATTGTAGCCCGTGTGCTGAATACGGACGCTTTGAAGCCTGTATTTGATGCAAACGCACTGGCAGAGGTCACTATTACAGGAGGAATTCCTGAACTGGACGGTAAGCGCATATATGGCACCATTGACCGTTTGATTATCTCGGATGCCACTGTTCTGGCGGTGGATTTTAAAAGCAATCGTCGCGTACCCGGTGGCCCCGATCAGGTGCCGCTAGGATTACTTCGCCAGATGGGGGCCTATCTGTCAGGGCTTCGCCAGATTTACCCTGATCACACGATTGAGGTGGCTATTTTGTGGACTCAGAACCAACAGTTGATGCGCTTACCCCACGATATAGTGATAGATGCCCTGAAAGGTTCTACTACATCTTGACCCCGCGCCTATGCGTTCATAAGTATAGGGCAACAAATATACGATATTGGAGACGAAAAATGGCAACCGTTAAAGTAACAGACGACACATTTGCAGCTGAAGTCACAGAATCAGACATCCCCGTAGTGGTGGATTTCTGGGCGGAATGGTGTGGCCCATGTAAACAAATCGGCCCTTCTTTGGAAGAATTAGCCGTGGAATTTGCCGGTAAAGTGAAAATCGCCAAGGTAAATGTGGATGAAAATCCGAACTCGCCTGCCCAAATGGGTGTACGCGGTATTCCGGCACTGTTCATCATCAAAGATGGTCAGATCATTGCCAATAAAACCGGTGCGGCACCAAAAGCGGCATTGGCTGATTGGATCAACAGCTCAATCTAAGTGCTGTAAGGTTTACGAATTTAAGGGCGCATTGATTGCGCCTTTTTTCATGCGTTTTCGCGCAGGATATTTCCAGCTAAGTACAGTGAGCCGCAAATCAGTATTCTGGCGGTGCTATCTTTAGCTGCGATACTTTTCACCGCTGACAAAACATCATCCGCTTCTGTAGCCTGAAAGCCCAGATCATTTGCAGCTTTGGCCGTTTCAGTCGCTGACAGCGTTGCCGCTTCACCAGGGATAGAGACCGCTTGCAGGCTGACAGTATCATCCAGAAAATATTTCATATAACCTGACACATCCTTTGTGTTCAGCATGCCCACCACCAGATGCGTTGGCCGTTGTGGCAGTGTTGCCAGAAGTTTCGAAATCGCACGGCCCGCCGCTTCATTATGGCCGCCATCCAACCAAAGCTCTGCTTTGGGGACAGCATCCGTTAGGGGGCCGGTGCGCAAACGTTGCATCCGCGCAGGCCATTCAGCCCCCGTCATAGCAACCGAGCAATCCTCATTGGATTTGTTCATCAAGCGCAATGCAGCGATGGCGATGCCTGCGTTTTGCATTTGGTGTTCGCCCAGCAATACGGGCTTCGGCAAGTCCAGCAGTCCGTATTCATCTTGGTAAATCAGTCGTCCGTTTTCTTCCCAGACATGCCAGTGCTGCCCGTGGATTTTCAGGGTCGCTCCAACGCGGGCAGCTTTGGCTTCGATCACTTCCAAAGCCTCATCGGGCTGCGGGCCGACAACACCGAATGTGTTGCGCTTTAGAATACCCGCTTTTTCGCCTGCGATCTCTGCCAGTGTTTCACCAAGGTATTGTTGGTGATCCACGGAAACCGGCGTGATGATTGTGATCGCAGGATGGTCAATAACATTAGTGGCGTCCAACCGCCCGCCAAGGCCTACTTCCAGAATTGTGTGATCAGCTTTTACCCGTGAAAACGCCAGAAACGCGGCACAGGTGGTTATTTCAAAATACGTAATCGAAACTTCACCGTTCACACGTTCACATTCTTCCAAAGTATCAGCCAACAACTGCTCATCAATCAGATCGCCAGCAAGGCGGATGCGCTCATGAAAGCGCGCCAAGTGCGGCGAAGTATAGGCGTGAACTTTTTCACCCGAAGCTTCCAACCCGGCACGGATCATTGCTGCCGTTGAACCTTTACCGTTGGTGCCGGCAATATGGATAACCGGTGGAATAGCTTTTTCAGGCGCACCCAGCGCATCCAAAAGGCGGGTCATGCGATCCAGCGTCAGGTCGATAATCTTGGGGTGCAGTGACATCAATCTTTCAAGGACAACATCACTTGATTTCAGCGTCACTTTTTAGTGCCTTTGGTTTTCTTCGGCGCAGGCAAATCGCCTACGATTTGCGGCGACAGGCCCATCAACATACGGCAGATCGTTATCAGCTCATTTCGCATATCTTTGCGATGGGTCACACGATCCAGCATGCCGTGATCCAACAGATATTCAGCACGCTGAAAACCTTCGGGTAATTTTTCACGGATAGTTTGTTCAATCACGCGCGGGCCTGCAAAACAAATCAAAGCTTTTGGTTCGGCGATATGCACATCCCCCAACATTGCATAACTAGCAGTTACACCACCTGTTGTCGGGTGCGTTAACACAACGATAAACGGCAAGCCTGCCTCTTTCAGCATTTGCAGGGCCACGGTTGTACGCGGCATTTGCATCAGCGATAAAATCCCTTCTTGCATCCGCGCACCACCAGCAGCGGAAAACAGGATTAACGGGCATTTGCGTTGCACAGCGCGCTCACAAGCCCCGATAATCGCGTTGCCCACAGCCATGCCCATAGAGCCGCCCATGAATGCAAAATCTTGCCCGGCGGCCACAATCGGCGTGCGGCCAATTTCACCTTCGGCAACCAGCATGGCATCCGGCTCACCAGTTTTCTTGATGGCCGCTTTCATCCGGTCAGGATATTTCTTTTGGTCCTTGAAGTGCAAAGGGTCAGCCACAGGTGCTTGGGTTTCCAGCTCTATAAACAAACCGCCATCAAAAAGGTTGGCAAACCGTTCGCGCGGGGTAATCACCATATGATGATCACAGTTACTGCAAACATTCATTGCGTCTTTTAGCTCACGGTGAAACAGCATGGTGCCGCATTCTTTGCACTTCGTCCAAAGATTATCAGGTGTCTCCCGGCGCGAAAACAACGAGTTGATCCTTGGGCGGACATAGTTGGAAATCCAGTTCATGGGCGCGTGCTGCCTTTATCTCTATTCAATACCCACAGATACTTTGTGCAGATATGAATTGCAATCATAACTGCGGCTTGTTTCTGCACCAGTACAAATAAGCCCCGTATAGCAATACAATAAAAACCAAACCAAAGGTCATGACACTGCGCATTGCCGCTTCATCTGCCACGCTATACGCCGTTTTATATAAGCCAAGCCCTGACAACGCGCCGTCTGTGCTAACGATTGCAATAGCGTAAAGATTATTGGCAAAGTGCAGCCCGATTGCCGCCCCAAGATTGCCTGTGCGCGCGGTTACATCCGCTGCGATCAAGCCAAACATCATTGCGGCAAAGACAACCAGCCAGGCGTTTGATCCCATTGTCTGTGCATCATAGTGCAGCAAGCCAAAAAGCACGGAGGGTAAAACATACCAGATCAGGCGGCTGTTAAATCGTGCGGCCAGTTGTTGTTGTATATAGCCGCGAAAAACCAGTTCTTCGGTTGTGACCTGTAATAATATAAACGGCACACCAAGCACCATCCATTTTAACCACGTGAGAAGCTCTAGGTTTCTTACCGGCAGATCAATGAATGCAAAAATCGGTGTACTGAGCAATGTCAGGAAAAAAACAATGATAAAGGCAATTTTAAAATTTCTGATAACTTCGGCCATACGTGGCCCCAAAAGGCTTTTAAGACCGCGTTTGTGCATAAGCTTAATCGCTAAAACCAACCCTAATAGGGCGATGCTAAAACTTGATAATAACAGGATCACATCCTTGGGCGCAGAGCCATCTGTGATTGATTGAGCAATAGATGCGATAGCATCATTGCCTACGGCCAATATTGCTGCAATGCCAAAAAGGAAAAATACCAACATATACACTACAGCCAATATGATCAGGCCAACGATCAATCGCCAAGGTGCTTTGGTTTTAACTGCAGGGGCATAGAATTCTTTAAATTTTGGGTTTTTTACAGGAAACACGTCATATAATCCTATTATTGACGGCCAGTTGCAACACTGACAGATAAAAAAACGCCTGCTAAAAACAGAGGCTTGTGATAAGATAACGAACTGAGTAACCAGTCACAACGTATTTCGGAGGGAAGAGCTTGGGCAAGCAGACATTGGCACGTAAGCCAAGATGCTTTTCATTTGGGTTCAGTTTGCTTATCAGCACACTGATACTTTCCGCCTGTGGCAGTGAGGGTACATATACATCGCCCGCCAGACAAGCTATTATTCCTAAGACCGAAATTATCAATGTTGCCAGCGGCAGCCTAAGCATCACGCCGCCATCAGGGTTTTGCAAAGATGCCAGTGGCAGCAAAGAGACCGAAGCTTCTGCCTTTATCATTTTTGCAAACTGCGGCTATCTGAATTCAAGCGGCAGGCGTGCATCAAAAGATGCCGGATTTACCGGGTTAGTCACAACCAGCGTTACAAAAGAACCTGGTTTTCAAGGCCCCGATGATATTAACGTTCTTTCAGATTTTCTAAGTTCCAGTGAAGGTTTGGAAACCCTCAGCGCTTCAGGCGATACTAAAGCAGTATCTATTGTTGATAAGCGTCAAACTTCTGACGGCGTATATCTGCAGCTACGCGATACAAATGCAGCACTTTCGCAAAACGTTTGGAAAAGCTTTATCAACCGTTCTGACCATCTTGTAACAGTGACATTGCTGCAAAATAAAAAATCAGCCTTAACCGATGAACAATCCATGCAATTTTTGCAAAGTTATTCAGAAAGCATTAATTCAAAATCAGTACAAATTACCATGCAACCCAGCGAACAAGCACAACCCATGCATCAGTCCAACGAAAATTCAAACACTCCAACGAAAAGAAGCCAACTTAAAAAAGTTGGCATTTTACGCCGGTTGTTACTTTGAATAGCGTAAACTGATACTATCTAATGTGTAGTTGCACAATTCAAATGAATAAAAGGGCACTGTTTTGGGAAAAGTCAGAGATTTAATTGACGAATGGCGCATGAAACGCAGCCTGAAGTGGTGGGATCACCAAAGCCATGTGGCTAAAACCATGGATTTGGGCGATTTATATGATTTACGTGCTAAAGCGCGGCAGTTTCGTAACCGGGTGAATACCATTAACCATATTGCCGGATCACGTTTGACCTTGCCTGTTATCGGCTCAAAAGCGATTAAAAAACCACAGGGAACAGAATGGGCGCATCGGCCAGAAGTGTGGGCAGGCCCCGTTAATCCAACAGGCATGTCTTCTGTTGCATCTAAATCCAGAATTGGCCATGAACTTACGATTTTTCATGATTGCAACACGAATGAAATGACCATGCGGCAGGTTAGAAACAACCGCGCAAAAGATTTAGCGCCTTTTGGCATTCAGTTGGATGTTTTCAATTTTGAAGGTTCGTTTTTGTCCTTAGCAATTGAAATGCCCCGTGAAGCTGTTGAAGGCTTGAAAAAAGAACATATTGTGCGGCTGTCAATGATCATTGACAGTGAACGCCCGCAGGAAATGTTTGCGCGCCTGAATTTACGGCACGGGCCCAATACAGAACAGATTGTGCGCGAACTGGATTTATCCACGCGCGAACTTTATGTTGAATTTGATCTGTTCTATACAAACTTCAAAGAAGCGCGCGCCCAAAGCCTGTGGTTTGATATAATCTTTGAAAGCCCGTCAATGAACCAAATTACAATCCGCGATATATCGGTGATCCGTCGCCGTCGCGCTAACACCTAAGGGTATATGATGCCGCATTCATCCAGTCTTGTCAGAAAACGTATCACAAATGGCGTATACGAAGGCGTTTACACAGGCCCTAAAGGCACGGTTGCATCCCCGATATTAGAACTGAACCATTTAGGGCAAGCTGTAGGAGAAATTATTATCGACCCCATTGAGGGGCAGGAAAGCAGCTGGCTTATCCGCTGTAAAATTCCTGGGGAAACCCTGTCGGACGGGGTTCAAACTTTTTTGATATTAAAACCAGGCACAAACATCGTTCTGGATAGTTTTTCTATTGTAATGGGTGAGCCATTGGCCGATGACTTACGCGCCGAGATCAGCCTGTTGCGCGAAGAGCTGGATATGCTGAAACGCGCGTTTCGGCGCCATTGCGTTGAAACCATGGGGTGACGCCGCGTTTTGCGTGACAAGCTTGCTAAAGGAGTTAGGATTTTCTAGCCTACCCCTGAACATAGTGAATTGAGACCGCCATGAGCCATCTGACCTACCCGCATTTATTCCAACCTTTAAACCTTGGTTTCACACAGTTGAAAAACCGTGTGTTGATGGGGTCAATGCATACAGGCCTCGAAGAGTTGGGCGACTGGAACCGTGTCGCGAAATATTACGCCGAACGCGCGCACGGCGGCGTGGCTTTGGCCGTAACCGGTGGCATGGCACCCAATGTTGAAGGTGCTGTTTTACCGGGTGCTTGTGGGTTGTTCACTGATCAAGACATTGAAAACCACCGCATTGTAACAGATCGTGTTCATGCCGAGGGCGGCAAAATCGCGATGCAGATATTACATGCGGGGCGATATGCCTATTCACCAAAAGCGGTGGCACCTTCTGCGATAAAATCCCCGATCTCACCTTTCCCACCCGCAGAGCTGGATAGTGAAGGCGTAGAAAAACAGATCCGCGATATGGTAACTGCGGCAACGCAGGCGCAAAAGGCGGGCTATGACGGTGTTGAGGTGATGGGATCAGAAGGGTACTTCCTGAACCAATTCCTTGTCACCCACACCAACAAACGCACCGATGAATGGGGCGGCCCCTATGAAAACCGTATGCGCTTGCCCGTTGAAGTGGTGCGCCGTGTACGCGAAGCGGTTGGCACAGATTTTATCATCATCTACCGCCTGTCGATGATCGACCTCATTCCCAACGGCTCTACCTGGGAAGAGGTGGTACAGCTAGCCAAAGCAGTGGAAGCCGCAGGGGCCACGATTATCAATACCGGCATCGGCTGGCATGAAGCGCGCATTCCAACCATCGCCACATCGGTTCCGCGCCGTGCCTTTGCATGGGTCACGCAAAAACTGATGGGTGAAGTCAGCATTCCGATTATCGCGTCCAACCGTATTAACACACCTGAAGTGGCCGAAAGCGTGTTGGCAGATGGCTGTTCCGATATGGTTTCCATGGCGCGGCCATTTTTGGCAGACCCTGAGTTCGTTCTAAAAGCGCAAGAAAACCGCGCCGATGAAATTGCGCCCTGCATTGCCTGCAATCAGGCCTGTCTGGATCATACATTTGCAATGAAATTGACCACCTGTCTGGTCAACCCTCAGGCCTGTAATGAAACCGAACTGGATTTTGCAAAAGCCACCACACCGAAATCCATCGCAGTGGTGGGTGCCGGCCCCGCAGGCTTGTCAGCAGCTTTGGTTGCAAGCGGGCGGGGGCATCATGTGACCTTGTTTGAAAAATCCGATCAGCTGGGCGGGCAGCTTAATTTAGCCAAACAAGTTCCCGGCAAAGAAGAGTTCTGGGGCTTGGTGGATTATTACACGCGCCAAGTTGAACTGTCTGACATCACGCTAAAATTGAACACCGAAGCAAATACAAAGACCCTTACCAATTTTGATGAAATCATTGTGGCCACAGGCGTACTACCGCGTGACCCGCAGATCAAAGGCCAAGATGCCCTCAATGTGCATTCCTACATTGATGTGCTGAAGGGCAATGCAAATGTCGGCGATAGGGTTGCGGTTATCGGGGCAGGCGGTATCGGGTTTGATGTGTCTGAATATCTGGTCAGCGGCGATGATAGCCCTACTGAAAACCTGGAAGAATGGAAAAAAGAGTGGGGCGTTGGCAGCCCTTCACTTACCCCTGGCGGGTTGGCTGCAGAGGGTGCGCAGGTTGAGGAACCTAAAAGGCAGGTGCATTTGTTGCAACGTAAAGCGCAAAAGCTGGGCAAAGGCTTAGGCAAAACCACGGGGTGGATACACCGCGCCACCCTGAATATGAAACATGTAAAGATGCTGGGCGGGATAAATTACGAAGAAATTTCCGACAAGGGCCTGCATATTTCTTATGGTGAAGCGCGTGAAAATCCGACGGTTCTAAAGGTCGATGACATTGTACTTTGTGCAGGGCAGATACCTTATCGTGACCTATATGAACAGCTTGCAGAGCAAGGCACCGCTGTGCATATAATTGGTGGTGCTGATGTTGCATCTGAGCTGGATGCAAAACGCGCCATTGATCAAGGCAGCCGTCTGGCAGCTAGGCTGTAAACTGGATGCCATATGCCCCGTATAACCATTGATACCCCGATTACTTTCAGGGATGAACTACCCGAAAGCGTAGATGTGGTGATCATTGGCGGCGGTGTTATCGGAGTTTTTGCAGCACTTTATCTGACACGCATGGGCAAGCGGGTTTTCCTGTGTGAAAAGGGGCGCATTGCAGGCGAACAATCTTCGCGCAACTGGGGCTGGATACGCCAACAAGGCCGCGATGCGGCCGAGCTTCCGATTATGATGCACGCACTTGGGCTTTGGAAAGACGTTGATAAAGAGGTAGGTGGCCAATGCGGTGTAACCACAGCTGGCACCTATTATCTGGAAACGACGCAAAAAGGTTTAGCCAAACATGAAAGCTTTTTGCAGATCGCCCGTGAACACGGGGTAGATACCCGCCCCCTTTCGTGCAAAGAAATAGAAACAGCCTTTAGCGGTAAATCAAAGCACAACTGGATAGGCGGTATTACCACAGCAAGTGACATGCGCGGCGAACCTTGGCGTGCCGTGCCTATGGTTGCAAAACTTGCCCATAAAGAAGGTGTGCTGATCCGTGAAAACTGCGCTGTGCGTGCGTTGGATATTGAAGCGGGGCAAGTAACGGGTGTTATTACAGAACATGGGCGAGTGAAATGTGCGCAGGTTGTACTGGCGGCAGGGGCTTGGTCTTCACTGTTTGCGCGGCGTCACGGGGTCAACATTCCACAACTGGCCGTACGCGCAACTGTCGCCCAAACCGCCCCTTTGCCTGCGTTCTTTTCAGCCGCCGCCGCAGATGCACAACTTGCCCTAAGACGCCGTGATGATGGCGGGTACACATTGGCACCCGGCGATCATCATGCGTTCTTTTTAGGCCCCGATGCATTTCGGCATTTTGGTAAATACCTACCTGCATTCCGCCAAAGCTGGAAGGAAACAAAACTTCATTTGAAAGCACCCAAGGGCTTTCCCGATGCATGGATCACCAAACGAAACTGGTCTGAAACAGAAACATCCCCTTTTGAAGCCACCCGTGTTCTGGAACCCGCCCCTGATATGAAACGCGTGGCTTTATTGCAGGATCATTTCGAAGCACGCTTTCCCGATATTGGCCGCCCCAAAATTAAATCGGCATGGGCAGGCATGATTGATTCTATGCCCGACATTGTACCGATTATAGATCACGTGCCCACATTGCCCGGCCTGATCATGGCCACAGGCATGAGCGGGCACGGCTTTGGCATTGGCCCCGGTTTCGGGCAGATCATTGCCCAAATGGCTACTGGTAAAAAGGTAGCCTTTGATATGACCCGCTTCCGTTTCAACAGGTTCACCGATGGCAGCACACTGGAACTTGGCGGTGCACTTTAAGCCAATTCATCCATCACTTCGACAAGCATAGATGTAATCTGCGGTTCCGACAAAGAATGCCCCGCTTTTGAAGCATGATCAACCGAGATGTGGGCCAAGCATTGTGCAGGCGTTGCGCTGTATCGGGGGGGCAAATCATATCATAACGGCCCTGAACGATGGTTCCGGGGATGTCTTTGATGATGTGTATATCGCGCATAATTTGACCATCCATCTGCAAAAAACCCTTATTACTGAAATAGTGGTTTTCAATACGCGCAAATGCGCAAGCATATGCAGCGGGGGCCGCGTTCGGGGATATATGGCTTTCAAGCGACGCAAGAGAGGTTTCCCAACCTGTCCATGCACGGGCAAATTTTACGCGTTCTGCATCATCGCTTCCAAACAGTCTTTTTGCATAACCATCAATAATATTATCGCGCTCTGCCGCAGGTAATAATTCTGTAAAAGCTTGCCATTCTTCTGGAAAGAACCGCGCAACCCCGCCACCGTAAAACCAGTTCAGTTCGTATTGTGTCATCAAAAACACACCGCGCAACACCAGATGGCGCACGGTTGTCGGGTGGGTTTGGGCATAGACCAGCGAAAGCGTTGCCCCCCATGAGCCGCCAAAAACAATCCAGTTTTCAACGCCCAGATGTTTGCGAATTCGTTCAATATCCTCAACCAGATGCCAGGTTGTATTATCTTCCACGCTTGCATGCGGCGTAGAGCGCCCGCAGCCTCGTTGATCAAACAGAATAATACGGTAAACATCGGGGTGAAAAAAGCGGCGCATACTTGGGCTGCAACGGCCCCCCGGCCCGCCATGTAAAACGACAACCGGAATGCCGTCTGGGTTGCCGCATTCCTCTACATAAAGCGTGTGGTTATCGCTGACTTCCAGCATTTGATAGAAATACGGCTGGATAACAGGGTATAATTGCCGCCCTGCGCCAATTTGGCTATCGGAATTCCGCATCATCGCCCTATATAGTAAGTACAAGTTCAAGAAATACTTTGCAGATTGAAAGCATAAGATCAATGGGTGCATCTAAAACAGTTGACGCAAATGAAGTTGCTAAATTTGAGGCAATGGCCGCAGAATGGTGGGATGTAGAAGGGAAATTCAAACCTTTACACATGCTTAACCCCTGTCGGTTGGACTATATCACCGACCAGATCGCTGTGGAATTTGGCCTTGACCTAACTGGAAAGTTACCATTCAAAGGCTTACGTATTCTGGATATCGGTTGTGGTGGCGGGCTTTTATCTGAACCGATGGCGCGGTTAGGTGCTACCGTTGTGGGGGCTGATGCCGCCGCCGGTAATATTCCTGTGGCACAGGTTCATGCGCAGCAATCCGGTCTGGAAATTGATTACCGCCATATCACAGCTGAACAAATGGCAGATGATGGTGAACAGTTTGATGTCATTTTGAACATGGAGGTCATTGAACATGTCGCTGATCCATTGGCCTTTTTAGAGGCGTGTCAGGACTTGCTGAAACCGGGCGGTCTGATCATATGCTCAACCATCAACCGCAATCCTAAAAGCTATATGGTGGCAATCATTGGGGCAGAACATATCATGCGCTGGCTGCCCAAAGGTACCCATGAGTGGAACAAGTTCATCACCCCCGATGGGCTGTTTGAGTTGTTGAAGAATGCAGGGTTAACTCCCGTTGACCGCAAGGGTTTCGTGTTTAACCCGTTGAAATGGTCATGGTCGCTTTCTGACAGCGATCTTAGCGTGAATTACGTGACTGCCAGCACTAAAAAAGCTTAGCATCAGGGCCTCGACCGTGGCTTTCGGCCAAAAATCGTTCTGCCCATATTTGATTGGTAGCGTCAGCTAACTTGGCTACAGGCGGGCTGATACCGTATGCGATTTCACTATCCAGACCCAGCTTATCCAATATCTGCGCCAACACACATTCGGGATCAGCTGAAAGCACATCATAACTTATACGCAGCGGCTTCAAGTTTTCTTTGGCAAACCAGCTCACCCAAGCCTGATCAAGTGCTATCAGTTCTGCAAGATGTTGGGCGATTTGGCCTTGGTCATACACTGGGTCTTTTGGTGCCGAAAGCCGCTCCAGCTCAGCGCCATCTGCTGCCTTGTGCCAAAGTCCCGTTTGGGTTGCCTTCACCCGTGATATTGCCTGATCAAGCTTATTTGGGCGCGTTAAATGAATGAATAGCGTCGCCCCAAATGCCGCTTGTATCCGGTCAACATCACTGTCCGCCTCTGGATATAAAACACCCGCTTGTTGTATAAAAAAGTCGAAACTATCCCTCTGCAAACGCAGGCCAAACAGCCCTGTGTTGCCGGTGCCTTGCTTATAGGCGGCTTCAAATGCCGCACTTACAGCAGCGCGATCAGATGCATAGCCATCTCTTGAAAGATTATACGTTTTAAGCCAGCTGGAAATTGACGGGGCATGAAAATAAGAGCCCGGATTGCCGGACTTGCAGGTTGCTGCAAGTAACCCGCAAAGCAAAGTACTGCCGCTTCTAGGGCTGGTGCAGATGATGTATGATTTATAATGTAACATGGGTTTTATGAGTGTATCATTTTGGTTGATAACATCTAACGTAAGGCAGCCCTAAGCTCACGCAAAATCGGCAAGGTGGTTTTGATCTTATCCACACCCAAACGGGCGATAATTGTATCAAACACAGGTTCAACCGCTTTAACCGCATGATCGCGCGCATTACGCCCCGCAACGCTTAGAGCAATTTTCTTTTTACGCGCATCATCCCAGTCAGGTCGGATATGCACGTATCCCACCAGTTCCAGTTTGTTCAACGTATTGGTCATCGCCCCCTTAGTAACCGAAAACAGGCGGGCCAGCTGTGCGGGCGTACGTTCACCGCCCTGATGCGCCAGATGGTTCAGAACCGAAAAATGCGATAGCTTCATCCCCTTGGGCAACGCTTTGGAAAGCTGTGCGCGCACCAACTGATCCGAGGCCATGATCTCGCTGAACAGTGTAATTGCTAAAGAGTCTTCGGTTGACATTAGGGTGCCTGATAATTTCGATCATGTTCCAATGACGGTATCCGTCTGCGGGCATCTTCTACCTGTTCCAGATCAATTTCAACTATTGTTATGCCGACATCTGTTGAAGCATCCGCAATAACCTGCCCCCACGGGTCAATCACCAGACTATGCCCATAAGTTTGCCGCGCCTTGCCAACGCTGGCTTTATGACTACCGGTTTGCGCAGGGGCCAGAATGTAACAGCCGGTTTCTATGGCACGCGCACGTAGTAAAACATGCCAATGCGCTTCACCGGAAACAGGGGAAAAGGCAGCGGGAACGGTGATGATCTTGGCGCCTGCCTGTGCAAGGGCGCGAAACAGATGCGGGAACCGCAGGTCGTAACAAATCGCCAGACCGACAGTGGCAAAATTACAATCGGCAGTAATGGCTTTTTCGCCCGGGCGATAACCATTAGATTCCTTATAGGTTTCTGATTCTGACAAGGCGACATCAAACATATGTATCTTGTCATATTGGGCAATAATCTGGCCCTTTGGCCCGATCATAAAACAACGATTGGCAAAGCGACCATTTGGGTCATTTGACAGCATCGCAAGCGAGCCGATTAGCAAATGTATATTCAACTCGGTTGCAATGGCCTGATAGGCTTTCAGGCAGGGATCATCTTTTTGGTGATAAAAAACAGACCTTTGATGTGCCTGATCCACAGAGATACAATTCGTCACTTCAGGGGTCAAAATAAACTTTGCCCCTTGCGCATGAGCATCCCGTATCATCTGCAATACGGTTTGCAGGTTTTCCGCAGGCTGGTCAGACGCGCAAAATTGTATCAAGCCAAGTTTCAGCATCACGCGGCCAGCATGGCATCCAACTTGCCATTACGTTCCAGCGCATAAAGCTCGTCACAACCACCAATATGTTCGCCGCCGATAAAGATTTGCGGCACAGAACTGCGCCCGCTTGCACGCTGCATCATCTGGGCGCGTTTTGCAGGGCGCACCATCACGTTAATCTCGGCAAATGATACGCCTTTTTTCTTCAGCAGCCGCTTGGCGTTGGCGCAATAGCCACAAATCGGGGTGGTATAAATTTCAACACGTTTCATAATCTGATCCTGTTCGTTCAGGCCAGTATATAGCGGTTTATTCCATCCTTGCAACGCGCGCGAATACCACCGCATTCACCTTTTTGGCACCCGCTTGCTTACAAACCTCGGCACAGGCTGAAAGTGTGGCACCCGTTGTCATCACATCATCGACCAAAAGCACTGACCTGCCTTGCACGCGGTCAAAGAAGGCTTTGTTCAAAATGATAGATCGGCCTAGGTTGGCAAACCGCGCCGCACGGCCTTTGCCTTTTTGCATATCTGTGGGTTTGATACGGTGCAGCAAATCCACCCAAACCTCAGTTTTATCTATCTGCGCCATGCTTTGCGCCAAAACTGCCGCCTGATTGAACTGCCGTCGCAATAGCCGCCACCTGTGCAGCGGCACGGGGGCTATGACCATATCAGGCTCAACAATCGCGCAACAAGATTGGTGCATCCATTTTGCCATTTCAGGCACTAAATCCAAGCGATCAGAATGTTTCAGTAATAACGCCATTTTGCGCCCAGCCCCTTCGTATAAAACCGAACACCGCCCCTGATCCCATGCAGGCGGTTGCCCCAAGCATTGGTCACAATAACAAGGTTCAACTGTGCTTTCGTGCACAGGAACCCCACAACTGTCACAAACCTGACCCGTGGCGAAATGGGTGTCTTTCCAGCAATCCTGGCACAGCCCACGTTCGTTTGAAGTTTCCATACCACAAGCCAGACATCTGGTTGGGTAAAGCGTTTCCAGCAGTTGTATTAAGATAGGCTTTCCCTTTCTGTTGCAAAAGTTTAGAGAAAGCCCATGAAAAGCCCTACAAAACTTTTTGATACGGGCGCGCTAAAGCTGCACCGTGCCCGCGCGCTGAAATCTGCCAATTCAGCGATGTTTCTGCATGAATTCGCCGCTGACTGTACCCATGAAAGACTGCAAGACGTTAACAGAACCTTTACCAAACCCGCTTTTATCGGCTGGACGCCGGATATTTGGCAAAAAACACTGGGTTGGGCTGCAAAAACTGCCCCTGATGCAGAAATTATTGATCTAAAGCCACAAGCACATGATGTTGTCGTCAACGGCCTGACGTTGCATTGGGCCAATGACCCTGTCGGGCAGCTGGTGCAAATGCGCCATGCGTTGCAACCTGACGGCTTGATGATTGCCACGATGTTCGGCGGGCAAACCTTGCAAGAACTGCGCATTGCTTTCGCCGAGGCCGAAGCCCGTATTGAGGGCGGTATCAGCCCGCGCATTATGCCTATGGGCGAAATCAGGGATTTGGGCGGGTTGCTGCAACGCGCAGGTTTTGCCCTGCCTGTGGCCGATAGCATCACTTTAAGCGTTGAATATGACACGCCTATTCATTTGATGAATGATCTGCGCAATATGGGTGAAGCCAATGCGCTTAGTGCGCGGCGCAAGGTTTTAAAACGTGAAACACTGGCGATGGCGGCTGAAGTTTACAGTTCAAACTACACAAAGCCCTCTGGACGTATCGGGGCGACTTTTGAATTTGTGTTCTTAACGGGCTGGGCACCCTCTGAGGATCAGCAAAAGCCATTGCGCCCCGGTTCTGCACAACAAAGCCTTGCGGATGCGCTGGGAACAACAGAATATAACTCTGATAAGTAAAGCAAGGTAATACCAAGCTATGAACAATTTACCTGATAATAACCCATTGGATAGGTCTGCAAAAACTGGCGTAATCATCGCCACTCTTGGCACACCTGATGCAACCGATTACTGGTCAATGCGCCGCTATCTAAACCAGTTTTTGTCTGACAAACGGGTGATTGATTATCCGCGCTGGAAATGGCAACCGATTTTGCAGGCAATTATTCTGACTGTGCGCCCGTCAAAATCAGGGGCCGCTTACCGCAGTATCTGGAATACCGAAAAAGATGAAAGCCCGCTGCTAACGGTCACCCGCGCGCAAAGTGAAAAGCTTGCAAGCATTATGGCGCAGGAATTTGGCGATGACGTGATCGTTGATTTTTGTATGCGATACGGCAACCCATCAACCAGAAGCGTGATTGAAAAAATGAAAGATCAAGGCGTGGATCGCATCGTGTTTTTCCCGCTTTACCCACAATATTCCGCCCCCACCACGGCTACCGCCAATGATGAAGTGTTCCGCACTTTGATGGACATGAACTGGCAGCCCTATATCCGCACGGTGCCCGCTTATTATGACCGCCCTGATTATATCAAGGCATTAGCAGCATCCGTGCGCACAGCTTACGCCAAGTTGGATCAAAAGCCTGACCTGTTGGTCACGTCCTATCACGGCGTTCCCGTGCGTTATGTGACCGAGGGCGATCCATATTATTACCAATGTCTGAAAACCACAAAGCTTTTGCAAAAAGAGCTGGGTTGGGATGACACCCAAATCAAAGCAACCTTCCAATCGCAATTCGGGCCCGAAGAATGGGTGCAACCCTATACGGTTGAAGAAGTCGCACGATTGGCTAAAGCGGGCAAAGCCAACATCGCAGTTATCGCGCCTGCGTTTTCATCTGATTGTGTGGAAACTCTGGAAGAGATCAATGATGAGATTAAAGACAGCTTTATAAAGGCGGGCGGGACAAGCTTTACCTACATTCCATGCTTAAATGACAGCGACACTCATATAGATGTGCTGTCTGACATTCTAAAGAATGAGCTGTCAGGCTGGGTTTAATCAAGCTTATTTAGAATACGATTCTACAGGTACGCCGATAAATTCTTTACTGCCGACTTTAATAGCAATTTTCCCGTTTTCCAAAGCGCGCAAAAACAGGCCTTGTACGGCAACACAGCTACCAATCATGATGGTCTTATACATGTAAACTATCCCCAAAATAGTTGTGATTTACTTAGCAACACTCAGACACCGTTTACATCATATAAAATACACAAGCACCCGCAAAATAAAAGAAGTTTTAATTATTATTAATTTTGTGTTTAAAGCCAGTCTCTTAGCACAGCAATCAGCGGTATATCCGCCGCCGGCATTGGGTATGATTTCAAGTCTTTTGCGTGAACCCAAGCTAGTTGCTGGCCTTCTTTGGGTGACGCAATGCCATCCCATTTTCGACAGGCAAAAACCGGCATCAGCAAATGAAAATCATCATAGCTGTGGCTGGCAAAGGTTAAGGGTGCCAGGCAGCTGGCCCAGGTTTCAATACCCAGCTCTTCGTACAATTCGCGGATCAATGCGGCCTCTGGTGTTTCACCGGTTTCGATTTTGCCGCCCGGAAACTCCCACAGGCCCGCCATTGATTTGCCTTCAGGGCGTTGCGCCAGCAAAACACGCCCATCTGGGTCAATTAAAGCAACCGCAGAAACCAAAAGCGTTTTCATGAACGGTAATCAGCGTTGATCGTGATATATTGATGGGTCAGATCACAAGTCCAAACCGTAGATGTGCCCGTACCGACACCAATGCCCACGGCAATCGAAAGCTCTGCTTTTTTCATATAGTCAGCACCAGCTTCTTCGGTATAACTATCCGCAACCCAGCCATTTTCAGCCACCAGAATATCACCAAAGGAAATTGATAGCTTATCCCTATCCGCAGGTTCACCCGATTTACCGATGGCCATAACCACACGCCCCCAGTTCGGGTCTTCGCCCGCTAGGGCCGTTTTAACCAGCGGGGAATTGGCAATGGCCAGCGCAATGGTCCGCGCAGATGTATCCGATGCGGCCCCAGTCACATTCACGGCCACAAATTTCGTAGCACCCTCGCCGTCTTTCACCACAAGATGGGAAAGTTCTTGCATCACCGCGCCCAAGGCCACCGCAAAACCGTTGCCGTTTTCGCTTGCTGTATCTGTAATAACCGGCGCACCGCTTTTACCAGTGGCCACCAACATTAAACTGTCAGATGTTGAGGTGTCACTATCCACAGTAATAGAATTAAACGTGCTTTCGTTCAGTGAAGACAGCATGGTTTGCAATGTGGATTGCTCAACTGCCGCATCCGTAAAGATATAAACCAGCATTGTCGCCATATCGGGCGCGATCATGCCGGAACCCTTAGCAAAGCCTGTAATTCGCACGGGCTTGCCACCGATCATTACTTCCCTACAGGCCCCTTTCGCAAATGTGTCAGTGGTCATAATTGCACGTGCCGCTGCCTCGGCCTGATCAGCAGCAAGACCCGCTTTCAACTTAGCAATTTGCGCAGTGATACGGTCGTGCGGCAAAGGTTCACCGATAACGCCGGTTGAAGCTGTAAAGACGCAAGCCTTGTCTGTGCCAAGCTGATCAGCCACCACCCCGCAAATAGCATCAACCGATGCACCACCCTTTGCGCCGGTGAAAGCGTTGGCATTGCCCGAGTTCACCAATAGCGCAAAAGGCTTATTCTCAGGCAGCACCTGTTGCAGTTTACTTTGGCAATCCAAAACAGGGGCTGAACGAGTGGCCGAGCGGGTAAAAACCCCTGCCATAGAACTGCCAGCCGCAATTTCAACAAGCATCACATCATCACGGCCTGCATATTTAACACCCGCCTGCGTCGCCGCAAACCGCACCCCGTCAATAACGGGTAATGCCGGAAATCCGGCTTTAGGTGCTAGCGGAGAAACAACGCTGGCTTCAGAAGAAGCCTTGATCTGCTTCTTAAGTTTAGAAAGCTTTTTCTTTAGCTTCTTAACCTTGGCTTTATGCTTACCCATATCTTTCCCCGTTAATCTTTCAGCAATTCGAATTTCTTAACAAACGACGGGTCAATATCTTGATCTTTACGTTCAACACTACCTGCCGCTTCCAGTTCAGCAATTCGCTTTTCCAGTGCTTCGGCGCGCAACCCGTCTTCGATTTCATCGCGCACAACGTCCAGTTTCGGTGCAGGCTGATCACGTGTTTCATTCAGCTTGATAACATGCCAGCCAAATTGTGTTTTAACAGGTGCTGATACCGCGCCCACTTCCATGCCAAGCATAGCTGCTTCAAATTCCGGCACAAAGCTACCTTTGCCAGCCCAACCCAGACTGCCACCTTTGGGGCCAGACGGGCCAGTGGACTTTTCCTTTGCCAGTTCTGCAAAATCTGCACCATCCGCAAGCTGCCCAACAATCGCCTTGGCTTCTTCTTCTGAACCAACCAAAATATGGCTGGTGCTGAATTCTGGAATAGCCTCTAGGTTCAGGTAGGCCTCAGCATAACGTTCATTAACCGCTTCATCGGTCAGGGCTTCATCATAAATAGCTTCAATCGCTTCGGTTGCAAAAAGCGCGCGGCGTTCGTTTTCAGAGGCCAGTTTAAGTTCTGCAGTTTCTTCTTTGATCAAATCACTTAGTAATTGCTGTTGCACCAACTGATCCACAATGCCCGCATACAGGTTTTTATCTTCGACGCCCATATATTGATCCGGCAGACGGTTGGCCAACGCCAACACATGGCCCAAAGTAATATCTGTGCCATTTACAGTCGCCAGAACTGTTTCCTTTGTAGGGGCCTCTTGTGCAAAACTGGGCACACAAAGTGCCAGAACAGTTGCGGCGGTTGCCATAAATTTACCTGTGATACGCATTCATAATCTCCATTTTAATCTTATAATATCAACACAATTCAAACAATTATGCTGACCAATTGCCGCGCCAAAGTTGACACTGACTATACACCCGCTTACATGCCTTAACTGGCGTGATTTACTTGATGCCGTTTAGCTTGTCTCTACTTAGGCTGTCAGGGCCGCCACGACAAGCGAATGGAACAAAAGTATTGTTAAATTTACGTCAAAATACGCCATGATTTCATGGCTTTTGGATAATTGGAGACATCATGCTGGGCATGAATACAATAGTCAAAAAAGTTTTTGGCACCCCGAATGACCGCAAAATCAAAGCGGTTCAGCCTTTGGTTAAAAAGATCAATGATATGGAGCCTGAATTTCAGGCCCTTAGCGATGATCAGATCAAGGCCAAAACTGAAGAGTTTAAAAAGCGGGTCAAAGACGGCGAATCCCTTGCTGACTTGCTGCCCGAAGCCTTTGCAAACGTGCGGGAAGCAGCATGGCGTACATTGGGCCTGCGTGCTTTTGATACCCAGCTTATCGGCGGCATATTCCTGCATCAGGGCTATATTTCTGAAATGAAAACAGGCGAGGGTAAAACCCTTGTGGCTACACTGCCTGCCTACCTGAACGCCTTAACGGGGCGCGGCGTGCATGTTGTGACCGTAAATGATTATCTGGCGCGTCGTGATGCTGAATGGATGTCACAGGTTTACGGGTTTTTGGGGCTGACAACGGGTGCGATTGTGCCTGATATGGATCCTGCCGCAAAATTGGAAGCCTACCGTTCTGACGTGGCCTATGCCACCAACAACGAATTGGGCTTTGATTATCTGCGCGATAATATGCAAAGCGATATTTCCCAGATCAACCAGCGCGATCACTATTTTGCGATTGTCGATGAGGTAGACTCGATCCTGATTGATGAGGCCAGAACCCCGCTGATTATTTCTGGCCCCGCTGATGACCGATCCGAACTTTACATCACAATAGATAAATTGATCCCGGAACTGACCAAAGAACATTACGATCTGGATGAAAAAAGCCGCAGTGCCAATCTGTCTGAAGAAGGCAATGACTTTGTTGAAAAACGCTTTCTGGAAATGGGGCTGCTGGAAGAGGGTGCATCCCTTTACGATCCTGAAAGCACATCACTGGTACACCATATTAACCAAGCTCTGCGCGCGCACGTGCTGTTTTCCCGTGAAAAAGATTACATTGTACGTGATGGCGAAGTCATGCTGATCGATGAATTTACCGGCCGTATGATGAAAGGCCGCCGCCTATCTGACGGCCTGCACCAAGCGATTGAAGCAAAAGAGGGCGTAAACATTATGCCTGAAAACGTGACACTTGCCTCTGTTACTTTCCAAAATTATTTCCGTCTTTATGAAAAACTGGCGGGCATGACAGGGACTGCCCTGACCGAAGCCGCAGAATTTGCCGAAATTTACGGGCTTGGTGTTGTAGAAGTACCGACAAACAAACCGATTATGCGCGAAGACGAACATGATGCGATTTACCGCACAGCCGATGAAAAGTTTCGGGCAGTTGTAGAAGAAATTGCCCTGTCTCACATCAAAGGGCAACCGATTCTGGTGGGGACAACCTCGATTGAAAAGTCTGAAATGTTGTCTGAGTTCCTTAAGGATAAAAAGTATCTGGACATTATTTCCGCCAATATTCGCAAACGTGCGAAAGGGTTCAAAAAAGACGCTGATAAAAAGGTTGAACTGGAAAAAGCCGACCAAATCGATGCTTTGGTCAAGGCCGAAGGCTGCGTGCCGCATAACGTTCTAAACGCACGTTTCCACGAACAAGAAGCATCCATCGTAGCTGACGCCGGTACAACAGGTGCGGTAACGATTGCCACAAACATGGCGGGTCGTGGTACCGATATTCAGTTGGGCGGCAACTTCGAGATGCGCCTTACCGCAGCACTAGAAGAAGCGGGCGATGATGCAGATGAAGCGAAAATTCGTGCAGAGCTGGAAAAAGAAATAGCCGCAGACAAGGTAAAAGTCATTGCCGCAGGTGGGCTGTTTGTGCTGGCAACAGAACGCCACGAAAGCCGGCGCATTGATAACCAGCTGCGTGGCCGTTCAGGCCGTCAAGGTGATCCCGGTCGTTCCGCGTTTTTCCTATCTCTTGACGATGATCTGATGCGCATATTTGGTTCTGAACGTCTGGAAAAAGTGCTTAGCACTTTGGGCATGGAAGAAGGTGAAAGCATTGTGCACCCTTGGGTGAACAAATCACTGGAACGCGCGCAGGCCAAGGTAGAGGGCCGCAACTTTGACATCCGCAAACAGCTGTTGAAATTCGATGACGTGATGAACGATCAACGTAAAGCGATCTTCAGCCAACGCCGCGAGATTATGGAAGGCGATGATCTGTCGGATGTGGTCAAAGACATGCGCGATCAGGTTATTGACGATATTGTCGATGAAGCCATTCCTGCAAAATCATACGCTGAACAATGGGATATTGACGGGCTGAACACCAACACCCAGGAACTGCTGGGCATGGCACTACCACTTCAAGAATGGGCCGCCGAAGAAGGCGTTGATGACGAACAGATCCGCGAACATATGTATGAAGCGGGTGATGCACTTGCCGCTGATAAAGAAAGCCAATTCGGCCCTGAGAACATGCGCAACATTGAAAAGCATCTGCTTTTGCAAACCATTGACGGTAAATGGCGCGAACATCTTGTGACGCTGGAACACCTGCGTCTTGTGGTTAACTTTCGCGGTTACGCCCAGCGCGACCCGCTGAATGAATATAAAACCGAAGGCTTTGAATTGTTCGAAAAACTGCTGGACGGGTTGCGCGTTGACGTTACCAAACAACTATCACGTATTCGTATGCCAACCGAAGAAGAACAGCGTGAAATGCAGGCCCAAATGCAAACGGCAGGGCAACCGCCAGCTGCAGCTGAAAATGCGATTGACGGGTTTGATGAAACTGATCAATCAACTTGGGGCAACCCATCACGTAACGCGACTTGCCCATGCGGGTCAGGCAACAAGTTCAAGCATTGCCACGGTAAACTTTGATCATTTGCGCAAGAAAATTTCTGAATATTTTCTTGCGCAAATCAAATTAGGCCGAATTATGGCACAATATACTGCAAAATTAGAGTCAAAGCTACTATATCTAGTTTTTTCTGACTAGGCTTACACGACCTATGGGCCCTGTGTCTTATCCTCCTCACACAGCGATGCAAACCCGTGCAACAGATACTAAAATATTAATTCTTTTGGCATACTGTCTTTGTAGATTTATGTGGGTTGTGCCTGTGCGTTTAAATGACAAAGCTATATCACTTGTAACCGGTCTGGTATTATTGCTGGGCGTTGGCACGCTTGTGCATAAAGGTGATGCATTATTTGGATCAAAACCCAAAGAAACCCAAGTAGCTTCAGCACAGACGGATCCCGTCATTATTACAGATGTGCGGCATGAACTTGGTCAAACGCCCGCCCCCATAAATACCACAACTATTTCCGATTTTGAATTTGTACGTGCAAAACAAACCGCTTCCGTCACAGGATCGCAAACATCATACAACACCTTTAAAATTGACCCCGCTGAAATGGATTGCGGTCTTAATCTTTCAGCAGAGTCTTTGCGCGGCGCGCGTGTGCAACTGGCCATTATCGCTCCGTGTCATAAAAATAAAACCATCACTATTTCCCATGCCGGTTTACGGTTTAATGAAATTATCGACGAAACAGGCAGAATCACAATAATCATTCCTGTCCTGTCAGACCCCGCAACGATAAAGGTGTCTTTTGCAGACGGCACATCCAAATCAATTTCCGCACCAGCTAAAGATCTGTCTTCTTTACAAAGAACAGGTATCACTTGGTCAGGGCAAACCAACTTGCAACTTCGTGTAGACGAAAGCTCTCACAGGGTGTCAAAAAATACCCGTATCACAGCACAAAACCCCCGATCTTATAAACAGTCCTATTTGCAAGGCGGCGGGTATTTAACCGCGCTTGGCAATAGGACCATTGAAAATGGGGCATTTACCCAGATTTACAGCATTGAAAATCCCAGTGATATTTTTGTGGATTTCAATGTTGTCGTTCAAAGCACAAGTAGCAATTGCGGAGCGCGTATAACGATCAATACTATGCGTTATACCGCAGCATCCGGGGCTGAGCATGCCAGCAAAAACGTGTTCCTTAAAAAGTGTTCTGCAGAAAATGCAAATATAGTATTGAAAAATATGCTCAGGAACCTGATTGTAGCACAAAGAAACTAAACGGCGACATCATATGTTTTTATCCAAATTATCATCTATAGCCCTAACCCTAACAATATTTACCCATATGGCGTGGGCAGGGCAAATTACTTTAAAATCCGCATCCAGCTCTGTCGAGCTGGTAGGGGAATTTAAGGGCTACAGTAATGGAATTTACACAATCGGAACCGATCTTGGTGAGCTAGAGGTCGACGCCAGAACCGTCATTTGCGAAGGGGATGATTGCCCTGAAATTGAAAGCCTGGTGTCCGAATTTTCCATATCTGGCAATCAAAACCTGATAACTCAATTATTGGTACCCCTTCTGGAAGCTTACAGTTTTTCATTGGGTGCCAATATTAAAACAGCTGTTTTATCAAATGCGAAATCAAGCATAACAATTAGCGCAAAAGACGGGCAGGAATTTGCAAATGTTTCCGTGCTCTCAGATGCAAATGCTCAATTGCAAAACACTTTGGCCATTAAAAGTGGTGCAGCAAATATTTTACCCAAAGGCACTGAAAAGGCTGAGATTATACCCTTTGCCTTTGACGCCCTAGTTGCCATTACCTCTGATACAAATGCCGTTAAATCCATTTCGCTTACCGCTTTGCGCAGCGTACTTTCAGGTGCCATAACCAACTGGAAAAATCTGGGCGGGCCGGATGTAGATATTAATGTTTATTTACCTCAAGTAACTTCCGGCTTGGCAAGTACCGCCAAGGCAATGGGATTTGATATTTCAAAAGTAGTGGCAACTGAACGGTTTGATGATCTGAATGAGCTTTCTAAAACGGCAGCAAATGATCCTTATGGGTTAGGGTTTACAAGTTTTTCCAATCGTCGCACTGCCAACGTATTACCCATTTTGGGCAGTTGTGGCGCAAATGTTCGGCCCAGTGTGTTTAACATTGCATCAGGCAGCTACCCCGCAACCTTCTATCACTACGCAGAAGCCGACACTGGTACGCTGCCCATTTTTGCCCGTGAATTCTTAAGTTACCTAGAAAGTGCGCAAGCGAAATCCATGATTGACCGTCAAGGCTACCCAAGCCTGTCAGTTTTTGAAGTGGATTTCGAAAACCAAGGCAACCGAATTGTGCACGGATTACTTGCCACCACAAAATCAGTGCAAAGTGCAGAGTTTCTTAGCATGCTGGATACATTAAAAGCGGCGCGCCAACTTTCTACTGTTTTTCGTTTCAATGCGGATGGGTCTACACTTGATCCGCAATCCAAAGCAGCATTTGACGCGCTGATGTCAGAACTGCTCTTGGGAAATTTTGCCGATCAGAAAATGATGGTTATTGGATTTACCAGTACTGAAAAAAGTGCAAATGAAAATAAACTTATTTCATTGGACGCTGCAAAGCAGGTCGCTGAGCTGATAAAAGACGCCGACAATGACGGCTTGCTGGCTGACTTACAAATCGAAACCCTGGGGTTCGGTGAGGCATCCCCCCTTGCCTGTGAAGACACGGCACAAGGTATTGCCACAAATAACCGGGTTGAGATTTGGGTCAAAGGCGCCTTTTAAATCAGTCCGCGTGTTTTAAAGCTGATATCCCCCGTAGCCCCGATAATCACATGATCATGCACGGTAATCGATAGGGCCGACAGCGCATCTATGACTTCCAGCGTCACCGCAATATCTGCGGGCGAAGGTTCAGGGTCACCACTTGGGTGGTTATGCACTAAAATAACCGCACTTGCATCCAGTTCCAGCGCGCGTTTTGCAATTTGGCGGGGGTAGACCGGCACATGGTTCACGATACCAGATTGCAGGCATTCATCCGCAATCAACACGTTCCTGCTATCCAAAAACAACGCCCGAAATTCTTCTTGCACCAAATGCGCCATTTTTAACCTGCAATATGCAATCAACTGATCCCATGTCGTCAGCACATCTTTACCCAAAACCTGCATTTGCGCCATTTTATGCGCCGCTGCCTGAACCACCTTCAGTTCATTTATAACGCTTTGCCCCACCCCGCGTATTTTGCGCAAGTTAATATCAGAGGCCGTGATCACCCCGTTAAATGATCCGAATTGTTTCAACAAAAGCTTGCACAGGTCGCGCACATCGCGGTGCGGAATTGCGCGGCAAATGATCAGTTCCAGCAGTTCAAAATCGGCAACCGCCTGCGCGCCGCCCTTTAAAAACCGTGTGCGTAATTGCATACGGTGCCTGTTAACCACCTGCTTTGGGTCGATAACCGCAGCCTGCGACAGGCTGAACCCCAGCATCGCGGCCTCTGCAAATTCGGATTTCCTTAGATTCGGCGCCATAAGCCCCATAGTTATCCGTATTGGTTAACGTATGGTTTATGGGTGCTAATAAGTCGGGTGGAACGTACCATTTGGCGACAATGTGAAAATCTCACACCCATCTGCAGTCACACCGATTGAATGTTCAAACTGCGCCGTCAGTGATTTATCCTTGGTCACAGCCGTCCAATCATCCGCCAATATCTTGGTATCCGGTTTGCCCAGATTGATCATCGGCTCAATGGTAAAGAACATGCCTTCTTCCAGCACATTGCCGGTACCCCAGTTACCGTAATGCAAAACATTAGGGGGCGCATGAAACACCCGCCCCAGCCCATGCCCGCAAAAATCGCGCACAACCGAACAGCGTTGCGCTTCAGCGTATTTTTGAATTGCAGCACCAATATCACCAAAGGTATTGCCCGGTTTCACCTGATCAATACCCAACATCAAACTATCATGGGTCACTTGCATCAAACGATCAGCTTTTCGTGACAGTTTGCCTGCCACATACATCCGCGAATTATCGCCGAACCAACCGTCCAGAATGCAGGTGACATCAATGTTCAGAATATCACCGTCTTTCAGTTTTTTGTCAGATGGAATGCCGTGACAAACTACATGGTTGATCGAAATACAGCTGGATTTCGGGTAACCGCGATAACCCAGCGTGGCCGGTACTGAATTATTGGCAATCATAAAGTCATGGCACAGCTGATCCAGATGTTCAGTTGTAACACCGGGTTGCACATGCGGCCCGATCATATCCAGAATTTCTGCGGCCAATCGCCCAGCGCGGCGCATACCTTCAAAATCTTCTTTTGAGTGGATGGTAATACCGTCCGCGTTCAGCCGTGGCTTTTTTGTGCTTTCCAATGGGATGCTCCATTATCTGTGAATTTACCGCTAATTAGTATTATTTCGCAGCTCTGACCAGAGCCAAGATTACAAGATGCGTTTCGCCAGTGAAACCCCTTGGGTTGTTATCGCGGTGCCATAGCATAAAACCTCTACCCCTGCGGCTTTGGCCTTTGTAACCGCCTTCAAGTATTCAGGGTCAATATCACCTGCCACTGCAAATCTGTTAATGTCATTACGCTGCACTAAATACAGCAAGATCGCGCGGTGACCCTTCGCCACCATATGCGCCAACTCTGCCATATGCTTGGCGCCGCGTTTTGTTACACTATCAGGAAATTCCCCCAAACCGGCGGCGCGCGAAAGGGTCACGCTTTTCACTTCCAGATAACAATCAGGCCTACCGTCATCCGTCAGCAAAAAATCCACACGTGAATTTTCGCCGTATTTAACCTCAGGGCGAATATGTGCATAGCCCAACTCAGCAGCCAACCCATCCGCCAAAGCTTCACTTACAACCTTGTTCGGCAGGCTTGTATCAACGCCCACCAATGTGCCGTCTTCCAGCTCTGCCAGTTTCCATGAATATTTCAATTTTCGCTTGGGATCATCATTTGGTTCCAGCCAAACGCGCAGCCCTTCATGCTTCATACCCAGCATTGAACCGGGGTTGGCCACATGTGCGGTTACTTGTCCTCCATCCTTTAACGTGACGTCAGCCAAAAAACGTTTATATCTACGGATAAGTGTTGCGGGTATTAGGGGTATATCGAATTTCATATTCGAAACCTAAGCCGCCCGCCAAGTAAGGACAAGTCAGATGCACAATCCAACAGCTGCAATGGTCGTGATCGGGGATGAAATCCTGTCGGGGCGCACCCAAGATACCAACTCTAACTATCTGGCCCTACAGCTGACCCTGTTGGGGATTGATCTAAAAGAAGTGCGTGTCGTGTCCGATGACGAAGAACAGATCATGCGCGCGGTAAATGATTTACGGATGAAATACACCAACGTATTTACCAGCGGCGGCATCGGCCCCACGCATGATGATATTACCGCAGATTGCGTCGCCAAAGCGTTCGGCGTGCCTATTGATGTTCGCGAAGATGCCCGTGCTGTTTTGGCGCAGAATTATGAAAACCCCGAAGTTGAACTAACCGAGGCGCGTTTGCGCATGGCCCGCATCCCTGAAGGGGCCACTTTAATTGACAACCCGATTTCCAAAGCGCCCGGATTTTCAATGGAAAACGTGCATGTCATGGCCGGTGTCCCTTCGATCTTTAAAGCAATGTTGGCGGGGTTGTTACCAAAACTAAAAACCGGCGAAAAGCTGTTGTCGGAAACCGTTAATGTGAAACGCAAAGAAGGTGATATCGCCAAAGTTTTAGGTATGATTGCTGATGATAACCCAGATACCTCTATTGGTTCTTACCCTTATTATGATAATGGCCAATTCGGCTGTAATCTGGTGGTTCGTTCAACTGACCCCGCACGCCTTGCAGATGTTATAGCAAAAATCCGCAAAGCTTTTACGGATACCTAAACCCAATGCAACACCCCAGCCAAACCGATCTGTTTGATGCCGTTGACGCAACTTGGGCACCCCTTGCATTACACACCCATGATGGTTGGATAATCCGTGAAGGGGCAGGCGGTGGTCAAAGGGTTTCAGCGGCAACGCCCGATACTCCGAATTATAAAATCAGCTCTGCGGTTGATAAAATGATATCCCTTAACCAACGACCTTTGTTTATGATCCGCAACATGGATACTGCGCTGGACACTGAATTGCAGGGCTTGGGGTATGACGTTGTTGATCCTGTGGTCATACTTATCGCCCCCACCTCTGAGCTGTTAAAAAATCCGCCCCGTGAAATGCAAACGGTTCACACATTAAACGCACCCGATACAAACGCCAAAAATATCTGGGCAGCAGGGGGTATTGATCAAGGGCGTTTGGATGTTATGGCCCGCGTTAAGGGGCCGAAAACTATAATGTCAGCTGGCGATATGGGCGTTGCCTTTGCCGCCGCTCATAACAACATTGCAATGATCCACGCGGTTGAGGTTGCAACAAACCACCGCCGCAAAGGCGTGGCAAACGCTATGATGTATAAAGCTTTTGAATGGGCCAAGGGTCAGAAATGTGCGTGGGTCGCCATATTAACTGTTCACGCAAATATTCCCGCACGAACCCTGTATGAAAACCTAGGCATGGATAAGGCGGCAGCTTATCACTACCGCCTTAAAACTTTGGATTAATCCAAAGCTTGGGAATTACCAGGAACCCATACCTTTACCTTTGAAATGCTCTGCCAGAAAATCCAGAAAAGCCCGCAATTTCGGCTGGGTATATTGCCCATGCGGATACATAGCATAAATATCTTGCGACTGTTGCGGCAGCTCTGCCAAAACCGAGATCAAACGACCGCTTTCAAGCGCGTCATGATACAAGAAACAAGGCAGGTATGCTATACCAAGACCCGCTTCAGCGGCCTGCAATAAAGAATGCCCATCGTTTGCAGTCAGATTACCACTGGCGCGCACAGTGCGGCTTTCACCGGTGGGTGATTGCAATTTCCAAACACTGCCCGAAGGCTGATTAGAATAATGCAACAAGCTGTGTTGATTAAGGTCATCAATTCTGGTCGGCATCCCATGTTTTTCAAAATAAGCAGGTGAGCCGATCATTTGCATACGGGTTGTGGCCAGCTTTTTAGCCATAATGCTGCTGTCTTGTTGCTGACCCACACGAATAACCAGATCAAAACTGTCTGCAACAGGGTCAAGATTACGGTTACTTAAAACCATATCCACAGAAACATCAGGGTAAAGCCCCAGAAAGTCACCCAGCGCCCCCGATAAATGATTACCACCAAAATCAGGCGAAGCACCCAAGCGCAATGAGCCACGTGGCGCGATTTGCATGGATGATACCATGGCATCTGCCTCTATCGCATCTACAAGAACTTGTTTGGCTTTGTCGTAATAAGCCAAACCGATTTCGGTTGGGCTAACACGGCGGGTTGTACGATTTAGTAGACGGGCACCAAGACGTGCTTCTAATGAAGACACATGTTTTGATACTGCTGATTTTGACATGCCCAGTTTTTTGGCGGCATCGGTAAAGCCACCGTTATCAACGACCTTCGCAAAGGCTTCCATTTCCATTAGTCTGTCCATACTGACAATCCTCATTACTAATTCATACAAGTTACTAAGGCATTATCTGACATCCAATTTTGTCAACAATACGGAAACAAACTGTTTTTGGGGCCACTTTCTTATGAATTTCAACTAATTATTGTATTATTTTCTTAAAATTTACTGAAAACAGGTATTTCAAGCATCGCAGATTGACCTTCCCCCATAATTTGATCAAATTATCGAAGAATCGTTTTCAAGGCCCGAATCATGACAAACACCCCCAAACGTCCAAACGTCCAAGTTGGCGTTTTTGATCTGAATGGTCAGATGCGCGGCAAACGCATGCCTGCGAAAAAACTGGATACTATATTAAAAGACGGGTTCCGTATGCCACTGTCAATTACAGGGATTGATATATGGGGGGCAGATATTCCAAACAGCGAACTGGTTTTCGCATCGGGTGACAGTGACGGGTATTGTGTACCCACAGGGCGCGGCCCCTTAAAGCTGTCGACTACGATAGAGCCTACGGTTTTAGTACCCTGTACTTTTCTGAACGAAGACAAAACACCGTTTCTAGGCGACCCCCGCCAAGCACTGGCCCATATTGTCGATCAGTATAAAGCCCGCAATCTGACGGTTGTTGTGGCTACCGAGCTGGAATTTTATCTGACCGATCCAAACGCAGCTTACGGCACCGCCCAAACCGCACCGATTAAACAAGAGTTTCAGGTCTTGGAGTCATTAGACACCCTTGATCTGCACGAACCGTTTCTGAACGCCATCTATGCCGAATGCGATGCATGGGGCGTTTCTGCCGATGCCGCTATTTCAGAAGCAGGCACTGGTCAGTTCGAGATTAACCTTAATCACGTGCCAGATCCCCTGCGTGCCGCAGATGATGCGATGTTTTTCAAGCGCATTGTGCGATCCGTTGCCCGTGATCAGGGCTTGGCGGCAACTTTTATGGCCAAACCATTTGGTGACAGGCCCGGTAACGGCCTGCATGTGCATTTTTCCATTCTGGATAAAGACGGCAATAATATCTTTGCCAATGGCACCGAAGAAGGTGGGCCAATTTTGCACCACGCGGTCGCAGGATGTCTGGATATGATGCCTGCATCGATGGCCATCTTCGCCCCGCACTATAATTCATACCGTCGCTACGCGCCCAATAGTCACGCGCCTTGCACGGTGGGTTGGGGCTATGAAAACCGTACCACAGCCATTCGTATTCCAGGCGGGCCTGATGTGGCGCGCCGAATTGAACACCGAGTGGCGGGGGCGGATGCCAACGCTTATCTGGTTCTGGCTGCTATATTAGGGGCAGCTTTGCAGGGTATCAAAAAAGAAGAAATGCCAGCACCTGCCACCATGGGGGATGCTTTCACGGCTAGCTTGCCAAGCCTGCCTACAAATTGGGGCGATGCTTTGGATGCATTTGAAGACTCAACAGGCCTAGACGATATATTCGCGCCGATTTTACGCAGCATATTTTTAAAGGCCAAAAGGCAGGAATTGGAACGTTTCGCGGGGGAAGTCAGCGCGTTTGAATATCGGACGTATCTGGATACGGCTTAGATATGTCCCGACTGGGACATATAGTCAACTGATTGAAATTACTGATTTTAAGTGTTAACATTGCCTATAAACCCACGTGAAGGAATACCGCAATGAAACTAAATTACATAGCAATAGCAATGCTGTTTAACAGTGCGCTATTCTTACCAGCCCAAGCCCAATCGAAATTGGAATCCCAGCTTTGCGAAGCCGCAAAAGCAAACCGCATTGTCGAGATGGTCTACGACAAAGACGCCAGCAAAGGTTGCATCCCGCGTCTTATAGATGTGCATCAGGTCGCGATTGGCAATAACGGCAAACTTTATATGCATGGCTGGCAGACCCGTGGCTGCACCAAAGGGCGGGATTATGCTTCCAAACGGATATTCAGGTTTGACAAGATAAAGTCTGTTGAAATTATTGAAGGCGGCTTCAGCGAAAAGTCTCAATCCATCAAAGATGAAGGCTGGGACGGCTGCATAGGTTCAAATTGCTTTATCAAAGAAAACATCTGCGAATAGGGTTTAAGGAAACCTGCATTAGTCACTTTCATGTTTAAGCTATGTTGAACTGTAATATATGCTGCACCGCGCAACTTTGCCCCACATACCTACCATCAACCCGAACACAAAGCCTCCTGAACCGCATCATCCCAGCCCAGATAAAATGCATCCCCATCACGTATCACCGGGCGGGCCATTACTTTGGGTTTGGCGGCGATTTGCGCGTCGGCCTCTGAGTTTTTCAGCCAGGTATTCAGCGCGCGGTAATCATTGGTTGTGCGATCCACCAAGCGGTCGCCAAATTCTGCTATTAGTTCTGCCAGCTCGGCCTCATTCAAGGGTTCAGCGCGGACATCGCGGAAATCAACGTCTTTGCCCGCAGCCACCAACGCCTTGCGGGCTTTTGAACATATTGCGCAGGTTTCCAATCCATAGACTATCATGTCACACTTTCCTTTGGCGATGAGGGGTGGAACTTCACACATCGCAGCCGCCTGCGCAACTACCTGTTGCCTGCAGTAAGACTAAGCGGTAGACTGGTTCCATGAAATATGTCCCAAATGAAAACACAGATGATGCGCTTATTCAGGAATTCCTGAACAAAGGCGGAAAAATCAGCGTTGGCAAAACCAAACCCATGCGACCCGAGTTGGGCATTAGCAAAAATGTTTGGAACAACGTGCTGACCAAAGAAGAGAAGGCCGCGCGGGATAAGAAGTGATTTTACCCGCTTGTGCTGGCTTTTAGTGCCCCAACAGATTTTAGGATATTCAGAGATGACCGATAAAAAAGACGATAAAGTATCGCCAAAGAAAACCATGAAACAGCTTGTCGCAGAAAAAGCGAAAAGCAAACCACATTACCTGTCTTTGAAGAACAAAGCAAAGCAACACAAAGGTAGTAACAAGGCCCACCGGCCTGTGATTTGATAGTGAGAACTGGGTGGGGTTGTGTTGGGTTATGGAAGTTTTGAGGGGAACTTCACCTCAAATAGCCCCAGAATAGTGTTGTAAATCAGATTCACTTATTTTTATCACACCTTCTTTAACTAATAAGTAATACATACAATACATTGAATAATAATGATAAAAATAAAAACGTTTAGCGTTTGACCTTAATATTTATGTGATTCATAATAGATTCATCAACACGAAAGGGAAGAAAATGATAGCGGCTACTTCGTCGAAGGGTGACCGAGTCCTTGAAACTCTAAAACTTGTTTTGATGATGGCATCAAATAAAGAAAAGTACTCAGATACTTTAAAAGACTATTTTTTCAACACATTTACAAATGCCAAGAGCTTACTAAACAATCCAACAACTTTTGATGATGATCTGTCACCAGATGTTATTAGCTTGGCCCTTAGATTAAAAGTTAATGAAGAACTTTTGGAGCTTTTAGAGCAAATGCATCAAGAGCAGAAAATTAGCAAAGAACCAGCATTTGAGGCACTAAATCAATTGGAGAGTGTTTTTGACCCCAGCCGTGAACCTGCACATTTTAGCCAAGAGATTTGCGCATCTATCTGAAGCAGAATTTTTTGATCCTGCATTCAAAGAATTCCTAGCACAAACAATTAATGCAATTGAACATGTTTTAGAATCTCAGACTTCATATCCAGAGACTGTAATACGTCAGTTTGAGGCCAAACTTTGGGGTGTTAGGCAGTTTCTAATCGGCAGTAAAACCACAGATGCGCCACATGAAACCCAGTTTGTATTAACAAAAGTACTAAAAAAATGGATAGATAAAGAGGCGCTAATTTCTAGCGCTTCTTTAGAGCAGTTTGATTTCTTTCTAGATCCCGAAGATATGTGGGATTTTATAAAAAAATCATTAACTGAATTTGAGACAGAAGATTACGGGCCTCTGTTAGTACGCATAGGGAGTCCAGAGCCATACAAACATAGGCCAGTATTTTGCACTCCCTTATTTCATGAATTAGGCCATTTCATAGATTTTCAATTTAAAATTTCGGAATACACACTATTGACCAATCCGATTGGAAAAGAACCTAACGGGTTTTCTGCAAAGGATTGGTATCATTTAAACCTAAGCCACAGAAGAGAGTATTTTGCAGACCTTTTCTCAGCTTGTTATGTTGGAAAGGCTGGTCTTGATACACTTAACATCATCGCCCCTAACAACCCAGATTCATTTACCCATCCTGCCACTATAAAACGAGTTAAATTAATTGCAGATTTTATAGACAACAAACCAAACCCAATTATTGGCTTATTTCAAGATGCGTTGATTCAAAGAAAAATTGCACCGCTAAAGTCTCAATACAAAACTCCAAATATTGTTGATAGTTTTGACGATGCGCTAACTTATCAAATTCAAGATGAGCACGAACTATATGGAATTTATGAAGCATCTACGACTTACTTACATGATCAACTTACAAATAGAACGGCTAAGTGGATAGACGATACCGCTACCGACTATACAATTGAGAAAACTATTAATGATTTAACTGAAAAATCTATTAGAAATTTTGAAATCAAAGAGAGGTGGCAAAATGTCACTAATGACTAAATCTCAATTTCAAGAATATGTTAATAAAGGTGGAGAAGATCAAATATACATCGACCCCATTTTAGATGATTCACAAGCGGGAGCTGTTTCATTTGACTTAAGGTTGGGGGGCGATTTTCTTGTATCGGTGCGTTTATCGCTCGAATTAAGCAACCATTCAAACAACCCAATAGAGTTAATTGTTGGAAGCCGTGTGGTGCAGGCTAGATTCTATATGCTGGAAGGCAAGGAGGCATACCTTAATGGTAAGGTGAAAACCAGACGACCAAGCATCAAAATAATAGGCGATCATAAGACAACTGGAAGCGATATGTTTTTTCAGGAATCTAGACGAGATTTAGGGGATCCATTTCTAATATATCCAAACCAAATTGTACTAGCCACTTCATTAGAATACATTGGCTTGCCTAACAATATATACGCAGATGTAATAGGACGTAGTAGTTATAATCGACTTGGTATAGGGGTTGGGTCCATGTTTCAGCCAGGCTTTAGGGGTTGTTTATCGCTCGAATTAAGCAACCATTCAAACAACCCAATAGAGTTAATTGTTGGAAGCCGTGTGGTGCAGGCTAGATTCTATATGCTGGAAGGCAAGGAGGCATACCTTAATGGTAAGGTACGAAGAAAATATATTGGGAATGTTCGCCCAGTAGCTCCAAGAGCATCAAGGGATGTGGATTTAATTAAAATTTCTAAAATGACTAAGTAATAGAAAGCCATCACACATCTCAATCCCACTTTATCCCCTTGCGAAATTCTCGACGGCTTCCATAATATCCTCAAGACTCAGCCTATATCCACTTCAACAGCGGTAAGACTGGCTTCCACCCCCAGACTTCCATCGGAAATTCTCGACGGGCAGCTGCCCGTTTTTTTGTGCTTGGAGATTATGTTGTCAGACCTGATAGCAAGAACAGCGATAGATAAACGCATGGCCGATATTGTGCGCCCCGTGGTTGAAGACCTGGGATGTGAACTTGTGCGCATTCGTTTGATGACGGGCAAGCGTACCATCTTGCAGATCATGGCTGAAAAGCCTGATGGCGGCATAGAGGTTGATGATTGCGCGCGGATTTCCACTGAAGTCGGTGCCATATTGGATGTGGAAGACCCGATTGAGGGTGATTATGCGTTGGAAGTTTCCAGCCCCGGTATTGACCGCCCGCTGACACGGTTGAAAGATTTCGATGTTTGGCAAGGGTATGAAGCCAAGATTGAAACGACTGAACTGATAGATGGCCGCCGCCGCTTTAAGGGCGAATTGCGCGGTATTGAGAATAATGAAGTACTGATCGAGATTTCCGAAGGAATAATCGGTCTGCAATTTGACTGGCTGGATGACGCCAAGCTGGTCTTAACAGATGAACTGATCGCGCATACATTAAAAGCCCGCAAAGACGATGGCTTTGATGAAGGCGCGTTCGACGAAATTCAAACCGAAGAGGACTGAACCCATGGCAATTACCACAGCAAACCGTCTGGAACTGTTGCAAATCGCGGATGCGGTAGCACGCGAAAAAATGATCGACCCCGATCTGGTTATTCAGGCGATGGAAGAAAGCATGGCGAAAGCGGCTAAATCGCGTTATGGCGCAGAGCTGGATATTCGCGCCCATATCGACCGTAAATCAGGTGAGCTGACAATGACGCGGGTGCGCGAAGTTGTGGAAGAGGTTGAAAACCTGTCTACAGAAATGACTGTGGAAGAAGCCAAGGCACATATCGAAAACCCTGAAGTGGGTTCCTTGATTATTGACCTGCTGCCACCGATGGATTTTGGCCGTATTGCTGCACAATCTGCCAAGCAGGTTATTTTGCAAAAAGTGCGTGAAGCTGAGCGTGAGCGTCAATACTCTGAATTTAAAGACCGCGAAGGCGAGATTATCAACGGTCTGGTTAAACGCACTGAATATGGCAACGTCATTGTTGACGTGGGCCGTGGTGAGGCCGTGTTGCGCCGTGATCAGTTGATCAACCGCGAAATGTTCCGCAATGGTGACCGCGTTCGCGCCTATATCAAAGAAGTGCGTTCTGAAATGCGCGGGCCGCAGATTTTTCTATCGCGGACAGCACCTGAATTTATGGCTGAGTTGTTCAAAATGGAAGTGCCTGAAATTTATGACGGCATCATTGAGATCAAAGCGGTTGCCCGTGATCCGGGTTCTCGTGCCAAGATCGGTGTGATTTCTTACGATAACTCGATTGATCCGGTTGGTGCCTGTGTCGGTATGCGTGGATCGCGCGTGCAGGCCGTGGTGAATGAATTGGGCGGCGAGAAGATTGACATCATTCCTTGGAATGAAGACGCGCCAACATTCTTGGTTAACGCTTTGCAACCTGCTGAGGTTTCTAAAGTGGTGCTGGACGAAGAAGCCGAACGTATCGAAGTTGTGGTGCCCGAAGAACAGCTGTCATTGGCTATCGGTCGTCGCGGCCAAAACGTGCGTCTGGCTTCACAGCTAACAGGCCTTGATATTGATATCATGACCGAAGCGGAAGAGTCGCAGCGCCGGCAAGCAGAATTTGAAATACGTTCCAAACTGTTCATGGACACCATGAACGTAGACGAAGTGGTCGCCCAACTGCTGGTATCCGAAGGCTTCGCCACACTGGAAGAAGTGGCCTATGTTGAAATAGATGAACTGCTGGTCATCGACGGTTTTGACCAAAGCACTGCGGACGAACTGCAAGCACGTGCGCGCGAAAGCCTGGAAGAGATCAATGCAAAAGCTATGGAAGAGGCCAAAGCGTTGGGCCTAGAACAAAGCCTGGTTGATTTTGGCGGCCTATCCCCACAAATGCTGGTGGCACTTGCCAAAGACGGCGTTAAAACCATCGACGATTTCGCCACATGTGCGGATTGGGAGCTGGCGGGTGGCTATACAACAATAGACGGCCAACGCGTGAAGGATGATGGTCTGTTGGAAAGCTTTGATATGGGCTTGGCGGAAGCGCAGGAACTGATCATGACCGCGCGTGTGCAGTTGGGTTGGGTAACCGAAGAACAGATTGCCGAAGATGCTGCGGCCGAAGAAGAAGCCAACGCCGAAACTGACGAGGAATCCGAAGCCTGATGCGTCAGGTTTTGGTGCTTGCCCGTGGGACGTGGTGGTCGAACAAATCGGACTGAAGTGGTTGAACGTCGCTGCATAGCGACCAAAAACACTTTGCCAACAACAGACCTGATACGGTTCGTATTGGGCCCTGATGATATGGTTACACCTGATGTGTCTGAACGTCTTCCGGGGCGCGGTATGTGGGTAACCGCTAATCGTGCGGAACTGGAAAAAACCATCAAGCAGGGCCTGTTTTCAAAAGCCGCCAAGCAAAAGGTCAATATCCCCGATGATTTGGTGGCATTGACCGAACGCCTGATTACCAAGCGCGCAATAGATTTGTTGTCTATGGCACGTAAAAGTGGCCACGCAATTTGCGGCTTTGAAAAAACCAAATCTGCGATGATATCAGAACGTTGGTACATCCTTATTCAGGCCCAAGATGGCTCTGCACCACAAAAACAAAAAATACGGCCCTCTGCGGTTGCAAATTCTTATATTTCTTGGCTTACAGCACAAGAATTGGGTTTGGCATTCGGGCGGGAAAATGTGATACACGCGGCAGTGTCCAAAGGTGGACTCTCGGCGCGCATCCTAATAGAAGCCAATCGACTGGCTGGATTTCGTGAAAAATGCGATGCCACCCCGTCTAAAACTGCTGGCCCCGCGCCAGCTGCGAAAGGTTAAATACGAATGAGCGACGAAAACAATAACGACGGCAAGCCAAAACCACTGGGTCTAAGGGGTGGTTCAGGTGTTGTGCGCCAAAGTTTTTCACACGGACGTTCGAAATCGGTCGTGGTAGAAAAGAAACGCAAACGCGTTTTTGTTCCAGGCAAACCAGGGGCCGCATCTGCAGGTGTACGCACTGGCGCAAAACCAGCGGGTGGTGTTTCCAATTCTGAAATGGATCGCCGCAGAAAAGCACTTATGGCTGCTGCTGGCCAAGAAAATGAACGTAAAGCACGTGAAATTGAAGCAGAACGCGCCCGCGAAGCAGAGCGTGAAGAACGCCGCCGCGAACGTGATGCAAAAGAACGTGAAGATCGCAAGCGCGCCAAAGAAGAAGAAGCGAAAAAGCCCGCACCTGTTGCTGTTGATCCAAACGCTGTACCTGCAGCCTCTGCACCCGCAGCTGACCCCGATGTAACCCGCCCTGCTGCAAAAGCACCTGTTGAAAAGCGCGTTGAAAAACCACGCCGCGAAAAACAAACCAAAGGTGGCGCAGGTGATCGTCGCAGTTCCGGCAAGCTGACCATCAACCAAGCCTTGCGGGGCGGTGATGGCCGTCAAAAATCTATGGCGGCAATGAAGCGTAAACAGGAACGTCAACGTCGCCAAATGATGGGTGGTGATGTTGAGCGCGAAAAAATTATCCGTGATGTGCAACTGCCCGAAGCAATTACTGTTGCAGAACTTGCAAACCGTATGGCTGAAAAAGTTGCAGCTGTTGTGAAAACATTGATGAACAATGGCATCATGGCCACACAAAACCAGGTGATTGATGCGGATACCGCAGAACTGATCATCGAAGAGTTTGGCCACAAAGTTGTGCGCGTTTCTGACGCTGATGTTGAAGACGCCATTGAGGCCATTGAAGACGATGAAAAAGATCTGAAATCACGCGCGCCTGTGATCACCATCATGGGCCACGTTGACCACGGTAAAACATCTGTTCTGGATGCTTTTCGCAAAACCAACGTTGTGTCGGGTGAAGCCGGTGGCATTACCCAGCATATCGGTGCGTATCAAATCACTACTGATGACGGCACTCTGTTGAGCTTTCTGGATACACCCGGCCACGCGGCCTTTACATCCATGCGTGCGCGCGGTGCGCAAGTAACCGATATCGTGGTTTTGGTTGTGGCTGCCAATGACGGCGTTATGCCCCAAACCATCGAAGCGATTGCGCACGCCAAAGCGGCTGACGTTCCATTGATTATCGCAATCAACAAAATGGACGTAGACGGGGCTGACCCGACACGGGTGCGTACTGAACTGTTGCAGCACTCAGTCGTGGTTGAAGCCATGTCTGGTGAAGTGCAAGACGTTGAAATATCTGCGCTTACAGGTGCTGGCCTTGATAAATTGCTGGAAGCGATTTCACTGCAATCCGAACTACTGGAACTGAAAGCAAACCCTGATCGCCCAGCGCAAGCCGCTGTGATCGAAGCCAAGCTTGATACCGGTCGCGGCCCTGTTGCTACCGTATTGATCGAAGCTGGTACGTTGCGCCACAAAGACATCTTTGTTGTGGGTGAACAATGGGGCAAAGTTCGCGCATTGATCAACGATAAAGGCGAGCATGTAAAAGAAGCCGGGCCATCTGTACCTGTAGAGGTTCTGGGCCTGAACGGCACACCCGAAGCAGGCGATGTGTTGAACGTGGTTTCATCTGAGGCCGAGGCGCGTGAAATTGCTGATTACCGCGCACAGGTCAACAAAGACAATAAGGCTGCCGTTGGCGCAGGAACAACACTTGATCAACTTTTGGAAAAAGCTAAAGCTGATAAAGATGTGTCAGAACTGCCAATTCTGATCAAAGCCGATGTTCAAGGTTCAGCAGAAGCCATCGTGCAAGCCATGGAAAAAGTTGGCAATGATGAGGTGCGCGTGCGCATCTTGCATTCCGGCGTTGGTGCTATCACTGAATCAGATGTAACTTTGGCTGATGCCTCTGGCGCGCCGATCATCGGCTTTAACGTACGGGCCAACGCGCCTGCACGTAACAGTGCCAACCAAAAAGGTGTAGAAATCCGCTATTATTCGATCATCTATAATCTGTTGGATGACATCAAAGCGGCAGCTTCTGGCCTACTATCCGCCGAGATCAGAGAAACCTTTATCGGGTACGCCACAATTAAAGAGGTGTTCAAAATCACAGGTTCCGGCAAAATTGCCGGCTGTGAGGTTACCGAAGGCGTTGCCCGTCGCGATGCAGGCGTGCGCTTGCTACGTGACAATGTTGTGATCCACGAAGGTAAGCTGAAAACTTTGAAACGCTTCAAGGATGAAGTAAAAGAAGTTCACGGCGGCCAAGAATGCGGCATGGCGTTTGAAAACTACGAAGACATCCGCGAAGCTGATGTGATCGAGATCTTCACAACGGAAGAGATTGAACGTAATTTGGACTAACCAAGTGCTACATGAATACTTTAAAGGCACCGCAAATAAATTGCGGTGCCTTTTTTATTATGCTTTTGCAATATTGCGCCAAGCCAGAATGTGCAGGATGATAAATGCCGGCACGATAAATACCGGGAACATTACCATTGGATAGGCTACCATCAGGTGGGCTGAAACCTCACCCTCATATAGCTTTAAATACCCAGCCGCAGACAACAAGCCTGTTGCCACAGCAACCGCAAAATCAACTGATCCCATATATATCACCCGTCGGGCAGTTGCTTGCCAACCGTCTTTACGCTGGCTGACTTTTACCGTTGCAAATGCTGCATATACGCCTGTTGCAACATCACCGAACCCAGACAGCAGGGCAAAGACCAATGGCAGTGCGCCCAATGCCCACAGTATTAAAAAAGTGAAGCCCATCACCCGCCAACTTTGCAAAGACGTAAGCGTTGTAATATCTATCCGATCCGCCCAGCGCGCCACATTGTTTGACAGGGTAAGTGCCAACACAAATAGGATCGGCGGGATCATAAAGAAAATCGGCATTTTAATGGGCAGAACACCGTCTGGCGTTTCAAAATAGCCGTTTAAGGAAAGACCCATAACAATGGCAAACCATATCAGTGTTATGCCGATAAATGCTGGCGATTTGAATGGGCCTGCCTTTGGCGGATTAGTATTTGTTGTTTCAGTAGTCATCATGTTTCCTTTAGTGTATATACACTTATTGAGATTTAAATTTAGCTTTTGCCTGCCAGCGCAACCAGTTCCTTTGCAGTATCATCCCCTAAGCTTTCTAGGAAACTTGCCTGCTGTTCTTTCCAAAGCGGTAAGGCTTTGGATTGAAGTTTTGAACCCGCTTCCGTTAACTGAAAGGCACGCACGCGTTGATCTTCCATGTCTGCCGGTTCCAGCCAGTTCTTCAAGCGCATTTGCTCTAGGTTCCGGGTCATCGTAGTCCGTTCAACGCCCAGTTTATCTGCTAACTCTAACGTCGACATAACCTTGAAGTGCTTCAAAATTGTCAGTGTAGAAAATTGCTGATTGGTCAAGCCAACAGGCCGCAATGCAATTTCCATCTGTCTACCCATCGATCTTGCGATACGCTGGGCATTATATGTAAGACAATTTATCGGGTCATCAAAGTTCATGTAAGTGTACATACACTTATTATCATTTACGTCAACCAAAATTACGCTGGTTATTGTAACACCCCAGCTTACACCATATATTCACCCCAAAGCTAATGAGGTAACAATGTCTGAAACATCCAAATTCCCCGGCTGGCACGGCACCACCATTATCGGCGTCAAAAAAGGCGGCAAAGTCGTTATCGCAGGTGACGGTCAGGTCAGCATCGGCCAAACCGTGATCAAAGGCACCGCACGAAAAGTACGCCGCATATCACCGGGTGGTCACGATGTGGTTTGCGGTTTTGCAGGGTCTACCGCCGATGCATTTACTTTACTTGAACGGCTGGAAGCAAAATTGGAAGCAACACCGGGCCAGTTGGCAAAAGCCAGCGTAGAGCTGGCCAAAGACTGGCGCATGGATAAATACCTGCGCAATCTAGAAGCCATGCTGATCGTCACAGATGGCACAGACCTGTTCGTGATCACGGGGGCAGGTGATGTTTTACAACCCGAAAACGATGTTGCTGCAATCGGATCAGGCGGCAACTTTGCATTGGCCGCCGCACGTGCGCTGATGGACGGTAAAGACGACGCTGAAAAAATTGCCCGCAAAGCGATTGAAATCGCGGCAGAAATTTGTGTTTATACAAACGGCAATATGACCGTGGAAGTTATCAAAAAATGACTCTGAAAACCGATGATTTACGGGCCGCCGTCAGTGCCGGCCTAATCACAGAAACCCAAGCGGCTTCCCTTAGCAAACTTGCCGATGAACGGCGCGGCTACCGCGCGGCATCCGCTGAAATTGATGAGCCGTTTGAGCTGTTCAAGGGCTTCAACGAAATCTTTATCGTGGTCGGCCTGCTTATTCTTTACGCAGGCTGGAGTGCAATAACTGGCGTTGCTATTTTTGACAGTGTCGACACCAGCAAAGCCAAAGGGGCCTCTACACTATTTCTAACCGGTGGCTTGCAAATTGCCCTGATCGCCCTGCTGGCAAAATACTTTACTTTGAAGCGCCGTATGATCGCGCCCTCAATTCTGCTCAGCATCCTGTTCAGCTTCGGCGCTATACAAATCGGCTTTGCCATTTTATATGCAACAGGTGCGCCAGAAACCGCAATCATGGCAATCACGGGCGGCATCACGGCCATATCCCTGATCGCATACTGGTATTTCTTCCGTGTACCGTTTTCATTATTATTGTCAGGCTTGGCCGTATTCGTGTTTGCAATCGGGCTTAGCAATAACGGCTCTGACATCAATGATTTCAAAGATATATTCCTGCTTACCGCCAGCAAATCATCCAGCAAAATTACCATCGGTCTGGGCCTATGCGCATTCGCTGTTGCGATGTATTTTGATATGTCTGATCCACACCGCGTAACCCGCCATGCCGCCAACGCATTTTGGCTGCATGTTCTGGCAGCCCCCGCGATTGTAAACTCTATCGCACTAACACTTTATATATCCGCAACACTCACATCCTTCCTATTTTTGGCGCTTTTCCTGACCGTCATCGCCCTAGTCGCTGTGGTCATTGATCGCCGGTCTTTTCTAATATCAGGCACCGGTTACATGATCGCCCTAATCCTGACCGTCTTAGATGGCGGATATGGTCTGGTAATATTTATCATCGGTGGTGGCCTTGTGCTATTAGGTGCCAACTGGGAAATATTGCGCTGCAAATTGATGAATGGCCTGCCCGAATTTCGTGGCAAAGATAAACTGCCGCCTTGGAATAACACCCAAAAGGAAACTATATGACTGACCTGACCCCCCGTGAGATTGTATCAGAACTTGACCGTTTCATTATCGGCCAAAGTGACGCCAAACGCGCGGTTGCGGTGGCATTGCGCAACCGTTGGCGGCGCAAGCAGCTGGCCGATGATATCAGGGATGAGGTATATCCAAAAAACATCCTGATGGTTGGCCCAACCGGCGTGGGTAAAACAGAAATTTCACGGCGTCTGGCAAAACTGGCAAAAGCACCCTTTATCAAAGTTGAAGCCACCAAATTCACTGAAGTGGGCTATGTTGGCCGCGATGTAGAACAGATTGTGCGCGATCTGGTTGATAGTGCCATCATCATGGTGCGGGCAGAAATGCGCGAGGTCGTGAAGGCCAATGCGCATGAAAGTGCGGAAAACCGCGTGATTGATGCCTTGTGCGGTGCGGACGCCCGCGAACAAACCCGCGAGATGTTTCGCAAGAAACTGCGCGACGGTATGCTGGACGATAAAGAGATCGAGGTCGAGCTATCTGACACATCCAACCCCATGCAGATGATGGATATTCCGGGCCAACCGGGGGCCGGTATGGGCATGATGGATATAGGCGAAATTTTCGGCAAAGCCATGGGCGGGCGTACCACTAAGCGCAAGATGAAAGTCTCTGACAGTTATGAAATTCTGATCAATGAAGAGGCCGACAAACTGGTTGATCAAGAAACCGTAAACAATGAAGCCATTAAGGCGGTTGAAGAAAGCGGCATCGTTTTCTTGGATGAGATCGACAAGGTTTGTGCGCGAACAGATGCCCGTGGCGGCGATGTTTCACGCGAAGGTGTGCAGCGCGACTTGCTGCCCCTGATCGAAGGCACCACCGTTTCCACCAAACACGGGTCGGTGCAAACCGACCATATCCTGTTCATCGCGTCAGGTGCATTTCACACTGCCAAGCCGTCTGACTTACTGCCCGAACTTCAGGGCCGTCTGCCTATTCGTGTAGAACTCCGCGCCCTGACCGAAGATGATTTCGTGCGCATCCTGACCGAAACCGACAACGCGCTGACCTTGCAATATACCGCCCTGATGCAAACCGAGCAGGTTGATGTAAGCTTTACCAAAGACGGTATCGCTGCCATCGCCAAAATCTCGGCGGATGTAAACCAAACCGTCGAAAACATCGGCGCGCGCCGTCTATACACCATCATCGAGCGGGTATTCGAAGAGCTAAGCTTCGCCGCCCCCGACAAGCCGGGTGAAAAGGTTGTGATCAACAAGAAATACGTCGAAGATCATCTGGGCGAATTTGCCAGTGCTTCGGATGTTTCTAGGTATATGCTTTAGTTAAAAGTATAGTAATTTCAATTACATGAATAGGTGTCCCAATCAGGACATCTGGATTTTTTATAGCTCTACAACATTTTCCACGTGACCTAAGACTTAAAATATAGTCTTGATCACACATGGGCACATTAACTTTCATCCGCACCAATGCCCGCTGGCTTTTTGCTGGCGGCATGATGATGTTTGCCACCTCTTTCGGGCAGACCTTTTTCATCTCAATCTTTGCCCGCCAGATCATGGAAACCTATGCGTTATCAGACGGCGATTGGGGCTCACTTTACGCCCTTGGCACCACCGCATCCGGCCTGACAATGATCTGGGTCGGCGGGCTGGCAGATCGGTTTCGCGCCCGCGCCTTGATCACCGTGTTGCTGATCATCATGTCCATATTTTGTCTGGCGATGGCATTTAATTCTTCGGTCTGGTTACTGCCTGTGGTGATATTCGGTCTGCGATTAAGCGGCCAAGGAATGCTGAACCACATCGCGATGGTTTCAATGGTGCGCTGGTATACATCCGCGCGGGGCAAAGCATTGGCCATCGCGGGGCTTGGCTTTGCGATAGGTGAGGCGTGTTTGCCATTCATCATTGTCGCCAGCCTTATTTATATTTCCTGGCAGACCGTTTGGGTGGCTGCCGCTGCCCTATCAATACTGTTCCTGTTTCTATTACGCTTTCTTTTGAACAAAGAACGTACCCCCCAATCCATTGCAAAAACCACCCAAGCCGTTGGCATTGGCAATCAACACTGGACACGTGCGCAAGCCATAAAGCACCCGCTTTTCTGGCTGCTGATCCCGGTCGCCATAACCCCCAGCATGTTCACCACGGCAGTGTTTTTCCAACAGGTTCATCTGGCCGAGGTTAAAGGCTGGCAGCATGTGCATTTTGTGGCTCTGTTTCCCGCATTTACAATCATGGGCGTGGTTGCCGGAATTATCTTTGGCGGGGCCGTCGATAAATGGGGCAGCATTCGCATTTTACCTTTCATGCTGATCCCGCTTGCAACGGGCCTGTTTGTTTTTGGCAATTTTGACAGCATCACCGCAGGGCTTTTGGCATTGATCCTGATGGCCATAACCCAAGGGGCAACGGGAACGGTCTCAGTGGCCATTTGGTCAGAGATTTATGGCACCAAACATGTGGGGTCGATCAAAGCATTGGCTGTTGCCTTTATGGTTTTCGGTTCAGCCATCGGCCCGTTGGTAACAGGGCGGCTGATTGATCAAGGCTATAGTTTCCCCGACCAAATGCCCGCTTATGTTATCTATGTGCTTATTGTTTGTGTGATCACTTATTTCGCCACTCACCGGTTTCTGCGCAAATAAACATAAAACGCGCCTTCGCCACCGTGGCGTTGTTGGGCGGATGTTACCTCTAACACAATCGAAGAAAGCGGGGCTTGGCGTAGCCACATGGGAACGTTTTGACGTAACACGCCGATGATTTGGCGGTTAAATTCATCGGTGCGCTGCTTGCCCTTACCCGTGATAACAAGGATCAAACGTTTGCCGCGCTCATGCGCCTGCATCAGTTTGCTTCGCAAGGTAATCTTGGCCTGTTCCTGTGTCATGCCGTGCAGATCAAGACGGCCATCAATTTCCAGCTTTCCGCGCACTAAACGCTGAAAGTTTTTCTTATCCATATTCGGTGTCACACCTTTGGGTGAGGTGGCACCACTTGGCGTATATTGGGTGCCTTTGGATTTCTCACCAATACGAAATGCCGCAAATTTAGGTTTTTGCGGCATCACACCTGCTGATTTCAGCTGGGCTTTCACAGAAGGCTCAAAGGTAAAGCTTTCACGCATCGGGTCAACATTATCGGTCACCGAACGCCAAAGCGCTTTTTCGGTATCCGAAATTTTTTTAGCCGCCATAGGGCTTATCCGCCTGTTGCAACCAATGCCCAGTTTGGATCATTGCTGCCAAATTTGCGGGCAAACGACCATGTGTCGGTCTGGCGTTTTATCACATCGCGGTTGCCCTCAATGATCTTGCCTTTTTCGTCTTCGACATAGCTTACAATCTCACCCACAAACCGCATGGTGATCTCACCCTCTTTGTTGCGGCTATTAAACTTCGCACCTGTAACCTTCATTTCGCGCACACCCACAAAAGTGGCGTTCACTTTATAGCCGGCCTTTTGACGATCCGCGATCACTGTGGCAAAGCTTTCATAAACATCTGCTGCCAGAAACTGTTTCAGCGTATCCAGATCATCATCTTCAAATGCCATAAGGATCATTTCATACGCTTGGCGCGCACCGCCTAGAAATTCGCCAACTGAAAAGTCAGGCTCAGCTTTTTTCATTTTAGCAAAGGCCTGACCTGCCTTGCTATCCATTTCAACATGATCGGTGATATCACGGTCTAACCCGCCTTCGATCACTTCTAGGTTTGGCCCCTTAGCCGGTTTCGCTTTAGAAGGTTCGATTGTAGGTTCAAAACCATCGCGCGTTCCCAACACGCCTTTTAGCCGAATGAACAAAAAGACAGCGATAGCCGCAAGAACAAGAAGTTGTATAACAGCAGGACTCATATGAGCACCCTTTCAAAATTTCGTGTAGACCACTGGTAGTCTATTACTTTAGACATATTTATGGACTTGGTTAAGTCAAGTCCACCAACTATATGGTGAGAAGCAAGAAAGGGATACTATGCCGCTACTTATTTTGTTTATTCTGATCCCCATTATCGAAATTGGCCTGTTTATACAGGTTGGTGGCGCTATTGGCCTGTGGCCAACGCTGGCTATTGTTGTTCTAACCGCCGTTATTGGTACATCAATGTTGCGAAAACAGGGTATTTCCACCATGGCGCGGCTGCAATCCAGTATGCAATCGGGTGAAAACCCCGTTGATCCGATGGTTCACGGTGCTTTGATCCTGGTTTCAGGGGTATTATTGCTAACGCCTGGATTTTTCACCGATGGTGTGGGGTTTCTTTTGCTGTTGCCGCCCGTACGTGCAGCTTTGATTAAATGGGGGGCTGCTAAAATGATGGGTGGTGGATTTGTAGTAATGCAATCGGCAAACCAGCCCCAAAAGCCTACACAGCCGGAAAATAACACAGTGCTAGATGGTGAATTTTCGGTTGTTGATGAAGAGGCTGATGATCCGGGCGATTCCGGCTGGACGAAACATTAGAATATACCCTTAAAACGCGTTGTGGGCACCGCATTTACCTGCTAGGTATTTTCGAAATTATTTACGGAGACTAAAATGGCTGATGATAAAAATGAGGAAGCTCAAGAGCAGGCGGAAGCGGCTCAACCGGCGGCCCCGCGTATGCAAATTCTTAATCAATACATACGTGATCTATCTTTTGAAAATGTTGCAGCACAGAACAATAAAGGCAATCAGGTTCAGCCGGACATCAGTGTTCAGGTAAACCTAGACGCCCGTAAGGGCCAGGAAAACCAATATGAAATCATTCAAAAACTAACCATTTCAGCCAAAGCTGAAGAGGAAACCATTTTCCTTTTGGAAATTGATTACGCCGGTCTGTTTGTTGTTGAAAATGTGCCTGAAGAACAACTGCACCCATTCTTGATGATCGAATGCCCACGCATGCTGTTCCCGTTTGTGCGCCGTATTGTACGGGACGTTACTGCTGACGGTGGTTTCCCGCCGCTGAATGTGGACAACATTGATTTTGTACAGCTTTACCGCCAAGAACTGGCGCGCCTGACTGAAGAAAAGAAAAAAGTTAACTAATTATTCCAAAGCGCACCTGCACCCAGTTTTTCAACAAACTCTTGGTGTGCTTTGGCTTCTTCACCTGTAAATTTTGATTTTAACGGTGATTTTCGGGCCGCAATCGCTGCTTGTGATTTAGAACGGCTTTGACCTGCAACATCTTGCCCCGCAACCACGCTTAATGCGAAATCCGGCTGCCTACCACCGATCAGTTCAAGATATACTTCCGCCAGAATTTCACTATCCAGCAAGGCGCCGTGTTTTTCACGCGCGGAATTATCAATGCCAAAGCGGCGGCACAAAGCATCCAAAGAGTTTTGCGCACCAGGGAATTTTCGGCGGGCTATTTCAAGCGTATCAAGGGACTGAGACATGGGGATTGGATCTATCCCGACCCATTTCAGTTCTGCATTTATAAAGCGCATATCAAACTTGGCGTTGTGCGCTACAATCTTTGCATCACCGATAAAATCCAGAAAACCTTGTGCAACGGTTTTGAAAACAGGCTTATCCGCCAGAAAATCATCGCCCAGCCCATGCACAGCAAACGCTTCTTGCGGCATGGAACGTTCAGGGTTGATATATTGGTGATACACTTTGCCCGTGGGCATGTGATTGAACAGCTCAACCGCACCGATTTCAACCAGACGGTCACCACTTTGGGGGTCAAACCCTGTTGTTTCCGTATCCCAAACGATTTCACGCATTTGATTGTTTACCTATTAGCTTTTCAATCAGATTATGAACTTCATCGCGCACATGATCCAGTGTTTTTGTTTCAATAATAAAGTCAGCCCGCGCACGCTTTTGCGCATCGGGCATTTGTTTGGCCTTGATCATTTCAAAGGCTTGTTCGGTCATAGCTTTGCGCCCCATAACGCGGGCCCGTTGGGTTTTTGCATCTATCGAAACCACCAAAACCCCATCAAGCCATTCATCAGCCCCTGTTTCATAAAGCAGGGGAATATCAACAACTGCCAGCTTTTGGTCAAGCTCGCGGCATTTATCCAAGAATGCGTCGCGGTGCATTCTGATCGCAGGGTGAACGATCTTTTCCAGTTTTGGAAATAGGGTTTTATCGCTTTGTAAAAGGGTGCGCAGCGCATCTCGGCTAACGCCATCTGCATCCACAGCAATCGGGGCAAGCTTTGCTATTTTTTGAATGGTCTCTGTGTGGCTGGTATAAAGTTCATGCACGGCTGCATCCGCATCCCAAACTGCAATGCCTGCACTCCAAAACATTTCCGCCGTGGTGGATTTCCCCATGCCAATCGAGCCTGTCAGGCCTAGAACATACATCAGCCTGCCAGCACAATCTGGCGCAAAGTGTTATCAACGGTTGGGCGCGCGCCGAACCAGGCCTCAAACCCTGGCACCGCTTGGTGCAGCAACATGCCCAGGCCATCAACTGTTTCCAACCCTAGGTCTTCGGCCTGTTTTAGCAGTGCGGTTTTAAGGGGGTTATATACAATGTCTGTCACCAGCGCTGTTTTTGGCAAATTGCTAAGGTCAATCATCAGCTCTGGCTGACCTGTCATTCCAAGGGCCGTTGTGTTCACAAGCGTATGTGTTTCGTTTAGCTTATTTACGACGCCATCCATGGAAATAATCGAAGCTTTATCACCAAAAAACGCCGCCAGTTTTTCGGCCTTCTTGACCGTGCGATTGGCAATAATAACCTTCGGCGCGCCTTCTTGTAAAAGCGCATATATAATTGCCCGCGCAGCCCCGCCAGCCCCTAAAACAAGGGCAGTTCCATCTGATGCCTGCCAATTAGGTGCGCCCTGTTTCAGATTATTGATAAACCCGATGCCGTCGGTATTGTCCGCATGAATTTTACCATTCTTGAACACCAAGGTATTTGCCGCACCAATTGCTTTGGCCCGATCTGAAATACTGTCGGCCATATCTAAAGCTGCCTCTTTATGAGGGATCGTAATATTACAGCCCTGATAGCCCTGCGCCACCAGACCCCGAATACCAGAGGTAAAACCTTCAGCACTTAGTGCTATTGGTTCATAACTGCCATTAATCCCAAACTGCTTAATCCAGCGCCCGTGGATCAGCGGGGATTTGCTGTGGTTGATCGGCCAACCGATTACGGCGGCTTTTTTAAGTGTATTGTTCATCAGTTTACCAAAACCCCACGTGTTCGTAAAAATCCTAGAACCTCTAGTAAGGGTATTCCCAGAATTGTGAAATAGTCACCTTGTATATGGCTGAATAACTGTGCGCCTGCTTCTTCCAGCTTATAGCACCCTACGGAACTTAAAATCCCATCGCCTTGTTGTTCGATATAATCATCCAGAAAATCATCCGAAAAATCGCGCATGATTAGCTGCGCCCGCCCAATGTGGCGCCAAACCGGGCGGCCATTTTCAAAGATCACAACGGATGACATTAACTGGTGTGGTTTACCCCGCAGGGTCAGCAGTTTTTCACGCGCGGTTTCTATTGTAGTAGCTTTTTCATAAATTTTCTTGTCACAGACCAGAATTTGATCACACCCGATCACTAGGCTATCAATATGCCTTGCTGCAACCCGCTGCGCTTTGTATTCAGCCAGTGTATCCACTATTTCATGCGGTTTTGCCTGCTCGGCCTTTAACGAAGCAATGATTGCAGGTTCATCTATACGGGCAATTTCGACTTCAAACGGTACACCGGCACCGCGCAAAAGACTTGCGCGAATTTCAGAACCGGATGCCAGAATAACTAAAGTCACGAAATATCCTTAAATCAGCTGTGTGTTACACTCTTTAAAGGTTGTTAATAACTTGTACATAAATATAGCCAAAGTTTAGTAAAATTGGGTATATTTTACGGCTGATTAAAAATATCAGAATTTACACCCGTAATATGAAATTCTGCCCCCAACGTATAAGTTTGAAATGTGAAATGTGAATACTGCGTATAAATATTTAGCCTACAAACTTATCCCCTGATATTTTAGTTATAAAGCATTGTTTTAGCTTAATAATTTCATATTATCCCATGGAATAAACTGTTTTATCCATATATTTTTAAGCAGTTTGAAATGTGAATAGAAATTTTATCCCTGTGACTCACTGTACCTAATACATACAACAACCTTTCTCTTTATATATTTATTATTATAGGGTTCCTTAAAACTGGAATATATCATGACTGACCTACTAAGCTTACTTTACCCATGGATTAAATCGCTTCACGTTATCGCCGTGATTTCATGGATGGCAGGAATGTTCTATTTACCACGTCTGTTTGTTTATCATGTAGAAACTGATCCAAAATTCATTAGCCCAAAAGAGACTTTTGAAAAATGGGAACTTTTGTTGATGAAGCGGATTATCAACCCTGCAATGATTGTGACCTGGATTTGTGGGTTATTGATGGTTATCACACCCGGGATCATTGATTGGGCTGAAGGCTGGCCTTGGGTAAAAGCAATAATGGTTCTGCTGATGTCCGCTTTTCATGGTTGGCTTTCAAAGGAACGCAAGCTTCTAGCTAAGGGGCAACCACGGTTTTCTGGTAAAGGCTACCGTTTGGCAAATGAAATTCCGACAGTTTTGATGATTGTGATTGTGGTGATGGTTATTGTGCGCCCTTTCTAATAATTTGACTCTTTGACGGGTTTCAGTTTAAAACCCGCAAAAGCTTGGTGTCCCCCACCGTTGAAAAGCTATTTCCAAAACTAAACACAATGAAATCTACGCAAGAAGTATGTCATGTCACAAGAAACAATCAGTCTTTCTGAACTAAAAGCCAAAGCCCCCGCCGATCTGCTAAAATTCGCAGAAGAGCTGGAAATTGAAAATGCATCCACCATGCGCAAGGGTGATATGATGTTCGCCATTCTAAAAGAAATGGCTGAAGACGGTGCTGAAATTGTCGGTGACGGTGTTTTGGAAGTTCTAAAAGATGGGTTTGGGTTTTTGCGTTCACCAGAATCGAACTATCTGCCGGGCCCAGAAGATATTTATGTAAGCCCTGCCCAGATGCGTAAATATTCGTTGCGCACAGGTGATACTGTAGAGGGTGTTATTGTAGCCCCGAATGAGGGTGAGCGTTATTTTGGCCTGACAAAAGCCATTACGATCAATTTCACTGATCCGGAAAATGTTAAACATAAAGTTCATTTTGACGATCTGACACCGCTTTATCCAGATGAGCGTATGACGATGGAAGTCCAAGATCCTACCATCAAAGATAAATCTGCCCGTGTGATTGATCTGGTTGCCCCTATCGGTAAAGGCCAACGTTGTTTGGTTGTGGCCCCGCCCAGAACCGGCAAAACGGTTATTTTGCAAAACATTGCGCATTCCATCGAAAAGAATCACCCAGAATGCTATCTGATCGTGCTTCTTATTGATGAACGTCCAGAAGAAGTGACGGATATGAAACGTTCGGTTAAGGGTGAAGTTGTGTCTTCTACCTTTGATGAACCTGCCACGCGTCACGTGGCCGTGTCTGAGATGGTGATCGAAAAAGCCAAACGCCTTGTGGAACACAAGCGCGATGTTGTTATTCTGTTGGATAGCATCACCCGCCTTGGTCGTGCGTTTAATACTGTGGTGCCGTCTTCGGGTAAGGTTCTAACGGGTGGTGTAGATGCCAATGCTTTGCAGCGCCCGAAGCGGTTCTTTGGTGCGGCGCGCAATATTGAAGAGGGGGGTTCATTAACGATTATTGCAACCGCTTTGATCGATACAGGGTCACGCATGGATGAAGTGATCTTTGAGGAATTCAAAGGCACTGGCAACGCTGAAATTGTTCTGGATCGTAAAATTGCGGATAAGCGCGTATACCCTGCCATCGACATTATGAAGTCAGGCACCCGTAAAGAAGAGCTGCTGACTGACCCATCAGATATGACAAAAACATTCGTTCTGCGCCGTATTCTGAACCCGATGGGTACTGTGGACGCGATTGAATTCTTACTAGGTAAATTGAAGCAGACTAAATCAAATGCAGAGTTCTTCGACTCAATGAACACGTAAATCCTTTATTAACAAAGGGTTATAATATGTCTGATACAATATTTGCATTGGCTAGCGCTAAAGGCCGTGCAGGGGTTTCGGTTATTCGGATCTCTGGCGCGGGGGCATTTGATGTGGCGCATAAGATTTGCGGTTCTGAAATTCCCGTCAAAAAACCGATTCTGCGCAAACTTAAAAACTCGAAGGATGAGGTTATTGATGAGGCCTTGATACTAGGCTTCCAGGGGCCTGCAAGCTTCACCGGCGAAGATGTTATCGAGCTGCAATGCCATGGCAGTATTGCGGTTGTCGCCTCTGTTCTGGCCACCCTGTCTGACCTGCAAAATTGCCGCCTTGCGCAAGCTGGTGAATTTACTAAACGCGCGCTGATGAATGGCCGGCTTGATCTGGCACAGGTCGAAGGCCTTGGCGATTTGATCGAGGCCGAAACCGAGGCCCAGCAAAAACAGGCCCTGCTTGTGATGCAAGGGGCTTTGTCTGACAAGGTAGAAACCTGGCGCCGTGACCTGATACGCGCTGTGGCCCTGATAGAAGCCACCATCGACTTTGCCGATGAAGACATACCCCAAGACGTGACACCAGAGGTCAGCGTGCTTTTAAATAGGGTTCTGGCCGATCTTCAGCAACAGATAGACGGAAGCTTTGCCGCCGAGCGTATTCGCGAAGGTTATGAGGTGGCGATTGTTGGACCGCCTAATGCAGGTAAATCCACTTTGCTGAACACCCTTGCGGGGCGAGATGCCGCGATCACCTCTGAAATTGCTGGCACCACGCGTGACGTGATCGAAGTGCGTATGGATATTGGTGGCCTGCCTGTTACGCTTTTGGATACGGCGGGCTTGCGTGAAACCGATGACACGATTGAAAGCATTGGTGTGAGCCGCGCTATTGAACGGGCCAAGCGGGCTGATATTCGGGTATTTCTGAATGATACAGATGATACGCAGGTCTTTGGATTGCGCGCCTTACCGGACGACATTCAGGTTTGGTCAAAGGCTGATCTTAATCCGCTTCGCAAGGGGATGAGTATTTCATCTTTCACGGGGGGTGGAATCGATGATCTGGTTTTGGCTATTTCTTTGATCCTTGAACAAAAATCTTCCCAAGCGATGGTTGCATCAAGGGAAAGGCATCGGGTTGCTTTGCATGAGGCAATTCGATATATTACTAAAGGAAAATCAATAATATCAGACAGTTACGATCTTTCTGAACTTGCTGCAGAAGAAATTCACCTAGGCATTAACGCTTTGAATTCCCTTATTGGGCGGGTTGATGTAGAACATATATTGGATGAGATTTTTTCCAGCTTTTGCTTGGGAAAATAAACCTTAGAAAAGTGGATTGTTTCACGTGAAACATTTTGATGTCATTGTTATCGGGGGCGGTCACGCAGGTGCTGATGCGGCACAGGCGGCGTGGCGTATGGGTGCGCGCACTGCTTTGATCACCCACAGCTTTTCCAAGATCGGTGAGATGTCTTGCAACCCTGCCATTGGCGGTTTGGGTAAGGGGCATCTGGTGCGTGAAATCGATGCGCTTGATGGTGTGATGGGTCGTGTGGCTGATAAAGCAGGCATTCAATTCCGCCTACTTAATCGGCGTAAGGGCCCAGCGGTTCAGGGCCCCCGCACTCAGGCAGATCGTGCTTTGTACCGGGCTGCGATGCAAGAAGAGTTTCGCGATAAAAACGGTTTGGATGTGATAGAGGCCGAGGTTGCTGATCTGCTGCAATCCGGCAAAACCATCACGGGTGTTATTTTGGCCGACGGTTCAGAAATTACTGCCCATGCGGTTATCCTAACCACTGGCACTTTCTTGCGTGGCATTATTCATATTGGCAACACATCCCATTCTGGCGGTCGCATGGGTGACAATGCCGCCATCGCTTTGGCTGAACGCCTTGATGGTTTTGACCTGCCGATGGCACGCCTGAAAACGGGTACCCCGCCGCGCCTAGATGGCCGGACTATTAATTGGGAGGGCTTGGATTGTCAGCCTGCAGATGAAAACCCTACCCTGTTTTCATTTCTGCATAAAACCCCTTTTGCGCGACAAGTTTCATGCGGTATTACGCATACCAATGAAAAAACCCATGAAATTATAGAAAAAAACCTGTCAAAGTCTGCTATGTATGGTGGCCAAATTGATGGTGTCGGGCCACGTTACTGCCCCTCTATTGAAGATAAGGTGGTGCGTTTTGCTGATAAAACCTCTCACCAGATCTTTTTAGAGCCTGAAGGCCTGAACGATCACACGATATACCCCAACGGAATATCAACATCTTTGCCGATTGATGTGCAAGAAGCCTATGTTTCATCTATTGTCGGACTTGAGAATGTAAAAATATTGCAACCGGGTTATGCGATTGAATATGATTATATTGATCCGCGCGCACTTAGGCCGACCCTGGAATTGAAAAACATCAAAGGCTTATACCTTGCAGGACAGATTAATGGCACCACCGGTTATGAAGAAGCGGCGGCACAGGGTTTAGTGGCTGGCTTAAACGCTGCATGTCATGCTTTGGGTAAAGATCCTATCTATTTTGATCGCGCGGAAGCCTATATTGGCGTGATGATTGATGATTTAACAACGCGCGGGGTGTCAGAACCTTATCGTATGTTTACATCGCGCGCGGAATATCGCCTTTCTTTACGTGCTGATAATGCAGATCAACGGCTTACGCCAAAGGGAATTGCGGTGGGTTTGGTTCACGAGGTGCGTAAAGTTGCCTTTACAGATAAAATGGATCGTTTGGATGCGGCCAAGACCATGCTCTCGGCTAAAAACCTGACACCCAATGAGGCTAAAAACTATGGTATTAAGATTAATCAAGACGGCGTGCGCCGGACGGCTGTTGATCTGCTGGCGTTTCAAGACGTGAATTTAGATAAATTAGCCAATGTATGGCCTGAAATTAAGGGCTTAGACGTTGATATTGCCGAACAGGTAGAGCGCGACGCGCTTTATGCCCGGTTTATTGATCGGCAAAAATCAGATATAGAAGCGATGCGCAGAGATGAAAGCTTGCGCATTCCCAATGGTTTTTCCTATATGGGCATACCTGGGCTTTCTAATGAGTTGCAGCAAAAACTGACAAAAGCACAACCGACCAATCTTGCACAGGCTGGGCGGATAGAAGGTATGACGCCATCTGCATTGACGCTTCTTCTGGGCAAAATTCGCGTTTTTCAGTCTGTAAAGCAAGCGTAATGCAGGAATCACAAGCAAAAGACATACTTTCAAATCAGCTAAATGTTTCACGTGAAACAATCGAAGATTTGCAGGTTTTGGTTTTCTTACTGAAAAAGTGGAATGGAACTATAAATCTTGTGGGTAAGTCAACAATAGAAGAGGTTTGGGTTCGGCATGTCCTTGATTCTGCCCAGATGTGGCAACATCGGCCTGAAAACCTAAAGTCTTGGGTTGATTTAGGGTCTGGTGCAGGCTTTCCCGGGCTTGTCCTTGCGATCTTGGCAAAGGCTGATGCGCCTGATGCTACTTTTCATATGATTGAAAGTGATGCCCGAAAATGTGCTTTTCTTAGAAATGTTTCACGTGAAACATCTATAAATACTAAAATTCACACGTGCCGAATAGAAAATGCTGGAAACATACCAGCGGATGTTGTGTCCGCGCGGGCTTTAGCCTCGGTCGATGCGCTTTTTGATTATTCGCAAAAATTCTTATCAAAAAATGCGTATTGCTTGTTTTTAAAGGGCCGGGCCTGTGCTACTGAAGTGGAAAATGCGCGTGATTCATGGCAATTTCAGTCGGAAACAACCAAAAGCCTATCTGACAACCATGGCGCAATACTAAAATCTTGGAATATAAAACGTGCCTGAAGTGAATAAAACACCAAAAATTATTTCTATCGCCAACCAAAAAGGCGGTGTAGGTAAAACCACAACAGCCATTAACTTGGGTGCTGCTTTGGCTTTGGTGGGTAAGAAAACCATCCTTGTTGATTTTGACCCTCAAGGGAACGCGTCTACAGGATTGGGTGTAGATCCCGGCAAACGAAAAGTCACAATGTACGATGTGCTTGTAGACGGCGTGCCGTTTGACAGTTGTTTGGTGGATACTGGCATTGATAACTTATTTCTTGCGCCGTCTACAACTGATTTAAGCTCTGCTGATGTTGATTTGGTTGGGGATCGCGGAAGAATTACCCGACTGAAGCAGGCAATATCAGATTTTTGCGCTGAAAATGATGATATTGATTATATTATCATTGATTGCCCGCCTTCGCTTAATTTGCTGACGCTTAATGCGCTTGCGGCCAGCGATTCTGTTCTGGTGCCGCTGCAATGTGAATTTTTTGCCTTAGAGGGTCTTTCGCAATTGATGCTAACTGTGCGCCAAGTGCGGGATAATATCAATCAGGCGCTTGTGTTTGAGGGAATTGTTTTGACCATGCATGACAAGCGGAATAACCTTTCAGGGCAGGTTGAAAATGATGTGCGGGAAAACCTTGGTGCGTTGGTATATAAAACTGTGGTGCCAAGAAATGTTCGGTTAAGTGAGGCGCCGTCTTTTGGATTGCCTGGTATCTTATATGATAAATCGAGCAGCGGAAGCATTGCATATCGTCGACTTGCTGCAGAATTTATTCGCAGAGAACAAAGTAAGAAACAATCTAAACCATTGGAATTAAAAGAAAATGAGTAAGAAACCAGAAAAAAGAGGCCTTGGTCGTGGATTGTCTGCTTTAATGGCAGACATTGAAACGGATACCATTTCTACTGAAGTATCAAGCTCTGAAGTCAGCCTGCCTATTGAAAAGATTATCGCAAATCCAGGGCAGCCGCGCCAGGATTTTGACAAAGATGAGCTAGATGATCTGGCTGCGTCCATTGCCGAAAAGGGAATTATTCAACCTATAATTGTACGACCCGATCCAAAACAGGCTGGAATGTACCAAATCGTTGCTGGTGAACGCCGCTGGCGTGCCGCTCAGGTTGCGCAACTGCACACAATCCCAGTAATTATCCGCGAGATGGACGACACAGAGATGCTGGAGGTTGCAATTATCGAAAATGTGCAACGTTCTGACCTTAATCCCGTCGAAGAAGCCCTTGGTTTTAAGCAATTAATGGAAAGCTTTGGGCATACGCAGGAAAAACTTGCGAAAGTGATGGGTAAAAGCAGAAGTCATATCGCAAATATTCTGCGTCTTTTGAACCTGCCTGATGATGTATTAAGATATTTACGCAAGGGTGAGATTTCTTCCGGGCATGCGCGGGCACTTGTGACGGCGGAAGACCCTTCAATGCTTGCTGCAGTTGTTGTGAAAAAGGGACTTTCTGTTCGGCAAACTGAAAAACTGGCAAAGCAAGGTAGCACACCATCACGTCCGACAAATACAAGACGCAAAGCGGGTGGTCAAAAGGATGCTGATACGCTTGTTTTAGAAGATGATCTGGCGGCGAATTTAGATATGAAAGTATCGATTGATCATTCCGAAGGCAGTAATTCTGGTGACATTACGATTTCATATAAAAGCCTAGAGCAGTTGGATGCGCTGTGTCAGCTGTTATCCTCTAGACCTCTGGGCGGCTCCAAATAAATATGGAAACACAGGTAAGAATAACCGCTTGAAGGGTAAGTGCCCACCATGCAATTCCCAGAAATAGGGAAATAATAAAAGCGACGAGTATAGAGAGCGTGGCTAAGATTTTTGCAGGTCTGCGAATGGCACCGCTTACTTGCCAGTTCTGAATTTGGGGACCAAATGTTTTGTGGTTTATCAGCCATTGGTGTGCTGTATCAGATGATTTTGCAAAGCAAAGGGCGGCTAGTAATAGAAATGGGACGGTGGGTAGCAAGGGTAACAGAATACCTATGGCGCCAAAGGTTATGCATACGCACCCTGAAATGAACCACATGATGCGCATTAAATAAGAAGTTCCTTAAGAAGGGCATTTAGAACCATTCGCCCCTTTGGAGAGGCGATTAATTTGTTGTCTGTGCGGGTTAGCAAACCTTCATCTGTTAGGCTTTGAATTTTTTCTGGGCTAATTATACGGCCAGTCAGGGCTTGAAAGCGATCAAGATCACTGCCTTCGGCCAGACGCAGTGACATCATCAAATATTCTTCGCCTTGGTCTGGCGCTGAAATAACCTCACCTGTGCTGAAAGCAAAACCGTTGGCTTGAACTTGGGACAACCAAGCTTCCGGTAGGGCAGGTGTAATGGTTGATTGTTTTACGCCATTGACCGTGATGCGCCCATGTGCGCCGGGGCCGATACCAATATAGTCGCCGTACCGCCAGTAAATTAAGTTATGTTTTGACTGGGCATTTGGGCGCGCATAATTTGAAACTTCATAGGCGTCTAAACCGGCGGTCGCGCAAATCTGGTTTGTGGCAAGATACATGTCGGCGGCCAAGTCATCATCGGGCAATCCACCTAATTTTCCACGGTTATAAAGTTCGCCAAAGCGCGTGCCGTTTTCAATGGTTAGCTGGTATAAAGATAAATGATCAAGGGTTAGGTCAAGGGCGCGGGCAAGTTCGGATTGCCATGCTGCAAGCGATTGATCCTGGCGTGCATATATCAGATCAAAGCTTACGCGAGTGAAATTATTCTTAGCAATATCAAAGGCTTGCAATGCTTCTGTTGTAGTATGAAGGCGGCCAAGGCGCCTTAAGTCTACATTATTCAGGGCTTGTATACCCATTGAGACACGGTTGATGCCTGCAGAATTGAAGGCGGCGAATTTTTCTGCTTCTACGGATGTCGGATTGGCCTCAAGTGTAATTTCGACATCGTTCCCGATACGCCAAAGCTTAGAGATTTCATCGATGATTGCGCCAACAGTATCCGGGGCCATAAGGCTGGGGGTGCCGCCACCAAAGAAGATGGATTGCACTGATCTGTCAGGGGTAAGTTTTGCGGCGTGACGTAATTCTGAAAGCAGCGCATCTTTCCAGATAGTGTGATCTACGTTTTGGCGCACATGGGAATTGAAATCGCAATAGGGGCATTTTGACTGGCAAAAAGGCCAGTGGATATAAATGCCAAAACCGCCATTTTGCCAATCTTCAATCATGCAAACAATTTGATGTAAGTTTAGCAAATGCATCTGCGCGATGACTCATTGCATGTTTTTCTGTGGGGTCGATTTCACCGAATGTTTGGCTGTGGCCTATGGGCTGGAAAATCGGATCATAGCCAAACCCATTTGATCCGCGCATGGGCCAGACGATGGTGCCGTCAACGGTTCCACGAAAAACTTCATCTTGGCCATCGGGCCAAGCAAGGCATAGAACGCAGATGAAACGTGCTTTGTAAGGTTCGGGGGTATGGGTTTTTAGCAGGCCATCCCAAACCTTGCCCATTGCCATTTCAAAGTCCCGCCCGTTATTGGTTTCTGCCCAGTCGGCAGAATATACGCCCGGCGCGTTACCCAATGCTTGAACCTGAAGGCCGCTGTCATCGGATAGGGCAGGCAGGCTAGATGACTTAGCGGCAAAGTGGGCTTTGATCCGTGCGTTACCTTCAAACGTACTTTCAGTTTCTGCGGGTTCTTCAAAGCCAAGGTCGCCTGCGGAAACAACTGATTTTCCGAACGGCTTTAGCAGCTCGGCAATCTCAACCAACTTGCCTTTGTTATGGGAAGCCAGAATCAGTTTATTTTCAACAAGCTTGCGCATCGGCTAGGGGGTAGCGGCTTTTTGTGCGATAACCAGCTCTGCCGCGCCTTTTTCAGCCAGATCCATCAATGAATTAAATTCATCACGTGAAAAAGTGGCACCCTCTGCGGAGCCTTGAATTTCAATAATGCCACCGGTGTCGGTCATTACAAAATTAGCGTCTGTTCCCGCTTCGCTGTCTTCAGCATAATCCAAATCCAGAACTGGCTGACCTGCGTAAATACCACAGCTAATCGCGGCTACATGGCCGATAATCGGGTCACTTTTAATCAAACCCTTTTCAAGCAGTCCGTTTACTGCCAATCGAAGTGCGATCCAGCCACCTGTAATGGATGCACAACGGGTGCCGCCATCTGCCTGTAAGACATCACAATCAATAGTAATTTGGCGTTCGCCCAAAGCAACACGGTCAATGCCTGCACGCAAAGAGCGCCCGATAAGGCGTTGAATTTCTTGTGTTCTACCAGATTGTTTACCGGCAGTAGCTTCGCGCCGATTTCGGCTGCCTGTTGCACGTGGCAACATGCCGTATTCGGCGGTAACCCAGCCTAGGCCAGTGTTGCGCATAAAGGGTGGAACCCGCTCTTCCACGGAAGCAGTACACAAAACATGGGTTTCGCCACATTTGATCAGGCATGACCCCTCTGCGTGTTTGGTAAAATTGGTTTCAACAGAAATGGGGCGCATTTCGTCAGTTGCTCGGTTTGATGGGCGCATGTTTGGTTCCTTTGTTTTATGGGTGATACCTGTTTGCGACAAAAGGTGCAAAGGCCGATTGACCCCGAGGCAAACAATCCCTAGAAATAGTAAGCTTTCTAATTTGGATGAACCCTATGGTCGATCTACCCGTAAGCCCGATAAACGATTTAAACAGCCGTAGCCGAGAGGTTTTTCGGCTTTTGGTGGAATCGTATCTGGAAACCGGTGAGCCGATGGGTTCACGCACCTTGACAAGGTCGCTAAGTGAACAGGTTTCAGCTGCGACCATTCGTAATGTGATGCAGGATTTAGAGCATCTTGGCTTGCTAGATAGTCCGCATATTTCTGCCGGGCGCATTCCTACGCAACAAGGGTTGCGCCTGTTTGTGGATGGGTTGTTGGAAATTGGCGATTTGTCCAGTGCAGAACGCCAACAGATTGAAAAGTCAATTTCACATGAAGATAGTGAGATTAGCACTGTGTTGGATAAGGCGGGATCATTGCTGTCTGGGCTGACCCAAGGTGCCAGTGTTGTTTTGGCTCCGAAATCAGAAACGCCGATTAAACATATTGAATTTGTGTCACTATCTGCGGAACGCGCGTTGGTTATTCTGGTGATGACGGATGGGCAGGTAGAAAACCGTATGTTCACGCCTTCGCCAGGGCAAACGCCATCTTCAATGCGCGAAGCCGCTAATTTTGTGAATTCCGTTGTGGCGGGGCACACGCTAAGCGATTTGCGCAAAGTTCTGTTTCACGAGATTGAAAAGCACCGGATGGAATTGGATAAGCTTGCGCAGAACCTGATTAAAGAAGGTGTAGCCAGCTGGTCAAAAGATACAGGCACCGATGCGCGCCTGATTGTGCGTGGGCGTTCTAATCTGATTAATGATGCGGATACTCAACAAGACTTGGATCGCATCAAAGAACTGTTTGATGATCTTGAGCAAAAGAAGGAAATCACCGAATTTCTGTCGCTTTCGGAAGAGGGCGAGGGCGTGAAAATTTTTATTGGCTCAGAAAATAAACTTTTTTCACTTTCGGGTAGCTCTTTGGTGGTTTCTCCTTATATGAACGCTGAACGGAAAGTTATTGGTGCGGTGGGTGTTATTGGCCCGACGCGCCTGAATTATGGTCGGATTGTTCCGATCGTGGATTACACGGCGCAACTGATAGGGCGTTTGTTGTCAAAATAGGATACGAAGGCAGGAATATGGCTGACGAAAAACAAGAAGTAGAATTTGAACCGGACTTTGACGATGTTGAAGATTTCGAAGAAATTGACATGAGCGAAGAGGCATTGGAGCTGTCTGAGGTCGATGAGCTGCGTCAGGAAAATGAACAGCTGAAAGACCGCCTAATGCGCACGATGGCTGAGGCTGAAAATCAGCGTAAACGGGGCGAACGCAGTCGCCGTGACGCCGAGGTTTATGGCGGGTCAAGGTTGGCAAAAGATATGCTGTCAGTTTACGATAACATGTCGCGTGCCTTGGATGCTGTTGGTGAAGATCAACGTGAAGCTTCAAAAGCATTGATTGATGGTATTGAGTTGACACAACGTGAATTGTTGTCTGTGTTCAGAAACCACAAAATTGTTGTTGTGATGCCCTTAGAGGGCGATAAGTTCGACCCCAAAATTCACGATGCGATGTTTGAAGCACCGGTTCCGGGTAGCAAAGCGGGCAATATCATTCAGGTGATGAGCAAAGGCTTTATGATCGGCGACCGTTTGCTGCGTGCAGCCCAGGTTGGGGTATCTTCAGGCGGGTAATTGAAAGGAATGACCATGATCCAAGGCCATCGTTCTATGCCGATATTATCGGTTGAAGATGTGGAAAAATCCGCAGGGTTTTTTACGGGCGGATTGGGGTTTTATTTTGCGGGTAGCTGGCAGGATGATGATGGCGCGCCTAATTTTGCCATTGTTGTGCTAGGCCACATTACTGTTGGCTTGCAGCAGGCGAAGGCAGCTAAAGCATCAGATGCTTGGGCGGCCTATTTTTATATTGAAGACATAGAGGCCTATGCGGCCCAAGTGACGGGATCTGGAGTAGAGCTGACAAGCGAAGTTGTAGATAAACCTTACGGTTGCCGCGAGTTGGAGGTCACTGATCCGGACGGTAATGTATTATGCTTCGGTCAGGATTTATCGCCGGGTGAAAACGGCCCTGGTCTTTAGATCATTCTAGCTTCTTTAGTTTGTAAAGAATATCCAAAGCTTCACGCGGGCTAAGATCATCGGGTGTTATCTCTGCCAAGAAATCATCGACGGCGCTGGATTTAGCTACAACGGCGGGCGCAGGTGTCGCCGAAAACAAAGGTAATTCTTCAAATAGTGCGGTCGAGGCCGCTTTGTTGTGTTCACTGGTTTCCAGCTTTTCCAAAACCGCTTTTGCACGCTCAACAACGGCGGGCGGCAGGCCTGCAAGTTTGGCCACTTGAACCCCATATGACCTGTCGGCTGACCCTTGGCGCACTTCATGCAGGAATATAATATCGCCTTCCCATTCACGCACGGCTACCGTTGCGTTGGCCAAGCCATCCAGCTTGGATGATAACCCCGTTAGTTCGTGGTAATGCGTAGCAAACAGGCAGCGGCATTTGTTGACATCATGCAGATGTTCCAGCGTGGCCCATGCAATAGATAGGCCATCATAGGTGGCGGTGCCGCGCCCGATTTCATCCAGAATAACCAGAGCGCGGTCGTTTGCCTGATTAAGAATTGCGGCGGTTTCGACCATTTCGACCATAAAGGTTGAGCGACCGCGCGCCATGTCATCAGAGGCACCGACGCGGGAAAAGATTTGTGAAACCACGCCTATTTTTGCGGCACTTGCAGGCACGTAACTGCCAATTTGTGCCAGAATAGCGATCAAGGCATTTTGCCGAAGAAAGGTAGATTTACCGGCCATGTTCGGGCCTGTCAGCAACCATACGGGTTTGCTGTTTTCACTGCCAGCCGTTAGGTTGCAGTCATTGGCAACAAAGTGGCCTGAAGCCTGTTTCCGTAAAGCCATCTCAACCACAGGGTGGCGGCCGCCGGTAATTTCAAAATCCAGCCCGCTGGTCAGCATAGGCCTGTTCCAGCCTTCTTGCACAGATAGATCGGCAAAAGCAGAATGCACATCAATTTCAGCAAGGGATTTAGCGCAAGCACTTATGGGGGCGGCATTGTTGATAATGAAGCGCACCACATCGGCAAAAATTTCTTTTTCCATTGCTAAAATACGACCGGCGGCATTCAGTATTTTTGTTTCAAGTTCTGATAGGTCAACCGTGGTAAAGCGCACAGCATTTGCTGTGGTTTGGCGGTGAATAAAAAGATCAGAAAACCCATCGCTCAGCATTTTCTTGGCATGGGTAGCAGGTGTTTCAATGAAATACCCCAGCACATTATTATGCTTGATCTTTAACGCGGTTATCCCCGTTTTCTGACTATAATCTGCTTGTAGGCCAAGAATAACTTTGCGCCCATCGTCGCGTAGAATGCGCAGTTCATCAAGTTCAGTATTATACCCCTGTTTTACAAAGCCGCCGTCACGCATCAAAAGGGGCGGCTCATCTTGCATGGCCGCATCTAGCAGGTCAACAATTTTGCTGTCGGTTTGTAGGGATTTAAAAGTTTGCTGTAAATCTATAGGCAGGGCTTCAATGGGAAAATTTTGCAAGAACAGGTCTGCTTGCACAAGCCCGTTTTTAATGGCCGTCAAATCGCGTGGCCCGCCCCGATCCAGTGATATGCGTGATAAAGCACGGCTGATATCTGGGGCTTGCTTTAATAAATCACGCGCTAGATCACGCTTGTCTGTGTCGTCTTCAAAGTAAGTAACGCTATCTAAGCGATTACTGATTAGGGTGATGTCGGTTGACGGATTAGTCAGGCGAAATTCCAATAGCCGTGCGCCCGCCCCGGTTACAGTGCGATCAATCGCGTGTAGTAAAGAGCCTGTTTTTTCACCGGACAAAGAGCGGGTTAATTCAAGGTTGCGCCTTGTGGCCGCGTCAATGTGTACGCCCGCATCGCTTTGCTCCTGCACAGGTGGGCGCAGTAAGGGCAGCTTACCTTTTTGGGTGATGTCCAGATAATCAACAATGGCCCCAAGGCATGACAGTTCCGAGCGGGTGAAGGTACCAAAGCCATCAAGTGTTTTAACGTTAAACAGGTTGCTCAGCCGTTTTACGGCCTGATCACTGTCAAAACTGGAACGCGCCAGCGTTGTGGCGGCACAGTTGAGTTCTTCTATCTGATCCTGAAGTTTCGGATCAGACGATTCTGATATTAAAACTTCTTTGGGTGACAGGCGGGCCAATAAGGGGCCAAGCATTGTGGCACTACAGGTTTGCACGAAAAAATCACCCGTTGAAACATCAACCCATGCCAATGCGCAATCATTGCGAATATTGGTAAAGCTGCACAGGAAATTGTGTTGTCGTGCGTTTAACAGGCTGTCTTCGGTTAGGGTGCCGGGCGTTACAAGCCGCACCACACCACGTTTAACCACAGACTTATAACCACGCTTTTTGGCCTCTGTCGGGCTTTCCAGCTGTTCACATACCGCTACACGAAAGCCTTTGCGGATAAGGGTTAGAAAATACCCCTCTGCTGCGTGATGTGGGACACCGCACATGGGAATGTCTTTGCCCATGTGTTTGCCGCGTTTTGTCAGGGCAATATCCAAGGCTTGTGATGCCTGCACGGCATCGTCAAAAAACATCTCATAAAAGTCGCCCATGCGGTAAAATAGCAAAGCGTCCGGATAATCTGCTTTTATCTCCAGAAACTGTGCCATCATTGGCGTTACGGCACTAATCGGTGCAGACACTGCTTACCCCCAAGGTTTTGCTATGTAGAGAATACCCAACGTGCGAACATAGGGAAAGAGCCATTGGGAAAGTTTCTTGTAACTTGGTTAAAAACCCCTTAAAACTGGGTGAATAAAAAGTAGTTTAACGTTAAACTAAATGGAAAAACCGATGGCAGATAAAGAAAAAGTAACCGACGAAGAAGCCCTGATTTACCATATGGAGCCAAAACCGGGGAAGATTGAGATCATTCCCTCAACGGCTATGGCCACCCAACGGGATCTTTCGCTTGCTTATTCGCCAGGTGTTGCTGCCCCTGTAAAAGCCATCGCTGAAAACCCTGAAACGGCATATGATTATACATCTAGGGGCAACATGGTTGCTGTGATCACTAATGGTACGGCCATTTTGGGTATGGGAAACCTTGGTGCGCTGGCGTCTAAGCCTGTAATGGAAGGTAAATCAGTTCTGTTTAAGCGGTTTGCTGATGTGAACTCGATTGATATTGAATTGGATACGGAAGATGCGACCGAATTTATCAATGCAGTAAAATTGATGGGGCCAAGTTTTGGCGGGATCAATCTGGAAGACATCAAAGCACCTGAATGTTTTATCATTGAGCAAGAATTGCGCGAGCTGATGGATATTCCTGTATTTCACGATGACCAGCACGGCACGGCTGTTATTTGCGCAGCGGGTTTGCTGAATGCGCTGAAAATCAGCGGTAAGAAAATTGAAGATGTGAAGGTTGTTTTAAATGGTGCGGGTGCGGCAGGTATTGCGTGCATTGAACTGATCAAGGCAATGGGTGCAAAACATGATAATTGCATTATTTGTGACACCAAAGGAGTGATTTATCAGGGCCGCCAAGAGGGTATGAACCAATGGAAGTCCGCGCACGCGATTGCGACGGGTAAACGTACATTGTTGGAAGCGATGGATGGTGCTGATGTATTTTTGGGGGTTTCTGCCAAAGGGGCCGTGAGCCAGGAAATGGTGAAGGCCATGGCACCAAACCCTGTTATTTTTGCGATGGCAAACCCTGACCCAGAAATTACCCCAGAAGAGGCCCACGCTGTGCGCCCTGATGCGATTGTAGCAACGGGCCGTTCTGATTATCCTAATCAGGTAAACAACGTGCTTTGTTTTCCGTATCTTTTCCGAGGTGCGCTGGATATTAATGCGCGTTCAATCAATGAAGAAATGAAAATCGCCTGTGCGCACGCTTTGGCTGATTTGGCCGAGGAAGATGTGCCCGATGAGGTGGCCTTGGCTTACGGTAAGAAACTGTCATTTGGCCCAGAATATATCATCCCGACACCCTTTGACCCACGGCTGATCCACATCATTCCGCCTGCTGTTGCAAAAGCGGGTATGGATAGCGGTGTGGCGCGGCGGCCGATTATTGATATGGATGCCTATGTTTTTGATCTGAAGTCACGTCTTGATCCTGTGGCGTCTATCTTGCAGGCAATGTTTGTGCGCGCGCGCAGCATTCAAGCCAGAATGCTGTTTGTTGAAGGGCATGATCCGAAAGTACTGCGTGCGGCAGTTGCATATGCGCGGTCAGGATTGGGACAGGCTGTTGTGGTTGGGCGTGAAGCGGATGTTAAGCAAAAGCTTGAAGAGGCTGGCATGGCAGATGCGTATGATGATCTTGAAATCGTGAATGCGGCAGTTTCTGAGCATTTAGAAACCTATAAAGAATTCTTGTATAACCGCTTGCAACGCAAAGGTTATGATATGGTGGATGTTCATAAACTGGCATCGCGTGATCGCCATGTGTTTGGCGCATTAATGGTGCAACACGGTCATGTGGATGCGATGGTTACGGGTGCCACCAGAAAATCAGCGCATGTGATGCGACTGTTGAACCACGTATATGATGTGGCCCCTGGTGATGGTGTTGTCGGTGTAAACGCTTTGATTACAAAGGGCCGCGTGGTTCTGGTTGCGGATACGCTGGTAAATGAATGGCCGGATGAAAATGATTTGGCCGATATTGCAGAGCACGCCGCAAAAGTGGCGCGTAATATGGGGCTAGAGCCGCGTGTGGCTTTTGTAAGTTTTTCAAACTTTGGGTATCCGCCATCAGAGCGCGCCGAAAAAATGATATTTGCGTCTAAAGTTCTGGATAAGCGCGGTGTTGATTTTGAATATGAGGGTGAGATGACGGTGGATGTGGCCCTGAATACAAAAATTCAGGAAAACTATCCGTTTAGTCGCTTAACAGGGCCTGCAAATATTCTGGTAATGCCCGCGCGGCATTCATCATCTATATCTGTAAAAATGATGCAGGAATTGGGCGGGGCTACGGTTATTGGCCCGATTATGTCGGGCATTGAAAAGCCAATTCAGTTGTGTTCGATGACATCATCATCGAACGACATTCTGAACATGGCGGTTATGGCGTCTTGTGATACGGAGCGTATGAAGGGTAATTAACCCTTCATACTTTCCCAAAAGCCCTTAACCTTACCAAAGAAATTCTGGCTTTTTGGGCTGTTATCTTGACCCATAGATTCAAATTCTTTCAGCAGTTCTGTTTGCTTTGCAGAAAGGTTAACAGGTGTTTCGACACTGATTTCCAGAAACAAATCACCCTTGGCGGTATTGCGCAGCCCCGGCATACCTTTGCCTTTTAGGCGCATTTGCGTGCCAGATTGCGAACCGGCTGGCACTTTGACACGGCTTTTACCGCCATCTATTGTTGGCACTTCAATTTCGCCACCAAGGGCGGCTTTGGTCATGGCAACGGGAACATGGCAGTAGATATTCGGGCCTTCACGTTCAAAGATCGTGTGGGGCTGAACCTCTATAAAGATGTAAAGGTCACCCGTTGGGCCGCCGCGCACACCTGCCTCACCTTCACCTGATAGGCGAATGCGGGTGCCGGTTTCAACGCCGGCTGGAATGTTTACGCTTAAGGAACGTTCACGTTGTTGCCGACCAGAACCAGAGCATGAATTACACGGGTTGGTGATGATATTGCCGCGCCCGTGACAAGTGGGGCAAGCACGTTCAACAGTGAAAAACCCCTGTTGCGCACGCACTTTACCCATGCCTGAACAGGTCGGGCAAGTTGAAGGTTCAGAACCACCTTCGGCACCAGTACCAGAACAGCTGTCACAGTTTATCGATGCATTAACACTGATGGTTTCCTGTTTGCCGGTAAAGGCCTCTTCCAATGTAACGGATAGATTATAGCGCAGATCTGATCCACGCGCTGGGCGCATACCGCCGCCACCGCGTCGGCCACCGAAGTCACCGAAAAGATCGTCAAACACATCTGAAAAAGATGAACCGAAATCAGGCCCGCCATGGCCACCGCCATGTCTGCCACCGCCGCCCATGCCACCTTCAAAAGCAGCATGACCATATCGATCATAGGCCGCTTTTTTATCGCCATCTTTCAGGACATCATAAGCTTCATTCACTTCTTTGAATTTAGCTTCTGCGGTATCATCATCTTTGTTGCGGTCAGGGTGCAGTTCCATTGCTTTCTTGCGAAAAGCTTTTTTAATTTCGGCAGCGGATGCGCCTTTGGAAATACCCAGTTGTTCGTAATAATCACGTTTAGACATTATGCCTCCTTTTCGCAAAAAGCTGGCCCTTTTGGGGCCAGCCTAGTGCAAAAGTCAGGAAAGATCGGATTAGCGTCCGTCCTTGCCAAGATCTTCAAAGTCAGCATCGACAATATCTTCGTCAACACCACGCGGGCCTTCGTCAGTTTCACCAAATCCTTCTGGTGCTTCTGGCTCTGCGGCATCTTGGCTGGCTTTATAGATAGCTTCGCCCAGCTTCATGGAAGCTTCGGTCAGGTCTTGACTGCGGGCTGTGATTTTGCCTGCATCGTCTTCTTCCAAGGCTTCGTTCAGAACTTTGATCGCCAGCTCAATCACTTCAACAGTAGAAGGATCAACCTTGTCGCCATGCTCTTCAACAGCCTTTTCAGTGCTATGGATCAAGCTTTCTGCGCTATTTTTTGCTTCAACTAAATCCTTGCGCTCTTTATCTGCTTCGGCGTTTTCTTCGGCTTCTTTGACCATATCTTCGATGTCGTCATCAGACAGACCACCAGACGCTTGGATCGTAATGACCTGCTCTTTATTGGTGGCTTTGTCTTTAGCCGACACAGAAACGATACCGTTTGCATCAATGTCAAAAGTTACTTCGATTTGTGGCAGGCCGCGTGGTGCCGGTGGGATATCTTCCAGATTGAACTGACCCAGAATTTTATTATCCATCGCCATTTCACGTTCGCCTTGGAACACACGGATAGTTACGGCGTTCTGGTTGTCTTCGGCGGTAGAGAAGGTTTGCGATTTCTTGGTTGGGATCGTTGTATTGCGATCAATCAGGCGCGTGAACACACCGCCCAAAGTTTCGATGCCCAGTGACAATGGTGTCACATCCAGTAGAACAACATCCTTAACGTCGCCCTGTAGAACGCCAGCTTGAATAGCGGCACCCATGGCCACAACCTCATCCGGGTTCACACCTTTGTTTGGTTCTTTACCGAAGAATTTAGTCACTTCTTCCATAACCTTGGGCATACGGGTCATGCCGCCAACCAAGATCACTTCGTCGATTTCACTTTTAGAGATGCCCGCATCTTTCAACGCAGCCTCACAAGGTTTCATAGACCGTTTGATCAAGTCGCCAACCAGGCTTTCCAGCTTGGCGCGTGTCAGTTTCAGCACAAGGTGCAAAGGCTGGCCGCCTTTTGGATCCATAGAGATAAACGGCTGGTTGATTTCTGTTTGGGTAGAAGAAGACAATTCAATCTTGGCTTTTTCTGCAGCTTCTTTCAAACGCTGCAAGGCCATTTTGTCTTTCATCAAATCAACGCCGGTGTCTTTTTTAAACTCGGCTGCCAGATATTCAACGATGCGGATATCAAAGTCTTCACCGCCCAGCAAAGTGTCACCATTGGTGGATTTCACTTCAAACAGGCCGTCGTCGATTTCCAGAATGGATACATCGAACGTACCGCCGCCAAGGTCATAAACCGCGATGGTTTTTGTGCCTTCTTTATCCAGACCATATGCAAGGGCCGCAGCCGTTGGCTCGTTTATAATGCGTAAAACATCAAGGCCAGCGATTTTGCCTGCGTCTTTGGTGGCTTGGCGTTGGGCATCGTTAAAGTAAGCTGGCACGGTAATAACGGCCTCGGATACTTCTTCGCCCAAATATGCTTCGGCGGTCTCTTTCATTTTTTGCAGGATGAATGCGGAAACTTGTGAGGGTGAGTATTTTTCACCGCGCACTTCAATCCATGCGTCTCCGTTACCGCCGTCAATGACATTATACGGCAAATGCTTAAGTGTTTTGGTCAGCAGCTTGTCGTCTTTGCGACGGCCAATCAGACGCTTTACAGCAAACAGAGTGTTTTTTGCGTTTGTTACAGCTTGACGTTTAGCAGCTTGGCCTACCAAGCGCTCGTCATCTGTAAACCCTACGATAGAAGGCGTGGTGCGCCCGCCTTCGGAGTTTTCTATAACTTTTGGTTGAGAGCCATCCATGATGGCGACACAAGAGTTTGTTGTTCCTAGGTCAATACCTATTACTTTGCCCATTTGGTTTTCCTTTCTCGGCGATTGTTGGGGTTAGGCCCATAAGTGGCACCCAAACCCGATCCCAAAAGAAACCGGTAGTCGGCTCTTTAGTACAAGCTGTATATATGTCCCGTATTTCACAACATCAACACCTATGATGTAAGTTTTTTAAGATTTTATTGCGGTTTGGTTTCAAGATTACAGCAAGTTATGGTGGGTGATAAAAAATAAGTGTTAAATTATGGTTACAATAGGGATTGGTTATGACAAAAAACAACGGGCTTAATTTCAAAGGATGCCATATTTATAAAGGGTATCTTGATAGACTTGCCCAAAATAACTTGGTTGAGGATGTACGCTCTATTGTATTAAAATCCCCATTGTTTTCACCCCTAACACCATGGGGCAAGCCAATGTCGGTAAAGATGACATCGGCCGGCAAATACGGTTGGTATTCTGATCATAGCGGATATCGCTATGTCACACGGCATCCAAATGGGCAGATTTGGCCAGAAATTCCTGCATCACTTCAGGCGATTTGGCGTGATTTATGCCAATCCAGCCCTGAACCTGAATGTTGTTTGGTGAATTATTATTCGAACGTTGCGAAAATGGGATTGCACCAGGATAAAGACGAGAATTTTTTCTCATCCAGTTTTATCCATTTCATTGGGGGGGCGATGCTTTGTTTCGGATAGGCGGAATAGGTAAAGACGACAAAACAAACGCGATCTGGTTATCATCGGGTGATGTGCTGATAATGAGCGGCAAAAGCCGCCTTGCATATCATGGTATTGACCGCATTAAATTTGGCAGTTCCCGGCTTTTGAAATCAGGCAGGCGGCTGAACTTAATTTTGCGTGTGGTCGATTAGTTACTGACGACGCGACCAGCTTTCAGATACATATTTACGCGCCCAATGTTCAATCATCATACCTATCAGAAGTAATGTTAAGCCCAATACAACTGGATAGGTTAAATTTGTGACGTGCGCATTATAGTTTATAAAAGTATAACCGCGCGCTTGATCAATGGAATGAAATAACGGGTTCCATGTAAACATGGGTAATAAGTAACCCGGCAATGTGCTTGCTAGAAACATTTTACCACTGAAGATCATATTTGCGCGCTGATAAATTGTGGAAATAATCCCCATGGTCGTAGGTAAAAAGGGCGTAAGTGATAAGAATAATAGGCCGATGGCGGCGCCTGATGCCCAGGCTATAAAAAAACACAACATGAACCCTTTGAGGTTGTAAAAAACAATCGGCTCTATCAACACATGTGCAATAAGAAGTAAAACGCACATCGAAAGTATTTGGATGTACAGTGATGATAGGGCTGCGGAAATTATCAAAAGCAAAGTGGAAACTGGAGCGTGCTTAAGCATAGGGTTGCTTGGGCCACCAGAGGATCCAATCTTACCGATGGCTTTAATGTGTGTCATGAATAAAAATATACCGGACATCAAAAACAAAACGAAATTACCGCGTACAGATGCGCCGCGCAAACCCAAGATATTGATCATCAGATAAAACACCCCAAGTAAAATCATGGTTTGCATAATTTCTTTGAACAGGCCGCGCAATGCGTTGCCGTCTGATTTTCGAATATCGCTTACTATTGTATAGTACAGTAAAGTAAGGAAACTAAATGTACCTATTAAGAATTTTGACATGCCTGAGTTGATCCTGCTTTTCGCTGACTTTCAAAGGTTGTGTACCCTTTGTATTGCCGTTTTTTATAAAATAGATATTAAGATGATTAATGTTATGAAGCAAGAACCGCTAACTTTATATGAAAGTCGATAAATGTCTGTAATTGATAAAGCTCTGTTATGTACTGAAATGCGCCGTTTGTCCCTTGAGGCAGGGCGCGCCATCATGCAGATTTACGGACAAGATGATTTTGAGGTGAAAACAAAATCTGATGACAGCCCTGTGACGATTGCAGATGAAACCGCTGATAAAATTATATTTGCAGGCCTGTCCAAAGCGTTTCCAGAAATAGTGATTGTTACAGAAGAGCAAAGTGATACGCACAATAGCAAAGCGGATACGTTTTTAATTGTTGATCCGCTGGACGGCACGAAAGAGTTTATTCACAGACGCGGTGATTTCACAGTTAATATTGCGTATGTAGAAAATAATATACCGGTTATGGGCGTGGTTTATGCCCCTGCGAAAGAGCGGTTGTTTATTACAGACGAACAGGGAAAATCATTTGAAGAAATCGGCCCGTTTCAGGATGATACAATAGGTGTACGAAAAGCTATTTCAGTCAACACTCCGGACACGGACAAGCTGATTGTCGTGGCGTCAAAATCCCACCGAGATCAGGCAACGGACGATTATATCAATAAATATAACGTGGCGGATATGCGTAGCGCGGGGTCGTCGTTGAAGTTTTGTCTGGTCGCAACCGGTGAGGCGGATATCTATCCGCGTCTGGGCCGCACAATGGAATGGGACACGGCCGCAGGACAGGCGGTTTTACAAGGTGCGGGCGGTAAAGTGGTGCGCTTTGATAATCATAAAGTTTTGTCTTATGGTAAAAACATATTTGAAAACCCATTCTTTATTGCATATGCGCCTGGAATTGATCTGAAGGATGCATGATATATAAGCCAAACATAAGCTTGGTCATTGTCAGTCGGGATCGCCCCGCTGCACTAATGCGTCTTATCAGTGCTTTGCGGTTTCAGACCTATAGAAATTTTGAAATTATTGTGGTGACAAACACAAGCGATAAGCTTGTGGGACAAACTAAATGCATACCGTTTGATACGGCGAATATTTCTATGGCCCGCAATTTGGGTATTCAAGCCGCCGGCGGTGATTTGATTGCCTTTTGTGATGACGACGCCGTTCCAGAGCCAACTTGGCTGGAAAAATTAGCGACGCCATTTCAAGACCCGGATGTGGGGATTGCAGGCGGATATGTGCGTGGTCGAAACGGCATTGATTATCAGTGGACGGCTCTAAAAGTAGATCAGTTTGGGGGTGATTTGCCATTAATGCTTGATGATGCGGGAACACCCCAAACCTTTGTTGCCAAAGACGGCCGCTGCCCGAAAGTTCAGGGTACAAACTGCATGTTTCGTAAATCCCTATTGCTGGAACTGGGTGGGTTTGATGAAAATTTCGCATTTTATCTGGATGAAACAGATATTTGCTGGCGGGCTTCCTGTAAGGGATGGGCAACAGCTGTTGTGCCAGACGCCGAGGTGCAACATGGGTTCGAAGAAAGCGCCCGTCGAACGGCTAACCGCGCCCCTAAAAGCCTTTTTGAGGAAGGATACAGCAAGGCATATTTTTGTAAGAAACACAGCAAGGGTGATTATTCCAACACACTTAATACTTTTCGGAAAACACAGCATGAACGCCTTATAAAGCTTATGGTTGCCGGAAAGCTGATGCCAACTGATGTAGGCAAGCTGTTAAGATCTTTGAATAAGGGTTTGGTAGGGGGGTTGAAGGCCAAAGTGGAAACGCAGGCAAAGTTTTCTGATAACAGCCCAAATGCCTTTGAACCCCAACAAGAGATTGAGTATTCAAGTGAGGTGTTTGCAGGCAGTATACTTTCATGCGCTGCGTTAAATAAGGCTGCGATAGCGGCTTCACAAAACCTGGTAACCGTAACTGTTTTTTGTTGGAGCTTTACCCAGTTATTTCACCGCAGATATTATGATGAGCGGGGGTTTTGGGTGCAAAAAGGTGGGTTATTTGGAAAATCAGACCGGGAAAGCGGTTATTTTCAGCTTTCAACATTGATTATGCGAAGCATAAAAGAAGCGGGGAAATTGAAAAATTTACGAAAAATTCATAAAATTACCATTTTCCGTTTCAATAAAGGCACGACTGTCGTAAAATAACCTAAATTTGGCAATAAGAAATTCACGATTAAGTGTAATCATGGCCAAGTGAATAATCTAGGGCAGCCATAGGTAAAGAGGTAAAGATAATGAGAAAAAGAATCACAAAAGCGATTTTCCCGGTTGCGGGTTTGGGAACGCGTTTTCTACCAGCTACAAAATCAATTCCGAAAGAAATTCTTTCATTGGTAGATCGCCCATTGATCCAATATGCGATTGATGAAGCACGTGAAGCCGGAATTAAGGAATTTATTTTTGTGACCTCACGCGGCAAAGGTGCTTTGGAAGACTACTTTGATAGTGCGCCCCAGTTAGAACAATCATTGCGCAAGAAGAAAAAGAAAGATCTTTTGGAAGAACTGAAAAGATCCACAATGGATAGCGGTGAAATCGTATATATCCGCCAACGCGAAGCGCTGGGTCTGGGTCATGCCGTATGGTGCGCGCGCCGCTTGATTGCGAATGAACCTTTTGCGGTAATTTTGCCGGACGATGTTATTGCTGCTGAAAAACCGTGCCTGAAACAAATGGTCGAGGCTTATGAAAATACGGGCGGCTGTATGGTTGCGGCCATGGAAGTGCCCCCAAGCAAAGCGTCATCTTATGGGATACTGGATGTTAAGGAAGACATGGGTTCATTGGTGAAAGTTGGCGGAATGGTCGAAAAGCCATACCCGGAAGATGCGCCATCTAACCTGGCGGCTATCGGACGGTATATACTTACACCGAATGTTCTGAAAAATGTAGGCACCCTAAAAAGGGGCGCGGGCGGTGAGATTCAACTGACTGATGCGATTGCAATGGAAATTGAAAATGGCAACGATGTTTTTGGATTTAGATTTGATGGCCAGCGCTATGATTGCGGTTCCAAATCAGGCTTCCTGCAAGCAACAATAGCGTTTGCATTGTCACGCCCGGATCTGCGCGATGAGTTGATGGATTTTATGGTAGAAACGGTAGAGTCGCGCAGGGCTGCACAATAGAAAGTGTAGCTTTGTTTGGCTATAGGCGATAATTCAGTACTATGAAATGCCAAGTATTGGATATTACCAGAACTGTTTCACGTATTGGGTGCGGTCTTCCAACGGGAATTGACCGTGTTGAGCGCGCGTATATCAAAGAATTTTTGAAACGATTTCCAAACGCTATGTATCTGGCGAAATTAACGCAGACTTATGTACTTATAGATGCAACGACGATGCAGAAATTTGTTGATGCTGGTTTTGGGCAGCTATTGAAAAACCGTATTGGGCCAAACGATTTGGTAAGACTGAAGCTACCATTAATGCAACGCCGCGCGCGGTCATTTATTCGATACCAGGCCAAGCGAAAGTTTCAATTAAGCAGCATGAATAAAACCCTTTTGGATTATTTCCCAAAGGGCTACGAATATACTAATGTTGGACACAGCAATCTTAGTGAAAATTTTCTACTTAGCTTAAAGCCAGCTGGATGTTTGCATATTCGCGTTATGATACATGATATGATACCGCTGGATTTTCCGCAGTACTGCAGGGGAAAAACTCCTGCAAGTTTTCGCGCGAAAATGAAAGCGGTGGCAGCAGTTTCTGATATGGTGATCTGTAACTCAGAGTATACAAAATCACGTGTAGAATATTACTTTGAAAAATGGCCAAACAAAGCGTCACTCCTTGTGGCTTATCTGGGAACGGAAAAACAATTCACCAAAAAGCCTGTAGAAAAACGATCTTCCGTCAGCTTTATTATCTTAGGTACAATTGAACCGCGAAAAAACCACTTACTTTTACTTGATGTATGGGAAGAGCTTTCCAAAAAACTACCGGTTCATGAGATTCCAACCCTACATATTGTAGGAAAACGAGGGTGGGAAAATGATGCATTTTTTGAAAGATTAGATAATTTTTCGATGCTTGGTAAAATCGTAAAAGAACATAATACACTGAATGATGAAGAATTGAATTCTTTGATGGGCTCTGCGAGTGGGTTACTTTTTCCCAGTTTTGTAGAAGGGTATGGGCTGCCGGCATTAGAAGCTGCCGCCGCAGCGCTACCGATTATATGTTCAAATATACCTATCTTTAAAGAATTACTTGGGGCTGGTGCTTGTATTGTGCCAATCGATGACCACATGCTGTGGGTCAAGAAAATCCTTGAGATTACGAAGAATAACTCAAAAATTGCCACAGTTGAAATTAATAATACACCGAATATAACGATTCCACGGTGGCCAGCACATTTTCGCCATATTTTTGGGGAATGACATGAATTAAAAAAGTATGAGTAGCGTATGGGGCTGTGGACAAAATATAGATTGCGCGTTGAGCGAAAACGCAGACGCATTCGATCTCTTAGAAAGAGACGAGAGCTGGAATGCGTTGTAGACCGCAGCTTTGATACTGCGTTAGGCGATATTTTCTTATTTACAACTTTCAGAAATGAAAAGCCCCGCATGAAATTCTTTCTGGAATATTATCGCCGCTTAGGGGTTAACCATTTCTTTTGTGTTGATAATGGATCAACGGATGGCGGTCGGGAATTCTTGGAACAAGAAGCAGATGTTTCATTGTGGACAACCAACAGCAGTTATAAGCGTGCAAATTTTGGCGTGGATTGGCTGAATGGACTACAGTCAAAATATGCTCACGGGCACTGGATTCTTGTGGTTGATGTGGATGAATTTTTTGTATACCCGCATTGTGATGCACGCCCATTACGCGCACTTACGGATTGGTTGGATTCATCATCAATTAAATCTTTTGGAACAGTTTTGATTGATATGTACCCGCGAGGTGATGTTGAAAGCACCTTTTGTGCTGAGGGTAAAAACCCAATGAGTATTGCACCATTTTTTGACGCTGGAAATTATTTTGTGCAGCGAAATGAAAAATATCAAAACCTATGGATCCAAGGCGGAGTTCGCCAGCGTGTTTTCTTTAAAGACAAGCCGGAAATGGCACCGGCATTAAATAAAATTCCACTTGTTAAATGGTCAAAAGGCAATGTTTTTGTAAGCTCAACACATAGTATTCTACCGCGCGGTTTGAACCTTGTTTATGATGAATGGGGTGGACAAAAAGCATGCGGATGCTTGATGCATACAAAATTTTTAAGTAGCTTTTCAGATAAGGCGCATGAAGAACTTGAACGTAAAGAACATTATGCGGCAAGCCGGGAATATAAAGAATATGCGGCAACAAGCGATGAAATGTGGACGCGATTTTCAACACGCTACAAAGATTGGAAGCAGTTGGAAAATCTAGGGCTATTGTCCCGCGGAAGCTGGGCATAGATATGAAATTAGGTTTTATTATACTTGCACATCAGGATTTGCACAGAACGGGCCAGTTGGTTCGATTTCTTGCAAAAAATGGTTGTCCAGTTAGTTTGCATATTGACCAGAATGCATCGTTAGAAGAAGTAAATAATCTAAAAGCATCTTTGAATAATATTGATAATATTGTTTTTGCAAAACGAGAGAAATGTGGATGGGGTCGGTTCTCCATTGTTCAGGCAACTTTGAATGCCGCAGAAACTCTGCTGGAAAACTTTCCAGATATTACAAATGTATTCTTAGCAAGCGGATCTTGTCTTCCTGCGCGCCCGGTTAAACAACTTAAAGCTTTTTTGGGGCGGCACGAAGGAATTGATTTTATCGAATCTGCTCCTATTAATGATGAAAAATGGGTTAAAGAGGGTTTGGACCAAGAACGCTTCACACTGTATTTTCCGTTGTCGTGGAAAAAGCATAGATTTGCATTTGACCTATTAGTTGATGCGCAGCGGTTCTTAAAAATCAAACGAACCATTCCAAAACAGATTTCCCCGCACATGGGATCTCAATGGTGGTGCCTTACGGTCAAGACGCTTCAGAAAATTATCACAGACCCAGAAAGGCCGCGCAACGATCGCTTCTTGTCTGACGTCAGCACTCGTGGGACAGATTTAAGGTTTAGCTAACGGAGGATTTCTGGTTCATCATAACATTCAAGGAGTGAAGATGAGACAGAAATCCGGAAGCAGCAAAGCAGCTGCAGATAAATTGGTGAAGAACATTCGCCGTAAAACCAGACAAACCTATTCCGCCGAGGAAAAGATCCGCATTGTATTAGCGGGCCTTCGCGGCGAGGAAAGCATTTCGGCGCTGTGCCGCCGTGAAGGCATCTCTGAAAGCCTGTATTACAGTTGGTCAAAGGAATTCCTCGAAGCGGGGAAACGCCGCTTGTCTGGCGATACAGCCCGGCAGGCGACGTCGCCTGAGGTGAAGGATCTACGAAGCGAGGCGATGGCATTGAAGGAATGCGTGGCCGATCTGACCATTGAAAACCGTCTGCTCAAAAAAAGCATGACAGGGGCTGGGGGATACGAGGAATGAGATATCCTGCATCTGAGAAACTGGAGATTATCCACACCGTTGAGCAATCACATCTGCCTGTGAAGCAAACCCTCGACATGCTGGGCATTCCGCGGACCACATTTTACCGGTGGTATGATCAATACCTTGAGGGCGGGCTTGATGCTTTGGCGGATCGCTCGCCTCGGCCCAAGTCTGTCTGGAACCGCATTCCCCAAGACAGGCGCGATAACTTAATCGAGTTCGCGCTGGAACATGAAGCGCTATCTACGCGTGAATTGGCGGTAAAATATACGGATGAGAAGCGGTATTTTATCTCTGAATCATCATCTTACCGCATTCTGAAGGCTGCCGACCTGATCACTGCACCAGATTATATCGTGATCAAGGCCGCCGATGAATTCCATGACAAGACCACTGCGATCAACGAGATGTGGCAGACCGATTTTACCTACTTCAAGATCATCGGTTGGGGATGGTATTATCTCAGCACGATCCTGGATGATTACAGTCGCTACATCATTGCCTGGAAACTCTGCACCAACATGCGGGCCGAGGACGTGACGGACACGATTGAGCTGGCCCTGACGGCATCTGGATGCGACCAAGCCGTCGTTCGGCACATGCCGCGTCTGTTGAGCGACAATGGGTCCTGTTACATCTCTGGCGATCTTGCCGAATGGCTGGAAGAGCAGAGAATGGATCACGTTCGTGGAGCGCCGTTCCACCCGCAGACTCAGGGCAAGATCGAGCGCTGGCATCAGACAATGAAAAATCGGGTTCTGCTGGAAAACTATTACCTACCCGGCGATCTGGAAAATCAAATCGGAGCTTTTGTGGAATATTACAACAACCAGCGCTACCACGAGAGCCTGAACAACGTCACACCTGCCGACGTCTATTTTGGGCGCGACAAAGCCATTATCAGAGAGAGGAAAAAGATCAAGAAGCAAACAATCCAAAAACGCCGCTTGCAACATCAAAAACAAGCTGCATAATCAATCACAATAACGAACCAGAGCCTCCAATACTCAAACCGCTCTGATGTCCCATTTTATATGACGACGGACAGCTAGGGATAGGCGTGCCCGAATTGTGATTGTGAAAGAAGCGTGGTTGCTTTCTATTGCAAACAGTCAAGCTAAGTTTAAGGGTAAATTAATGAATGCTCAGGTCTTGCAGGCCAGAGAAAGAAAATTCATTAATGCACTGAAAAAAAATAAACACTTAAATTACAAAGTATTCTCTTTGGAAGAGGCACTAAGTGCGCCGGGGCTTGTGCTTCAGGCGGCGTTGCAGGTTCTGGAACCAAAACAGGGTAGAAAGCCAACTGCAATTCCACAGTTAAACAATACTTTCAAGCTTGACGCTTTGGTTCGCAAATTGGAAAAGAATGGTGTATCATTAGCATATAGACCAAGTAAAAAGAAAATAAGCGCACCAAAAAAGACCGAAAAAGCGGTAAGCAGACCATATGTTGTTAAATAATGTCAAAAAGTAAATTTAAGTATTTTGTCCTTCTTGCCAATATGAGAACGGGCTCTAACTTATTTGAACAGAGTATAAATCTGTTCAACAGTTTTTCATGTAATGGTGAGTTGTTTAACCCCAGTTTCGTGGGGTACCCAAACCAGGATACGTATTGCGGTATGGATGTGTCTGACCGCGACCGCGACCCAGCAAAACTTGTACGTAAGATGGTGGCGCAAGCTACAGATAAATTACCCGGATTTCGTTTGTTTTCTGACCATGACCCACGGATTTTAGATTATGTTTTAGAAGATGAAACCTGTGCGAAAATTGTGCTGACGCGTAATCCACTGGACAGCTACATATCCCATGCAATTGCGCGCAAAACTGATCAATGGAAACTGACAGACCTGCATAAGCGCAAAGTTGCGCAGGTAGATTTTGATATTATCGGATTTAAAACTTATGTGAATAACCTATCAGAGTTTTCAAAAAAAATCCGCACCAAGCTTCAGGAAGCTGGTCAGGCGGCGTTTCAGCTATCATTTGCCGACTTAGGGCAGCTAGAAGTATTTAACGGGCTATCGCGGTTTTTAGAAAGCGAAGAGCAGTTAGATAGTTTAAAGGAAAAAATTAAACGGCAAAATCCGGAAAGCCTGTCTGAGAAGGTCAATAATTACAAAGAAATGATGGATCAGGTTAGGTCTATTAATTTTCTGGATACAGGATTGCCAGAATTCCATGAACCTGAGCGTCATGCCGCTGCAAAAAACTTTATCGCCGGTGATGGGGTGCCGTTGTTGTTCTTGCCGATCAGTGACTATGGTAAATCCGTATTGATGAATTGGATGAATGCACACCTTGAAACCGAGGGCGGTCAACTGATGTCTGGATTGAATCAAAAGCAGGTATTTAATTGGCTGCAAGACAATCAAAACCGTACGGCGCTTTCATTGTTGGCGCATCCGGTTGAGCGGGTGCATAGCGCCTTTAACAAATATATTTTTCAGTCAGGGGAAGATGGTTTTCCTTGGATCAGAAGGATATTAATAGAACAGTATAACGTTAAGATGCCTGATGCAGAATTGTGTGAGGTAATTAATAAGGGTGCCTTGGACAGTATCGGCTATGACGTTGAAGACTATCGTCAGGCCATTAAGAAATTTGCTAAATTTCTTAATGGTAATCTAAAGGGCCAGACACGCGCGCGTATTGACCATTCATGGGCCAGCCAGTCAGCAATTTTGGACGGGTATACCAAAATTGTACACCCTGACCACTTGCTGCGCTCACAAACCTTGGATGAAACCATAAGTCTAATAGAAGATAAGCTTGGGCGTGATCACATTCCGGTCGGTGAAATTGCACAAGATGATGCGGCATTTGAGCTGGCGCAGATATATGACGAAGAGCTGGAACAGCTTGTCGCGAAAGCATATTCCCGCGATTATATGAGTTTTGGCTTTAAAGGTTGGCGAAACTAAGCCGCTTGCGACTCGTTGCTTTCAATTAGAATAGAGAAAATTGTCTGCTCATTCTGATTGGACCTAAGCTTGTCGCAAACACCTTCATCGCGTAAAGTTCTGGAAACCAATGCCAAGGCTTTCAAGTGTTCGGCACCTTCTTTTTGGGGCGCCAGCAAAGTGAAAATCAAATCTACAGGCTGATGATCCATAGAGCCATAATCCAAGGGCTTTTCCAAACGGGTAAACAGGCCAATAACACGGTCCAGTTCTTCAAAACGTGCGTGCGGAATGGCAACGCCACGCCCAACACCCGTTGTGCCCAGCGATTCGCGGGCATTAAGGGCCGAAAAAACCATGGCACTATCAATGCCATATGCATTTTTTGCCTGCTCAGAAATTTTCTGAAGCAGGCGTTTTTTACTGGATTCGCTTTGCGCATAGCGCACAGCGTCTACCACTAGGATTTCCGTAAGTATCATATGTTCCTGCCGGAAGCTTATGGCGGTTATTGATCTACTTTAAATTGGTTGGATCAACCCAGCCTATGTTTCCGTCTTTCCTTTTATACACTACGTTCAAGCGTTTATGACCTTCGTTTCGGAAAATCAAAACAGGCTCATCTGTCAGTTCCATCTGCATAACAGCTTCACCAACGGATAGTGACTGAATTTTCGTTTCCATTTCAGCAACGATTACAGGTTGAAGTGTTTCCGGTTCATTTGGACTTTCTGTATCTTCGCTGGCGAGGATATACGCTGATGCGCCCATAACTTCAACCGGTGTTGCGCGGTCTTTATGATGATCCTTTAAACGACGCTTGTATCGTCTAAGTTGCTTTTCAATTTTATTGGAACATTTTTCAAAGGAATCATATATTTCCGTGCTTCTACCTTCGGCGGCAACGGTTAGGCCAGTGGATAGGTGTATTGTTGATTCGCACCTGAATTCATGGGCATCTTTAGAAAAAGTGATGTGTGCTTCTGTTGGCCGTTCTGCATATTTGGCAGCGACTTCGCCGATTTGAGCCTTTACATGGGCCGTTAATGATTCGCCGATATCGATCTGTTTTCCACTGATTTGGTAACGCATAAAATCTCCTTATTTGTATACTGCGTGAACATTCTTAAACGCCAAAACCTGCCTGGCGGTGCCAGGCGGTTTAAAAGCTGAAATTTAAGAAGTTCATACCTACAGCCTAGGATGAGTCGTCGCAGTGCGCAATACTATCCGTCATAAATATGATTTTAATAGATAATTTTTAGATTTTGAAAGTACTGCCTAAATACACATTCCGTACATTCGGGTCAGAAATTACCTGCTTGGGAGTTCCGCTCATCAAAACTTTTCCGCCATGAAGAATATAGGCACGATCAACGATTTCCAAAGTTTCGCGTACGTTGTGATCTGTAATCAGCACACCAATGTCCCGGCTTTTAAGTTTTGCCACTAAATCACGTATATCGCCAACAGCAATAGGATCTACACCTGCAAAGGGCTCATCCAGCAGAACAAACTGGGGGTTACTGGCAAGGCAGCGTGCAATCTCTACACGCCTGCGTTCACCGCCTGATAGCGCAAGTGCAGGGGATTTCCGGATATAGGCAATCGAAAACTCTTCTAGCAGTTGTTCTAGTTTGATCTTTTGCTCTGCCTTATTAGGTTCCCATATTTCCAGGATTGACAGAATATTGTTTTCAACATTCATACCGCGAAAAATACTGGCCTCTTGCGGTAGATAGCCGATGCCCATTTGTGCGCGCCGATACATAGGCAGCTGTGTGACATCACGTCCGTTTACCATAACGGTGCCCGCATCTGGCCGAATTAAGCCTACAATGGAATAAAAACAGGTGGTTTTTCCGGCACCATTAGGCCCCAGTAAAGCAACAACTTCGCCCCGGCCAAGCTCAAGGCTTACATCATCTAAGACGACCCGCTGCTTGAAAGCTTTTTTGATATTCTTGATGACAAGGCCATGCTTATCAGCGCGTTTTTTTTGTTTTTTTGAAGTAGCCATTGTTATTTCGGAACAAAAACAGTTTTTACGTTACCAGACATTTGGCTACGGCTTGTTGTAATATTATAGGTTAGCTTGTTTCCGGTTAATACGGTTTGTGCTTGGCGTAGAATAACATTGCCTGTAAATGTAACAATCTGGGATGTGACGTCAAACTGGGCTGTCTGTGCCTCGGCTGTTTCTTGTCCGTTTGTAAACTTAACGCGCCCTGCGGCCTGTACAGTTTTAATGTTTCCAGCGCCCTCTTCGAAAAAAACGGTAATCTTATCTGCCTGTAAATCCAGTATACCTTGCACAACTTTTGCATTGCCAGAAAAGATGGCAGAATTTTCATTATTGTTTACCACAAGGTTATCCGCATTTGCCTCAACCGGGAGGGATGCGTTGCCGGCTGTTGTTTGGGCAATGTTGGGGGATGCAATAATGCATAGCGTTGATAATAAAATTAAGAACTTATTCACGCACGTCACCTTATTTATTTACTGTTACTGGATAGTATATCAATTTTACACGATTGCCAAAACTAAGAATTGTATCATCAGGCGATATTTTTTCATGCAGGTTCTGTGTTAAGCGCATATTGCCTGCTGTGATTTCGCCGATCGGCCCTGTTGCCCTGACCGGACCCGGGCTGAAAGCGTTACCAGTATAGAAGTTCATCACGATTTTATCGGCATAAGCTTTGAAATCATCTGAGGTTTCCAAATAGACAGTACCCGTAAGTATAGCTTCTTGTGTTTTAAGATTAAGCTGTCCAATATCAGAAGAGGTTTGAACCTCTAGCCCACTGGAAAAGCCTATTGTTGTTTTGGGCTTAACTAGGTCAATCAAATCCGGTGTGGGTGCATTGGGCAGGGCAGATGTTGCAGAAATTGAAAAGGCATCGCCAGATTTTGTGACACCAGAATAGTGTGGGTTGGTAATTTTTTGCCCGACGGCAAGCTTTGTAAATTCAGGGCCAGAGATGATAATTGCATCCCTGATCGGATTGACTTTATTGAAAACAAAGACCCCAATAACAAGAAGTATGGCCAAAAGCGGGAACCCGATTTTGGCAAATCGCACGAATTGCGAATATGTATCTTTGGTTGCGTCAGACATATATATTACATGGGCCTCTGCCCGTCCTGGGTCAATGGTCATAGCGGTAAATTTGTGCGCTGTTCCATTTAATCTAATGGGCAAATATATCTGTATCCGGCCAACCGACCAGATCCAATTTTGCCCGGTACGGTAAAAACTCAAAGCACGCATTGGCAAGCTCTGTGCGCCCTTCGCGCGCTAATCGCATATCCAGTTCCTGCTTCAGCCTGTGTAAATACAATACGTCAGATGCAGCGTAAGCGATTTGTTCTTTGGTCAGGGTTTCAGCACCCCAGTCTGAACTTTGCTGTTGCTTGGAAATATCGATCTTCAGCAGTTCTTGTAGTAAATTTTTTAACCCATGTCTGTCTGTATATGTGCGTACCAGTTTAGAGGCAATTTTTGTGCAATAAACGGGCGCGGTTAGCACACCGAAACGATTTTCCATTACGGCAATATCAAAGCGGCCATAGTGAAATAGTTTTATTTGGTCAGGGTTGGCTAGCATCTTGCATAGATTGGGGGCTTTGGTTTGGTCTTGCGCGATTTGTACCAGATGGGCATCGCCATCGCCTGATGACAGTTGAATCACGCAGAGCCGATCCCTGTGTGGAATTAACCCCATTGTTTCACTATCGATGGCCACTACGGGGCCAAGGTCTAAGTCGTCAGGCAGGTCGCCCTGATAAAGATAATTTGTCATGTGGCCTTAATACGCGCAGTTTTGATGGGTGGAAAGAGAAAGTGTGAACAATGATGGTGAACATTTTACTGGCAAAACCCTAAACTGTGTCTAAGCTGATATCAGAAGCAACTGAGAGAGATGGTATGAAAACGATAGATGTGTCTAAAGTTAAGGAAATTGTTAAAGCAAAAGGAACCAGTTCTGTGACAGTAACTCTGTTAAAGGCTGATGGATCGCAGCGGGTGATTAATGGATTATTCAAACCAACTAATGATTTGAAAATTGATGAAAGCCTAAGCAAAGAAGGGCGAATCCCTATTTATTGCCTTGCTGAAAATGCCTGGAAAAGTTTTAAAGAACACCGTGTATTGGATATCGCCTGATAGGCCATCAAAACGGCTGTTCCTAGAATATTTTTTAGATCGGCAAAGAATGCACACAACTTAACATTTTGAAAATTATTACTGACTATACTTAAAATGGCTGTTAGATATAGGATCCGCTTCGGCTATACTATATTGATAGCCTGTGATTGTAATTGAATAATTTACCCTTACATCTAAGGGGAAGTAAAATGTTAAGGAAAAATTGTGCCGCGCGATACTACCATATCAAAGCACTTGTATAAAGAGCAGTATTTGGAGGCGCCTCCAAAGGCTTCCGTTGCTTTTCTGATTTATAAACGTACAATCGATTTTGTTACATCTTTGATTTTGTTGCCTATTATTGTAGTTATATGTGCTTTAGTACTTATTTTGAATCCATTTTTAAATCGCGGAAAACTATTCTACACTCAAGAGCGGGTCGGTAAGAACAACACAGTATTTCTAATGTATAAATTTCGCACAATGCGGGGCGGAACGGAAAGTACAAAATTTGCAACTGAAGAAAAAGTGCGAATCACACCATTGGGAAGATTTATGCGCGATATACATGTCGATGAATTACCGCAGATCGTTAACGTTCTTATCGGGGATATGAGTTTAATTGGCCCGCGGCCTGAACAGCCAGAATTTTTTCAAAATTATGCGCTTAGCATTCAAGGCTTTGTGCGCCGCCAATCTGTTCGTCCTGGAATTTCGGGCCTTGCCCAAATACGGTATGGTTACACAGATAGCTCTGTGGGAGCCAAACGTAAGTTGAAATGGGATCTTGAATATATCAAAAATCAGGGGTTCTCATTGGAAACCAAGATTTATTTTCGGACATTTGCATATGTTTTCCCTCGTATTGGAAAACGTCTTTTGGGTTTGGCAAAATTAAATAGAAACGGTTGACCTGAAACATATAGGTAGTATTTTAACTTTTCTTGTGACAGAAACGTTCAGTTTCGCACTTATAATATTCTGGGGTACTTATATGTTTCGGCTGGCATCTTTTGTCTTTAAGGCTATAGTTTTAGTGTCCTTACTTACTGCATGTAGTTTACCACGCGGCGCGGCCTTGCAATCTGAAATACTATCTAAATCAAGAGCGTCTAATTCTGAACTGGCTGTCTACCACGTAACAAAATCATTTCTACCTATTGTAGCCGATTGGCCTACAACGGGATTAATAGGGTCTAGCCGATGGTTGCAGCATACGCACCGTGGCAATACTCCGATCATTGCTGTGGCCGATACAATAAGGCTGATTATTTGGGACAATGAGGAAAACTCACTTTTATCAGCGCCCGGGCAAAAGATTATACCAATTGAAAATATTATGGTTTCCTCTGCGGGCACCATATTTGTTCCTTATCTGGATCGGGTCAAAATTGCAGGACTTAGCGAAGAAGCCGCCCGGCTTAAAATCCAAGATAAGCTGGAAAGCATTATTCCGTCTGCTCAAGTGCAGCTCACGGCTGTTCCTGGCTCAAATCGTTCAGTTAGCTTAGTTGGCGGGGTGGCAAGCCCGGGGAGCTATCAAATTACTGACCCGCATTTTACGATTTTGAATTTGATTAGTCAGGGCGGGGGCGCCTTGCCAAGTATGAAAAACCCGCATGTAAGGCTTATTCGTGCAGGGCGTGTTTATACAACATCACTGGATCGAATTTATAAAAGCCCGTCATTAGACAGTATTCTAAAGGGTGGGGATAAGATCATTATAGAGCGGGACAAAAGGTTTTTCCGTTCATTGGGTGCAGCATCTAAAGAGCAAATAATTTATTTTGAAGAAGATGAAATTTCCGCACTTGATGCTATGGCTTTAGTTGGTGGGATAACGGATAGCAGGGCGAATCCAAAAGGTATTTTGATTATGCGCGAATATTCCAGCAATGCAGTTAGAAATAATGGCTCTGGCCCAAGTAATACGCGAAGTGTATTTGTTATTGATCTCACATCCTCTGATGGCCTGTTCAGTGCTGGTCAGTTTGCGATTAATTCGAATGATACGGTATTGGTAACAGAATCGCCGCTTACGGCAGTTAATACGGTATTTGGAATTATTGGCTCCGTCTTTGGAATAGTTAAAAAGGTGGAATAGAGTTCTGCAATTAATATTAGTATAATGAGTAAAAACCACAGCAGTAGGTGTAAAACGTATGTCAAAGATCATTATTCATGTCGGTACACACAAAACCGCGACAACAACCATACAAGATACGCTTTTCCATAATCGTGCCTTGTTGGCAAAAAATGGTATCATTATTCCTGAAATAGGTAGAAGTCGTGGGCACCATTCTTTAGCGACTGAATGGATTAATATGGCTGCCCATTATCAAATTCCAGGCGGCCCAGCATCTGTTTGGGAATATTTGGTAAAAACATATGCCCATCAAGATAAAACAGTATTTATAAGCTCAGAAGAGTTTTCTCGTATTAAACCAAAATGCGTTGATATGAAATCACTGCGTAAAAGATTACAAAAATTTGATGAAGTAGAAATTATCTGCGTGCTTCGTAATCAGGTAAATTTTGTTCAATCAGTATACATTGAGATTTCTAAAAATAGAAATAAGCACGGCTTGGGCGGTTTTATTGCTAAAGCGCTAGGTCAAAAAATGGCCGAAGGGTTATGGCTTGATTATAACGGGCTCTATGACCACATTAGAACGGGGTTTGCTGCTGATGAAATACAGCTTGTTTCCTTTGAAAGCACGATAAAAACAAAGGGCGGTATTGTGGGCTGTTTTCTGGATATTTTAGGAACTGACTTAACGGCGGATGATATGAAGCCTTTTCAAGATGCCCCTTCAAATGTATCGCCGGAACCTTTGGCGGTGTGGGCAGCGAATGTCGTTACCGCACCTAGAACAATGACTCCAAAGTTGCTTAGCCTAGCGGATAAGGAACTAAAAAATGAATTTGGCGAAAATATAAAAACAACATTATTTACCAGAAATGAAATTGCGCAATATTCAAAAATATTCGAACCCTTAAACAGAGCATTGGAACGAAAAACTTTACCTATACAGACAAATTTCCACATGGCACCAGTTTCTATTGATGCTAATCGTATCGATAGAGCTAAAATTGGGGGCACGTATTGGGTGAAGTATATGCGGGAGATTTACACTACTTATTCAAAAGCAAACTCCCCGGGGAAATAAAATTTGGGACTGTTTGTGTGATATTGATTATATAATATCTATATTGAACAATAATTATGCTAACCAGATAAAGTGTATGATAAGCAATAATCTTGTCCGCAACAATTATGGACAATATAGATGCAGTACATTATTCCGTCTAAAAACCTAATGCTGAGAAATATAATATGGTGATAAAAATCTTCCGGAAATTGATCAACTTATGCCGGTTTGTTTTTTTAAGCCCCAAACAATATCGGTATTTGTGGCATGCCAGCCGCAGTGATTTATTTGATACGCAATTTTATACTTCTACAAATGATGGTCTTAATAGATTGTTTTGCAGGTTCCCAATTCGACATTATGTTGTGTTTGGAGAGGCTGCAAATCTTAGGCCAAACCCAGATTTTTCACCCGAAGCATATATACGCCTAAATCACGACCTTGGCAGAATGGAAAAGTATCCTTTCTTACATTATATTCTATATGGCCACAAAGAGGCGCGTCTGACAAAAGACCTGCCAACTGGTGCATGCGGTACGCAAATTACGGCTCCGATAGTGCGGATACAATCAAATGAAAATTCGTATAAAGATTATGCCGTTTGTATACATATTTATTACCATGACTTATGGCCAGACTTTTTAAACAGGTTAAATAATCTTGATATTAAATTTGATTTATTTGTAACCATCACAGATTTAGGCGATGAAACAGATGTTTTAATAAAAAAAATTAATCAAGATTTTCCAAATGCACTCGTTGTGCGAATGCCAAATCATGGGCGGGATATTTTCCCTTTTGTACACATTATAAATGCCGGAATATTTGCCCCGTACAAAGCTGTTTGCAAGTTTCATACAAAAAAATCGCCACATCGCCAAGATGGCAATGAGTGGCGTGATCATTTGATTAATGGAATTCTTCCAGAAGCGGGAACAAAGAAGTTAGTTGAGGCATTTCTGGATGATGAAGAGGCGGCTTTCTTGGTTGCCGATGGGCAACATTATTCAGGGGATGAATGGTGGGGGTCAAATAAAGAAAATACCACTAATCTATTGCGCCGTGTTGAAATTACCTGTGACATAGATAATTTGTCTTTCCCTGCGGGGTCTATTTATTGGGTGAAGCCGCTGATGCTTTCAATGATCAAAGGGCTTCAGTTGGATCAAAGGGTTTTTGATCCGGAAGTAGGCCAAGTTGATGGCACAATTGCGCATGAATTTGAGCGCGCGCTTGGGTATCTGGCTTTGAATGCAAAGCAAGTTGTCCGGCAGGTTTCTGAATTAGGTGAAATACAGAAACCTAAACTGTCTATACCACGGCCAAAATTTACCAGCGCATTCTATCTTCCGCAGTTTCACCCAACGCCAGAAAATGATGCGTGGTGGGGGAGGGGCTTTACCGAATGGGCTTCAACCGTGCGGGCCAAACCATCTTTTTTAGGTCATATGCAGCCACAGATGCCCACAGATTTGGGGTTTTATGATTTGCGCGTTTCTGAAACCATGGGGCAACAATGGGAATTGGCAAAGGATGCGGGCATTGATGCATTTTGCGTTTATCACTACTGGTTTTCCGGTCGACGTATTTTGGAACAACCAATAGATAATTTGCTAAATGCACCCGAAATTCCATTTAATTTTTATCTGTGTTGGGCCAATGAAAGCTGGCGGCGTAATTGGGACGGGCTTTCAGGTGAGGTTTTGCTGGACCAAAAATATGAAGATGGTTTTGAAGTTGCTTTAGCGGCCGATACTGCACGGTATATGAAAGATCCGCGCTATCAACGCCCGGACGGACGACGACCGCGGTTTATGATTTACCGACCGGATGATATGCCTGACCCAGCCGCCTGCGTGAAGCGGCTGCGCGCAGAATGGCATATGTTAGGGGTTGGAGACGTAGAGCTGGGTGCTGTGTTGTTTCACATTGAGGGGGAAACACCTGTTGATCCTGACATCTTTGATTTTTGGGTGGAAATGCCGCCGCACGGTTTGGTTGCGCTGGATGATTATTTAATTGGCGGGCCTGATGGTAATAAATTTGGCATGGAACCAGTGCGCGGCTTTAGCGGCCTGATATATGATTATGGTGCTGTGATAAAAAATAGCCTGTCAGAGGAATATGTAGCGTCTTTACCCGATACTGTTATTGCGGGAATTATGCCGTCATGGGATAATACAGCGCGCCGTGGTCTTTCCGGCCATATCGCTTACGGGGCAAATCCTGCCACGTTTAGTACTTGGCTTCAGGCTATTTTGGCGCAACGCCTTGAGAAATCTTATGGGCAAGAGCTGTTTATCAATGCATGGAATGAGTGGGCTGAAAAGGCCACGCTGGAACCAAGCGAGCAATATGGAACAGCTTATTTAGAAGTATTAAAAGATAAGTTATGACTATGCCTTAAGGGATGCAGCCTGATTACGGCCAGCCATTAATATTAAATTATGTTGATGAATAGCTTGATTGATATCATCATAAAATATAATTTCTCCGTCATTTATTACGACGCCACAGTCACATAATTTGCGCACGGTTTCCATGGAGTGGCTAACAACAACCGCTCCGGAATTTTTCATTCTGTATTTAAGAATGTCATCGCATTTTGCGCGGAAAATGGCATCCCCTACAGATGTGACTTCATCCACCAGATATGTATCAAAAGGTACGGCCATGGATACGCCGAACGCTAGCCGTGATCGCATACCTGCTGAATAAGTTCGAAAGGGCATATAAAAAAAATCACCCAGCTCGGCGAAATCTTGGGTGAATGCAATCAATTCATCTGTATCGACCCCGTATACGCGTGCCAAAAATCTTGCGTTTTGGGCACCTGTTAAATCTGGGTGAAAACTGCCCGAAAAACCAATGGGCCAAGAGATTGAACCTTTGCATATAATTTGGCCACTATCACAATCAATAGACCCAGAAATCATTTTCAATAATGTGGATTTACCGGCACCATTACGTCCTAACAAAGCTATGCTTCGACCTTTTGGAAACGTAAGGTTTGCATTTCTTAATACCCATTTTCGCGCCCCTTTAGTGCGGTAGGTCTTGGTGACGTTTTTCAAAGTAATCATGGTATTAACGTCGGTCGCGTAAGGAATAAAAAACTAGTGCGAGTATTGACCATCCAAATAATAAAAAGACCATAAAAAGGCTGCCTAACAAGCCACGTTTTGGATATTGTGATGTTTCTGCAAGTGTGGGTTCAATGTGTGCTGCCAGATAAAGGCTTTGCCTTTGGGCCTCAAGCACGGCTGTATTGTGTGTTGAAAGCGCAAGCAAATAGCTTTCTTCTGCAAACTTTTGCTCAACTGACAGCCGTTCGAAATCACCAAATAATGTTGATAAGGTGCCTTCGCCCCGTCCATTAACGCCCGCTAAGCGATCTCGTTCCGCGTTAATTCGGGTTTGGATCACCTCAATTCTACGTTCTGCTTGCAGTAATCTTGGATCAGATGAAGATGTTGTATCTTTCAACAAATCACTTGATATTAATGCTTCTGCTAATTGTTGTTCCAGCTGGCTCAATAACCCCATTTGTCCTTGCAGGTTAGTGAGTGGGTCAATGATTTGAGTGGTGGTTCTGAATTGGGTTAATTCTTGGCGGGCATCTTTAAGCCTAACCGCAGAAAGATCCAATTCTTGCTTTGCATATCGTGTGGCATCTTCGCGCGCGACAAGGTTCAACCGGTTGATAAGTGCCGTACTTTCTTTTTGTATTTCGCCAGCAATTAATTGGGCATCTTCTGGCGCAAAAGCCTTTATGACAACTTCTGTTAAGCGTGTGCCGCTATCGTATGAAATATCGACCATTCTTATCCAGTATTCTAACAAATCTTCTATTGCACCGTTTTCATCATAGCCAAAAACAATATCCCCTTCGGCCTTTGCGTAAAGTGATCGGAGGTTAATATTTTTATCTATGTTTTCGACTAATTTTTGGCTTTGCATATATTCATATAAAATATCGCTATCTGCTGAAGCGCTGGTGGATATTTGCCCTAATCCACCAAGTAAATCCAATGGGGATGTGAATTCTTCAGAGCGCACTGAAAAAGCCAATGTGGATCCATATTGATCTTTTGCAAAGCCGTAAAGGTACCAAAATCCAAGTGTTGAAGGAATAACAACGCAAAGAAGAAAACTTAATACCAATAAAAAGTGCCGCGTTTTGACACGAGCCGGCCCAGTGGAAAGCGGTTTGGCCGCAGGCTTCACCTCTGGTGGCTTTGAAGGCGGCGAATTTTCAGTTTGTGTATTCATCTTTTATATACCCTGTCGTAAGCATAAAAATGGAACTTGTATTTAAGCAATTTAGCACTTTATTATTGTAAGGTCGAAAGCAATTCCGCTGAGAGCACAATATAGGTAGTTATCTGTATGCAAAACACAACGCCTGCAAGAAAAAAACGAATGTTATTACCTGGCTCTCGTGTTGTTTTCGCGCTGATATTACGCGAAATGAGCACGACATATGGGCGATCTGTAGGGGGTTATATTTGGGCAATATTAGAGCCGGTTGCAGCGATTGCTTTACTATCGATTGTGTTTTCCCTTAGCTTTCGTGCCCCCGCAATGGGCGTAAGCTTTCCTTTGTTTTACGCAACAGGATATCTTCCTTTCATGCTTTATATGGTTACAACTGGTAATTTGGCGATGTCTATTCGGTTTAATAAACAGTTGCTGTTTTATCCACGCGTTACATTTATGGACTCACTTATAGCGCGCTTTATATTAAGCTTTTTAACGCACACATTGGTTTTCTATATAATAATTTTTGGCATACTCTTAATTGAAGACACTCAAGCCACACTTCAATTCCAGTATATATTTTCTGCATTCTCTATGGTTGCCGCGTTGTCGTTTGGTATCGGTGTTTTAAACTGTTTCTTGTTTGAGGTATTTCCTTCATGGCAACGTATTTGGAGTATTTTAAATCGCCCGATGTTCATCATATCTTGTATTTTCTTTACGATCGAATCTTTGCCTGACCCTTTTCGTTCGTATCTATTATATAACCCGCTGGTTCATATCGTTAGTGAAATGCGCCGGGGGTTTTACCCGTATTATGACGGCGTCTATGTTTCCCATTATTATGTATATGGGATTTCGATATTATTGACTTTAACGGGAATATTTCTACTTAAACGATACAGCAAAGATATATTGGAAATATAAATATGAGTGATATAAACCCAGAAGACCATGAAGTTATCATTCTTCTGGCTCTATATAACGGCGCTAAAAATATTGATGCGCAACTTCAAAGCATAGTGCGCCAAACCCATGAAAACTGGTCTTTGATTGTTAGTGATGATGGGTCAGATGATGCTGGCCTTGAAATTGTGCGGGAATTTTGTATAGATAATCCGAATAAAAAGATCACTTTAGTAAACGGACCAAAAAGCGGGTTTGTTAAAAACTTCCTGTCTCTTTTGACGACACCTGACCCAAATACGCCGTATGTGGCTTTATCTGACCAAGATGATGTCTGGTTAGAAAACAAGCTGGAGCGCGCTATAGCTGCCTTGCAAAAATCACCTAAGAACTCCCCTGCACTTTATTGTAGCAGAACTTATATATGGAATGAGATGCTGGAAACCAATACGCTGTCTGGCCTGTTTTCCAAGCCGCCGTGCTTTCAAAATGCTTTGGTGCAAAATATCGCAAGCGGAAACACAATGGTCATTAATCAAATTGCATTAGATATGCTGCAAAAGGCATGCCCCATATCTGTAGATACGACTTGTCATGACTGGTGGATATACCAAATGGTATCTGGCGCTGGTGGTTTGATAATCTATGATGCGGAAGCTTTTATTAAATACCGCCAACATGCGAATAATCTTATTGGCGCGAACAATACAACCCTTTCATCGTTATTTCGGATTGGTTTGATGTTGAAAGGGCATTTCAAATCATGGAACACATGTAATATTGCTGTGTTGCAGGCGAATGATCAAAGGCTAACACTGGAAAACCGTGCGATTTTAAAGCAGTTTGCATCTGCCCGAGAAAAATGGGCATTACCACGAATGGTTGGCTTGTATAAATCAGGCATCCACCGGCAAACGCTAAAAGGTAACCTTGGCTTGGTGCTGGCGGCACTCTTAGGTAAAATCTAAAGTTCCAGCCCTAATCCAGCGCCTTAAGATAACTGCCGTAGCTGTTTTTACTGTATTGATCTGCAATCTTGTGAAGTTCTGTTTTGGTAATCCAGTTTTGCTCATACGCAATTTCTTCGGGGCTACCGGTCTGCAGCCCTTGGCGTTTTTCCAGTGTTCGAACAAAATTACCAGCATCTAATAAGCTGCCATGTGTGCCGGTATCCAGCCACGCATAGCCGCGCCCCATACGTTTCACTTCCAAAGATTTATCTTCAAGGAATATTTCCAAAAGCGTTGTAATCTCCAGCTCTCCGCGTGCGGATGGCTTTACTTGTTTAGCCCGTTCAGGTGCTGACCTGTCCATAAAATACAGTCCGGTCACCGCGTAGTTTGATGGTGGCTTGCTTGGCTTTTCTGTAATGGATGCAACTTTACCTGCATCATCAAACCCCACTACTCCGTAACGTTCAGGGTCAGAAACGTGGTAGCCAAAAACGGTGGCGCCATCGGTTTGTTTATCTGCATCTGTAAGCAGTTCTTTTAACCCATGACCAAAGAAAATATTGTCACCCAGTACCATCGCAGACGGCGCGCCATTTAAAAAATCTTCGGCCAATAAATATGCTTGTGTCAACCCATCAGGTGACGGTTGGGTAATATATGTTAAAGACATTCCCCACTGTGACCCATCGCCCAGTAAGCGAATGAATTGTTCTTGATCATGTGGTGTTGTGATGACAGCAACTTCACGAATACCTGCTAGCATCAGTACACTTAACGGGTAATATATCATTGGCTTATCGTAGATTGGCAGTAACTGTTTTGAAATACCTAAGGTCACAGGGTAAAGTCGCGTTCCAGATCCGCCTGCCAGTAATATGCCTTTGCGTTGCGTCATTTTAAACGGCTCCTAATTCATTCAATACTTTATTTAGACTTATACGCCAATCTGGGCGCGTAACGCCAAATGCATGTGTAATATCCGTACAGTCCATTCTGGAATTCCCCGGACGCGCTGCAGGTGTTGGGTATTGCGCAGATGGTATGCCGGTTACATCCACATTTAATTTGGCCTGTTTGAAAATCTCAATTGCAAACTCTGTCCAGCTGGTATCAGGCCTGCCTGCGAAGTGATATAAACCGGATTTGGCTTGCCCCTGATAAAAGCTTTGCGCCATGTGCATCAAAGCGTTGGCGATATCTGCCGCAGATGTTGGGCCGCCAATTTGATCATTGACGATAGATAGCGCATCACGCTCGGCCCCCAACCGCAACATGGTTTTAACAAAATTATTCCCATGGCTGGAAAACACCCAAGAGGTACGCATAAGCGCATGTGGCCCCCCTGCAGTGGCAACCCCCAACTCACCGGCAAGCTTGGACTTTCCATAAGTACTGATAGGTCCGGTGGTATCATCAGGCTTCCAAGGTTGATCGCCAGTGCCGTCAAAAACATAATCCGTGGAAATATGTAAAAACGGAATGCCGCGTGCGGCTGCTTCATGTGCCATGGCTGAAACGGCAGTGCCATTGATGGCGGTTGCCAGCGCAACTTCTTCTTCGGCCTTATCAACGGCAGTATATGCAGCGGCATTGATGATTATATCTGCATCCGTTGCCGCAATTATTGCAGAACAGGCAGTGGGGTCAGAAAGATCAGCGACATTGCGATCTAAACATGTTATGCTTTCGCCACCGATACGTGCCAGTTCCCTTGCCACTTGTCCGGATTTTCCAAAGGTCAGAATGCGCATTAGCTTTTACCCAAACGTTCGCCAACCCCTTGGCGGTTTTGCAGCGCGCGCCACCAAGCTTCGTTATCTAGGTACCACTGAACGGTTTTACGCAACCCCTCTTCTAAAGTTACAGAGGGGCGCCAGTTCAGCTCATTTCGAACGCGCGCAGGGTCAATTGCGTAGCGCAGATCGTGGCCCGGTCTGTCCGTAACAAAGGTGATCAGTTCGGCATAAGGTCTATCAGAGAGGCGTAGTTCATCCAGTAAAGAACAAATGATTTTAACTAGGTCGATGTTCTTAACTTCGTTCTCACCGCCAATATTATAAGTGCGCCCCAAAACACCGCTATCAAGCACGGTCAGTAAAGCATCCGCGTGATCTTCTACATAAAGCCAATCACGCACATTTTCGCCTTTGCCGTAAACAGGAATTTCTTTTCCTGCAAGTGCGTTCAAAATTACGACAGGGATCAGTTTTTCCGGAAAATGATAAGGGCCGTAATTATTAGAGCAATTTGTTAAAACAACGGGCAACCCATAGGTTTCAGCCCAGGCGCGCACCAAATGATCAGAAGCCGCCTTAGAGGCAGAATAGGGGGAATTAGGTGCATAGGCCGTATCTTCGGTGAAAAGGCCGGTTTCGCCTAGCGTGCCATAAACTTCATCGGTTGAAATATGGTGAAATCGAAACGAAGATGGCTTGCCCATTGCTTGCCAATAAGCCCGCGCAGCCTGTAACATTTCATAGGTTCCGATAATGTTGGTTTGCATAAACTCCGTAGGCCCATCTATGGAACGATCCACATGGCTTTCGGCGGCCAGATGCATAACCGCATCCGGCTTGTGGCCTTTAAATACCTTTGCAAGGGCCGCGCCATCACGGATATCAACCTGTTCAAATGCATAGGCAGGGCTGTCTGCAACGGACGCCAGATTTTCTAAACATGCGGCATAAGTCAATACATCCACATTAACAATCTCATACCCGTCCCTAATTGCCTGACGTATAACCGCAGACCCGATAAAGCCTGCCCCCCCTGTAACTAAAATTTTCATGGGCCTATCCTTTAAACACAAACGGGCTTTTGAAATCTTTGAACAGCGGCGCAATGGCATCCTTGTCAGACAATACAGCAGGGTTTGACCCAAGCCCCCAGTTTACCGCAAGATCAGGGTCGTCAAAGCGGATGGCACCATCACATTCTGGTGCGTAATAATCGGTACATTTATATTGAACTTCGGTATCAGACTCTAGAGTGGCGAACCCGTGTAAAAATCCAACGGGTACTAATAGTTGTTTACCGTTTTCCGCCGATAATTCTTCCGCTACCCATTGCCCGTAGGTGGGTGATCCTTCGCGTATATCAACGGCAACATCCAATATGCGGCCTTTGCTTGCGCGAACAAGCTTATCCTGTGCATGTGGTGGTGATTGATAGTGCAAGCCGCGCACTGTGCCTATTTGCGCTGAAAATGAATGATTGTCTTGTACGAAATTTAAATCAAAACCTGCCTGTAGCAAGGCCTGCTTATTCCAAGTTTCTGAAAACCAACCGCGATCATCGCCAAAGCGGCGCGGTGTTAATAGGATAACACCTGATAATTTTGTCATTTGAGTGTCCAAGTTGGTGTTCCTTATCAATGCGATTTTGCGCGTAACCTTTGGGCATAGCAATATATCTTTGAAATATCACATGGGCCCATAGTAATATACAGAGGATTATATGGGGCTGAAATTACAGTTTGTTAGGGGCAAAATTAATATGTTGGTATTAAGATTTGAAAATCCCGACCATGCGCACACCATTAGATCTTGATGGTATCAAATCATACTGTCTGCAGCGTTATATGTTACGCCAACAAATCAAATATCTGACCGCCAAGCTGAAGGTTAATCGAGCTTTGTCCACCGCCATCCACTAGTGCCCACATAATTTGACCGGTAGGTTTGTAAATAACAAAGGCTTCTTCGATGTTATCATCCCCAGAACGTTCACCCTCAGGTGTCGCAGTATGTCCAAAGTTCACCTGAAACTGACCAATCGTAGCGCCCGCCTGGCCAAAGAATAAGGTATCGCCTTCAGCTTGGCTATAATCCTGTATCCAGTCTGACCCGTGATCCAAAATACCAAGGTGGAAGAAGCGATCAGCCCCGGCGCCACCGTTGATCCGGTCATGTCCGAAACCGCCATTAAGGAAGTCATCGCCATCATTGCCAAAAACAAGGTCAGACAAAGCAGAACCTGTAATCACATCATTACCGTTTTGACCCTGCAGTGTATCTGAGCCAAAGCCACCGGCAATAGTATCATCACCGTCTTGGCCAAAAATATTATCGTTGCCATAGCCGCCGTCAATGACATCATTGCCAGCGCCCGCAAACACCAAATCTCGCAAGTCGGCAGAACTGTCGCCACCGAAGATGAAATCATCACCGTCGCCACCGTTCAATGTATCGGTACCGTCACCACCATACAGGGTATCACTACCAACGTCACCGATTATCCTGTCGTTGCCAACGCCGCCGTACAGAATGTCATTCCCGTCACCGCCATTTAATGTATCGTTGCCACGCATGCCGTGCAACTCATTATCAAGGCTGTTGCCGACAACAGCATCATTCCCGTCACCGGTAATTACATTTTCAAAAACGTCGCCACCTGAAGCTAGTGCGCCCCAGGTAACACCACCAATGCTGAACGAATTACCAGAAAGCAGATTGATAACAGCATCATCGGCGATTGCCGCGAAGTTTAACCAGTCAATACCGCCGTTCGTGTCAGAAATAGTTGCGCGCGTAGTATCGGCTGTGGCGTAATCCAAAAAATCTGCAGTGAAGTGATAAACATCATCTGTTGAGATGGTAGAACCATAGAATTCTAAAGATGCGTTGAATAAAGTGCCAGTATCGGAAGCCGCGAAACTGTCAGAAACAGAAACGGTCCAGTCGCCTGCAGAGGATGTTCCTAAAAAGCTGTCTATGCCATAACTCCAAGTTCCGTTAAAGGACGTTGGTATGTTGCTGTCGAATACAATCTGAATTTTATTGCCGTCCGGGTCGGTAATAAATATTTCTACATCGCCGATAAAATCATGCGCGAAATTCAGGTTAAGCTGAATATGTTCTATGGAAACATTTACCGCAGACGTTATGCTGAAATTTGTTTCTGTACCGTTTGCAGGAATTGCCCGACCGCCAATACCGAAGTTAATCGTAGATGTTGAACCTGTCTGTTCATTAGCACTTGTTTTTGGTGTACCGTATAGTGTTGACCAAACCTCTGCCATGCGAACGGCAGCAAAAGCATCTACCATTCCGTAGCCGTATGAGCCGTTAACGCTCATGCCGCCACCATTCCAGTTGCTGGCACCGTTTATTTCCCAAGCACCTTGTTCAAAACCAGAAGCGGCAGCACCTATCGCGGAGCCAGTATGGGCAGCAGATGTTGCAAGGATGTTTTGTATGTCACGCCAGCCAAGATTATCATTGGCTTCAAGCATCAATGCAACCACGCCGGAAACAACGGGGGTTGCAGCAGATGTGCCGCCAAAGACGGATGTATAACTTGTGTTTGGTAATGGATCAGAACCTGTAGCCTCACCCGTGCCGGGCGCATTATAGCCTGGGCTACCAACCAGATCAGTTGTGTATGCAGCTGCGGGTGCCGTTACCAAAATGGATGACCCGACATTTGTAAAAGATGCGGCATCTCCATTACTATCTGTGGCGGCTACTGTAATTGTATAACGCGAAGAATTAATACCGGAACCGTTTGCATCAAGGCCGTCATTACCGGCGGCTTGAACCGCGACCGTCCCTAGACCACCGCGCCCTTCAGTTAGGTTTTCTTCAAGTTCTTGCAAATAACGATTGTCAAAACCGCCAGAGGCGTTTTGATCTTGTGCGGATCTAAATCTTGGCGTGCCACCCCAACTGTTTGACATAATATCAAATGAATTAGCCTGATCCACGACATCAAAGAAAGCATTTTGTCCGGCTGTGGTGCCTGCGTTGACGAATCCATAAGTGCCAGAATCAAAAATATTTACGCCCGTTACCTCAGAACCATATGCAACGCCGACAGTGCCAACGCCATTATTTTCAGCGGCAATTATGCCTGCTACAGCTGTTCCGTGGCCAGCATTGTTACCAATGTTAGGGGATTGGTTTACGGCAGATCCTAAGTTGTCATGCACACCCAACCCACTGTTATAATTGTTATTTAGATCAGAATGAGTGGACTGTACACCATCATCGTACACGCCGACATTAATACCGCTACCTGTATATTCATCCCATATGGTTTGGATGTCACCAATAAGGTTAAAATGCCATTGGCTGGAAAAAAGGGAATCGGATGGCGTGGTCATAAAAGGCTCCATAGAAATATTTATTTTCTAATATAAGTTGTATTGCAAAAAGTATAGTGTGCAATTACTTCATGGTGCATAAATACCATTATATTTACGCGAATAATAGATACGTATTTTGAAATTTCCAAGTTTCGACTCAGCAATAAAAAACATCAGATATTAATAGAACTTTTAGATGGTTCTTTGGGTATTTGGGGTAATGCGTATTGATTACGGGTACTGTTTCTAAACTGAAAACAGTTAGGGAAATAACTAAGTGAATTTTATGTAACTTAGCGGTTTTCAGTGAAAGGCTTGCGTAGAATGTGGCATAGTTGTGTCATGTTTGTGGTGAAAAATTGCGCTGCGTATTTTGAAGAACGGCATTACATCTGTAATCGCTTTTCAAATGACAGCGATAAAAACTTCAAAACAGATAAATAGCCAAAAGAAGTGAATTTGGCATGTGATTAACGAGTATGTAAGGAGTGTTGTTGGGGAAATAAGAATAAGTGCTGCTGCTCGTTCAAATCTGATGAAGCCATGTATTTGAGTTCACAGAATTGAACTGATTTTTAAAAATCTTTTTAGATTTATACGAATGTTACCGCCTGGGTGTTTCGGGCGGCCTTGAGTGATGCGCGCTAATTTCCGACCCAGCAATCTGTGTTTTGCGAAGGGTAACATTATGGCTATAGATCCAAACTAAATATATCTTAAGGCACCTTTTACAGCGTCGCCGGAATTAGGGTATTATGCGCGCCTTCCAAAGCGTGTGCTTGATGTGCTGCTTGTACTGGCTTTCACGCTTCCAACACTTTGCATCCTTGCAATCGTTATACCGTGTGTTGCTTTAAGCGGTTCAGGTTCTATTTTTTATAAACAAGAACGGATCGGCAAAGATGGTCGAAAATTCTGGATGTGGAAACTGCGCAGCATGGTGCCGGATGCCAAGGAAAAACTGGAAGAGTATTTAAATCAAAACCCCAAAGCACGCAAAGAATGGGATTTGACGCAAAAATTGAAACATGATCCCAGAATCACTGGGCTAGGGCGTATTATCCGCAAAACTTCTATTGATGAGCTGCCACAGTTCTGGAATGTCATTATCGGGGAAATGTCTATTGTTGGTCCTCGGCCCATGATGGTTGAACAGCGCGATCTTTATCCGGGCAATGAATATTACTATATGCTACCTGGTATCACAGGGTTTTGGCAGACATCTGAACGCAACGAATGCAGTTTTGCGGAACGTGCGTATTTTGACAGGATGTATTATCATGAGATGTCATTGATGACTGATCTTTGGATACTGTTGAAAACTGTTTATGTCGTGATGAAACCTAATGGATGCTAGGGCTTGATGAATATCAACAGGCCTTAATGACGTTCAGGTTTATTTTTGATTTTTCTGATTAGATTAATCAAAGGAATGTATTCTTTCCAACCCGTGTCATGGATATCGGTCTTGGAAGAACGCTGAACAGCCGATTGTTCTTTCGCAGCCATTGTAGTCATGCTGGGATGTGCGTTCCTAAACCAAGCATACGCGCCATCAACATGCATCGGGCCGCCATCGGGATCACCGAACTTGCGTGCCAGAATGGCTTCAAAATATGGAATCAAACCTGCTATCGCGGTTTTTTTGAATAGGATCGCATGGGTTTGTTTAAGCGGGGCTGATTTTATAACGGATGTAAAAGTCCCATAATCATCATCTGTGGTTTCATCAAAATCATAAGCACTTCCCAAGTTGAATATTTCCCAATTAGTGTCTTTGATCAGGTTGGCTGTCCGTCGTCATATAAAATGGGACATCAGAGCGGTTTGAGTATTGGAGGCTCTGGTTCGTTATTGTGATTGATTATGCAGCTTGTTTTTGATGTTGCAAGCGGCGTTTTTGGATTGTTTGCTTCTTGATCTTTTTCCTCTCTCTGATAATGGCTTTGTCGCGCCCAAAATAGACGTCGGCAGGTGTGACGTTGTTCAGGCTCTCGTGGTAGCGCTGGTTGTTGTAATATTCCACAAAAGCTCCGATTTGATTTTCCAGATCGCCGGGTAGGTAATAGTTTTCCAGCAGAACCCGATTTTTCATTGTCTGATGCCAGCGCTCGATCTTGCCCTGAGTCTGCGGGTGGAACGGCGCTCCACGAACGTGATCCATTCTCTGCTCTTCCAGCCATTCGGCAAGATCGCCAGAGATGTAACAGGACCCATTGTCGCTCAACAGACGCGGCATGTGCCGAACGACGGCTTGGTCGCATCCAGATGCCGTCAGGGCCAGCTCAATCGTGTCCGTCACGTCCTCGGCCCGCATGTTGGTGCAGAGTTTCCAGGCAATGATGTAGCGACTGTAATCATCCAGGATCGTGCTGAGATAATACCATCCCCAACCGATGATCTTGAAGTAGGTAAAATCGGTCTGCCACATCTCGTTGATCGCAGTGGTCTTGTCATGGAATTCATCGGCGGCCTTGATCACGATATAATCTGGTGCAGTGATCAGGTCGGCAGCCTTCAGAATGCGGTAAGATGATGATTCAGAGATAAAATACCGCTTCTCATCCGTATATTTTACCGCCAATTCACGCGTAGATAGCGCTTCATGTTCCAGCGCGAACTCGATTAAGTTATCGCGCCTGTCTTGGGGAATGCGGTTCCAGACAGACTTGGGCCGAGGCGAGCGATCCGCCAAAGCATCAAGCCCGCCCTCAAGGTATTGATCATACCACCGGTAAAATGTGGTCCGCGGAATGCCCAGCATGTCGAGGGTTTGCTTCACAGGCAGATGTGATTGCTCAACGGTGTGGATAATCTCCAGTTTCTCAGATGCAGGATATCTCATTCCTCGTATCCCCCAGCCCCTGTCATGCTTTTTTTGAGCAGACGGTTTTCAATGGTCAGATCGGCCACGCATTCCTTCAATGCCATCGCCTCGCTTCGTAGATCCTTCACCTCAGGCGACGTCGCCTGCCGGGCTGTATCGCCAGACAAGCGGCGTTTCCCCGCTTCGAGGAATTCCTTTGACCAACTGTAATACAGGCTTTCAGAGATGCCTTCACGGCGGCACAGCGCCGAAATGCTTTCCTCGCCGCGAAGGCCCGCTAATACAATGCGGATCTTTTCCTCGGCGGAATAGGTTTGTCTGGTTTTACGGCGAATGTTCTTCACCAATTTATCTGCAGCTGCTTTGCTGCTTCCGGATTTCTGTCTCATCTTCACTCCTTGAATGTTATGATGAACCAGAAATCCTCCGTTAGCTAAACCTTAAATCTGTCCCACGAGTGCTGACGTCAGACAGCACGCATGGAATACGCCGTAAAATCACGCAGGAATTTTGGTGGGTCAACTTGGGGTTTGCCTTGAAGCACAACACGCACCCGGTAAATCGCAGCCCCCATAAGATGGGCAATGGTTGCGGCAAACGCATAGCCGCGCCCGTGGTTTTTAACAAAGTAATGCAGCCGTGAGCTAAACCAATATTCAGGCATCTTTCCCCAGGTTTTCATCCCTGTGGATACTGATCCGATATGGGCAACCTCGCTACCACGTACATAAACCGTATCCCAGCCTGCCAGTTTGGCACGGCGGCAAAGGTCGGTTTCTTCAAAATACAAAAAGAAGGTTTCGTCAAACAAATCGATTTCATCCAACACGCTTTGGCGCATCATCAGACTGGCACCTGCCAGCCAATCAACGGCGCAAGTTTTTTCAGGCAAAGGCAGTGGTACGATATGGTTTTTAAACAAACGACTGATCGGCCCGAAACGAACAGCCCCTTCAAACTCACCTTTAATGGATGGAAACCGAAACGCTGTAATATGCGGATCACCTTCGACCCCGTGAATATAACTGCCCGCAAAACCCGCTTTTGGATTATCTTGTAACTGGGCCATCAACTGCATAATCGCATCTTTTGCAGGAAACGCGTCAGAGTTCACAATATAGACAAAATCAGGCTTATTGCCATTGGGTAAACGCGCCCGTATGCCCACATTGTTTCCCGCCCCAAAACCGCCGTTATGGCCTGATTGCAGCACGGTTACGCGTGCGCAATCCTTAACCGCATCCAGCAGAGTTTCATAAGAACCATCCTGACTATCATTATCGACAACCGTAATGGCCCCTGAAATACCCTCCATCGCACGCATGGTGGCGTTCAAAGATTTTAACGTCATATTTGCAGTTTTATAGTTCAGGATGATGGTCAGAAGGGTCGGTTCGTTCATCATATCACTCCGCCGCTTCTATAAATGAATTGCCGGATTGCAACTCTGTAACCGTGGCTGATATCTTTTCTGCCGCTTTAATGCACTCTTTCATACGCGCGGCCAAAACCCGCACATTTGGTTCTAAAACCATAGAGTCGTGATCACCCGGCACCTCAAACACATCAATATTCGGCGTCCATTGCGACCAGTCATTATCGTCAAAAACATACGCCCGCTGATTGTCGATCCATTGACCATTCGACACTTCCCAATGCTTGGGCAAAGGCGGGCGGAACAGTTTTAGCGGCCCATTCCACGGTGTCATTTTATAGGCTTGAACCGATTGTAAAAACGCCGCTTCAATGCCAGAATTGTTAAACTGGTTCTGGGTATCAGCACTTGCCAACACAGTGGAACGTCGCTTCGATAACTCCCATTTCAGGCGATTAACCGGCCACTGCATTAGATGCATCAAGCCTTTTCCTTTCAAATTATGCCATTGGATCAATGCGCGATCCTTACGTGATAACGCGCGTCTTTGCGGTAAAGGCGTGTCTAGCATCACCAGCAAAGAAACCGTTTCGCCGGCTGCTTCCAACTGCTGCACAATTTCATAAGCGGTAATGCCGCCGCCTGAAAACCCGCCCAGCAAATAGGGCCCTTTGGGTTGTACCATACGCATTTCCGCAATGTAATCGGCGGCGGCTTCATACAAAGATGTATGCGGTTCTGCGCCACCATAAAGCCCACGCGCCTGCATGCCGTAAAACGGACGACCAACACCTAAAAGATGTGCCAGATGGCGCAAGTTCAGCACGTTGCCAAACATGCCTGCCACCAGGAAAAACGGTGTTTTAGGGCCGCCTTCACCTTCGTGCATTGCCACCAGATGGGTGAAACGTTGCGTTTTGGGCACAGGCTTATCGGGCGTATCATCTTGCGTCACACCAACTTGCTCTGCAATCAATGACGCACATTTTTCAATCGTGGGTGCCTCAAACAGAATTGAGATTGGGAACTCGATTTGATAGGCTTTCTTCACCATCGAAAACAGCCGTACAGCGATCAAAGAATGCCCACCCAGATCAAAGAAACTGTCGGTCACGCCAACCTGCTGCACACCCAGCAGGTCTTCCCAGAAGCCTACAAGTGTGCGTTCAATATCGTTTGTGGGTGCTGCATAATCCGTATCCAGCTCAGGCCGTTCAAACTTCTGCCCTGCAGTTTCCCGCTCTGCATTTGCCGCTTCCGTCTGCGCAAGTAAATCGTTCAAATCAAGTGATGATACAAATACTTGCGGCAGACCCAAACCAAGTGCGCTGTGAAAACCCACAACCCCTTCATGCGGTAAAATCCCTTGGGTCAGATTGTGCTGCAAGCGTTCTTCGGCGGCAGATAAGGGCGCATTATTGCGGCCATTCTGTTCAAAAACCACTTCACTGGCCATCAAAGCAGGCGCATTCGTAAAGCTTGCGGCATTGTCCAAACGCTTGATTGAAAAGCCTTCAATTTCCAGACAGATATTCCCACCTGCATCGCAAATGGTCACATCAAACGATGCAACCTGAGCCGCTGAAGTATTGTCATTCGCATTACGCACCCAGCTGAAAACATGCTCTGGCAAGGCTTTATAAACCCGCACCGAACGGTACGAAACCGGCACCCATAAATGTGTTGGCTGATAACCTTCAATCAACTTCATCGCCCAACCCGTTGCCAGATCAACAAGTGCCGGGTGCATCAGGTACCCCTGCTTTACATCACGGCGATGTTCCAACGGCAGACGAAGTTCGGTAATGCCTTCACCCTTGCCGTAAGCTGTGCGTTTCAGAACATGCCAGCGCGAGCCAAAGTTCAAATGCGCCTCTTGTGCCGTACGAATGTTACCTGAAGTGGCAGCTTCCTGCGCCCCACAACGTGCGAATATATCATCTAGATTTAATGCATTCACATCAGGTAAATCCGTCAATGCCAGACTTGCCTGCGCATTCAACTGATAGGCTTTGCGCCCGTCCAATATGCAATCACTGCGCACTTCCAGCGCATAACCTGCATCTGATCGTGCCAGCGTGACTTGCACATCACGGGTGTCATTTGCATCCACATGGAAAGGCCGCAAAAACAGCATATCGCGAATTTCAAATGTGGCCTCTTCCCCGCTGGCGTGCAATGCTTCCGCTGCCAGTTCCAAATACCCCGTACCCGGCAAAATCGCTTCATTCGCTTTGGTACGATGCTCATCCAGAAACCAGCGTTTCTTAGCGGCATATTTCGCCGTAAACACGCGGTTGCCATTTGCATCAAACGTGGCTTCATCCAACATCGGAAAATCAATAGGCGCGCTGGGTATGGCTTCTTGCACGCCCATACGATCGGCAACCGCAACAGCGGCCATGCCAACCTCATTCCAGATACCCCAGTTAATCGCTACAACTTTTGTCGCATCGTTTTTGCGGCTTTTGGCGTAAGCGTTCAGGTATTCATTGGCCGCCAGATAATCAATCTGCCCTGCAGGGGCGATCACTGTGCTGGTTGATGAAAACAGCACCAGCCAATCTAGTGTGCCATCAGGAAACAGCTTGTGCAGCACTTGCGTGCCGTGAATTTTTGGCGCCAAAACATCTTCGATAGCAGCCGAGTTTTTAGCCAGCATTGGCGCGTCATCCACAACACCTGCGGCATGGATCACCCCATTGATATCGCCAAAACGCGCTTGCGCCTGTTCAACAACCGCTGTCATTTCCACCAGATTGCAAACGTCAGCCGTTGCAACCATCACCTGCCCAGCCAAAGCTTGCACCGCGCGAATGCGCTTTGCAGTTTTGTCATTAGGGCTGTGGGTCGCAAGGTAATGATCCCATTTGGTCTGATCAGGCATCTCACTGCGCGCCAACAGAATGATATTGGCATGATGAGTGTTGATCAGGTCTGCCGCAAGGGTCAGACCGATACCGCCAAAGCCACCCGTAATCAGATAAGTACCCCCGGTTTTATAAAGCGGTTGTTCATGCGCTTCAGGGGCAGGCAAAGCGATAGGCCCAAAGCCTAACTCAAACCGCTTAACCCCGCGCAATGCCGCAATAAAATTGCGCGCAGGGGCCAGCAAATCTTCCAGGATAGTGGACGTTAATTCTTCCAACTTGGCCATATCCGCAGGGGCATTTTTCCGCACCCAGAAACCCTGTTTCACAGGTGCGTTCAGATACAGGTCAATATCCACGTCCAGTGCCGCACAGGTCACCCCCGGAAATTCACGCGGAATAATGCGCACAGGCCCCAAAGCGGTTGCCTTTTCAGGATAGCTGAAATCTTCACCGCGCACTTGCGCCGCACCCGAACTGATCGTGGTTATATGCAGTGGCATCGGCAGGGCTTCATCGCCTATAGCTTGCGCCAGAAATACCAAGGTATAAAAACCCTGTTCTTGATTGCGATGAAAGAAACTACTGCCGGGGCGATGGTTCTCGCCTTGGGTCAGCGGCCAGAAATTAACAATACGATTGGGTGCCAAACCACGTCCAACAAGATCTTTGATCAACAGATCAAAGCCTTCGCGCCCACGTTCAGGGGCCAGCACATAACTCGCATCACCTACACGCCCAAAAGCATCACCGGTGCGCACTTCAATAACCGTTTGCCCGGCATGGCGCAGACGCGCAGCTATACGCGCACCCACACTAAGTTCATCGATTAATAACAACCATGTTTGTTTGCCGGCACTGTTCAGATCAGCATCCACATCCAGCGTACAATCCGCCAGTTTCGGGTGCCAAACAGGTTGGTAACTCCAAGATGCCAAATCATCATTGCGGGTCAGATAATTCGAAACCGTGGTTTCCGCCGCACGGCCAGGCTCAATAAAATAAGACGACCGTTGAAACGCATATGTCGGCAGCACAACGCGTTGACGTTTGGCTTCACCCCAAATCTGCCCCCAATCAATGTCAGCCCCCAAGGCCCAAAGCTGCGCTAAAACACCCATGAAATAGATATCATCAGCAATGTCTTGATCAGGATGGCGCAGGGAACTTAGCACTTGTTGCGCATCCACGTCGGGGTTCATTGCCGCCAAAGAACTTAGGGCTTTGCCCGGCCCAACCTCCAAATAAACGCGGTCAGGTTGTTCGGCCAAAGTAGCAATGCAATCGGCAAAATGAATGGTGCCACGCAAGTGTTGAACCCAGTAATCTGGATCAGTTGCTTGCGCATCAGTAATAAATATGCCGGTACGGTTTGAAACAATCGGGATCTGTGGGGCATTCAGCGTAATGCCACGTAGAAAATTACTAAACTTTTGCAAAATAGGCTTTAACATGCGCGAATGGGCGGCAATATCAATCGCAATGCGCTGGCAACCCACATCACGCGCCGCCAGTTGTTTTTGCAATGTATCAAGGGCCGCATCAGACCCCGACACAACAGAAAGTTCGGGCGCATTCACGCTGGCTAAATCCAGATCATCACCCAAAAGATCACGCACTTCGTTAACAGGCAACGGCACGCTTAACATGCCACCTGCGGGAATAGTGTCAAACAACTGACCACGCAGCAGCACAAGGTTGATACAGTCTTCAAATGATATAACATCGGCCAGACATGCAGCCGTGTTTTCACCCATGCTATGGCCCACCAGCGCAGTCGGGTGAACCCCCCAAGAAATCCATAATTTCGCCAGCGCATATTCGATGATCATGATCAACGGCAGTTGCACAGACGGTTGTTTCAACTGCTTAGCAGCCGCTTCCATGTCTTGTGCTTCTGGCAGCCATAGTGCCCGAATGTCATAATCCAGTTGCGGCTGTAAAATATCCAACCCACGGTCTACCCATTCTTGAAAAACAGGTTCGGTTTCATATAGATCGCGCCCCATTTCAACAAATTGCGCACCGCCACCGGGGAACATGAACGTCACATCCGCATTGCCGCCCACGGGCCTGTGATTGAACACACGGCGCAGATCATTGGCCTCCAGCAAACCGGCTGCTTCTTCGTGGGTTTCGGCCACCAGAACACGGCGATGTTCAAACTGACGCCGACCGTTTGCCAACGTATAAGATACATCCGCAAGCGGCTGTTCAGGGTTGGCCCGTAAATGCGCGACCAAGGCTTTTGCATTGGCATCAAGGGCGGCTTTCGTGTGCCCTGAAACCGCCAGTATATGAAACGGCCAGTCAGAGCTTTCCGATGCTGCGCGTTTGGGCGCTTCATCCATAACCACATGCGCATTGGTACCCCCCACACCCAGTGAATTGATACCGGCGCGGCGCGGCCCATTACCTGAAACCCAGTCTTTCAACTGTGCATTCACAGCAAACGGGCTGTTTTCAAAATCTATTGCGGGGTTGGGTTTTTCATAACCAAGGCTGGGCGGTATTTGGCGGTTATGCAGTGACAATGCCGTCTTGATCAGGCTTGCAGCCCCTGCTGCAGTATCCAAATGACCTATGTTGGATTTAACTGATCCAATACCACAAAACCCTGTTTTATCAGTTGTTTGGCTGAAGGCCTCGGTTAAAGCTGCCACTTCAATCGGGTCGCCTAAATAGGTACCTGTACCGTGACATTCCACATAATCCACACTGTCTGCGGCAACACCTGCAATCGCTTGCGCTTCTGCAACCGCAGTTGCCTGTCCGTCAACACTTGGGGCCAGATAACCCGCTTTTGCAGCCCCGTCATTGTTGACAGCAGTACCCTTGATAACACCCCAGATGTGATCACCATCCGTGATTGCATCAGCCAGACGGCGTAGTACCACAACACCTGCACCACTGCCAAAAACCGTGCCTTGGGCACGGTGGTCAAACGCATGGCAATGCCCGTCAGGTGACAGGATTTCACCCTCTTCAAAAATATACCCACGGCCATGCGGCAGCTCTATGGTAGAACCCCCTGCAAGTGCCATATCGCATTCGCCCGTCAGCAAAGATTGGCAAGCATAATGGGTGGCAACAAGCGATGTAGAGCAAGCAGTTTGCAAGTTAATGCTGGGGCCTTTCAGATCCAGAATATGGCTTAGTCTTGTGGCCATAAAATCTTTGTCATTGCCGGTATGGCGCAACAAAAACATACCGGTGTTTTCCACCAAATCAGGGTTGGAACAGACGTTGAAGTAAAAATAACTGCCCATGCCGCAACCGGCAAAAACCCCGACACGCCCATCAAAACCTTCAGGTGTGTGGCCGGCAATTTCCAAGGCTTCCCATGACACTTCCAGAAACTTGCGATGTTGCGGGTCCATGATGGCGGCTTCTTTCGGGCTTAGCCCGAAGAAATCCGCATCAAACATTTTATAGTCGCCCAGAACCGCTGCAGAAGCCACGTAGTTTTTGTGATGCAGCCGGCCCATATCTTCACCTGCTTCAAGCAATTCTTCACGGCTAAGTGTTGTGATAGACTCGACCCCATCACGCAAATTAGACCAATATTGAGATAAAGAGTTTGCACCAGGTAAGTGCGCAGCCATACCTACAATAGCGATGTCATTTTCATCGCAATTATTATGCGTCGTTTCATCAACCATTATTCATTACTCAAAACATAAACTTACTCATTACACGAAAGGTGATTCTCTGACGGGAGGTAACCTTTGGTTAAGACAACCACAAATTACTGTTCAAATTATGACGAAAAGCAAAAATAAATAAATATTTCCTAAACGCAGGATTTTATTTAAAACTTAGGTCTTTTAGGTTCAATAAAGCGTCAAAATTATACCAAATAGCTACTGTGGCGATTAAAAAGCCAACTGCGGCGTAGAACGCATCGTGCTGCGGATCCCAGGCACCTTGGCGTTTTGCCAGCCAGATGATTACGGGATAAACGGCTAAAACCGCGATGCCCTGACTGATCAATGCACCAAATAACCCTGCTATTTGTACGCCGATCATAAGGGCAATAATCATCGCAATAGCTTTGGAAGCGGCAAGCACAAAAAACCGCTTAGAATCGCCTGATGCAAGGGCAGCCTGGTCATAAGTCAGCACGATAATCATCGGAATTTGCATACATGCCGTCAGCACCACAATCGCACCCGCATTCTGGTAGCGCTGGTCGTAAAGCAGATTAACCAAGGCGACGCCGAACAGGGCAAAAACCACCAACATACACATGATAGCGCCGGTTACCGCAAATCGCATCATACGCAGTTTTTTAAAATTAGCGGCGGATTCAGCAGGGGGTCTTTCGCGGTAAAGCGGGATCAGGATTTTGTGGATAACCGTGGCACTTGCAAGCAACGGAAAACTGGCTAGAAAATACCCGATATTATAAACACCCAACGCGTCCAGCGTCAGATATTTCCCCAATATCAGCTTATCACTTTGCAAAAACAAAAACCCGCTGACCGTGCTTAGAAATATCCATTTACCAAACCCGATCAATTCATGCACCGCTGATTTTTCCCATTGGAACCGGTTGCGGTCACCAGGCAGAAACCTGTTATAGAACATCAGTTGGGCGAAATTACTGATCAGGCTGCTAATCACAAAAGCCCAAACAGATTGGGTGATTACTGCCAGAATAATCGCTGCCAGCGCACCGATAAACTGGGTGGCAATCTGAATGATACTGATACGCCCCAGCAGTAAATGACGATGGGCGGTTTCTAGGCGTGTTGGGTTAAACCCTGCGATCAACAACCCAAGACCGGCGACGGGGATCAGTTGGGTAAGTTGTGGTTCGCCATAAAACTGTGCCAATGGAAAGGCGATGATACAGGCGGCAATCCATAGAAAAAACCCGCGAACCGCTTGAATTGTCCATGCTGTATTCAAAAAGTCCGGGTCATCGCCGCGTTTGCTTTGCATAATCGACGGCCCGATACCCACATCGGAAAACATCACCAGCCCTTGCATGAAAACCATCACTAGGGCCATCATGCCAAAGGCTTCGGGAAATAATAACCGCGTCAGGATCAGATTGGATCCAAGTCGTAAAACCTGTGTTGCGCCATATCCGGCAACAGTCCAAACCGAGCCGCGCATGGCGCGCGCGCGCAGCCCTTCGCCGCTCAGGTGTCTGGTAATGGCCTTCATCTTCCCCTGCTCCAATTATTTGCGTCTTTGTTGCCGCCGATGCGAACCGCCACAGCAACGGCTGCATAGACACAAAATCCGATAGGGTGGCTTATGGCCAATTTTAAGGTGCGCATAAGGTTAAAACGGGGCTTATCGTCATTTTGCAGCAAGGTAGGGTATCTTCTGGCAATTTCTGCAACCCCGATATTTTGCCTGCGTCGCACTTTAACAAGATTGGAAAACCCTTCGACGATGGGCCAAAGATATGTAGCGGAAACACCAACCCGTTCATCGGGGCTGAATTTCAGGCGCACGAATGTATCGTCTGAAATAATATCGGGAAACTGGGCCCATCTGGCACGACCTGCGGCATTGACAGCAAACAGCCCGCACCCCGGCACGCCATGGCTAAAGAACGGCACGCGGGCGTAAATGCGTTTATATGCGCGGCTGATCCAGGTTTCAGGATTGGCGATAATAACTGTACCGCTGGCATAAAGCGGTCTTGTTCGGTCCAGCGTTTCGTGAAGCTGTTTTATCAGTAAAGGGCTGACAATAACATCGGCATCAAGATAGATGCGTATATCGTTCGCAGCGCAGGTATCGCCAATATTCAATGCATTCAACTTACCGCCCGTGGGTGTATTCAGCACGCTCAGTTGCCAGCCTTTCGATTTGGCTTTAGCCACATAACTCAACGCAACCGCGACCGTATCGTCACTGCATGCGTTGGCAGTGATAATGATTTCAGGGGGGGTTACAGGGCCAAGAGGTAGGGAAGAAGCCAAAACTGCCGCCAGACAGTCACCTATCCGATCAGCCTCATTGTTTGCAGGTATCAGGATGCTTAACATCGGCTTTATGTTCCCCTTACTCTATACTCAAAACCCTGAAGCAGGATAAACTTCGTCAGGCTGGCCTTCAAACTGAATGGCCTCAATACTATACATACGTATTGTACCACCTGAATTCGTAGCCATCAACACATCCCGTTTCGTTTGAAATCTGTAATTTTTTCTTATCCCTTGCAGCACTGCCATGTCAAAGCCTTTGCCGCCGTGTAAATAATCGCTACCCCCAGTGCTGATCAGAATATCATCCCCGTCGCGAGCCAAAAGCGTATCTTCGTCTGGTGTGCCGGTAAGTGTTTCGCCCGCATCAGTCCCGGTTTTAAAAACACCGTCGGCAAAACTGTCAGCGGCGCGTGTTGACCACCATGCGGGTGTGTTCGTATTATAATCCGACAAAGCATCCCAACGTGGATTACTGTCGTCCAGATGTCGCAAAGCCCCCCAACTGCCCCATTTACTGGGGCGGCCCACATCGACAAAAGCATTAAATAATGTTCCCCCCGCATCGCGCCAGCCGTGCAATAAAACTTTATAAATATCGGCCATCTCTTCTGTGTAATTCAAATGCATAAAAAACGCACTTAGCGTTTCATCACCCACCCATTCCCCGATGCCGACAATATGGCTGCCGCCTTCATACATCACCAGTGACAAGCCGTTTTTGGTGGCGACCTGTGATTGATAGGGTAAGGCTTCGGTTAAAAGATGCTTTAAAGAACCTGTCAGTATATCTGCCTTGGCCAAGCCAACCGCCATATCATACCGGTGCTTTGTAACATAAGTTTTGTATGTGCGCCCAGATAGCCCTTTGGCTTTGGCAGCATCCTGCGCTGCAACTGTGCTTTGTTTGATCCAGTTTAATACCATCGCTGCCTTATCATCGGTTCCCAGGTCAAACCCGAAATATCCAGTTACCGCATAAGCGTCAAAAACCGAAACAGGCGCAAAGCTTTCGGTTTCATCTTGCCACCAAGGGGCTTGCAATGCGGCCTGTTCCAAACCCGGCCAATCGGTATGCACAGCAATTACCCGCATCAACCGCGCATCTGCATCAGTGCCATAAACATCGCCCCAGATTTTCGCCATAAGTGCTGCGCGCATGCCGGCAAATTGCATCCAGCCATCGGGCGCATCACCCCAACGGCCTTCAGCCTGTGCCGCCGCCCATGCGGTTTGGGTAAAGCTGAAGTTCCACAGCTCATTGGAATATTCCACATAGGCTTTTAAGGGCGTATCAAGATGATCCCGTACATATTGCGCAAAATTACTTATGTAATTTGTATCTGCCAAATGGGGCATATTAAACCACGGGTCAGCGTTGATTTCATTGGCCAGCCGCACCATCACCTCGACAGGTACACCACGGCGTGCGTAAGTATAATCATGCGGGTCTGCGCGATCTTTCCACATGGATTGCGTTGATCCGTTAGTACCCATCCAGTCCATGAACCGCACAGAGCGCAGGTTTTTGATCCGCCTTATCCAATGGGGGTTGAAAACTGCGCCGACATCATAAAGCTCAATATGATCTTCCCGGACAACGGAAATATCACGAATATAATCACCCGTTCCATTGGGGTCAGATGCCCTGATAACAATGCCAACCAAGCCTTCGCCGGGGGTGTAATTAAACCGGATTTCACTATCCGAATATCGGATATTATGAACCCGCCCGTTTAACTGAACATCGCCCTGCCCTTTGTAGCGCACACGGTAACGGCCCTTTAATGAGGTGGCTTCCTTTGGCTGATCCGTCAGAATGATCGCTTCGACCTTTGTCAACTCATCCGGAATATGCAAAAGCCAGCCGCCCGCATCCAGATACCCGCCTTTTTCCAGGTCGTCCGCATTCCAGCCCCCCCCATTGCCCCGGCAAATGCCCAACCCAGGGCCGCGCGGTTTTCATGATGTCGATAAATGGATGCTGCACAGACCAATCCGCAATTCCGTTCAGCCCCATACCAAGTGCAGGGTTGAAATCATGTGCGCTACCTGATTGTTGTGCACGAAGTGGCGGCGCAAGCATGCCTATCACTACAAGGATAAGTAAAAAGAGGGGCCGCATCTGTACTGCTAGCCATTTCACACATACGGACTTTTTGCACCTGTTACTGTTCATGTCGAACCAAATATCCCCGTAAAGCTTAAACACCATTCTAAGCCCAGTTTAAGGTTACCGTACGCAACCCTAACATATTATCAACCCATGCAGATGTATAACACTTTTGCTAGCAAAAGTAGTTCACGGGTTTTCAAAGGGCGGGTAGCAGTGCCAAATGCGAAGACCACCGAAAATTAATAGTTAAGAATTAGGTGCAAAGGGTGAAACCTTTGTTCGGCCTTATAACTACAAACGGCAGGCCTGCCTACTTATAACCTACATACCCAATACGGATCAAAACCCCGCCAACCAAACAGGTGACGGGGCCATTCACCGTGATACAGATTAACGCTGTCCTAAACCCTGATTTTCAGGCCACTTCAATGTCCAGCCATAAGTGATCTTTTCAACCGATTGCGCTGCCATCGGTAAAGCCCACGAAACAACCCCCCTGCGCCCTTCGATATCCATCTCTGTCGGTTTCGGCTTGGTCTTCAAAGTAATCTCTAAATCTTCCGATTCAGAAACTGGCAGGGCGGTAAAAACACTTACATCAATCGGATAATCCAGCAGGCTGCGCACGGTCACTTCATACTTCTCAATCTTCTGGCTGTAAGAAGAAATAATTCCCGTATCGCCGTCTTGTACCTCTAAGACCTTAGGCTCCAGCAAGATGCCGTTCAAAGGCCCCAAAGCCAGATCAAAGGTATCCCCATTCGCTACTTCAGGAATGCGGGCACTGCCCACCAATACACCGTCACGGATCAATGTTGCCTCACCCGGCAATAACGTACCGCCTGTGGTGTTCTTCAACTCGGCATATAAAACCGCAATATCATTACGCCAAATAGTGGCTTGCGCCGTCAAATCAACATTTTCGTGCATCGTATCCAGGCGAAACAACTTGTTCGCACCGTCGCCTTGCAAGCTGGCAACCCTGCCCAGATCAAACTCCAGTGTTTGGCCGCGCAACGTTACAGTATACCCGCTGGATGGCGCGGGAACTGGTGCCTCAACCACAGGCTCTGCCAAAGATTTCGAAGCACTTAGATCATAACTTTGCTTAGCAAGTCTTTGAAGTTTCTCGGGCTGATAAATATACTTGATGTCAGAACGCGGCAAATAAACCTGTGACGTGCGCCCTATATCGGATGTCGATAATGTGACCGCAACATCAGACCAGTCTTCACCACTATCTTGTGTAACAGCTGCCAGCCGCACAATATCAACTGCCGCTGTGGCATCCGATTGTTCAACAGATACTTCATAAGTTGGCCGCCACCTGGCGTTATTATCAAAATACAACAAGGTTAGCTCACCCTTGAAAGCGGCGTCTGTCACCAGATCAATCACAACCGTGCCTGTTGCGCGATCCAACGGTTCAACTGCATTCAAAGCTGTCTCGGCAAGAAACACATCTTCGCGCGCCTCTGCCAATACGCGGTCAGTTCCCGCCAATGCATTTTCCGCCTTCGTCAACTCTACAATCGCTGTAGAAACCTGCGCGCCCAAAGCCTGCACAACTGCCGCCAGCTGTTCCGCCGTCTGGGTTTCCTGCGTTCCGTTCCCTGCCAGCTTTCCATCCGCCGTTGACTGCAAATACTGAATACGCAACTTGGCCGAGGCAATACTTGCCCGTGTTACAGCCCGCTGATTTACCAGCCCCGAAACCACGGCGCGCGCGCCATCTAACACCTGTTCAGCTGCAACCAGTTGTCCGGTCTTTTCGGGTGCCAGCAAAACCTGCCGTTCTGTGCGAAATTCCAATGCACGCACCCCAAGACCTGTCGCTTTTGCCTGAATGGTTTCCACAACCAACGTGCTTGGTAGATCCGAAACAAAGATTTGATGCACCCCCGCAGGCAAATCCAGCGCCACATTACGGTTATACAACGCCCCTTGCGGAAACACTTTCACCGCATCCAGCGTACTGGTTGTGGTCACGGTCTCAGCCGATAAAAAGCTTGGAAAAGCCGCCAGAATAAAAATCAAAGAATAACGCATTTGGAACCCTTATGGTAAAACTATATAGGTTCAACATAAGCGGGTTTCGAAAATTAAAAAGCCCCAAGCGACAGGTTTTCATTTTCGGCGTGAATCCGTCGGTTTCAAAAAGGGATCGTACAGCCGTGGTCTTGTCACGAACCCACAGGACTATCTATATGTGTATAGCTTAGTTCCATCGTGGCTTTGGCCTGCGGATGGAGGAAGGTGTGCGCCCGTAGAGCTTTGAGAAGGCCGCGTTGAATCGTCTAACGCTGCCAAAACCCGCTTGGAAGGCTATATCTGTAATAGGGAGTGTCGTCGTGTCCAGCAACTTCTTGGCGCGTCCAATACGAAGGGTTTGAGCCGTTTGAACTGGAGATGCCCCTATATGCTTGGTAAACAACCGAGATAGATGTCTTGCACCGACACCTAGCCGGTCTGCAAGATCATTGACATTACCGGTGTCCAGAGCACCCTCGTCGATCAATCGCAAGGCCCGTTCAACGGTTGTTCTGGTTCCATTCCATGCGGCGCAGAATGGTGCTGTCTCAGGACGACAACGCAAACAGGGACGATAACCTGCACGCTCTGCCGCAGCAGCAGTTGGGTAGTAGCTGACATTTTTCGTCAGCGAGTGTTTCGCGGGGCAGACCGGACGGCAGTATATTCTTGTCGTGCTGACAGCGGTGAAGAACCTCCCATCAAAGCTTGGGTCGCGCCTCAATCGCGCAGCGTTGCATGTTTCAAAGTCTAGCATGAGATGGATTGTAGCAACCCATCAAGCTCAATACCAGACCAGTCGGCTGGTCAGGTCCGAAAACGGCGAGTCTTTAAAAGGCGAACATAGTAAGTCTCTGTCTAACGTATGAATAACCATTTGAAGGACTAAAGAAGATGAGCGAATATCAATTACATTGTTTAGCTGAATCCGGTAATGCCTATAAGGCAGCCCTGATGCTCGAATTGTGCGGTCTGGACTGGTCATCGATTTTAATCGATTATCCTAATGGTGAGATGAGCACATCGAAATTTCGCCAAGACATCAATCAATTTGGCGAAGTCCCGGTGCTGGTGCATAAGGGTCTGAAATTATCGCAAACAGGTGTCATTCTAAATTATCTGTCAGAAAAGACTGGGCAGTTCGGTGGTGCCAATAAGCAGGAAGAATACGAAATCTTGCGCTGGATATTATTCGATAATCATAAGTTCACCAGCTATATGGCGACGCGTAGGTTTTTCCTGCGTTTTATGAAAACCGGTGACACCGAAGTAACCAATTTTCTGCGCGGTAAAGTAAAGGACGCTCTTGAGATTGTTGAAAAACATATGGCCGACAGAGATTTTATTGCCACACCAACACTCTCAATCGCCGACATTTCTATGTGCGGTTATCTCTATTACGGCGATGAATTGGAGCAGAATTTAGGCAGCTATACAAATATCAACGCTTGGATAGATCGCATCGCGGCAACAGATGGTTGGAAACATCCCTATGATCTGATGCCGCGCGCTTATCCAGCTTAGAGCATTTTCGGGTTATTTTGGACCATACCTGGCTGGCTGGGCCAAGCTAACCCTGCTTGCCTTAGGAACGCTGGCCCCCCGAAGCTTTCACTACCGAAGTCGTTGATGCAGACGCTGGCGGGGTGCGCAGCATTGGTCAGATTGGGCTCAAAGCAGCCATTCACTCACCATCTAACGTTTGATTTTATGCATCAATAAGCAAATGGTGGGCCAAAGCCCACCACCACGCCATTAGCCTTTTTTCAAAACCTTCCGCCCCAACAATTCCGCGATCTGAACCGCATTCAATGCAGCCCCTTTGCGCAGGTTGTCAGAGACGCACCACAGGTTAATGCCGTTATCAATCGTGCTATCTTGGCGGATGCGGCTGATGTATGTGGCAAACTCGCCCACGCAATCCGTTGGCGTGATATAACCACCGTCTTCGCGTTTATCGACAACCATGATGCCCGGTGCCTCACGCAAAATGTCGCGCGCTTCGTCTTCGTCCAGAAACTCTTCAAACTCGATGTTTATCGCTTCAGAGTGGCCGACAAATACAGGCACGCGCACACACGTCGCCGTGACCTTGATCTTTGTATCAACGATCTTCTTGGTTTCGGCGACCATTTTCCATTCTTCTTTAGTGGTGCCGTCTTCCATGAACACATCAATATGCGGGATCACGTTAAACGCGATCTCTTTGGGGTAAACTTTTGCGGCCACTTCCTGACCGGGCACATATTTGCCCTTGGTCTGGTTCCACAATTCTTCAATCGCAGCTTTACCAGAACCCGAAACAGACTGATAAGTTGATACCACAACCCGCTTGATAGTCGCGCGGTCATGCAAAGGTTTCAAAGCCACAACCATCTGTGCAGTTGAACAGTTCGGGTTGGCGATGATGTTCTTTTTCGAATAATCCATGATCGCTTCAGGGTTACACTCCGGCACAATCAACGGCACAAGTGGGTCATAGCGGTACAGCGAAGAGTTATCGATCACCACACAGCCAGCCGCTGCCGCGATAGGCGCATACTGTTTGGTAGCGTCAGAACCCACTGCGAACAAAGCCATGTCCCAACCGGTGAAATCGAAAGTGTCCAGATCTTCCGTCTTCAACGTCTTGTCACCAAAGCTGCATTCCGTTCCCAATGATCTGCGGCTTGCAAGCACTGCAATTTCATCAATAGGGAACTGGCGTTCATCCAGAATATTCAGCATTTCGCGGCCTACGTTGCCAGTAGCACCCACGACGACAATACGGTAACCCATGTTCAGGTCTCCTAAGTTAAAGTTGGACATGTTCCCTTGGGGGAACGCGCGGGCTATAACGCATGGTACGCATTTGTGAAATGGCAAACCGTATAAATAGTGCTAATGTGTGGCAAAATACAAAGGATTGACCCCGTGAAATACACTTTAGCCGCCCTGATCACCCTATTTTCCAGCATTTCCGCCTATGCCAACTCACCCCAAGTGGTTGCAGTGAACGCCAGCAAATCCGGCGGCACATGGGGATTCTCTGTAACATTAAAGCACGCCGATGAAGGCTGGGATCATTATGCAGACGGTTGGGGCGTGTATCTGGCAGACGGCACTGAGTTGGGTTACCGCGTTCTGGCGCACCCGCATGTGAACGAACAACCGTTTACCCGTTCGCTGTCAGGCGTCAAAATTCCGCAAGGCACCAAATCCGTCATCATCCGTGCGCATGATAAAGTTCACGGGCTGGCCGAAGATTTTATATTTGAACTGAAGTGACCAAGAAATCCACAGAACTGCTGCAAGGTGCATACGACCTGCAAGATGCCGCAGACAACATTGCCTATTACAAAGATTTTGCCGCACAGTACGATGATGGTTTTGCGGCTGCGATGGGTTATCATACACCCACCGCACTGGCAAAAACCTTTCAAAAACTATCCACGGATAAAGACCTGCCCATAGCCGACATCGGTTGTGGCACAGGCCTAGTAGCCCATGCCCTTGGCCTGCCTGCGGATGCCATCGACGGATATGACATCTCCACCGAAATACTGGACAAAGCCCGTGCTAAAAACCTATACCGCGCGCTTTACCAAGCCGATCTGAAACAATCCCTTGAAGCCTATCCCAATAATTACGGTGCCTTAATATCAGCAGGCACTTTCACGCTGGGCCACCTTGACCCCGATGATTTGGGAAATTTGTTAAACTTATTGCGCAAGGGCGGCTTGGTGTGCGTGACGGTCAGCGAAAAACATTATAATGCGCAGGGCTTTGCGCAGTTTCTGGATAGTCTACATTTGGCAGGTAAAATCACCGAACCCCAAATCCATACCGTACCCATATATACCGATAAGGCCCACGAACATGCCGCGGACCTTACCCATATTTTAAGTTTTCATAAAACCAGCCTACTTTGATTTTGACCCGAAGAATTTATTCTTCACCCAGATCAGTGGCAAGAACAAGACAAACCAGAACTTTTTGAAGATTAACAAAAACGTCACCAGCAATCCAGTCTTAGCCAACACTTTACCCGCGATCAAACCACCGATACCAACGGCCGCCACTTTATCTAGTGACGGGTTGAAATCGGAATATTTATTGCCATCGGAAAATTCGACCATTGCCAGAATGTCAGGGGCGGCTTTTTGAACTTGATCCAGAATTGTAATATCTGAAATGAAATTCATTACCAAAACACCTTTGCGCCCAAGGGCGCGAATGTTGTAGTTCAGGGTGTTGGTTTCTTCATTGGCAAATTTCAGCTCTTTCGCCCAATATAATTGCCGTGCCTTTTTGTCATAAAATGGCCGCTCAGCCCAACCGACAAGCGTTATTTCCCCGTAGTTATTTTCTCGGCGCCACTTGTTGCTGGCGACCGTATCTTCTTGCATGGTTTTTAATATATCAGAATAGTCGTATTCTTCGGCATCTTCATCCGACACATAGCCAATGTCATCAAAGGTAATTTCCAAACCCCAGTTGCCGCCATCCAAAGGCGTAGCACTTGCAGGAAAAACCATACCTAATGCATCGCCATCTGGGGGATTGCCCCAAAGATCATGCAGCACATATTCAGCATCCTTGCTATCCAGAAAATAGTAATTTTCCGGAACAGTAAAAACGGCAAGACCATCACCGACTAGAATTTTACCTTGTTTGAAATCTATTTTGCTTAAGGTCTCAATGGCCTCAGGGGGATACGTTTCAACCAACTCGGGAAACATCTCGGCAAAGGGTTTCGCTAAAACGGGTTGGGCCAGCAGCATTATCCCTGTTACTGCCGCTATAATCGACTTTTTCACAGTACTTTCCTTAAAAATTTATAAACTTCCTAAAGGATAAATATTCCGCTCGTCAAGTTTAGCTTAACCCTTGCCGTTTTATATCCCACCTGTACTCTGCCAACCATGACCCCTTTTGATACCCAACTCGATGATAAGTTCGACCTAGACAAAACCCGCATCTACACATCCGGCACCCAGGCCCTTGTGCGCTTGTGCCTGATGCAAGCCGCGCGCGACAAAGCCGCAGGATTGGATACAGGCGGCTATGTAAGCGGTTATCGCGGCTCCCCTTTAGGGGGGTTGGATCTGCAATTTGGCCGCGCCAAAAAACATCTGGAGCAAGCCCAGGTGATCTTTGAGGCAGGCCTGAACGAAGACATCGCCGCCACCGCCATATGGGGCACCCAGCAGGCTGAATTGCGCGGCGACGGCAAACATGACGGCGTGTTTGCCATGTGGTACGGCAAAGGCCCGGGCGTTGACCGTTCAGGCGATGCCATCCGCCACGCCAACCTTGCAGGCAGCGCGAAAAACGGTGGCGTTCTACTGTTGATGGGCGATGATCACACCTGTGAAAGTTCCACCACCGCCCACCAAAGCGAATATGCACTTGTCGATGCGATGGTACCCATACTGAACCCGTCCAGCGTATCTGAAATCATCGAATACGGCCTGCACGGCTGGGCTTTATCGCGCTTCGCAGGTGTCTGGTGCGGGTTGAAATGCGTAAAAGACAACGTGGAATCATCAGGCTCCATCGACGTTGACCTGGACAATTTCAAAACCAAACTGCCCACAGATTTCGATATGCCCAAAGACGGCCTGAACATCCGCCTGAACGATCACCCCACCACTCAAGAAGCCCGCTTGCATCAACATAAACTCAACGCCGTGCGTGCCTATACGCGCACCAACGCCTTGGATAAAACCATTTATCAGGGCGGCAAGGCCCCGAAAATCGGCATCGTTTCAACTGGCAAATCCTATATGGATGTGTTGCAGGCATTAGACGAGCTGGGCATTGATAAAACCCGCGCCAACAGGATGGGGCTATCCCTATTCAAAGTCGCCATGCCATGGCCGCTGGAACCCACTGGCATCACCGCATTCGCCAAAGACCTAGACCAAATTATCGTGGTCGAAGAAAAACGTGGCTTGATCGAAGACCAACTTCGTACCATCCTTTACGGCCAGGAAAACTCACCCAGTATTATCGGTAAAAAATCCGAAACAGGCACCACCCTATTCCAACCCGAAATGGCATTGAACAGTGTCCAAATCGCCGCCGCCATTGGTGAACGTCTGCTAACCTTAAAAGGTGGTAAATCCCTAAGCAATAAAGTCACCGACCTGCAAACACGGCTTACAGAAACCCGCGAAGACCTGCCCGTTACACGCGGTTTGGTATTCTGCGCAGGCTGCCCGCACAACACCTCCACCATCCTACCCGAAGGCGCACGCGGTTTCTCAGGCATCGGTTGCCACTGGATGGCACAGTTCATGGATCGCACGGTTGAGGGCTACACCCACATGGGTGCCGAAGGCGCCAACTGGATCGGCGAGGCCAAGTTTTCCACCTGCGATCATGTGTTCCAGAACATCGGCGACGGCACCTATAATCATTCCGGCATCATGTCCGTGCGCGCCGCTGTGGGTGCGGGCATCAACATGACTTACAAAATTCTGTACAACGATGCAGTTGCCCTAACAGGCGGCCAGTTGCACGATGGCGGCATGGACGCATATGACATTGTTGCCGAAGTGCTGGCCGCAGGTGTGACCAAACTCGAATATGTCACCGAAGACCCCGCCCGCATTGATAAATCCCGCTTGCCAAGTGGCATCAAAATCCACCACCGCCGCGACCTGCAAAAAGTGCAGGAAGACATCGCACGGGTGAAAGGCATCAGCGTTATCCTATACGATCAAACCTGCGCCTCTGAAACCCGCCGCAGACGCAAACGTGGGCTAATGCCCGAACTGGATAAACGGCTCTATATCCACCCCGAAGTTTGCGAAGGCTGCGGGGACTGCGGTGTGCAATCCAACTGTGTCGCCGTGCAACCGCTGGACACGCCCTTGGGCCGTAAACGAAAAATCGACCAGTCGGTGTGCAACAAGGATTTCACCTGTGCAGACGGTTTCTGCCCCAGCTTTGTCACCGTTCTGGGCGGCACCCCGCGCAAAAACAAAGCCACGTTGATTAACCTGCCAGACTTGCCTGAACCCAAAACCAAACCAAGCCTTAACAAACCCTATTCCATTTTGGTCACAGGCGTTGGCGGCACTGGCGTTGTCACCATCGGCGCATTGGTCGGCATGGCCGCTCACCTTGATGGACTGGGCAGTGGTATCATCGACATGGCAGGCTTGTCACAAAAAGGCGGCTCGGTTTATTCGCACATCAAAATTGCCGCCACGCCCGATGCGATCAAAACCATCCGCGTCGCCGACGGTTGCGCTGATTTAATGCTGGGTTGCGATGTGATTGTGGGCGCAGGTAATCAAGCGCTTTCGACCCTATCCAAATCCACCCATGCGTTGATAAACACCCATGAACAAATGCCGCGAGAGTTCGCCTATGACAAAGATTTCACTCTGCCCACAGGCCTGATGCACAGCCGCATCATAGACACGGTCGGGCAGGCCAACGCTGATTTTGTTGATGCCAGCAATTACGCCACAAAACTGCTGGGTGACAGTATAGGCACCAATCTGTTTATGCTTGGCGTGGCCTATCAAAAGGGGCTGATCCCACTTAGCGAACAGGCCATTGCCCGCGCGATTGATCTGAACGGCGTGGCGGTTGAAATGAACAAAAATGCCTTCGCGTTGGGCCGTCATTGGGTGCTGGATGTAGCCCGCGTAGATGCACTTTTGCCAGTGGTAACCGAACAGACCGCCCCACAGACCCTAGACGAAATAATCGCCGATCGCGTGGAGCGCCTGACTGCTTATCAAAATGCAAAATACGCCGCACAATACCGCACGTTCATGGCCAAGGTTTCAGACAAGCCCTATGCCCCCACCGTGGCCCGAAACCTATACAAACTGATGGCCTATAAAGATGAGTATGAGGTCGCCCGACTATACACCGACCCCGCATTCATGGCAGGTTTGCAAGAACAGTTCACGGGTGATCTGAAACTGAAAATATCCCTGGCACCACCGCTAATATCACGCCCCGACCCTGTCACAGGCAAAGCCCGAAAATACGAGTTTGGCGCATGGATATTCCCCGTCTTCAAAGTGTTGAAAAATCTGAAAGGCCTACGCGGCACCTCGTTTGACCCGTTCGGCTATTCAGAAGAACGCCGTAAAGAACGCGCGTTGATTGAGGAATATAAAGCGACGGTCTTGGACATTGATGCAGGTACCGATACCGAAGCCGCTTTGGCTATAGCCGCTCTGCCCGAAAATATTCGCGGCTTTGGGCATGTGAAGATGGCTAGTATCAAATTATGGAAAGAAACGAAGCGTCAACTGCTTAAGAAGTACTATAATTTAGCCGATTCATATAAACCAACAGTTATTCTAGAACTGCCAATTTCAAATAAGGCTTCCTTAAGAGAGTTTGTCGAAATCTGCCTGAGATGCGATGTCACTCTGATTGCAGTAGTTGGCGAAGGAAGTGCAGATATAGAGGATGAAATTGATTGGCTGGTAATAGAGAGCGACACTGAAAAAGGTAGAACTATTACCACAACGGCACATACAAATGAAACGTTGGAAGAAGTCATGGAATTATGTCGTTACTTTGATTCAAATGAAGATGCTCAAATTATTAAGCTTTGATATTTGAATCGATAAACCTAATAATTACAATTAGTTAAGTAGGTGTCCCAGTCGGGACATTCGTGTTTCACAGGCTCATGATAGCAAAAAGGCCGCCCATAATAGGCGACCCTTTCCAAATCTATCCACCTACAAACCCCTTACAGGCTTGCTTCCAACTCTGCCAAAATCGCATCACCCATCTCAGACGTAGACGCGGGTTTGTCCCCGTCCGCCATCATCAAATCAGCGGTGCGAATGCCCTTGGCCAGAACCGCCTCAACAGCCGTTTCCAGACGCGTGGCTTCTTCGCCCTGATCAAAGCTATAACGCAGGGCCATCGCAAAACTCAGGATGCAAGCACATGGGTTGGCTTTGCTCTGACCCATGATGTCAGGGGCTGACCCATGAACTGGTTCATACATTGCTTTCGGGCGGCCATTTTCCATCGGTGCCCCCAAAGACGCAGATGGCAACATGCCCAGCGAACCTGTTAGCATAGCCGCGCAATCAGACAGAATATCACCGAACAGATTATCCGTCAGGATCACATCAAACTGCTTAGGTGCCCGCACCAACTGCATCGCGCCGGCATCCGCATACATGTGGCTTAGTTCCACATCCGCATAATCGGCTGCATGAACTTCCGTGACCACATCACGCCACAAAATACCACTTTCCATAACGTTGGCTTTTTCCATTGAACAAACACGGTTGTTACGCTTACGGGCTAGCTCAAACGCAGAACGCGCAACCCGGTCAATTTCATCTTCAGTATAACGCTGCGTGTTGATCCCAACCCGCTTGCCGTCTTCGATGAAAATACCGCGCGGTTCACCGAAATAAGACCCCGATGTCAGCTCACGTACGATCATAATATCCAAGCCAGAAACCAGTTCTTTCTTCAGCGAAGAAAAATCTGCCAGCGCGTCAAAACATTGTGCAGGACGCAGGTTGGAAAACAAATCCATTTCCTTACGCAGGCGCAACAGCCCGCGTTCCGGTTTCACACTGAAATCCAGGTCATCGTATTTTGGGCCGCCAACGGCACCCAAAAGAACTGCATCCACCTCTTGCGCTTTGGCCATGGTGTCATCATGCAACGGGGTGCCGTGTTTATCGTAAGCGGCACCACCTACCAAGTCTTCAGATACTTCGAACGTCAAGTCGCGCTTGTCGCCATACCATGAAATAATGCGCTGCACTTCGGCCATAACCTCTTGACCGATACCGTCACCGGCTAATATTAACAAAGATGGCGTGTTCATCGCGTAAGTCCCTTATAAAGCTTTGTATCACGGGTAATCGGCATGGCGGATAAGGTCAAGCTTATAGGGGTATTTGTGATGTGTGAAAGGCGTGCAAATCCTTAATCAGATAGGCAACCACTGTGCTTTTTCATCTCTATTCATTGCAATCTTTGCCAGTGCCACAGCGCGCATCAGGAACATTGCCGGCAGATATGTCCATAAGGTTATGATCCATGTGATTGTAATGGGTGTTATTGCATTTCCCTGTGACGCTTTTGAAAGAATGATATCTGCTACTGTCGGCCCGAATAACGGGATTAGGCAGGCTATCAGCAAGCTGGAAAAAGATGAATTGATCAGTCGGCTTTGCAGGCTTTGAATATCATATGATTTATACGTTGGCATATTCAACCACATATTAAAATCATCGCCACCAAAGTGCCAAAATTTCAAAAATACACTGATACAGAATGCCAAAGTGAACGACAGGCAAATGATTGTATTCAACATAATAGCTTGCCCGATGATTTCGCGCAAAGCGTGGTTGTCACCGGCCAGAGTATTGGCAACGATTGCAACAGGGCTGTAAGCGAAGTCCATTAAGGCAAAACCGTTGCTGGCAATATCTGTAATAAGACCATTTTGGGCATGACCGTCTATTTGATTAGAGATTAAATATGTCGGGGTCAGGACTAAGGCCAATAGTAATAAAAACCGGACACGGTTATAAGGGGCGGCAAACCTGAATTCGATGACAGAAGGGGATGAAAACCCGTATTCATATATAACAAACACTGCAGCGATCGTTGCAAGTATGCGGGTAAATTCCAATGCTGATTGGGTTGTGCCTGCAAGTAAGAAAGCTGGTAGCATCACTAAGATTGCTACAAATACCGCCCTTACAGTTGCACCTGTAAGCCTATAAATCACTGCCTTATCCTCATTCTTTACTCTTCTTCGAGAGCATTAACTGGCCTTATGGCCTTATTATTGCCCTAATTGTGTCAAAAAAGCCTTATTCGTCAAGCTTTTTATATAAAAATGTGAAGATTCAGTTACTTTGCGTGTCTTCTTAATCATAATTTTAATAAAAAAGGCCGCTTAAAGCGGCCTTAATGCGTTATTTTCCTTAAGTATTAAACCCAAGGCATCAATTTGCTGTAGCTTTTCTCAAACGTATCAATGGCGTCAACCTTTTGCATGGTCAGGCCGATATCGTCCAACCCGTTCAGCAGGCAATGCTTTTTGAACGCATCAACTTCAAACGAATACTCTGTGCCGTCCGTCGCTGAAACCGTCTGATTTTCCAGATCAATCGCAATACGCGCATTTTCACCCTTTTGTGCATCGCCCATCAAAGCGTCCACTGCCTCTTTTGGTAAGACCACGGGCAAAATACCGTTTTTGAAGCAGTTGCTGTAAAAAATGTCAGCAAAAGAGGTTGAGATCACAACCGAGATACCAAAATCTTTCAACGCCCAAGGCGCGTGTTCACGTGAAGAGCCGCAACCGAAGTTATCGCCGGCCACGATAATTTCAGCCTGACGGTAGGCAGGTTGGTTCAACACGAAATCCGCAACTTCATTACCATCATCATCATAACGCATCTCGTCAAACAGGTTCACACCTAGGCCGGAACGCTTGATGGTTTTCAAGAACTGTTTCGGGATGATCATATCTGTGTCGATATTGATCAAAGGCATGGGGGCTGCAACGCCCGATACATTTTCAAACTTTTCCATTATGCCGCTCCTTCAAATGTACGAATGTCGGTTAAGTGACCGGTAATCGCCGCCGCCGCTGCCATCTCTGGTGACAACAAATGCGTACGCCCGCCACGGCCCTGACGGCCCTCAAAATTACGGTTTGATGTGGCTGCACAACGTTCACCCGGTGCCAGCTGGTCAGGGTTCATTGCCAAGCACATTGAGCACCCCGCCATGCGCCATTCAAAGCCTGCATCCTTAAAGATGTCAGCCAAGCCTTCTTCTTCGGCTTGCGCGCGAACCAATCCTGAACCGGGCACAACCATTGCCCGCATCCCGTCTTTGATCTTACGCCCCTTCAACACGGCGGCTGCGGCGCGCAGGTCTTCAATACGCCCGTTGGTGCAAGAACCGATAAACACGGTATCAACCTTAACGTCCGTCAACTTCATACCTGCCTTCAGCCCCATATACTCCAGCGCGCGTTCCACGGCGGCAACTTTGCCACCTTCAAAATCGCTCGGCGCAGGAACTGCTGCATCAATCGGTAAAACATCTTCGGGGGAAGTACCCCAAGTAACACTAGGGGCAATGTCTTCACCTTTGATGGTGATCACCTGATCAAAATGCGCATCATCATCCGTGAACAATGTAGCCCAGTAAGCCATGGCTTTATCCCAGTCTGCACCCTTTGGTGCGTGCGGGCGGCCCTTTACATAATCGAAAGTTTTCTGATCAGGGGCAATCAGCCCTGCACGCGCACCGCCTTCGATAGCCATGTTACAGACGGTCATGCGACCTTCCATAGACAGCGCTTCAATGGCTTGGCCGCAATATTCAATCACAAAGCCCGTACCACCTGCAGTACCGGTTTTGCCGATCACGGTCATGGTGATGTCTTTGGCCGTTACACCGGGGCGCAAGGCCCCCGTGATCTCAACCTTCATGTTTTTTGATTTCTTCTGGATCAGGGTTTGGGTGGCCAGAACATGTTCCACTTCGGATGTGCCGATACCATGCGCCAAAGAACCAAAGGCCCCGTGTGTGGCCGTGTGACTGTCACCGCAAACAACTGTCATGCCGGGCAATGTCCAGCCCTGTTCGGGGCCAACGATATGCACAATACCTTGGCGCACATCGGATACAGGATAATAGTGAATGCCAAAATCTTTGGCATTCTTATCCAAAGCTTCCACCTGAATGCGACTTTCTTCATTATCAATACCGTTCACCCGATCAAGCGTGGTTGGCACGTTGTGATCTGGCACCGCGATGGTTTTTTCAGGTGCATGTACTTTGCGCCCCGCCATACGCAAGCCTTCAAAGGCCTGCGGGCTGGTTACTTCGTGTACAAGGTGACGATCAATATACAGCAAACATGTGCCGTCATCGGCCTCATGCGCTAAATGGGTGTTCCAGATTGTATCATAGAGTGTTTTAGGTGCGGACATTTTAGACCTCCCGCGTATGGTTTTTGCTTAAGATTGGCTACTGTGACAGGTATAACGCCTTAAAGGCAGGCGCGTAGCGTAAACTGCATACCGTAGAACCGCCAAGGCAGACGCGCTTTATCATCCATGTCAAAAAGAATTTCCATTTTGTCAGTTTAGCAGTGCAATCTTTCGTTAGCAAGCACTGGAAAAAGCTGCTCAGAACACATAACGTATATGAAAGGGGCAAATATACGTATGAATCCACAAGAACAAGCAGAAGTCCTGACATCCGCGCAAGAGCTGTGGAATGAACTGTTTAAGCTGGGCACCCGCCTGATGCAGCCATGGACCTTGTACCAGTTGTTTATCATTCTGGGCATTGTGGTTTTCTGTACCCTGATCGCGCGCATCATGATCCCGAAATGCGGTAAATGGTGTGAAGGCAAAGAGGGCCTATACAAGCACTTCTCAAACATTTTTCTAGGCGTCCATCGCAGGATGACGTTAGCAATGTATGTGCCGATAGCCTTTTCTGTTGTTACACTCATGCAAATCATCACATGGCCCAGCCGTTCGTTTTTCATCAGCCTTTCTGTTGAGCTGGCACTTTCGTGGCTGCTGATTTCGGTAATTACTTCGTTCATCAAAAACGGCGCCCTTCGCAAGTTTATCACATGGCTGGGCTGGATTATTGCTACATTGCAAATCACCGATTTTCTGGAACCCACCAAAACCCTGCTGGACAGTGTTGCCCTTGAAATAGGTGACGCCAGAATATCCGTGCTGATCGTTCTGACTGCATTACTGTCACTGGCAGCCCTGTTTATCATGGCTGGCCTGATTTCCAAATCCGGTGCCAGAAAGATTGACCGCATTGAAGATATGTCACCTTCAATCAAAGTTCTGCTGATCAAAGCCCTGCAAATCGGGCTTTATACCGCTGCCTTTATATTAAGCCTGAAAACCGTCGGGTTTGATCTGGGCTCATTGGCCGTTCTATCGGGTGCTATTGGTCTTGGTATCGGTTTTGGTCTGCAAAAGATTGTATCCAACCTGATTTCGGGCATTATCATCCTGCTGGATAAATCCATTAAACCCGGTGATGTGATTTCCCTGAATGACACGTTTGGCTGGATCACCAAACTGGGTGCGCGTTATGCGTCTGTCACCACACGCGATGGCCGTGAACATCTGATCCCCAACGAAGATTTCATCACAAGCCAAGTGATCAACTGGTCACATTCATCCGACTTTGTCCGCCTTGATATCTTTTTCGGCGTTGATTATGACAGCAACCCGCATGAGGTCAAAAAACTTGCCGCCGCCGCCCCCTTGACCGTTGACCGCGTTGTGACCAACCCACCCCCTGTGGCCCATGTGGTAAACTTCGGCGACAGTTCTATCGATTTCATCCTGCGCTTCTGGATCCACGACCCCAACAAAGGCCTGACCAATATTCGCGGCAACGTCTATCTGGCGTTGTGGGATACATTGAAGGAAAACAACATTTCGATACCTTATCCACGGCGTGAGATTACCATGCTGGGGACGGGGGGTGATTTGGGGGAGCCTGTGAAAACGCCGCGTAAAAAGAAATAAAGATAGCAAGATAGGGGCTGATCCAATAGCGACAGAGGCGATCAATTTTCCAATGGCGCACTAAACCGCGTTAGATAGGCCTCTGCACGTGGCATCGCATTAAACAAATAATCATTGGGTTCCCGTAGCCATAAACCATTATATTCACGCGATCTTTTCTCTGAGATAAGAACATCCATCGGCAAAGATACCAATGTGCAATCCCATCCAGGATACCAGCGCACAGCCTTGCGTTTGTAATGGGAAAGTCTTTGTGACCAATCCATATGTCCATGAAAATCAAACACCATATCCCCGCGCTTTGCAACAATATGGTTGCCTGTATACCCATCAATCGGCCTGATCCAAACAGCTGAATATCCTGCATTAGGGTATTGCTCCAAGAATGCATAGGTCAGAATGTGGCAAGCACCGGAGGCAAAGAACACAGGATCACTTAACGCCCAGCGCGCCTTTGGGTCTTGTTTGGTTTTGCGATCAATTCGGAACATTTACTTCCCTATATTCCCACCCCATCCTGATAAACCCCCTCACTCGGGCGAATAGTTCCCACTGAAAAATCATTGCAATTCCGCTGATCATGAAACAGATGGCTTTGAACCGCTGGATGGTTTGCATCTGCCACACCCAGACGTACCAACATGGCGGCCATTGCGCATTCTGATGCGCGTGTGGCCCCGTCTTCGATTTTCAATGCAACACCAATACCCCGTTCAGGCAAAATAGCTGCAAACACACCTTCGGCACCTGTTTTTATCACAGCTTTGCCATCCATTGCCCGCATCAATTCGGTACAGGCGCGCCCCTCGCCTGCCACCAGTTCAGGGTGTTTGGCCATCGCGCCAATCAGTGATTTTGCCGCCTCTTCACGCACAGCCCCCAGCCCGCTTGGGTCGGCCATACGGGCCAATGCGCGGGCAAATCCCGTCAGGGTCGTGGCAAAGTTGGGCGCAGAGCAGCCGTCAATGACGTGACCGTAAGTATCTTCGCCCGTCATATCTTCTAATGCGGCTTTCACCGCAACCTGCACGGGGTGATCTATTTCTAGATATTCCGCACCCCCGCCCAGATGTTTGTTCAGGGTCAAAAAACCCGAATGCTTGCCCGAACAGTTGTTATGGGTTTGATCAAAGCAGTGATCGCCGCACATTAGTTCCTTTAACGCTGCTTCATCTTTTGGCATATGTCCGCCGCACCGCAGATTGCTTTCGCTTAATCCAAGGTTTTTTAACCATGCATGAATCCTGTCGGTGTGAATATGCGCACTGTTGTGAGATGCGCATGATAGGGCCAGTTGTTCGGATGTCAGCCCAAACCGTTCAGCCGCGCCACTTTCGACCAAAGGTAAGGCTTGCAGCATCTTGCACGATGAGCGCGGCAGGATAACCGCCGCAGGATCCCCCCAGGAAGCCAGCAAATCACCTTGGGTGTTGCAAATCGCAATATGGCCGCGATGCACACATTCCAAGAATTCTCCACGCCACACTTCTGCCACAATTTCTGAGCTACCCATCGTTTTTCCACTTCTTTTGACGAAAATCCGCCGATTTTAAAGGTTTATACACTGCCTGCTGGCTATATTCCTTTACGTTATTCTAGTATGCTGTCACAACTTCAACACAATTCCGTCCTATTTTGGTTGGAAGAGGCAAAAAATAACAGCTTGGAGGCTGTAAGGCAGTATGAACAGAGCAGTAGCATTGACATGCGGTATAATCGCAGCGGTGTCTTTTAATAGCACGACCTTATCCGCCCAAACCTCGACGAATGTCGTGGATTCGAAATCGGATTGGTCAGTATTTGTTGAAAACACCCCGCTTAGATGTTGGATCGTTTCCAAACCCACTAAAACCGTGAATACACGCAGCGGCAAACCTGTTGTGGTAAGCCGCAGTGACATCCGTTTCTTTGTCACCTATTTGCCCAAAAGCGGCATACGTGGCGAAGTGTCATTCACAGGCGGTTATCCGTTTAAACCCGATACGCCTGTGCGTCTGACGGTTGGATCATCGACATATAACATGTACCCGGACGGGGAATATGCGTGGCCGGAATCTGCAGCTGTTGACGCCAAGATCAAAGCGTCACTGCAACGCGGTTCAGAAGCGGTTGTGAATGCGCAAAGCGCGCGTGGCACAAAAACCAAAGACACGTTTTCTTTGATCGGCTTTACCTCCGCTTTGGCCGAAGCGGAAAAGCGTTGTAAGTAAAGGTTTTGCTTTTACCCTTTATGCTATAATAGCCCCGAAACCCCGTTTTGGGGCTGTTTTATAGAAAGCTGTCGCAATGAGCGCACCGATAACACCTGATTTGGTAACCATACCGCGCAAATCCGAACCGCAGGTCAAACCCGATCTGATCGGTCTTAGCCGTGATGCGCTAAAGGCAGCATTTGCGGATATTGGCACGCCTGAAAAGCAGCTGAAGATGCGGGTCAATCAGGTATGGGGTTGGTTGTACCAAAAAGGGGTCACCCGATTTGACGACATGACCAACCTGTCAAAAGGTTTTCGTGCCAGCCTAGGCGCGCATTTCCAAATCAACCGCCCAGAAATTGTGACCCGCCAAATCTCTGACGATGGCACCCGCAAGTATCTTTTGCGCATTGCCGGCGGGCATGAGGTGGAAGTCGTATATATCCCAGAAGCCAATCGCGGTACTTTGTGTATTTCATCACAAATCGGGTGTACGCTTACTTGTCCGTTTTGCCATACTGGCACACAAAAACTGGTGCGTAACCTGTCGGCAGGTGAAATTGTCAGTCAAATTTTGATAGCCCGTGATGATCTGGAAGAATGGGATAAACCTGCGGGTGACAAACGCCTGATTTCCAACATCGTTTTGATGGGCATGGGTGAGCCGCTCTATAATACTGACAACGTGCGCGATGCCATGCTGATCGCGATGGATAACGAAGGCATTTCGCTTTCACGCCGCCGCATTACCCTGTCTACCAGCGGTGTGGTGCCTGAAATTATTCGCGCAGGGAATGAAATCGGCTGTATGCTGGCGATCAGTTTTCACGCCACAACAGACCAAGTGCGTGATAAATTGGTACCGATTAACCGTAAACACAAAATCGCCGAATTGCTGCAAGCCTGCCGTGATTATCCGCGCCTGTCCAATTCCGAACGCATTACCTTTGAATATGTCATGCTCAAAGATGTGAACGACAGTGATGCTGATGCGCGTCGTTTGGTCAAACTGATCGCAGGCATCCCTGCCAAGATCAATCTGATCCCGTTTAATCCTTGGCCGGGTTCGCCTTATGAGCGGTCAAATTGGGAAAGAATTGAAGCATTTGCCGACATTGTGAACGAAGCAGGCTATGCAAGCCCTATACGAACACCGCGCGGTGAGGATATAATGGCTGCATGTGGACAACTGAAAAGTGCAACAGAGCGGCAACGTAAATCCGCTAAAAAGATTGCGCAGGAAACAGGAATGTAATGATGAACCGACGCGAATTTATACCCTTAACGGCAAGTGCGTTGCTGCTTTCGGCCTGCTCTACCCGTTCAAAGTTCAAAACCTATCGCGGCCCACAGGTAACACGGGTTGTTGTGGAAAAATCTTCACGTTCCATGTGGCTGATGAGCGGTAAAAAGGTTTTGAAAAAATACGATGTAGAACTTGGTTTCACCCCGCGCGGCCATAAAGAATACGAAGGCGACGGGCGTACACCCGAAGGCAGTTACTTCATTAACCGCCGCAACCCCAACAGCGCCTTTCATTTAAGTTTGGGCATGTCATATCCAAACGCAAAAGACATCGCCTATGCCAGATCAATCGGCAAAGACCCAGGCGGTGAGATTTTTATTCACGGCGGCCCAACTTTACGCGGCGACCGTAACAAACCTGATTGGACGGCTGGCTGTATCTCTGTAAAAAATAAAGAGATGGAAGTGATTTATGCGATGGTGCAGAATGGCACGCAGATAGATGTATTGCCCTGAATTTTGGCTTGGGGTTTTAGCTACCTGTTAGCTGTGTCCACCAAATCTTACCATTTCTCTCCTGAAACCATGACACCCCAAAGAAGCGCGCGTTCGGATCCAGAATCGTTGCTCTTGCATCCGTGTCATTCATCCAAACCTGTAGCGTTTCCGTGTCATTCTCATAAGTTTCAGAAATATTCTCGCCCAGCATTATGCCAGGATAGCCCGTACGTGCTACACGATCCAGTGGCGAAGAACCGTCTGAACCGAAATGCCAGGGTCGTTGTTGTTTGGCCATATCGATGGAATGGGTTGTTGCGGCGGCATTCAGTTGTGCCGATAATTCAAGCGGCGATAATCCGCTTGCTGTGCGTACTGCGTTTACCGCATCCAGCTGACGAAACTGAATTTTAGTAGTATCGCCCTTGCGAATTCTGAAGATCGTTGGGTGAAAAGCACCGTCATCTATGGGTTTTTCGGGTGGCGTACATGCAGAAAGTGCAAAAACCGCTATAAAAGCTATAAATAACGCTCTAATCATAATGAGAACCCTTTACCCGTTCAGTTAGCCCTACTTAGGGTGCAATAGTCCGATTGAAAACCCCTTCACGCGCGTTAACGATTGTTTGAATTGCAACTGTGGTGCAAAGGCACTATTTAAAGATATAGATATTTAGGAACTAGGATAACATAGATGGATATGAAATTCACACGCCGTGCCTTTACAGCCTCTGCCCTTGCAAGCCCTGTTGTGCTGGGATCAAAGGCATGGGCGCAAACAGATAATGCAATGTTGCAAGATATTGATAAAGAAAATATCGCCGACCCGATTGCCGGAACAGTGAAGCGGAATGCGTCCAACTTTAAATCTAAAAGCTGGAAGCCCTATTTCTCTAACCTTAGAAATGGTGTGATCCTAGTTGATACACGCAGCCGTGCCCTGCATTATTGGTCAGAAGATGAAAGTATTTACCGTTTGTACCCAACAAGTGTACCCGAATCAGATGATTTAACCCGTTTGGGCCGTACATCTATTATCCGCAAACGCATTGGCCCTGATTGGCGCCCAACGGCAAGTATGCTGAAAAGGAACCCTGATTGGCCGAAATATATCCCACCGGGCCCGGAAAACCCTTTGGGAACACATGCTTTATACCTATCGTGGACATATTACCGTATTCACGGAACCCATGATACACGCAAAATTGGCCGCCGATCTTCAAATGGCTGTATCGGTTTGTTTAATGAGCATATCGCTTTGTTGTTCGATTTGGCCAAGGTTGGCACCCAAGTGTTGCTTATTTAACGACTTTTTGCTTAAGTTTGGTGGGATTAAGGCATGTTATTGTTGCAATAGCTAAACGAAGCTGATTAAAAAGCTTCACGAGGTACAGTCTTGGGTGTTCGTCGTGGGGCCATCTACCTTTCCCACAATATGCGGCGAGCTTTTTAATTTGGAGGATTTTCGTAATGAAATCTATCGTACTAGCAGCTGCATTCACACTAGCAGCAACAACAGCATTTGCTGGCAGCTTGAATGAGCCAGTAGTAGAACCAGTAATCGAAGAAATAGCTGAAGGTTCTTCTGCATCTTCAGGTTCATCAACAGGTAGCGGCATCATCGTTCCAATCCTAGTTCTACTAGCAATTGGCGTAGCTGTAGCAGCTTCTAACGACTAATTTGTCGTTATACGCTTTGGCCTAAGGTCATAAGTAAAGAATTTTAAGGGATGGCGTTTATTGCGCCGTCCCTTTATTTTTGCCCGCATTCTTCTTTGTGCAGGGCATTTAGCCCGGATACATAGTCGGGGTATTCCAACTGAACCCCCAACTCTGATTTAATCTTCGTGTTCGAAACTTTCTTTGATTCGGAATAAAAGCTTTTTGCCATTGGTGTCATATCTGCGGATGTGAAATCTTCCGCCTTAGGTGCGGGCGCGCCCATAAGTTTTGCCGCATGTGCAATCACATCTTCAGGTGGTGCTGCCAGATTATCGCAGACATTATAAATCGACCCTGCGTTTGGCTTTGCAATAGAAGCCGCAAGAACCCGTGCGATATCATCCACATGAATACGGCTGAACAGTTGATTTTCTTTCACAATGCGCCGCGCCGTTCCACGCCGTAGTTTGGCAAAAGGCCCGCGCCCAGGCCCGTAAATACCCGCAAGCCGAAAGATATGCAGCGGTAGCCCCATATCTTGCCATTGTTGCTCAGCTTGTACCCGCCATTGCCCGCGTTTGGTTGCAGGGGTCAAGGCTGTGGCTTCATCGACCCAACCGCCTTGATGATCGCCATAAACGCCAGTGGTGGATAAATATCCAACCCATTTAAACTGCTCACGGCGTTTGGTTATTTGATCCGATAAGGCTGCCAAAACAGGATCACCTGTTTCACCCGGTGCCGTTGAAATCAGCAAATGTGTTGCCTGATCCAAGTATTCTTCCGGCCCAGTTCCGGGCCACAAAACAGGTGTAGCCCCAGATGCTGCAATCGCGCTGATATTATCTTGCGCACGAGTTGTGCCAAATACTGTCCAGCCTTGTTTAACTAAAATAGGCGATAAAGCCTGCGCCGAATACCCATGCCCGAAACTTAAGAGTACACCCGTCATAACCGTGCCTCTGCCCAATGTGCGGCCTCTGCCACTGTTGGGTCGTCATCACTTTTCAATCCTGTTGCAACAGATTTCAAGCCCGCATCCCCAGAGTTCCCAATCGCATAAAGTACATTACGGATAAACTGATTACGCCCGATGCGTTTCACGGGTGATTTGCTGAAAAACACACGGAACTGCGCATCATCCAACTGGGCCAATTCCGCCAGCTTTGGTGCCACAAGTTCCGCGCGCGCATGATATGTAATATCGCGCGCCTCAATCGCAAACTTGTTCCACGGGCAGATCGCCAAGCAATCATCACAACCATAAATCCGGTTGCCCAAAAGCGCACGCAATTCCAGATCAACGGGGCCTTTATGTTCAATCGTCAGATACGAAATACACCGCCGCGCATCCAGTTGATAAGGCGCGGGAAACGCATTTGTCGGGCAAATATCCAAACACGCGGTGCACGAACCGCATTGATCATGCCCCGCTTCATCCTTGGCAAAATCAACCGTGGTAAAAATCGCACCTAGAAAAAACCAGTTGCCCAAATCCCTTGAAACAAGGTTGGTATGCTTGCCCTGCCAGCCAAGCCCTGCCGCGCCGCCAAGTGGCTTTTCCATCACGGGGGCGGTATCAACAAAAACCTTGATCTCAGTGTCATGGGCTTGCTCGATCAGCCAACGCCCCACACGCTTCAACCGTTTTTTCACCGCATCATGGTAATCACGGTTCTGCGCATAAACCGATATCGCCCCACGATCGGCCATGTCTAAAACCGCCAAAGGATCGTGTGTTGGTGTATAAGGTTCTGCCAGCATCACCACAGATTTCGCATCCGGCCACAACTCGGCAGGGTTGCCGCGCCAATGCATACGCTTGGCCATCCAATCCATTTGCCCGTGACGGTCTTTTTCAACGAAAGTATTCAGGTGGCCTGCAGCGTGCGGTATCGCATCAGGCGCACAAACGCCCATTTTGGCAAAGCCTTCTTGCAGCGCATGGCTGCGTAATCGTTCCAGCAGCGCAGTCAAAAGTCCAAGTCAGCATAATGCGCCGGCTGCGGAAACCCTGGCAGTTGATCGGCTAGTAAAGACCGAAACGCAGGGCGTGATTTAATCTTGGCGTACCAGTCTTTAACCAACTCATGACTGTTCCAATCAACGTCAGAAATATAATCCAGGCAAGATATTTGCGCAGCCGCCGAAAAATCTGCCATGCTTAAACGATCCCCCGCCAGCCAGCGGCGACGGTCCAAAAGATAGGTCATATATTTCAAATGATAACGGATACTTTTTGAACCCGCTTTGACGTTTTTACTTTCAGGATACCCGCCGCCCATCACTTTTTTCAGCAGGCGTTCCCCCAACAGGTTCATGGTCACTTCGCGGTAAAACTTATCATCAAACCAACTGGCCAGACGGCGCACTTCTGCACGTTTTTCAATGTCGGTAGGAAACAACGCAGGTTCGGGATGGATCTCATCCAGATATTCGCAAATCGCGCCGGACTCAGCCAATGTCAGCTTATCCGCTTTCAAAACCGGAACTTTCCCACTGGGGTTCATGCGCAAAAAATCAGGGCGTTTTTCCCAATAGCGTTCCTCAACCAATTCTACCTCTATGCCTTTTTCAGCTAGAACAAGGCGTACTTTGCGTGAAAACGGCGATAAGGGGTAATGGTATAGACGATACATATGAGGCTTCAATTTTCGTTGCTGTTTTTATGCTTTTGCCCCGAAGTGTAAAATATATCAACCTCTACTGAAAGCATTTTGCGCGCCCATCCGCTGCAATCGTCGCTTCGCCCGATAAAATCCGCGCGGTGCGCTTGCGAACCAGCGATGAGGGGCGACTGGCAGAGCGATTTTTTGGGTTGGGTAAAATGGCCGCCAGACGTGCCGCTTGCAAGCGTGTTATGTTTTCAGGCTCCACCCCGAAATAATGCCGCCCAGCTGCCGCCACACCAAAAACACCTTCGTCAAATTCGGCAACATTCAGATACACTTCAACAATACGTTTCTTTGACCATATCCATTCAACTAAAACCGTAAAACCCGCTTCCAGCCCTTTACGCACCCAAGAACGCCCTTGCCATAAAAACACGTTTTTTGAGACCTGCTGCGATAGGGTAGAGGCCCCCCGCAACTTTCCTTTACCGTTAAGTGCGGCCTTGATAGAGGTAAAATCAAAACCAGAATGCAGGCAAAAATTTGCGTCTTCTGCGGCCACAACGGAACGCGCCACATAAGGTGGAAATGTTTCAATCGGCACCCAATCACGCTTCACTTCACCCAGCCGTATCCATTCTGAAGCAATATATATATTGATCGGCGGGTTCAGTACCCGAAAGATCAGCACCAAAATTGCCGCTGTTGTGACTGCGATAATCACAGCATTACGCAGAGCGCGAAAAATACGCCGGCGAAGCCCCGCGAACCAATTCTTTGGCTTTGCGGGTTGTTTCTTCTTCGCGGCTTTCTTTTGCGGCTTGGCTGTCATTTGTACAGCATAAAGCGAAAGGGGTATGGTTCAATAGCTTAGGCTGATTTCTGACCACAATCCAAAGAAAGCGGATATGTCAGACGGTTCAGCATCTCTTTCGGGCAAACCTGTACGAATTTTGTCAGCTCCTCATCCCAACGATGCAAAATCTCTTTTACTTTCGGGCTACCGGTTTCCGCCACATGCTGTTCCAACAGACCTTTTAATTGTGCTTCCCAATGCGGCACGGTCACAGGTGCCAACACCAAAGATTCCATATTTGCATATAGATCGAACACACCTTTGGGGTCGTACACATAAGCCATACCGCCCGTCATGCCCGCGCCAAAGTTTGCGCCAACAGAACCGACAATAACCGTGACACCACCGGTCATGTATTCGCAACCGTTCGAGCCACAGCCCTCAACCACCACATGGGCGCCTGAATTGCGCACGCAAAACCGTTCCCCTGCGCGCCCATTGGCAAACAATTTACCGTCTGTGGCACCATATAAAACGGTGTTGCCGATGATGGTATTTTCCGCCGCAATCAACGGGCTGCCCTTGGGCGGGCGGATCACAATCATGCCGCCGGACAGACCTTTGCCGACGTAATCATTGGCGTCGCCTGATACTTCCAGCTTCAACCCGTTCGGTGCAAAAGCCCCCAATGATTGGCCCGCTGACCCTGTCAATTTAATTGTCAGATGGTCAGGTTGCAATTCATTGCGCATCCCGAACCGCCCGACAATATGACTGGAAATCCGTGTGCCGATGGTACGATGTGTGTTTTGCACCGCATAAGAAAGCTGCATTTTTTCGCCTTCTTTAAAGAACGGTTGCGCATCTTTCAAAATTTCCGCGTCCAGCGTATCGGGCACAGATTGGCGGTCTTTATCACGGTTATAAATGATCTTGTCTGCGTCATCGACGCTGATCAGAAGTGGGTTCAAATCCAGGTCATCCAGATGTGCTGACCCACGGCTGACCTGTGCCAGCATATCCGCGCGGCCAATGATTTCGCCCAGCGAACGCACCCCTAGTGAGGCCAGAATTTCACGTACTTCTTGGGCATAAAACGTGATCAGATTGACCACTTTATCGGCTGTTCCCGTAAACTTCTTGCGCAGCTCTTCATCTTGCACACAAACGCCCACAGGGCATGTGTTTGACTGGCATTGACGCACCATAATACAGCCCATCGCGATCAGTGCAGCGGTACCGATGCCGTATTCTTCGGCCCCCAACATCGCCGCCATCACAATATCGCGCCCCGTGCGCAAACCACCATCGGTGCGCAGCGTGACACGGCCGCGCAGATTGTTCATCGCCAGCACTTGATGTGCTTCCGACAATCCCATTTCCCAAGGCAAGCCCGCGTATTTAATGGATGTCGCAGGTGATGCGCCTGTACCCCCGTTATGCCCGGAAATCAGGATCACATCCGCGTGCGCCTTTGCCACACCCGCCGCAATAGTACCAACACCGGATGAAGCCACAAGTTTCACAGTTACCTTTGCACGCGGATTGATCTGTTTCAGATCATAGATCAACTGCGCCAAATCCTCGATCGAATAAATATCGTGATGCGGCGGCGGGCTGATCAGCATCACACCCGGTGTTGAATGGCGCAAACGCGCAATCAATTCCGTGACTTTCATCCCCGGCAACTGCCCACCTTCACCGGGCTTTGCCCCTTGGGCGACCTTGATCTCCAGCTCTTCACACTGGTTCAGATATTCCGCCGTGACCCCAAAGCGACCAGAGGCCACCTGTTTAATCTTCGCAGATGGGTTATCGCCATTAGGTTCGGGCACAAAATGCGCAGGGTCTTCGCCGCCTTCACCACTGTCAGACTTGGCGCCAATACGGTTCATTGCAACATTCAGCGTTTTATGCGCCTCAGGGCTTAGCGCCCCCAGCGACATGCCGGGTGTCACAAAGCGTTTGCGAATGGCGGTAATCGACTCGACCTCGTCCACGGGAATTGGTTGTGCCACAGGTTTGAAATCCATCAAATCACGCAGTGCAATCGGCGGATTGCTTTGCATCCGCGCACTATATTGCTTCCACAATTCATAAGACGCACGATCACAGGCCGATTGCAAAATATGCATATTTTGCGCCTGCCACGCATGGGTTTCGCCCGTGCGGCGTGCTTTATAAAAACCGCCGATGGGCAAAATGTCCTGCCCCGCTTTCCAACCCTTAGCATGAACTTTATTCGCACTGCGCTGAATACCGATCAGGCCAATACCCGAAATACGGCTTAGCATTCCGGGGAAAAATTCCGCAACCATAGCGCGCGAAAGCCCCACCGCTTCAAAGTTTAAACCACCGCGATATGACCCGATAACCGAAATGCCCATCTTCGCCATAATTTTCAACAGACCCTGGTTTATCGCCTCTTTATACCGCGCCATCGCAACGTCTAAAGTTTGATCCAAAAGCCCGCGTTCAATACGGTCTGCCAAACTGTCTTGCGCAAGATAAGCGTTCACAGTGGTCGCCCCCGCACCGATCAGCACCGCAAAATAATGCGGGTCAATACATTCCGCAGAACGCACGTTAATCGAACAAAACGTGCGTAATCCGATTTTGGTCAACCATGAATGTACGGCAGACGTAGCCAATATCATCGGCACTGAAACCTTATCTTCATTTTGACCTGCATCCGACAAAACCAGATGCCCCGCACCTGAACGCACGGCATCCTCAGCCTCACTGCGAATGCGTTCCACAGCCAAGCGTAACGCACCATCATCGGCACCATCAAAGGTACAATCAATCGTCGTTACTGCATCGCCGAAATGCCCAACAATATGATCAAACTGCGCGTTCGACAGGAACGGGCTTTCCAAAGACAGGATCTCGGTCTGCTCATTACTTTCATCCAGCACATTGCGCAGGTTGCCGAATCGCGTGCGCAAGCTCATCACCCGATGTTCGCGCAAACTGTCAATCGGCGGGTTGGTTACCTGACTGAAATTCTGCCGGAAAAAATGCGATAAAGGCCGGTACTGGTCTGACAAAACCGCAGAAGGTGTATCATCCCCCATCGACGCCAGAACCTCTTTCGCGTCCTCGGCCATCGGATGCAAAATCATCTCAAGCTCTTCAATGGAATAGCCCGCCGCGATTTGGCGTTTGCGCAGCTCAGCACCTGTATAAGATACGGTTTCGCTGATTTTGCTGTGCTCTTTATCCAGCTTAACAATACTACCAACCCACTTGCCAAACGGGCGGCTTGCCGCCAGCTCATCCTTCAGTTCTTCATCATGTAGTAACCGCCCCTTGGCCATATCAACCGCTATCATTTGCCCCGGGCCTAACGCGCCTTTTTCGCGCACACTCATCTCATCGGTTGGCACCATACCCACCTCGGAACCCGCGATCAGCAAACCGTCACCGGTCACCACATAACGCATCGGGCGCAACCCACTTCGGTCAAGCCCCGCACAGACCCAACGGCCATCGGTCATCACCAATGCGGCGGGCCCATCCCACGGTTCCATCACCGCGTTGCAATAGGCGTACATGTCTTTCCATTCGGGTTTCATTTCTGTCGTGTTGCTGCTTTCAGGCACCAGCATGGTCTTGGCCATAGGCGCATTACGCCCCGCACGCACCATCACTTCAAACACAGAATCCAAAGCGGCACTATCAGAAGAGCCTGCCGCAATAATCGGTTTAATATCCTCGGCATTATCGCCAAAATTCTTAGAAGCCATGCGAATTTCATGGCTTTTCATCCAATTCACATTGCCCTTTAACGTATTAATCTCACCATTATGGGCCAGCATCCGAAACGGTTGCGCCAGCCACCATTGCGGGAACGTGTTGGTAGAATAACGCTGGTGATAAATCACAAAAGCAGAGGTAAACCGTTCGTCCTGCAAGTCAGGATAAAACACTGCTACCTGTTCGGCCAACATCATGCCTTTGTAGATGATCGAACGGCACGATAGCGAGCAAACATAGAAATCGTTCACATGCGCAATGTTAACAGCTTTTTCAATACGACGGCGAATAATATATAATTCACGTTCAAAAGTGACCTCATCCACACCTTTGGAGTTCGAGATCAATATCTGTTCAATCTCAGGCCGCGTCGCATTGGCCTTATCGCCCAGACAAGACACTTCCACAGGCACATGACGCCAACCGTAAATGTAATAACCCGCGCGCAGCACTTCGGTTTCAACGATTGTACGGCAAGTTTCCTGTGCCCCGAAATCTGTGCGCGGCAGGAAAATTTGCCCCACTGCCACCAGCTCATCCTCGCGCGGTTTGTGGCCCGTGCGTTCAATCTGATCATAGAAAAACGGCACGGGAATATCCAAAAGAATACCAGCCCCATCGCCGGTTTTACCGTCTGCATCCACAGCCCCCCGATGCCAAACTGCACGCAAGGCTTTGATGCCATTTTCAACCACACCGCGTGATGCTTTACCATCAATAGAAACCACCATGCCAACACCGCAAGATGAATGCTCATCCGCTTCCGAATACATGCCGTGTTCGGCCATATAGGCACGTTTGGCTTCTTGTTCGGCTTTCCAGTTTTCGCTGATTTTAGTCATGATATGGCTCCCGTTCCGGTCGCTTGCATTAAGAATTGATTTATCTTTTGATGTGCTTGGGTCAAATCCACTGACCTATTAACGATCATTGCAGATTGGTTAACCCGTAATGTGCCATATGCTTGCCATACGGTTTCCATACGCAAATCATACACAACTGATTGGGTGAAATGTATAAAGGTTAAGATCATTCCGCCGCCACCGAAGCTTGTGCATTCAGGTGCTTTAAAATACTGTCTGCTGCATCACGCCCATCGCGAATAGCCCAAACAACTAGACTGGCACCGCGCACAATATCACCCGCTGCAAACACCCCTGAAAGGGATGTTTCCTTGGTGGTGAAATCAGCCGTTACCGTGCCCCAACGGGTGACTTCCAGTTCGGGTGTATCCCATAAAGCAGGCAGGTCTTCGGGGCTGAATCCCAGTGCTTTGATCACCAGATCAGCGTCTTCGGTATAATCCGCACCGGCAATTTCCTCAGGGCTTTGGCGCCCTGTTGCGTCAGGTGCGCCCAAGCGCATTTTGGATACGATAACGCCTGTTACATCACCATCCCCCGTGAAGCCTTTGGGGGCGGCAAGCCATACAAACTCCACGCCTTCCTCTTCGGCATTGGCGGTTTCACGCACTGAACCCGGCATATTTTTACGGTCGCGGCGATACAGGCATTTCACAGATTTCGCCCCTTGGCGCATGGCCGTGCGCACGCAATCCATTGCCGTGTCGCCCCCACCGATGACCACAACATTTTTGCCGCTCGCAGACAGTTCACCACTTTCAATTTCAGGTACAGTATCGCCGAAATTCAGGCGGTTAGAGGCCGTCAAATAGTCAATCGCTTTTACAATTCCGCTGTTGCCGGCACCCGGCCCACCTAGATCACGCGACTTATAAACCCCTGTTCCTATTAGGATTGCATCATGTTTTGCACGCAGATCAGCAAAGCTGATGTCGGTGCCAATCTCTGTGTTCAGCTCAAATTTAACGCCGCCCTCTTCCAGCAATTTATTGCGACGCATCACCACGTCTTTTTCTAACTTAAAGCTGGGGATGCCATAGGTCAGCAACCCGCCCGCGCGGTCATTGCGGTCATAAACCGTCACCTGAACCCCTTGGCGGCGCAGCACGTCAGCGGCGGCCAAGCCTGCGGGGCCCGCCCCGATGATGCCAACAGTTTCTATGCGTTCAGCATGGGGTGTAGCAGGTTTAACCCAGCCATTTTCCCAAGCCGTATCAGTGATATACTTTTCGACGGCACCAATCGTAACTGTACCGTGACCTGCTTGTTCGATCACGCAGTTACCTTCACACAAGCGGTCTTGTGGGCAGATGCGGCCACAAATCTCAGGGAAAGTATTGGTGGCCTGACTTAATTCATAAGCTTCTTGCAACCGCCCTTCGGCGGTCAGGCGCAGCCAGTCGGGAATGTTGTTGTGCAACGGGCAATGGGTTTGGCAATAAGGCACACCGCATTGCGAACAACGCGAGGCCTGCTCAGCCGCTTTTGTGGCGGCGAACTCTTGATAAACCTCATCATAGTCTTTCGTGCGTAAGCTAGGCACACGCTTTTGCGGCATATCACGCGACACATGCACAAATTTCAACATTTTATTCTCAGCCATAGCGGGCCTTTCGGTTGGCAGGCAAATTATCCAGAGATCACTCACTATAACCATTCGGTTTAATATAAAAGTAAGCATTACTGACCTATATTGAACATTATTGTGTAAAGATCAAAGAAATCTAAGAAGAGCCTTTAATATTAGTCATATATTATTACCTATTAAGTAGATTCACTTTTGCTTCCTACCATTCTAAGGTTCTAAAAAAGTAATACAGGTCGAATCATGTCACTTCTTCACCTTTTTATTCTGGCAATCATTCAGGGCATTACTGAATTCCTGCCCGTATCATCCTCTGGCCATCTGATTTTACTACCCCATCTGACCAATCTGCCCGATCAGGGACAGGCCCTTGATGTTGCAGTTCACATCGGTACTTTGGGTGCGGTTGTTTTGTATTTCTGGACAGATGTACGCAAAGCCATTCTTGGTTGTGGCGATATTATGCGGGGGCGTTACACAACTGAAGGTGCGCGGTTGGCATTGCTGTTAACCGTTGCCACGATCCCTGTGGTTTTGGCAGGTCTTGCGCTTAAATTAACTGGATTTGATATGGCACTTCGTTCGATTAAAGTTATCGGCTGGGCCATGCTGATCTTTGGTATTGCATTGTATTTCGTTGATCAAAAAGCGGCACAGAACAAGCAGGCACCTGAATGGAATTACACGGATGCAATCAAACTGGGCCTATGGCAGATGATCGCTTTGATCCCTGGCACATCGCGTTCCGGCATCACCATTACCGGTGCTTTGCAAATGGGGTACACCCGTGAAGACGCCGCAAAAATATCAATGTTGATGTCGATCCCGACAATTATGGCATCGGGTGTTTTACTGGGGGCGGAAGTGATTTCAACGGCAGATATTCAAGTGGCAAAAGACGGCGCTATTGCCGCCGCTTTTTCTTTCATCTCAGCTTTACTGGCATTGTCATTGATGATGCGATTACTGAAAAGTGTCAGCTTCACACCCTATGTGATCTACCGCATCATATTAGGGTTTGGGTTGCTGTGGATCGCCTACACTTAGGCTGACAGATTTTTACCGGACTCAGTCAATTCAGCATATTGCCCGTATGGGCGATAGCTGTACAGGTAGCTGTCCAACACGGCGTCCATTGCAACAGGCTCGATACCCAGCTTTGCAAAACCTTTGGCGCGCGGTGCCACCACATTATCAGTGCGTAATTGTTCTACCTGATCTGCCGTCAGTATATTGTTCTTGAACAGACCCATTGTCAGCCCGAAAACCATATCCAATATTTTCGCATCTATAGAGGCCATAAAGAACGGCACATTGACCTTTAAACGTTTGCGACGGATGCAGGCCAACATACGGTCAGTAAGTTCAGTAAAACTTTCTGTATCAGGCCCGCCAAGTTCATACACACCGGCTGCGGTTTGACCAAGAACGCCAATGGCCGCCGCTTTGGCCACATCATCCACATAGACGGGCTGAAACTTAGAGCTGCCACCAACAATCGGGATCACCGGTGTTAAGGTTGCCATTTTGGCAATGCGGTTAAAGAACAGATCTTCGGTGCCAAAGATAACAGAGGGGCGTAAGATGACGGCATTTGGAAAGGCTTGTTTTACCAAGGCTTCGCCCGCCGCTTTGGTGCGTGCATACGTGCTAAGGGCATCTTTATCAGCCCCAATGGCTGAAATATGAACCAGTTGTTTTACGCCCGCAGCTTTTGCCATTTTGGCAATGCGCCCGGCACCCTCAACTTGAACCGCCTCAAAGTTATTGCGCCCGCCCTTATCAAAGGTTCCCACACAATTCACCACCGCATCTGCCCCCACGCAAGCTGCCTGAACGGAAGCGTCATCGCGGATATTTGCTAAGATAGGATCGACCTGTCCAACAGTGCCATATGGCTTCACAAAAATCGCTTCATTCGGGCGGCGAACCGCCACACGTACACGCCAACCTTCTTTGGCCATCCGCCGCGCTATGTAGCGGCCGACAAAGCCTGAACCACCGAATATTGTGACAAGTTTAGGTGCGTGTGACATGTGAATTCCTGTGGCTGATTGTATTGCTGATCTTAGGAATACCTGTTCCTGCGGGAAGGGACAAGTTTGTTTTGCAATCACGCGTCTTGTCGTTGACAGTTCAGGTATCCGCCTGTAAATCCCACGCAGACCAATAACGTGCCCAGATGGCGGAATTGGTAGACGCGCTAGCTTCAGGTGCTAGTGTCTGTATAGACGTGGAGGTTCGAGTCCTCTTCTGGGCACCAATAATTTTATCGTTTAAAAATAATATCTTACCGTATTTATCGTTTGCTGATACACTTCTTGGTATCAATAAGAAAATGGGCCAATTATGGCTATGCCACTAACGACCTATTCTGTTGAAAAACTCCGCTTGATTTTGGTGCGTTTGACTGATTCAATTTCCTTATTGATACAGGGGATTGTGAACGATGTTGGGATCGAAGCAGGAAGCACAAAGCGCTCTATTTTACGATTTCTCGATTGAGGACCATGTTCCGGCCGACCATATTTTATGAGCCATTGACGGCATCATTGATTTATCTGGCGTTCGTCAACATCTGTCTGGGTTTTATAGCACGACTGGCCGTCCTTCCGTTGATCCGGAGCTCATGATGCGCATGTTGCTCGTCGGATATATTATGGGCATTCGATCTGAACGGCGGCTCTGCGATGAGGTCCATCTCAATCTGGTTTATCGCTGGTTTTGCAAACTTGATCTGACAGATCCAATTCCAGATCACTCAACTTTTTCCAAAAACAGACATGGTCGCTTTCGTGACAGTGATCTGTTGCGCCATGTGTTCGAAACCGTTGTCGCTCAATGCATCGATGCAGGGCTGGCGAGCGGTCAGCGTTATGCGGCGGATGCGAGTATTATTGCTGCTGATGCTAACCGTCAGCAATCTACACCGAAGGCTGATTGGAACCCTGAGGCGATTGACCCGAATGAAGCGCCACGCGCCGTTCGGGAATATCTGGCAACACTGGATGACGCCGCGTTTGGCGCGGCCAGCCCCGTTATCCCTAAGTTTATCTCGCACTCAGATCCGGCGCCCCAATGGACTGGCGCACGCGGTGGACCTGCGTACTTTGCTTACTCCACGAACTATTTGATCGATACCGACAATGCAGTGATCTTGGATGTGGAAGCCACGCGGTCCATTCGACTAGCCGAAGTTGGCGCGGTCAAAACCATGATTGATCGCGTGCAAAAGGTGCATAATCTTATGCCTGAACGCCTAATTGCCGACACAGCTTATGGATCAGGACCAATGTTAGATTGGTTGGTCGAGAAGCGCGGGATTGCACCGCATATTCCTGTAATTGACAAATCTGGGCGTAAGGATGGGACCTTTGAACGCGCTGATTTTACCTTCGACGCTGAAAATGACTTGTACATTTGCCCCGGCGGTAACGAACTCAAGCAATATCGCCGTGCCTATAAAACGCCAAGAACCGGTGCAAATAAAGATGAGACAATCCGTTATCGTGCGCGCAAATCAGACTGTGACGCGTGTGCCTTAAAAGAACGCTGCACCCCAAAAGAACCACAGCGCAAAGTGACATGTTCGATCTATGAAACGTCCCGTGATGTTGCTCGAAGATTATCGCAAACGGAGCAATATGCAATCTCGCGGAAATTGCGCAAAAAGGTCGAGATGTCATTTGCCCATCTGAAACGCATTCACGGCTTAGGCCGGCTCAGATTACGTGGGCCATGTGGCGCACATGACGAATTTATCCTCGCCGCAACCGCCCAAAACCTCAAAAAAATGGCCAAACTAGCGCCAAACCCAATTCGGACCAGAGCCACCGTATGAAACAAGGGCGGGAACCGTTTATGCAATGATGCGATCCGGTGAAAACGTTGAGGTTTTCAACAGAATAAGCCCAAACATGCCATTTCACCAGTAGGCTCCTGAGGTCCGCAATCAGTAAGTTCAAAGGAGTACCACATTGTCATCGCCAAGGAATGTTGCCATAAAGAACACCGAATAAAGGATGGTTCAAACAATTACTACTGGGGAATTGAAGATTTACTTAGTCATCGCTTCGCACTCGAACTTCCGACCAAGTGAATTGAGTGGGGTATCGCTGGGGGTACTAAGGAAAACCGCGCAGTAATTTTATTAATTATATCAGCATGTTACTAAAAATATGCGAGTCTTCTTCTGACACCATAAATTTATCTTTAAAATCAACTGCTTATGTGATAATTTACTGTGCATCTCGGCACTGCTATTGGCAAAATAATAATAAGCAGCGTTATGAACACCGCTAATCTGTACGATTTAACATAGCCCATAAACATTGATATATGCCTAACTTTCTCATATGTATAATTCACAATATTTGCTTCGCCAAGTTGATTATATGGGCGGCCTACCAGTGCTTTGGCGTTTCATTAGTTCTACTTTAATTGCTATTCTTTGAATATTCTTATTCTCACTATCATTGATCAATTTATCCAGGATCATTGCGGCAGTTTGTCCAACTTTGTTTGACCGCAGCTTAATGGTGGTTAAACTTGGCAGCAAATGGGCTGAACCAGAAAAATCACCGATGCCGACCACAGAAATATCGGTAGGCACATTCAAGCCCAACGATTGTGCCGCATATATTACACCTTGTGCGATGACATCATTGCCAGCAATTATTGCGGTTGGTCTATTTGGCACAGAAAGTAACGGTGTAGTAACTTCCCGTGCATTTTTTATTGAATAGGGTGTGTTCAGACGCCATTCGGAAGGTATTTGAATACCTGCTTTTTTTATAATATCCAGCACACCTTTTAATCTATTTGCGGCACGATCATTTTCAAACGTATCTGGAAAAACCAACGCAATGCGTTTGTGGCCAAGGTTCAGAACATGTTGGGCAATCATTTTTCCAGCCTCGGCATTGTCAGCCCCGACACAGGAAATCCTTGTATCAGGATGATAATTCCACATTGCCACACTTGGTGTTTCACGCCGCTCGATCAACGAATAAGTCTCGTTCTTGTGATCAAGACCAATAAGGCCAATTCCTTCAACACGGTGTTCCAGCAGTGATCTTAGAAGTTGGTATTCCCGATCCAAATCATAGCCATGGGTGGCCACCAACATTGTGAAACCGTTTGAATTAAGCTGCTCCGAGAAGGCCTGAATTAAGTTGGAAAAGATTGCGTTATCTAATGTCGGCACTATCAACCCAATGGTTCCACTGCGTCTGCCATGTATTGCTTGGGCGGCGCGGTTTCGAATATACCCAGTCTTTTCTATCGCCACTTGAATGCGCTTTCGCGTATCGGGCCGGACTTTATCAGGATGGTTGAAGCAACGTGAAACTGTTGCAGGAGACACATTTGCCAGATTGGCAACATCTATAATATCAGCGTATTTTTTGGTTTTCATGGCATGATAATACATAAAATGAAAACGTTTGCATTATTATTTTCATTCCATACTTTTAGGAATCATGGGGGCAAGCTAATGGAATTTATCTATTATTTCGGAGAGGTGTTCACACCGATTTCGATGTTGTTGTTAATAGGAGGCACTATTGGCGGGCTTATCTTGGGGGCGACGCCTGGGTTATCACCGACAATGGCTGTCGCACTTTTAATCCCGTTTACATTTCATTTGTCTGCCGTTCACGGTCTTATTCTTTTAGGGGCCGCTTATACGTCAACCGTGGCAGGCGGGGCAGTTTCCGCGATCTTGTTGAAAATACCTGGGGCACCTGCAAACATAGCCACAACCCTTGACGGCCATGCAATGGCCCTGAACGGCGAAGGCGCCAAGGCCCTGCAATTATCGTTTATATCCTCCCTCATCGGCGGGGTCTTTGGCGTCTTTCTGTTAATTTTTCTGACACCTGTACTAGCGCAATGGGCTTTGGCCTTTGGCCCGTCTCATTTGTTCTGGCTCGCCATTTTAGGGGTTACCGTCATCGGGTCACTGGAGTCTAGTTCGGTTGTCAAAGGTCTACTATCTGGCTGTATCGGCATGTGGTTGGCCACGATCGGATTTGACGACATGCTGGGCGTGAAGCGGTTTGTATTTCATTCTTCGCTTGGCGGCGGCGTTAATATCATTCCTGCACTTATCGGCCTGTTTGCCATCCCGCAAGTTATCACAATGTTTGCCAAAGGCCGTTTTGATCAAGATATGAGTCGAATTGAAGTTAAAAAACATCCGATAGGGAAGGCATTCAAAGAGGTCCTTAAACGCAAACGCGCACTTGGTATTGGTACGGTAATCGGGTCTATCATCGGCCTTATCCCCGGTGTAGGGGGGCAGATCGCAGGGTTGGTCGCCTATGACCAAGCTAAAAAATTCTCACCTGAAAAAGCAAAGTTTGGCACGGGCCATTCAGAAGGCGTGATCGCGGCCGAAGCCGCCAACAATGCGATGGTCGGGCCGTCCTTGGTGCCCCTTCTAACCCTGTCTATTCCGGGCAGTCCAACAGCTGCGGTGCTTCTGGGCGGGTTACTTATCCACGGGATTTTTCCTGGTGTGGACTTGTTTGAAAACCATCCGGAAGTGGCATGGCCATTTATTAATTCGATGCTGATCGGGCAAGTCTTGATGTGTATCTTCGGGATATATATCGCATCCTTTGCAGCGCGCGTGGCACAGGTGCCGCAATCGGTGATGGCGGCAACGGTGCTGGGTCTTGCCCTGTTCGGGTCTTATGCGGTGCAACAATCCATGGGCGATGTCTATGTTATGGCTGTTCTGGGTGGCATGATGTATTTTCTGGAACGGTTTGGGTTTTCGGCAGCTCCGCTGGTTCTGGGGCTTATCTTGGGGCCTATTGCAGAGTCTAACTTTGTGCAGGGATCAATGATTGCAAATGCGCAAAATGGCCCGCTGGTTTATTTCTTTTCAGGCCCTTTGAATATCGCCCTGATCGCCGTGGTTGTGATCTCTGTAGGGTATTCCGCCTGGTCAGAGTTCGCATCAAGAAAGGCCGTGTAATGAATTACCTACAACATAGAATATCATCGGGTATCATCAGCGTTGTTGCGATCTGGGTTTGCTGGATCAGCTTCACCCAAAGGCCAGCCGAAGCATTTTTGTTTCCACGGGTAATTGCGGTTTTCTTTTTACTGTTGTCGCTTTGGACCTTTGCGAAAGCCATGCTAGGCCGTTCAAAAGTGGGCAATGGGCTATCAATGGATGCGGCTAAAAATATGGCACCGGGTGTTGCTGTTGCCGCTTTCTATATTTTTTGGGCGGCGAAAGCTTTGGGGTTCTATACTTCAAGCATATTTGCGTTTTTCATATTGCTGTCGCTATATGATCCATCGCCAAACACCGAAATCAAGACATGGGTGAAACGCGGCCTGATTACGGTCGGGTTTATCACAATTATGTATGCACTCTTTGCGGTTGTTTTAAAGGTCTATACCCCGCGTGGAATGTTTATTTAAAAGGCCGTTAATGCGGCATAAATCAAGGGAGGAAACCTTATGAAAAGACTATTTACAGCCCTAGCGGTATCGCTAATGGGCCTCACAGGAACAGCCGCAGTGGCGGGTGATTATCCAGACCGGCCGGTGATGATGATGGTATCTTATGGTGCCGGTGGCGCCACGGATTTTCAGGCACGCATTGTGACGATGACAGCCGGAAACGAAGATGCACTGGGCATGCCTATCGCGATTATCAATAAGCCAGGTGCCGGCGGCCGTGTTGGTTGGAACTGGTTCGCAACCGAAGCAGATAATGACGGTTACACATTAGCCGCCTACAATATCCCGCATTTCATCGCGCAATCAATCAAGGGTGGTGTTGATTATAGCGCTGATAGTTTTGAGCCGATTGCAAATTGGGGTGCAGACCCAGCCGTCTTTATTGTGGGGAAAGACAGCGCGTTCAATTCTATGGCCGACATTGTGGATTTTGCCAAAGCAAACCCCGGTAAGCTGACATTTTCTGGTGCTGGATTGTTTGTGGGCCATCATATTGCAGCCTTGCAAATTGAAAAAGCTGCGGGTGTGAAAATGGCCTATATTCCCACCAAAGGTGGCGGTTCTGCGGCGATGAAAGCGGTGATCGCGGGTGACGTATTGGGCGGTGTGAACAATCTGTCTGACGCCTACCGTGCGGCCCAAGCTGGCAGCATCAAAATCCTTGGTGTAGCAGATCTGGAACGCAATGCGTTTTTACCCGATGTGCCAACAATGAAGGAACAGGGCCTGGACGTTGATAATGCTTCTGTGAACTTTCGCGGTGTGATGGTACCAAAAGGCACCCCGCAAGACATTATCGACAAGCTGGCTGCAACTGTGCCTGAAATGTTTGCACACAAAAAGGTTGCTGGTAAAATGAAGCAGGGTGGATCACCGATGCATATTATGACCCGCGACGAAGTCAAGGCGATGTGGGCGGCACGCCAAGCAACACTTGAAGAGCTTCTAAAAGGTCTTTGATAATTTTACAGGGCGGGAATATTCTCGCCCTGCAACCAATATTGGAAAAAATATGCCCACTGATAGTAATACCCAAATCGTCGATCAAATTGTTGCCAATGCCCGCAAAGCGCAGGCCGCTTTTGAAACAGGCGCGACGCAGGAACGCTATGACCTCGCAGCCATGGCTGTTGGTTGGGCGATCATGCAGCCGGATCGCAATTTGGAAATGGCGACGCTGGCGGTTGAGACCACCGGACTGGGTAATATAGCGGATAAAGTAACAAAAAATCACCGTAAAACACTGGGCCTGTTACGCGATATCGCACCGATTAAAACCTGTGGCATTATTTCGGAAGATGCAAAAACTGGTATCACGAAAATTGCGCGCCCCATCGGCGTGGTCGGGGCCGTTGTGCCATCAACCAACCCGATTGCAACACCTGCAAACAACATTATTAACGCCGTGAAATGCGGCAATGCGATTGTGCTATCGCCTTCGCCCAAAGGGGTTACGGGATGCGCCCGCCTGATCGGCTATATCCATGCGGAGTTTGATAAAATAGGCGTGGATCACGACCTTGTTCAAATGATCCCCGCGCCTGGCACCAAAGATAAAACCCAACGCATGCTGGAAATCACTGACCTTGTGGTCGTCACAGGCAGCCAAAATAACGTGCGCCGCGCTTATACAAGCGGCACTCCAGCCATTGGCGTTGGGGCTGGAAATGTCACGGTTATCATCGATGAAACTGCCGACCTTGCTGCCGCTGCGGCTAAAATTGCGGCGTCCAAAACATTTGACAATGCAACTTCATGTTCATCGGAAAACTCTATAATTGTTGTAGATGCAATTTATGACGCTTTCATCATAGAGCTTGCCAAGGTAGGTGGTACGACGGTTGGGGCCGATTTGGAAGACCATGTTGTCGGGCATTTATGGCACAATGGACACCTTAACAAAGACGCAATCGCACAGAATGCGGATATCTTGATTGATACATTGGACTTGCAAGGCAAAGTACCGGGCACCACAAAGTTTATTTGCGTGGAAACCAAAGGGATTGGCCCAGATTACCCGTTGTCAGGCGAAAAACTGTCACGGGTTGCGGCACTCTACCGTGCATCTGACTTTAACGATGCCACAAGGATAGCGGCAACTATGCTTAACTACTACGGTACTGGGCATTCCGTTGGCATACACACGGCCAAGACTGATCGCGCTGTTGAAATGGGTCACAGTTTGCCGACCTGCCGCGTGATTGTAAATCAAGCACATTGCTTTGCTACCGGCGGGTCCTTTAACAATGGTCTGCCGTTTTCTTTGTCTATGGGATGCGGCAGTTGGGGCGGGAACTCTATTGATGAAAACCTGCATTGGAAACACTTTTTAAACATAACAAAAGTGGTGCATGAAATTCCCGTCAACGAACCAACAGTAGACAGCATCTTTGAAGACTACTGGAAGGTAGCGGGCAATGAAGTTTGACCCAAAAACCCCACCCAAAGGCACTCTACGTGATTGGATTGATTTCCGTGCGGAAATAACGCCCGATACTGTCAGTCACCATTTTCTGACCGATGGCAGTCAGTTGACTTGGGGCGAGTTGCGTGAAGCGGCACGCGACGTGGCCCTGCGATTAACAGCACTTGGAATTGCCAAAGGCGAAAGTGTTGCCATTTGTAAGCCCAACAGCCGTAACGCAATCATCTGCCTGTTCGGGGCTTTTTATGGCGGGTTTCGCGCGACACCTTTAAACTTGGCCGCAGGCCCGGCTGCAATGGGTCATGCGATCAGCCATTCCCAATGCCGCTATCTGTTTTTGGGAAAAAGTCAGGTCAACACCTATGCGGCAGCATTAAAAGAAACCGATGCGCACCCCTGTACGATCCCCGCTGACAAGGACATCCTGTTTCCGGGGCCGGTAAAGTTGCCAGCAGTTGATCTGCACAAAGTTTCGCCAAACGATCATGCATTACTTATGTATACATCGGGAACGACCGGCCTGCCAAAAGGGGTGGTTCACACACAGTCCAGCCTACTTGCAGGCGGTTGGACGACCGCTGTGGCGCACAAATTGACACCAGAAGATCACGCGATGTGTGTTTTACCATTTTATCACATCAACGGGCTTTGTGTTACACTGATTGCACCGCTGATTTCTGGTGGTGCAGTCTCGATTGCATCAAAGTTTTCGAACACGCATTTCTGGCGCGATTGTGAAAAACGGGAGGTGACTTGGTTTTCGATTGTTCCCACGATCATTTCGCATCTTTCACATAGTGGCAGTGAACCAAATGACGCATGTAAAAATCGTATTAGGTTCGGTCGATCTGCCTCTGCTCCGTTAGCACCCGAAACCCAGAAAGGCTTCGAGGAAAAGTTTGGTATCCCCATTATCGAAACTATGGGGTTGACGGAAACCGCCGCACAAATTCTTTCCAACCCGTTGCCACCGGGTGTGCGGAAAATCGGGACACCAGGTATCGGTTTTGGCAATGAGGTCGCAATATTTGATCACGAACAAAGGCCAGTGAAAACCGGAATTATCGGTGAGCTGGTGGTGCGCGGTCCAAACGTGCTGCTGGAGTATCTGGATAATGATAAAGCGACAAATGCTACTTTGACCAAGGATGGCTGGATGCGTACTGGTGACTTGGGCTATCTGGATAAGGATAATTATGTTTTTGTCACAGGCCGCCTGAAAGAACTCATAATAAAAGGCGGGGAAAATATAGCCCCACGCGAGATTGACGATGCACTTTACGGCCATAAAGACGTGATTGAGGCCGCAGCCTTTGCCCGACCTTGTGAGACTTATGGTCAAAGGGTCGAAGCGGCCGTCAGATTATGTAACGATAGTCACGTTACCAGCGATGAATTAATTACACTTTGCGAGAAAAAACTTGGAAAGTTTAAATCCCCCGACTTCGTTTACGTGCTTAGCGAACTTCCAAAGGGCGCATCAGGTAAGATACAGCGGTTAAAGTTAGCAGAAATGCTTTAACATCCCTGCCCATTCATGCCGCTCGCAGCATAGCTTTTAGCCGCGACACTGAATTTTCAAAAACGAAACAGTGCTTTCGGTCATGTTGCATCTTGTTCTTTCTTTAGTGGATGCAGTGCAGCCAGTTCTCCTATTGTTACCGGCTTAATAGGTGCGCGAATTCGATAGGCTCCTGTCTGATCAGGGGTTTGGCCGGTTTCCGCTGCCAGAATTTCAGTCACTGTCAGGCCGCAAAAGCGCCCCTGACATGGGCCCATACCTGCGCGGCTAAATGCTTTGGTTTGATTGGGCCCCTTACTTCCCAAGGCGGCAGATTGGCGAATATCTCCTGCTGTCACCTCTTCGCAACGGCAGACAATGGTGGTATCAGATGGTTGTAGAATTGCTTCAGGAGGGGCATAAGCGCGGTCCAAAAATGGGCGTATTGCAATCTCACCAGCGCGTTTGCGCAATAGCGGGCCGCAGGCGGCATCGCGGTCTTGTGAGTTTATGCGACCCATTACCGACAAGGCGTTCAGTGCCGCAATCCGTCCAGATAATGTTGCGGCCTTGGCGCCAGCAATCCCAGCACCATCGCCTGCAATGCTAATCAGGGGGGCAGATGTCTGCCCATAGGTATCGGTCACAGGATGAAAACAACGCTGGGCAGTGTCATAACGATGATCAAGGCCCAACGACCGGCTGATCTGGGTGTTGGGCACCACACCCATATGTAAAAGCACGGTATCGGTTTCAATTCGTAAAGAGCGTCCGCCAGCGGTAAAGCAAACCGCCTCGGCCACAGTATCACCGGTAATTGCGATGTCGCTAGCACCTGTGTAGCGTCGCACACCTACCCGTTTCAGCCCTGCAATCAGACCAAGCCCTTTCACCAACTGCCGCCAGCCCCTGAGTGCCCCACCTAGATGAGGCATGGCTGCGCACAAATCTGCAAAAGACTGTGTTTCAACCATTGCTTTTGGCGGGTGGCCCGCAGCCAGCATCTGTGCCGCAACCAAATAAAGCAGCGGGCCTGATCCAACCAATACGGCCTCTTCGGGCACCAGCCCGCAAGTTTTCATCAATATTTGTGCAGCACCCGCAGTCATCACGCCAGGCAAGGTCCACCCTGGCAGCGGTATGGGCCGCTCAGTTGCCCCGGTGGCCAGTAAAACATGCTTGCCCCGAACCTGTTCAGCGATACCATCCTTGCTGTAGGCCACTGAACCATCAGTGCCCACTTGCCAGACAGTAACGCCCGTTCGATGATCGACATTCGATTGTGCCAGCCATTCTGCCAGATGCCGCCCTTCGTTGAAATCAGCACCCAATATCGCCGCCTGCTGTGGTGAAACACCAAGCACGTTGCGATAAACTTGGCCACCAGCGGCAGGCTGTTCATCCAACAATACAACCTGCGCGCCGCGCTGATCTGCCTCTTTGGCAGCGGCCATGCCTGCGGGGCCGGCACCTATTATGATCAGATCGTATTGTTTTTTGAACATTTCCCAGCCTCCGTGTTGTTTATCGCGCGTGGAACGCGGCTAACAAGAAGCCCAGAACGGGCAGAGGTCATGCAGGCCTGTACGGTTTCACCCTTAATTTGCACAAGGCAGTCATAACATGCCCCCATCATACAAAATGGGCCTCGTGGCTGTCCTAAAGCCGGGGTTTCGCGTAACGATTTGTATCCTGAAGCCAGAAGGGCTGCGGCTATGGTCATGCCTTTGGTTGCTGTAACGGGCTGACCATCAAAGGTGAATGTGATGGCGGGCGCATCGTTACTTTTAAGCGGTTGAAACATCAAAACGTCTTTCGCTGAAGGGGGCTAAATCAACCCCTATTTCCTTTTTTGCCACCCAGTCCGGCAGCAATCGTGCATGCACAGATGATAGCGTGATCCCACTGTGGCATGTCACAAAACTGGCACCCAGATAAGATGGTGAGTGCTCATAGATCGGTAGGCCATCTGGCGACATGATCCGCAAAGCGGCCCAACTGCGTACTAACTTGACCCCTGCAAGATGCGGAAATACATCCACGGCGTGACGTGCGAGCTGTGCAATCGTCGCGATGTCTTCGCTGTCATCATGCCCAATCTCAGCTTCGGACGCGCCAATTTGTACGCCGCCTTCGTTGACCTGTCGCAAGGTGGCAGAGGCGTAGTGTAGAAAAGGGGGTAGTTTTTCGGTAATCAATATCTGCCCTTGTTGGGGGCGGATCAGAGTTTTGAAACCAAGTTTCGCGCCAAGTTCCAATGCGCCAAGGCCAGCGGCCAGCACAAGGGCATCCCCAGTGATGCGCTCACCATCCGCCAGTATTGCTGTGAAATCATGATCGGCCGCCTTTATATCCACCACGCGGGCATCTGTGCGCACATCTCCGCCCATTTGGCGCACAGCTTTACTCAACGCGCGCAGCAGAAACAGCGGGTTCACGTGCCCGTCCATCGGCGAATAAATTCCGCCAATAACTTTAGGGCCAATTTCAGGCACCAGCTTTTTTAGTGCGGCGTGGTCAAGCACATCAAACGGGTAATCACAACCCAGCGTGTCACGCAATCCTTCAAGCTTGTTGGCCTGCTCTGCAAGCTTATCGTCATTGGTGAAATAGCTCACGCCGCCTTTTTGGCTAAGTGCCAGATCAATCCCTGTCTGTTTTTGCAGGTCGTTGGCATAGCCAGGCCAGAGCGTCGCAGCCTGGCGCGACCAGTTGGCGTAGGAAGGGCAATTAAACCCTTTGCCTTGAACCCAGATCAAGCCAAAGTTGCCGCGTGAGGCGCGAAAATCATCGTCGGCCCCGTCCAACACAATAACTTTCTGCCCCCGTTCGAGCAGGCCATACGCCAATGACAGGCCGACAATACCGCCACCTACTACAATCGTCGTCATGGCTTAACCTTCTCAGCAAAGTGATAGTTATGCAGGCTTTCTAGCTTGTAGATTTTGCGAGGTATACACTCACCCATGAGCGGATTGAAAACGCGTTTGATGATGGTGTTATTTTGGCAACCCTTAGCATGGTGAACACGCTACAAGCGGATAATTTATGATACAGCCCGAAACTTACCGATCAAACTCTACCTAGCTTGATCCAAAGATAACTCGAAGGCTATAGCTATTGAACAACGTCACGCTGTCCGATGTTTACTTCGCCCGGACGCAAGCCATTCTAAACAAAAGGGAAAGGATCAAATGCAAAACCCTTAAAACTTGGCGCTTGCAACACCGCAAGATCGCCGCATAATGAAACCAACCTGATGAGCCTGATGTCCGCTTAAATTACGTTACCTCTGGAACCAAAAAACTTGATGGCGGACAATCCAGTGTGTCAGCACCTGCGGCCATCATTACTCGTGCTGTTAAAATAATCTTCATTATCTTTTCCCTAAGGTAGGTTTTGGCGGTTGGAAACAGCTTGCCGTATTAGGTCATGTGGCAAGGCGTGGGCCGTACGACCCATAAAACCTGTCGTGGTGTCGGCGGAACAAATCGCATTAAGAATAGCTTCTTCGGTCGCTTCTATTGTTGCGTGGAACAGCGCGTCGATCTTTCGCGCAGGCAGGCTGCTTATATCTCGATGAGGCGTTTCAGATAAAACATCGAGCAAATTACCAGTGGAAAAAGATATGGCGAAATCGCCGCTGCCATTGTTAGCCATTGCACCCGTTCGGGCAAGGCCAAGCGTGGCGCGACGGCTCAGGGCATTGCATTGCTGTGGTAAAAGGGGGGCATCGGTCGCCACAACGATGATGATCGAGCCATCTTCGTTAGGCAAAACCCTTTTTCTTTCTGGAACAGGCACCACATCATGCGCAATATCGCGCCCCAGATGCATACCATCAACCATAAAGTTGCGACGATCCCCAAAGTTAGATTGAACCAAAACACCCAGAGTATATTCCTCACCAGCGACTTCGACCCTGCGTGAAGACGTTCCGATGCCAGCTTTAAAATCATAAGTACACATGCCAGTACCACCGCCAACACAGCCTTCGGTAACGGGGCCAGAGCTGGCGTTGGCAATGACCTCGCCGGCATGTTCCGGCATGATCGCGCTTGACATAGGGTCGCTTAGCCATCCATCCCATGTTTCGCAAATAAGGTGATGCGTGTATCCGTGTGCGGCGGTATCAGGGCAAATAGCATTCAACCCCTGTAGCAACGCACCAACACCAAAATACGACGTTAAAAGAAGAGGGCCATTGATAAGCCCGCTTTCTTGTAACCAATCACGCCCAGAAACCTGCCCATAACCATTCAGAACGTGGGAACCGCCAAATCGCGCTTTCAGCCACAAGTCTTGGCGGTCGCAATGCAGAATTGATGTCACGCCAGTGCAGGCCCCGTTGCCACGAAGTGTCACATGCCCAACCTTGACGCCTGGCACATCAGTGATGGCGTTCAGGCGGCCTGTGGGCAAGAAACCTGGTTCAACTCCCAGGTCGCGGATTCTGATCGGTGGCGTCATAGGTCGCAACAACCTCCTCATTGCATTGATAAATTTTCATCTATGTTAAACGGCAAAGAGCAACGCGTCCAATTCTGTTTTGGCCCTTAGTGACGGGCACTGTACAACAACGAATGCAAACTTGCGGTTTCTTCGCCTGTGAGCTGCGTTTTCATTTGGCCACTCTTATGCAGTAAACTTAGTCCAGTCCAAGTTTATTTGACAATGCCTAAGTTGCCTCAACGGCTCTTGGTTAATTGCATGTAGGGTGTGATGCCAAAATGTGCGCGATATACCCGTGAGAAATTGCCAAGCGAACCAAAACCGCAAGAAATCCCGACATCCGTTACTGATAGTTCGGTCTGAATTAAAAGCCTTTGTGCTTTTTGCAGCCGCATATCCATATAATACTTACCAGGAGAACAGTTTAGATAACGTCCGAATACACGTTCCAGTTGGCGGGTTGATATGCCGATTTTTGCGGCAATTACAGATGGTGAAATCGGGTCTTCGATAGCGTCGGTCATCATGCGAATGGCTTCCACTATATGTGAATTTCGCATGCCATAACGTGATTGAATTGAGACGCGTTGCTCAACGGTTGCTTCGCGGGCTGATGTATAAACCATTTGGTCGGCCACAGCGATGGCAAGCTCTGCACCATGTCTGCGCTCAATTAGGTTCAACATCAGATCCGCCGAAGCTGCACCACCCGAAGCGGTAATTATTTTTTCATCCGCAACAAAGACGTTTTTGCATAGATCCACGCGTGGGAATTTTTCCAGAAATATATCATGGAATTCCCAATGAACCGATGTGCGTACACCATCCAGAATGCCGGCTTTTGCTAGGATATATGCGGCCGAGCATAATGCCCCGATTTGCACGCCTTTTGCCCGTTCGTGCCGGATAGCGGTTAGCAGGTTGGTAGTGGGGGCGATGCCGACATGAATGCCCGATAATACAAAAAGGTAATCGGCTTTGGGAAGTGACTTATAAGTGTGATGTACAAGTGTGACAGCACCGTTGGAACATGTGGCATCTAGGCCATTTTCAGAGGCAAAAGACCATTTATACAGCTCTTTTTCGCTTAGAAGATTGGCTATTCGCAAAGGCTCGATTGCACAGGAAAATGCAAGGTGAGAGAAATTTTCAACCAGAAGGAATAAGAAGTGTTCTGTTTTCTTCATTGTAGCCCCGGTGGATAACAACGCCCAGCTTGCGCGATACTGTTATGTTAAAATTAGTTGGCTGCTGCACGGGCGATTGCCAGCAGAGCACCTCCATAGTTTCATGTCAGAGGTGGTCCTACTATTTCGACCAGTTAGCAGCCATTTTAAGATGGATCAGGGTTTCATTTAGGCTGCCAATCTCGTTGGTTCTGTTTTTCTTTCATAAGCTTCATCCGGCGTCAATATTCCGTGGGTCGAATGCGGGCGTTCGGCGTTATAGTATGCCATCCATTTTCCGATTCCTGTGCGAGCTTGTGAACCCATTTCAAATGCGTTCAGGTAGATGCATTCATATTTCAGGGATCGCCAAAGCCGCTCAATCATGCGGTTGTCGACCCAGCAGCCTTTTCCATCCATAGATATCGCCACATCGGCATCTCTCAGCGCCTGTGTCCATTCGAAGCCAGTGAACTGGCTGCCCTGGTCACTGTTCATAATCTCTGGTTTACTGTATTTGGCGATGGCCTCTTTCAAGGCTTCGACGCAAAAATCCGCTTCCATGCTATTTGACAAACGCCAGCTCAAAACCTTGCGACTGTGCCAGTCCATAATCGCCACCAGATACAAAAACCCACGCTGCATAGGGATGTAAGTAATGTCGACACACCACACCTGATTTGGCCTATCAATCGCCAGGTTTCTTAGCAGATATGGGTAAATCTTGTGCTGCGGATGCTTCTTGCTGGTGTTAGGCGTCTGGTAGATTGGAACCAAACACATCAGACGCATCAAGCGTCGCACACGGTGGCGGCCACACTTGTGGTCTTGCCGCTGCATATAACGCGCCATTTGCCGTGACCCATACCAAGGCGTATCTAGGAATTGTTTGTCGATTATTTCCATGAACCGCAAATTCTCGGCACTTTCACCCTTCGGCTGATAATACAGGTTTGACCGCGCCAACAACAGCAGCCCACATTGTCGCCGAACGCTCAGGTTATGATCCTTGCTCACCATTTTTTGCCTCGTGTTCCGAGCAACTGAACCGAGGCACTTGCTAAAAAATCCCGTTCCACAACCAGTTGACCGATCTTCGAGTGCAGCTTGTCAATTTGAGCGTCATCAGCGCGCCCCAGATCACTGCCACGCCTGGAAAATGTCGCGGCCATATTCTCAATCGCAGCACGCTTCCATGTCCCAATCTGGGTTGGATGCACACCGTACTTCTTTGACAGCTCCGCCATCGTCATTTCTTCACGGATCGCCTCAAGCGCAACCTTGGCCTTGAAATCGGGAGAGTGGTTCTTTCGTTTCGTCATTTTGAATCGTCTTTCTCGTTAGTCGATCCATCTTAACTACTGGTCCGAAATCTTGCGACCACCTCTGTCAAATAACAGCATATATTTTTATTGTATACAACTTGTATTTTATATTATACGCATACAGTTAATTACTGGGCGCACACCTTACGTTGCCCCCCGACAGAAACGTACTGATCACTAAATAGAGAACCCGATGAAAGAAGATGCTAAAATGCGAAAGGGAGTTCTGTATAACGCTTTGAAAAAAGCGATATTGACTTTGGAACGTCCCCCTGGGTCTGATTTGGATGAGGTTCAATTATCAGAGGCATTTTCGCTTTCACGCACACCGTTGCGTGAAGTTTTGCGCCAGTTGGCGGGTGAAGGATATGTAGAGCTGCGTGAAAACCGTGGTGCGCGAATTTCCGAAATGAGCCACACGTCGTTGCGCGATTTTTTCCTGACTGCACCAATGATATATGGTGCGGTATTGCGGCTTGCCGCGCGCAACGCACGCCCCGATCAGGTAACTGAATTGAAAGACGCGCAGGAGGCTTTTAAAACATCACTGCGCTGCGGTTCCAGCACAGATCGGGCCTTAAGCAACAACCGTTTTCACGAACTGACTGGCCAGATGGCCGACAATATCTACCTGATGCCCAGCTTCAGCCGTTTGCTGATTGATCACGCCCGCATCGGGATGACATTCTATCAACCGCAAAATGCACATATGGTGGATAATCTGGATGCGGCCAACAGCCAACATGATGCGATCATTACCGCCATCGAAATTGGTGATGAAGCGGCCGCCGCCCAGCTTGCGATAGACCACTGGAACCTGTCGCGTAAACAGATTGAACTTTTTGTAATGCCAAGCGCGTTGAATATGCCGCTTGGCTCACTTTCACGCATAACCCCTGCATGAGGATCTAAATGACACCGATTATGAAATTAGAAGGGATTTACACCCCTGTTGTCACCCCGTTTTTTGCCGATGGTAGCGTCAATTATGATGGCTTATCGGATGTTCTTGAAAACCTTATTGATAAGGGCGTACATGGCCTGATTACAGGTGGCTCAACGGGTGAGAATTATGCTCAAAGTGTTGAAGAGCGTCTTAAAGTCGCACGTTTTACATGTGAGCAATCCAAGGGCCGTCTGCCTATGATTGTGGGCACCGGTGCAATGATGACATCCGATTCCGTTGCATTGGCCACGGGGGCGCGTGAAATGGGTGCGGATGCGATATTGTTGGCAACTCCGCCATATTCGGTGCCAACCGAACATGAAAATGCACTGAATGCGCTGACCATCGACAAAGCTGCCGACCTGCCGGTCATTCTGTATAATTACCCAGGGCGCATGGGCGTTCATATGGGTGAAGAGTTTCTGGATCGGGTTGGCCGTTCACGCAACATCTGCGCGATTAAAGAAAGTTCAGGTGACATCAACCGCGTGCATTTGCTGGCCCGTGACTACCCGCATATCCAGATGTCTTGCGGCATGGATGATCAGGCGTTGGAATTCTTTGCATGGGGCGCACGCAGTTGGATTTGTGCAGGCTCAAACTTTCTGCCTGAAGAACACATAGCTCTGTATCAAGCCTGTGCAGTTGAAGGTAATTTTGACAAGGGCCGACGCATCATGTCGGCAATGATGCCGTTGATGCGAGTGCTGGAACAGGGCGGCAAGTTCATTCAGTGCGTCAAACACGGTGTCACCTTGAACGGAATAGATACAGGCCCGATGCGGCCGCCGCTTAAGGGGCTTAACAAAGACGACAAACGTGCGTTGGAACAAGTCATCCGCGTATTAAAAACCACTATCGCTAACATTCAGGCAGAAGGCTAAGAACATGGATCTATTAACCACAGAAGAATATAAATCTATCGCGGCAAATCTGACTTTGCCAACAACCGCCTTTATTGATGGCGGTTATCGGCCTGCGGCGTCTGGTGAAACATTCGTATCAGTGAACCCCGCAACTGGGGAGGCCCTTGCCGAGATTGCATCTTGCGGTGCTGGGGATGTGGATTTTGCTGTCGCCAAAGCCCGCGAAGCCTTTGACGATGGCCGTTGGTCAAAAATGCACCCATCTGAACGCAAAGATGTGCTGATCCGTTTTTGCAAGCTGTTGACCCGTAACGCGCGTGAATTAGCCGTGATGGAAAGCCTTGATAGCGGCAAAACGATTTTTGATTGTGAAACCGTTGATATTCCCGAAACCATTCACTGCATTAAATGGCACGCCGAGGCGATTGATAAGATATACGATCAGGTCTCGCCCGCTTCAGACGATCACATTGCTATGGTCGTGCGTGAACCTATTGGTGTTGTCGGTCTGGTGCTGCCGTGGAATTTCCCGTTGTTGATGCTGGCTTGGAAAATCGGCCCAGCACTGGCGGCGGGGTGTTCTGTAATAGTCAAACCAGCAGAGGAAACATCACTGACCGCCTTGCGCGTGGCAGAACTGGCATCCGAAGCTGGCCTGCCCAAAGGGGTGTTGAACATTGTGCCCGGTGGTGGGGCGCAAGTGGGTGAACCGATAGGGCGTCATATGGATATTGATATGGTGTCTTTCACCGGCTCTACTGTAACTGGCAAACGGTTTTTGACCTATTCGGCAGAAAGCAACGTCAAAGAAGTGGTGCTGGAAATGGGTGGCAAAAACCCGTGTGTGGTTATGGATGACGCCGAAAATCTGGATATGGTCGCACAGCATATCGTGAACGGCGCGTTCTGGAACATGGGCGAAAACTGTTCAGCCACGTCGCGCCTGATTGTGCACAAAGCAGTGAAAGATGAGTTGCTTACCCGCATTGAAAGTCATGCCAAACATTGGAACATCGGTGACCCTTTGAACCCTGAGACGCGTATGGGAGCATTAGTATCCAAGGCGCATTTTGACAAGGTTTGCGGTTATCTAAAACAAGCGGATAATGTGTATTTCGGCGGCAAATCCCATGATGGCGCGTTTGTAGAAGCAACGGTTGTGGAACTTGCCAGCAACGACGATACATTGGCCCGCGAAGAGATTTTTGGCCCGGTGCTATCTGTGATTACCATATCCAGCTTTGATGAAGCGATTAAAGTGGCCAATGACACCGATTACGGTCTTGCGGCTTCACTCTTTACCGCCAACGCCAAACGCGCCATTCGTGGTGCGCGCGCGATCCGTGCAGGCACCGTGACAGTGAACAGCTACGGCGAAGGCGACATTACCACACCGTTTGGCGGCTACAAACAATCTGGCTTTGGCGGGCGTGATAATTCGGTTCATGCCCATGATCAATATACCCAGTTAAAAACCATCTGGATTGATTTGTCTGACGATGCGGACGGGACTGTGGGGTGACGAAATACCAAGCCAAACGCCTACCACAACACAGAGGGCCTGCGGCATGGAATAATATCTTGGGCCCGCAGCCAGAATTTAAACAATTAAGTGAAAATATCACTGCTGATTTTGTGGTGATCGGTGGGGGTTTTGCCGGGCTTTCCGCAGCTCGGCGTTTGACCCAACTGCAACCTGGCGCACGGGTAGTTGTTCTTGAAGCTGGGCGTTTGGCAGAAGGTGCTGCGGGGCGTAATTCGGGGTTTATGATTGATCTGCCGCATGATCTGGCATCAGATGATTATGCTGGCAAAGGTGCGGATGCAGATCAATTGATGATCCGCTTGAACCGCAAAGCAATCGCATTTGCCCGTACAGGGGTTGAAGAACACGCGATTGATCCGAATTACTTTGATGCGGCGGGTAAGGTTAATGGATCTGCCAGTGCCGCAGGTGACGCCAATAATGCCAGCTATGTTACGCATCTGACCAGTTTGGGTGAACGCTCTGAATTACTGGATGCACAGGCGATGTATGATCTAACGGGAAGCCGCCATTACCGATCAGGGCTTTATACGCCTGGTACTGTGATGTTGCAGCCTGCGGGTTATATTCGTGGCTTGGGCGAGGGGTTACAGCGCACGGTTGGGTTGTATGAAAACTCTGCTGTAACGAAGCTTTCCAAAATCGGCCCTGATTGGTGTGTGTACACAGCCAAAGCTTCGGTCACGGCACCGCGTGTGATCCTGGCCAACAACGGGCACCTTGAAAGCTTTGGCTTTGCCAAAGGGCGATTGATGCACCTGTTCCTTTATGCATCGATGACACCCGAGCTGACGGCAGAAGATATTGCCAAATTGGGCGGGCATTCGCGATGGGGCATCACCCCGTCAGATCCGATGGGCACAAGTATGCGCCGAATTGATAAAGGCCAAGGTGGCAATCGGATTATCACCCGCACCTGTGCCACATTACGCCCTGAAATGGTTGCATCAAAGGCAGGCCTGTCGCGGGCCGCAAAAGTGCAGCAGAAAAAATTCAACAGCCGTTTCCCGCAGTTGGCAGGGATGAAGATGGAATACCGCTGGGCGGGGCATCTGTGCTTAAGCCTGAACGGTGTTTCCCTTATGCGCGAGATTGAGGACGGTGTTTTCTCGGCGTGTGTGCAAAACGGTTTGGGGACAGCGCGCGGAACAATGACTGGAATAGGGGCGGCAGAACTGGCCTGTGGCGAAACCTCTGAAATCACCCGCTATTTCACGGCCGAAGAGCAACCCAAACCCATGCCACCACAGCCATTCGCCAAAATTGGTGCGAATGCCTATCTGCGTTGGAAAGAATGGCGCGCAGGCAACGAGTAAGTGTTTTTTAACGCATAGCCATGCCGCGTTCTGTATTCCATAAAACCCAAACTTGCCGTAGCTTAAAAAACCCCCACCTGCACATGGCAGGCGGGGTAGTCAGGGAGAAGTTAGTGTTCTTGGTTCAACGCATCCGCTGCGGGAATTTCCCGCTCGCGTCGTGCGATATAGTCTAAAAGTTCTTCGTTTTTAGCAATATCCAGTGTCGGTTCTTGATATTCTTTCAGCAGCTTGCGGGCGTGGTTCAAAGCACGTTCAGTGATTTCAACACTGCCATCTGCCTGCCATTGTTCAATCGAATTGTTGTCAAACAATTCCGGCATAAAGAAACCACGTTCAAAATTTTCCAAAGTGTGTGGATGGCCCAAATAGTGCCCGCCAGGCCCCACATCCGATACCGCTGCAATCGCCTCATCAAAATCATCCCAACGCGGGCCTTCAGCCATGCGGTAGGCCATAGCGCATTGCTCTGCATCGACAATAAACTTAGCGGTTGAACAATGCATGCCTGCCTCGTTCCAACCCGCCGAATGCCAGATATAATTGGCCCCAGCGTGCATTACCGCAGACAAGGTGGTAGCGCTTTCATAGCCCGCTTGTGCATCAAATGTTTTGGCCCCGCCAAGCGTGTTGGATGTGCGCCACGGCACCCCGTAATAACGTGCCATCTGCCCGATCATGAAGTTCATCAGACTAATCTCAGGCGTACCCGCCATTGGCGCGCCGGATTTCATTGAAACGGTCGCCAGATAATGACCGTAAATTGCAGGCGCACCTTTGCGGATCACCTGTGTATAGGCCAGTGCCGATAATGCTTCGGCATTCAACTGGGCCACCGACGGGGCAACAGAGGCTGGTGTATTTGCGCCACCCAAAACGAAGGGCGAACACAGCACAGGTTGATTGCGCTTACAAAATGCCCGCATCGCCCCTAGCATGGTTTCATCCCATACAAGTGGCGAGTTACCATTGCAATTTCCGGTGGTCACAGGATTATTTTCTAAAAAATCCTCGCCAAACAGGATCGCACACATATCCAGCACATCTTCGGCATTCTTCGGGCTGGTGGTCATGCCCATGAACATTTTATCCGAGTACTTCATCGACGAATAAGTGATGCGCAGGTGGCGTTGGCTGATCGGGTGATCATATGGCTCAACAATATGGTGTGCAGAGGAATGCAAAGCGGGCATCATATGTGCCAGTTTGTGGAACATCGCCAAATCATCAAGCGTTGGATTGCGGCGAATATCATCAAGGTCGCGCAAAAATGGCGCACCTGTCATCGGCACAAACACTGAATGTTTGCCGCCCAAACGCACGTTATTCTTGGGGTTACGTGCGTGATAGGTAAAATCCGACGGGATGGTTTTAATCAATTCACGCACCAATTCGCGATCCAGATGCACGGTTTCCCCGCGCACATCCGCCCCCGCTTTTCTCCAGTCCGCAAGAGCTATGTCATCGCGAAACACCACGCCAATATTTTCAAGGATCGACATCGACGCTTCATCGATACGGTACACATGCTCTTCATCCATAACCTCGCATAATGGCAGGCTCCGGGTTAACCCCGGCAGCATATCGAAGTTTGGCGTATTACGTTTTTTCTGACGTGCTCTGCGCCCGCCAGAGCGTTTTTCTCTTTTGGGTGTTTCTTTTAATACAGACATATTAGCTTCCATAGATTTTAATTAATATTATATGGATGAGCGTTTATATGTTTGTAGATTAACGAAGAGATCTAACAATATGCGACACAGACAGATTGCAATAAGGGACTTTTTCGTTAACTTTTCAAATCAGTAATTTAATAAAATTTCCTGGCCAAACGGCTACCCAAACAAATGTTCACCAAACTCTAGTCGGTCTTTGATACAGGATTGATTACTGGAAGATACTCAAAGGCCCATTCATTGTAGCTGCTTTCGCCTCGGTACCAAAGCACAGTGTCACCCGCCTCTTCGCCGTGGTTCCACCGCGAAGAGGCGCCGTTACTCGTGGCTTTGCGTATCAAGCCGCGGCGTTTTTGGCTTTGTACAATGCGGGCGGTCAGGTCTGCTTCGTTCCATTTATCTTGTACTTCGGCCTGAAACCCCTGCGTCAGTGTCTCGAATTTTGGGTCGTTGGCCAAGTTCTCCCGTTCATTTGGGTCATTCTCAAGGTCAAACAACAAGTTTCCGTCGTGGGATGAGGCAATAAATTTATAATTTCCACGCCGGATCATGAATATAGGTGCAGGTGTAGCTTCGGCCAGATATTCAGCATAGACAGCGCGTTCGGGCGCGGGGTTTCCTTGGTCAAGCAAGGCGGTCAAATCAGTGCCTTCAAGCGGTTCTATCTGGCTTGTCCAGGTTTCCCCTGTGGCCAGCCCATTGAACGTGGGCACCAGATCAACCAATGAAACCAGCTCGGACACTTTTTGCGCCTTGATCCAAGGCGCATATATAAACAACGGCACGCGCAAGGCTTTTTCAAAGAAGTGCTTCTTAAACCACATCCCACGCTCACCCAGCATTTCACCGTGATCAGAGGTAAAGATGATGGCGGTATTCTTGTCTGCGCCCGTCGCCTTTAACGCGGCCAACAGCTTGCCGACCATCTCGTCGATGTAACTGATAGACCCATAATATGCTCGTTTGGCCCGCAAAACATCCTCATCTTTGAAGCGGACATTCAACATGCCAAAATCTTCCAGTAATCGGGCGGAATGCGGGTCATGCTCGTTTTCTGAAAGTGCACCAACCTGCGGCAACGGTATATCCTTACCTTCATAAAGATCCCAATATTCCTTGCGGCACAAATACGGTTCATGTGGATGGGTATAAGATACTTGCATGAAAAATGGTCGGTCGTCTTTTGATCGCGCCAGGTCAAAAATGTTCTGGACCGCTTTAAAGGTGACTTCTTCATCATAATCGATCTGAACCGAGCGTTCACAAATACCTGATACCAGAATAGCGCGGGCATCATTGGTGTCACGTTTACCTTCGTTTTCCCAGTTTGGCACCCAGCTGAAATCGGCTGGATACAGATCAGCCGTCAGGCGTTTTTCAAACCCGTGAAACTGATCGGGGCCAATGAAATGCATCTTGCCCGACAGGCTGGTCTGATAGCCAAGATCACGCAGATAATGCGCATAGGTTGGGATCTCAGCCGAAAATTCGGCGGCGTTGTCATAGGCCCCTACGGCTGAGCAAAGCTGACCCGTTGCCATCGAAAAACGGGACGGTGCGCAAAGCGGGAAGTTACAATAGGCGTTTTCAAAGACGACACCCTGATCTGCAATCAAGTCCAGATTAGGCGAATGACAGATTTGGTCACCATATGCCCGTAAGGACGACGCTGTGAGTTGATCAACCTGAATAAACAGAATATTTGGTTGCTTGGCCATGTCTTATTTCTTTCCAATCATGTTTCGCAAGAACCCTACCGGCCCAGCTTCAAACCATTTCTTGTGGCCGCGATCTCGTTCCAAGATGTTAAAGTTTTGGCTGATCCTGTCAATGACAGGACCAGATTATCAAAGAAAAGAAACGGCAGTTCTAATCTGTATTATCGACCTTGAGTAACCGTTCTTGGGATTTCACCAATAAACGGCTGGTATGGGGAATTGTTGGTAAGCCTTTGCACCCGCTGCGAAGGTTGCCAATCCAGCCAAATTGAAGGTTTTTCTGTAGTGTAGTGAAAGTCCCCCCCCAATCATGCCCCTTCCCCAGTCAGCATTACGGAATTGAAAATTTGTTTGATCTTCGCTTTGCGCTCGAACTTTCGACCAATGAATCGAGTGGGGTATAAGGGAAAACCGACCAATTATATTACTAATAGTTTCAGTATGTTACAAAAAATTTTGGGAGTCTTCTTCTGGCACCAGAAATTATCATTTTAACAATGAGTTAGACTATAAATTACCCACCCAGCCCCAGAGCGGTTATAGGTGCAAAGCTAACGATAAGCAGTGTTATGAACATCGCCAGGATGAACCATTTAACATAACCCATAACCTCTTCTATTCTCAGTCCAGTGGCGGAACATACCGTGAGCAGCACCGAAGCCACAGGCGGTGTTTGTTGACCTATACCAAGGTTCAAACAAACAATTACACCAAAGTGAACCGGATCAATGCCCATCTGTTGAGATAAAGGCAAAAGCATTGGTACAACTACAATGATGGCGGCGGATGCGTGCAGAAACATTCCCAGAAACAATAAGAACAGATTAATCAACAACATACGCAGAATAAAGCTTTCCGTTAATCCGCCTAAGCCTTCTGCAATCTTTTGTGGAATTTGTTCATTGGCCAGAAACTGCCCTAGCACCGCAGAGCCTGCGATGATCATCATCACGACAGAGGTCTGGCGTACGGTTGTGGATGCAAGGTCATAAACAGTTTTCAGAGTTAAATCCTTATGTAAAACCGAGCCAAAGAATAGAGCTGCGACAACGCCAAGAGTTGCAGCCTCTGTCGGAGTTACAAAGCCGCCGATCAGGCCGCCGACGACAAGCACAGGGATTAGTAAGGGAATAAGCGCACCTTTTAGGGCAGTGCCAAGGCGTTGAACCTCGAACTTTTCGTCAACTGGATGACCTTCGCGCCGTGCAAATATATAGTTGGTAATCATAAATGCGCCCCCCAGCATGATGCCAGGTACAATGCCTGCCACGAACAGATCCTTGATCGAAGTGTTTGTTGTGACGCCGTAAAGTACCATCGGGATCGATGGCGGAATAATAATGCCAAGTGTTGCACTTGTGGCGGTAACAGCGGCTGCAAAAGGTTTGGGATAGCCTTGCTTTGCCATCGAGGGGACAAAAATTTTGCTCATCACTGCAGCATCGGCCACTGCAGAGCCAGACATTTCGGCCATGAACATAGACGTTACAACATTAACATGTGCAAGTCCGCCACGCATCCAACCAACCAATGCTCTTGCAAGATTGATGATACGATCCGAAATAGAGGTCGCCCCCATTAATTCACCCATGAAGATAAACAAAGGGATAGCCAGAAGGACAACTTTGTTCACACCCGAAAACATTTGGATCGGGGCCATGATCAGATCAATGTCGGCTAGAAACATCGCAATGGCGGCTGAAATCATCAGCGAAAAGCCAATGGGCATACCCATGGCAATAAGCAACAGCAGTAAAGTGATAACGACCCAAGCCATATTATTCTTCTTTATTCATTTGATGCCAGCTTTCTGCAAAACGCGTTACAACGGCGATTATCATCAGGACGGATGCAATGGGTATAATGCTCATGAACCAACCTTGCGCAATTTCGGCAGTTTCAATTTCAGTGGCACCTGATACTTTGATCATCCGAACGGATTGCCAGAATAACAGAACCAAAAAACCACAGATCAAAGATATATTCAGAGCACCTAAAAACATGCGCCCTTTATTTGAAAGAGCATCCGCGACGACCTCAAACGCAATATGCCCCTCTTTGCGCATCGCCAGATATGCCCCCAGAAAAGCCACCCATACCAGCAATAGGCCAGGTACTTCATCTGCTGTTACCACAATAGAGCCAAGTGCGTTGCGAATGAAAAAGTAGGTGTCTCGAAAACTTTCGTGTTCCTTGGCATAATTACGCATTATGCCCAACACCAAATAACGGTTGAGAACATTCAAAAAGATAGAAAGAGAAGATGCGGCGAATGTTACCACCGCGGCACCTTCTACAATTCGATCTAAGAAACGCAGAGACATTACTCTGCAGCACCTCGGATTATATCCAGATATTCTGTACCTTGGCTTGAGATGTATTCATCATAAGCGGGTGCAGTTGCCTTTTGGAAAGCGGCCAAGTCAACAGTGTTTACTGAAAGCAGGCTTTGCATTTCTTCAAGATATTTTGTTTCCAAAGCAGCTGACGTTTCATATGCTTTATCGGTGATTTCGTGGCCAACTTCCATGAATACGGCTTTTTGCTCATCCGTCAAGCTGTCATAAAATGCGTTTGATGCCAGCAAGAATGATGGCGTATAGACATGGCCTGTTAAAGACAAATGTGAAGCAACTTCAAAGTGCTTTTGCTCATAAAACCCGTAAGCGGCAGCTTCAGCGCCATCAACCACACCCGTTTGAAGGGCTGTGAAGGTTTCGCCCCAAGGTACTTTTTGCGGTGTCGCACCCATTTTTTGGAATACGCTTTGGCGGAATTTTCCACCTGAGATACGAATTTTTAAACCATCAAGATCAAACGGTACTTTCACTTCACGTTTTGAATTTATCACATGACGAAAGCCGTTTTCATAAACCCCAACAACTTTTAAAGCACCGACTTCTTCGATGCGTGCACGGATTACATCTTCCAACCCAGCCGACATGGAACGGCGGACATGGGCACGATCGGCAAACAGCCATGGCAGATCAAATACACCAAGTTTTTTATCCAGCTTCATAACACCGGATGCAATATTGATCATTTCAATAGAACCGGCCTGAATGTTAATCATCAGATCTTTTTCTTTACCAAGCTGGCCGCCTGGGAACAGTTTAAAGTCAAACTGACCCGGAAGGCGTGCTTCAATGGCTTCAGCGAACATTTGTGATTGCGCATGTAGCGGTGAAAACTCCGATACGTGGCTGGCAATACGCACTTCGCGTGGTTCCGCGAATGCTGTTGTGACAGAAGCAATTGCACCGATTGCTGCAATGCTAAGTAACTTAAAGTGTTTCATAGTATTCTCCCTTTATTTCCGCCGCTCAGCGGATTTCTGTGTGATAGTGGAATTGATTGGCGCACCCCCGACTGCGCCGCCATTCTAGTGGGGTATCGTCATAGCCCTTGGCTAGGCGATCAATGACAATGACTGGATCGCCGATCTTAATACGCAAGGGTCGTGCAATAGCAGAACAGGCAAGCTCTGCCATCAAAGTTTCTTCTGCCCGTGCGATAAGTTGGCCGCAAAGCGTGTCATAAATCGGATAAAGCAAATCACCGATCTCTTCGGTTGGTGTTTCCAGAAAAGCTTTGAAGCGCTCAAGTGGCAGCCAAATTTCCTCAACAAGGACGGGAATGCCATCAACCAACCGCAAGCGGCTCATGGAAATAGCAGGCGTGCCTTCATCCAACCTAAGTTCTCGTGCTACATAACTGGGTACAGGTTCAACCACACGTTTCAGAATGCGGCTTTGGGGCATTGTCCATTCGCCGGTAGGCCCGCGAAACCGAAAAAACCGAAATAGCGAGCGATCAAAATTTGGCCTTCGCACAAATGTACCGCGGCCATGAAATCGCTCCATCAAATTCTCATTAACAAGAACATCAATCGCTTTGCGGGCAGTGCCTGTAGAAACGCCATATTCTTCTGCAAGAACGTTTTCAGATGGCACACGATCACCCGGCAGCCTGCTACGGTCAACAATTTCACCGCGCAATGTATCTGCAAGACGTTGATAAATCGGAAGACGTATATCTCCCTCTAGCTGTTGTGCTGGCATTCTTCAGTAGTTTCCTTGTCTTTTAGCTTAGCTTCTATATAGAAGTATAAAACTTAGGAGTAAAGTGTGAAGTTAAACGGTGCAAATGTGCTAATGGGTGGTCTGGCAGGAAATTTCGACGGGCACGCACATATCTTTCGCGCTGACCTGCCGATGGCTGAGGGTCGCAGGTACACACCTAACTATGATGCTTTACTTTGCGATTGTGTTAAGAACCTACAAAGGTCGTCTTTAGATGGAGCAATCTTGGTACAACCAAGTTTTCTTGGGCCAGACAATTCGTTTCTGATCAATGCGCTTTCAGATAAGACAACCCATATGGGGAAGCATATGCGCGGTGTGGTCGTTCTTGATCCTCTAGATACAACACTTTCAAAATACATGTTTGCTGAAATGAGTGATGCTGGCATTATCGGTCTGCGCTTAAATGTCGTCGGCCTGCCAGATCAGTTTGTGCAGGATTTGGACATTTGGAATACCGTACTTAAATATGCAGACGCGGCAGGCTGGCACGTGGAAGTACATTGTGAAGGCCGCAGGTTGGCCCCACTACTAAACGGGCTTTTAAAGCGCTGCTCGCATATCGTTGTGGATCATTTCGGTTTGCCTGACCCAAAATGCGCAATGCGTTGCGAAGGCCAATCGGCCATCTTTTGCGCACCTGAAGGGCGAGTATTCATAAAAACATCTGCGCCTTATCGAGTGTTTCCTGAGTACCAGCCAGACAAAGCCGCCGAACTATGTAAACCGTTATTTAAAAGACTTTTAAACGAGCTTGGCCCTGATCAGCTATTATGGGGAAGTGATTGGCCTTGGACGCAGTTTGAAGCGGAATACAATTTTAAACAAGCTGCCGCATGGCCGCAATTGTGGCTGGACGAAACGGTCGACTGCACGAAATAATCGAAGGTATAATATTTAACAGGTTAGCAAAGCTATACTGAAATCGGTAACAGAGCTTCGGTCAGCCAACGTGCAACCCAGATTTGAAGTTAAATTTTAAAATCAATGAAACTGATGGGGTATCATCGGGGGTATCGAGAAAAATCTCATATAAATTATATCTATAATTCAATGTATTACACTATAAATACGAGCCTTCTTCTGGCACCAATTCTTCTTCTCATCCAGCACGACACCAAATAGGGTAGGGTGTTCTGATTTATCGAAATATTGGTATTGGCAACTAGAGCCATTTAAAAATGACTCTAGTTGATGTTTATAGCATTATTTAAAAGATTGTAATTCTATGCCTTGCACATCAGCAGATGCAACCAGCCCGTGTGTAAAATCCTGCGCAGACTTAGCCCATGCGGATTTTTCCAATGCTTCAGCAATCTTTGGGCGGACGGCCTCAAAGGGCAGTACTTTACCTTCGGCTTTGGCATCAAGTTTGATGATGTGATAGCCAAAGCGGGTTTTTACCGGCTCTGCGGTGATCTCACCCACTGATAACCTTTCAAGGGCGTCTTCAAATTCGGGAACCGTGTCACCTTGGCCAAGCTGGCCCAATGCACCGTAGTTATCTTTTGAAGAACACTCGCTTTCACTGATGGCAAGTTTGCCGAAACCTCTGGGTGTACTCAGCGCGGCTTGCGTTAACGCAGTAGCTTTGATCTTAGCTTTAGCACAAGCGTCTTCATCTGCAGGATCGGCCAAACATAAAATATGCGAGGCTTCCCAAAGCGGCGGTGAACAGAACCGTGACGGGTCTTTTTCCCAGATCGCGGTGACTTCCTGATCACTTGGCCGTACAACATTTACTTCTGTATCAAGAAGGCCCCTGATCAGGGCCTCCTCATCTGTTTCATAACGCTTATTGCCCAAGTCAGCGGGTTCTGCTTTCAAGTCACGCTTGCGGGCTTCTTGCAAAAGAAGCGTACGGATCACCAAGGCTTGCGCAGCTTTGCGCCACGCCAACCCGGGTTTGCCCTTTGGCGCGTAATGATTTTGCGCTTCTGTGGCAATTTTCGCAGCATCAACAACCTCGCCGTTGACGGTGATCTCAGGGAAAAGTGAACGGCTCATCGTTACTTACCCCCTGTTGATTGACGACGTGATCGCACAATCTGGTAGCCGGGCCGCGTTAGGTAGCGTAGCGGCACTGACAGCATATGCACCAGCCGTGTGAACGGGAACAACAGCAGGATTGTCAGACCCAGGGCCAGGTGGATTTTGAACACCATTGCCACGTCAGAGATGTGATCCGCTGCGTTTTGCTCAAAGGTTGCAATGCCTTGTGCCCATGACATGAACTTGGTCATTTCATGGCCATCAAGATGTTGAAGAGAACTCACTATTGTCCCCAGACCCAACAGAAGTTGCACCATCAGGATTACCAGAATGGCGATATCGGCAAAGCTGGATGTTTTGCGGATGCGCGGATCAGTTAGGCGGCGATGCAACAGCATCGACCCCCCGATCAGCATCAGGATACCAGCACCACCGCCTGCGATAATCGCAAGAATTTGCTTGGCACCGTGGCTGATACCCAGTGTGTCAAAAATCCATATGGGCGTTAACAATCCAACAAAGTGGCCTGCAAAAATGGTTAGGATACCGACGTGAAACAAAACTGATCCCATGATCAGCTGTTTGCGTCGCAACAACTGGCTGGAACTTGATTTCCAGGTAAACGGGTCACGTTCATAGCGTGCGATACAGCCGACAAGTAAAACCGCGGTTGCGATGTAAGGGTATATTCCAAAAAGAAAATTATGCATTTTTAGCCTCCACTATTGGGCTGCGACCGGCTTGGCCGGCGCGGGGTTTATGGGTGTATCCATATTCGAAAGCATGTCGCGAACTTGCGGGCATCCACCGTTGGGATCAGCACCAAAGACGACTTCGCTTTCTTCCCAGATCTGATCCAGGGCTTCCAGATCATCAGGATCATCGTCTGGCTGTTCCAGCAATTCGGCCAAAGCGGCTTCATCCACCTTTTGACAAGATAGTTGCAATAGGGCTGCGAACACAGGGGCATAACTGTGCCCCCGCCTTGAAAGCCGGGTGTTCAATGCTTCAAAGATATGTGCAGCATCAGCCAACACATCCTTAGCCTCAGTCGCCGGACACATTGCAAGGTATTCCAACAACACTGGTAAATGATCCGGCAACTCTGTGGTCATCGGCTCAAACCCTGCCTCGCGGTAGGTTTCCATCAAGCTGACCATGGCACTACCCCGATCGCGGCTTTCGCCGTGAACGTGTTCAAACAGGTTCAAAGACAGGGATTTTGAGCGGTCGAACAGGCTGACATATGTTTCTTCCAAAACATATATATCCGTCTCAGCCAACTCGGTTACAATCGGGCGCAAGTCCCGGCGTGCCTTAGCCGTCAGTCGTGTATCAGCGGCTAAAACGCCGCCGATTTCCGACATGGCTTCCTGCAATTCCTTTGTTGGATAACTTAGGATCAAGGAAAGTGATTTTATCGTACGATCTGTCATAATTTACGCTCCTTCCGGCATGGTGAACGCCGCTTTTTTACGGCCACCGAACATAGAGCCTTTGCTGACCCCAGTTGAGCACCCGTTGCTATCAGTAAAGCCGCATCCGCCGCGCAAGTCATACGCGTCTTCGACGTTTTCACGGTGTGTGGTCGGAATGACAAAACGGTCTTCATAGTCTGCGATGGCCATGATCTTATACATGTCTTCGATCAGATTTTTATTCAGACCTACGCGTTCTGCAATGCCTTCATCAATCACACCGTCCACGGTTTTAGCCCGCATATAAGCCCGCATTGCCAGCATCCGTTCCAGGGCTGTCACCACAGGTTCTTCGTCACCCGCAGTCAGCATGTTGGCCAGATATTTCACCGGTATGCGCAAGGAACGTACATCAGGCATATCGCCATCAATCCCGATCGCACCCGCTTCAGCAGCGTTTTGAATGGGCGACAATGGCGGGATGTACCAGACCATTGGCAGCGTGCGATATTCCGGGTGCAGTGGGAATGCGATTTTCCATTCCATTGCCATTTTCCAGATCGGGCTGACCTGTGCTGATGTAATCCAGTCTTCGGGCACACCGTCGCGGCGCGCCGCTGCAATCACTTCAGGATCACTTGGATCAAGGAACACATCCAGTTGTGCGTCATATAGATCGGTGGTTTCAGGCGCATTTGCCGCTTCTTCGATCTTGTCGGCATCATAAAGCATCACGCCCAAGTAGCGGATACGACCGACGCAGGTTTCAGAACAAACCGTCGGATTTCCGCTTTCGATACGCGGGTAACAGAAGGTACATTTTTCCGATTTGCCGCTTTCCCAGTTGTAATAGATTTTCTTGTAGGGACAGCCCGACACACACATGCGCCACCCGCGACATTTTTCTTGGTCGATCAGAACAATACCGTCTTCTTCACGTTTGTAGATCGCACCCGATGGGCAGGATGCCACACAAGTGGGGTTCAGGCAATGTTCACAAAGACGCGGCAGATACATCATGAATGTATTTTCATATTCGCCGTAAATCTCTTTCTGGATGCCTTCAAAGTTATAGTCTTGCGACCGCTTTGAAAACTCGCCGCCCAGAATTTCTTCCCAGTTCGGGCCTTTGACGATCTTTTCCATCCGCTCGCCGGTGATTTTGGAACGCGGGCGCGCTGTTGGGAACGCCTCCATTTCAGGGGCTGATTTCAGGTGGTCGTAATCAAAATCAAACGGTTCATAATAGTCGTCGATTTCGGGCAGATCGGGGTTGCCGAAAATATTCGCCAAAATCCGCCATTTCGCCCCTTGTTTAGGTTGCAGTTTACCACGTTTGGTACGTTCCCAACCACCGTTCCAACGCGACTGGTTTTCCCAGTCTGTTGGGTAGCCGGTGCCGGGCTTGGTTTCAACATTGTTGAACCAAGCGTATTCAACACCATCACGGCTGGTCCAGACGTTTTTACAGGTAACCGAACATGTGTGGCACCCGATACATTTATCAAGGTTCAATACCATGCCTATTTGTGCGCGAACTCTCATTCTGCTGCCTCCACTTCTGCCGCGGTTCGGTCAAGCCAGTCAACCTTGCGCATTTTTCTTACAATTACGAATTCATCGCGGTTTGAACCCACAGTACCGTAGTAGTTAAACCCGTAGCTTTGCTGGGCATAAGCACCGATCATATGGGTCGGTTTTACAGTTGTTCGGGTCACCGAATTGTGGATACCCCCGCGCAAGCCGGTTTTTTCAGAGCCCGGCACATTCACGATTTTTTCCTGTGCGTGGTACATAAAGATCGTACCGTCTTTCATCCGTTGTGATACAACACAGCGTGCGGTCAGCGCACCATTGGCGTTGTAAACTTCAACCCAGTCATTATCGACCAGACCCGCAACTTTGGCATCGTTTTCACTTAGCCAGACCACAGGGCCACCACGGTTAAGTGTCAGCATCATCAGGTTGTCAGAATAGGTTGAATGGATGCCCCATTTCTGGTGCGGCGTGATAAAGTTCAAAATCACATGCGGCTCACCTTCGTCCGTGTTGATCTCAGAATTAATCGTCTTCAGATCGACAGGCGGGCGATAGGTACATAGCCCCTCACCAAAGGCACGCATCCACAGATGGTCTTGGTAAAGCTGTTGCCGGCCTGTCAGGGTGCGCCACGGTATCAATTCATGCACGTTGGTGTAGCCTGCGTTATAACACACATGCTCACTTTCAATACCCGACCATGTGGGCGAGCTGATGATCTTGCGCGGTTGGGCGGCAATATCGCGGAAGCGGATTTTTTCATCCTCTTTCGGCAATGCCAGATGCGCATGTTCACGACCCGTGGCCTTGGACAATTCATTCCAAGCCTTCACGGCAACTTCACCGTTGGTTTCAGGGGCCAGCATCAGGATCATTTCACAAGCGTCTATTGCCGTGTTCAGTTTCGGCATGCCTTGCGATACACCTTCTTCCAGCACTACACCGTTCAGATCGCGCAAGTGCTGCACTTCCACCTCGGTGTTCCAGTTGATACCCTTACCGCCATTGCCCAACTTGTCCAAAAGCGGGCCGATCGAAGTGAATTTTTTATACAGATTCGGATAATCCCGCTCAACCGCAACATAATTCGGTGCAGTTTTACCGGGGATCAGATCACATTCACCTTTCTTCCAGTCCAGCACTTGATCCTGCGCAATTTCCGCAGGCGTGTCGTGCAAGATCGGCAGTTGCACAACATCCATTTCCGTACCCAGAATTTCAGGGGCCACTTCAGAAAACTTCTTGGCAATCGCTTTAAAAATTTCCCAGTCCGACTTACTTTCATAAGCAGGGTCAACCGCCGCTTGCAGCGGGTGGATGAACGGGTGCATGTCAGACGTGTTCATGTCGTCTTTTTCGTACCAGGATGCCGTTGGCAACACGATATCGGAATAAACGCATGTGGTTGACATACGGAAGTCGATGGTCACCAGCAGGTCAAGTTTACCTTTTGGTGCCTCTTTATGCCATTTGGCTTCTTTCGGCATTTGACCGCCTTCTTCGCCCAAGTCTTTGCCCAACACACCGTGATCTGTTCCCAGAAGGTGCTTCAAGAAATACTCGTGGCCTTTGCCCGATGAACCCAGCAGGTTCGAGCGCCAGACAAACAGGTTGCGTGGCCAGTTTTCCTCCGCATCAGGGTCTTCGCAAGACATTTCCAGCTTGCCCGCTTTTAACTGAGCGGCAACATAGGCAGGAATGTCTTTTTTGGCTTTCTTAGCCGCTTTGGCCACTTCCAGCGGATTGGTTTTCAACTGCGGCGCAGATGGCAACCAGCCCATGCGTTCAGCGCGGATGTTATAGTCGATCAGGCTTGCATCCCAATCGCCTTCAGGGGCTGTGGGTGACAGAATTTCATCCGTGCCCAGCTGTTCATAACGCCACTGATTGGTGTGCGCATACCATGCCGAGGTTGAATTCATGTGGCGTGGTGGCCGCGACCAATCCAACGCAAATGCCAGCGGTTGCCAGCCGGTTTGCGGGCGTAGTTTTTCTTGACCCACATAGTGGCTCCAACCGCCGCCTGATTTACCGACACAACCACACATCACCAGCATATTGATAATGCCGCGATAGTTCATATCCATGTGGTACCAGTGGTTCAGACCCGCACCCAGAATGACCATGGACTTGCCTTCGGTCTTTTCAGCATTGCGGGCAAATTCGCGGGCCACGGTGATGATCTTATCGGCAGAAACGCCAGTGATTTTCTCGGCCCACGCGGGTGAGTGTGGCACATCATGCAGATAATCCGAGGTGACAAATTCACCACCCAAGCCGCGGTCAAGCCCGTAGTTGGCACAAAACAGATCAAACACGGTTGTAACAAGAATTTCTTTCTTGCCGACTTTGATACGTTTCACAGGCACGTTTTTAGTCAGCACATTAGGGTGCTCACATTTGGTGAAATGCTCTGATGCGTCTACCCCGAAGTTGGGGAAATCAACGCCGACAATATCGTCGTGATCATCGTCTTGGATGAAGGACAGTTTCAGTTCTGTATCTTCACCTTTGGCGCGTTCTTCCAGGTTCCATTCACCGTTTCCACCCCAACGAAAGCCAACTGTGCCGTTTGGTGAACAAAGGCTATCAGATTTGCTGTCCCATGCGATGGTTTTCCATTCAGGGTTATTCTTTTCACCCAGCTTTCTAGGCAGATCATCGGCACGCAAGAAGCGGCCTGCAATAAGTTTGCCGTCTTTTTCATCCAAACGCACAAGCATAGGGAAATCGCTGTATTTGCGGGTGTAATCTTCAAAATACTCAGCTTGGCGATCTAAGTGGAATTCACGCAAAATTACGTGACCCATAGCCATGGCCAGCGCACTGTCTGTGCCTTGTTTCGGAGCCAGCCAAATATCGCTGAACTTCGTGGCCTCTGAATAGTCAGGGCAGATCACGGCAGATTTCGTACCCTTATAACGCGCTTCAGTATAGAAGTGCGCGTCAGGTGTACGAGTTTGTGGCACGTTACTGCCCCAAAGCAGTAAGAAGCCCGCATTATACCAGTCAGCACTTTCAGGCACATCCGTTTGCTCACCCCAAGTCATCGGGCTGGCAGGCGGCAGATCGCAATACCAGTCGTAGAACGACATTACCGTGCCGCCTAAAAGACTTAGATAACGAGAGCCTGCCGCATAAGAAACCATCGACATCGCAGGGATCGGTGAGAAACCGAACACGCGGTCTGGCCCGTATGTTTTCGTGGTATAAGCGTTGGCAGCGGCGATGATTTCAGTTGCCTCATCCCAAGTAGCCCGCACAAACCCGCCTTTACCGCGTATCTTGACATAAGACGCGCGCAAAATCGGGTCTTCCTGCAAGGTTTTCCATGCGGTTGTCGGGTTCATGGTTTCGCGCATTTTGCGCCAAGCCTTCATCAGTTTACCGCGAATAAGCGGGTTTTTCACCCGGTTGGCAGAATACAAATACCAGCTGTAGCTGGCCCCGCGCGGGCAACCGCGTGGTTCGTGATTAGGCAGATCAGGGCGCGTACGCGGATAATCTGTTTGTTGGGTTTCCCAAGTGACAATGCCAGATTTAACGTAAATCTTCCAAGAACACGATCCGGTACAGTTCACCCCGTGGGTGGAACGCACAACTTTATCATGCCGCCAGCGGTTTCGGTAAGTTTCTTCCCAATCGCGGTTTTCCCGTGTGGTTTGGCCGTGGCCGTTAGAAAATTGATCCAGTTCTTTGGACTGGAAGAAGTTTAATCGATCGAGCAAATGGCTCATTAGGGTCTCTCCTCAGAATTAGGGTGCCTGCCCCACCATGGGGCAGAGCAGGCAGTTATTATTTATGGGTTCTTCACGTATGCGTTTGGACGCAGGTAGAACCACCAGTTGATCAAGATACAAACACCGTAGAAGACGGCAAATCCGTAAAGTGCGTACTCAGGTGTGGCAGCTTTGATCTGCTCACCAAACACTTTGGGGATGATGAAGGCACCGTAAGCCGCCACCGCAGATGTCCAACCCAAAACCGGGCCAGCTTGTTCTTTATTGAACACAACCGCGATTGTACGGAAGGTAGAACCGTTTCCGATACCCGTTGCTGCGAACAAGATCATGAACAAGGCCATGAACGGCAAGAAGTAGTCTTGTGGTGAGGCTGAAACATATGCCAGCTTCAGGAAGTAAGCCACGCCAAGTGCCGAGGCCACCATGACCACAGAAACGATCTGTGTCACTTTCGCGCCGCCCATTTTATCGGCAATCATACCGCCCAAAGGCCGGATCAAAGCACCGATGAACGGGCCCATCCAGGCATACATCAGGGCAGAAGGCCCATCAGGGTTTGCCAGATCATGGGTCATCACACCGTCAACTAAGACGTGCTGAAAGCCAAACACCACTTTAATCGCCAGCGCAAAGGTTGCCGCAAAACCGATGAATGAACCAAAGGTCATTGTGTAGATCACGGTCATTGCCCATGTGTGCTTGTTGTTAAAGATTTTATATTGGCGTGTCAGGTTTTGACCCACAGCACCCGGGATCATTTTCAGCAAGAACACTGTTAATGCGATCACAATCGGCAACACAATCCATTTGGAAACCATGAAACCGGAACCACCAACTTTGGCAGGCAACAGCAACCACAGACCAAAGGCAGCTGTGATAAAACCAATGACCAACATACCTGTGATGGTGCTGAAAGCACCAACCGGATTTGGAATGTCAGGCGACACATGTTCATCACGGATGTTGTTCATCCCCAACCAGCCAGCGAAGGCCAATGGCACAAGGGCCAGCAGCCAAACGAAACCCGCGTTGTGGATATAGGTTTCGGTTCCGGCCGGAATTTTACCGATTAAGGTGCCAGAAGTGTTTTCCAGGATCAGCGGATCACCACCGAACAAACCAAACGTCATCACCAGAGGGATCACAATTTGCATTGTAGTCACACCGAAGTTACCAAGGCCCGCGTTCATACCCAGTGCATAGCCCTGAATTTTCTTGGGGAAGAAAAAGCTGATATTGGACATCGAGCTGGCAAAGTTACCACCACCGATACCGGATAAGAATGCTAGGATTTGGAATTTCCAAAGCGGTGTATTGGGGTCTTGCAATGCGTAACCTGCACCAATCGCTGGGATCATCAGCAATGCGGTGGTGAAAAAGATCGTATTTCGCCCACCCGCAATCCGAATAAAGAAAGTTGACGGAATGCGCAGTGTAGCCCCCGTCAGGCCCGCAATCGCAGCTAGCGTGAACAGATCGGATTTTTCAAAGGCAAAGCCCAGATTGATCATCTGTACCGTAATGATGCCCCAATATAGCCAAACCGCAAAGCCGCACAGCAGCGACGGGATGGATATCCACAGATTGCGTGTTGCAATCGCTTTACCGGTAGACTCCCAATAGGCCTCATCGTCCGGTGTATAATTTCGTAAATCTTGTCCCACTTTTCGTCTCCTCTGGTGAGATTGAGGCGGGCCAGTAGCGGCCCGCCAATTTTCAGTTAGGCTTTCGCCTTATGTGTACGTTTATAGTCTTCGACAATTTCCACTGAATGGCGCAGCGCATCATTTGCACGGTCTGCACGTAGTTTCAGTGTGTCGAATTGAGCCGCTTCAAAAGCGGCCTTTTCTTCTGCTTCTTGCTCAGGTGAGAAACGCAGCAGGAATGATAGAACCGATGCACAGGCAACAGTTACCCCAATGACAAAGAACACATCGTTCCATTCCATAGCACCCTTGAACAGGAACCCTGCTGCAACAGCACCTGCGTTACCGCCTGCGCCTACAACACCAGCCACCGCACCCAACGCTTTTTTGTTAATGAACGGCACCACAGAATAAGTTGCACCTTCGGCCATCTGTGTGAACAGTGAGAAGATAATCAATGTTGGGATTGCCAGAAACAGAACCTGCATTTGGCTAAACAGCATCAATGCCAGACCTTCGCCCAATAGTACGATGAACAACCAGAACGACCGGCCCTTCAAGCCCCATAAGGCCCCGAAGTTGTCGCCAAATATGCCACCCAAAGTCCGGGCGAATATGTTCATCAAACCAAAAGATGCAGCCACACCACCCGCAGCCAATAGGCTTAGGTCGAAGTAATCAAAGAAGTATAGGGCAGCGACGTTATTCACAGTCAGCTCGATACCGAAACAGGCACCGTAAATCAGGAACAGAACCCAGACACGGTAATCCTGCATGGCCTTGAAATAATCTTTGGTGACTTTTTCTTTCTTCGGCAACAATCCTTTTGCGCGCAGTTCTTTATAGTTTCCTTCAGGCGCATCTTGGGTCAGAAAGTAATATGCGATGCCGGTTAAGAAGATAACCACACCCACAACCATCATAGATAAACGCCAACCTTGCGCATCGGTAAATCCGAAGCCCACGACAAACATCGAAAACACCATTGGCATGGCAAACTGTGTGACTCCGCCACCCAAGTTACCCCAGCCAGCGGATGTAGCGTTTGCAGTACCCACAACGTTCGGTGCGAACATAACAGATGTATGATATTGCGTGATAACGAACGACGCCCCGATTATACCGATCAAAAGACGGAAGAACAAAAAGCTTTCGAAGCTATCTGCAAGTCCGATCCCGGCCACGGGAAACGCACCAAGTGTCAGCAAGTATGTATAAGATAGTCTTGGCCCGATCCGGTCACATAACCAACCTATAAAGAAACGCGCAAACACCGTTACGGCAACCGACGCGATAATTGTCCAACCAACTTGTGATTTTGTCAGGTCCAATTCTTCACGCACAATGATCATCAATGGTGCGATACCAAACCATGCGAAAAAACATGAAAAGAACGCAAACCACGTCATGTGGAAAGTTCTGATCTGTACCATTCTTACATTGAAAAAATTACGCCAAAGGCTTGTGGCTTTGTTTTGCAGTTCCATTATTTGCCCCTCATAGCTTCTATATTAAAAATCATAAGCCACCTCGGGCTCTAGGAAGTTGTTTAAACTTTTAAGGGATTTGAATGTTGATCTGAATCAAGAATTGGGCATTCTTTGCCGAAACAAGTGTTATGAAAGAAGATTTTGCCCTGGGCACATAAAAATATTACTCTAGTACTTGTAGAAAAACCGCCCCTGCATTGACATCTTACCACGTTTAGCTTGATAAATGTCAAAATGCAATTCTAGCTACCGAGTCGCCATGAAACCCGAAGAAATCCAGGAAATCCAATCTTTGAAATTATTCAAAGACATGGAAAACAGCAACTTTGACCGCTTGATGCGGGGTGCCTATATTCAAAATTTCCCTGCTCAAATAGAACTGATTACCGAAGGTGAAACCAGTGATTTTCTGCATATCGTTGTGTCAGGCGTGGTTGAACTGTTTGCCACTTGGAATAGGCGCGAAACCACCATGGCCACCATGTGGTCAGGCTCTACTTTTATTCTGGCCGCCACCATCAAAGACGCGCCTTACCTGATGTCAGCCCGAACTTTAGAAAAATCGCGCGTGGTTTTACTGCCGTCCCAAGATGTGCGCGACATATTCAAAATCGACCACGCCTTTTCAATGTCCGTGGTTGATGAGTTGGCACAATGCTACCGGTCAGTCGTCAAAAACGCCAAAGACCTGAAATTGCGCAACTCTATTGAACGGTTGGCAAACTACCTGTTGCGGCAAAATTGGCGTGCGGGCAACACAGGCGAATTTGATCTGAAAGTGGAAAAGCGTTTGTTGGCATCGTATTTGGGTATGACGCCTGAAAACCTGTCACGTGCCATTAAAGCATTGCGGCCATATGGTGTTAAAATAGTAGGTATGCATGTGGCAATTTCAAATGTGGACGATTTGACGACCCTTGCAAAACCCACACCCAGTATTGATGATCCGCATCATTGAAAAGGCGCGGCCAATATGACCGCGCCCTTCAAGTAGTTTAATATGGATTAGTAGCGATATGGTACGCCGGCTTTTTCCATTACTTCAGTGTATTTCTTGAAGATGTCGATCACTTTGGCTGCACGCGGGCTGCGTGATGCCAATTCGTCCCAGAAACCTTCTGCGTCTGCAACAACCGTGTTCCACTCTTCTTGTGGAATAGAGGTCAGTTCCAGCTTGTCGCCGTTTACACGCAGATCGGCCTCACCACCCCAATACCAAACTTGGCGGTAGTAATGTGATTGATCCATGCTCATCTTGAACAATTCTTGCAGATGCGGCGGTACTTTTGCCCAGCTTTCAGAGTTGGCGAAGTATGATCCACACCAAGCACCTGTTACGTTGTTCAGCAACGCATAGTTACAGATGTCAGCCCAGCCAACTTCATAAGCTTCGGTAAAGCCACACCAGGCCACACCATCCAACTCACCTGTTTGCATCGCAACTTCCACGTCTTCCCATGGCACTGTCACAGGGATCAAGCCGTATTTAGCCAGGAAACGACCGGCAGTTGGCACACCAAACACGCGCAGACCGGCCATGTCAGCCAGTGAGCGGATTGGTTTGTCTACTGTAAAGATGTGTAATGGATCCCACGCACCGGCACCCAGCCATGTGACGTTTTCAACTTCGCCGTAAGCTTCTGCCCAAATCTCATTCAAACCGTAGCGTTCAAACAGAACAGGCAGGTCTAGTGAGTAGCGTGATGAGAACGGGAAATAACCGCCAAAGTCGGAAATATCCACAGGTGAGGCCATTGTGGCATCATCTGATTGTACCGCATCAAGTGTACCGCTTTGCATGGCGCGGAACAGTTCTGATGTTGGGACAAGTTCGTCAGCGTAATAAAGCTCGATTTCCATCTCGCCGTTTGCCGCTTTGTTAAAAGCTTCAATTTGCGGTTTGATCACGTGGGCACCCAAAGGCGCGCCTGAATATGTTTGCAAACGCCATTTGATTGGTGCTGCCGCCTTGATCTGGCTTGGTGCTGCAAGTGCTGCGGCCCCGCCAATTCCGGCTGTGGTGATAAACTTACGTCTTGTAGTCATGGTATCCTCCTTGGTTACAGTTATGCGGCAGATCATCTGCCATTAATTCTGCCCGCTTTTGACGGGTTCTGATTATCTTTGGTATACATACTCTGGCAGCCACATTGCGATTTGCGGGAACGCCATGATTGTGGCCAAAGCCAACACCATGATCAGCACAAACGGCACGATGGATGTGTATATATCGGTGATTGTAATCTCTTTTGGTGCCATCGCCCGCATCAAAAATAAGTTATATCCAAAAGGCGGCGTCATATAGGCGATCTGGGTAGTGATTGTGTAAAGCACCCCGTACCAGATCAGATCAAAGCCCAGCACCTTGACCAGTGGTACATAAAGTGGCGCCACGATAACCAGCATGGCTGTGTCATCCAGAAATGTACCCATGATGATAAACGATAGTTGCATCAGGATCAGGATTGTCCAAGGGCTTAGGCCCATTTGATCGCGAAACAGATTGTCGATGGCTTTAACCGCGCCCAACCCGTCAAATACGGCGCCAAAACCAAGGGCGGCCAGAACGATCAGCATGAACATACAAGAGATGCCCAATGTGTTGCGCACCGAGTTTTCAAACACTTCGCGGGTCATACGCCCCTTAAGCACGGCGGCAAAAAAGGCGGTCATCGCACCAATGGCTGAACTTTCCACCAGACTTGTATAACCTTTAATAAACGGGATCATCATGGCGAAAAAGATCACCAAGGGTAACATTCCAGAAAGCAGAAGCTTACGCTTTTCGGCCTTTGATATTTTTGCAATTTCCTCTTTAGGTAAAGCAGGGCCCAGTTCAGGGTTCATCCTACAGCGTATGTAAATGTAGACAATGAACATGCCTGCCATCATCAGGCCGGGAATAGCACCGGCCAACCACAGCTGCCCAACCGGTTGGCGTGCGATCATCGCATAAAGCACCAGCACCACGGAAGGTGGCACCAGAATGCCCAAACTTGACCCCGCTTGGATCACCCCCGTGACCATGCGTTTGTCATACCCCCGCCTAAGCAGTTCCGGCAGTGCGATCGTGGCACCAATGGCCATACCCGCCACAGACAGGCCGTTCATCGCAGAAATCAGCACCATCAACCCGATGGTGCCAATGGCAAGACCGCCATTTATCGGCCCCATCCAGACATGAAACATTTTATACAGGTCTTCGGCAATTTTACTTTCAGACAGCACATAGCCCATGAAAATAAACATCGGCAATGTCAGCATCGGGTACCATTTCATCACCTTCATGGCAGCACCAAACGGAATGTTGGAACCCCCACCACCCCACAAAGCAAGGGCTGCAATCGCGGCAATACCGCCGATAGCCCCGAAAACCCGTTGCCCTGTCATTAGCATCAGCATCAGTGACGAGAACATGAAAATTGCGATAAATTCTTGCGACATTAAATTGGCTTCCCTTTAAGCGTGGCAATATCTTTGAACAGTTCGGATATCGCCTGTAGCAGCATCATGAATATCCCGAAACACATCATCGATTTGATCGGCCACATCAGCGGGCGCCACATGGTTGGGCTGTGTTCTTGATATTTAATGGCATATTGTGTGGATTCGATGCCGCCATACAGCAGCACACTTAGATAGAAAATCAGAACAAGGATGGTAATACTGTCCACCCATGCCTTTTTACGGGTCGACCACTCGTTGTAAAATAAATCCATTCGCACATTGGCCCCAAGCTGGATCGAATAAGCACCGCCCAGTAGGTAATAGGCCACAAGAATGTATTGCGCGACTTCCAACGTCCAAAACGAGGGTACAATGAAGGCCTGTTTGGATATGGTTGACCACATCAACACGCCCATCAAAGCGAAAATGCCATACATCATCACACGCCCGATCAGATAGTTGAAACGATCAACTACACGAACAAAGGTCGTCATGATTTTCAGCATATTCGCTCTCCCCAGAGGATTCTTTCACACAGTGACACCAATAATCGTTGGTACGTCAACAATTTTATGCCCATTTATGTAAAAAACTCTTCAAAGTGTTCCGATCTGAAACATTTCACATAAATACATCTAATGCACGTCGGTATTTGCACCACTCAACGCCCGTTTCAATGTTGTATCAGGGGCTTTATCTGATACCAGCGTATTGATTCCATTCAAGTTACACACATTAAAGGGTGCTGTGCGATTAAACTTGGTGTGATCCGCAACAATGACGGTTTGTGCGGACGCGCTAATCATCGCGCGGGCCACTTGCGCTTCATCATTGGAAAAATCTGTCGCACCGCGCGCATCAATGGCGGCAACTGTGATAATTGCCATATCGGCCCGAAAGCGTGCAATTTCATTGGTGGCGTCACTGCCAACGGTTTGGGCGTTATCGCCGCGATAGCGACCACCTAGCAAATACACATCCGCACCCCCTGTGCCTTTGGCAAAGGTGGCGGCAATGCGTGTGGAATTGGTGATCACGGTCAATTTTTTGACCCGCGCCATCGCCTCGGCACATATTAAAGTGGTTGATCCAGTATCCAGAAACACGGTTTGTCGTGGGGTCACAAGGGCCACAACTTTCTCGGCAATCAGCCGTTTGGCCAAAGCATTGCGCCGCATGCGTACATCAAACACGCCTTCACCTTGGGGTGATAAAGCCCGCGCCCCGCCATGCACTTTGCGGATCTGTCCTGCATCAGCCAGAATGGTTAAATCCCGCCGAATGGTTTCGGCAGATGCGTCAAATTTTGCAGCCAGTCCGCTAACGCTCATTTCCCCGCGCTTTGTGATAAGATCGCAAATTTCGGCCTGCCGCATACTTGGCCGCATATATGCACTTTGTCGGTTCATGCGTAGAATCACTTTATATTAAAGCCACATATAAATGACCAAATGGTCATTAAACTATGTAACTTATTGGTTATAATTACTAATAATAGTAGCTTAATAGCCCTTTATGTATTTCTGTTTCCACAATATAGGTGGACACTATCCTGTCAAGACGCTAGACGTGACACTACTTATTCAGGACATTGGAATGCCCGCTGCAACCCTTACAAAAGAATGTTTTGACGTTGCCATCATTGGCACAGGCGTTGTTGGCTGTGCTATGGCACGGCGTTTCACGCTGGATGGCGCGCGGGTGGTTGTGCTGGAAAAAGCAGCGGATGTTCTGGACGGGGCATCAAAAGCCAACAGTGCAATTTTGCACACGGGCTTTGACGCGCCACCGGGTTCATTGGAACAGAAGTGTATTGCAGATGGCTATCGTGAGTATCTGGAAATCCGCAAAAGTTTAGGCCTGCCGCTGTTGAAAACTGGTGCCATGGTTCTGGCCTGGGATGATGAGCAGTTGGCCAAGTTGGATAGCTTGGTAGCTAAGGCGCATGAAAACGGCGTTATGGATGTGGCAATGCGCAGCCGCGCGCAAATATTGGCGCAAGAACCGCAGCTTGCGGCACACTTAAAGGGTGGTTTTGTGGTGCCAAGCGAGTTCCTGATTGATCCGTGGGCGTCAGCACACGCGTATATCTTGCAGGCTTTGGCAAACGGGGCAGAACTGCATCGGGGTAGCGAAGTTCTGTCGGGTCAGTTTGACGGCTCTGAATGGTTGATTGAAACGTCACAAGGGGTAGTGCGCAGCAAACAGGTTATCAACTGTGCCGGGCTTTACGGCGATGTTGTAGATCAGCGTTTACTGGGTAAAAGCAGCTTCACCATCAAGCCGCGCAAGGGGCAGTTTGTTGTGTTTGACAAACCTGCCTCTGACTTGATCAAGGCGGTAATTTTACCTGTGCCGACCGCCACCACCAAAGGTGTGGTGATCTTTCGCACTATCTTTGGCAACCTTGCCGTGGGGCCAACAGCGGAAGAGCAGATCAGCCGCACAGATGCCTCGACTGAAGCGGATACGCTGGAAGAATTGCGCGCCAAGGGTATTGAGATGTTGCCTGCGCTGGAAAAATATGAGGTGACAACGGTCTATGCGGGCCTGCGCCCTGCGACCGAATTTCAGGATTATCAGATCAGTCAGGATGCGGCGCAAAACTACATCACAGTTGGCGGCATCCGCTCAACCGGCCTAAGTGCGGCCCTTGGGGTTGCGCGACATGTGGCGTCTTTAAACGCTAAGCCTGCATTCAGTGGTAAACCGATTACAGCCCCGATTTGCCCAACGCCTGATCGTCTGTCCAACTACCATCCTCGCGACTGGGAAAGCCCTGATTACGGCGGCATTATTTGCCATTGCGAGCTGGTCACACGGCGTGAAATTGAAGCGGCTTTGGATGGCCCGATGCCACCTGCCACACTGCAAGGATTAAAGCGGCGCACGCGGGTTTGCATGGGGCGGTGTCAGGGGTTTTACTGCACCGGACCTTTGGCTGAAATCACCGCAGGGCGGATCAATCCGCCGATCGGGGTGACAGATGAATAAGGTGGATATGAACTGCACCGTTGCCATTGTTGGCGGCGGTACTGCTGGGCTGGCACTGGCGACAGAACTGAAACGCCTTGGTGTGACGGATGTTGTGGTGCTGGAACGCGAAGCTGACGCAGGCGGTGTGCCGCGCCATTGCGGGCATTACCCCTTTGGCGTGCGCGAATTGAAACGCGTGCTGAAAGGGCCTGATTATGCGCGGGCTTTAGTGCGCAAGGCGGTGGCCGCAGGCGTTGATATTCGCACGCACACCACCGTGACAGCCCTGCATCCCAACGCATGCCTTAGTCTGACTACCCCTGACGGGGTGAAAGAATTGCAGGCTGAAAGGGTTATTTTGTGTACAGGTGTGCGCGAAAGCAGCCGTGCACAACGCTTCTTGGGTGGGCAACGTCCCCTAGGCGTGGTGTCTACAGGTGCGTTGCAATCGATGGTGTTTCTGCATGGCTTACGCCCATTTCGGCGACCTGTTATTTTGGGCACAGAACTGGTCTCGTTCTCATCCATTATGACCTGCCGCCATAAGGGCATTCGCCCTGTCGCGATGCTGGAAGAAAATGACCGCGTGACTGTACGCCAATTCATGCGGCCCTATCCTGCGGTTAGGGGCATCCCGCTTAAATTTGGGGTGCGTGATCTGCGGATCATTGGCAACAAGATTGTAGAGGCGGTTGAATATATAGATACACATGGCACCCGCCAAACTATTGAGACCGACGGGGTGATTGTCACGGGCGGCTTCCGCCCTGAAAGTGCATTGCTGCATGCCAGTCATATCGACGTTGATCCTGCAACCGGTGGGCCAAGTGTTGATCAGTATGGCCGCAGTTCTGACCCCAGTTATTTTTGCACAGGCAACCTGTTGCGCCCGGTTGAAACATCGTCTTGGTGTTGGCATGAGGCGGTTGAAAGTGCGGCGTGCATCGTGCAGGATTTGGCGCAGCCGATTGGTGATTGCCCGTCGGTGCCGCTTTGCAGCATTGATCCCGCAATCCGTTTTGTCATGCCGCAAAGACTGGTTATATCAGATGCCCCGAATGCGATGCAAAACATGCAAATTCGTTTGAATGAACCTGCTATCGGGCATCTTACTGCCAGCTGTGCAGGAAAAACCCTGTGGGGTGATTTCATTCAATCGCGCCCTGAACGGCGCATTCTTGCCCCCTTGGCACCTTTGATAAAGTCGGGTTTAACTGCACCAATAGAGTTGGAAATACTAAAGGGGTAACCACATGCGGTTTGCGGCCATTGATCAAGGAACAACCAGCACGCGTGCTTTGGTTGTTGATGAAAGTGGCACCTTGCAGGTTGTGCATTCTGTGGAACATCGCCAAGTTTACCCGCAGTCTGGGTGGGTGGAACATGACCCCGAAGAGTTGATCCGAAATATTCAGGCCTGTGCTAATGCACTGCGTAATGTAACTGCCATTGGCATTGATAATCAGGGCGAAAGCTGTCTGGCTTGGGATGCAGATAGTAAAGCGGCCCTGTCGCCGGTGATTGTCTGGCAGGATAACCGCACCGCAAATCATATTGAAGACTTGAAAAAACAAGGGCATGAAGCCGAGGTTTTGGCCCGTGCGGGCCTGCCGCTTGATCCGTATTTTTCCGCCAGTAAACTGGCTTGGATTGTGCGCAACATTCCTGCGGCGGCGGATGCTTATGCCAAGGGCAGCTTGCGGCTTGGCACCACGGATGCTTTCTTTCTTGACCGCTTGACGGGGCGGTTTGTAACGGATGTCAGTACTGCATCGCGGACATCTTTGATGAATCTGGAAACCCTTGAATGGGATCCTGTGTTGTGTGATCTGTTTGATGTGCCAATGGAAACCTTACCTAAGATCGTGCCGACCACAGGTGATTTTGGCGCTTTGAAAACTGAACACGGGCCTATCCCCATAACTGCCAGCGTCGTTGATCAACAGGCTGCCCTTTACGGTTTTGGCTGCCGCAAATCGGGTGACGTAAAAATCACCTTTGGCACAGGGGCATTTGCCCTGATGGTTACGGGTGAAAAAATCCACCGCCAACCTGAACAGGGCTTACTGCCCACAGTTGCTTGGCAGTTGGGTGATGCGCCTGCGGTCTATGCGTTGGACGGCGGGGTTTATACTGCGAGTGCGGCGATTAATTGGGCTAAATCCCTGGGGCTGTTTTCTGATTTTTCTGAGATTAACACCTTTGATAAGCCTGCCGCCATTGATAGCGGCCTTGCCTTTGTGCCCGCCCTTTCAGGATTAGGCTGCCCGCACTGGAATGCGGCGGCGCGGGGTGTTTGGTTGGGCTTGTCGTTGGATCACGGCCCCAAAGATATGGTGCAGGCGATACTGGAAGGCGTGGCGTTTCGGGCCGCCCAAGTAATGGGCGCGATGGATGCTTGCGTGCCGCTGCCCAAGTCAGTGCCAATAGATGGCGGGATGAGCGGGAACGCTTATTTCAATCAGTTTCTGGCAGATGTTTTGGGGCGCAAAATACGGCCTGCATCGGTTCCAGAGCTTACGGGATTGGGGGCGGCACAGCTTGCTGCCAAAGCTTTGGGGTATGAGCTGGAAAATACGATGGCGTTCAGTAGCTGCGCCCCGAAAGTAGACCGCCGTGATGACATGAAGCGGTTTAATAAAGCTTGCCAGATATCCCAAATCTGGAATACGTGATTCTACGGCCTATTGCCCCGTCGCCACTTTCTGGCTGGCGGGGTTTTCATATGTATTGGGTGTATCGGTTAATAAGGAAGGCAGGCCTGCCGCTTGTAGTGTAAGGCCGAACAAGGGGTGATGGCCCTTGCACCTAATTCTTACCGGTAATTTTCGGTGGCTTTCGCATTTGATGCTGTTACCCACCCTTTGAAAGCCCGTGATACTACTTTTGTCGACATGGGCATTATGTGGGGTAAAAGCTTTAAGATTTGTTAGCCATGCGTTCGGTCAAATCTGTTCAAAGCTTTCGCTTTTGGGATTATAGGCTTCCAGCCCGCCATCGCGAATATCCATCCACAGACCGTGCAGGGCAAGGTCTTCGCTATCAACGCGGTCTTTGACGAAGGGAAAGGTCATAAGGTTTTCCAAAGACACTAATACACATTCGTGTTCCAATGCGGTGATCTGCTCTTCGCGAGTGCCACCTTTGGCGGCCACACGTTCGTAACCTTCGCGCAAGATATCCATCCAGCGCCCGACAAAACTGGTTTTATCTTCCAGTTCCGGGGCTTTGCCTGAACACATGTCATGGCAGCCGTTAATACCACCGCAATGCGAATGGCCGATCACCATGATGTTGGTGATCCCTAAAGATTTGACCGCATACTCAACAGCTGCAGACGTGCCGTGGTGGTCGCCGTCAGGGGAAAATTTAGGCACCAAATTGGCGATGTTTCGGTGGATAAAGAACTCACCTGTTTCGGCACCGAATACGGATGTGACATGCATACGGCTATCGCAACATGAAATGACCATAGTGCGCGGATGCTGGCCGCTATCAACCAGCTTGGCAAACCAAGCTTTATTTTCCTGAAATTGCGTTGCGCGCCACCCGTGATAGCGGTTGGCAAGAAAGGTCGGCAGGGGCTTGATGTAATCCATGAGCGCGGTACGTTTCCAATGTGTGCCTAATTTTCCTAGATTTGTGCGCATAATTCAAGGCCTACGAACGCTTTGGTTAGTATTTATTTTTCATTCCTTAGTTAGCCTTAGCCGTGGGTAAATAATGAGCGGTGTAAAGAATGGCAGAAATAATAGTATTTCGTTCAAACGAAATGCCTAAGTTGAACTATCCTGAAATTGAAATTCTTCTGGGGGCTTTGGGTAAAGAGCAGGGTTTGCGTGTGTTTGAGCGTGTTATGTTTGAAATTTCAGATAAGCTATGTCAGCTGGAAATGGCGATATACGAAGAAGATTTGAAAACGGCTGAACGTTGTGCGCGTAGCTTGCGCACGTTAAGCCCTCAGGTTGGTTTGCAAGACCTAGCACATATTGCCAATGATATGATTGGGGCGATTCTGCAGAATAATTCTAATGCTTTGCCTGCAATTTGCCATAGAATGGTGTGTTTGGGCGAAGCCAGCCTGTTTCAACTGGCGGAATTGCCGCGAATGCTGGCAGATCAAAGAGGTGGTCCTACTATTTCGACCAGTTAGCAGCCATTTTAAGATGGATCAGGGTTTCATTTAGGCTGCCAATCTCGTTGGTTCTGTTTTTCTTTCATAAGCTTCATCCGGCGTCAATATTCCGTGGGTCGAATGCGGGCGTTCGGCGTTATAGTATGCCATCCATTTTCCGATTCCTGTGCGAGCTTGTGAACCCATTTCAAATGCGTTCAGGTAGATGCATTCATATTTCAGGGATCGCCAAAGCCGCTCAATCATGCGGTTGTCGACCCAGCAGCCTTTTCCATCCATAGATATCGCCACATCGGCATCTCTCAGCGCCTGTGTCCATTCGAAGCCAGTGAACTGGCTGCCCTGGTCACTGTTCATAATCTCTGGTTTACTGTATTTGGCGATGGCCTCTTTCAAGGCTTCGACGCAAAAATCCGCTTCCATGCTATTTGACAAACGCCAGCTCAAAACCTTGCGACTGTGCCAGTCCATAATCGCCACCAGATACAAAAACCCACGCTGCATAGGGATGTAAGTAATGTCGACACACCACACCTGATTTGGCCTATCAATCGCCAGGTTTCTTAGCAGATATGGGTAAATCTTGTGCTGCGGATGCTTCTTGCTGGTGTTAGGCGTCTGGTAGATTGGAACCAAACACATCAGACGCATCAAGCGTCGCACACGGTGGCGGCCACACTTGTGGTCTTGCCGCTGCATATAACGCGCCATTTGCCGTGACCCATACCAAGGCGTATCTAGGAATTGTTTGTCGATTATTTCCATGAACCGCAAATTCTCGGCACTTTCACCCTTCGGCTGATAATACAGGTTTGACCGCGCCAACAACAGCAGCCCACATTGTCGCCGAACGCTCAGGTTATGATCCTTGCTCACCATTTTTTGCCTCGTGTTCCGAGCAACTGAACCGAGGCACTTGCTAAAAAATCCCGTTCCACAACCAGTTGACCGATCTTCGAGTGCAGCTTGTCAATTTGAGCGTCATCAGCGCGCCCCAGATCACTGCCACGCCTGGAAAATGTCGCGGCCATATTCTCAATCGCAGCACGCTTCCATGTCCCAATCTGGGTTGGATGCACACCGTACTTCTTTGACAGCTCCGCCATCGTCATTTCTTCACGGATCGCCTCAAGCGCAACCTTGGCCTTGAAATCGGGAGAGTGGTTCTTTCGTTTCGTCATTTTGAATCGTCTTTCTCGTTAGTCGATCCATCTTAACTACTGGTCCGAAATCTTGCGACCACCTCTCAATAGTGGCTTTGGCTTGAAGCACAGGCGAATTCGGGTAGGATTGCTTGAAAAAGCAGGAGTCCCCGAATGCCCCCTAAATTTGCAGGCAAAACCCAAAAGGCAACCCCGATAGATTTCATCAGCCTTGATGGGGTGGATAAGTGGCTGGTCAAGAAGCCTAAAGCGGTGAAGACTTGGGTCAAAGTTAGTGGTTTTACTGGTGCTTTGGGGCAGGTTTTGACGCTTCCTGATACGAACGGGAAAATAGAGCGCGTTTTGGCAGGGTGGGGCAATGCTGCGGCGCGTGCGCGTGGGCGGTATTGGGCAGCATCTATTGCGATGAAGCTGCCTAAGGGTGTTTATGAGTTTAGCAGTGGTTTGCAAAAATCTGAACTGGAACAGGCCAGCCTTTCCTGGCTTTTGGCGCAATATGCATTTGATCGGTATAAGGTTAAATCAGGTGCGGTGGCTAAGTTGAAGCCCAGCAGGCATGTGGATGTGAAACGCCTGGAAATACTTGCAACGGGTGAATTTTTAACCCGTGATCTGATAAATGTACCTGCGTCTGATATGGGGCCTGATGCGTTGGAAGTGGCTTTTCGCAAACTGGGTGAAGATCATGCGGCTAAGGTTTCGGTTATCAAGGGTGCGGCTTTGCTGAAAAAGAATTTCCCGATGATCCATGCGGTTGGGCGTGCCTCTGATCAGGCACCGCGTCTTTTGGATATGACATGGGGTAACGCACGCCACCCCAAAGTGACGCTGGTGGGCAAAGGTGTGTGTTTTGACACGGGCGGGTTGAATATCAAACCGGGGTCTTCGATGGGATTGATGAAAAAGGATATGGGCGGGTCTGCCACTGTGATGGGGCTGGCGCATATGATCATGGCTTTGAAGCTGAAAGTACGCTTGCGGGTGCTTGTGCCTGCGGTCGAAAATGCGATTTCCGCCAACGCTTTTCGGCCGCAAGATGTGCTGACTTCCAGAAAAGGTCTGACAGTAGAGGTGAATAATACCGATGCCGAAGGGCGGTTGGTTTTGGCCGATGCGCTGGCTTATGCGGATACGCAAAGGCCTGATTTCATGATTTGTATGGCAACATTGACGGGGGCCGCGCGCGTGGCCCTTGGGCCTGATGTGCCACCGTTTTTCACCGATTGTGATAAACTGGCGGGGGCCATTTCAAAAGCTGCCCAAAAAGAGGCGGATCCATTGTGGCGGTTGCCGTTTTGGGATCCTTATGAACCTGTGATCGTGCCTGATGTGGCCGATTTGGATAATGCGCCTGCGGGTGGATTTGGCGGGGCAATTACTGCCGCATTATTCCTGCGGCGATTTGTAGAAGATGCCCAGAATTTTGTGCATCTTGACCTATATGGCTGGACACCAAGTGCCAAACCGGGGCGCACCAAAGGGGGCGCTTGCCAATCAGCGCGCGCAATGTTGCGGGTGATTGAACAGGATTATTGCGATGAATGATCGCCGGCATTTCCCTGGTAATGGGCGTGTGGCCCATGAAAGTCTGAAAGGTCAGATTGAAAATGTGCGCTTTGTGCGTGGGGAACTGAAACGGGTTATAAAACCTGTTGCCGGGATGTTTGCCATCCCAAGCGGCGGGATGGATCGCCAAATGATGTATGGCACGCCTTTTCTTGAGTTGGAACAGGATAAGGCAAGCGGGTTTTCCTTTGGCCGTGCTGAACAGGACGGTTATGTCGGTTATGTTGAAACAGACAGTTTGGCACCAGCAGGTAGTGTTACGCACAAAATAATCCGTTTGAACACGCATATTTATCCGCAAGCAAATATGAAAGCGGTGCCTTTGATGGTATTGCCGCTAGGCGCCTGTCTGGATGTGGCCCACATACAAGGTGGCTTTGCCGAACTGGTGACGGGCGGGTTTGTGCCGGAACAGGCGGTTGCCTCGATTGATACAAATGCAGTTGATCCTGTTGCCATAGCAGAGCTATTCTTGGGAACTGCATATCTGTGGGGGGGCGATAGCTACCAAGGTATTGATTGTTCGGGCTTGGTGCAAACGGCACTAGGGGCGTGCGGGCAAAGCTGTTTGCGTGACAGTGATATGCAGCAGACAGAGGTGGGTACGGAGTTTGGCGATAATACCCCGTTACAACGTGGTGATCTGATTTTCTGGAAAGGGCATGTGGGGATTATGGTGGATGCGGATAGATTATTGCACGCCAACGCCTATCATATGCGGGTAACATGTGAACCACTGGATGATGTCTGTGCGCGTATTTTGAAAACCGAAGGGCTGGAAATTACTTGCCGCAGGCGGCCTTAGTCAACTAATTTGATCATCTTGCGTTCCAACACACGCAAAACCGCTTTTAAATCATTGCCACGCTTCAAGATATGCCCATCCATTCCGATCACAGCATATACCCCTTGTTTCGTTGACATTTTAGGGCATTTCTCGATGCGGTAAATTGGATGTTCGGCCGTGCGTTTGAAAATAGAAAAGATTGCCACGTCTTTTAAGGGCGATATGCCGTAATCGCGCCATTCCCCCGCTGCAACCATGCGCCCGTATAACGACATGATAAGGGCAAGCTCCGTCCGGTGAAAGTGGATGGGAAGTTTTTGGTGGCGGGCAGTGCCAAGGTGAACGTCTTGAAACATGGCACAACTGTGCGGTTTTCCAAAGTTTAAATCAAGGTTTTAAAGTTTACGTTAACGTAAATTCCCTTGTTTGGCCTTATAAATCGCAAAGGCTGACCGATTTCTACCGTTAAATATGGGGGCGTTAAGAGTATTATGTGTAATTAGTAGCATAACGTCCTGCCTGAAAAGTCAGGGCGTTATGTCGTTTAAGAGACTCTAGTACCAAAATTGACTTCTAAAAGAACAAGTGCATTATAATTCATCATTTTTTTAAGAAAGTCTAAAAAATGCCATAAACATTTCAATGTATTGCCCTGATCTGTGGTCAAAAGGATCGGGTAGCTAGCAATCAGCTTCCCTCGGTGCCGTGACTTATTTGCCCCCACCTCAAGTTACGGCACCGAGGACTACAAACCTTCCCACACTGATATTGACCTTACCCGATGATTGGTCTTTGATATTTCTTGCACCCTTTTCGGAGTTAGAAATGCGCGATTTTCAATATCCTGGCCGTTCGCCTGTTTTTGCCAGCAATGGTATGTGTGCTACATCGCATCCGTTGGCCGCTAAAACGGCTGTGCAAATTCTGGAAAGTGGCGGAAATGCTGTGGATGCAGCGATTGCGGCGGCGGTTTTACTGGGGATTTGTGAGCCGCAAATGACAGGGATTGGCGGGGATTGTTTCATCCTGCTCTCAAAGGGCGGCTCGGATGAGGTTATTGCCCTGAACGGGTCAGGTCGCGCGCCTGCGGGATTGTCTGCAAGTACAATGCGTGACGCAGGTCATAAAACCGTACCTGCGCAAGGCGTGGAAGCGATAACAATACCAGGGGCGATTGATGCATTTTGCCAGCTTTCGAAAGATTTTGGAAAACTGGGTTTAGCCACCTGTTTGGCCCCTGCGATTTACTATGCAAAAGCGGGTGTGCCTGTGGCCCCGCGCGTGGCGTTTGATTGGGCTTTGGCGGAGGGCCGACTGCAAGGGGATGCGCAAAAATTCTATTTGTTGGGTGGTAAGTCCCCGAAGGTCGGGCAGATATTCCGCGCGCCCAAACAAGCAGAAGTACTGGAACGCATTGCATTAGAAGGTTGGCGCGGGTTTTATGAGGGCGAGGTGGCCCAAGATATGGTGACATCCCTGAACGCGCTGGGCGGGGTGCATACATTGGATGATTTTACCAATACGGAATCTGATTATACCACGCCGATTTCAGGCGAATATAAGGGCACGGAACTGGTTGAACACCCACCGAACGGGCAAGGGGCTACGGCGATTTTGATGAATAATATCTTGTCACAATTCGATATTGCAGGCATGGATGCGCTGGGGGCCAAGCGCGCCCATATTGAAGCAGAGGCTGCAAAATTGGCCTATGATGCGCGTAACCGCATTATTGCTGACCCTGATCAAACCACGCGCCTTGAACATATGCTGTCCCTTGATACGGCTGATGCTTTGGCGGGGTTGGTTGACCCTAAACGCGCCATGGTTTCAGCCGCTAAGACCAGTGAAAATGTACATAAGGACACGGTTTATCTGACGGTGGTCGATAAGGATCAGATGTCGGTTTCGCTGATCTACTCAATCTACCAAAGCTTTGGGTCGGGGTTGGCGTCATCGAAATTTGGCATCAATTTTCAGAACCGTGGCAGCGGCTTTACCTTGGAAAAAGGCCACCCGAATGAAGCTATGGGCGGGTGCCGCCCGATGCATACAATTATTCCGGGAATGCTGCGCAGAGGTGGTGAAATCATCATGCCGTTTGGCGTGATGGGTGGGGCTTATCAGCCCTGTGGACATGCGCGGTTCATGTCAAACATGCTGGATTTTGGTATGGATATGCAAACGGCAATAGACGCGCCGCGTTGTTTTGATGATGGGTCAGTGATGAATGTAGAGCGTGGTTATAGTGATGCGGTACGTTCCGAACTTGCCGAAATGGGGCATAATGTGGCGATACCAGCAGTGGCTATTGGTGGCGCACAATCTATATTGATCAACCATGAAACAGGTGTTTTGGAAGGGGCATCTGATGCGCGTAAAGATGGCTGTGCTTTAGGGTATTAAGCCCTAGTTCATCTGAACTTCCAACCGGTATTGCCCGTTATTCATCACGCCAAATAGATCTTCGACTTCGGGATGTTCAACAGGTTTGCCGGTTTCATCCATTTCTAGGTTCTGTTCAGACACATAAGCCACATAATAAGACGAATCGTTTTCGGCCAACAGGTGGTAAAACGGCTGTTCTTTGCTGGGGCGTTTATCTTCGGGGATAGACTCCCACCATTCATCGGTGTTGGAAAATTGCGGGTCTACATCAAAGATGACGCCGCGAAACGGGTGCTTCTTGTGGCGCACGACCGTGCCGGTTTCATCCCGTTTTCGGCCAACAGGTGGTAAAACGGCTGTTCTTTGCTGGGGCGTTTATCTTCGGGGATAGACTCCCACCATTCATCGGTGTTGGAAAATTGCGGGTCTACATCAAAGATGACGCCGCGAAACGGGTGCTTCTTGTGGCGCACGACCGTGCCGATTGCGTATTTTGCATTCACTTGTAGCATATAGCGAATCCCCAAATTCTAGCTTGCATCCATTTGTTTATAAGGCAATGAATCTATGAAATTGACCAAAAAATCAACATAAAAGAGGGAAACAGTTTGTGAACTTATTGTTAACAGTGCTGCAAATCGTGGCCCCGGTGTTCTTTTTGGCGTGCATCGGATTTGTCTGGGTGAAGCGCGGGAATGAGTATCGCGTGGCGTTTGTCACGCAACTGGCGATGACGCTTTCAGTACCCTGTTTGATTTTTGTGGCCCTGATGAAGGCGGACATTGATCGCTCTGCTATGACGGTTACGTTTCTGGCGGCATGTGTGGCCTATCTGGCGGTAACTGTTGTCTTTACCATCGTGGTGAAAATAATGGGTTTGAATGTGCGCACCTATCTGGCCCCGTTGATTTTTGGCAATACTGGAAATCTTGGCCTGCCGTTGGCAATGTTTGCTTATGGTGAGGTTGGATTGAGTTATGCGATTATCATTTTCGCAGTGATGGCGATTTATTCGTTTTCGTTCGGCATATGGCTGGTGTCAGGCGGCGGGTCATTGATGAAGATCATCAAAGAACCTTTAGTCGCGGCAACTTTATTGGGGGCGTTGTTTTTGTACCAAGGTTGGGAAACACCCGTTTGGTTGACCAATACGCTGGAACTGATCGGGCAAATGGCAATCCCGTTGATGTTGATCACACTGGGTGTGGCCCTTGCACGGCTTAAGGCCGATAGTTTCGGGCGTGCGTTTGGCTTGGCTTTGTTTAAGGCGGTGGTTTGTGCCGGCTTGGCTTGGATAGTGGGGATGTATTTTGAATTGAACCCGATTGCATTGGCGGTTTTGGTGATGCAAGTTTCCACACCTGTTGCTGTAACATCATACTTGTTGGCGGAAAAATACGGGGCTGAAGCGAATGAGGTGGCGGGGCTGGTTGTGGTTTCCACACTTTTATCGGTGATCACAATTCCGATAACACTGGCATTTTTTGTCTAAACATTTTTATCAACTTCGATTATACTACGATGAAACGCCAGCGACAGACTGGGAAGAGAGCAGATGAAAAAAATACTTCTTTTGATAAGTGCATTGATATTGGTGTCTTGTTCGGGTGGTGGCAAAGGGTCGCCGCGTAATCTGGATAATGCTTGTTCAATGAAATCACAACGCCCTGGCTGGTTCAAAGAAATGGATAAGGCCGAGCGTAAATGGGGTGTTCCCACCCCCGTTTTTCTGGCAGCGATTTATCAGGAGTCTAAATTTAATCCTGAAGCAAGAACGCCTTATCGCTACGCCTTGGGTGTGATCCCTATGGGCCGTCAATCTTCGGCCTATGGTTATTCGCAGGCACTGGATGCCACTTGGGCTGAATATAAACGTGCCGAGGGCGGCTTTGGGGCAAAGCGTAATAACTTTGCTGACGCTGTGGATTTCATGGGTTGGTATATGGATGAAACCGAAAGTCGCAACGGTATATCAAAATATGACATGTATAATCAGTATCTGGCTTATCATGATGGGCACACGGGCTTTGCGCGTGGTACTTACCGCAAGAAGGCGTGGTTGTTGCGTGTTGCGGGTGAGGTGGAAGCGCGTGCGATTATGTACCAAGATCAGCTTAGAACATGCTCCTAAGCTTACCTGTCTGAGATTTGCCCTAGCTTGACTGCGATCCCGTCAATGTCAAACAGGCTTTCTACAAGACGCGCATTGTTATCCAACTTACCAAGGATAACGGTGGTTTTCTGGCCTGACTGATCGGTGACAACCCATTGGTGCAGCGCAATGGGATCGGCACTGAAGGCAAGCTCAATGCGGCCACGATCCGGATGCTTGGGGTCTTGGGCGGTGACTTTGGTCAATGGGCCGTCTTCAATATGGGCGATGACCATGCCGCTTTTACGCAGGTTCACACGCTTTTTCAGGATAAGACCCAAAGGTGTTCTGCCAATGGGAAACCCTTGTGGGCCTGCGGAAGATTTCTTATCGAATATTGCGATTTGACCGGAACTGGCAACCACCAAGGCAGGATTGGGGGCGGCATATTCAAACCGCATACGCCCCGGTCGCTTGATCATAAACACACCCTTTGAACGCGTGTTATCAGGGTTCATCTGCGTAAAGTTGCCCTTGGCAGACTTCATCTGGTTAAGGTAGCCCGATATCTGTTTCAGTGTCAGCTTTTCAGCACTGGCCACGTTAGGGGCAAGACACAGGGCTAGGGCGGTTATTTTTGCAATGGTTTTCATATGGGTCATTTAATCATTCCCTGCGGGATTTCAAACTTTTATGTCACCGCAATTCCATTTATGGCCTAAAATCGCCGATATCATTCAGGCAGCAATATCTCACGTTTACCCACATGGTTTGCAGCGGAAACAATGCCCTGATCTTCCATTTGCTCTACAATCTTGGCGGCTTTGTTATAGCCGATAGACAGTTTGCGCTGGATGTAGGATGTGGAACATTTGCGGTCTTTGGCCACAATGCCTACGGCCTGATCATAAAGCGCGTTTTCCTTGCCGGTGTTGCCACCAAGGCCCAGCACCAGATCAATGTCACTTTCCTTGTTACTGTCTGGCCCATCAACGACGGTTTTGATGTATTCAGGTGCGCCGAAAGATTTCAGGTGGTTTACTACTTCTTCAACTTCTTCATCGCTGGCAAAAGGCCCGTGAACGCGAGTGATTTTACCACCCCCTTCCATGAACAGCATATCACCCATGCCCAGAAGTTGTTCGGCACCCATTTCACCAAGAATGGTGCGACTGTCGATTTTTGACGTTACCTGAAACGAAATCCGTGTCGGGAAGTTGGCTTTAATCGTACCGGTAATCACATCTACAGACGGGCGTTGTGTAGCCATGATCAGGTGGATACCCGATGCCCGCGCCATTTGCGCAAGGCGTTGAATGCAGGCTTCAATCTCTTTGCCTGCAACCATCATCAGGTCGGCCATCTCATCAACAATAACGACGATGTAAGGCATTTTTTCAGGTGTGATAGACTCGGTTTCAAAGATCGGCTCGCCGGTATCTTCGGCAAAACCGGTTTGCACTGTGCGGTCAAAATTTTCACCTTTGGCCAACGCATCTTCAACACGCGCATTGTAACCTGCCACGTTGCGCACGCCCATTTTGGACATTTTGCGATAACGCTCTTCCATTTCTCCCACCACCCATTTCAGGGCAACAACGGCCTTTTTGGGGTCGGTCACAACAGGCGATAACAAATGCGGAATGCCGTCATAAACTGACAGTTCCAGCATTTTGGGATCAATCATAATCATCCGGCATTCTTCGGGTGACAGCTTATAAAGCAATGACAGAATCATCGTGTTGATGGCCACGGATTTACCGGAACCGGTGGTGCCCGCGATCAATAGGTGGGGCATTTTTGCAAGATCGGTGGTGATCGGTTTGCCACCAATATCTTTGCCCAAAGCAAGCGGCAGGGCGTGGTTGCCATCGCCATATTCCTTGCCAGATAGCATTTCGCGTAACAGCACTGTTTCACGCTTTTCATTGGGCAGCTCAATGCCGACAACAGAGCGGCCTGGCATGGTGGAAACACGCGCTGACAGGGCCGACATGGAACGCGCGATGTCATCGGCCAAGCCGATAACACGGCTGGCTTTCAGGCCGGGTGCTGGTTCTAGTTCATATAAGGTAACAACAGGGCCTGGGCGCACGGAAACGATCTCACCTTTGATGCCGTAATCGTCCAATACATTTTCCAAAAGACGCGCATTTTCTTCTAACGCTTCATCGCTTAGATGATGGCGCACGATACTTGTTGGGCTGGCCAACAAGCTTAAGGGCGGTGTTTCATAATCCGCAGATTTTGCATCCTTAAACAGGCTGGGCTGTGCCTCTGCCTTGGCTTTTTCGCTTTTCTGCATAGGTTTTGGTGCAGGGTGCTGCACCACATGTTTCGGTTCAGCCGTTGGCATTACGAAAATATTTTCAACAGGATCGCTCAAATCCAGCTCACAGTCATCAGTCAGAGCTTCTGCGGTAGGGGTTGCCTGAACTTCCGGGGCTTGCGTTAAGGTCGGCTCAACGCGTGCGGTAGTTTGATACTCTGCACGTCTGGCTACTATTTTGTTTTGCACGGCTTCTGAGATACGCATTTTAACGCGATCCTCTGACGTGCTTTCCAGATGTGGCTCTACATGTACGGGCGGGGTCTGCGCTGCCGCTTCTTTTTGCTTGCCCAAGCCAAAACTGGGCAAAGAAGGCATGGATATTTTCTTGGCAGGTTTCGGGGCGACTATTTCAGGTGCTGCATATTCTTCAATCACAGCGGGTTCTGAAGGATCAGCAACAAGGGGGGCAAGGGGCGCCTGATAGCTTACTTTGGCCGCTTTGCGCTCAACTACCCGTGTTTTGTAAACCTGCACTTTTCCTAAAATCAAAGAGAACAAGTTTACCACACTGGCATAGGACAGGATGATGGCAACCAGTGCGTAGCGCCCTGTTGTGCGCAGTTCCTGGAATGTGAAGCCGTGTACATAAAGGCCAAGTGTTAAAAATATCCCGCCCAATAATAGGGTGATCAGGGCAACGCCCAAACCTAAGCTAAGGGGGTTCAGGTCTACCAACAGGCCAAAGGCCATATCGCCAAACAGGCCGCCCAGACCGAAACTGTGTGTCCATGTTTCGGCGGGTACATGTGCGGCAAAGAAAATAGCGGTAATGGCGGCAAATATGGGTGAGAATATCACGCGGCTAACCGCGCGGTTTTCACTGATATGCAAGATAAAACGCGCACCCCACGTTAGTGTAAATACAGGGATGGCCCATGCGGATTTGCCAATGGTCAAGATCAGGGTGCTGGCAATGGTCGCGCCAAACCCGCCCAGCATGTTTTGTGCTGGTTGCGATGTTACGTTGAAACGATTTGGGTCGTCTGGTGAATAGCTCCATAATATCAACGTAAACAGAACGCCAATGGCAATCAGGGCAAAACCGATCAGTTCAGAACCACGCCGCTGGATGGCGGCCTGCATGTGTTCTTCCAATAGGGGATCACGGGGTTTGGTTTGATATGCCATTTTTATACTACCTCATACAAACACGCGCGTATCGCTTTCAGGCCACGCATGATTTCCTGCTCAGGGGCCACAAGGGCCGCCCGGATATATCCCTTTGCGGGATCATTTTGTTTTGTTGGACGTGCCAGATATTCACCGGGCAAAACGCGCACGCCTGTGGTTTGCCAGATTTTAAGGGCTGCTGCTACACCGTCTTCAACGGGAAGCCACAGAAAAAAGCCCGCTTCGGGGCTGGTGTAACCTTTGATATTGCCGAACACCTGATCGGCAATGTCGTATTTTTTTGCGTAAGCCGCGCGGTTCGCAATAACATGGTTCTCATCGCGCCATGCGGCAAGGGCAGCCATTTGCAAGGGCAGCGGTAAGGGCGCGCCTGAATAGTCGCGCAACTGTTTCAGTTTGACCAACGCCTTTGGTCCGCCCGCCACAAAGCCGGAACGCAGGCCTGGCAGGTTTGAACGTTTGGAAAGCGAATGGAACGCTAAAATGCGTTCGGGGTCAGCCCCGATTTTATCGGCAACCTCCAGAATGCCTGTAGGCGGCGTGGTGCGGTAAATCTCGGAATAGCATTCATCCGCAAAAATATAGAAATCGTGCTTTTCAGCCAGCTTAAGCAGATCAACCCAATAATCATAAGATGCCACCGCCCCTTGAGGGTTGGACGGCGAACAAATGTAGACGATGGCAGTATCGTTCAACACATCTTCGCCAAGCGATGCATAATCCGGCAGGAAACCATTTTCTTTGTGGGCTGACACAAAAACGGGTGTTGCGTTGGCCGCAAGAGTGGCCACGGCATAAACTTGATAAAACGGGTTCGGGATCAGAACGTTTGGCTTATGACCGTTCTTTTGTTCAGGACAAAGCGCAAGGCAGGAATTGAACAGGCCTTCGCGGGAACCGTTCAGGGCCATGATTTGCGTATCGGCATTTATATTCACGGCATAACGGCTCTTCAGCCAGTCAGAAATTGCCGCCAATAATTCAGGGCAACCCTGATTGGGCGGATATTTGTTAAAGCCCGCTGCATTTTGGCTGATTGTGCGGGTGATAAAGTCAGGAAAGGCATGTTTCGGCTCACCAATAGTCATATGCACGACATCGCCACCTGCAGGATGGGGATCCAACAGGGCGCGTAAACGTGGAAATGCGTATTCGGGCAGGTTCGAAAACCGCTCTGGAAACTGCATGTACTGCCTCATTTTTCGGAGTCTAACGCTCCATTTGCATGCAGTTTACCCAATAACACCCTAATTACCAACGATTTTTGGTATATTTATATGAGAAACAAAGTTCTGTGGCTTTTTTGCCTAGGCGAGCACAGCTTCAATTTCCACACCCAACCCTAATAATTTGTGTTCTTCAAACGGATTACAGTTGATCATCAATCCGCAAGAGGCGTGCTTTGTGGGTAAAGTCAAACTGCAAAGCCCCATCAGATTGCCAATACGCGTGTTGCGCAAGGCCAATAGGTTGGCGCGGATATAGTAATCGCTATCGGTTAGCAAACGGTTGATATTGGGTGGCTTGATGGCGGATGATGGCAGAATGACCGCATCATAGGCAGCGGTGCGGCTGATGTAAGATGCGCGTAATTGATCCAGCATTTTCCAATCACTGACGTATTCATAACCTGTGAAATTTTTACCCGCCATGAAGCGTTCCAGTATTTCCGGGAACATCAGTTCAGGGCGTGCCTCCAGTTCTGTTTGCCACTGGGCGTAGGCTTCGGTGGTGAACAGGCAGGCGGACATGGGCATGGCCGTATCCAGTTCTGGAATTTCCAGTTCTTCAACTGTGGCACCTGCGGCTTGCAAGATTTGAACTGCCCCTTCAAAGGCTAGTTTCGGTTCCGCATCCAGTTCATCAAGGGCTAAAGTTGTGCAAATTGCAAAGCGTTTGCCTTTTAGGCCTGATTGCATCAAGGGCACGGGATTTGTGCCGCCAAGGGCTGCAAACAGGTTGGCGGCATCTTCTACGGAACGGCACAAGGGGCCAACGGTATCGAACTTGCTGCAAAGTGGGACGACACCCTTGAGCGATAATAATCCAGAGGTGGTTTTCAGCCCCACAAGGTCATTCCATGCAGACGGGATGCGCACGGAACCGCCGGTGTCAGAGCCGATGCAAGCGGCGGCCAGATCGAAGGCAACGGATGTGGCTGCCCCTGATGAAGAGCCACCTGCAACCGCATCTAGGTCGTTTACACAAGGTGGGGTTTCGGTGACGGGGTTCAGACCAAGGCCAGAAAATGCCAGCTCAGACATGTGGGTTTTGCCAAGGCAGATCAGGCCAGCGTGGGTGGCGTTTTTTAAAACTTCGGCGTCTGCATTTGGAACGTTGTCTTTTAAAAAAGCAGAACCCGCTTCGGTGGCTGTACCTGCTGTATCAAACAGGTCTTTCCACGAAATAGGCACGCCATCCAACGGGCCATTACGGGTGCCGTTGGTGGCGCGATCAGTGGCGGCTTTGGCCTCATCCATTGCGCGTTCAGGTGTGGTGCGTGCATAGATGCGGCTGGCAAGCGGGTGCGCGTCGATTGCAGTTAAGAAACCTTTAGTTAATTCCAATGGGCTGATATCGCCGGCGTCTATCATGCGGCCTAAATCAGAGGCGGTTTTTTTCAGTAGATCATCCGACATTTCATAGCTCCCTTTTGCCGCAGAGTAGCGGCGTATTGTCGACTGGACAATCTATGATTTCGGTTCATATTTGGTGCTATGAAATATGATACGGATATTATTATCGTAGGCGGCGGGCTGAACGGATGTGCTGCTGCCTTGGCCTTGGCGCAAATCGGGCAGGATGTGATTCTGATCGACGCGCAACCGAAGGAAATTTTAGCAAACCCCGCATTTGACGGGCGCGGTTATGCATTGGCTTTGACCTCTAAAAACATGCTGAATGTTTTGGGTATCTGGGCCCATGTCGCGGATAACAGCTGCCCGATGCTGGACATCAAAGTCAGTGACGGGCGTGCGGGCGAAGGGGCGGCACCTTTCTTTGTGCACTTCGATCACACGGAACTTGAAGAAGGCCCGATGGGTTATATGCTGGAAGACCGGTTCTTGCGCCAAGCGTTGCTGCGGGCGATTGAAAAGAACCCGACCATTCAGCATTTGGATCAGACAATGGTTGTTGATCAGGCGATTGATGCGGGCGGTATCTCGGTAGAACTGGCGAATGGAAAAACCCTGTCTGCGAAACTTCTGATCGGGTGTGACGGGCGCAAAAGTCAGGTAGCAGCGCGTGCGGGTATTAAGCGCAGTGGGCATGATTACAACCAGACAAGTCTGGTTTGTGCGATCAAGCATGAACTGCCGCATAACAACACGGCACACCAGTTTTTCATGCCTTCGGGGCCGCTGGCGATATTGCCGTTGAACGATAATACATCGTCGATTGTCTGGACCGAAACAACCGCGCGGGCTGCGGAAATATCAGCGATGAATGACGAAGATTATATGGCGTGTCTAAGACCCTGTTTTGGGGATTTTCTGGGGGAAATATCGCTGAAAGGCGGGCGTTTTTCTTATCCTTTGAACTTGACACTTGCAGATCGTTTTGTTGATCACCGCTTGGCTTTGGTCGGCGATGCAGCCCACGGTGTACACCCGTTGGCAGGGCAAGGATTGAACCTTGGGCTGCGTGATATTGCAGCTTTAACCGAAGTGCTGGCCAATGCCGCGCGGCGCGGCGAAGACATAGGCACGGTGAATGTTTTGCAACGGTTCCAGCAATGGCGACGGTTTGATACATCTGCGTCTGTGACATCAACGGATACGATCAACAAATTGTTTTCAAATGATAATTCACTGCTTCGTACAGTACGCGATCTAGGCTTGGGACTGGTCAATGCCACGCCAAGTTTACGCCGTAGCCTGATGCGCCAAGCCGCAGGGTTAACGGGTGATTTGCCCAAAATGCTGCATGGAAAAATGGTTTAGGAAAGTTTGCGGGCCTCATCGGCCAGCATGATCGGAATGCCGTTGCGGATGGGGTAAGCCAGTTTTGCGGATTTTGAAATCAGTTCGTTTTTCTTTGCATCAAATACCAACGGCCCGTGGGTCAGCGGGCACAGTAAAGCTTCCAGCATTTTGCCGTCAGGTTTGGTTTCAGTATTCATTGTAACTGCCCTTCGCCGTCGCCTGATCTTAGAGCAAATTCCATCAAAGTGGCAACTGTTTCACGTCGGGTTTTTATGCAAGGCGACTCTAGTAAAGCCTGCTGTTCTTCGGGGGCAAACGGGCACATCATCGACAGTGAATTGATCAGCATTTCTGTGGGGGCTTCTTTCAGGTCGTCCCAATCGGTTTGCAATTCGGTGGCTTCAAAATAAGCTTCTAGAAGTTTTAGAAATTTGGGGCGGTCAAAGCTACTGTCGACCTGTTCACTGCCTAGGTCGCGTTCAAAGCCTGCCCAGTTCACATCGGCGGTGAGATAAGGGCTAAAGCCTTTGTGACATTCGCGAATACGGTAACGGCAGATGCCTTTGATCGAGATCAGATAACGCCCGTCATCGGTTTCGGTAAACGATGTTATGCGCCCGGCACAGCCGATTTTATGCAACGGCGGGTCGCCGATATCAGAGGGTACATCGCGGGTTTGGATCATGCCGATCAGGCGGTGATCGGTCTTCAGCACATCATCGATCATTTGCAGATAGCGCGGCTCAAAGATATTTAGCGGCAGGCGGGCGCGGGGTAGAACCAGCGCGCCCATCAGGGGAAATACGGGGATGGTTTCAGGCAGGTTGGATAAGGTATATTTCATGCTTCAACCTAGCCCTATTTTACGCGAATATAATCGATGAAAGTTTGCGACGGCCTGTTTTGGCAATCGGGTCTTGCGCGCCCAATGCATCAAATATTTTGAACAGCTGGGTTTTGGCCGCCGCTTCATTCCATTCTTGGTCACGGCGAAACAGATCCAGCAATGTGTCAACGGCAGCGGTGGTATTATCTGCAGCCAATTCGGCCATGGCCAGATCAAGCTGCACCTGATGGTCATCGGGGTTGGCATCATGCTGGGCTTTCAGGGCATCAACTTCGCCTGCATTTGCCGCCGAGTTTGCCAGTTCCAGTTGGGCAATGACCGCCAGAATGGCCGGATCATTTGCAATGCTTTCAGGCACAGCTGACAGGTTCTTTTCGGCCTGCTCCATATTGCCCAAGGCAATCTGTGCTCTGACGTAACCTGCGTAGGCCCCCGCGTTTTCAGGCTCTTCACCTAAAATGGCCTGAAATGTGTCGGCCGCATCGGTTGCGGCACCCTGTTCCAGCATTTCTGTGGCCATGGCTACGGCTTCTTCCAGACCGCCATCATCACCGGATGTAATCAGTATCTGGTCAATAAAGGTTTTAATCTCAGAGGGGGCCTTGGCCCCCATGAAACCATCAACAGGTTTGCCGTCAACAAAGGCAAAAACTGCCGGGATGGATTGCACACGCATCTGGCTGGCCAGTGCCTGGTTTTGGTCAATGTCGATCTTGACCATTTTAATTTTACCTTTGGCGGCTAGAACTTCTGCTTCCAGCGCGGGCCCCAATGTTTTGCAGGGGCCACACCACGGCGCCCAGAAATCAACGATGACAGGGGTTTCTTTGCTGGCCTCAATCACGTCTTGCATGAAGGTGGCTTCGGTAACGTCTTTTACCAGATCGTCGGCAGACGGTGTATTTCCGAGCTCTAACATTCGGATGCTCCATTTATAATATTAGTTGATCTTGATGTAGTGTGATGCTGCCTAGATGTCAAAACTTGCAAACAAAGGCGCGTGATCGCTTGGCTTTTCCCACCCGCGTGCAGGGCGCAGAACCCGGCTGGAATGGCCGGTGTGGGCAATGTCATCCGTGGCCCATATGTGATCCAGACGGCGGCCTTTATCAGCTGTATCCCAGTCGCGGGCGCGGTATGACCACCAAGTGTATAGCTGATTTTCAGGGATGTCTTGGCGGGTGATATCAACCCAGTTTCCCGCTGATTGGGTTTCAGCCAAGTGATCAACTTCAATCGGGGTATGGGATACAACCTTCAGCAGTTGCTTATGGTTCCAGACATCGTCTTCGCGCGGTGCAATATTCAAGTCGCCGACCAGAACGGCTTTGCTGGGCTTTTCGGCGTTGAACCAGTTGCGCATGTCAGTCAGGTAATCCAGCTTCTGGCCAAATTTATCATTGATCGTGCGATCAGGTTTGTCGCCACCTGCGGGCACGTAGAAATTATGGATGGTTAGACCGTTTTCCAGCTGACCTGCGATATGGCGGGCGTGATCCAGGCCTGCGAAGTTTTTGCGCGCAACTTCTTTAAGCGGCAAGCGCGACAAGATCATTACGCCATTATAACCTTTTTGACCATTGGCGATCATGTGGGTGTAGCCAAGGGATGCAAAACCTTCGGTGGGGATTTTATCAACAGGGGATTTGCATTCTTGCAGGCACAACACGTCCGGTGCTTCTTCAGCCAGAAGTTTCATGACGATAGGTTCGCGCAGACGAACCGAGTTGATGTTCCATGTGCAGATTGTAACGGTCATTGGAATTTCCCTAATGTTGAAACGCGATAATGTCGTGTGATGTGTCTAACCTCAAGCAAAAAAGCCCGCCATTAAGGCGGGCCATTCTTGGGGAGGTAATTATGGGAAATTTAGGAAACCAGACGATAACCGCCTGATTCTGTAACCAGCAAGCGGGCATTGCTGGGATCGGGTTCAATTTTTTGACGCAAACGATAGATATGGGTTTCCAGCGTGTGGGTTGTAACCCCCGCATTATAACCCCAAACCTCATGCAGCAGGACATCGCGGGCGACAACGCCGTCTTGAGCGCGGTATAGAAACTTCAGGATATTGGTTTCTTTTTCGGTCAGGCGCACCTTGCGGTCATCTTCGGTGATCAGCATTTTTGCAGCAGGCTTGAATGTATATGGCCCAAGCGTGAACACGGCATCTTCTGATTGCTCATGTTGGCGCAGTTGTGCACGGATGCGTGCTAGAAGTACTGGAAATTTGAAGGGCTTCGATACGTAATCATTGGCGCCGGCATCCAGACCCAGAATTGTATCTGCGTCACTATCGTGCGCGGTCAACATCACAACAGGGCATTTCACGCCTTGTTTGCGCATCAGACGGCACAATTCGCGGCCATCCATGTCGGGCAAACCAACGTCCAGAATTACCAGATCGTATATTGCTTCCTTGGCTTTTTCCAAGCCAGAGGCACCGTCTTCGGCTTCAAACACATCAAAGTCTTCGGTCAGAATTAGCTGGTCAGCCAATGCTTCACGCAAGTCTTCGTCATCATCGACCATAAGGATCTTATTTAGGTTGCCCATAATGTGAACTCCATTCCAATCCAACTTGTGCTCTTTTCACGATTTCGGCAAGGGGTAGAATGTAATTCTCACAGGCTCGTGCCGAACTTGTGAGATTTGTTTCATCTTTTATGAATGCAGGATATAGAAAGCATCTGAATAGTTACGATAAAAGGCTACAAATGGCGATTCTGCTGACAGTTGAAGAACAAATAGCCCGAATGCGGGCAGATTTACGCATGGGAGTGCCTATTTTATTGTCTTGCGGCGCATCTGTTTGGATGGCGGCTGCGGTTGAAACATTAAATAGTGATCGTTTGAAACATTTGCGTGAGTACGCGGATAATACTGATCTGGCAATTACCGAGCGGCGGGCGAAAACACTGGCTGCACGTGCGTATGATGGCGATTTAGCCCGAATTCAGGTGCCAAAAGCAGCGGATATAAGGTGGTTGCGGTCTGTGGCCGATCCCGTTGACGACCTACAAAGCCCGATGAAAGGGCCGTTTGTGGCAATCCGGGAAGGCGATAGTGAGCCGCACCGTTTGGCCTTGATGATCTGTAAACAGGCGCGTTTGTTGCCGGCGGCTGTTTTGGTGCAAATTACAGCTGAAGCGGCGGATACGTTGCCTTATCTACATCGTTTACCGCTCGAATCAATCGGCCCGTGTTTGCGCAAAAGCAGCCCGTTGGCATTGGTTGCGGCAGCAAATGTGCCGTTGGCAGTGGCTAAAACCTCAAAAGTTCATGTGTTTCGCCCTGATGATGGCGGCACCGAGCATTATGCGATTGAGATCGGCAACCCCAAACGCAGTGAACCCGTTTTGTCACGGTTGCATTCAGCGTGTTTTACGGGCGATATTATCGGATCTTTGAAATGTGATTGCGGGCCGCAACTGAATACGGCCATGCAACAAATTGCGGCGAACGGATCAGGCGTGTTGCTTTATATGAACCAAGAGGGGCGCGGCATTGGCTTGGCCAATAAAATGCGCGCCTATGCACTGCAAGCGCAAGGCTTTGATACGGTTGAAGCCAATCACCGGCTGGGGTTTGAAGATGATGAGCGAGATTTTATGCTGGGGGCTGAAATTCTGAAATCCCTTGGCTTTAATGCTGTGCGCCTGATGACGAATAATCCGAAGAAAATGGAACGTATGAATGCCGCAGGTGTGGAAGTGGTGGAACGGGTTCCGCTAAAAGTGGGGCAAAATCCGCTGAATGAAGCATATCTGAAAACCAAAGCCAAAAAGAGCGGGCATCTGTTGTGACGCCCTGCTTTGACGATTTGGTTGTTGGCCGTTGGGGTGCGCGGTTTCGCGGTGTGAACCTGCCATGTGCTATCGGGCGTGGTGGCATAGGCGTGAAACGCGGTGAAGGTGACGGGATTACGCCCATCGGTGTGTTTCAACTGGCCGCGATCAAGACCCGTGCTGACCGGCTTTCGTTTCAGTCGCCACATGTGCCGCAGCGGGCTATTCGCATTGCCGACATATGGTCGGATGATCCCAAAGACCCTGAATATAATCATGGGGTTTATGGGCCTGATTACCCCTATAGCCATGAAAGGCAGTACCGCGCTGATCCGCTTTATGATGCTTTCGGCATTCTGGATTTCAACTGGCCCGGTGCGGTGGCGGGTGCTGGCAGTGCTATTTTTATGCACATCTGGCGTAAACCGCGCCACCCGACCGAAGGCTGCATTGGGTTTGACCCTAAAGTGCTGATCTGGATTTTTGAGAATTGGCAGGTTGGATCGCGGGTAGTGATCCGTTAACTGTAATCGCGCGCACCAAAAATAGCTGACCCTACACGCACATGGGTGGCCCCCAATGCAACGGCGCGTTCAAAATCACTGCTCATGCCCATCGACAGGCCATCCAGCCCGTTGCGCTGGGCAATTTTGCGCAGCAATGCGAAGTGAAGTGCGGCTTCTTCATCCACAGGCGGGATCACCATCAGGCCGATTATCGGCAAGCCCAGATCGCGGCACTCTTTGATGAAGGCATCAGCCTCGGCGGGTAGCACACCAGCCTTTTGCGGTTCTTCACCGGTATTTACCTGAATAAACATATCAGGTGATTTGCCTTGCGCCTGTATTTCATTGGCCAGTTTTCTGGCCAATTTCGGGCGATCAACGGCGTGTATTGTGTCAAACAGGGCAACAGCGTTCTTAACTTTATTGGTTTGCAAAGGGCCGATCAGGTGTACTTTCACATCCGCAAACTGCTGCTTGAAATCAGGCCATTTGCCTTCGGCTTCTTGCACTTTGTTTTCGCCAAAAATGCGGTACCCTTGCTCTAAAACCGCCCTCACACGCTCATTGGGTTGTACTTTTGATACGGCTATCAACTGTGCGCTGCCTTTTGGGCGGCCAGCCAGTTCTTCGGCTTTATGGATGCGGGTGGTTATTTCAGTAAGAGACATAGGGCCTTTTTGCCGCTTGAGGGCTGTTTGGTAAACCCTAAAGTGCAGGTTTCGGGGGTATTCTGCGATAAACTTGATCAAACCCCTTGTTCGCTTAAAAACAACACGGTAGATGTTGGTGGAAAAGTTGAGAGGCTGATAATAATGTTGGGTGGGATTTCTAATAAATTTGCTCTTGTGCTGACAGCCGTAGTGATTGTGGGTTGTGGCGGCATAAACAGTGGCGGTTCTTCCGGTGGCGGCCTGTTTGATGGTGCGCGCAATAAGACGATTAGCCCTGAACGTGCGGCACGCCGTGAAGCGCGTAGAAGTGATCCGACGAAGCACGAAATTCCGAAGAATGCTAAAGAGCGGAGGCAAAGTGGCGCACCTGCCGGCGGGCTTGATCTGAACCAGTTGCTGAACCCTGCAAATGATAACGCGGATATTCGCGTGAACAAGTATTTGTGGGAAGCGGCATTGGAAACTTTAAGTTTCTTGCCAATTGAGGCGGCTGATCCGTTTTCCGGCGTTGTGGTTATGGGCTGGGGGCGTGCGCCAGGTTCTGCGACCGAATTCCGTGCAACAATTCTGATCCAAGACCCTGCTTTGGAAGCGGGTTCTTTGAAGGTTGCCATGCAAAAACGCCGGGGGCCTGCAAGTGCGGAAACCAATCGGCGGATTGAAGACGCTATTCTCACACGCGCACGTCAGTTGCGTATTCGGGCCGCAAAACGCCGTTAGGCACATTTGCGGGTTCATCTGAAATAAATCGATAACGCCGGGCCAATGGTCTGGCGTTTAACGTATAAGGGTTAAAAATATGTCACGGTACAACGCAAAAGTTGTAGAGCCTAAATGGCAAGAAGCGTGGAACAGCGCAGAGATTTTCAAAGCGGAACGCGATGAAGCCCGCGAGAAATATTATGTGCTGGAAATGTTTCCCTATCCGTCGGGTCGTATCCACATGGGCCATGTGCGAAATTACACAATGGGCGATGTGGTGGCGCGGTATAAATCCGCGAAGGGTTTTAATGTGCTGCACCCGATGGGCTGGGATGCCTTTGGGATGCCTGCGGAAAATGCTGCGATGCAAAATAAAGTGCATCCGGGCGATTGGACTTATCAGAATATTGCCGACATGCGCGGTCAGTTAAAGCCGCTGGGCCTGTCAATAGACTGGTCACGTGAGTTTGCTACCTGTGATCCTGAATATTACGGACAGCAACAAGCCATGTTCATTGATATGATGGGCAAGGGGCTGGTGTATCGCAAGAACGCAATAGTCAACTGGGATCCTGTGGATATGACCGTGCTGGCGAATGAGCAGGTTGAAGCGGGGCGCGGCTGGCGTTCGGGTGCGTTGGTAGAACGCAAAGAACTGACGCAATGGTTCTTTAAAATATCTGAGTTTTCAGAAGAATTGCTGGATGGGTTGGACGGCTTGACGCAATGGCCAGAAAAAGTCCGCACCATGCAAAAGAACTGGATTGGCAAAAGCCACGGGTTGCAGTTCAATTTCAACACGGTTGGTGCGCCTAAAGGTTTTGAACAGTTAGAGGTTTATACCACGCGGCCCGATACTTTGTTTGGGGCAAGCTTTGCGGCGATTTCGTGTGATCACCCGTTGGCGAAGGCTTTGGAAAGTGATCCGAAAGTCGCGGCCTTCAACGAAGAGTGCCGCCAGTTGGGCACAACGGAAGAAGCCTTGGAAACTGCGGAAAAGAAGGGTTATGACACTGGCATTAAAGTAGCACACCCGTTTGAAGCAGGTTGGGAACTACCTGTGTATATCGCCAACTTTGTTTTGATGGGTTATGGCACGGGGGCGATTTTCGGTTGCCCTGCGCATGATCAACGCGATCTGGATTTCGCCCGTAAATACGACTTGGTCGTGACCCCAGTGGTTTGCGATGAAACCCAAGACCCTGATACGTTTTCGATCGGATCAGAGGCTTATGTGGGGCCGGGCCGTATTATAAATTCACGGTTCTTGGATAGCATGTCGGTTGAGGATGCTAAACTTGAAGTCAACAAACGCATTGAAAAAATGGGTTTGGGTGAGGCAAAAACAAATTACCGCCTGCGTGATTGGGGTGTATCGCGACAACGCTATTGGGGTTGCCCGATCCCTGTGGTGCATTGCGATGCTTGCGGTGTTGTGCCCGAGAAAAAAGAAAACCTGCCAATAGAATTGCCCAAGGACGTAACGTTTGAGAAGCCCGGCAATCCGCTGGATCGCCATGATGCTTGGCGTAGTTGCGACTGCCCTGAATGCGGTAAACCTGCGAAACGTGAAACCGATACGATGGACACGTTTGTGTACAGTTCGTGGTATTATGCCCGCTTCACCAATCCACGCGCGGATACGCCCACCGTGGCCGAAGACGTGGCCTATTGGATGAATGTGGATCAGTATATCGGTGGGGTTGAACATGCGATCTTGCACCTTTTGTATTCCCGCTTTTTTGCGCGTGCGATGAACCTGACAGGGCATTTGCCGAAACAGGCAGTTGAGCCGTTCAATGCATTATTCACACAAGGCATGGTTTGTCATGAAACCTATAAAGACCCTGACGGGAAATGGTTAACACCTGATGAGGTGAAGCCGGTTTCGGGTGGATATGTAATGACGGATGGCCGCCCTGTTACGGTTGGCCCATCAATCAAAATGTCGAAGTCAAAAAAGAACGTAGTCGATCCTGACGATATTATTGATCAATACGGTGCCGACACTGCACGTTGGTTTGTGATGTCTGACAGCCCGCCAGAGCGGGATGTGGAATGGACGGCATCAGGTGCCGATGCCGCGTGGAAGCATTTGCAACGGGTGTGGCGGATGGCTGATGAGATTAGCCAAAGCGCCGACGCAGGCTCTTCTGAGCCAAAGGAGGTGCTTGTCTTGCAAAAAGCCACCCACCGTGCGGTTGATGCGGTAACGGCAGGTATTGAAGGCTTTGCCTTCAATAAATCTGTGGCGGGCTTGTATCAGTTCACCAATACGCTGGCGAAATCAAAGGCCGATAAAGCCACTAAAGTTGAAGCGATGAAAGTCATGGCGCAGATGATGCAGCCGATGACACCACATTTGGCTGAAGAAATCTGGGCCGCTATGGGAGGTGCTGGGCTGGTGGCACAAGCCCCTTGGCCAAAGGCTGATCCTGCCATGTTGGTTGATGATACCGTGACAATGCCGATCCAGATCAACGGCAAACGCCGCGATGAGATTGAGGTTTCTGCGGATATTTCCAAAGAAGAGCTTGAAAAAATTGTCATGGCGAACGATGCTGTTCAACGTGCGTTGGATGGCAATGCACCCAAAAAACTGATCATTGTTCTGGGACGGATTGTGAATGTCGTTATTTAACCGCCGTAAAACCCTAAGCCTGCTTGCCTTGCCTGTATTGCTGGGGGCTTGCGGGTTTTCACCGATTTACAGTGACGGCAGTGCGGCATCCGCTTTGCAGGGCAGAATGGAAGTTACTGCAGGCAAAGGACGCGAATATTTTGAAATGCGCGAACGGCTGATCGAACGCTTTGGCTTTGCCAATGATCCGCGTTACACGCTGACTTTCTCATATATTGTGGACTCGGAAGGTTTGGCAGTGTCGCGCACGGCGGAAATTACGCGTTATAATCTGGACGGTATTTCTGACTTTAAAGTTACTGACAGCAGTGGTGCAGTTGTGTTTAGGGGCAACGTCAAATCGACAACAGCCTATAGTGCTACATCGGAAACATATCCGACACGGGTTGCTGAACAAGATGCGCGTTCGCGCCTTGCAACAGCACTGGCAGATCAGATCGTCACACGGGTTTCAGCAACTGCATCAAGCTGGGTCAAATGAAACTGGCAGGCGCGAAAGCGACGGCTTTTTTTGCGAAACCCGATAAATCCTGCGCGGGTCTTTTGATCTTTGGCATGGATGCGGAAAAAATCAACACACGCCGCCAAGAGGTGACTTTGGCACTTATAGGTAAAGACGCGATGGACGAGATGCGCCTGACACGAATAGCGGCGGGGGATGTGCGAAAAGACCCTGCATTGGTTCTGGATGCGATCAAGGCGCAGGGGTTTTTCTCGGGGCCGCGCGCGGTTGTTGTCGAAGGGGCCGGCGATGGCTTGGCGGCATTATTTGCCGGAGCTGTGGCTGATTGGATGGAAGGCGACGCTTATTTGATCGTCACGGCAGGATCATTGAATGCGCGTTCTAAGTTGCGCAAAGTGTTTGAAGCCCCGCATAATTTTTATACTATCGGCATCTATGATGATCCAACGCGACCTGAAGAGGTGGATAAGATGTTGGCGGATGCGAAGCTGATGAATGTATCAACTGAGGCCAAAAAATATCTGTTGGCTTTGGCGCAGGATTTGGGGTTGGGCGACTTCAAACAAGTGTTGACCAAGCTGTCACTTTATAAGCTGAAAGACGATACACCCGTAGAAGTGGCCGATGTCGAAGCCTGTGGGCCCGCCACGCTGGATGCGGATATTGACGATGTGTTGCACATAGTGGCCGAGGCCCGTAGTGCTGAGGTTGGCCCGACACTTAGCCGTCTGTCTGGCCAAGGTGTAAACGCTACGGCGTTATGCATCGGGGCAATGCGCCATTTTCGAATGTTACATGCCGCCGTCAGTGACCCCCAAGGGCCGGATGTGGGCTTTAGTCGCGCACGCCCGCCAGTTTTTGGCCCGCGCAAAGACCGCTTGGTACGCCAAGCCCGTGGTTGGGGTGCCCCGCGCTTAGAAAAAGCACTGCAAGAGTTGATGGATACGGATTTAATACTACGTTCTTCTAAACCGGTGCCTGCACTGGCTGTAGTGGAACGCGCGTTTATTCGGCTTGCGATGATGCGCCCGAAATAAAGGAACAATAAATGTATAAAGTTTTAGGCATGGCCGCAACACGGGCTTTTCGGGTGTTATGGATGCTGGAAGAGCTGGGCTTGGAATATGAACATCTACCATATCCGCCACGCAGCAAAGAGATGCTGGAAGTTAATCCTTCGGGCAAAGTGCCGGCCTTGCTTGTAGACGATCAGGTTGTTCTGGACAGTGTTGCGATCATGCAGTTTCTGGCGGATAAACATGGCGGGCTGACTTACGCAGCTGGCACCGTTGAACGCGCGCAACAGGACAGTTTTACGCAATTTATCAATGATGAGATTGACGCCATCCTTTGGTGTGCAGCACGCAATACGTTCATTCTGCCTGAAGATAAACGTGTGCCGCAGATCAAGGACACGCTGAAGTGGGAATTTTCACGGTCTTTGAAAACACTTGAAGGGCGTTTGGGCGATAATGAGTTCCTGATGGGTGATAAAATCACGGTGCCCGATATTCTTTTGACACACTGTAGTGGCTGGGCAAAAAATGCTGGGTTTGAGCTGTCAGACGGCCCACTTCGGGCATATTTCAAACGGATGACAACACGGCCTGCTTATCTGCGAGCGCACGCATTACGTGGTTAAATAGGCAACGGCCCCAAGGCCCGCTTGGCGGCCTGTGGCAAGGCAGCCTGTGATCAGGTAACCCCCTGTTGGGGCTTCCCAATCCAGCATTTCGCCTGTACAAAATACGTTTGGTTTTTTGCGCAGCATCAAGTGATTTGTCAGTTCCGTTTGGGGGATGCCACCTGCGGTGGAAATGGCCTCACAAATCGGTCTTGGGCCTGCGTGTTTGATTTGTAATTTTTTTGCGGCTTGCGCAAGGTTTGGCAAGGCGACATTACGGGCGAATTCGTTAAGTAGGGCAGCCTTTGCAGGATCAAGTTTCAGGGCTTTGCGTATGATAGAACTGCGCGAGGCTTTTTTGGGCAAACGGTCAATTCTGCCTTGCAGCGTTTCAATATCCGTGTCGGGCAACAGGTCAACAAACAGGTTAGCACCTTCGCGCATATTGCGGCTGACCGCATAAATTCCGCTGCCTTCTATACCTTTGGATGAAATTACAAAGTCACCGCGATGGGATGTGTTGCCAGCGGTGATTTGTACAGTTTTGATCGGTGCCCCGAAATGCGGTTTCATGTAGTCTGACCAGTTGACCATGAAGCCCATATTTGCGGGTTTGAAAGGGGTAAGCTTTATGCCTTCGCTTTCCAGAATGCTGGCCCATGCACCATCCGACCCCAGCCTTGGCCAGCTTGCCCCGCCTAAGGCTAAAATGCAGGTTCTAGGGGTTATGGTTTTGGAACCATCTGGGGTTTGGAAACATAAACCTGACCCATCCCAGCCTGTCCATTTCCAACGGGTTTTGAATTGCACGCCTTTATCAGCTAACCGCAGTAACCATGCACGTAATAAAGGTGAGGCTTTCATGGTTTTGGGGAATACCTGACCTGAACTGCCAGTGAAAACTTCTTGCCCCAATGCGGTGGCCCATGTTTGAACGTCTGCATTGCTGAAATTTTCCAACATTGGTTTTAACCAGCTTCGTGCTGTTCCAAAGGCGGCGGTGAAATCAGCAAAGGGTTCGTCTTTCGTTAGGTTTAATCCTGACTTTCCTGCCATAAGAAACTTGCGTCCAAAGGATGGCTTTGCGTCTGCTATCAAAACGGACAGCCCTGCATCTGCGGCGACTTCAGCGGCCATCAGGCCTGCGGGGCCGGCACCGATGACGCAAAGATCAGTCATTGGTCGGCAGGGTGCCTTTGATTTCTATCACGCGGCGTGGGTATGGGATTTCGATGTTGTTTTTCTTCAGCGCATTCCACACTAGAAACAGCACATCCGAGGTGTATTTGTTTTTGCCGTCGTCAATGCCTTCGCACCAAAACTCAACACAAAAATCAATGTCAGAATCTCCAAAACCACGCAGCTCACAATCGGGGCCTTCGGGCTTTTTCAGCACAGCGGGGTGGGTTGCTACGGCTTTTTCAATGATTGCAGGGATTTTGTTGATGTCAGTGTCATATGAAACGGAAAAATCCACTTCGTAGCGGTTGCCGGAACCTGCGTCTGACCAGTTGGTAATCCGTGTGGTGATGAAATCTTCATTGGGGACAACAATCCATTTTCCGTCGAAGGTTTCCAGGATGGTGGCCCGCGACAGCATTTTAACAATGGTACCTTTTTTACCACCATCAAGTTCAACAAAATCACCAACAGTGGCTTGGCCTTCCAGTAATAGAATGATGCCTGATATGAAGTTCGAAGCGATTTTCTGTAGGCCGAAACCCAAGCCAACACCGATGGCACCACCTAATACTGCAAGGGCGCCTAGGTTCAGCCCCAGGATGTTCATCAGCAGTAGGAAGCACCCGCCGAAAATTGCCATTTCAAAGGCTTTGGTGGCCAACTCACGGGTGGGGATGCGCATGTCTTGTTGGGCGCGGATGTATTCGGCACCGCGATCATTAGACCAGCGACCCAGCCAAAATATAATGCTGCCGAAAATGATACCGCGCGCGATAGCCAACAGGGAAAAATTGATATTTCCGACGCCGATATTCGTGGCTTCCAGAAAACTGATAACAGGATCTATCAGACCGAGTGTGTATAAAGCCGCGATGGGCAGTAAGAAATATTTACCGAGCAGTTTAAGAAGTGGTGAGAATATAATATCACGCACTAGGATGCGTGCAGCCAGCAAGATGAACAGGCGTTTGCCAAAGGCGATGACAGCCCCTGAGCCAAAGACAGATCGGGTGATTTGTTCGCCGATGGCTGTAAATCCATAAGCCAGAAGGGGTAGAAGAAGGGGTAGGAATAGCAAGCCGAACCGTAGTGTCTGGGCAAGTGTTCCTGTCTGGCTTTCTTTTGGCGTCAGCAGGCGTTCAATGCCGGGGGCCAGCTTTTTTCGGGCGAAATGAGCGATGAAAAAGGCCAGAACCAACAAGCCGAATTGTGACCATGCGGCAGGGCTGGTCAGCCATTGCATAGCAAAATCATAACTTTGTTGCAGGTAGGAAAGGGCCTGGTCTTTAATGCTCATGGGTTTCGTGCCTTTTAGATTAATCCAACACGTTTGCGAATACTGTCTTCACGCAAGCTGATCACTTGACCCAGCCATGTATCCGCATCGGGCGTACACATCCAGACCAAAGTTTTTGCGACCCATTCGGGGGATATATGTGCATCCCATCCCAACTGGCTGACAGGGTTCACGCCGCTGTCTTTGATCACGACCTGCATTTCTGTGGCCACGGTGCCAGGCGATAAGACCAACGCGCGAATACCGTTTTCACGTTCTTCTTTATCAAGGCAGGCATTCAGGTGGTGAACGGCGGCTTTCGATGTGCAATAAGCACTCCACCCTTCCAACGCGCTGGTGCCGGCACCGGATCCGATTGAGATGATGGTGCCACCTGATTTCATGTGCGGCAAGGCTTCACGCATACCGTAATAAACACCTTTGACGTTGATATCGATCAGCTTGTCCCATGCGGCGGGATCGGTATCAGCAAGGCGGTCTATGGGTTCCACAGTACCGGCATTATTGATCAGGATATCAAGTCCGCCAAAAGTTGAAGTGCATGCATCCACCATAGCTTTGACTTGCGCTAAATCGGAAACATCGCAGGCAATGGCGGCAGCTTGGCCACCTGCATTGTTGATTTCATCCGCGATGGATTTGATATCAGTTTCAGAACGGGCGGATCACATAACTTTCGCGCCTAATTTTGCGAACTCACGTGCGGCAGAAGCGCCGATGCCACGGCTGGCGCCTGTGATCAGAACAATTTTGTTTCTCATGTGATAACCCTTGAAAAGAAATTTTCATGTCAGATATTAAGGTACACGCCCGTTGCATGGCAATGCAAGTGATCAATTTCGCGGTTGTCTGCAAGTGGGGAGTGCCGTAGATTTCAGACGTACCCAATAGAGGAATTGATTATGCCCAAAAAAAATAACTTACTGGCCAACGCATGCGCATTAACTTTGATTGCAGGATCACCTGTGTTCGCGGATGCACAATCTACAAAAATTTTAGAAGAATATTTTGCAAGCATTCAATCGCCCCAAATCGTTTTGGAGGTCGGTGATAAAGAAGATAATGTGAGATCCACACAGTGGAATAATATAACCTTGAAGGGCAATGAGGGCGCGATGCAAGTCGCTATCCCTTGGATTAAGGTTAGTAAAAAACTTTTGGGCGGGTTTGAAATGACCTATGCGCAAAAAGTTGAAGGGGCCTTTCAATCGCCTGATCCCAAATATCTGGAGCCGATAAGGTTTGTTGTGGAAAACAAAGGTATGGTTATCGAAATCGGTGGTGATGAGGGGGCGCGTGAATATACGTCTTCATTTGATGAGGTAACGTTCCGTACGCTGGAAAACGATATTATCAATTTGTCAGGACAGATGACAGACGGTACTGGTAAGCAGGTTCTTAAAGTCGGCGATGAAGGAACATCGTCAGGTGATTTTAGTATCAAAACCATGGTGCTGACTTATGATTTGAATATGGATGGCCAGCCGTTGACGTCTACAACCGAGATGGCTGATTTTTCCGGTAAGTTCTTATTCCGCACTTTAAAGAGTTTGCTTCGGACAATCCGTTAGCTTCTTTTGATCCCGCACGCGATATGTTCATTGAATATAGCGTGGGTTCCAGTAGGGGCCGTTCTACTGTAGGGTCAGTTTTGGGGCCTATGGAAATAGATATGAACTTTGGTTTAGGCGTAGGCGTTCTTAAACTAGAAAATTCTGTTGTTACTATTTCGGGTACAACGAAGGATATTAACTATAATGTTACATCTACCGGAATGGGTATGCCACCTGTGCAGTTTGACGTTAAAGAGGGGGTCGCGAGCATTGTAGTCCCACTGGATAATGTTGATGAAAGCAAGCCTGCCAGATATAAAATTGCGTTGGACGGGGTGACGTTATCAGACCAAGTATGGAACATGTTTGATGCCAAAGCCCTGTTGCCCAGAGACGAAATATCACTGGATATTGATGTATCTGCAAACATGCGGTGGCTGAAAAAACTGGCCGACATTGATTTCAAAGATGAAAGCCAAGCTCCACCACTTGAAGCGGACAGTGCCACTATTAATGCGCTTAATCTGAAGATTGCTGGGGCAGAGTTGATAACATCGGGTGAAGTGAAAATCGACAATTCGCAGTTTCCACCTGTACCAGATGGTACGATTGACGTTTCCCTAAAAGGGGCCTTTGGCCTGTTGACCAAGCTGACGGAAATGGGCTTGGTGCCTGCGCAAAATGCAATGATGATCCAAGGCATGTCGGGCATGTTCTTTAAGCCCGGTGGAGATGGTGAAGACCATCTGGTTTCAAATATTGTTATGACCAAAGACGGGCATATCAGTGCGAACGGTATGCCCCTGAAGTAAAGTGAAAATATAACGATGGCGAATGACTTTGATACCCTTGCGAAAAAACTTCTTAGGGCGGCGGCCCTTGCGGGTGCTGATGCGGCGGACGTGCTGTTGGTGGATGCAAAAGATGTGTCCATTGATGTGCGCGGTGGTGCGCTGGAACATGCGGAACGGTCTGAAAGCGTTGATGTAGGCCTGCGGGTTCTTATTGGCCAAAAGCAGGCTTGTGTTTCTGTGTCCGATACCAGTGATCACACATTGGAACAGATGGCAGAGCGGGCTGTTGCGATGGCAAAGGTTGCCCCTGAAGACCCACATATCGGTTTGGCTGATGCAGATCAGTTGGCGCAGGCTTGGGATGTGGATGCGCTGGAATTGGCGGATGGATCAGATAAGCCCACGCCTGAAATGTTGCAAGAAACTGCGCAGGCCGCTGAGGCGGCAGCTTTGGCAATTTCGGGTGTGACGCAAGTGTTGGGCGCAAGTTCAGGCTGGGCAGAAACGCAAATTCATCTGGCAACCTCTAACGGGTTTTCAGGCGGATACAGACGCACATCATTTTCAACCTCATGTGGTGCAATAGCAGGGACAGGCCTGCAAATGGAACGTGATTATTGCGGTGAAGGGCGCGCACATTTTGCCGATTTACCTGATGCGGAAACGATCGGGAAATTGGCGGGCGAGCGGGCGATAGCCAAATTTGGCGCGGTTAAACCGCCGACAGGAACATATCCGGTTTTGTTTGATGAACGTATTTCGTCAACATTGATCGGGCATTTATTGTCAGCAATTAACGGCAGCTCTATTGTGCGCGGTTCAAGCTGGTTAAAGGATGCGCTGGGTGCGCAGGTTTTACCAAAAGGCATTGATCTGGTGGAAGACCCGGCACGTGCCCGCACCTCTGGTTCAAAGCCGTTTGATGCCGAAGGGCTACCTGTGGCCGTGCGTCATATCATTGAAAACGGCGTGTTGCAGGGTTGGACACTTGATTTGGCCTCTGCGCGAAAATTGGGCATGAAAAGTACGGGCAACGCTTCACGCGGCGTTGGCTCACCGCCTTCACCCTCCTCTGGTAATATGACTTTGCTGGGCGGGGTGAAAACCCGTGATCAACTGGTTTCTGATATGGGAACTGGGCTGCTGGTGACGGGTCTGATTGGTTCTACCATCAGCCCGACCACGGGCGATTATTCACGCGGGGCAAACGGGTTCTGGGTGGAAAACGGGCAAATAATGCACCCGGTAAATGAATGTACCATTGCGGGGAACTTGCATCAGATGCTGGCAGGGATGACCCCTGCAAATGATGGGCGTGTGCATCTATCAAGGGTCATTCCAAGCTTACTGATAGAAAGCATGGTTATCGCCGGTGCCTGATCTGAAACTGCTTTTGGAAGCCGCTGCTGCTGCAGGCGATATTGCCCTGAAATACTTTCAAAGCGATGTGGATGTCTGGGATAAGGGTGATGGTCAGGGGCCTGTAACGCAGGCTGACCTTGAGATCGATAAAATGCTGAACGCAGAGTTGCTGGGTGCGCGGCCTGATTACGGCTGGTTGTCTGAAGAAACTGAAGATGATCTGAAACGCTTGGATCAGGAAACCGTATTTATTGTTGACCCGATTGATGGCACACGTTCGTTCATTAACGGGCATGAAAACTTTGCTACTGCCATTGCCGTTGTGCGAAAGGGTGTTGTTAAGGCTGCCGTTGTTCATTGCCCTGCCAAAAAACTGACCTATTCAGCCGCCTTGGGGCAAGGGGCCTATTTGAACGGGGATACGATTACAAACTCTGGTGCAAGTGAAGTCAACTCTGCGCGTGTTCTAGCATCTGGCGCGCAGATGAAATCTGCGCATTGGCGGGATCAACCACCCCCGATTGAACGGCATTTCAGGTCTTCATTAGCTTATCGTTTGTGTCTTGTGGCGCAAGGCCGCTTTGATGGAATGATTACACTGCGCGACACATGGGAATGGGATGTAGCCGCAGGCGATCTGATTTGTCGTGAAGCGGGAGTGACAGTGTCTGACAAGCTCAAGGGCTTGCCGATCTATAATCAGGAAAAACCCACTTTGGCAGGCATGATTGCAGCCGCACCTTTACTGCATGGCGGGCTTATTGAATATCTGAAGTAATTGCCATTTGCCCTGTGTCAGCATAAGCAGGGCATAGGTTTATAGGCAAAGGAAATGGTAATGACGCAAAGATTGCATCTGGTATTTGGCGGCGAGTTGAAAGACCCTGCAACAAAGATTTTTCGCGATGTTGATAAGATTGATATTGTCGGGATATTTCCTGATTATGCGGCGGCATTCAACGCTTGGAAATCTAGGGCGCAACAAACTGTGGATAACGCGCACACGCGGTATTTTATTGCCCATATCCATCGCCTGCGCGATGAAGAAACAGCCGCCAGCCCGACCGAAGAACTGGGCTAAGGCACCATATGTTCGGGCGCACAGAACTTTGGCTGTATCTGCTGACCTCTCGCATTGTCGGGGGCAAGTTGATACAGAAATTACAAATAGGCGCGCAACAGGCGGGCATTCCATCTGATCGGTTTCAAGAACGCTTGGGGCAACCGACTAAGCCTAAGGCGCAAGGTAGACTGGTGTGGTTACATGCCAGGGATACGGCTTCTGCATTGTTGCTGTTTGGATTGATCGAGCAGCTGAACCAACAGGAACTTGGGCTGAATTTCCTTGTAACGACGCGCAAACAGGAAACTGTTCAAACACTTTTAAAGCGGCTTCCTGAAAACACAATACACCAGTATTTGCCGATAGATTTAAACAAACCGATACAAGACTTTCTGAAACACTGGCAGCCAGATGTTGCAGTTATTTCGGATGGAGATTTTTGGCCGCGGTTTTTAACTACACTAGCAAAACAAAAAACCCCGCTGATTGCGATCAACACTAGGATGACACAGAAAAGCTTTCACAGGTGGCGATGGCTACCTGGTTTGGCGAAATCCATTTTCAATAAGTTTGATCTTATTTTGGCGCAAGACCAGCAAGTGGCAAAGAAACTGAAATGGTTTGGTGTGCAAAGCGGCAAAATCCGTGTGACAGGTGTGATGTCTGAAATGAAAGAGCTGCTGCATTATGATGAAGCACTTTATGCCAATCTGTCTGCGGCATTCGGAACCCGTTCTGTGTGGCTGTCGGCAATAACCCACAGGGCTGAGGAAGATGTGATTGTAAATGCGCATAAGCTTGCGATGCGCCGAAACCGGCGGCTTTTACTGATCTTGCATACCCGCGAAAAAAATCGAGGCACTCGAATTGCTGCGCGGCATGAAAACCAGAACCTGACTTTTGCTTTGCAGCAAAATGGCGATGTACCTGATGATGCGACGGATGTTTATGTGACGGACGTGCAAGAAAACCTTGCAACTTATCTGCGGCTGGCGTCGGCTAGTTTTTGTGGCGGTAGCCTATCTATGGGTCAACTGATTGACCCGTTTCATCCGGCCTCTATGGGTTCTGCGATGATACATGGGGCCGCATATGGCGAATACGCGCAGGATTATGACCGCTACCTTGGGGCCGGCGCCTCACGGTTGGTATCAAACGGCGGTGAGTTGGCGGAAACATTGAATACGGTTATTGCACCAGATGAAGCGGCTTTGATGGCAAATGCGGCTTGGGAAATTAGTTCTGAAGGCGGTGAGGTTTCTGGTATTGTCATTGCAGAGATACTGGAAAGACTTGCCCAAGGGGTGCCCACAGATGCAGCCGCCTGATTTTTGGAGAAACCAACCGAAGCACGCGGGCCTTTGGCCTGTGATTTTATCGCCGCTTTCAAAGCTATGGCAATGGGCCGGTGCGCGGCGTTGGCGGCAAGGGCCGCATGTTGGAGTTGGTATTCCGGTGATTTGCATTGGTAATGTCAATCTTGGCGGCACGGGAAAGACACCGACAGTTATCGAAGTGGTGACGCGATTGATCGATATGGGAAAATCGCCGCACGTGGTTTCAAAGGGTTATAAAGGTCAAATTACGGGGCCAACGCAGGTTGATCCAACGCGCCATTCGGCAAACGATGTGGGTGATGAGCCTTTGTTGCTGGCAGCCTTTGCGCCGACTTGGGTTTCCAAAGACAGGCTTGCGGGCGCGCGTGCGGCTAAAGCTGGGGGGGCGGATGTTATTGTCTTGGATGATGGGATGCAAAACCCGGCGCTTGCCAAGAATTTGACGATTATGGTGGTCGATGCGCAGGCGGGTTTTGGCAACGGTCAGGTCGTGCCTGCTGGCCCTTTGCGTGAGACGATTGAGGGTGCCGTTGCGAAAACGGATTTGTTGTTCACGATTGGGCCGCAAGGGGTGGTTCATGATGATTTTCGGGATCAATGGGATGCGGTCAAAGCCTTGCCCCATGTCTCTGCCAGCATTGAGCCTTTGCAAACCGGGATGGATTGGGAAGGCATGGAGGTGTTGGCTTTTGCTGGTATCGGGCGGCCTGAGAAGTTTTATCATACGCTGAAAGAAATGGGCGTGAAGATCAAAGCCACGCGTAGTTTTGATGATCATCAGACCCTTTCAACCAGCTTGCTTGCGCGACTTGAAAATGAGGCTTGGCAGTTGGGGGCGCAGCTGGTGACAACTGAAAAAGATGCGGTGCGATTGCCTAAGGAATGGCAGCAAAAAGTTTTGACGGTTCCTGTGCGATTGAAAATTCATCAGACAGAGGTTTTTGATAAATCTCTTCGGGCTGTTTTTGAATAAATAGCTCTGAAAAGCTAGATGTCCCGATTGGGACACCTAGTTAACTGATTGAATTTATATGTTTTTCAAGATTTAAGCGCTTTAGCTTTCCAGCATTGCATCCAAGACTTTTTTGAACCCGCCATAAGCCTGATTATCATGTTTGACGCCGTTGATCACGAAGCTTGGTGTCGCGTTGATGCCATCGGCCTCGGCATTTTTCTGATAGTCGGCAATCAGGGCTTTGGCCATATCTTGATCTTGCAGACAGGCGACCATGTCTTCGTTTTTCAAGCCGGCTATGCGGCCGATTTTATACAGGTTTTCGGCGACTTCAGCACCACTGCCAACAGTCCATTCGCGTTGTCGTTTGTATAGCATATCAACAATACCAAAGTATTTATCAGGGCCGCCACAACGTGCCAACATACCGCCCCATAGGCTAAGGCGATCAAAGTAAACCTCGCGGTAGATGAATTTAACCTTGCCTGTATCGATATAATCGGTTTTCAGTTCGGGCATCACATCTTTATGGAAGTTCGCACAATGCGGGCAGGTATAGGATGCGTATTCGATCATGGTAACGCTGGCGTCCGGGTTGCCCAGAGACATCTCAGAGATTTCAACTGCCGCTGCATCCTGCGCCATTGCGGCAGGTGCGATTGTGCTAGCAGCCAAGCTGTATGTTATAAACTTTCTACGATCCATGACGGGTACTTTCTATATAGCTTTGTTCTGTTTAATGCTTTTGCCCAGTCGGGCCAAGGCATCTTTCAGATCTTGGTTGGAAACATTTTCAACGGTGGTGTCAACTTCTTTGACAGCCTGAGATGAGAGGGTTTTCGCCTGTTTGGCAGGTTCAAACGCTTTTTGGCCCTCATTAAACCCAATGGGGGCCGTCTGGGTTATCTTGATTTTGCTGATTGCAGAATAACCATAGCAGGCGTTTACACGTTCTATGATCTGGGGGATTTGCATCTGCAACATAGGCGCATTGGCACCCGTGGACAGGATTGTCAGCGTCGCCCCCAGCCCTTCGCGGGCGTAATGAACTTTGACTGGGCGGGCCATTTTGGCAACCGATTCGCCGACAAATTCGGCCCAGTGGGTCAGCAGGCGGGTTTCTACGAAGCCGCGTTTTTCAGAAACTTTGCGAATTTGCGTACTTAAAATACCGCCTGTGCGCAAAAAACCACGCGATTTGCGCTTGGGCCTGTAGGGGTTGGTTTTTTTATGTTGTGCGCTTTGTGCCATGGCTTCCAAATTATCAATTCAGTGGTATCTTATACAAGGGTAGCTGAGTTTCCAGCGTATTCATATAACGGGGAATAAACATTGCGTGATGGTAACGTAACAAATGCGGATGTATTGTTGGCATGGTATGATAAAAATGCGCGTGCCATGCCGTGGCGTATTGCCCCGATGGACCGCATAAGCGGGGTTTTGCCTGATCCGTATCATGTGTGGATGTCTGAAATTATGTTGCAGCAAACCACTGTGGTAACCGTGCGGGATTATTTTGTGAAATTCGTAGGCCGTTGGCCAACTGTGTTTGATCTGGCGGGTGCGGCTGACGCGGATGTCATGGCCGCTTGGGCGGGGCTTGGGTATTATGCGCGTGCGCGAAACTTGTTGAAGTGTGCGCGGGTTGTGGCAGATGAACTGGGCGGGGTGTTCCCTGAGGATGAGGTGGCTTTACAAAAGCTGCCGGGCATTGGGCCTTATACGTCTGCCGCAATCGCGGCGATAGCATTTGATCGGCGGGCTTCAGTTTTAGACGGCAATGTTGAGCGGGTGATGGCGCGATATCATTTGGTAAAACAACCTTTGCCTGCCAGTAAAGAGCATTTACGCGGGCTTGCATTGCAAGGGCTACCTGATGCGCGGTTTGGTGATTATGCGCAGGCAATAATGGATTTGGGGGCCACAGTTTGCACCCCGCGCGGGCCGTCTTGTGGCATTTGCCCTTGGGCGCAGGGCTGTCAGGCGCGGGCGTTAGGGGTGGCGCAGGATTTGCCTAAGAAAGTGGCTAAAGCGGCAAAGCTCACGCGTTATGGAACCTGTTTTGTGGTGATGCGTAAAAACGGGGATGTGCTGTTGGAACGCCGCCCTGACAAGGGGTTGCTGGGTGGAATGCTGGGTTGGCCGGGGGATATTTGGGCAACGGATAAGGTGGATGCAGTGCCGCCCTTTGTGGCAGACTGGCAGCAGGCACCGGAAGAGGCGCGTCATACATTCACGCATTTTCATTTAAGATTGACCGTTCGATATGCAGTTGTTTGCGATAATTTTGAACATACTTGCGGGCAGTTTATAACACTTGATATTAACGACTTGCCAACTGTAATGCGCAAGGTTTGGAAGCTGGCTCCCGCTGTGGCGTGACGCCGTATTGGCGGGTTGGTATATTTGCAGTAAGATCGCATAAAAAGAGGCTATGATGCAAAAAACAGGTTTTATCGCAGCACTTCCATTTGGCATTTCACTGACACTTGTGTTTGTGGTTATTCTATCGGGTTATTTGGGCGGCTGGTGGATGTTGCTGACCCCTGCCTATGCATTTTGGGGTATGGCATTGATTGACCAGATTGTTGGGGAGGAATTAAGGGACAATGACCCTGAAACGCCCGATGAGCAGCTGTTCTGGTATCGGTTGATTACCATTGTTTGGCTTCCAATTCAGTTTGCATTGATCTTTGGCAGTATTGCTTTTGTCACTTATTCTGATCATTTGGTGGGTGCAGAAAAATGGTGGTTTCTGGTTTGTGTCGGGCTGGTAACGGGGTCTGTAGGCATTGTTTATGCCCACGAGTTGATGCATCAAAAATCGAAATTTGAGCGGCATCTGGGCGATGCTTTGATGTCTTTGGCTTTATACGGTCATTTCCGATCAGAGCATTTATTGGTGCATCACAGCTATGTTGGCACCCCTAAGGATGCAGTTACGGCGCGTTATAATGAAGGGTTTCACCGGTATTATCCGCGTGTGTTAGTGTCTTGTTTCAAGTCTGCATGGTGCGCGGAAAAAGCCATGTTGGCGCGTAAAAAACTAAACGTTTTTCATCGCAGTAATCCATTTTGGAAATATGCGGGTTTGCAGTTTTTATTTCTGTTTATCGCACTCGCCATTGCCGGATGGTTTGGTGTGGCCCTGTTTATTATGCAGGCTTATGTTGCAATTCTTTTGCTGGAAGGCACCAATTATGTGGAGCATTATGGGTTGACGCGCAAGTATTTGGAGGATGGCAAATACGAGCATGTCAAACCGCACCATTCGTGGAATTCTGCCTATAAGGCGACCAACTATCTGTTGATCAATCTGCAACGTCATTCAGACCATCATTATAAGCCAAACAGGCGTTATCCACTGTTACAAAACCATCCTGAAACGGATGCGCCGCAACTGCCCCAAGGGTATACTTTGATGGTGGCGATCGCGATGTTTCCCCCCCTGTGGAAGAAGATTATGAACCCGCGTGTGAAGGCGTGGCGTAAGCAGTTTTATCCTGAAATTGAAGATTGGCATGATTATAACAAAGCCAAAAACCCGATGCCCAAATAAAAAAATCCCCGCCACTAGGGACGGGGAAGTTTAGGCATGACGTCAAAGCGGCGGGGCTTTGACGTCGGCATTGTTATTTGGATTGTTAGGCTTGCATTTCCGCGCGAATTTGCTGGCGCAGTAAATCAATGGGGATGTTTTTACCTTCTTTGCGAAAGCACCAATATGTCCAGCCATTGCAGGATGGCGCACCTTCTAGGGCGGCACCTACTTGGTGGATAGAGCCTTTGGTGTCATGGGCGATTAACGTGCCGTCTGCGCGAATTTTGGCAGAGTGGCGGCCATTTAGGGAATGCAGCTTTTCACCAGGGTTTAACATGCCGCGTTCTACCAGCTGGCCGAACGGTACGCGGGGTTCCGCGCGTTTTGATGTGCTGACTTCTAGGGATGATTTGTCGTGTGTGCGGATGGATTTGATGCGTTTTTCGGCGACCTTACGGTAGTTTTCTTCGCGTTCAATACCGATGAAATTACGGCCCAGTTTCTTGGCAACAGCGCCCGTGGTGCCAGAACCGAAGAAGGGGTCAAGTACCACGTCACCTGGGTTGGTAGACCCTACCAGCAGGCGGTGCAACAGGGCTTCGGGTTTTTGCGTAGGATGGGCTTTGTTGCCGTCTTTATCTTTGATACGCTCATGCCCGTTACAAATCGGGATGATCCAGTCGGAACGCATTTGAACGCCGTCATTCAGGGCTTTCAGGGCTTCATAGTTGAAGGTGCTTCTTGATTTTTCAGACTTTGATGCCCAGATCATGGTTTCATGGGCGTTGGTCAAACGGACACCGCGAAAGTTTGGCATCGGGTTGGATTTGCGCCAGATCACATCGTTTAAAATCCAGTAACCTGCATCTTGTAAGGCAGAACCAACGCGGAAAATGTTGTGGTATGAACCGATCACCCAGATGGCACCATCGGGCTTTAGGATACGCCGCGCGGCTTTTAGCCATGCGCGTGAAAACTTATCGTATGCGGCAAAGGATGCAAACTGATCCCAATGGTCATCAACGGCATCTACCTTGGAATTATCCGGGCGATGCAGGTCACCTTTTAGCTGCAAATTATAAGGGGGATCTGCAAAAATCAGATCGACAGAATTTTCGGGAAGCGCGTTCATCACTTCCACACAATCGCCAGATAGTATCTGGTTCAATGGCAGGTTTTCGCTGCCTTTGGTCTTGGTATTCTTCATTCTTAAACTGCCTCAATGCGCTTTTCGCGTCGTTGTTGGCTTTAAGATGATTCATTATGGATTCCACGTCAATTTCTTTTTGAATCAATAGGTTGCCTTATTTTAGCCATACAACATCTTGTGTATAGGCTTAAAGGAACGTCTATGGTGAGCGGTTACCCCTAGCGTTTTCAACCCCTCTTGATGCACCTTAGTGCCGTATCCGGCGTTGGTTTCCCACCCATAGCCCGGATACTGTTGCGAAAGAGTCACCATCAAACGGTCGCGCGTGACCTTGGCTACGATTGAAGCGGCCGCGATGCTGGATGATTTGGCGTCACCCTTGATGATAGCCTCGCAGGGGCAGTTCAGGTTTTTCGGGGTTTTATTGCCGTCGATCAGCGCGAAATCTGCTGGGGCGCTAAGACCAGCCACCGCTTTTTCCATCGCTAACAGGGAAGCTTGCAGGATGTTAATCTGGTCAATCTCTTCGACAGATACATCCGCAAGAGAAACATCTGCGGTTGCCAATATTTGTTCAAACAAGGCTTCGCGCCGTTTTGCCGTAAGCTTTTTAGAGTCGTTCAATCCATCAGGAATATTATTGGGATCAAGCACCACAGCACATGCAGTAACTGGCCCTGCCCACGGGCCACGGCCAACTTCATCGACACCCGCGATTGTTTGATATGTTTTCAGCAAAGTCTGTTCGCGTGTGAAATCTGGCATAGGGCCTCTTCCTATTGGTTTTGAGTTGTGCCATGCGGCCCTGATCAGAGCAACTGAATATACGGTTTGACATACCTGATTAAAACAGTCAGAAATAAAATATAAACCGAATCCAGAACGGAGACTTAAAATGTCATTAATACAGCACGTGAACCAAACTTCAGCACAACCCGTTGATGTGACCCCTGAATATGATGCGCAGTCGTTAACCAAAAATGGCCAGTTGGCAAAAATTCGGCTGGATGAAAAATGTTATTATCTGCGCATTACACGCCAAGGTAAATTGATCCTGACAAAATAAAAAGAGGCACCACTTGGGTGCCTCTACTGCTCGGTCTGGCGGAATAAAATCCGCCTGCCTATTTCTCACTTCTGTGCGTGTGCTTACGGTAACGACCAGAGTTCGCGTAATACGTATCATGGTTGTTGTAGCTATTATAACGATCATGCGTGTGCGCATAGCCGCCATTGTGATTGTGGCGATGTTTGGCCAAGCACCTTTGAGAATAGAATGTTTTCCAGCCATGGTTAGTGTATCTTTTACGCAGGCATGTTTTTGGTCTGTTTTCACGATAACGCACACGCGGTTGGCGCGGGGCGTAATGATCTTGCCTTGCTACATTAGCGCGGCGGGCACGTTTGTTTTTATTAGCACTATGCACGACCAAACCAACTGCGGCGGCACCCAGTAGGATTTTAGCAAGATTATCTGTTCTGCTGGAGGCAGCTACGGGTGCCGCGAATGCAGATGTGATTGCAATGGAACCGGCAAGTACCGCCCCTATAAACTTTGTGGTTTTCATTTCGTTATCCTTTCTAAATGGTCGCCTGATGTTGTGGCGCTTGTTCTGAAATAAATTTGGGGGATATGGCAAAGATAGGCAATTACAGCGCATTGTTATTGGATAACATGCGCAAAAAGTGTAGCTGTTATTGAATATCAGGCAGGAAAAGACCAAGTTGTGGGCATGGAAAAAAACGTAAAAAAAATAGTGTTTGCCACTGCTGTAATTTTAGCAGTTGCAGCCCCGTCATTCGCAAATGCGAAATGTTTTGCGGATTATAAAGCGAAACAGCAAACTTCGGCTGGATTGAAATTACACTACGGTGTGATGCAATTACCAGGGGGTGCTTGTGATAAACCTGCCAAAGCGTATGAGGTGACCACTAAGCGATTGGCAAAGAATGGTTGGACTTTGCTGAGAATTATATCAATATTCGATCGTTCAGGACTTTCACAAAGGCAAAATAATGCAGGTGCATACTTCCTTAAATATTGAAACCAGTCGTTTGAAGCCGCGATCAATCGCCCTTTGGGGTAGCCTTCTGATCATCGGATTGCTGCTGATTGCATCCATTGTTTTGTTTGTGAACCTGCCTGATGCGAATATGTTTAATGACCGTGTAGAGCGCATTTTTGTTGAAAACGATGCGCTGACCAGCCCGAATGAAACCAAGCTGTTGGAAATTCTGGCGCAGTCGGGCACGTCTTTTGCGGAAGTGTTGCAGGGTTATCGGTTTATTATGTTTGTGCTGTTGGTACTGTCGTCGGCATTGTTAATCGCCGCTCTTTATTTTCTGATCACCAATTACGGGTTAAGCCAGCGGATGACTGAAATTGAACGCTCTGGCATTCATATTACCAGCCTTGTGGTGAATCGCGATGAGCGGGTGGTTTATATCAATAATATGGAGTTCGATCTAACCGAGGCGATTTGTGAAACCCTGTCAGTGCTGTGTGAAGCGCGTCTGGATGATGAGGTGATATCGGGGTCTGATCTGGAAGCGATGATCAGCGGTAAAAGCCGGGTTGATAGTGATGAGGCGGCGGGGGCTACACGGATCAAACGGCTACGCGATCATCTGGGCAATCAGATGATGTCACAGTTGTTGATTAAAAACATCAGCCGCAAAGGCTATATGCTGGCGATTGAAAAAGATGTGATCAAGATGATTTAGGCGTTTGCTGCCATAAACATCGGCCCGCCGCGCCAACGCGGAAAGCCGTAACCGTTGATCATCACAACATCTATAGCTTGCGCATTTTGGGCGATGCCCTGATCCAGTATTTTCTGACCTTCTTGTTGCATGGTGGTCAGGATGGTGTTGATGATTTTTTCGGATGTCAGGGGCGCTCTGGTGATGCCTTTACGTTTGGCCTCTTGGATAATCAGGTCTTCAACAATCGGATCACGCTGGCCTTTGGGGCCATCTGAATAATCATACCAGCCTTTGCCGGTTTTGCGCCCTAAACGCCCCATCTCACACAAGCGATCAGGAATATCGACGTAGCGTATATCTTTGGGGCGGGTTTTTGCCTGACGTTTGCGCATGGCCCAAGCGATGTCCAGACCTGCCATATCCTGCATGGTGAAAATCCCCATCGGGAAACCGAAATCGGTCATGGCGGCGTCAATTTCATGGGGCAATGCGCCATCTTCCAGCATGTATTCACAAGCGCGGCGGTAGGCCGACATCATGCGATTGCCGATGAAGCCGTCACAGACACCTGCGGGGATGGCGATTTTGCCTAGACGTTTGGCCAGCGCAAAGCCTGTGGCCAGCACATCATCCGCAAGCTTTGGAGGATGCACGATTTCCAGCAGTTTCATGATGTAGGCGGGCGAAAAGAAATGCAGGCCAATGACGCGTGATGGGTCAGTGACGGCTTGGGCGATTTCGCCGACATCAAGATAAGACGTGTTTGTGGCCAGAATTGTATTGGGGCGAGTGACCGCATCAAGGCGGGTGAAAACATCGCGTTTGACGGCCATTTCTTCGAATACGGCCTCGATGACCATATCGGTATTGGATAGGGAAGTGTAATCGGTGGCGCCTGTCAGGGCGGCTTGTTTATCAGCGAGTGCTTGCGCGTTAATCAACCCGCGTGCGTGGCTTTTATCCAAGGTATCGTTAATGCGGGCTAGGCCTGCGTTTAGGCTATCGGTATCACGTTCCAACAGCACCACGTTGAAGCCTGCAAGCAGGCAAGCCACGGCGATGCCTGCACCCATTGTGCCGCCGCCGATGACACCGATTTGTTTCAGATCGCGCGGCTTTACATCTTTTATGCGCGCCATTTTCGCGCCGGTGCGTTCTGCGAAGAATATATAACGTAACGCGGCGGATTGGGCGGATGACTTTAGGTCGGTGAATAAGGTGCGTTCTGCATCCAAGGCCTGTTGGGCGGATAGGTTCAGGGCGTTTTCAATGGCCTTGATTGCGGCAATCGGGGCGAGTTGCCCGCGTGCTTTCTTTTGAATGGTGCTTTTTAGGGCAGCCCAAGCGGTAGGGTCTGTTGCGGGTTGAGCTGGGCTGTCGATAATCGGGGTTCGTTTGGGCTGGCTTTTAATATCTTGTGCAAAAGTAATCGCGGAGGGCAATAAATCATCGTCTGTGATACGATCAATCAACCCCAGTTTCAGGGCCTTTTGCGCGGTAATAGGTTTGCCACCCGAAACCATATCAAGGGCTGCCCCCGCTTCGATTAAACGTGGCAGGCGCACGGTGCCGCCCGCCCCCGGTATCAGGCCTAGATTGACCTCTGGAAAGCCCATTTTAGTGGATTTTCCCGCAATGCGGTGGCGACAGCCAAGGGCTATTTCCAGCCCGCCGCCCAAAGTGGTGCCAAACATCGCCGCGATCCACGGTTTATTGGCAGCCTCGATGCTTGTGACGACATCAGGTAGATGTGGGGCTTGCGCAGGCTTGCCGAATTCACGCACATCCGCGCCTGCAATAAATGTACGCCCTGTGCAGGTTAGAATAACCGCTGCAACGCTATCATCTGCGTCAATGCTTTGCACGGCATCATGCAGGCCTTGTCTTACCGCATGTGATAATGCGTTGACGGGCGGGTTATTGATGGTGACAATCGCGATGTCGTTTTGTTGGGTAATAGTGATCATCGGGGATGTCCTTTATAGCCGTGCCGTTAGGGGCGACTATAACGTTTTAAAACGGTAAGCCCACATAGTTTTCCGCCAATGATGCCATGGCTTTTTCAGATGATAATAGATATTCCAGATCGGTTTGTTGCAGTTGATTATCAAACGGGCTGTTGTCAGGGAAGCTGTGCAGTAATGTGGTCATCCACCAGCTGAAACGCTGACCTTTCCAGACCCGCGCCAGTGCTTTTTGCGAATAGGCTTCAAGGCCAGTATCATCGCCGTTTTTATAATGATCCAGCATGGCGTGATATAGGTAGTAAACGTCGGATGCCGCTGAGTTTAGCCCGCGTGCGCCCGTGGGTGGTACAATGTGGGCCGCATCCCCCGCCAAAAACATATTGCCGTAGCGCATGGGCTCAGAAACGAAACTGCGTAAGGGCGCTATGCTTTTCTCGACGGAGGGGCCAGTGATTAAGGCGTCTGCCACATCTTTTGGCAGGCGGCGTTTCAGCTCGGCCCAAAACGCATCATCTGACCAGTCTTCGAGCGTGTCGGTAAGGGGTACTTGGATGTAGTAGCGGCTAAGGGTTTGCGAGCGTAGCGAACAAAGTGCAAAGCCGCGTTCGTGTTTGGCGTAGATCAATTCAGGCGATACGGGCTTGGTGTTGGATAGAACGCCCAGCCAGCCGAACGGATAGACCCGTTCAAATTCACGGATTTTATCCGCAGGGATGGATTTGCGGCTGATGCCGTGAAAACCGTCGGCACCGATAATATAATCGCAATCGATGCGCTTGGTTTTGGCGCCTGTGTTATAGGTCAGGTAAGGCGCGTCAGACGTGATGTCATGGGGCATCACGTCCACCGCTTCATGAATAACCTTGCCGCCCATTTTTTCACGGGCTTCATAAAGATCACGGGTCAGTTCGGTTTGGCCGTAAACCATAACCGAATTACCCCCTGTCAGGCCTTTCAGGTCAATATGGTCGCGGGTGCCATCATGGGCAATATAAAACCCATCGTGAATTTCGCCCTCTGTATCCATGCGGGTGCTACATTGGGCTTCGCGCATCAATTTGACAAACCCGTGTTCCAAAACACCTGCGCGAATGCGCCCCAACACATATTCGCGGGTGTGCTTTTCCAGCACAACATTGTCGATGCCCTGCAAATCCAGCAGTTGCGAAAGCAGTAACCCCGATGGGCCGCCGCCGATTATACCTACTTGGGTTTTCATCTATGCGCCCATCATCTGTTCAATCTTATCCAGTGTTTCCATCGCAGGCAGGCATTGGGCGACGGAGCCATTGGGTTCACGGCCTTCACGGATGGCGGAAATAAACTCTCGGTTGATCAGCTCAATCCCGTTGTTGGAAACTGCAACATCTGACAGGTCGATGGGTTTTTCATAGCCATCAACCAAGTCGTCATAGCGTGCCATCCATGTGCCGTTGTCACAGATATAACGGAAAAACGTGCCCAGCGGGCCGTTATTGTTAAAGGATAATGACAGGGTGCAAATTGCCCCGTTAGGGGTTTTCATGATGATGCTCATGTCCATCGCGATGCCAAGTTCGGGGTGTTTTGGGCCTTGCACACCATAAACTTCTGACACCTTTTCGCTGGTTTGATATTGAAACAGATCAACCGTGTGACAGGCATGGTGCCATAGCAAGTGGTCTGTCCAACTGCGGGCGTTGCCTGCGGCGTTGATATTTTTGCGGCGGAAGAAATAGGTTTGCACATCCAACTGCTGGATTTTAATCTCACCCTTGGTGATCTTGTTGTTGATCCACTGGTGTGACGGATTAAAGCGGCGCACGTGGCCCGCCATGGCGGTCATGCCGGTTTCCTTTTGCACTTGCACGATTTTGCGGGCATCTGCCAGCGTGTCAGACATGGGAATTTCGACCAGCACATGTTTGCCGGCTTTCATACATTGAATGGCCTGGGCGGCGTGCATTTGCGTGGGTGTGGACAGGATCACGGCATCGACATCATCCCGCGCAAGGCTTTCTGTTAAATCAGTTGTGGCGTGGGCAATTCCGCGATCTTTGGCGAATTTTTCAATGGCAGCTTGCTTGCGGCCAACAACGGATGTGACAGTTACCCCGTTGATTTTTGCCAACGCATCGAGATGTTTCATTCCAAAGGCACCGGCGGCACCTGCTACGCAAATTTTCATGGGTACAGTCCTTACAAGTGTTAGAAATGCCGTATTGATGTGGCCTTCTTAGGTTATCTTTATTCTACGTTTGGGTGATAGATGAAATTGGAAAACCAATTTACCTATCAAAGTTTTGAATAGCTACGCGTCAATAGTAACCAATCCGGAATGATCCAGGTGGGTTTTTCTGATGATATCCAGAAATAGCTTTTGTGTGGGTGTCGGTTGCCAGTCTTTGCGAAAGGTCAGGCCTATGGGGCGGGTGCTTTTGGGTAATTCAACCGGCAACGCTACAAGAGATTTGTTTTCCAGCTCAAAGCGGATTTGGTTAACGGATGTGATGGTAACATAGTCGCCTGCCAACAACATGCCGCGTACCAGTATCAAAGAACTGGATACGACCTTTACAGGCGTATTTTTCATGTCGGATATGTTCAGCATGTTGTGCAGATAGGTGCCCGTAGGGGTTTGTTTGGGGGGTGCAATCCAAGGGTAGCCTAATGTGTCATCTAGACTGATTTCTGCGTGTTTCGATAATGGATGACCTTTGCGCACCACAATCGCAAGCGGATCTTCGAACAAAGGTTCTTGGATGATATCGTTGTGTGGGGGTGGATCACGCAACGCGCCGATGATGAAATCCAATTGGCCGTGGCGCAGGTCACGCAGCAGTTTCAGATAGGGGCCTTCTACGGTTTTAATTTGCACGAATTCCTTGTTTTCAAGGAATTTATGGGCGGATTGGGGTAGTAACCATGAGCGTGCAAGGGGTAATGAGCCGATTGTTATTCTGGTGGTATCGTGCCCCTGTTGGGCTGATATTTCATAATACCCTTGCTGTAATTCTGCGGCGGCAATGCGAATGTGGCGTACAAGTATTTCAGCGGCAGGTGTAAGTGTGATGCCTTTGCCAGATGCTAAAAACAGTGGTTGGCCGATGTTTTTTTCCAGATCACGTGCAGCGCGATGGATAGAGGGTTGTGAAATGCCGATGTTCCAAGCGGCCATGGAAAAGCTTCTGGCTGATGCCAGTGCTACCAGCGCGCGAAGCTGCGGCACTGTCAGTTTTTGATCAATGCGATCAGAGGTATTTTTGGTGGCTTTTTTTGTGCCAAGTGCAATTTCTGCAAGGGCGCGGTCGGTGCGTTTCAGGTAGGATATGCCCGTATCTGTTAACGACATACCTTTGTGCAACCGCGTGAACAGTTTTGTATTCAGGGTGGTTTCAAGTTTGGATATTGCGTGGGTGATGGCGGGTTGCGACAGAAAAACGATCTCTGCTGCTTGGCTGATACTGCCTTGACGGGCGACCTGCGCAAAGGCGCGTAGGTGTCTGATATTTGGCAGTTGCGGTTCCATGATTACCTTTCGATACACCCTATCTATAGTATTTAATTATAGGAGGTAAGGTTTTTCGATTGGTAATTCAGCCGCTTTGGGCCGATGTTGATTGAGCCTGCTTAATTTATAAGGAATCATTTGTATGTCCGACAAAAAAACCGCCCTTGTGATCAGCGCACATGCCGCCGACTTTGTCTGGCGGGCAGGGGGTGCTATAGCGCAGCATCAGGCTAAGGGCTATGAGGTGACGGTTGTTTGCCTGTCTTATGGTGAGCGCGGCGAAAGTGCCAAGCTGTGGAAACAAGAAGGCATGACGCTGGAAAAAGTGAAAGCGGCGCGGCGGATTGAGGCGGAAAATGCCGCTGTGGCATTGGATGTGCATGACATTCAGTTTTTTGATTTGGGGGATTATCCGCTGGTTTTGGAGCGCGATGATAAATACCGTTTGGTAGATGTAATTCGTGCGGTGCAGCCGAATTTCATGATGAGCCATTCGCAATATGACCCTTATAACACCGACCATATGTACACCACCGATGTTGCGATGGAATGTCGGATGATAGCACAAGCCTGGGGGCATAATCCGGGGGAAAAGGTGCTGGGTGCGCCGCAGCTTTATCTGTTTGAGCCGCATCAAACAGAACAGATGGGTTGGAAACCGAATGTGTTTTTGGACATCACGGATGTGTGGGACAAAAAGCGCGCAGCGATAGAATGTATGGAAGGCCAGCAGCATTTGTGGGATTTTTATACCAATGTGGCTGAAAACCGTGGCAATCATTTCAGACGTAATTCCGGTGGGCAAGCGGGTGGTACGCCTGCGCGGTATGCTGAAGGGTTTCAGGCGATTTATCCTACTTGCGTAGATGAGCTGGCATGAATGTTGTGGTGCAAAATATTGAACGGGCTGATCCTGCGGTTGTGAAAGCCTTGGGCGCATGTGGTGTGGCCACGGTGCATGAGGCGCAGGAGCGCAAGGGGTTGTTGGCTTCCTATATGCGGCCGATTTATGGTGGGGCCTCTGTTGGCGCCTCGGCGGTTACAATCTTGGCCGCCCCTTGCGATAACTGGATGCTGCATGTTGCGATAGAGCAGTTGCAGGCGGGGGATGTTTTGGTTTTGGCCGTGACATCGCCCTCTGATGCGGGGTATTTCGGGGATTTATTGGCAACATCGGCGCAGGCACGAGGGTGTATGGGTTTGATCATTGACGCAGGTGTGCGCGATGTGCGCGATTTGCAGGCAATGGGTTTTCCGGTTTGGTCCAAGGCGATATGTGCGCAAGGTACGGTGAAAGAGACCTTGGGGTCGGTCAATGTGCCTGTGGTTTGCGCAGGGGCAAAAGTGAACCCAGGTGATGTGATTGTGGCTGATGACGACGGCGTTTGCGTTGTGAAACGTGAAGAGGCGGTTGAAGTTTTGGCGCGCGCACGGGCGCGGTTGGCAAATGAAGAGCAGAAACGCGCGCGGCTGGCGGGTGGTGAGCTGGGCTTGGATATGTATGACATGCGAGGGCGTTTGAAGGATAAGGGCCTGAAGTATGTCTGATCGCGGTGTCCCATGTATGTGGATGCGCGGTGGCACCTCGAAGGGTGGGTACTTTTTGGCAAGTGATTTGCCTGAGGACATCAAAGAACGTGATGCGTTTTTATTGTCGGTTATGGGCTCACCTGATCCACGTCAAATTGACGGGATGGGCGGGGCTGATCCGCTGACATCCAAGGTGGCTGTCGTATCGGCTTCTTCGCGCGAATATGTTGATGTGGAATATCTATTTTTGCAGGTTGCAGTGGATAAAGGCATTGTAAGTGATGTGCAAAATTGCGGAAATATTCTAACGGGCGTTGGGCCGCTTGCGATTGAACGGGGGTTGGTTAAAGCCCAAAATGGGCAGACTGAAGTGAGTGTGCGCATGGTTAATACTGGTCAGTTTGCCACCCTGAATGTGCAAACCCCTGATGGGCAGGTGGCCTATGAGGGCGATACTTGCATTGGCGGTGTGCCGGGAAGTGCGGCCCCTGTTGCGATTGCTTTTAATAACATTGCGGGCTCTTTATCGGGCGCATTGCTACCAACGGGAAATGTGGTGGACCGTGTTGATGGTGTCAATGTAACGCTGATTGATAACGGCATGCCAACGATTGTTGTCAGGGCCAGTGATATGGGCATTAACGGCACTGAAAGCCGTGAAGAGCTTGAAGCGAATAGCGCATTACGCGCACGGTTGGAACGGCTTCGATTGCTGGCGGGGCCGATGATGAACCTTGGTGATGTTAGCAATAAGACGGTGCCAAAAATCTCTATGGTCAGCCGCGCGACTAAGGGTGGTACAATTTCAGCACGTACTTTTATTCCACACAGATGTCATGCATCCATTGGTGTTCTTGGGGCTGTGAGCGTGGCAACGGCGTGCTATATGGAAGGGACGCCTGCCTATGATTTGGCGAAGCTTCAAGAGGGTGCGCAGATTCTTGCCCGCATTGAACACCCCATCGGTGAAAACCAGATTTTGCTTGATATTGACCCCGCAGGGCTGATTGTGAAAGCTTCTGTGATACGCACGGCGCGAAAGCTGTTTGACGGGAGGGTGTTTGCATGATGGATGCGAACTGGATGGTGTTTCATCCCGACCCTGCAAAGCCTGATTTTGTGGCGCCCATCGGGGCGGTTGATGCGCATTGTCATGTGTTTGGCCCTGCTGCGGACTTTCCATTTGCGCCGACGCGCAAATATACGCCTTGTGATGCGGGTAAAGAACAGTTGTTTGCGTTGCGTGATCATTTAGGTTTTTCGCGCAATGTGATTGTTCAGGCATCTTGTCATGGGCGTGATAATGCGGCTATGGTGGATGCGCTGGAATATGCGGGTGAATTGGCACGCGGTGTGGCCGTGGTTGGGCCGGATGTGACAGATGAAGAGTTGGCGCATATGGACAGGGTCGGGGTGCGGGCGGTGCGGTTTAACTTTGTGAAACGGTTGGTGGATGCAACACCGCAGCATGTGTTTTTGGAAATTGCCGAACGGGTGAAAAAACTGGGCTGGCATATCGTGGTTTATTTTGAAGCTGCTGATTTGCATGACCTGATCCCGTTCCTGAAGCAGCTGCCAACAACGGTTGTTGTGGATCATATGGGGCGGCCCGATGTGTCTAAACCTGTGGATCACGCGGACTTTCAGGAATTTATTGCGCTGATGGCAGAAAATGAAAATTTCTGGACGAAAGTTACTTGCCCTGAACGGCTGACAATAGCCGGCCCGGCCTATGATGATGTGATCCCGTTTGCCCGCACTTTGGTTGATTTGTTTCCAACCCGCGTGTTGTGGGGAACCGACTGGCCGCACCCGAACATGAAATCCCATATGCCTGATGACGGAAATCTGGTAGATGTGATCCCGCGCATTGCGACAAGCGCGGAAAAACAACAGGCGTTATTGGTGGATAATCCAATGCGACTTTATTGGCCTTAATAGGAGAGTGCTTATGCAGATAGACGAATTTGACCATCACACACCGATTGAAGGCACTACCTTTTTTGACGGGAAAATGGCGATGAAGGGTTATGCGCTGAACAAGATGTGTTTTTCTTTCAATAAGGCGGATGCGCGGGCGGCTTATCTGGCTGATGCTGAAAGTTATATGGAAAGCTTTAAGTTGAACGCGGGGCAAAAGCAGGCTTGTCGTAATAAGAATGTGCTGGAAATGATCGCAGAAGGTGGCAATATCTATTATCTGGCCAAATTGGCGGGGATTTATAAAATGAATATGCAAGATATCGGGGCGCAACAGACGGGCATGTCAGTAGATGCGTTCAAAGAAAAATTGCGTAAGGCGGGGGATTGATATGGCTAGAATTATTGGCGGGCTGACCACATCGCATATTCCGGCTGTGGGCAATGCGATTGCGAATGAGCAGACGGATGATCCGTATTGGAAGCCGTTCTTTGATGCTTATCCGCCGATCCGCGAATGGCTGGACAAGCATAAGCCTGATGTGGCGATCAACATTTATAATGATCACGGGCTTGGGTTTTTTCTGGATCAAATGCCGACCTTTGCCATTGGGGCGGCACATGAATATGTGAATGAAGATGAAGGGTGGGGTCTGCCAGTAATACCGCCGTTTCAGGGCGACGCGCCGCTTTCGTGGCATATTATCGAAAGTATGGTTGAGGATGAGTTTGATATCACATCCTGCCAGGAATTGCCTGTAGACCACGGGTTTACTGTGCCGATGCAACTGTTTTGGCCAGGCTTGGGGGCTAACCCGAACTTGCCGCGCGCCATTCCGATCAGTGCAAATACCGTGCAACATCCGATCCCAACGCTGAAGCGTGCGCTGGATTTTGGCAAGGCTTTGGGTAAAGCCATTCGGTCTTATCCTGAAGATATCAAGGTTGTTGTTTTGGGCACGGGTGGCCTTTCGCATCAGTTGGACGGCGAACGTGCAGGCTTTATCAACAAAGAATTTGATCAGATGTGTATGGAAAAAATCGTGACCGACCCTGAAAGCTTGACCAAAATTTCGCGCCATGAGTTGGTGCGCCAAGCGGGCGCACAGGGCACTGAATTTTTGATGTGGATGATGATGCGTGGTGCATTGGGCGATAAAGTGACGCCTTTGCACCAGAATTATCATATTCCAATTTCGAACACGGGGGCAGGGACAATGTTGCTGGAATGTGAAGAATGAATGTTATGGAGGGCGTAATATGAGAAAAATGTATTTCAAGCATAAATATTTTATACTTGAAATAAATAATTGTTGCTATAGCGTGTTGAACAGAATTGAACGTGTGTGAGCATATTATGTAGGAAGAGCCGCCGTTAACATTTATTTTGCAATCTCGATTAAAATACGAGACAGTGCAGCGTACTATGGTCTGCGGGTGCTACCATACATTAACCAAGGCCATTCCAATATGGATTGGTACAATAATAAGTAAGGATATTTCTGGAAATATCCATTCAAGGATTCTAGGGAGGAATACCATGAAAAGACTAGTAAGTGCAGCATTGGCTGCAACAATGCTGACCAGCCTGGCACAGGCTGCAGAAGTGAAAATCGGGTTTGTCACGACGCTGACAACAGGGGCTGCCGTGATCGGTAAAGATCAGGAAAAAGCTGTCAATCTGGCGATTGAGCATATGGGCGGCAAAATGGGCGATCTGGATATCAACCTAATTTTTGGCGATGACGGGTTCAAACCTGAAACCGGTAAGCAGATTACAGACAAACTGGTGAAACAGGACAATGTTGATATTGTTGCCGGCTACATCTGGAGCCACGTTTTACTGGCGTCACGTAAATCTGTGCTGGATGCAGGCAAGTTTCTAATCACAGCCAATGCGGGCCCCGGCCCTGTTGCGGGAAAACTTTGCCACGAAAACTTCTTTTCTGCCAGCTGGCAAAACGATGAAACGCCAGTGGCGATGGGTGAAGTGCTGAACCAAAAAGGTGTAAAGTCGATCTATATCATCGCGCCGAACTATGCCGCCGGTAAAGGTATGGTTGCTGGTGTGAAACGCAGCTTTAAGGGTGAGGTTTTGGGCACGGACATGACCACATGGCCGGCACAGTTGGATTTTTCTGCTGAGTTGGCAAAAGCTAAAGCATCAGGTGCTGAAGGCTTGTTTGTGTTTTACCCTGGTAAAGCCGGCGGTGCCTTCATGAAGCAGTACCAACAGGCAGGGCTAAAAGACAGCTTGCCGCTTTATACGGTGTTTAGTGTTGACGCGTTGTCATTGCCTAAATTCCAAGCTGCTAACTTTACCGATGTTCTGGGAACGCAGTTCACACAACACTGGGATCCGACGCTGGATAATGCACAGAACAAACGCTTTGTGGCTGATTTTCGCGCCAAGCACGGTTCATACCCGTCGTTTTATGCAGCACAAGCCTACGATTCAATTTTCCTGATCAAGTCAGCAGTTGAAGCGGTTGATGGTGATCTGTCCAACATGGACGGTATGCGCGCGGCAATGAAATCTGCAAGCTACCCATCTGTGCGTGGTGAGTATACATATGGTAACAACCACATGCCGATCCAAGCGTATTATCTGCGCGAAGTTGTGAAAGACGACGCGGGCGACTGGACCACAAAGATCGTGCAAACGGTTTATGAGGCGCATCAGGATATCTATGCAAAAGATTGCGGATTGGAATAATTTCCAACCCTTAAATGAATTTAATATGGCCGGTTTTACGGCCATATTAACCAACGCTTAGCGGACATACCTTCGTGGATTATACACTTCTATTTGTGCAGGTTTTAAACGGCTTGCAGCTGGGACTTTTGTTGTTTCTGGTGGCTTCCGGCCTGACACTGGTTTTTGGGATTTTGGATTTTGTAAATCTGGCGCATGGCTCGATTTACATGATCGGTGCGTTTATCTGTGCATCCTTAACCTTGCTGTTGGGGAACTTCTTATTGGCTGTTCTAATTGCTTTGCCACTAACTGGCGCGGTTGGTTATGCCATTGAAGTGCTGGTGGCGCGCCACCTGTACGACAAAGACCATCTAGATCATGTGCTGGGCACATTCGGGCTGCTTTTGGTGCTGGATACTTTGGCCCATATGATTTGGGGGCCCGCTGGTATTACCGTGCCGTTGCCTGCATGGCTAGACGGGCAGGTTGAACTGTTTGAGGGTGCGGTTATTCCGGTTTTCCGCCTTTTGATTATCGGTACCGGGTTGTCGGTGGCAGCGGGTTTGGTTTGGCTGGTGAACTACACACGGCTGGGTATGTTGATCAGGGCGGGGGCATCAAACCGCACGATGGTGTCTGCCCTTGGCATTGATATTCAGATGCTGTTTGCACTGGTATTTGCGCTGGGCGCGATGCTGGCAGGGCTGGCGGGTATGTTAATCGCGCCGATCACAGGTGCCTCTATCGGGATGGGTGGTCAGATTATTATCACGGCTTTTGTGGTGATTATCATCGGCGGCATCGGATCAATGAAAGGTGCGTTTATTGCGGCCATTATCATCGGGCTAATTGATACTTTGGGCCGGTCGTTTCTGGACACGCTGTTTGCCTTTTTTATGAGCGAAAACGCGGCTGAAACCGCCGCACCTGCTGTGTCTGCAATGATGATATATATATTGATGGCGATCATTCTTGCGGTGAAGCCGCAAGGCCTGTTCCCGCCCAAGGTGCGCTGATGAAACAGATGACAAAAATCGGTTGGATTACCGTAGTTGGCATGTTGGCACTGGCCGTCCTGCCGCCTTATTTTCTGTTGAACGGGCACGCGTTTTACATGGATTTGGCAACTCGGTTGGTGATCCTTGGCATTGCAGCCGTCAGCCTGAACCTGATCCTTGGTTATGGCGGTATGGTGTCATTCGGTCACGCCGCTTTTATCGGTCTGGGCGCCTATGCCGTGGGTATCCCGGCACATCACGCCACATGGGGCGGGTTTGATCTGATTGCCAGCTATAACGGGTTGTTGCATCTGGCTTTGGCTATTGGGGTGACGGCATTGTTTGCCCTGATCACGGGGGCGATCAGCCTGCGCACCAAGGGCGTTTACTTTATTATGATCACCATGGCGTTCGGGCAGATGGCGTTTTTTCTGTTCCAGTCGCTGGACGTTTATAATGGTGACGATGGCCTGACGATTGATGTACGATCAGAGCTGCCATTTATAAATCTTGATAGCCCGATGCAGCTTTATGGGCTGAGTTATGTGTCATTGGTGATCGCGATGTTGATGGTCAAGGTCATCGTCAATTCGCGTTTTGGCATGGTTCTGCAAGGGGCCAAGGATAATAATGAACGTATGGTGACGCTGGGATATAACACCTATTTCTACCGCCTGACGGCCTATGTTATTTCGGGTGCGATGTGTGGTTATGCAGGTTTTTTGCTGGGTAATTTCACCACGTTTATTTCACCCGATATGATGCATTGGACACGCTCGGGAGAGCTGATGTTTATGGTTATTTTAGGGGGGGCTTCTACAGCGCTTGGCCCGATATTGGGGTCATCGGTATTTATTCTGATGGAAGAGGTTTTATCTTCGTTTACCATATTCTGGCACTTGCCGTTCGGCTTGATGCTGATCGGCCTGATGCTGTTTGTGCGTGGTGGTCTGATGGGCCTGTTCAAAGGCAAGGGGGAATAGCATGAGCACCTTGCTGGAAGTCAAAGGATTGATGAAAAGTTTTGGCGGAGTGACCGCTACGGATGATGTGCATCTGGATGTGACCAAGGGTGAAATACATGCGATTATCGGCCCTAATGGCGCGGGTAAAACCACGTTGATTTCGCAACTGTCAGGCGCGTTGCCACCCGATGCGGGAACGGTGCTGTTGAACGGTGCGGACATTACCCATAAGCCTGCGTATAGTCGTGCGAAGCTAGGGATTACGCGGTCATTTCAAATCACGTCCCTTGTGATGGGGATGTCGGTTTTGGATAATGTCGCACTGGCGGTTCAAGCCAATGATGGGCACTCGTATAAGTTTTTGAAACCTGCACGCAAGATTAGCCATATTCGCTCTAAAGCACTGGAAAACCTGATTAAAGTTGGGCTGCGCAAGCGCGCAGATGACCTTACTTCTGCCCTGTCGCACGGTGAACACCGACAAATGGAAATTGCCATTGCACTGGCATCCGAAGCGGAATTGATGCTGTTGGATGAACCCATGGCGGGGCTTGGGCCAAAGGAAAGTGCGCTGTTGGTGGACTTTTTGAAACAGCTGAAAGGCCAGCGGACAATCCTGTTGATCGAGCATGATATGGATGCGGTTTTTGCACTGGCTGATCGTATCTCCGTTCTGGTTTACGGACGCATTATTGCTACTGGGTTGCCCGATGAAATTCGCAGCAATGACGACGTGCGCCATGCGTATTTGGGAGAGGAATAATGCTTAAAATTTCCAACCTCACCGCGCATTACGGCAGCTCGCAAGCCCTGTTTGGCATTGATCTGGAAATTGGTTCTGGGCAGGTGGCAACCTTGTTGGGCCGTAACGGCATGGGCAAAACCACGACGATCAATTCGATCATGGGGATAGTGCCTGCTAGCGGCGGGTCTATTGATTTTGAAGGCACGGAACTGGTTGGCAGGCCTTCGTTTAAAACTGCCAATCTGGGATTGGGGCTGGTGCCGGAAGGGCGCCAGATTTTCCCGAACCTTTCGATGTGGGAAAATCTTGTTGCGACTTCCAGCAACCATCTGAAAATCGCAAACCCGTGGACAGTTGAGCGGGTGTATGAACTGTTTCCGGAACTGGCAGTGCGCCAAGGTTCAATGGGCAACTTGCTGTCAGGTGGTGAGCAGCAGATGCTGGCCATTGGGCGGGCGTTGATGACCAATCCGAAATTGCTGATCCTAGATGAAGCCACCGAAGGGCTGGCACCATTGGTGCGCCAAAAAATCTGGGCGGCCCTGACGATGATCCGTGAACAGGGTATGTCGATTTTGGTGGTGGATAAAAACCTGAAGGATTTATTGCGCATTGCTGATCGTAATTTCATTATCGAGCGCGGTAAAATCGTTTGGAATGGCACTTCGGATGAGCTGCGCAAAGACCGAGATGCGTTGCACCGTTATCTTGGAATTTAAGCAAGCTATCCGCTAATTGAATAGGCTTATAGGTTATTTCATTTCAGCATTTGTAGGGTCAGTACTAACCTGCTGGATAATTGAATGGGAGATATTGTGTGTTAAGCAAAGAAAAAAACGATGTTTTAACCCAAGTCGGGGCAGATACCCCGACAGGCAAGGTTATGCGGCAATATTGGATCCCTGCGGCTTTATCTGAAGAGATCGATAATGACAGGCGTATCGCGCCTGTGCGTTTGCTGGGGGAAATGCTGGTGTTGTTCCGCAATGATGATGGCACACTTGGCCTGCTTGACCGTCGCTGTCCGCATCGCGGTGTTGATCTGTGTTACGGGCGGCTGGAAGACAACGGTTTACGTTGCCCGTTTCATGGCTGGAACTTTGGCACAGACGGGCAATGTCTGGAACAGCCGGGGGAACCGGAAGGTTCCACTGCCTATGAGAAGATCAAAACAACGTCTTATCCAGTGGTGGAAAAGAACGGGATTATTTTTGCGTTTATGGGTGAAGGCCCCGCGCCTGAATTTCCAAATTTCGACTGTTTCCGTGCGCCCGACAGCCATGTGTTTTCCTACAAAGGTTATTGGAATTGCAACTGGTTGCAAGCATTGGAAGTGGGCATTGATCCGGTACATGCGTCGTTCCTGCACCGGTTTTTGGAAGATGAAGATGCCAGTGATCAGTATGGCAAGCAGTTTCGGGATAATGCGGCTGGAACCGACATTCCGATCACCCAGGTTCTGCGTGAATATCCGCGCCCTGAAATTTTGGTGGATAAAACCGAGTTTGGTTTGCGCCTGACCAGTTTACGCCATCTGAAAGGCGGTAATACCCATGTGCGGGTGACCAACCAAATTTTCCCATGCGCGATTACCATTCCGATGTCAGCGACGATGAATATCACCCAATGGCATGTGCCGATAGATGATGAAAGTTGCTATTGGTATTCGATGTTCACCAGCTTTACCGACCCTGTCGATAAAGAAAAGATGCATGCGCAACGGGTGAGTGAAACTACGGGTGTGGATTACAGACCTAAGCGGGATGCTGACAATGAATACGGGTTTGATCCGGCTGAGCAGGCAACCCTGACCTATACTGGTATGGGCATGGATATTAATGTTCACGATCAGTGGGCAGTGGAATCGCAGGGGCGCATTCGGGACCGTAGCCTTGAAAATTTGGCGACTTCAGATAAGGCCATTGGGGCGCATCGGCAGTTGATCAGAATGGCGATCAACAAGATGGAAGCGGATGGGTCTGACCTATCTGGGTTTTTATCAAATTTACCACCGCAGGATGTTATTGGCCCTATCGCGTTGGATGCGGTTGCCGAGACGGATGACCATGAGGGGCTTTGGCGTGAAAAAGATGCGCAGCGCCGTGCGGCTTGCGAATGGGACGCAAAACTGTAGCATTGCTTGAATATGAAGGGGAATGATGATGCCGAGTTTTGCACAAAAACACGGGCTTTGGACCGCAGATGATAGGGCTAAAGCGCAAGCAATAATCGAGCAGGCGGATGCGGCAGGGTTAGAGGTTCTGCGGGTCTCTTTTGTGGATCAGCACGGGCTTTTGCGCGGCAAAACTCTGGTTATTGATAGCCTGAAAAGTGCGCTTGAAAATGGCGTGAATATGACCTCTACATTGCTGCTGAAAGATACATCCCATGTGACGGTCTACCCTGTTTGGCAAGAAGACATTGGCTTTGGTCATGGTGTTCTGACGGGGGCTTGTGATGTGATTATGCTGCCTGATCCGTCGACCTTTCGCATTTTGCCGTGGTCGCCAAAAAACGGTTGGGTGCTGGCTGATTTGTATCATACTGACGGTACCCCCGTTCCGGTTTGTTCGCGTAGCTTGCTGAAAAAAGCCTTGGCGAAATTGCACGATAAAGGCATGGAAATTGTAACGGGGTTGGAAGTTGAGTTTCATGTGCTGCGTATCACTGACCCGAAGCTGGGTTTGAATGATGCGGGGCAACCAGGCACGCCGCCTGAAACCGAGTTATTGACGCAGGGTTTTCAATATCTTTCAGAGCAACGTTATGATGAGCTGGAAGATGTTTACGATCTTATTCGCAAAAACTGTCATGCCCTTGATCTGCCGATACGCTCACTGGAAGTGGAGTTCGGGCCTAGTCAGCTAGAGGTCACGTTCGACCCCGCCAAAGGTATGGCGCACGCGGATAATATGGTGCTGTTTCGTTCTATGGTGAAGCAGGTTTGCCGCCGGCAGGGGCTACATGCAACTTTCATGTGTCGCCCGAAGTTTTCCAACGCTTTGGCAAGCGGGTGGCATTTGCACCAGTCGATTGTGGATATCAAAACAGGTGAAAATCTGTTTATGCCAAAAGAAGGTCAGCCGATTTCAAAATTGGGTGATCAGTGGATTGCGGGGATACTGGAACATGCAGCGGCCAGTTGTCTGTTTTCAACGCCTACCGTGAATGGTTACAAACGGTTTCGCCCGTTTACATTGGCCCCTGACCGTATTCAGTGGGGCCGCGATAATAAAGGGGCTATGATCCGTGCATTATCTGCGGTGGGTGACAAAGCCAGCCGTGTTGAAAACCGTATTGGCGAGCCTGCGGCGAACCCTTATCTGTATATCGCTTCACAAATCCTGTCGGGGCTGGACGGGGTTAACCGAAAGCTGGAAGCACCCGCGCCCGTTGAGCGGCCCTATGACAGTGACGCGCAGCTTTTGCCTAAAAGTCTGATTGACGCAATTCATGCTTTGAAGAATAGTAGTTTTTATAAAGAACAGCTGGGCGAAGCGTTTGTGGATTATTACTGCCACATTAAACTGGCAGAGTGGGAACGCTATATTGCAACGATTTCCGAGTGGGAAGAACGCGAATATTTCGCGCTGTTTTAGGAGGCTGGGCATGTCAGGAAATGAAAATGCAGCCCTTTATTTTGTCGACAGGCATGTGGATGAAGGGCGCGGTGACAAGATTGCATTTCGTGAGGCAACAGGGCAGGCGCGCGAGCTGACTTATGGGGATTTGGCAATGCAATCCGGTAGGGTTGCGGGGGCATTGAAAGATGCAGGTGTTGGCCCTGAAGAACGTGCGATTATGTTGGTGCTTGACCAGATAGAATTCCCCCAGATCTTCTGGGGTTGTTTGAAATCGGGTGTCGTGCCCGTGCCGTTGAACACGCTTTTAGCGACATCCGTATATGAAACGATTTTCAAGGACAGTCAGGCGACATGCATCTTTGTTTCTGAAGAGTTGTTGCCCGTGGCTGGGCCTGCGATTGAAGCTTGTGGGGTATTGAAAACAGTTATTGTTGTGGGCGTGGATGTGCCCAATGGAATGGTGGCTTATGTGGATTTCATAACCCAAGGCAAGCCTATGGCCGCTAAGAATGCCGCCAGTGATGACGTGGCATTTTGGCTTTATTCCTCAGGCACAACAGGCCAGCCTAAAGGGGTGCGCCACATTCATGGGAACCTTAAATTCACTGCGGATACTTATGGCAAACAAGTTCTGAAAACCCACGAAGATGATGTGGTTTATTCGGTTGCAAAGATGTTTTTTGCTTATGGTTTAGGCAATGCAATGACGTTTCCTATGTCGGTCGGGGCGACAACGATTTTGAATTCAGAACGCCCGACGCCTAAAAGTTCTGTTGATATTATAGCCGCACACCACCCTAGTGTTTTTTGCGGCGTGCCTACGTTATATGCTGCAATTCTGGCCTATCTGGATGGTGGGGCAGAGATGCCCGCGCTTGAATTGCGCAGTTGTATTTCTGCGGGTGAAGCCTTGCCTGAAGATATTGGCAACCGCTGGCGCGCACTTTGGGGGGTGGATATTCTGGATGGGGTCGGTTCTACTGAAATGCTGCATATTTTCCTGTCGAATAGTGGTGATAATATCGCTTACGGCACCTCGGGTGTGGCGGTTCCCGGCTACAATGTGCGCTTGGTTGATGAGGCCGGAAAAGAACCGGCTTTGGGCGAAATAGGCGAGTTGCTGGTGCAAGGGGCGTCGGCTGCGACTGATTACTGGAACCAGCCTGCGAAAAGTGAAGATACTTTTGAAGATGGCTGGGTGCGCACGGGGGATAAATACACGCAGTCGGACACGGGCCAGTATGTTTATTGCGGGCGCACGGATGATATGTTCAAGGTTTCGGGCATTTGGGTATCGCCCTTTGAGGTTGAACAGGCTTTGGCATCGCACAAGGATGTTCTGGAAGCGGCCGTTGTGGCGGCACAGGATGATCAGGGGCTGTATAAACCAAAAGCGTTTGTTGTTTTGAAAACGGGTGAAGACAGTGTCGCATTGCAGCAAGCATTAAAAGACCATGTGAAAGAGAAAATCGGCAAATGGAAATATCCGCGCTGGATAGAAATTGTGCCTGATTTGCCGAAAACCGCGACAGGTAAAATTCAACGGTTTAAATTGCGGGCAGATGCTGATGTTTGAGTGGGAAAATGAATCAGGTGCTATGCTTAATGTAGGTGGTAAAGCCTTGGAATACGCCTGTTTTGGGCCTGCACCAGGTGATGCGCCTACGATTGTAATGCTGCACGAAGGCTTGGGATGCCTGGCCCTTTGGCGTGATTTTCCGCAAAATCTGGCGGATTTAACCGGGTTTGGCGTGTTCGCCTATTCGCGCGCGGGCTATGGCCAGTCTGATCTGACTGACCTGCCCAGACCGCTTGACTATATGACCGATGAGGCGGTGGATGTTTTGCCTGAAGTGTTGGATCAAATCGGGTTCCAACGCGGTATTTTGTTGGGGCATAGTGATGGGGCATCTATTGCTGCGATCTATGCGGGTTCGGTTGAAGATCACCGCATTCGTGCCCTGATCCTGATGGCCCCGCATTTTTTCACGGAACGCATAGCGCTTGAGGCAATCGCTGAAGCGAAAATTGCGTATGATACGGGTGATTTGAAACAGCGCATGCTAAAATATCACCGTACATTTCGCGGCTGGAACGACAGTTGGTTGCACCCTGATTTCAAGGATTGGAATGTGGCCAGTGTGATTGATTATTGGCGCATTCCGGTTTTGGCGATACAGGGCTGTGAAGATGAATACGGCACTTATGCGCAGTTGCAAGAGATTGATGATCGCATCTATTCGCCTGTGGAAATTGAGGTTTTAGGCGATTGCCGCCATGCGCCGCATGTGGATCAGCTTGATAAAACTTGTGCGATTATTGCGGAATTTATAGAACGTTTAGAGAATATTGAGCGTGCAGATGTGGATGTGTCGAAAATTGCACTATAATGCATATATATAGCAGATAAATCAGTTTACTTGGGTATGTATTTGCATTATTTTGCAAAGCTTACATCGCAGGAGGCTATTGTGCCCAAGGTAATCGACTTTCAAACCAATCCGTCCAACTACAAACATTGGCGTGTTGAGTATGACGGGGCGGTTGCGAACCTGATTATGGATGTGGATGAGACATGCGGGCTTTTTGACGGTTATGAGCTGAAGCTGAATTCATATGATCTGGGTGTGGATATTGAGCTGGCCGATATTGTGCAGCGACTACGTTTTGAACACCCTGAAGTGAAGGTTGTTGTGATGCAGTCGGGCAAGGAAAAGGTTTTTTGTGCGGGCGCCAATATCAGAATGCTGGGCGGGGCGGCACATGCGCATAAGGTGAATTTTTGTAAGTTCACCAATGAAACCCGCAACACGCTGGAAGCGGCTGAAGTTGACTCTGGGCAGATGTATATCTGCGCCATTAAAGGTGCTTGTGCCGGGGGCGGTTATGAGCTGGCTTTGGCGTGCAACCACATCATGCTGACCGATGACAGCAACTCTGCGGTATCATTGCCCGAAGTGCCTTTGTTGGCGGTTTTGCCGGGTACAGGCGGGCTGACGCGGATCACGGATAAGCGCAAAATACGCCGCGACTTGGCGGATGTTTTCTGTTCGTTGGAAGAAGGGGTAAAAGGCAAGCGCGCCAAGGATTGGGGGCTTGTTGATGAAGTTATTCTTAATTCGAAATTTGATGCGGCTGTTCAGGGTCGGGCCAAGGAATTGGCCGCTAAATCTGCTAGGCTATCGGATGCTAGCGGCGTTACGCTGACCCCGTTGAAGCGGGCGTTTTCTGAGGATGGTTCGGTGTCTTATTCCGCTGTTGATGTGGCTTTAGATCGCGCCAATCGCCGGGTTACAATAACCATCAAAGGGCCGGATCATGCGGCCCCGTCTTCGATGGATGATTTCCATGCCCAAGGTGCTGATGCCTATATGCTTCGTGTTGCCCGCGAATTGGATGATGCGATTTTACATCTTCGTTTGAATGAAATGGAACTGGGTTTGCTGGTGTTCAAGACTGTAGGTGACCCTGCAAGTTTTGCCGCCCACGAAGCCCTGTTGATGGATAATAAAGACCACTGGCTGGCCAATGAAGCTCTGCAATTCTGGAAGCGAGTTTTGAAGCGGGTTGATCTGACCTCTCGTTCACTTGTGGCCCTTGTTGAGCATGGTTCGTGTTATACGGGGCTGCTGGCTGAACTGCTGTTTGCCGTCGATCGCACCTATATGATGGAAGACGAATTTGAAGATGATGATCGTGCGATGGCGACGATCACTTTGACCAAAGCGAATTTCGGCCTGTTCCCGATGAGCAATGATCTGACGCGGTTGCAAACTCGGTTTTTAGGGGATCCAGAAAATGTGGAAACGTTGCATGGTAAGATCGGTGTGGCGTTAGAAGCTGAAGAGGCAAATGAATTGGGTTTGGTAACCTACGCTTTTGACGATTTGGATTGGGAAGATGAGGTGCGGATCTTCATGGAAGAACGCACAAGCTTTTCCCCTGATGCAACGACTGCGATGGAAGCGAACCTGCGTTTTGCGGGGCCTGAAACAATGGAAACCCGTATATTCGGTCGCCTGACCGCATGGCAAAACTGGGTGTTCCAACGGCCCAATGCGGTGGGTGAAGACGGTGCATTACAACGTTACGGCACAGGTGTGCGCGGTAAATATGACATGAAGCGCGTCTAAAGGCGCGGATGAAAAGGGAGTTGAATAAATGAGTGGTAATCTTGACGTTAGCTATGACACGCTGATCCCGAATAATGTGGGTCTGTCTTCGGATAAACGCGTGCTTAAAGCATTGGAAAAATGGCACCCGGGCTATATCAGTTGGTGGAATGACCTGCTGCCTGACAGGTTTCAAAAAAGCCTGATATATCTGCGCACAGCTGTGAGTGTTGACCCCAAGGGGTGGGCGAAATTTGATTATGTCAAAATGCCTGATTATCGTTGGGGTATCCTTTTGGCACCTGCCGTGGAAGATCGCAGAATTCCGTTTGGTGAACATGCGGGTGAGCCTGCTTGGCAAGAAGTACCGGGTGAATACCGTTCCATGTTGCGCCGCCTGATTGTTATTCAAGGTGATACGGAGCCTGCTTCTGTTGAGCAGCAGCGTTTCCTTGGCCTGACTGCACCTTCACTTTACGATATGCGCAATCTGTTTCAGGTGAATGTGGAAGAGGGCCGCCATCTTTGGGCGATGGTTTATCTGCTGCATAAATACTTTGGCAAAGATGGCCGTGAAGAAGCAGATGATCTGTTGTTGCGTTCATCGGGCTCAGAGGATGCACCGCGAATGTTGGGTGCATTTAATGAAGAAACCCCTGATTGGCTGTCGTTTTTCATGTTCACATATTTCACCGATCGTGACGGTAAAATGCAGTTGGAAAGTCTGGCGCAATCGGGTTTTGACCCGATGTCACGTACCTGCCGTTTCATGCTGACCGAAGAAGCGCATCATATGTTTGTGGGCGAAACAGGTGTTGGGCGCACGATACAGCGCACCTGTGAAGCGATGAATGAGGCGGGTATTGATGACCCGTATGATATTGAAAAAATCCGCGCCTTGGGCGTAATTGATCTGCCGACAATTCAGAAAAAACTGAACTTGCATTATACACTGTCACTTGATCTGTTTGGCCGCGAAGTTTCTACCAATGCTGCCAACGCATTTAATGCGGGCATCAAGGGGCGGTATATGGAAGGGCGGATTGATGATGATCACAAGCTGAATGATGCGATCTATCAAGTGCGCAGTGTTGTGGGCGATAAGATTATCTTGGAAGATGTGCCCGCCCTGACCGCGATCAATATGCGCTTGCGTGATGATTATGTGCGTGATGCGGCGGGTGGTGTAGGCCGCTGGAACAAGATCATTGCAAAGCTTGGTGTGCAATTTGAAATGACCATGCCGCATGAAGGATTTCACCGCCAGATCGGTGTTTTCGCGGCTGTGTCTGTTGACCCTGAAGGCAACATTATCAGTAAAGAAGAATGGGATGCCAAGGTGGCAAACTGGCTGCCGACCAAGGCGGATGGTGATTTTATTCAGTCCTTGATGGTGCCTTGTACCGACCCTGAAAGTTTTGCCGGTTGGATTGCACCACCTAAGGTTGGGATCAACAATCAGCCGGGTGATTTTGAGTATGTGAAGCTACACATGGCGTAAGCCACTTATGGATAAGGATGATAACAATGAGTAGTCAAAACAAACCTGTAAAATGCAACCACTTTCAGTGGGAATGTTTTGGTTGCGCAGAATGCTCAGGCGTTTGTTATGCGCTTATCGAGTTTCTGGTTGTTCCTGATGTGGTGATAAAATCAAGGCATGTTCGAAATGGCTGAACCGCAAAAACAACATCTGATCGACCCTGAGATTTGCATTCGCTGCTATACCTGCGAAATGACATGTACCATCGGGGCGATTTCGCATGACGATAATAATGTTGTGGTCGATGCGGATAAATGCGGGTTTTGCATGGATTGCATTAGCGTGTGTCCAACCGGTTCTATTGATGAATGGCGGATTGTGGAAACACCGTATTCTGTTGCAGAACAGTTCGGGTGGGAAGATCTGCCGGAACAGGCAGAGGTGCAATCGGGTGCGGATGATAATGAAACCGTGCTGGAAGCCCATGATGCGGCGATGGTCGCTTTATTGGCAGAGGCGCATAAAGGGGGCGGCCAAGCCAAGGCACCTGCAAGTGCGGCGAAACCATCGATTAACCTGTACAATCTGGCGAAGCCTATCGTGGCCACCGTGCAGGGAAATTACCGCCTGACATCAGAGGAAAGTGATACAGATGTGCGCCATATCATTCTGGATTTGGGCGGGCAGGTGTTTCCGGTTCTGGAAGGGCAAAGTGTTGGTATTCTGGCACCTGGTGCGGCGGCGGATGGCAACCCGCATCTGCCAAGATTATATTCGGTATCCAGCCCGCGTGATGGTGAGCGGCCAAACTTCAACAATATGTCTTTGACAGTGAAGCGTGAAGAGCAGGGCATTTGTTCAAACTATGTCTGTGATCTGGAAAAAGGTGATGAGGTAAATCTGACTGGCCCGTTCGGGGCCACGTTTCTGTTGCCATCAGACCCCAAGGTCAAGCTTTTGATGATTTGCACAGGCACGGGCTCGGCCCCGTTTCGCGGTTTTACCATGCGCCGCCAACGCGAAAATGTGGGGCAAAAGAATGCGATGACTTTGGTGTTCGGGGCGCGCAAGCCAGAAGAACTGCCGTATTTCGGGCCTTTGAATAAAATACCCGATAGCTTTATGAAAACGATGTTTGCGTTTAGCCGTAGGGATGATGCGCCCAAGCAATATGTGCAAGACCAACTTCGGTGTGAGAAAGATCATATTGCCAAGTTGTTGCAAGACCCTGACGCCTATATTTACATTTGCGGGCTCAAAGCGATGGAACAGGGTGTTGATGAGGCAATGGCGGATATCGCGCGTGGGGCGGGGTTTGATTGGGCTGGGGTTCGTGAAAAAATGCGTAAAAGTGGCCGTTATCATGTTGAGACATATTGATGAAAATAGATGTTGAAAAGGGTGAAGATCGCGCCTTGAAACTGATTTTTCGTACAGGTAATCGCGTACGGCAAGTTAGGAAAAACACGGGGCTGTCACGCCAGAAACTTTCAGAAATATCAGGTGTGTCGCCAAGGTATTTAGCACAGCTGGAAACCGGCACCGGCAATATTTCCATTGGCCTTTTGCAGCGGGTTGCAGATGCATTGGACACCCGCATTGAATGGCTGATCGGGCAAGATGACCCCGTTGGATCAGATGTGGTACGGGTCACCGAAAAATTCAGATCGGCAAGTGTACATGTTCAGGGGCAGGTGTTGGATGCCTTGAACCTGGAACCGCAAGAAATAACCCGCGCAAAACGGATTTGTCTTATTGGCTTGCGGGGTGCCGGAAAATCTACGCTTGGCAAGGCGGCGGCGAAAACACTTGGTATTCCGTTCATTGAATTGAACAAAGAAATAGAAGTAAAAAATGGTATGCCCGTGGCCGAGGTCATGGCACTTTACGGGCAAGAAGGATACCGCGATTTAGAGGCGCAGGCTTTAACCGATATCATTGCAACACACGATCGCATGGTCCTTGCTGTGTCAGGTGGTATCGTTGCTACGCCCCGAACCTATAATTTACTGCTAAGAAGCTTTCATACAATCTGGATAAAAGCCCTACCTGAAGAACATATGTCGCGGGTGCGCGCCCAAGGTGACGTGCGGCCAATGGCGGGAAACCCGCAAGCTATGGCGCAGTTGAAATCCATACTATCGGCACGAAAATCACTGTATGAAAAAGCACTGCTTCAGTTGGATACATCGCAAAAACCCGTGGATGTTTCAGCGAAAGAACTACTGGATATAATCGATAAACGCTATCTTTTAGCATGATAATACGGATGTGATGGTAAGGGCTTCGCAAATGACGCGCAAAGCAAATATATCTTGGATTTTCGTACGAAAATTTGTGGCGGAGACGAAGGGATTCGAACCCTCGAGACAGCTACAAACCGCCTATTCCCTTAGCAGGGGAACGCCTTCGACCACTCGGCCACGTCTCCACCGCCGCTTTTATGGGCAAGTTCAGATTTTCGCAAGCGCGAAATGTGTGCAAACACAGCTATGATCCGCACCCACTACCCGCATACCCCTTGCCCCTAAAGCTTCATCTCAATCGTGCGCATAATCTGATCGGTTTGCGCCAAGATTTTAATGATTTTCTGGTAATGCATAATGTCGTCAAAACTCAACGCCCGCCCTTTGCGGTCTTTCAACCATTTCTGCGCAGGCTGATAGCCGCCAATATAAAACCCCCAAGATACATCAGGCACGCCATCAAAATACTGACCCTTGTTGATCCAGACCTTACCATCCTCATAGGTGGGCTTTTCAACCGTGTTGTCGCCGTCGCCCATAAACGGATACGGGCAGTCACCAACCGCATCATCCTGCATCAAATGCAAGCCGCGCAAAGCCTGCCCTTTGGCTGACACATGCCAAAATTCATCTGCCGTAGCAGGCCACGGAATGCGCGGAAAATCAATTTTCAGAAACTCTTTGTAAGTGTCGCGGTAGGCAGGGCAATGCAGCACACCGTAGATGTAATCAAAGGTCTGAACCTCATCAGGCACCCCAAACCTCTTGTGCTTGGCTTTGGCTTGCAACTGCTTCCACAACTTGGGGTCAAAGTTGATACGGCGGGTTTGATCTTTTTCGTAGCCTTGCCGTTTCAGCAGGTCATGGCCTAGGGTTTTTGCCTCACAATGCCCGATGGCGGCATTGTCTGTGGAAAATGAAAAGTCGGGCGCACCCACATCGGTTAGTTTTTTCGGTTCGTTTTGAACTTTTATGTTGGGGTCAACAGAGGCGAATAATTTGGTTAAAGCCGGGCGATATGAATGCTCACTTGCCGTACCTTGGGCGTGCACTGCCAGCACCTCATGAATATAGCCTGCAATGTCCAATGCTTATGCCCCCAGTTTGTTGAAATATATTATGTCAAATCTCATGGGTGTATTAGGCCATAAAAAACCTGTGCTGACAATTAGGAAAGGTAGGTTATGTTTGGGGGTCTCCGATATGCTAAAAATATTTATAATCAAATAAAATCAATATCTTAACCCTATGTCCCAGTCGGGACATTATAGTAAACGGCGACAGCCAGTGCTGCCGCCGCCATAATTTTTTGGTTTATTGTGAGCGCATATCTTTAGGATCAATCCCCGCCACTTCAACCGGGCTAGTCATCGCATCACGTCTGAAAGGCTCGCCTAATTCCTGGTTCAACATCACCTCAATAAAAGTGGTTTTCCCGTCTTCCATCTGCGCCTTCACAGCCGTATTCAAAGCCTCTGTCAGGTTCTCCATCGTGGTCGCAATCACCCCGTTCACACCACAAGCTTTCGCGATGCCCGCATAAGAAACATTATAATCCAACTCAGTCCCAACAAAGTTATCATCATACCAAAGTGTGGTGTTCCGTTTTTCCGCACCCCACTGATAATTACGAAAGATAACCATCGTAATCGCAGGCCATTCATCACGGCCACACGCGGTCATTTCGTTCATGGAAATCCCAAACGCACCATCCCCGGCAAAGCCCACAACAGGCACATTCGGCTGGCCGATTTTAGCGCCCAGAATGGCAGGAAAGCTGTAACCGCAAGGGCCGAACAGACCAGGTGCCAGATACTTGCGGCCCTCTTCAAACGACGGGTAGGCATTGCCGATGGCACATGCATTACCGATGTCAGATGAAATGATCGCGTTTTTCGGCAAGCCCGCCTGAATAGCACGCCATGCTTGGCGCGGCGACAGATGATCAGGTTTGTCAGCGCGCGCGCGTTCATTCCAATCAATGCCTTCATCACTATCATCTTCATGATCCATAGATGTCAGCGTTTGCGCCCAGTTTGACTTAGTGCTGGCAATCAATTCACGGCGTTCCTTGCGCCCTGCTTCACCTGCATTATCACTTAGCTGCGCCAGTATCTGTTCAGCCACCTGTTTCGCGTCGCCCACAATACCAACGGTCACAGGTTTGGTCAGGCCAATACGGTCAGGGTTGATATCCACCTGAATGATTTTCGCTGATGTCGGCCAGTAATCAATGCCATATCCTGGCAGGGTTGAAAACGGGTTCAAGCGTGTACCCAGTGCCAGTACAACATCCGCTTTTGAGATCAGTTCCATGCCAGCTTTTGAACCGTTGTAGCCCAGAGGGCCTGCAAATAATGGGTGAGAGCCCGGAAATGCATCATTATGTTGATAGCCACAACAAACCGGTGCGTCCAAGCGTTCAGCCAAGTCTTGTGAGGCTGGAATTGCGCCGCCGATAACCACGCCTGCGCCGTTTAGGATCACAGGAAATTTGGCTTCGGACAACAGTTTTGCTGCCTCGGAAATCGCATTTACACCGCCCGCAGGGCGTTCAAAAGCAACGATTGCGGGCAGGTCTATATCAATCACCTGTGTCCAATAATCGCGTGGAATGTTAATCTGTGCCGGTGCGGACAGACGTATTGCTTTCGTGATCACACGGTTCAGCACTTCGGCGATACGGCTTGGGTCACGTACTTCTTCTTGGTACGCCACACAATCCGCAAACATGCGCATTTGTTCAACTTCCTGAAAACCGCCCTGACCGATAGATTTATTGGCCGCTTGCGGAGTGACCAACAGCATCGGTGTATGGTTCCAGTAGGCGGTTTTAATCGGTGTTACAAAGTTGGCAATGCCAGGGCCGTTCTGGGCAATAGCCATGGGTATTTTACCAGAGGCACGTGCAAAGCCATCGGCCATCATGCCGCCAGAATATTCATGGGCAGTGTCCCAAAACGTGATACCCGCTTGCGGGAAAAGGTCTGAGATCGGCATGAACGCCGAGCCGATAATACCAAAGGCATTATCAATGCCGTGCATTTGCAGAACTTTTACAAAGGCTTCTTCTGTGGTCATTTTCATCGTGAGATACTCCAAAAGTGCTGCGCTAAGCAGAATTTCTATCTAATCCGCTCTACTGCACCAAATACGGGTACGTCCAGAAAATTACGCGCAGTTTAGCTTCGTTCTAAAATTCCAAATCCGCGTTCGGGAAAACAAAATCATTTTTCTGATATCCCTGAACAAACAAAAGCCCCGTTAGGTCTGCAAAGTTCAAGCGCACGTCACATTCAGCGGCCACAACAGGTTTGGCGTGGAGGGCAACACCCGTGCCTGCCAAGGTCAACATTCCCAGATCATTGGCCCCGTCACCCACAGCAATCACGTCTTTCGCGGTCAGGCCAAGCTTGGTGGTAATTTCATTCAACGCCTCAACCTTGGCTTCACGCCCCAAGATCGGCATTGTGACCTTACCAGTCAGTTTACCATCCGCGTGCAGCAATGTATTGGCGCGGTTTTCGTCAAATCCCAGCTTCAACGCCATAGCTTGCGTGAAATCCGTGAAGCCACCTGAAACCAAAGCTGCATAAGCCCCGTTTGCTTTCATTGTGGCCAGCAACACGGGCCCGCCCGGCATCAGGTCAATACGGGTTTCCAGAACAGTTTGAATAACCGCGCTGTCTAGCCCTTTCATCAGCCCGACCCGTTCAATCAAAGACTCTCGGAAGCTTAATTCGCCATTCATCGCGCGCACCGTGATAGCCGCCACTTGCGCGCCCACTTTGGCTTCTACACCCAGTTCATCAATGCATTCCTGTTGGATCATGGTACTATCCATATCCGCCAGCAGGATTTTCTTGCGCCGTGTTTCAGCAAGCTGCACAACAAAATCTATGCCTTGTTTTTGCAAACCCTCCCAAATCAATTCAATTTCAACAGGGTGTCGGGCACTTGGAATAAAGATGTCGCACGCTGTGTTTTCACATAACCAACTCACGTCCTGAACCCCAAGTTTTGTTGCGGTTTGAGCCACTATTGCTACGGTTAAATTGGCACGCTTCGGATTGGCGATTAAAGTAGCTACATACATATTTCTGGGGTTTCCTATCATAAACGTTCAGGGTCATTTACGACTGTATTCATCTAAATGCGGCATCTTGACCAGCGTTTTTTGTTGCATCCCCATCTTCATATCCCTAAAGCGGCAAGTGGGACACCCTTCCCCAACGAAGGGCAATTATCTGTAAGGATACTATTTATGACACTACCACGACCGGGCATTCGCCCGAACAATCCCCAATTCTCATCCGGCCCCTGCACCAAACCGACCACATGGTCGTTGGATGCTTTAGCGGGCGCTGCCCTTGGCCGTTCACACAGGGCTGCCATTGGTAAAGACAAGCTGCTGGCTGCCATTGAAACCACCCGCGAAGTGCTGGGCATTCCTGCCGATTACAAGATCGGTATTGTGCCGGCTTCGGATACAGGTGCGATGGAAATGGCGCTTTGGTCGCTACTTGGCGCGCGCGGCGTTGATATGCTGGCTTGGGAAAGCTTTGGCGCAGGCTGGATCACAGATGTTGTGAAGCAGCTGAAACTTCAGGATATAAACCATCATAAAGCTGATTATGGTTACCTGCCTGATTTGAATGCGGTGAACTTTGACAATGATGTTGTTTTCACATGGAACGGTACCACTTCAGGTGTGCGGGTTCCCAACGGTAATTTTATTCCAGCGGATCGCGCGGGGCTTACGATTTGCGATGCAACTTCGGCGGCTTTTGCCCAAGATCTGGCTTGGGACAAGCTGGATGTGACAACATTCAGCTGGCAAAAAGTGCTGGGTGGTGAAGCGGCCCATGGCATGTTGGTGCTTAGCCCTAGGGCCGTGGAACGGCTGGAAAGCTACACGCCTGACTGGCCTTTGCCGAAAATCTTTCGCCTGACCAAGGCCGGTAAGTTGAACGAGGGTATCTTTAAAGGGGCTACTATCAACACGCCCTCTATGCTGGCGGTTGAGGATTACCTGTTCGCATTGAACTGGGCCAAAGCCCAAGGTGGTAAAGACGGATTAATTGCCAAGGCTGATGCCAACATGGGTGTGTTGGCTGATTTTGTGGCGGCAAATGACTGGATTGGTTTTCTGGCCGATGATGTGGCGGCCCGTTCAAACACATCCGTGTGCTTGAAGATCACTGACCCGCGCGTGACTGCATTGGATGCAGATGCGCAAGCGGTTTTTGCCAAAGGTCTTGCCAAGTTGCTAGAGGTTGAGGCGGTAGCCTATGACATCGGTTCCTACCGTGATGCCCCTGCGGGTCTTCGTATCTGGACAGGTGGCACGGTTGAACAATCCGATTTGGAAGCTTTAACACCTTGGCTGACATGGGCGTTTGAAACCCAAATCGCGACCCTTTCCTAATATTATTGCTGGCCGCTGATGGCCAGTTTACCCCATATTTTAAGGAGGCATAAAATGCCTAAAGTACTTGTATCTGACAAACTGTCTGAAACCGCCGTTCAAATTTTTCGTGACAATGGTATCGAGGTTGATTTTGAACCTGCCCTTGGCAAAGACAAAGACGCCTTGCTGGCAAAAATTGGCGATTATGACGGGTTGGCTATTCGGTCTGCCACCAAGGTTACCGAAAAACTTCTGAATGCTGCCAACAATCTAAAGGTTATTGGCCGTGCAGGGATCGGTGTAGATAACGTTGATCTGAAAGCGGCCAGCAAAAAAGGTGTGATCGTGATGAACACCCCTTTTGGCAACTCTATCACTACGGCTGAACATGCCATTGCGATGATGTTTGCGGTGGCGCGCCAAATTCCCGAAGCCAGTGCATCGACACATGCAGGCAAGTGGGAAAAATCGAAGTTCATGGGGGTTGAATTGACCAGCAAGGTCTTGGGCCTGATCGGTTCCGGCAACATCGGCTCTATTGTGGCATCACGCGCATTGGGTTTGAAAATGAAGGTCGTGGCATATGACCCGTATCTATCCGAAGAACGCGCCCAGAAGATGGGGGTAACCAAGGTTGAGCTGGATGAATTGCTGGCAAAGGCTGACTTTATCACCATGCACGTACCTAAAACCGATCAAACAGCAGGCATGATTTCTAAAGAGGTTATCGCCAAGATGAAACCCGGTATGCGTATTGTTAACTGTGCTCGGGGCGGTCTGGTGGATGAGGTGGCTTTAGCCGAAGCCTTGAAATCAGGCCATGTTGCGGGGGCGGCTTTTGATGTGTTTGAAACCGAGCCTGCAACCGACAGCCCTTTGTTTAATCTACCCAATGTCGTCTGCACCCCGCACTTGGGTGCTGCTACCACCGAAGCGCAGGAAAATGTGGCCATTCAGGTGGCAGAACAACTGTCTGATTACCTGAACAACGGTGCAGTTTCCAACGCCATCAACATGCCATCCATTACCGCCAAAGAAGCCCCCATCCTTAGCCCGTTTGTAAAACTGGCAGGCCATCTTGGGGCTTTTGCTGGGCAGCTGACGGATGAGCCGATTGAGGCGATCAACATCACTTATGACGGCAAGGTCGCCGAGATGAACACCAAGGCATTAGGTTCAGCGGCCATTGCAGGTGTTATGAAAGCGCATAACCCTGATGTGAATATGGTGTCGGCACCGGTGATTGCCGCAGACCGTGGCATTAAAATTTCCAGCACAACGCAGGAAAAATCAGGCGTGTTTGACAGCTACATCAAGCTGACTGTGAAAACCGCAAAGCGCGAACGCACTATAGCGGGCACGGTGTTTTCTGACGGAAAGCCACGGTTCATTCAGATTAAAGGCATCAATATTGATGCCGAAGTGGGCCAGCATATGCTGTATACAACCAATCGGGATGTGCCGGGTATTATCGGTACTTTGGGGCAAACCTTGGGTGAAAATGGCGTGAACATTGCCAACTTTACTTTGGGGCGTAGTGAAGAAGGCGCCGATGCAATCGCATTGCTTTATCTGGATGATGCACCCTGCCAAGGTGCTTTGGACAAACTGAAAGAAACAGGTTTGTTTGCGTCAGTTCAGCCTTTGGAATTTGAAGTTTAAAAACCTATAGGGCGGTTAGAATAAACCACCCTTTTATTATCCAAACAGCTTTCGTTTAATATGTAGAAGTCCAGTTCTGAGCAGGCTTTTCAGATTGAAGCAGCTGCGTAAAAGTTGGATCATCTGGGCTTCGGATAGGGTGTTGATACGGCGCACGGATTTATCCCAATCCGCAGGTTTATAACTTGCAATCCGTTGGTTTGCCCAAAAACCGATTTTGTAATCGCGGGCGTATTTTGCACTGTATGCCTTTTCATATGCACGTAAATAAGACGGGGATTTTTGGGCGATGGTTCTGGAAAGTGCTTCGCCTAACAACCGCCCCTGTTCAATCGCAATACGAATGCCTTCGCCTGCAATCGGTGTGGCGCAATTTGCGCTGTCGCCGACACGGATCATATTTCCAAAAACAACTTTTCCTTCGAACGCCACCGATGGGATTATGCCTGAGTTTGTTTCGAAATCATCAGGCACCTTAACCCCTAACTTACCCAGAAACCCGCTTGCCAAAAGGGCGTTCATAACATCACGCGGGCTTTCATCCGTGTCCGGTTTGATCACGCCAACACCAAGGCGGATTTTATTGTAATTGGTTGGGAAAACCCAACCGTAACCAGACAGAACGTGAGAGCCAACAAACAGGATTGCACGGTTCATCGGGTAATCGCTTTGTTCAAATTCATATTAGGTACCGATGCCGGTGCGGGCAGGTTTGCCGCCATGCCCCAATGCGTCAAGCACCGCACATTGCCAGCCAGTTGCATCTATGATGTATTTTGACCGAATGGTTTCGGCACTGGATTTACGGCCCCGTATGGTGGAAATATACCCGCCATCTGATTGTTGCTTTGTGGTGATGAATTTTGTGTTCAGCAGCAGTTCGCAGGATTTATTCTGCGATAAAGAGGCCAGGTACTGATACAGCCCAGTGATATCCAAAACCACCATTTTATCGGTTTCAATATCAAATAAAGCTTCGGAGTTATCAGAATAAAAATCAATCTTATCAATCAGCTGGTAGTGCTTTTCTGGAATGGAAAGCTTATGCATATCGCTTAAAAAACTACCACCGCTTGTGCGCACCGGTTTGCCGATTTCGGTGTCTTGATGTACGACGATACTATGAATATCTGGCGATAAGGATGATGCTACAGACAGGCCTGCCGGGCCGCCGCCTATGATTAAGACATCACATGATCGCATATCCTTAAACCTCTATCCCCAGCAAATCATACGCAATCTCGGGCACCTCTTCAGGTGCGCCTGCCAGCATATCGGCCTCGGCCATATGCAACTCACCATGATCTGCGTAGCCCCAAAGGGCACCGATATTGGGGATGTCATTATTTTTGGCAGCAAAAATATCCATCTGCCGATCACCGATCATAATGCAGTTGGCGGGGTCTTCACCGATCTCATCCAAGGCGAATTGCAGCAGGTCGGTTTTGTCTGCATAAGTACCATCCAGTTCAGGCCCGAACAAACGTTCAACGGGTTCCAGCAGGCCGAAATGTTCTGCGATCTGGTGGGCGTAAACCTGCGGTTTTGCGGTGGCGATAAACAGGCGCGCTTCTACCTTTGCCAGCTCATCAAACATCTCACCCACCCCTTCATAAGGTAGGGCATCGAACATGGCTTCTTGGGTGTAATGCTCGCGGTAAAGATCAACGGCGGTGGCAATGTCACCACCTTCACCCATAAGGTTTGCAAAGATATTGGGCAGCGGCATTCCGATCAATCCGCGCAATTCATCCGAGCTGGGTTCTTCACCGCCCAGTTCGATCATGGCGTGTTGGATGGAAGACATAATGCCTGATTGGCTGTCCAGTAAAGTTCCGTCTAGATCAAAAAATATGGTCAACATGAACGCAAAAATCCCCGTATGACAAGCGTATGGAATGTGTATGGAAACCGTATGGCATTTTGCCAGACGTTACAAATGGCGTTAATCAAAAAACGGTGTCAGTTGGTACACAACCACAGAATTTTCATCCAAGGCCTGCTGCATCAAAGCGCGCTCTTCGGTGCTGATGTCATGGCCTTCTTCAAGGCGTTCCTGCAAGGTGCCGTAACCTGTTACATCTAGTGGGGCCAAATCGGCGCGTTTCAGCAAAGCCACGGTTTCACGCACGGCTTCGGCTTCATCCACACCACTGGCAAAGCACATCATCGCCCCGCCTGTGGCATTTTTAGGCAGGCCGTCACCATCGTTTCGGCCAACCTGCACCAGTAGGGTAAAAACCTGCTGGGGGCGTTTATTGGTCTTGTCTTTGGACATGGCTTTCGGTCAGTCCCTCAGCAATTCGTTGATTGAAGTTTTAGACCGTGTTCTTGCATCCACCTTTTTCACGATCACCGCACAATACAGGTTCACACCGTTCTTGGATGGCATAGAACCTGCCACAACGACAGAACCGGATGGCACTTCGCCGTACATGACTTCACCCGTTTCACGGTCAACAATTTTGGTGGACTGGCCGATAAACACGCCCATGCCCAGAACCGAGCCTTCGCGTACGATGCAGCCTTCTACCACTTCGGAACGCGCACCGATGAAACAGTTGTCTTCGATAATTGTAGGCCCTGCCTGCATGGGTTCCAAGACACCGCCAATGCCAACGCCACCTGACAGGTGTACATTTTTGCCGATCTGGGCGCATGAGCCGACAGTTGACCAACCATCTACCATAGAGCCTTCATCGACATAGGCACCGATGTTGACAAAAGACGGCATCAAAACCACGCCTTTGGCGATATAAGCGGAACGGCGCACGATTGAACCGGGTACTGCACGAAATCCGGCATCACGCCATTTGTTTTCACCCCAACCATCAAACTTGGACGGTACTTTATCCCACCAACCAGCGTTATCTGGCCCACCTTCGATAATTGCCATGTCGTTTAGGCGGAATGACAAAAGAACGGCCTTTTTGGCCCATTGGTTAACGTGCCACTTACCATCTGCACGGGGTTCGGCTACGCGCAATGTACCGCTATCAAGGGCGCTTAATGTTTCTTCAATCGCTTCACGCACTTCACCTGTTGTGGCGATTGTAATGCTGTCGCGATCTTCCCATGCGGCTTCAATAGCTGTTTCCAGTTGTGCGTTTGACATGATTTATCTCCAATTCGTGTCTGGATAGATTTGTTAGAAGCCTATAGTTTGATTTTAGGCCATGTGCAATCAGGGCCGCGACAATAGATAAAGGAATATCGACATGGGACGTGAACAAGACAGCTTTCCGAATGCGCAAACAGATTTAAAAACACTTAAAGAGACACCCGAAACACCACAAACACGGGCACCGGCATTTCGGTTGGCCTTTGCTGATGCGGATTTTTTATGCCGCGATGAGTTGCGGGCAACCCGTATCCAGCTGGAAATGCTGAAGCCCGAAATGATTTTGGCGGAACGCGGTATTGAAAGTACCGTTGTGATGTTTGGTGGGGCGCGTATTCCTGACCCTGAACATAAAAAATCTGCGCGAACCGAAACGCTGGCTGAACTTTCAAAATATTATGACGAAGCGCGTAAATTTGCCAAAATTATCACTGAAAAAAGTATGACAAGCTATGGGCGTGAGAATGTGATTGTCACAGGCGGCGGCCCTGGTGTGATGGAAGCGGGTAATCGCGGGGCCGTGGACGCAGGGGGTGCATCTATTGCGCTGAACATTGTGCTGCCATTTGAACAAACGCCCAATGAATATTGCACACCTGAATTGTGTTTCAACTTTCACTACTTTGCGACGCGTAAAATTCACTTTCTAATGCGTGCAAAAGCAGTCACAGCATTTCCGGGTGGTTTTGGCACATTGGACGAGCTGTTTGAGACCCTGACCTTGATCCAAACCCAACGGATGCGCCGTGTGCCCGTTATTCTTTTTGGCGAAAAGTTCTGGCGTTCAATCATCAACTGGGAAACATTGGCAGAGGCAGGTACCATCGGCGCGGATGATCTGGAACTGTTCAGCTTTGTTGAAACTGCGGATGAAGCCGTTGCTATTTTGAATGAGTGGGATGCACAGAATCCGAACTAATCAACGACATATTCAACCAACTCCGTGCGTTGAAAAAAATTGAAATTATCGTCTGAGATCAGGGTGATCCGGATGCGGTTCTGGTCATCCTGCCAAACTGAAATACCTTCCAGATTATCGTGCTGGCCAATAGATGTTTCAATCAGGGTTTCTTCATTTTGAAACCCTGATGGTGTTAATGTGAAACGTCTGACACGCGTGGTAAAGCCAAGCGGAAATTTGAAATCGCGTTCCAGTAAATAGAACTTTTTATCAGGCCCGAAATCTGCGCCTACAACCAGAAATGCGCCACTTCTGGGGATATGTAGGCGTTTATCCCAAACCTTGCCGTTAAAACGGTACACGGGGAATGGCCTGTCGATAACGCCTGAGCGTTCCGGGATCGTGTAAAGCCTGCCACGATGATCAATGGCAAGAGCCTCCAGAGAAGAATTATTTTGCAGTGATTTGAAGTCAGTGTGTTTTGGCAGCCATTTAGCGGCAGAAAACGTATTGCGATAGGCCCAGACCCGGTGGTTGCTTTCAAAAGATACAAAAATTCGCCCGTCCGGATGCACTGCGATGCCTTCGCTATCAACCTGATATTTACTGACCGGATGGCCATTTGTATCTTGTACGGGTGTTAGGTTTTGCCCCGTAACGCCGGTGATTTTATCGCCGTTACGGATAATTTGACCGCTTAAAAAGAAACCGCGATCCGAGGTTGCAAGAAAAGTGTTACCCAGATCATTCACATGAATTGATGAGAAACCACCAAAGGCAGAGGCTGAACCATTCCATGAATAAGAAGACAACATGGTGGCTTCCGCCCCAAGCAGATTGCTTGCGGCACAGCAAAATACCGCCACCCATTTAATCATTTTGATGTCAGAACCTTGCGGCATTGCGTGGGAAGGTCGGCCATAACATAATCGCGCGCACCGCGTTTCTTTGGCTTGGGCGGTGCTTTGGGGGCATTAGGGTCTGGCGGTTCCAACGCGGTTGTCACCCACCACTTCAGATCTTTATCACACCCCGTTGCGTTCTTGGACAGTTGCTTGACCGTAGGCGTTTGTTTCGCGCAATTTTTTGATCCTTTTGGGCATTTCAGGCGTACATGAAAATGATAGTGATGGCCCCAATAGGGCCGTATTTTCTGCAACCATCTTTTGTTGCCTCTGGCGTGCTCGCACATCCACACTTTGGCAGGTGCCGTGATAAAAATACGATCCACTGCAGGGTCACTGGCGGCAGCTTTCAGCACTGCCATATGGGCAGGCGTCCAGTTGCTGTTCACAGTGCGCCAGTTTTTTGAACGCACAGATTTAGATGACAGGTTTTCACGTTCTGCGCGGTTAAGGTTCAACCGTTTGGGCGGCAGTAGCCAAATGTCTGCGTCCAACCCCAGCTGGTGCGATTGATGGCTGGAAGTCATCGGGCCACCACGGGGTTGTGAAATATCGCCGATATAAAGACCCTTCCAACCGCGAATAGTTGCCACTTCAGCTGATAATCGCTTCAGATAGCTGATCATTTCAGGATGTGCCCAGTTGCGGTTACGACTTAGACGCATGGCTTGCCATGTGGGGCCGCTTTCGGGCAGTTGTTGCGCCCCTGCCAGACAGCCTTTGGCATATTTGCCGTAAGCATCGGGGGCTTGTTGACTGGCCGCAGATTTGGCGCCAAACAGTTTATTGGCTTTGGTTTCTGCCTGCACCGATATTGCTGTTCCGGCAAAAAGGGCGCATGCAAAGAATAATGTGTTTATAATTTTCATTAGCTTTTTAATATCCTTCTTTTGGATCGACCCAAACCAGCAAGACCAAGCCTATCGTAAATAATGCGATAATGGGTAAGATACCCAATCGTTGGCTTTGGGTTAACTCTGTTGCCAATGCCACCAGCCCTGGGGCCAGAAATGCGGTGGCACGTCCCGAAAGGGCATATAGCCCAAATGCTTCGGTCATGCGTTCTTCATCAGCTTGGAAAACCATCATGGTGCGCGATGATGCTTGTAACACACCGCCTGCCCCACCGATCAGGGCACCACAGAACATGAACAGTTTATCGGGTAGTGTTGAATCTGCTGCCAGCGGTGCTGAGAAAAATGCTTCGCGCGATGTGCCAACAATTAGAATACAAACGATGATTAGTATTATAATACATATGATGATCAGTTTTTTAGGCCCGATAGCCCGATCAACATATCCGCCTGCCCAACAGGCAAGCGCACCGGTAATGGCGGCGACAATACCAAAAGTGCCGATCTGAACAATAGACCACCCCAAAACACCCCCCGCATAAATACCACCAAAAGTATAAAGACCGTTCAGGGCATCGCGGTAAAACATAGAAGAGCCAAGGTAGGCACCAAAGCTGATGTTCTCAGGTAGGGTTCGAATAGTCTGCCAAAGTTGTTTTAATGAATTTGATACGGCATTGGCGACGTTTTCTTTGCGCTTTACATCGGGCACCCACATAAAGAATGGGATCATCAGAAAAGCATACCAGATAGCTGTAATCGGCCCAACTGCACGGGTGCCTTCTTTCAATTCTGCGTCAAGACCAAGAACCGGGGGGCGTTTTAATAGGGTTAGGCCGTCAGAGCCTTCTGCAAAAAGCAAAAGCATAATGAAAAGTGCAATAACGCCCCCTGCATAACCGATGCCAAAGCCCGCACCAGATATTCTGCCGATTTCGTCTTTTTCGCCAAGTTCCGGCAGTATAGCGTTCACAAATACCTGCGAAAATTCTACGCCGAATAAACCTGTCGCAAATACCGCTAATATCAACGTTGTGTTCTCCATGCCCGGAACTGCGAACCATAAAGGAAGGGAGCCTGCTATAAAGAGGAAAGAAAACAAAAACACCCACGGTTTTCTGGGGCCAATGGCATCCGCATATGCCCCTAAAAATGGCGCACACAGGGCCATTACGAGACCCGTTATAGCCATCATAGTACCCCACATCACCTGCCCTGAAATAGGGTCTGGTGCGACAAAGGATGTAAAGTAGGGGGCGAAAATAAAAGTGACCAGTAAGGTGTGAAACGGTTGTGCGGCAGCGTCATATGACATCCACCCCCATATTGCTTTTTTGCTTACTTTGCTCGACATATAACTTCCCCGTTAATTTTTATTGCAGTTGAACAGATTTCACCATGTTCTGGCAAGGTGTTTTCAGCTTTCTGGCGGCCAGGAACGGCTGTCTTCGGCTTTTATCCAGTTGTTTACCCAATCGGGCATGTTGGGGTTCCAGTCAGGGTCACCTAAAGCTTCGGCCACTTTTTGTGTGGGAACAATGCCGTTTTTATCTGTAACGGCCGTGCGGTATAATACGGATGAAGTGGCTTTATCCCCGCGCCACATCGTTTGTTGCAAGTATAAAAACCTGTCGTCACGCCCAATAGCACGGGTATGCATGGTGAATTTTTGAAACATCCTGACACGCAATCGGTAGCGCACAGATGCACCTGCCATTGTCATCCCCCATTTGTTCTTTTTGATCGCACCCAGCAGCCCCATTCGATACCCCATCACCAGGCGGCCCAAATCATAAAGGGTTAAGGTGCGGCCGTTGTTCAGCTCACCAAACATATCAATATCGACAGGCCAGCATCTGTGGCTAGAGACGTGTATGTCGTCCAGGCTAAGTTTCGGTGTATTGCGAAACTTGACCAATTCTTTTGTCATACGGATTATGGGGTACATCGGGTTTCCTTTTGCAGGAAGCTAGCAAAAATCTGTTTTGGCGCAACAGGAACGTACCGTCACGCAAGGGCTTGCTAATGGGGGGTAGGCACCATAAATCTAACGTACTTAAATAAAGGCTGTAGAACATGACGTCACTTGCACAAATTCTTCTGTTCATTCTGGATATCGTTTATTTTGTTTTGGTCGTTCATATTATTATGAGCTGGCTGATTAATTTTCAGGTTCTTAATACGCGCCAACCCTTAGTGGCGCAAATCTGGCATGGGATTAATCAGTTGTTGGAACCGATTTATCGGCCGATCCGTAATTTTCTACCCCAAACCGGCGGTATGGATTTTACCCCTATCGTGGTGTTCATCGGTATTTATGCTTTGCGGGTGATCATCAGTAACAACTTGCTTTAGGTATTACTTGCCTGCCAACACGAAAGCATCCTTACCCCAAAGTTGGATAACGCGTGCATCGCGCCCGCAAGCTGTGCGGTATTTTTTATAAGCGTTCTTTTTGGAAATCAGCCCGAAACGGGTTAAGACCAGTCCGATTTTTTCGTGATAATTCTGGTGGTATTCCGCCGCCGGATAAAAAGCACCTGCCTTTTGAATGGTTGTAACAATGGGTGAGGGTAGGCGGCCGCTGGCTTCAAGTGCCTCTTTGGATTTTAACGCAGTGGCAAACTGTTGATCATCCAGTGTAAAAACTGCAGTTTTATAACTGTCACCCCGATCACAGAACTGGCCCCCTGCATCGGTTGCGTCAATAGAGCGCCAGAATATATCAAGAATTTCTGCATAGTTGATTTGGCTTGGGTTATAGGTAATTTTAACGGCTTCATAATGGCCCGTATTGCCATTGCTGACCTGCTTGTAATGTGCCGTTTCAGCAGTGCCGCCCGTGTATCCTGTGATGGCGTCCGTTATGCCTATGACACTTTCGTAATCAGACTCGACACACCAAAAACAGCCACCTGCAAGAATGGCTATCTTGCTATCCGCAGCATGAGCCATCGGGCTATGTAAGAAAAGAATAAGGGCTAGAAGCGGTTTCATATGGGATCACTTTATGTGTTTTTAAATAATTACCGCATATTTTGCATAAGCCGCAATTAAACAATACGTGAAGAGTGATTTGTTAACGGGGTACCAGTACCAGTTCGATGCGGCGGTTTTCGGCTTTATCTTGATCGCTGCCGCCAGATTTTAGTGGTTGATATTCACCCAACCCGTTGGCCGCCAACCGTTTGGAAGGCATGTTACCTTGGGATACAAGTGAGCGCACAATCGCAAGTGCGCGGGCTTGGCTTAGCTCCCAGTTATCCTTGAAATTACCACTTCCTTTTAAGGGGGTATTGTCGGTGTGGCCATCAACACGCAACATCCAATCGGTATCATCGGGTATTTGTGCGGTAACCAAGGTGATAACCTGCGCAATTTCAAAAACCAGTGCTTTGCCTGTGTCCCCCAGTTGGGCCGAACCTGATGTGAACAGGGCTTCGGATGGCACGATAAATCTATCGTGATCAGGGTTTTCTATGTGTAGATTCCCAAGTGTGGCACGTAACTTGTCGTGCATTTCAGAGTTCAATTCGGCAATCTTGGTTGCCTGGCGCTTTGCGCGAAGTTTTTGTGCTTCACGCAGCTTAAGTTCGGCGTCGTTATAGATTTGCTGTGCTGCACCTACTTTTATTTCTTGTGTTGTATGTTCCTTATCAAGTTCATTAGAGGCAGATTGCAAGGCCTCACTTTTTAAAGTTTGCGCAGTTAATATTTCTTTCTTTTGATTAAGTGCGGCTTGTTCTGTTGCTACACGCTCTCGCGCAATGGCGGCCGCTTTTTGTGCGATTGCGCGTTTTGATTGCAGGCTTTGCAGTTGCTCAGCTAGTACACTTAGTTCTTGTTCAGATTGCACCACTTCGGATTTGACAAATTCCAATGCTTCTTGGCGATCAGCGGCATTGCCCCCTGTTCGTTCCAGTTCCTTTGTGCTTACGAATAGTGCTTTTGCGGCCGCACTTGCCGATCTGTTTGCGGCGTCTGCCTGTGCCTTGGCTTCATTAAAGAAATCATTTCGTAAATTAAACAGGGTTGAGCCATCGCTGTCAGGGACCACATCTTCGTTTTGATCAACAACAATCTGTGCCGCATCAGCCGCGCGTGCAACAACTTCAGTTGCCTCGGCTGCAATGTTCGCAGCGTTTGATGCTTTTTCTAGTTCAACAACAGCGGTTTTTATGCGTGCGACTTCGCGCGTTGCAGCCTGATAGTTTTCTGCCGCACGTTTTTGGTTTGCTCTGTATGCTTCCAGATTTCCCGTGGCATTTGCCACTTTGCTTTCCAACGCATCATCCAGCAATGCTGCCATTTCAGTGTCGGCATTTTCAACTTTCTCAGTGGATGAGGCTAGGGTCTCAACCGCACGGGAAAAAGTGGCTTCTGCCTCTTTTAGAATTGCAGCCTGTGCAACTTCGTCAGCATGAGATTTAGAAAGAAGCTGTGCTAAAGACGTTTTAGTATCGCGGGCGTTTCGCAGCGTTTCTTTTGCGTGCGTCCATTCAGAAACCAGTCGTTTGAATGTTTTGGTTTCTTCCTCATAATTTATTTCTGTGGTGAGAGATGCCGCTTCATTCTGATGATTGCTGGTCAATTTGGAAACCGCGGCGATAAGCCCGAAAATAGCAAGTAACAACAAAACGCCAAATATGGCACCCCTGATCATTCCAGAAGATTTGCGCGGCTGATCATCATCTTGATTGTCATCGTTAGTCTGCATTATACAACCACTCCTAAGAGTGGCGAACTCGCACTAAGCGATGATATACACATCACATTTTTACTCACTACATTTTGCCCCCTACGGCCCGTGAGGCATACTAGGTCGATTTGTAGAATCCGTCAATCAATGATGACACTTACGCTATAATATGTGACTTGAGCACATATGCCTACGATATGTTGCATAAGAATGTTATTTTGAACGTTTATCCCGTGCCGCGAGTAACTTCAGGCGCAAAGCGTTGATTTTGATAAATCCTGCAGCATCGGCTTGATCGTAAGCCCCTGCATCATCTTCAAAAGTGACATGCGCTTCTGAATAAAGCGAGTCATCTGACCAGCGCGCAACCGTATTGACCGAGCCCTTGTAAAGCTTCAGTCGAACGGTGCCATTAACATGCTTTTGGCTGACATCGATAAGGGCCTGCAACATTTCACGTTCTGGGCTGTACCAGTAGCCGTTATAAATCAGTTCGGCGTATTTGGGCATTAACTCATCTTTCAGATGGGCCGCCCCTCGATCCAGAGTAATGGATTCAATGCCGCGATGGGCTTCCAGCATTATTGTGCCGCCTGGCGTTTCATAAATACCGCGTGATTTCATACCGACATAACGGCCTTCAACCAAATCCAAGCGGCCAACACCGTGTTTGCCGCCCAGTTCATTTAGGGCTGCCAACATTTCGGCAGGGCTTAAAGATTTGCTGTTAAGGGCAACAGGGTCGCCCTTTGCATATGTTATTTCGATCAGCTCTGGTGTATTTGGTGCTTCTTCAGGGCTGACCGTGCGTTGGTAAACATAATCAGGTGCTTCAAGCGCCGGGTCTTCCAGAACCTTACCTTCGGAAGAGGTGTGCAACAGGTTTGCATCAACTGAAAAAGGTGCTTCGCCGCGCTTGTCTTTTGCAATCGGAATTTGGTGCTGCTCTGCAAATTCCAGCAATCTTGTACGGCTGGATAGGTCCCATTCACGCCAAGGGGCGATGACTTTGATATCTGGGTTTAGCGCATAGGCGGAAAGTTCAAAACGCACCTGATCATTACCTTTGCCCGTCGCTCCGTGTGCCACTGCATCGGCACCGGTTTCAGCAGCAATTTCTACCAAACGTTTGGAAATAAGCGGGCGTGCAATGGATGTGCCAAGCAAGTAAAGCCCTTCATAAACCGCATTTGCGCGAAACATCGGGAATACAAAATCACGCACAAATTCTTCGCGAACATCTTCGATGTGAATGTTTTCAGGTTTGATGCCCAGAAGCTCTGCTTTTTTGCGCGCAGGTTCCAGTTCTTCGCCCTGGCCCAGATCGGCTGTAAAGGTCACAACCTCGCAACCATATTCAATTTGCAACCATTTCAGAATGATTGAAGTATCCAGACCGCCTGAATAGGCTAGGACAACTTTTTTTGGTGCAGACATTGGTGCGACTCCCGAAAACTGGTGCAGTTGTGCGCGGTTTATTGGGTTTTGGGTGTACGGGCAAGCCTATTGGTAATCGCTGCCAAACCATTTTGTCAGGATTTTATTATATTGCCCTGTCTCACGTAATTTCAGCAAGCCCTGATCGAATTTTTCACGTGCATCGCTGCCTTGTTGAAAAAGAAACCCATATTTTTCGGGGTTGAAAACGCGGCCCGCAGTGCGAAACTTTCCTTGGCCGTCGGTTTTTGCATAATAGGCTAGAATAGGGGCATCGTGAACGATTGCATCCAATTTTCCCTGTTCTATTGCAATGAACAGATCATCTAGCACTTCATACGTTTGGTGGTTTATGGATTGTGCATTTAAAAAGTGCGAGGATGTTGATCCTTCGGTTGTGCCTACGCGCTTGCCATACAGATCATTTACGCCGTCAATTTGGTTGCGTAACTCGCCTACTGTAAGTGCCGAAGTAATTTGCGCTACAAAGGCAGATACAACAAAAAGACCGATAATAATCAGGCCATAACCAACAAACCGACCTGAGCGCGTTTGTGGCGTAAAGATTGTAAAGCTTGCGTTAGTTACAACATTCACCGACCACCAAAGCCCCTCGCCGAATTTTGTATTGTGCGTAAGGCTTTTGAAATGGGGGTTATTACGTTCAAAAAACGCGATCAACCCGCCTGCTGCAATCAATAGGCCAATAGCACTGAGCAGCCAAAATAAAATTTGCTTACGCAGAATAATTGAAAATATAGATGGAGAGTTGGTTGAGGGCATTAATACGATAAGGCCCGCATCAAAAATGGGTTGCGAAAAATCCATTCGCTGTTCACGTGAGTGGGTGATTGAAATGTTGGCAACCGCGGCTTCAACAATGCCATCTTCAACACCGTTCAGCATTTCTGAAAACTGATCCGACCCGACAAACTCTGTTTCGATGTCGTATAAGTCTGCAATCGCTTTCCACAATTCAACTGCAAAGCCAATCCAGACGCCGTCTTGCTGAAAAGCAAACGGTTTGCGTTCTACTGTCATAACACGCATTTTTACTGTATCACTTGGAGATTGCGCGTCTAAAACCTGCGTTAAAGAAACACATAACAAAGCTGACAGGATTAGTGTTTTTACCCAGTGTAACATTTTACCCCTCAAGCGATTTTGGTATCGTTTCGCTGTCGACACCTTTAGGGGGATTGTTAGAGTGGTGAAAGTGGAAATGCGATTTTCACGTAGAAATGACAAAGGTTTTACTGGAAAATGGCAGGCTTTTTGGAAAATGTTGCAGAAGCAACCAATATGATGCGCAAATTGTTCCCTAAGACACCTTTGCAAAAGAACGAATACTTATCGAATCTTTACAGTGCAGAGATTTATTTGAAGCGCGAAGATCTGTCCCCTGTCAGGTCTTATAAAATTCGCGGTGCATATAATGCGATGCAACAAGCATTGGCTAGGGCTGATAGCCCAAAGACATTCGTTTGCGCATCCGCGGGCAATCATGCGCAAGGCATGGCGTTTGCATGTCGCCATTTCGGGGTAAAAGGCGTTATCTTTATGCCTGTTACCACGCCTGGGCAGAAGGTGATCAAGACAGCCACTTTTGGCGGTAAGTTTATCGAGATTAGGCTTGAAGGTGATTACTTTGATGATACCCTTGTTGCTGCAAAAGCTTATGCCGCTGAAATGGGCGCAGGGTTTTTGCCGCCATATGATTTACCTGATGTGATCGAAGGCCAAGCATCTATTGCGTTGGAAATCAGCGAGCAATTATCCGAGCCCGTTGATTACATGGTTGTGCCTGTCGGTGGTGGCGGGCTTTCGTCGGGGCTTATTAAATATTACAACGCGGCAGGTTCTGCCCCGCAGTTTCGTTTGGTTGAACCAAAAGGTGCGCGCAGCTTGTATGCAGCCCTTGATGCGGGTCAGCTTGTAAGACTCCCCCATGTCGACAGTTTTGTCGATGGTGCAGCGGTTGCGCAAATTGGCGAACATAACTTTGAAATTTTGCAAAATGTGCCAAAAGAAAATCTGATCGGCATTGATGAAGATAGGCTTTGCACAACGATACTGGAACTTTTGAATATTGAAGGCATTGTTCTGGAGCCGGCGGGGGCGATGACAGTTGATGCCCTAAAAGATATCGCTGATGAAATTGCCGGCAAGCGGGTGGTTTGTGTCACTTCTGGCGGGAATTTTGATTTTGAACGGTTGCCTGATGTGAAAGAGCGGGCATTGCGTTCTGAGGGTTTGAAAAAATACTTGATATTGCGCCTACCACAACGCCCGGGGGCCTTGAAGGATTTCCTGAATTTGCTGGGGCCGGATGACGATATTGCGCGCTTTGAATACTTGAAAAAATCAGCGCGCAATTTTGGTACGGTTTTGCTGGGTATCGAAACTAAATCAAAAGGTGGTTTTAAGGATTTGTTTGCGCGTATGGATAAAGCGGGCTTATCCTACCGCGATATCACAGATGATAAAACTTTAGCGCAGTTCCTGATATGACGCAGATATTAAATATGCAGATTTTTGGCGATGCCACAAATCACCCAACGCTGTTAATTGCGCACGGTCTTTTCGGGTCAGGCCGTAATTGGCGCGCAATTGCCAAACGGTTAAGTGCGGACCGGCAGGTGATCACAGTTGATATGCGAAATCATGCCGGCAGTTTTTGGGATGATAACCATAATTATTCTGCAATGGCGGGTGACTTGGCGCATTGTCTTGCAGAAATTAACGGACCTGTTGATGTCTTAGGGCATTCGATGGGTGGCAAGGCTGCGATGGTATTAGCATTGCGAAACCCGTCTAATGTGAACAGGTTGATCGTGGCTGATATTGCACCTGTGGCCTACACGCATTCGCAAATGCCCAACATTACGGCGATGCGCAGTATGGATATGACACATATAACAAAGCGATCAGAGGCAGATAAAATGCTAGCTGATAAAATTACCGAGCCCGCGACGCGGGCTTTTCTGGTGCAAAGTCTGGAATTGTCTGAAAAGAGCGCCCGTTGGACATTAAATCTGGATGTGCTGGCTGATAATATGGATGATATTATTGGGTTTCCAGAAATTACAGGCGTATTTCAAAATGATGTATTGTTCATAAAAGGGGCCTGTCCGACTATGTATTACCTGAACACATGCCAAATATTAAGCGGCTTTTCCCCAATGTAGACGTGCAAGAAATAAAAGGTTCTAACCATTGGGTGCATGCTGAAAAACCGCGCGCCTTTATCGAAATAACCGCAGGATTTTTAAGTTAGTTCAGCGTCATATTCGCCTGTAAATTGCTGTTTGGAACTTGCGTAAGTAGCTGCAAGATCTGAGATTTGAAAACCCGGAACGCCACCTGTTTTGGTAATTTCTTCGCCTAAAGAACATTGATCCCCAAAGGCTTTAAACCCAAAGTTTGAGGCGCAGCCTTTCAGAAAATGAAAAGATGCAGAGCGGTCTTGGGCAGACATTGCATCATAACCGCTTTGCAGTATTTCCATGGCTTCGTCCACTTCTGCCAGAAACAGTTCCACGACTTCTGCCATTTCTTCTTTGCCGACATCATCTTGTAATTGCCGCGCTTGTGCCCAGTCGATCATTTGGGGTCTCCTTTTGTGAACCGGGCTGAAACCAGCGGCCCATTTGCTTTGTAATTGATTATTTCCAGAATAATGCCATTGGTATTTGCCGTGGAAACCGCGTTTATGCGCCCGTCGTTTTCATAAACCCCGGACATCCAACCCTGATCGGCGGTTTGGGTTTTTTGTATTTCTTTCATCAACCTGCGGGTATAATCCGTATTATAAAGTGCGTGCCAGCCAAAGGCTGCTTTCGTGCTGAGGGTTTTCAGCTCAGGAAAGCGTTTACCTTTATCGTCGACTGCACTCCATGCCCGCCCGTTTGCAAGCACTGCGTTGTAAATAAAGTAAGGTTCCTGATCGATGTTATCTTCGCTCACGGCGGTTAACTGGCCTGATGACAGGTACCTGTTTTCCTGTGCGCTATATATACGGTGTGCCAGTTCCTTTGCTTCACTGTCCAAACCAAACTCGATGGCCATTAGGATATAAGGTTCGCTGACAACATAATTTGGTGCTCCAAACAAATTGAATGTACGGCTGTCAGCGGCAATTTCCTGGCCTTCGATGGTTTTGAACTTGATGAAATCATCATATTTTGCAGCTGTCATCGCATCCATGCCCAAAAGGTTGATGGCGCGGGCACCATATTCTTCATAACCCAATCGACCTTCTTGTATTATTTCGGGCTCATTGGTTTCTGCGTTTAACCGCGACCCCATAAGAACACCATTTGCAACCATCGCCGCAAAATCCCAACTCTTTAAAATGTGCCCGGCGGTGGCTGTGTGTTGGGGGTAATCGTAAAGCAGGATGTTTAACGGTACGGTCATGCGTGCGATGTCTAATGCCGACCAACCGATACCTGTTTCTATAGGCTCATTCGAATAGGTCGTCATTTGCAGCTGACGGGTATCATAAACTTTGTTGGGTAATTTGCCCGCAAACAGCGTTAATTGTGAAAGCGATTTAAGAGCTTGCGACATGCGCAAATCAAACAGACCCTTATCCACAATTCCGATTTTATAAGCGGAAATTAGACCCAGAAGATAGGATGATTGATCCCATATCGTGGTGGAAGGAAAGCCATTAACCGAATTTACCAAACCCGTTTCGGGGTTATAATTGCGTTCAAAATATCCCCAAGCTACGCGCGCATTTTGTAGATCATAAGAATTAAGTAGCGTGCGTGCGGTCAGTTGGGTTTGATCGGGGCTGCGGGTAATGGTTTGGCGCGTGTTATTTGTGATCCACGTATAGCCCAACGTGCTGTCCAACGATATTGCAAGGATCGCGGCTAATGAAAGCCCGATGACAAAAGCGAAATGACTGCGGGCTTTGATTAGGTTTTGGGCAATATTCATGCCATTTCCCCTTTTGTAATTCTATTTTTCACATCGATATACTGGGCTTTTTCTTTATCTGGCGTCCAAAGAGCTGCATTGATTAGAACCGTCATGCTGTAGGCGTTCAAAGCGGCCCAAAAAATGTTTACAGCCAATAGGCCAAGATCGGCACTTTTAGGATCAAGCCAAGCGTGCGTCAGGGCAAATGCTATTGCAGCTAAAGATAATGCAACAACCAAAATTTGTGGGGCGACAAGCGGTAAATGGCGTTGGTTATTTCGCTCTTTTGGGGTCACTTTAAATTTAATTTCTTTGCCCCGTATCACCGCCCAAAGGGCCATCAGGTTGAATGAGAAAAATGCAATGTTCAGCATTTTGCCCTGCCTGTTATCTATGCCCCAAGTACCAAAGATTGCGGCCAATTCATGTAAGATCAGGAAAGGTAAAAGATGGGCGAAAAATTCCACTGAGTAAGCATTGATCGGGGTAAGACCCGTAAATAATGCAAGCAGGGGGGCCGCGATGAAAATCACGTTCCATAAAGGTGCAAGGTATGACCAGAAAGTTGCGGCGTACATCATTCGTTGGCGTGCTGACATACCTTTGCGAAACAAGGGGCAATCCTTGATCAGAATGTCCAGACTGCCACCTGCATATCGAAACCGCTGCATCGCCCAGCTTTGAATATCCAAAGGCGAAAGCATTTTGCTTTCCACTTGCGGGTGAAAAACAGATTTCCAGTTTCGATCGGTATCACTGTGCAGCAGGATGGATGTGTATATATCTTCAGAGACATGAAATTTATAAGGCGTCAACTCTGTTCGGATTGATAATTCCTTGTGCAATGCGAGTTCAATATCTTCATTTTCCGCCACAAATTCTAAAAATCCCTTAGCTTGCCCTTCAATTGTTTTTGCATAATCCTTTAAGGCTGCTTCCATAACCGCTTCGCGGCGGTGGATTGCATAATCCTTTAAGGCTGCTTCCATAACCTTCGCGGCGGTGGATTGAACCTGCACCGCAGCAAAATGAAACATTCAACCCGTTTCGCCTACGTTGAATAACATCATAAAATAGCTTCGCATCATTGACAAAAGGATCACGCCCAACCGTTATAGGGCCTACAATACGCTGCGCCACCCATGCAGCCATTCCCCCGATACGCCCATACTTTTGCGCCCACTCCCAATCCAGCGGCCGCCCGACAGGTGTGTCATAGAACCATTGCGGGGTTTGAACCCATGCAACCTTCGGGTCGCGAAAATAGCCCAGCGTATTTTTCAGAAGGGTTGGAAAAGGGCGGGTATCAGAGTCTAATATGACCATGAAATCGCCGTGGGTTTGTGAAATTGCATTGCGCAGATTACCGGCTTTATACCCAGCATTTGTAGGTCTAGTGATGTAATTTACGCCCTCTTCAGCCGCCACCTTTTTCATAACCGCACGGTTGCCGTCATCCAGAACGTGAATTTTCAGATTAAGCGGACAAGGATAGGTCACAGCCTTTGCATCACGGATTGAATAGCGGGTCAGTTCCGGGTCTTCGTTAAAGGTTGGTAAAAATATATCGACACTGATCAGGGACGTATCATCAGCATCATTTATAACTTCAGATCGTTTTGATGGAGCCTTGGTTTGCGGGGTATCATTCACTGACCATAAGTTATGAACAAAAAGTAAAAGCCCGATAAAAGCGCAAGTTTCCGCGATAACCACAGGAATTGCAAACCACAGAGCATCTGTATTGAGCGAATAAAACCAACGCCATAACAGGTACCTTGCGCCTAATGCGATGGTGCAAATTGCTAATACCTGCCAGATAAATTCTATTAGCGGTTCATATTTTAACGGAGGTTCGGGAACCCTGTCTTCATAATCCGAAAAATAGAACTGTTTTAAATCCGTCATCCATGTCTCCGCAGGGGTATTTGATATGATGTATCGCAAGACAGCCCTAATTATTGGTTACTAAAATAAATTCATATCAATTTTTTAAACTTCATAACTTTTTAAACCTGTTGCGGGATAGTATCTGAAATTAATGCATGAGGCTTTATTGGAACGTTCAAAACCGGCGTTGTCCCTTCCCACTCTGGCAGTCGAGAATAATTTTCGGGTGCTGGTTGTTGATGACAGTAAGTTGCAGCTGAAAATCGTGTCGGCGCATCTTAAAAAATGGGGGGTGAATCCTGTTCAATGTCTAGGTGCGCAAGAGGCATTAGAACATTGTAAAACGCAGGAATTTGATATGGTCATCAGCGACTGGATGATGCCGAAAATGAACGGGTTGGAATTTTGCAAGGCTTTTAAAACACTGGAACGTGAAACTTTCGGGTATTTTATATTATTAACATCAAAATCAGCAAAAGAAGAAATTGCCGAAGGGTTAGCGCATGGCGCCGATGATTTTTTATCGAAACCCGTGAACCCTGAAGAGCTGTTTGCCCGGATGCAGGCAGGCCAACGCATTCTAGAGATGGAACAGGTGTTACAGCAGAAAAATAAACGTATTACCGAAACACTGTCAAAACTGCAGGCCCTGCATGAGGTTATTCAAAAGGATTTGGTGGAAGCCGAACGATTACAATTATCGCTGATACCTGAAAACCATGTGAAGTTTGATAGTGGTGATGTTTCCATTCTGTTTAAATCTTGTGGCCATGTAGGGGGGGACCTAGTTGGGTTTTTCCGCTTCGCCAAAGATCGTTTGGGGATGTATTCGATAGATGTTTCAGGGCACGGCATTTCATCGGCTTTGGTGACCGCGCGCCTTGCCGGTTATTTAAGCCGCAACAACAAGGCACAAAACATTGCTTTTGAGCGGGATCATAATGGTGAATTTACCCACCGGGCACCTGCGCAAATTGCCGAAGCTTTGAACAATCAATTACTGGCTGATATGGAAACTGAACATTATTTCACACTGGCTTTTGCGGATATAAATTTGACAACAGGCTATACGGAATTTGTGCAAGCGGGCCATCCCTACCCGGTGATTGTTCGAAAAGACGGCACAACAGAACTTGTAGGTACAGGTGGCCCACCTATCGGGTGGGTTGCAGGGGTGCCGTATCAAACAGAGGTGCTGCAGTTAAATCATGGGGACAGGCTGTTGTTGTATTCGGATGGCATCACGGAGTGCCAGAATGCAAAAGATCAGCTTTATGATGAAGACAGAATGCAATCAGCCTTGTCTGACCATATGGGCAATTCGGGGTTGGAATATTTGAATGATCTTATGTGGGATGTCAGTCAGTTTGCTGATGGCACGCCTTTTTATGATGATATCTCTGCAATTTTATTCGAATTTTCGGGGGGTAAAGGTAAATAGTTTTACAATATTTACCTTCTTTCAATTTAAAAGCTTCAGTTTAAGAAAAAACCCCGGGCCACTCATTGATACATTTATACGCCATCAAGATTTATCGGTTTTTCGGCATGCTGCTTTGCCTGTTCGGCATATCTTCTTGTGCAACATTTAATGCACCTTTGGCAAAAAATGTGGCCCAACCAAATCATAGGCCAGTGCGCAATTTTACATCCTTTAGTGCCTCTTTACGGTGCATGGATAATTTACTGGCTGATGCCAAACGGCCCCGCATCTTGATTACATCCAGTAAAATTACCGACCTTTCCAAAAAAATCTCTGTTGGCGGGGATGAAATGTTGCTGAACGCCATTAACCACATGAACATTCAAAGCGGGGCGTATATTTTTCAGGATCAATCTTTTTCAAGGGATTTTGGGCAGCTTGTTATACTGTCACCAACCGAAGATCAGGAACAACCTAAATTCTATTTTCGCGGGGGGATCACACAAGTGGATGCGAATACCATTGATGATCAGCTTAAGCTTGATCTGGATTTCACCAACGCGCCGCATCCGTTAACCATTAATGGTGGCGCATTGCAAAAAGCATCGCCCAATTTTCGTCGTGGTGTATCAGTGGTGTCCGTTGATCTGCATCTGGTTTCATATCCGGATAAAACAGTACTGGCTGGCGGTTCTGTTGCTAATTCGATGGTCGTGACCGACAAAGGTTTTGGAACGGGCGGTTCCGGGCTTATCAATTTGACGGGATATAATCTGACACTTTCTTTTAATCGGGTAGAAAGTATTGGGCAGGCTGTGCGTAATCTGATTGAACTGGGTACAATCGAATTGCTGGGACGCCATGCAAAAGTGCCGTACTGGAAATGCCTGAATATTGAGCCGACGAATGAGAAATTGGAAAACCTGAAACGAAGTGCCTATATTACAACGCCCAAAACCATTTCGGTTTTGGAAACCCAGCGGATGTTGGCCAGGCTTGGGCTTTATACCAATCAACCGGACGGGCGAATGAACCTTGCGACCCATGCGGCCCTTGCAAAATATCAGGCGGATAAAGATTTGATCGCAACAGGTGATTTGAATTACGATGTGTACGCGCGGTTACGGCAGGAATTGAAAGGCTACCCTGTGAATGGACACAAGCGGGGCGGTATTTCACGCAAAGAACCAGTCGCTCAAAAACCTGTGGGCAAACATCTGGCCATCGTTGCTATGCGGTCGCGTTATAAGTTGAATGATGCTTTTGTGGTGAAACTCAAATCCAATGCATCAGGTTATTTATATTGTTATTATCAATCCGGTACAGGTGAAGTAATCCAAATCTTGCCAAAAGAACCTAATGTGCGGTTAGAGGTATCTAAAGGCTTTTCCAGATCATTGCCAAATGGCAATGACGGCTTCGCTCTTAAGTTTGATGATAAAAGCAAGGCGCAACGCGTTATGTGTGTGTTGCAGAACAACCGCGCCGGGGCCAGTTCTCCGTTTGACAATAGATTTCAAATGTTCAAGCCGCTTCCTGTGGCACGCCTAGAAGATATTCCGGCAAGTTTTAGTAGGCTGAAAGATACGATAATAATCTCTAAAACGATAAGCCCTTAACGTTTCAGCAAAGCGGCCAGAAAATCACGGTCACCTTCATTACTAAGTTGATCAAGGGCTTCATCAAAACTGCGCCACACAGTTGTATGAAACGGCTCTAACGGTTCATGCAGTTTATAGACGGGACGGCACAGATAAATATGGCAGATTTTTTGCGCCCAAAATCCATATTCTGGCATATGTGTAAACCGCTGATATGCCCCTAACCGTCGATCAATTTGAACCTTCCAACCGGTTTCTTCCAAGCATTCACGGTGTAGTGCCTGAAGCGCACTTTCGCCGGGATCAATCCCACCGCCCGGCAGTTGAATTTCCACCTGTTCCAAGCTTTCGCGTGTTAACATAATCTGGTGCCCGTCTACAATAATTCCGTAAGCCCCAGGGCGAGGCTTGTAATACACATCAGATCTAACAGATTGGCCATAACGTCTCATACCCTCGACATAACGCAATTAACGCTAAATAACAGCTTGGAATTGCCCTTCGCGCCAAAAGGTTTTATGGGAGCAAAAAGCCAGAGGTTTAAAATGTCTGAAATTGAAGCAAAGATCGAATGGGATGATACGGTTCTACCCTTCCAACTGGATAAATCCGATATTCGCGGACGCATAGCGCGATTAGACGGTTTGTTAAATACAATTCTGGATCAACATGATTACCCGTTGGAAGTATCTGCCATGCTGGCCGAAGCGGTAGTGTTAACCGCCCTGATCGGCCAGACCATAAAATTACGTTGGAAACTTTCACTGCAAATTCGCGGTGACGGCCCCATTCGTATTCTGGCAACAGATTATTACGGCCCACAGGAAGACGGCACCCCTGCCCGTATTCGCGCCTACGCAAGCTTTGATGAAGATCGCTTGAAAACAGAAACCGGCACACCCTTTGAAAAAATCGGCAAGGGTATTTTTGGTGTGATCATTGATCAAGGCCAAGACATGACCCCATATCAGGGTATGACCCCGCTTGCAGGCGGATCACTTGCCGCTTGTGCCAGCACGTATTTTGCCCAGTCTGAACAACTTCCCACGGATTTCGCCCTTTCAGTTGGTCAATCTTCTACGAATGATGAACAGGATCAGTGGCGCGCAGGTGGCATCATGGTGCAGATGATGCCCAAAGCATCCCCACTTGTCAGCAATGTAGAGAGTGCAGAAACATCTGACCTGCTGCAAGCAGATGATTTGGTGCCAGACGCAGATGCCGATGGTTGGACACGTGCGACCATGCATTTGCAAACCGTCGAAGAAACCGAACTTGTCGGGCCATATGTTTCGCCTCAAACTTTGTTAACGCGCTTGTTTCACGAAGACCAGCCTCGCGTTTTTCCAGTTCAACCCGTAAAATTCGGCTGCTCTTGCGGCCCGGAAAAGGTGCGTAATACGATGTCGATGTATTCGGCAAAAGACATTGAAAAGATGACAGCGGATAATGGCATGGTTACCGCGGATTGCCAGTTTTGTGGCAGTCATTATGAGCTGGATCCAAAGACTTTGGGCTTTGACGCCAAGGCTTAGCTTGCGATTAACGCATCTCTGGGTCATGAACATGTTATGGAACGGTTCATGTCACAAATTAATGTAATAGAAAAAGCTTTAGCCAGTGCAAAAAGCACAGAACCATCATCCGATTTTGATCTTAATCAGGATCAACCTAGATTTCTGCCCAGTGAGTTGCGTAATGCGGCGGTTCTAATACCTCTTATGGCAGGGCCAAACGGGCTTGAAGTTGTCTTTACCAAACGCTCGACAGCGATGCGCCATCATCCCGGGCAAATCTCTTTTCCAGGTGGCAAGCAGGATGTAACGGACACATCCCTAGCCCATACCGCTTTGCGTGAAGCAGAAGAAGAAATTGGTTTGGCGCAAAAGGGTGTGCAAATGATCGGGGCTTTACCTAAACACGTCACAGTAACCTCATTTCTTGTGCGTCCTTATGTGGGTCTGGTGCCTGATGGCTTTCAGGCGAAGCTTGCAACAGGGGAAGTTTCTGAGGTTTTCACGGCACCCTTGAACCATCTGTTGCACCCTGAAAATTACCAAATTGAAGGGCGTATCTGGCAAGGACAGAAACGGTATTATTTTACCGTTCCATACGGGCCATATTATATTTGGGGGGCCACCGCGCGTATGTTGCGCATGTTGGCAGATATTGTGGGGGACAATGATGTGCATTAAGGCGGATTGGCTGGAATCCAACGGCCCAGTTGTTGTTTCAAAAATGCTGCAGCAGGCGGGGTATGCGATTTATTTCGTGGGCGGGTGCGTGCGCAATGCCCTGTTGGATATACCTGTAAACGATATTGATATGTCAACCGACGCGCACCCCGAAACAGTTATGACCCTTGCCAGAAACCACGGCCTGCGTGTGATCCCGACAGGCGTGGAACATGGCACCGTTACCATCGTGGTTGACGGTGATCCTGTGGAAGTGACCACATACCGTAAAGATATTGAAACCGATGGGCGCCGTGCGGTTGTTGCGTTTTCCAAATCTATTTTAGATGATGCGAAACGTCGTGATTTTACGATGAATGCACTTTATGCTGATCTGGACGGCACAATCACAGACCCATTGGGTGGGCTGGATGATCTGCGCGCACGGCGTGTGCGTTTCATTGAAGACCCTGCCGCGCGCATTCGCGAAGATTACTTGCGCATCCTGCGGTTTTTTCGGTTCCATGCGCTTTATGGTGATCCTGATGCAGGTCTTGATGCGGACGCGTTAGCCGCATGTGCGCAAAATTTGGGCGGAATCAAAACCCTGTCAAAAGAGCGTATAGGTCATGAAATGCGCAAACTTCTGGCAGCGGATGATCCTGCGCCCAGCATTGCTGCAATGGCGCAAACGGGCGTGTTGATGCAGGTGATTACAGGTGCCAACATCACCTCTATGGCCCCGCTTGTTCATTTGGAAAACATGGTTAATGCAAGCCCGAATTGGATGCGCAGATTGCTGGCGCTTGGAGGCGAAGATGTTAAAGGTAGCTTGCGGCTTAGCAAGCAAGAGGCAAAGCTTTTAACCGCGATGCAAGCAGTAGTTATGAATGCACTTTCCCCTAAAATAGCAGGATATAAACTGGGTAAGGATGCAGGTCTTGATGCTATGCTGGTACTTTGCGCCCATTTGGAAACGGGTATTCCTGAAAATTTGGAACAGGAATTAAACCTTGGCGCAAAAGCAAAGTTTCCAATATCTTCAGCTGATGTTTCTAACCGTTTCAGTGGTGCTGCATTGGGGAATTGTCTTAAGAAACTGGAAGCTACATGGATTGCCGCAAATCTCAATCTTACCAAAGATCAACTGTTGGCAATGCTAAACGATGATTGACCCGATCTATATTTTCATCTTCGCAGGCCTGTTTTCACCCGGGCCGAATGTTATTTTACTTCTTGCATCAGGGGCGCGGTTTGGTGCCCGCGCTACGTGGCCACATATTATGGGCGTGGCGTTGGGCGTGGGCATTATCGGTGCCCTAGTTGGTTTTGGCGTAGGTGCCCTATTATTATCCAGCCCTGAAGTAGCCTTCTTTTTGAAATGTATCGCTGCCCTATGGATATTGTGGATGGCATGGGCTCTTTGGAATAAGTCAGGCGGCATCGAAAACGGCTCTGCCGACAAGCCATTTACTTTTATTCAGGCAATTTTATTCCAATGGATAAACCCTAAAATTTGGGCCGTGGCCGTGGCAGCGTCTGCGGGTTATCCTTTGGGCTTGCCGCCGGAACAGGAAGCATTGCGGTTGGCTATAGGTTTTTCAGGCCTAAATTTTTTCGTTTGTATGTTCTGGACATATTTTGGGGCGGCCATATCACGTGCGTTAAGAACGGAAGCTGCTTGGGTGATATTCAGGCGTATCATGGCGATATTTCTAGCCCTTTCCGCGCTGTTAGTTTTCAGTTAACAGGCACATGATATGAGCGAAAAATTCAAAATAGAACGCCTAAGCTGGCAAGGTGACGGCGTCACATCCGTGCGCAATGAAGATGTGTTTGTGCCATTTTCACTACCGGGTGAAATCGCCGTGGGCGACATTGCCAACGGCATTTGTGAAGATGTGCGCATTCTGGAACCCGTGCCTGAGCGGGTCAAAGCCCCGTGTCGGCATTTCAAAAAATGCGGCGGCTGTATTTTGCAACACGCGGATGATGCGCTTTTGGCAAAATGGAAAATGCGGCTGGTTCAAGATACGTTGGCACTTAATCATGTTGAGACCGCGTTCAGGCCCATTCAGGTATCCCCTGCGCACAGCCGCAGGCGGGCGGTTTTTTCAGCTCGGCGTACTAAAAAATCTGCAGAAGTTGGCTTTCATAAACGCAATTCGGATGTCTTGATCAACCTTCTGGAATGCACGTTAATGCACCCGCAAATCATTGCGGGCTTTGATGCATTTCGCGAAATTGCCAAGCTTGGCTGTTCGCGCAAAGATGAAATTCGCATAGGTGCTACGGTAACAGAAAACGGGCTGGATGTGGATGTGGTTGATGCAAAAGAGCTTGAGCCGAAACAAACGGAAGGCTTGGCGCAAATGGCGACCATACACGGATTTGCGCGGTTAAGCTGGAACAGCGAGGTTTTAGCACAGCTGAAGCCCCCAACCCAAAAATTCGGGCCTGCCCATGTTATCCCGCCAAGTGGCTCGTTTTTGCAAGCCACACCCCAAGGGGAACATGCCCTTGTTTCGGCGTCGTTGGAAACGCTTGGTGAGTGCAAGCAGGTGCTGGATTTATTCAGCGGGTCAGGTACTTTTACACTTCCTTTGTCACAAATTGCGCAGGTTCACGCGGTCGAAACACAACCTGAAATGCTGGATGCACTTAACTCAGGCTGGCGTCAGGCAGTTGGTACAAAAGATATAACAACCGAAGCGCGCGATCTGTTTTATCGCCCGTTATTGCTGGATGAATTGAAAAAGTATGATGGTGTGGTTATTGATCCACCACGTGCAGGTGCGTTGGAACAGGTAAAAATTCTGGCGCAATCCGACATTGGAAAAATTTCATTCGTATCTTGCAACCCTGCCACTTTTGCACGCGATGCAAAAATTCTGATCAATGGCGGGTATGCATTGAACTGGGTGCAGGTTGTTGATCAGTTTCGCTGGTCAGCCCATGTGGAATTAGTGGCAGAATTTGAACTTAAGCGCGCTTAGCTAAGCTGGCGACGCCCAGAACATCCAGCACTTTTGCTTCAATATCTTTCGCGTTCAATGCCGCAACTTCATACATTTCAGCAGGTGAGTTTTGGTCTATGAAGGTATCCGGAAACACCATTGAACGGATTTTCACGTTTGTATCCATCAAACCGCTTTCAGACATAAACTGCATCACATGGCTGCCAAAACCACCCACAGCACCTTCTTCGATGGTGATCAGGGCTTCGTGAGTTGTGGCAAGTTCTGTGATCAGGGCTTCATCCAGCGGTTTGGCAAAGCGTGCATCAGCGATTGTGGGTGTGATACCTTTTGCGGCCAGACTTTCAGCCGCTTTCATCACTTCTTGCAAACGCGTGCCAAAAGACAGGATTGCTACGCGGCTGCCTTTTTGGATCATACGGCCTTTGCCGATTTCCAGCACTTCGCCCTTTTCGGGAATTTCCACACCAACGCCTTCACCACGCGGATACCGAAACGCGCTGGGCCGATCATTAATCGATGTGGCGGTTGCTACCATATGAACCAGCTCAGCTTCATCAGCGGCTGCCATCACCACAAAGCCCGGTAGGTTTGCGAGATACGCAATATCAAAACTGCCTGCATGTGTCGGGCCATCAGCCCCCACCAGCCCAGCGCGATCAATCGCAAAACGTACAGGCAAGCGTTGCAAGGCCACGTCATGCACAACCTGATCGTAACCACGTTGCAGAAATGTTGAATACATTGTGCAAAACGGTTTCATGCCACCTGCAGCTAGGGCTGCACAAAATGTAACACCGTGCTGTTCGGCAATGCCTACGTCAAAGCAACGGCTGGGAAAGCGTTCTGCGAATAAATCAAGCCCGGTACCATCGGGCATTGCGGCGGTCACCGCAACGATTTTATCGTCCAAAGTTGCTTCTTTGATCAGACTATCCGCAAAAACGCGGGTGTAGCTGGGCGCGTTGGATTTGGCTTTATGTTGCTTACCTGACACTACATCAAACTTGCTGACGCCGTGGTATTTATCAGATGCCGCTTCAGCCGGCGCGTAGCCTTTGCCCTTTTTGGTCAACACATGGATCAGCATCGGGCCTGTTGCGCGTTGTTTTACGGTGCGCAGCACGTTTAACAACTGTTCCATATCATGGCCGTCAATCGGGCCGACATAAGAAAAACCAAGCTGTTCAAACAAGGTACCACCCACGGTCATATGCTTGACCATATCACGCGCCCGTTTCGCGCCATCCTGAAAAGGCGGCGGTAGTAGGGAAACAGCACCTTTGGCGGCGGCTTTCAATTCTTGAAACGGTTCACCTGCATATAATTTGGACAGGTAGGAAGACATAGCACCCACAGGTGGTGCGATGGACATTTCATTGTCATTCAAAATGACAAACAGGCGTTTGCCCAAATGACCTGCGTTATTCATCGCCTCATAGGCCATGCCTGCGGACATGGCACCATCACCAATCACGGCAATCGCATCGCCCAGCCCATGTTCGGGGGCACCGCCCAAATCGCGGGCAACGGCAAAACCAAGGGCGGCAGAAATAGAGGTGGAACTGTGAGCGGCCCCAAACGGATCATAGGGGCTTTCAGTGCGTTTTGTGAAGCCGGATAAGCCGCCCGGTTGGCGTAATGTGCGAATACGGTCACGGCGCCCTGTCAGAATTTTATGGGGGTAACATTGATGGCTGACATCCCAGATCAAGCGATCTTTTGGTGTATCGAAAACCGCGTGAATGGCGGTGGTCAGTTCTATTACGCCTAGGCCTGCCCCCAAATGGCCGCCAGTTTCTGAAACCGCAGAAATAGTTTCATGACGCAATGCATCAGCCACCTGGCGTAATTGCATATCTGACAGTTTTTTCAGGTTCTCTGGGCTGGTTATTTGATCCAGCAAAGGCGTATTCGGGCGTTCTGTACTCATGGGGTGAAACCCTTACTATTTGTCGCGTTCAATAACGTACTGTGCAACCGCACGCAATGGTGCAGCTTTAGTCCCGTATGATGATAACACATCCTGGGCTTGTTCCACCAATAATTTGGCGCGCGTCTTGGCCGCATCGATGCCCAATATAGATACGAAAGTTGCTTTTCCTGCGTCCGTATCCTTTTGCAACCGCTTACCAGCTTCTTGCGCATCACCTTCTATATCCAACACATCATCCTGAATTTGGAAAGCTAAACCCAGTGCATTTGCATATTCAGATAGTGCGGATTTTGGTTGGTTTGCCAGTACAGCACCCGATTCGACTGACCAACGGATCAAAGCACCCGTCTTATTAGTCTGCAAATTTGTTATTTGATCTAAAGTCAGCGGCACCGATGCGGTTTCGGCAGCAATATCTTGCATCTGCCCCAAAACCATCCCGTCTGCGCCAGATGCACGGGCCAGACTACTGATCAGATTAACCCGTATTGTATCATTTTGCGCCGCCGCTTTGTTTGACAGAATTTCAAACGCCAAAGTTTGCAAAGCATCACCGACCAGAACCGCTGTTGCTTCATCCCATTTCACATGAACTGTAGGTTGGCCACGCCGCAGGTCGTCATCATCCATGCACGGCAAATCATCATGAACCAAAGAATAAGCGTGAATACATTCTATGGCAGCAGCACTGAAAAGCGCTTGATTAGTGTCGACATCAAACAGGTTTGCGGTTTGTAAAACCAAGTATGCGCGCAACCGTTTGCCGCCGTTTAAAACCGCGTGCCGCATCGGTTTCGCAATGGGGGTACTTGCCGGTAAGGGCAAGCAATCGCCCAGTTTTGCTTCGACTAGGCCAGCAGCGCGGGCCAGTTCTGATGCCAAATCAAAGGTCACGCGTATTAACCTTCTACAGGTTTCAGGTTTTGTGGTTTGCCGTCGGGGCTAAGGGTGATTTGCGCGACTTTTTCTTCAGCGGTTTTCAGCTTTTCTTCGCAATGTTTTTTCAATTCTGCGCCGCGCTCATACAGTTTGATAGAATCGTCTAAGGCCACCTGACTGCTTTCCAGTTTGGATACCACGGTTTCCAATTCGGCCATGGCCACTTCGAAACTCATTTCTGCTACAGGTTTGTCGCTCATGGCTTAATGCTCCATCAAAACTTTAATATGTGCAGCCGTTGAAGCTGCCAAAGCATCAAGATCATATCCGCCTTCAAGAGTCGAGACCAGACGACCCCGGCACAGCTCATTTGCCGCATCTTTCAACTGCCTGGTGGCCCATATGAAATCGCCTTCTGTAAAGTTCAGATTGGCCAACGGATCAGCAAAATGTGCATCAAACCCCGCAGAAATGAAAATCATTTCAGGTTTATGATGATACAATGCGGGAATTATAGATTGCTCAAACGCATACTTCAGGGCTGTGCTATTCGCGTTAGGCGCAAGAGGTACGTTCAAAACATTACCCGACCCGCCCGTTTCATGTGCGGCGCCTGTGCCAGGATATAGCGGCATTTGATGGGTGGACGCAAACAGAATGCGATCATCATTCCAAACCAGATCTTGTGTGCCATTGCCGTGATGCACATCAAAATCCACAATCGCCACACGCGACAGCCCGTGATGTTCCAGCGCGTGTTTTGCACCAATCACCACATTTCCAAACAAACAAAACCCCATCGATGTTGCGGTTTCCGCGTGGTGGCCGGGGGGGCGAATAGCGCAAAATGCATTGTCCACAAGGCCTGCCATAATCATATCCACGGCTTTCACATTTGCCCCTGCGGCGCGTAGTGCTGCGTTAAAAGAACCGTTTGACATATGCGTATCCCCATCCAGCATTTTCCAACCCGTGGTGGGTTCGGATGCTTTCACACGCTCAAAATAATCGGATGGATGGGCGCGAAGTATTTGGAGTTTTTCCGCTAAAGGGGCTTTGATGCGTTCAAGCGCATCAAAGGTATCATCCTTTAAGGCGGCCAAAATAGCCTGCAAACGCGCAACCTGTTCGGGGTGACCATCAGGCGTTACGTGATTTAGACAGTCAGGATGGGTGATAAGTGCGGTTGTCATCGGCCCTAATCGGGTGCCAGCATATAGCCTGCACCGCGCACAGTTTGCAGGTAACGGGGGTTTTTGGGATCATCTTCTATTTTGCGGCGTAACCTTGTGATTTGTACATCCACCGCACGTTCCTGACTTTGGCCCGTATCACGGCCCAAATCTTCAACCAATTTACTGCGCGAAACTGACTGGTGAATAGAGCTTGAAAATATCCGCATCAAAGCACTTTCCGTTGCGGTCAACCGCACCAATTCAGTGCCGCGCCACATCTCGCCGCGTGACACATCATAATGCACATCACCCAGTTGCAGGGTTTTTGGCGGTGCATCTACGGGTGCTTCTACGGGAACGCGGCGTAATATGGCGTTGATGCGCAAAACCAGCTCTTTGGGTTCAAACGGTTTGGTCAGATAATCATCGGCACCTGCTTCCAGCCCCATAATCCGCTCACTGGTTTCTGCTTTGGCAGTCAGTAGCAAAATAGGTGTTTCCAAGGTTTCGCGCAGGGATCTTGTCAGTGTCATACCGTCTGCACCCGGCATCATCACGTCCAGAACCAACAGATCAAATTCCAACCCTTTCAGTAAACGGCGTGCATGTGCGGCATCGCGTGCAGTGGTTACCCAAAAACCATTGCGGGCTAGAAATTTCTGTAAAAGGCCCCGAATACGTTCGTCGTCATCAACGATCAGGATGTGGGCATCATTTATATTTGGTAGCACCATTGTATTTCCTAATCGAGATGGATTTTCATTTGCGGATCCATAATGTTTTGTAAAACAGTTCTGAACCCATGTACAGCATCGGGGCCCGCAGCCTTATAGGCAGCGCGCATACGTTTGCGTTGTGCTTCTGACAGGCTGCGTTCCAATTCTTTTCCTTCTTGCGTTAATTGCAGGTTTCTTTCCCGCCGATCCCTTTTGCCTATTTTACTATCCACCAGCTTGTCGATTACCAGTTGGCGTAAAACACGGTTAAGTGACTGCTTTGTAACACCCAGAATATTCAGTAACGTACTGACAGTTATATCTGGGTTGCGCTGAATAAAATGCAATGCGCGGTGGTGTGCGCGCCCATATGTATAATTCTGTAAAATCTGATCAGGGTCGGATGTGAAGCCTTTATAGGCAAAAAACATCAGCTCGATCCCCTGCAGTAATTGATCGTCCGTCAGAAAAAGCAGGTTTTCCGCTTTTGCAGCATTTGAATGGTCCGCCATTTATTTCACCCGATCACAAAAAGCCGTCGTTGTTACCAATATAAGTCAGCATTATTGACTTTCCAAGAATCGAATGCTAGCAAAATCCCGATATAATGCAATTATCTAACACAATAAGTGTAGTTTAGGTAATAAAATTACAATCCTTAATGGAAGGGGATTTTTGAAATGGCTGGTTCTTATGATGACCGCGACGGTGAAATTTGGTTGGACGGTAAACTTGTACCTTGGCGCGATGCCAATGTGCACCTGTTAACCCACGCAATGCACTACGCATCATCCGTGTTTGAAGGCGAACGGGCTTATAATGGCACCATTTTCAAAAGCCGTTTGCATTCAGAACGTTTACTGAAATCAGGCGAATATGTGGATGTGCCGATCCCTTATACTGTCGATGAAATCGAAGCGGCTAAATACGATGTTATGAAAGCCAACGGGCTGACAGATGCGTATATTCGTGTGCTGGCATGGCGCGGTTCAGGTGAAGACATGGGTGTAGCTTCGCAAAATAACCCGGTTCGGATGATGGTGGCCGCATGGGAATGGGGTGCCTATTATGGCGACGCCAAAACCAAGGGTGCCAAATTGGATATTTCCAAATGGAAACGCCCAAGCCCTGAAACCATTCCGTGTTTTGCCAAAGCATCTGGTCTTTATATGATCTGCACAATGGCCAAACATCAGGCCGAAGCCAAAGGTTGCTCTGACGCCATGATGTTTGATTATCGCGGTTATGTGGCCGAAGCGACAGGTGCCAATCTATTCTTTGTGAAAGACGGTGAAGTGCATACGCCTAAACCCGATTGTTTCTTAAACGGCCTGACCCGCCAAACCGTTATCGGTATGTTGGAAGCACAACAGATCAAAGTTCACGTGCGCCACATCATGCCTGAAGAGCTGGAAAGTTTTGAGCAATGCTGGCTGACAGGTACTGCCGCCGAAGTGACCCCTGTGGGGAAAATCGGTGACTATAACTTTGAAGTTGGCGCCATGGCGCGTGGTATTTCTGACAGCTATGAAAAGCTGGTTCGGGAATAATCAAGACTGCGCGCGTTTCACATATCATAAACCGTTCCAAGCGCATATTGCCCCTGCTGTCAAAAAGAAGTTAGTTGCTAAGCTTTGCATAAGGTGCTTTTGTAGTGCTTATCAAAAAAGATCGGCACCATGCACCTACTGGTTTTACAACACGCAACACTGGAACACCCGGGCATCTTTCGTCAGTTTTTGACGGAAGACGGTCATAGCTGGGATGCGGTTGAACTGGATCAGGGCGAAGCTTTACCCGATGATTTAAGTGGTTATGACGGGCTTTGGGTGTTGGGCGGGCCGATGGATGTTTGGCAGGAAGATACACATCCTTGGTTGAAAGCCGAAAAATCCTTTATCCGAAAAGCAGTGGAAGAGTTGGGCATGCCGTATCTGGGCCTGTGTCTTGGGCATCAGTTGCTGGCCGAAGCGCTGGGCGGGGCAGTTGGAAGATCTGAACGACCTGAAATCGGGGTGTTTGATGTGCAGTTAACCGAAGCGGGCGCGTCAGGTGTGTTTCTGGACGGGGTGCCCGACGCATTCCCCTGTTTGCAATGGCACAGCGCCGAGGTTAGCCAAATGCCGGCGGGGGCGCATTGTCTGGCGACCTCACCCGATTGCGCAGTGCAGGCAATGAGTTGGGGGCCTCGGGCCTATTCACTTCAATTCCATGTGGAAATTGAGCCTGATACGGTGGCAAATTGGGCCGGCATTCCTGAATATGCCGCAAGCCTAGATGCGGCTATGGGCAAGGCGGGTGTCGTCAAGTTTGAACAGGACTGCAATGCGCAGATGAGTGCGTTTAATGAAATAGCGGAACGGATTTATATCAACTGGATGCAAACTGCGGCGCAGACTTAGGTATCTGCGGCCCGTGTCAGCGATAGACGCGCGGTCTCCAGATGTTCTTTCATAATATTGGCGGCACGTTCTGGTTCACGGTTGCGCAGGGCGTCTAATATTTGGCGGTGCTGGGTGTTGTATTGCGTTATTATTCCTTTGCCCAATGTAAGGCGGCGCATACGCGTCCATTCATCTTGGCTGCGCACGGATGTGATTTGGTCTATGATCCAAATCAGCAGGCTGTTGCGGGTGCTTTGAACTAATGTGCGGTGAAAGTTGGTATCGGCTTCTGAGAACCCTGCGCCGTCTTCGCCGACATTATCCATTTTATCGCAAAGTGCTTCCAGCGCATCAAAATCTTTGCGCCGCCCGTTCATTACAGCAAGGCGGCAGATGTGGGGCTCCAACGCAAAGCGCGCATCCATCAGTTCCAGCGGACTGGCGTGTTCGATAGATGGTGGGATTTGAATGGCTTGCGATTGCACAACATACGTGCCGCTGCCACGGCGGATTTCCACCAGATTTTCTTCGGCCAATCGGGTCAATGCTTCGCGGATAGTGCCACGCGCAACATTATAGGTTTCGGCCAACACTCGTTCGGAAGCCAAGCGGTCAAGCGGTTGTAACGTACCATTTGCGATATCTCGGCGAATCGAAGCAGCGATATCAGCGGCACCCTTTTTGCGACTTTGTTCCACAACATTCCCCCATATTGATCCAATATTATACCAATTATGTAAATAATACTAGTCCAAAGTATAAAATTGGCACAAAAAAGGTTGATTTTTGGTTAAATCTGAACAATCCTGAAAGCCTAGCAAAAGAGATTCTATCTCTAAGCAAGATAACAAGGGTGATTAAATGGCTTTTCCGACACATGCTGATTTCCTGATAATTGGTGCAGGTATTCATGGCCTGTCCACAGCATGGCGGTTAGCCGATCGCCTGATTGAAAAAGGTGAAACGGTAGAGGGCCGCATCATTGTGCTGGAGAAATCTGGCATTGCAGCGGGGGCTTCGGGTATTGCGTGCGGTGTCGTTCGTAACAATTATTTCCAACCTGCAATGCGACGTCTGATGGCGCATTCCGTGGGTGTTTGGGAAAGTGACCCTGAAGCACTAAGTTACCACCCTGTCGGCTACATGCAAATTTCCAGCGAATCTATGCGCGAAGATGTGGGCTCAATCTATGAGCAACAACAGGCGATCGGGTATGAAAGTACCTTTATCGAAGGCGCGCAAGCTTCAGACACTTATATGCGCAATATGTTTGATGACTGGCAGGCCAAGGGGATAACGTCAGTTCTGCATGAAAAACGCGGCGGTTATTCCAACAACACGAAATCCATGTACGGTCTGGCCAAGAAGGTAGAAGATCGTGGTGTGCGGATCATCACAGGCGTGGAAGTGAAAGGGCTGAACAGCGAAAGCGGCTCTGACAGCATTACATCGGTGGATACGACCAAAGGCACAATCAGCTGCGATAAGTTGATCGTGGCCCCCGGGCCCTGGGCGCGGGATTTCTGGCAGATGCTGGGGATGCCAAGCCAGATCACTGTAAAAGGTGCGGACGGTATCTCGCATGACGGCATTGATATGTGGCGGTTCTGGCAGTTGGAAGAAGGTGTTTTGCAACTGCCACCAGAGATTTTACAAACCAACGACGGCAAAACGCCACCCGTGATCCATGTGGATACGGACGCGCCATTGATGTCGGATGTGGATGGTTCCCTGATCACGGATGAAATGTGGGGGATTTATTATAAACCCGACTGGCATTTTGGCGGCATTCAAGGTGGCGCATCGCCCTATAAGGTGGAAACGCCCGTTGATAAGGTTGCAATAGATCCTTACGGGCCGTCATCACCTGAATTTGTGGCCTCTGATGATTTTGCCCATATGTGGGTTTCCGCATTGGCGCATTGCCATAAACGCTTTGAAGGCAGCATGCCGAAATACCACCGCGAAGCTTCGGGCGGGATCGGGTGTTTTACCGCTGATAGCTTCCCCGTGTTTGACCACTTCTGCGGCAATGCCACATTGATTGCAGACAGTAACCACGGCTGGAAAATGCTGGGGGTCGGGCATTTGATCGCGGATGAAGTGCTGGGGGAAACCCAAGAATTACTAGAACCGTTCCGTTTTGATCGCTTTGAAAAGGGCAATCTGCATCCGGTTTCCAACAGCCCATACCCATGGAGCTGACACATTGAACGGGGGCGGACGCGCCCCAAACTGAACTGAATATATAAGGGAGAGAATAATGGCTGAAACTGATCTAGAACGCTTTGTTGAAGAACCAGGGCGTGCCGAAAAAATCAAAGAAGTCCGTAAAATGATTGATGCGATGGGGATTGAATATCTTTATCTGCAATTCGTTTCTGTAACGGGTAAAATCATGGGTAAAGGTATTCCGTCAGACCACTGGGAAACCGTTGCGATGAAGGGTTTTCAGCTGGTTTACGGTGCGACAGTAAACCTGTTTACGGATCGTTCCGGTAATTATCTGGGATATGGGCCAGAGTCGGCGGAGCTGGTTGGTATTCCTGAACCCGAAACATTCATGCAACTGCCGTGGGCCAAAGAAATCGGTCGGTTCTATTGCACACTTTTCCGCAATCGCGAAGAAAAGGAAAACCCAGGTGGTTTTCTTACTGCGGATAGCCGTGGCAACCTGCGTCGTATGCATGAAGAGTTTAAGGCCAAGCATGGCCGCTCTTTGCGCATCGGAACAGAGCCTGAAATGATGTGGCTGAAGTTTGATGAAAACGGCAAGCCGCGCGATGGCTATTCCAAGCCTTATTGCTACCATATCGACCAGTTCGAAAGCCTGCGCCCTGTTTCTATGCAAGTGATCCGCTATTGTCGCGCGATGGGTCTTGATATGATCCAAGGCGACCACGAAGATGCGCCTGGGCAGTTAGAACTGAACTGGATGTATGATGACGTTCTGCGCAATGCCGACCGTCTGACCACTTATCGCCAGATTTGTGCGCAAGTGGCCCGCGAAAACGGCATTTTCGCCTGTTTTATGTCAAAGCCTTTTATGGGCGTGTCAGCCAACGGGTGCCACCACAACATGAGCTTGTGGCGCGGTGGTGAGGATGAGTTTGTCAAATGCGGGCAGGATCCCGATGATCTGCCGGGCATGTCTGATAACTACATGTACGCCAAGGGCGGCGAAAACACGTTTATGCCTGATGATGACGATCCGCAAATGCCGGGGGTCGAAGGACTAGAAGCCATTGGCGGGGTTGTGCATCACTTGCAAGCCTTGACGGCCATCGGCTGTTCAACTGTGAATTCGTACCGTCGTCTTTGGGATACGGGGTTTTGGGCACCGGTTTTTGCCGACTGGGGTTTCCAGAACCGTACAACCGGTTTGCGGGTTTCTGCACCGGGGCGGTTTGAATACCGCTCGGTTGACAGTATGGTGAACCCGTATCTGATGGGCACAACATTGCTGGCGGCAATGGATGACGGCATCGACAATAAACTTGATCCCGGTGAACCAGAGGAACGCAACATTTATGATGCGATTGCCGATGGCAAGGAAGTTAAAAAACTGCCGATGTCGCTGGGCGAAGCACTGGATCATCTGGATGGCAGCGAAGTTGTTAAGCGCGGAATGCCGGGCGAAATGCACCGTCTGTTTGATGAATACAAACGCGATGAAGAAGCCCGCTTTATGTCTACCGTGACCGAGTGGGACAATGAAACATACATGGAATGCCTGCCATAAGGCATTTCAACCAACCCATATTTTAATGACAGGGAGGCGCATCAAACATGTGCGGAATTGTAGGACTAATTCATCGGGGCAAAAGCTCTAACGTTGGCGGCGAAATGACCGCAATGTTACAAGCCCTTAAACATCGCGGGCCGGACAGTACCGGCTACGCATTATACGGCAAACCCACTGAAGGCGATTATATCATGCGTCTGAAAGTGGCCGAAGCCGAAGACATGGCCAAAGGGCGCGGCGTTCACAAGGTGATCGAAGATCGTATCACCGAAGTGGAAGAGATTTTGGCGGAAAATGGTGCCAAGATTAAATCTATGGAAGCCGCGACCGAGTATTCTTTGCGTTACGTGCTAAGTCACGACGGCGACACGTCTGAAATGGCCGCCCAAGTCGAAGAAACCGAAGGCGTTGAAATTCTGTCTATGGGTAACGGGCTGGAGTTGATTAAAGACTTGGGCGATGCAGCTGATGTGGCCGCACTTTACGGCCTGAACGACTTTAACGGCACACACGGTATCGGCCACACACGCATGGCGACCGAGTCGGATGTGGACATTCGCTCAGCCCACCCGTACTGGGCATTTCCCTATAATGACGTGAGCGTGGTGCATAACGGGCAGATCACCAACTATTGGCTGATGCGCCGTGAGATGGAACGCAAGGGCCATCGGTTTATGTCTGATTGCGATAGTGAATTGCTGGCGGTTTACACGGCGCACAACCTGTCAAACGGGATGAAGCTGGAAGACAGCCTGCGCAATTCCATAGAAGATATTGACGGTGTATTCACCTATCTGGTTGCCACGAAAGATCAACTGGGTATGGCCAAAGATACTATGGCTGCAAAACCGTTGGTTTTGTATGAAAGTGACGATTTGATCGTGATGGCCTCTGAAGAAGTGGCAATCCGGGCGATCCTGCCACATGAAATTGACACCACTGACCCCTATGATGAGGAGGTTCGCGTATGGCAAGCTTAAGCGACGCTGATCTGAAAAAGATGACCCAGGAAGAGCGGGTAAAAGCGCTTGGAATGACCACAGAAGAACTGACGGGAAAATCACTTTATATCGAATTTGACCCTGACGAAGATGAACGGTTCACCTACCCTTGGGCGCCAGAAGTTGATTTCAACAAACGCATTGAAATTGACACGGACGAATTGGATACCACCGAAGTTAACAATGCAATTCGGGCGCATATGGCCGAAGGGTACGGGACGATTGTTTTGAAAAACCCACGCGGCAAGCATTCGCTGGGGGTTGGTATTCTTAGCAAATTGAACCTGATCATTGATGGCTCTACCGGTTATTTCGGTGTTGGTCTGATTGATGGGCCGAATGTGCGTATTACGGGCCGTGTTGGCTGGTCATGTGCAGAAAACATGATGTCGGGCACGGTGATTATCGAAAAAAATGCAGGCTCTACTTTCGGGGCTGCATTGCGTGGCGGCGACTTGGTTTGCCGTGGTTCCGTGGGCTCGCGTACAGGCATTGATATGAAGGGCGGCTCAATTATTGTGGGTGGTAACACAGGTGCTTTGTCTGGATTTATGATGCAGCGCGGACGCATGGTTTTTTGCGGCGATGCCGGCAAAAATCTGGGCGACAGCATGTATGACGGCACAATTTACGTGGGCGGCAGTATTCAATCCTGCGGGGTTGATGCGGTTGAAGCGGAATTGACGGATGTCGATAAAGCATGGCTGACCCGCAAGCTGACGCAATACGGGTTGATGCCCGACAAAGGCGTTGACCACTTCACCAAGATCGTCGCGGGGAAACAGTTGTGGAACTACGACAATCTGGAACCCCACGAAAAGAAAATTATTCTGTAAAAGTCACCTGAAAGGACCTGAATTATGGCTGATGGCGACATGCCCAAAAAGAAACCGCTGGACCGCGATACAAGCCGTATCGGCGACAGCTTCATTTTTCCACCGCGCGTTATTGACGACATTCACGTAAAGGCCGAACTGGGCCGTTACCGGATGCGCGGGATGTCTTTGTTCAAGAAAATTCCGCATTGGGATGACCTGACATTCCTACCCGGCACTTTGACCCGTTTTGTGATCGAAGGCTACCGTGAAAAATGCGAAACCAAAACCATCATCGGCCCGCGTGCTAAACGCCCGTTGGTGCTGGACATTCCGATTTACATCACGGGCATGAGCTTTGGCGCTTTGTCTTATGAAGCTAAAACCGCGTTGGCGCGCGGTGCCACGATGGCAGGCACGGCAACATGTTCCGGTGAAGGCGGGATGATCCCTGATGAGCGGCGTTTCAGCTCAAAATGGTTCTACCAGTGCATTCAATCACGCTACGGCTTTAACCCGAACCACTTGGTTCTGGCGGACGGTGTTGAGTTTTTCATCGGGCAGGGCTGCAAAGTTGGCCTTGGCGGGCATTTGATGGGTCAAAAAGTGACCGATCAGGTGGCAGAAATGCGCAGTTTGCCTGCGGGTATTGATCAACGTTCACCTGCACGCCACCCCGACTGGTTGGGGCCTGATGATCTGGCACTGAAAATCCGCGAAATCCGTGAAGCCACGGATTGGCAAATTCCAATCCAGCTGAAACTGGGTGCAGCACGGGTTTATGATGATGTGCGTATGGCGGTGAAATGTGATCCCGACAGCATCTATATTGACGGCATGGAAGGTTCCACCGGTGCGGGGCCGCACTTGGCCACCGAAGAAACCGGTGTGCCGGGCATCGCCGCTATTCGCCAAGCGCGCAAAGCCATTGATGATCTTGGCAAAAGTGGTGAGATCAGCCTGGTCTATGCAGGTGGTATTCGCAACGGGGCCGATGTGGCCAAAGCGATTGCGCTGGGGGCAGATGCTATTGCTATAGGGCATTCCGCGATGATGGCGTTGAACTGCAACAAGGATATTCCAGAAGCGAATTATCCTGAAGAGGTTGGGGCCGAACCCGGCCATTGTTACCACTGCCACACGGGCCGTTGCCCAGTTGGTGTGGCCACACAAGATCCGTTGCTGCGCGAACGGCTTGATCCGGATGAGGCGGCGGAACGGGTTTACAATTTCTTGCACACGCTGACGATTGAAGCCCAGTTGTTTGCACGGGCTTGCGGTAAAACCCACGTTCATTCGCTGGAGCCGGAAGATTTGGCAGCCCTTACAATGGAAGCGTCGGCTATGGCAGGGGTTCCGTTGGCAGGCACCAATTATACCGTTGGCATCAAAGATTATCATCATTTGTAAGGGGTGGTGCGGGTTTGACCCCGCACACCTTTTAAAAGGAGAAAAATATGGCTGGAACACAATACAGAGGCTCTGAAATCACTGATGTCGATCAGTTTGTGAAAGACGCAGGTGGGCTGGAAAGTGACCGCGAAAAGGAAATCGGGCAACATATTGGTTATCGTTATGACGTGAACCTTGTGCCTGATTACAAACGCATCACGCCGTTTCTTTCGAAGTATATGGAAGTGATGGGATGGGATGATTTGAATTGGCTGGAAGACATTCACATGGGCTATGAAGAAAGTATGCCCGCCGTGTTTGACCGCAATGCCAACGGTTGGGTGCGTATTCCTGACAGCATAAAACTACCCGATAATCAGCAAGACCGCGATATGATTGCGCGCGAATTGCTGGTGAAGTTTCAGATGTCTGACAAGCATCCGCTGGCGACGCTTCGAAAAGCGTACATGAAATTCTAAGATGGTTGCTATTACACATATGGTAAAATCATGAGCGTGGCCGCATCCGTTTTGGGTGTCAGCGTTGCTGATCATCCGCTGCGCCAGCAGTTTATGAAATGGCAATGCCGCGTGCGCCAACTGGCGATGCGTGACAATCACGGGCGACCCGATGATGCGATAACGCCTGAAGTTTTGATCGCTGGTGAAGATGCACCTATGGGGCATATCATTACGGTTATGAACAAAGCACCTGCCTATTCATTGACGGCGGAGTTGCAGCATATGGCGCGTAAAACCCACGATCCTGCGCAACGCCGTGAACAGGCCTTGCAGTTTTTGTCATCAACTTATTATCAAAAACAACATGAATTTTCTGATATTCTGACGGCGACATTTTTGGGCGGCTCAAAAAGTGCCGAAAAACTGCACAAGGCTAAAAATTGCATGCTGGTTTTTGAAGCTTATGCCCAGCGATTTGATCTGCAATGCAAAGTTTGGCGGCTGGCCGACCATAACCCGCTTTATCAGGCAACCATGGCACACAACCAACTGTTCAACCCCGCAATAGCACCAAACACAATCATTTTGGGGTTTGAACCTGACTGGCAAGCATCCAGCTCTGCCAGAAACTAACACAACATTAGGGAGGATATCATGACAAAAAGAGTAGCCATAATCGGAGCGGGGCCATCGGGACTTGCACAGTTGCGCGCCTTCCAGTCTGCTGCCAACAAAGGGGCTGATGTGCCTGAAGTCGTTTGTTATGAACAGCAGGAAAACTGGGGCGGTTTGTGGAATTACACGTGGCGCACAGGTGTCGATAAAGTGGGCAACCCCTGCCACGGTTCGATGTACCGCTACCTTTGGTCTAATGGGCCTAAAGAGGGTTTGGAATTTGCGGATTATTCTTTTGAAGAACATTTCGGTAAGCAGATCGCATCATTTCCGCCGCGTCCCGTTTTGATGGATTACATCGAAGGCCGAGTTATTAAAGCGGGTATCCGCGATAAAATCCGCTTTAACAATTATGTCCGCGATATCCGTTATGATGACGCCAGTGGCAAGTTCACTGTAACCGCGCGCGACAACACTAATGATAAAGAAACCGCAGATGAGTATGATCACGTGATCGTGGCCTCAGGCCACTTTTCTTGCCCATCTGTGCCAGAATATGAAGGTTTTGACAGTTATCAAGGCCGTATTGTTCACGCCCATGATTTCCGCGACGCTGTAGAGTTCAAGGATAAGGACATTTTGATCCTTGGCACCAGCTATTCCGCCGAAGATATTGGCTCACAATGCTGGAAGTACGGGTCTAAATCCATAACTGTTGCACACCGCACCGCCCCTATGGGATATGACTGGCCAGACAACTGGAAAGAAGTACCTGCCTTAGTCAAAGTCGATGGCAAAACCGCATATTTCAAAGATGGCACATCGAAAGAGGTTGATGCGATTATTCTTTGCACGGGCTATAGGCACTACTTTTCATTCCTGCCTGACAGCTTGCGTTTGGATACAGCCAACAGATTGGCGACAGCGGATCTATATAAGGGCGTTGTTTGGAACGAAAACCCGAAAATGTTCTATCTGGGCATGCAGGATCAATGGTTCACGTTCAACATGTTTGATGCGCAAGCCTGGTATGTGCGCGACATCATCATGGATCGCATTGAACTGCCGTCAAAAGCGGCGATGGAAAAGGATGTTGTAGATCGGATTGCAGCAGAAGATGCAGGCGAAGATGATTACTATGCCATCCGCTATCAAGGTGATTATGTGGAAGAACTGATTGCCGATACGGATTACCCCAGCTTTGATGTACAAGGGGCGGTTGATGCTTTCCTTGCATGGAAGAAGCACAAGAAACAGGGCATCATGGATTTCCGCAATCAATCGCATAAATCGGTGATAACCGGCACAATGGCCCCTGTTCACCACACACCTTGGAAAGATGCTTTGGACGACAGTCTGGAAGTGTATCTGGAAAATTAAACCTGTTGCTGGGGTGATGAACTATTGCTCCAGCAACCACTGTTCGACGATATCACGCTCAGTAAAAGATTTCTGATCCTCAGGGATCAGCAGGTAATAACCTGATTGGGTTTTCGCAGAAATATCATCCCACGGCTTCACCAATTTTCCTGAAGCCAGATGCAGATCAACCAGATATTTCCAACCCAATGCAACACCAAGACCATCAAGTGCTGCTTGTACGGCTAGTGGATAAGTATTGACCACAATAGACGGGTTAACGTCCGGGGTTTCTGTTCCTGTATGTGTTAGAAACGACCGCCAATTCATCCACTCGGAATGTTCGCTGGAAACATCAATTAACGGATGATCGATTAACGCCTCATTTGGGTTTTGTTCAATATAATCGGGTGAACAGACTGGAAAAACCGTTTCGCCAAAAAGCAGTTTTGAATGATACCCTGGCCAATCCCCCTCACCACGTAAAATGGTCAGGTCAACATTTTCTGCCATGCATTTTTCATCACTGTCTGACGATACAAGAACAATATTGATACGTTCACTTACAGCATTGAAACTTTGCAATCTTGGCATCAGCCACAAGGTGGCAGCAGAGTTTGTAGCGGCTAAGGTAACGGTATGGGGGTGATTAATCGTGCCTAAATCCTGTGATGCATCTATCAAATCTATCAAGGCAGGCTGCACACTTGCCAGTAGTTGCTTGCCTTTGGATGTCAGTGAAATTGAACGGTGCCCACGTTCAAATAATGCGCAATCAAAGTGTTGTTCCAATAGCTTAACTTTACGGCTGATCGACGATTCGCTGACATTCATGTCTTTGCCTGCTGCGGCAAAACTTTCTTGCGTTGCGGCAGATTCGAAGGCCACAAAGTAATCTAATGGGGGTAGTAAGTTTCGATTTTTCAGCACAGCGATTCCACCCTGACAGCGTGATTTACATAGCGAGGAAATACGTCACGGGAAATTGTCTGCACTTGACCCGTAAAATCCGCGCGTTTTTATGCCTGTAAGGCCTATTATAGCATAAATACGCGATTTTGCCACTAATATCTTAGGGCTAAGGCCCCTAAATTTATACGCTTAGATTCCCCAGAATAGGGTCATGATATGGCCAGCTACGGCCCCTAGCCGTGGAAGAAACAGGGAGAGACACTAGCCGCTGGTTTTAACAATGTGGATGTTTTTATTGCACGATTGTGACCAGCTTACCGCTAGTCAATTCCCGTATAAGGGCGATGGTTTTCTAGGGGATCGCTTCGAAATAAAATAGGGAGACTAGAATGAAAAAAGTAACACTTTTAGCCGCCAGCTCAGTCGCGGCTTTATCCATGGCATCCACTGCTTGGGCAGAAGGTTGCGGATCAGATGATGCAATCGTCATTCCGACCCACAACTGGTCCAGCCAAATTGTGATGTCACATGTTGTTGGCCAGCTGTTTGAAAAAATTGGTTGTACGGTTGAATATACTTCCACCGATAGCCAGGCAGTTTATGAAGCAGTTCGCATCGGTGACGCAACGATTGAATTGGAAGTTTGGGAAGGTTCCTTTGCAACATCGTTCAACACGGCGTTAGACAAAGGCGGCATCATTGATGCTGGTACGCATGCAGCCGTGACACGCGAAGAATGGTGGTATCCATCCTACGTTGAAGAGCTATGCCCGGGCCTACCTGATTGGGAAGCATTGGCGGCTTGTTCAGATAAGTTTGCGCGGCCAGACTCTAGCGGCAAAGGTGTTTACATCGACGGCCCGGTTGAGTGGTTGCACGACACAAAACGTGTTGAAGCACTGGGTATGAACTTTGTCACAGTGAACGTTGGTAGTGCCGCCGCCCTTTGGGCAGAGCTGGAATCCGCTGCAAAACGCAAAGAGCCGATTGTGATGTTCAACTGGTCACCAAACTTTACTGACGCGCTTTATGGCGGTTCGTTCATCGAATTCCCCGCGTTTGACGAAAAATGTAAAGTGGATGCCAGCTGGGGTACTAACCCGGACATGACACATGACTGTGGCAGCCCCGCAGGTGGTTATCTGAAAAAAGCGGCCTACTATGAAATGCCAGTGAAATGGCCTGCTGCCTATAAGGTGCTAAGCCGTCTTGATTTTGATACCAACAATGTGGGCACAATGGCCATGTTAGTGGATATCGATGAGATGGAACATGCCGATGCTGCGGCCAAATGGATTGCAGAAAACGAAGATGTCTGGAGCCCTTGGCTGTACGCGTCTCAATAATCCGAAGCGCATAAATTAAACAGTCACCAGCCCTAGGGTTGGTGACCGTAGTTAAACTTACCTGAAAATATCAAGACCCTTATGGAGTTGCTGAATGCCCTCAACACCTGTCATCAGCTGCCGCTCACTTTATAAAGTTTTCGGCCTGGACGATGCTGCGCTTGAACGCAGCGATCAATCAATCGAAGAAATGATAGATGCCAATGATCATCTTGTACCTGCGGTGCGCGATGTGTCTTTGGACGTTCACAAAGGCGAAATGCTGGTGGTTATGGGGCTGTCAGGCTCCGGCAAATCCACATTGGTGCGCTGCCTGTCGCGCCTGCATGAACCCAGTGCGGGTGAGGTTTTAATCGACGGGGAAGACCTGTTGAAAATGTCGGAGAAAGAGCTGGTCGAAATTCGCCGCAATAAAATGGGCATGGTGTTTCAAAACTTTGCTTTGCTGCCGCACCGGACGGTTTTGGAAAACATCGCTTTTCCTTTGCAAATGCGCGGTATGAAAGCACGTGAATATGTTGAACGCGCGCGCGCTATGATCACGCTTGTCGACTTGGAAGGCAAAGAAAATAATTTTCCGCGTGAATTGTCAGGCGGGCAACAACAACGTGTTGGCATTGCCAGATCGCTGGCAGTGGAACCCGAGATTTGGTTTTTGGATGAACCTTTTTCCGCGTTAGATCCCCTGATCCGGCGTGAAATGCAGGATGAGTTTTTGCGCCTGCAATCCATGCTACGCAAAACCATTGTGTTTATCACCCACGATTTTGACGAGGCTTTGCGCTTGGCAGATCGCATTGCCATTATGAAAGACGGGCGGGTTGAACAGGTTGGAAGGCCCGAAGAAATTGTGATGAACCCGCAGACCGAATATGTGCGCAAATTCACCAATGATGTCCCTCGAGAAAAAATCCTGACAGCAGAAGCGGTGATGGAACCGCGCTCGGCGAATGAAAAAATGGCTAAGGAACCTGTGCAACATAACGATAAAATTGCTAAAATCGCAGAGTATGTTCTAGGGCAAAGCCGTGCGGTAGAAGTGCAAAAGGATGGTAAAACAATAGGTGTGCTACATCCTAAACACGTATTGAATGTGCTTTTCCCAGCGGAAGGCGGCACGGATGAATGAGACATTTTCCATAAAAAACCTGCTAGAAAACGGATTAACACCTAACAAAAGAATGCTGGGAACCGCTATTTTGCTAGGATTGGTAGGCTTCATGATCTTGCTGAAATATTTCGGCCTGATGCCTGCGTTTCTGGATGAACTTCCGCAGCATTCCGAAGGTAGTAGCATTGATACTTTGGGCGATGCGGGCAAAGACAAGCATAGTGAACTTGTGCCGTTCGGCACCATGCTGAACACGTTTTTCGATTTCATCCGCTACGACTTGGGCGTTGATAAAGTCACCCGGTTTATCTCTGGCGAACTCAAAGGATTGATCAACATTTTCAACAATCTGTTGCTGGGCGGCAAAAAGGGTTTCGGCCTGTCGGGGCTGCCGTGGACAGGTGTAGCCGCGATTGTCATCGTATTGGGGTATTTCCTGAAGGGCTGGAAAATGGCGATCCTAGCAGGGATTACCGCGATCTATTTTGCGGTGTTCGGCATGTGGGTATATGCCATGGAAACCCTGTCATTGCTGATGGCTGCAGTGCCTATTTCGATCATTATAGGCCTGTTATTAGGGGTGTTGGCATATCAGAAAAAATGGGTGGAAAACCTGCTTTTACCCATCATGAACGTGGCCCAAACCCTACCGCATTTCGCCTATCTTATTCCGGTTGTTGTGTTCTTTGGCATTGGCCATCAAACAGGTGTGATTGCCACGATTATCTTTGCTGTACCGCCCATGGTGCGCCTAACCATGCTGGGCCTGCAAAAAGTGCCGTCCGAGATTATTGATGCGGGCCGGATGGCCGGATGTTCAAGATGGCAGTTGCTAATTCGTGTGCAATTACCAACCGCGCGAAATGAGGTGATGCTTGGGGTCAATCAGGTCATCATGCAATGCTTGGCAATGGTAGTGATTGCGGCCTTTATCGGCGCGTCAGGTCTAGGGTACCGGTTACTGTTCAAACTTCAATCACTGAAAATTGGCCAAGCGATAGAAATCGGCATCGGCATCGTTTTACTGGCGATTGTACTGGATCGCCTGTCATATGCATGGGCCGAAAAGAAACGCGATTACCGCGCGGATTTACCGTTCTTAACCCGCTTTAAATTCCCGCTGATGCTTGTTGGCAGCCTTGTATCTGCAATCGTTTTATCCAAGATATTCCCGTCATTGAACGAATTACCCAAAGAATCCACAATCACATTTTACCGCGAATGGGATGCGCTGGTCGACTTCACCGTCATCTACCTGCACGATTACCTGCTGACATTCCGTTATGCGATGGTGGTTAACGTCTTAACCCCGTTGCGTGACGCATTATTATACATGCCCTACATTTCGGTCATCGTCTTGATCGGTGGGGCGGGAATGATCCTTGGCGGGCTTTATTCCAGCTTGCTGACCATCTCGTTTTTCACCTTCATAGCCCTTTCAGGCTGGTGGGATCGCGCCATGATCACGGCCTATATGGTGCTGTTTTCAGTGCTGATCTGTGTTGCAATCGGTATCCCCATGGGCATATGGGCTTCGCGCACACCCAAACGTGCGCAATCGGTTTTGACATTATGCGACACGTTTCAAACCTTTCCATCCTTCATTTACCTGTTACCCGTGATCATGCTGTTTCAGGTCAACGACCTGTCTGCGATTATTTCTGTAATAGTCTACGCCATGATCCCTGCAGTGCGCTACACAGTGGAAGGCATCAAAAATGTGCCGCCTGAATTGCACGAAGCGGTGACGATGGCAGGATGCAGCAAACGCCAACGTTTGTTCCAACTGGAACTGCCTGTGGCTTTGCCTCATATCATGCTGGGCGTAAACCAAACCACGATGTTTGCTTTCTCAATGGTTATCATTGCTGCCTTTATCGGCACCATCGATTTAGGGCAGTCGATCTTTAAAGCCCTGTCTGAAACCGATGTGGGCAAAGGTCTGGTTCTGGGCTTGTGCGTATCGTTCATGGCCTTGGCCGTGGATCATCTAATCACCCGCTGGGCCCGCGAAAAGCGCGCCCTGCTGGGCTTGGATTAGGAGCGCGATATGCCAACATACCTTCCCGTCGTCCTATTCTTTGCGGCCCTTACCGCAGCGTTGTTCATGACCGCTTCAGACCGCGCTATGCAGATGCGTACAGTACAGGAATTCGGCGGGCGGATTGCCAGATTGCGACCCAAGGATTTGTTTGAATATCTGACACCTGTACGGATTATCGGTTGGTTGGTCATCTTGTTTTCGGTATTGTTTTTCATACATTATCAGATGGTAAAAAAACAGATTGAGGGTTTGATGGCAGAAAAAGAATATGAACTGAGCGTCGGCACAATCGCCATTCCGTTTGGTGCGATGTTCAGCAATGAATTCACTGTGGAAAGCGGGTTCAGCCGCCGTAAAAGACGAGAACGTGCTGATGTGCAGGTAACCGGGAATGTCATAAGTGGCATCAGTGTCAGCATGGAAGATATCAATCTGGCAAAGCTGTCTACCCTGACAGGTAAAGCGTTTGTTTTCAATTACCTAAGTGATGTAAAAGTGCTGGAACCTGCGATCAAAAAATATATGAAACGCACCATAAACAGCAAACAGATCACGCATTTTGAAATTGAAACTTTCGATAATCGCGGCCCATATATTATTGTTGTTCTGGGCAAACGCTACCGCAAAGGTGATCTGGATGGGTTCGCCGAAAAGATTGCCAAGGGGTTGTTCAAATATCTGACGGGCTCTGCCAAATTGCAGGTTAATCAGGTTGTGATCAAAGCCATTGATCCTGCCAGATACGAGCGGAACAAGACGGTTAAAGTGATCGCACGGGGTCAGGCGGGGTTGTATTGAATGACGGTTCACCAGAAAATAATGCAGCCCTATGCGCGCAATGGCATCATTACGCCGGGCATGCCTGTTCTGCCGCACGGGGTTGAACGCTATCCCATTAAGGGCGGCGGCTCTCAGGCTGTGAAAATCGACAAAGGTGACGATATTACCCTGCAGGATCGCGATGGTTTGCAGCCTGTTGAAATGGTATTTTTTAACCCAGATGGCACTTCAGATGCGACGATGATCGGTGCAAAGGGTGGGCGAAATGCGGATGGGTTAAAGGCAGGGTTAAGCAATGGCGGGGCCTCTGGTAAACGGGTTTTATCAGCATTAAAAGCCGCGCGATTTGATTTGGGCCGTGCAGATGCGGTTCTGGTTTTCGCAGAAGGATCGCGGGCTGGCGACACAAAAACCTTTCACGCTTCCAGTGATGGCCTGCTGATCACCTGCGCAACGGAGGGTGCGATGTCACCCGACGCACAAGACCCGCCCAGCGACATCGTGCTTTATATCAGGCGCGCCAATCCTAGCGAAGGTAAGGGGGGTATCAAACCCGCTGACCCTTTGGCTGATCCATTACAAGACATTAACATTCAGCCGGGCCATGCTAGTTCATATGAAGTGGCCGCCGGACAGTACATCCAGATCATGGATGTTCAGGGCCGCGAATGCACCGATTTTCAGGCGTTTTCGCGCGCGGCCCTGGATCAAGGCATTGAACGTGACATCAACATGACCACCACACGATCTTTGACAGGTTGTAATTACCCTGTGCCCGGAAACCACGCGAAATTCTGGAGTGTGGATCAGGAACCGTTGGTTGAGATTGTGCAAGACACTTGTGGGCGCCATGATGCCTACGGCCTGTCGTGTTATCCGAAATATTATGATGATGCGGGCTACCCCGGCCATATAAACTGTTCGGACAATATCAATGCTGATGTTGCAAAATGGGGTATCAAGCCACGTGTCGGCTGGCCCTCGATCAACTTCTTTTTCAACTCGATCCTGGACGACACCCATGTGCTTAGTCTGGATGACCCTTGGTCACGGCCCGGCGATTATGTATTGCTGCAAGCCCAAACCGATTTGATTTGTGTTTCTACCGCTTGTCCCAGTGATATAGATGCAACCAACGCTTGGAACCCCACGGATATTCAGGTTCGAGTATATAAAGAAAACGAAGATTTCAAACGCTCTATTGGATGGCGTAGAACACCGGAGGCTGATGTGGAACCGACAAAAGAAACAGGATTTCATTCCTGTTTTGCAAAACACACCCGCGATTTTATTGAATATAACGGCTACTGGCTGGCCAACACGATGAGCAATCATGGCGCCATTGCCGAATATTGGGCAGCGCGTGAAAAAGCCGTGGTGATGGACCTTAGCCCCTTGCGCAAATATGAGGTTCTGGGGCCAGATGCAGAGCAGTTGATGCAGCTTTGTGTGACCCGTAACATGAAAAAACTCAGCGTGGGCGGCGTGGTTTATACCGCCATGTGTTATGAACACGGCGGCATGATTGATGACGGTACGGTGTTCCGTTTGGGCGACAATAATTTCCGCTGGATTGGCGGTTGCGATACATCCGGCATATGGCTGCGCGAACAGGCACAAAAGCATGGGCTGAACGCTTGGGTTAAGGACTCGACCGAACACCATTGTAACATTGCCATCCAAGGGCCAATTTCGCGCGATATTCTTAAACAAGTGATCTGGACACCACCCACACAGGCCACGCTGGAAGAGCTGCAATGGTTTCGGTTCACCGTCGGGCGCATAGGTGATTTACAAGGCATTCCTGTTGTGGTCAGCCGCACTGGGTATTCGGGTGAGCTAGGTTATGAAGTGTTCTGCCACCCCAAAGATGCGGTGGCTGTATTTGATGCAATCTGGGCCGTGGGCGAACCCATGGGCATGATCCCCTTGGGGCTGGAAGCACTGGATATGCTGCGCATAGAAGCGGGGTTGGTTTTTGCAGACTACGAGTTTTGCGATCAAACAAACCCGTTTGAAGCAGGTATTGGATTTACCGTTCCCTTGAAAACCCAAGAGGATGATTTCATCGGGCGCGCGGCGATAGAAGAACGCAAAGCCCACCCCAAAGAAAAACTTGTGGGCTTGGATATTGAAGGTGGGCTAGTCCCCCAGCACGGCGATTGTGTGCGTATTGGTAAAGCCCAGATCGGGGTTGTGACCTCGGCCATGAAATCCCCCGTTCTGGGCAAAATCATCGCCCTTTGCCGTATGGATGTAACCCACGCTGAACCTGGAACAGATGTTGAGGTTGGCCAGTTGGACGGCTTGCAAAAACGCCTGAAGGCTAAGGTTGTTACCTTCCCGCATTTCGACCCGAAAAAGGAACGTGTGCGCGGCAATTACGCCTAAACCATTTATGTTACCTGTAAGCTGATGATGGCTTGTCGATTTATTGCGGCTAATCGTGACAATAGATTGATAATGGCGTAAAAATTCGCTGACACATAAAGGGACAGGGTAATGACAACAGATAGCGTGATCGTCGGTTGGGCACATACGGTTTTTGGTAAAAGTGAGACACCCGACATCGAAGGCCTGATTTCTGAGGTTGGATATGCCGCCCTTGAACACGCAGGTGTGTCGCCACAAGATGTTGATTTTGCAGCAATCGGTGTGCTGAATTCCGGCTTTTCAAAACAAGGTTTTGAAGGTGGTTTATTATCGTCGGCAATGCCCGAACTGCGCCATGTGCCCGCTGTTCATTGCGAAAATGCTTGTTCTACGGGAACAGCCGCCCTTTATACCGCAATAGATTTTATCGAAAGCGGACGGGGGGATGTGGCACTTGTAATCGGTGCTGAAAAGATGACGGCAGTATCTATGGCCGAAGTTGGTGATATTCTTTTGTGTGGATCATATCGCAAAGAAGAAGATCAGGTTGAAAACGGTTTTGCCGGTATTTTCGCCCAGATCACCCAGTCTTATTTCCAGAAATACGGTGATCGCAGTGCCGAAATGGCAATGATTGCAGCCAAGAACCACACGAACGGAATGAACAATCCTTATGCCCATATGAAAAAGAATTTCGGGTTTGATTTTTGCAATACAATCTCGGACAAAAACCCGCTTGTGGCAGGCCCGCTTAGACGCACCGATTGCTCACTTGTATCAGACGGGGCAGCAGCCCTTGTGATAACCCGCCGTGATGTGGCCAAGGGTTTGAAACGCGCCATCGGATTTCGCGCACGCGCCCATAAAAACGATATGTTCCCATTGTCACGCCGCGAAATGACCGCCTTTGAAGGGGCGCATCTGGCGTGGGCCCAGGCCAAAGAGCAGGCGGGGATCACACTGGATGATTTAAGTCTTGTGGAAACCCACGACTGTTTCACCACCGCTGAGATGATTGAATATGAGGCCATGGGCCTAACCCCAGTTGGGCAAGGCTGGAAAGCCGCGCGTGAAGGCTGGACACGTATGGATGGCAAACTGCCGGTTAACCCGTCAGGCGGGCTGAAATCCAAAGGCCACCCAATAGGGGCCACGGGGGTTTCCCAACATGTGATGGCAGCAATGCAGTTGGCGGGTGACGCGGGCGATATGCAGGTTAAAGACGCCAATCTTGCAGGTGTCTTTAATATGGGTGGGGCTGCGGTAACGAATTATGTGTCCATTCTGGAGCGGGTCAAATAATGCAACCTTATTCAATAAAAGCAATGAATCTTGCACATTTTGCGGATCAAGCTGAACGCAGACATGGCGATTGTAATGCTTTGATCTGGGGCGATAAAAGTTGGAACTGGTCAGAACTGAATGCCCGTGTGAATGCCATGTCTTACGCATTAGTATATGATTACAAAGTGGTTAAAGGCGACCGTATTCTGGTGCAATCGTCGAATTGTAACCAGATGTTTGAAAGTATGCTAGCCTGCTTTCGGGTGGGTGCCGTATGGGTGCCCGCAAACTTTCGCGGCATGCCTGATGATCTGAACTGGATGGCCAAATCAAGCGGGGCTGTTGGATTAATCTGCCATGCAGACTTTCCGGAGCACGCAAAGGCCTGTGCGCCGCAGTTGGCGTTTACCATCTCTATCGGGGCTTCAGGGTTTGCTGCTGATTATGATGAAATCGTTGCCTGTCATATGGGGAAAACCATGCCCTTGGCAGAAGTAACCCGCGATGACCCCTGCTGGTTTTTTTATACATCGGGTACAACAGGCAGACCAAAAGCCTCGGTTCTGACCCACGGTCAGATGGGCTTTGTTGTCACCAATCATCTGTGTGATTTGTTGCCCGGCACGACCCAACAGGATGCCACTGTAATTGTGGCACCCTTGTCGCATGGTGCCGGCCTGCACGCTTTGCTGATGATCGCACGTGGAGCCACTACAATTTTACCCGCAGGCGACAGGTTTGATGCCACCGATATCTGGCAACTTATTGAAGCCTATAAAGTCACCAGCTTGTTCACGGTGCCGACCATTTTGAAAATGTTGGCAGAGGACGCGGGCGTTGACCAATACGACCACAACAGCCTGCGTTATGTGATTTATGCAGGGGCCCCGATGTACCGTGTTGACCAGATTTACGCATTGGAGAAACTGGGGCAGGTATTGGTGCAATATTTTGGATTAGGCGAAGTCACAGGCAACATCACAGTCCTGCCCCCCGCATTACATTCAGCCCTGAAAGACCCGCGCCCAGGCACTTGCGGCTATGCCCGCACCGGCATTCAAATCCAAATCCAAGATGATGATGGCGTTGAAGTTGCCCCCGGTGAAACAGGTGAGTTTTGTATTATCGGCCCTGCGGTTTTTGCAGGCTACTGGGATAATGATGAAGCCAATGCCAAGGCATTTCGCAATGGCTGGTTTCGCACAGGCGATATGGGGCACATGGATGCGCAGGGTTTTTTCTATATCACGGGGCGTGCATCGGACATGTATATTTCTGGCGGTTCAAATATTTACCCCCGCGAAATCGAAGAAAAAATTCTGATGCATGGGGATATAACCGAAGTTGCGATTGTCGGTATTCCCGATAAAAAATGGGGTGAAATAGGTGTTGCAATTTGTGTGCCCAACGCAGGCGCCAACCCGTCTGAAACTGACTTGATTGCATTTTTGAAACCAAAGATTTCAAGCTACAAAATGCCCAAAGAAATTCATTTCTGGGATAGCCTGCCAAAGTCTGCCTATGGAAAGATTACCAAAAAACAAGTTCGCGAAGTTTTCTTGGAAAAACACCCTGAAAAGTCAAAATGAAACAGGGACGGGGTAATTTACCCAATTACATCCAACAACCGGGGCCGGATGGTGCCGCTTATACATCCGCCTCAACACGCCTGATTGAAATGGGTTTTAAAATTCCTGCGGGCGAAACCCTGCATGTATCTTTAGCGCAAAAAATTCAAGCGCGTGGGTTGAAAGGTGGGTATTTCAGGATCATCGACGCAGACATGTCGCATCTGCATTATGTTATCCCTGACCTTCCAAAAGATGATACCCATGTCGCGTGGTATAGCGATGTTCGCAAACCCGCGATGCCCGGGAAAATTGTGGATGCGGGCATTACTTGCGGGTCTTATAATGGCGAACCATTTTACCACTGCCACGGTCAGATAAGGGATGCGAACGGGAAACCTGCAATGGGCCATTTGCTGCCGGAAACCTGCATTCCTGCGCGACCCGTGCAAGTCACTGGATACGGATTTTTGGATGCCAGTTTCAACCGCGTGTTTGATCCCCAAACAGGATTTGAGTTGTTCATGCCTAGGCAGGTTTCTAAAAACCCTGCAGAAACTCAAGCGGAACTGATAAGGATCACTCCGAACAATGAAATCAGCGCACCCTTGATAGAGTGTTGTCGCAAGAACGGCTGGACACGGGCATCTGTACACGGTGTTGGCAGTATCATCGGCGCACATTTTGATGATGGCCGTATTCTAGACAGCTTTGCCACAGAGCTTTTGATCACAAAAGGACGTGTTGATTTAACCGGTGCCACGGCGGATGTATCTTTAGATATTGTTCTTGTCGGCTTGGATGGCAGCTTTAAAAGCGGAGTATTAAAACCACACAGCAACTCGGTGTTGATTACTGCGGAAATAACCTTGATCAATCAAACTTAAGAATAACATGTTTATGTGCATAAGCTCAAAGATGAACGTACACAGCTAAAAGGAAAGAATATGAACGATCTAGAAGGTTTGTTAGTGATCTCAGTTGAACATGCTGTGGCAGCGCCCTATGCGTCGGTTAAACTTGCTGATGCGGGTGCCCGCGTGATTAAGGTTGAACGTCCTGAAGGTGATTTTGCACGTGGTTATGATAATCTGGTCAACGGGGGTAGTGCGTATTTTGTTTGGTTGAATCGCGGCAAACAATCAATCTGCCTTAACCTGAAAAATAAAGCAGATTGTGATATTCTTAAATCAATGCTTTTAAAAGCGGATGTATTTATTCAAAATCTTGCGCCGGGTGCGATTGAACGCATCGGGTTTGATTTAGATGAATTGCGTAAAGAGTTTCCACGCTTAATCACCTGCTCTATTTCTGGCTATGGTAGTGAAGGGCCTGCGCGTCATCAAAAAGCGTATGACTTACTGATACAGGCTGAAAGTGGACTGTGCGCAATAAATGGCACCCCTGAAGGGCCCGCGCGGGTTGGGGTTTCTGTATGCGACATTGCGGCAGGTATGACCGCCTATCAGGCAATATTGCAGGCGTTGTTTGCCCGCACAAAATCCAACGAAGGCCGCGCGATTGAAGTGTCATTGTATCATGCCATGGCCGATTGGATGAACGTGCCCTATTTGCAGCACAGATATGGCGGCAAAACACCTGCGCGTCATGGGCTAAGCCACCCAACGATTGCGCCTTATGGTGCTTTTGAATGTGCAGATAGAAAAGCGGTTCTGATTTCAATACAAAATGAACGCGAGTGGCAAAGGTTATGTACGGATATATTTAATGATCCGACAATTGCGCAAAACCCTAAATTCAACAGTAATTCTGAGCGGATAGAAAACCGTAAAGAAGTTGATGATCTGTGCGCAAAGTTTTTTGCGCAACGCAGTAGGGAGGAAAATATTGATCTGCTGGCAGCGGCGCAGATTGCATATGGCTGCCTTTCAGATTTGGATGATCTTCAGCAACATTCGCAAAACAGATTTGTCCAGATAAGTACTGAGTTTGGTGAGGTAGAGCTGTTGGCCCCGGGCAGTAAAGTGGATGCCAGTACAGAAAATTACGGGGCTGTACCGGCCTTGGATGAACATGGTGCGCAACTTAGAAAAGAATTTGGCGGCCTTACTGACTAACTTCGGCTAATCCTAACAGCCGATTTCCTGCGCTGGATGAGCGAACAGAGCCTTTAGTTGCGGCCATTTCTCTAGGCAGTAGGCGGTTTTTTTAAATTTTTCCGGGCAAAGTCTGCCGTGTTTCCATAGTGGACACCCGTCAATGGTGACAGTCTGGTCAATGATTATCCAGCTGATTTCAGCAGGCGCATAATCCCCGCAGGTATGAAAATGTAAAATGCGGGGGTTGCCAAAAACGGTATTCGACCAACGATCTGGGTTATCTGCGGCATTGGCGGTATAGACACAAGCGGGGTGAATCCCTGCGTGCCAGGAATGGACAATATTGCGATCAATCCCAAACTGATCTGAGATGTCCTTGTAATGTGCCTGAATGACGGCCACATCATTTTTTTCGCCGTCAAACCCTGTGATGCGGCCATTTGCGATATGTGCAATGGTTGTTTTTGACAGGGGTACGCTGGCTGGTTCATAAACCATAGAACCTGTAGGTGTCAGATAACGGGAAAGGGCCACTTGGCCGGAAAAGTGCGCAGCTGTTATCGGTTGCGGCACACCAAGTGGAAAACGAAATACCGATACATCGCGTTTTTCCATTCGGTTGCCGGCTTTGGTCATCCCGATCAAATCGGTTCCATTTGGGCAAGTTATTTTGATAGTTTTTGCACTTAGTAAAACTTTATCAATCGCGCTTTTCAGGGCTTTGATGGCTTGATATGTTGCTTGGCAAAAGGGTGATGCAAGCATATCCGCATCACGTATATAACACATGACGCTACGCTTTCCGGCGGCGATTTCATCAAACCTGCTTTGATCACCAAGGCGTGCCAGATATATGATGCAATCATGGGCCTCTATGGCATCCGAAAGCCCTGCAACCGCTTTATTGCTAGGTTCCCCAACCTTAAAAATCGTGGGTGTGGGGCCGAATTCTTTAATGGCGCTTGCAATGATATCGGCAACTTTTTGGTCATACCAACCCAACATAGGATCTTCGCAAACTAGTAACAGCTTTTCATCCGGCTGCAGGTTGGCGCAATTATGAAGCAGGTTCCATGTGCCTGCGCACATCTGGGTTTGAAGCTTTTTTGTTATTTTTTGACGCATTAACGTTTCTCCGCCTGAACCGTAAGAAAGGTAAACTCAGAGCTTAAAGTTTCGACAAACCCATGTGCAAGCTCGGCGTCTAAACTTAAGCTGTCACCTTGTTCCAAGATCAGTTTAGACTGGCCGTATCGATATGCGGCTTTACCCGATAGAACATAGATAAAAACCACGCCATGGCCGATATAACGGGGCGGTTTGGCTGATTGACGCACAAGGGTGACAACGCGGGCTTCAAATTGTAAATCGCGGCGCGGGTGAAATGCCAGATTGATAAAATCGTGTGAATGTTCATCAACAATCCGGGTTGATCTCAACCCTTCACCTTGCTTGACGAATGTATAGTCAGCATGATCGCCTGCCGTTTCCCTAAATAACGCCACCATGGGTACGCCAAGGGATTTGCTTAATGCTTCCAACGTAGAAATTGATGGTGAAACTTGACCATTTTCAATTCGGCTGATCATAGCGGCGGAAACATCTGCATCATTGGCCAATTGCTTGGCCGTCAGGCCGCGGTCTTTGCGTAAATCTTGCAATGCGGTACCAATGGCGTGGTCGATTGTCGAGTTCTGCCGGTGTATGTCTGCCATAATTTGTTCAATTCTTTCGATATGAAAATGCTTTATTGAAACGCCAAGTCAGATAATCACCACATGTTATCGGATCATTTTGGGCTACATAATCTGGGCCGTAAATCTGGCGGGCGTCTATAAGGGTTTGCGGATCGGGATCGAAAGCCAGTACCAGTGATAACCGTTCACGCCCTGAACTGTTCACAACGCGGTGCGGTGTGGACTTATAGGCACCATCTGTCCAGCGAGATAATAGATCACCGACATTGACAATTAAGGATCCAGGTACAGGTGGGGCTTCTATCCAGTCGCCATCCGTGGTTTGCACCTGTAAACCCCCGACATCATCTTGGCATAAAACTGTTAAAACGCCAAAATCCGTATGTGCGCCCACACCAAACTGTTGTTGCCCCATCTCTTTTGGTTGGGGTGGATAATAAACGAAAGAAGTACGACTAAGCGGGTGTGAACAGGTTTTAAGAAAAAAACCTTCGTCCAGATTAAGACCCAAAGCAAAGCCGCGCATCAGATGGTGTGCCACCTTGTGGGCCTGTTCGAAATAGGCCATTGCGTGGTTTTCCATCTGGGGTAAAAAGTCGGGCCATTGGTTGTCACCCCGTAAGGAATGATCCTTTTCCACTTTGCCGGCACTATCTTGGTAGCCCCAGATGAAGCTTTCTTTCAGGTCCGGCTTGGCCCCGTCACCCATTTTGGCCCCGCCTTGGCCCAGCCAGCCGCGATGTGCAGATGAAACTTTAACGATTGCTTTATCTTTCGGATCTGCCCGAAAAAAACCAAAGGCAGATGCCCTGGCTTGCGCAATGGTTTGATCTGAAATGCCGTGGCCTTTTATATAAATGAATCCCAAACCATGGCTGGCCTTGTGCAATGCGCGGGCAACATTCATAGCCCCGCTTCCATTGCGAAGCGGGGCTATGTCGATAACGGGTATGGTCTTAGCAGAGGTTTTTACAGCTTTTGTATAGGCCATTATGGTAGGCTTCCAATTTCACGGTGATATAGTTGCATTATATGCAAATAAATGCGGATAAAGCAATTAATTTTATTCTGTATAGTACCCTACAATATCGCCTGATGTGGTTACGCCCAGACCGTTAAGGCAGCGATTGACGTAATTGAAATACCCGATAATCTGGTTTGCTTCTAAAATCTGCCCGTCATCAATACCCGCATCTCGCAATTCTATAATGTCTTGAGCGCACATATCTTTAGGTGATAATGTTAGCTTTTCAGCGTATTTTAATAAGCTTAGTTCCCCGCCTGTAAATGCGTTATGCGGCTGATGTGCATGCAAAGCTTTTTCAATCGCATCGGCACGTTCAGGGTTATCAATCAAATGGCGGGCATTGGCCCAATGATTGGCCAAAGAGTAATCGCATTCATTCAAGATAGAGACATAAGAACTGATGGTTTCTTGCAGCCATGTGGGTAAAGTGTTTGCGTCATTGTGCAGTGCTGCGCGATATAATTCCACGTGTCCACGCATGGTTGCAGGGCGCAAAGAATGAACCCGCATGACATTATCCACAGTGCCATGTGGTGTTCGGGCAAGGCTTAGAACCTCCAGCAATTCATCACTTGCGTCTTCGTCGGAAATCATTTCGATCCATGCCGCCATTCGGTTTCCCCTAGCTATTTTTCGTTAACCTGCATGCGCCGCTCAAACCAACGTACGCAGGCGGATACGACCAGAATAAGCGCCAGATATTCCAGAAGTAAAATGGTGTAAATTTCCAATGGCCGGTATTCTGTCACCACCAGTTCATTCGCTTTACGGGTCAATTCTTGCATGCCTATAACTGAAACAAGAGATGACATTTTCAACATGTAAACCAGCTGATTGCCCAATGCAGGCAAAATACGCCGAATGGCTTGGGGCAGAATGATGAAACGCATGGTGTCTACATAGTTCAGTGAAACGGTATGGGCTGCTTCGTATTGGCCTTTATCGATAGATTGAATGCCTGCGCGAAAAATCTCGGCTTCAAAAGCACTGTCGGAAAGTGCCAACGCAATGACGCCGGCCCAGAATACAGAGATGGTAATACCAGAAATTTGCGGCAAGCCGTAATAGACCCAAAGGATCAGCACAAGAATAGGAACGGCACGCACGATCTCTACATAGACCCGATTAATTGCGCGCAAATAACGATTGTCTGACAGGGCTGGCAAAGCAATCAACAATCCTACGACAATTGAAATTACAATCGCGGTGACTGACAGCAGTATTGTGTAATAAAAGCCGCTCAGTAAGAACTGCAGGTTGGTCATTCCTTTGGGAAGGGATGGGTTTACCACATACCATCCCCAATTATCGGAACACCCGCTTAATAGTGCGGCCAAGGTAATAAGCAGTGCTGTCTTTTTCATGTTACCCGCCCTTTAATGCTGCAGAATTTTCTGTAAAAACTCTTGGCACCGTGCAGTTTCGGGTGCTTTGAAGAACTTTTTAGGCTCGGACATTTCAACAATTTCGCCGTGATCCATAAACACCATCGTATCGGCCACTTTTCGGGCGAATCCCATTTCATGTGTCACGCAGATCATGGTGATGCCACTTTTTGCCAACTCGATCATCACATCCAAAACTTCGTTAATCATTTCTGGATCAAGGGCAGATGTTGGTTCATCAAACAACATGATCCGTGGTTGCATGCATAAAGATCGTGCAATGGCGACGCGTTGTTGTTGCCCCCCTGACAGTTGACGCGGAAATTTGTTGGCCTGTTCGGGGATGCGCACGCGTTCAAGATACCCCATTGCCAAATCTTTTGCCTCGGATTTGGATAAACCGCGTGCCCGCATTGGCCCAAGGGTCAGATTATCCAATACGCTTAAATGAGGAAATAAATTGAATTGCTGAAATACCATGCCAACGTTGTTACGAATGTTTTCAAGACTTTTGGTGCTTTCATCCAACGCAACACCATCAATAATAATAGAACCCGTTTCATGCTTTTCAAGTCGGTTAAGGCAGCGGATCAAAGTGGATTTTCCCGACCCGGATGGCCCGCAAATAACAACCCTCTGGCCGTGCTGAATATCAAGATTAATTGATTTAAGCGCTTGGAAATCTCCGAAAAATTTCGAAACATTTTTGATTTTTATAATGGCTTCGCGGGTCTTAAGTGTCATCAGGCATCCTCATTATCTGCCAAGGTTAATTGACCATGATGTTTAATGGCATGCAATAAATTAATTTTTTTGCAAGTTTAAAGCTTACGTGCAATGATACTGTAAATTTTAATTGGGAGGAAAATTATGAGACTTTTAAAGACAATTTTCACGGCGGCATTGCTGACGATAACTGCATCGCACGCACAGGCAGCTTCTGCGTTACAAGATATTTTGAATGCCGGTGTGTTGAAGGTGGGAACTACGGGTGACTGGAACCCGATGACCGTCAAAGACCCCGCATCAAACAGTTACAAAGGCTATGATATTGATATCATGACCGAGCTTGCCAAAGACATGGGCGTTGAGGTTGAATTTGTCGCGACTGACTGGAAAACACTGGTAAACGGTGTTATCAGTGGCAATTATCATATCACGGGGTCTGCTTCGATCAGCACATCGCGGATGAAAGTCGCGGGATATTCCAACAGCTATATCTCGGTTGAAATCAAACCTTTTACCACAGAAGATAAGCTATCGCGCTTTGATGGTTGGGCGTCGATTAATAAATCCGACGTTAAGGTTGCAGCAACCCTTGGTACGACATTCGAAAAGATGGTTAAAAACTGGTTCCCTGATGCGGATATCAGATCCATTGAAGCACCTGCATTACAACATCAAGATGTTATCTCTGGTCGTTCTGATGTCTTTGTGACATCCAATATCGAAGGCGCCACATTGATGAAGAAATTTCCCAACATTAAAGCTATCCCTGTTGATGTTGCCCGCGCCCCTACACCGATAGCAATGCTGTTGCCGCAAGATGATCAAGTGTGGATCAACTATGTGAATAACTGGATCAAGATTAAAACGGCACGCGGATTCTTTAAGGAAATTGCTGAAAAATGGGGACTGGAATAATACCTGTAAACCTGACGGAACCGGTGGTATTGCGTTGCTGACGATCTACGCAATACCCGTTAGTATATATTGTGCCAAACTTCGCCTAGTGCTGCGATACAAGCAACTGGAATGGCGTGAAGAACCGCCGATTGGCGGTTACGGATCAGATGAATTTAAAACCATCGTGCCATCCGGTAACCTACCCGCGATGCTTGATGGTACGTTAATGCTGTCAGACTCTGAAGCCATTGCCGAATATATTAATGAACGCTACCCGAACCCGCCGATGCTGTCTGATGACATTATGCTGCGCGCCAAACAACGGGAACTTGGGCGTTTCCATGATACACGTCTGGAACCAGCGCTAAGAATGCTGTTTCCGATGGTTCCTAAGGGAAAACGAGATGATGAATTTGCGGCGATGCAAGGGGTTAATATAAGCGCGCGGCTTGACCAGCTTGAAAAAATACGTACGCAATGTGATCATCCTGAAACCCCTGAAATCAGTTTGGGTGATTGCGGGTATGTTGCCACGTTTGAATGGATTGAAATGCTTGCGGATGAGATGGGCTTTAACGTGGACTGGCCCAACGGCATTCAAGATTACCGGGCTTGGTTGCAAAGTATTAATATCGTAAAACAGGAACTGTCCAGCTATCGGCTAATCATGAAAGGTTGGCTAGAGCAACGTATCGCGCAATAGAGCTCTGTTGGACTATATCACTTCTGGCAGTCTTTGTGCGGGCGGCGTGTTGCGGCTGCGATTTGTTCGTATAACCCCATCAATTATGGTCATACCGACACCCGGTAAATTGCCCAGTTGCACCGACTCTAATATGGTTTTTCCCGGTGCATGTTGTGCCTGATCCATCAGTACAAAATCGGCGGCATAGCCCGCTTCGATCAGCCCCGTGTCTAACTCGCGTTGGCGTGCGGTATTGCCATTGGCAAAACAAAACGCAATTTCTGCAGGAACATTCCCAAGGCTGGAAAGCATCGCAACCATGCGCAGTATCCCCAAGGGCTGAACCCCTGAACCCGCAGGGCCATCGGTGCCCAGAATGACACGGTCCATTTGTTTCAATTCACGCGCCGTGTTGATCGTCAGAAGGGCCGCACGTTCATTGCCGTTATGTACAATTTCCAGTGCTGCTTTACAGTTTTCGCACAGGCATATGATTTGGTCATCGGGCAGGGCCGTGTGCCCGCCGTTGATGTGGCCGATCACATCCGTTCCCGCCTCTAACACAACATCCGCATCTATTAACCCTGATCCCGGAATAGATGGCCCGCCCGTGTGGATGGTACTTTGCATCCCGTATTTACGCGCCCAATCCACCATTTTCTTGGCCGTTGGCCCGTCTTTGACTGTGCCCAATCCAACCTCACCCAGTAAGGTTACGCCGGCTTCGGAAAGATCTTTGAAATCCTGTTCAACCATGCCTTCTTCTATAATCGGCGCGCCCGCCATCACCTTAACCCCTGAGGGGCGAAAATTTTCGTACCAACGCTGTGATGCAATCGCCATGGCCTTCAGGCCGACAATATCTTTGGGGCGGCCCGGCATATGAACCTCACCTGCTGAAATCAAAGTGGTCACACCGCCGTGCAGGGTAGAGTCTATCCAACCAAGCTGTTGTTGGCGCGGGGTATAATCACCGACAACCGGATGGATGTGGCTGTCAATCAGCCCCGGTGCCAGTGTCACGCCATTAGCGTCAACCGTCGTTGTGGCACCTTCCATATCAATGTCTTTTTCAAAACCGAAAGCACTGATTTTACCGTCAATAGCGACAAGGCAATCACCCTCTAATACGGGCGTTTCCATCTTCCCTGATAGTATCAAACCAATATTGCGAATAACCAGTTTTTCGCCGAATTTACCCATTGCCCTACCTTGCTATAAAGTTTAATTTCATTAGCACACTAACATAGAAAGCCACTGTATCAAGATACCAACTCGCTAGTTTTCTATTGCTTCAAGAATGTGAAGCGTGACACTATCGGGCCGATTGTTGCGTGCTGTGAAGTTTAAAATAATAAAAGGACCCCATTTTTTTGGATAATATACCGGATAAAAACCCAACCGATGAAAGCGCCTATATCCTAGAGGATCAGGTGGGGTATTTACTGCGGTTGGCAGGGCAAAGGCATGTGGCCATTTTCCAAAAAAACACGATGCGTAACCTAACACCAACACAGTTTTCAGCATTGGTTCGCATCGACCTTGTTGGGGAGTGTTCGCAAAATAAACTAGGCCGTATGATCTCTATGGATGTGGCAACCATCAAAGGTGTGGTTGATCGGTTGAAGAAAAAAGGCTTGGTAAAGCTCAGGCCTGACCCGAACGATCGCCGCCGTACAATTATATCGCTGACAGATGAAAGTAAGGCACTTGTGGCTGACCTGCATGATATGGGTGCATACATTACGGACGCCACGCTTGAACCCCTGACTGGAAAAGAAAAGAAAACTTTACTGCGATTGTTGAAAAAGATCACTTGAAGCAACACTGAGTTGACAAAACAGCCAATGCAATCTTATCATTTGTACACTAACGAAAATAATTGGACGAAACCTTGGCCTATCTTGAACCGAAAAACCTAGACCATGCGCTTGAGATGTTGGGCCAAAGCCGTGTGTCAATTATTGCCGGCGGCACAGATTTTTTTCCGTCAAAAGGTGAAGGCAAAGCTACGAATGATTTGCTGGATTTAACCCGCATCGCAGAGCTTCAAGGCATTGACGAAACCAAGCAAGGATGGCGCATCGGGGCCACAGCAACTTGGAGTGACCTTTTAAAGGCCAAGCTTCCCCCTGCATTTGACGGCTTGAAACAGGCCGCGCGTGAAGTGGGTTCTGTGCAAATTCAAAATGCAGCTACCGTGGTTGGCAACTTGTGCAACGCGTCGCCTGCCGCAGACGGTGTGCCACCTTTACTGTCTTTGGGGGCTGAAGTTGAAATTGTATCACGCACGGGCGCGCGTCTGGTTAACTTAAGCGATTTTATTACTGGCGTGCGCCAGATTGATTTAAATGCGGGTGAACTGGTGTCGGCGATACATATCCCACCAGTTAAAAACGGCACAACAAGTGCATTTATTAAACTGGGCAGTCGCCGCTATATGGTAATTTCCATCGCTATGGTTGCGGTTGTCCTGTCTTGTGAAAAAGGGCGCATTACGCGCGCCCGTGTGGCAGTCGGTGCATGCTCTGCAATAGCCACCCGTTTGTTTGCACTGGAAAAGCGGTTGGAAGGGGCGCCAATCGACATTTTGAAGAATAATGCGCTTGTTACGGATCAGCATCTGGCAGACCTTAACCCGTTAAGTGACATACGCGGCAGTGCCGAATACAGGATAGGGGCGGTAAAAGAATTATGCCACCGCGCCTTGCTGCTAGCCACACATATGGTGGGCGATCATGACTGACCAAACAACATTTATATTAAACGGATCACAGGTAAAGCTATCCCCCGTTGTAGGCGAACGCTTATCCGAAAGCTTGCGTGAACGGCTGGGCGTGCGCGATGTTAAAATCGGCTGCAACGCAGGCGATTGCGGTGCGTGTTCAGTATTATTGGACGGTAAAGTGGTTTGCGCCTGCCTGACCCCAACCCAACAAGCCGATAACCGCCAAGTGGAAACTTTGGCGGGATTGATAAAAACAGACACACACGCACAAGCCCTGGCGGAAAGGTTTCAAGATCACGGGGCGGCACAATGCGGAATATGCACCCCCGGAATGATGGTAGCAGCCGTCGCCCTGTTGCGGGATATAGACGCACCAAGCGAAGCCCAAGTTCAAGATGCGCTTGGCGGGGTATTGTGCCGCTGCACAGGCTATCGCATAATCATTGATGCTGTGCGCGGGGTGGATGCAAACACAGTAAAAGACGGCGGCGATGTAGGTGATGCAATCCGCCGCGTGGATGGCTTGGCGAAAGTCCATGGGACCGAAGCTTTCGGCGATGATGTGGCGCCACTTGGCTCATTGGAAATTAAGGTGATCAGATCACCTTTTGCCCGCGCAAGTTTTACATTTGGTGATCTGGATAAATATTCAGCTGAACAGGGCGGCATAAAAGCCATCCTGACAGCGGATGACATACAGGGCCTTAACTGTTTCGGGGTCATCCCCGATTTTGCCGACCAGCCCGTTTTTGCGCGATCAACCGCAAAATTCAGAGGTGAGGCAGTAGCCGCCATTGTCGGCACACCTGCGGCAATCCGCGATTTCATATCATCGGATTTCCCCGTTTCATGGAATGAATTACCAAATGTTGAAACTGTTAAAGGTGCCCTTGCCGATAACGCACCGTTATTGCATGAAACCCGCGCAGGCAATATCATGTGCGGTGGCTTCGTTGCTTGTGGCAACCCCAAAACAGCTTTGGCTGATGCCGATGTGACAGTGGAAGGTAATTTCACAAGTGGCTTTGTTGAACACGCCTATATCGAACCGGAAGCGGGTTATGCAGAAATTGTAAATGGGCGGGTTGAGGTACATGCCTGCACCCAAGCCCCAGTTATGGATTTGGATGCATTGGAAATCATTCTAGGCATGGATCGCAAAAACATCCGCATCGTCCCCACAGGTGTGGGCGGTGGTTTTGGGGCCAAGCTAGATATCTCAGTACAGCCTTATTTGGCCCTCGCCGCTTTAAAAACCGGCCAGCCTGTTCAGATCACGTATTCACGCACAGAGTCTATGCAATCGACCACCAAAAGACACCCGTCCGAGATTAAAATCAAGATCGGGGCAACAAAGGATGGCCGGATCAAAGGGTTTGAATTTGACGGAGATTTCAACACAGGTGCCTATGCGTCATGGGGCCCGACAGTTGCCAACCGAGTGCCGGTTCATGCGTCCGGCCCCTACCGGATTTCTGATTACAAAGCCACATCCAGAGCCATTCACACCAACTGCCCACCATCGGGTGCATTTCGCGGTTTTGGCGTGCCACAAGCCGCCATTGCACAAGAAAGCATGTTTGATGAATTGGCTGATAAGCTTGGGATAGACCCGTTGGAATTTCGCATCTTGAACGCTTTGGAAAACAATAGCCCCACGGTTTGCGGGCAGGTGTTTGAACAAGGTGTCGGGATTAAAAAGTGCCTAGAGGCCCTGCGTCCCGCGTGGGTTTCGGCACGAAAGAAGGCCGAAGAATTCAATAATACCGCTACAAACACGTTGCGCCGTGGCGTTGGCATTGCTGCGGGCTGGTATGGATGCGGTAACACCTCACTGCCCAACCCGTCTACGATCAAGGCGGGTATTAAAACGGATGGAACCATTATCTTGCACCAGGGCGCGATGGATATCGGGCAAGGGGCCAACACTGTGATCGCACAGATTTTTGCAACCGCTTTGGGCATTCCCGTGGCACAGTTAAAATTGTTAGGGGCTGATACCGATATTACACCTGACGCAGGCAAAACTTCGGCCTCTCGTCAAACTTATGTTTCGGGCAATGCGGCACGGCTTTCGGGTGAAGCAATGCGGGCAAGTATCTTGAAACAGGTGAATGCATCTGAAACCGCCAATATCACCTTCGGTGCTGGTGTGATTAACATAACGGATGGCGAAGAAAGCCACAGTATTGATTTTTCCAATGCAACACCTGACGCACAAGGCTATGTTCTGACATCCCAAGAAACCTATGATCCGCCGACAAAACCATTGGATGAAAACGGCCAGGGCATACCCTATGCACAATTCGGTTACACCGCCCATCTGGTTGTTGTCGAAGTGGATACGGCACTTGGTACCGTTAAGCCGTTGCAGTTTGTAGCCGCTCATGATGTGGGCAAAGCCATAAACCCCATGCTGATCGAGGGCCAAGTGCATGGCGGTATTGCACAAGGTCTGGGCATGGCCTTGATGGAAGAGTATATTCCGGGCCGTACTGAAAACCTGCATGATTATTTAATACCGACAATCGGTGATATCCCCCCTATAGAAGTTATCATTATCGAAGAACCCGATGCGCACGGTCCTTATGGTGCCAAGGGTCTGGGCGAGCATGTTTTGATCCCCACAGCCCCCGCCATTTTAAATGCGATTAAACGCGCTTGCGGCGTGCGGATCACAAACGTTCCCGTGACCCCTTCAAAATTACATGCAGCGATTAAGGCGAAAACCAATGGCTGATAAATCCAGACCCATTGTCGAAAAAATCCGCTGTGATGCCTGCCCTGTTATGTGTTTCATCGCTGACGGTAAAATCGGCGCATGTGACCGTTATGCCAATCACAAGGGCGACTTGGTGCGCCTTGATCCCTTGACCATCATTGATAATGTTCAGCAAAAAGGCGACCAACCGGTACCGTTTTTAAAGGGCAGCGACTGGGATGGTGATCTGCTGCACTCAAGCCGCCCCTTTGTCACGGCGGTGGGTGCAGGCACGACGTATCCTGACTATAAACCTGCCCCTTTTATTGTAAGCCAGCCTGTGGACGGCGTTGATATGGTCACCGTCGTAACCGAAGGTATTTTCAGTTATTGCGGTGTGAAAGTGAAAATAGATACGGATCGTTTTATCGGCCATGAACGCGCCATTGTGCGTGTAAACGGTGAAGCTATCGGCCATGTTATGACCAGTGAATACGGCTCAAAAATGCTGTCGCTTGGCGGGGTGGAACACTGAACAGGCGGCTCTAAAAAAGAAGGCCGGGTTACCTGTGATGCATTGCTGAAGCTTTGCAATCGCGAAGCCCTTGAAATGACGGTTGATGATGGTGCAACCCTTGTTGTGCAAGCCGGTAAAGCCCCGATTGTGGACGGGGTTAAAGAACAGTTCATGCGCGTCGGTTGCGGCTCGGCAACCATTGGTATGTTTGCGGCACAATGGGTGGGGCATGTGGATGAGGTTATTGTGATTGACGATCATATCACGGGCGTTCTTTCAGAACACCAAGCAGGTAAAATGCTGGATGTGCCACCCACAGGCATCAAAATAAAGGGTCGCAGGTCTACACCGGGGCGTTATTTTCAGGTGGCTGGGGCGGGCACAGGCTGGGGTGGCACTGATGTTGAAGACCCCTTAACGCTTCTAAAAGATGCAGACCCCAAAACCGCATGGGAAGGGTTGCGCCTACTATTGGTATCCACAACAGGCCAGCAATATGCCTACTATGAATTGAACAATGATCTGGTGCCAATACCTGCCAAAACCCCCGCTGAATTGAAGAAGTCCGCCGAACGCATTGCTGAAAATTGTGAACCATCCATATGTTCTGTGCTGTTCATGGGCGGTGCAGGCGGGTCATTGCGTGCAGGCGTTACCGAAAACCCCGTGAAGCTAACCAACTCGGTCAAAGATGCACTGACTTGCGTCACTTGTGGCGGAGCCAACACTTATGTTTGGCCGGGTGGCGGTATCACGATAATGGCCGATGTTCTGGACATGCCGACAAACGCATTTGGCTATGTGCCCACACCCGCACTTGTCGCCCCGATTGAGTTTACCATGCGCCTGAGTGACTATAAGATGCTTGGCGGGCATATGGCGGTGGTGCAGCCGATTGAAGATATCATGACCGAAGATGTGCGAAGGGTGCCTCAAATAGATCAAGACGCAAACCCCAACACAAGTTATAATTTCAGCTGGAAGAAAAAGTGATGGGCCCAACATCTACATTGTTGGATGATCACCGTTTGCACTTACAACACGGCCCGATTGATCTGATCATCGGGGCTGACCCTACATCTTCCGGAGATCGTACAGCTGCTTTTCAACTGGCAGTACAAGCCTTTGAAACTGTGCTGGAACGGCTAGTTGAAGAACTGCCGTTGCTTCAATCGCCTATCAGCCCAAAATCACCAAGACCTAAAGGCCAAGTCGCCCTAAGGATGGATCATGCCGTGCGCCCGCATTGCAAAACATTCGTAACACCTATGGCCACCGTTGCAGGGGCTGTGGCGGATCAGGTGTTGGCCGCCATGACACAAGCCATGCCGCTCAAGCGCGCCTACGTTAATAATGGCGGCGATATCGCCCTGCATCTTGGCCCAAATGAAAGTTTTTACACGGCAATTTTTGACCTTCAAGGCCACCAGCTTGGCCGCATTAAACTGTCATCTGAACACGGGATTGGCGGCATTGCCTCCAGCGGGCAAGGTGGCAGAAGCTTGTCGTTTGGCATTGCTGACAGTGTGACTATTCTGGCCAAAAATGCAGCGATAGCGGATGTTGCGGCTACCCTTATCGGGAATGCCGTAGACCTGACAAATCATCCGGCCATAACACGGCAAAAGGCAAAAGACGTTAAGCCCGACACTGATTTGGGTGATCACCCAGTGGTGACAAACGTCGGTATGCTGTCTAACCTTGATATCAAAACGGCCTTAAATTCGGGTCATGCCGTGGCTGAAAAAATGTTGGCGGATGGCCTGATAACCGGCGCCGCCCTTTTTCTTCGTGGAAAACATAAGGTCACGGGGCCTGCGTTTTCTTTAACCTAACAATAACCCCAAAGGTGAAATATGCCTGAACCAATATTGCGTAAAATATCAACCTCTGTCGAAGAGATTTATCACGAAGGCGGCCCTATTTCTGAAACGCCGTTGCGCAGGGCTGCCGCGATTGCTGTGATCCAGAACCCTTTTGCCGGGCGGTTTGAACCTGACATTCAAGGCTTCATTGACGATCTTCGGCCCTTAGGCCTGCAAATGGCAACAATGCTGGTTGAAGCGATTGGTGGGGCCGATTTAGTCGAAGGCTACGGCAAAGGTGCTATTGTAGGTGCGGGTGGAGAGTTGGAACACGCCGCACTTTGGCATGCACCGGGCGGTTATGCCATGCGTGAACTGATCGGGGGTTCCAAAGCAATCGTACCATCGTCCAAAAAAGTCGGTGCCGTGGGGGCGCGCTTGGATGTGCCGGTCACACATATCAACGCGTCTTATGTGCGCAGTCATTTCGATTCTATGGAAGTTGGGCTGAACGATACACCGCGCATAAATGAGATATTACTGGCCCTTGTTATGACAACAGGCCCCCGCATCCATTCCCGCTCGGGCGGATTGGAAGTGGCAGATGTAGAAGGAAAGGATGGTTTAAGATGAATGCAAAGATCAGAAAATTGGCCGTTTGGGTGGAAGAAACCCATCGTGAAGCAGGTAAAACTATAACACCTGCTACTCGCAAAGCAGTGGCCGCCGCAGTAATCGCCAACCCGTTTGCAGGGCAATATGTTGAAGACTTAACACTCTTGATGGATATAGGCGCAGAATTGGGTGGCTTATTAGGCGAAAAATGCATCGCAGCACTGGGCATTTCCGCAACAGATGCTGAAAGTTACGGTAAAGCCGCCATGGTCGGTGAAGCCGGTGAGTTGGAACACGCCGCCGCCATATTGCACCCTAAACTGGGCGGCCCTTTGCGCAAAGCGGTGGAAAAGGGTGCGGCCCTTGTTTCATCAAGCAAAAAAATGGGCGGCCCGGGGCAGGTTATGGATGTACCCCTTGGCCATAAAGACGCTGCATATGTACGATCACATTTTGATGCGATTGAGGTGCGTTTGAACGACGCGCCGCGTGCGAACGAAATTCTGGTCGCCGTGGCCGTTACCGATAGTGGCAGGCCACTGCCGCGCGTGGGTGGTTTGACAAAGCATGAAATGATTGGCAGTGACGGGTTGAAATAATCGGACAAGCCTAAAATATATGTGCCAAACAAGTAGAATAAAATATATCGGCTTTGCAGCCGCCACAGTCCTGGCATGGCTTTGTCAGGTGCGCATTGCGGCGGCACATGCATCCGAACAGGTGCTGGTGCTTTTACTGCCCACAGATATTTATATCATGGCCGGTTGCGGCACGGTATTTGTGTCAATTCTTACCGTCGCACTGCTGCCACCACGTTGGCTTTCCACTGCCTTTAGCTCGGTGAAGCTTCTGGATTTTAAACCGCCCGTTCAGCTGCAAAACGTACTAAGCCTGCTCTCACTTGCCTTGCTGATAATTCTTGCAATTACTGGGGTTTTAGGCCCGCATGATCCGGTCAATAATTTGTTTTCACTGGTGCTTTGGACGGTTTGTTGGGTGTCATTCATTGTTCTACACGGAATTTTCGGCAATCTGTGGGCTTTCATAAATCCATGGAAAGGGCTTTATTACCTGATATTTGGCTCTGCCACACGTACAAATAAATTACTGCTTCCGAATATCTTGGGCCAGTGGCCTGCCGCCATTATATTACTGCTTTTTGGCCTGTTCATGATCGCTGATCCCGCCCCCGAAGACCCCGAACATTTAATGGTCGTTGTCGCTGCCTATTGGGTGTTTACCTTTGTTGGCATGATCCTGTTTGGGCAAAACACATGGCTGAAACACTGTGAAGCTTTCACTGTTCTATTTGGCCTTCTGGCATTGATGGCACCCATTCGATGGGAACCGTCCCTGCGGTTTGGAATGCCGGGGTGGGCATTAATATCCAAAGGTGCCGTGCCCGTCAGCCTTGCGGTTTTTTGCCTGCTTTTCCTTGGTATCGGTAGTTTTGATGGCCTAAGAGAAACATTTTGGTGGTTGTCTGTGATTGGCGTAAACCCCCTTGAGTTTCCGGGAAGATCGGCAATTATTACCTCATCAATTCTGGGCCTTATAACCTTTAGCGCACTATTGACCCTGACGTTTTGGATTTCAGTGTCGCTTGGGGTAAAAATTGCGAATGCAGGCTTGCCTGTCATCAAACACGTGTCACCTACCAATGCATTTCGTCAGTTCGCCACATCGATTATACCGATTGCACTTGGGTTTCATTTTGCCCATTTCTTGATCTATTTTCTGGTGAATGAACAATATCTACTGTTGGCTCTGACAGACCCTTTTTCAACCGGGGCAAACTACCTTAATCTATCACGCGCGCATATCACAACGGGTTTTCTGAACGCCAAAGATACAGTTTTTCAGATTTTCCTGATACAGGCTTTTGTGGTTGTGGCAGCTCACGTCATTGCGGTTTTTCTAACCCACTCCTTCGCTACTTCAATGTACCAAACCAGAAAAAGCGTGTTTCTATGCCAGTTACCACTTGCAGTTTTCATGATTTTCTACACACTGTTTGGTTTATGGCTGCTTGCGGCGCCGCGAGGGATGTAAACACCCTTTCGCTGGCCACAAAATACTGGACTTTTTGTTTGTATACTAACAACATGTCAGCTAAGCGCCCCATGAGTGGCGTTTCATTAGGAGGATAAAATGGGAAACACTAATACTTCCAAATTTACACGTCGCGGCGTGTTGAAATCCATCGGGGCGGGTGCGGGCGTGGTAGGCGCAAGTGCTGTTGCAACTGGGCTAACGGGGTTTGCTCAGGCTCAAAGTTCAGCACCCATCAAGTTGGGTTTTCAGGTTCACAGCACCGGCATTGGTGCCGCCTACGGGCGTTGGTATGATCGCACAACAAAGGCAGCGGTGAAGCGCATAAACGATATGGGGGGCATCAATGGCCGTCCAGTGGAAATTGTTGTTGAAGATGACGGCACTGATCCAAAGCGCGGTGCAGAGGTTGTTGAAAAATTTGCAACGCTGCATAATTGCGATATCGCTTTCGGCACACTTTTCAGTCACGTGGTTTACGGTTCTGCCCCGCGTGCGGGTGAATTGAAACTGCCGTATTTCGTGGTTTCAGAAGGGCATCACGTAGCCAGCGGTAAACTGAACCGCTACACGTTGCAGCCTGGCATCACAGACGTGAAAAGTCAGGTTCAGGCCATGGCACCCTTCGTAAGTGATAATCTTGGCAAGAAAATCACAATGATCTACCCTGATTTTGCGTTCGGGCACGATCACCGCGATTTCTTTACTGCCGCGATTGAAGCGCAGGGTGGCACTGTTGTGGAAAGCATCGCAATTCCACCGACTGAGACCTCATTCACCAAATATTTCCCGCGCATCCCGCGCGAAACCGAAGTGATTTATCACGTGATGGTTGGCCCTGCAGTTCTGACTTTCGTCAAGGAATTGGGCGAGTTTTTTGGGCCCAACCACCCCGCGATATTCGGCTTTATCGACAGTCTGGAAGCGGTTGATATCAACAGCCCCGGTCTAGAGTTTCTGGAAGGTACATATTTCTGGGAAGGTCACCCGCGCAATGCGCAGGCGGATCAAACCAGTTATGATAAGGTGTACCGCGCCGCTGTTGGGGTGGATGATAATGGGGCCTCTTTGGATGATCCAAAAGATTTTGCCACTTATTCACACATGTTCGGATGCTGGGAAACGCTTAACATCATCAAGGCAGGTATGGAGGCCGCTGATTATCAGGGGCCTGCGGATCGTGCCAAGCTGATCGAAGCTGTCGAAGCCATGTCAGATATGCCGCATTCAGATGATCACCCGCAAGGTGCAAAACGGTTCAATGGCAAAACCCACCAGACATTCGGGCATCAATACATCTCCAAAGTCTCAAACGGGAAACTGGTCGTCGAACATACAACATCCATCGAAGATGGTTTGTATGAAGATGAGGTCGATTACACCACACAATCGTTCTGATCCACCGATAACAGCAAGGTTGAACAATGGAATTTGGCCCACACTTAATGCTTGCCTCACTCGAAGGGGCCGTAACTGCGGCTATTCTTGCACTGACGGCAATGGGCCTTAGCATTGTCTTTGGCGTCATGCGCGTAGTGAATATCGCGCATGGCGAATTTTTTATGCTGGGGGCAGTCATCGCATGGTGGGCTGCGTCACTGCTGGGCGGACACCCAGCGATTGGCTTTGTTCTGGCCTTGGGGCTTGCCCCTCTTATTGTCGGCACTCTTGCGGGGGCTGCCGACAGGTTCATCCTGCAACGTATTAACTACGACCCTGACAGAACTATTGTGGCCACCATTGGCCTGCTTTATATCATTCAACAAACCACATTAATGACATTCGGGCCCGATGCACGCCCGGTTCAACCGCCCTTTAACACAAGGCTGGCTTTGCCGTGGTTTGAATACGGCGAAACCGGTTTTGCAATGATCTGGCCTTGGGGCCTGAGCATCACATCTTACAAGCTGTTTGTGATCGTTGCGGCGATTGTGATTATCACCGGCCTTTGGCTGTTTCTGACCCGCAGTAAAATCGGGATAATAATGCGCGCAACCCAACAAGACAGCGAAACAGCACAGGCTTTTGGCGTTCCGGTTCGGCGGGTCTATTCATGGGTATTCGGCCTAGGCGCAGGGCTGGCCGCCATCGGTGCGGTGCTGGTCGTCCCCATCCAGCAGGCCCATTACCTGATGGGGCATGACCCTTTGTTACTGTCCTTTATTGTCGTGATCATCGGCGGCTTGGGCAGCTTGCCGGGCACGATTATCGCGGCCATTCTGATCGGTATGAGTGACGGCATCATCTCGGTGTTTTTCTCGCCCACCCTAGCCAAAATAATTGCCACACTTGTTGTTGCCATGGTGCTGGTATTTCGCCCGCAAGGCCTGTTGGGAAAGTCTGAAACATGACCGATCAAACCCGTGCGCACCTGCTGCACTTTGGCACGATTGCGCTGCTGACCGCACTGTTCTTTGTTCTGCCTGCCTACCATGTGGGCAATCTGGCGCGCATCATGGTGCTGGCAGCTTACGCCATCGGGTATAACTTTCTGTTTGGCTATACGGGGCTACTTAGCCTTGGTCATGCCCTATTTTTTACAGCAGGCATGTATGGTTTAGGTCTTGCGATGACCCAATTCGGCCTATCATCCGCCCCCGCCCTTATCATCGGGTTAATTGCGGCCTGTATCGTCTCGGCAATCATCGGGTTTCTGGCACTCAGAACAAGCGGGGTGGCTTTCATGATTGTCACACTGATGTTTGCGCAAGCAGGCTACCTGACCATCTTATATTTCGGCACATACACCCGTGGCGACGAAGGTTTTGTTATCCAACAGGCCGAACGGGTTATGTTTGGCATTGATTTATCAAATGAGATATCACGCTATTTTGCCGCCCTGATCCTGTTTTCAATATGCTTTCTGACGGTCGCACGGATTGTGCAATCACCCTTTGGAAAAACTCTTATAGCCATTCGTGAAAATGAGGAACGCGCCCGTATGCTGGGCTATGATACAGGCGCACACAAGCTAAAAGCGATTATCATATCGGGAACTATATCGGGTTTCGCAGGGGCCGCTTACGCGTTGCTTTTCGGTTATGCAGGGGCAACCTTTGCCACGGTTCAATATTCAATCTTCCCGCTGTTATGGGTGCTTTTAGGCGGGGCAGGCACAACGGTTGGCCCGCTGATCGGGGTGATTTTCATGTTCTACCTGATTGATCTCTCCAGCTCTATAACCTCTGCCTACATGCTGATCGCAGGTGTGGTGCTGGTATTGCTGGCAATGTTTGCGCCCCAAGGATTAGCGGGCACTCTAAGGAAAAGGTTGTTCAAATGGATGCCATGACCATCCTTTCAACCAGAGGTTTGACCAAGGCTTATGGCGGTATTCGGGCGAACACAGACATTAACTTTGATCTGCCAAAGGGCCAAATAATGGCCCTGATCGGCCCCAACGGTGCCGGGAAATCAACCTTTGTCGGCTTGGTATCAGGCCGAATTGAGGCCACGGGTGGTGATGTATTCTTTGAAGGCAATAATATCAGCAAACTGCCCGCGCATAAACGTATCGCCATGGGCATCGCTTATACATTTCAAATCACATCCGTCTTTACCGGCCTGCCCTTGCGCGAAAATATAGCATTGGCGGCACGGCGAAAGCTTGGCTCGGATAAAGCGGCAACTGACACCAAGGTGGCACAGGTTCTGGACAGGGTCGGGCTGATGGCCCGCGCCGATATGATCGCAGGCGACCTTAGCTATGGCCACCAGCGTATCCTTGAAATCGCTATGGGCCTGGCACAAGACCCCCGGCTTTTCATTCTGGATGAACCGACCCAAGGGTTAACCGAACTGGAAATTGAAAACTTCATCGAACTGATCAAATCCCTTGCCGGCGAAACAACCATTTTACTGATCGAGCACAATATGGATGTTGTGATGAAAACCGCAGATCAAATCACGGTGTTGAACCAAGGCGAAGTGTTGGCGGCCGGAACCCCCGCAGAGATTCGCGCCAATAAAGCCGTGCAGGCCGCTTATCTGGGAACAACAGATGCTTGAGATTAACAATATCCAAGTTTCCCACGGGCGGGTACAGGCACTTTTCGGTGTGTCTCTAACCGCGCATCCAGGTGAAATCCTGTGCCTGCTGGGCCGCAATGGGGCAGGCAAAACCACAACCCTGAAATCCATCATGGGCCTGCTACCTTTGACATCGGGTAACATCACATTTGAAGGGCACGATATCGGCAGCCTTCAGCCCCATGAAATCCCCGCGCGCAGGATCGGGTATATCCCCCAAGGGCGGCGCTTATTTTCTGAACTGACCGTGGCTGAAAATATTGAGATGGGCATGATGGTGTGCAAATCAAGGCCAGAGGTGCGTGAACAAGTGCTGGAAATTTTCCCGCGCCTACGCGAACGGCTGAACCAACGGGCCAACACATTGTCAGGTGGTGAACAGCAAATGCTGGCAACCGCACGCGCCCTTTGCCTGCAACCAAAGCTGTTGCTTTTGGACGAACCCACCGAAGGCCTGCAACCCTCAATGATCGAACAAATCCGTCAGGTCATCGTGCAAATGCTCGATGAGGGTGTGGCGGTTATTCTGGTAGAACAGCGGGTCGATGCGGTATTGTCTATCGCGGATAAGGTCGTGTTTATTGAACACGGGCAAGATGTGGAAACTCTAACCGCGAAAGAGCTTCAGAAAGATCAAAACAAAATCCACCAGTATTTAGGTGTTTAATCAGGGCCAACTTACGAAGTAATATCCGCACTCATTATCCTTTTAACGCCCAGCTCTGCCATCTGGTCATTCATCGGCGCAAATGCATCGTTTTCAAAACACCCGACCGCATCATCGACAAAATAAACCTCAAAGCCTTCTTCCACGCCGTCAGTTGCCGAAAACCCCACACAATATTCCCAAGCCAAGCCCACCATAAAGATCCGCTTGATCTGTTTCTGCTTAAGATAGCCTGCAAGCCCAGTTGGGGTTGTACGGTCATTTTCAAAGAATGTGGAATACGAGTCTATTTCAGGATTGCTGCCTTTGCGTACAATAATACTTGCTTTAGTCTGGTTCAGGTCAGGATGAAACTCCGCCCCCTTGCTGCCCGCAATACAATGGTCAGGCCAAAGCACCTGATCGCCGTAAGGCATCGCAATAACATCCAGCGGATTTTTTCCGTCATGGGATGAAGCAAAAGAACTGTGGCCTTCGGGGTGCCAATCCTGACACATAGCCACGGTGCCAAATATACCGATAAGACGGTTAATCGGGGTAATGATTTTTTCACTATCAGGCACTTCCAAAGCACCACCCGGCAGGAAATCCAGCTGAACATCGATAACGACCAGCGCATCGGACGTATTGATTGAAACTGTGCTCATGGCGTAATACCTTTTGTTTCCGGTTGAAGTGTTATCTTTACAATATTGAATTGGTGAACGCGGTCAACAGTGAGGTGTGGATGAAGTCTTCGTGAAAATAAAGGGTGATATCTTTTACCTTCGGGCGACACTAAAGCGGGACAGGCCCAGTCAAACAGTTCGCACAAACGGGCTGTATTGTCCTTGGCCCTCTCCGCATTGATGAACTTGCACCTCATCATTTTGGTTCGCGAAGAAGGCCGTTGCTTTTTTTAAGATGTCACGCTCTTCACGCAATATCTTGTTTTCTTTGCGAAGGCGGGCCAGTTCTTTTTGCAGGTCATCATGCGGCCCTGCCATCAAATCATCATGGCGATAAGCTGATATCCACTTACCCAGCGTTGAATACCCAACCCCTAAATCATCTGCTACCTGAAGGCGTGAAAGGCCACTATTCAAAGCAAGGCGCACTGCTTCTTTGCGAAAGTCTTCTGTAAAGTGTTTTCGTGTTATTGGTTCCTCTAAAATTACAATCAAAAACCTCAAAGGTGCTGTCTACTTTTTTAAAACAAGCCCAGTCATTAACAAGACATCGGCGGGCATCTTTCATGGACGCCCACTGGGATACGTGCAAATATTCCGTTAACTTTATTTTAGAGGGAACAGATCATGGGCCGTTTCACAGGCAGTTGCCAATGTGACAATGTTCAAATTGTGGCGGTGGGGCGCCCGCACCGCGTTGGCATTTGCCATTGTCTGGACTGTCGCAAACATCACGGGGCGATTTTTTATGCGGCTGCAGTGTTCCCTCAAGATGCGGTAACGATTAAGGGCCAAACACAGGACTACAAGGGGCGGCATTTTTGTCCGCGCTGCGGTTCGTCGGTTTTTGCGCGTTCCGAAGACGAAATCGAAGTGCATCTGGGAACTCTGGATGCCGCTGACGAACTGATCCCAACCTATGAAAGCTGGACCATCCGCCGCTTGCCTTGGTTGCCGCGCTTTCCGTTTACAAAACGATACAAGCATGGCCGGGATGACACGGGCCACTTTGAAAAGTAGGTTACCCAACATAATCAACAATCATACCCGACGTTTGAAAAGTTTTGAATAATATGGCCGCTGTTTTCCAGAGCCACGGCTTTCCTTTCCATCCCAATCGTGCATAATTTTCTTCGCCCATTTTGCTGTAAGTTCCCCCTGGTTAGCCACTTCGACATCAATATCACTCATGCGAATAGAAGCGGCATCATCGAACGCTTGAAAATAAATATCAGTCGGCACGGGGGGAAGTTCAGCAAAATTACCGCTCTCTTTATCTGTAAGCGAAGCATATAATCTGGATGGTTCAGGGTGGGCCGCAATCGTTGTCGCTACATTAAGAATGTAGCGTTTATACGGTTTTGACTTAATCAAAAATCGCAAATCACCCGCGTATTGCCGAACAGTTTTATCGGCTTTATCTATAAGGTTGGCAGCATCAGGTCTGATAGCCTTCAAAGCGGCAACAGTTCCGTTCATTGCAATCTGGTTTGCATCTTTTACATCCAGAAAATCTTTCGGCACACCAACATATGTATAGCACTGCCACCAATCGCTACCCTCATCAGTAACCTGCACTTCGCCAGATTTCATCGAAGTCAAAAAGCAAAGGTACAAGGAATTATATGTGCCAAGACTGAAGCCTTCACCATTCAAAAACCAAGCCATCCTTCGGCCATAAGCCGCCACTCCATGTTCCTCATAGTGCGAACCATTATTTTGGAAAAAATATCTGATATCTAATATTCGCGAAGGTTGGCCATTCTTCATTCACATCACTCCAATCTAATATGTCTATGATACACAAATAAAATGTAGATAAAATAGATAAACTTAATTATTTCAATATGTTGACTACATGTCCCAATCGGGACACCCCCTTAAACCACCTGCCCTGCGGCCCAACCCGATGACCAGGCCCATTGGAAATTATAGCCGCCCAACCAGCCTGTGACATCTACAACCTCACCGATAAAATAAAGCCCCGGAACAGATTTCACTTCCATCGTCTTGGCACTCAATTCATCCGTATCAAGCCCCCCCAAAGTGACCTCTGCCGTGCGATACCCTTCTGACCCCACAGGTTTGATCTGCCAGCTGTGAATGGCCCTGTCCAAGACTTGCAAATCCCGATCCGTTTGATCCGCCAAATTCCCCGCCAGCCCCGCATTAGCCACGATGAAACCCGCCAAAGATTTTGGCAAATGTTCAGCCAAAGCCGTATGAACCGCCACCCGCCCATATTCGCTGCGCTTTTGCTGCAAGGCCTGCATAATCTTTTGCCCAACAGCCAGATCAACAGACAGGCTATCACCCTCACGCCAGTAAGATGAGATTTGCAAAATAGACGGGCCTGACAAGCCGCGATGAGTAAACAAAAACCCCTCATCAAAGCTGGTTTTATCATGCGTAACAGACGCAAAAACAGAGGTGCCCGACATCGCCGCGATAGGGGCCAGATCTTGTTCAGCAAACGTAAGCGGCACCAAGGCGGGGCGGGGCTCGATAATATTCAGATCAAAATGTTTGGCTATTTCATAACCCAACCCCGTGGCCCCCATTTTGGGAATGGATTTACCACCGCAAGCCACCACAAGCGCGTCACAGATAACCGTGCTACCTGTCAGCTGAACCTCAAACTGTTCTGCTTTAGAGATGTCCAGAAACTCGGTTTCCAAGGCGACATCAACATGCACATCCATCATGTGCTGTTGCAGCATCTCAATGATCTGCGCGGACTTTCCATCACAAAACAACTGCCCCAGCGTTTTCTCATGGTAAGCAATCCCCGCATCCGCCACCATCGAGATAAAATCCCACTGCGTATATCGCGCCAAAGCCGACAGCGCGAAATGCGGATTTTGCGACAGAAACTTTTCGCGAGAGATATTAAGGTTAGTAAAATTACACCGCCCACCACCCGAGATGCGAATCTTGTCGCCCACAGATTTCGCGTGATCGATTAACAGCACAGATCGCCCGCGCCGCCCCGCTTCAATCGCGCACATCATGCCTGCGGCACCCGCACCGATAATCAATACATCATAGTGTTTCATGGCCCCCGCATAAGCTGTATGCAGGTTTTACACAAGCAACGTGATAAGGTGATTTTTAACTTGCGTGTGCAGGTTTCTAAGCGTAAATAGCCCCCAGCTTGGGACGTGGCCTAATGGTAGGGCATCGCTTTTTGGTAGCGCAGATTGTAGGTTCGAGTCCTACCGTCCCAGCCAAACAGTCTTCCATATTCTGACAGTGTAAGTTTAGCGCGGTTTAACTGCGTGTTATCAAAGCGTTATGGATATGGTCTGTGATTGGAGGCGCTTAATAGGCAGCAGATATGGCTCCAGTAAACCAAAAGCCTCCATTGGCCAATTCCACCATCCGCTTTGGGTTTTTCGTTTTGAGATGTGAGCTTAAAGCGTCGCAATCAACGCTCTTTGATCTGGCCAGTTATCTGGCAGTTTGTGGCGCTGCACCCATTCACTGATGATAGTTTCGCACAATGTACGGCCAATCTAAGAACCGCTCGGTTTGATAGGCTGCTTTCAAAGTTTTCGTTTGCTGGGTCGCATGACATGGAGAACAATGCCGGGAATTGTGCAAAAGCACCGATGCCAAGCTCTGGTATAGCCGCTTTGGCAGTCCGGCAAGCAACCAAAATATCAATACGCGGTGGGTCAATAAGAGATGATGCTACGGCTTTTCCTGCGGCCGCGATTTGGGTGATGATTTCAGCATACTACGGTTCAAGACTGCCTTCGGCTTCTAACCAGTGAATTGTCCAATTGGACATGTTTAAACCCTTTATTCAATCTGTTAAATCGTCTGATCATAGTCCCCAACGGACGGTTCCGTGCGTACAACCGCGTCGATATCCTTGAAGATCGCGCGCATTTCAGCGTCAGACGCGGGGCTTTCGCAGACGACTACCAAGTTAGGCGTGTTGGATGAGGCCCGCACCAGCCCCCATGCGCCATTATCCAGAATAACGCGGGCACCGTTGACGGTGACCACTTGTGCGATGCTGCGGCCCGCGATTTTTTCGCCGTTTTTATGCATATCTACCAAGCGTTTTACCAACCGTTCCAGTACATCGTATTTTTCCAGATCAGGGCAGAACGGTGACATGGTGGGGGTGGCGTAGGTGACGGGTAATGCGCGGCGCAGATCGGCCATGGTCATGTCAGGATTTCGATCCAAGAGTTTGCACATCTCAACTGCAACCCGCATACCACAATCATAACCGCGCCCGATGGGTTCGGCCAGAAAGTAGTGGCCGGATTTTTCAAACCCTGCCAACGCACCCAGTTCTTTGACGCGGCGTTTCATGTGGCTGTGGCCGGTCTTCCAATAATCTGCCTTGGCGCCATATTTTTGCAATTCAGGGTCGCTGGCGAAAAGTCCTGTGGATTTTACGTCTGCCACAAAGGTGGAGTTGGGGTAAATTTTGGATAGGTCACGGGCCATAATGACGCCAACCTTATCGGCAAAAATCTCTTCGCCTTCGTTATCAACCACACCGCAACGATCACCGTCACCATCAAAGCCAAGGGCTAGGTCAGCCCCGCTTTCACGCACCGATGCAGCCATATCATGCAGCATTTCCATCGCTTCGGGGTTCGGATTGTAATGCGGGAATGTGTAATCCAGTTCGTTGTGCGACGGGATCACTTCAACGCCGATACGTTCCAGAACTTCGGGTGCGAATGCGCTGGCAGTACCGTTGCCGGTGGCGCAAACCACGCGCAGTTTTCGGGTCATTTTGAAGTCGCCACAAAGGTCATCAAGGTAGGCTTCTTTTACGCCCTCAACAAATTCATATTTACCGCCATCGCGCGAAACGGTTTCGCCGTTCAGGACAATATCGCGCAGGCGGTTCATCTCATCCGGCCCGTGGGTCAGTGGGCGTTCAAAGCCCATTTTAACGCCTGTCCAACCATTTGGATTGTGCGATGCCGTGACCATTGCCACCGCAGGCGCATCTAGGTGAAACTGACTGAAATAAGCCATCGGGGATAGGGCAGGGCCGATGTCACGTACATGGATACCTGCCTGCATCAGACCCAGCATCAGGGCGTTTTTGATGGTCAGAGAATAATCGCGGTAATCATTGCCAACTGCAATCACGGGGTCGATATTATTTTCAAACATCTGTGTGCCAAGGCCACGGCCAAGGGCCGTTATGCCGGGCAAGTTGATGTCATCGGGGTATTTCCAGCGGGCATCATATTCACGAAAACCGGTGGGTACGATCATTGCATCGCGCAGGAAGTTCCAAGTGTTCGGGGTGCTTTTATTTAGCGGCTTTGACATTGCTGGTATTCCTTGGTGTGGTGGCGGTTAGGGCCTGATTTATATATGCGTTCGCAAAGTTATTTTGGGCCCGAAACACACGATGAATGTGTTATTTCGGGCGTGTTGGTTATGATTATTAGGTTGTTACCTGTTCCCTTAAAATGGAAGCTGTTAAAGATACCATTAAGAATCATCCTGCAAACACGACAAATGCCAGCAAAGTGTTTTCAAAAGCTTTGGGATAAGCGGCTTCATCGGGTTTTACAGGTGAAACCGACATGGAAAGGTATCTGGTTTGGCGGTTGGCTTCAACGCGCGAGGTTTCCAGCCTCAGCAATGATGCCCCAAGTAATTCGCGGCGCATAAGCAGCTGCGATTGCGCGGATTGCAGTTCTGCGGTGATCTTGGCCAGTGAAAGCTCGCCATTGTTACTGCTCGTCATTTCATCGCGTAATTCTGTGACTAGATTTTTACGGCTTTCGATGGATTTTTTCAAAATCGTAACTTTGGTAGTGTTTGGTCGTGGATTATCCAGCATTTCCACAAGCTCTAATCTGCGCAGTTGTATATCGGATTCAATTTGCTGGATCAGCGCCATTTGCGCGGCGATTTCGCCGTCGGGTGCAATCACGCCCAATGCTTCTTGAAGTTCTACAACGCGGTCTTGCGCCTCGGCAAATTTCACTTCCGCATTTTGATAACTCTCATCAGCGCCTTGCATCTGATCTTTGCGTAAACGCTCGGTTAGCAGGTCGACCTTTTGCTCGGCGTAATTAATCAAAGCCCTTGAAAAGGCGTATGACTGTTCCGGGTCAGGTGTGACCACCTCCATTTTGATAATACCTTCGGTTGGATCAAACCCAATGCGAATACGCTTTTGATAATTTCTATATGCAGCCTCATTGGTTGCATCATTATTCAGCCGTTGTAACGCATCAATTTTTTCGCCCTGAAAAGCCAGTTTGAAACCGAAATCTTTATCAAGTCTCAGCATGGCATCACGCGATGACAGATAGCCTTGTACAGAAACGGAATCCTGCACATTGTCTAATATTGAGCCGCTTAACAGGCTGGCACCTGCCCCAAGGCTTGGGTTGTCGGATTTTTGGATCACAAATTCGGTAAATGACGCATACATTGGCGTTGCAACCCGAGTGAAATAATAACCTGCAAGGATGGTTGGGATTGCGATAAAACAAATCAGCTTTGTGACGAGTGCGGCAACTCGGCGACGTCTGCGTTTGACCAGATCTTTTTGAATATTTTTGATTTCGATTTGTCTGTCGACCTCATCAACCGGTCTTGCTTCCGCAACATCTGATCTGCGAACTGTTGCCGGTAAATTGGATTGTGGCCCACCCGAGTGGTTTCCTGCAGCGGTTTTCAGCATGTTATTTGAAAATTGAAACGGATCAATTCCCTTGTTGCGCAGCACTCTGACCGCATCCAGATCCGATGTGGTTTGCAATCCGTGTTTTTGGGCCAAACGGCGTGCGATACGTAATTGCCGCCCTGTTAGGTTTTCTTGTTTGATAAGTTCAATTTCATCGCGTGCAGACATTTCTTTTTCAGCATCCGCATCCTGAGCCGGATTTGCGTGATCATTGGCTGCGGGCTTTTCTGCCTCAGCATTATGTGCAATATGCGGATCTCTTTTGTTATTGGGCATAGTTATAAACCTGTTTTGCCTCTTCCAAGGTATCAAAGAACAAAAGCCTGCCGTTTTTCAACACGGCCGCCGAATCGCAAAAGGCTTCCAGTATGTCGGCTTGGTGTGAAACGATAACAACTGTTGATTTTTTCAGCCTATCGCGCAGAACAGACCCCGCTTTCTTGTTGAACTCTGCATCGGTTGAATGCGGCATGCCTTCGTCGATCAGATAGATATCAAACTCAAGCGCCAACAGTAGTGCAAACATAAAACGTGATTTCATACCCTTTGAATAGGTCGCAACCGGCATCTCAAAATATTCGTCAAGATTACAAAGGTATCTGCAAAAAGCTTCAACGTAATCGGGCTCCAACCCGTAAAGTCGCGCGATATAGCGGCTGTTTTCTGTTGCAGTGTGCTTGTTGTTCAAGCCACCCATAAAGCCTAAGGGAAATGATATTTTAGAGGTGCGGATAATTTCGCCTTCGTCTGGCTTTTCCAGTCCGCACATCATATTGATCAGGGTTGTTTTTCCCGTGCCGTTCGGGGCAAGAATGCCAATGCTGTTGCCAACTTCCACACGAAAAGTCGCCTGATCTAAAATGACCTTGCGTTGCTGACCTGTCCAAAAGGACTTACTTACATTTCTGAACTCAATCACCTGAAAATGCCTTAACCCGTTTTGCCCTCGTCCACTTTTGCGTGGTTTTTATACTCTTCATTTGTGAAGATATTATTATGATTTCAATATGGTCTGTAACGGAAGTAAATTGCAATGAATTTGTCCGTGATCTATTTGGTTTTGCCGCTTTATGAACCATATATGCCGATTAATAGCGGTTTGATTGCTTAATTATGGCAAAAAAGTGTCGTTATGATAAGATTGAATGAATAGTTTGGCTGTAAACTGAAAAGAAAATATTGTGCATATCTGAGTTAAAACCCTGAAGTCGCTGTTGAATGCTTCATGCAAAAAGGGCATATTACTTTTTATACAGGTACTAAAATTTGGGGAAATAATGCTGCGGACAATTCTAACCACGCTAACGCTATTCGCGCTTTGGTTGCTGATGTCAGGCATTTATAACCCGCTTGTTATATCGTTGGGCATTATATCATCAATCATCGCTGTTTTTGTTGTGCGCCGCATGGATAATGCGGCTGACACCGAACGTTTACGCATTCATTTAAGGCCCCTTGCGATCATTGCATACTGGGCGTGGCTGATGGTTGAAATTGCCAAGGCGAACTGGGTGGTGACAAAGTTGATACTTTCGCCAAACATGCGGCTGAACCGTCACTTGTTCAAAGCACCCTACACGCAAAAAAGCGATTTGGGGCAGGCCATTTTTGCAAATTCTATAACCTTAACGCCTGCAACGATTTCAGTAGAGGTTGAAGACGGCAATTTTCTGGTTCATGCGCTTTCATATACATCCAATCATATGGATGATCTTGCTGATATGGACAAGCGCGTCACCGCAATAGAAAGTGCGGGTGCCTGATGTTTTTAGTTGCCAGCATTGCCCTGTTTATCTCTATGGCCCTTGTGCTTGTGCGCCTGTATGCAGGCCCGTCACTATATGACCGGGTTCTGGCGGTTAACAGTTTTGGCACGCTTACCGTGCTGTTTATAGCGGTTCTAGGCTTTCTGTCAGGCCGCCCTGACTTTCTGGACATCGCTCTTTTATATGCCCTGATCAATTTCGTCGGCACCATCGCCATTCTGAAATTCTTTCGCTATCGCGCCTTGGGCGATGTCTCGCAAAGACCAGATGCGAAGGGACATAAATGATGGCCCTGCTTATAGAGGTTCTAAGCTGGATTTTAATCCTGTCAGGTAGCGCGTTCACCCTGATCGGTGCCATCGGCACCTTGCGGTTTCCTGATTTCTGGTCACGCTTGCACGCGGCATCTGTCAGTGAAAGTGCAGGCATGATCCTGCTGATTTCAGGCATGTGTCTGCAAGCGGGCCCCACACTTATCACAGTTAAACTGCTGCTTATCGGCGCGTTTATTTTCATCACCGGCCCCACATCAACCCATGCGGTTGCCAGTGCGGCGCATACATCAGGGGCCACCCCTGACAGTGATGAAGACCACCAAAAAGGTGAGGGCCTGTTGTGATTGAAACCCTGATAAACCTTGTCTTATTCTTTATGCTGGTGCTGACCGCACTTGCCATCGTGCGCATCAATCACCTGTTCGCAGTGGTAATGCTGTCAGGCGTTTTCAGTCTGTTATCGGCCCTGTTGCTTGTCACATTGGATGCCGTAGATGTGGCCTTTACCGAGGCCGCCGTGGGGGCGGGCATTTCAACGGTTCTGATGGTGGGCACCATTGCGCTGACCGCGCGCACCCAAAAGAAATCCAGCCGCTCGGGGTTGGTTCCTTTCATCGTTATCGCGGTGACAGGGGCGGCCTTGGTTTACGGCACGCTCGATATGCCTGATTTCGGTGATCCGAATGCACCCGCACAACTGCATGTTGGGCCTGAATATATGGCCGGCAGCATTAAGGATATTGATGTGCCAAACGTGGTGACATCCATTTTGGCCAGCTACCGTGGTTACGATACATTAGGCGAAACCGCCGTTGTGTTTACCGCAGGCATTGGCGTGTTGATGCTGTTAAGCGGCTTGGGGCGGCGCCGCCGCGAAGATGACGAAGAGGAGGACGTGTAATGCATCATCACCTCATCTTGCGCGTTGTCACAAAAATGCTGGTTGGCACCATCATATTGTTTGCTTTTTACGTCCAGTTCCACGGTGATTTTTCACCGGGCGGCGGCTTTCAGGCCGGTGTGATCATGGCGGTGGCCTTTATTATCTACGGTATCGTTTTCGGGTTAAGAAAAGCCAAGCTGGTTTTTCCTGAATGGGTGGTGCACAAATTGGTAGCCTTGGGCGTTTTACTTTATGCGGGTACTGGCGTTGCCAGCCTGCTTTTGGGCTATAATTTTCTGGATTACGACGCCTTTAATCCGGGCCACCCCAGCCACGGACAGCATTGGGGTATTTTTGCAGTTGAACTGGGTGTCGGCATCACTGTGACAGGCGTTATGGTGGCGATTTACTATGCTTTTGCAGGTCGCCCACCGCCGATGAAAGATGAGGATTGGTGATGATCAACTGGGATTTCATTGTTGGCCATCTGAACTATTGGCTGTTCATCGTTTTGATGATGACAGGGCTTTATATCGTTGTGGCGCGCGGCAATCTGGTAAAGAAAATCGTCGGGCTGAACATCTTTCAGACCTCGGTGTTCATGTTCTACATATCGATCGGTAAAGTCACGGGTGGTACCGCCCCGATTTACCCGGTGAACAGTCAAGGTGGCATCGAATATGACCCGACAATCGTTTATTCAAACCCGCTGCCGCATGTGCTGATCCTGACCGCGATTGTTGTGGGCATTGCCACCACATCGCTGGCGTTGGCATTGATCATTCGCATCCGTGAAGAATATGACACCATCGAAGAAGAAGATATTTTAAGAATAGAACGTGAGATGAGTGCGCAGGATAATAAAACCCACGGGTCTGCGATGGGTGGGCGTGCGTAATGTCAGTTGAAACCCACCACGTTGCAAAAACCCTGATGGATCACTTGCCGGTATTGCAGGTCGTCATCCCGTTAATCTCGGCCCCGCTGATTGTATTTTTGGGCAATCGCAAATTGGCCTTTGCTATCGCATTTGCGGCAGGCATCACGGCCTTTGTCATCTCTTGCCTGCTGTTGGCGCAGGTCATTGACGGCAGCATTCTTTCCTATCACATCGGCGGCTGGGCACCGCCCTTGGGCATTGAATACCGCATTGATGCGCTGAACGCGCTGGTACTGATGCTAATCTCTGGCATCGGTGTTGTGGTATTGCCCTACGCCTATTCAAGCATTCAATTCGAGATCCCGAAACGTCAGCATACCCTGTTTTACGCGCTATACATGCTGTGTCTGACAGGGTTGTTGGGTATGGTTGCTACGGGTGACGCGTTTAACGTCTTTGTATTCTTGGAAATCTCATCACTGTCTACCTATGTGCTTGTCGCACTGGGGGCCAAAAAGAACCCCCGCGCGTTAACGGCGGCTTATGATTACTTAGTGATGGGCACCATCGGGGCTACGTTTTTCGTCATCGGTCTGGGTATGCTTTATATGGCCACAGGCACGTTGAATATGGCTGACCTTGCAACCCGCATTGCAGACCAAGGTGCCAACCGCACGGTGCAGGCGGCATTTACATTCATCGTTGTGGGCATGAGCCTGAAAGCGGCGATGTACCCGCTGCACCACTGGCTGCCTAACGCCTACACATTTGCGCCGTCTGCCGTGACAACATTCTTGGCGGCTACGGCCACCAAAGCGGCGATCTATGTTCTGCTACGTTTCATGTTCTCGGTCTTTAACCCCGGCTTTCACTTTGAAGACTGGACGCTTTATCTGATCTTCATCCCGTTCGCCTTGCTGGCGATGTTCGCGGCGTCCTTTGTGGCAGTGTTTCAAACCAACCTCAAACGCATGTTGGCGTTTTCATCCATCGCGCAAATCGGCTATATGCTGCTGGGCATCGCGATGCTGAATGTGACAGGCCTGTCGGCGACCATAGTGCATCTGGTTAACCACGGTATATCCAAAGCCGCACTTTTCATGGGTGTCGGTGCATTGGTGATGTATTCGGGCAGCGCGTTTTTTGACAATCTGAACGGCTTGGGCCGCAAGATGCCACTGACAGGGGCGGCGATGGTTGCAGGTGGTTTAAGTCTGATCGGGGTTCCCGGCACCGCAGGTTTCATTTCAAAATGGGTGCTGGTACAGGCCGCGTTTGAAAACGGTTGGTGGCTGATCGCTGTGGCAATCATGCTGTCGTCGCTGCTGGCTGTGATCTATGTCTGGCGTATGTTCGAAGTTTTATACCTTAAAGAACCTGTGGAAGGTTGCACTGCCAAAGACCCGCCTTTGCCAATGTTGATCCCGATGCTGCTTTTGGCAGGGGCCAGTATCTGGTTTGGGTTCGATACAGAACTTACACTCGGCTCGGCACGTGTTGCCGCCGAAGGTTTGCTGGCGGGTTCCGCCGGTTTGATAGAGTAGGGCCGCGATTATGGACACATCAACAGCCCTATACCTGACCATGCTGATCCCCGCTGTTGCTATGGCAGGCAATATGGTTTGGAAAGATCAGGAGAACCTGCGCGACGGTATTACGTTCCTTTGTGCCGTGCTGACTTTCGCCTGCGTTCTGGTGATCTTGTGCAATGTAGGCAACGCCACCACTGGCCCCTATGAGCTGTTTGAAGTTGTTTCAGGCCTAAGCATATCGTTTCACGTAGAGCCCTTGGGCTTGATGTTTGCAATGATCGGTTCGGGCTTATGGATTATCACCCACATCTACGGTGTGGGGTATATGCGCGGCAATAGCGAGCAACACCACGCACGCTTTTTCGCCTGTTTCAGCATTGCTATCTCTGCCGTCATGGGCATCGCGTTTGCATCCAACATGTTCACGCTGTTTGTGTTCTACGAAATTCTGACCCTGTCCACATACCCGCTGGTTGCCCACAAAGGCACGCCCGAAGCGGTTAAAGGCGCGCGGATTTATCTGGGTATTTTGATCGGTACATCCATAGCACTTCTGCTGACAGGTGTGATCTGGACATTTACCATCGCAGGCACTTTGGACTTTACCAAAGGCGGTATTCTTGAGGGCAAAATCGCCCCAACCTTGCTACCCGTCCTGCTGGGCCTATATGCGTTCGGTATCGGTAAAGCCGCCCTGATGCCGTTCCACCGCTGGCTGCCCGCCGCGATGGTGGCCCCCACACCTGTATCCGCTTTGCTACATGCTGTGGCGGTTGTGAAAGCGGGTGTTTTCACCATGCTCAAGGTCGGCATTTATATTTTCGGCATTGATTTTCTGGCCAAAACAGGCGCATCCGAATGGCTGATGTGGCTAGCTGCCTATACCATCATTGCCGCGTCTGTTGTGGCGATGACCAAGGATAATCTGAAAGCGCGGCTGGCTTATTCCACCGTATCGCAGCTGGCCTACATCACCCTTGGCATGGCACTTGCCACATCCATGGGTGCGCTGGGCGGTGGTATGCATATCGCGATGCACGCGATGGGTAAGATCACGTTATTCATGTGTGCGGGCTCAATATACGTCGCCTACCACAAGACAGACATTAGCCAGATGCAGGGGCTGGGCCGCATCATGCCGATCACATTTGGGGCCTTCCTGATAGGTGCTTTATCCATCATCGGCTTGCCACCCTTGGGCGGCTCATGGCCGAAGTTCCTGCTGATGATGGGGGCGGTTGATGCGGGCCATCTGATTATTATCGGTGTGCTGATGGTCAGCTCGTTACTGAATATCGCCTATTTGCTGCCCATCGTAGGGCGCGGATTCTTCCGCCCCGCGACAGACAATACACTACCAAAATCATTCGCCGAGGCCCCTTTGCTGGTCTGGCTACCGCCCGCGATTACCGCCACAGGCTGTATCATTCTGTTTTTCTACGCAGGAAGCATTCAAGATTTCCTTGCCCCCATTGTGGAGAGTACACGATGATGGATTATCAATCCGATACCCCCAAACAGGATGAAAGCCAAAAAGCTTATGCAATACGGCTGGAAGCTGAAGGTCAGCGTGAAATATATGTGCGCAAGGCCCTGCGTGAACATTTTGGGCTGACAATAGAAGAAACAATTCTGGCTTGCGCCGAATTACCAGAGGCACGCCATCGCGAATTGCTTGACCTGCGCAGCCGCTTTCCGACATTAAGCGAAAAACGATTTGCCTGGCGCATTTCCAGGTCTTTGACCCTTTCCAAGGAAGACGCCCTTGTTTGGTCGCAAACAATCCTGGCAGCAGAAGGAAGCGCGTGATCATGGCACAAAAACCAAAAGAAGATCCCGCCACATACCCTGCGCTGGGGCGTATGCTGGGCTGGGTCGATAAGCCCGGTTCAGACAAGAAAATCATCTGGATACTGGCGATTGCCTGCCTGATCGTGTTCCTGCTGGATTTCACTTACGACAAGCACGGGCATTTCCAAGTTGAATATATCCGTGGTTTCTATGCGATCTACGGTTTTGTGATGTTCACAGGCCTGATCTTGGTCGCCAAAGCCCTGCGGTTTTTGATCAAACGGCCAGAAGATTACTACGGTGATAAAGCCATAGACACCGAAGAATACCCTAAAGATCAGTTGGATATACGGGAGCATACGGATGTTTGATGTAATCCCGACCGCTTTCATATTTTTTGCAGCCGCCGCCGTTTTGCTGGCCCTGCCCAAAGGCCCCGCACGTGGGTTATTACTGTTGATCACACCGATCATTGCAGGCGTGCAGGTTTGGAATGCGGGTTTTGGCAATTTTGCACAGGTAGGTTTTTTCGGCTTTGAGTTGGAACTGATGCGCATCGACGGCTTAAGCCGCATCTTCACCCTGGTGTTCTGTCTAGCCGCCTTCCTTGGCAATCTTTACGCATGGCACGTGCGCGATACCGTGCAACAGGTGGCAGCCCTGTTATACGCAGGTTCCGCCATAGGGGCAGTACTTGCAGGCGACATGATCACGCTGTTCTTCTACTGGGAAGGCACCGCGATTGCATCCGTATTCCTGATCTGGGCGCGACGTACCGAAGGGGCTTATAACACCGGTATGCGCTATCTGATCATACAGGTGGCATCGGGTGTGGTGTTGATCGCAGGCGTGGCGCTATTCTACCGCGAAACCGGCAGTATTGCGTTTGATCGCATGACACTGGGAAGCCCCGGAACTTGGCTGATCTTTATGTCGTTCGGCGTCAAATGCGCCTTTCCGTTGCTGCACAACTGGCTGCAAGACAGCTACCCTGCGGCCACGGTTACGGGCACTGTCATCCTGTCGGCCTTTACCACAAAACTTGCAGTTTACGCATTGGCGCGCGGTTTCGCAGGCACCGAAATCCTGATCTATATCGGTGTGGTGATGACCTTGTTCCCGATCTTCTTTGCCGAGATTGAAAATGATCTGCGCCGTGTTCTTGCCTATTCCTTGAACAACCAACTGGGTTTCATGGTCGTGGGCATCGGCATCGGCACTGAAATGGCACTGAACGGCACCGCATCACACGCGTTCGCCCACATCCTTTATAAAGCTCTGCTGTTCATGTCCGTGGGCGCAGTGCTGTTTCGCACAGGCACTTCGAAAGCGTCTGAACTGGGCGGGCTTTACCGCACCATGCCCAAAACCGCGATCTTTTGTCTGGTGGGGGCGGCGTCTATTTCCGCCTTCCCGCTGTTTTCAGGCTTCGTTACCAAATCGCTGACGCTAACGGCTGTGGCCGAAGAACATCGCCTGATCATCTGGCTATGTCTGGTTTTTGCATCCGCCGGTGTGCTTTCGCACTCAGGCATCAAAATCCCGTTCTTTGCATTCTTCGCGCATGACAGTGGCCTGCGCCCGAAAGAGGCCCCGACCCATATGTTATGGGCCATGGGCATCACCGCATTTCTGTGTATCGCCATCGGGGTTTACCCCGCACCGCTATACGCCATTCTTCCGTATGAGGTCAGCGACGCGCACCCCTACACAATGGGCCACGTCACAAGCCAGCTGCAACTGCTGTTGTTCGCGCTGCTGGCGTTTGCATTCTTATACCGCAAAGGCATCCACCCGCCTGAAATACGCGCGGTCAACGTGGATACCGACTGGACATACCGCAAGGCAGGCCCTGCTGTGATCTACTGGCTGACATGGGTTGTTGGCTCAATCTACAACGGTATCATTGGTCTGCTGACCAAAACCACCACGCGCACCATAAGACGGCTATACAATTCCCACGGGCCAGAGGGCCGCATGGCCCGCAACTGGCCAACAGGGGCGATGGTGCTGGCAATAGCGGTGCTGTTAGGGGCGACGTTGCTGGTGAACTTTTTGGTTTAGGAAATACGTCCCGTATTTCGTATAAACTCCACACCATCCAAAATCGAATAAACTGGTCGCCCTGTCGCCTGCGTAATCGCCTTTGCATAGGGTGGCAGGTTTCCGCATTCCAGCAGGAAAGCGGCGATGTCCGGGGTTTTATCCAGCAGGGATAAAGCTTGTTGAACTGTAAAATCTTCGATCTGTTCGGACAGGATCACATCAGGCTGCTGATCTTTGGGCTGTAAAATCGCATCTGTAAAAGCCGCACAATCCTGCATGCCTGCGATATGCACATTCAAAGGATCGATGTGTGCAGCCCTTAAGGCCTGCGCGCCCAGACTATCACTGGAAGCCGTCAATATCCCAATGGGTTGCCCGCTATGTTTTGCGCAAATATCAGGGTAAAGCGACAAGGCTGAAACCATAACGGGAATATTAACCGCCGCTGCAATACGATCCTGAATAGTCACCAGAAACCCGCAAGTAGAGACGATGGCGAAGGCCCCGCCCGCTTCCAGCTCTTTGGCTGCTGTGCAAAAGGCTGCAACCACATGTTCAGGCAGGGCTTTGTCCGTCACAATATCCAGACTGCCAATGCCCACCACCACATGGGTGCGCGCGGGCATATCGTAACTGTCCACATTGCCCGCATCCCCAAGTATCCTTGGGAACTTTGTATCCAGTATCAATATGCCCAGAAAGGGTTGCGTCATATCTTGGCCTTAAACATAAGCCGCCCAAGCCAGCCCTGCAATAATAGACCCGACGATGCCGATGGCAATATAGGCCACAAACACCCGTGGTTTGACCAAGGCCCACACTGCGATGGCTGCAGGAATGCAGCTGACGCCGCCGGCCATCATAAAGCTCATCGCGGCCCCTTGTGACATGCCTTGTTCGATTAGGCCCTGCACCAATGGTGCGGCGGCGTAGCCGTTTAGGTAGGCAGGTGCGCCGACAAGTGCGCCAAGTATAATCGTGCCGATGCCGTCACCGCCCAGAAAGCTGGCAATCCAGTCGGCGGGCACAAAGCGGATCATCAGGCTTTCCAGCATATAGGCCAGTGTCAGCCATTTCAGCAGGAACAGGCCGTTTTCAACGACGACATCGCGGAAGGTTTTGACCCGTGTGCTTTCGCCCCAGAATTTCCAGACAGGCTTGCCTGATAAGGGGTCAGAGCCGCAAGCGTTGCAGCTTGAACCGCTTATGGCTTTTAGCGGGTCAGCAAATAATGCAGTGCGGCTGAACATTTTCACGGTAAAGCCGCCCATTAAGCCAAAGCCTACGGCGGCAATGGTTTTGGCGATGGCGAACTCAAACCCCAAGGTGCTGGAGGTGATCAAGAACATTGGCGGATCCATGATGGGTGATGCCAGCCAGAATGCCATGACGGCGGATAGGGGTGTGCCTAATGCCAGCAATGCGGCAACAAATGGGATTACTTCGCATGAACAAAACGGTAGCAGGCCGCCGACCATTGAGGCCATGAATATCATGCGTATTTCATTGCCTTTGAAGGTCTCGGATACAATGGTTTCCGCCCCCGTGGCCCGCAGATAAGCGATGGTCAGAACCGCGAATGAAATAAATATGCCGGTGCTTAGAATGCTTTGGGCGGTAAAACGCAGGGTAGGGATCAGGTCGGCAGGGGCCAGAATGGCGACAAGGGCTAGGATTGCGGCCATTGTCAGCCAGACTTTATCAAGCCCAAACCAGTTTCGCAGCCCGTTTGAATGTGTGGAAATATCAGTCATGGTCATGGCCTTGATCTGTGTCAGCACAACAGTTGCGCAATAAAAAGTGCGATAAAGTTTCGACCATGTCGTAGGCCACAGCGGCACAGATAATCGAACGCCCCTGTTTTGCTTGGATCACAAGCCCTGCGGCGGTCAGAAATTTCAAGTGATGCGTCAGGGTGGAACCCGTTACCCCAGAACGCTGGCCAAGTTCCCCCATCGACAGCCCGTCAGGCCCCGCACGTACTAGGGTTTGCAACACGCCAAGGCGTTGTTCTGAGCCTAATGCGGCAAAGGCTGTGGCGGCTTGTTCAAGCGAGAGGGCGGTATTTTCGAATCTTTTCATATTTCGATAATTGTAGAAATATAGAAATAAGGCAAGAGTTATTTCGATAAAACTCGAAATATAAATAATACCTTAGTGCTTATTGATCAAAATCAAAGCGCATAGGTCAGGGAAAACCTATGCTTAGGGAAATATACTGGAAAGGAACTGTTATGTTAAAAGCCAGCACCACCGCATTACTAGGCGTATTATTGGGTTTCCCGGCTTTCGCAGGCGATGTGGCCACGGGACAAGATTTGTTTTTGGAACATTGCGCGGCCTGTCACGGCCTATCTGCCCAAGGGGGCGGGCCAATGGCCCCGGCCTTGATGGTGAAACCAAAGGATTTGACGCAATTAACAAATGAAAATGACGGTAGTTTCCCGTTAACGCATGTGATCAAGCGCATTGATGGCCGTAAAGATTTGATTTCGCACGGTAGCCTTATGCCCGTTTACGGGCATTTCTTTGAGGGTCAGGATGTGATGCTTAAGACCGATGCGGGGCAGCCGGTTATGACCAGTCAACCTATTGATGATCTTATAAGCTGGTTGAAAAGCATTCAGGAATAAAGCTTTAATGGGGATGCCGTCAGGCACCCCCACCTTGCAGAGCTTTCACGCTTACGGACGTGCCGCATCCCACACTTTTTTCACGCCGTCACCGGTTACATCACCGGCTTTTTTATCTTTGATCCACAGGTACAAAGGCATGCCGCCCTTGGCCCATTGGTGGCTGCCGTCTTTGCGTTTTACGATTGTATAATCGCCGGATGCTTCGGCACCGTCTGCGGCCATCAAAGGTGGCCAGTTCTTGGCACAACCGCCATTACAGTTGGACATGCCCGGTTTGTCTTTTTTGAACGTGTATAAAGTCATGCCGTGATCATCGGTCAGAACCGCACCGATGGTGCTGTCTGCGGTTTTCACAGGGGCGGCATATGCAAGTGTTGCAGCACAGGCCGAAAGAATAAATGTTGCAGTTGTCAGTATTGTCTTCATTAGAAGAACTCCCGTTTTATTAAGTTTCCAAGACCCGCTTTTTGCGAGGTCGTATAAGTAAGACACCCAAGGCGGGATTTTATTCGTGGAAAAATGAAAAACTGCAGCTTTTTGCTGTATATTCTTTCCCACAGCATTGTGATTTGCGGGTTTTGGCGAAGCACGGCATCAATTCTGTAAGCAAATGGATTGGATTACACATGAGTTTCCTTAAGAAAATTGTCATCGGTAGCCTTGCATTGGCGGCCACTACAACATCTGTGTTGGCGTGCGGTGCCAACACGCATTGTAAAATCGGCGACCGCCATTACCGTATTGCAATGCCCCAAGGCCATGATGGTAAAACCCCTGTTGGAGTGATTGTTTTTTCCCATGGGTACCGTGGATCTGCGGCGGGGATTATGCGCAATAAAACCCTGCGCAGGGTTGTGTCTGATCTGGGCGTGGCTTTGATTGCCACCAAATCTGCTGGCAGTGACTGGGCTTTACCATATGCACCGCATGGCAACCAAAAGGATGCTTCGGATGAGCTGGCTTATTATGATGCGGTGATCAAAGATGCATCTTTGAAGTTTGCACTGGATCTCAAGCGGATGATGGCCACGGGGTTTTCCGCAGGTGGGATGATGACATGGACTTTGGCTTGTGCGCGCAGCGACACTTATGCAGCATTTGCCCCGATGGCAGGTACTTTTTGGTTAAAGCCACCCAAATCTTGCAAGGCGCCAGTGACAAACATTATCCACATTCATGGTGAAACCGACCGCACGGTGCCATTGACCGGGCGCGTGATTGGCAACACCCGTCAGGGGGATGTTTTTGATACTGTTGCGATGTATAATAAATTCGGTAAGTTTAAAGGGGTGACAGAGACCAGGTCAGGCAATCTGACCTGCGAGAACAGTACCAATGCGCGCGGTAAAATTCTGAACTTCTGTCTGTTTCCAGGGCGGCATCAATTCAGTAGTAAATATGTTAAATTCGCTTGGGAAACATTCGCGGCCAAAGGGGTATTCTGATCCCTTTTTCTTGGGCATAATACGCCGATGAGTAAAACCCTTGATACCCTACAGGCCAAAATTACTGCATGTACAATATGTGCCGAGCGGTTTGCTGCGACCAAAACCGCGCACTTGCCCCGCCCTGTGGCATGGCTTTCCCCCAATGCGCCTATCTTGATTGCAGGCCAAGCACCGGGCGCACGGGTTCATGAAAGTGGCCGCCCATTTACCGACCCGTCAGGTGACAGGTTGCGTGACTGGTTGGGGGTGGACGGTGAAACCTTCTATGACCGCCGCAAATTCGCGGTTCTGCCGATGGCATTTTGCTTTCCGGGGTATGATGCGAAAGGGTCTGATTTGCCGCCACCAAAGATATGTGCGGATACTTGGCAAGACACGGCTAGAAACGAAATGCCGCAGATTAAACTGACACTTTTGATCGGGGCCTATGCGCAAAAATGGCATTTGCCTGCGACCAAGAAATTGAACGTGACAGAGCGCGTTATAGGCTGGCGTGACCATGCGCCTGAGATATTCCCATTGCCTCATCCCTCATGGCGCAATACTGGGTGGTTAAAGAAAAACCCGTGGTTTGAAACCGATCTCTTGCCTGTTTTGCAGGCCCGTGTTGCAAGCCTGTTGAAAGACTGTAAATGACCCCACTTGATCAGGCCCATGCCGAAATGGAAGCGCATCCTGAACAGAATGCACCGCGTTTGAAGTTCTATGAACGTCTGGCAGATTGTGAGCTGTTTTTGCTGTTGGAAGCCGAACCTACTGCAGACACTGCCAAACCGATGATTTTTCCTGTGGAAGACCAGCAATATGCATTGGTGTTCGACAGTGAAGAACGCCTTGTGGAATTCACCCAGAAGCCCGCCCCCTTCATTAGCTTAAGCGGGCGGATGATTGCCGGGATGTTAAGTGGTAAGGGCATTGGGTTGGGGGTGAACCTGTCGGTGGCACCGTCATCAACTCTACTGCCTGATACTGCCGTTTCATGGCTGGCGGAAACCTTGGAAACCACGGCGCAAGAAACCCAAGCTAAGCCTGCCGCGATTCATGCACCAAGTGCAATACCAGAGGTCTTGCTGAAAGCCCTAGACACAAAACTGGCCGCAATGGCAGGTGTGGCAAAGGCGGCTTATCTGGCTGAAGTGGATTATGAAAATGCGCCTAAAACCCATGTTATCGTGTTTATTGACGCGATTGAGCAGGCGCAAACTGCGATTACATCAGCCGTGTCCGAGGCCCTGACATTCAGTGGTATTGAGGCGGGTACGCTGGATGTATTATTCCTGCGCGCCTCTGATCCTATCTGCGCACAACTGGCCAAGGTGGCGTTGCGTTTTGATCTGCCCGAATTGCTGGAACCTAAAGCCCATGTGGTTGAAGTACCTGGGTCAAACCCCGACAATCCGCCGAAGCTGCGTTAATATCCCGCATCCCGATCAACTAGATGTAAGAACGGTTTGCCTATTTCTCCCCGTACAATATTTTCCACCACAACCTCTGACGCCGTTTCCATACGGGTTTCTGATGCGATATGTGGGGTGATTAAAACCTTCGGGTGTGCCCAGTAGGGATCATTTGCGGGTAGGGGTTCTACACGGAACACATCCAGTGTCGCCCCTGACAGTTTACCGCTATCTAGGCCCGCCAACAGGGCGGTGTCGTCGATTAACGGCCCACGCCCGGGGTTGATAATGGCGGCCCCGTCTTTCATTTGCGCAATGCTATCCGCAGTGATCATGTTGGTGGTTTGCGGCGTGTCTGGTAGCAGTAAAACCAGTATATCGGATTGCGCCAATACATCGCGCAATCCGTCTGCACCTGTATAGCATTTCACCACATCATCTGATTTCAAAGACCGTGACCAGCCGACCACATTGAAGCCTTGGCGCGCTACCGCATGGGCGCAATACATTCCCAGTGAGCCAATGCCCAGAATGCCAACAGTGCGTGACCGCGCCAAAGGGGCAGCCAGATCATTGCGCCATTCACCTGCTTGTGCGGTTTCAAATTCTACTGCTCCCAGATGGTGCCGCATCACATGGCCTAGCACATAATCGGCCATGCCTTCGCGCATGCCGGGGTCAACCATGCGTGCAAGCGGTTGGGTCAGGGTATTGTTTTTCAGGGCAGTTTCAACGCCTGCCCACAGGCTTTGCACTAGCTTGACGTTGGTAAACGGCGTGAAATCCTTCACAGGGCCGTTTGGGGTATATATGATATAATCCACATCGCTTGGTGCATCGGTTTTCAGTACAAGATTGATGTCTAACCCTGCCTTTTCAAACAGGTCGCCCAGATAAGGTTTATAGGCCTGCCAGCTGGCTTCGGGGGCTGAGAAGAGTACAGTTTTTGTCATGCGGTTTACCTTGGTCTGTGAATATGCGCACTTTGTACCAGACCAAATCCTGCCAGCAAGACCATCATGGCTGAACCGCCGTAACTGACCAAGGGTAACGGCACGCCGACCACGGGGGCCATGCCCATGACCATCGACATGTTGACGGCGAAGTAGAAAAAGAATGTGGCCGATACACCCAAAGTGACCAATGCGCCATAACGGTTGTTGTTGGACATCGCAGAGACCACGCAGAATATGACAATCAGACCGTAGATTAGCAGTAAAGCCATGCCACCTGCATAGCCGAACTCTTCGGCCAGAGTGGTGAAAATAAAGTCGGTGTGTTTTTCGGGCAGAAAGTTTAGCCGCGCTTGGGTGCCTTGCATGAAACCGCGCCCTGATATGCCGCCAGAGCCAAGGGCGATTTTGGATTGGGTGATGTGGTAGCCTGCGCCTAACGGATCATTTGACGGGTCTAAAAAGGTGGCGATGCGTTTATACTGGTAATTGTTCAATAGCTGCCATGACTGACCTTTGGATACTAAAACTGCATAAATCAGCCCGCCTGCGGCTGCTGCCCCTGTTGCAAAATACCACCAGCTGACACCTGCGATAAACATCACAATAGCGGCCCCCGCGAACAGCAACATGGCTGTGCCAAGATCGGGCTGGCGCAATACCAGTGCCATAGGGATCAGGGTCAGGATCAGGGGGGGTAGCAGCCATTGGGGCTTGGAAACCTTATCGTGATCCAGCCATGAATAGTATAATGCCAACACCATGACCAAAGCGATTTTCATCAGTTCTGAAGGTTGCAGGCGCATGAAGCCCAGATTGATCCAGCGCTGGGCGCCTTTGCTGGTATCACCTGCAACGTCCACTACTACAAGCAGGATCAACGCGATCAGGTACACAAGAAATGACAGTTTGCGATAGGTGTTGATCGGGATGAAAGCCATGAAAGTCATCAAGACCATGCCCATTGCAAACCGTATCATTTGCGGTTGCGCCCAACGGCTGATATCGCCGCCTGAGACTGAGAATAGCATTAAAAATCCGATTGCGCTGGCCGCGATGATTAACAAGGTTAAAGCCCAGTGATAAGCTAGTATTTTGCTGAAACCTGTTGGTACCATTTCGGTTTTATTATCGTAAAAACTCATGCGCGGGTCCGGCGTTTAACAGGTGTTTGCGGGGTCTGTTCATCAGGGTCGCCTGTGCGCCTTTTTTGCGATGGCAGGCTGCCATATCCGGTATTTTCATTTTCCAAGGCAGCAAGCATGACATCGCGTGCAATGGGGGCCGCAACACTGGAACCGCCGCCGCCATGTTCTACAATCACGGCAACCGCGTATTTGGGATTGTCATAGGGCGCATAGGCCACAAACAGCGCGTGATCGCGGCGTTTCCACGGCAAATCCCTGTTACGGATAACACCGCGTGCGCGTTCTGCTTTGGTAATGCGCCGCACCTGGCTGGTGCCCGATTTGCCGGCCATTTCCATGCCCTTGGTGCTTATTCTTGAGCCGCGTGCAGTGCCCCGCCCGCTGTTGACCACTTCAAACATACCCTTGCGTACCAATGCCAGATGTTCTGGGTTAATATCCAGCGGTGTGTTGCCCATGATGGGTTCCAGGTTTTCATCAACAGAGTTGATCAGCCGTGGACTGATGGCGTTACCACCGGCAATACGCGCGGTCATTACAGCCAGCTGTAAGGGCGACGCCAGTGTGAAACCTTGGCCGATGCCCGCGTTCAGAGTGTCAGCCACAACCCAGTCTTCGCCCTTAACCCTGCGCTTCCAGGCCTTCGTTGGGGCCAGCCCTTCGCGAATAGCGGGAAGCGGCAAATCATGGCGTGTGCCAAGGCCCAGTTTGCGGGCCATTGCGGATATTTTTTCGATGCCTACACGTTCGGCTATTTCATAAAAATAGACATCACAGCTTTCGCGAAGCGAGCGCACCAGATTTACTTGCCCGTGCCCGCCTCTGCGCCAGCAGTGAAATTTGGCGCCATAAACCTCTACACTGCCTGAACAGCGAATTTGTTCTTTTGCGTCTATGACACCTGCTTCCAAAGCGGCCAATGCTACGACCATTTTATAGGTAGAGCCGGGCGGGTAGGTGCCTGAGACGGTTTTATTAGCCAGCGGGCGATACTCGTTTTCGTTCAGGGCTTTCCAGTCGGCCACGGAAATGCCTGTTACAAACTTGTTAGGATCAAACGAAGGGGCGGATGCCAATGCCAGAATGTCACCGCTTTTCACATCCAGCAACACAACGCCCGCACTTTCATCGCTGATACGTTCCAGCGCGATGCGCTGTAAATCCGTATCAACGGTCAGTTGCAGGTTCTTGCCGGGTTCGCCCGCTTTACTGTCAATTTCGCGCATCACGCGCCCAACCGCATTAACCTCAATCCGCTTAATCTCGGCCTTGCCGCGTAAATCATGCTCTGCACGGGTCTCAACACCGTTCTTGCCGATTTGAAAGCGTGGAATGCGCAGCAACGGGTCATCATCGTCGATCTTGCTTAGATCGTAATCGCTTACCGGGCCGACATAGCCCACGATATGGCAGTATTCTTGTGCTTGCGGATAATTTCTGTAAGCCCCGACAATGGGGGATATTCCGGGCAAAGACGGTGCATTGGCGGCAACGGCTGAAACTTGTGCCCAAGTCAGATTTTCTGTGACTGTTACAGGAACCCACGGCCTGCGTTTTGCAGTCGCTTGCAAAACATCGTTTATCTGATTGTCGGAAAGCGGAATGATCTTGGCTAGCTTGCGCAAAACGCGCGCCGGCTCAATCGCCTGCTCGCGAATTATTTGAATGCGGTAAAGCGGCACGTTAAGTGCAATGGGTTTACCTTTACGATCATAAATCAATCCGCGTGTTGGCGGTACCAATTGCATACTGATACGGTTCTCTTCGGCCAAAAGGCGGAATTGTTGGGATTGTTCAACGCCTAATTGGCGCATACGGTAGCCGATAAGTCCCATAAAGCCGACTTGTGCGCCCAATAGCACAAAGGCACGGCGAGACAGTTTTTTACCTTTACCTTTCCCGGGCTGTCTCATGCTTTATGACCTTTGACACCAAACGCGCCCAGTGCCGGCTTTTTGATGCGCAATATAAAGACGATGATGAAAACGATAAGCGGATAGGGTAGAACCGTAAAAATAAACTCCCATGCCATATTGGCAAATGTGGGCGTGGGGGTAAACGCGACGGTCAGGATGATTTGGTTAAGTACCAAGGTTACCGGAAACATCAAACTTACGTAGAACCATTCAAACGGGAACAGGTTTTCCATGAACGCATCGCGGTTTGCCCGTAGAACTTCGGTGGAAACCAAAACACAGGCCGTCCAGACCCCGAGTGGTCGTGTCAGGAAGATATCAAAGCTGAAGTAGATCAGAAAAATTAACCAGAAAGGCACGATTTCGGGGCGTCTGATAATCAGTGCACAGGTGGCGCAAAACAAAACATCAGGCATTGGAAGGGCAGTTGGTGCCAGTGTGAACGGGATCAGGTTGAAGAACATGATACTTGCGGCAAACAGCAATAATACCAGTCGCCACAGGATGATCCGATGATACTTTACCTCAGTCATCCTTCTGTCGCCACATCTTGATCTGTGTCGTCTTCGGCAGGCAGTACAGGGCCGATCAGCCGGTCAGGGTCTGCAATGGGCAGGCCAGGGGAATGGCGGATGATCCGCATGAATTCCAGCCGTTTGTAATCAGCAGCCAGACGCGTACGAAACCGATTATCAGAGGTTAATACGGCTTGACCTATCAGCAAGTCAGGCGGAAAAACCCCACCATCGCCAGAGGTTACAATACGGTCGCCCGGTTGTATCAGATTAGGGTTTTCGATAAAATCCAGAACCGGCAACAATGTGTTGTCGCCACTTAAAATAGCGGCTTGATTGGAAGGTTTAATAACAACGGGAATGCGGCTGTTGCTGTCGATCAGAAAGATCACACGGGATGAATTTTCACCAACCCCGGAAATGCGCCCCAATAGCCCCAAACCATCCATTGCGGCCCAGCCGTCAATAATGCCGTCGTGCTTGCCAAGGTTGATCAGGGCCGATTGACGAAACGGGCTGCCGCTATCTGTCAGCACCACGCCGGAAATAAATGACAGCTTGGGGGGGAGTTTCACATTGTTCAAATCCAACAGCCGGGCCTTTTCCTGTTCCAGTTGGATGGCCGCTTCGCGCCAGGCCTTCATCTGTTGTAATTCGCGGCGCAATTCCTGATTTTGCTCATATATGCGCCCATAAGATTGGAAATCATCCACAATGCGGGAAATATGTGTAATCGGCCCCATCGCCCATTCCATATTGGGAATGATTTTATCCAGAATGGTCACGCGCATCTGTTCAGCCCGCGGATTATCAATGCGCCAGAAAAGAAAAGTCAGAAACAGAAAGAAAAGCGTCAGTCCGAACAGGACACGACGAATGGATCTGCCAAAATTGTAGTCTTGTGATTCTTGCCCCGCCATATCCTACACCTATGGGAACGTCATGAAATTTTAACTGTCGTAGTCAATGACATGGGCCATCTGTTTGGCAAACTCCAAAGACATGCCTGTGCCGATAGCCACACAGCTTAAGCAATCTTCCGCCACTGAAATCGGCAAACCGGTTTGTTCACGCAACGCCAAATCCAGATCGCCCAGTAACGCGCCACCCCCCGTTAGCATAACACCGCGATCAACGATGTCTGCGGCCAGATCAGGTGGTGTACTTTCCAATGCCTGCATCACGGCTTCGCAGATTTGTTGAACCGGCTCGGCCAATGCATCGGCGACTTGCGCTTGATTTAGTTCTACTTCTTTGGGCACGCCGTTCAACAAATCGCGCCCGCGAATAACCATTTTCTCACCCACACCGTTTTCAGGCATACGAGCGGTACCGATTGTGGTCTTGATCCGCTCGGCAGTAGCTTCGCCCACCAACAGGTTTTGCTGACGGCGCAGATATGAAATCAGGGCTTCATCCATGCGGTCACCACCCACGCGGGTTGAGCGCGCATAAACAATATCGCCCAGTGAGATCACTGCAACTTCGGTTGTCCCGCCGCCAATATCCACAACCATGGAGCCGGTGGGGTCTTGTATGGGCATACCAGCCCCAAGAGCGGCTGCAATCGGCTCTGCAATCAGCCCGGCTTTGCTGGCACCCGCCGAAATAACCGAGCCGCGAATGGCGCGCTTTTCAACCGGTGTGGCACCATATGGCACACAGACAATAATACGCAGCTTAGACAAAGGTGAGCGGCGGTGCACCTTGGCGATGAAATGTTTGATCATTTCCTCAGCCGTTGCAAAATCTGCGATTACCCCGTCGCGCATGGGGCGGATGGCTTCGATCGAGCCGGGCGTGCGCCCCATCATCAGTTTGGCATCTTCACCAACCGCCAAAACCCGCTTGCCGCCATCTTTGACATGGTAGGCAACCACAGAAGGTTCGTTTAGAACGATACCTTTACCTTTGACATAGATCAGCGTGTTCGCCGTGCCCAGATCAATGGCCATGTCAGATGAAAAAATGCTTAAAATACTACCTAGCATTACGCGCGTCCTATGTTGAATTCCCTGCTACAGATTACATCCTGAAAGCCTTATTCTTATAGGTTCTGAAAGGCTTGCAGGTAAAGGGGTTTAAACGGGCAAACGGGGTGTGGTGCGCATTATTTACCGATTTAGGCGAAGTTTCGCCCTTGATGGGGGCGAAATTTGGTGCCGAACGCCAATTTTTATCTATAGTATGTGGTTGAATTACTCATAGTTTACCATGAGTTTTTGATTTTCTAATACCGAAATATTGCAACATCTACATAGTGATGAGGTGGCTATACTAACTATAGTATGTAGTACGTTAGTTGGCAGCCAAGTACCATCTTAGGTGGTGAAATATGAAAAACAAAACTGATCAATTATATCTGAAAAAATTTGGGCAACGCATCAAAGAATTGCGCCATATTAAATCAATTTCTCAAGAAGAATTAGCTGATCAAGCAGGGGTTCACCGAACGTACATTGGTATGATTGAGCGTGGAGAAAAAAACATCACATTAATCTCGATGCTGAAGTTGACCAATGCACTCAGCATAACAATGTCCAATTTGTTCAAGGATTTTGAAAATGGGGAGTGATCACAATAGAATAAGAAAAAAATGGCAAGACTACAGCGGGCGTAACGCAGCATTAGCGGAAAAAACGTTCTTTGATAGTTTCAATAAAGTGTTTGAGGGAACAGATTATGTAATCCGATCTAAGCCTAATGAATTCAAAGAAATCTATGTTGATATTGAATTGAGCGAAGATGAGTTATCTCAAATATATACCCCCAACAAAGCGATAACCAGACACGGCATCTTTCCAGATTATGCCATAGATAACACTGAAACTGGAAAAACAATATACGTTGAAGTTAAAAGACAAGACGGCTGGGTGGAAGGTAAAGAAAAAAAGGCTGGGCGCGGCAATGCACATGAAAGATCATGTAAGTTTTTCACTCCGGGCCTGTTAAAAATCCTACGAGAGAACAGTAAAATAGCCGAACCAGCCTTGCCATTCTGGACAGTTTTTCAAGGTGATATTACACGTGACCCTCGACGTGTTCGTGAAATAACGTGCTGGTACGATAGCTATATAGATCATTTTTTCTTCTGGCGTAAGGTTCCTGACCCTGACCTGTTATTTGAGCATTTTGAGAACTGTATTGCACCGCTATTAGATGATTAGTCTTCATACACCTTTTGCACATCCAACCCCCAAACATCCCAGTTTTTTGGGTTTTGACGGGCAAAAAGCTCTATTTTTGACTGCTCAGGGAACATTCTTTCAATAGCACTTCGAATTTCGGTTGGCTTGACGCTATGTGCGCCCCTAGGTGATCGAACCAACTGTTTTTCGTTTCGCGTTCCTCTGGGGCGCGGTATGCGGCCCCTTTTGAATACAAGGCATAACTCACAATAAGACATGGTATATTGCCCAGGGTTATGCACCATTTTATCCCAGATAAACGCGACAGTTTTGTATTGAAAACCCCACGCTTGACCAAGTTCTATACCTTGAGCCAAGTGAGGGTTTGTGACCCACATGAACAGCAGGCAATCATCATTGGCTATTTCAAGCATAGGAATTTTTTTCAACTCCTTAGTTTTGAGTGTGGGGTATTTAAAATTTGCAGAGCTGATAAAAATACTTTTATCCCAATTCATGTCCTCAGCTTTTTTACTGGATTTATCAAATTGCATTTTACCGCCGTAATCCCACGGCGGATCGGCGTAAATAATGTCGTACTTTTGTGTAGGCAGGTCAGGATATAATGCGGGTAGATCATTTCGCTTTGTTCGACGCTTCTGTTCAGCATTATATATAGTATAGCCTGTAATTTTGCGTGCATCTTGTAGTGGTGCTTCTACGGCATCTTCAATGAATAGATCGTCCATGTGCGCATTACTTTCTTTGTGCATACTGTAGTTATCTTTACTATTTTACAATAGTAAAGATAACTTAGGCTACTTAACTTAAGATTACATTGCTAGAAGTGATTGCCAAAACTGGCCATCCATCATTCCGTCTCTGGTGCCGTCTTTTCGCGCCGCACCATCAGCCGGTTCAGCGCGTTCACATAGGCCTTGGCGGATGCTACAACCGTGTCGGTGTCTGACGACTCTCCGTTCACGATTTTGCCGTCTTCTTCCATGCGCACGCGCACGGTGGCTTGGGCATCGGTGCCTTCGGTAACCGCAAGCACCTGATAAACCGCCAAGCGTGCTTCATGTGGAAACAGCTGCTTGATGGCGTTAAACGTTGCATCCACCGGCCCGTCGCCTGTGGCGGTGATCTGGTGATCAGTGCCGTCTATTGTCAGGGTTAAATCGGCGGATTGCGGGGCTTCGGTGCCGCAGATTACCCGCAGGAATTTCACCTTCAGGTAATCGTAAGCCTGCAAGGTGCCCTCATCCGATACCAATGCAATCAGATCGTCATCATAAACTTCTTTTTTACGATCCGCCAAAGCCTTGAAACGCACGAACACGTCTTTCAACTGATTGTCGCCCAAGTTGTAGCCCAAATCGCTTAGCTTTGAGCGCAAAGCCGCACGGCCGGAATGTTTGCCCATCACCAAATTGGTTTCTTTCAGGCCGATATCCTGCGGGCGCATGATCTCAAACGTGTCAGCAGATTTCAGCATGCCGTCTTGGTGAATGCCGCTTTCGTGGGCAAAAGCGTTCTTGCCGACAATGGCTTTGTTGTTTTGCACCGCAAAGCCCGAAACCGTCGCCACGCGGCGGCTGATGTTCATAATCTTGGTGGTATCGATGCCGGTGCGGTACGGCATAATATCATTGCGCACGCGCAAAGCCATCACTACTTCTTCCAAAGCGGTGTTGCCCGCACGTTCGCCCAAGCCGTTGATTGTACATTCAATTTGACGCGCACCACCATCCACGGCTGCCAGTGCATTGGCGGTCGCCATGCCCAGATCGTTGTGACAATGGGTGGCGAAAATTACTGCGTCGGCACCCGGTACTTTATTGATCAGCATGGTGATCAGATCGGCACTTTCGCGCGGGGCGGTAAAACCCACGGTATCTGGGATGTTGATCGTGGTGGCACCCGCTTTAATAGCGGTTTCCACAGTGCGGCACAAATAATCCTCTTCCGTACGGGTGGCGTCCATCGCCGACCATTGCACATTATCGCACAGGTTACGCGCGTGCGTGACCGTGTCGTGGATGCGTATGATCATCTCATCCTTGGTCAGATCAGGAATGGCGCGGTGTTGCGGGCTGGTACCGATAAAGGTGTGAATGCGCGGTTGGGCTGCGTGTTTCACCGCTTCCCAACAGCGGTCAATATCGCGGATAATTGCGCGCGAAAGCCCGCAGATTACTGCGTTTTTGCTTTGCTCGGCAATGGCACTTACGGCAGCGAAATCACCTTCAGAGGCAATCGGGAACCCCGCTTCAATAATATCGACGCCCATACTGTCCAGCATTTCGGCGATTTCCAGCTTTTCATTATGGCTCATCGTGGCGCCGGGCGATTGTTCGCCATCGCGCAAAGTGGTGTCAAAAATCAAGACGCGGTCTTGTTTAGATTTATCAGTCATGTCGGTATCTCTTTTGTTTACTTAGCTATGTTCGTGTCAGCGCGAAATTTCATACCCTCTGAGCGCACGCGCCGTTTCAGGCACGCTCAGAGGCAGCTAAGTAGAAGAAGCGCACGGGATTTCAGGCCCATAGGGGCCGATCCGGAAAGGGTATGTGCGTTTTTCGTCATGGGTTTCTTTATAAGTAGATTCGTAAAAAAGAAAAGGGCAATAAATTTTCGGCTCTAGAACGATTACTCCACCACAGGGGCCGCTTCACCGTCTTTCCAAAGCCCGTCGTAAATATCGCCATTGGCAAATGTCATGGTGCCGTGGCCTTCGCGGATGCCGTGCAGAAATGATCCCACATAATCGTCGCCATTAGCGTATTTGGCGTGGCCGATGCCGTGCATTTCACCCGCCTTCCATGCGCCTTCATAGACAAAGCCGTCATTGGTGGAATGGGTGCCGGTACCGTGGCGTTTGCCGGATTTGAAGGTGCCGTCATATATGCTGCCGTCGGTGAAAGTGGCAATGCCTTTGCCTTGGCGGATACCTTTGACCCATGTGCCAGTGTAGCTAAAGCCGCCTTGATACACGATTTTACCTTGGCCGTGGTTGCGGGCCTGATCGAAATCGCCTTCGTAAATCGTGCCGTTGGCGTAGGTGGCAAGGCCCTTGCCCTGAATGACGCCTTTAAGCCAGTCGCCGTTATAGCTGCCGCCGTCTGTATAGGTTACTTTGCCTTTGCCGTTGGGCAGATCGTCTTTGATTTGGCCCACGTAATGTGCGCCGTTGGGATAGGTAATTTGGCCTTCGCCTTGAAGTTTACCTGCCACCCAGTGGCCTGAAAATTTGTAGCCATCTTTGCGTACCAATATGCCGGAACCATCGCGCGCGCCTTTGTTAAAGCCGCCGGTATATGTGTTGCCATTTGCAAAGGTCAGTTTTCCTTGGCCCTGCTTTTCACCGTTTTGCATCGCCCCTGCGTAAATGTCGCCATTAGCCAGAACTAAAGTGCCGGCCCCCGTGATCTGGCCTTTCAGCCAGTCGCCGCCATAGGTAGAGCCGTCTGACAGGACGACAATGCCTTTGCCGTGCCGCTGACCGTCTAATACATTGCCCTTATACGTGGCCCCGTCAGGATAGGTGATCGCCGCCTTACCGGTTTTCTGGCCGTTCACCCAATCGCCTTCGTAGCGGTACCCGCTTTCACTGATTAAAACGCCTTTACCGTGGTGATTGGCTGCATTGAACTGACCATCGTAGGTTTCGCCATTGGCGTAACGCGCCAGACCTGTTCCGTTGATTTTACCGTCTTTCCAAGTGCCGATATAAGTACCGCCATCGGCAAATGTTATTTTGCCCAACCCTTGGGGTTTGCCGGCTTGAAACTGGCCTTCATAAAAAAATCCGTTAGGAAATTTAGCAGTACCTTCGCCTTGAATTTGGCCCTCAGACCATTCGCCTGAGTATTCATACCCGTTTGGCAGAACATAGGTGCCTTGGCCGTGCTGGCGTCCGTCCTTGAACGTGCCGGTATAAACCCCGCCGGTTTCATATTGTTTGGTCAAAATTTGAGATGATTGTGCAAAACCTGCTGTGGTTAATCCCAGACTTAGGGATGTTGCCAGAATAAATAGTAGTCCATTAATCTTCACGCGCCAGTTTCCTTTGCGGCTTTAGGGTCAGGGCCCTGAGGTTCTCAGGTCGGACTCTACGGTGTGACCAACAATCTGACAAGCTTTCGCTTTCCATGTTTCGCTGATCTGTTAAAACTTGTGTGAACCCGCTTATGGGATGTTTGTTATACAGGATGCAAAATGACCGATAAATTAAGGTTAACACTGGCGCAATTAAACCCAACTTTGGGGGATTTTAAGGGTAATCTGGCCAAAGCGCGGGATGCTTGGATGCAGGCAAAAGCGGCGGGGGCCGATATGCTGGTGCTGCCCGAGATGTTTTTGTCTGGTTACCAAGCGCAAGATTTGGTGCAAAAACCCGCATTTACGGCGGATGCTTTGGTGAAGTTGGAAGCGTTTGCGGCGGAATGTGCGGATGGGCCTGCCGTTGGGATCGGCTTGCCGATGCGCGATGGCGATCTGGTTTTCAACTGTTATGCGATCCTGAAGGGCGGCAAGGTTGCGAATATTATCCGCAAGCATCACCTGCCCAATTACAAGGTTTTCGATGAGCCGCGCACGTTTGATACCGGCGATATGAGCGGGCCTTATACCATTGGTGACGTGCGCATTGGTACGCCGATTTGCGAAGACGCATGGTATGGTGACGTTTGCGAGATGCTGGAAGAGACGGGGGCAGAGATTTTGGTATCCCCCAATGCTTCCCCCTATTATCGCGGTAAGTTTGAAAAACGCATCAACACGATGGTGGCCCGTGTGGTAGAGACAGGGTTGCCGATGGTTTATCTGAACCTGATCGGCGGGCAGGATGACCAAGTGTTTGACGGCGGCTCTTTCGTGTTGAACCCCGGTGGTGAGCTGGCTTTGCAGATGCCGCTGTTTGAAGAAGCCATTGCGCATGTTGACTTCACCCGAACGGGTGATGGCTGGCGGGCCGAGCATGGCGCCAAAGCGCATTTTCCTGATGAGTGGGAACAGGATTACCACGTCATGGTCACTGCCTTGCGTGACTACATGGCAAAGACTGGGTTCAAGAAGGTTTTGCTGGGGCTTTCGGGTGGGATTGATAGCGCGATTGTGGCCACGATTGCGGTGGATGCGCTGGGGGCGCAGAATGTGCGCTGTGTGATGATGCCGTCGGAATATACATCACAAGAAAGTCTGGATGATGCGGTGGCTGTTGCTGATGCATTGGGGTGCCAATACCACAACGTGCCGATTTCTGAAGGTCGCGATGCGATCACCAACACGCTGGCCCCGATGTTTGAAGGGCTAGACGCGGATGTAACGGAAGAAAACATCCAATCGCGCTTGCGCGGATTGCTGTTGATGGCGATGTCAAACAAGTTCGGGGAAATGCTGCTGACCACGGGCAATAAATCTGAAGTGGCGGTGGGCTATGCCACCATCTACGGCGATATGGCAGGCGGTTATAACCCGATCAAGGATGTCTATAAAATGCGGGTGTTTGAGACGTGTCGTTGGCGCAATAAAAACCACCGCGACTGGATGATGGGGCCTGCGGGCGTGGTGATTCCTGTGAATGTGATCGACAAGCCGCCCACGGCTGAGTTGCGCGATGACCAGAAAGACAGTGACAGCCTGCCTGAATATGATGTACTGGACGGTATTCTGGAAATGTTGATGGATCAGGATGCCTCTGTGGCTGAATGTGTGGCGGCGGGTTACGCACGCGCGGATGTAAAGCGGGTGGAACAATTGCTTTATATGTCAGAGTATAAACGGTTTCAGTCGGCCCCGGGCGCGCGGTTATCGCTGAAAGCGTTCTGGCTGGATCGGCGGTATCCGATTGTGAACAGGTGGCGGGATGAGGGGTAGAAAGCTTTTAGAAAGAATTAAGAAACGCTTCAAATCTGATACGCGGATTGAAGCTTTCAGAAAAATAATGATGATGGGTGTGAGAGTTGATGGAGTTGAACGCCCAATAGCTGTAATAGATGGCGAAGCTTTTCCAATTAAGATGATTACTAAGCCAATATTTGCAGAAAACGCATGCATATTTGGCATTACAGATGTGGATATGCGCCGTCTCTGTGAAAATCTTAATGTTAAGCGAATTGAATTTTCTGACATGCGGGTAAGTGATGTTGGGCCGCTTGAGCATATTGATGGTTTAAAAGAGCTTGCTATTCATTGGAATACGAAGCTTGTGGATTTATCTCCAATAGGAAAACTGACAGATTTGGAATTGTTACTGTTGGATGATACAAAGAAGGTAAATGAACTTGCACCCTTGGGAAATTTAAAAAACCTTATAGCGTTTGAATACTCTGGTGGGATGTGGAGTAAGAACATGGCCAAATCTTTAAAACCCATCAGCGGATTGGAAAAATTAGAGCATTTAATTCTGACAAATCTAAAAGTTGAAAAAGATGGTTTATTGCCGATAGCCAGCTTAAAGAATTTAAAGCGTCTTAGAATATCTAATCAGTTTAAAACATCGGATTATGCATTTTTGTCAGTTAAGCTTCCGACAGTAGAATGTGATAATCTTTGTCCTTATACACGTCTTTGGCCCCGGTCACAAATTTCGGGTGGGAGGGATGTTATGGTTACCGGCAGTCGAAAACCATTTTTAAACTCCAAGAAGGATGCGGTTCGATTGCAAAAATATGTGGATCAGTTTGAGGTAATGCAAAAGAAATTCAAAGCTGATATGGCTATTTAAAAAAATATTACTATCTTTCCGCCCATCATGGCCGTCGTCTTTAGACGAGGGCCGCGCCCGACCCTCCCCACGGGAGGGCGCAAATGCACCCACCCAGGGTCGGGCGCTACGTGAATGGTTGTGATGTTGTTAATACCACGCCTTATCGCCCCATCACCACTATCTGGCTGGCGGGGTTTTCGGTTTATATGGGATGTATCTATAAGAGAGGCAGGCCTGCCGTTTGTAGTTTAAAGCCGAACAAGGGGTGATATGCCCTTGCACCTAATTCTTACCGGTAATTTTCGGTGGTCTTCGCATTTGGCGTTATGACCCGCCCTTTGAAAACCCGTGATACTACTTTTGACGTCGAAAGCGTTATACACCTGTAAGGGTTTAGGATTTGTTAGGGGTGCGTACGCTGGGCCTTTCCCTAATTAAAAACAACACCCTTCTTTTTACCGTGGTTGGTTTTTCTGTCAAAAACCTTATCCTGATTTGCCCATTTACTGATAATAGCATCGCCATTTTGGCAGTTGCTTTTGGCGATGGCATTGCCCGCGTTGATACCATGTTGCCCGTGTTGTTTTTCATGGGCTTTCAGGTGGCCCAACATCGTATCCCATTTTTTCAAAGTAGCGGCGGGTAGCTTTGCGCGGTTTCGCAGTTTTGGGAATGTATACTCAAGTTTCACAGTAACTTTGCAAGAGCCCGTCCAAGCTACATACCAGCGTGAATAAGCCCAGTAACCGTTCGGCCCTTTGGCATCCATATAGGCTTTTATCGCGGCGGGATTGTTCCCGTTCACTTTATAATATGTCCATTTTTCAGTTACTTTTGGGGCGGCATATGCAGCGGTCATTACTGACATCAAGATGCATATAGCTGTAATCATTTTGAGCATATTATGTTCCTATTACTTCAATGTGCTCTTTACTTTATGAAAATATGTAATGGAGTCAATTATAGCCTTTATAATTGAAAAAATCAGTCACGCACCACAAGGGCCACGCCCAATATCACAACCAAACAGCCGACCAGTGATGTGATGCTTAAGGTTTCGCCGAACAGCCACCATGTCTGGATTACGGCCACGGGTGCGACAAGGTAGAAGTAGCTGGTAACCTTGGCCATTTCACCTTCTTTGATCATGTACATCAGCAACAGGATTGCGCCGATGGACAGGGCGAATATCAACCACGCCAGGGCTGCGTATAGCTGCCATACGGGTTCGTAATTCTGTGCTTCGGTCAGGTATGAAACCGCGCCAACCACGGCCACGGCCCCGATGTATTGCCACATGGAACCCGCCAGCAGGGGGGTGTCTTTGGCGTATCGTTTTTGGATAATGGTGCTGACTGAAATACCGAAAAGGGCGGCCAGACAGGCGGCTAACCCCCATAGGCCCAGTTCTGACCCGCTGATTTCGGTACTGCCAAGGATTACGGCAACAAGACCTGCAAATCCAAGGGTCAGGCCAACTGTTTGTCGCGATGTAACTGATTGTTTGAACACGATGCGGTTGATTATGGCGGTTAGTATGGGTTGCATACCAACGATAATGGCCGCGATACCTGCAGGTGTGCCAAGGCGTACAGCGTAAAACACGCCGCCCAGATAAAGGCCGTGCAGTAAGCCGCCGACCAGAAGTTGTGTGCCGATCTGGTTTAGTTGCAACCACCGTCTGCGCAGGATCAAGATCATCAGGATGAAGCACGGGATGGTGATGGTGAAACGAACAGCCAGCATGAAGAACGGATCCATATGGGGTACGCCGAAACGTGCGCCGACAAAGCCCGTTGACCACAGCCATACGAACAGGATCGGGATCAAGGATGTTAAAGTTTTTTTGTTCATCGGGCCATGTCTGCTGTTCATTATCTAGTCATCACAAGACATACGCTGATCATAGGCAATTCATAGCTTTAAATTGTACCAATAAACGCAATTAAATGCCCCTTGGCGTTTGGCTGCCCGCGCGTTATATCAACCCAAATCAAACTGGAAACCTGACCCATGACCATCACCCGTTTTGCCCCAAGCCCTACTGGCTATATACATGTCGGCAACCTACGCACTGCATTGTTCAACTACATGATTGCGCGCAAGGCAGGTGGTGAATTTATTTTGCGGATTGATGACACTGATCCCGTGCGTTCCAAACAGGAATATATCGACGGGATCATGCAAGATCTGGAATGGTTGGGGCTGACGTGGGATCGGGTTGAAAAGCAATCTGACCGGTTGGATCGCTATGAGGAAGCCGCACAAAACCTGCGCGATATGGGGCGGTTTTATGAGTGTTTTGAAACACCTGTAGAGCTGGATTTAAAGCGCAAGAAACAGCTGAATATGGGTAATCCGCCGGTTTATGACCGCTCTGCGTTGAGCCTGTCTGATGAAGAAAGAACGGCTTTGCGCAAAGACCGCGCTGGCCATTGGCGTTTCAAGCTGAACCTAGAGCCGATTGAATGGACGGATGGCATTTTAGGATCGCGTATTATTGACGGGTCTGCGGTATCTGACCCGGTTCTGATCAAGGGTGACGGGCAGTTTTTGTATACGTTGGCCAGCGTTTGTGATGACATTGATTATGGTATCACTCATGTGGTGCGCGGGGCCGATCATGTGACCAATACGGCCACGCAAATCCAGATCATTCAGGCCCTTGGCGGGGACGTGCCCAACTTTGCACACCACTCGCTTTTGACAGGCCCACAAGGGGAAGCTTTGTCTAAACGCTTGGGTACTTTGGCCCTGCGCGACTTGCGTGAAGCGGGGATTGAGCCGATGGCGGTGCTATCACATATGGCGCGTCTTGGGTCATCAGAACCGATTGAACTGTGCGCTAATGTGGATGAGTTGATTGCGGGCTTTGACATCTCTAAATTCGGGGCGGCACCGACCAAGTTTGATGTGGCTGACCTTGGGCCGTTGACGGCAAAACATGTGGCCAGCCTTTCAGTTGAAGATATGGCGGGGCAGCTGACAGATATGGGTGTGCCCGCTGATTTGCAGGTGGATTTCTGGGATGTTGCGCGTGAGAACGTAGCAACGCGCGCCGAGGCTGCCAAGTGGTGGGAGCTTTGTTCACAAGGGGCGACGCCTTTAATTGCGGATGAAGATAAAGAGTTTATTGCAACTGCGAAGTCATTGTTGCCGGAACAACCTTGGAAGGGCGACACTTGGAAGGCTTGGACGGGTGCGGTTAAAGACGCTACGGGGCGTAAGGGTAAAAGTTTGTTTATGCCGTTGCGCAAAGCCATGACGGGTATGGAACATGGGCCAGATATGTCAAAATTGCTGCCGTTGCTGCAGAAGGTGAATTTCTAAGATACGATCTTTGACGGTAAGTTTGCCAGATGGCGGTCAACCAGTTTGGTTTGCGCATCGGTCAGAATTTGGGCGCGGGGGTAAATCGGGGCTGTGCGGTCATCTTTGATGGAACGTTCCCAACCCGCTGTGGTGTTGAAAAATGCCGCGACACCGTCTTCACCGAAATGCTCTAAAAAACCTTGTACGACGCAATCAATATAGCTTAGCAAAATTGGCTTATCATAGGCCCTAGGGTCGACATGGGCAGGGTCTGCTTTGTATATTTGCACCCCGTTGAAACCCGTTTCCGACAAAGCTGTATAAGGCAGTGCAAGTCGGTTATATCCAACTTCTCGTACATCCAGAGCATCCCATCCGATGTGGGTAACATCTGCGACCAGCCCTTGAATGGAACATTGGGGGTCTTGGGTTACTGACAGAAACGAAACTTCACGTTTTAAAGAATAAACCCATTGTCGTCGCCAGCCTGTAACGGTGGTTTTGCGCGGGTTTACGTAATCATGGGTCGCCAGGTTAACCAGTGAACCATAACCGAAAAATTCGGTGCCTATCTTTTTTTCCATGTGATCGGTGGCGTTCCTTTTCCGCTGGCCTTGTATGCCCGAATTTGTGCGGCGGTTTGGTGTACTGTGTTAATGCGGTTTTGTGATGGTGGATGGGTGCTTAAGAAAGCATTTGACCCCCCACGACCCGCGAATGATTTGGCACCGATAACGGGATCATACCCGCCGCGATAGGCGATATGGGTGCCGATACGATCCGCTTCCAGCTCATGTTCTTTTGCGTAGCTGAAAAACCCAACAGTGCTGCCCAAATCCATACCCGTTTGAACGCTTATACCTGCAAGGCCAGCCAAAATGCCACCAACAACAGCCCCAGCTGTTGCATTTCCCCGTCCTTTGGAAAGGTGACTTGCAATTTGGTGACCCGCTTCGTGGCCGAATATAAAGGCAAACTCATGGTCGTTTCGAAGTGTGCGCATCAAATTGATGTTGAATGTGATCACAGGCCTGCCATCTTTGGCTTTGGATTGTGAGGCATTGGCAGGTGTTTTGGGGTTTTTGTCGATTTTAATGATAAAATCACAAACACTTGCCGGTGCTTTCCTATGTACTTCGCGGCAAGACCGTTCCGCAATCGGTTCCATGCGTCGCGTCACGCGGCTAAATGCAGAAAGCGCAGACTGGCTGCTTCGCGTTACTGCAGGCTTGTTGGCGACCGGCTTTGTGGTCGTAGGCTTGGGCGGTGCTTTCTTTTGTTCAGGGGGGGTGGTGGTTTCTACGCACGCCACAAGCAAAGGGAGAAAAGCTAAAGAGAGCAATTTTTTTTTCATAATACACCATATAGTCATTGTTTTTTGAAATGCTACACTAGGGCTTGTGAGCTGTGAAGCAAAGTTTTGATTTTGCGGGTGTTATTAGCGCCCATCGGCTTGATCTGTGCCTTATGCATTGGCTTTAAATGGCTCTAAGCTGTCTACAAACGTCTGAATAAACTCCAGTGTGATCATAGATGGCGGGGTGTGTATGGGGCGCACTATGGCCAAGCGATGTACTATACTGGGTAAGAACGGGCGTATGATCAGGCCTTTTTCTTTGTGTTCATGTGCGTCAACCGCACTGACTACAGACACGCCTGCACCTTGGGCTACCAACATGCAGGCGGCAGTGAATTGGCGGGTTTCTATCCACGACGGGATGCGCGCACCTTGTTGTGAAAAGCAGCTTTCCAGGTCGCGGTAGAATACGCTGTCTTTGCGGGTATGGATCATACGTTCATTGGCCAAGTCCTGTGGCCCGATCTGGGCTTTTTCAGCCAGTGGGTGACCCTTTGGCAATATGCAAACCGTGCGCATGTGGACGGTTTCTATTTCTACGGCGGGGTGGCCGTTGAAACCTTCGGTGATGCCGCAATCATATTGCTCGCCGATGATCCATTCCAAGATACGTTCGGGTCGGTCGGGTTCCAAAGTTACGGTAATGTTGGGGCGCTCTTTCAGGAAGTCCGCCAATACGGATGGCAGGTGGCTGGTGGCAAATCCCGGCAGGCAGGCGATGCGCAGGTGACCTGCTTTTCGGGCGGTCAGGTCGTGGGTTAACTGTTCGATGTGATCGAGGCTGTCCAATAGCCGCCCAACCTCACCCAACAGATAGCGGGCCTCTTGTGTCGGGATCAAACGGCCGCCGCGACGATCAAACACATCAAAGCCCACTGAGTCGGAAAAACTGGACAATAATCGGCTGACGGCGGGTTGGGATATGCCCAAATGCTCTGCCGCACGGGTCACACTGCCTAGTTGGGCAACGGATTTAAAGGCCTCTAACTGTCTTAAGCGTAACACCAATGTGCATAATCCCCTTTGTTTCTTGGTATATTTTCTGCAAAATACTACTGAAAGCCATCCATAACACAATGTTATAAAATAAACATAAAAATTTCATTTGAATTATGGCACATCCTATGGTGTCCTGATGGGGATGGTGGCCATCATTGGGGCGAACTTAATGGATGCGGGCACTTATTTTTAGAATTAACAAATGCTTGGGAGGCATCATATGACATTCAACTTTACCAGCACCGCATTTGCGGCAGCTCTGACAATGCTAGCATCAACTGCGGTAGCGCAGGTCGAAGTGCAATGGTGGCACGCGATGGGTGGTGCAAACGGCGAACGGGTCAATAAAATCGCTACCGATTTCAATGCAACCCAATCTGCCTATAAGGTCGTGCCAACTTATAAAGGTAACTATACCGAAACAATGACAGCCGCGATTGCGGCGTTCCGCGCTAATGAACAGCCGCAAATCGTGCAGGTGTTCGAAGTGGGCACAGCCACAATGATGGCTGCCAAAGGTGCGATTTATCCGATTGAACAACTGATGAAAGATGCCGGCGAGCCGTTTGATAAATCAGACTTTCTACCTGCGGTGATTTCATATTATCAAACACCGGAAGGTGAATTGCTTTCAATGCCATTCAACAGTTCCACACCTGTTTTGTGGTACAACAAAGACGCGCTGGATGCAGCAGGTGCAGATGTGCCAGAAACCTGGGCGGATGTGAAATCAGTTTCACAAAAACTGGTTAATAACGGCATGAAATGTGGCGTGTCATTTGGATGGCAATCTTGGGTTATGATTGAAAACTATTCAGCATGGCATGATTTGGAAATGGGTACGAAAGAAAACGGCTTTGCCGGTTTCGATACCGAGTTTACGTTTAACAATTCCAAGGTTGCGGCCCGTTTGGACGATATTGCCGGGATGCAAGAAGGTGGCTTGTTCCAATACGGCGGTCGCCGTGGTGACAGCCTGCCGCTATTTACCACTGGTGAATGCGGTATGTGGATGAACTCTTCCGCGTATTACGGATCAATCAAGAAACAGGCAGAGTTCAACTTTGCGCAAACCATGTTGCCGCTGGATAAGGGCCTAGCGTCCGCACCGCAAAATTCGATCATCGGCGGGGCCACTTTGTGGGCTTTGTCAGGCGGTTCTGATGAGCAGTATAAAGGTGTAGCGAAGTTCATGACTTATCTGTCTTCAGCAGAAGTGCAAGCTTGGTGGCATCAAGAAACTGGTTATGTGCCGATCACAACTGCGGCTTATGAGTTGTCAAAGGAACAGGGGTTTTACGATAGTAACCCCGGTACTGACACCGCGATCATTCAGCTTAGCCTGAACACGCCGACACCGAATTCGCGTGGTCTGCGCTTTGGTAACTTTGTGCAAATCCGTGACGTGATCAATGAAGAAATGGAAGCACTTTGGGGTGGTTCTAAAAATGCTACGCAAGCATTGGACGATGCGGCAAGCCGTGGGAACACCTTGCTGCGTAAGTTTGAGCGCACCGTTAAGTAAACTATAACCCTATCTCACCCGACGAAAGCCATGTCTTTTGCCGGGTGATGTTTTGCGGAGACTTTGATGCTCAAGCGCGTGCATTTTCCATCATCCCCACTGCCTTATCTGTTGGTTGCGCCGCAGATTATTGTGACACTTGTGTTTTTCATGTGGCCGGCCAGTCAGGCATTATACCAGTCTTTGTTAATCGAAGATGCGTTCGGGCTATCAACCGAATTTGTCTGGTTTGAAAATTTTGAAGCTTTGATAGATGATGAGCAATACCTTAGCACATTTTGGCGCACCGCGATCTTTTCATCGTTGGTAGCATTCCTGTCTATGTCCGTGGCCCTGATCCTAGCAGGCTTTGCTGATCGCGTGGTCAAAGGGGCCACAATGTACCGCACACTTCTGATCTGGCCCTATGCTGTTGCCCCCGTATTGGCGGGCGCGTTGTGGGTATTTATGTTCAACCCAACTTTGGGGATTTTCCCGTATTTCCTGGAAATGGTCGGGATCAAATGGAACCATTATCTGAATGGCCGCCAAGCCATGGGGCTGGTGATCGGGGCGGCGGCCTGGAAACAGGTGGCCTATAACTTCCTGTTCTATCTGGCTGCAATGCAATCCATTCCGCGTTCAATTATTGAGGCCGCCGCAATAGACGGTGCCGGCCCGGTCAAACGGTTCTGGACACAGACCTTGCCGCTGATTTCACCCACCACGTTTTTTCTGATCGTGAGCAATGTGGTTTATGCTTTCTTTGAAACTTTCGGGATCATTCATGTGGTCACCCAAGGCGGGCCTGCGAATGCGACGACCATTCTGGTTTATAAGGTCTTTAATGACGGGTTTGTAGGGCTTGATCTGGGCGGTTCTGCGGCGCAATCGGTGATCTTGATGGTGATCGTGATTGTGATGACCGTGGTACAGTTCCGGTATGTTGAGAAAAAAGTGGAATACTAGATGGTTGAAAATCGCCCCTTTATGACGTTCATCACCCATCTGGTTTTGGTGCTGGGCGTGGCAATGATTGCGCTGCCGATCTGGATTACGCTGGTGGCAGCCAGCCATGACGAAGTTCGCATGTTGCAGGTGCCGATCCCGCTGTGGCCGGGCACGCATTTTGTTGAAAACCTGAAACAGACGCTTTTCGGTGCGGGCTTTTCAGGCGATCAGACGCCGGTGTGGCGGATGATGCTGAACTCTTTGGTGATGGCTATGATGATCTCATTGGGCAAAATCGCGATCTCGCTGATTTCCGCCTTTGCCATTGTTTACTTTAAATTCCCGTTTCGCATGGGCTTTTTCTGGATGATTTTCATCACCCTGATGCTACCTGTTGAGGTGCGCATTCTGCCGACCTTTGAAGTGGTTGCAAACCTTGGATTGCTGAACAGTTATTGGGGGCTTTCGATCCCGTTGATTGCGTCTGCGACGGCGACGTTTATGTTTCGCCAAGTGTTTCTGACCATCCCTGACGAGATGCTGGAAAGTGCGCGGATTGACGGTGCCGGGCCAATGCGATTTTTCTGGGATATTCTGCTGCCGCTTTCGCGCACTAATATAGCCGCGTTGTTTGTGATCTTGTTCATTTATGGCTGGAACCAATACCTGTGGCCGCTGTTGATTACAACCGATACCGATATGACCACGATTGTGATGAGCATTAAACAAATGCTGGAGTCGGCGGAACAAACACCGCAATGGAATATCATTATGATGACTGCCTTTTTGGCCATGCTGCCGCCCATTCTTGTAGTGGTGGGGATGCAAAAGTTGTTTGTGCAAGGCCTGACGGAAACTGATAAATAGGATGCTGAGATGGCTGAGATAAAGCTAGAAAACCTGACGAAATCTTATGGTGATACGGAAGTTCTGCACCATATCGAAGGCGATATTAAAGACGGCGAGTTCGTTGTTATCGTCGGCCCGTCGGGCTGCGGTAAATCCACGTTGCTGCGCATGGTGGCAGGGTTGGAAATTGTCACTTCGGGAAAAATTTCGATCAACGGTGCTGTGGTCAATGATCTGGAACCTGCAGATCGCGATATTGCGATGGTGTTCCAAAACTACGCGCTTTATCCGCATATGACAGTGCGTGAAAACATGGCTTACGGGCTGAAAATTCGCAAAATTCCGAAAGACGAGATTAACCGCCGGGTGAATGAGGTGGCCGATATTCTGGAAATCCGCGAATATCTGGATCGCCGCCCGCGCCAACTGTCGGGTGGGCAACGCCAACGGGTGGCCATGGGGCGTGCGATTGTGCGCGAACCGTCAGTATTTTTGTTTGATGAGCCGCTATCCAATCTAGATGCAAAACTGCGGGTGCAGATGCGCCTTGAAATTCGCAAGCTGCAAAGACGGCTTGGGGTGACCTCAATCTATGTGACCCACGATCAGGTGGAGGCGATGACATTGGGCGACCGTTTGATGGTTTTGAACGGTGGTTATGTGGAACAGTTCGGCACGCCAATAGAGCTGTATGAACGCCCTGCTACTTTGTTTGTGGCGGGATTTATTGGCAGCCCTTCGATGAATTTTATGGCAGCTGAATTATCGAATGGTGTTGCGACACTTGCCAATGGGGTGCGAATGGATGTGGCTTCAACGGCATCGGGAACGGTAACCGTTGGTATTCGGCCGGAACATATGGTGCCGCAGGCCAAAGGGGTGATTAAGATTGAAGTGGAAATGCTGGAACAGCTGGGCGCCAATACTTTGGTGCATGGGAAGTTGCAGGGAACAGACACATCGTTTGTGGTAAGTTTGGACGGTATTCAAACGGCAGAGATTGGTAGCGTGCTTTCATTTGCCGCTTCTAAAAAGGCATTGCACCTTTTTGACGCTGGTACGGGTAAGCGGATTGACAGCTAAACGCATAATCTGTCAAACAGAAACCGTAACAAGTTGAAGGAAATAAAAATGTTTCGCCTAGCTATTTTTTGCAGTGCAATGATTGTAACTTTCCCCGTTAATGCGGCAGAACCGATCTGGTTTGGGGATAACACATCACAATATGCTGATGACGGTGAATGTGATGACCGGCGCTTTATCGGGACAACTATGGATGAAGATTTGAACTCTGATGATATTGCCCACGATTCCAATGATTGTAAAACCGCATTTGATGCTGGAAAAATCAAACTTTGGTATGAACATGAAGCGCGCACTGTGACGCAATGTTCAAAAATAGATTTCGGCGATAACACGTCTGAATGGGCCAATGACGGCGATTGCGATGACCCCCGTTTTGAAGGGCGCGGATCAGCATCCGGCATAGCCAGTGTTGATAACGGTAAAGACGCCAATGATTGCAGTGTTCAGTGTAAAGCGGGCATGATTTTCATTCGTAATTACTAAATATTCCTTATGCGGCTGAATAATATTCGGCCCTTGATAGACATTACTTAGAAAACTATGTTAGCAGACTGACTTGCATGGTTTTGAAGGTTTCTTGATCTAAAAAACTACAACTATGCGACTTGGAAAGATATTCAGCGCATGGTTATTCTTCAATTCCTGATCTCGTTAATGGGTGCAGTTATGTTGCTGCTGTTTGCGGTGCGTATGGTGCAAACGGGTATTGAACGCGCGTTTGGCGCATCGTTTCAACGGGTGATTACAAAGAATGATAACCCGTTCAGTTCTGCCGCAATGGGTACGGTTCTGGCGATGGTTTTGCAAAGCTCTGCAGCTGTTGCTTTGCTTACTGCGGGCTTTGCCAGTGTTGGTACTTTAAGTTTTCCTGCCGGTCTGGCTGTGGTTTTAGGGGCTGATTTTGGTTCTGCCATTGTTGTGCAACTGCTGTCGTTCCGTCTGGACTGGTTAGTGCCTGTTTTGCTGGCAATAGGCGGCTGGTTATTCGTTAAAACCGATAAACGAATTTTGAAGCAGGCAGGCAGGATATTGCTGGGTATCGCTTTTATTCTGCTGTCATTGCGGTTTTTGCGTGAAACTATGGACCCGATCCGCGACAGTGCTTTTTTACCGGCGATTGCGGCCTATCTTGAAAGTGATTTTCTGACGGCATTTTTAATCGGTTCGGCTGTTGCCGTTTTGATGCATTCCAGCGTTGCCGTGGTTTTGATGTGTGTAACCTTGGTAGCGATTGAAGCCATTCCATTGGCCGCAGGAATATCACTGGTACTGGGCGCTAATCTGGGCAGTGCGGTTATCCCTGTTTGGCTGTCACGCGATATGAATGCAGCTGCAAGGCGTATACCTATAGCCAATCTGGTATTGCGCGGTGTGCTGGCGGTTATTGTGCTGTTTGCGGTAAATACTTTTGGGCTGGTGCAATATATAGCGGGTGCCTATCCACAGCAGACTGTTGTTTCGGCACATCTGGCGTTTAATGCGTTATTACTGATTTTTCTGCCGTTTACGCATTTACTGAAAACACCGTTTGAACAGCTTATTCTAACCGAAGTGATCCCTGTGGGAACTGAAGAGAACGTGATGATGATCTCTGCATTGGATGAGGCTGCCCTTACCTCACCAAGGTTATCGTTTGCCTGTTTGCGCCGCGAAGTTCTAAGAATGAGCCAGCTTGTAGAGCATATGATGCGCCCTGTGATGGAACGTTATGAGGACGGTGATCTGGACAGAATTAAGGCTACACGGCTTGAAGATAAATACGTCAATCAGGCCCTTGATGACATCCGCCATTATGTGGCCGCGATGCCAAGCGCTGACATGAGCAAAGTTGAAACCCGTAAAGTTCGCGAATTGGCAGAATATGCGATTAACCTGGAAACAGCGGGCGATATTGTTGCTAAACGGTTGATGCAGTTGGCTGCCAGTAAAGTGTCACAAGACATCAGTTTTTCCGACGCAGGCTGGGAAGAAATACGCAATATGCATGAAAAAGTCGTGTCCAACATGACTTTGGCTTTTGATGTGCTGATTTCCGAAGATGTGGAAGCCGCGCGTTTATTGATGGAAGAGAAAAACGATCTGGCAAAGCGTGAACGCAAAAGCCGTAAAAAGCATTTGAAACGCATTCGTCATAATGAAGAGGTCAGTCTTGAAAGCAGTGATCTGCATCTGGAAACATTGAGTGCGTTGAAAGACCTGAATTCGCAAATCGCATCCATCGCCTATCCAATATTGTTCCGCCACGGGCAATTATTGGAAACGCGATTAGTTGACGAGATTGACGAAAGCTAAGTTCTGACCTCTAGGATTTTTTCTTCTTAGAGAAATCCTTGCCGCGCTTTTTAGCACTTGGGCTTTTAGCTGACCCGCCTTTGTCCTTTGCATTATCCACATTGGCTTTAGGTTTTATCGGTGTCACGGCCCCATCAAACTGGTCAAACTCTTTCGCCCATTCCTTTTTTGAAAAAGGTGTACCCTTGGATTTTGGACGGTGTGCTTTTTGCTTTTTAGGCTTTTTCTTATTTTCAGAATGATTGGTATGATCCGTTGCCTGTTGCTTGGAAGATTGACGCTTTGGCCCTTTATCGTTGCGATCCCGCCCGCGATCTGAAAATTTGGGGCGCGGCGTGTTTGCCACGGCAGGTGGTTTTTCAAGTTGGGTCATGGCCGCGTTATCGTCGGCCTTCAGGTTACCCCCGATTCTTTGGGCAAACTGTGCAGCTTTGTCTTGTTTTATTTCAATGAAAGACACGGTTTTTTGCACGCGGATGGCACCGATATCATCCTTGGTAATACCGCCGGCTTTGCATAGCATCGGTAACAGGCGGCGCGGTTCGGCACCTTTTTCGCGGCCACCGGTTAAGGCAAACCAAATTGTCGGGCCAAAGGATTCGCGCGGGCGCGGCGCACCCCCTGCGTTTGAAGGTGATAACTCTTCAGGGGCTGACTGGCCTGATTTATACAGGCGTAAATAGGCGGCGGCAATTTTTTCAGGGTTGTGCAGTTCCAACAACTTTTGTGCCGCTGTGCTTTCGGTGGACGTGATTTCTTTTTCCCAAGTCGGGTCAGACATCAAACGTTCTTCGTCGCGGGCTACCACGGATTCTGCCGAAGGGGCTTCACCCCATTCAGCTTGCACTTTGGCCCCTTGCAAAATACGTTCGGCTTTGCGCCGTATTTTACCGGGAACGATCAGTACACTGACACCTTTGCGCCCCGCGCGGCCCGTACGACCGGAACGGTGCAACAGGGTTTCAGAGCTTTGTGGAATATCGGCGTGAACCACCAGATCAAGGTTCGGCAGATCAATGCCGCGTGCCGCGACATCGGTGGCAATACAGATGCGTGCACGGCCATCGCGCATGGATTGCAGCGCGTGGGTGCGTTCATTTTGTGACAACTCACCGGACAGGGCTACAACAGAAAAACCACGGTTGGACAGGCGTGATGTTAGGCGGTTAACCATGACGCGCGTGTTGCAAAACACCAGCGCATTGGGGGCCTCATAATAACGTAACACATTGATAATGGCGTTTTCACCGTCACGCGGTGACACATTCATGGCGCGATATTCAATGTCGGAATGCTGAGTGGTTTCGGATTTTGTGACCACACGCACAGCATCTTTTTGGTAGTTCTTTGCCAAGCTTGCAATAGAGCGGGGAACTGTGGCGGAAAACATTAAGGTGCGACGGCTTTCAGGGGCCTCACCTAAAATAAATTCCAGGTCTTCGCGGAAACCCAGATCAAGCATCTCATCAGCTTCATCCAGAACAACGGCGCGTAGACTGTCCATTTTCAAAGATTTCCGCATGATATGATCGCGCAAACGGCCAGGTGTGGCAACCACGATATGGGCACCTTTATCCAACGCACGGCGTTCTTCGCGCATGTCCATGCCACCGACACAAGAGGCCACAATGGCACCAGTTTTGGCATAAAGCCAAGCCAGTTCACGTTTGACCTGCAGGGCTAGCTCGCGGGTGGGTGCAATGATCAAGGCAAGGGGTTTCTTGGCGCGGGGGAACTTAGTTTCTTCGCCTAGCAAAGTCGGTGCAATGGCCAGACCGAAACCAACGGTTTTACCGGAACCCGTTTGGGCGGAAACCAGCAGGTCTGCGGTTTCAAGATCAGGATTGGTCACGGCTTCTTGCACAGGGGTCAGCGTGGTGTATCCGCGCGCTTCAAGGGCGTCGTTCAGGGTCTGTATCACAGGTTTTGGCTTTTCATTGGTTCAAGGGCAGGCAGCTATAGGGTTTGCGCTTGTTTGTATAGGCCGAATGTCAACAGAAGCTAAATGCGCAATATCCCGTCGGTTTTGGGGAAGATGGCTTTGACATCCATGAAGACATGGGTGGGTTTGGCGAATTTCTGGATGCCTTGCAGGCCGATATCTTTAAACGCATCGTGGCCAACCGCCAGAATGATGGCGTCATAGGTGCCGTCTTTGGGTTGGTCGATTGTGTCGATATTGCAAGCGACCTGGGGCATGGCCGTGACCCACGGGTCATGCACATCAACCTGCATCCCGAAATCGCAGCATTCGTCGATGATATCAACCACGCGTGAATTGCGGGTGTCGGGGCAGTTTTCTTTGAACGTGGCCCCCATCACCAGCACGCGGGCACCCTTAACAAGGATTTCATGGTTGATCATTTCGCGCAACACACGGGCAACCACATAGGCCCCCATGCCGTCATTGATGCGCCTGCCTGCCAAAACCACTTCGGGCGTATAGCCGACCTGTTGGGCTTTGTGGGTCAGGTAGTAGGGGTCAACGCCGATGCAGTGACCGCCGACAAGACCGGGTCGGAAAGGCAGGAAATTCCATTTGGTTTGGGCGGCTTCCAGCACGTCCATTGTATCAATATCCAGTTTGTTAAAGATCAGTGCCAGCTCGTTGATCAAGGCGATGTTGACATCGCGCTGGGTGTTCTCAATCACCTTGGCGGCTTCGGCAACTTTGATCGACGGGGCCAGATGGGTGCCTGCTGTGATGATGGTTTTATATAACTCATCTACGAATTTGGCAGCATCGGGGGTGGAGCCAGAGGTGACTTTCATAATGTCAGGTAAGCGGTGGGTCTTGTCACCGGGGTTGATGCGTTCGGGGCTGTAGCCCGCAAAGAAATCTGTGTTGAATTTCAGGCCGGATGTGGCCTCGACCACGGGGATGCAATCCTCTTCCGTGGCACCCGGATAAACTGTGCTTTCAAAGATTACCACATCGCCCTTGGAAATCACTTGTCCGACAGTTTTGGAAGCGGCCAGAAGTGCGCTGAGGTCAGGGCGTTTATAGGCGTCAATCGGGGTGGGAACGGTGACGATGTAGACGTTGCAGTTGCGCAAGGCGTCTTGCGTGTCGGTAAACTGCAAATGTGTGGCCGCGTTCAGATCATCCGCGCTGGTTTCCAGCGTGGTGTCATGGCCTGTTTTCAGTTGTGCAATCCGTGTGCCGTTGATGTCAAAGCCTATTGTCGGGTAGGATTTACCGAATTCCACAGCCAAGGGTAGGCCGACGTAGCCCAATCCGATGATGGCGATTTTTGCTTGCTTGGTGTCTAACACTGGCCCGTCCTTTTCAGGTTTTGTAAAAGTAGTAGCGGTCAGGTGCAATGCCGTCAGGGCCATCCACTTGGGCCATTCCGACCAAGGGTTGGCCTGAAATGATAATGCCGTTCGGGGCCATAACAGCGGCGATCAGCGGGCTAAGTTCGGCGGCTTCGGCAACGTCTTTTTCCTTCACGCCCATGCCGCAATCATAATGTGCTACCACGATTTGACGGCCCTCAGATGCAAGACGCGCCAGCATATCCCCCGCTTCGCCCTGCAGAAAGTTTTCTTTGGGCGGAACACAGGAATGATGGCATTGCAAGATACGGTCGATCACCCAAATCCTGCGATCAGGGGTAATTTCACGTAAATGGTCATAACTGCGCCCATTGCCCAGCCCGATTTCCAACGCATCACCTGTCAGGGTTTTGGTACTTTCAACAGCCCATTCCAGCCCCAGCTTCTGGGCGGTCAGGCGGCGCATCATGCTTTCAAGGCGGCTCATGGATGTTTCCTTTTTGGGTTATTCTAGGGGGTCACTACCATAGCGGAAAGGCTTTATCGGGCCCTTTCGCATGATTGTGAGAAATTGTTTCACAAAGGCCCAGATGGCGGCATCATGGACAAGGTGATGGGTTAAAAAACCGAAGGGTTCGGTGTTGTCTGTGTGGCCAAGGCGGCGGTCTTGCAGCAGTTTTACAGTTTGATCAATCAGGGTTTTGTGCGGGACTAAAGAGCGGTCGCCGCGCCATGCAATGGGGTCAAGGTGGGTGTTTATCCGGATCAGGTTCGGGGTTGGAAAGGGGGATTTGCGCGGGCCGTAGGTGGACAGAGCATCATAGCCGATGGCTACAAGGTGCTGACCAAGATCGGGGTTGATGCGGTTCCATGGGGGGACGAACATTGGTTGTAGTTGATTGCCAAACAGGTCTTGTAAATGTTGCAGGCTTTGGATTGCATCTGCGGCACAATCTTCTACGGGCCGTGTGGCACCGAACTCGGCTTTTTTCTGATCCTTGGGTGCGTGATTTTCATGCGCCCAGCCATGAATGATCGGGATGATATGGTCTGTGGTTGAAATGCGTTTCGCTAGGGTTTTAGTTGCAAGTTTAGGTATCACGGCCAAGTGGCAGGGGATGTCTAGGTCGCTGGCGATGCTGATCAAAGTTTCAAGCTGATCTGTGGGGGCGATGGCATCATCATCGCGCCACCAGAAGGGCAGGGTTATGTTTGCGTCTTGCCAGAGTTGAAACTCATCGGATAAGGGCTGCCAGTTGATCATGATTGCGCCACCATTTCAGCGGTGATCCGCACGGTTTCCGTGGCCCCGTTGAATTCCAGTGCGCCACTTTCAAACCGTCCTGCATCTTGCACGGATTGCACGGCATCCAGCAACTTTAGCGGGGTTAGTTCTGCACTGGAAATCACAGCAAAGCTGGGATGTTTTGCCAGACTTTTGGCCCGCAGGGTCTGTTCAACCTCACCACCATCATCAAACGGTATGAACACCGATGGTGTGCCTGCCTGCAACAGATCAAGGGCGGTGTTATAGCCGCACATGCTGACCGAACAGGCGGCGTGGTGCAGCAGTTGGCGAAAATCAGGGCGGGCGGGTTCTATTTGCAAACCGCTGCCTGTGGCCAAGTTTTGCAAGCGTTTGATCTCAGCGGCAGGGTTTGCGCCGCCGATCAGCATGCGCCATTTTAAATGGGGCTTCAGCAGGGCCGCTTGCACTGCGCATTCAAAGAGTGCGGTGCCAACCGAGCCGCCGCCTGCGCTGACGATAATCTCATTCTTCCCCGCTTGCGCGGGATGCGGCCCTGCGGGGGCGGGGGCAACATAGCCTGTGTAATGCAGTCTTTGCGATAGCATATCCGACACGGGCCAACTTTGATTAAGCGGTGTGGTGGTCGGGTCGGAATGCACAAGAACACCGTCATAGAACTGATCAATGATTTGATCAGTTTTTTCGGCTTTCGCGGGTTTGGACGGTGGGGCCAGAATATCGCGGATGGAGCTAAGTACGGCGCAAGAGTTTTGGGCGATGGTTAGCAATGCCCCGAATTCGTCGCGTAGGATACGCCGCCCGAAGGGGAACAGTTCGGTGATGATTGCATCGGGTTTTGTGGTGCTGAACACGTCCAAGATCATCGCTTTGCGTTTTGTCAGGTAGGCGGCATCAGCAAGTGTGCTATCCGCCGTTAAAAGCCGTGTGAAATTGGTGCCGTCCGAGCGTACGGGTGGTAGTTGGATCAAGGTTATGCCTTCTGATTTCAAGTGGGGTGCGGGCATCCCGCCACTTAGAACTGTCACCCCGTGACCTTCAGCGACAAAGGCCCGCGCAAGGGTGAGTGCGCGGCTTAGGTGGCCTGTGCCCAATAGATGTGTGACTAGGATCAGAACCTGCATGTCAGCGTTTTTCCAATCGGATTGGCTCATCGTCAGTCATCTGCAAACCACCATCCAATTCCACAATGAACAGACGGTTGCGTTTAATGCGAAACGGGGCGGGGCCGTCAAAATTCCAGCCTGTTGCTTTAGCCAAAATCATCCGCATGATGCCGATATGGCAAACCGCGATGGTATCGGCCTGCAAACCCATAACCCACGGCTCAATCCTGTCCCAAACATCCTGCGGGCTTTCGCCGTTGGGCGGCTGGTAATCCCACCCCCAAAATTCGATGTCACGAAAGCCAGAAGCGGGATCGGCTTTCAGATCAACCCCACGCAGACCTTCCCAATCACCCCAGTTCATCTCAATCAGGGTGTCTTCCAATATAGGTGCGCGATCTGCGATAATTTCGGCGGTTTGACAGGCGCGTTTCAGTGGGCTGGAAACTAAGTTTGCGTTCGCCCATTCAGCCGGCAATTTATAACCTGCCAGCTCTGTGATCGCATCAGGATCAAGATCAATATCCGTGCGCCCCTGAATACGGCCAGCGCGGTTCCACGGTGTGTGGCCGTGGCGGATTAGGGCAAGTTGGGTCATGTCGGCGATCCTATCAAAGGGGTCAGGATAGCCATCAGGTTTTTTTGGGCCGCCCCCAACAGGTGGTTTTGGCGAATGTAATCCATACCCGTTTGCGAACAGTTCTGCCACAATTCTGCATCGCATAAAAGTCGGTCGATTTGACGGGCCATATCGCCAACCTGATCCACAGGAGATAACTTTGTTGTGGGGGCAATCACATCACGCAATCCGGGGCGATCTTGGGCGACCACGGGCAGGCCCGCCGCTTGGGCTTCCAGATACACCATGCCAAAGGCTTCATCCACGCCCGGCCATAAAAAAACCGAGGCTGTGTTGTAGATGGTTTCAAGCGTAGCTTTATCTTGCTGGCCCAGAAACCTGATGCGGTTGCCGAAGGGTTGAAACAAGGTTTCAATATCCGCGCGTGCAGGGCCGTCGCCGGCAATGACTAGCTTCCAATTAGGTGTTTGGATGGATTTCAGCACCTTGGCGATTAACGCATAAGAAGCGGACTTTGCCCCTGCGCGCATCATGCCCACGCTTAAAATTCTGTTTTCTTGCGGCTTGGGGCGGGGTGGGGTTGTTTGATCTGTTGTTAGAAACGGCGGTAGGTGAATGATCTGTTGGTTCGTTGTGCGGTATGCTTCTAACGCCTGTTGGTCTTGTTTTGTGAAATAGAAAATCACGTCTGCGGCGTCACTGGTTTTTTCTGCAAGACGTGCAAATGTGGCCCATGGGCCATCAAGGCGTTTTTTGGCGCGGGTGGCTTCCAACAGGACATAAGGAATGTCCAACGCTTTGGAAACGATGGGGCCGATCAGGTCAGGGGCTTTGTAGTAATTGTGATAGGTGAACCATAGTCTCCAACCTTTTATGCGGCCCAGTGTGATCAGTTTTGCGGCTTCTATTTTGGCTTGCTGGATCAGGTCGGCTTGAATGCTTGGGTCGCCTTTGCCGTCGTAAATACGCAGTTCAGACACCAGCTTTGCGGTATCCCCTAATGCCCGTAATACCCCGCGTGCAACCGCGCGATCCCCCGACGGGGTTGGGTGATTTGGGGGTTTCATCGGGGCGTAAAAGGCAATTTCGGGCATGAAACAAGCCTAGCGTTTGGCGCATAGGGTTTGCAAGCGTGCTGTCAGTTTTGTGATACCTGCATCCATGCCGAAATTAGTGGTTAGGCGCATGAATGCGGCGTTGGCAAAGCCCGTGCGTTTTTTGGGGTTTGTGGCCATGTCGATAATCGCCGCCGCCAGTTGTGCAGGATCATCCTGAACCAACAGGCCGTGGGTGCCTGTGTCAATAAATTCAGGTATGGCGGACACGTCTGTGGATATGATCGGCAGCTTTTGCGAGGCCGCTTCCATTAGCACATTGGGCAGGCCGTCACGGTCGCCATCGTCGGCGATACGGCTGGGCAGGATGAACATGTCGGCGTCCCGCATGGCTGTAATAACCTCTGGCTGATTACAGGCACCGCGCCATGTGATGCGATCCAGAACGCCTGCTTTTTCGGCTTGAGCTTGCAGAGTATTCTTCAAGTCGCCGCCGCCGATATGCACCCAATGCCATTGCATTTCTTTCGGTAATTGGGCCAGTGCTGTGATCAGGCGATCAAAACCCTTTTTCTGCACTAACCGCCCGACAGATAAAAACTGCATCGGGGCGTTTGCGGCTTTGGTAGGGCGTTCTGGCGGGGCTGGAAAACGCGATAGGTCCAACCCATGGTAAACTAGATCAATGCGTTTGGGCGTGTCGGTCAAACCGCGTAAATGCTGTGCGCCATAAGCAGTGCAGGTCACACCAAAAGCAGCGCCATGTGTGGCAGGGTCGAGCTTTTCGCGTTTTTCCCATTCGGGGGAAGTCCAGATGTCTTTGGCGTGTGCGGAAAACCCCCAATCCATGTCGCGCATGATGGCAGCATAACGCGCGACAGAGGAAGGTGTGTGCATGAAGTGGGCGTATAGGCCTGATATGCTTTGGGGCAGCTCAGTGGCCAAAACGCAAGCCTGTCCGAAACGGCGGATGCGGTTGCGTGATCGGTCACGCGCGAAATCTTTGCGCCACATGGCATAGGCGGCTTTGAAACATGGCAGCTTGCGCGCGGTGCGCCATGCACGCCACACCCGTCGCGGTTCTTGGTGCAGGTATTCGGGCAGGTATTTTATCGGTGCGGTGATTTTCTGATGTAAGGGGTGGGTTTTCTTGTCGGTGGGAAACCGCAAAGACCAGATTTCAAATTGTTGTCCCTTGTCTTGTAGGGCCAGCAATTCCTGAGCGATGAAAGTTTCCGAAAGGCGCGGCCAGCCTTTGACAACAACCGCTAGGGTGGGGGCTTTGGTCATTTGCGGGTTTTTCCAAGCAGGTTTTGAGTGCGTTTCACCACAACATCCAAACCATCCAGCAACCCGTCAATTTGCACCGCAGAGGGTGGGTTTTGTTTGGAGAGATTGCGAATTGCAGTGCCCATGACACTTGGCGCGTAGCCGTCGCGTTCATTGTGAACCATTTGCATCAGGCCCAAATCCTCGGCCCGTTTAGCGCGGATATATTGTTCAAGGCGGGGTCTTGTGCGCGGGATAATTACGGCAGGTTTATCGAAAGACAGGATTTCACAAAACGTATTATAACCGCCCATTGCCACTACGCCCACGGCCCCTGTCATCAAGGTTTCCATGTGGCTGTCAAAACCTACGGTTTTGACCCGGCCGTTCAGTTTGGCAACACGGGTTTCAAAGGCCACGCGGTCATCGCCTGTCAAGAATGGGCCGTAAACCAGTAAGGCGTTCGGGGTCAGGGTCGGGTCTTGTTCGTAGGCGGATAGAACGTGATCGACCATTGCAGCCCCGTCGCCACCACCACCGGGCGTGATCAAAACATACGGATCACTTTCGGGGAGCGGCGCATTAAGATTTTCGCGACGTAAATAGCCTGTCCAATGGGTGCGAGCCTTGGCTGCATCAGAAAATGCCAACCCTGAAACTGGATTGTAGAAAGATTTTAGGCCGTAAACCCATATTTCATCATAGAAATTTTCAGCAGCCTCTAAGGCCCCTTTGCGATCCCATTCTTTTGCCAGAAGTTTTGGGTCGTCCAGTACATCGCGTAGGCCTAGAACAATCTGGGTTTCGGGGCGGTGCTCTTTTAGCCATTTCAAACTAGAGATAAGTTCGCCACGAAACCCCGTGGGTTCCTTGTCAACGATCACAAGATCGGGCTTGAAGTGTTTTATTGTGGCTTTGATCAGACCCGAACGCAGTTCGGTGGTTTCGTCAATATCCATGCCAAGGGTTTCGGACATATAAGACCCATCGACCATTTTAGTGACGCCCGGTAGCCTGATGTGGTCAACCCGCTCAGGGAATGTGAAACGACCCGCAATCGGGGAGCCTGTCAGGATAAGGGCGGTGGTGTTATCGTCGGCGGCAGTAATAGCATTGGCCAGGGTGCGCGAGCGCCTGATATGACCTAAGCCGAATGTGTCATGGCTGTAGAACAAAATTCGGGACATTTTGGATGATGCTTCCGTGGTGTTCGTCATTTGGCTGTATTATCCATGAATTGGCTGGGGTCAATAAACCTAAGTTGGGGCATAAAATCAATATGCATAGGGGCCTATTTGCAGGTTTATTGCCGCTGATATTTTTCTAAAGGCTCATAAGGTATTATTTACAGATTAAAGCAATGAAACATAGCGTTATTGCTGACATAAGTTTCAAAACACTGTGACTAAATCCTACAAAAAGCTTGAAGGATGTTAAGATTAAGCCATCTGAATAGGTTGCGCGGGGCTTAACCATGCCTTAGCCTGCTTCTTTAATAGTCTTAAAAGGTTTCACCAAGCTCATGCGAACCCCCATAATCCCGTTTCTGACATCCATTATGATCCTGCTTTTTGCCGCATTTCCAGTGCATGCGCAGGCATCCCTTTTAACGCAGGCCACTGAAACGCTAGATCAGGAACAAATTGATAGTTTTGCCGATTTGATGCGCAAAGCCGCTGAAAGCGGTGTGCAGGTCATTGTTGTCGATACGCATGGCGCACCTTTAAGCCAACCAACTGCGAATACGAATGGCGTGAATGATGATGGCATGTCGGGGCTGATGAAGGCGCAAGTGTCCGCTGTGGAATTTCGAGAGCGGCTTGTTAAGCGATTAAAAGAGTTGCCCAGTGCGCTTGACGAAGTGAACTTCATTTTGCAAGCAAACAGCCCGACAGGGGAATTGCGCGCATATGTTGAAGCGTTGTTCTGGTCTATGGTTCTGTTTGGAATTGGTTACATCGTAGAAAAACAAATATATGCCAAGCGGTTTCTTTTGCGGTATTTTGAGCTGCATATGAAAGATGACCCGGTGGGCTATACAGAAAAGCTACCCTTTCTGGTTTCAAGGTTTTTCCTGCGGGTTATTGGCGTTTTGATCACTATGGCAGTGGCCTATGTGCTTGGCGTCGCTTTTTTCGACCCATTGGATACGTCTGCCATGCAGTATACGGTGACACTGATTAACATTGCTTATGCAGGGTGCCGTCTTGTGACTTTGCTATGGCGCATGGTGTTGGCCCCGTATGCCTGCCAGTACAGGATTTCGCAGTTTTCAAACAAAGACGCCAGCCGGTTGTATCACTGGCTTTGGTTCACGGCCTCGGTTGATATATGTGCTGTGGCGTTTGCTTCATGGATCAATGAATTGGGGCTGACCTATGATGCCTTTGCTTTTTACACGGCGTCACTGACAACAGTTGTTGTGTTGATGAATATCGCCCTTATTTTGGTTAACCGTAAGCCGATATCGCGGGCGATCAGAAACGGGTTGAAGCGGGAAGAGGCAGGCGTGCTGAACGTGTTTGTATCATCCGCATGGCCATCGCTGGCGATTGCGTATCTGTTGTTTGCATGGGCCGACCTATCGTATCGTCTGGTGCTGGATCTGCCACTTTCAACACCATTGGTGTTGGGCGCTTACGGCATCATGCTTTCGATCATTGTGGTTTACGGGATCATCAATTACCTGATCGAACGTTTTTTCCAACGCACGGCAATTATGGATGAGATCAACAGTACGATGCAGGCAGAAGAAGGTGAGATTGCTGCGGATGCTGAGGCGGAAAAACAGACAAGAATTCATCACCCCTTAAACAGTTTTGAAGACCTAGCACGTCGCGTTGCCGGCATTCTGGCCTTTGTTGCCGGGCTTTGGGCGTTGTCGACTATATGGGGTGTGGGTACGGGGCTGGCGATTTCCAACAGTACTTTTGAACGCAGCTCAGACATTATTGTCATCATGTTTATCGGCTATATTATCTATCACATCTTTCGCATCTGGATCGACAGCAAGATCAAGGATGAGGGGGGTGATGAGATTGAGGTGATGCCGGGTGATGAAGGTGGTGCCTCGGGTGCCAGCCGTTTGGCGACATTGCTGCCACTGTTTCGAAACTTCATTCTAATCGTTGTTGTTGTCACCATCGGCCTGATTGCGTTGATGGAACTCGGCGTCAATGTAAGCCCGCTGTTTGCGGGTGCTGGTGTGGCGGGGCTAGCCATTGGTTTCGGTGCGCAAACTCTTGTGCGTGATATTTTTTCAGGTGCGTTTTTTCTGGTTGATGACGCGTTTCGTAAAGGTGAATATATTGATGTGGGCGATGTGCGCGGCACGGTCGAAAAAATTTCAGTACGCTCTTTTCAACTGCGTCACCACTTGGGGCCTTTACACACCATTCCGTTTGGCGAAATTCAGGTACTGACAAACTATTCGCGTGATTGGGTGATGATGAAATTGCCGTTGCGAGTAACCTATGACACGGATGTGGAAAAGGTGCGTAAACTGATCAAGAAGCTTGGGCTTGAATTGCTGGAAGACCCGGTTATCGGTGAAAACTTCCTACAACCGTTGAAATCACAAGGGGTGATTGAGATGCAGGATTCTGCGATGATTATTCGGGTGAAGTTTATGACCAAGCCCGGCGATCAATGGGTGATCCGAAAGCGGGTGTTCCAGGACATTCGCGACCTGTTTGCCCGTGAAGGCATCAAGTTTGCCCATCGCGAAGTGACTGTGCGCTTGGCGGATGACACTTCCGGAAAGGATCTGACCGCAGAGCAAAAAACTGCGATTGCGGGGGCGGCCCTGTCTGGGGTTGAAGAAGAACAAGCGGATGTGGCCGACAATAACGAAGAGTGATCAGTTTTTGTAAGGGTCAAGCGAGTCGCGCAAGCCGTCACCCAGAAAGTTGAACGCCAGAACCACAACAACGATCATGATCATGGGCGATGCAATCCACGGATAAATCTCTATGGAGGCAAGGTTTTGCGCGTCATTCAGCATCACCCCCCAGCTAACGGCGGGGGCGCGCAGACCAAGGCCTAGAAACGACAGGGCGGTTTCACCCAAGATCATGGCGGGGATCGATAGCATTGCACTGGCAATCAGGTGGCTGGAAAAGTTCGGCAACAGGTGCCTACCTATGATGCGCGCGGGCTTTGCACCCATCATTTCGGCAGCCCGCACATATTCCTCTTCACGTAACGACAGGAATTTGGAACGGACTGCACGGGCCAGGCCGGGCCAGTCCAAAATACCCAAGATGACCGAGATGATGAAAAATACCGTGACTGGCCCCCAATGGGACGGGACTGCAGCGGATAAGGCCAGCCATAGCGGCAGCTCAGGTAATGAGCGCAGAATTTCGGTGATGCGCTGGATCAGCCAGTCGGTTCTGCCGCCGAAATAACCTGCGATACTGCCAAAGAATATGCCCAAGGTGAAAGAAACGGTGATGCCGATGATGCCGACCGTCAGCGATAATTGTGCGCCGTAAACGATGCGTGAAAACACATCACGGCCCAAGCGGTCTGACCCCAGCAAGAATATTGTGGCCCCATTTGGGGCGCAGATCAGATGCAGGTTGGTGGGGATCAGGCCAAACAGGTTGTAACTGCCCCGCCTGCAAAAGAATTCCAGCTTCATCGGGCGGCTGGTGTCAGTGGTATACCGCCAACGATAGTTTTCCAGATCAGCGGTGGCGGTGGTCGGGTAAACATGCGGGCCGATAAAGGCGCCATTGTGAAATAGATGAATGCCTTGGGGCGGGGCATAGATATGATCTGCATCGCGTTCATTGGGCGTGTAGGGGGCGACAAACCCCGTGACCGGTAGCATCAGATAAGACACCAACAGGAACAGGCCGGACACAAGTGCCAACTTGTGCTTGCGAAACCGCCGCCAGATCAACAGCCAGTTGGGCGCGTCCATGTCAGGGCGTTCAGCCGCACTGGCGTTGACGCCTTCATCATAAGGGGCGTCGTTGACATAGCGACCGTCTGGAAGGATAGCCATTATTTACGCCCCCCGTAACGGATGCGCGGATCAAGCAGCATTAACAAAACGTCGGATACCATTGTGCCAATCAGGGTCAGCAGGGCTACGAACAATAGAATGAAACCCGCAAGGAACTGGTCTTGCGACTTCAGCGCGGTCAGTAGCGCGGGGCCGATGGTTTGCAGGCCAAGTACGACGGAAACCAGAATTGAGCCGGAAATCATTGAAGGCAGCAGGTTGCCGATATCAGCCACGAACGGGTTCAGGGCCATGCGCAAAGGGTATTTCATCAACATCTTTGTGGGCGACAGGCCCTTGGCCATGGCAGTTTCCACATAAGGTTTGTCTAACTCATCCAGCATATTGGCCCGCAGGCGTTGCATCATCGCGGCCGCCCCTGATGTGCCGATCACGAAGGTCGGGATGATCAGGTGCAACAGGATGGATTTGACCTTGGCCATGCTCATCGGTTCGCCCTCTAATTCAGGGGCCATCAAGCCGCCGATCGGCAGATCAAAGTATCTTTGACCGTAGTAGAACAGGATCAGGGCCAACAGGAAATTAGGTGTAGCAAGGCCCAGATAACCGATGAAGGATGAAGTGTAATCGACCCAAGTTTGCGAACGTGCGGCTGCCAGAACACCCAAGGGCAGGGCCACTAAATAAACGAACAAAACGGCGGCCAGATTGACCAGAATGGTCAACCACAGGGCTTGACCTACGATGTCTATCACTGGTTGGTCAAATTCAAACGACCAGCCGAAATCACCCTGCAACATGCCCGAAAAGCCATAAGGGCCGGGCCACGCACCGATCCAGATCAGGTATTGTTCGACCAATGGGCGATCCAGTGAATATTCTTTTTGTAAAAACTCGGCCTTGGCCACACCAGCATCTTGGCCTGTGGCTTGCAATTCCATGATCTGGTTGGTCAGGTAATTGCCGGGCGGCAGGTTGATGATGAAAAAGATCAGGGCCGAGACCAGCAGTAATGTCAGCAGCATGGTCATCAGGCGGTATAGGGCGTAGCGCAGGATTATCATTGCGCGCGCCTGCTTTCATCTATGTAGAACTCATCCATGCGATGGATGCCGAAATGCGCGCCCGGTTCCCACGCCCATATGGCGGCTTCGGGTACATTGCGCAAACGGTTTGAAACCACAACCGGTTGGGGGGCTTCGGCTAAAATGCTGATGCCGTAAACTTCATCAGCATGGATTTTCAGCATTTCGCGCCAGATATCAGAACGCGCCCGATCATCGGTTGCGCGATCCCATTCCAGAGATAAATCCAACAACCTTTGTGGCGCGGGCATATCAACTTTTTCACCCGACTGGCCCTCGGTCAGAAAGTACTGCCCCCATTTCGGCCATGCAAAGAAATCCTGTTGGCGCGGCGCAAGATAGGCAGGTGATGTATAGGGTTGCGGCAGGCCATTATCCCAACCGAACCAGACGGCAGCCATCGATACGCCTGAACTGACACGGGAGCGTAAAATATCACGACCCAGCGGGCGGATGACCAGCTGCACACCAATATCACGCCATGTGTCCGTGGTGATTTGCAATGCATTTTCCACTTCTTGGCGTTCGCCCGCAGTTTCCACCATAAACATCATCGGGCGCCCGTCGGGCAGCAGGCGGATACCGTCGGCACGACGTTCCGTCAGGCCCATTTCATCAAGCAAATCATTCGCGGCTTGCATATCATAATGGGCCCATGCCGCACGGTTTTCTGGGTCATAAAACGGGCTGGCGGGTAGGGCGGTCATCGCCCCTTCTTTGGCCAGTCCAAAGTACAGCGCGCGGTTGATCATGCGCCGATCAATGGATAGGGAAAGCGCGCGGCGAAAGCGGGTATCGCGCAGGATTTCACGCCAGACGGGATCGGCGAAATTCAGGTTCGGATAAATCGCAATTTGCGATGCGACACCATTAGCCCAAAGCAGGGTCTTATATTTACCACTGTCATTTTCGCCTTTTTTAAGGATCGAGATATCCTTGAAACTTAAACCGCGCGCCTGCAAATCAACCTCGGCTGCATTGGCTTTGGCTGCTACCAAACCTGCCCCCACAATCGACATCTCAACCTGATCAATATAGGGCAGTTGCACCCCGTTTACGTCAACGCGGTGATAAAACGGATTGCGGGTGAAAATACGCCGGCTTTTGGTGCTTTTTTCGTCGATAATCCACGGTTGCAAAGTGGGTAGGTCAGCATTGTCGAACTTATACATGTTGTCGACTTTGTTGTGCAAAGATGCCCAACTGCGCACCTTTTTCATTTTAATCTCAAGCTGCAACTGTTCCTCATCTGCGAAATTCAGGTGATAGCTGTTCAGGTAATGCGCCGGGCGAAAAATGAACGGCGGGCGGGCTTGCGCCAGGATTTGCAAAAACTGAGGGTTGGGTTTTGACCATTCATAGATGATCGTCAAATCATCGGGGAAAGACACTTGCGGTAACTCACCCTCAACCCGCAAAAACTCTGGCGGGCCAGAAGGCATCAGCTCATCATTATTGGCAACATCTTCCCACCAGTATTCGAAATCGGCCGCATTGAAAGGCTCGCCGTCTGACCATTTATGACCTTTGCGCAGGTGAAAAGTGAATTTCTTGTCATCAATGTTTTCATAACTTTCCAGAAGGTCAGGCTGCAAAGTGTAATTTTCATCGTAGATAACAAGGCGGGTATAGCCGTAAACTACCATTTGACGGGTGTCTTTGGATCGCGTGATCATGGTGCGTAGCATACCGCCCTGATGGCCGGGCGTGCGGCCTTTGGCAGCCAGATCAACGATTAAAGGTTGTTCTGGAATGCGCTGTTCAACGGGGGGCAGCTTGCCGGCTTTTACGGCTTCGGTGAAGTATGGGCATTCTTGGGCGGGGCCTGCAAATGCGCTTTGGCCAAGTGTCAGGATAAAAAGTAATATGCCGAAAAATACCTTACCCATGGCAGCGCACCATATGCCCTGGTTCAAGTTCCATCAGTGGTGGGATGTTATTGCCGTCAAAGCGAAAGGCATCGGCCCAGCTGTTAGAGGCACCGGCCCCCAATGCCACCATGTTCAGGTCAATCGGTCGATTGATGTCGGGCTCAGGTTGGGCGGCGATAAGCGCACGCGTATAGGGATGCTTGGGGTTGGCAAACAGCGTACACGGCGAGGCCTGTTCCACAATGCGGCCCCTGCGCATGACGGCAACTTCGTCGGCGATGCGTGATACCACGGCAAGGTCGTGCGAGATGAACAGATATGACAGGCCACGCGCATCACGGATTTCTTCCAACAGATCAAGAATTTGGTCTTGCACGGAAACATCCAGTGCTGATGTAGGTTCGTCACAAACCAGTAGTTTAGGGTCTAGGGTTAGCGCACGCGCAATCGACAAGCGTTGGCGTTGGCCACCTGAAAATGCGTGTGGATAACGGCGCAACATGCTGCCGTCTAGGCCCACCAGCTCCAGAACCTCAAGGGCGCGGTCTTTGCGTTCTGATTTTGTACCGATGCGGTGGATGTCCAAAGGTTCGGTTAGTGTGTCGATGATTTGCATACGTGGGCTAAGCGATGAAAACGGGTCTTGAAACACCATTTGCGCCTGCTTTTGAAAGCGGCAGCGGTCTGCACGGTCTAATGACTGTACTTCTAACGGTAGCTCACCCTTAGCTGCACAAAATGTGACCGTGCCACCCGCGTCAGGTAATTCCGCGCCCAAGGCGATACGTGCGCAGGTCGATTTTCCAGAGCCGCTTTCGCCAACCACGGCAAGGGTTTTGCCACGTGCAAGTTTCAATTCAACATCACATACCGCTTTGATCAGAATGGCAGATTTCATCGGTGATGCGCTGCGAGCTTGAAAGGTTTTTGATATGTTTTGCATATCAAGAATTAAATCATCATGGGGTGGCGGGCATACGAATTCTGTTGCCTCTGGAATGATCGGGGCGGCATTGAACAGTTTTTTCGTGTATGGATGTGCAGGTGTTCCAAGCACAAGCTTCGCCGCTCCGCTTTCCATCACCCGCCCCTTGTTCATCACTACAACCTGATCGGCCATATTAGCGACAACGCCTAAATCATGGGTGACCAGAATAACCGCCATACCGGTTTCAGCTTGCAGGTCTTTAATCAGCCCCAGAACCTGTGCTTGTGTGGTGACATCAAGTGCCGTTGTTGGCTCGTCTGCGATCAGTAGGTCGGGCTTTGCGATCATTGCCATGGCGATCATCGCGCGCTGTAACATGCCGCCCGACATCTCAAACGGATAAGCTTCATAAGCGCGTTCTGGATCGGGAAAGCCAACACGTTCGAACTGAGCCAGCACATCCTGTTTTATCTGATGCTTTGTACAGTTGCGGTGCAGCTCCAACACTTCGGCCACTTGATGGCCGACTTTGTGCAAGGGCGATAATGACCGCATGGGTTCTTGGAAAATCATTGAAATGCAGTCGCCGCGAATGTTGCGAAATTTAGGCTCACTGATCTCCAGCAACTTTATGCGTTCACCTTCTAAAGACACCTCGATTTGGCCGGAACGGATTTGCGCTGCTTTGGGCAAAACTCCTAAAATCGCGCGGCAACTTAGCGTTTTGCCCGACCCGCTTTCACCCACAATCGCCAGTGTTTCGCCTTTTTCCAAGGAAAAGCTGACATCATCAATTGTAGGCTCTGGCGCCTTGAAACCGATCGTCAGGTTTTTCACTTCTAAAAACGCTGTCATATTCCCCCCGCCCCTACAGGCTGAACATCAAAATAGTGTGATTTTGTGTGTTCTGATTTTGATTATGAAGCATGTTTTGATTGTTGCAAGTCACGATTACTAGGGTAATTGACATATTTCGCTGCCCTTATGCGACTTTACTTGCCAATTTTGTAAGCCAGTTCGCTACTGTTTCTTTATTGTGAGCGTTTCTTTTATCGTTGTTTTTTCGCAGAAAATAGCTGGCCTGCAAACGGCGTTGGGGATCAAAAACTTCAATGAGTTTTCCCGACTTCAGGTAACTGTCGATAAATGGCTTGCGCCCCAGATAAATACCGTCGCCACGCATTGTGGCGTCAAAGGCAAAAAGTGAGCTGTCCACGGTCAAGCCGCGCGGCAGGGTTTGTGTGTCCAGCTGGTTTTCATGGAACCAGCGGTGCCAGTCATCTTCATAACCCAGAATATGGATCAGATCGAAATTTAGAATGTCTTCGGGGCCATCGGGGTGGTTTTGTTCCAGGTATTCAGGGGCTGCAACGGGGGTGATTTCGCATGTTAACAGCGGTTTTACATCTGCACCGTGGCCAGTTTCGGCTGACAGGAATATTTCCAGATCAGTTTGATTGCCTTTTGCCTCGGCATCCAAGGTTCTAATGTGCAGATCAATGTTGGGGTGATTTTCCTGAAATGCACGCATTTCAGGGGCCAGCCAAAGCGTTGCAACACTTGATGTGCACCTTAAGGTAACAATCTGGTGCGGACGATCCGGAAACAGCTGATCGGTTACCGCATCCAGCCGTTCCAAGGCTTCGTGCACGGCAAAAAAATAGGCTTGCCCTGTGCTGGTCAAGGATATGCGGCGGTGGTGGCGTTGGAACAGGGCCTCACCCAGATAAGCCTCAAGATGTGTGACCTGTTGACTGACGGCGGCCTGTGAGATGTTCAATTCAGCGGCGGCTTGTGAAAAGCTTAATTTACGGCCCGCCGCTTCAAACGTGCGTAGAACATTCAGACGGGGGCGGCGCATGGGCTTGCCTTGAGTTAGGTTTACTTATGCAAGTTGGCAGCAAAAGTTGTTTGAGACAAGCTTTTAATTGGCCTAGGCTTTGTCCAAAGGGTGTCGCGAAAAGGGGCTTGATATGAATTACTTCTCATTTCTGAAACAGGATGAAATCCAGTATGTGCATGATGCATCGCTGGAGATTTTAGCGGAAACTGGTTTGATCGTGCGCAATGAAAAAGCACGCAAACGTTTTGCGGAACATGGCGCGACTGTTGACCACGAAACAGAGATTGTAAAAATCCCCGCCAATGTGGTTGAAAAGTACCGCAAAATGGTGCCACCCACGATCACATTGCGGGGCCGAGACCCTGCTTATGACATCACATTTCCACGCAAACAGCCGGTGATTGCCACCGCCAGTTCGGCACCCGATATTGTAGACCCTGTGACAGGCATTTGCCGTCGTTCCACATCGCAAGACATCGCGCGGATTGCCCATGTGGTAAATGAGTTGCCGCATTTTGATATGTTTTCCATATCAACATTGGCCGACGATGCACCGAAAGATCAGTTCAGTTTGACGCGGTTTTATACAGCTTTGAAAAATTGTGTGAAGCCGGTGCGGACATCCGTTTATGATCTTCGTGAAGCCAAACAGGTGATCAAGCTGGGCGAATTGATTGCGGGTTCCAAGGAAGCGTTCTGGGAACGCCCATTCATCAATTTCGGCTATTGCGCCGCCGTTTCACCGCTGACGCTGGACTTCGACAGCACCGACACGATGATGTATTTCGCAGAAAACGGCATCACTGCCTATGGCACCATCGCCCCCATGGGCGGGCTTAGTACGCCGCTGTCTTTGCCGGGCATGTTAACGATTATGAACGCCGAATGGCTGGCGGTGGCGACCCTTGCGCAGATGAGCAAACCGGGTACTGCACATATCTACAACTTCCTGCCGGTGTTCGCCGATATGCGCGACGGGGCTTATGCGCCCGGTGCAATAGAAATCGGTATGATGAATTCCGCCGTTTGCCAGATGGCGCGGTTTTATAATGTGCCTGCGGGCGGTTATTTAGGGCTGACCAATTCCAAGGTGGCGGATGCGCAATCAGGTTTTGAAAAAGGTATGTCACCCTTGATGGGGGCCTTATCTGGGGCTGATTTTATCGTCATGGGTGGTTTGCAGGATGCTTTGATGTCATTTGATTTCGGGCAGCTGCTGATCGACAATGAAATTGCAGGTATGGTCAAAACCGTGCGCGGTGGTTTTGGGTTCTCAAAAGAAGCCGTATCTTTGCAAGACATTAAGGATACCGGGCCTGCGGGCATGTTTGCGGATAATCCCTCAACGTTGGAATGGATGCATACGGCCACGTTCATGCCTGATCTGGCAGATCGGAACCTGCGCGAAAAATGGGAGTTGGATGGCTCTTCCACCATCCACCAGCGGGCTATGAATAAAGCTTTGGAAATCCTGTCGACACCCAATTCAGTTGCGTTTGATAAATCTATTGATGACCGCATCAGGGCCGAATTTGAAGGTCTGGTTGCAGGCGACAGTCACCCGCAAGAGGGTTGGAACCGTATAGATATCGGATCGAACGCACCTGTGCGCGAACGTCGGGTTAACCGCCGTCGTCAGAAAGCATAAACCATGGCGACTTCATTCCCGACAAGTGCTGAAATTGTTATTATCGGCGGCGGTGTTATCGGCACTTCGATCGCGTACCATCTGGTAAAGCAAGGCGCGCGTGATGTGGTGCTGCTGGAAAAGTCCAAACTGACCGAAGGGGCCACATGGCACGCGGCAGGTTTGGTCGGGCAATTTCGTTCACAACAAAATCTGATGAAGTTGATGAGTGACAGCGTGAAGCTGTTTGACACATTGGAAGCGGATACAGGCCAGAACCCAAGTTGGCGCAAAGTGGGCAGTATGCGTATTGCATCCAGCCAAGACCGTTGGGACGAGTTGTTGAAATCCTATTCAGCGGCACAAGCCGTTGGCTTTGAAATGAACATGCTGACCCCGAAAGAGGCGTTGGAATTGTATCCCCTGATGGCCGTGGAGGACCTGATCGGTGCGGCATTTATTCCCGATGACGGGCATATCGACCCCAACTCACTGACCTATGCCTATGCCAAAGGTATTCGCAAATACGGTGGGCGGATTATTGAAGGGGTGATGGTCAAAGATCTTGTACGCAAGGATCGCCGCATCAGCCATGTGGTGACCGATCACGGAACGATTGAAGCGGGAATGGTGGTCAATGCGGCGGGTCTTTGGGCGCGTCAAGTGGGCTGGATGGCCGGTGTTGAAATTCCTGCGGGTGTGGTGGAACACCAGTATCTGGTGACCGAGAAAACCGATGCAATCCCCGATGATCTACCTGCTTTTCGTGATCCTGACGGGGGTTATTACGCCAAACCTGAACCGGGCGCGTTGGCTATCGGCGGTTGGGAAAAGGTGACTAATAAAGTGAACCCGAAAGAGGGTTTCCCGTGGGAATGTGAACGGCATTTGTTTGATGGTGATATGGATCGTTTGGAAGAGTTTCTGGAGCCTGCAATGGCGCGTTTGCCCATTCTGGGTGAAGTGGGTATCCGCACTATCGTCAACGGCCCGATCCCGATCTCGCCTGACGGCGAGCCTATTATGGGCATGGTGCCGGGCTTAGATAACTTCTTTGCCGCTTGCGCCTTTACGTCTGGCATTGCGGCATCCGGAGGGGCGGGTAAAGCGGCGGCGAACTGGATATTGCACGGTGATGCAGGGCTTGATTTATGGGCCTTTGACATTCGCCGTTTCGGGGCTTTGCAAGCAGGGCAAAAGTTTTTGCATGACCGCGCGGTGGAAAGTTATGCGCAGTATTATGCCATCCATTGGCCAGGTGAAGAGATGGACAGCGCGCGGCCCGTGCGCCGCAGTCCGCTTTATCAAACCCTGAAAAGTCAGGGTGCTGTGATGGGGTCAAAATTCGGCTGGGAACGGGCCAACTGGTTTGCGCTGGGTGACACACCGCAAGTTGACCAATTCGGGTTTGACAGGCCAGGGCAGGCGGCAAGCGTGGGGCATGAACATGCGTTAGCGCGCACAGGTGCTGTGCTGATAGACATGTCCTCTTTCACCAAGTTTGAGATCAGCGGCAATGACGCCTGCGCATTCCAGCAATATCTGGCAGTGGCCAATGTGGATAAGCCCGTGGGTGGTGCGACCTATACCCAGCTGTGCAATACGCGTGGCGGAATTGAGGCGGATGTGACCATCATTCGGCGTGCGCAGGATTGTTTCTGGCTGATCACTGGCTCCGGTTTCGGGGTGCGGGATAAGGATTGGATTGAGCGTAATATGGCGGGGTTTGACGGGGTGCAGTTACGCGACATCAGCTCTGGCTTGGGCGTGATTAATGTGGCCGGCCCCTTGGCACGAAAAGTGCTGCAAAAGGTGACGGATGCGGATGTCAGTAATGATGGTTTTCCCTTTATGTCAGCCCGCGATATTCGCATCGGTTATGCGCCTGCACTGGCATACCGCGTGACGTATATCGGTGAGCTGGGTTGGGAGTTGTATATCCCGACCGAATACATGGGCTATGTTTTTGAGCAGTTGCAAGAAGCGGGGGCAGAGTTTGACGTTGCCAACGTTGGCTACCGCGCCATCGACAGTCTGCGCATTGAAAAACGCTATCTGGCTTGGGGTGTGGACATTACCCCTGATTACAACCCCTATGAGGCGGGCTTGCAGTTCTTGATCGACTGGCAAAAGGGTGATTTTATCGGGCGCGATGCATTGCTGAAAGTTAAAGCTGAAGGGGTGCGCCAAAAGCTGGTTTGCCTTGCCCTGGATGATCCTTTGCATGTTTTTGGCGGTGAAGCCATCTTGGCGGGTGGTAAGGTTGTGGCGCAAAGTACCAGTGGTAATTTCGGTTATTCTGTCGGTAAGTCTTTGGTGCTGGGGTATCTGCCTGTTGAGGCCCTGAATGCGGAGGTTTTTGAAGTCAATGCTTTTGGCAAGAACAGTAAAGCCACGTTGATAAAATCAGCGGCTTATGATCCTGCACGTAAAAAAATCCTGTGTTGAAATTAACGGTTGGGGGCTTGGGTTAGCGCCCAAGCATCCCACGCTTCGGGCGTATCCAGATCCAGTGAAACGGCGGCATCTGACGGGATTTCATAAACCCATTCAGGGACAGTTTTTAAAATATCTTTGGCCCCGGTATCGCCTTGTAAGTTCGTAAGATTTTCCGTGAACTTGGCATCAAACAAAACCGGATGCCCGCGTTTACCGTTGGGGTTGGTCGGGCAGATAATAAAACGGTTTTTATCTGGGTCATGCCCCGCAATGACCTTGTTGAAATGCTCAGCGGTCAGATCTGGCATATCCGTCAGCCCCACCAAAATCGCTTTTGGTGTTGTGTCCATCGCAAGTATGCCCGCGCGTAAAGACGCCGCCATGCCCAAATCCGCATCCGCTGTTTCAACGATTTTGACAGGTAGGCCTTGCAAGGCCGCTTTGTGATCGGTGGCCCCTGCTTTCAGCACGACAATACAGTGATCAATGTTCGCGCCCAAGGCCACCTCAACACAATGACGTAATAGGGTTGCGTTCCCTACTTTGCGCATCAGTTTATCATCCCCGCGCATACGGCTGGAACTGCCTGCCGCCAACAGAATTGCTGTTACACCAGCGCGAGTTTGATGCGGTTGCATACGCGGCTGAATGCGGTCTGGAATTTCTTTCAGCAACCCGCCAACGCCCATGCGGGCGATGTCGGTGGCTTCCAGTGATAAGCCCGCGCAAAGCCGCTCCAGCACCCAGTCGGCACCGTTCAATGCAGGGGCGCGTGCGCAGCCCGGCAGGCCGATAACTGCGCGGCCCTGATATGTGCCCAATACCAGCAGATTTCCGGGATCGACGGGCATACCAAACCGCGTAATTTTACCGCCAGCTTGCACAATGCCTTCGGGCACGACGTCTTGTCTGTCTGATGTGGCAGATGCGCCTAAGATCAGCACCATATCGCTTTTGGCAACTTGCAACGCGCTACAGATTTCTTGCGCTGAATGATCCACAACACAACTGCTTTCCACACGCAGATTCAAGGGACTGATGCGGGTGCGAATTGCTTTTTCGGCTTTGGTTAACAGCGAGGACTTAAAGCCTTGGGTTTTGGTCAGAATGATGTCGCAGCTCTTGGGTGTGAACGCATGAAGTTGAAAACATTCCGATCCAAGGCACCTTAATGAGCGGTCAATCTGCACCTTTGCAACACCATATGGAATGATCTTCAAGGTGGCCAGCAGGTTGCCTTTTTTGACTCGTGAAAAGTCCGGTAAGGTGGCGATTGTGATGGCTTCATCAACGGCATTGAAAGCTTCAATTTCGGTCGTATTAAGGGATAATATCCCATCATGTTCAGCGATTAGATTCACGCGCCCGGCAACCGCTTGTGTTGCTATAACATCTTTGGATATAAAACTATCCGCAAGAGTTTGCGCGGCTTCATTTTCTGCAACATCACCCTGTTCCAGCATCGCGACAGTGACATCGGTTTGCCCTGCAAGCTTCAACTTTTGCAGATCATGTGTGCCAAGCGTGATGCCTTTCTTTAGAACACCGCTTTCAAGGGGCATGGAATGCGCCAGAATATGGCCTTTGGCCTTGGCCAGTTCTACACTTGCAAACTTCATGACCGGCGCAAGCGTTCAGTAACTTCGGCCATGATCGAGATGGCGATCTCGGCAGGTGTTTTAGCGCCGATATTCAGCCCGATGGGCCCGTGAATTTTGGCAATTTCAGTGCCAGTGAACCCTTGGCCCTGTAATTCCGCAACCCGTTTGGCGTGGGTTTTCTTTGACCCTAACGCACCGATGTAAAATACATCCGACCTCAACGCCACAGCCAGTGCTGGCGTGTCGATTTTAGGATCATGGCTTAAAGTGATCACAGCGGTATGTGCGTCCAGTCCGATCTGCGTTAAAGCCTGATCAGGCCAAGCATCAATAAAGCGTTCATCGGGGAACCGCGCTTTTGTGGCGAAGCTATCACGCGGGTCTACCAGCGATACAGCGTAACCCGCCATGCGCGCCAAGGGGGCCAAGGTTTGAGTGACATGCACCGCGCCGATGATGATCATCCGCAGGTTCGGGTTGGCGACATATGTGAACATATCACCTTGTTTTCCGGTGGTCAGGCCATTGGGGTCAACGCGTTCGCGTGACCAGTTGTTCAGGTTCACGCGATAAGCAAAAGGTTGACGGGTTTTGGTCGCCTCAACCGTATCTTCCAACAACTGTTTTTCCAGCCCGTCACCCACCCCGATAGGTTCCACCAATATCTGAATATCGCCACCACAAGCCAGCCCGACGGCAAAGGCATCTTCGTCTGCAATGCCGTATTCAAGTACGCGGCATTTACCATCGTGAATAGCGTCTTGTGCGGCCAGTATCACCGCCCCTTCCACACATCCCCCTGAAACCGACCCCTGAAAATCACCATCTTCAGAGATTGCCAGTTGTGCGCCTTTCGGGCGGGGCGCTGACCCCCATGTGGAAATCACTGTGGCCAAAGCCGCGCCCTTGCCTGATGCCAGATAGCTTAAAACTACGCTGGCCATATTATCCAGATTTTGTGTCATATCACGGCCATCATCTGTTGTTTCATATCCGTACGTTTCGCCCCGTGCAAAACCTCTGCCAATTCGCACAAAGATGCAAGGTTGTGGCAGGCGGTAAAACGATCCACATGGGGCAGCATGGCACGGATGCCTGCGGCTTGAGGTTCAAAACCATCGAAACGCAGCAAGGGGTTCAGCCAAATCAGGTGATGGCAAGACAGATGCAGGCGGCGCATTTCAGTTTGCAGCAGGCCCGCATCCTCACGTTCCAAGCCGTCAGTGATCAGCAAAACCACAGCGTCTGAATTCAACACCCGCCGCGCCCATGTATAGTTAAACGCTTTCAGGCTTTCGCCGATTTGCGTGCCGCCATCCCAGTCTTGCACTTGTTGACCGATGGCAGCTAAAGCGGCATCGGGGTCTTTTTGCATTATTTGGCGCGTGATGTTCGACAGTCGCGTGCCAAAGGTAAAGGCGTGAACTTGTGCCCAATCGTGACCCTTTGCGCGGGTCATGGCATGAATGAAATGCAGCATCATGCGCGAATAGGTCGACATGGAACCTGAAATATCCGTCAGCACCACAAGGTTGGGAATTTTCTCACGCGGGGTGATTTTCGGCAGGTGTAAAACCTCACCACCTGTGCGCCTTGCCGCCCTAAATGCTGCACGTGCATCAATCCTGTGGCCCCATGCGGCGGGGCGTGTGCGACGTGATTTACGCTTGCGAATATCAAGGCGCATATTCGCGATGGCCTTTTGCGCATCATGCATTTCGCTTGTGTTCATCTGTTCAAAATCCATCGCCCCCAGTTTTTCGGCTTGCGAGGTGCTGAATTCAGCGTCCAAAACCAGCTCTTCCTGTTCGGCTTGTGGAACATCCCCACCCAACCCTTCGGCCATCGCTTCAGCGGCGCGGGTTTGGGCGTCTTTGGGTTTTTTCGGGATGCCCGTGGCGTCTTGCAGCATCGGTAACATCATTTGCATCATGTGTTCCAGAAACTCAGGATCACGCCAGAACATATTGAACACTTGCAAAAACACTTGCATGTGTTCCACGCGGCTGACCAGACAGGCTTGCAAGGTCACAAAGAAATCCGCGCGTTTGGTAAAGCCCACAGCCTGCACGGCACGGATGGTTTCTTTGACTTGCGCGGTTCCTACGGGCACACCTGCGCGGCGTAATGCGCGGCAAAAGTAGATGATATTCTGCGGCAAACGGCCCCTTGTATCAAGGGCAGCGGCGGTCATTCTGCGGCTCGAAGATCGCTTCGGGTGGCTTCCAGTAAACGGTTTGCGTCTGATCCTTGGATTTTTGCAATATCATCCTGATATTTCAAAACCGCCCCGATGGTATCCACAATAATATCAGGGGTCAGGGCCACGGCATCCAAAGCGACAAGACATTTCGCCCAGTCCAGCGTTTCGGCCAGTCCGGGTGCTTTAAACAAATCTTCTTCGCGTAAACGCTGCACAAAACCCACCACTTCACGGCTAAGCGTGGCAGCTGCATTCGGCACGCGGGCCATCAGAATTTCCAGCTCGCGGTCAAAGTCGGGATAATCCACCCAATGATACAGACAGCGACGTTTCAGTGCGTCATGCACTTCGCGGGTGCGGTTAGAGGTCAGAATAACGATGGGTGGCGCGGCAGCCTTAATGGTGCCAATTTCTGGCACGGTCACCTGATAATCCGATAGGGCTTCCAAAAGAAACGCTTCAAACGGCGCATCCGTACGATCAATTTCGTCGATCAGCAGCACAGGCGGGCCGTTCTTGTGTGGCTCCATTGCTTGCAGCAGGGCACGTTTGATCAGAAATCTATCACCGTAGATGTCCACATCATCCCCGCCTTGGCGCATCGCCAGCATTTGTGCGGCGAAATTCCATTCGTAAACGGCGGTAGAGGCATCCAGCCCTTCGTAGCATTGCAGGCGGATCAAGTCGCGGCCCAGTGCTTTGGCCAGTGTTTTGGCCAATTCGGTCTTGCCGACACCTGCCTCACCTTCCAAGAATATCGGACGGTTCAGGGTTAGTGACAGATAGGTCAGCGTCGCCAATCCACGGTCGCAAATGTAATCATTTGCGCGCAGCAGCGACAGGGTATCGTCAATGGATTTGGGCAAGTTGTTTATCATGATTTTAATATAGCACCCCCAACCCCGATGAACAGGGTTGGAGGTGTTTCAAGTTCAGTTCAGCAACCCGCAACAGCGCGGGTGGCCATTACTTTTATCAGATTGGCGCGGTATGTGGCGTCACCATGCATATCGGATAATAACCCGTCTGCACTAACGGAAACACCCGCAACCGCATCCGCGTTCCAGCCGCCATCAAGGGCCGCTTCCATGTCTGATTGGCGGTAAACGCCATCATCACCTGCACCTGTCACGGCAACCCGTGCGCCATCTGCCGTACCCGCAACAAACACACCTGCCATCGCATAGCGTGAAGCCGGGTTTGGAAACTTGGCGTAGCAAGATTTTGTTGGGGCATCAAAGCTGACACTGATGATCACCTCATCATCTTCAAGGGCTGTTTCAAACAGACCGACAAAGAAATCAGCGGCAGCAATTTCACGCGCGCTGGTTTTAATCGTCGCCCCCAAGGCTAATAGGGCCGCAGGGTAATCCGCCGCAGGATCATTATTGGCGATAGAGCCGCCAATAGTGCCCAAATGGCGCACGGCGGGGTCACCGATGTTACCGGCCAGATTAGCCACACTACCGCAGGCTTTTCGCAAAGCTGCATCGCCTGCGACCTCTGCATGTGTCGTTGCCGCCCCGATGGTAACGGTATTGCCGGAAACACTAACCCCGTTCATATCGGCAATGCCGCTGACATCCACCAAATCGGAAGGGGCAGCTAGGTGCGCCTTCATTGTTGGCAGTAGGGTTTGCCCGCCGGACAGGATTTTACCGTCGTCCGCAGATCCCATCAGGGAAACTGCTTCGTCAACGCTGGATGCTTTGTGATATTTTGTCTCGTACATCTTATCTCTCCTATTCTGCTGCTTGTTTGGCGGCTGCGGTTTGCAGAGCGGCCCAAACTTTGGCAGGGGTTGCAGGCATTGACAGATCGTTCGTGCCGATCGCGTCGGTTATTGCATTGATCACCGCAGGGGGGGAGCCGATGGCACCGGCCTCACCGCAGCCTTTCATACCCAAGGGGTTGCCGGGGCATTCGGTGGTTTGGTGATGCACCGAATACATCGGCAGATCATCCGCACGCGGCATGGTATAATCCATGTAAGACGCTGACAGTAACTGCCCAGTATCGTCATAAACTACGCCTTCCAGCAATGCTTGCCCGATACCTTGGCCGATACCGCCATGAACTTGGCCTTCAACAATCATCGGGTTGATGATTGTGCCGAAGTCATCAGAGGCCACGAATTGCACAATCTCGGTTGTGCCCGTTTCAGGATCAACCTCGACCTCGCAGATGTAACAACCCGCAGGGAAAGTGAAGTTGGCGGGGTCATAGAAAGAGGTCTCTTTCAATCCCGGCTCCATGCCTTCAGGCAAGTTATGCGCAAGGTAGGCTGCCAACCCAACTTCATGCCACAACATCTGTTTGTCGGTGCCTTTGACCTTCACAGCACCGCCTTCGATGACAAGATCATCTTCGGAGGTTTCCAGCGAATGGGCCACAAGTTTTTTGACCTTGGCTTCCACTTTATCCAGTGCTTTTGAGATGGCAGACATGCCGACCGCGCCAGAGCGTGATCCGTAAGTCCCCATGCCCATTTGCACCTTGTCAGTGTCGCCATGCACAATCTTGATACTGTCAATCGGCAGATCAAGACGATCCGCGACCAGTTGCGCAAATGTGGTTTCATGGCCTTGGCCGTGACTGTGCGAACCGGTCAGCACTTCGATGGTGCCAACGGCGTTGACCCGTACTTCAGCACTTTCCCACAGACCAACACCGGCACCTAAAGAACCAACGGCAGCTGAAGGGGCGATGCCGCACGCTTCAATATAGTTGGAAAAACCGATGCCGCGCAATTTACCGCGTGTGGCGGCTTCCGCACGGCGGGCTTCAAAGCCCGCGTAATCCGCAGCTTCCATTGCCTGATCCTGATTGGCAGCAAAATCGCCGCTGTCATAGGCCATGATCACAGGTGTTTGGTGCGGGAACTCGGTGATAAAGTTTTTGCGCCGCAATTTCGCAGGGCTAACCCCCATTTCACGCGCAGCCGTTTCCATCAACCGTTCCATCACATAGCTGGCTTCAGGGCGACCGGCCCCGCGATACGCATCCACAGGTGCCGTGTTGGTATAAACCGCTTTCACATTACAGTGGATGTTCTCGATATTATATTGGCCCGATAGCAGGGTTGCATAAAGATAGGTTGGTGTGGCCGAGCTGAACAAGGACATATAAGCACCCAAGTTCGCCTTGGTTTCCACCTTTAAACCCACGATTTTGCCATCCGCATCAAAACCCATTTTGGCGTTGGTGATATGATCGCGCCCGTGCGCATCGGTCAAAAACGCTTCGGTGCGATCAGATGTCCATTTCACCGAACGGTTGGTTTTCATAGAGGCCCACAGGCAGGCAATCTCTTCCGGGTAGATATAAATCTTAGACCCGAATCCACCACCCACATCAGGGGCTATTACCCGCAATTTATGTTCAGGTGCGACGTTATAAAACGCAGACAACACCAAACGCGCAACATGCGGGTTTTGTGATGTTGTATAAAGCGTGTAATGCTCTTCCGCGTCATCATAGGTGGCAATAGCCGCGCGCGGTTCCATCGCATTGGGCGACACGCGGTTGTTGACGATATCCAGCTCTGTGATGTGTGCAGCACTTGCAAGGGCCGCATCCGTGGGCGCCTCATCACCGATTTCCCAATCGAAAATCAGATTGTTCGGCGCGTTTTCATGAATTTGTGGCGCACCACCTTCAAGTGCTGCATCTGATTGCACAACAACAGGCAGGGTTTCATAATCCACCTCAACCGCTTCTGCGGCCAGTCGTGCTGTTGCCAGATCATCCGCAATCACAATCGCCACCGCATCGCCCACATAGCGCACTTTTTCAGTAGCAAGGGCTGACCATGCACCCATATTCATCGGGCTGCCGTCCTTAGACCCAACGGCCCAGCCGCAAATAATGTTGCCGATACCGTCGCCAGTCAGTTGCGCACCGTTTAGAACGGCTACAACACCGTCCATTGCTTCAGCGGCCGACGCGTCAATGCTTTTGACGGTTGCGTGTGCATGTGGAGACCGCACAAACGCGGCATAAGCTTGGTTCTGTTCTACAATATCATCGGTATAACGGCCTTTGCCGATTAAAAACCGTTTGTCCTCTTTGCGCAGGACACGTGCGCCTATTCCTTCGTTTTTCTTGTCACTCATCTTATCATCCTCCCCTATGAACCATCCATTTTGGACGCGCCGTCCGCAATGGATTTCACAATGTTATGGTAGCCCGTGCAGCGGCAAATATTGCCTTCCAACTCATGGCGAATGGCCGCTTCATCCAGCGTTTTACCATTCTCTTTGTAACGTGCCACCATATCAGTGGCGGTCATGATCATGCCGGGTGTACAGAACCCGCATTGCAGCCCGTGGTTTTCTTTAAACGCCGTTTGCATCGGGTGCATTTCACCGTTTGCAATGCCTTCAATGGTGGTCACATCCGCACCTTGCAGCGATACTGCCAAAGTGGCGCAGGATTTCACCGCCTTGCCGTTTACATGCACAACACACGCCCCGCATTGGCTGGTGTCACAGCCCACATGGGTGCCTGTCAGGCGTAGGTTTTCGCGGATATATTCCACCAGTAAGGTGTTGTCGGGGACATCGGCCTTTACCGCTTTCCCGTTCACAGTCATCGAAATTTCAGTCATTCGTATTCCTCCCTATTCATTATGGGCCATTGGCCCAAATCGTTGGTACTTCACACGTATGCTTTATTCGGCGGGCATTTCCTCTGCTGCCAGCGCATCGCGGAAATTCTTGAAAAACTTGTCTGCCAGTTTGGCTGATGTGGATTTTATCAGGCGTGACCCCAGTTGGGCCATCTTGCCGCCCACCTGTGCTTTGGCCTGGTAGGTCAATATTGTAGCACCTGCGTCTTCAACCAGTTGAACATCGGCCCCGCCCTTGGCAAATCCAGCTATACCACCCTGGCCTTCCCCTATTATGGAGTATCCCTTGGGCGGGGTGATGTTCTCAAACGAAACAGCCCCTTTGAAACGCGCCTTCACAGGCCCGATTTTCAAAGCGACTTTCGCGGTCATTTCCGTGTCAGAGGTTTTCTCTAACTCTTCACAACCCGGAATGCAGATTTTCAGAACTTCAACATCGTTTAACGCCGCCCACACTTCATCAATGGGTGCATCAATACGGTATTCACCAGACATTTCCATTCTGCAACAATCCTCCCTAGAAGCAAAAATAGACCCGTTTGAATGAGATGAGTCAAGTTTTTGCACTCCGAATAGAGATCACTAAGCTGTAACCTGCCATAAGAACTGTCTCACATCTGAGACAGAGGCACGCAAAACGCCAAGCTTTGCAGCTTGACGTTATCTTTGAATTTGATTGTTTATAGGCTTTATTCCGAGCTCATATCCAAGCCCAAAGCCTTGGCAACGGTGAAAATATCTTTATCACCACGGCCACACATATTCATTACCAACAGGTGGTCTTTGGGCAGGTCAGGGGCTATTTTCGTGACATGCGCCAATGCGTGGGATGGTTCCAACGCAGGAATAATGCCTTCGGTGCTACATGACAGTTGAAACGCGTCTAACGCTTCAACATCCGTTACCGACACATATTCGGCACGTCCAATATCATGCAGCCACGAATGTTCGGGGCCGATACCGGGGTAATCCAGACCTGCTGAAATTGAATGGCCTTCCAAAATCTGACCATCGTCATCTTGCAACAGATACGTGCGATTGCCGTGCAGAACGCCAGGGCGGCCACCCGTCAGGCTGGCGCAATGTTCCATCTTTTCATTCACACCTTTACCGCCCGCTTCCACACCAATGATGCGGACTTCTTTATCGTCTAGAAACTCGTAAAACAGCCCTAGCGCATTCGACCCGCCACCGATACAGGCGACCAGACTGTCGGGCAGGCGGCCCTCTTGTTCCATAATTTGCTGTTTGGTTTCCTTGCCGATGATCGACTGGAAATCACGTACCATCGCAGGGTAGGGGTGTGGCCCCGCCACAGTACCGATGCAATAAAACGTATCGTTTACGTTGGTCACCCAGTCGCGCATGGCGTCATTCATCGCATCTTTCAACGTGCCACGACCAGAGGTCACAGATACAATCTTGGCACCTAGTAGTTTCATCCGAAATACGTTGGGTGCCTGGCGTTCAACGTCAGTTGCGCCCATGAAAACGATACATTCAAGGCCGAAGCGCGCACAAACCGTGGCCGTAGCAACGCCGTGTTGGCCCGCACCTGTTTCCGCAATAATCCGGGTTTTACCCATGCGGCGCGCCAGTAAAATTTGGCCCAACACATTGTTAATCTTATGCGCGCCCGTGTGGTTCAATTCATCGCGTTTCAGGTAAATTTTAGCACCGCCAAAATGGTCTGTCAGACGTTCAGCAAAATACAGCGGGCTTGGGCGGCCAACATAATACTTCCACAGATAATCCATCTCAGCCCAGAACGTGGGGTCGGTTTTGGCGTTTTCATATTCCGCTTCCAGATCAAGGATCAACGGCATGAGGGTTTCGGATACAAACCGGCCCCCGAAATTACCGAAACGGCCCTGCTCGTCTGGGCCTGTCATGTAGGAATTCGGCATATCTATTGGCATCTTACTCTCCTTGCGCGGCCGCGATAAACGCCGCGATTTTTGCATAGTCTTTAACACCTGGCGCACTTTCCACGCCAGAAGACACGTCCACTTGGGTGGCCCCCGTCAGTCGCACCGCTTCTGCCACGTTTTGGGCAGTAAGACCACCCGCTAACATCCACGGACAGGCCCAGCGGCGGCCTGCAATTAGACGCCAGTCAAAGCTTATGCCATTGCCGCCCGGCAGCTCTGCATCTTTGGGTGGTTTCGCATCGATTAAAATCTGGTCACTGACCCGCATGTATGTGTCTATGGCAGCTAAATCACTGGCATCAGCCACCCCGATTACTTTCATTACAGGCAGGCCGTACCGTTTCTTAATCTCAATTACGCGTTCAGGTGTTTCATTGCCGTGCAGTTGCAGCATATCAACAGGAACATCTGCGGTAATGGCATCCAGCAGTTCATTTGTAGGGTCTACGGCCAAGGCAACTTTGCATATGTCAGCCGGTACCGATAAAGCCAGTTCACGGGCCTGTGGGATGTTCACGTACCGGGGTGATTTTTTGAAAAAATTAAAACCTAAATAGCGCGCACCCGCTTGCGCAGCCGCAGCCACGCTGTCAGCCGTATTCAGGCCGCAAATTTTAACAGCTGTCATAACGGTTAATCCAGAAGCGCAAGGATTTCGTCTTTGCCTTCGCCAGTTTTTTCGCGCAATTTACCAACTTCGCGTTCCAGATGTTTCATCTGCCTGTTGGTCTTTGACAGATTGTTACGCATTTTAAATTCGCGCAGGTATTCCCAGATAAACCCGATTAACAGCCCACCCAAGATGCCAGCGAAGATCACCAGAAATAAGGGGACTGTAATTTGGTTGGTAAAAGGTAAAAACGCCGCCATGTCTGATGGCAAAAGTTGTAATTCAACAGGCTGGCGGTTTGCTACCGCAATGATGATCAGTGCAAGTGCTACCGCACCTAGAAACAGATATTTGATAAAACGCATGGGACTACCTCACTCGATGTAAACGAGTATCAGCCGCCGTTCAGCCGATCCCGCAATAGTTTGCCTGTTTTGAAAAAAGGCACGTGCTTTTCGTCAACAGAAACAGAATCCCCCGTTCTGGGGTTACGGCCAACTCTAGCATCTCTCTTTTTGACAGAAAAGGCCCCAAAGCCGCGCAGTTCAACCCGATTGCCATTTGCCATGGCTTCGATGATTTCGTTGAATATGGTAGCGACTATGCGTTCAACGTCCCTGTGGTAAAGATGTGGATTATCTTCAGCAATCTTTTCGACCAATTCAGAACGTATCATAGGCAGCTCTCCTCCCCAGAAGGCAATGTTTTTTAGTTTAATTCTTGGTAATACTGACAGATATTTACCCATCTGGGAATATAGATCATGGCGAAGGCATTGTTTTTTTTGGCTTCTACAAGGATTTATGCGTTATTTTCGTGTGTTGCTTGTTGATAAGTATGATCAATCACGCCGAAATTCGAAATTCACAAAAAGCCTGTATTCTTAAGGGCTTGGTGATTCGCATGAAAAACGGCGCCCAAACAGGCGCCGTTTCAATGGTTAATAATGCAACCAAGGTAACTTAGTCGTTATCTTGGTTTTTCAAAGCTGCACCCAGGATGTCACCCAATGATGCGCCTGCATCGGTAGAGCCATACTGTTCAACTGCTTCTTTTTCTTCTGCAATTTCGCGTGCTTTGATCGACAGACCCAAACGGCGGGTTTTTGCGTCGATGTTTGTCACACGTGCATCAATGCTGTCACCAACACTGAAACGCTCTGGACGTTGTTCAGCGCGATCGCGTGACAGATCAGAACGACGGATAAACGCTTTCATGCCGTCATAAGTCACTTCAATGCCGCCATCTTCGATGGACGTCACTTCAACAGTTACAACTGCACCGCGTTTCACGCCGGCTGTTGCGTCTGCGAACGGATCACCGTCCATTGCTTTGATCGATAGTGAAATGCGTTCTTTGTCTGCGTCCACATCGGTGACCATCGCTTGCACGATATCGCCTTTTTTGTAGTCTTGGATCGCGTCGTCACCGGAACGGTTCCAATCAAGATCAGACAAGTGAACCATACCGTCGATGCCGCCTTCAAGACCCACGAACAAGCCAAACTCGGTGATGTTCTTAACTTCACCTTCAACTTTGGTGTCGATCGGGAAGTTTTTCGCAAAACCTTCCCATGGGTTGCCCTGAGTTTGTTTCAGGCCAAGTGAAACGCGACGTTTCTCTTGATCGATGTCCAGAACCATCACTTCAACTTCTTCAGAAGTAGAAACAATTTTGCCTGGGTGGATGTTTTTCTTGGTCCATGACATTTCTGACACGTGAACCAAACCTTCAACACCAGACTCCAGCTCAACAAACGCACCGTAATCGGTGATGTTGGTCACACGGCCTTTGTGTACAGACTCAAGCGGGAAGCGATCAGCAACATTTGACCATGGGTCTTCTTGCAGCTGTTTCATACCCAATGAAATGCGGTGGGTTTCTTTGTTGATCTTGATGATCTGAACTTTGATGGTCTCACCAATAGTCAGAATTTCAGATGGGTGGTTCACACGGCGCCATGCCATGTCTGTGACGTGCAACAAGCCGTCAACGCCGCCCAAGTCAACAAACGCACCGTATTCAGTGATGTTCTTGACGATACCGTCAACTGCATCGCCTGCGGCCAATTTGCCAACAATCTCGGCACGTTGTTCTGCGCGTGATTCTTCAAGAATAGCACGACGTGATACAACGATGTTGCCACGGCGACGATCCATTTTCAAAACGATGAACGGTTGTGCAAGACCCATCAATGGGCCTGCGTCACGCACAGGGCGCACATCAACTTGTGAACCCGGCAGGAATGCAACCGCACCGCCCAGATCAACAGTAAAGCCGCCTTTAACACGACCAAAGATAGCACCTTCAACGCGCTCTTCTTTTTCGTAGGCTGCTTCCAGACGATCCCATGCTTCTTCGCGACGGGCTTTTTCACGTGAAATAACCGCTTCACCGCGCGCGTTTTCAACGCGTTCAAGGAAAACCTCAACGCTGTCGCCAACTTCAATTTCAGGGTCTTGTCCAGGGTTTGCGAATTCTTTAAGGTCAACGCGGCCTTCCATTTTGTAGCCTACGTCGATGATGGCTTGTCCAGCCTCAATAGCAATGATTTTGCCTTTGACAACACTACCTTCATCAGGTGTGTCTACGTCGAAGCTTTCTTCAAGAAGGGCTTCGAATTCCTCCATAGTGGCTTTAGCGCACATATATGTCGTTCCTTTGTTTACATTTTATCGGGCCAAACGGTTGGTTCCGCCGGTCTTTTGGGTTTCGTTCAAGTCGCGCAGGCCCAAGTAAAGCAACAAACACACAAGGGCCGAGATAACCCGACCCTGCTCTACTATTCCGGCGTTATATCCGCCACTGCCTTTACGACTGACGCGCGTATAAAAGAAATTGGGGGTAGTTGCAAGTTGTTTACGTATTGCACTGCTTTGGGCTTTATCCTTACATTACCGATGAATTCCCGTATTGTTGTGGTTGATAGCAGAAATAGGAAACTTCCGTGAAATACCCACAAAACCACCCTGAAATACGCGAGGCAGTCGCCAAACTATGTGCGGATTTTCCGGGCGAGTACTGGCGCAAGCTGGATCGCGCGCAAGCCTATCCAACCGAATTTGTTACTGCCCTGACCAAAACGGGCTTCCTATCGGCACTTATTCCCGAAGAATTTGGCGGCTCTGGGCTAACCCTGTCTGCCGCTGCCGCCATATTAGAGGAAATCCATCTGAACGGCTGTAATGCAGCCGCGTGCCATGCGCAAATGTACACGATGGGCACGCTTTTGCGACATGGGTCAGATGCGCAAAAGCAAACGTACCTGCCCCAAATTGCCAAGGGTGCGCTGCGCTTGCAGGCCTTTGCCGTGACCGAACCTACAAGTGGCACTGATACCAGCGCGTTGCGCACCACGGCCGTGTTGGATGGCGATGATTATGTGGTGAACGGTCAGAAAATCTGGATTTCACGCACCCAGCATTCCGACCTGATGATCCTTTTGTGCCGCACAACGCCGCTGGATCAGGTCGCCAAGAAAACCCACGGGCTTTCGGTTCTGTTGGTGGATATGCGCGAAACGGATGAAAAATCGCTGACCATCCGCCCGATCCGGACAATGATGAACCACGCTACCACGGAAGTGTTTTTTGACAATCTTCGGGTCCCTGCCAAAAATCTGATCGGGGAAGAGGGCAAGGGTTTTCGCTATATCCTGTCGGGAATGAATGCAGAACGGATATTGATCGCATCCGAATGTATTGGCGATGCCAAATGGTTCATCAAACGCGCATGCGACTATGGCCGTGAGCGCAAGGTTTTCGGGCGGCCTATCGCGCAGAACCAAGGGGTACAGTTTCCTATAGCACAAGCCTACGCCAAAATGCGGTCAGCGGAATTGATGCTGCATGAAGCGATCAGATTGTACGAGTTGGGCGAAAACCCCGGCGAAGAAGCAAATCTGGCAAAGATGCTGGCAGCAGATGCATCTTGGGCGGCTGCTGAAATGTGCGTGCAAACCCACGGCGGGTTCGGTTTTGCCGAGGAATACGACATTGAACGCAAGTTTCGCGAAACACGGCTGTATCAAGTGGCCCCTATTTCAACCAATCTGATCCTGTCATATCTGGCTGAACACGTGTTGGATTTACCGCGATCTTATTAAGTCCAAGCCGTAGCTTTCATGGTCACACCGGTATCCTTGCGCCCACACCAACATTCAATCGACCCGTCCGCCATTTTTTTCACACCCGTAGTAAAAGGTGCTGTGTTATCCAACGCGGTCACGCCCCTGTATGCAATACGTTTGATCGGCTTTTCATAGGTATTTTCCGCAAGGGTCGCCATCAGTATTGCCTGCATCGGCCCATGCACAACCAGCCCGCCATAGCCTTCGGTTTTCGTGGCATAAGGGTGATCGTAATGAATGCGATGCCCGTTGAAAGTTACCGCTGAAAAGCGGAATAAAAGCGTTGGGGTCGGATCGGTTGAAATCTGGTTATCGCTTGCCGGTAAGGCCAATTTCTTCGCCACGGACTTTTTAGTTTTTGGGGTGGGGTTGCGATAAACAATATCTTGGCGTTCACTGATCCGCAGATCATCATCGACCAGATACTCGTGTTGCACAGTTACAAAACAAAGCGGGCCAGACCCGCCTTTTTTATGCGTGATGTCGGTGATGGTTGAGCGTCTGGTTACAACATCATTGGCCCATAAAGGCGCATGGAATTGCAATTCGCCCCCCGCCCACATGCGCAAATCATAGGGCACAGGTGGCAAGAAACCACCCTTGGCCGGGTGCCCATCACGCCCTAGCTGATCCAGATCAACCGCCGCAGGGGCAATGCACCATTGGGTGCCAAGTGGGGCCTGCCCCTGAACACGTTTTGCAATCGAAAGGGTAGATGAAACACGGGTCACCAAAGCCTGCGTGATCACGTCTGACGCGGTCTCTTGGCGGCCAATCCACTGTCTTAGCTGTTCTGTATCGCGTGTGTTCATCCGGAGCTTTCGAAATACTACTTAACTTAATAGTGAAAGGGTATACGTATGCATTCGGCTAAACAACAGTTGTTGGTCTAACGGAACCTTTCCGATGAAAGTGCGGCAATAATATCGCTGCCTAAAACAGGGGCATGGCCCAGACAAAGTGCTGCTGTCAAGCCGGATAGGGCAGGGGCGGTTTGCACCCCGTAGCCACCTTGCCCTGCAAGCCAGAAAAATCCAGACGCTTGCGGATCAAACCCCACGACAGGGGTGCGGTCAGGGGCAAAGCTGCGCAAGCCCGCCCAAGAATGGTTGAGTTTGGTAACCGAAACCATCACGGCCTGTTCGAACCGGTCAATGCCTTCGGCCAAAACCATATCATCGACCCATGCGTCATGGGGTTCAACTGGGGTTTCATCGGCAGGTGACACCAGTAAAGTGCCTGCTTCGGGTTTAGCGTACCACCTTTCAGAGGCAGAGCCGAACAGCGGCCACCTTGTAATATCATAACCTGAAGGTGCCGGTATCAATGCCGCCGTGCGGCGCATCGGGGTGATGCCGACGGGCGTAACACCGGCAATGCGGGCGATCTGATCAGCCCACGCACCGGCAGCGTTGATAATAACAGGTGCCAAATACTCCTGATCGGCGGTTTTAACATGCCAATCTGATCCACGTTTGGTAATGGCCGTAACCTGCTGCTTTACCTCGATTTTCCCACTTTGCGCACGGGCCATACGAATATAACCTTGAAACAAACGATCCACGTCAATATCCAGCGCATTTTTCTCAAAAAAAGCTGCTGCAATGCAATCTTTGCGCAATATCGGTACCCTTGCAACGGCTTCAGCTGCTGTTAATATCTCTAACCCTTGCGACCCTTTGGTGTAGTTCGAAAATGCCTCTAACTCATCTTCAGCGGCCACAATCAACTCACCGCGCGGGGTTAACAGGGTGTGATCGGATACCCCTTCAGGGTTTAGAAAAAACGGTTCAGCGGCAGCATTCAAGGCGCGCAATGTATCATTGCCGTAATTGCGGATGAACATGGCAGCCGAGCGGCCCGTAGAATGGTAGCCCAGCTGGCTTTCGCTTTCCAACACGATCACACTGGCCTGTTTTGAAAGCATGGCGGCGGCACTGATACCTGCAATTCCGCCGCCGATAATGATAAAATCCGCTGTTTTCATGTGCCCCATTCCTTAGGTGAATATTACGCCAAAAAACAATAGGGCGGAAAATCCGATCCACACGAAGTTTATTTTCGCAACGGCACGGCGTATATCGTCAGGGTCTAATTGGTGGCGGGCATCGGCGTTAACATAAGGGTAGTCGGTTTTGTGTCCGTCATAAAAACGCGGGCCAGCAAGGGCGATGCCCAGAACAGATGCCATCGCTGCCTCGGGCCAACCAGCGTTTGGGCTGCGGTGCAAAGGCGCATCATCCAGAACTGTATCCATATGATCACGGGGGTCAGAGGTCAGACAAATCATCAGACTGGTCAGGCGGGCGGGCACCCAGTTTAATATGTCGTCCAGTTTAGCGGCGGCATAACCAAAATCGCTGTGCTTTTCAGTTTGGTAGCCGATCATCGAGTCTGCCGTGTTGATCACCTTATAAATAATAATGCCGGGCAGACCAAAGAACAGATACCACAGGGCGGGCGCAATCACCCCGTCAGAAAAATTCTCAGCGGTACTTTCTATTGCCGCGCGCGCCACATCGCTGGGCTGCATCTGATCGGTCGTACGCCCGACAATTTGCGCAACTTCCAGCCGCCCGGCACCCAGATCTTTGGCCAGCGCAATGGCCACGTTCATCACATGCTGGATCAGGCTTTTATGGGCCAGAAGGATGGCGACGATAATAACTTCCAGCAGGCCATAATCGGGCAGGGCGGATATCGCCCAACCCAATATACCAGAAGTAATGACAAGAATTGCGACAACCACAAAGCCTTTAACTTTTTGCAGGGGCTTCTTGTTCAAGACCTCATCAAACCACTTAATACAATCACCAACGATCTGGATCGGGTGCGGGATGCGCGACCATAGCCAATCAGGCTCGCCCAAAACGGCGTCCAGAATTATGGCAAGTAAAAGAATTTCGATATGGTTCATCTGTAGTGCCCTAAAACATCGTTAAGTCGCGCAAGCTCTGCCGCATTTGCAGGTAAGCCCAGTCTGATCCATTTTGTCGAATATGGAAAGATGCGTGTCAGGATGTGGTTTTTGCACAAATGTTCATGCAAGGATTTGGCACTTGCGGTTTCGGCCAGTTGAAACAAGTCAGTGCCGCCCAATGGGGTCAGATTGTTTTGGGCCAAGACATCACGAAGCTGTTTTGTCATGGATGCAAGGCTTGCGCGTGTCGCATCAACCCAAGCTTGATCCGACAGGGCTTTTTGCCCGATAAACTGGGCAGGCCCCGATATATTCCAAGGCCCAAGCTGTTGGGTGATTTTTTGTGCCAATTCAGGTGTGGTAATGGCAAAGCCCAGACGCAAGCCTGCCAACCCCCAGAATTTTCCGGTACCTTTCAAGATGATATGGCCGGGGTTTTCCGCCAGATCAATCATCGTGTTTTCAGGGCAGACATCACAGAAACTTTCGTCGATGATGGTCAGCTGATCGTGTTGGTTGGCTATTTCGGCGCGGGTGAATAAGCCCCCGTCGGGATTGTTTGGATGAACCCGCACTTGAACCGGTGCTTGATCCTGCAATGGCCAGTTTTGCCCGGTGAAAGCGGCGGCAAACTCGTTGTAGGTGGGATTTATAATGCTGACTTGCGACTTTGGTGCCAAAGTCGGCAGCATCGCAATGATCGCCGACACGCCAGAGGCAGGCACGATCACAGCCCCCTTTGGTACATTCCAGAACTTGCGTGCGGTTTCCAGCAATTTTTCCTGCGATAACTCATCAGGTAAAACACGCCAATAATGCGCGGGAATATCAGGGATCGGATAGGGGTTGGGGTTGATGCCGGTAGACAGATCAATCCATGTACCCCGCGCCCCACCATACTGGTTAATCGCCGCATCTAGCCCGCCGCCATGATCCCGTTTTGGGCTCATTCGTCTGTGCTGTCCAACACGGGGATGCGGGTGACGAAATGGCCTTTGATGGCTGCTGGCCATTGCTTGAACGGCACTTGCCCCAACGCACTTTTATCGTGCATTGTGGCATATTCCACAATGCCACCAGCCGCATCTGCGCTGGGTTCAAAACGGCCTAATACATAAGTAAGCTTATCTTTTGCCTGCAAGGCCACATTACACCCGCCTTGGCAACCCATAAGACAGGAATGCCTGCGCACGGTTACGTTCGGGTTATCTTGCGCCGCAGCCTCGATTAATGCCGCAAGTTTTGCGCCATCTCTTACGATTGCATCGTCGGTTGGTTTTTCTGTACCTTCAGTCCGGCATGTATCGCAAACTGTAATGACCGTTGTCATTTTATCACCTCTTATCTGGTTTCCCTTGTTACAACAGAAGATGCCTGAAAAGTACAATCAGAAACGACCTAATGGGCGAAAATTAACGACTTGTTAATCTATTTTGATCAAAAGTTAAGAACAGGTAATTAAAAATAATAATAAATAACAGCAGTGAGGTGACAGGATGCAGACGCGAGTTCTGATTGTAGAGGCTGAGGTGAGCCTAGGCAAGATCTGGCAAAGCTTCTTGCAACGTCAGGGTTTCGATGTGGGGCTGGTAGGAAACCAGCCCGATGCCATCGATAAACTGCGCTTTGAGGCTTGGGATGCACTGGTCATAGACCTGATGTTGCCCAATTCCAGTGCCTTGGCAATTTCGGACTTCGCCAGCTATAAAAACCCCGACATTTCAATCATCGTAGTATCCGCCAGCAGTTTCTTTTCTGACGGCTCAATTTTTGAGCTTTTGCCAAACGCGCGCGGCTTTATGAACCAACCGATTGAACCAGATGATCTGGCTGCGGTGGTGGATCATTGCACGCGGCCCACTACCCCCGCCCGTGTGGTTCAGTCCAGTTGATCACTGGGTTGATCGGGATGATTCTGTGCGGGTTAATGGTTTCATGGCTGTAATGGTAGTGACGTATAATGTGATCGAAATGGATCGTATCTGCCACACCTTCCCATTGGTATAATTCGCGTGTGTAAGCCCACAGGTTCGGGAAATCCACAATGCGATTACGGTTGCATTTGAAATGTTGAACGTAAACGCTGTCAAACCGCAAAAGGGTTGTCAGCAACCGCCAGTCGGCCTCGGTAATTTGGGGGCCAGTTAGGTAGCGGTTGTTGCTTAAAAGATATTCCAGCCAATTCAACGTTTCAAATAAAGTGTGAACCGCCTCATCATAAGCGGCTTGCGTAGTGGCAAACCCCGCTTTGTAAACGCCGTTGTTCACATCTGAATAAATGCGCGTGTTTACCGCATCGATTTTTGTGCGCAGGTCTTCAGGATAGTAATCATCCGTATTCCCCGTCAGGCCGTTAAAGGCAGTATTGAACATGCGGATAATCTCAGATGACTCATTGGAAACGATTGTATCTGTCTTTTTATCCCATAAGATAGGTACCGTTACGCGCGTGGTAATGTCAGACTGAACACGCAGATAAGTGTCGCGTACAAATTCAGCCCCGAACAGACTGTCACCCTGTGCCACCCCGTCTTTGCCAAACGTCCACCCTTCATCCAGCATATCAGGGTGAACAAAATCCACACTGATATGGTTTTCCAGCCCTTTAAGCTTGCGAAAAATAAGCGTGCGATGCGCCCAAGGGCAGGCAGCAGATACATATAGATGATAGCGCCCGCTTTCAGGTTTATATTGTGTGCTGTCATCGGCGGTAATCCAGTTGCGAAACGCGGCGGCAGAGCGTTCAAATTTGCCCCCTGATTTGCTGGTATCATACCATTCTGTTGACCATTTTCCGTCTACAAGCTGACCCATAAGTGCTCTCCTTTTTTAAACAGATACAGAATTGGGGTGCCATGCGCACCCATCCTTGATGCATCACAGAGTTTGTATTTGCGCAACAATGCGTGATGTCGTTTGCGCGTTGCATTAAGACGGGAATTGGATTGCAAGTTTTTCATCTGCCGAATATACCAAGGATCAGACGAAGCCCTTTTAGGGCCAGAAAGGAGCGTTTTCGCGCGTCGACCCATATTGGGGATGCAACGAAACATCGTCGGGATTATACGCCCCCTTTCTGTTTTGATGAATGAAGGAGCGCATAGATGGCACACACACACGAAAAAATCGGGGTAATGATCTGCGGACACGGGTCGCGCAGTGAAGATGCGGTTCGGGAATTTTCGGTATTGGCCAAAAGATTGCCTGCCTATCTGCCCCCCGAATGGCCGGTGGAATACGGCTATCTTGAATTTGCCAATCCGGTGATCCGGGTGGGTTTGGATAAATTGCGCGATCAGGGTTGCACCAAAATTCTGGCGGTTCCTGGCATGCTGTTTGCCGCGATGCATTCTAAAAACGACATCCCCACAGTGTTGAATAAATATGCCGCTGAAAATAATATCGAAGTGCTTTATGGTCGCGAATTGGGCGTTGACCCCAAGATGATCGCGGCTGCTGGCGCGCGCATTCAAGACGCGGTTGATAAGGCCAATGCACAGCAAGGCGAAGTGCCGTTGGCAGAAACGGCCCTAGTGGTCATCGGACGCGGCGCGTCAGACCCTGATGCCAACGCCAACGTATCCAAAATCGCCCGCATGTTGTGGGAAGGCTTCGGATTTGGCTGGTGCGAAGTCGGCTATTCTGGCGTGACGTTTCCACTGGTAGAACCCTGCTTGGATCACGTTGCCAAACTGGGCTACAAACGCGTTATCGTATTCCCGTACTTCCTGTTCTCTGGCATCTTGATTGATCGAATTTACGGATTCACCGATAAATGTGCAGGCAAATACCCGGGCATTGAATTTGTCAAAGCCGCTTACCTGAACGACCACGACAAGGTGATTGAAACTTTCGCTGAACGCATTACTGAACAGGTAGGTGAAACGCCCCCCGATAATTGTGCCGTGTGCAAATACCGCACCCAAATTCTGGGTTTTGAACATGAGGTTGGCGCCCCACAAGAAAGCCACCACCACCATGTGGAAGGCCAAGGTGCTGAAGCACCCGGTTCAAACGTAGAAGATTGCGAACGCTGTGATACCTATTGCACGGGCGAGTGCCGTTTGTATCTGGACGATCACCACCACCACCATGATCATGCACACAGCCATGACCACCATCACCACGATCACGCCCATGCCGAATACCCCCATGCCAAACACCCGCACGGGCCTGAAAGCACCCGCAGAAAGTGACCAAACAGCCCCTACATATACGGCCTTTGATCTATGAACGTGTTCCGAATGCGATCTATAAGCAAAGCTTTGCAACGGTCGCACGGGAAGCACAACTTGATCGGTTTCCGCAAGATTTACAGGCCGTTATCACCCGCCTGATCCATGCCTGCGGTATGGTTGAAATCGCGGATCGCATCAGTTTTTCTGTGGATGCAGGGCAAGCGGGGCGTGAAGCCTTGCAAGCAGGCGCACCGATCCTTTGCGATTGTGAAATGGTCGGCGCGGGTATCATTCGCCGTTATCTGCCCAAGGACAATCAGGTAATTGTCACATTGAATGACCCATCAGTACCTGACCATGCCAAACAGATAGGCAACACCCGATCAGCCGCCGCAGTTGAACTGTGGAAAGATCATCTGGATGGTGCCGTTGTGGCCATCGGCAATGCACCCACCGCCCTGTTTCATCTATTAGAACTGCTAGATGCTGGCTACCCTAAACCCGCCTGCATTTTAGGTTTCCCCGTAGGTTTTGTAGGGGCCGCTGAAAGCAAAGCAGAACTGGCAAGCAATTCTCGTGACTGTAATTTTATTACCTTACGGGGCCGCAAAGGTGGCTCTGCAATGGCATCGGCGGCGGTCAATGCGCTGGCTGCAGGATTGATCGAGGTGCAACAATGACCGCTTGGTTGCATATTATTGGCATCGGCGAAGATGGGTTGGATGGGCTGCCCACTTTTGCACGCGCTTGCATCGCTTCGGCGGATTATATTGTCGGCGGCAAACGACATCATGCGCTGATTGATGACTGTAAAGCCAAGCGCATCAACTGGCCGTCACCCTTTAACGCCTTACTGTCTGATTTGCAGGCTTTGCGCGGTAAAAAAGTGGTTGTTCTGGCAACCGGTGATCCCTTGTGGTTCTCGGTTGGTAATCGAATTGCAAAGGCTTTCGCTAAAGATGAAGTGGCTTTTTACCCTCATGTATCCGCCTTTCAACTGGCAGCGGCGCATATGGGTTGGGCGATGCAGGATGTGGCCTGCCTTAGCGTGCATGGGCGGCCTATCGAGCGAATAAAACCACACCTGCAAAACGGGCAAAAACTGTTGCTGCTGACCAGTAATGGCCAAGCCGTTTCTGATATCGCCGCGCTGTTGATCGAAGCGGGTTTTGGCCCCAGCGAACTGACCGCCCTGTCGCATATGGGCGGCCCTGATGAATTGCAGTTTGATGGGTTGGCTGCAGATTGGGCACAGGATGTGCCTGATCTTAATACGCTAGCGATAGAGTGTATTGCGGCAGAAGATATTCAGATTTTACCCCTTGGATGTGGCCTGCCCGACGATGCATTTCAACATGACGGCACCATGACCAAACAAGACGTGCGTGCAGTGACATTAGCGAAATTGATACCTCAACCCAATGCCCTGCTTTGGGATGTCGGTTGCGGTTGCGGTTCTGTTGCCGTGGAATGGATGCGCAGTGCTCATAATACCCGCGCGATAGGGATTGAAGCGCGTAAAGACCGCCGTGAAATGGCTGCGGTGAACGCAAAAAATCTGGGCGGGTTTGATCTGCAACTCATTGCAGGCAAAGCCCCTGAAGCCCTGAAAGACTTGGAAAGCCCTGACGCGATTTTCATCGGCGGCGGGTTAAGTGCAGAGGTTTTTGATCTGTGTTATGCCGCCCTGAAACCTATGGGGCGTCTGGTTTGTAATGCGGTGACACTTGGTTCCGAGCAGGTGCTTTTGGAAAAATATGCTGACTTGGGCGGTAGTTTAACAAGGCTGCAATTCACCCAAGCCCATCCCCTTGGCGGCAAGCTTGGCTGGAAACCTGCCATGCCTGTCACACAATACGTATTGGTGAAAAAATGAACGGAAAACTTTACGGAATTGGTCTGGGGCCGGGTGACCCGGAATTGATGACCTTGAAAGCCGCCCGCCTTATCGGGGCTGCCACATGCGTGGCCTACCCAATGCTGGAAACAGGTGCAAGTTTTGCGCGTTCCATTGCACAGGATCATATTGCAGAAGGTACGCACGAGATCGCAATAAAAATCCCGATGTCGGTTGCACGAAAGCCTGCGCAAGATGCTTACGATAAGGGTGCTGATGAAATCCGCACTGTGTTGGAAACGGGGCAGGATGTTGTTGTTCTGTGCGAAGGTGACCCGTTTTTCTACGGCTCTTTCATGTATCTGTTTTCCCGGCTGTCGGAAGATTTTGAAGTAGAGATTATACCCGGCGTCAACTCGGTTTCCGCCTGCGCATCCGTCGTTGAACGCCCGCTTGTGGCCCGCAGCGAAGTGCTGACGATTGTACCTGCAACATTACCGGGTGCAGACCTATCGACAAAAATCGCTAACGCCGAAGCCATTGCCATAATGAAAGTTGGCCGTCACTTAAGCAAAGTCAAAACCATCCTTGCCGCACAAAACCTGATGGGTTTCGCACATTATGTTGAACGCGCAACCCTGCCCAATCAAAAGGTAATGCCGCTGGCAGATGCCCCCGATGTTGCCCCCTATTTTTCAATGATCCTCGTTTCAAAAGGAAATGACCCTTGGCTGTAAAACCTGTTGTAATTTGTTTGTCCCGTTCGGGCCAGACCACCGCCGATAAAATCGCACAATCCTTTGGCTTCGCCGTGCATGGCCGCAAGGGCCGCGTTGATCAGGCGGATACGTTTTTTGATAATGCATTGGATCACGTGCGCACCCTGTTCGCCGCTAAAACCCCTGTAATAGGGGTTTGTGCTTCGGGCATTCTGATCCGCGCGGTAGCCCCAATGCTGAACGATAAAACTACTGAGCCACCGGTTGTTAGCGTGGCCGATGACGGCTCAACCGTGGTGCCCTTGTTGGGTGGTCATCGCGGTGCCAATCGTTTGGCAAAAGAACTGGCCGATATGTTGTCAGGCCACGCCGCCGTCACCACTGCGGGTGATGTGGCGTTGGGTGTGGCTTTGGATGAGCCGCCCTTGGGGTGGAGCTTGTCAAATCCTGAGAATGCCAAAGGTGTTATGGCAGGCTTGCTTTCAGGTGGGGCGGCCAACATCAAAGGCGAAAATATCTGGGGTTTGGACAGCAACCCAAATGGCACGGTTACGCTTATTGCAACCGAAGAAGCCACCAAAGGCAATGACACAACCCTTGTCTACCACCCGCAAAAAATCACGCTGGGTGTCGGGTGTGCACGTAATTGTGACCCGCAGGAATTGTGGGAACTGGTGCAGAAAACCTTCACCGACAACAATATTGCACTTGGCTGTGTTGCCGCCATCGGCTCGCTTGATTTGAAGGCCGATGAACCCGCAATGAATATGCTGGCAGAACGTTTGGGCGTGCCGTTTCGGGTGTTCACCGCAAGTGAGCTGGAAGCCTATGCCGATCAACTGGCAAACCCATCCGAAGTGGTTTTCGCAGAAGTCGGATGTCACGGCGTATCAGAAGCCGCCGCACTGGCTTTAGGCCACGCAGATGCAAACCTGAAAATCACCAAACGAAAAACCAAAAACGCCACCTGTGCGCTGGCAATGTCCGCCGAACCCATCACAGACTTCAAAGGCCGCACACGCGGCAAACTTTCAATTATCGGCATCGGCCCGGGCCAAGCATCTTGGCGCACACCCGAAGCCAGCCAACTGGTGGCAGAAGCACAGGAACTGGTGGGTTACGGCCTTTATATCGACCTGCTTGGCCCCTTGGCATTCGGCAAGGAACGCTCTGACTTTCACTTGGGCAAAGAAGAAGACCGCTGCCGTTACGCATTAGAACAAGCCGCCAAAGGCAAAAATGTTGCCCTGATATGCTCAGGTGATGCAGGCATTTACGCGATGGGTGCGCTGGTGTTCGAACTGATGGATCGTAGCGCTGATGAGATGGGCGTAAGTGACGCTGCCCACCGCGTTGAAATAAAATGCACCCCCGGTGTCAGCGCATTACAAGGGGCAGCCGCCCGCGCAGGTGCCCCCTTGGGCCACGACTTTTGCGCCATATCCCTGTCAGATCTGTTAACCCACCGCGAAGATATCATCAAACGCCTGAATGCGGCGGCTGTCGGTGACTTCGTGATCGCGTTCTACAACCCCGTATCAAAACGCCGCCGCACCCTGCTGGCCGAAGCCCGCGATATACTACTGCAACATCGCCCCAAAGATACCCCCGTGATGCTGGCCCGCTCACTGGGCCGTCACGATGAAAGCATCCGCTACGTTCACCTTGCTGATCTGGAAGTGGACGATGTGGATATGATGACCGTGGTTCTAGTCGGCTCATCCAACTCAAAACTGGCGCAGCTGGGCGAAGGCCCGCGCATGTACACCCCACGCGGCTATGCCCGCAAAATTGATGGAGACCTGTCATGAAAGTTTATTTTATTGGTGCCGGCCCCGGCGACCCAGACCTGATCACCGTTAAAGGCAAAGCCCTGATTGAACGCTGCAAAGTGTGCCTATACGCAGGCTCTTTAGTGCCAGAAGCAGTCGTGGCATTCGCCCCCAAAGACGCCATCATCAAAGACACGGCTGTGATGACGCTGGATGATACTCATGCCGAAATTCTGGCTGCCCATAAGCGTGGTGAAGATGTCGCCCGCGTCCACTCAGGCGACCCATCATTATACGGTGCCATAGCCGAACAAATCCGCCGCCTGAACAAGGCGGGCGTAGAATACGAAATCATCCCGGGTGTCTCTGCATACGCGGCAATGGCCGCCACCATTGGCCAAGAACTGACCATCCCAGAAGTGGCCCAATCCATCGTGCTGACCCGCATGTCGATGCAATCCACATCCATGCCCGCAGGTGAAACACTGGACAATTTCGGCCGCACAGGTGCCACGCTGGCCATTCATCTGGCGATCCGAAATATGCGCGAAATAGAACGCCAACTGATCCCGCATTACGGCCCCGACTGCCCCGTGGTTGTCGGCTACCGCGTAGGCTGGCCCGACCAAATGATCATTCGCGGCACACTTTCCGACATTCGCAAGAAAGTGCGCAAAGAAAAGATCACCCGCACCGCGCTGATACTGGTCGGCCCCGCACTGGCGCCATCAATAGATTTCAAGGACTCCGCCCTATACGACCCCAAAATGCCCCACGTCTTACGCCCCGTTGTGGGGGTGGATTTGGTAGAGGATATTAATACTTGATGGGGGGTATAAGAAGCTGATGCTATGAAAGCTGTGATGTAAGGAGAAACGTAAGTGGAAGAAAATGAGCAGACTGCGGCATGGAACAATCTTGTCATGAATGCAGACCCATCGGTATTTGAACATAATGACAAGAGAAGGGCAGCAGCCATTGCTTGTATCTACATGTCTTTGGCAAACAATGGTGGAATAAACAATTTTCTAACCTCGGCATATGACTTGGATTCTAACGAAATCCTTGCCTCTCTTGAAGATATTGGTGCTAATTTGGCTGCCAATGAACTTCGAAATTTATTGAATAGGCTTGGCAAATCGTTGCCCGCCTCCACAGAGAGTGAGAGATGGGATTGCCTTGATGAGCTATGGACGGATCAGCTTGATGAGTTTGATATGCTCACCACAGAATCAGATCAAGATTTAATGGTAGCTTTAGAAAAACATGTCAAAGAATATGCTAATTACTATCTTGGCAAAAGCGGCAGTGATGAAAGCAACTAGGCATTGCGTATGACAGATTTTACTCTGTGAATTAGGATTCAACCATACCATCTATATATTTTGGTCAGATGACCGCTGTTTTGTTGTATCGCCCCAATACCCCAAAAGTTAACACCCCAAACCCGTATGCCCTTGTGCCATACGCCTGCCATACGGTTTCCATACACATTCCATACGCTGCTTTTGGCGTTAACTTTTGCGCCATATCGAATCGATCACTTCGAAGAATACGTCTAAATTTTAATGTATGTGAAATATTATTTGAATAATGTGTGAAATATTAGAAGATACATGCATCATAATGGCAAAAATAGGTGATTTAGGTGCTTTTACCCTAATAAACCAGATATACCACCCCAAAATCCAGACATTCGAGGGCACCCATGATCAAATCTCCTTACCTGTTATTCTTGGGCGATGCGCCCGATATGTTGGCCACAAAAGTGGCCATTGGCATCAAAGACTGGCGCCCGGACGCTTCGGTTGGGCAGTTCCGTATGGAAGGTTGCAAGGCTGATCTGGGCTTGCCGGATATGACCATAGATCAGGCGATTGCGGCAGGTGCTGAAACGCTGGTGATTGGTGTGGCCAACCGTGGGGGTTATATCTCGTCTAGCTGGAAGAAGGTTCTGCTGGAAGCTTTGGAAAAGGGTATGGATATTGCATCCGGCCTGCATAACCTATTGAAAGATGAGGCTGATTTGGCGGCGGCGGCGATGATGCATGGCTGCACGTTGTTCGATGTGCGCGTACCCTTAACCGAGTTCCCGATTGCTAATGGCGTAAAACGCACAGGCAAACGCTGCCTGCCGGTAGGTACGGATTGTTCGGTTGGTAAAATGTACACGGGCCTTGCGATGGAAAAAGAAATGCACGTGCGCGGCATGAAATCCACCTTCCGGCCAACAGGGCAAACTGGTATCTTGATCACCGGCGGCGGCATTCCGTTAGATGCGGTTGTGGCCGATTTCATGGCTGGCTCGGTAGAATATCTGACCCCCGACAATGACGCTGATCACTGGGACTTGATCGAAGGGCAGGGGTCGCTATTTCACGTATCCTATTCAGGTGTAACCATGGCCCTAATCCACGGCGGCCAACCCGATGCATTGGTGTTGTGTCATGAGCCAACACGGACGCATATGCGCGGCTTGCCGGGCTACCAGCAACCTAGCCTGCAAGAATTACGCGATGTTGCTTTGACGTTAGCGCGGATTGCAAACCCTAGGTGTAAAGTGATCGGAATTTCCGTGAATACCCAACATTTGTCAGAAGCGGAAGCCACTGAATATCTGGCAAAAGTAGAGGCTGAAATGGGCCTGCCCACAGTTGATCCGTTCCGTCATGGTGCCGGGCGTCTGGTTGATGCTTTGGCTGCGTGTTAGATAGCTTTCATGGATAATATTGAGATTACCGTTCAGCACGACGTTTTTAAACTGGCGCAAGTGTTCACCATTTCGCGCGGTTCACGCACGGAAGCGAATGTTTTGACCGTTACTTTGTGCCAAGGTGGGCATGTGGGGCGCGGTGAGTGCGTACCTTATGCACGCTACGGCGAGACGATGGATAGTGTTGAGGCGCAGATAAAATCTCTACCCGCCGAGTTTGACCGCACGAATTTACTATCGTTGTTGCCTGCCGGTGCTGCACGCAATGCAGTGGATTGTGCGTATTGGGATTTGGAAGCCAAACAGGCAGGTGTTCCAGTTTGGCGGTTGGCAGGATTGCCTGCACCAAAGCCTGAAATCACGGCTTATACGCTGTCATTGGATACGCCTGAAAAGATGCAAGCGCAGGCGGCGGAACATAGTTTTCGGCCTTTGCTGAAGACAAAGTTGGGTGGCGGCGATGATGATATTGCCCGGATCAAGGGCGTGCGTTTGGGTGCCCCTGACGCAAAGATCATCGTTGATGCGAATGAAGGTTGGACGCCTGAATTATATGCAAAACTGGCGCCTGTTCTGGTGGAGCTGGGCGTAGCTATGGTTGAACAACCCCTGCCAGCGGGCGAAGATGATGCCCTGTTGGAGCTAGAACGCGTATTGCCTGTTTGCGCAGATGAAAGTTGCCATGACAGTGCCAGTTTGGCGGGGCTGAAGGGCAAGTATGATATGGTTAATATCAAGCTGGATAAAACCGGTGGGTTGACCGAAGCATTGGCACTGAAAGACGCGGCCATTGCACAAGGGTATCAGGTTATGGTCGGTTGCATGGTCGGATCGTCACTGGCAATGGCACCGGCACTATTGGTGGCACAAGGTGTGGAATTGGTTGACCTTGACGGCCCGCTTTTATTGGGCGAAGACCGTGACAGCCCACTTCATTTTGATGCAAAAGGCGTGCATCCTGCAACACCGGACCTTTGGGGATAATAAGATGAACAGAACTGTATTTGTAAACGGAGAATATTTGCCCGAGGATCAGGCGACGGTATCAATTTTTGATCGCGGCTTTCTGATGGCGGATGCGGTTTATGAAGTGGTGTCGGTTCTGGACGGTAAGCTGCTGGAATTTTCAGGTCATATAAAACGTCTTGAACGCTCTTTGGGTGAACTGGACATGGCCAAGCCCAAGGATTTTGACAATCTGCTGGGTATTCACCGCGAGTTGGTTGCGCGTAATAACGTGCAAGAGGGCGGAATTTATCTGCAAATTACACGCGGTGTTGCCGATCGTGATTTTGTCTATCCGGAAAATGCCGAACCCACATTGGTGATGTTTTCACAAGAACGCCCGATCATTGAAGCCCCTGCAGCTGCGAACGGTTTGAAAATTATTTCGGTAGAAGATCAACGCTGGGGCCGTCGTGATATTAAAACTGTACAGTTGTTGTATCCGTCGATGGCAAAGATGATGGCGAAAGCGGCGGGTGTTGATGATGCGTGGCTTGTTGAAGATGGCTTTGTCACCGAAGGCACGTCGAACAACGCCTACATTATCAAAGATGGTAAAATCATCACGCGCGAGCTGTCACACGATATTTTGCACGGCATCACACGCGCCTCAATTTTGCGTTACGCGGCAGAGGCGCAAATGGTTGTGGAAGAACGCAACTTTTCCATTGCAGAAGCCCAAGGTGCGGATGAAGCATTTATCAGCTCCGCTTCGGCCTGTGTCACACCGGTTGTAGAGATTGACGGGGCCACATTGGGGGATGGAACACCCGGCCCTGTGGCCAAGCGTTTGCGCGAGATTTATATCGAAGAAAGCCGTAAGGCCGCGATTTAACTGTGGGTTTTGGCGTGCGAAATAACATACGCCGCTTTTTGTTCTTCGGTTGCTTCGGTTTGGTGCTTATCTTTCCATTCCGAATAAGGCATGCCGTAAAACGCTTCACGTGCTGCGTCTTTATCCATCTCAATGCCTTGCGCGTTCGCAGCTTCCTGATACCAGCGGCTTAGGCAGTTGCGGCAAAACCCTGCAAGGTTCATCATGTCGATGTTTTGTGCGTCTGTACGTTCTGCCAAGTGATCGCGCAGACGGCGAAAAGCGGCGGCTTCCAGTTCGGTTTCGGTTTGTTTGTTCATATCAGGCCTCGTTGTCTTGGGCAGTCTTGATGGCGCGTGTAAATATCGGTGCCAGCTTTTCTGCCCATTTATGTTGATCTTGGGTTGTTTCAATCAAGTCATTTCTGATCTCGATCAAAGCATGTATGCGGTTTGGCTGCAATGCATGGGTTTCCATTGTGTCGCCTTTTAAATGGCCACTATAGGGCTGATTGTCACCAACACATAATTCAGGTTGGGCATTCAGCTCTGCCAGCATAGGCGTGGATAGGCGCGCGTCATTTGCATATAAAACACCCACATGCCAGGGTCGCTGACCATATCCGTTCAACTGTTTGGTGAATGTATGGATTGAAAGGATGATCGGGTTTTCGCGGTGGGATAAAACCGTATTCAGGGCCGTGTGGTAAGGGCGGTAACATTTTTCCAACCGCTGATTTTTATCGGCTTCAGAAATGTTGCGATTAGCCGGAATGATTGATCCGTCATAAAGTTGCATCACCAATGTCGGGTCGTCTTCACCGCGATTGGGGTCAATAACAAGGCGTGAGAAATTTGAATAAACAAGGGGTGCGTTCATTAACTTTGCCAGATATTTGGAAAACCCCAACGCGCCTACATCATAGGCAATGTGCCGGGCCATGTCGCTAGATGCCATACCCAGATCGCCCACATTCACAAAATCGGGCACTGTGTTAGCTGCGTGATCACAAATCACCACCGTTTGGGCAGGCCTGTCTTGGCCTTCAATCTGAAAGGGTATGTAATCTGGCATCAATGAAATAGTCCTGTCTGTCATATGCTTGTAACAAATCTCGGTTATCGCTCTTTGGGATCGCTGGCAATATCTGTCTGATATGTATAAGACAGGTAAAAAAGCACGGAGAGAGCAGTTGCGTCGTCAAAGAAGTCTAAAAATTGTGGCCACATTGGGCCCGGCATCCAGTACATATGAAACGATCAAAGCCTTGTTTGAAGCGGGTGCCGATGTGTTTCGTTTGAACATGAGCCACGGTGCGCATGAAGATATTCAAGTAAAGCACCAGATCATCCGTGATATTGAACGCGATTTGGGCCGTCCCATTGGTATCTTGGCTGACTTGCAAGGCCCAAAACTGCGCTGTGGTGTGTTTGCTAACGATACCGAGGAACTGGTTGAGGGTCAGGACTTTCGTTTTGATCTGGATGATACTCCAGGGGATGTAAAGCGTGTGAACCTACCGCATAAAGAAATTTTTGCGGCTTTAGAGCCGAACACAACCTTATTAGTTAACGACGGTAAAATTCGCTTGAAGGTAAAAAAGTGTGGTGTTGATTTTGCGAATTGTACGGTTGAGGTGGGTGGCGAAATATCCAACCGCAAAGGGGTGAATGTGCCTGATGTGGTTCTGCCAGTTGCAGCCCTTTCAGAGAAAGATAAAGCAGATTTAGAATTTGCCTGCTCACTGGGCGTAGATTGGCTGGCACTTTCTTTTGTGCAGCGCCCTGAAGATGTGACTGAAGCGCGTGCCCTCGCTGATGGTCGGGCCTCTATCATCTCAAAAATAGAAAAACCCACTGCGGTTGAAAACTTTGACAGTATTCTTGCGGTGTCAGATGGCATCATGGTCGCGCGTGGTGATCTGGGTGTGGAATTACCTGTCTACGCGGTGCCGCCGATCCAGAAACGCTTGATCCGTAAGTGCCGTGCGGTTGGCAAGCCTGTGATTGTGGCCACTCAAATGATGGAAAGCATGATCGAAAGCCCTGTGCCCACACGTGCGGAAGTATCCGATGTTGCGACAGCTATTTATGAAGGGGCTGATGCCGTTATGCTGTCAGCCGAGTCTGCGATGGGTGATTATGCTGTAGAAGCGGTCAGCACGATGAATAATGTGGCCAAAGAGGTGGAGGGTGATGATAATTACCTGAAAGTTATTGCCGCATCGAGAACACGCTCAAGCACAACGGTTCCTGAGGCGATTACACTGGCTGCACGTGAAATCGCTGAAACCACGGATATTAAAGCGATTTGTTGCTTTACCGAGTCCGGTTCAACCGCTGTTCTGGTATCGCGTGAAAAAGCCATGGTGCCAATCATTGCTTTGACCCCAAATGTGGGAACGGCAAGACGTTTGGCACTTGTGTGGGGGTTGCATACGGTTGTTACCAATGAAGTATCACGGTTTAAGCTGGCTGTTGTCAGTGCAGCGCGTGCTGCGCGTAGATACGAATTTGCTGCAGAAGACGATAAAATCGTGGTGATTGCGGGGGTTCCTTTCAACACGGCAGGCTCTACCAATATCCTGCGTGTCGCCCCGGTGGACGAAAAACTGATCTTTGCAAGCGAGGCTGAATAAAAAGGAATGCTGATTGGAACCGCATGACATCTATTTTGCACTGGGTATCTTCATGCCCCTTATCGGGCTGATCGGGTATCTAACCGCACGTGCCGATAGAACGGTTGTCTGGTTTCCATCACTGCTGATTACCCTTGGCCTGCTGTCATTGGCTTATACATGGGTGCAAATGGGCGGCAATTTAACCCTAACGGGGTTTGGCGATAGTGTGTTGCGCATCATTGCAGCCATATTCTAATTCAATAGAATCCCTTGCATTCCCTTATCAAGCAGCCTATAGCAGCCGAATTGTTGATGCGACCGGCCCAAAGGCATGCCGAGTTCGCGTGTTAAACCAACCTTAACCAAGGAGATGGAAATGCCCAAGATGAAGACCAAATCAGGTGCTAAAAAGCGCTTTAAAGTGACTGCCTCTGGCAAGATCAAAGCAGCCCAGGCGGGTAAACGCCACGGCATGATTAAACGTACACGTAAATTCATCCGCAACGCACGGGGCACAACTGTGCTATGTGCCGCCGATGCAAAAATCGTGAAAAAATACATGCCGTACGCGCGCTAGGAGATCTGAAAAATGTCAAGAGTTACATCCGGTAAAGTTACCCACGCCCGTCACAAAAAGGTCATCAAAGCCGCCAAAGGTTATTATGGTGCTCGTTCTAGACTGTTTCGCACAGCAACCCAAGCGGTTGATAAAGCGAACCAATACGCGACACGTGACCGCAAAAATCGCAAGCGCAACTTCCGCGCTTTGTGGATCCAACGTATTAACGCAGCGGTTCGTCTGAACGACGAAGCCCTGACATATAGCAAATTCATTAACCTGCTGACCAAAGCGGGTATTGAAGTTGACCGTAAGGTTCTGGCCGATCTGGCCGTGAATGAACCGGCAGCGTTTACCGCGATTGTGGAGCAAGCAAAAGCGGCGGCCTAAACTTTAGGTTAATAGAGTTTTTAAAAGCCCTGCCGTTAAGGTGGGGCTTTTTTTGTTGAGCATTTGGGGGGCTGTGGTATCCATAGCACCAAAGAATTAAGGGACTAAAGCCAATGGATGGTTTGGACGCATTAAAAACGAAATACCTGACCAGCATCATGGCCGCAGGCGATGAGGCCACGTTAGAAGATTTGCGCGTGACCGCCGTGGGCAAAAAAGGTGAAGTATCCCTGAAAATGCGCGAGCTGGGCAAAATGACACCCGAAGAACGCCAAGTGGCGGGGCCTGCGTTGAATGCGCTTAAAAACGAAGTGAACTCTGCCATCGCGGCCAAGAAATCCGCGCTTGCGGATGCGGCGTTGGATGCGCGTTTGCAGACCGAATGGATTGATGTGTCCCTGTCTGGCCGCCCGCGCCGTCAAGGCTCTATTCACCCGATCAGTCAGGTGACAGAAGAAGTGGTTTCAATCTTTGCATCCCTTGGCTTTGCCGTGGCCGAAGGCCCGCAAATCGAAACCGATTACTATAACTTTGATGCACTGAACATCGCACCCGAACACCCTGCGCGCCAAGAGCATGACACGTTTTATATGCACCGCGAAGCGGATGATGATCGTCCGCCGCATGTACTGCGCACCCACACCAGCCCGGTGCAAATTCACCATCTGGAAAAGTTCGGCGCACCCAGCCGCATCATCTGCCCGGGCCGTGTTTACCGGGCTGATTACGACCAGACCCATACCCCGATGTTTCACCAATACGAAGGCCTGTGCATCGACAAAGACATTTCCATGGCGAACCTGAAATGGACACTGGAAGAGTTCTGCCGCGCGTTTTTTGAAGTCGATGACGTGGAACTGCGCTTTCGCGCCTCACACTTCCCGTTCACCGAACCGTCTGCCGAAGTTGACATTCGCTGTTCATGGGACAAGGGCCAGTTGAAACTGGGCCAAGGCGACGACTGGATGGAAATTCTGGGCAGCGGCATGGTACACCCCAAAGTGTTGCAGGCCGCAGGCGTTGACCCTGACGTATGGCAAGGCTTTGCCTTCGGCATGGGCATCGACCGCATCGCGATGTTGAAATACGGGATACCTGATCTGCGTGCGTTCTTTGATAGTGATCTGCGTTGGTTAAGGCATTACGGCTTTGCGAGTTTGGATATGCCGAACTTGCATGGGGGGATTTCGCGGTGAGTGCGAGTGTGAATTCTTCTCTGGATATATGGTCGAGGATTGTGGATTTATCTGATTCGCTTGTAACTGTATTCGTTGCCATCATTGTGGCAATTATTGCTACTCGCAGGGAAACGAATAAACAGTTGGCGCAACGCCATTTTGATTTTCGCGATGAACGAGCAGATATTTATGCTGAACTAATTGCTAAAATGAATAAGGCTATCGGTCTCTATCTTGGTTGTGAATCTGCTACACATTACCTTACAAAGCAAGAGACTGGTGCGGCTGACATCGCAGCTCTTGATTTTGAAACTGCAACCTTGCGGGCGCAAATCCAAGTTCCCGAATATGTAGCGCACGCTTGCTTAAGTATTAATGGTCGCATTCAAACGCTAATAGCTCAATTAGGTGCACCTAATGGGATTGGTATGCAAGAAATGGAGTTTGATAGCGCCAAAAATAATATGCTTAAGGTAATGAAAATTGACATACGCCTTATTGAGAAAACATCAAACAGAACAGCGTACTCAAAGTTAGTAGATTCAGAGAACACGCGCTACTTTAGCGAAATGAATATACCGGAGCCATCAAAATGAAATTCACACTCTCTTGGTTGAAAAACCACCTAGACACTGATGCCTCTATTGATGAGATCACCTATGCCCTGACCGACTTGGGGCTAGAGGTCGAAGAGGTGGTGAACCCGATGGACACGCTTGCCGCCTTTACCATCGGTTACGTCAAGCACGCCGAAAAGCACCCCGATGCGGATAAGCTGCGGGTTTGTAAGGTCGACACGGATGAGGGCGAGTTGCAGATCATTTGTGGTGCACCAAATGCACGTGAAGGTATTCATGTGGTCGTGGCGAAACCCGGCGTTTATGTGCCGGGTTTGGATATTACCATCGGGGTTGGCAAAATCCGTGGCATCGAAAGCTTCGGCATGATGGCTTCTGAAAAAGAGATGGAACTTTCAGACGAACACGACGGGATTATTGAGCTGGCGGGCGAACCCGCCGTGGGCTCTAAATTCGTTGATTATCTGATGCAGCATTCCCCCGATAAGATCGACCCGATGATCGAAATTGCGATCACCCCAAATCGCCCTGATGCGCTGGGTATTCGTGGTATTGCGCGGGATCTGGCCGCACGCGGTTTGGGTGTGTTGAAGCCTGAACCGACTGCAGATATCAAGGGTGGTTTCAAATCTGATATCAACGTGACCATTGATGCGGATGTGCAAGCCAAGGGTTGCCCGTTGTTCACTGGCCGTCTGATTAAAGGCGTGAAAAACGGCCCAAGCCCCGCTTGGCTGCAAGCGCGTTTGCGTTCGATCGGGTTGCGCCCCATTTCAACGCTGGTCGATATCACCAACCTGTTCACCTATGAATACAACCGCCCGCTGCATGTGTTTGACGCGGATGCGGTCAAGGGTGATCTGCGCGTGCATTTCGCCAAAGGTGGCGAAACCCTGATGGCGTTGGATGATGTGGAATACACGTTTGATGCGGGTATGATGGTGATCTCGGATGATACAGGTGCGCAAAGTGTTGCCGGCATCATGGGCGGACTGCCTACGGGGTGTACTGATGAGACGGTGAATGTTTTCCTTGAAAGTGCGTATTGGGATCCGATTACTATTGCGATGGCGGGGCGTAAGTTGAAGATCAACTCTGATGCGCGGTATCGTTTTGAACGCGGCGTTGATCCTGCGTTTACACCTACTGGGCTGGATTTAGCTACGGCATTGATCATGGAACTTTGCGGTGGTGACGCCTCTGACATGGTTGTGGCGGGCGAAGTGCCTGATGTGACGCGCAGTTATAAGCTGGATACGGATCGCGTGAAATCGCTGGTCGGTATGGATATTCCTGACGAAACACAGCGGGCGACTTTGACTGCCTTGGGTTTTGAATTGCAAGGCGATGATGCTTATGTGCCAAGCTGGCGTCCCGATGTTTTGGGGCAGGCTGATCTGGTGGAAGAGATTGCGCGTGTGGCATCGCTTACCAAACTAAAGGGCGTGCCTTTGCCGCCATTAAGTGTGGGCGTGCCAAAGCCGATCCTAACGCCAATGCAACGGCGTGAAACTATGGCGCGGCGCACTATTGCGGCGTTGGGATATAATGAATGCGTGACCTATTCGTTTATTGACCAGCCTAGTGCTGCGCTGTTTGGTGGTGGCACTGATGCGGTAAAAGTCGGCAATCCGATTTCCAATGACATGAGCCATATGCGCCCGTCCTTGCTGCCCGGCCTGTTACAGGCGGCATCGCGCAATCAGGCGCGCGGCATTATGGATATGGCATTGTTTGAAGTTGGCCCAGTGTTTCACGGTGGCGAACCTGAAGATCAGGAATTGCTGGCGACAGGTCTGTTGATCGGTCATACGGGCGAACGTGATCCGCATGGTGCGCGGCGTGCGGTTGATACTTATGACGCCAAAGTGGATGCGCAGGCGGTTCTATCTGCCATCGGTGCACCTGAAAAAATGATGGTTCTGCGCGGTGCGCGTGAATGGTGGCATCCTGGTCGTTCGGGTAAGCTGTCATTGGGGCCGAAAAACGTGCTTTGTGCTTTTGGTGAGGTGCATCCAAAGGTTCTGGATGCGCTGGGCGTGAAAGGCCCTGCCGTGGCATTTGCTGTTCACGTGGCTAGAATTCCGTTTCCGAAAAACAAAACCAGCACACGCCCTGCATTGAAAGTATCTGATTTGCAGGCGGTGGAACGTGATTTCGCTTTTGTGGTGGATATGGATGTGGAAGCGTTAACCTTGCTTAACGCGGCCAAAGGTGCTGATAAAAACCTGATCACGGGTGCATCCGTGTTTGATGTGTTCATGGGTGATAAGGCCGAGGCGCAAATGGGGGCGGGTAAAAAATCCATTGCTATTTCCGTGCGGTTGCAACCCACTGACGCCACCCTGACCGACAAGGATATTGAAGCGGTCAGTGCCAAGATCATTGATAAGGTCAGCAAAGCCACGGGTGGCGTGCTGCGCGGATAACAAAACCGTCATGTGACGCGGGGTCTTGCTTCTTAGCCTGCGCATCTTATTCTAATCTCTGCCGAAAGGGAGGGTTTTATGGATTTTGATTATGTGATCGTGGGTGGCGGTTCTGCAGGCTGTGTTCTGGCCAACAGATTAAGTGCCGACCCAGAAACATCGGTTTGTCTGCTGGAAGCGGGTGGTGGCGGTAAGAGTTTTCTGATCCGCGCGCCTGCAATGATTGCCACGATGATTTCGGGACGTCCCAAGATCAACAACTGGGCGTTTTTCACTGAACCGCAAAAAGAGCTGAACAATCGACGTGGCTTTCAGCCACGCGGCAAAGCCTTGGGTGGTTCCAGTGCGATCAATGCGATGCTTTATATCCGTGGCCACCGAAAAGATTATGATGAATGGGCGGATCTGGGCTGTGACGGTTGGGCATGGGATGACGTTCTGCCGTATTTTATGAAATCCGAAGGTAACCAGTGGGGGGCGGACGCATTGCATGGCGGCGATGGGCCGCTACAGGTTGCCACTCAATCGGAACCGCGTGCGATTACACATGCATTTTTGGATGCTGCCGAAAGCCTGCAAATCCGCCGTAATGCGGATTTTAACGGGGCGTGCCAAGAAGGTGTTGGGCTTTATCAGGTCACGCAACATTATCAAGGCAAGCAAATGGGCGAACGGTGTTCGGCAGCTTCTGCCTATCTATTTCCTGTACAGGTAAAACGCCCGAACCTGACGGTGCTGACCAGAACCCAAGTGAACAAAGTGATCTTGGAAGACGGGCACGCGGTTGGTGTGTCGTATAAACAGCGTGGTAAGTTGCATCAGGTAAGGGCCAATAAAGAGGTGATCTTAAGTGCCGGTGCATTTGGCTCACCACAACTGTTGATGTTGTCAGGTATAGGCCCGTGTGATGAGCTGAATGCCCATGGTATAGATGTGACGCATGAGTTGCCGGGTGTCGGGCAAAACCTGCAAGATCATTTGGATCATGTGGTTTCGTATAAATCAAAACGTGCGGATGTGATTGGCCTGAACCCTGCGGGATTGGTGCGCCTGACGAAAGCCATGTTGAAATGGCTACGCGATGGCACAGGCATGTTTGCCACACCTTATGCGGAAGGCTCTGCCTTTATTCGTTCTAATCCATCGCTGGATCGCCCTGATCTGCAACTGCATTTTTCCCCTGTGATCGTGGATAATCATTTGCGTACTATTCGTCTAAGTGACGGTTTCAGTTGCCATGTCTGTGTATTGCGCCCCAAAAGTCGGGGGGCGGTTGGATTGAAAAATACACAGCCTGCAAACGCGCCGCGCATTGATCCGCAATATCTAAGTGACCCAGATGATTTGAAGCTGTTGATGAAAGGTGTGCGTTTGGTTGAACAGATCATGGCCGCCGATGCACTGACCCCTTGGCGCAGCAAACGCCTGTATGATTACGATGGCAGTGATGCAGGGTTAGAGGCGGATATTCGCAATCGCGCTGATACCATCTATCACCCCGTTGGCACTTGTGCGATGGGGCAGTGCGATATGGCGGTTGTTGATGCGCAGTGCCGTGTGAACGGGGTTAAGGGTTTGCGGGTTGTCGATGCCTCGGTCATGCCACGCTTGATCGGTGGCAACACCAATGCGCCCACGATGATGATTGCTGAAAAGGTTGCGGATATGATTGTGAACGGGGTATAGCCTTGTGCAACACATGAAATTACCTTGGAAAATATGATGACACTTAGCGTTTACCTGTCCGGCGAAATTCACACTGATTGGCGTGAGCAAATTATTGACGGGGCCAAAGGTTTGGACGTGTCCTTTAACAGCCCTGTGACTGATCACGCAGCTTCGGATGATTGCGGTGTAGCAATTTTAGGCGAAGAGTCAGACAAGTTTTGGCACGATCATAAAGGTGCCAAGGTCAATGCAATCCGTACGCGCAAAGGCATAGCCGACGCTGATATTGTGGTTGTGCGTTTCGGCGATAAATACAAGCAGTGGAATGCGGCGTTTGATGCGGGCTATGCCGCTGCCTTGGGCAAATCATTGATCGTTTTGCACGGCCCCGATCATCAACATCCTTTGAAAGAGGTCGATGCCGCCGCTTTTGCCGTGGCAGAGCGGCCTGATCAGATAGTGGAAATTCTGCGTTATGTCTTGCAGGGAAGCCTTCCGGCATAGAATTTTACCTAAAAGTAAACTATTTCCTTGAAATACATACCAAGTATCCCCAAGTATACGCCAGATGCCCCGAAATCTTCGGGGCAAAGCAATACAGGGGAGCATTATGCTTAAAGAATTCAAAGATTTCATCGCCAAGGGCAATGTCATGGACATGGCTGTTGGTATCATCATCGGTGCCGCTTTTACAGCGATCGTAAAATCGCTTGTCGCGGACCTTATCAATCCGATCATCGGTTTGTTTATGGGCGGCGTTGATTTGGCAAATAACTTCTTCGTTCTAGGCGGAGATGGCACCGAGTACGCATCTTTAGAAGCTGCACGCGAAGCGGGTGTTGCTGCATTTGCTTGGGGTAGTTTCCTGATGGCGATCATCAACTTCCTGATTATCGCATATGTTGTATTCATGCTGGTTCGCACACTGAACAAAGCAAAAGAAGCAGCTGCAGCAGAAGAAGAGGCAGCAGCAGAAGAAGCACCGGCAGGTCCAACTGACAATGAATTGTTGGGTGACATTCTGAAAGCTTTGAAAAAGAAATAAGCTTTATATTAGATTGTAAAAAGGCCCGCCTTAGTAAGCGGGCCTTTTTGCTTTTATATTTTCAAAGCCGCTTCAGGGCTGATGTAATCCATACCCAAAGCTTCACCCACAGCGGTGTAAGTGATTTTACCCGCGTGTGTGTTCAAACCATTCATCAAATGCGCATCATCGCTACAGGCCTGTTTCCAGCCTTTGTTCGCCAAAGCAATCATGAACGGCATGGTGGCATTGCCCAAAGCGATTGTAGAAGTACGTGCAACAGCCCCCGGCATGTTGGCTACACAGTAATGCATGACACCGTCCACTTCATAGATCGGGTCATCATGTGTGGTGGCTTTGGATGTCTCAAAACACCCGCCTTGGTCGATAGCAACGTCTACCAGAACCGAACCTGGTTTCATTGTAGAAAGTTGTGCGCGGCTGATCAATGTAGGCGCAGCAGCACCTGGAATAAGTACTGCACCCACAACGATGTCGGCTTGGGTTATTAGGTTGGCAGTGTTTTCTTTAGACGCGTAGCTGGTTTTAAACACACCGCCAAAAGCATCATCCAGATAACGCATGCGCGGTAAAGACATATCCAATACGGTCACATCCGCCCCCATGCCAGCCGCCACGCGTGCTGCATGTGTGCCCACAACACCGCCGCCGATGACAACAATCTTGGCCGGTGAAACGCCCGGCACACCACCCATCAGAACGCCGCGCCCGCCGTTGGCTTTTTGCAATGTCCAGCTGCCCACTTGGGGTGCCAGTTTGCCTGCAACTTCAGACATAGGTGCAAGCAATGGCAATGCGCCATTTCGGTCTGTTACGGTTTCATAGGCAATCGCAGTAACACCGCTTTCCAGCAGATCAACGGTTTGCGGTGCATCAGGTGCAAGGTGCAGGTATGTGAACAGGATCTGGCCTTCGCGCAGTTGTTTGCGTTCAACCGGTTGTGGCTCTTTTACTTTCACTACCATATCGGCACTGGCAAAAATCTCTGCTGCAGTATCAACGATCTTGGCCCCAACACTTGTATAGGCTTCATCCTCAAAACCGGCGCCAATGCCGGCCCCTTTTTGGATGATCACATCGTGACCATTGGCAGCGGCTTCCATAGAGGCAGCTGGCGTCATTCCGACGCGATATTCTTGGTTTTTAATCTCTGTAGGGCACCCGATAAGCATGATAACTCCGTTTAGCTTTGGTATTAGATACTGAAGTATTACGCGAATTTCTGGAAAATAAATAAGATTATTACTGGTAATTGTTCTAATCTTAGAATAATCAGCCGTTATTGCAGGTATAACGCTGAAAGATTGCATGGAATGAAAATTGATGAAACAGACCGCCGAATCTTGAATTGCCTGCAACGCGCGGGCCGTATGTCTAATGCTGATTTGGCTGACAAAGTGAACCTGTCGCCATCCGCTTGTCATCGCAGGGTGCAACAGCTGGAAAAAAAGAAAATCATCAAAGATTACGTGGCCTTACTGGATGCCCGCGAAGTGGATCGCAAGACAACGGTGTTTGTTCAAATCACCTTGTCCAGCCAAGCGGATGATGTGTTGGATGCTTTTGAACGAGAGGTGAAATTGATCCCTGATGTGCTTGAATGCCACCTGATGGCGGGTACTTCAGATTACACATTGAAGGTGGTTGCTTCCGACACCGAAGATTTCGCGCGTATTCATCGCCGGTATCTGTCACGCTTGCCGGGGGTAGCGCAGTTGCGGTCAAACTTTGCTTTACGCACGGTGTTTAAGACCACTGCTTTACCCATTTAAATACTGCACCAGATAAAGTGTGCCGATGCCAAAAACCACGGTGCCGATCACACTTTTCTTCCAGATACCAACGCCAACGGCGACCACGGTTGCCAGTATACGTGCCAGATCAGGGGTGCCGCCCGTTGCCTGTGGCCATAAGATCATGGGCGCGATCAGTCCCGGTAAAACCGCCACCCCGACATAGCGTAAATGGCGCAAGAACCACGCGGGCAATTCGCGGTCGCCCAGCAGGCCTAAAAATGAATAACGGATGAAAAATGTGCCAATGGCCATTGCAATAATAACAGGCCAGATTTTGCTGGGGTCAAGGATCATTCTTTCACCCCCAATTTCAGCTCTGCATAGGCCCCTGACATCATTGCCAATATGGCGGCAATGATCAGCCCAAGACTGTAGGGAACCCAAGCCAAAGACAGGGCAAGAGCAACTGAAACAAAAGCGGTAATGATATGCGGGATTGTGCGTAACATCGGGGCTATCAGTGCGATGAAACAAATTGGCACCGCGAAATCCAGTGAAAATGCTTCAGGAATAGAGGCCCCTAATGCAGCACCCAGATAGGTTGAGATATACCAAAACGGTGCTGTCGCCAGCATAATGCCAAAGAAATATGCCACCTTATTTGCAACGGGCTGATCAGGGTTTTCATCATATTCCTTGATCCCCATTGCATATGACTGGTCGACCAGAAAGTACGAGATAAGCAACTTTAGGCGCGTCCGCAACTTGCCAAAATGCGGAACCAATGCCGCAGAATACATCGCCATGCGCAGGTTAACAGCAAGCGAGGTTAACAGGATTATCACGGTCGGGGCATCTTCGATTAACAAGGTCAGTGCGCTGAACTGTGCGGCCCCGGCAATAACCAATATCGAAAAAGACATCACTTGCAAAATATCCATACCAGCCTCGGTTGCAGCCACGCCGAACAGTGTGCCGAATGGGGCGACGACCAGAATAAAGGGTAGGCCATCGCGAAACCCACGCCAAAATGTGCTTTTTATGCTGTTGTTACTTACTGTCATTAGGCTAGGATACTCTTGAAAAATCTCTGTGGTTTAATCGTTAACTTACCTTCGCAGGAGAGGCAAATGCCTAAAGCTGAAATCGATAACGGCATGATTATCACCCCCGATGTGACCTCATTAAAGCTGACACGTAAAGTGGCGGGTGTGGATCAAAATGGGGCAAATGTAGACATGGCCGTGATCGAAGAACGGCCTTTGACTATTTTCCTGAATTCGCGTGAGATTGTGACTGCAATGACTATCGGGGATTACCCTGAATATTTGGCATTAGGTTTTTTGCGCAATCAACAGATGCTGAGTATGGACGAAGAAATTCTAAGTGTTGACTATGATGAAGAGCTGGAAACAGTTGTGGTGCGCACCGCCGTTGAAACTGATTATGAAGAAAAATTATCGAAGAAAACCCGCACTTCCGGTTGTGCGGTAGGTACGGTTTTCGGTGATATTATGGACGGGCTTGATGCGGTGAAACTGCCAGAGGTAACCGTGCAGACATCGTGGCTTTACACGCTTTCAAAAAAGATCAACACAACGCCCAGCCTTTATCTGGCTGCGGGTGCGGTTCATGCCACGGTACTGTGCCAAGGCGATCGTCCGTTGGTTTATATGGAAGATGTCGGGCGCCATAATGCGGTTGATAAAATCGCCGGTTGGATGTTGTCCGAAGGGCAGGATGCGGGCGATAAAATCCTATATACAACGGGTCGTTTGACCTCTGAAATGGTGATCAAAACCGCGCTGATGGGCATACCTGTTCTAGTATCACGTTCGGGCTTTACAGCATGGGGGGTGGAACTGGCCAATCAGGTTGGCCTGACCTTGATCGGGCGGATGAAGGGTAAGCGGTTTACCTGCCTAAGTGGTGCAGACCGGCTGATCTGGGATCATGCTAAAGATGAGGATGCCCAGTGAAAAAGCCCGTAGGTATTGTTCTGGCCGGTGGCTTGTCAACGCGTATGGGCGGGCAAGATAAATGTTTGTTGGAATTAGGTGGGCAGAGCTTATTGCACCGCACGGCTGATAGATTGGCCGCACAAGTGGATATGATTGCGATTAATGCGAACAGCGGTGCAAGCGGCTATCAAAATACGGGGTTTGCGATCATCCCCGATAGTTTCGAAGGTTACGCAGGCCCCTTGGCGGGCGTGCTGACAGGGATGGAGTGGGCGCAAACGCATGGGGTGGATTATATTGTGACCGTAGCGGCTGACACGCCGTTCTTCCCTGAAAATTTCGTGTTGAAAATGCAATCAGAGCTAGCCGCACAATCAGGTAAGATTGCAATCGCGGAAACCTCTGGCTCTGACGCGCGGTTTCACAATCACCCCACATTTGGTCTTTGGCCAGTCACACTCTGCGATGATTTACGCGGTGCATTAAACGCTGGAATGCGTAAGGTTGTGCAATGGGCGCACCCGCACGGTGTGGTGAAAGTCAGGTTTGACGCGACCCCGTTTGACCCGTTTTTCAACGTTAACCGCCCTGAAGACTATGAAACTGCAAAGCGGCTGTTAAAGGAGTATGCTTTATGAAATTATTCGGTGTTGTAGGGTGGAAAAATTCCGGAAAAACCACGCTTGTAGCAGGGTTAGTGACCGAGTTGAAATCGCGCGGGTTTACAGTTTCTACAATGAAACATGCTCACCATGCGTTTGATTTGGATCAGCCGGGTCGGGACACTTACAAACACCGCCAAGCAGGGGCGCAAGAAGTGTTGATCAGCTCTGGTAAGCGCTGGGCGGTGATGCATGAATTGCAAGGCGAAGATGAACCTCCGCTTGAAGAGCTTTTGGCAAAAATGTCGCCCGTAGATATTGTGATTATCGAAGGGTTTAAAAGCGCATCACACGCTAAAATCGAATGCCACCGTGCCACAACTGAGATGCCTTTGGTTTCTGCAAATAACAAAACCATTGTGGCTGTGGCCAGCGATGTTGATGTGGCAACGGGCGGATTGCAAGTTTTGGATTTAAATGATGCCAGCGCAATCGCAGATTTTGTGATGAGCCAAACGGGGTTAAACGCATGAGCGTACCGCCGCTTAAAAACAACTGCTTTGCCATGCCTGCAGGTGTTGAATGGACGCCTGTTGATGAGGCACTGAAGCAGATCAAGAAGGGCCTGCACGCTGTTGTGGAACAAGAAGCTATCCCTTTGGAATATGCCGCCCGGCGCACGCTGGCTGCATCTGTAAGTGCCAAACGATCCAACCCGCCGATGGCTAACTCTGCAGTGGATGGCTATGGGTTTTGCTATGGTGATCTGCCCGATACCGAGGTGATCGACCTGCCGCTTCAAGATGGGGTTGCAGCGGCGGGCAAGCCATTTTTGGGGCTGGTAGAAGCGGGGCACGCGTTGCGCATCTTGACGGGTGCTATCATACCTGACGGGGTTGATACGGTGGTTCTGGAAGAAGATACTGTTATTAACGGGCCTGCCGTTTCTTTCCGCTCTGGCTTGCGAAAAGGTGAAAATTCACGAAATGCCGCCGAAGATGTTGCTGCGGGGCAGAGTGTTTTTAAAGTGGGCCATGTGTTGCGCCCCCAAGACCTTGCGCTTTTAGCGGCAACGGCTGTGCATGAGGTGAGCGTTTATAAACACCTGAAGGTAGCGGTGATTTCCACAGGTACAGAGCTGGTTAAAGTTGGTGATACTGCACGTGATGACCAGATATTTGACGCCAATAAACCAATGCTTTTGAGCATGATCCGTGCGTGGGGGTTCGAGGCTATTGATGGTGGCCACTTTGAAGATAACCCCACGCTAATTCGCGCGGGCTTCAATCAAGCTGCTCAAAATGCTGATGCGATTTTTGTGTCTGGTGGGGCATCTGCGGGTGATGAAGATTACGTGTCTAAGTTGCTGAAAGAAGAAGGTGCGCTGCATACGTGGCGCGTGGCGTTAAAGCCAGGCCGCCCGATTGTGATGGCACTGTGGAACGGCACCCCGACTTTTGGTTTCCCCGGAAACCCTGTTGCGGCCTTTGTCTGCGCCTTGATTTTCGGGCTGCCTGCATTGAAAACTCTGGCTGGGCAAAGCCTGCGTGATGTCACGTCTTTTCAAGTGCCCGCAGCATTTGAAAAGTCGAAAAAACCAGGCCGTCGGGAGTATTTGCGTGGGCGTTTGAATGCACAGGGCCATGTGGAAATATTCAAGTCAGAAGGGTCGGGTCGAATATCTGGGCTCGCATGGTCAGATGGCCTAGTAGAGCTGCCCGATGCTGCTGCTGAAATCACAAAAGGTGATAAGGTGAAATATATTCCTTACGCGTCTTTTGGAATATAACGCGCGTCAAACGCCCCTGAAACCCGCCCTAGTAACATGAATGCAATCGCACTGCGGGTTTTGCCCATTTCAGCCAGTTCACTGTCTTTGGCTGTTTCTTCAAACTTGGTCAAGATGTGGTCGAACTGGGTCAAAAAACCATGTACTTTTTCACGAAATGCGGCATCACTTTTTAAGCGCGTTTTGGAAAGTGTCAGTGCTGTACGATCCCGCACCATCCCCAAAGCGGCCACCTCACTACCACGCGCACCTTGGGCAAAACTGCGCCAAGCTGATGCTTCGGGGCGTTCAACGCGCAGGTCGTCCATGAAAATACCATCCTCGGAAAGCATGGTCAGAACATCTTGTGCGGAGCGCAACAACTTTGATGTGGTGCGATCACTAAAGGCGCGTTGCAACACACGAAAGCCTTCTGCATCTTTCGCGTCATCCGGAAAGTTCAACGCTTTGATTAACTCGCGGATGGTAACCGGTGCGCTTGGCTTTTTTACGTCACTTGGCAACGGTAAATTTGCCTGTGCTACATCGGTCAAGATAAACGGTTTTTTCGGCAACGCGGTTGTGTTGCGGGCTGCTGTAATTTCTTCCCGAGCTTCAGATATTTTTTCAAACACAGCGGCCACATCAAGGTTGGTTTTTTTCGTATGCGCGGTGATTTGGGCCAACTGGCTTTGTATCCACCGGTCGCGGTTTTCGGTTTCGTCAACAATTTGAACCCGCAGCATTTCATCCATACGCTTGATTGATTTGCGTAATTTTTTAGTTTCACCCCGCATTGCAGCCATTGATCGTGATAAAAGGGCGGCAATCCAAATCAGGATAAGAGGCATAAACAAGCCCACGGATACCAAAGCAGTCAGGTTTTGGTTATGGCCGATTTGACGGGCCACTTCAGGGTATAGATAATAGATTGCAGCAATGCCAATGCCCCAGATCGCGGTTAAAGCAATGGCGATGAAAAGGGCAGCCTTTTCGCTGCTCTTGTCCGTATGGTCTTGCCGGTTCATCTTGTTAAATCCTTATAAGATATAAAGGCGGGTTAAAGGAACTTTACGCTTACAATCTCATAATACTTTGTGCCACCTGGAGTGCGCACTTCTACACTGTCACCTTCTTCTTTCCCAATCAAGGCACGCGCGATGGGGGAATTCAGGTTTAACAGGCCTTTATCAATATTTGCCTCAGGCTCACCCACGATCTGAAAAGACTTTTCTGCGTCAGTATCTTCATCGGCAATGGTAACGGTTGCACCAAATTTAACCGCACCAGATAGTTTGCTGACATCAATGATCTGTGCCAAACTGATAATGCCCTCTAGCTCTTTGATACGCCCTTCAATATGGCTTTGCTGTTCGCGTGCTGCATGATATTCGGCATTTTCTGACAAATCGCCATGCTCACGGGCTTCGGCGATCGCACGTATTACGGCGGGGCGATCCGTAGATTTTAGCAATTTTAGCTCTGCATCAGCGGCTTTAAAGCCGTTTGCTGTCATCGGTATTTTATCCATTACGCCCTACTGTGTCTTTGCGTTTCAAAGATGTACATTAAATTTGCTTTGCACTGAGTGCAAGAGAAAGGTTTATATGTAGAAAATATTAAAACCCGACGTAAAAGACATTATTACGTCGCGTTCACATTTCCACTCTTGGCAAGTATTTGCTAGGCCCATAAAGTAAGCCAGCATATTTATGCGCCGGATAATTTTTAAGGGGATCGAAATGGCCGATATCGAACGCGAGTCTATGGAGTACGATGTAGTGATTGTAGGGGCGGGGCCAGCTGGCCTGTCTGCGGCTATTCGCTTGAAACAACTGGATGCGGAACTGGAAATTGTGGTTCTGGAAAAAGGCTCTGAAGTCGGGGCTCATATTCTGTCAGGTGCGGTCTTGGATACTGTCGGGCTGGATGCATTGATCCCTGATTGGAAAGACAAAGGCGCGCCGATCAAGGTGCAAGTTAAGGAAGATAACTTCCTGATGCTGTCTGAAAAAGGCGGTTTTAAACTGCCGAACTTCATGATGCCGCCGCTGATGAATAACCACGGCAAGTATATCGTTTCGATGGCCAATGTTTGCCGCTGGATGGCGGAACAAGCCGAAGGCATGGGCGTGGAGATTTTCCCCGGCATGGCCTGTTCTGAACTGGTTTTTGGCGAAAACGGTGAAGTTAAAGGCGTGGTTGCAGGCGAGTTCGGCAAACAAAAAGACGGCTCTGAAGGTCCGTCTTATGAGCCTGGCATGGTACTGTACGGCAAATATGTGTTCTTGTCCGAAGGCGTGCGCGGATCATTGTCCAAACAAGTGATCGCAAAATACGATCTGGCCAAAGATGCGGATGTGCCAAAGTTCGGTCTGGGCATGAAGGAAATATGGGATGTGAAGCCTGAAAACCACAATGAAGGTGAAGTAACACACACATTGGGCTGGCCCTTGGGCAATGAAGCGGGCGGCGGATCATTCATGTATCACATTGATAACAATCAAGTTTACGTGGGCTATATCATTGATTTAAGTTATAAAAATCCACACTTGTTTCCCTACATGGAATTCCAGCGTTGGAAACATCACCCGAAAATCGCCAAGGTTCTGGAAGGCGGTAAACGCGTGGCATATGGCGCGCGTGCCGTGACAAAGGGCGGCTTTCAGTCCATCCCGAAAGCCTGTTTTCCGGGTGGGGCGCTGTTGGGTTGTTCCGCAGGTTTGGTGAATTTACCGCGTATCAAAGGCAATCATAATGCGATGCTTTCAGGCAAAGCGGCAGCTGAAGCGGCAAATGCGGCGATCAAAGCCGGTCGTTCGGGCGATGAACTGACGGATTACAACACAGAACTGCGTGAAGGCCCCGTTGGTAAAGACCTGAATATCGTGCGCAATGTAGCGCCCATGAACGGTCGTTTCGGGCCCAAGCTGGGCATGATGCTGGGCGGGTTTGATATGTGGTGCCAAACGCTGTTTAAATTCAGCCTGTTTGGCACCATGAAGCACGGCAAAAATGATGCGAAAGCAACAGGTAAAGCCGCAGATTTTGCCCCGATTGATTATCCTAAAGCGGATGGTAAACTTAGCTTTGATCGCCTGACCAATGTCAGCTTTTCGGGCACTAACCATGAAGAAGAACAGCCGTGCCACTTACAACTGGCCGATGCCAGTATCCCTGTGGATGTCAATCTGCCGGAATTTGCAGAACCGGCGCAACGTTATTGCCCCGCAGGTGTTTATGAAATTATCCGTGATGATGATGGCTCAAACCCGCGCTTTCAGATCAATGCGCAAAACTGTGTGCATTGCAAAACCTGCGACATCAAAGACCCTAGCGAGAACATCACATGGGCAACACCGCAGGGTGGTGAAGGGCCAAATTACCCAAATATGTAAGCAAACCAGCGTATCACAGCCAAGTTTTCATTCGTGATGTAAGCTTGGTTGTATTGCGTCTGCTACACCGTTAGGCTGAACTTCTGATATATGAATAGGAATTGGCCAAAATGCGTAAAAAGACCATATATAATCTTGTTTTAGCAGCAACCCTAAGCTTTAGCCCTGTGGCTGGTTATGCCGAAGGTCTTGCAGGGGCTTATTTGTCTGCAAATCACGCAAATTCGGTTAATGATTACGCAGCAGCTGCAGAGTTTTATTCGAAAGCATTATTGCAAGACCCAGATGATGCGTTTATTTTGCAAAACGCCCTTTTATCTTATGTCGTAACGGGTGAGATGGACGGTGCCATTAAACTTGCGAAAGAGATCACAAATTTAGAATTTGGCAGCCAGTTATCTGACCTGATTCTTCTTTCATCAGATGTTCAACGCGGTGATTACAAAACTGCCATGACCCTTCTGGAAGAATCTAAAGATCGTTTAAGCCCGCTTTTGCATGGGCTGCTGACAGGTTGGTTCATGGTTGGGTCGGGGGATATGTCTGCCGCAACAAAGCAATTTGACAGTATGAATAAACCCGATGCCTTGCGGGTGTTTGCGCAATACCACAAAGCACTGGCCATCGCGATGGCAGGTGATTTTGAACGGGCCAATAAAATAATGCAAGGCACCGATGGCAATGCGCTGCATCTAAATCGCGGCAGTTTGCTGGCGCATGCGCAGATCCTGACACAGCTGGGTAAATTTGATGAGGCTGAAAAGCTGATTGCTGACAATGCCGCAGCTACATCTGATCAACAGCTGCTTGAACTGCTAACAAGAATACAGGCCAAAGAAGTTCTGCCTTTCAATTCTGTGCGGTCAGCCAAAGACGGTGCATCAGAAACATTTCTAACCCTTGCCAGTGTTCTAAGTGGGGAAGAAAATGAACGGTTTTCACTGATTTATGCCCGTATTGCCGAACATATGCGCCCCGATAACATTCAGGCGATATTACTTTTGTCTGATCTATTGAAAGACCAGGAACAGTTTGACCTGGCAACGGAATTGCTGGCAAAAGTTCCCGTAGATCATCCGTTGTTCCTGAATGCGGAAATCGGGCGTGCTGATACATTGGTGGATGCAGGCAAACCGCAAGCTGCGGTTGCCGTGTTGCAACGACTGGTCGCTTCGCACCCTAAAATTGCAAGGGTCAGTATGATATTAGGCGATGTGTATAGCGGTGAACAGCAATACCGGAATGCAAACAAAGCCTATACAATTGCTATTGATCTGTTGGAGAAAGAAAATGGCGCACAATGGTTTTTGTACTATGCGCGCGGTGTTTCCTATGAACGATTAGATGAATGGGAAAAGGCCGAGGTGGATTTTCGCAAAGCTTTGGAACTGTCGCCAAACCAGCCTTCAACCCTAAACTATCTGGGCTATTCGCTGATTGAAAAGGGTATCAAGCTGGATGAGGCCCAAGACTTGATTGAGCGCGCGGTTAAAGGGCGCCCGAATGACGGGTTTATCACAGACAGTCTTGGCTGGTTGCTTTACCGCATCGGAAAATTTGATGAAGCGGTGGATCCAATGGAACGTGCCGCCGAATTAATGCCAACCGACCCCGTGATCAACGACCATTTGGGGGATGTATACTGGAAAGTCGGGCGCAGCCGCGAAGCACGCTTTCAATGGAGCCGCGCCCTTTCGTTTGAACCCGAAGAAAAAGACGCAACCCGCATTCGACGCAAATTGGATGTTGGTCTGGATGCGGTTCTGACAGCAGAAGAAACCGTAGATAAAAATGCAAATTAACGAGCTTGCTCGGGCTAAAATAAACTTGTGTTTACATGTAACGGGGCAGCGTGCGGATGGGTATCATCTACTGGACAGTATTGTTGTTTTTGCAGATATAGGCGACCATATCTCAATCAAACCAAGTGATGGCTTTTCCCTGACAATCAATGGCCCGTTTGCACATGGGCTAAGTGCGGGGGGCGACAATCTTGTATTACAAGCCGCACGTTTGTTTTCGAAAAACTGCAAAGGGGCCGCAATTACTTTGACAAAAAACCTGCCTGTGGCGTCAGGCATTGGCGGTGGCTCAGCCGATGCGGCGGCCACTTTGCGTGCGATGGTGCGTATGACAGGTATGCCGTTACCAACTGATGCAGGGCTTTCGTTGGGGGCAGATGTGCCCGTATGTTTGCAAAATGCGTCATGCCGAATGCAAGGCATTGGTGAAAAAATCACACCCCTTAGCGATATTCCCAAGCTTGCAACAGTATTGGTTTGCCCCAAAGTCGGTGTCGCCACTTCATCTATTTTCAGTGCGATAAAGGCCAAAGAAAACCCGCCTGTTTCAAAACGGCCCGCTGATCAGGACATACATGCGTATCTGCGTCAGCAGCGTAATGACCTGGAAGTACCAGCTAAGGCAGAGGTGAAAACGATTAAATTATGCTTGGATCAAATCAAAGATGCAGGCGCGTCTTTGGTGCGTATGTCGGGTTCGGGGGCTACGTGTTTTGGCTTGTTCAAATCTCAAGAAGACGCGCAAAATGCGGCACGCTCATTGTCCGGTAAATACCCTGAATGGTGGGTGAAAGCCTGTTCCTTGGGAAATTAAACCGCGCGATTAACAACAAAACCCGCCAGATCGCCAAGCAGGTCACGAATTTCAGACTTTGGCAGAACCTCTAGTACGGATTTCGCTTTGTTAGCCCAATAAAGGGCAGCGTCACGGGTTTCTTCCAATGTGCCGTGGGTTTGTAAAAGCGCCATCGCATGTTCTAAATCGCCGTCATTCTGGTCACCTTTAACAATCACCCGATCCCAAAATTGGCGCTCTTCTGCACTGGCTTTTGCAATGGCTTTAATCACAGGCAGTGTCAGTTTTCCTTCACGAAAATCGTCGCCGGTATTTTTACCCAAAGATTGGCTGGTGCCACCATAATCCAATAGGTCATCAACGATTTGAAAACTGATACCCAAAGCATCACCGTAAGCATTCAAGGCAGTCACTTGATCTTCGGCGGCTGAAGCTATGACACCACCCACTTCAGTTGCGGCCGCAAAAAGGGCCGCCGTTTTACCGCGAATGACCTGAAAATAAATATCTTCGGTTGTATTTGTATCTTGTGCGGCAGTCAGTTGGAGAACTTCACCTTCCGCAATGGTGGCGGATGCGTTCGCAAGAATATCTAAAATTCGCAAAGACCCCGTTTCAACCATCAACTGAAAAGAACGGGAAAACAGGTAATCGCCAACCAGAACCGATGATTTGTTATCCCATAGCAGGTTCGCAGTTTTGCGCCCGCGTCGTAAGTTACTTTCATCGACAACATCGTCATGCAGCAACGTGGCCGTGTGAATAAACTCTACGGTGGCAGCCAGATGAATATGATATGGGCCGTCGTAACCACACATTCTGGCACTTGCCAATGTCAACAACGGACGCAGGCGTTTGCCGCCGGATTCTACCAGATGTTTCGTGATTTCAGGAATGCGCGGCGCGTGTTCAGACGCCATGCGCTGTTTGATCAGCGTATTGACCGCATCCATGTCTTCGGCCAGCAATTCGCTGAGATATTCAAATGGTTTCTTCACGTTACACCTCATGGGCATGTAATTAGCACACTCGACAAGCTTGTCCACAACAGGATAAGTAATCTTATGAAAGAACTTTTTAGAACCACCGATCCCACCCTAATCCCCTTTGCTACAGCAATGCTGCGAGGGGAAGATATCAGCTGCTTTGATTTGGATGTACATATGAGCATACTAGAAGGCTCGATCGGTGTTATGCCAAGGCGGCTGATGGTAGCAGACCGAGATTATTTTCAAGCCCGCGCGATTTTGCGTGATAACGATGTGGAAATCTCAGAAAAACCATGACGGCATCAAAGGATCATACTACTTGTGATGCGTTTTTGGATGGGCGTGTGCATATCCGGCAGCCAAAAAATGGGTATCGCGCGGCAACGGATCCTGTATTTTTGGCTGCAAGTATTCCGGCCAAGGCGGGCGAGCGCGTGCTGGAACTGGGATGTGGCGTAGGTGTTGCAATGTTTTGTTTGGGGGCACGTGTTAGCGCATTATCCTTAACGGGCCTAGAACTTCAACCGGACTATGCACATCTGGCCCGCCAGAATGCCGGTAAAAATGAAATTGATGCGCAAATTATTTTAGGGGATCTAATGCAAATGCCCCGTGAGCTTCTGGACCAAAGCTTTGATCATGTGATGTTCAATCCGCCTTTTTATGACAGCGCAAAAGTGTCTGCGCCAAAAGATGCGGGAAAATCGCAAGCGCATGTGATGGGGCTGAGTATTGAAAATTGGATAGATGCTGCACTAAAACGACTAAAGCCCAAAGGGCGTTTAAGTTTTATTCATCGCACAGAAATATTGCCACATGCTTTGGGGTGTCTGGCAAATGTCGCGGGCGACATTACCATTAAACCATTGACATCAAGACAGGGTCAACCGGCTAAACGGATCATCATTTCCTGCCGCAAAGGCACAAAAGGCCCGTCTGTGTTATTGTCGTCGCTAGTGGTTCACAACGGAAGTGCGCATTCCGATGATGCCGGCACATATTCAGAAATTGCACAAAGTATTCTGCGCGATGGGAAAGCTTTGTGTTTGTAACCGGCTCTAATGATCTCCTATAATATTCAATCGTGACACGACTCGGTTTATGTGGTCATCTGTTATTATAAATTTCAACAAGGAGGTGCTATATGACCCTGGGTTCCCACATCACTGAACTCAAGAAAAAACATAACCAACTTTCCGATCAAGTGGAAAAAATACAAAGCCGACCAAGTGCTGATGCATTAAAGGTTGTCTCTTTGAAGAAACAAAAACTCAAGCTTAAAGAAGAAATTGAGCGTCTTTCACCCTAACAATTTATACCCTTAGCTGTGTTTGTGAAAACATAGAATTCGAATGTTGTTTGACATTGAATTTAACAATACATTGCAACGATTATAAATATTGTTGCAATGTTGTTTCGCCATCGCGCCATGCGGGAACCGTTTCTGGACGGCCGGTCAAGTAACCTTGCAAACAATCAAAGCCCAAGTCTTGCAGGAATGACATTTCTTCTTGGGTTTCCACGCATTCTGCCACAGATAACATATCAAACTGATTGGCAATCGCCACCAATGCCGTGGTTAAAACCTGATTGTCTGCGTCTTCATTGATATTTCTGATAAATTGCCCATCAATTTTGACGATGTCAAAATGGAATTGCTTCAAGAACCGAAAAGCCGTGTAACCGGCACCAAAATCATCCAATGCAAATGAAATGCCGCGTTTGTGTAAATTGGCCATGAAGACCTTGACCAATTCTGGCATCATCATCGCACTGTCTTCAGTGATTTCAAGGATCAGCCGTTCAGCAATAGTTCCATCCATCGACAGGCCTTTTTCAAGGGTTTCCATCCAGCGAGGATATCCAATGCTGCGTGCTGACATGTTTATCGATAAACGTAGCGTAGGACATTCGGCCAACGCATTTAGACCTAATTCCAAAGCCAAGCAATCAATGATGCGCCCAGTTTCCATAGCTTCGACAACTGTAATGAAATCCTTGGCGGGAATTATGTCTTTTGCATCATCCATTATGCGAATGAGTCCCTCATAAAATGCGGGTTTAAGGGGATTTTTGGCGTGAACAATTGGTTGGTAAGCCAGCAAAACATGCTTGCGCTCAATTGCGCGAGTCACGGTATCTATGACAGATACATTACGTTTTTTCATTGCGTAATCCAACGGGCTATCAGGATTTTGTAGGGTATATCGCTCATTCACTTTTGACACTTAGCATGCTCCGATTTGATTGATTATATTCGTTATGCCCCAGTCTTCCCTAATTTGAAGTTAAATGTTCCAATTTTGTTCTAATTTTAGTAAACTCGCTACCAACATTGTAACATGCTGAAAAGATAAGGATTATTATGTGTGAGCGCTGTGCCTGGGTTGGAAACGAGTCAATTTATATAAAATACCATGATGAAGAATGGGGCGTTCTGGAATGGGATGCACGTGCGTTATGGGAAAAACTGGTGCTGGATGGGTTTCAGGCGGGGCTTAGTTGGCTGACAATCCTTAAAAAACGCGATGGGTTCCGGGCGGCTTTTGCGGGGTTTGACCCCCATAAGGTAGCTGAATTCGGTGATGCGGATGTTGAGCGGCTATTGGGCGATGCAGGCATTGTGCGCCATCGCGGTAAGATCAACGCGGCGATTAAAGGCGCGCGAGCCTGGCAGAAAATTGATGCGGACATCGGGTTTGACAACTATCTGTGGGGGTTCGTGGACGGCAAACCGTTGCAGAATAATTGCCAGACATCCGCAGACGTGCTTGCGTTTACTGAGCTGTCAACGCTGATTTCCAAAGACCTGAAAAAGCGCGGCTTTAACTTTTGCGGGCCGACGATTACCTATGCGTTCATGCAGGCGGTGGGGATGGTGAATGATCATACCGTGACGTGCTATCGGCATAAGCAAGTGCAGGGGATGGTGCGTTAAGGTTTGAGATCATGGGGAAAACCCCCATGTATGGAAAGCGTATGGAACCTGTATGGCAAGCGTATGGCACACTTGCGGGGCGGGGCGTGTTAAGGTTTTATGCCTTCGGCGAGGATATTTGGGGCCAATTGGAAGGATGGGGGAGTATTGGTGTGACAAAGTCTTTTCGATGATAGCATTGCGTACGGAAAGGATATTCCTGATTGCGTGATCAAAGTCCGCTTCTCGTAACATCAACAGAAGGCGTGCATGTTGAATCGAAGGCCTGCCATTGTGGTTTAATCTAGCCAAATATTTTAAACTTGAGCGCACACATACTCTGTTTTATGTTGAATGAAGAACCTGCTTATCATTGGGGAATGCACTAATTACAGAGACACAGGTAAATGCCTCGTCGTCGTTGAAGAAGGAAAAACCATGACTGATTTGGTAACAATACATTACTCACTTCGAATAGAACACCAAGAAGAAGTTGGTGGTGACGAGCCGCGCCTTGAATTTATATTCTTGACTGGCCTAGGCGGGCAGCTTCAAGTGCAAACAGTTGATACAGGAGTTCTTGCGACAAACTTTCCGGGCAGGGGTGCCCCTCGAACAATCGGGTTGCCAAATCTACATGTGCATGTACCAATTCCCCCAACTGAAGCTAACCGGTTTCTAGGATTTGCTGTCCGCGCATATGAATGGGATGCATTCGACGCATCAGATAGGGCTAGTGCGTTAGATAGATTGGTTGCGAATATACATGCGCTTATTGGCCCAACTGTTGCCGCCAGCAGACCACCAACAGTTGACCAAATTTGGCTTGCTGTAAATGGTGGCCCAAGTGTTGGCGGAGATGACCGTATCGGTGTGTCTGCACGGGTTTTTCGTAATCTTGGTTCGGAAGTCATCCGAGATGGTGTCCGCCGTAACATTGTTCCCTACGGCTCACAAGATAACGACGAATTTCTTTTCCGATCTGGGGATGCGCGTTGGCGTATGCAATTTGATGTTGCTCACCAAAGCTTTGGTTAATTGTTTTATAAACGTGAACCCGTTACAAAAACAGACCCCCAGCTCACTGCGCGATATGATCAATGTGGGCTCAAAGACGATATCTAGCATTTTTACGAACAGCCGTTTCGGGCGTCCCTCCAAGCGGTAGCGCAGGGGGCCACGCCCAACGGGAACAAAGCATCTTTGATGCTGCAGTGACGGGCGGGAGGGTTAGCTTTCGGTTTCCGCCTCGGCCTTCGCTTTCGGCAACAGAGCTTTCAGCAACTTTACCGCCTCATCCGAGTGCCAGTCGGCATCCCCCGGCATACGGGCGATTTCTTTACCCTTTGCATTCAGGATTAAGGTAACCGGCAGGCCGAAGATGCCATTGGCGCGGGCAAATTTTTGCTTTGGGTCGCGCAGAATGGGCAGGTGCTTGATGTTGGCATCTGCGAAGAACTTTTTAATAGCCTCAACCGGGTTGCGGCCCACTGCCACTGTTACAACCGCAAAATCATCGCCGCCAAGATCAGCTTGCAGCGCATCAATCGAAGGCATTTCTGCACGGCACGGCGGGCACCATGTGGCCCATATGTTCAGCAGCACAACCTTGCCTTTATAAACATCCAGATTGGTTTTATTGCCATCTACATCTAAAAAGCCAACACGCGCCATTTCTTTGGGTTCCGCATGAAAGCCGAGTTCTTTCATATCGCCCGTGCGCAATTCTTCGATTTCCAATAAATTCAGCGGTTCAGCCAATACAGGATTTGCGCCCAGCGTTGTGGCGGCGTATAGCATAGCGAACAGAAACTTACGGGTCATTTACGGGCCTCATTAACTTTGGTTACTTACATGTCGGACAAAAAACAATCGAATGCAATGTGGGGCGGGCGTTTTGCCAGCGGCCCGGACGCGATTATGGAGGCGATTAATGCCTCGATCGATTTCGATAAGCGCATGGCGCGTCAAGATATCGAAGGGTCGCGCGCACATGCAGCGATGTTAGCCCAACAGGGTATCATCACTCATAACGATGCGGATGCCATTCGGGAAGGGCTACTCACGGTATTGTCAGAAATTGACGCAGGTGAGTTCGCGTTTTCCAAAGCGTTGGAAGATATTCACATGAATGTTGAGGCCCGTTTGAAGGATTTGATCGGCGAGCCTGCGGGGCGATTGCACACGGGGCGTTCACGCAACGATCAGGTGGCACTGGATTTTAAGCTGTGGGTACGCGATCAGATGGATGCGGTCATTGTCGGGCTGGAAGCATTGATGAAAGCCTTGCTGGTACAGGCCGAGGCAGGTGCCGGTATGGTGATGCCGGGGTTTACGCATTTGCAGGTGGCCCAACCGGTGACATGGGGCCATCATATGATGGCTTATGTGGAAATGTTTGCGCGGGATCGTTCGCGTATGGTGGATGCGCGTTTGCGGATGAACGAGTCGCCGCTTGGGGCCGCCGCTTTGGCAGGTACTGGTTTTCCGATTGATCGGTATATGACCGCAAGTGCTTTGGGTTTTGACCGCCCATCAGCGAATTCTCTGGATGCGGTTTCAGATCGGGATTTCGCACTGGAGTTTCTGTCAGTGTCTTCAATTTGCGCCACACATCTTAGCCGTTTTGCTGAAGAGCTGGTGATTTGGTCGTCGGCGCAGTTCAAGTTTGTCAGGCTGTCTGATCGGTTCAGCACCGGATCATCCATCATGCCACAAAAGAAAAACCCCGATGCGGCGGAATTGATCCGTGCCAAGGTGGGGCGGATCAACGGATCCCTTGTGGCTTTGCTGACGATTATGAAAGGCCTGCCTTTGGCCTATTCCAAGGACATGCAGGAAGATAAAGAACAGGTGTTTGATGCAGCCGACAGTCTGATGCTGGCATTGGCTGCGATGACAGGCATGGTGGGCGATATGACCCCGAATAAAGACAGTCTGGAAGTGGCCGCCGCGATGGGCTTTTCCACCGCTACCGATCTGGCCGACTGGCTGGTGCGTGAATTGGGTATGCCGTTTAGGGATGCCCATCATGTAACTGGTGCTTTGGTGAAAATGGCCGAAGATGGCGACGTTGATCTGCCTGATCTGACGCTCGCACAGATGCAATCAGTTTGTGCTGAAATAACTGACGCTGTTTTCAGTGTGCTTGGCGTGCATAATTCGGTAGCCTCACGGCTTAGCTATGGCGGCACGGCCCCCAAACGGGTGCGTGAACAGGTGGCGCGTTGGAATAAGGAGATCGGGTGATGGTTTTACGTTTACTTGTGGTAATAGCATTGGGTTTTGGTGTGGTATCTTGCGGCGTAAAAGGTGATCCTTTGCCACGCGTGTCGTTGGTGCAATAAGTGCTTTTGCGCTGGATATATCTGGGGCTGGCTATCGCGGGGGCGGCGATGCAAATTGCACTGTGGTATATTGCTGACGGGGTTGATATCCGTTCTATGATCGGTTCCGGGCCAACGGCCGTTGGTATACTTGCGATGATTATCTGGATACTGGCCGAAGTTTATGCGCGCAAAGACTATTGGGGTGCACCTGTCGCCATTGCCGCTACGGTCGTATTTGGCATCTCTTGCGGGTTGCCGTTATATCTGTATCTGCGTACGCGGCCAATTTTGTAGGGAACCCATGGATCATTTCATATACAAAGACGGTGTGTTGCACGCCGAGGATGTCCCTGTCACTGAAATAGCGGCCAGCGTTGGCACGCCGTTTTATGCCTATTCGCAAGCCACGCTTGAGCGGCACTTTCGGGTGTTTGATGAAGCACTGGACGGTATGGATCATCTGGTCTGTTATGCGGTCAAGGCGAATTCTAACATTGCGGTGCTTAAGGTTCTGGGTGATCTGGGTGCCGGCATGGATGTGGTCTCTGTGGGTGAATATCTGCGCGCGAAAGCGGCAGGGGTTCCGGGCGAGCGCATTGTGTTTTCGGGCATTGGTAAGACCCGCGAAGAAATGCGCACCGTGTTGCAAGGCGGCATTCGGCAATTCAATGTTGAAAGCGAACCTGAATTGGCGGTTCTGAATGCCGTGGCGATGGAATTGGGCGTGGTGGCCCCCATCACATTGCGGGTGAACCCTGATGTGGATGCTAAAACACACGCAAAAATCGCTACGGGCAAGTCGGACAATAAGTTCGGCATTCCCATCGCCCAATCGCGCCGGGTTTATGCGGTTGCGGGTGCTATGGAAGGCATTGATGTAATCGGTGTGGATGTGCATATCGGCAGCCAGCTGACCGATCTGGAACCGTTTCGTCATGCATTCCAAAAAGTGCGTGAACTGACCGAACAGCTGCGTGAAGACGGCCACAATATCCGCCGTCTGGATTTGGGCGGCGGTTTGGGCATTCCTTATGCGTACTCTAATGAAGCGCCCCCTTTGCCGATGGATTATGGACAGGTTATTCGTGAAACTGTCGGCGACTTGGGTTGTGAAATCGAAATTGAACCGGGCCGTTTGGTGGCGGGAAACGCGGGTATTATGGTTACCTCAGTGATCTATAATAAAGTCGGCGAGGGGCGTGATTTTTTGATTGTGGACGCGGCCATGAACGATCTTATCCGCCCTGCGATGTATGAAGCACACCACGATATTATCCCTGTGATCGAACCCGAAGTGGGCGTTGAATTAAATACCGTGGATATTGTAGGCCCGGTGTGTGAAACGGGTGATACATTTGCCAAACACCGCAACATGCCACCCGTAGCGGATGGCGGTTTAGTGGCGTTTCGATCAGCGGGGGCATACGGTGCCGTAATGTCGTCGGAATATAATACCCGGCCCATGATCCCAGAGGTTCTGGTCAGTGGCGATCAATTTGCTGTCATTCGCCCGCGACCAAGCTATGATGAGATGATAAACCGCGATAAGATGCCCGAGTGGCTTTAGAAAAGGCGGCGGATGACGCAACCGAAACGTAAGATAAAAAGGCCCTTGGCCGCATTGACCAGATCACTGCGGGTAAAGATCGGTTTGTCCGGTCTTGCCTTGAATGTTGAGCGTTTAACCCGTGCATTTTGGCCTGCGATTATGCTTGGCCTGACCATTTTCAGCTTGCTGATCTGGCAAGCGCATTTGCTGCTGCCCGCCCTATATGATCTTGGGCTATACGCCATTCTAAGCGGGGCGTTTCTGTGGTTTTTATGGCAAGGTTTTCGCGCATTTTCACCTGCGACCCGTGATCAGGCGATTTTGCGGTTGGATGCGAATGCAAAGGGCAACCCTGTTATCAGCCTTGTGGATCGTCAGTTAAGTGGGGTGGATGATGCAGATGCGCAAGAGCTGTGGCAGTTGCACCAACAGCGCATGGCGGCAGAGGCCGAAAAGGTCGATGTGCCTGCCCCCTATATTAGGCTGTCAAAGCGTGACCCTTGGGCCTTGCGGTTGGTAACATTGCTGTTCTTTGGCAGTGCGTTGTTTTTCGGACAAGCCAATACGGGACAATCCCTGACTGAAACTTTGCAGGATTTGGCCAGTGGCACAGGCGGCGAAGTTGCCAGTTTTGAAGCTTGGGCAGAGCCGCCCGCCTATACGGGATTTCCGGCGATTTATCTGAACACGCTAGAAGACGGCAAAACGCTGGAGCTGCCCGTTGGGACGAAACTGATATTGCGCAGTTACGGGGCGACGGAATTGGAAATCGTCAGTGATGTGGCAGCACTAACAGACGCGCAGAAAACCCTGACCGATGAGCGCAGTTTTAAGGTCACGGAAACTGGCAGCGTATCCCTGAAAAAGGGATACCGAACCGTGGCGCATTGGGACATTACCGTGATCCCTGACACCCCGCCAAGTGTAGAACTAACGGATGAAATTTCGCGCACGGTGCAGGGTTCCATACAAATGCCGTACGCGGCAAAGGATGATTACGGGATTGTTGGTGGTGCAGTGCTGATCACGCTTGATATGGATAATCTGGATCGCCGTTATGGCTTGGTATTAACACCTGAAAACACTGACCCGATCCGTTTTGAATTACCGTTGCCGTTTAACGCGGACACAAGCAATTTTACTGATACGGTTGTTGAAGACCTGTCCCAACATCCTTGGTCGGGCCTGCCTGTGAAAATCAGTTTAAGCGTTCAGGATGCGGCAGGTAATGAAGCCGTGACCGCACCCGTGTTCATGCCGATGCCGGGCAAACGGTTCTTTGATACGTTGGCTGCGGCCCTTGTGGAACAGCGGCGTGATATATTGTGGAACAGGGGCAATATTGACCGCGCGCAGATGATCCTGAAAACCTTGACCTACCTGCCTGAAGACGGGTTTCCTAACCAAAAAGCATACTTGCTGGTGCGTTCTGTTATTCGCCGTGTTGGCTATACGGATACGCGCCCGATAGATGACAAGATGGTCGCGGATATTTCTGAAACCTTGTGGCGGGCGGCACTGTTGATTGAAGATGGCGATCTGTCTGATGCTGCCGCGCGGTTGAAACGCGCGCAAGAACGCTTGTCAGAGGCAATGAAAAACGGTGCCACCGATGATGAAATAGCCGAACTGATGGAAGAGCTGCGCAAAGCTACCAAGGATTATATGCGCCAACTTGCTGAAAATGCGAAGCCACGGAATGAGCAGGCGGATAACCAGAATATCCAACAAGTAACCCCCGGTATGATCCAGGAAATGATGGATAAAATTCAAGAACTTATGGAGCAAGGCCGTATGGCCGAGGCGCAAGAATTGTTAGATCAGTTGCAACAGATGCTGGAAAACCTGCAGGTAACCGAAGGTGGTACCGGTGGTGATCAGGAACAAAGCGGCGGTGAAAATTTGCAAGATACGTTACGTGAACAACAAGACCTTGCGGATGAGAACTTTCAGGAAATGCAAGAAGAATTCAGCCGTAATCAGGAAGGGCAAAATCAAGAAGGCCAGCAACAACAGGGGCAACAAGAAGGCCAACAGCAACAAGGCCAGAACGAGGGTGGTGAACAACCGTCAGGCGGGGGTAGTGATCTGGCAGAACGCCAAGAAGCGTTGCGCGAATTGATGCAAGGACAAATGGATGGTCTGGCCCCTGATGATAGTGCCGCAGGCCAAGCCGCGCGAGAAGCACTGCGCGAAGCCGAGCGGCAAATGGGGCAAGCGCGTGATAATCTGGAACAGGGGCATGGTATTGAAGCATTGGACAATCAGGCGGACGCAGTGGAAGCATTGCGCCAAGGTATGCAACGTTTGAATGAAGCTAATCAACAAGCAGGTGGCGGGCAACGCCGTGAGGGCCAAGAAAATGGTGAAACCGCTGGGCCAAACGGGGAAGATCCGCTGGGCCGTTCAACCGCGCGGCGCGGGGCGGCGCAAAGCAATCAGAAATTATTGAAATCCGATGAACAATTACGTCGCTCCAAGGAAATACTGGAAGAAATCCGCCGCAGATCAGGCGAACGCAACCGGCCACAGTTGGAATTGGATTATCTTGATCGCCTGTTAGACTGGTTTTAAAACCTATCCAATCATTCCTTTAACATTATCGATCAATGGGCCGACTAGGCTGATAAGTGTGTCGACCATTGTGGTGATGATGTTGAAGAAACCTTCGGCCTGTGGGATTTGCTTAACAATCAGTGGCTGCATCATGTAAAGGATGCCGATCACAATACATAAAAGAAGTGCGTATTTGAAGCCCTTCATAAAGCCGCCTTTTGCCTTTTTGGCTGAGCTCACGGCAGTTGGATGATGATCATACGGATCTTGTTTTGCTTCACTGGCAATTTCAGAACTTAGCTCATCCACATCCTGGAACATGTCTTTGCGGGCACGGGTTTTCCCTTCTGCTCCGTGTTCTTCTGATGCGCCATATAAATCATCTGTATTGCCGATATTATCTGTATCGCCGATATTCGGGAACGGGCGGGTCGCAACTTTACGTAATGGTCTTTCAACTGCAGCTTCAGAGATATCTTGTGCGGCTACCAAATCTTCAATCGCACCTTCAATAGATTTACCTTCTTCGGGCGGGGTTGGAAAACCTTTTTCTGCCGTGGTGTTTTCTTCGCCTAAACGCCCTGCAGTTAGTGGGGGGGAGGATTTGATGGTTTCGCGCGGGCCTTGTGCTGCTGGCCGGGAAAATGGATTGCCTGTTTGGGGGGGGGCTATTGGGGTAGGGTCAGCTTGCGGCGGCTCAAAATCCGGGATGTCCAGATCAGGAATATCTACCGCTTCAGGGGCGTCAGTTTCAGGCGTCTCTGTCTCAATGGGCGTCTCGGCAGGCGCTCCTGCGGTGATCTCAGTCGATTCTAAATCGGTTTCCTGCGTTTCCAACTCCATGATGCGGCGGCGAATTTCATCAAGATCATCAGCGGGTGCTTCTTCAGAGGCTTGCGGAATAGGGTCTTCTTGCGGAATATATGAGATATCTTCAGCAGGTTTCAATTCTTCTTCAATAGGCCCATCGTTAACAACACGTGTGGCGGTCTCATCAGGTTGTGCTTCAACAGACACTTCATCAGATGTGTCGGGTTGTTCAGTTTCCTCGTATGCAGAGCTTTCGACAGCTTCAAGTATTGACGCTTCATCAATATCTTCGGGTTCTGTAACTGCCGCAGGCGGTTTCTCGCCGCTGGAATGTTCAGCTTCGGCATGTAAAATATCCAAAGCATCTTGACCAATCTTGCTTGAAGGTGCGGCAGGTTCCTGTTCAATCTGGAAATCATCGCGCGGTGTTTCAGGCTCCATATCATTGGGGTCAGGTGCTGTGCTGCTGCGTGTGCTGACAAAAGATGTATCCAGCTTACCTTCCAGATCATTAAACAGCTCTGGCGGTACATCACTGTCAGGATCACCTGTGCCAGAAGGGATTTCATCATCCGACGAAAGCATCTGAAGCTTGTCCTGAAACCAGTTATGGCCACAGTTCGCACATTGCACATCCCGCCCTTCAGGTGGGATGACGTTTTCATCGACTTCGTACTGCGCAACGCAGTTTGGACATATTAGCCGCATATGATCCCCATTCTTGCTGCTCAATCATTTGCTGATCGCATTATTCCTTATAGCCCTTGTAGCTATAAAAAACTGCTTTTCCAAGCAATCTGTTGGATTTCTTGTGATTGCCCCAATGGTTAAGGTAATAGAAGGTACCTATGATAAGATTCGGAGTGAACCCGTGCTGCAATTACAAGATACAGGCTTTAGCTATAGTGGCCGTGATATTTTGACAAACGTCAATCTGGATGTGGCCCCGGGCAGCTTTCATTTTCTGACGGGGCCGTCCGGTTCCGGGAAAACTACATTCTTGCGGTTATGTTATCAAGCCTTGTTGCCAACGCGCGGCACTTTGCGTGTTTTAGACCGCGATGTGCGCGGGCTGGAACGTGAAGATATTGCACAGCTTCGGCGGCGTATCGGGGTGGTACATCAAGACTGTAAGTTCGTTGATCACCTTTCCATGTATGAAAATATTCGAATGCCGTTGCAGGTATCAGGGCGGATGGCTGAGCTGGATGATAACGGGTTTCAAGATTTGATAGCTTGGGTTGGCCTGTCTGCACATATGGATGCACTACCCCCCGAACTTTCCAGCGGTGAACGTCAACGTGCGGCACTGGCGCGTGCGGTTGTTATGTCGCCTGATTTGATATTAGCCGATGAACCTACTGGCAATCTGGATTGGGAAATGGCACAGAAAATTCTGACATTGCTGATAGAATTGAACAAGATGGGTAAAACCGTGATTATTGCCACCCATGATTTGCAACTGATCCGTACTGCCAAATCACAGGTGAACGCGCGGGTATTGCGGATTGCCAATAATCAGGTGCAACTGGCGGGGGCTGATCTATGAAACAGGTCTTTGCTTTCTTCAGCAGTTTTCGCGTTTTACTGGCGGGGGACGCAACCGCAGACAGCGTGGTGCCGCCTTCCGGTTATACAGCAAGGCTGACAAGTTTTACCGCAGGTGCGATGGCCTTTTTGGCCGTGTTCGCCTTAGCCCTATCAATGGCCACAGGCCGTTTGGCTGATCGCTGGTCAGATGAATTGGCCCGCACCACAACCATTCGCATCTCTGCCCCTGAAGGGCAGATGCAGGCACAGTTGGATGCGGTGATGAACGTGCTGGGAACAACTACAGGTATCGCATCTTCACGGGTGATGACCGACGATGAACAACGCCGTTTGCTTGAACCCTGGTTCGGGCCTGATTTACCGCTGGAAAGCCTGCCAATCCCACGTCTTGTAGAAGTGCTTGAGGCAGATAACGGCCCTGATATGGAAGGGCTGCGCCAACGATTAAGTGCTGAAGCACCGGGGGCGGTTCTGGATGATCACACCCGTTGGCGCAGGCCCTTGGTGAATGCGGCTAATCGGCTGCGGTTCTTGGGCACGGTGGCAATATTACTGATCGCAGGCTCAACAGCGGCAATGATTACACTGGCCGCGCAATCTGCACTGGCTGCAAACGGGCAGGTAATCTCAGTGCTGCGCCTTGTGGGTGCCCGCGACACATATATTGCGCGTGCCTTTGTGCGCCGCTTTACGGTGCGCGCATTAATTGGTGCCTTGCTGGGAACTGCGCTGGGAATGTTGGCGATTTTCCTGTTACCGTCCGCTGCCGAAGAGGGCGCATTTTTAACAGGGCTTGGCTTTATGGGGTGGCACTGGATCCTTCCGATGCTGATCCCACCACTGGCAGCATTGGTCGCGTTCGGGGCAACACGCGCTGCCGCGTTTCGCGCTTTATCAAGGATTTCATAAATGGGTTTGGTTTTTCACTATTTCAGGTCAATCCTGTTTATCTTTTTGATGTATCTGGGCATGCTTGTCATCGGCGTGGTGGGGGCCATTCCCGCAGGTCTGTCACGCAACTGGGCCTATAAGGTTATGAAAGGGTTCTGCGCATACGTGCTGTGGTTGGCGCGTGTGCTGTGTGGTATTACATATGAAACCCGTGGCGAAGTGCCGACGGGGGATGTTGTGATTGCGTCGAAACACCAATCTTTTCTGGATGTTATTCTGCACATGCATCTGTTACCGCGCGCAAATTACGTGATGAAACGTGAGCTGAAATGGGCACCTATCTTGGGTTTTTATGCCATGCGCATTGGGGCAGCACCTGTGAAGCGTGGCGACAAATCCAAGGCGGTTAGCCAGATGATGAAGGGGATTGAACGCAAAGATGGTGAGGCCGCTCAGCTGGTGATCTATCCGCAAGGTACGCGCGTGGCACCGGGGGCGGATAAACCTTATAAAGTAGGGGCTGCAGTGATTTGTGAACGTATGGGTAAACCGTGCATTCCTGTGGGTACTAACGCTGGTGTTTTGTGGCCCAAACGTGGGTTATTGCGCTACCCGGGCATTGTGATTTTTGAATATCTGGAACCGATGCCGGATGGGCTGAAAGTGGAAGCTTTCACCAAAGAATTGAAAGCACGTATTGAACCTGCCTCTGATCGGTTGGCGGCAGAGGCTGGATTTAAAGCATGACAATCATCACCGATTTGGCCGAATTGGAAGAAATTTACGGCACCCCCGGCAAGGCCGCCACGGTGAAGGTGGCAGATCATATCACGCCTGAATATCGCGCTTGGATCAAGTCCAGCAGCTTTTGTGCGCTGGCCACGGTCGGCCCTGAAGGGGTGGATGCCAGCCCGCGCGGGGATGTGGGTGAGGTGGTGTTTGAGTTGGACACACAAACATTGGCGATGCCTGACAGGCGCGGCAATAATCGGATGGATAGCTTGCGCAATATCGTGCGTGATGGGCGGGTGGCTTTGATGTTGCTGACCAAGGGTTCTGATACTGTGACGCGGGTGAATGGGCGGGCAGAGGTTTCAATCTCACCCGAGCTTTTGGAACGGTTTGAAGTGAAGGGAAAACCGCCGCGTTCGGTGATTATCATTCACATTGAAGAGATCTATTTTCAGTGCGCGCGTGCCGTGATGCGGGCGGGATTATGGGATGTGAACAACTGGCCTGATATCAGCGCGTTGCCGTCTGCGGGGCAGATTTTAAAGGTACAAACTGAGGGGGAAATTGACGGTGTGGTTTACGATAAAGAATGGCCAGATCGGGCGAAAAAATCGATGTGGTAGGGTAGGGTTTTAGGCGGATGTCCCGATTGGGACAGTGTGTTAAGACTTTAAAATCATTTGATTTATTGTTTTTATTCAAGATGCTAAGTGGTTCGTGATAAAGCATGGCCAAACGGATTATGGAATTGATAGGTATGGTAGACGTGTATGCAAATTATTGAAAGTTCTATTTTAGGCGTACGTTCCGCACGTTTGGTGTTAAAGCACAACACGTCTAAGGTTACTGTCATTCTTTTCCCTATGATCCATGTTGGCGAAGCTTCTTTTTATACTACGGTTTATGCTGATGCATTCTCACATGATTATGTTTTGACGGAAGGTGTGAAATCGCCTGTTACACGAAGGTTAACGCGCACATATAAATGGATTGTAAAAAAACGGGGTATTGGTTTGTGTGTGCAACCTGCCTGGCCTTCTCAAGATGACGTGTCTGCAAAAATTGTTCATGCCGACTTATCAACTGAAGAGTTTATGAATGCATGGCAAGAAATCAGCTTGAAGATGCGATTTTTGATTTATATTTTCTCGTTCATTGTGGCATTTAGGAACAGGTGGTTCATAACCCGAGATAAATTGGCACGTGATGCATCTTTGGATGATTTACCGTCGCGTGATAGTTATATAAGTTGGGATCCAGAGTTATCTGTAATGCAACAGCTTATAATTGATAAACGGGATCAACGTCTTATTGAAAAATTAAACACTGTTCTTGTTGAATGCGCGAACGTAGATACAACAATCGCAGTGGTTTATGGTGCAAGGCATATGCCCGCAGTTATATCCGAGTTGTGTAAAAAGGGTGGGTTTCATGTTTCAAGCAGTGAATGGATGACCGTTTATAGCATGCTGTAAGGTGTGTGGTCTTCACGCACCCTACGTTTGCTAACATAGAATTCAAACGCGTGGGGGTAAGCCCACTCTACGCTACTAGCGCCTTACTGCCCATATCCAAGAATTTTTTGCGTCGGTCTGCGATCAGTTTTTTACGGGATTTGCCGCTTAGGTTTTTCAGCATCTTGGTGATTTCTTTGCGTACGGTTTCCATTGCCACGGCAGGGTCGCGCTGGGCGCCGCCTGTGGGTTCGGGGATGATGACATCGGCCACACCCAGCTGTTTCAAATCCTGTGCGGTCAGGCGCAGGGCTTCGGCGGCTTCGCGCATTTTATCGGCGTTTTTCCACAAGATGGAAGCGCAGCCTTCAGGGGAAATCACGGAATAAACCGAGTGTTCCAGCATTGCTAACGTGTCGCCGGATGCAAAAGCCACGGCCCCGCCGGAGCCGCCTTCGCCGATGATGACAGACACTATGGGCACACCGACCTGCAGGCATTTTTCGGTGGAGCGTGCGATGGCTTCTGATTGGCCGCGTTCTTCGGCGCCCAAGCCGGGATAGGCACCCGGTGTGTCGATAAGCGTGATGATCGGCAGGCCGAAACGGTCGGCCATTTCCATCAGGCGAATGGCTTTGCGGTAGCCTTCGGGGCGTGACATGCCAAAATTGTGGTGTATGCGCGAATTGGTATCGTTGCCTTTTTCGTGGCCGATCACGATCACGGGCTGATCGTTGAAGCGTGCGAGGCCGCCCATGATAGCACTGTCATCGGCAAAGTTACGATCACCTGCTAGGGGCGTGTATTCAGTAAAAATCGCGTTGATATAATCTGAACAATGCGGGCGATCTGCGTGGCGGGCCACTTGGCATTTGCGCCATGGGGTCAGGTCTTTGTACATCTTGGCCAGCAGCTTTTCGGCCTTTTTATCAAGGGCAGAAGCTTCTTTTTCAACGTCCATGTCTTCTTCGCTTTGGGCTGCCATTGCGCGCAGTTCAGATGCTTTGGCTTCAATTTCGGCCAATGGTTTTTCAAATTCCAGATAGTTTGTCATGGGGTCACCCTATTGTAACACTCAACACCCTTTATGGCGTTCCTTGGCTGGGGATGCAACGGTTTATGGGTGTATCACAACTTCTGTACCAATGGGCACAACTGACCATAATTCGCGCATTTCTTCATTGCTTAATGCAATGCAGCCCGCCGTCCAATCGCCTGATAGCTTCAGGCTGTCCAGCAGGTTGTTGGGTTGGCCGTGTATGAAGATATCGCCGCCTGCACTGTAGCCGCCTGTGCGGGCGCGCGCCAAGTCTTCGGGTAGGGGGTAGTTAAGACCCAGCGACAGGGTGAAAGCACTGTTGGGGTTGCGGCGGTTGATTTTATAGCGGCCTTCGGGGGTTTTGCCGTCGCCCTCTTTAACCTTGTCGCCAGATGGTGCAAAGCCAAGGGCTATTTGGTATTCGCGGATTGTTTTGCCGCCTTGTAACACGGTCATGCGGTGTGCCGCTTTTTCAATGATAATCTGGTCGATATTGCCCGTGATGGGCAACACAGGTTCGGGCGGGATCACCGTTGGTTCAACCCGATTATTCAGCCATATCAGGGTGCCGATGCAGGCGAGGGCGATCAGTATCAGGAAGCTACGCTTTTTGGTCATGGTCTACATATAATCTTGAAGCTGTATCTTGCAAGCAGGCAATCAGGCCGCGATCATAGATTGGGCTTTGGCATCGGCGCGCGCTGCTTTGTCTTTGTCACCCAAGCCCTTAAAGGCACGGGCTACTGCGCGCCAGTTTTGCACGGATGATGGCTTTAATGCGGTGCGTTCATTGGCCAGTCCTAAGGCTAAATCATAGCGTTTTGAGCGCAGGGCTGCCTCTAACAAAGTCCAGCTGATGATGTCGCGTTGAGCAAAGCTGCCGCCAAGGCGGTGGGTCATGTAGCGGATCGGGAACAGCCTGTCTACGCAGCTGGCGTAGTTTTCGTTTTTAAAATCCTGCATGGCTTGGCAAAACGGGATACCGATTTCGCGGCTCATCGCGACATTGGCGTCGGATGCGTTTTCGACATAGCGTTCATTGGCTGATAGTAATGCCTTTTGCGCGTCCACGCGCCCGTCGGACACGAATGTCATCATCGCGTGAACATCGTTAAAGGCATAAAGCGTGTCTTGGGCCGCAGGTTCCCACTTATCCGCCAGATGTGCCCAGCGATCACCCGATGCTTGGCCTGTCAGGTTCAGCCGCCACAACAGGGCAGCCGCATCCAGTTCTTCGTATTTAGCACCGCCTTTGCGCCGCGAATCCAGATGGTTGTCGAAAATGGCGAAGGCTTGATCGTATTGTTCGATGTCTAAGTGGTAGAGTGCGGTGTGCCACCAAAGATGGCTGGCGAAATTTGTGGTGCCCCAAACATCGGCGCGTTCATTCATGAACCGAATACCGCCCGCTTGGCGGCCACGCATTTCCATCACATGGGCCACAGCGTGGATTGCATAGGGGTTGTCAGGGCGGATTGCTAGGGCGCGGCGTGCGTGATCTTCGGCCATGGAAAAGTCGCGGTTTTCTTCCAGCCCGAAGGCGTAAAAGCCTAGAACAAACTCATAGCCCGGCACACTTTCATCCCAAAGATTCGATACCCTTGCGATGACATCGCGCTGCCCCACGACATCGCCCAAAAGCACCATGGTGTAATGCACCAGTTCCAGTGCCAGCAGATCCATTGGATATTGGAATAATAACGCTTCCCATTTTTGAACTGCGCCGTAAAAATCGCCCTTCATCCATGACCGTAAGGCTTCGATGTGGCCGACCTCGCGGTCATTGGCTTGGCTGATACGTTTTTCCGCCTCACTTAGGGCGGCGCACATTTTGGTGTATATGCGGGTTTCCATGTATTGGGTCATCCATGCCGCTTTGAATATCCAGCCCATGATGAAATCAGGGTATTCATCCAGTGTTTTTGTGATCTCTGCCACGGGATCACCGCGAAAGGACAGGGACATGATGATGGCGCGTTCCAGCCCGTCAATGGCATCATTATTGGCGTTGGATACGGGGATGCCGCGACAGTCGTGTAGTGTTTTTTGCGATGAGGTTAGCTTGTCGAGGTTCATGGCAGACTCCAAGTTTCTTATGCTTTGTGTAGCAGGAAATGCGGAGCATTATTATTATTTATCTCATAAATCATAAGAAACTTGGCATATTGCCTTAATAGATTGTTATATAAATATAAAAACAGATAAATTATTCGTGTATCACAGTAATATTGCCGCAGGAATGTGCCGTTCCTAAAGGCGTATGGTTTTACTGCAAATCCCCAAATGCTTTTTGCATCCGTGCCACGGCGTCTTGTACCACGCTGCGCGGGCAGCCCAGATTGAAGCGCATGAAATTGTCACCGCCGGCACCAAATGTAGGGCCGTGGTTGGCGGCGATTTTGGCTACGTCTTGCACGCGGTTGGTAAATTCTTCGCGGGCCATGCCAGTGCCGGAAAAATCGACCCATGCAAGGTATGTGGCTTCCAGCTGCATGGATTGCAGGCCGGGGATGGCGTTGATGCCTTCGTCGAATATGCGTTTGTTTTCGGTAAGGTAAGCGACCAATGCGTCAACCCATGCGTCGCCGCCATTATAGACGGATTCAGCAGCTAACAGACCTGCATTGTTGCCCGAAATTCCGAATGCACCCATTGTGGTGGCGAATTTTTGGCGCAAGTCTTTGTCTTCGATAATGACGTTGCCGGTGTGCAAGCCTGCAATGTTGAAGGTCTTGCTAGGGGCGGTCATCATTACCAGACGATCCGCTATTTCAGGTGTGGCATTGGTCATCGGGATATGTTTGTGGCCTGCGAAAACCAGATCGTGGTGGATTTCATCCGATACCAGGATCAAGTCGTGCTTTACACAGAAATCCGCGACCTGTTGCAGCTCGGGTTGCGTCCAGACCCGCCCGCCGGGGTTATGTGGCGAGCAAAAGATCAGCATGGTTTCGCGGCCTGTCAGAACGGCCTCATAAGCATCGAAATCCAGTGTGTAGTGGCCGTTGTCATTGGCCATAACACATTCGGTTACGGTGCGCCCTGCCGCGTTGATGGTGCGGGCAAAAGCATGATAGGCAGGGGTGAACAGAACGATTGCATCACCCGGTTGGGTGAAGGCCTGCAAGCAAAGCCCGGTGCCGTTGACCAACCCGTGGGTGGTGAAAATGCCGTCTGGATCAATCTGCCAGTTGTGGCGGCGCAACATCCAGCCGCAGATCGCATCTTTGTAGGATTTGTCATTTGCATAATAACCAAACACGCCGTGTTCGGTCATGGCATTCAATGTATCGAGCACGCATTGCGGCGGTTTGAAATCCATGTCGGCGACCCACATAGCGATGCCCTCATCAGGGCTGACACCATAAAGCGTTTCCATCTTATCCCATTTGGCGGAATGGGTGTTACGGCGGTCGATGATGTCGTCAAAGCTCATGGCTGGTCTCCTTGTTGCGGCGCAGATTACTTATTGTACGCTAAGGGGCAAGGGGATTCTTGTACCTGTTTGGGCAGTACAATCATCACGGCTTGAACCCCAGCCCGCTTTGGCCTAAATCGCTGCTATGATATTACCGATCCTGATCCACCCCGACCCGCGCCTGAAAAAGCTGTGCAGCCCGATTGAAGCGGTTGATGAAGATGCGCGTGCATTAGGCAAAGCGATGCTTGCCACGATGTATGACGCGCCCGGTGTTGGGCTGGCGGCGCCACAGGTTGGGCAGTTGAAACGTTTGTTCGTGATGGACTGTGTGGATAAAGAGGATGATCCGTCACCGATGGTGCTGATCAACCCAACTGTGATCTGGGCCAGCGAAGAAGAGGACACCCATGAAGAGGGGTGCCTGTCTATTCCGGGCATGTACGAGGATATTACGCGGCCTGCGGAAGTGAAGGTGGCGTTTTGGGATTTGCAGGGCAAGGAATGCGAAGAGCATTTCACCGGGCTTTGGTCACGTTGTGCGCAGCATGAGATAGATCATCTGGAAGGGGTTTTGTTTATTGATTACCTCAGCCGTATGAAACGTTCGATGATTACCAAGAAAATGCAAAAGCTGAAAAAAGAACGGGCGTCGGCCTGATGGCGGTGCGTCGGTTTATTCCTTATCCCGACAAGCGGTTGCGCGCGGTTTGCACCCCTGTTGAAAGTATTTCTGATCAGGTAAAACAAATCTGGCAGGACATGCTGGATAGCATGTATGCGATGCCGGGTGTGGGGTTGGGGGCAAACCAAATCGGTGAAAGCCTGCGGCTGGCGGTGGTGGATTGTTCAGATACGCATGACCAGCCTGTGCGCATGGCGAACCCGAAGGTTTTGCATGTTTCTGCCAAGTTACGTGCCCATGAAGAGGGCAGCCCCAATTTGCCCGGTGTCTGGGCTGAAATTGAACGGCCACGTGCTATTACAGTTCAGTATATGGACGAAACGGGAGATATGATCGAGCGTGATTTTGTGGGGCTTTGGGCGACATCCGTGCAACACCAGATTGATCACTTGAACGGTAAGATGTTTTTTGACCATCTTGGCCCTGTGAAACGTAAAATGCTGCTGGCGAAAGCTTTGAAGCTTGCAAAGCGGAAAGGCTAGGGATCATGCGTATTGTCTTTATGGGAACGCCTGATTTTTCTGTACCTGTGTTGCAAGCTTTGGTGACCGCAGGGCATGAACTGCTGGCCATCTACTGCCAACCGCCACGCCCTGCAGGTCGTGGTAAAAAATACCGACCCTCCCAAGTACAGTCGTTAACGGAAGGTCTGGGTTTAGATGTGCGTCACCCTGTGAACTTTCAAGACCCTGCTGAAATTAAATCCTTTGCTGATTTGAAGGCTGATATAGCCGTGGTTGTGGCCTATGGTTTGATATTGCCGCAAGCGGTGTTGGATGCGCCAAGATTGGGGTGCTTGAACATTCACGCATCTTTGTTGCCACGTTGGCGGGGGGCGGCCCCCATTCACCGCGCTATTATGGCGGGGGATGCGCAGACGGGTGTTTGCATTATGCAGATGGAAAAAGGGCTGGATACGGGGCCGGTTTTACTGCGGGGTGAAACCGATATTCTGGCGACGGATACCACGGCTATTTTGCACGACCGTTTATCGGATATGGGGGCCAAGCTGATTGTGCAGGCTTTGGCAGAGTTACCTGATTTGACGGCTGTTGAACAGGCCGAAGATGGTATGACCTATGCCGCTAAAATCGACAAGTCTGAGGCTAGGATTGACTGGTCGAAGCCAGCCGTGGAAGTGGATCGTTTAATTCGAGGTCTGTCGCCGTTTCCGGGGGCATGGTTTGAAGTGGATGGTCAACGGGTGAAAGTTTTGAACAGCCGTGTTGTGGATGGGCAAGGGCAAGCGGGCATGGTTCTGGACGATACTTTATGTGTTGCCTGCGGGTCAGGTGCGGTGCAACTGTTGCGTTTGCAACGTGCAGGTAAGGGCGCGATGGACGCTACGGATTTTCTGCGGGGCTTGCCTTTGGCCAAGGGTAAAACGTTGTAACCCCTTAAAATTTCGAAAAAACACCCTATATATAAGGTGAAACAGGAGGTTTATATGCCCTTTATACTTACACTTATCGTTGGTGCCGCCGCAGGTTTTTTGGCCATGCGCTTTATGGGGCTGCAAGCCAATGCGCTTGTGGCCATAGGCATTGGTGTGCTGGGCGCGATTTTCGGTGGTATCATCCTGCGCGGATTGTTTATGTTGTTCGTCGGGGTTTCAAGCGTGCTGAGTATGTTCATCGGCGGGTTGCTGGGGGCGATGGCCTTGATCTGGATATATCGGCGGTATTTTGGGGGTTAGTGGGGCGTTATAAAGTTTTGGCATAATAACGTCGCGAAATCCCGCCACCGATAGTTTTATTGCTGGCGGTTTGTGCCGTGACTTCTTTCACGAATTTATATCCTGACGCTTCATAAAACCCGATGGCGGCGGATTGAAGTTCGGATGTGCTTAGAACCATCGTTGAAATACCGTCTGCACGGCACTGGTTTTCCACATATTCCAGCATTTTATGCGCAATGCCTTTGCGCCTGAAATCGGGCGAAACATACATGCGCCGCAATTCCATCGCACCATCTGGCTGCTTTTCAACGCCGACCATACCGACAAGGATATCCGCTTCATAAACCACCCAAAACTGACCGTTTCGGGCAGCGTAATAGGCTTCTATCTGGCCTATCTCTTCCGCGATTGAGGCGGTGATATAGGTTTCAAAACGACCCTTCATATCAGGTGGGGCAAGGTTGCGATTTACGGTGATGAAAAGAGTTTCAACTTGCGCGGTGTCTTTGGATGCAAACGGTCTGATATCTATTGTCATTGTGAAATCTTATTAAGCCATAGGGCATAAGCCCATGTATGTTGCAAGTTATTCGCGCCCAGAATTGTGACCTGTGCCCAGCGTATGCGAATATTGATTTTGGGGTTAAATTCCAAACGGTACGCCGCCTGCCACGGGAAATGAAATGCCTGTAACATAGGCAGATTGTGGCCCTGCAAGATAGGCAACCGCATCTGCCACGTCGGATGGTTCGCCTGCATTTCGCAGGGCAACATTTGCATATCTTTGGGTCTTCATCTGAGCAACATTTATATTGTTTTCAGCGGCTAGTCGTTCATTTGCCGCCGCGTGCATATCGGTCATTATGTAGCCGGGGCAAACTGCGTTGCATCTGATACCGTCAACGCCAAACTCTGCCGCAATGGTTTTGGTCATACCGATTAAGGCGTGTTTCATGGCTGTATATGCCCCGAAACCCGCCTCTGCCCCCAAGCTGCCTGTTGAGCCTATATTGATGATTGACCCTGCACCCGCTGCGCGCATTTCAGGAATAACGGCTTGCGTTAACATCATCGGCCCTAGCAGGTTAACTTGAAAACTGGTTTCCCATTGGGCAGGTGTGGTTTCTAGAAAGTTACCTGATCCTGCAAGAGAGCCTGCGTTATTAACCAGAATGTCTATGCGCCCGAACTGGGATTTTGCAAATTCGACACAGCGGGTGACATCTTCTTTTTGAGTGACATCAAAGGTCAAGGTTAAGGCCTGACCGCCATTAGCCTTTATTTCTTCAGCCGTTTCTTCCAGAAGCTTCATCTTGTTATGCCGCGTACCATTGATGGTTATCTGCCCGTTAATATCGGTCAACAATACCGATGCCCCGTCCTTTGCCAGACGCTTTGCAATAGCGCAGCCAATGCCACGAGGTGCAGATGCGCCTGTTATGATAGCCACTTTACCTGTTAATGATCCCATTGTGATACTGCCTTTAGCTTGGTTGCTGGGTGTCAGAGTTAAAACGTTAATCGCCTTTTTGCAATTAGGGCAAACTACCCGTAAGATATATGCCATGACCATTCTAATTCCCACAGGTACACTTGATGTTGACCCCACCGAGGTGGCGGTGCCTTGGCAGATATTGCGCGATCACGGGCATGATATGTGCTTTGCGACGGATACGGGGCGCATGGCGGCTGCTGACCCGATCATGTTGTCGGGGGAAGGACTGGGGTTTTTGAAGCCGCTTTTAATAGCGGAAAAACCTGCGCGGGATACTTATGATCGTCTGTTGCAGGATAAGGCTTTTCAAAACCCGATCCATTACGATGATATTCGGGTGGAAGATTATGAAGCTATTTTGCTGCCGGGCGGGCATTCCAAACGCATTATTCCCTATTTAGAGTCGTCCGTTTTGCAAGAAGCCATTGCAGGCTTTTTTGCCGCCGACAAACCCGTTGCCGCGATTTGCCACGGCGTTGTTGCAGTGTGTCGTTCTAAGAATGCAGAGACGGGCAAGTCTGTTTTATATGGGCGCAAAACCACGGCCCTTTTGAAGCGTCAGGAGTTGTTGGCGTATCATGTGACCAAACGCAGAAATGGCGATTATTATCTGACTTATCCGGTGACGGTAGAGGATGAGGTGACGGCTGCGCTAAAATCCCCTGATTATTTCATCCAAGGGCCGCTGCCGATTTTGCGCGATAATATGAAACACCTGTCACGCGGGTTTACCCACCGTGACGGCAATTACTTGTCAGCGCGTTGGCCAGGTGATGTGCATAAGTTTGCGTTGGATTTCGTGGCGATGTTGTAGGGTGAGGTTACGTGTTTGCAATTACACCGCGCGCCATTGCCCGCTTTCAATGCCGTCTATTGTCCATTCGCCCACACGGTAGCGGATAAGCCGCAGTGTAGGGCAATCTATAGCCGCAGTCATGCGGCGCACTTGGCGGTTGCGGCCTTCTGATATGGTGATCTCTACCCAGCAGTCCTCTACGATTTTGCGAAACCGCACCGGCGGGGTGCGGGGCCACAGGTTTTCAGGTTCATCCATGCGCCGTACTTCGGCTGGGCGTGTCATGCCGTCTTTCAACCTTACCCCTTCGCGCAATTTTTGAAGCTGTGCATCCGTTGGCTTGCCTTCAACCTGCACCCAATAGGTTTTTGAGGTTTTGAATTTTGGGTCGCTTATGCGGCTTTGTAAACGCCCATTATCTGTCAGCACTAACAAACCTTCACTGTCTTTATCCAACCTACCTGCAGCATAGACATCAGGTACATCAATGAATTCTGACAAGGTTTTGCGTGCGGAACCCGCTGTGCCCTTATCGGTGAATTGCGATAGCACGCCGAAGGGTTTGTTGAAGAGAATGATTTTGGTCATAGGGTAAGTCCATGCACGGTTGATATGGTATTCACAAGCTTCAAAATGGGCTTGTATTGAAGTGATAGTGTTGAACGGGTGGAAATCCGCTTAGGGAAAAAGTGGGTTTTTTGCTGCTTTTTGAACATAATTGAAGCTTACTAATATGTGCCAGCACTAAGGCAAACTGCATTTCACCCCAACCTATTGATGCGATTTTCTATAGCCTACTAAATGTAGTATGCACAAATATTAATCACAAACACGTTCCAGAATTTGTCAGAATCATGAAATCCGTCGCAGATTGTGGCAATTCCAAGATTTTTAATGGCATTTTAAAGGTATTTTAGACAATGGAAATTTCGCAGATTGACTAGCCTTATGATTGAATCCTAGCATTAGGTACAAGCAGAAAAACAAAAACAGGAGGCTAAAGTGAAACACGTAGGATTTACCAAATTTCTGGATTTTACCGCACAAACAGGTAGTGCCAAAGCTGCATCAGCATTAGCGGCCTTCTACCAAAGTGGTAACATGCAAAATTCGCGAACACATTATTACGAAAATTTACGAGTGGCCCTGATTGCTGCCGAACGATCCGGAAAATACACCGATTGGGAAGAATTTATCGGTGAGCAGAAGGAAGAAGCGCAAGAGCTTACACGCGATGCGCTGATCAAGTTCTACAAATGGAAAAGCAATTATGCATCCGTTGCATGGTATGAGCCGCCCAAGCAAATTTGGGCATTGCAAGAGTTTGATGTGAACATCAATCCTGAGATCGGTTTGATACTGGACGGTGAGGTTTATGCCATCAAGTTATACCTGAACAACAAGAAGTTATCTGACCTGAAAGCCCAAGCCGCCGGTCTGATTATGGAAAATATGTTCAGCGAAAGATATCCTGCCACCAAGTTTGCCATTTTGGATGTCAAAGCGGAAACCTTTCATGTGTTTAACGGCGCGTCCGAGCGGCTGGATTATCTGTTGATCGGGGAAGCGGCACACATGTCGGCCATTTTATCTGCTGCCAAGGAGCAGGCTGCGGCCTAAGCCCAATATATCACCTGCACGCTTGGTGGTATATCGCAGGCGGGATGTTAGCAGTCCTTTGGGGATGACTTAGGGTGCTCATGCGAACCATAATTAAAGCACCCCGTTCCGCCTGCACTAATTTATGAAGGTTTATTGGCTTCGATAATCGTTATGACCGTTGCAATCGCTTCTGCGATTTTCATATGGGATGTGTCGATCAGATGGGCATCTGCCGCTGCAATCATCGGGGCGATATCACGGTCAGCATCGCGGGCGTCGCGTAGTTTGATATCGGCTAAAACCTGTTCGGGTGTGATGGTGTTATCCTTGGCGGAAAGTTCTGCAAAACGTCTGCGGGCACGTACCTGCGCACTGGCAGTAACAAACAGTTTTACATCTGCATTAGGGCAAATCACGGTGCCGATATCGCGGCCATCCAGTACCGCACCACAGGGTTGTTTGGCAAAAGTTTTCTGGAACTCTACAAGGGCTGTGCGTACTTGCGGGATTACCGCAATGCGGCTGGCGGCTTGTGCCACTTCGGCGGTACGCAGATCATTCGCATTCAGATCGTCTGCTGTTAATTCCTGCGCCAATTTTGTAGCAATTTCAGGGCTGTCGCCGTGTGTGAGGGTTTTGTTGCCAACCGCGCGGTATAACAGGCCAGTATCAAGATGTGCAAAGCCGAAATGTTCGGCAATGGCGCGTGAAATTGTGCCTTTGCCAGAGGCTGCGGGGCCGTCTATTGCAACTGTGAAGCTCACCGGTTGCTGCGTGCAATACTAGCACCCAGGCCCTTCATAAGTTCCTCAAAGATCGGGAAACTGGTGGCTATTGCGGCACCATCATCAATGCTGACAGCTTGTTTTGTGGCTAGCCCCATGCACAGGAACGACATACCGATGCGGTGGTCGAAAAATGTTTGTGCTTTGCCGCCGCCTTTTACATCGCCATCTTGGCCGTGTACGATCAGATAATCGTCGCCTTCTTCAATGGTCACACCCATGGTTTCCAGGCCACGTGCCATTGCATCTATGCGGTCGCATTCTTTGACGCGCAATTCCTTAATGCCGCGCATCACGGTTCTGCCTGTGGCAAAGGATGCTACAGCGGATAGGATCGGGTATTCGTCGATCATGCTGGGGGCACGTTCGGGGGGTACTTCTATGCCTGTCAGTTTGCTGGCTTTGACCCGCAGATCGGCCACAGGTTCACCGCCTTCTTCGCGTTCGTTTTCAAAGGTGATGTCTGCGCCCATTTCTATCAGGGTGGTCAAAAGCCCCGCGCGTGTTGGGTTCAAACCGATGTTAGGCACAAGGATTTCAGAGCCTTCCACGATCAAAGCAGCACAGACCGGAAAAGCGGCTGAACTTGGGTCGCGCGGTACTACAATGGTTTGCGCTTGCAGTTCAGGTTGACCCGTTAAGGTGATCTCGAACCCTTCGTCTGTTTCGACGGTTTCGATTTCCGCGCCAAAGCCGCGCAACATGCGTTCGGTATGATCACGGGTTTTTTCTTTCTCGATCAGCACGGTCTTACCGGGGGTGTTCAAGCCCGCCAACAGCACTGCGGATTTGATTTGCGCTGAGGCATGAGGGGAAGTGTAGCGTACCGGCATCGGTTCCCGCGCGCCTACAAGTGTAAGCGGTAAAAACCCGTTTTCGCGGCCAACAGTTTGGGCCCCGAACAAAGCCAAAGGATCAGTGATCCGCCCCATGGGACGTGACCGCAATGATGCATCACCGGTGAAGGTTACCGTGATCGGGCTGGTCGCGACCGCGCCCATGATCAGGCGCACGCCGGTGCCTGCGTTGCCACAGTCAATTACATCGTCGGGTTCGGCAAAACCACCTACGCCTACGCCGTTTACCCGCCATTCGCCATCACCTACGCGCTTCACGTCAGCCCCAAGGGCGGACATGGCTTTGGCAGTGTCCAGAATATCTTCACCTTCCAACAGGCCGCTGATTTTGGTTTCACCAACTGCTAACGCACCCAGGATTAGTGAGCGGTGCGAGACGGATTTATCACCCGGAATTTCTGCAGTGCCCTTTAAAGGGCCGCCTGCACGCGATTGCATTGGGATGGGGGTGCCGTGGCCTGACATGGGGTTCGTCCTAATCTTGTTTGATCAAGGACTTACGCCAATTCGCCCACGTTGCCAAGCGGTCAGAGTTTGCGGAACGTCATGTAATGTGGTGTGCGGCCTTCGCGCAGGGCTTTTTGTTCGTACCTAGTGGAATACCAGTCGGGCCATGCGATGCGCCAATCGTCTGGCCCTTCTGCCAACCATTCAAAATCTTTCCGCGCCATCATCTGTTCCATGGTTTGGCGCACGTAATCTTCGATGTCGGTGGCGACACGGAAAATGGCCCCTGCTTTCAGGCAACGCGCGAGCGGGTCAAGATGTTCAGGGGTCACAAAACGCCGTCTGTGGTGGCGTTTCTTGGGCCACGGGTCGGGGTATAAAAGGAAAGCGCGGTCGATGGAACCTGTGGGCAGGATGTCCATTACATCGCGGGCGTCACCCGCATGTAGCGTGATATTTTTCACGTTTTCCTTGCGGATTTTACCTAACAACATGCCGACGCCGTTAATATAGGGTTCACAGCCCAGAATTTGCACGTCAGGGTTTTGCACGGCTTGGTGCACCATGTGTTCACCACCGCCAAAGCCCACTTCCAGCCAAACCGGGCTGTCACCGAACTGGGCTTTCATATCCATTTGGGTGCGGTCAGGATTGTCTTCCCAAGTCACGTTGGGCAAGGACAATGCTGCCAAATCTTCGGCAACATAGGCTTTTTGCGTATCTTTCATGTGCTTACCCTTCAGGCGGCCATAAAAGTTACGCCACGGGGCGCCGGAGGGTGATTTATCTGTCATGGTCGCGGGGCATAAACCAGCACGCAAGGATAGTCCATAGGTTGCTTGCTATTGTGGCAAATACAGCTTTGCCAAGTCAGTTATTGAAAACGTCTTTTCGTCCTGACTAGCAAGTTTAATCGATAAACCCTTAAACCCCGCACCACCCTCTTGTGGTGCATGAATAGTTGCCTGTGGGCGTTCTAAATGCTGTAATTCGAGCACTGTATAGGGGCGGCACCATAACCATTCGCGGTTGGCCACGGATGTAATATCTGGATCAGGTGGGGTTTCAGCTATGAAGCTGTAGAAGTACAGGCAAAAACCCAAATCACTAACCGGTTGAACTGATACCAAATGCAGGCCCAATACGGTTTCACAATATTGCGTCGCGGCTTTTATGTCTGTCACCCGCAATGTGATATGGGCAAAGGTTGCCTGACTTGCAATCGGGTGACCTGTAACACCCTGAACGGCATTGCCTTCAAAACCCTGTTGAAGCAATTCAATGACAAAGCCATTGGGGTCGGATGTGTGGCACAGATACCCTATATCGCGAAACTGTCGCGGCTCTGACACTGGCCAGTTTTGCTGCTTTAACCAGTTGACCGCGTGATCTAGATCACTAACGGTCAGGCCGATTTTCCAGTAGAAATCATTGGGTTTTGCCTGATACGGCTCATGGTTTGCGGTATGGAAATGCAAGTGACACCCTGCATTGCCAAAACCAAAACAGATACCATTGTCGGCATCATATTCCTGCATTCCCAAAATATCACAATAGAAACCCCGCAATTTAGAAAGGTCATGCGTTGTCAGGTGTAAACTTGTGAATGACATATGATGGGGATACCAAGTTTAAAGTGGGCAGTTAAGCCCACTTTACAATTCAAACCGACCGCTTCAAAGCCTCTACCAGATCGGTTTTTTCCCATGAGAAACCACCGTCATTTGTAGGCTTGCGCCCGAAGTGGCCGTAGGCTGCGGTACGCTCATAAATCGGGCGGGTCAGTTGCAGATGGTCTTTGATGCCTGTCGGCGTCAAGTCCATCACCTCTGCCACTGCTTTTTCGATCTGGGTTTCATGCACTTGGCCAGTGCCGTGCGTGTCGCAATAAATCGACAAAGGTTTGGCCACGCCGATGGCATAAGACAACTGAATTGTGCAGCGTTCGGCCATGCCTGCAGCGACAACGTTTTTTGCCAGATAGCGCGATGCGTAAGCGGCGGAACGGTCAACCTTGGTTGGGTCTTTGCCGGAAAATGCACCACCACCGTGTGGGGCGGCACCGCCGTATGTATCAACGATGATTTTGCGCCCTGTCAGGCCTGCGTCCCCATCAGGGCCGCCAATTACAAACGCGCCTGTCGGGTTTACATGCCATTCGGTGGCCGCCGTAATCCAACCTTCGGGTAGGGTTTTGCGGATGTATGGTTCAACTACATCGCGTACATCTTGGGATGTCATGGAGGCATCAAGGTGTTGGGTGGATAGAACGATAGAGGAGACACCAACAGGTTTGCCGTCAACGTAGTTGACGGAAAGCTGTGATTTGCTGTCAGGGCCAAGCACGGATGCTTCACCTGATTTGCGGGCTTCGGCCAGAACGCGCAGGATGGCGTGGGAATATTGGATCGGGGCCGGCATCAATTCAGCGGTTTCATTTACCGCATAGCCGAACATGATACCTTGGTCGCCCGCACCTTCATTATCAACGCCTTGGGCGATATGGGCAGATTGTGGGTGCAGGTAATTGTGTACGGTCAGGTTTTTCCAGTGAAAACCGTCTTGTTCATAGCCCACATCCTTGACGCACTCACGCACGATGTTTTCAACGCGGCCCATCATGTCATCCAGTTTTTCAGGGGACGATAAGCCAACTTCGCCGCCAACGATTACGCGGTTGGTTGTGGCGAACGTTTCACAAGCCACGCGGGCCAGTTCTTCTTCCGCTAGGAATGCGTCTAATATGGCGTCAGAAACACGGTCACAGATTTTATCGGGGTGGCCTTCGGAAACAGACTCCGAAGTAAAAAGGTAATTTTGTCGGGACATTTATTCGCTCCAGTTAGATGAATTCACCACGTCAGGAAGCCGTTGTGGTGTTGATTAGTATTTGAGTAGTAGGCTGGGGGTTCTAGGTCAATGGAATTATGGGTCTGCGGTTTGTTTGCCTGACCTAAATGTCACATATTTAGCGGCCAAACCAAGGATGATCATCCATATCAAAAACGGCAGGTTGCCAAAGCGTGCGTATATGGTTGCGTCTAGTGGCATGGGCAGGTTTGCATCCAGATAGCCTGCCTCATTCAGTTTCAGGTTGTCGATGATACGGCCATAAGGATCAATCATCGCAGAGATACCGGTATTGGCTGCGCGCGTTGCAGGCAGGCCTTGTTCAATGGCGCGGAATTGCACCTGAACCAGATGCTGGTAAGGGCCGATGGTGTCACCAAACCATGCGTCATTGGTGATGTGCATCAGAAACTCGGGGCGGTTGGTGTCGGTGTGGGTGAAGGATGGAAAAATTGCCTCATAGCAAATCATCGCAAGGTATGACGGCAGGCCGTAAGCCGAGATCACTTCGGGGCCGGCACCTGATGAAAATCCTTGCAGGTTTGCGGCCATCCCGCGCAACCCCAAGCCTGACAGGTATTGGGAAAATGGAATGTATTCGCCAAAAGGCACCAGGTGGGATTTGTCATATACGGCTACCAGCCCGCCTTTTTCATCAAGGTGTACCATAGAGTTATAGAGGTTATTGCCTTCAAACCGTCTGATACCTGCAATGATATGGGCGTTGGGGCCTGCGGCATCTGACAGGATTTTCAAATCACCTGCGTTGTTTTCCAGCGCAAACGGCACTGAGGTTTCGGGCCAGATCACAAGATCAATAGGTTGTGGGGCGGGGGCCGATGTAAGTTCCAGACCGCGCCTGAAAAACACTCTGATCCATTCCGGTTGCCATTTTTGGTGTTGCGGGGCGTTGGGTTGGATCAGGCGCACACGGATGTTTGTTGGCTGCTCACCGCGCGGGTTTGGTGCGTGCCATGCGCCTGTTGCCAAAAGTGCGCCAAAGAATACAGTGGTTAAAATCGGCCCTGCATAGCGTTTACTTGGTAAGCTGAGCAATAATAGCCCGCCAAAGAAAGTGATGAAAGTTAGCCCGAACGGGCCTATTACGGATGCCCATTGGGCGATAGGTGTTTTGATCCATGTGTAACCGATCAGGCCCCATGGGAAGCCTGTGAAAAGGACTGACCGCAGATATTCAGCTGCGGCCCATGCAACGGCCAAGCCGATGATATAACGGCCAAGACTTGCGTTGAATTGCTTGGAAAACGCGAATGCGCCACCCCAGAACAAAGCCAAGCCGCCTGACATGGCAAGAAGCGCGAAAGGGGCGAATATGGCGTGTTTTTCGGGTTCTACGAAGAAAGGTTCTACCAACCACAACATACTTAGGCCGAAATAACCAAGTCCCGTATACCAGCCTATGGAGAATGCCTGCTTTTTGGTGTTAGCGCGATAGGCGCAATACCCCAAGATCGGGATTGTGGTGAAAACACCGATGGGCAAGGAAATGGGGGCCTGTCCTAAAGCCAGAACAAACCCCAACAGAACAGCTACGATCCACATACGCCTTGGCCTGCGACCCAGCCATATGATCAACTTGTCTAGAAAACCAATAATCACCGTTTTTTTGATCTGCAAACACGCAGTTTTTTAACACGCCTTGGATCGGCATCGACGATTTCAAATTCAAACCCGTCGGGGTGTTTGATCACTTCGCCGCGCACGGGCACACGCCCGGACATCATGGTGACAAGGCCGCCCAGCGTGTCAATGTCTTCGTCATCTTCAGCACTGGCCAGATCGGCGTTGAGTATCTTTTCAAACTCGTCCAAGGGCGCACGGGCATGGCACAGATAAATGCCGGGCTTTTCTTCTATCCAATAGCTTTCTTCGGCTGTGTCATGTTCATCTTCAATTTCACCCACGATCTGTTCGATCAGGTCTTCAAATGTGACAAGGCCGTCAACGCCGCCGTATTCATCAATGACCAAGGCCATATGAATGCGGTCTGCCTGCATTTTTTGTAATAATACGTCTACGGTCATAGAAGGTGGTACATAAAGCAAAGGTCTGAGCATTCGCTTAATGGAAAACCGCGTAACTTTGCCGTTAAAGCCGTATTTCAGAGCCAAGTCTTTCAGGTGCAACAGGCCTTGGGGGTTGTCTTGGGCGTCTTTGTAGACGGGCAGGCGGGAATGACCGCTGTCTTTGAACACCTTCAGCAATTCTTCCAGTTTTATATCTATTGGGATTGCGATCATATCCGCGCGCGGTATGGCCACATCATCAACCCGAAGATGACTGAGAATTTGCAGGCTGCTTGCGGGCAGCGTTTCATCTGTATCGGTGGGGGTGGCCGTGTCTGCATCGCTGCTGCCTGCAAACAAGCTTTTAAAGAAACCAAGGGGTTCTTTTTCATCTTCCGACTGCGCGCTTTGCGCTGCGCTAGAAGATCCTTCAGGTGTGTCGTTCATAGCCTCTTTCCAATTATCACCCCCAAATTACACGTCTTTGTAGGGATTTCCAATACCCATAGTGGATAGCAGATCAATTTCCAGTGATTCCATCATTTGTGCATCAATATCGGTTTCATGATCATAGCCCAAAAGGTGCAAAATCCCGTGTATCAACAGATGGGTAATGTGGTGTTGGGGTTCAAGGGCGGCTTTATTTGCCTCTTGCATACAAGTTTCATAAGCAATGGCGATATCGCCGATATTGATGAACGGGTCGCCATGTTCAAGCAGGGGGGGCAGGTTGGGTTTGTCGCCTGCAGTGGCGGGGCTTAGATCAAACCCCGGCCATGACAGCACATTTGTGGGTGCGGGTTTATCGCGAAATTCTGCATTTAAAACAGCGATGCGGGCATCATCACAGGCAAGGATGCTGAGTTCATAAGGGACATCCGCAAGGTTCAGTTTTTTTGCAATGGCATCAAAGGCGTGGTTTGAGATGCCTTCCAGATCGAAGGTATTCCAAAGATCCGTTTCTGTAACAACCTCTATGGCGTTATCCATTGGATTTGGCGTGTTTGTCGTAGGCAATGATGATTTTGGCAACCATCGGGTGGCGCACGATGTCTTCGGTTTTGAAATAGGTGAAGCCTATGCCTTTGACATTACGCAGAACTTTTCCCGCCTCAATCAAGCCAGAGGGCACATTGCGCGGCAGATCAATTTGGCTTGGGTCGCCGGTGATGGCCATGTGCGACCCTTCACCCATGCGGGTCAGGAACATTTTCATCTGCATGGTGGTGGCATTTTGGGCCTCATCCAGAACCACATAAGCATTGCTTAGGGTGCGGCCGCGCATGAACGCTAAGGGCGCTATTTCGATGCGTTTGTCTTCGATCAGTTTTTCCAGTTGTTTGGCCGGGAAAAAATCATTCAGGGCATCATAAAGCGGCTGCATATAAGGATCGACTTTTTCTTTCATGTCGCCGGGCAGAAAACCTAGCCTTTCGCCAGCTTCCACGGCGGGGCGCGATAGGATGATTTTATCTACTAAGCCATTGATAAACATAGATACTGCGGCTGCCACGGCCAGATAGGTTTTGCCTGTTCCTGCGGGGCCAAGGCCAAAAGTCAGCTCTTTGGTCAGCAGATCTTCAACGTAGGTTCTTTGGGTGACAGTGCGCGGTTCTACGGTTTTTTTACGGGTGCGGATTTCCAAACGCCCGCCTTTGAACATTTCCATCTGATCTGCAGGATTGCGCGGTTTTTCAGCAAAGCGAATGACGGCATCAATATCTGCGGTTTCAACGGATTTACCCTGTTCAGCACGCGTGTAAAGCGTGTTCAGGATCGCAGCAGCCTTTGCCTGCGCCGCCTGCGCACCCATGATTGCAACATCATTACCGCGCCGCGCGATTTGCACGTCAAAGCTGGTTTCGATTTGGGAAAGATTGCGATCTAACGGGCCGCATAGGTCTATCAGATGTTTATTGTCAGGGAAATTCAGCAGGGTTTCAGGATTGGTGGTTTTGTTGTGCGGTATTGTAGGGGCGGTGTTCGCCAAAATGCTGGCCTCCGTTTCAATTTGGTTGCTAAAATAGTCGCAATATAAATGGGGTTTCGCAAGTCATTTATTAAAAAAGCCGCGATAAACGCGGCTTTTTTAGCTCATATATAGGGTGGTTTAGATAAGATCGCCAACAATACTGCCGGATTTGAAGTCACCGTTTGCAGTGTTTGGTGGTGCAATGCCGGAACAAACCGGTTTGCCGTATTTATCTAAGCGTGCAGACAGATAACCCTCTACGCCGTCATCGATGATCCAGTGGTCACAGCCGCGTGGGTCGACCCAAATACCAGCCTTCAATTCACTTAGAGGTTTTTTGTCAAAGCCTCTGTCGATAGTTTTGTTGACTTTTGGTACGTCGCCACAACCAGCTAAAACTATAGCTAAAGGAACGATTAATAGTGTTTTTATAAGTGTCATGGTTTTTCCTTCCAGCCTAGCGGATACAAATGATTTCGACGCGGCGGTTTTTTGATTTGCCTGCGCGTGTTCTATTGGAAGCCAAAGGAACGCGTTCGCCGTACCAGCGGGCTTGTGCTGTGGCACCGACACTTTGCGCTATTTTCGCAATGGTGATCGCGCGGTTCTTTGACAGGCGCATGTTATATGCATCACTTGCGTCACTGTCTGTGTGGCCGTCGATTAGATATGTGCTGGCACCAGTGCTTTTGAAGAATTTTTGCAAACGCGCGCGGTTGGCGGCGTTGACATGCCATTTATCCACAGCGAACAGTTGATCTGAGTTCATCACAGCGCATGTGTTGCCACGGCGACAAACCGGGATACCGTCGCGTGTAACGTGCGGTGTCATGTAGCCTTCGGCACCGTCATCCATCGCCCAGTGCTCACACCCATCGGGATCTACCCAGATGGTTGGCACATATCGTTGAGATTGGCTTGATTTGGTTATAACAACATCTGCACTGCCAGCCAAAGCGGATGAAGCGATCATCGCCCCTGCAGCGGCCATGCTTACAGTCATGATTAGATTTTTGAACACTTTATGTCCCCTTGCTGAATACACGGTTTTACTCATTAACTAAGCTTGAGACACATGAAATTTGTTTCAAACTATTTTTACATTGCGTTACTCATAGCAAAAATCTACAGATAGTGAAAGGAAATCTTCTATCTACTAGTGATAGTTGGGAAACATTAACCTAGTAGAAGCGGTTATTGTTTCGCCTAAAGCATCAATAGTTGAAAAAACTGTATTTTAATTAACTGCTTACGATTTTTGCACCCAAAGAGTTCCGCTCTGTACGAGTCACCTTGGCTTGAACAATCGTACCGACTAATTCAGGGGCTGCGTCCATATGAACCGCATGTAAATACTCTGACTTGCCAACCAGCTGCCCCGGATCACGTGCCGGTTTTTCCAGCAAAACAGGTAGGGTTTTGCCGACCATCGAAAGTTGGAAATCCATTTGGTGCCCTGTCAGCAATGTTTGCAAACGGCGCAAACGATCCGCTTTTTCAGCCTCATCCACTTGATCCCATTCCGCCGCAGGCGTGCCTGGTCGGGTGGAGTATTTAAACGAATAGGCTTGGCCGTATCTGACGGTTTCGCATAAATCCAAGGTTTGTTGGAAATCCTCTTCGGTTTCGCCGGGGAAACCTACGATAAAATCACCTGACAGGGCGATGTCTGGGCGGGCCGCGCGAATGCGTTCAATGACTTTAAAGTATTCGTCAGCTGTATGGTGGCGGTTCATTACTTTCAGAATTTTGTCAGAGCCTGCCTGTACGGGCAGGTGCAGATACGGCATCAGTTTTTCGGTGTCGCCGTGTGCGGCAATCAGATCATCATCCATGTCGTTGGGGTGCGAGGTGGTGAAACGGATGCGTTTCAATGCGTCGATTTTTGCCAACTCGCGGATCAGGCGGGCCAAAGACCATTCACCATCAACGCCTTGACCGTGATAGGCGTTTACATTCTGGCCCAGCAGGTTGATTTCAACGACGCCTTGATCGACCAGTTGCTTGGCCTCATCAATAATTTTTTGGGCGGGGCGTGAAACTTCGGCACCGCGTGTGTAAGGCACCACGCAAAAGGCGCAAAATTTATCGCAGCCTTCTTGTACGGTCAAAAATGCGCTGGGCAGTTTGCGTTTTGCTTTGCTACGGATGATGTGATCGAATTTATCTTCGGTGGGAAAGTCGATTTCAACGGGCTTGCCGCCCTGATCTACAGATTTCACCATATCGGGCAGGCGGTGATAGGCTTGCGAGCCGACCACGAAATCCACCATCGGCTGGCGATTGATGATTTCCTGACCTTCGGCTTGGGCTACGCAACCAGCCACGCCGAATTTCATCTCAGGCTTCTTCAGCTTGAGTTGTTTCAGGCGACCCAGTTCAGAATATATTTTCTCGGCGGCTTTTTCACGAATATGACAGGTGTTCAGCAAGACCAAATCAGCCTGGGTTTCATCTGTGGTGACTGTATAGCCCGCCGGGATTAAAGCGTCAGAAATCCGTTCGCTGTCATAGACATTCATCTGACAGCCGTAGGTTTTGATAAATAGCTTTTTTTCTGTCGACATTTTAAGGCGGCCTAGATCAGGGTGCTGGAATTGTGGCCTTTACACCGCAACCGGCCCCTTCGCAATGTTATCTTATATGCGCTTTTTGCCCAAACCGCTTAGTTTTGCCAATTCCTGGCGTTTTATTGCATAATTGGGGGCGACCATCGGATAATCCGCACTTAAATCCCATTTTGCCCGGTATTCTTCGGGTGACATATCATAACAGGCGCGCAGGTGTTTTTTCAGCATGCGGAACTTTTTACCGTCTTCCAGGCAAAAGATATAATCTGGTGTGATGGAATCTTCCACGGGCAGAGCAGGTTTTTGGCGCATTTTTGCATCACCATTATTGGACAGCTCTTCCAATTTTGCGTGAATGGTCTCAATAAACTGCGGTACTTCGTTTGTTGGCAACCCGGCATTCGAAAGGTGCGAAGACACGATTTGTGTCGTCAAGGCCAGCAAGGTATCTACATTATTCTTGTCTGCATTTATTTGCGTGTTAATATTTTGTTCGTCTACAGGTAACATGTGCTTTTCCGTCCCCACTTGTGCTAAGTCTATAAGCATGTATAAACTGTTTTTTAGTTTTCAAGCTTTACAACGATTTTTAATAAATTATTTTGCAAGCATGCAGCGCTGGATTTTTGATGGTAAACTTATTACATCATATATAAAATATATAAAGTAATGCATAATGAAAATCCGAGTGGAAGACAGATGGCAAATCCCCTTTTCGAAATACCTGTGGAAACGCTTGTCAAAGGCCCTGTTGGTATTATTTTCGCAGAAGATTTGACGGGGCTTAGTTCCAGCATTCGTCACCATACAAGGCTTGGTTTCAAAAACCTGTTTGTTTTGAAGCGTAATGATCTGGAGCTACCGGAAAGTTGTGCTGACCTGTGCCAAGCTGTCAATATTCCGGATGCGTTCTTTTCTGACATTTCGCCATATGTAAACCAACTGATTGCTTTGTTTCCAGATCGTTGGATATATTACTGCTTCAATGCAGAGTATTTGCACTTCCCGTTTTGCGAAAACCGTTCAATTTCTGACCTGACTGATTTTATTACAGAAGAAAAACGCAGCGCGGTTTTTACTTATACAATAGACTTGTATCCAGATGAGTTGGACAAGGCCAGAGATGGGTTCTCTCTTGAAGGTGCGCATTTTGACGGAGCAGGCTATTACGCTTTGCAACGTTTTGTTGAGGGGAAAGCACAAGACCGGCAGTTGGATATATATGGCGGCTTGCAATGGCGTTTTGAGGAACATTTGCCTTATGAAAAGCGACGTTTGAATAGGGTTGCGTTGTTTAAGCCCGAAGCGGGGTTGGAAATGGATGCGTCCGGATACTTTAACAACCCTGAATATAACACGTTTTCTTGCCCTTGGCACCACAACACTACGATCACGATATGTTCATTCAGAACGGCAAAAAGTCTGAAGACAAACCCTGGGTCAACTTTTGAAATAGACAGTTTTGTCTGGTCGAAATCCGTGAAATTCCGCTGGAATTCACAACAGTTGATGGATCATGGGTTTATGGAGCCGGGGCAGTGGTTTTGATCTAGGGCGCTTTACGCAACCGGATAACCACATCCACCCGGGCAATCTCAGACCCTTCGGGCGGTGCTGGAATGCTTTCAAACTTCAGTGTTTCCGTTGGCGCATCTTCAAGGCTGCGCTTATCTTCCCAATAAAAATGCGGGTGTTGATCTGTGCGGGTGTCAAAGTAGGATGTGTTGCCCTCAACCATAATCTCATTCAGCAGTTCAGCATCGCAAAACAGGCGCAATGTATTGTATACTGTTGCCAAAGATACGGGTTCTTTGGTTTTGGAAACCGCTTCAAACAGGCTTTCGGCTGTTACATGGCGATCTTGGCCGTCGCCCACAAGCAAACTGGCTAGTGCCAGCCTTTGTTTTGTGGGGCGAACATTCTTGCTTTCCAGCCATTTCTGGCCGCGTATATGGGGCTCGATATGCATAAAAACCTCTGTATCCGAACTTTGCAGATGATTATGCCTGTAAAATTCCTAAAGTTCAACCAAAACACTACTTGGTTGACTGCGTTGAAGTGCCGCTTCCTATTGCTAGTCGGGCAAAAGTAGTGATACTTAACGCGTAAAGGTGACTTAAAGATAAGGCGAATAAAACATGTCCGACAGACCAACAAGCTACGACAAAGACGGGTTGATCAAATGTGCCCAAGGTGAACTATTCGGGCCGGGCAATGCGCAATTACCGATGCCGCCGATGCTGATGATGGATCGGATCACGGATATTTCCGCCGATGGAGGCGAACATGGCAAGGGTCATGTGGTCGCTGAATTTGATATCAACCCTGACCTTTGGTTCTTTGAATGCCACTTCCCTGGCAATCCGGTAATGCCGGGCTGTCTGGGTTTGGACGGTTTGTGGCAGCTGACAGGGTTTAACCTTGGCTGGCGCGGTATGCAGGGCCAAGGCTTTGCCGTGGGTGTGGGTGAAGTGAAGTTTTCGGGCATGGTGACCCCTGAACGCAAGATGATCACGTATCATGTGGATTTCACCCGCGTGATTGACCGCCGCCTGAAACTGGGTGTGGCGGATGGTAAGATATTTGCCGATGGTGAACAAATTTACGCCGTGAAAGATATGAAGGTTGGACTTGCGCCTGCCCAAGACTAAATGTCTAAATAAGCTATCGTTACAAAAGGAGTTCGCACATGCGCCGCGTTGTCATTACAGGTTTGGGGATTATTTCCTCTATCGGGAATAATCAAGAAGAGGTTCTTGCGTCATTGCAGAACGGCACTTCGGGCATCAGCTTTGCCGAAGATTATGCAGAACACGGCTTTCGCAGCCAGATACACGGCATGCCGAAGATCAACCCTGCGGAACATATCGACAAGCGTCAGATGCGTTTTATGGGCACGGGGGCCGCTTATAACTACCTAGCGATGGAACAGGCGATTGCAGATAGTGGTCTGGAAGAAAGCGATGTATCCAATGAGCGCACGGGTCTGGTGATGGGCTCTGGTGGGCCGTCTACGATGAATCTGTTTATCGCGCATAAAGCGGTGATCGAAAAAGGTGCGCCGAAACGCATGGGGCCCTTTATGGTGACACGCGGCATGTCTTCTGCCAACTCTGCCTGTCTGGCGACGCCCTTTAAGATCAAGGGCGTGAATTATTCAATTACCTCTGCCTGTACCACGTCATTGCATTGCATTGGTAACGGTGTTGAGCAAATTCAGTTCGGCAAACAGGATATTGTTTTTGCTGGCGGTGGCGAAGAACTGGACTGGACATTGTCCTGTCTGTTTGATGCGATGGGGGCGATGTCTTCTAAGTATAATGACACACCCGAAAAAGCATCCCGCGCGTTTGACGCAACCCGCGACGGGTTTGTGATTGCGGGCGGTGCGGGCGTTCTGGTTCTGGAAGAACTGGATCATGCACTGGCACGCGGTGCCAAGATTTATGCAGAAGTAACAGGGTATGGTGCCACATCTGATGGCCACGATATGGTGGCCCCATCGGGTGAAGGGGCTGAACGGTCTATGAAGCTGGCAATGTCCACACTTGGTGATCGCAAAGTAGATTACATCAACGCGCATGGCACATCGACACCTGCGGGTGATGTGACCGAAGTGCGGGCGGTTCGGAATGTGTTCGGTGAGGGTAAAACACCACCTATCACTTCGACCAAATCACTGACAGGTCACTGTCTGGGAGGTGCTGGTGTGCATGAAGCGATTTACAGCCTGTTAATGCTGAACAATGATTTTATCGCACCGTCTGCCAATATTGTAACACTTGATCCGGAGATCAATGCAGATGAAATTGCCACGGAATATGTCAAGGATGCGGGGCTGGACACGGTGATTTCCAACAGCTTCGGTTTTGGCGGCACCAACGGCACTATTGCGATGAGTAAATACCATGGGTGATTTGATGAAGGGCAAGCGCGGGCTTGTCATGGGTGTTGCCAATGAACGCTCTATCGCTTGGGGTATTGCACGTGAAATGGCCGCCCAAGGGGCGGAGTTGGCGTTTACGTTTCAGGGCGAGGGTTTTGGCAAACGGGTAAAACCACTGGCGGAAAGCATCGGATCCAGCATTGTTGTTGAAGCGGATGTTTGTGATGATGCGTCGCTGGAAAACCTGTTTTCCACGCTGGAAAAGGAATGGGGCCAAATTGATTTTTTGATCCATGCTATTGCTTTTTCAGACAAGAACGAACTGGCGGGCCGTGTGGTTAATACCAGCCGTGAGAACTTTAAGAACACGCTGGATATTTCGTGTTACTCGCTGATTGAAGTGGCGCGTCGTGCGCTGCCTTTGATGAAAGATGGCGGCACTATTTTGACCTTGACCTATCAGGGTTCAAACCGCGTGACACCGTTTTATAACGTGATGGGCGTGGCTAAAGCGGCCCTTGAAAGCACGGTGCGTTATCTGGCCAATGATCTTGGGCCCGACGGTATTCGGGTGAATGCAATCAGCCCCGGCCCGATGAAAACCCTTGCGGGGGCGGCTATTGGCGGGGCGCGTAAAACGTTTCGTGTGACAGAAGCCAATTCGCCGATGCGTGCGAATGCGACGTTGGAAAGCATTGGCGGCACCGCCGTGTATCTGGCCTCTGATTATGGTGCGTGTACCACGGGTGAGATTATCTGTGTGGATGGCGGTTATCACGTGCTTGGCATGGCGCAGAACGAAAACAACTGATTTTCCAATTCCCTTAAAGATTGTCATGTGTAAGGTTCCATCAAAGGAGTCTTATACATGATCATTACGACATGCATTTTTGATGCTTATGGCACGCTGTTTGATGTGGCGGCTGCCGCAAGGCGTGCGGCATCTGAACCGGGGCGCGAAGCGTTTGCCAAGGTTTGGGTGAAAGTAGCCACGGACTGGCGATTGAAACAACTGCAGTACACATGGTTACGTGCCATTATGGACGCGCATACGGATTTTTGGGAAGTCACCCAAAACGGGCTGGATTATGCGCTGGAAGCCAGTGATTTGTCGGATGATACTGAATTGCGCGAACGCCTGCTGACGCTTTATTGGGAATTGGAAGCTTACGCCGAAGTGCCGCAAATGCTGAAGGATTTGCAAGCAGCAGGGTTGCAAACCGGCATCTTATCTAATGGCTCGCCCGATATGTTAAGTGGGGCGGTAAAATCAGCCGGACTGAAGGCGCATTTTGATGCGGTTTTAAGCGTGGAAGATGTGGGCATTTTCAAGCCTGATCCGCGTATTTACCAAATGGTTTGTGATCGTTTTTCCTGTCAACCTGCCGAAGTACTATTCGTTTCATCCAACGGATGGGATGTGGCAGGTGCTGCCAAGTTCGGCTTTCAAACCGTGTGGGTGAACCGCGCCGGGGAACCTGTAGATCGTTTACCATGGGTGCCTAAAAACATCCTGAAAACCCTTCATAGTATCCCGGGTTTAGCAAAGGTTTTGTAATGAGTAATTTTGAAATGATTGAAGCAGCAGCCGAACGGTTAGATGGCTACGCAGTTAAAACACCCTTGTTGTCATCGCCGTTTCTGGATGAGATCGCAGGGCGGCCCTTGTTTGTTAAAGCCGAGTGTTTGCAACGTACTGGATCGTTTAAATTTCGCGGTGCTTGGTCAGCAATTTCCGCGATGACGGACAATGAGCGCAAACGCGGTGTGATCGCGTTTTCTTCAGGAAATCATGCGCAAGGGGTGGCGTTAGCGGCCCGAATGAACGGTATTCCTGCGGTGATTATCATGCCGTCGGATGCACCTGCGGTTAAGATTGAAAACACCAAAGCACTGGGGGCTGAAGTTGTGCTTTATGACCGCGCAACGGAAGATCGTGATGCGGTTGCGTCCAAGTTTAATGAAGGCCGCGATCTGATATTGGTGAAGCCTTTTGACAACGCTTATGTGATTGCAGGGCAAGGCACGACAGGGTTGGAAATAGCGCAACAGGCAGCGGACGCGGGTGTTACGGATGCGGATGTTCTGGTGTGTTGTGGTGGCGGTGGATTGACTTCGGGCATTGCGCTGGCTTTGGCCGAAAATGCACCTGATTTTACAGTGCGCCCTTGTGAACCCTTTGAGTTTGATGATGTGACGCGTTCCTTGAAATCGGGGAAGATTGAAGAAAACGCACGGCGCACGGGGTCTTTGTGTGATGCGATTATCACGCCGTCACCCGGTGAAATGACTTTCCCAATCCTGAAACGCCTGTGCGGTGCCGGGATTGTTGTGACCGATGATGAATGCCTGCAGGCGATGGCTTTGGCCTTTGATCGCTTGAAAATTGTGGTGGAGCCAGGGGCTGCCGTGGCCCTTGCTGCCGCGCTGTTTCACGGGGGTGTGATTAAAACGGACGCGGTTATTGCGGTGACAACAGGTGGTAATGTGGACACATCCGTGTTTCAAATGGCATTGGAAAAATTTGGAGCCAAAGCATGACGGAATTTACCATTGCCAGTTTTAACGTCAAAAACCTGATCGGGGCGAACAGCGAATATTATCAGTATGAAGAATATACCACGGAAGAACATGCGTGGAAAGAAAGCTGGTTGGCGGATCAGTTGCTGACGATGAATTCCGATATCGTTTGTTTTCAGGAAATTTTCGATAAGCCTTCGTTGCAGGCGGTTGTGGATGAAACAAGCGCGCGCGGTGAAGCGATGAATGCGGATGTTATTCCCGACAAGTCGAAACGATATCATCGCAAGGCGATTTTCAAGAAACTGGGGTTTGACAGTTACCAAAAGGCGGCGTTGTTTTTTGCGCCGAACCTGCATGATGGTGAGCCGGGGCATCGCCGCCCAGGGCTGGCGATACTGTCGCGGTTTGGCTTTGAGGGTACGCCTGAGGTTATTCAGGAATTGTCTGCCCCAATGGTGATAAAATTCCCTGAATTGGGCGGCGGGGACGCAGGTAGTTTCACCCTGACACGGCTTTCACGCCCGATTATCAAGGCGCGTATTCCCATTGGGGATCAGGTGTTTACGGTGTTCAACTGTCACTTCAAATCGAAACTGGGCGAGTTTTTGAAACCCAAAGGGGCGGCGTTTTCGCCAGAGGCAGATTTGGTGAATCATGACCCAACAGGCCGCGCATTGGGGGCGTTACGCGCGTCTTTGCGACGCACGGCTGAGGCGTTGGTTTTACGTGAATTGATTGTCGGTGAATTGATGGCGGGTAACCCCGTTTTATCGCTTGGCGATTTTAACGATGGGGATCATGCGGTATCATCTGAAATTGTCACGGGTGAGAAGCCGTTCAAGAATTACTCTTGGATTCGTCGCCATGATGCGAAGACCAAGAATGACCGTTATACACGTGATGAAAACACTGAAATCCGTGCCGCGATTGAAAGCGTTCAACTGGTCAGTGCGGAAAAACTGTTCGTGCGTAAAAGTCTGCGTGATATGGTTTATACCTCGGCCTTTGGTGGGGTTTATGAAAGCATTGATCAGATATTGCTGTCACGCCATCTGAACCCTGACAATCCCAAAGCCATCGGTGAGATGGATTATTTTAGTGTGCTGAATGATCACCTGACGGATGGGTCACACCCTGAAGCCCCTTATAATAAACTGGCCTCTGACCACGGTCAGATCATTGCGCATATTCGTTTGTTTGATGACAAGGAAAAGCGGCGGTAGGATATTTAAAGGCGGCTTTACTATGACCCCACAGGCTTCAAAACCTGCAGATAATGCGCTTTCCTTGTGGCAGGAAGTTACGCCATCGCGGCAGGTGAAAGAGTGCCTTGAAGGGGATGTTGAGGCTGGGGTGGTTATCATTGGTGCGGGCTTTACGGGGCTGTCTGCTGCCCTTCATCTTGCGCAAAGTGGCGTCAAGGTTTGCCTTGTTGAGGGCAAGGTAATCGGTTGGGGCGGTTCCGGGCGCAATAACGGGCAGGTTATTCCGGTGTTGGCAGGTTGTGAGCCTAGTGATTTGGAAGCACATTTTGGCGAAGCAGGGGAACGTTTTGTTCACCTTATTCGCGACAGTGCCGATGTTTTGTTCAAGCTGGTTAAAAAAGAAAATATAAAATGTGAGGCCGAACAATCGGGTTGGTTTCAGCCCGCGCATTCGCCTGATCATATCTGCATCAGTGAAAAACGTGTGGATGAATGGGCTAAGCGCGGGGCGCCTTGTGAGTTTCTTGATAGGCCGAAAACTGCAAAGTTACTGGGGTCAAAGAATTGGTATGGCGGCATGTTGAACCCAACGGGTGGTCATATCAACCCGTTGATGTTTGCCCACGGGCTGGCTTTGGCTTGCCAGCGCGCAGGGGTGACGATTTTTGAAAACTCACCTGTGAATAGCGTAAAACGTGCGGGCAATAATTGGGTTGTTTCCAACACGAAAGGCCAGGTGACATGCAATGCGGTGCTGATGGCCACGAATGCTTACAGCCATGAGCTGTCACACGAGCTAGAGCCGCAGGTGGCGCGGTCTGTTGTTCCTGTTACTTCCTGGCAGTTGGCGACAAAGCCAATTTCCGAAGCATTACGAAAAGAAATAATCCCTAACCGTGAAGCGATTTCTGACACGCGCGGCGATTTACAATTCTTTCGCTATGACGCCCGAAATCAACTGGTTTCCGGGGCCGCGTTGATGTTTCCCTATAATGTTGGTGCGCGCCTTGATAACCTTATCAGTGGACGCCTGACAGAAGCTTTTCCATATCTTGGAAAGGTGGAATTTACCCATATATGGTCTGGATTTGTGGGCATCACACCTGATCGTTTTCCGCATTTCCACCAAGTTGGGGAAAACTATTATGCGGCTATCGGTTTTAATGGTCGGGGCGTTGCGTTATCAATATCTGTGGGGCGCGAAATGGCAAAGCTGATCAATGGGGGTAATGTTAAAAATTTGGCATTGCCGTTTAGCGCGGTAAAGCGCGTGCCGTTTTACGCAGTTGCGCGAAGGGTTTCACGCAGTGCGCTGGCACTTTATCGATGGCGTGACAGACAAAAGCCAAAGCTTTAAGAGGTGTAAAGATGACTGATGACAAAGACACAGATACGGCCCCAATCGCAATGTTGGAAAAGCGCAAGATAGAAGCGGAAATTATCAAGCATGTATTTGATGTGCTGGTGCAGCGTTATGGCCGGAAAGAAGCCGAAGATATCATCACTGAAACGGTGGTGAAATCTTCAACTCAACAAGGCAAAGAGTTCGGAAAACAGCATGGGGGTGAGCCGAGCTTGCAAGATTTTGCAGCCCTGTCGCATTTGTGGGAAATGGGTGGTGCGCTGAAAAAAGAGATGCTTGTTTCAACGCCTGAGCGGCTTGAATATAATATGGTTCATTGCGGCTATGCAGACATGTACAAAAAAATGGGGCTAAGTGATATTGGGCATTTACTGTCTTGCAATAGGGACGGTACATTTTGTGATGGCTATAATCCGAATATGAAACTGACCCGCACCCAGACGATTATGGAGGGTGCAAGCCATTGCGACTTTCGGTATCGGATGGAAAAGCCGGAAGGCTAATCTAGGATACCCGGTAGTTTCAGGCCGTTTTCACGGGCACAATCCGTTGCAATATCATACCCTGCATCGGCGTGGCGCATGACGCCTGTTGCGGGATCATTCCAGAGTACGCGGGCGATGCGGTGGTCGGCGTCTTCAGTCCCGTCGCAACAAATCACCATGCCGGAATGTTGTGAAAACCCCATGCCAACGCCGCCGCCATGATGCAGAGATACCCATGTGGCACCTGATGCGGTGTTTAATAGCGCGTTCAAAAGCGGCCAGTCGCTGACGGCGTCCGAGCCGTCACGCATGCTTTCGGTTTCACGGTTGGGGGATGCGACGGAGCCTGAGTCCAAATGATCGCGGCCTATTACGACCGGGGCTTTCAATTCGCCGGTGCGCACCATTTCGTTGAACGCTAGACCAAGCTTGTGGCGAACCCCCAAACCCACCCATGCAATGCGGGCAGGCAGGCCCTGAAAACTGATGCGTTCGCGGGCCATATCCAGCCAGTTGTGCAGGTGTGGGTCATCAATCAGCTCTTTAACCTTGGCGTCAGTTTTGTAGATGTCTTCGGGGTCACCTGACAGGGCAACCCAGCGAAACGGGCCGATGCCTCGGCAAAACAGCGGGCGTATATAAGCCGGCACAAAGCCAGGGAAATCAAAGGCATTTTCAAGGCCCTCTTCAAGGGCCATTTGGCGGATGTTATTGCCGTAATCTACCGTCGGGATGCCCATTGTGTGGTAATCACACATGGCTTTGACCTGCACTTTCATTGATGCGCGTGCGGCGCGTTCAACCGCTTTGGGGTCGGTTTCGCGTTTTTCAATCCATTCGGCCATGCCCCAACCTTGGGGTAGGTATCCGTTGATCGGGTCATGGGCTGAGGTCTGGTCTGTGACCAGATCAGGGCGAATGCCGCGTTCAACCATTTGCGGGAAAATATCAGCGGCGTTGCCCAGCAGACCCACGGATTTGGCCTCACCCGCAGCCGTCCATTTTTCGATCATCGCCATGGCTTCGCCCAAAGTGTCGGCGCGTTCATCAAGGTATTTCGTGCGCAGGCGAAAGTCGATGCTTTCGGGATTGCATTCAACTGCCAAACAACAAGCCCCTGCCATCACGGCGGCTAAAGGTTGTGCGCCGCCCATGCCGCCCAAGCCTGCGGTTAATATCCATTTGCCCTTTAAATCGCCGCCATAATGCTGGCGGCCTGCTTCTACGAATGTTTCATAAGTGCCTTGCACGATGCCTTGTGAACCGATGTAAATCCAGCTGCCGGCGGTCATTTGACCGTACATTGCAAGGCCCTTTTTATCCAATTCATTAAAGTGATCCCATGTGGCCCAGTGCGGTACCAGATTGGAATTGGCGATCAGAACGCGGGGTGCATCTGTGTGGGTTTTAAACACGCCGACGGGTTTGCCTGATTGCACCAACAAGGTTTCATCGTCTTCCAGTTCGCGCAGGCTGGCGACTATTTTGTCGAAATCATCCCATGTGCGTGCCGCACGCCCTATACCGCCGTAGACCACCAATTCGTGCGGGTTTTCGGCGACATCTGGGTGCAGGTTGTTCATCAACATGCGCAAAGGGGCTTCGGTCAACCATGACTTTGCGGTGATTTCGGTGCCGGTGGCAGGATAAATGTCGCGGGTGTTCTTACGGGGGTCAGACATGGGGCCTCTGGGGTTAATTTACGTTGGCTTCGGCTAAGGAAAAGCCGCCTGCGGCTTGGGTTAAATCGCCTGCGGAAATCAAATCGGCGGCGGCTTCCAGATCAGGAGCAAGGTAGCGATCTTCGATTATTGGGTCTATGTCTTGGCGCAATCGTGCGATAACGTTTTGAAGTTGTGGGCTGGTTTTCAAAGGGGCGCGAAAATCAATGCCAGCGGCGGCACAGATGGCTTCAACACCCAAAATACGACCAAGGTTTTCGTTCATACGCATCAGGCGCCGCGCACCGTGGGCGGCCATGGAAACGTGATCTTCCTGGTTGGCACTGGTCGGTGTGCTGTCTGTGCTGCACGGGTTTGCCAGATGTTTGTTTTCAGACATCAGGGCGGCGGTTGTAACTTCGGCTATCATCAGGCCGGAATTCAGGCCGGGGTCGGGGGTTAGGAAGGGTGGCAAATCATGGCTAAGGGTAGGGTCGACCATCAGCGCGATGCGGCGTTGGGCGATGGCACCGGTTTCTGAAATAGCGAGTGCGATTTGGTCGGCGGCAAAAGCCACGGGTTCGGCGTGAAAGTTGCCGCCTGAAACGATGGCACCGGTTTCGGTCAACACCAGCGGATTATCCGTGACGGCGTTGGATTCGATTTCCAGCGTGCGGCCTGCGTGCCACAATATGTCTAACACGGCCCCCATGACTTGGGGTTGGCAGCGAATGCAGTAGGGGTCTTGCACGCGGGTATCGCCATCGCGGTGGCTTTCGCGGATTTCGGAACCTTGCATCAGGCCGCGCATAATATGGGCCGCCGTAATCTGGCCCCTGTGGCCGCGCAAGGCGTGAATTTCGGCCAGTAAAGGTGCGGTTGAACCCATGATGGCGTCAGTTGACAATGTGGATGTGACAAGGGCGGCTTCTGCGTGGCGCAGGGCGTTGAAGTAACCAGCCAGCGCGAATGTGGTGGAAAACTGGGTGCCGTTGATCAACGCCAAGCCCTCTTTGGCGATAAGCGGTATGGGGCTTAGGCCTGCTTGTTTCAGGGCGTCAGAACCTTTCAGGGTTTGCCCCTGATAGTTGGCATATCCTTCGCCCAGAATAACGGCAGCCATGTGGGCCAGCGGGGCCAAATCACCCGATGCGCCGACAGAGCCTTGGGCGGGAATAACGGGGGTGACGCCTTTGACGAGCATGGCTTCGATGAGCGCGATAACCGACCAGCGGATGCCCGATGCCCCGCGACCAAGTGAGAGGATTTTCAATGACATCATCAGGCGGGTGATGGGTTTTGTTATAGGATCACCTACCCCGCAGCAATGCGATAGAACCAGATTTCGCTGCAATGTGGCAGTGTCTTGGGCGGCGATTTTAACGCTGGCGAGTTTGCCAAAACCTGTGTTTACGCCGTAAACGGGTTTGGTGCCTGCGACAGCTTCAGCCACTCTGAGGGCGGCTTTTTCAACAGCTGGTTTGGCACTTGGATTCAGTTGGACTGAAACGCCGTTGCGGTAGATATTTTCAAGATCGGCAAGGGTTGCTTTGCCTGGGTGCAGGGTAATATGGGTCAATAGTTGTCTCCGACAATACGGGTGTGCAGGGGGTTGAAACCGATGCGGTAGGAAAGTTCGGCGGGGGTTTCTACATCCCATATTGCCAGCTCTGAACGCATGCCATTAGTGATGCACCCTATGTGGGACAGCCCAAGGGCGCGGGCGGCGTTGATGGTGATAGCGGCTAGGGCCTCGGACGGGGTCAGGCCAAAGAATGTGCAGCCCATGTTCATGGTCAACAAGAGTGAGGTCAGGGGGGATGATCCGGGGTTGCAATCTGTTGCTAGGGCCATAGGAACGTTGTGTTTGCGAAAGGCTGCGATGGGCGGATTTTGGGTTTCTTTTAAGGTGTAAAAGGCACCAGGTAATAGCACAGCAACCGTGCCTGATGCGGCCATGGCTTTGGCGTCTGCATCGGTTGCGTATTCCACGTGGTCGGCGGAAATAGCGCTATATTTTGCGGCAAGGGCGGTGCCGCCCAAGTGTGACAGTTGTTCAGCGTGTAATTTTACCGGCAAGCCCAATTCTGTGGCCACATCGAACACGCGGGCGATTTGGGCTGGCGTGAAGGCGATGCCTTCGCAAAAGCCGTCAACCGCATCAACCAGCCCTTCGGCATGGGCGGTTTTCAGGGTGGGGATGCATACTTCAGTGATATAATCATCAGCGCGACCTGCGTATTCTGCGGGCACGGCGTGTGCGCCTAAGAAGCTGGTTTTGACGCGTATATTGCGCAATTCACCTAATCGGCGTGCGGCGCGTAGCATAGTGAGTTCGGTTTCACAATCCAGGCCGTAGCCCGATTTAATCTCGATGGTGCCAACACCTTCGGTAATCAGCGTGTCTAAGCGTGGTAGGGCATGAGTGATGAGGCTTTCAAGGTCAGCTGTGCGTGTTGCGGTAACGGTTGAAACGATACCGCCACCTGCACGGGCGACCTGTTCGTAGCTGGCACCATTGAGGCGCATTTCAAACTCTTTTGCGCGATTGCCGCCGAAAACCAGATGGGTATGACAGTCTATCAAGGCAGGTGTGACCAGGCGGTTGTCAACGTTTTTACGGGGCCAGTTTGCGTAGATTTCGGGCAAGTCGGTCATGGGGCCAACCCAGTCGATAAGGCCGTCTTGCAGGGCAATCGCACCCTTAGAGATCAGTAGCTCTGGTGTGGTCTGTGGCGCGATATGCGCATGTGTGATAAGTAGGCGGCTCATGTGGAGGTTTCACTTGTTAAATGTGTGTTATTAGTATTATGTATAGACATAATAAGAGTCAATACTGGAAATGACATGCAAAAGCTTTGGGCGAAAACGGTTTTAACAGGTGATGGTTGGCAGAATGATGTCAGCATAACCGTAGGCAGAGATGGCAGAATTGCCGCAATTTCAGCAGGGACTGACGCAGCGGGGGCTGCATGTTACGGGGCGATCACAAGCGCACCTGTCAACCTGCATTCGCATGGGTTTCAGCGAGCCATGGCAGGATTGACCGAAGCGAAGGGGCCTGATCCGCGCGATAGTTTTTGGACATGGCGACGATTGATGTTTCGGTTTCTGGATCATTTATCGCCTGAGGATGTGCAATCCATTACCGCTTTTGTGCAAATGGAAATGCTTGAGGCAGGGTATGCCGCCGTGTGCGAGTTTCATTATCTGCATCACCAAGCGGGCGGGGCGGTTTATGATAATGTGGCCGAGATGTCAGAGCGGGTGATCGCGGCGGCGGAATGTTCGGGCATCGGGCTTACGTTGCTGCCTGTGATGTATCAGTTTGGTGGTTGTGATCAGCGCGAATTGACGGCGGGGCAAATTCGGTTCGGGAATGCGCCTGATGCGTTTGCAGAGCTTGTGACACAAGCAGGTGACGCGCTGAAAATCTTGCCTGCGGATGCGCGAATGGGCGTGGCCCCGCATTCGTTGCGGGCTGTCAGCCGTGAAGGGCTTGCACAGGTTGAACGCTTGTTACCTGATGCACCGTTTCATTTGCATCTGGCAGAACAGGTGGCTGAGGTGGATGAGATTAAGGCGGCATATGGGGCGCGGCCTGTGGAATGGTTGTTGGGCAATTACGATGTGGATGCGCGTTGGTGTTTGATCCATGTGACGCAAATGAACGCAAGCGAAACCGTGACCTTGGCCAAGACAGGGGCGATTGCGGGGCTGTGCCCGATCACCGAAAGCAGTTTGGGTGACGGGATATTTGACGGTATGCGTTACCGCGATGCTGGCGGGCGGTTTGGTGTGGGATCTGACAGTAATATCCAGATTTCATTGTCTGAAGAATTACGCACACTGGAATATTCCCAACGGTTGCAAAATCTGGGGCGTGCGATGTTTGCCACACCTGAAAAATCAACGGGGCGGGTGTTGTTGGATCAGGTTTCATCTGCGGGGGCAACGGCCGCTAATCGCGATACTGGGGTGATTGCGGTTGGCAAGCAGGCTGACCTGTTGGCCTTGGATATGGATGCCACGAATTTACTGGGAAAGTCAGGGGATATGTTGTTGGACAGTTATATTTTTGCAGGCTCTGACGCGCTGGTCACGGATGTGTGGTCAACGGGCCGTCATCTGGTAAAAGACGGGGTACATGTGCGGCACGAAGAAATTGTTGCGCAGTACCGAAAGACGCTGAAATCACTGATGGAAAAACTGTGACACTTGTAAAACTAAACAGCTTTCAGGATATAAAATCCGAGGTGCTAGAGCGGATTACCACGCGTACCTGGTCGCCCGGTGAGCTGATCCCGAATGAAGAACTGCTAGCGGTTGAATTTGGCTGCTCACGGGCCACGGTCAATCGGGCTTTGCGTGAATTAAGCGAAAGCGGATTGCTGGAACGCAAACGCAAGGCAGGCACGCGGGTGGTTTTGAACCCTGTGCGCAAGGCGACTTTGTCTATCAGCATCATCCGTGATGATATTGAAAAGCGTGGTGGTACTTATGGTTATGTGTTGCTGGAGCGGGCGCATATCACACCGCCTTTGGTCTTGGCCAAAATATGGGGAGTGGTTGCGGGCAGTAAAATGTTGCACCTTAAAGCATTACATCTAAGCAATTTTGTACCTTATGCGTATGAAGATCGCTGGATCAATACTGTGCATATTCCCAAGGCGTTAGAGGTGGATTTTGAGCACCATAATGCAAATGAATGGCTGGTGCAAAATGCGCCTTTCACCCATGGGGATATTGCGTTTTCTGCGGCTAATGCTGAAGTGCCGGAAAGTGAATATTTGGATATCGCTGAAGGATCGGCGGTTTTTGTGATGGACCGTAAAACTTGGCATGATCAGGTGCCTATCACCACGGTCAGGGTACTGTTTGCACCTGGGCATAGAATGCACACAACGCTGTAAGCGTATTATCCGTCTTCAATGCACAACATGGTATTTTCGCCGTTTGATCTGATATTAAATTGCGTCGAAATCCAACAGAATTTCTTTTGATTTAGGGCGTAGCTGACACGCCAAAACAAAACCCGCTTCCATTTCCCACGGCTCCAAACTGAAGTTCTGCGCCATATCCGCCTGACCCGTTATCAGCTTGCACCGGCACGTGGCACACATGCCGTTATTGCACGAATAGGGAAATTCTACGCCTGCTTTTTCAGCGGCTTTCACAGTGCTTTCACCCTTGGCCAATGCAAAGCTGCGGGTAGAGCCATCAACCACAACGCTGATTTTTGCGTCCGTTGTATTGCCAGTTTCTTTCGGGGCCGTAGTGCCAGCGATCGGAGTACCGCCTGCGGGGGTGAACAGTTCAAACTTGATATTGTTTTTGTTGACGCCCATGGCCTTCAGGGCATCCGAGGCCGCTTCGATCATCGGTTGCGGGCCGCAGATATAGATCGCGGAATAATCCGTAGGTGTGATCAACCCGCGCGTTGCCATCGTATCCAGTTTCTCACCATCCAGACGACCATTAAACAGCTCAATATCCTGTATTTCCTCGTCCATAACGTGGGTCAGCAAGAACCGTGTCATGTATTTATCTTTCAGGTCTTCAAAGCCGGTGCGAAACATCACGCTGTCGGTTGTACGGTTGGCATCACACAAGGTGACAGTGCTGTTTGGTTCATTTTCCAACACTGAATGGGCGATGGAAACCATTGGCGTGATGCCGGAGCCTGCGGCCAGTAACAGATAATCATGGGTGCCGCCAACGGGTGCTAAGAACCGCCCTTGTGGGGTCATAACTTTCAGGGTGTCACCGGCTTTCAAGGTAAGCGCGTGGTTTGAAAAGGCCCCGCCATCAATGCGTTTTACACCGACGGATAGGGTGTTTTCGCCAAGACTAGAACAGATCGAATAGGAACGCCGTATATCATGGCCTTTGATGGTGTCACGCAGTGTCAGGTATTGGCCCGGTGTGAAATTGTAATCACCCTGCAAACCGTCTGGTATATCAAAGCTTAGAATAACCGCATCTGCGGTTTCCGCTACTGCGGATTTTAGGGTTAAGTCGTGAAAACGTGGTGCAGCCATGTCAGCCTCTTATATACATTTGAAATAGTCGAAGGGTTCGCGGCATGTGTCACACTGGTAATGTGCTTTGCATGCGGTGGAACCGAATTCAGAGATGCGGGTTGTTTCGGTAGAGCCACAGCGCGGGCAGGAGACAGTGGTTTCGCCAAACAATGCGCGAACGGAATTGGATGCCTTAACAGGGGGCGCAATGCCGTAAGCCCGCAATTTTTCACGGCCCTCATAGGTGATCCAGTCGGTTGTCCATGCCGGTGTGATGACGCGTTCTATATGCGGGGTAAAACCCGCATCCAACAGGGCTGTTTCAATCGCCAGCTCAATGGCCACGACCGCAGGGCAGCCGGAATAGGTCGGGGTGACCTTGGCAGTAACGTGATTACCTTCGCCCAACTCGACACTGCGCAAAATACCCAAGTCAGCCACGGTTACCGCAGGTACTTCGGGGTCAAGCACAGATGCCGCCGCAGCCCAAGCCGCGCGTTGCCGTGCGATCTGTTTTCTGGCGATTATGGCTACCATGTCATGTTCGGATACGTGCGTTGCATGTATTGCAGCTCAGTCAACAAGAAACCCATGTCTTCAGTATGGTGCCCTGATCGCCCCCCTGTTTGGGCGTAACTGTCCAGATTAGGTTTAAACGTGGCTTCAGCGCAAACTGTGCCGACTTTTGTTTCCCATGCCGTGCGCAAATCAGCGGGTAGCGGGATATACCCCGCATCAGATGCCGCAACCGTAATCGTATCGGCTTCAAACAATTCGCCGATATAAGGGGCCAGTGCATTGTTGGCATCCACCATACGGGCATGGCTTTCATCGGTGCCATCGCCCAAACGGATCACCCATTCTGCGGTGTGACGCAGATGATAGCGGCTTTCTTTAACCGCCTTGGCGGCAATGCCTGCCAGTGTTTCATCCGTGCTGTCGCAGGCATTTTCCCAAAACAGAACCATAAAAGCGGAAAAGTAAAACTGGCGCAACATGGTTTGGGCGAAATCCCCGTTGGGGCGTTCTACCAGCAGCAGGTTCTTATAATCGCATTCCAGACGCAGATAAGCCAGCTGATCTTCATCGCGTCCCTTACCTTCTACTTGACCCGCATAACTATAAAGCGCACGGGCCTGACCGATCAGGTCAAGCGCGATATTGGGCATGGCCAGGTCTTCTTCCAGCATTGGTGCGTGACCGCACCATTGGGATATGCGGTGCCCAAGGATCAGGTGATCATCGGCCACACGCAAAAGCGTTTCAAAAAGGCTGTTATCTGCGGCCATTACATATGCCCAACTTCTTCGGGAACTTCGTAAAAGCTTGGATGGCGGTAGATTTTACTTTCCGCCGGTTCAAAGTTTTCACCTTTTTGAGCGGGATCAGATGCCGTGATATTCGTTGATGGCACAACCCAAATTGATTGCCCTTCGCCGCGCCGCGTATATACATCGCGCGCTGCGTTCAAGGCCATTGTCGCGTCAACGGCATGAAGTGAACCACAATGGCGATGCGCCAGACCGTTGCGCGGGCGTATGAAAATTTCCCACAAAGGGATTTCAGTATTATCAGACATATGTTTACTCCGCTGCCACTGTTGAGGTTGCTTGTTTTGCTTTACGTTTACGCGCATGTGCAAGGGCTGCTTCACGCACCCATGCGCCATCTTCCCAGGCTTTGCGCCGCGCAGAAATGCGGTCTTTATTCATCATGCCGCCGCCTTTGACGACGCGCCAAAATTCATCCCAGTCGATCGGGCCAAAGTCGTATCCGCCTTTGCCGTCATTTTTACCAGGGTTCCATTTCAGATCAGGATCAGGAACAGACAGGCCCAGATACTCGGCTTGTGGCACGGTCGCGTCGATGAATTTCTGGCGCAGTTCATCATTGGTAAAACGCTTGATCTTCCACGCCATGGCCTGATCGGAATTGTTGTTATCCGTGTCATGCGGGCCGAACATCATCAAGGCAGGCCACCACCATCTATTCAGCGCCTCTTGCGCCATTTCCTTTTGCTCAGGCGCACCGTGGGCCAGTGCCACCATAATCTCATACCCTTGGCGTTGGTGAAAACTTTCCTCTTTGCACACCCGCACCATGGCGCGCGCATATGGCCCGAATGAACAACGGCACAAGGGGATTTGGTTCATGATGGCAGCGCCATCCACCAACCAACCGATGGTGCCGATGTCGGCCCATGTGGGTGTGGGGTAGTTGAAGATAGATGAGTATTTAGCCCGCCCATCCAGCAATTCTTCGGTCATTTGCTTGCGGCTGACACCCAAAGTTTCAGCGGCGGAATAAAGATATAACCCATGCCCGCCTTCATCCTGGATTTTAGCCAGTAAAGCCGCCTTGCGCCGCAAAGTGGGTGCGCGCGTGATCCAGTTTCCTTCGGGTAACATTCCAACAATCTCGGAATGTGCGTGTTGCCCGATCTGGCGGATCAGGGTTTTGCGATACCCGCTTGGCATCGGATCATTCGGCTCGATCTTTTCTTCGCGGTCAATCCGTTTCTGGAATTTGGCGATAAACTCAGGCGTTTCTTCAGAGCTGCTGTCAGCCCCGATCAATCCTTGTGAATACATAGCGAATATCCTATTGCTGTTCAGGTATGATATATTACGAAATATATAAATACAAATTAAATTCGTAACATGATTGGTGCGGGAAGAAAAATGAGCGAATTGGGATTGCCTGAAATTCAGGATTTAAAAGATTATATCTGTGCGGATTGGATTAACCGTTTGGATTTGAAAATTATTTCGGCACAACCCACATTCGCAAAGTTCCTGTGGACGGCCACGCCGGAACTGCTGCGCAATGTAAATAACGGCGAAAAGATCGTTTCCGGTCAGGCGACTATGGCGGTGGCGGACACGGCTTCTTTCATGACAATTTGCGGCATTAACGGGCGGTTCCGTAATTGTGTGACGGTTGATCTGCACACAAACTTCATGCGCCCGTTGTTTGACGGGGTAATCGAGCTGCAAGTCACAGCGATTGCTTCGGGGCGCAAAACGGTGACCACGCGGTCGGATTTCAAGATGCAGGGTTCGGAAAAACTAGCAGCAACGGCCACGGGCACTTTTATGTATTTGGATTAAAGCGGGCAGCTAATATGGCCAGACCGTCTTGCGGTAACGACTGTTCTGTAACGGATACTAGGTTTTTATAACATTTTGCAACAAGCGCATGGGCCTTTGGCATCGGCCACCCGTTCGGTTGCAATACAGGCGGCAGGAAAGGGTAGCGTAAAACCAATCTGCGCCAGTCGTGCAGCATTAAAATACGTGCAACCAATGCGTCAAGTGCAGGCAGGTTAGACGGCAGATTACGCAGGCAGGTGTAGTTCTTAATAAACACCTGTATTGCGATTTCAGCCTCTGGGGGGGCGAGTTCGGCTTTGAACCATGCAGGTACATTTTGCAGGCTTCCGTTAAAACACAGGCATTCCAGGTTGTCTAAAAACTCTGTATTGGGCGCGCTGTTCTTGGGCCATAATGCAAACCCCGGAGTGCTCTGCAAAGCATTGGTATCGGCCAAGACCTCTTGCATCAGCTTGCGGTTTTTGGCCCGGCTTGGCGACAGAATGGCCAACACCCATTCATCCACATCATCTGCCCGAACGTCTGCGTAAATCCGATCCGAGGCAGGCGTAAACATCTTTTGGCCTTTTGACCCGAAAGCATAGCTGCTGGTGCGGCCGCTCTTTTTACTGACCGCCCAACCCTCTTTTGCCAGCCGTGACAGGGCGGTACGGATGGCACCGGCTTCAATATTCATGTGGCCGGTGATTGTCAGAAGATCAGCCATAGAAATAACCCCGCCGCGCGGTTGCGCTACATCGCCCAAAATGGTGACAATCAATGACCAAACCCGCAAACGCCCGTTGGCGTGCAGGTTTTTGATCATCGGTTTAATCAGGGGATGGCATTCGGTCATGCACCTTGTTTAAGCGCGTATTCATTCATAGTCAAAAGCGTATATTCCGCGACCGCTTCATCATCCTGATTGGTCAGCACAACATTCCAGCGCACTTCACCATATGTGTCCGTGCGCTTGGTTTTCTTGTGAGCGGTCAAACACACACTTATGGCGTCGCCTGCAGCAATAGGCTTTTGAAATGACAGGTCTTCAAGCCCAGTGTTGGCCAAAACGGGGCCGGGGTTTGGTTCTACAAACAGGCCTGCGGCGAAGCTTAACAGCAAATAACCATGCGCCACACGACCGGGGAAGAACGGATTGGCTTTGGCGGCCTCTTCATCCATATGCGCGTAGAAATTATCGCCGGTAAACGCGGCGAAATGTTCGATATCTTCTATGGTGATTGTGCGTGGCCCTGCTGTGATGCTTTCACCAATTTGCAAGTCATCAAAGCTGCGGGCGAACGGGTGCGCTTTTGTGCTGGTTCTGGTCGATCCTTTCACCCAAGTGCCTGTGACCGCCGTAAGAATATCAGGGCTACCCTGAATGGCTGTGCGTTGCATGTAATGCATAACCCCGCGCACGCCACCCATTTCTTCGCCACCGCCCGCCCGGCCCGGCCCGCCATGTACCATATGGGGCAGGGGGGAACCGTGGCCGGTAGCCTCACCCATAGAATCGCGGTTGTTGAAATAAAGCCGCCCGTGATAGGCACCCGCTTCCAGAACCATCTGGCGGGCGACATTTGGATCGTGAGTGATGACCGAGGCCACAAGCGATCCTTCACCACGGTTCAATAAGTGTGCCGCATGGGTCAGATCTCGGTATGGCATGACCGTGGCCACTGGGCCGAAAGCTTCGGTTTGATGTACCAGTTTGGCGGCATCAGGATCGGCGCAATGAAACAACATCGGGGCTATGAAAGCACCGTTTTGCGCGTTGTCGCCGTGGATTTCACAAATATCCGGATCACCGTAAACCCGCGTGGCTTCTGACCCGATGATCGCGGCTTTTTCCAATACATCCAGCTTTTGTGCCGCTGACGCCAATGCACCCATGCGGGTTTCTTTGGCTGTGGGGTCGCCGATGACAGTTTTTGCCAAGCGTGCGGAAATGGCCTCGATGACGGGCTCAACCAGTTCAGCAGGGGTCATAATACGGCGGATAGCAGTACATTTCTGACCTGCCTTGGCGGTCATTTCTTTGCAGGCTTCTTTAATGAACAGATCAAACTCCGGCGCATCTGGGGTTACATCAGGGCCCAGAACGGAAGCGTTCAGGCTGTCTTGTTCGGCCACAAACCGCACGGAATTACGTAATATATTGGGGTTGGATCGCAGGTGCAAAGCGGTGTGGGCAGAGCCTGTGAAACTGACAACGTCTTGGCAACCCAGACGATCCAGCAAGTCACCCGTACCGCCCATAATCAGTTGAAATGACCCATCAGGAAATATCCCACTTTCGACCATGATCCGAAAACATTTTTCAGTGACATAGCTGGTGTCTGTAGCCGGTTTGATAATTGCAGGAACCCCCGCCAACAGGGTTGGGGCCAGTTTTTCCAACATGCCCCACACAGGGAAGTTGAACGCGTTGATATGAACCGCAGCCCCATGTAAAGGTGTGCAAACATGCTGGCCTAAAAATGTGCCGTTGCGCGATAAAACCTCGATATTACCATCCGAATATACCCGATCATCAGGCATTTCACGGCGGCCTTTTGAAGCAAAAACCAGCATGGTGCCAATACCACCGTCAATATCGATCTTACTGTCACTTAACGTGGAACCCGTCATATATGACAGCTCATAAAGCACATCGCGGTGATCATTCAGATGCAAAGCCAAGGCTTTCAATAGGCGCGCGCGGTCGTGAAATGTCATCTCGCGCAAAGTAAGCCCGCCGGTATTTCGGGCAAAACCCAACATTTCCTGAAAATCCAAAGCCTGCGATCCGGCTTCGGCAATTTCAGCACCTGTTACCGCCGAGCGGATCAGGCGCGTTTTACCAGATGGGGCCACCCATTTGCCGTTTGCAAAGCTTTCCAGTTGCATTAGTCCCATAAAATATCCTTATCTGTAAGCAAAACATCACGAGATGGTTTCAAATCACTTTATTATTGACCGACCAGTCGGATTATGCAAATCTTTTTTAAATACGCGTTACTGGAAAGGCTGTTTTCATGTCTGAAACGATTATCACCGTGAAGAACAAAGGCTGGGTGGAAATCACCTTGACCCGTCCTGACAAGCTGAACTCTTTTACCGATGAAATGCACGTGGCCTTGGGCGCGGCTCTAACCGATGCCGCAAATAACCCTGATATTCGTGCGGTTCTACTGACAGGATCAGGTCGCGGGTTTTGTGCTGGGCAAGATCTGGAAGGCCGTGACCCACGTAAAATGGATGGCCCACCTGATTTAGCCCATACGCTTGAAACGCTTTATAACCCGTTGGTACGCTTGATCCGTGGCATGGAAAAACCTGTGATCTGTGCCGTAAACGGTGTGGCAGCGGGCGCAGGGGCGAATATTGCACTGGCTTGCGATATCGTTCTAGCAAGTGACAAGGCCAAGTTCATCCAGTCTTTTGCCAACGTGGGCTTGGTGCCGGATGCAGGCGGTTCTTGGAGCCTGACACATTTGGTTGGCCCCGCGCGGGCCAAAGGTTTGGCTTTGACGGGGCAGCCGATCAGGGCGACAACTGCGCAGGAATGGGGGTTGATTTGGCAGGTTATAGCAGGGGATAAGCTGATGGATGAAGCCCGTGCGCTGGCCGCTAAAATGGCGGATGGGCCCACGGTTGGTTATGCGCTGACCAAGCAGGCCATTCACGCCGCAGGTGCCAATTCATTTGATGAGCAGCTTGATCTGGAAGCCAAGTTGCAACAGATTTGCGGGCACTCACCTGATTATAAAGAAGGCGTTTCCGCGTTTCTGGAAAAACGTGCGCCTAAGTTTACAGGGCGTAAATAATGGCTTTAAGCGATCAGCAATGTGCAGATAAAAGTGCCGCTGTGATGTGGGCAGATGATGCCGCATCCAAAGGTTTGGGAATTGTGCTAGACCGTGTTGCACCAGGAAAAGCGGTGACTAAATTGCAAGTAGAAGAACGTCATCTGAATGGTCATAAAACCTGCCATGGCGGATTTATTTTCACACTGGCCGACACGGCTTTTGCTTTTGCCTGTAACAGCTACAACACCCGTGTTGTAGCCCAGCAAAATTCGATCAGCTTTCTGGCGGCAGCGAAACTGGGCGATACATTAATTGCCACAGCACATGAGGTGTCACGTACAGGGCGAACAGGTGTTTACGATGTGATCGTGCGTACTGAACATGGTGCAGACATTGCGGCATTCAGGGGCAATTCGCGGCTAGTATCAGGCACACATTTTACAGAGGAAAACCTATGACTGAGGCATATTTATGCGATGGGTTACGCACGCCGATCGGCCGCTATGGCGGCGCATTATCATCCGTACGACCTGACGATTTATTGGCAGGTGTTATCAAACAAGTGGTTGCCAGCACTGGCAACCTTGACCCTGCCGCAATAGAAGACACCATCATCGGATGCGCTAATCAGGCCGGTGAAGACAACCGCAATGTGGCCCGTATGGCAGTGCTTTTGGCAGGCCTGCCCGATACCGTTGGCGGGGTCACACTGAACCGCCTTTGCGGTTCCGGGCTGGATGTCATCGGCATGGCTGCGCGCACCATTCGGGCGGGTGAGGCCGATTTGATCCTTGCAGGTGGGGTGGAAAGTATGAGCCGGGCACCGATGGTGATGGGCAAGGCCGAAACCGCATTTTCGCGCAAGGCAGAGCTTTATGATACCACCATCGGTTGGCGCTTTATCAACCGTAAAATGCAAGATCTATACGGCGTGGATGCTATGCCTGAAACAGCTGAAAATGTGGCTGAGGATTTTAATGTCACGCGTGCGGATCAAGATGCGTTTGCGCTGCATTCACAAGAAAAAGCTGCCCGTGCGATTGCATCTGGGCGTTTGGCGCAGGAAATCACACCTGTATCCATTCCGCAACGGCGCAAAGACCCTATCATATTTGATACCGATGAACATCCGCGCCTTAGCTCGCTGGAAAAACTGGCTGGCCTGCCAACACCTTTCAGGCAAGGCGGCACGGTTACCGCAGGCAATGCGTCAGGTGTGAATGATGGTGCGGCGGCTGTTTTGATCGCTTCCAAAGCGGCGGTTGAAAAATACGGACTTACCCCGAAAGCGCGCATTACCGGCACGGCGGTTGCAGGGGTGCCACCGCGCATTATGGGCATTGGCCCAGCACCTGCCACACAAAAACTGTTGGCGCGTTTGGACTTAAGCATTAGCGACATTGATCTGATCGAACTGAACGAAGCCTTCGCTAGCCAAGGTCTGGCCGTGCTGCGCCAACTTGGCATTGCGGATGATGCTGACTTTGTGAACCCGAACGGGGGTGCCATCGCGCTTGGGCATCCTTTGGGCATGTCAGGCACGCGTTTGGCCCTGACGGCGGCTATTGAATTGCAAAACCAACAAATGAACCGTGCCATATGCACCATGTGTATTGGCGTCGGCCAAGGCATCGCCTTGATGCTTGAACGTGTTTAAAAAGGGCTGAAAAGATGAAAGACCTATCTCCTAAATCGGGTGATTTAGAACCGATTGAAACGGCCACACGTGATGAAATAAGTGCGTTGCAGCTAACCCGAATGAAGAAATCATTAGCCCATGTCTATGCCAATGTCGCACATTATAAAGCGGCATTTGATGCCGCAAGTGTACACCCTGATGACCTGAAAACCCTGTCTGATCTGGCCAAATTTCCCTTCACCGTCAAACAAAACCTGCGCGATAATTATCCCTTTGGTATGTTCGCGGTGCCACGTGATCAGATTAACCGAATTCATGCGTCTTCCGGTACCACTGGCCAGCCGACGGTTGTGGGCTACACTGCCAATGATCTGAAAATGTGGGAACAGGTTGTCAGCCGTTCCATGCGGGCCGCAGGCCTGCGAAAGGGCGATGTTTTGCACAACGCTTATGGCTACGGTTTGTTCACAGGCGGTTTGGGCGTGCATGGCGGGGCCGAAGCGATGGGGTTGACTGTGGTGCCTATCTCTGGCGGCATGACCCAACGCCAAGTGCGTTTAATCGAAGATTTTCAGGCAACGGGCATTACGGTCACACCATCCTATATGCTGTCAATTCTGGACGAATACCGTGCGCAGGGCATTGACCCGCGTCAAAGCAGCCTGAATGTGGGTATTTTCGGGGCCGAACCCTGGACTAACGCAATGCGTGCTGAAATCGAAACGGCTTTTGATATGCATGCTGTTGATATTTATGGCCTGTCCGAAGTTATCGGGCCGGGTGTTTCAATGGAATGTGTTGAAAGCAAAGATGGTTTGCATATCTGGGAAGATCATTTTTATCCTGAAATTATTGACCCCGTAACAGGTGATGTGCTGCCGGACGGCGAAATGGGCGAGCTGGTTTTCACCTCGCTTACCAAAGAAGCCTTCCCGATTATTCGCTATCGCACCCGTGATCTGACCCGCCTTTTACCGGGCACAGCACGTTCCATGCGGCGCATGGAAAAAATCACAGGGCGTTCCGATGATATGATTATTTTGCGCGGTGTGAACGTGTTTCCAACCCAAATAGAAGAGCAACTGATGGGGATCACTGATCTTGCCCCGCATTTCCAGATTATGCTGGAACGTACGGGGCGCATGGATCAGTTGACTGTAAACGTCGAAGCCATGTCTAATGCTGCAAGTGAAGATGAACGCATGGCCGCCGCTGCCGCTTTGGCCAAGGCAATCAAGGCCACCATTGGGATTTCAGCCAAAGTTATTGCCAGCGAACCGGGCACAGTTGCGCGTTCCGAAGGCAAAGCCGTTCGCGTTATTGACAAGCGGCCGAAAGGCTAGCCATGGCCCGCACCATAGCAAAAGATCATGATGAAAAACGCCTTGCGATTTTAAAGACTGCCGCAGAATTTTTTGCGAATACCGGTTATGACCGCGCTGCGATGAGTCAGCTGGCCATTGCCTGTAATATCTCAAAAGCTTCAATTTATCATTATTACAACAGCAAAGAAGCTTTGTTATTCGGCATTTTGGAACAGCACTTAATCGTGCTTTTGGAATGTGTTGAAGCGGTTGATACATCAAAAGATGATGCTGTCTTAAATCTTAAAAACCTGGTTAAGGCACTTCTTGCCGCCTATCGGGGGGCCGATAGTGAACATCGGCTTCAGCTTGAAGCAATGCGGTATTTGAAACCAGAGCAACAACGTGTTTTAGCCCATATTCAACGCGGGATTGTGCAATTATTTTCCGATGCGATCCTTGCAGCACAGCCGGAATTATTCAAGCGAAAGCCGGAAGATTTACGCCCTGTTACCATGTCATTGTTTGGCATGCTCAACTGGTTTTACTTATGGCACCAACCGGGAAGGGGGCTAACCCGTGATGGATATGCCGATCTTGCAGCCGATATTTTAATCAGTGGTTTGCGTGGGATTAAGTAGCGTATTAGCTTGCGCTTGTTTCTGATCTTCTACAACTGCCGTCGCTTCAATTTCAACCATGGCCCGATCTTCAATCAAAGCACTGACTTCCACCATGGCCATTGCAGGGAAATGCTTGCCAAAAACCTCGCGGTATACTGCACCCAGTTCCTTTTGGCGTGACAGGTATTCGCGTTTGTCAGTAATGTACCATGTCATGCGCACCACATCATCGGGTGTGCCGCCTGCCTCTGCCAAAACCTCAGTAATGTTGATCAGGGTTTGCCGGGCTTGGCCTACAAAATCATCGGTTTCAAATTGCTGATCAGCATTCCAGCCGATCAGGCCGCCAAGAAAAACCAACCCGCCTTTCGCCATAATACCATTTGCATAGCCCTTTGGTGTTTCCCAACCTGGTGGGTTCAACGCTTTATGATTTGTCATTCGCCATCTCCTGAAACTCTATTATTTGTGTGCGTACCTGATCCGGCCACGGGCGGGGTTTGCGGGTTTCCATATCGACACAAACGATGGTCTGGGTGTCGGTGCAACGCAACTCTGCACCGCATTTGCCTTCTACCTGTAGGGTTAGGCTGGATCTGCCAAGTTGTTTTATGGTCAACTGAAAATCGATTATATCTTCCAGAAAACTTGGCGCCTGAAAGTTAGTTTCAATATTAACTGTGGGAATACCGAACTTGGAAACGTAGTGCATTTTTCTGAAACCATGATCCAGAACCGTTTCAAACCATGTTTCAATAACCAAATTGAACATCTCGAAATAACGCGGGTAAAAGACGATTCCAGCGGGATCACAATGCTGAAAACGTATCGTAATCGGGTATGTATAAACCGCCATTTATCCGTTTTCCTTTAGTCTGAAGCGTTGGATTTTACCTGTTTGGGTTTTGGGTAACGCATCCAAAAACTTGATGCGGCGCGGATATTTGTAAGGGGCGATGGTTGCTTTCACATGCTTTTGCAGGGCTGTAACCAGTGTTTCACTGGGGTTGTTCCCGTCTTTCAAAACCACATGCGCCTCAACCAGCATACCGCGATCTGCGTCAGGGGCACCAATGACCGCACATTCCAAAACGCATTCGTGTTTCAATAGAGCCTGTTCCACATCAGGGCCTGCAATATTGTAGCCTGACGATACGATCATATCGTCCGAACGCGCCACAAAATGGAAATAACCTTGCGCATCTTGGGTGAAACTGTCGCCCGACAGGTTCCAGCCATCACGTACATATTCCTGTTGTCGCGCGTCAGCCAGATAACGGCATCCGGTCGGGCCGCGAACAGCCAACCGTCCGGGTTCGCCGCGTGGCACTTCGTTCATATCTTCATCAACGACTTTAGCTTCATAACCAGTAACAGCCAAGCCGGTACACGCAGGTTTGGCGTCATCCTGTTTATTGGAAATAAAGATGTGCAACATTTCTGTCGCCCCGATGCCATCCAGCATCTGTTTGCCGGTTTTGGCAATCCAATCATGAAAAACTGCATCGGGCAGGGTTTCACCCGCAGACACCGCACAGCGTAGTGTGGAAAGATCAGCACCCTGATCCATCGCTTCTAGCATCACCCGATATGCGGTTGGGGCGGTAAAGCAGATCGTGGCACCGTACTGTTCAATGATTTTGATCATCTCAGGTGGTGAGGCGTTTTCCAGCAAGGTGGCAGTTGCCCCGAAGCGCAAAGGGAAAATTGCCAAACCGCCAAGGCCGAATGTGAAGGCCAAGGGGGGCGAGCCTACAAAGACATCGTTAGGGGTAACTTGCAGCACTTCCTTTGCATAGCTATCTGCTATGATCATCAGGTCGCGGTGAAAATGCATCGTGGCCTTTGGGCTGCCCGTAGTGCCGGAAGTAAAGCCCAGCAATGCCACATCATCGCGCCCGGTATTCACGGCCTCAAATCTGACAGGTTTTGATAGGGCAAGGCGATCCAATTCTGCATCGTGATTGGCGGTACCGTCAAAGCCCACAATACGATCTAGAAAATGGCTGGTTTTGGCACATTGGGTGATTTCATCCATTAGCCGCGTGTCACACAGTGCTAATGTTATTTCTGCCTTGTCCACAATCCCGGCAAGCTCACCCGCGCGCAGCATTGGCATTGTATTAACCACAACCGCCCCCGCTTTAGTAGCGGCCAACCAGCACGCGACCATGGCGGGGTTATTGGCCGAACGGATCAGTATCCGGTTACCGGGCTTCACCCCGAAATCTTCGATCAGGACATGGGCCATGCGGTTGGTCCAGTCTGTCAGTTCTTTATAAGTGCGTTGGCGACCATTACCGATCAGGGCAGTGTGATCACCAAAACCGTTACCCACCATATCGTCGGTCAGGGCGACGCCTGCATTCAGATACTCAGGGTAAGGGTAATCATCCAGCAGAAAATCAGGCTGCAGTTCCGGCAGCGGCAGGTTATCTCGGGTGAACGTATCGGTATGCGCACTTGGGCCAAGCATATTTATGCCCTTCCAATTTCTTGTCGGGCAATGATGATTTTTTGCACGTCACTGGCACCTTCATATATCCGAAGTGCGCGGATTTCGCGGTACAGGCGTTCCACAACCGAGCCTTTGCGCACACCTTCGCCGCCATGAATTTGCACCGCTTTATCAATCACATTCTGTGCGCTGTCGGTCGCATAAAGCTTGGCCATTGCGGCTTCGCGGGTCACACGCACAGCACCTGTGTCTTTTGTCCAGGCTGCGCGGTAAACCAGCAAAGCGGATGCATCCACATCCACGGCCATGTCCGCAATGTGGCCTTGTACCATTTGCATGTTGTTCAAGGGTGCGCCGAATAATTCGCGGGTACTGCTGCGCACCAAAGTTTCATCAAGGGCGCGGCGCGCAAAACCAAGGGCTGCGGCCCCGACCGTTGAGCGGAATATGTCCAAAACCGACATCGCGATTTTAAACCCTTCGCCTGCATTACCAATGCGCGCGGTTTCAGGGATCAGCACATCTGAAAACTGCAAACGTGCCAGCGGGTGGGGTGCGATGGCTTCCAAGCGTTCCACAACCGTTAATCCCGGCGTATCCGCCGGAACCAGATAGGCTGAAATTCCCTTGGCACCCGGGGCTTCACCACTGCGGGCAAAGACCACATAAATATCGGCAATCCCGCCATTGGAAATCCAGGTTTTTTCGCCGTTCAGGCGGTACCCCCCCGATGTCTGTTCTGCCGTCATTTGGATATTTGCCACATCAGAACCGGACGCGGCTTCGGTCAGCACAAAAGCTGATATGGCTTTGCCACTGCGGGTTGCTTTTAACCATCCGCGCTGTTCGCCATTGCCAAATAGCGATATCGCCCCCATGCCCAAACCCTGCATGGCAAAGGCAAAATCGGCCAATCCGTCATGACGGGCCAGTGTTTCACGGATCAGGCAAAGTGTGCGCACGTCCAAGCGTTCATCTGTGGTTGCACCCGTATGCTGCAAAAAGCCGGCGGCCCCCAAATCACGCACCAGCTTGCAACAAGCGGCATCTGTATCGCTGTGATTAACTGGCAAGTTTTCTTGGCACCATGCTTCCAGTTCTTCTGCAAGCGCGCGGTGACGATCTTCAAAAAACGGCCAGTTCAGGAAAGCTTTATCTGCCATCAGTTGCCTTCAAACTTTGGCTTTTCTTTGGCAACGAATGCGCGGTAAGCACGTTCAAAATCTTTGGTTTGCATACATAAAGCTTGCGCTTGTGCCTCGGCCTCAATCGCCTGATCCGGCGACATATTCCATTCATGGTTCAACTGGGTTTTGGTGATGCCATTGGCAAAAGTGGGCCCAGCGGCAAGACGTTGTGCCAGTTTCATGGCCTCAGTATTCAGCTGATCGGCATCGTGGATCGCATTGAAATAACCCCACGCATGGCCTTCGTCTGCAGGCATGGTGCGACCCAGATATAACAGTTCAGCCGCACGACCCTGCCCGATGATACGCGGCAGAATTGCACAGGCACCCATATCACAGCCCGCCAGACCAACGCGCGTAAACAGAAACGCAGTTTTGGTTTCCGGTGTTGCCAAACGAAAATCCGACGCCATTGAAATGATTGCACCTGCACCCACACAAACACCGTCAGCGGCAGCCACAATGGGCTTGCCGCAATTCAGCATCGCTTTGACCAGATCACCGGTCATGCGGGTGAACGCCAGAAGCCCATTCATATCCATATCAACCAGCGGCCCGATGATGTCATGCACATCGCCGCCCGAACAAAAGTTGCCACCGTTGGATGCAAACACCACGGCATTTATATCATCGGCATAGGCCAGATCACGGAAAGTGTCGCGTAGTTCCGCATAGCTTTCAAAGGTCAAAGGGTTCTTGCGTTCCTTGCCCAGAAGATGGATAATCGCAACAGTACCTTCCATTTGCCAGCTGAAATGCGTTGGTTTCAAATCTGCCATTTTTGCCATACTGTTAATCCCCTTCTTTCAACCGGCTGAAAACACCTGCCATTGCATCAAGGTCAGTATGATCAAGCGCACCGAACAGTTCGTTGACTAGGCTTTTGTGACCTTCTGCCATCTCGGAAAACCGTACGTGACCTTGGGGTGTCAGGCGTACACGCATTGCACGCCGATCCCCTTTGACAAGAACGCGCATGACCAACCCGTCACTAACAAGGCGTTCAATAATGCCCGTGACATTGCCGTTTGAGACCAAAAGTTGCTTTGACAGCTCACTCATTTTCAAACCCTCCGGTGAGCGGTAAAGGGCGGCCAGAACATCAAATCTCGGTAATGTTGTATCAAACTTATCGCGCAAAAACTCACGCAGCTGCGCCTCGGCACTTCGTGTTGTGCGCAACATGCGCAGCCACATGCGCAAGCGGCGTTGTTCTATTTCAACGGCTGTGTCTTTCGCAGTTTGGTTCATACCTCGCCCCCTGATAATGCTATTGCCTGCCCGTTAACCGATCTTGCGTTTTCGCCACATAACCACAAGGCTGTGCCGGCCACCTCATCAGGGCTTATCAACTGCCCTTGCGGGTTATGCGTGGTAAGCGCATCCAAGGCATTTTTTTGTGACATGCCGGTTTTTGACATGATATTTTCGATGGTACGATCCGTCATTGGCGTATCAAGATAACCCGGGCAAATAGCATTTACCGTGATACCCGCCTTGGCAACTTCCTTTGCTAACGCGCGCACAATGCCGATAACGCCATGTTTTGTAGCCGCATAAGGGGCCACATAGGCGTAGCCTTTCAGGCCCACAATGGATGAGATTGCAATCAACCGCCCGCCGCCCTTTGGCATCTGCCGCAAACCATCGCGAAAGGTCAGAAACACGCCCGTCAGATTGACCGCTATCAACCCGTTCCAATCCTCAAGTTCTGTTTTAACAAACGGCGCACTATCTGCGGCCCCCGCGTTGGCCACGATAATATCGCAAGGCCCGCATTCTTCATACATCGCCTGCACCGAAGCCTCATCCGTTACATCAGCCACCACAGAGCTTATCGCTTTGTGTTGATCCGCTACAGAATTTAACCGCTCTTTTGAGCGCCCCGAAATCCACACTTTGGCACCCGCGTTCGCATAGGCTAGCGCAATCGCGGCACCCACACCGCTGCCGCCGCCTGTCACTAAAGCTGTTTTTCCTGTCAGGTCTGTCATTATGCGCGTACCACCATTGCTTCTGCTTTCTCTGCCAAACGATACATCTGATCGCGGCCTGGCGCGTAAGGCTTGGGCCAATTTATATTTTTCTGGCCAAGGGCCGCCCCCGCATGAAACGTCCAATATGGGTTAGACAGATGTGGGCGGGCCAGACAAACAAGGTCGGCGCGCCCCGCCATCAAAATGGAATTAACGTGATCGGTTTCATAAATATTACCGACAGCCATGGTGCTGATCCCCGCCTCATTCCGAATTTGATCACAAAGCGGGGTTTGGAACATGCGGCCATAAATTGGATCAGCATCTGTAGTAGTTTGCCCTGCGGACACATCAATAATATCGGCGCCTGCGGCCTTGAACATTTTTGCAATTTCAACGGCTACATCGCCCGTCATGCCATCCATTCCCACCCAGTCATTGGCTGAGATACGCACGGACATAGGTTTGTTTTCAGGCCAAGCCGCACGCATGGCTGCGAACACTTCAAGCGGATAGCGCATACGGTTTTCAAGGCTACCACCATATTCATCTTCGCGTATATTGGTCAATGGCGAGATAAAGGAAGAGATCAGATAACCGTGTGCCGCATGCAGCTCGATCATATCAAAGCCCGCCCGATCAGCCATTTTCACAGATTGCACAAACCGTTCCAACACCTGATCCATATCCTTGCGATCCATCGCTTTTGGCGCCGCATTTTGCGGTGACCAAGCAATGGCAGATGCGGAAATCAATGACCAGTTGTTATTATGTAAAGGCGCATCCATCTCTTCCCAACCCAGTTGGGTAGAGCCTTTGCGCCCGGCATGGCCGATTTGACAGCAAATCTTCGCGTCCGTTTCGGTATGGATAAAATCAGTAATCCGTTTCCACGCAAGCTCATGCTCAGGCGCGTATAGTCCGGGGCATCCGGGCGTAATACGCCCATCCGCACTGACACAGGTCATTTCCGCAAAAACCAGTCCGGCACCGCCTTTGGCGCGTTCTGCATAATGCACGAAATGCCAGTCGGTGGGGCAGCCGTCAGTGGCTTTGTATTGCGCCATGGGCGACACAACGATACGATTTGCCAGTTCCATATCGCGCAGCTTAAACGGCGTGAACATGGGCGAGGCACCCGTACCCGAAGGTTGCCCCGCCTGCACCTGAAACCAGTCTTCGGCACTTTCCAACCAATCTTTATCACGCAAGCGCAGGTTTTCGTGACTGATCCGTTGTGAGCGGGTCAGCAACGCATAATTGAACTGCACAGGGTCAAAATCGACATAGCGTTCAGCACTTTCGAACCATTCCAGTGAATTGCGGGCGGCGGATTGCAGGCGCAAAACCTCTAATCGCCGCTCATCCTGATAACGTTCAAAGGCGCGTTCCATAACCGGTTCACTGTGCAGATAATTCGCCAGCGATATGGCACTGTCAAAGGCAAGGCGGGTGCCTGACCCGATAGAAAAATGCCCCGTTGCAGCGGCGTCCCCCATAAGTACCACGTTTTCATGGTGCCATTTTTCGCAGATAACACGCGGGAAATTCATCCAAACGGCGGAGCCACGCAGGTGATCCGCGTTCGAAATCAACTTATTCTCACCCAGATGATCCGCGAAAATCTCTTCGCATTGCGCGATAGTCTGTTCTTTGGACATGTCTTCAAATCCGAAATTGCCCCATGTCTCATTGGCACATTCAACAATGACGGTGGCTGTGTTTTCGTCAAACTGATAGGCATGTATCCAAACCCAACCGTGTTCTGTTTCTTCAAAAATAAAGGTGAACGCGTCATCGAATTTTTGGTGTGTACCCAGCCAGATGAACTTGCAGGTACGCACATCAATATCAGGCTTGAAGCGGCTTTCATATTCCTTGCGCACCAGCGAGTTGATGCCGTCACAAGCCACTACTAGATCATAGTCATCTTTGTATTCAGCGGCTGATTTAAATATGGTTTCAAACTGCAATTCCACCCCAAGCTCACGGGCGCGTGCTTGCAGGATAATCAGCATTTTTTGCCGCCCGACACCGGCAAAACCGTGCCCGCCTGATGTTGTGCAATGGCCCTTATGGTGAACCGCAATATTATCCCAGTAAACAAAACTTTCCCGTATTGCATCAGAACTTTGCGAATCATTCTGGTCCATATTATCCAAGGCATCGTCAGAAAGAACCACGCCCCAACCGAAGGTATTGTTTGCTTCGTTGCGTTCAATAACAGTCACTTCATGGGATGGGTCGCGCAGTTTCATGGAAATTGCAAAGTATAGCCCAGCCGGGCCGCCACCAAGACATAGAACCTTCATGTTTTTCTCCCGTTGCATCCCATATCAGGCCAGGATGCCATATAGAAAAATATATTTCAAGTTTAAAGCTTTAGACTTTAAGTAAATGATAGCTGCCGTCATGGGCTGCATCCATAACATATTTTTGGGTATTATCTGGTAAATTTGCCCCTTGTTCGTCAACCTTCATGTAAACGGGTTGAAGGCTGTGGGTTTTGACAAAGCGATGCAGCGGCGCATAGCCAGGGTCTTCAATGCCGATCCGGTCACCTGATTTGGCGATGACGCCTGCACCCAAACGCCCGTGATTGCCGGTAAGTGCCTGCAAGGCCATCGCGGCCCGCAAACCGGACCCACCTGAACGGCCCCGTTCAATCCCGTTGCCAAATGACGCGGCGGCGTTATCTGACGCCACATACCAGTCAGCCAGTTGATTGAACTGCGCGGTGGGCGCCCCACAGATCGTGTTCACATCCGCAACTGAATACTTACGCGCCTCTTCCATATAAGCATCAAATCCGGTGGTCCACTCAGCGATGAATTTTTTGTGCAGTGCATCACGACGTTCCAACTCGGCGGCCAGTGCCATCGCCACGTCGCTACCTGGGCGCAGTTGGATATGCATTTCGCATTCTTCATTAAAGCCTACGGTTAAGCCGACTTTGGCATCAAACGGGAAGCCGTAAGATTAGACAGCCAGTCATCGAAGAACTCACCTTGAACAGAAACATGTGATCGCAACAGGTTGCCTGCTTCAAATTCCTGCCCATCAACGATTGCCTGCATAATGGCAGAGTGTTCGGCAAATGATGCTTTCATTCGGCCCTTTATGCGTAGTTGTAAGCGGCGATATGCCCGCAGGCGGTCTTGTAATTGTTTGACTTCATTTGCCAGAAATTGGTTGTGCGTGCCTTCATAAATGATGTTGTGAAACTTGCTGTTTTCTTCGTAATAAAGATCAGCATTCCCCGATATGCCCGCCTTTTCGCATATGTCATGTTGATGTTTCAGGGCTTGTCTTTCTTCATCAAACATCCGTCTTGCGGCCAAGCGTCCGCACAGTGCTTCTTGTTCGGCCATGACTTCGAACATTTCAAGCAGGTCTTTTAGCCTAAGGGATGCAACAACCGCGCCGCGCCTTGGGCGCAGTTCTACCAGGCCTGATGCGGAAAGCATTTGTAAGGCTTCACGTATCGGTGTGCGTGAAACACCAAAGCGTTTGGCCAGTGATTCTTCTTCCAGACGCGCACCTTGTTTCAGTTGATTGGAAGCTATTTCATCTTCTAGGGCTTGCCTAAGTTGTTCTGCGCGTTTTAGTGTTTTGACACTCAATGTAATATTCCTAATTTAGGTTCGTTTCTTTTACCCCAGTAAAACATTGATGAAAAAGGCAAAAGGCATCGAAAAAGAAAAGCTCGGATGATTCATATCTGTTTCTTTGCACGTCGTCGACAAAAAATCTTGACTTGTATACAATTATATCAACATTGTGTACTATTATACCTAATAGCATCTTGTCCGAGGTGCGTAATTTACATTCGGACATTTATGAAATGTCAAAAAGGGAGATACTTATGAAACCGTTATTTATGAAAACAATATTGGGTGCTGCTGCATTGATGTGCGGCACCAGTGCGATCAGTGCCGCAGATTTGGAATTACGTGCATCACACCAGTGGAACACGAAAGATGTACGCCACGAGATGGTTCAGATCATCGCGGACGAGCTTGCTAAAGCAAATGTTGGAATTACAACAAAAGTGTTTCCTTCAAAATCATTGTATAAACCAAAGGAACAATGGGGACCTTTGACAACGGGTGAGTTGGATATCTCAGCGTTTCCACTGGCCTATGCCGCCAAGCGTCACCCTGCGTTTGACGCAACACTTATGCCAGGGCTTGTGAAAAACCACGACCATGCGAACCGTTTGAATGATTCACCATTTATGGATGACATAAAGAAAATTATAAATGACGCGGGCGTTATGGTTATTTCCGATACGTGGTTGGCCGGCGGTTTTGCATCAAAAGGTAAATGTGTTCTTGATCCCGCCGATGTTAACGGCAAAGTATTTCGCGCCGCGGGCAAGGCTTTCAACAGAATGCTGCAAGGGGCAGGGGCCTCTATTCAGTCTATGCCTTCATCAGAGATTTATACCGCATTGCAACAAGGTGTTCTTGATGGCGCAAATACATCGTCCGGGTCATTTGTTTCATACCGTATTTATGAGCAGGTCAAGTGTTTGACCGCGCCTGGGGATCACGCATTGTGGTTTATGTATGAGCCTATTTTGATGTCAAAGGCCACATTTGAAAAAATGGATGACGCGCAAAAAGCCGCGGTGATGGCCGCGGGTCAGACGGCTGAAGATTGGTTTGCAAAGAAAGCCGCAGGGTTGGATCAGACCATGGTTGATGCCTATACCAAAGCCGGTGTTGAGGTTGTTACAATGACTGCCGAACAAGCCAATGCCTGGAAAGCCATAGCCGATGAAACATCATATGCGGCGTTTGCCGAAAAAGTTGATGGCGGCAAAGAGCTGATCGCAAAGGCGCTGGCTGTAGAATAATATAGCCCGACTAAATATGTGCCCAGAAGAATCGTCTCCCCTCGCCCCATAGCTTCTGGGCACTTTTGGTGTGAAATATCACCGTTTACAGGACAAAATTAATGATCTCACTCATTGAAAAATTATCCCTTATTGCCGGTATTATTGCGTCTCTTTTAATCGCCATTGCCATCATTCTTGTGTGTCAGATGGTCTTTATCCGCTACGTATTAGTCGGCTCAACCGCATGGCAAACTGAAGTAGTCACATTTTCGCTGGTTGGTGCAACTTTGTTGGGAAGTGCTTGGGTTCTGAAAGAACGTGGTCACGTGGCTGTGGGTGTTGTGACTGAATATTCACGCGCCGCACCGCGCCGCATAATGCTATTACTTGCTGACTTTGTAACCTTTGTGTTTGCCGCGATAATGTTCTGGAAAGGCCTAGAGGTCACGCTGGAAGCGTGGCACGGCAGTTGGACCAGCGACTCTATATATGAATTTCCAATGTGGGTGCCGCTTGCGTCCATGCCTGTTGGATTTGGCTTACTGTCGCTTCAATCTATTGCCTGTATGGTGAAGGTTTGGCGTGACAATGACATCTCATTTGATGGGGGGCATTGATTATGGAACCGGGTTCAATCGGGCTTCTTGTAGGGTTGGCACTTGTGGCCTTGCTGGCAATTCGTGTGCCTGTTGCATTTGCATTGGCTATTACCGCAATTCTATTTCCGGTGTTTTTCAAAGGTACTTTGGCGATATCCACATTGGGAGAACAGTTTTTCGGTGGTCTGGCAGAGTTCACACTTTTGTCTATTCCCATGTTTATTGTGATGGGGGCGGCCGTTGCCGCATCGCCTGCGGGTAAAGATTTATATGAAGCACTGGATCGGTGGTTGAACCGTGTGCCGGGGGGGGCTGATCATTTCAAATATCGGTGCGTGTTCTATTTTTGCGGCCTTGTCGGGGTCATCGCCCGCAACCTGTGCTGCCATTGGTAAAATGGGCATTCCGGAAATGCGTAAGCGTGGTTATCCTGACGGGGTTGCAACGGGGGCGATTGCTGCGGGTGGCACACTTGGCATATTGATCCCGCCATCGATTACGATGATCGTTTACGGCATTGCAACGCAAACATCGATCGGGCGGTTGTTTCTGGCGGGTTTGTTGCCGGGCTTATTGCTGACATTGTTGTTTATGGCGTGGTCTATATATGCCGCGTGGCGTTCTGGTTACAGCTTTAATGCAGGCACGCGCTTTACTTGGCGTGAGCGGTTTGAAATACTACCAAAAGTCTTGCCGTTTATGGCGATTATCGTCGGGGTTTTATGGGTTCTATATGGCGGTGTTGCCACACCGTCAGAGGCGGCGGGCGTTGGGGCTGCATTTTGTGTACTACTGGCGATTGTCATTTACCGCATGTGGCAACCAAAAAAAATCTGGGAAATTTTTTCAAGCTCGATGAAAGAAAGCGTAATGATCTTAATGATCATCGGCTGCTCTGCCCTTTTCGCCCAAATGCTGTCTTCCTTTTATATCACCCAAACTGTCGCACAAAGCATTGTCGATTCTGGTCTTGATCCGTGGACGCTGATGATTGCCATCAATGTCTTTCTGCTGGTGGCCGGCTTTTTCTTGCCGCCTGTTGCGGTCATTTTGATGGCCGCGCCGATTTTGTTGCCAATTGTGACCCAAGCAGGGTTTGACCCTTATTGGTTTGCAGTTGTGTTTACCATCAATATGGAAATCGGCCTGATTACGCCACCTGTTGGGCTTAACCTTTATGTGATCAACGGCATCGTGCCGGACGTGCCGTTGGCAACTGTCCTTAAAGGGGCTTTGCCCTATATGTTGTGTATGGTGCTTGCGATTGTTTTACTGTGTATTTTTCCGCAAATTGCAACTTGGTTGCCCGATGTCTGGATGGGGCCAGAGCTGTGAATAATTTCGTTAGCGATATGTTATCTGTGATCGCTGAGCGCGGTAGAAACCTTGTGGCTTGGCCTATGAGCCAGCAAAGTGGAAAAGCATCCATTGTGGATTTATCCCATGCATTGTTGTCTGAAAAAGGTGAAGCTTCCAGCATTGCTATCGCAAGTGAGGTTTTTGCGATTTATGATGAGATGTCTGATAATCAAAGGTTGGAATATTTCCATGTTCTTGCCAAAGAATTCAGCGCAGATATGAGTGTCGTCAAACACGCGGTATTGCAATTCCTAAAGTTGCCATCCGATGATACTGCCATTGCATTACACGTTGATACCGAACCAAGGCGCCAAGAATTGTTCAGGCGTCTTAATCATGCACCTACCGGGACAAGCCTGTTGGTTCGGATGCGTCAGGATTTGTTAACCCATTTAATAGCCCATCCGGAATTAAAGAATATTGATCAGGATTTCCAGCATTTGTTTTCATCATGGTTCAATCGGGGTTTTTTGGTGTTGCAACGGATTACATGGGCAACACCTGCCACCATCCTGGAAAAAATAATTGAACATGAAGCAGTTCATGAAATTGATGGCTGGGAAGAGTTGCGCCGTCGTTTGCAACCAACTGATAGACGTTGTTACGCATTTTTTCACCCAGCACTTATGGATGATCCGCTAATATTTGTTGAGGTGGCTTTGACCCATGACGTGGTAAAGTCGGTTGAGCTGCTTCTGGCGGTTAAGCGTGAACCGGTTGAGCGATCAAAAATGAATACGGCAGTCTTCTATTCTATATCAAATTGTCAAAAGGGTTTGAAAAACGTATCTTTTGGAAGCTTTCTGATAAAGCAGGTGGTCGAAGAGCTGGCCCGTGAACTGCCACAGATTAAAACATTTGCAACGCTTTCACCAATTCCGGATTTCATGAGTTGGCTGACCCGGAAACCCGTTGCTAATGACCCGGAAGATACAATTATCTCTAAGGCCGTCAGCAAAAACCTTGAACGATTTATCAAGAATAAATCTGATGTTTCCGTCGCACTTATAAATGATCTTGAGAAGGTTCTGTTACCGCTTGCTGCATATTATTTTACCAATGTGAAAAATCACCGAGGCAAACCAATTGATGCCGTTGCGCGGTTTCACCTTGGGAACGGTGCCAAGCTGGAAAGCCTGAATTGGGCTGCAGATATTTCCGACGAAGGTCTGGCCCAATCGGCGGGTATCATGGTTAATTATTTGTATGAGCCAACTGAGATCGAAAAAAATCACCAGATATATGAAAATAAAGGGGATATTATTGTCTCTGCCAGTGTTACTAAACTATTGAAAAAGCGACCAACACGACCAGAGGCAACGCAATGAGAAAAAAATTAAACGGCAACCTATTTACGCAAATCAGCGCGTGCATTGATAGGCTGGATGCGCCTTTTATCCATAATGCGGATGGCTCGATAATTACCTATAACGATATGTTGAAGCGGTCCGCGCAATTTGCCAACGTTTTGGTTGGCCTAGGTGTTAAGCCGGGCCAGCGTGTTGCCGTACAGGTGGAAAAAAGCACCGATGCTTTGTTTCTTTACCTTGGGTGTGTGCGTGCCGGCGGTGTTTTCTTGCCCTTGAATACGGATTACCGCGATAAAGAATTGGCTTATTTTATCAACGATGCAAAGCCTGCGGTTTTTGTTTGCAAACCTGATAGAAAATCTAGCCTGATTGAAATTGCAAATGACAATGGCGTTGCTTTTCTAGAGACTTTGGACGACGGCAAACAGCCTGGAACAGGCACATTGGCGTACCAAGCTGATGCTGCTGGAACCAGCTTTGAAGATATAAAATGTGAAGAACAGGGCCTTGCGGCAATACTGTATACATCGGGTACCACAGGGCGCTCAAAAGGGGCTATGCTGACACACGCCAATCTGGCATCTAATGCGGCAACCTTGGTGAATTATTGGCAGTTTACCCGGAAGGATGTTTTGCTTCATGCCTTACCCATCTTTCACACTCATGGGCTTTTTGTTGCAATTAATACGGTTTTAATGTCCGGTGCATCGATGATTTTTCAAAACAAATTTAATCCGCAAGATGTTCTGGAAGCACTGCCAAAAGCAACCGCTATGATGGGTGTTCCAACATTCTATTCACGCTTGCTTTCGACACCAGAGTTTACCCGCGAAATAGCCAAGCATATGCGGTTATTTATATCGGGGTCTGCCCCGTTATCGCCGGAGGTTCACAAGTCTTTCACAAAGCGCACCGGGCATATGATCTTAGAGCGTTACGGCATGACTGAAACCAATATGAATACGTCTAACCCTTATGATGGTGAACGAAAGCCCGGAACCGTCGGGTTGGCTTTGCCCAGTGTGGAAATCCGTATCAGCGACCAGATATCGGGTGAAATGCTGCCAACTGAAGAAATTGGCATGATAGAAGTTCGCGGGCCGAACGTGTTTATAGGCTATTGGGAAATGCCTGAAAAAACTGCACAGGAATTTCGCAAAGATGGCTTTTTCATCACTGGCGACCTTGGAAAGATCAGCAAGAATGGCTATGTTTCGATTGTCGGGCGTGACAAGGATCTTATTATTTCTGGTGGTTTCAATGTTTACCCAGCCGAAGTGGAAAATGCGATCGATGCAATGCATGGTGTTACAGAGGTTGCTGTTATCGGGGTGCCGCATACGGACTTTGGCGAAGGCGTGACAGCCGTAGTTGTAACGTCAGAAGAAGAACAGCCCAGTGCGGATTGTATTCGCCAGCATTTATCCAAGGAACTGGCAAAGTATAAAATACCCAAAAAAGTATTTTTTATTGATGCTTTGCCGCGCAATAAAATGGGTAAAATACAAAAGAACGAACTTCGGGAAAAATTCCACAAGATTTACATACAGTGATGTGTGTATAGATACCTTATAACACATATAGAAAATTGAATGTGAGGTGGGGAAATCATGAAATTAGTTAAGCGGATACTTGGGCGAGTCGTGGTTTTGGGTGCTATTAATGCGGCAATAATGATATCTGTAGTTATGGCAAAAGAAGTAACCCTTTCGCATAAAGGTCTAAGCATTAATGCCAATCTGACGATGGCCGAAGACAAAACGATGGATGATGGGGTTGTGCTTATTACGCACGGAACGTTAGCCCATAACGGTATGGAAATTATCCAATATATGCAGGAACTGCTTGCAGAACGCGACCGCAATTCACTGGCGCTTAATCTTAGTCTGGGAATAGATGATCGCCACGGTATGTATGATTACGCTGTGCCACACACGCATTTGCATACAGATGCTTTGGATGAAATTGGTGTTTGGTTTAACTGGCTGAAAAGCCAAAGAATCAAAGGTATTGTGTTGATGGGGCATTAGCGCGGTGGGAATCAAACTGCATGGTTTGCAGCTGAAGGCCTGACCCATCACTTGCAAAGTTGTTTTAATCGCGCCCCAAACATGGGATGAAACCGCAGCAAACTAGGCTTATGTTAAGCGGTTTGGGGGGTATGACGCCAGACTTATTGATTTGGTTGCGCCACTTGCAGACGGTGAAAAAATTACACTTTCAGTGATTGAAGGTGCCAGCCATTACTTTCTGGATTTTGCAGCAGAAGATGCCACAGACGCGGTGGACGGCTTTCTAAAATAATCTGTGCTTATTTGATTGAAGAACGGATGGGCTAAGGCGGGTGCAAAGACCTGAATAACCACTATGAAATCGTGCGGACCCGATCACGGTAATACTGTTTGGTGTTGCTGTTGTTTTAGATGAAATTTCGGGCCATCCTGTTGCAAGATTTATTTGATGAAAAAGCGATGAATCACACTTGACGGTTCCCCGCATCTCGCTTAATCACACCTCACCTTGTGGCGGGGTAGCTCAGGTGGTTAGAGCACGGGAATCATAATCCTGGTGTCGGGGGTTCAAGTCCCTCTCCCGCTACCAATTCCACTCATTAAAAATTATAATATGTGCACACTAATTGCGTTTTGGTGCTTTGCCTTCATACCAATCCCGCAACTGCATCCCCCAATATTTCATCTGCACGCCGGCCCGCCCAGATAGCCCGCCAGCCCAATTGCGCTTGTAGGCTTCGAATGTTTTGTAACGGGCGTCGTTCTCTGAAATTGCCCCCGCAATCAGGCACCCTGCCATGGCCGTTGTGTTCAAGCCATGCCCGCCAAAAGCAGTTGCCATCCATAAGCCATCTTCAACCTGTCCGATCAGCGGCATCGAATGCAAGGCATACCCCATCAACCCCGCCCACGCGTGGCTGGTTTCAGCCGCAGTGAGTTGCGGGTAAACCGACAGCATATCGCGGTGCATAACCTCAGACAGTTGAAGTGGTTCGCTTTGGCGCGTGGTAATACGCCCGCCCCAAAGCAGGCGGCCATCCGGCAAGCGCCTGTAGTAATTGCCCGCACGTCGGGTGTCGGCGATACAAGCGTTGGTCGCGATCACTTGATCCAGCAAATCCTTCATAGGGTTTGTGACCATCACATAGGTGGCAACGGGTTGCATCGCACGTGATACAGGTGGGTAAAGTTTGAAATCATAGGCGCTGGTGCAAAGTACAATATTCTGCGCGGTAATAGCACTTGCATCTGCAGTGATTTTCCACCCCGCACCTGAACGGGTCAGATTGCGGGCCTTGGTGTCTTCAAAAATTTGCCCGCCCAAGCGCTCAATTTCTGCCGCTAATCCGTGACAGTATTTCAGGGGGTTCATGTGAAATCCGCGTGGGTCATATAGCGCGTGGTGATAGCGTTCGCTGTTCATAATTGTGCGGGTCTGCGCGGTGTTATAATAAGTTAGTTCATGCCTGAATATATCTTTTGCATTCGCGCAATCGCGCAAAACGGCCTGTGCATCATCCGTGCGATACACCCTGAATTCACCCTCACCTTCCAACACACCGCTCATTTGTAAATCTTTGATCTGACGTCGTACATAATCTACCCCGTCCACGGACAACTGAAAAGCTTCTGCGGCACCCAGGTGCCCCATACGCTTGATCATATCTGCAGTATTTCCGGCAAAGCCTGCATTCACAAAGCCGCCATTGCGACCGGATGCCCCCCAAGCCACACGTTTGGCTTCCAATACACAAACCGATTTGCCTTTGCGTAGCAATTCCAGCGCCGTGGTTAGCCCCGCAAGTCCCGCACCGATGACACATACATCCACATCAAGTGGGTGCATAAGGGCAGGGCGCATGGGGGGGTTGCCAAGTGTTTCAGCATAATAACTATTAGGATAATCGTTTTTCATTTGCACTTTCGCCTAGCCCGCAATCAACTCGAATAGTTTTTTTGCATCCCCTGTATCTGTAAGATATTGAATGGTGTTTTCCAATGCGCAAGCCCTGTCTTGCCCGATCACAGGTAAGGTTAATCCGTAGAACTTTGCCGTTATCACCGCGTCACTAACCCTATCTTCAGGGTCGCCTTTGGCTTCGGTGGGTGCAGAGGTTAAGACCCGCCCGTCTTTCAATTTTATTATTGCCCGTGCAATGCGGTGTTGTGGGAAAACGACGTTGAATTCATCAACCTCGGTAATGACAACAGTCTTTGCCACCGTGCGGATTTTGGGGTCAGACAACCCGCTTTCTGTGACCTCATCCACCCCGATAGTGCCGCGCACCAGTGCCAATGCCACCGCAAAGGGTAATGAATATTGCGCCTGCTCGGTGTTGGTTGGAATGGCGTTCAGGCGCATTCCCTCATGAAAGGTTTCAATGGTAATTTCGGCTACATCATCGGCGGTAAACCGGTGTTCTTTGATCAATGCAAACACGGCTTCAGCGGCAGGTTGCGCCCAACGGCAAACGGGGTAAAGCTTGATATATTGCTGGGCCACCAGCCAGTTTTGCCCCAGATCACCCCAGAAATGCGCCACTTCTGGGGCTTCCACCGTAATGGCCGGCGCACCCGTAAAACCGTCCCCTGCCAGATAGGCCGCAGAAACCCCCGCCATTGCCCCCCAGCCGGAGCCGTCTTTAAGCATGGTGGGGGCATCAATCACCCGCATCATCTGGCTGCGCGGCCCGTGGTATTCGGCAATACCCACTGCCTCACGGGTCTGCACTTTGGTAAGCCCAAGTTGCCGCGCACCCAATGCGGCCACCGCCAGTGCAATCCAAGCACCTGACGTGTGATAATCTGGAACACTCGCGTGCAACGCAACGCCTGCCCGCGACCCTATCTCATAGCCGATCACAACACTGGTCAGCAGTTCTTTCGCACACATACGCTCTTCTGCTTGCATCACCGCAATCAGCCCCGGGATCACCCCGCATCCAACATGGCCTTTTGCGGGTTTATACCCGTCATGGGCATCCAGCGCATCAATCGTCATCGCGTTGGCCAATGCCGCACCCGCAGGGCTAGCTTTGCGCCCATCCCACCAGATATGCGCCCCTGTCCCACCAAATTGGCGCACCGCATGGTTGCGGATAATCCGTGACAAATCAGTTTGTGCGCCGCCTACAGAAACCCCCAAAGTATCTTTCAGACAACGCACCGCTTCATGGATAATCGCACCGGGGATATCTTCAAATCGGGTGTCGTGTATGAAATCGATTATCTGTGTCATGTGCCGCAATTTTCCATTAGGTATAAATTTACAATAACCTGCGCTGGGGTGGCTTTGTCCATCCAATATGCGACAAAGTATAAAAATATGAAGAGGTCGAAAAATAAATGCGTGCATTGATACAACGTGTAAGTCAGGCACAAGTCGCAGTTGACGGCAAGGTGATCGGTAAAACGGGCGAAGGCCTGCTGATCCTGATTTGTGCTATGCAGGGCGATACGGGTGTAATCAGTGCCAAACTTGCCCAAAAAATCTCAAAACTGCGCATTTTTCGCGATGATCAGGGGCGTATGAATCGATCCCTGATCGATACCGGTGGTTCTGCCTTGATTATCAGCCAGTTCACCCTTGGCGCTGATACCTCTCGCGGTAATCGCCCGGGCTTTTCGCAGTCCGCCAGCCCTGATGAGGGCCGCTTGTTGTATGATACTTTTGTGAAAGACTTCAAAGCCCTTGGCATTGCCACCGAAACAGGCCAGTTTGGGGCCGATATGAAGGTTGCGCTGACCAATGATGGGCCCGTGACGATCTGGATGGATACGGATAAATAGGGGGCCAAAAATGGCACTGGAAGACGCAGCAAAACAAATCGATCTGGCCATAACGCGTGAAGGCTTTAAAGGCCATTCGCATGAAGCCACCTTTGGCGGAGTTACTAGTTTTCTGCGCCGCAATTACACCAAAGATCTGACAGGTGTGGATGTGGCCGTCACCGGTATTCCTTTTGACAGTGCGGTTACCAATCGCCCTGGAACCCGGCTTGGCCCACGTGCCATCCGCGAAGCATCATGCCTGCAAGCCCCCGATGCACCTTATGGTTGGGATATTGACCCGATGATGGATATGAATGTTATCGATTACGGTGATGTTGCCTATGATTACGCCAAAGTTGCCGATTTCCCTGCCGCTTTACAGGCCCATATCAAGGGTATTCTGGATGCGGGTGCGGCCAGTCTTAGCTTGGGCGGCGATCACTACGTTACTTACCCGATCCTGAAAGCACATGCGGAAAAATACGGGCCACTGTCGCTGATCCAATTTGATGCCCACACTGACACATGGCCCGATGATGACCGCACCCGCATTGACCACGGTACGATGTTCTACAAGGCAGTGAAAGACGGGATCGTGGTGCCGGAACGTTCGGTTCAGGTCGGTATCCGCACCACCAATGAAGACACGCTTGGCGTTAATATTATTGATGCGCGCACCGTGCACACCCAAGGGCCAGAGGAAACTGTGCGCCAGATCAAACAGATTGTTGGCGACAATGCGACTTACCTGACTTTTGACATAGACGCGCTTGACCCAGCTTATGCGCCCGGCACAGGCACACCTGTTTGGGGTGGCCTGACATCGGCACAAGCCGCGATTATGTTGCGCGATCTGGCAGGTATCAATCTGGTTGGTATGGATGTGGTAGAGGTGTCACCGCCCTATGACACCACAGGTGCCACCGCGATTGCGGGCGCGCATGTAGCGGTTGAACTTTTGTGCCTATGGGGTGTCGGGCGTCGTACCCACGGCTGATTTAGCAATCCAGTCACGCACCGATTTTGCATCGTCTGAAAGGTCGGCTGTATCCGACCAGACCAGATAAAACCCCGCGCCAGTTTCCCATTGCCATGGCCCGACTTGGGCTAAAAGCCCTGCGTCAATCATTCGGCGCGTCACATGTTCCCAACCCAGCGAAATGCCTTCGCCGGCCATTACTGCGTGCAACACAAGTGCGTAATCATTCAGCCGTAATCCGTGCCCTAAATCACGGTACTTCACCCCGTAATTCTGAAAAAAATCTGCCCATGTGGGCCGCGCCCGATACGGCTCTTCCAGATTGATCAGTTGGGCTGCTTTCAGCACCTCAATATCGTTAATGGCCCCGTGCTTTTCCACCCAACTAGGGTTGGCAACTGCCATAAGTGATTCTTTGGCAATCAAGGTTGATTCATAACCTGGCCAAGTACCGTTGCCGCGCCATATCGCAAGGCTGATCCCTTCTTGTGCCAAGTCCAAATCCATGTCCGTGGTCTGCATTCGCAGATCAATATCGGGGTGTTGCGTATGAAAATCCTGCAAGCGCGGCACCATCCAATAATTGGCAAAAGCGGTGGAAACTGAAAGGGTAACGTGGTTGCCTCTGCGCTGGTTTCGCAGATATTCAATGGTGGTAAAAATACGCCCAAGCCCTTGGGAAACATCATTTTTAAGCATCTCACCTGCATCGGTTAGGGTAATGATACGATGACGGCGATGAAATAATTTTGTACCAATCGCATCTTCCAGTTTGCGCACCGATTGACTGATCGCAGGTTGACTGACGCCCAGCTCTTTAGCGGCCTGTGTGAACGAACAAAGCCGTGCGGAGGCTTCAAAAGCGGACAGATGGTTCAGGGATTCGATGGATCGTATTAGTTTTTGCATAATCACAGTTTATGCAAAACGAAAGAAATTACCAGCGTTACAGGTGTTTTATTTTACCTTAACATACTGCTCAAAGGATTACCTAATGTCAGATACCCATAAAACAACACGCCGCCGCCGTTCGGAACGCGGCCAACGCAAAGTGATCGCAACACCTGCATATATCAAACGAGTTTTGCCGTTTTTTGATCCTTTGGATGAAGAACAACTGGTGCGTATAGAAGAACAAGCCGACTGGCTGATCCAGGAAAAAGGCATTGCCTTTAAGGATGATCCTGTGGCCTTGGATATCTGGCGTAAAGCCGGTGCCGATGTGGCTGCGGATGATAAGGTGCGCTTGCCCAAAGGCATGGCGCGTGAATTGTGCAAAACCATCCCACGAGAGTTTGAACAGGTTGCCCGCAATCCCGCAAAATCCGTGCGTATCGGTGGCAACAATCAGGTTTTTGCCGCCGTCTATGGCCCTCCGTTTGTACGTGATCTGGATAAAGGTCGTCGTTACGGTACATTAGAAGATCACGAAAAACTGGTGAAGCTTACCTCAATGCTGCCAAGCATCCACCACGGTGGATTGGTAATTGTGGAGCCTTGCGACATTCCCGTCAGCACCCGCCATCTGGATATGGTTTACAACCATATGGTCTATTCCGACAAACCGCATTTGGGTGCGATTACTGAAATGAGCCGTGCGCAAGACAGCGTTGATATGGCGCGCATTTTGCACGGGCGAGAGACGTTTGAAAACAACTGCGTGATCATGGGAAACGTCAACACCAACTCACCCCTGTTGGTTGACCGCGTGGTGACCGAAGCGATCCGCACTTATAATGCAAACGGGCAGGGTGTCGTTGTAGTGCCGTTCATCTTATCGGGGGCAATGGGGCCGGTCAGTACTGCCGCCTCGATTGCGCAGGCCTTGGCGGAAGCGATGATCGTGGGGGCTTTTAGCCAGTTGGTACGCCCGGGATCGCCGTTTATTCTGGGTAACTTTCTGTCATCGATGAGCCTGAAATCAGGTGCACCCACCTTTGGTATGCCCGAACCCATCATGTCGAATTATGCTATCGGCCAACTTGCCCGCCGCCTTGGCGTACCTTTGCGTTGCGGTGGTTCTCTGACCGCATCTAAAGTGGCTGACGCGCAAGCGATGGCTGAAAGCGTAGACAGTATGCATTCCACCATGTTGGCGGGTGCCAACTTTGTTCTGCACGCCGCAGGTTGGCTGGAAGGCGGGCTTTGCACGGGCTATGAAAAGCTGTTGTTGGATGCGGATCGGCTGGGGTCTTACCAGAAAGTTCTGGGGCAGGGCTTGGATACATCTGATGAAGCTATGGCGCGTGATGCCTACGGTGAAGTTGAACCGGGCGGACATTTTCTGGGCTCTGGCCACACCATGCGAAATTACGAAACTGCGTTTTATGAAGCGCCTTTGTCAGACAGCGAAAGCTGTGAACAATGGGAAGAAAACGGATCGAAAAATGCCGAAGTGCGTGCCAATGAACGCATGAAGCAAATGCTGAAAGAGTATGAAGCCCCTGCGATTGACGCGGGCACAAAAGAAGAGCTGCAAGCTTATGTTGCCAAGCGCAAAGAAGACCTGCCTGAAACTTGGTATTAATGGATATAAGGACAAAGTTATGAACAAGAAAAAACTTCCCTCCCACACAAAAGTGGTTGTTATCGGCGGCGGTGTTGTCGGCTGTTCAATTCTGTTCCATCTGGCAAAGTTTGGTTGGAAAGATGTGGTTTTGCTGGAACGTGATGAGTTGACAAGCGGGTCATCATGGCACGCCGCAGGGCAAATTCATACGATCTCCTCTGACCCGAACATCAGCCGTTTGCAAAGCTACACGATTGATCTTTATAAAGAAATAGAAGAGCTGTCCGGCCATTCCGTTGGCTTGAATATCACCGGTGGCTTCTATCTGGCGTCCACGCCTGAATGGTATGATTACCTGAAACGTGAACGTTCCAAGGCGCGGTATATGGGGTTGAACCAGGAATTTATTTCACCCAAGGAAGTGGCCGAACGCCATCCGTTAATTGACCCAAAACACTACCACGCAGCCCTTTGGGATGATCAGGATGGTGATCTTGACCCGTCCGGTGCGACCTATGCTTTTGCCAAAGCGGCCAAGGTTCATGGGGCGCAATATTTTACCCATACGCCCGTTACGGGAACAACGCAGCGCAGTGATGGATCATGGGATGTGACCACGCCGTCGGGTGTGATCAACGCTGAAATGATTGTAAACTGCGGTGGCCTTTGGGCACGTGAGGTGGGCCATATGCAGGGCATAAACTTGCCTGTGCAGCCGATGGAACATCACTATCTGATCACTGAAGAAATCCCGGGCATTGCTGAACGTGACACCCGCCTGCCTGCAGGCATTGATTATGAGGCCAACATTTATTTCCGCCAAGAACGCAACGGCATGTTGCTGGGCACTTACGAGCCGCGCGGCACCGCATGGAAAGTCGAAGGTACACCTTGGGATTTCGGCCATGAGCTGTTGCCCCATGATCTTGACCGTATCGCTGAGCGGTTGGAGATGTCATTTGAACGTATCCCTGCCATCGGTGAAGCGGGGATCAAGGATATTATCAACGGTCCGTTTACCTTTGGCCCCGATGGCAACCCGATGATCGGGCCTGTGCCGGGGATGAAAAACTACTGGTGTGCTGTGGGTGTGATGGCCGGCTTCTGTCAGGGTGGCGGCGTTGGCCTGACCATGGCTGAATGGATGATGGACGGTGAGCCGTCTATTGATGTTTGGGCAATGGATGTCGCCCGCTTCGGGGACTGGGCGACGCCCGATTGGGGTACTGTGAAATCGACGGAAAACTACGAACGCCGTTTCGTGATGACCTTCCCGAATGAAACCTTGCCCAAGGGGCGCTTGCAAAAAACCACTGCCCTTTATGACCGCTTGGTCGCCAAGGGTGCCCGCATGGGGCAGGGTTTTGGCCTGGAAAATGCGCTTTGGTTTGCGGATGGGCCTGAAGACGCGCATGAAGAACCGACGTTCGAGCGTAACCGCAGCCACGAATATGTGGCCCGTGAAGTTGACGCTGTGCGCAATGCCGTGGGCGGCATTGAGGTTGCGAACTTTGCCAAGCATGAGTTCAAAGGTTCAGGTGCGCGGGAATATCTGAACCGAATTTTGGCTGGTTATGTACCGAAAGTGGGCCGCTTGACCTTAACGCCAATGCTGACACCAAAGGGTAAGCTTTATGGTGATCTGACCGTGGCCTGCCTAGCTGAAGATCATTTCATGCTGTTCGGATCGGGCGCTGTGCAAGAAGCGCATCGTCGTTGGTTTGAAAAAGATCTGCCCGATGATGTGACTTATCGTAATGCATCTGACGACTGGCATGGTGTTGCCATATCTGGGCCGAAATCCCGCGAATTGTTGGCACGGATCACCCGTGATGATGTCAGTGCTGGGGCTTTCAAATTCCGTGATCTACGCCAGACTTATGTGGGCGGTGTACCCGTGATTTTGAACCGTATCAGTTTTTCCGGTGAACTGGGGTATGAAATTTATTGCAAACCGCATTACCTGATCAAACTGGCAGATGCGATTGAAGAAGCTGGTGATGATCTGGGTTATCGTTGGTACGGGGCGCGTGCGCTGATGTCGATGCGTCTGGAAAAAGCTTGGGGCGTGTGGACACTTGATTTCCGCCCTGATTTTACGGCGGCGCAATCGGGCATGGATGTGTTTATCAACTGGAAAAAATACTTTGTTGGTAAAGAAGCGGCCGAGGCTGAAAAAGTCACTGGGCCTGACAAAAAACTTGTCACCATGGTGATTGATGTGGACGGTATTGATGTATCCAACGATGAAGCGATCCTGATTGACGGCGCGGCGGTTGGGTATGTGTCATCGGGTGGCTATGCACATCATGTGAAAAAATCCATGGCGATGGGGTATGTAGGTGCACAACATGCAACTACGGGCACTAAGGTGCAGGTCGAAATTCTGGGGCAAATGTATGATGCCGAAATCCAAGGCGCGCCGCTTTATGATGCTAACGGGGCTAATATGCGGGCCTAGTCTGCATGTTCCGACTTATCCCCCATCAAATAACGCGGCCCGCTGCCTTTGTGACGGGCCTGATCATTTGGATTGTACAGCTTGCATTTTTGCAGTGATAAACAGCCACAACCGATGCAACCATCCAAGTTATCGCGCAATTCTGTCAGGGTATTGATCCGCGCATCCAGCTCTGCCCGAAACTTAACCGCAATCCGCCCCCAGTCTGCTTTGTTGGGGGTGCGCCCGTTTGGCAGGCTGCCAAGCAGTTTAGCGATACGTTCAATGCTAAAACTGAATTGCTGCGCGATGCGCACAAAACTTAGGCGCCGAATGTCGGCACGGTGAAATTGCCGTTGGCCGCCTGCGTTACGATCAGGGTGGATTAACCCTTGGGTTTCATAATAACGAATAGCCGAAACTGCGATGCCAGTGCGGGCAGACAGTTGACCGATTGATAAGGCATCTGTGGGGCGCATTTGGGGTTTCCTTTCTTGGAAAATAAAAGCTTGACCTAAAGTTAGGTTTAGCAATTACGATATAGATATCTAGAAAGAATCAAACCCTAAATCGGGAAGGAAATAAAATGAATGAAGCTGTTTTAGAACATGTAAACGTAACGGTCAGTGATGCGAAAGCCACGGCAGAAATGCTTTGTACGTTATTTGATTGGCAAATCAGATGGACGGGGGAAGCCATTGACGGCGGCGTCTCATACCATGTTGGCGGTGCCGGCAGTTACGTGGCCGTGTATTCTAAAGGCGGGCATGAAAAATTGGGCGACAGCTATAGTGCGCCGGGTGGATTGAACCATATCGGGATCGTGGTTTCTGATATTGATGCCACAGAAAACCGGGTTAAAGGGGCAGGCTTTACGCCGCATTCACATGCGGATTATGAGCCTGGGAAACGGTTTTACTTTCATGCGCATGACGACATTGAAATTGAAGTTGTTAGTTATACGGTTTAATCCGTATCCACTGTAATTGATTTAAGTTCCGCCTGCCAAGTTTTGCGAAGGGCGGAACCTTTTCCAGTAAACTGTTCGCTAATCACTGCACATTCCACCATCCTATCCAACCGGAAGTGTCTGAAATATTTGCGTAATTCGCACCATGCAACCAGCATGGTGTTGTCTGCGTAATAGATCACGATAAGTGGCCAAATCACCCGTTTGCTATCATTGCCATTTGCGTCGGTATATACCATTTGCAATTTAGTTTCGCTACGAATGGCTTGGCGGATATGATATGGGTCGACATTTTCGGGTGTACCTGTTCCCCAGCTTGATGCAATCAGCGTATTGGTTTTAGGGGCAGCTTCACTTAGTTTCCGCGCGGCCCTTTTGGCGGCTTTCAGCAGTTGCGCGTCCCCTGTGCGTGCGATCATACTGAGGCCGATGGTGATCGCTTCGGCCTCATCCACATCAAAGTTAACCGGGGGTAAGTTATAACCAGGCCGCATGACATAGCCGATGCCTGCTTCGCCGTAAATCGGGGTGCGCATGGCTTGCAATGTGGCAATATCGCGGTAGATCGTGCGTTTGGAGACTTCTAATAATTCGGCAATATCTATTGCTTTCATAGGTGCATTGGCTGCACGTAGAATTTGGATTACTTCAAATAATCGGTCACTTTTGGGCATCATGCGTTCCTTGGCTTTTCATGCACCTATCTGAACACTATTGCCATCCTGTTGTCAGCAGCGCCGCTTTATGTATAGGGGAATTCTCCCGGAGCGGGCAACAGATGAATACAAAGCCACCAAAATCACAGCATAAATCCGGGGTAATCCTTGTGATGGTTTCTGCGCTGGTTTTCAGTACAGCAGGAATTTTCACCAAAGGGGTTACGGCGGATGCTTGGGCGGTAATATTTTGGCGCGGTTTAAGCGCGGCCATCTTTACGACGGGTTATCTTACCCTGCGCGGGCAGTTGAAAAAAGAGATCGCTGCATTTGGCGGCCCAGCCTTAGCCGTTACATTGTTGGGCGCGTCTGGAACGGCGGCTTTTATTCCCGCGTTTAAATTGACCAGTGTTGCCAATGTTACTTTGATTTGGGCGTCTGCCCCTTTTATCTCGGCAGCATTAGCGTGGCTGTTTATCGGCGAGAGGCCGGCATACATTATATCAATCGCAAGCTGCGTTGCTTTTTCCGGGATCTGCATCATTTTCGCAGGCTCTGCTGATGCAGGCCATCTAACGGGTGATTTTTTGGCGTTTTGGATGACCTTAATGATGTCATGCGTGATGGTTGTATATCGCCGCTGGCCTGAAACTACAGCGGCATTACCCGCAGCCCTATCATCGCTGGTATTACTGCCCGGCGCATTGGTTTTTGGCAACCAAACCCCTGTGCCTGTGCCGGAATTGTTGGTTCTGGTTGTATTCAGGCTGGTGTTTGCCGATAGCATCGGTCACCCTGTCCGAAGGGGCCCGTCGTTTACCGCCCGCTGAAACCGCCCTGTTGTCTGCCCTTGAAGCCCCGTTTGCGCCTTTGCTGGCTTTTTTGATATTGCTGGAAATACCAGCACATTCCACATGGGCCGGGGGGGGCTGTGATCCTTATTGCAGTGTTTTTCGCACAGATACCGAGGCGGCCTTAAGCATTGATAAGCGGTTGCTTCTGGGTGAAGCATGGTTCCCGATCCTAGATATGAAGTTGAAGTTAATAAACTTAAATTCCATCTTAATCTACGGGGCGCAGTATTATGTCAATGCGGATCACTGCAGAAAAATCATCACCTTCTTTTACAGACATCGCCAGCTCTTTGATGTCAAAATGATCGCGTGTGGCATCATAAGGCAGGTGCGTATCTATAATATTTAAGCGATAAGCGATCTTATCCAGACTTTCTGGAAACAGGTAGCTTAGATTCCAAAACGGGATCGGCTTTAACGAAAACCGTCTGGCGTGTTTGATGATGTTTGTGGTGCAGTTATTCCACAATGTATTGTAAAATTCCGGTCTTTTGCCCAGTTTGTCTGCGCGTTTCAGCACGTCCATAAACACCGCGCGGATCACTTTCTTTTCCGCTTGAAGCGGGAATAATCGTACGGTGTGCCTAGTATGGTTTGTGCGTAATCGAATAATATCGGTTTCAGCAGCAATTACATACATGATTTCAAATTGGCGCGTGAAAGCCTTTAACGGGGTAAAGCTTTCACCCACTTTACGGCGTACCTCTATTGAAATTGCGATATATGTGCCGTCTTTCAGTCCAAAAGACAAAAACGCGTGCGCCGCCCCCAAGCCTGCAAAAGGTGAAATTGCCAGCCATGCGGTTTCAACATCTTCCAGATACAATTTTTTATCATAGTGCTGAATGTCATAATCTTTAACGCTGCGATACTGAACATTTCGGATGTTCTTGATGTGCAACGCGTCATTATCCAAAAAATCTATGCTGGGCATCAGGTCTTGATCGGGTGACCAGTTGCGTGTCAGGGATGGTTTTTTGGACAACAAATAGCCAGCACAACCTATAATCAGGGCCGCCGCTATAAGCAGGATAATGGTTAATGTACTCATAAACGCCCCTTCTATTGCCTGCATTATGTGCAAACTTTCCCCTTATAATACATATATTATGACGCCTGCAAAGAGAGTGGTTTTGCAAGGTGGTAACTTGACGTAACGTGAAGGTTGTAAATGGTGTTCAATCAACACATGTTTTCTGAGCGCATAAAACGTGATTATATTAACTTATCTTAGAACCTCTGGGGCAAAACAATATGAATACTGAAGTTCAAAAGCCGAAAAAAACCAGCAGATTGATGACTTTTGTGCCGCCGACGCCTTCGCGCCTGCAATTTAATATCCTGACGCCGATTAACCGTTGGCTGTTTTTAGGTGGCATCCCTTTGCTGCGCTCTATTCCTTTCATAGGCAGTATTCCGGGTATTCGCGGGCTAACGAATATTCCGAAAATCATCTTTCCTAAGGCGGATATGGAACGATTGAAGCAATCGGTATCTGATAAAAACGCCTGTTTCATGGTGCCCAACCACCCAGAGTTTTTCACTGACTGGATGCTGGATAAAGAGATCATGAGCCGCCTTGCGCCGACCACGGCCAGTTGGGCCACCCATGATATTGTGAACGGCATGGGTGAAGGGGCGCAGAAGTTTTGGCTGAAAAACAACCTTATTGCCCAGATACCGGGGGCGGGCGGTGCGGCGGGCAAAGCCTATTCTGTTGAATGGGCACTTGCGGGTAAAAATGTTTTGCTACACCCCGAAGGGGCTGTCGGTTGGCATGGTGACTTGATCGGGCACCTCTATAATGGTGCTGTCGAAATGGCGATTGAAGCGGCGAAGCGCGCGGAAAAAGGGCGGCAAGTTCTACTGGCACCGATCATCTGGAAGCTGGTGTTTAACCGCGATGTATCACGTGGACTGCACAAAGAGATGGATTATGTGGAAAGCTCGCTGGAACTGCCCAAGACATCACGCAGTGATGACCTGGGTCAAAGACTATATGATATATGTGTGGCGATCCTCGCCAAAAGCGAAGCGCATTACGGTGTGAAACCTACGAAGGCGCATTTTTTCAAACGCCAGGATAAGCTTATTGCCAAACTGCTGCCCATATTGGGTAAAGAACTGGATGCGCTGGGGGCAGAACCTGAACCCAGTAAAGTCACATCAGATCTGATCCGTCGCGGCGAACGTTGGTTGCGCACCGCTGACCGCAAATCAAAAGCGGCAAAATCCATCAAGGCTTTGACTGAAGATTTGCGTTTGCGTTTACGGTTCCAGTCTGATTTTTATACGGGGTCACATATTACACAAGAACACATTGGCGAAAGTTTGAAACGCATTCGAAGTGTGCATTGCAAGGGCACATTCAAAGATACGCTGAACAGTTTTATGCCACAACCCGCAGGCCCGCGCACGGCCCATATCCGCATTCCTGAATCGATCCAAATCAATGCGGATACGGTTGTGCCTGAAGCCATCGAAAAGTTGCGTTTGCATTTGCAGACTACATTGGATGAGATCAATGCAGAGCTGGATGCGAAGGGTAATGCGATTACCTACCGCAATGTGTTCTTGCGGTAACAGGCCTTTGTGTTACTTTTACTTGCCAACCATCTGCTGCGCACACGCAGGGGTTATTGGATTTACGAGCATTCTGACATCCGTGACGGGTTGCGTATAACGCGGAAAATCAAATAGGGCTAAGATGTAAACGGGCGGCTATGTGAAAGCCGCCCGTTATTAATTATTCATAACGTTTCGCGGTACTCAATGACGGGTAGCCCGCCAAACCCCCAGTCCTCTAACGCAACCTCATTGATAACAACAAAGGTTGCAGATGGCGGTTTATTCAAGACACGTTCCAACAAATCGGTCGTGCCTTTGATCAGTTCCGCCTTTTGCGCGTTTGTGGGCCCAGTACCATCCGGGCCACCTTCTTTGGTGATTTTGATATTTACATAAGGCATTTAATCTTCCTTTGATTTGGGAATGTAGGTGAAAATCTTGGACATGACCCGCCAACCAAGGCTGTCATGGGTTAAGGTTAGGAAATCCAAATAGTCACGCCCGAACATGGTCATGGTCAGTTTGACAAAAGCCATACGTTCCCCGCCAAGTTCAATCGACATGATATTTTCTGCACGTGGCGTGCCACTGCATGCGGGGGGTGTACGCAGGTCAATCTTGGCGAAATATTCTTGCATAGAATAATTCATATAATCATCATCGACCATGTTTACATATCTGGCGTCAGGGTGAAAAACATCTGCCAATATTTTGCTGTCTGCATGGTAGAGGCCTAAAAAATAGGCCTCTAAAACATGAACAATGCTTGCAATATCCTTTTGCGCAGACATCAGCCTATCAAGCCTTCGGCTTTCATAGCAGCGTGAACGGCGGGGCGTTCTGATACGCGTTTGGAAAAACTGACGATATTGGGCCATGCTTTCAAATCTATGTCGACAAAGTTCGCCCAGTTGCAAACAACAAACAGATAGGCATCCGCAACGCTGAAATCATTGCCCAGCAAGTAAGCGGCTTTATCTTCCAACAGAGTGTTCACATAATCCAGCTTCTTGGCAACATTGGTTTTGGCTTTTTCTTTATCCGCATCAGATGTGCTTGCAGAAAACAAGGGGCCGAAAGCTTTGTGTAATTCTGAACTTGTGTAATTCAAATACTCCTGAAGCCGGGCACGTGTAATGGTGCCCGATGCCGGGGTAAGATTGTTAGCGGGGTGTTGATCTGCGATATATTGCAACACAGATGCGCCTTCGGTCAGAACTTCGCCATTGTCCAGTTGCAATGCAGGGACATAGCCTTTGGGGTTGATGCTATTGTAATTCGCACCTGATTTTGATTTGCCCGATTCAAAGTCAACAGGATCAATTTCAAATGCAGCACCCACTTCACGCAAAGCAATATGCGAAGCCAATGAACATGATCCGGGTTTAATAAACAGTTTCATATGTTTTCCTTTCTTGGAAAATTGAGTCTTGGATATGGTTTGGGTAAAGGAATGGTCGATAATATAATAATATTGAATATTCACGATAATGATCTATAAATAAGATCATATTAAAAAAGATGATCCTTATGACGTATGAGCAACTTGTCGTTTTGCATGCAATCGTAACACAAGGAACTTTTCGCGGTGCGGCTGAACGGTTGAATAAATCGCAATCCGCCATCAGTCATATGCTTAAAAAGCTTGAGGATGAAATTGATATAACGCTGTTGTCACGTGAAGAATACCGGCCGAAACTGACATCAAAAGGTGAGGTGTTCTACCGCCAGGCAACGCGGGTTATGCAGCAAATGCAACAGCTTGGCAGTACCGCAAAATCCCTAAGTGCCAAACAAGAGGCCGAGGTGTTTCTGGCGGTCACAGTCACTTATCCGATCAAGCCTTTGTTGAAAGTCATCAGGGATGTTACAGCGTTGTATCCTTCTACCCATATTCGCCTGAGCCGCGAAAGCATGGGCGGGTCGGTTAAGCGGCTACTGCGCAACGACGCGGATATGATTATTGCCACGTTGGACGGGGTGCCGATTGAACAGGTCGAGGCGGTACCATTGTCCACAGTAATAATCAGTCCCGTGGCGCACCCCGACTTTGAACCGGCCCGAAGCAGCCACATGAAAACAATTGCCGAGATGCAAAGCTATGTGCAGGTTGTTGTAGCAGACAGCAGTAATGGGGAGTTTGAGCAAAGTAGGGGCCTTTTGCCGGGTGGCCTGCGCTGGACAGTGTCGGATGTTGCGACGAAAAAGGAAATTCTGCTGGCCAATATGGGTTGGGGTGGATTTCCTGAACATCTTATCGAAGATGAGTTGAAAAAAGGCACACTGGTTCGGCTGAATGTAGAGGGGTATGCACCGATACATTCACATTTGCATCAAATCCGCCGTCGTGACCGTGATGCAGGTATTGTGGCTCAGGCGATTTGGGAATGCATGATGGCAGGCTAAAGATAAAGCTGGTTAAAGGTGGTGGCGGTTTTGAACAAAAGTGATATGCTGTCATTACAACGTCACGGATTTGTAAATGGCCAATATCACCAAAAGACCCGGCCGTCCGCGCAGTGAAGAAGCGCGAACAGCTTTGTTGCAGGCAACAACAAAGCTGATGAATGAGATGCCTATTCGATCTATTTCGATCAGTCAGATCGCCAGAGAGGCGGGCGTGGGTAAGCCAACTATTTATCGTTGGTGGGATTCAAAATGTTCAATTGTGATGGATGCGTTCCTGCACGATGCCGGCCCGCAAATTGCATTGCTGCCCAGTGATACCGCCAAAGAAGCCCTGCAATTATATATCAGAAATCTGATCCATCTGCTTAACGGAAAAGCAGGGAAAACAATTGCAGAGATTGTAGGTGAGGGCCAGTCTGCCCCACATATTATCGAAGAGTTCCATGCAAGATTTTTCACCCAGCTTTTAGCACCTGCACGATCTGCCATCGAAAGCGGGCAGAGCAGTGGGGAATTTGATGCAACTATAAATATTGATCAAGCGTTGGATTTGGTTTTTGGGCCAATTTATTTTCGCCTGATCGTTGGCCCGCGCACATTGGATACCGCATTTGAAAAACTGGTCACGGGTAAGGGGCTGAATATCCTGCTACCAGATACAAACTAACCTCAATTCAAACCTGAGGATTATGAATTAATTCTAGGCTTGCAATTTTTATATCTTAATTTAGTTACTATCCGTAACGTAATTAAATAAAGAAGAAAAAATGCCATACCTATCACAACACGCACCTATGGATAATTTTATGATTTCGCTGATACGCGATCATCAACGGTATCTGCCAATTGTGGAATACTTGGATAAGATTATCCAAGGCGCATCAGAGCTGACATGGGATGAATGTGAACGTATCGGGTTTGAGTTGGGCAAACAAAATGGGTCGGAGTTTTGCGCGAATATCCGCGCTGGTTTGATCGGGGCCTTGCCGGTTGAATCTGAAAACCCGAAGCGTGATATAATCGCATTGTTAACTTTCGCACGTAAAGTGAATGAAGCGTCAAACACGATAGATAAGCAAGATGTATCAGCGGTGCGTGATGGGGGTTGGAATGATCAAACCATTGAGGATGTTATCGGTCTCGTTTCCGTGTTCAAGGTTTACAGCATCCTAGCAAACGGCTTTGGTTTTGATGCGTTGCCCGCGCAGGCCTTTGCTGAAATGGGTCAGGCCACTGTTGAAATGAATGGTTACACCCCGATGTTCAAATCATTTATTGAATAAGTAAACATACTTAACCAAATTGGGCATTGGGGCAAGGTTATTGCATCAATGTCCACCAAGCCGCCCCAGTTTGATGTCGTAATCCACTGCCAGACGGTAGCTGGGGTCATCATTAGTTTCCACCATCAACTGCCCGGCACCGCGCAACAGGCGGTAGCAGTCTTTTGACAGGTGACGCAGTTTCAGGGTCTTGCCGGCCTTGGCGTAATTATCTGCCACAGCTTCAATCGCTTGCAGGGCAGACTGGTCGACCACACGCGAGCGTTGGAAATCTAGAATGACGGTATCTGGATCTTCTTTAGGGTTGAACATTTCTTGAAAGTGGGTGGCAGAACCAAAAAACAGTGGGCCCTCAATATCATAAACCAGGGCACCTTTTTCGGTTTTCGACGGGTGCGGGCGGGCTTGAATTTGGGCCGCCGCATTCCATGCATAAACCAGTGCGGAAACGACCACACCAACGACCACGGCAATGGCCAGATCCTCGACTACAGTCACCACGGTGACCAACAGGATCACAAGCGCATCTGAAATGGGGATGCGGCGCATCAGGCGGATGGATTGCCAAGCGAAGGTGCCGATCACGACCATGAACATCACACCCACAAGGGCGGCCAGTGGGATCAGTTCAATAATATTGCTGGCGTATAGGATGAAGATTAACAGAAACGCCGCCGCCGCAATGCCCGACAGGCGGGTGCGCCCGCCTGAATTGACGTTGATCATCGATTGCCCAATCATCGCACAGCCCCCCATCCCACCAAAGAAACCAGTGACGATATTTGCCCCACCTTGGGCGATACATTCTTTCGATGCGCCACCACGTTGACGGGTGATCTCACCCACAAGGTTCAAGGTCAGCAAGCTTTCGATCAGGCCAATAGCTGCCAGAATGATAGAATAGGGCGCGATGATGATCAGGGTTTCCAAAGTGAACGGAACCATCGGAATAGCAAACTGTGGCAAGCCACCTTTGACAGATGCCAAGTCACCCACACGTGGCACGGGGATGTCAAACATGATCACGGCGGCGGCCACCAATCCAATGGCGGCTAAGGGGGCGGGGATCAGTTTGGTGATCTTGGGCGTGGCCCAGATGATACCCATTGTGGCTCCAACCAGCGCCAGCGTGATCCATAATGTGGTGCCTGACATCCAAATGTGATCGCCTGCGGCATCCTTGACCTTGAACTGTTCCATTTGCGCCCAGAATATCACAATCGCAAGACCGTTCACAAAGCCCAGCATCACCGGATGCGGTACCATGCGGATGAACTTACCAAGTTTAAAGACACCTGCCAAAACCTGAATGATCCCCATCAGAACCACAGTGGCAAACAGATATTGCACGCCGTGATCAGCAACCAATGCGACCATGACAACAGCCAAGGCCCCTGTGGCCCCTGAAATCATGCCAGGGCGCCCTCCGAATATGGCGGTGATCAGGCCAACCATAAAGGCGGCATATAGGCCCACAAGTGGGTCAACCTTGGCGACAAAAGCGAATGCAATGGCTTCTGGCACCAATGCCAAGGCCACGGTCAGGCCTGACAGGATTTCGATGCGGGTCTGGCCGATGGACAGGCTTACTTGATTGCCGTTGCCATCGTCCTTGCGAAAGGCACGGGCGAAATCGGATATGGTTGTGAAACGGGCCATTTAGCTACCTGAGGTTTGCTTGCATATATTTGTGCCGCGTCTAGCGCAGCTTGGGCCATTGTAAAGGGGTTTGTTTAATTTTTGCTTTGCGACATATCGCACGTAACAGGGCCAACTGGCCGGTTCAGCCGAGGTTTTCCGACAGGCTAATGTCGCTTTTTTTGTGGATTATCACCAAAAACAGGTCATTGTGATCAAAAAAGGAGACTGCGAATGAAAGCTGCCGTTTGTCGTGAGTTCGGAAAACCCCTGGTGATCGAAGATGTCACTTTGGCCCCTGTTGAAGCGGGTCAAGTGCATGTGAAAGTTGCGGCTTGCGCCATTTGCCACTCGGATATCATGTTCGCATCAGGTGCATGGGGCGGGCATTTGCCCGCAGTGTACGGGCATGAGGCAGCAGGCACGGTTTTATCCGTAGGCACGGGTGTTGATGGGGTTGCTGTGGGTGACGCGGTTCTGGTGACTTTAATCCGGTCTTGCGGCACTTGCCCCACCTGTTCGGATGGTCATCCGACGAATTGTGAAACGCTTTATGATCGTCTTGCATCTTCGCCCTTGCGCGGGGCAGATGGTGAGGTTTTGGAGCATGGCCTAGCCACAGCGGCTTTTGCGCAAGAGGTGGTTGTGGATCAAAGCCAGGTGATCGGATTGCCGGATGGCATTGCGATGGATGCTGCCAGCCTGCTGGCTTGCGGGGCTATTACCGGTATCGGGGCGGTGACCAATGCGGCCAAATTGCCCAAAGGGGCCAGTGTTGTGGTTATCGGTGCGGGTGGTGTTGGGCTGAACACGGTGCAAGGGGCCGTGTTAGCGGGGGCTTCATGTGTAATTACACTGGATGTATCGCAATCAAAGCTGGATGGTGCGCTTGAGTTTGGGGCGACCCACGTTGTGAGTGCCCTGGATAAGGATGCGGTTGAGCAAGTGTTTGCGATCAATGATGGGCGCGGTGTGGATTATGTGTTTGTCACTACGGGGGCAATTTCGGCGTATAATTCGGCCCTGAACTATCTGGCCCCGCGTGGCGAGCTGGTGATGGTCGGCATGTCAGCCAGCGGGCAGGAAATGGGGTTGGAACCGGTTAATGTTGCAGGTATGAGCCAAGTTTTGCGCGGCACGAAAATGGGGGATACGGTATTGTCGCGTGATATACCTGTGTTGCTGGATCACTATTTGGCGGGGCGGTTGAAACTGGATGAACTGATCACAAATCGCTACTCTCTGGATCAGATCAATGAGGCGATTGCGGATACTAATGCGGGGGTTTCGCGGCGTAATGTGATTGTTTTTGAGTAGTTTAAATGCTCAAATAATAGGGCAGCAGATAAATGAAAGGGTTGATATGAAACTGGCAGATCTTGAGGTCTTCATTGTTGGCAACCAGTCGCCGAACTGGGGCGGGCGGTATTTTATTTTCGTCAAACTGACCACGGACAATGGCATCACCGGTTATGGTGAGGTTTATGCCGCCGCCGTTGGCCCAAAGGCTATGAAGGCCGTTATCCTTGATGTTTTTGAACGTCATATGATGGGTGAAAACCCCGAAAACATCGAAATGATGTTCCGCCGTGCCTATTCCGGCGGCTTCACCCAACGGCCTGACCCCACTGTGATCGGGGCGTTTTCGGGGTTGGAAACTGCTTGTTGGGATATTCTGGGTAAAGCACATGATCGCCCGGTTTATGCTTTGATCGGCGGGTTGATGAATGAACGTATCCGTTCGTACACCTATCTTTACCCGCTGCCCCACCATGATTTTGATGAATATTGGACATCCCCTGAAATGCAGGCAGAAAGTGCTGCTGAAATGGTGAAACTAGGTTTCACAGCTGTGAAATTCGACCCAGCTGGCCCCTACACCCTGCGCGGCGGGCATATGCCTGCCATGCTGGATATTGATCTAAGCGTGCGCATGTGTGCGGCCATTCGCGGGGCGGTGGGCAATAAGGCAGATCTGCTGTTTGGCACCCACGGGCAGTTTTCAACCGGTGGGGCCATTCGCTTGGGCCGTGCGATCGAACCTTATGATCCGCTTTGGTATGAAGAGCCTGTTTCACCTGACAATGTCGAGGCCATGGCGACCGTTGCACGTGCGGTGCGCATTCCCATTGCCACAGGCGAGCGACTGACAACCAAGGCAGAGTTTGCGCCGGTGTTGCGTGCGGGGGCTGCGAACATTTTGCAACCTGCACTGGGCCGTTCGGGCGGTATTCTGGAAACCAAGAAAATCGCCGCACTGGCCGAGGTCTATAATGCACAGATTGCGCCGCATCTTTATGCAGGGCCTGTAGAGTGGGCCGCAAACATTCAACTGGCCGCTAACATTCCGAACCTGTTGATGGTGGAAACCATAGGGGCAGGGGCCATCGGGTTTGCGGGCGATTTGATCAAGCATTCCATTCACTGGGAAGACGGATATATTCATGCGCCAACTGCGGCGGGGCTGGGCATAGAGTTTGATGAAAAACTGGCGCGTGCCAACCCTTATAATGGTACAGGATTACATCTGGGAATGCAGGAAGACCCTTGTGATTACAAGGGCGGTAATGCGTTTCAGGGCGGAGCCACGGATTAGTAATATTTATCACAGTATTGCCCCGCACATATGTTACACGCGATTGGTATTTCATTGATTTAGGGGGCCGCAATGCCAATTACCGTAGGGAATATCACGCTTTTCATGGGGCCACACACGCTTGGCGGGCCGGATGATCTGGAAGCGGCGATCATTGAATTTATAAACGGTGCGCAGAAAAACTTACGCATCTCTGTACAAGAACTGGATCACCGCCCTATAGGTGAAGCGATTATTGCCGCCAAGCGGCGCGGTGTTTTGGTGCATATGATTATGGAACAGGACTACCTGAAGGAAAAGCGTGAACCGAAACCGGGTAAAGCGGGTGCGCTGGATGAAAACCGCGCGCTTTTGATGGAAATTCTGCGGGTCGGTATTGATGCGAAAGCCGACTATAATCCGAAGATTTTTCACCAGAAATTCATTGTGCGCGATGACAGTTCTGTCCTGACCGGCTCTACCAATTTCACCACAACGGGGGTGACCAAAAACCTGAACCATGTAGCTATCATCCACGATAAAAAAGTCACCCGCGAATACAAAAAGGAATTCGCACAACTGCGCAAAGGCATATTCGGCGCACGTTCCACCATTCACGGGCGCAAACCGTTGGAAGATCACTATGTATCGTCCGTGCGGGTCAAGCCGCTGTTTGCCCCTGACCATATTCCTGAGTTGGAGTTCCTGAAGCAAATGAACAAAGCCAAACATCGCATTGATTTTGCCATTTTCACCTTTTCGCAATCATCCGGCATTGATGACGGGTTGGCCAATGCCAAGCGTTTGGGTGTGGATGTGACCGGTCTTTTGGATCGCAAAGCGGTGAACCAGAAATGGGCGGCGAAACCGACGTTGAAAGATGCAGGTGTGACGATGTTTACCAATAAAACCGGCACTGGTGTGGGCAAAGTACACCACAAACTGATGACAATAGATGACCAACTGACCATCATCGGCAGCTTTAATTACACGGGGCCGGCCAATCTGACCAATGACGAAAACATCGTTATATTGGGAGATTTGGATGAAACTGACCCTGCAAAACGTGATGCACAAGCGCGTTTGGCAGGGTATGCCCGTTCAGAAATAGACCGTATGGTGCGTGACTTGGCGGAACCCCTTATCTAACGCCCTGCTGCGGGATTATATCTGGCAAGATGCGCTGAACCGTGTCACTGTAAAAGTATAGCGTATTTCAAGATAAGGCAGAGCGGATGCAGGTTGAGGAAATTGTTGATCGAGATAGCTTAAAAGCATATTTAACAGATCAACCGCGTGAATTAAGTGGCTTGATTGCCGCGCGTGCCGCTTTGCGGGTCTTACCCGCCTTGGTGTGGCTTTTTGATAACAAATCTCTCAAAAACCCTGCCGTTGACTATATAGTGTCTTGCAACCGGGCCATGATCATTTCATCGGGCGCGGGCACATGGCCGCCCGATGAAATGAGGGCCTCCGCCGCCTCCGCCGCCGCCTCCGCCGCCGCCTCCGCCGCCGCCTCCGCCGCCGCCTCCGCCGCCGCCTCCGCCGCCGCCTCCGCCGCCATTCGGGTGGATATAAATAGATTTCATGAACACGGCCTGTCGGCACTGCGCGATGCGCCGCTTTGGCTAGAAGCAACGCCACCCGAATTAGAAAATCTGTGGCAGGATTATCAATCTAAAGTGCTGGCAACAGACCCGAACTGGCAGTTCTGGATCAACTGGTACGACCGTGTGCTGGCAGGGGATCCGCAAAATTGGGATATGCTGAAACAAGTTGCCCTGATTGATAACAAAGACTGGGATCAGGGCGCGGTGCATGTGAATGGGTTGATTGCGGGGATGATGAGTGATCAAGCCAAGGTCAGTACAGAAATTGGTGAGGTTTTAACCCCTGATCAGGTAACAGGATTACTAGAAGCTGTTCCCGTAACCAGTTGTAACGAAGAATTTATTAGAACCTGTGTGATTGCTGTCGAAAGTTCTGTTTCGCGGCTTTTAACCAAGGGTGCCGCGAATGAATATGCATCTATCTTGGACACTTTAGAGATTTTAAAACAAGATATTGAATTGGATCGAGGCAATGCGTTTTCATTGTTCAACGCATTTTCCTTTGCATGGCGTCGGATCAAGGCCGCTGTTGATAAAGGTATTGTGCCTAATCCTGATGACGATGCAAAACTGGACCGTTTGATCAATGCACTAGACAAAGGTATCGCTGATTTATCTGGTAGTGAACATGTGCAGCAGGGTCTGAAATATCGTCATAGTTTTGCGCAAGAGGGCCGCGCGGAATTGGTGACTGCGGATGTGATCGAATATGCACTTGCCTCTGCTAAAATTTCTACAGGCGTTTTAAAACAACAGCTTGGCACAGACACGGTGCCTAAGGATAATAACGAAACAGCCGAGGAAAAAGCTGGGCGTGAATTGCGCTTGATGTCGCGCTTAATACGCATTCGAAATTATTTAAATAACGGAAACATAGAACGTGCTACTGCAATGTTGCAAAAGTTGGATATTGAGCCAGCTGATATAATTACGGCTGCGGGTAAGCTAAAGGATATGGCTGAGTTAATCGATTGGGTGCTTAAGATACTGTGACACAGCCATAACTAACCCATCGTAACACTTGCCTAATCACAGCCCTTGTTGTTGACTGCTAGGGTTGAACTTATCCAATAGGTCTGCCTTTCGTGCCCAGAAAACTTGCCATCATATTCTTGCTGATAACGGTTGTTATTGATGCGATGGGTATTGGGTTGATCATGCCGGTGATGCCCGATCTGATCCGTGAATTGCTGGATACAGGCCTGTCTGAAGCGGCCCTGTGGGGCGGGGCCTTAAGTGCCAGTTTTGCGGTGATGCAATTCCTGTTCGGGGCGGCAATCGGTAATCTGTCTGATCGCTATGGGCGCAGGCCTGTTTTGCTGGCCTCCCTTATGGTCATGACGGTTGATTATATCATTATGGGGCTGACGCACTCGATCTGGATATTGCTGCTGGGGCGGATCATTGGCGGGGTGGCTGCGGCGACGCAATCAACGGCGGCGGCCTATATGGCGGATATCTCGAAGCCGAAAGAAAAGGCGGCTAACTTTGGCCTGTTGGGGGCAGCCTTTGGCATTGGCTTTATCATCGGGCCGATGTTGGGCGGGCTGTTGGGCGAATTTGGGTCGCGCACCCCGTTTTTTGCCGCCGCTGCATTGGCGTTTTGCAATCTGATCTTCGGTTATTTTATTCTACCTGAAACCGTCACCGATAAAATTCGCCGCCCATTGGAATGGCGGCGGATGAACCCGTTTAAAGCATTGCGCTATGTTGGTAACCTGCCGGGTGTTGGGCCGTTGCTGGCGATGTTCTTTTTCTACCAACTGGCATTTTTCGTATACCCCTCTGTGTGGGCTTATTACACGCAGGAAAAATTCGGCTGGACACCGTGGGATGTGGGTCTGTCGTTGGCCGCATATGGCTTGGGCATTGCCATCGTGCAAGGCGGCTTGATCCGCGTGGTGGTGCCAAGGTTGGGCGAATGGCGCACGGTTGTGTTTGGCATGACAATTTCCATACTGGCATTTTTAAGCTTTGGTTTTATCACCGCAGGCTGGATGATCTTTGCCCTGATCCCGATATCGTCTTTGGGAATGATAGCGCAACCTGCCTTGCAGGGGATCATGTCAAAAGCGGTAACGGACGATGCCCAAGGTGAATTGCAAGGTGTGCTGACGGGGGTGGGGGCCATTGCCAGTATCATCGGGCCGTTGATTATGACAGGCGCATTTGGCTATTTTACGCGGGCAAGTACTGCGATCTACGCCCCAAGTGCGCCGTTCTATTTGGCGGCGGTTCTGGATTGCATAGCATTGATGATTTTTATCGCGGCTTGGCGACGGGTAACGCGCCCTAAAGCTGGTTTAAAAAGTTAAACAGCACTTTTGATTTATGGGTTTTGGCAAGGTCGGCAGGAGTTTCACCATATTGATTTGTTATGGTCGTGGTCGCCCCCGAACGGATCAAAATTTCAGCGATTTCCAAATTGTTATGAAACGCTGCCTGATGCAGCGGGGTTTCGCCCAGGTTATCTATACTGTTCGGATTGGCTTCATTACTTAGAAGGGTTTTGATGCCGTCTATATCTTTCATCACCGTGGCTTTATGCAAAATGGTTTCGCCGTCAACCGCAAGCGAGTTGGCGTTGCTGACATCACATTGATCAAAGAACGGGAAGGTTTTATAGCGTTCCAGAAGGGTATTTAGTTGTTCATTTTGCATCACAGGAAATCCGGATTGAAGTGTATCGGGATACTCAATTGCACAGGTAATAATGTTATTAACGAAGGCGTGTTCGTTTTCTTAGCATTTTTCAGGTGATTTTGCCGAAGCGTTTGTGCGATCTAGGTAATATTGGCGGATATATGCTTATCGGTTTTGCGCATAAAAAACGGCACCCCGATAGGGATGCCGCAGTAATTATTGTAAAAGCAGTCTTTATTGCGGCACTTCGCCGTCAATACCTTCAACGTAGAAGTTCAAACCGGCCAACGTGCCGTCATCTGCTGTTTCGCCGTCTTTCAACCAAACAGAACCGTCTTGTTTGTTAAGCGGGCCAGTGAAGCTGTGCATGGTGCCAGCGGCCAATGCCTCTTTGATCGCAGTGGCAGAGGCTTGCACATCCGCAGGGATCTTGTCAGAGAATGCGCCAATACCAACCATGCCGGGCTTAATGCCGTCCCATGTGTCGGTTGATGTCCAGTTGCCGTCCATAACCGCTTGTACGCGAGCAACATAGTAAGGGCCCCAGTTGTCGATGATGGATGACAGGCGTGCGTTCGGGCCGAACTGGGCCATGTCAGATGCCTGACCGAATGCGTAAATGCCTTTTTCTTCAGCAATAGTCATTGCCGCCGGGCTGTCTGTGTGTTGCATGATGATGTCGGCACCTTGGTCGATCAGGGCTGTTGCGGCATCTGCCTCTTTGCCCGGGTCAAACCATGAAAACACCCAAACGATTTTCATCTTCACATCTGGGTTTACTTTTTTGGCGGCGATATAGGCGGCATTGATGCCACGGATAACTTCAGGGATCGGGTAAGACGCGATATAACCGATGGTGTTGGTTTCAGTCATATGACCCGCGATATGGCCGATCACGGTGCGACCTTCATAGAAACGCGCGGAATATGTCGATACGTTGTCAGAGCGTTTAAAGCCTGTGGCGTGTTCAAACTTTACATTCGGAAACTTCTTGGCCACGTTCAGCACGTGATCCATGTAGTTGAACGATGTAGCAAAAATCAGGTTTGTGCCTGACAAAGCCATTTGTGTCATCACACGCTCACTGTCAGCACTTTCAGGCACACTTTCAACAAACACGGTTTCAACCTTGTCGCCAAAGGCTTCTTCAATGGCTTTGCGGCCCTGATCATGCTCATATGACCAGCCAAAATCACCGGTTGGGCCGACATAAATAAAGCCGACCTTTACTTTTTCAGCGGCGTTTACAGCCCCTGTCAGGCCAACGGCAAGGGCTGCCCCCGCCAGTATTACTTTAAGTATATTCATTCGTTCTCTCCTTGTTGGTGGGCAACGCAGTGCCGCCCTTATATGTCGCCCCTTAACTAGAGGCGTGAAAAATCCGACCCAAGCAGGCCGGGGCATTCAGGCTGGCGCGTTTCTTATCCGAAGACATGATTACCAGTACGATAATGGTCACCAGATAGGGTGCCATAGATAGGTATGCGACGGGGATATTGGCCCCTGCGGCTTGCAAGTTCAACTGCAAAACCGTGATGCCACCAAATAGATATGCGCCCAAGATAATACGCCATGGTTTCCATGAGGCGAAGACCACCAGTGCCAGTGCAATCCAGCCCGCACCCGCCGTCATGCCTTCGGTCCATTGCGGCACGCGCACTAGCGACAGGTATGCGCCACCAAGGCCTGCCATGGCCCCGCCAAACAGGATTGCCATGATGCGGATACGGATCACTTTATAGCCCAATGCGTGGGCAGCATCGTGGTTTTCACCTGCAGCCCGCAGAACCAACCCACCGCGTGTACGGGTCAGAAAATACCAGACACCTGCAATGATCATCAGCGATATGTAAATCATATAATCATGCGAGAATATCAGCGGGCCGATTATGGGGATGTCCGAGATAAAGGGGATATCCAGCGTACCGAATTTGGGTGGCTTAATACCTGCGTAGCTGTGGCCCAGAAGGGCGGCAAAGCCCAGACCGAACAGGGTCAGGGCAAGACCGGTGGCGACCTGATTGGTCAGCATGTATTGGGTCAGTACCGCAAAGATAAACGAAATTGCCGCACCACCCGCCATGGCGGCCAAGAAACCCAACCAAGGCGATCCGGTCTCAACCGCGACGATAAAGCCGCAGATGGCACCGATGATCATCATGCCTTCAACGCCAAGGTTCAGAACACCTGATTTTTCCACCACCAATTCGCCTATTGCGGCAAGTAGAATAGGGGTGGCAGCAACCATCAGGCTGACGATCAGGGATACGGGGGATAGGGCTGAAAAATCCATTATGCCACCTCTTTCTTTTTAAGCCGAATTCGGAAGTTAACCAGAATTTCCACTGCCAGCATGAAGAACAACAACATGCCTTGGAACACCTGCACAGATGCGGCAGGTACCGACAGTTGGAACTGTGCCAACTCGCCGCCGATATAAGTCAGGGCCATAAGCAGCCCTGCAAACAGGATGCCGATGGGGTTCAAGCGGCCCAAGAATGCCACGATGATCGCGGTAAAGCCGTAGCCCAGCGGGAAGTTGGTGGATAGTTTTCCTGCGGGGCCTGTGACCTCAAACAAGCCCGCCATACCGGCCAATCCGCCTGATATGCCAAGGCATATTGCGATGGTCACGTTTGGGTTAACGCCTGAAAATTTAGCCGCGCGCGGCGATTGCCCTGCCGTGCGCACCTGAAAGCCAAAGACGTGCTGTTTCAGCAATATGTAGGACACGATGACGGCGGCAAGGGTGATAAATACGCCCATGTGCAGCCCGGTATTGGCGATCAATTCGCCATTATAGGCTGACGGGTATTCGTTGAAATTGCGGCTGACGGGGAAGTTCATTCCGACAGGTGACCGCAAGGGCCCTGTGACCATTGCCCCTAGAAAGTTTATCGCCACATAGACCAGCATCAAAGACACCAGAATTTCGTTAGCGTTGAACTTGATTTTCAAGAACGCGGGGATCATTGCCCAAAGGAAACCACCCACGGCCCCTGCCAGAATCATCAGTGGAAAGATCAACACGCTTTCGGTGGGATAAAACGCAAGGCCCACGGCGCCGCCCGCGACGGCCCCCATGATAAACTGGCCTTCGGCCCCGATGTTCCAGATATTGGCGCGGTAACCAAACGACAGGCCAAGGGCGATGGTGATCAGGGGTGCGGCTTTGATCAATAGCTGTGGGCGCGTGTAACTGGCTACAACATCATTGAACAATGGATCCCAGAAAATAATACGGATGGCTTCAAACGGGTTTTTACCCAGAAAAGAGAATAATATGCCGCCTGCGATCATGGTCAGGATAACCGCCAAGATGGGGGTGAAAATCACCATTGCTTTAGACGGTAAAGGCCTGCGTTCCAGTTTAAACATTGTCCACCTCAGTTCCGCCCATCATCAGGCCGATTTGTTCAATAGTTATGCCCTCAGCGGGGCGCGGTTTGGATAGGGTGCCTTCGGATAGAATGGCGATGTTATCGGAAATTTCCATCAGCTCATCCAAATCCTGACTGATCACCAACACGGCAGCACCGTTTTTGGCCAACTCCAATAACGCATGGCGAATATCGGCCGCGGCGGCAGCATCAACGCCCCATGTGGGTTGGTTGACCACGAATACTTCGGGTTGTTGCAGTATCTCGCGGCCAATAACAAATTTTTGTAAGTTCCCGCCTGAAAGCGATCGCGCGGCGTTTTCAGTACCTGGTGTGCGCACATCGAATTGTTCGATAATATCGCGGGCAAAGCTGCGGGTGGCCGCGAAATTGATAATACCGTTATTGGTCAGGTTCTTCCGTTTAGCCCCTGTCAGAAACGCGTTTTCTGTCAACGACATATCAGGGGCGGCGGCATGGCCCAGCCGTTCTTCCGGCGCGGTTAACAAACCGCGTTCACGCCGCGCATTAGGGCCCATCTGGCCGATGTCTTCGCCTTTGAACTGGATCGCGTGTGCAGGCGTGGATTCTTCGCCCGAAATTGCCAACATCAATTCGTCTTGTCCGTTGCCGGCAACACCGCCGACGCCCAGAACCTCACCTTCGTGCAGGTTAAACGTGATCTCTTTTAGACTGGTGCCAAACGGGTCATTGGATTTCAGCCACAGGTTATGCAGTTCCAACAATGCGGCACCATGTTTGGTGTTGTGCTTTTTAGGTGTGCGCAGTTTAGACCCCACCATCATTTCCGCCATGCTTTTGGCGGTCTCATCTTTGGGGATACAAGTTCCTACAACTTTGCCGTGGCGCAAAATGGTCGCGTGTTCGCAAAGTGCTTTGATCTCATCCAGCTTGTGCGAGATATAAAGAATTGAGGTGCCTTCATCTGATAGCTGGCGCAGGGTTTTAAACAGAACCTCTACCTCTTGCGGGGTCAACACGGATGTAGGTTCATCCATGATCAGCATTCTGGGGTTTTGCAGCAAGCAACGCACAATTTCCACCCGTTGACGTTCACCGGCAGACAGGTCGCCGACCATTCGGTAGGGATCAATGGTCAGGCCGTATTTACCGGACACTTCGATAATCTGTTCAGTCAGATCAGCAGTGTCAGGCGAATTTTCCATGCCAAGGGCAATATTTTCGGCAACTGTCAAAGCATCAAACAGGGAAAAATGCTGGAACACCATCGCCACACCGCTGGCGCGTGCCGCACGCGGTTCAGGGGGCGCGTAGAGTTCGCCATGCAGCATCATTGTGCCACTGTCGGGGCGCACCAGCCCGTAGATCATTTTCACAAGCGTGGATTTACCCGCACCGTTTTCGCCCAAGAGCGCGTGGATTTCGCCTGGGCCAATATCAAAGCTGACGGTGTCATTGGCAATGACACCGGGGTAAGCTTTGGTCAGTCCTGACAGGCTAAGAAGTGCGGTCATATGAAGACCTCCTTTTTGGCGGATATGGCTGTGCGTTCTTGCAAAAGTGCGCTGGTAATGCCGGTGGCGATGGCTTTGGGTTCTTTACCTAAAGAAGGGTCGCCGATGGGGCAGATGATGCGTGATATCTGGGTGCCAGTATGACCCAGATTTTTCAGTTTTGTGGTAAATCTTGCGTGTTTGGTTTTCGACCCGATCAGCCCTACGGATTTGAAGCTGTGGCTAAGGATTGCATGGCACAACTCAAGATCAATGGCGTGGGAATAGCTCAGGATATAATGCTGCGTGTTATGGGGTGCGTGCTTTGCGGCCAACGCAGGGTTTTGGGCGATCAGTTGTGTCACGTTTTCAGGGATATGCTCAGGGAAACGGTTGGCGTTTGTATCGACCCAAGTGACATCATAGGGCAGCCCTTGCAGGCTGTCGATAATGGCGCGGCCCACATGACCCGCACCATAAATCCAGATGGGTTGATGGGCTTGAGTGATCGGTTCGATAAGCCAGCCGTCTTTGAACTGAAGTCGCGCGGTTTCGGTGCCGTTGCGTACATATGCCATGCTGCGTTTCAGCCACAGCGGTTCGGGCGTATCCTGACCCGTTGGACGAGCAAAAACCGCGCCCACTTCGGGCAAGTTTGCTTGTGAGAAACATTCGGTCACCAGCGTGACTGAGCCACCGCAGCATTGGCCCAGATTTGGGCCAAGGGGTATGCGCTGTGTCTTTGTTATATATTTGTTTTCAAGCTGTTTTTGTGCGGCTGCAATCGCTTGGTATTCCAATGCACCACCACCGATCGTGCCTGAGAACCCGGTATCCCACACAAGCATAGAAGTACCCGACCCGCGTGGCGATGAACCTTTGTGTTCCGCGATCAAAATACGCGCGACGCGCCCGTGTTCAGCCACAGTATCCACCAGCGATTTCAGATCAAAGCTCACCAGCTTTCCCCCTTCAGCCGCGTTATGGTTTTCAACACCTCTTCGGGTGTTGCGGGCGCGTTTATGGCGGGGTATTCACCTGATGTCGAACAACCGCTGACCGCATGTGACAAGGCCAGCCATGCAGAGATACCCAACATGAAAGGCGGCTCGCCCACAGCTTTGGATTTGTAGATGGTGTCTTCAACGTTCTCGTTTTCAAAAAGCGCTACGTTGAACACAAGCGGACGATCCGAACAGGCGGGAATTTTATAAGTACTTGGCGCATGCGTGCGCAAGCTGCCCTTATCGTCCCAGACCAGTTCTTCTGTGGTCAGCCAACCGGCACCTTGCACATATCCGCCCTCAATCTGGCCTATATCCAATGCGGGGTTCAGGGATTTTCCAGCGTCGTGCAAAAGGTCGGTGCGCAAAATGCGGTATTCGCCCGATAGCGTGTCGATTACCACCTCTGTAACCGCCGCCCCGTATGCGAAATAAAAGAACGGGCGGCCACGACCAGCTAAGCGATCCCATTTGATTTTGGGGGTGGCGTAAAAGCCTGTGGCCGACAATGAGATGCGGTTTTGGTAGGCAAGCGATATGGCGTCGTTGAAGGGGATGGCTTCTTTGCCGAAGATGACTTCGCCATCCGCAAACCGAACATCTGACGCTTTGCCGTCGTATTTTGGCGCAAGGAATTCTGCGATACGTTTTTTCAACGTCTCACAAGCGTTCTTCACAGCCATACCGTTCAGGTCCGCCCCGGATGATGCGGCAGTTGCCGAAGTGTTCGGCACTTTGCCAGTATCCGTTGCCGTAATTTTCACCTGCTCCAGCGGAATACCCAGCGTAGTGGCGGCCACTTGCGCCACTTTAGTGAACAACCCTTGGCCCATTTCGGTGCCGCCGTGGTTCAGTTGTACCGAACCATCTGAATAGATATGAACCAACGCACCGGCTTGGTTCAGGTGGGTCAGGGTAAAGCTGATACCGAACTTCACAGGCGTTAATGCAATGCCGCGCTTCAAAACGCTGTCAGGGTTATCGCTGTGTTCCAGTTGGATCGCTTTATAACGCGCATCATAATCGGAAGTGCTGCGCAACTCATCCACTAAGGGCGTAATGACACTGTCATCAATCGTCATATGATAGGGCGTGGTCTGGCCGTTTTCATAAAAATTAACACGCCGCACTTCCAGAGGATCGCGGCCCAGCGTGTGGGCAATATGATCCATCACACGTTCAATCGGCACCATACCTTGCGGCCCACCAAAGCCGCGATAGGCAGTCGCCGACTGGGTGTTGGTTTTCAAGCGGTGCGAAATAATCCGCGCGTGCGGTAGGTGATAAGCGTTATCGGTGTGCAACATGGCACGATCCGCCACAGGGATCGACAGGTCAAGCCCCCAACCGCAACGGGCGTATTGGTGCATAATCAGGGCTTGAACCTTGCCACTCTTGTCGAACGCAACTTCGTATTTCAGACGGAAGTCATGGCGTTTGCCGGTGATGATCATATCATCGTCGCGGTCATAACGCATTTTACACGGGCACCCTGTCAGTTGGGCCGCCACAGCGCAACTTATCGCCAGCGCATTTCCCTGACTTTCCTTACCGCCAAAACCACCGCCCATGCGCCGTATTTCCACGCGCACGGCGTGGAATGGTTTGCCTAAAGCTTGGGCCACCTTATGTTGAATTTCGCTGGGGTGTTGGGTGGAGGATTGCACCACCATGTCACCATTGTCTTGGGGTTGGGCAAGGGCGGCTTGGCCTTCCAGATAAAAGTGTTCCTGGCCGCCCAACTCAAAACAGCCTGTGATGGTTTGGTCATCGCCGAATTGCGCCAGTATTTCCTCTGGATTACCTTTCAGAAAGGTAATCGGATCTTCGAATTTACTGTCGGCTGCAAGGGCATCGTCAATGCTAAGGATCGCGGGGTGTTGAGATATATCAACCTTACCCAAACGCGCAGCTTTGCGTGCTGCCAGATGGCTGGTGGCAATAACACAGAAAATCGGTTGGCCGATGTAATGCACACTACCTGTGGCCAAAAGCGGCTCATCATGGGCTGAAGGAGAGACATCGTTTTCGGCAGGCAGGTCTTTGGCAAGCAGCACTTTGACCACGCCATCCGCCGATCTGACCGCATCCAAATTGATGCTTGTGATGATACCACGCGCCACTTCTGACAGACCAAACGCCAAGTGCAGCGTGTTCGCAGGCATCGGTGTATCGTCAACATAACGGGCTTTGCCCGTGACGTGCAACAGGCCCGCGTCATGCGGGGTTGAGGTGGCTACACTCATGATGCCTCCAACACGCGCGGCGCATTTTGCGTATCTTCAAGGAAATAACGTTGCAGCATGTTCTGTGCGGCTTTCAGGCGGTATTCTTTCGATGCGCGCATGTCAGACATCGGGGTGAAATCGGCCACGAAAGCGGGCAGTGCTGCCGCTATAGTTTCTTTTGTCCACGGTTGGCCCAGCAGGGCATTTTCAACGTTGGAAGCACGTTTTGGCGTGGTTGCCATACCGCCATAAGCGATGGCGCAACAGGTGACTTTGCAGTCTTTCACGTGAATATTGAAACAACCCAGAACGGCGGAAATATCCTGGTCAAAGCGTTTGGTCAGCTTGTAGCATTTCAGGCGATCAGTTTGCGCAGGTATAAAGATGCTTTCAACAAATTCGCCTTTTGCGCGGTCTTGCTTGCCGTAAGCGAGAAAATAATCCTGCAACAAAAGTTCGCGGCGGGTATCGCCTTTGCGAAGCGTTAACGTGGCCCCTAACGCAATCAACGCAGGCGGGCCGTCACCGATGGGTGATCCGTTGGCGATATTGCCGCCGATGGTGGCCGCATTGCGTATTTGGGTAGAGGCAAAGCGGCGCAGCATTTCGGGGAAATCGGGATAAAGCGGTGCAATAGCATCGCGCAACTCTTCTACGGTAACAGATGCGCCAATGCGCAAGCCCGCGTCCGTGTGCCCAATTTGGCGCATATCTTCGATTTGCGAGATGAAACAAACGTTATCAAGTGTAGCCAGCTTTTTCGTGACCCAAAGTCCCACATCCGTAGCACCCCCAATCAGAGTGCCCTCCGGATTGGCTTCATACCATTTAGCCAAATCATCGGAAGTTTCAGGGTGAATGGCTTTGGTTTTCAGTGCCGCAAGTGCTTTGGCATCTTCCCCCAACCAGTCAGGTTTATTGGTTTTTTCAGCGGCAACAGCGGCGCGGATGATCGGGGCGTAGCCCGTGCAGCGGCACAGGTTGCCCGCCAGTTGCGTGTCATAATCCGTGGCCCCGTTGGTGTGGGCGGTTGTCATCGACATGATAAAACCTGGCGTGCAAAACCCGCATTGGCTGCCATGTTTGTCAACCATCGCCTGCTGCACAGGGTGCGGGGTATCGCCGGTGGCGACCCCTTCTACAGTGCGTACAGATTTGCCGTGAAGTTGTGGCAGAAACAGGATGCAGGCGTTCATCGCGCGGTGGGTTTTGCCGTCACTAATCATCACGGTGCAAGCCCCGCAATCGCCTTCGTTACAGCCTTCTTTGGTACCTGTCAGGCTTTGATCCTCGCGCAGGTAATCCAGCAGAGTGCGCGTAGGCGGCGCATCCGTAACTTTTACAATCTCTCCGTTTAGAAGAAACTCAACTGACATGATACCTCCCCAAGCTGTCAATGCGCTTACCTTAACAGGCAAACTTATTTCAATCTAATCACATTGGCGGAATTTGCGCAGATTCAGAATACCATATAATGTAGAAGCACTTTCAAGATAAGCAGCATAATGCCTGTCTACATGACTTCGCGATAACCAAGTGCATCCATAGTTTCCGTATCTACCTTGCGGTAAATATATTCCAGATCGCGTTTTTTATGATCGACCTTCAGTTTGTGAAATTTATAGCGACGCTGGTAATCTTCAAACCGCATATTGTCTTTGGCTTTGATCGAGCGGCGGATGTTACCATAACCCGGGGTGATTTTGGGGATGTATTCAGAAATACGATCCATCTGATCCTCAAAATCCGACAGAATATCTTCATAACGAATGTGGATCACGTTTTCCGCCACTTCCATCACCCGCAGATAAGCCTGCATTTTACGGTTCCACAGTTCAATCGGGCTTTCCAGCATTTCCGCATCCAGATTATCGCGCACGGCTAAGGGCCACTCTTGGGTCAGGAACTTGTCAAACTCGATGTCTTCGTCACTAATCATCGGGTTTTCAGGGCGTGCGTGTAAAGAGGTTAGAAAGTGTACAGGATGTTTGGTGATCAGCACAAACAATGTGCTTTGCGCGTGCGGTGCCGCACGGATCACATCAATCGGTGGGGCTGCATGTTTCCAGCCGAAATCTGAATACAGGATGCGCTCATGATATTCGTCTTGCATACGATTGTTGTGAAACGGGCGTTCTTTGGGTTTGTACGCTTGCAAAACCAAACGCATCACGCGCCGATCAACACCGAAATCACCACGCAGGCTGTCAGTAGCGAAATTTTTGTCGATCAGTTTGCTCAGATAAGTGGCACCTGTATTGCGTTCGCCGAATACTTTCGTGAATAGACACGTCATTTAAATATGTAGCCCCCGTCGGCATAATTTTCTTATAAAATAAGTTTAAACACTAAGATAGTTTTTGCAACCGCTTTCCCTGAATTGAAAGCTGCGTTAGATTGCGCCTATGAGCAATTCACCCCGATTCATTCACCTGCGTGTTCACACCGCCTATTCCTTGCTAGAGGGTGCTATTCAGCTGAAAAAGCTGCCCGATATGTGTGCGACAGGCAAAATGCCTGCGGTGGCTGTGACCGATACCAACAACCTGTTTGGTGCGTTGGAATTTTCTGAAACGGCGGCCAAGGCAGGTGTGCAACCCATCATCGGCTGTCAGTTTGATCTAAGCTATGCAACCGCTTCACGCCCCGGTGAAAAAACACCTGACCCGAAACCGATTGTTTTGCTGGCACAAAGTGAAGCAGGCTATCTTTGCCTGATGAAGCTTAATTCCTGCGCGTTTCTGGAAGCCGGTGATGCGCTACCCCATGTTACGCTGGATCAGTTGGCGAAATATTCAGACGGATTGATCTGCCTGTCAGGCGGTGCCCTTGGCCCGATTGGGCAGTTGTTGCAGGACGGGCAATCGGAAAAAGCGCGCGGCCTGGTGGAACGCTTGGCCGTAATTTACCCTGATCGGTTCTATATGGAACTGCAACGCCATCCTGATGGCGATCATCCGCGCACCCCTGTAGAAGAATTGACCGAAGCCCTGATGGTATCTTTGGCTTATGATCTGGAACTGCCGCTGGTCGCCACCAATGACGTTTATTTCCCTAAACGCGATATGTATGAAGCCCATGATGCGCTGATCTGTATTGCAGACGGGGCCTATGTGGATCAACAGGCCAACCGCCGCCGTCTGACGCCGGAACATTACTTCAAGTCGCAAGATGAGATGGTCAAACTGTTCGCAGACTTACCGGAAGCGATTGAAAACACCGTTGAGATCGCCAAACGTTGTGCCTTTAAAGTCTATAAACGTGATCCGTTACTGCCGAAATTCGCCGATAACGAGATCGAAGAATTACGCCGCCAAGCCAATGAAGGTCTGCAAAAACGGCTAGAGGTTATACCGCACGCAGCCACCGTGGAAGAATATCAGGCACGGCTGGATTTTGAGCTGAAGATTATTGAGGGCATGGGTTTCCCCGGCTACTTTTTGATCGTCGCTGACTTCATCTATTGGGCCAAGGAACATAATATCCCCGTGGGGCCGGGCCGTGGCTCTGGCGCGGGTTCACTTGTGGCCTATGCGCTGACCATCACGGGGCTTGATCCGCTGCGCTATTCACTGCTGTTTGAACGGTTTTTGAACCCCGAACGGGTTTCAATGCCCGACTTTGACATCGACTTTTGCATGGATCGCCGTGAAGAGGTGATTACATATGTGCAGGAAAAATATGGCCGCGATAAGGTGGCCCAAATCATCACCTTTGGCGCACTTTTGTCCAAGGCCGCCGTGCGCGATGTGGGCCGCGTTCTGCAAATGCCATACGGGCAGGTAGATCGCCTCTCGAAACTGATCCCGGTGGAAGGGGTGAAACCTGTCTCCATCGCCAAAGCACTGGCTGATGAGCCGCGCTTGCGCGAGATGGCCAAGGCCGAAGAAGTGGTTGACCGTATGCTGAATTATGCAGGCCAAGTGGAAGGTTTGCTAAGAAACGCATCCACCCACGCGGCGGGTGTAGTGATTGGCGACAGGCCGCTGGACGAATTGGTTCCGCTTTATAAAGACCCGCGTTCAGAAATGCCCGCAACCCAGTTCAACATGAAATGGGTCGAACAGGCGGGGTTGGTGAAATACGATTTTCTGGGTCTGAAAACCCTGACGGTGATCCAAGGGGCGGTTGATTTTCTGGCCGATCGCGACATTAAAATTGATATTGATGCGATTGATCTGGAAGATGAAGCAACTTACGAACTATACGCCTCCGCCAAAACCGTGGCGGTGTTTCAGGTGGAAAGTTCGGGCATGATGGATGCGCTTCGGCGTATGAAACCCACGTGCATTGAAGATATCGTGGCCCTTGTGGCCCTATACCGCCCCGGCCCGATGGAAAACATTCCGATGTTTTGCGATGTGAAAAATGGCCGCGCGGAACGTGAGCTGATGCACCCGTCCATTGATCATTTGCTGGACGAAACCCAAGGTATCATTGTTTACCAGGAACAGGTGATGCAGATCGCCCAGGAAATGGCGGGCTACTCGCTTGGCGGTGCCGATCTGTTGCGCCGTGCGATGGGTAAGAAAATCCAAGAGGAAATGGATAAGGAAAAGCCGAAGTTCCTGAAAGGGGCGGCGGAAAATAATGTGGACGCGAAAAAGGCCAATCAGGTTTGGGATTTGCTGGACAAGTTCGCCAACTACGGTTTCAACAAATCCCACGCGGCGGCCTATGCGGTAGTATCGTATCAAACCGGCTGGCTAAAAGCCAACCATCCGGTGGAGTTTATGGCCTCGGTGATGAACTGTGATCTGCATCTGACTGACAAATTGAATGTCTATCATCAGGAAGTAAAACGACTGGAAATCGAAGTGATTCCGCCATGCGTGAACCGCTGTGACGCGAAGTTCAGCGTGAAAGGTAGCAAAATTGCCTATGCGCTGGGCGGTTTGAAAAACGTCGGCGCGGAAGCCATGCGGTTGATCACGGATGCCCGTGCAGAGGGCGGCGACTTTGCTGATCTGTTCGACTTTGCGCGGCGCGTTGAACTGAAACGTATCGGCAAACGGCCAATGGAAATGCTGGCGCGCGCAGGCGGGTTTGATTTGTTGGACGGCAACCGCCGCAAATGCCTGGAAAGCGTTGATCAACTGGTGGCTTATTCGGCCGCCACCCACGATGATCGCAATTCCGCCCAAGGCGGGTTGTTTGGCGATGCGGGTGAAGCATTGCCCGCCCCGCGTTTGCCTATGCCCGAAGATTGGTTGCCCAATGAACGCTTGGGTCAAGAACATATGGCCATCGGTTTTTATCTGTCGGGCCACCCGCTGGATGATTATGCAGGTGCTTTGAAACGCAAGAACGTACTGACACTGGATGAGCTGCACCAAAAAGCGGCGGGCGGCACAGTTGTGGCAAAAATCGCAGGCTCTGTGGCGGGTAAGCAAGAACGTAAATCCGCACGCGGTAACCGCTTTGCTTTCGTGCAACTGTCTGACCCAACGGGGCTTTATGAGGTCACGGTGTTTTCCGATACATTGGAAAAATTCCGTGACCTGCTGGAGCCAGGTCAAAATGTGGTGCTGTCTGTGAAGGCGGAACTGGAAGCGGATCAGTTGAAACTGCTGGCCCAAGCGGTGCAAGCAGTGGACGCTAGCGTGGCTGATGCTGCTACCATGGGGCTGAAAATATTTGTGAATGATCAGGCCGCAGTGGGATCTATTGCCACACGGTTGGATGAGGTTTCTAAAGGCGCAGGCCCACGCGGGCGCGGGCCCGTGCATCTGGTACTGACCCACCCTGATTTACCCGGAGAAGTTGAAATAGCACTGAAAGATGAATACCCCCTGAACCCGCAGGTGAAGGGTGCTTTGAAGCACATTCAGGGGGTGCAGATGGTTGAGGAGTTTTGAACACCTAATCGCCCAGTTGGAAACGATCAAAAATGTTGCAACAATCGAGCGCGGCAAGGCCGCGCAGCCCCGTTGAGGTGACAGAAGATTGCGAAGTAATCTACGAGAACCCTCCCCTTTTGGCGCACGCGGAGAGGGGTTTTGCAACGATTGTGCTGGGTGGGGTGTGGGTTTCTATACTGTCCAGACCAAAACCACCAACAAGCCCGCTTAGGCAAACCCTTGCCCGTTTCCTGAATTTCAGCCGAAAATTGCTTACACATTTCAAACATTTAAGCTGAAAAATGCGCAATTTCAGTCAAATGCGTGGGGGTGATTGTGGCCCGCCCGATGCTCCTAAACACTTGAACACAGAAGCGACTGTCGCTTCCGGTTCGGGCCAACACCTGCACCTAACTTACAGGAGAATTACATATGAAAAAGTCAATCACACTGATCACAGCAATGCTACTTGGCACATCTGCCTTTGCCGCTGATTTCAACACTATGGACGCAGACGCCGACGGGGTTATTTCTGAAGTTGAATTTGTCGCCGCTTACCCTGAAGCCAGCGAAGCGGCCCTTATCGCCGCTGACGTTGATCAAAGTGGCGCATTGGATGAAAGCGAAGTAGCCGCTGCCATTGACGCAGGCGTTCTACCCGCCGAATAAGAAACTTTTGCCCCCGCCGACGGGCATTGGCGGGGGTATCCCTTTGTTTTATTAATAAATTCGTGACAGATGCGCACATTCAGGTTAGTTATTGTGAACAAGCAATATTACCGCTTGCCCCTTACAATTAAACTGAACAGGTCGCACGCATGCGTTTACAATCCATTGCGAACTATGAACAGCATCTGAAATGGTTCGCCGTGCTATTGGGCCTGGGGTCGACTATTTCCATCGTGCAAAACTGGCATCCATGGCCGATGTTTCTGGGCTTGCCGTTCTGCATCATATGGATGTATTGCGCGTGGCTGCATACCGAACGCCAGTTGAAATACCTCAACATTCTGTTTGACAGCACTTTAATGTTTACGGTATTGCGAAATATTTCGTCGGGGCCTGAGCCGGCGATTACATTCAAGGTGTGAAGATGAGACAGTGCCTTACCTTTGGCCCAAGTCCCGTAAAGCGTGCCATCCGCGTTGATCACATAGATCACCGGGGCATCCGCGCCCCAGTCCACGGTCAGCACGCTATTCCGCCAATGTTGCCGACACCCGAATATGTGTTGCCCAGCTTGCCAACTCATCGCCACGGCACCGTTGTTGTCAAGCATTTCTGCACTGTGCCGCCGTTATAGGCTGATCCGTCTGAAAGCCTGTATTACAGTCCGTTGACGGTATATTTCCTCGAAGCGGGGAAACGCCGCTTGTCTGGCGATACAGCCCGGCAGGCGACGTCGCCTGAGGTGAAGGATCTACGAAGCGAGGCGATGGCATTGAAGGAATGCGTGGCCGATCTGACCATTGAAAACCGTCTGCTCAAAAAAAGCATGACAGGGGCTGGGGGATACGAGGAATGAGATATCCTGCATCTGAGAAACTGGAGATTATCCACACCGTTGAGCAATCACATCTGCCTGTGAAGCAAACCCTCGACATGCTGGGCATTCCGCGGACCACATTTTACCGGTGGTATGATCAATACCTTGAGGGCGGGCTTGATGCTTTGGCGGATCGCTCGCCTCGGCCCAAGTCTGTCTGGAACCGCATTCCCCAAGACAGGCGCGATAACTTAATCGAGTTCGCGCTGGAACATGAAGCGCTATCTACGCGTGAATTGGCGGTAAAATATACGGATGAGAAGCGGTATTTTATCTCTGAATCATCATCTTACCGCATTCTGAAGGCTGCCGACCTGATCACTGCACCAGATTATATCGTGATCAAGGCCGCCGATGAATTCCATGACAAGACCACTGCGATCAACGAGATGTGGCAGACCGATTTTACCTACTTCAAGATCATCGGTTGGGGATGGTATTATCTCAGCACGATCCTGGATGATTACAGTCGCTACATCATTGCCTGGAAACTCTGCACCAACATGCGGGCCGAGGACGTGACGGACACGATTGAGCTGGCCCTGACGGCATCTGGATGCGACCAAGCCGTCGTTCGGCACATGCCGCGTCTGTTGAGCGACAATGGGTCCTGTTACATCTCTGGCGATCTTGCCGAATGGCTGGAAGAGCAGAGAATGGATCACGTTCGTGGAGCGCCGTTCCACCCGCAGACTCAGGGCAAGATCGAGCGCTGGCATCAGACAATGAAAAATCGGGTTCTGCTGGAAAACTATTACCTACCCGGCGATCTGGAAAATCAAATCGGAGCTTTTGTGGAATATTACAACAACCAGCGCTACCACGAGAGCCTGAACAACGTCACACCTGCCGACGTCTATTTTGGGCGCGACAAAGCCATTATCAGAGAGAGGAAAAAGATCAAGAAGCAAACAATCCAAAAACGCCGCTTGCAACATCAAAAACAAGCTGCATAATCAATCACAATAACGAACCAGAGCCTCCAATACTCAAACCGCTCTGATGTCCCATTTTATATGACGACGGACAGGACCAGGCTATTAAATATTCAAATTACTCCCCTAAATACTTGTCAGACTTTTATGGCATAATGAGCTTGCCCAAAAATGTTATTGATATGCAGGCACAGTTTGAGGCTGTGGGAATAGATCCGCCCAATGGAACAATGACGATTGATACAAAGGCCATTGGTGCTGTTATCGAATGCCCCATGATACGCGCGGCACGTTTATATGAGCTTATTTGCAATGCAAATATGAACTCAAAGCAGTGCAACGGTCATAGCCATCCATTAAATTGGTCGAAGGTGGTTATGAAAGAAGCAAAAGAGAAAAATATATGTCCCGCTAGAATGATAGAGCCAGAAGAAAACCTATTAATAGGTACTGATGAGTGGCTAAAACAACTGTGACAGTGTACCATTACCTGTATTGCTAGGGCGTTATTCAATTTGATAACAAAAACATCAGATAAGTCTGCACACAAGCCTTCACATGCCGAAACCGATCACCGCCCAAATGCACACCGCCATACCAGCGGGTGACAACGACGATATGATCTCGCAGGCCCTCGCGTTCCAGCATTTGCAGGATCAAAGCACCCGCCCCACTTTCACCATCATCGTTTTTGACCTGCTCACCATCCGTGAAAATCACTGCCCAGGTGTTGTGCGTTGCTTTTGCGAACTTCTTTTTACGTTTCAGGTTCTTGATAAAATCCACAGCTTCCACGCGGCTTGTAACCGCCCCGCCACTAACCGCGTATTTTGAACCGCGATCGGTCAGAACATTTTCAACTTGTTTCATGGGATGTGTCATAGCGCGTTTAGGGGGGATTGAACCAGTGGTAATAACCGACTATGCGAAGGCTTCAGAACAGGAACCGACCCTATGACCAAAGATGATATTTACGGTAATCTTAAACAACTTGGCAGTGCAACAATATTGCCTGACAGCCCCGAAGCGGCAGAGTTGGAACGTGTGCCAAACCCGCAAGCGGGTACGGCCTATTGTGTGCGCTTTACAGCGCCCGAGTTCACCTCGCTTTGCCCGATGACAGGCCAGCCTGATTTTGCCCATCTGGTGATTGATTATGTGCCGGGCGAATGGTTGGTGGAAAGCAAATCACTGAAACTTTTCCTAGGCTCATTTCGCAATCACGGTGCGTTTCATGAAGACTGTACCGTTTCCATCGCCAAGCGGTTGGTTGATTTGCTGAAACCTGAATGGCTGCGCATCGGCGGCTATTGGTATCCGCGTGGCGGTATTCCAATAGATGTGTTTTACCAGACGGGTGCGGCCCCTGAAAATGTCTGGATACCTGATCAGGGTGTTCCAACTTATCGCGGGCGCGGTTAATTTTACGGCTTCACAGATGGTAAATTTCAGCGTTTAGTAATCTTTGGAAGATCGCGCATAGGGCAATTACGCTTGGGCGATCAACAAAAGGTGTTCTTTATGGCTGAAAGAAAAAGAAGGCGCGGGCGTGAAAGCCGCCTTGAAAACCCTATCTCTGTTGACCGCTCTTTGAAATACCGCCAACTGCGCCACCCTTTTGCGCCGCAAGGTTTTTTCAGCCAAGATATGATCCATAATATCCACGAGATGGCCCTGAAAGTTCTGGAAGAGCTGGGCATGAAGGTTCTGCTGGGTGAAGCCCGCCAAATTTATAAGGCGGGTGGTGCCATCGTTGATGATGATAGCTTAATGGTGCGTATCGGGCGCGATATGGTTGAAGCGGCGCTTGAAACCGCTCCTAAATCCATTGCAATCAAGGCGGTAAATCCTGCGCACAATCAGCAGTTTGAGCTGGGTACATTGATGTTCGGGCCGGGTGCGGGCTGCCCCAATGTAACGGATATAAAGCGGGGGCGTCAGGCGGGATCATTAAGTGTTTTTGAAGAAACTCTGAAGTTACAACAAAGCTACAACGTTATCCACCAACTTGGCCCCGCAACAGAACCGCAGGATGTATCGCCGCACTTGCGCCATTACGCAACAATGAACGCGCAAATGACCCTGACCGATAAACCGATGTTTATCTATGCACGGGGTCAAAAACAGGTGGAACAGTGTTTTGAGATGATCCGCATCGGTTTTAACCTGACGGATGAAGCGTTTGCCAGCGGTACTTGGGCCAACACGGTGATCAACACCAATTCCCCCCGCATGCTGGATATTCCCATGGCCCAAGGCATCATGGATTATGCCCGCGCAGGCCAAATGAGCATCATCACGCCGTTCTGTCTGGCAGGGGCTATGGCACCGATTACAGTGGAAGGCGCACTTGTGTTGCAACACGCCGAAGGGCTGGCAGGCATCACACTGGCACAGCTTAGTAAAGCGGGCGCGCCTGTGGCTTATGGCGGTTTTGGCTCTAACGTGGATATGAAATCGGGCGCGCCTGCTTTTGGCACGCCAGAGCAAGTTAAGATGACGCTGGGCACAGGGCAACTGGCGCGTTTGATCGGGTTGCCTTGGCGCTCGGCTGGCGGCTCTGCCTCGAATGTCGCTGACATGCAGGCGGGGTTGGAAAACAACATGGCGATGTGGGCGACTGTGATGGCGGGGGCCACGGTGGTGAAACATGCTGCGGGCTGGCTGGAAGGTGGTTTGACGTTTGGGTTTGAGAAATTCATCAATGATGTGGAAGCCCTGCAAACATTCGCAGAACTGTGCCAGCCGCCTGAGACAGGTGAAAACGCGCTGGCGTGGTCTGCAATTTCAGAGGTCGCCCCCGGCGGACATTTCTTTGTCACAGGCCAAACCATGCGCCGCTATAAGGATGCATTTTATCAGCCGCTTGTCGCCGATTTGTCTAACTTCGGGGCGTGGTCGGAAGCCGGGGGAAAAACCTCAACCCAGCGGGCTTACACTATCTGGAATGATGTGCTGGCTAACTATACCCCGCCCGCAGGTAACGAAGAAATCAAAGATCGCCTTGCCCCTTATATAGAGGCGCAAACCCGCGCAGGTGGGGCACCCCCTGTTGCGTGATGCCTGTTCGTGTTCTATGGTTTGCATCTGTTGAATTATAAGGAAAAAATATGCGTATTTTAAAACTAGCTTCACTCGCGCTGGCCCTGTCGGCCTCACAACTTTTTGCCGCTGATCTGATCACCAAACAAAGTGCGCATTCGGTCAGTGTAACCCTTGATCGTTTGGCCGCTGCCGTTGAAGGTGCCGGTGCCACGGTTTTTGCGCGTATTGACCACGCCAAAGGGGCCGCATCCTTTGATATGGATTTGCGCCCAACCCAAATGCTGATGTTCGGCAGCCCGAAGATGGGTGCACCTGCCATGTTGCAGGCGCAATCCATCGGGCTTGATCTGCCTTTGCGCGTTGTGGCTTATGAAGATGCCGACGGCAAAGTGTTTGTGGCATACCACGCACCCGCAGAGTTTTCTGAAGAACACGATATTGCGGCAGATGCAGGTATTTTGGCTAAAATGACCGGTGCCTTGGATAAGCTGACAAACAAAGCAACGGCTGAATAAAGTGCCGTTCTACCCGGCGTAATCCGGGTAGAACATTACCAGATAATCAATCCATTTTGCGGGCAAGGTGATCTCGTAAAACACCCCCAGCAGGCTCAACACGATTAGGATGCCAAAAACGGCCCCTAACACGATTGATGCTTTTGCGATCATATCACCTAACTGACGCTTGCCTTTGCGCAGTGCCACAAAGCGCAGCCCGATGCCCATATGGGTCATCACGGCCAGTACGCCCAAGAAGTAATATGGCACGAAGTAATAGGTAAACGGCGCGCCGTCCATTACCGAGGCAGGCCAGTAGAAATCCGTTTCAAGGCCAGGGTTGAACCAACGCACGCCTGCCAAAGCGATCAGGTGTTCGATGATGAAATAAGCAAAAACAAAGCCCGATATAATCTGGGCTTTTTCCCAAAATTGACGCTGCCAAAATGGCCGCTTGGGTTTGCGCCGCAGAGAACTGATGGCCATTTTCACCCCGGTTATGACCTGAAAAGATATGGCGATAATCAATATCGGTTCCAGCACAGGATTGCGATAAACTGCATTCAGAATGTCCTGCACCTGATTATAGGCATCCCGCCCTGCGATTAAAAACAGGTGATTGATTAGATGTAGAGTGACAAAAATGATCAGAATATAGGCGGTCAGGCGGTGGAATTTTTTCACGTAAATAGTCCTTTTAACCATGTAATGGCTTTGTTTATTTGTTCAGGGGGTGTTTCTTGAAATCCGATCATTTGTAGATCGAACAATGTGGTTTTCTTTAACTCATCGCGCCAAACCTGATCGGCCTTGCGCATGGCGCGTGCAATGCCGCAAGGGGTTTTATACTGGCAAGGTGACACACCACTTGGCCCGCGCTGGCGGATTTCTGTGCATTTGAAACTGCATATCCGCCCGTCAATGGCTTCTACCATATCCAGCAAAGTGACTTCGCGTGCGGACTTGGCTAGACTATAGCCGCCATTGGGGCCCTTTTTAGTCTGCACAATCCCCGCCTTTGACATTTGCTGCATATGCTTGGCCAGATAATCAGGCGGCACATCAAAAAACTCTGCCAGCTTTTTAGCCGACATTGCTTTGTCGGGGGGCAATCCCGCCAACATGGTGCAACAATGCACCGTCCATTCTACGCCTTCACTTAATCTCATAATAGCGGATATATTTTATCCGTTATTATACGTCAAGATTTAAATTGATTACATTTTCTTGTGTTTTGCGTTCCGTTAATGCAATCAGTTTTCGTCAGATGGCCCGTATGATTGATACATATGTTGAATGGAAATCTGATCAGCTAGGTATTTGGCATCATGCCAGACGCCCCAGATAAACGTTGAACCCCGCCGCGATTGCCACGGTAAACCAAGAAAATAAACCCCAGGTTCTGTGGAAACACCGCGTTGATGCGCGGGCTTACCTGCCGTGTCAAAGGCGTTAACTTTCAGCCAGTTGAAATCCTGAGAAAACCCTGTAGCCCAGATGATTGAGGTTACGTCAGCCTTGGCCAAGTCCAGCTTAAGAATAGGGTCGCGCATACATTCAGGATCGGGTGCTGTCATGCGCGCATCAGGTTCTTCTGGAAAATCAAGACCATTACGCTCAATATAGGCATCTGCTTTATCTAGCATCGACTGATAGCTGGCATCCCCATGCGCAATGTTTTTTGCAATATCGGGGGCGAAGCTAAGTACACCGTCCTTGAACGTTTGTGTGCGACCAACCAGTGTCATGCCTTCGTACGCAAGATTGCGAAAGTCGATTGTAACACCGCCCCGCGCCCCGCTTACCGCGATGGTTACATGCTCTGCACATGGTGCCGCCGCAGCGACATCCCACATGCCAAGCACCCCTAGCCACCAGACAAAGTCACGCCCACGATAGGCGCGTGGCGGGCGGTCATGAGGGCCAACTGACAGGTAGACCCGTTTGCCCGCGCGCATCAGTTCATCCGCAATCTGCACACCTGATGATCCGGCACCAACTACCATCACAGCACCCTTGGGCAGCTGGTCGGGGTTGCGATAATCAAAGGAATGCATTTGGATAATATCTGCATCTTTAGGAACAATGGCTGGGACAACAGGGCACTGAAAGGCGCCGGTTGCAGCAACCACATTATTGGCTTCAATCACACCCTCAGAGGTCTTTACACGAAAACCAGATTTCCCTGTAATTTTTTTCACCTCACATACCTCTACGCCGCAGCGGATGGGGGCATTGATCTGTTTTGCATAAGCAACAAAATAATCGGCAATACTTTCTTTTGTGGGAAAATCATCTGGATCAGTATCGGCAAACGCCATGCCCGGAAACCGGTCATGCCAAGCTGGGCCATTAGCAACCAAAGAATCCCATCTTCCCGTGCGCCAGCGTTCGGCAATCCGTTCGCGTTCCAAAACAAGGTGTGACACACCAGCCTTGCCAAGATGCTCACTCATGGCAACCCCTGCTTGGCCTGCGCCGACAATAAGTGTATCTATTTTTTGAACAGCCATTCGGCATCCTTTTATTTGATTGCTGATAGTGTGGCCTTGGCCAAAGATAGTCAGTTATCGGTTTCCCTAAGCGGGCAGTGCGGCGGTTCCTGCTTTAATGTTGTCAGGTAATATCCCTTCGATCTGTGCCCTGACCCTAGTCCAACGCCTCAAATGCCTGATCCATCTTATAGGGGAAAAGATCCGGGTCCATGATCGTGCTGTCATCCACATAGTTCTGGAAATGCACGGCACAATTAACCCCGTCCGACATAATGACAGCGTATTGGGCAGGGCTTGAATAACAAGCCTGTTGCCCGGTACGGCCGCGCAAAAACGGCTCTACCCGATGCTGGTTGCCGGAAATTGTTGCACACGGATAGCCACCCCAACTACCGGCAGACGTGACATGGCAGTGCCCGGCAAGAACCTGAATAATGTCGGCACCACTTTCGCGAAGTACCTTCAACAGCTTTTCAGGGTCGGCTAAGCGGTACGTATCCACAGGCATTTGCAGCGCACAGGGGTTGTGATGTAGCACTATGATAACTTTCAGACCAAGCGCTTTGGCTTCAGCCAGACGTTCGCTCGTCCATGAAAGCCGCCGGGCGCATAGGCCACTGCGCAGCACACCCGGTTCTGAGGTGTCCAACATAAGTATCCGGTGGCCTTTGATATCATCATATCCCTGAACAAAACGGTTTTCGTCAAGCATGGGGCTTTTGGCATGTTCCAGATAGACGTTTCGATCATCATGATTACCCAACATCACCCGTTGCGGCGAATTGTTGCCAGCGCGGATTTCGTCAAACAGCGCATAAGCACCCACATCCGATTTTTCGGTAAGGTCGCCTGCAAAGATACATAAATCAGCATCATTATGAAGCACGTTAACGCTTTCAATCGCAGCTTTGAAACGCGGCGCGGTATCCAAACCACGTTTCACTTCACCCTTTGGCAAAAGGTGAATGTCGCTCATGATCACAAGTTTCAGTAGGCGGTCAGTATAGGTGTTCAAGATATAATTCCTATTATGTAGCTTATCCGCACTTCGAATGGCCGCAATCACCGCAAGTCATACAGCCTTCAACCATGCGCATACCAAATTGTCCGCAAGCAGGGCAGGCGGGGCCACGCGGGCGTTCGCCCACGGCAATGGCTTCAGCTTTTGGGTCAGATTTCAGGTGTGTGCCTTCGCCTGCGATAAATCCGATGCGGATCATATGTTGCTCGATCACGCCACCGATCGCGGCCAGAATAGATGGGATATATTTGCCTTGCACCCATGCGCCACCGCGTGGATCAAACACGGCTTTTAGTTCTTCGACCACGAAAGAAACATCCCCGCCACGGCGGAACACGGCTGAAATCATCCGCGTCAGGGCCAATGTCCAAGCATAATGTTCCATGTTTTTCGAGTTGATGAACACCTCAAACGGGCGAAGGTTATCGTTTTCAAGCACATCATTGATGGTGATATAAATCGCGTGCTGGCTTTCGGGCCATTTGATCTTATAGGTATGCCCTTCCAGCGCGTCAGGGCGACTAAGCGGCTCTGACAGGTAAACCACATCCGCCCCTTTATCAATTTCAGGCGCCGCCTCAGTGGTTTCAGAAACGGTCAAAACTGATCCCGTCACATCATTGGGGCGGTACGTGGTACAGCCCTTACAGCCCTGATCCCACGCGGCCATATAGACCTGTTTGAAATCATCAAAACTGATGTCTTCGGGGCAGTTGATAGTCTTGGAAATAGAACTGTCGATCCACTTTTGTGCCGCCGCTTGCATGCGCACGTGATCCAAAGGTGCCAGTGTTTGCGCATTTACAAAATAGTCGGGCAGGGCCTTGTCGCCAAACTTTTCGCGCCACATATCCACCGCATAATCTATCACTTCTTCTTCAGTGCGAGAGCCATCTTTTTGCAGAACCTTACGGGTGTAGGAATAAGCGAAAACCGGTTCAATCCCGCTGGAAACATTGCCCGCATAAAGGCTGATCGTGCCTGTAGGCGCAATGGATGTCAGCAGTGCGTTGCGAATGCCGTTTTTGGCAATGGCATCGCGCACATCCGCATCCATATCTTGCATGGTTTCAGACGCCAAAAATGCATCTGCATCAAACAAAGGAAACGCGCCTTTTTCCGCCGCCAGATCGCTGGACGCCAAATAAGCGGCCCGCGCGATTTGTTTCATCCAGGCTTCGGTGCGCGCAGCCCCGTCTTCAGAACCATAGCGCACGCCGACCATCAGCAACGCATCCGCAAGGCCCGTAACACCCAACCCGATACGCCGCTTGGCGCGGGCTTCCTGCGCTTGGGCATCCAGCGGAAAGCGTGATGCATCCACCACATTATCCATCATCCGCACAGCCGTGCGCACCAACTCATCCAAGGCAGCCGTATCCAGATCAGCCCCGTCTTCGAACGGGTCTTTTACCAGACGTGCCAGATTGATCGACCCCAACAAACAAGCCCCATAAGGCGGCAAAGGTTGTTCACCACACGGGTTGGTAGCGGCAATGGTTTCACAATAATGCAGGTTGTTTTTCTTGTTGATACGGTCAATGAAAATCACACCGGGTTCGGCGTAATCATAGGTTGCCTGCATGATTTTATTCCACAGTTCCAGTGCGTTAACAGTTTTGTAAACTGTGCCGCCAAACACCAAATCCCAAGCAGCATCCGATTTCACCGCATCCATAAAGTCGTCCGTAATCAGCACAGACAGGTTGAACATGCGCAATCGCGCGCCATCTTGTTTAGCTTCAATAAACTGGTCAATATCAGGGTGATCACATCGCATGGTCGCCATCATCGCACCCCTGCGCGAACCTGCCGACATGATGGTGCGGCACATCGCATCCCATACATCCATAAAGGATAACGGCCCGCTGGCATCTGCTGCCACACCTTTTACCGCAGCCCCTTTTGGCCGCAGGGTGGAAAAATCATAGCCGATACCGCCACCCTGTTGCATGGTTATTGCAGCCTCTTTCAGCATATCGAAAATACCGCCCATACTGTCAGGCACCGTGCCCATCACAAAGCAGTTGAATAGGGTCACCGAACGCTTGGTGCCAGCACCCGCGATAATCCGCCCCGCAGGCAAAAACTTGAAATCTTCCAAGGCGTTATAGAACTTATCAGCCCACATATCCGGTTTGTCTTCAACGCTTGCCAAAGCATCTGCAATACGTTTCCAGGTATCTTCAACACCGCTGTCCAAAGGCGTGCCATCGGCTTCCTTGAAACGGTATTTCATATCCCAAATTTGCTCGGCGATGGGGGCAGCAAAACGGCTCATGGCATCAATCTTTCGAATCTTTTGGCAGAGAGATGAAGGTAGATGATTTACATTTCTTAATCCAATGTTAATTTCGACTTATGAGCGGAAAAATCAACATCATCAAACTAAGCGTTGGCACCGAAAGCATCGAATCCCTGACCGAATGGCAGGCAGAGCGCCGTGCCCAAATGAACCGCGATCATTCACTACACGTCACCCGCATGTGGCCGCGCCGTGAAGTGGAAGTTTTCAATGGTGGTTCAATGTACTGGGTGATCAAAGGCTTCATGCAAGCCCGCCAAGAAATTATCGGCTTTGAAGAGGTCATCGGCCATGACGGCATCCGCCGCTGCGGCATCATGCTGGCCCCCGAATTGATCCGCACCACCGTTGTAAAGCGCCGCCCTTTTCAGGGCTGGCGTTATTTAACACCTGAAGATGCACCCAAAGACCTGCCTGTGGGGCGTGCAACGGATGATAAACTGCCTAAAGAACTGGAAATTGCATTGGCTGATTTAGGTCTGCTTTAATTCACCAGATGATTGTCGATCAAGCGCGCCTGCCCGATATGCGCGGCCCCGAAAATACGACAAGATCGCCCCTCAGACTTATCAATTAATTCCAGCGTCCCCGCATCGCGGCAGTCAACATAATCCACTTTGTCAAAACCGGCATTTATCAGGGCCTTTGCCGCTTTGGCGCACTCATCTATCGCAAACCCGCCTGTGCCAATATCATAAGCCGCCTTTTTCAAAATCACGTTCAATTTGCGTGCAATATCAATTTCGCCTGCGTTCAAGTAGCCATTACGAGATGACAGCGCCAAGCCGTAATCATCGCGTACAGTCGGCACGCCGCGTATTTCCGTTTCAATATCCAAATCCCGCGCCAACCGCGTGATCACCGCCAGTTGCTGCCAGTCTTTTTCACCGAAAAAAGCCATATCCGCGTGGGCTTGGTTCAACAATTTTGTGACAACTTGTGAAACCCCGTCCATATGCCCGGGCCGCGCCACACCGCACAGGAAATCCGTTAATCCGTCAACCGTCACACGGGTTGAAAAACCTTTCGGATACATCTCGGAAACTGATGGCACGAACATGGCATGGCCACCAACGCTTGCCACTTTTGCCGTGTCTTCCTTTTCCGTCTTCGGGTAATTATCCAAATCCTCATGCGCGCCAAACTGGGTCGGATTAACAAAAACCGTGGTGATCACACGGTCGCATTGATCCAAAGCCGCCCGCACAAGTGCGATATGGCCTGCGTGCATATTGCCCATCGTCGGCACCAAGCCCACGCGTAAACCGTCCGCTTTCCAAGCCGCTACTTGGCCGCGCATGTCTTGAATTGTCCGAAAGACCTGCATCTTAAATCTCCGATATATCCCAGCCGGTTTTTGCCGCCATTTCCGTCAAAGCAACCCGTGCCGCATCTGACCAGTCCGCCGAACGGCTGGCAAAAACGCAGGCTTGCGATTGTAGGATCAGCCCGTCAGATAAAACCTTAAGATGGTTCGCATCCAGTGTGGCACCTGATGATGTAATATCCGCAACCGCTTCCGCCGTCAGGTTTTTCACCACCCCTTCGGTGGCCCCTTGGCTGTCTACCAACTGATAATCGGCCACACCACGGCCACGCAAAAAGCCGCGCACCAGATTGTGGTATTTCGTGGCAATGCGCAAACGGTAGCCGTGATTGGCGCGAAACTGTGCCGCAACCCCGTCCAGGTCTTCCACGCAATCCACATCAACCCAGCCTTTTGGCACGGCGATAATCAGATCGGCCTGCCCGAAACCAAGTTCCTGCAAGTTGACCACAACACGGCCCCAAAGCGGTAGTTTTTCATGGATCAGGTCAGTGCCGGTCACGCCCAGATGAATACGGCCTGCTTTCAGCTCACGCGGGATTTCACCTGCGGACAGCATCACCAGTTCAACGCCTTCAACACCTGTGACAACGCCCGAATACTCACGGTCATTGCCAGTACGCGTGACCGTAATACCGTGTGCTGCAAACCATTCCATCGTCTTGGCCTGAAGCCGGCCTTTAGAAGGCACCCCCAATTTCAAAGCACTCATGCCCCACCCCCTACAGTTGCCAATGCATCGGGGCGGATAACGCCGCCGACGGCAGGAATAGAGCGGCCTTGACCCAAAACTTGGGTTAAAGCATCGTAACGCCCACCACTAGAGATCGGGTTTTCGCCGTCGAAAAACCCAAAGACAAACCCATCGTAATATTCCAGTGATGTCAGGCCGAAATTGGCCTCAAAAGGCAAGGTGTCAACATCCACACCCTTGGCGGATAGCGCATTCAACCGTGCCTCCAGCCGATCAACCGCATTTGCAAAACCGTCCAGTCGATCCTGCACCTTGCGCAAAGATTGCAGCGCATCTGATGCCATGCCATGCACCGCCAGCAACCCGTCCAGAACCTCAACCTCATCCGCAGGGATAGGTGCCGTGTTTGCATCGTCTTGCAGGCTTGCAACCCGCGTTGAAATTTCCGCAGCAGTCCGAATGCCAAACAAAGGCCCCGCATTTGCTAAAACCGCATCGGCCCCATGGGCTGCAACCTGTTCCAGCAAGGCACCCCGTGTCGGCAGGTTTGCAGCTTTGCCGCTATACCAATCCAGCAAATGCCTAAATCGCGCGGGCCGCCAAATTTGGCGTTTCAAACGTTCTTTACGCCGTGCCGTAGTAGTCAGCCCTTCGATGGCCGTCGCCAACAAACCTACATCGCCCGTAGCCATGCGTAACCCATAAGGTTTTAATATTTCGTAAAATAGTGCGAAAACTTCTGCATCAGACGCCGCAGGGTCATGGCGATCAAACAGCTCATACCCCACTTGCAGATACTCTTTTGCACGCCCTAAGCCGGGTTCCTGTTTGCGCCAAACCGGCCCATTATAAGTGTAACGCGCAGGCTCCGCACCGTCTTTCATGTGCATCTGCACCACTGGCACGGTAAAGTCGGGCCGCAGCATTTGTTCGCCGTCCACAGGATCGTCCGTCACGTAAGCGCGGCCCCGAATATCTTCGCCGTAAAGGTCAAGCAAGGTTTCCGCAGGTTGCAAAGCTTCCGCCTCAACCGGCACGGCACCTGCTGCCACAAAAGCGTTGGACAGTTGCCCCGCCAAAGATTTCACAGCTGTTGGTGACATCAGCTCATCGCCTCTGCACGCGCAATCATCTTGCGCACTTCTGCCACCAGATCACCGCGTTTAATTTCAATCTGCGCAGGTTGCGCTTTCCATTCTTCAGCGGTTTCAATTTCAGCAGACAGACGTGCGCCCAAGGCCAAATCCTTGATCTGCACCACACCCGCTTCTTTTTCATTACCACCTTCGATGACCGCCACAGGGCTTTCGCGCTTGTCAGCATATTTCAACTGATTGCCGAAGTTCTTCGGGTTGCCCAGATAAACCTCTGCCCGAATGCCCGCATTGCGCAGTTCAGCCACCATTTCTTGATAATCGCCCATACGGTCACGATCCATCACAGTGACCACAACCGGCCCTTTGGATTGCGAGCTGATCCGCCCTTTTTCACGCAAGGCTGCTAACAGGCGATCAACCCCGATGGAAACCCCCGTTGCAGGCACTTCCTGACCTGTGAACCGTTTGACCAAATCGTCGTACCGTCCACCGCCTGCAACCGAACCAAACTGGCGTTTACGGCCCTTGGCATCGAGAATTTCAAAGGTGAGTTCGGCTTCATAAACGGGGCCTGTGTAATAGCCGAGGCCGCGTACAACGGATGGGTCGATGACAATGCGGTCTGCCTCATAACCTTGTGCTTTAAGTAAATTGGTGATTTCTTCGAGTTCATCAACGCCAACTAAACCAATATCAGAATTACTCACTAGATTTCTCAAGTGTTTTATGGTGAATTCATTTCTGATTTCAGAGCCTTTTATGTCTGCGCCAATAAGTGCGCGAAGATCCGCAAAGCGGGAATCTATAGCTTTAGTGAGGTCTTTGGCCCCTTCAGATTTTCCAACCATACTACTTCGAACATCTCTTAATTCTTGTTCAACAATTTCATTGGCCTCAACAAAACCCATTACAATGTCAATCTGCTGATCTTCGAGGCAAGCACCATCAGTATAAGCACCACTATCGTCTTTACGTCCTGTTCCCAATAATGCCCGAACGCCATCCGCACCCAATCGATCCAATTTATCGATTGCACGTAATACAATACCGCGCTCTATGGCGAACATATTTGGGTCGGATGCATCCAGTATGCCTGCTACCTCCATGACCCCATTTAGTATTTTTCGGTTGTTCAACTTGATGATGTAATCATCCTTATCAATCCCCACAGCCTCCAGCGTATCCGACAACATCGCACAAATCTCGGCATCAGCCGCCACAGATGCCGCCCCAACCGTATCCGCATCACACTGATAAAACTGCCGATACCGTCCCGGCCCCGGCTTTTCATTGCGCCAAACCGGCCCCATCGCATAGCGGCGATAGGGCGTTGGCAATTCATTGCGGTGCTGCGCATAGACCCGCGCCAAGGGTGCGGTCAAATCATACCGCAACGCCATCCATGCGTCATCTTCATCCTGCCACGCAAACACACCCGCATTGGGCCGTTCCACATCTGGCAGAAAGCTGCCCAAAGCCTCAACCGTTTCCACAGCCGAACTTTCCAGCGCGTCAAACCCGTAGCGGTGATAGACTTCGGCGATCTGGGCCAGCATCGCATTACGCTCTGCCACTTCCGCCCCGAAATAATCGCGAAACCCCTTCGGCGGCAAAGCCTTGGGGCGTTGTGGTTTTTTCTTTTTATCTCTGGCCATACGCTTAAGGCTCCTTTACTTGGCCGAACATCTAACGGATTGCGCCCAAGGGGGCAAGTTTGTATGACAGGGATATGAGTACAGATGACCAAATAACCGAGCTGGAAATCCAGCTGTCCCATGCCACCCGCACGGTTGACGAATTATCCGAAATTATCGCCGACCAGGCCAAGCGTCTGGACCGCGTTGAAAAGCGCATGGAAATGCTGATGCAACGCGCGGCGGAAGCCGAGGCCGAAGCAACATCCGGCATTGCCCTAGGCAATCAACCCCCACCGCATTGGTAAAGAACATGACACATCCGATCAGCCGCTTTCCCGTCCCTGACCTTGCCGATCTGCCCGAAGATATTCGCACGAAAATTCTGGCCACACAGGAAAAGCTGGGTTTCATCCCCAACGTGCTGATCGCTTTCGCGCACCGCCCTGCTGAATTCCGTGCGTTCTTTGCTTACCGCGATGCGTTGATGGATAAAGACAGCGGGCTAAGTAGCGCTGAGCGTGAAATGATCGTGGTGGCCACATCATCTGCCAATGGCTGCCATTACTGCGTTGTCACCCACGGTGCCGCCCTGCGCCTGCGCGCCCAAGACCCGCTGATCGCCGATCAAGTGGCGGTGAACTACCGCAAGGCAGACATCACACCGCGCCAAACTGCCATGTTGGAGTTTGCTATGAAGGTTTGTTTGCGCAGCAATGAAGTAGTGCAGGCGGATTACGATACGCTACACGGCCACGGGTTCACGGATGAAGACATCTGGGATATCGGCGCCATCACCGCATTCTTTGGCCTAAGCAACCGTATGGTCAACGTTACCGGCATCCGCCCGAACGATGAGTTTTTCACATTAGGCCGCGATCAATGACCCGTTTCCCGTACCCTGATATTAAAGACCTGCCCGAAGACATTCGCGCGCGCATTTTAGCGGTGCAGGAAAAAGCCGGCTTCGTGCCCAACGTCTTTCTGGCCTTCAGCCGCCGCCCTGATGAGTTCCGCGCATTTTTCGCCTATCACGATGCGCTGATGGAAAAGGAAAGCGGGCTGACACAGGCTGACCGCGAAATGATTATCGTGGCCACCTCCAATGAAAACGGTTGCCTATATTGCGTCATTGCCCACGGTGCCGTGCTGCGGATACGCGCCAAAAACGCCCTGATCGCCGACCAAGTAGCGGTGAACTACCGCAAGGCCGATATCACACCGCGCCAAACCGCGATGTTGGACTTTGCTATGAAGGTTTGTTTGCGTAGTAACGAAGTGGTGCAGGCGGATTATGATGCGCTGCATACGCACGGCTTCACGGATGAAGATATCTGGGATATCGGCGCCATCACCGCATTTTTCGGCCTGTCGAACCGTATGGTAAATGTGACGGGCATGCCGCCCAACGCTGAATTTTATACTATGGCGCGCGATATATAAGTTTACTTGATCTTAACCAAAACAGACCAACATATGTTTTTAGCAAAACGTCATCACCTGACCCGTTCGGGTGATCTGGTATCCACATGCAAACACCAAGCTATACATATATACTGGCAAGCCGCCCCAACGGGGCGATATATATCGGTGTTACCAGTGATCTTATCAAACGTGTCTACAACCACAAATCGGGGTTTGGCAGCAAACATACCCGCAAATACAACATCAAAAATCTGGTCTGGTATGAACAACATTCCGATATTGTCTCTGCCATTCGAAAAGAGAAATGCCTGAAGAAATACCCCCGCCAGTGGAAGATTAACCTGATCGTAAAAGACAACCCCAATTGGCGTGATCTGTATATGGATATTTGTCAGTGACCGAAACAATACACACGTCATCACCCGACTTGTTCGGGTGACCTCGCGCTACAACCAGATCACCCGAATTAATCGGGTGATGACGGCTAACCTATAGAGAACCCAAACCCTCACCCCCATCATAGCCGTCGTCGATAGACGAGGGCCGCGCCTGACCTTCCCCACGGGAAGGCGCTTTGCGCCCACCCAAGGTCAGGCGCTTCGTGGATGATTGAAAGGGAGGTCATAATTTTAGAGAAAATCGTTTGGGTTGTAGTAATACTCTGCTATTCTTTACTTAGATTGTATTTAGAGAAAGTTTTATACGAATGTTGAGAGAAGATTTCCTAAAACATGAAATTTGGGCAAAGCTAGACGAAATTGATGTAAATATTGCATCTTTATTATCGCAATTTAGTGAAGATGAAAGAGCGACATCTATTGAAAAATCGGCAAGTTATTTGCGCTGGAATATTGAAAAATCTGATCCAGAACTTCTAAGCCAAGATGAATTAAACCGCCTTTCCAGTGGGCCAATACGGCAAATAAATGCCCATACTGCTGGCAGTGCAAATGATTTGAACCATTATGCAAATATAGAAACATATTTTGGGCAGGCATTTGGAATTTTACCATATCCAAGATTTAAAAAAATACTTAGGTCTGATGCGCGTGATCTTGTTGATGAACTTCGGGTGCAATTAGACACATTAAAAGCTGCTATTGATAAGTCGAATTCAGAATTATCCACAAATGCAGGCGAATTTGTAGAAATATCTAATGATCTACATACAGGACTCAATGAAATTAAGGAAGAAATTACAACCCTTAATGATGAGATAACGACCAAAATATCCGAGTTAGAAGCCAGCCAAAATACTCAAATTTCAGAAAAAATAGTGGAATTTTCAGAGAGATTTTCTAAGGCCCAATCAACAAGAAGTGATGATTATCAAGAATTTAAGAACTCCGCATCTGAGGAACTAGCTAAGCTAGAGACTATGAAAACGAAAGTTTTTAGTGAAAACCAAAAACAGATAGAAGAAGCAAATGAAAAGCTTGCCCTTGAACAAGGTAAGTTTGTGAAATCGGCCAATAAAACTCTTGAAGATTTGAAGAAAATTTATGATCAAGCAGGTCAAACTGCACTGGCTTCGGGTTTCTCAGGCGGTGCAGTTGAAGAAAATAGACAGTTTAAAATGTATTCTATGTTTGCGTCAGGGTTTTTTATAGGTGCTGCTACAATTGTTGCGTGGAATGTAATTCAGTTAGTTGGGCAAAATGATTATAACATAAGCCTTTTATTGAAAAATTTGCCTATATCATTCGTGTTATTATTGCCCGCCTTTTATTTTGCTTCGCTTGCTAATGATCATCGCAAATCGGCCGTAAAACTAAGGTCCCTTGGATTAAGAATTCAAGCGTTTGATGCATATATTGTAAGCTCTGATGAAACTGATCGAAAAGAGTTGAAGAAAGATTTGGCAAAAGAGTTTTTCGAAGAAAAAATTGATGAAAAAAACTCAAAAGGTTTTTTTGAACGAAAACCCAACGAAACCCACGAAGAAATAATTGATTTGGCAAAAGCAGCTATCAGTAAACTTCCTGGAGGACGCTAAACCTTCCCATCCTGCGTTTGCTCATAGTGCCGTCAATCCTCACCAACACCACATACCAGTTTATTACAATAACACCATAATATCAAATACTTAACATAGTGTCCCAGTCGGGACACTCCCCAAAAACACCCCTAACGCAGACGTCCCCAAAGATCATATTCACTGGCCTCGTCCACCTCAACGCTGACAATGTCGCCCACTTTCAGCCCCTCGAAACCCTCATCAATAAACAGGTTCCCATCAATCTCCGGCGCATCTGCCTGCGTCCGGCAAGTGGCCCCGTCCGCGTCGATCTCATCTACGATGACATCCATAAATGTCCCCACCTTGGCCGCCAGTTTTGCCGCCGAAATAGCTTGGGCTTTTTCCATGAAACGATCCCAACGATCCTGTTTGATCTCGTCCGGAATATGCCCCGCCAAAGCATTTGAACGCGCCCCCGCGACGTTTTCATATTGAAAGCACCCGATACGATCCAGCTGCGCTTCATCCATCCAATCCAGAAGGTGCTGAAACTCGGCCTCAGTCTCACCCGGGAAGCCCACAATAAAAGTGGATCGCAAAGTAATGTCAGGGCAAACCGCCCGCCAAGCTTCAATCTCGGCCAAAGTATTCGCAGATTTTGCAGGCCGTGCCATCCGTTTCAAAACATCCGGATGCGAGTGTTGAAACGGGATGTCCATATAGGGCAAGATACCACTGTCAGGGTCAGCCATCAGCGGGATCAGATCGCGCACGAACGGGTAGGGATAGACATAATGCAGCCGCACCCACGCGCCCAAACTGCCCAGATCACGCGCCAGATCAACGATATGGGCGCGGTGATCGCGTTCGGTTTTATGCTTGATGTCCAGCCCGTAGGCAGAGGTATCCTGAGAGATCACCAACAGTTCTTTGACGCCTGCATCCACCAACTTTGAAGCCTCACGCATCACCGCGTGAGCAGGGCGCGATTGCAGCCGCCCGCGCATGTCGGGGATGATACAGAACTTACATTTATGATTGCAGCCTTCGGATATTTTCAGATAGCTGTAATGGCGCGGCGTCAGGGAAACACCCGTGGCAGGCAGCAGATCAATGAACGGATCAGGGCTGGGCGGCACGGCTTTGTGCACGCAATCCAGCACCTGTTCATATTGATGCGGGCCAGTAACAGCCAGAATTTGCGGGTGGTGTTCGCGGATATAATCGGGCTCTGCCCCCAGACAACCTGTCACGATCACCTTGCCGTTTTCAGCCAAGGCTTCACCAATAGCATCCAGACTTTCGGCCTTGGCGCTGTCCAGAAACCCGCAGGTGTTTACAATCACGGCGTCGGCACCTGCATAATCCGGGCTGATCGCATAACCTTCTGCCCGCAAACGGGTCAAAATACGTTCGCTATCGACCAAGGCTTTAGGGCAACCAAGCGATACCATGCCGATTTTCGGCTGGCCGTCGCGGGCAGGTTCACTGATACGGGCCTTAGGGGCTAGGTCGGGGCGCAGGTTGGGTGGGTTCTGGGTCATGTCGGGGCTTTAGCCTGCGCATGGCCTGCTTGCAAATGGTTTAACTGAACTTAGGTTCCCGTTTACCCATCGCAGCCATCACCATTTCCATCTGGTTAGGCTGACCGATGATTGCCGCTTGCAATTTTGCTTCCAACTTCAGGCCCGCCTTACCGCACCCCCATGTGCCGTTTACCAGTTGTTTGCTGGCCTTGATCGCATCGGGGGATTTGGCGGTGATGTTTTGGGCTAGGGTAAGGGCTGCATTTAGCGGGTCATCCGCTATGTGTGTCAGCAGGCCAAGGTTCAGGGCTTCATCCGCTTCCAGCACGCGGCCAGTCATGATCAGTTCCATCGCGGCGTCTGCACGCATCAGTTTGGGCAGGGATTGGCTGATGCCCATGTCAGGGATCAGGCCCCATTTGGCTTCCATAATTGAAAGTCTTGCGCTGGGGGTGGCAATGCGAAAATCGGCCCCCAGTGCAAGCTGCGCACCGGCACCGTAAACCACGCCTTCAAGGGCGGCGATAACAGGCACGTTCAGGCTGGCCCAGATCGTGACGGGGGCTTGAAACCTGTTGGCTACAGCACCCTTGGGCGGGTTCAGGATTTCATCACGCACCTTATCCATTTGCGGGGCCATGCTCATCAGGCTTTCCAGATCAATGCCTGAACAAAAACAGTTATCCGCCCCTGTCAGAATAACGGCCCGCAACCCATCCGTTGCGGCAAGGGTATTTGCCGTCTCAACAAGTTCGGCCATCATCTCAAACGACATCGCGTTTTTCTTGGCGGGGCGGTTCAGGGTGACGGTGGCGATGTTGTCGTTAATTTCGGTCAGTAAAGTCTGGGCCATGGGGCTGCCTTTTATTGGGGGCTTTGGCACATAGCTATTCTTTATTAGCGTCATTGTGAATAGCGCGATGAATGCCTACATGTTAAGATAAGATTAAAAAGTGGAGGCAGGTATGCGTTGGATTGTGCGAATAGTAATGGTTGTGGTGGTTCTGGTGGTCGCGGCCATCGGGCTAGTATTTTTACTGCCTGCTGAGAAGATCGGCGATCTGGCTTCGGATCAGTTGGAAAAGGCAACAGGGCGCAAGCTGACATTGTCAGGGTCATTTCGGCCAACGATCTATCCTGTTTTGGGTGTTAAAACCGGGCCTTTGACCATCTCGAATGCGGATTGGGCGTCTGAACCCTATATGGTGTCAGCGCAAGGTGCGTCTGTTGGTGTTGGCCTGTCAGCCCTATTGGGGGGCGATATTGAAGTTAAGCGGCTGATATTAGACACACCTGTTATCCATCTGGAACGCCGTGCGGACGGGGTTGCGAACTGGGAATTGTCAGGTGGTTCTGATGCCGCTGCCGTTGCGGGTAGCAGTGATAGTAGCTCAACTACAGGGGGTATTACGCTTGATAAAGGGGCGATCACGAACGGATTGTTGACATATAAAGACGCCACAACACAACAAGATATTGTGATCAAACAGATCAGTGCGGATTTTGCTTTGCCAAAATCAGCGGCGGCTTCGGTTAGCGGGTCGGCAATTTATAACGGGAGCAAAGCAAATATTGACCTGTCAGTTGCTGATTTGAGCAAGCTGTTGGACGGGCAAGTGACAAACCTGTCAGGTTCCATCGCGATGGGCACAATGAAAGCGGGCCTAAACGGGCAAGCGATGGTGGCTTCAGGTGTGGCACCTTTGATCAACGGGCAATACAGTTTTGATTTGCTTGATATGGCCACCTTGCAAGAGCTTACGGGTGCGCCGTTACCGGATGCTTTGAAAGGCGTTTCCAAATTATCCTCAAAAGGCACGTTGATGGTATCATCTGCCGGCATTAATCTGACGGGTAATGCCGCTGTTACAATGAACGGCTTACCGATTGACGCAACATTTGAAGTAACAGGCCCTGAAAACTGGGCCGAAACATTGCGTGTGGATGTCAGCTTGGACGTGACTGGGCGCGATGCATTTAGCTTTAAATGGGCAGGGCTTGTGAACGGTAGAACCGGTAATGCGGACGGGACAATAGATTTTAAGGCCAGTGATTTGGGTGCAACGCTAAAGGCGGTGGGTAATGAAGTGGGTTTTCCAAAAGGCACAGGGAAAACCGCACGGGTCAAGGGCGTTGTGCGGGTGCGCAATGGTGAGAACACATTGACGAAAGCAACTTTTGCGCTGGATCAGAATGTGTTTCAGGGCAATGCATCGCTGGCACTGGACAGCGTTCCTTATATCTCGGCAAACTTGGCTGCAGGTGATTTGGATTTTTCAGCATTTACATCTGACGACAATGGATCAGGCGGTAGCAGCAGCAGCGGCAGTTCTGTCAGTGGATCAGGTGCCTGGAGCAAAGACCCCATTCGGATCACAGGGCTGGACGCGATAAATGCCGATATTAACCTGAAAGCAAAATCGGTTAATCTTGGTGTTAGCCAATTGGGTGGCACAGATATTAAAGTACGTCTGCGCGGCGGTGCGCTGCGTTTGACCCTGAATAAAATCCGCGTATATGGCGGCGTGATCACCGGGGTGGTTAGCTTTACGGGTGGCAATGCGGTTTCGTTTAATTCGGATATCAAAGCATCAGGTGTGCAGTTGGAACCATTGCTGGGCAAATTGATGGATTTGCACAAGTTGACAGGCTCTGGCAATACCACGTTGAAGATGTCCGGCAAGGGTGGCAGCCTATACCAAATCATGCACAGCTTATCGGGGAACGGCACGCTAAGAATTGATAAAGGCAGTTTCAAAGGCATTGACCTGGCCGCGATGATGCGCAACCTGAAACAGGCCTTTGGCGGATTTGATGGGGCAACGGAATTTACCAGCCTGACGGGCACGTTCCAGATGAAAAAAGGTGTGTTGCAAAACGTCGATATGCTGATGGTCAGCCCGTTATTTAAAGCCGAAGGCAAAGGGCGGATCAATGTCGGCGACCAGAATATGACTTATACTGTAACGCCTTCCAGCCTATCGGAAAATGCCAAGTTTTCGGTGCCTGTTGATATCACTGGCCCGTGGAGCAACCTGAAATTCAGGCCAGACCTGAAAGGGCTGGTTGATCTTTTGACAAAAGGGCGCCTGAACGAAGAAAAGGCTGCGTTTGAAGCGCGGGCGAAAGCCTCGCTTGCTAAAAGATTGAAACTTGCAGAAGATGAAAAGATCACACGACAGGCACTTGAAGACCGCGCCAAGGAAAAGCTGGAAGACAAAGTAAAAGATGAGGTTGGCGATCTTTTGAAAGGCCTGTTCCAATAAACGTTTCATGTCGTTTTTAGCGGTGACAACAGGTATTTGTTTTGCTACGCGGTTGCCAGACATTCAGAGGTAAGACATGGCCCTATTGCTTGGCGTAGACACAGGCGGCACCTATACGGATGCGGTTCTGATCGAAGATGAAAAACGCGTTGTTGCCAGTGCCAAAGCCTTGACAACACGCCATGATCTGGCGGTGGGTGTGGGGGCGGCAATAGATGCGGTTATGGCTGAAAGCGGTGCTACCCATGCGGATATCGCGATGGTTTCTTTATCCACCACTTTGGCTACGAACGCGCTTGTTGAAGGGCAAGGCGGGCGTGTCGGCCTGGTCTTTATCGGCTTTTCAAAACGCGACCTGTCACGCCAAGGTCTGGAAGAGGCCCTGAAAGGCGATCCCGTGATTGTTCTGTCGGGTGGACATAACCATTCAGGTGGCGAAACCCATGCGCTGGATGAGCCCGCTTTGCGTGCGGGATTGGCCGAATATGGAGATGTGGTGACAGGTTTTGCGGTTGCCAGCCAGTTTGCCACACGCAATCCTGCACATGAGTTGCGGGCGCGCGATATCATCCGCAAGATAACGGGCAAGCCTGTGTCCTGTTCACATGATTTAAGTGCCAAACTGAACGGGCCGAAACGCGCGATGACCGCTTTGCTGAATGCCCGCCTGATCGGCATGATTGACCATCTGATCGGGGCAGTAGAAGGCCTGCTGCAAGATAAATCCATCAAGGCACCCTTTATGGTGGTACGCGGCGACGGGGCGTTGATCTCGGCGGATCAGGCGCGTATCTCACCGATTGAAACCATCCTTTCTGGCCCGGCTGCATCCATCGTGGGTGCGCGTTGGTTGACGGATGAAAAAGACGCGATTGTATCTGACATTGGCGGCACCACCACGGATGTGGCAGTGCTGCGAGACGGGCGACCTATCATTGACCCGCAAGGCGCACGGGTAGGCGCGTTTCGCACGATGGTTGAAGCGGTGGCGATGCGCACAACAGGGTTGGGCGGTGACAGTCAGGTGCATCTGACAACGGGTGGTTTGGCCGCCGCGATTACATTGGGGCCACGCCGGGTGATGCCGGTGTCTTTGCTGGCCAAAGATTGGCCCGAGATGGTTCACGGTGCGCTGGATGCACAACTGGCCGCGAGTACAATCGGTGAATTTGACGGACGGTTTGTAATGGCTATCCAGCGGATGGATGTCGCATTGGGTGGCCAAAACGAGCGTGAAAAAACTTTGATTGAGCGCATCGGGAATCAGGCTTGGCCGATGGGTAAGATTGTTCATAACCGCATGGAGCTGGGTACTTTGCAAACCCTTGTCGGGCGTGGATTGTTGATGGTATCGGGCATTACCGCATCGGATGCGGCCCATGTTCTGGGGCGTTTGGATGCGTGGGATAAAGACGCGGCGCAAAAGGCGTTGGAGCTATTTTCTCGCCAACGCACCGGCAGCGGCAACCGTTTGTCTACGGACACCGCACATCTGGCGCAGATGATCATTGATCAGCTAACCGAACAAACGGCGCAAGCCTTGCTGGAAACAGCTTTTGCCGAAGACGGGTTCGATTTTGGCCTGCCTGCAAAGGAACTGGCGCGGCATGTTTTAACCAAACAAGGCATGGCGCACCATCGCGGGTTGATGGCAATAGACGCAGGCCTGAACCTGCCGCTTGTCGGGTTGGGGGCGTCTGCACACAGTTATTATGGTGCAGTTGGAAAACGCTTGAACACGCGTGTTGTAGTGCCCGAATATGCAGGTGTGGCGAATGCTATCGGGGCGGTTGTCGGGCAAATATCCATGCGTGCGGCAGGGCAGATCACATCGCAGGGCGAAGGCATTTTTCGGGTGCATTTCGAAACCGGCCCGCAGGATTTTACCACTCAGGGTGACGCGGTTGGTGCGCTGGAAGCAGTGCTGAAAGACCAAGCGATGGCAGGTGCGAAAGCTGCAGGCGCGCAGGGCATTCGCTTGCGCATGGAACGCGATATTCGTACCGCAAAAGTGGAAAGCCGTGAGGTATTTGTAGAAGCGGAACTGACTGCCATTGCATCGGGCCGGCCACGTATTGCGGTGGGATAAACTGTTCAAAATTTAACCTTGAACCTTTTGGATTGGGCTGATTATCTGACATCAACTTACTCATTAGGAATATCAAAACATGTCAGCCCTTTTTTCACCGCTCACCATCAAAGATGTCACTTTTCGCAACCGCATCGGGATGTCACCCATGTGCCAGTATTCAGCCACCGATGGGGTGATGAATGACTGGCACCGTGTGCATTTGGGTGCGCGTGCGGCAGGGGGGGCAGGCATGGTGATGGTCGAGGCCACGGCAGTGCGCGCGGATGGGCGGATTACGCCGGGGTGTTTGGGCCTGTGGAATGATCAGCAAACCGAAGTGGCGGCTTCGGTTAACCGGTTTATCGCTGAAATGGGTGCGGTTCCCGGGGTGCAGATCGGCCACGCTGGGCGCAAGGCATCTGCTGCGCGGCCATGGGATGGTGGGGCGCATTTGAAAGATGATGAAGGCGGCTGGCCGATTGTCGGGCCAAGTGATGATGCATTTGATCCCGATGGCACACGGCTATGGAAAACGCCTGCGCAAATGTCAGCGGCAGATATTGCCGAGATGCAGGGGTTGTTTGTGGCTGCTGCTAAACGGGCATTGACCGCAGGCTATAAACTGTTGGAAATCCACGGGGCACATGGCTATTTGCTGCACAGTTTCTTTTCACCTTTGGTTAATACGCGTGATGATCAATATGGCGGTACACTACGCAACCGTGCGCGGATGATGCTGGAGACGGTGGACGCGGTGCGGGCGGTCTGGCCTGAAAACCTGCCACTATCCGTGCGTTTGTCTGTGTCTGACTGGACTGAGGGCGGTCTAGCCATTGAAGACAATATCCAGATGGCGAAATGGCTGAAGGAACGTGGTGTGGATATCGTTGACTGTTCGGGTGGTGGGGCCACACCTTCTGCGCGCGCATCAATCGGGTCGCGGACAGCGGATCAGGTGACACTTGGCGGGCAACTGCGTGCCGAGGCAGGTATCGCCACCATGGCAGTGGGCACGATTACAGAGGCTAAACAGGCAGAAGCGTTAATCGTGGATGGAACGGCGGATATGGTTTTGCTGGCACGTGGTATGATGCGCGACCCTTATTGGGCACTGCATGCCGCACAAGAATTGGGTGCGGATGTAAAAGCCCATGTTCCTGTGCAATACGGGTTTTATATGGGTTAAATCCTGTACGAAATATTTTGTAAATTTGATGTGTTAGCCAGACAGAAATATTGTTTTGGCTGGCATTCATATTGTATTTCCATATACATAAGTTAGGCTAAAAAGGAGTGATTAAGTTGAGCGAGGATTTAGTCAAACAACAAACCACATCCCCTTTGGTGGGGGTGCAAGTTGTCACCGGTTCAGGTGAGTTGTTTAATCATGTGGATGATAACGGCCCGATGTGGTCCGGTGATGATGACCGCGAAGTGCGCGTCGCAGTACGTTTTGCCACACATTTTCAACGCCCCCCGCATATCACGTTGGGGATCAGTGGTTTGGACAGTTCATGCGGCCAAAACCTGCGGTTTTCTTTAGTGGCAGACACAGTGACAGCTTTGGGTTTTGAGATTGTCTTCAAAACTTGGGCTGACACGAAAATTGCGCGCGCCAGTGTAAACTGGTCTGCGATTGGCCAAGCCGTTCCCAGCTCGGCCATACGCAGATAATACTGGTTACTACCCGTTAAGCGGCTTTCTTAATCTCAACAAACCCTTTGGCTGCGGGCATCATCAGCACTGCATATTTTCGCCCGTCTTCGGGGCAAACGTATGGATCACTGATTTGTTTGCAATCATAGCCGAATGAACGGAACATGCGTGGCAATGTCGGGGGCGACAGGCAAATCAGATCTTGGGCGCCAAATGCGGACGCTTCGGCTACGACACCATCCACAATCTGGTTCAGGCAATTTACCTTGTTGCGCATGCCTTTCAGTTCACTTGAAACCACCAAGCGGGTGCATTCCCAAACAGTGTTGGTTTTAAAGTTTTCTTTGTAAATCTGATCCGGAATTTTAGGCAACAAACCCCGGGTCACATCATTCAGCATATAAGTTGTATTACCCCATTTAGCCGATGTAGGGGCCATTCTGGCACCCCCCACCACCTTGCCGTCTTGGATCACGACAGAGTAATGCGCCATGGGGTTGTCGTACTGATCCATTTCAACATGATCATCGTAAAAAATCTCCCAATTCAATTCATCTACAAAGTATCTTTTGCGTAAACCCAAGTAATCGTAAAAGGTTGATCCGAATTTATGGAAATTTGTGAAGTCAAAAGTAACAAAGTGCATAGCAATCTCCTTTTTTGGCTGGAGATCTAATAAAACTTTAAAATTGCACTTTTCTGTATATACTAAAGTATAGGTAGAGTGATAACAGGACAATAAACTATCACTTTTTTAAATTAGCCCATATTGCTGTGCGAGTGATGCCGCATGGATGGTGGTTTTTGCGCCAAGTTTTCGCCTAGCGTTGCTCATACGCTGTTTCACAGCATTTTCGCTGATGTTCAATTCAGCGGCCACTTCTTTAATAATCAGCCCGCGTTTTAGAAACAGCAGAACCTCTATTTCGGCATTTGTTATGTTGATGGACGGGGTGGCGGCGTCGTGCTGGGCCTGTATGAATTTCTGCAAATGTGTCAATTCTGCATTTTCATACTCACGATCAGCGCGGCTAAAAGTGGCGATGCTTCTGTGCCCCGCTTCAGATTTTGCCCGACATGAAACAACCGCACCGTATTCAATCCCATAGCTTGCGGCCATTTCCAGAATGCCATGTGTATCATCGCCTGCAAGTGCACTCCACCTGCAAACGCCAATGCTTTCATAGGCCCACTTCATAGTAGGGTCGAGCATCATAAAACCCTGTTCGGTGTATTCGTGGATCCACTTATCGGGGTAGGTGTTTATTAAACTTAAAGGAGAGCCAAAGCGAATGCGCAGGGATATGTGCAACCCCATGGGCGCAAGCCATTTAACTTCATCTATTTTAAGTTCTAAAGACATTATTAGCACTTATAGCAATGTTTTAAATATAGTGACAATAAATGTTAAAGTAAGTATTCAACCTATAGGTTTAAATTGAATATAAGAAAAGTAAATACGCGCATGTTAAAAATGGAAGGTATAAACCACTGGTTGGATGTGCTTAAAGAACTATCACCGGCAGGTTATGCGATTGCACTGCATATAGAGGTGGTCGCAAGATTTCGGACCAGTAGTTAAGATGGATCGACTAACGAGAAAGACGATTCAAAATGACGAAACGAAAGAACCACTCTCCCGATTTCAAGGCCAAGGTTGCGCTTGAGGCGATCCGTGAAGAAATGACGATGGCGGAGCTGTCAAAGAAGTACGGTGTGCATCCAACCCAGATTGGGACATGGAAGCGTGCTGCGATTGAGAATATGGCCGCGACATTTTCCAGGCGTGGCAGTGATCTGGGGCGCGCTGATGACGCTCAAATTGACAAGCTGCACTCGAAGATCGGTCAACTGGTTGTGGAACGGGATTTTTTAGCAAGTGCCTCGGTTCAGTTGCTCGGAACACGAGGCAAAAAATGGTGAGCAAGGATCATAACCTGAGCGTTCGGCGACAATGTGGGCTGCTGTTGTTGGCGCGGTCAAACCTGTATTATCAGCCGAAGGGTGAAAGTGCCGAGAATTTGCGGTTCATGGAAATAATCGACAAACAATTCCTAGATACGCCTTGGTATGGGTCACGGCAAATGGCGCGTTATATGCAGCGGCAAGACCACAAGTGTGGCCGCCACCGTGTGCGACGCTTGATGCGTCTGATGTGTTTGGTTCCAATCTACCAGACGCCTAACACCAGCAAGAAGCATCCGCAGCACAAGATTTACCCATATCTGCTAAGAAACCTGGCGATTGATAGGCCAAATCAGGTGTGGTGTGTCGACATTACTTACATCCCTATGCAGCGTGGGTTTTTGTATCTGGTGGCGATTATGGACTGGCACAGTCGCAAGGTTTTGAGCTGGCGTTTGTCAAATAGCATGGAAGCGGATTTTTGCGTCGAAGCCTTGAAAGAGGCCATCGCCAAATACAGTAAACCAGAGATTATGAACAGTGACCAGGGCAGCCAGTTCACTGGCTTCGAATGGACACAGGCGCTGAGAGATGCCGATGTGGCGATATCTATGGATGGAAAAGGCTGCTGGGTCGACAACCGCATGATTGAGCGGCTTTGGCGATCCCTGAAATATGAATGCATCTACCTGAACGCATTTGAAATGGGTTCACAAGCTCGCACAGGAATCGGAAAATGGATGGCATACTATAACGCCGAACGCCCGCATTCGACCCACGGAATATTGACGCCGGATGAAGCTTATGAAAGAAAAACAGAACCAACGAGATTGGCAGCCTAAATGAAACCCTGATCCATCTTAAAATGGCTGCTAACTGGTCGAAATAGTAGGACCACCTCTTATTGAATACAATGCCCCTAAGCTGATGTTTCAGACGTATCCTGTTGAGTGGATAAATTATTATGAAAATAATGGGTTTGTACTGCATGATCCAGTTGTCATCTGGGGCTTTAGTAATATTGGAACATGCCGATGGTCTGATATGGCGGCACTTGATACTAAAGGCGTGCTGAAAGCGTCACGGGCGTATGAAATGAATTATGGTGCTGTTGTTTCGATTGATGTGGGTAAAAAACATTCAATCGGGGGCTTTGCGCGCAGTGATCGCGAATTTATCGATGTGGAAATTATCGAAATTGAAGAGATTCTGAGGATGATTCACAAAGAGGAAATCTCTGGAATCAAGTTGAATGAGAAACAAAAAAACGTGCTGAATATACTGGCGAATGGTGGGCGCATTGAAGATGTTTCGAAACGTACGGGTGTTTCGGTTGTTACCGTTAAGTCGCAGCTGACTGTGATCCGGCTGATATTGGGGACGCGCACAAGTGGCGAAGCGGTTCAGCGCGCAGCTGACTTGGGGTTGCTTAGGTGATTGCTTAAACGATGGTAGTTCCTAGGTCTTCCATACTATATCGTTACTGCACTGTATTTAAGCGATAATAAATCCCCTGTAAAATAAGATACCACTATAAGTACCACCCCACGATTCAAAACTGCTAAATCAAGTCGGGATAATGCGCTGTGCGGCCACAAGACGTTGCAATATCTACCCTTGTTTACTCTTGCCATTTTAACCCCATTAACTTGTCTTGACGATTTGCCGCTTCCCGTGCGCCTGTTGTTTCCATCATTGTGGAAAGGGTTGCATTCAATTCAACCCACCACAAAACCTGCCGTTTTTACAGATTAGCTGGTACTGGGCTAACTATGTTGATAGATTACGGAGATGAAGGTTTATTTGATTATGTCCGTGGTACTCATCGCCGCAACCCTTGTTGTGAACCACTTGATAAACTTCAAGGCTGGCAAAGCAAAGACTGCCTCACTTTGGATTGGCGGCATTCTTTTTCTTATAGGCTTGCTATTCCTCCCTCCGAAGTTAGCCGGTGCTCTGGTTTATTTCGCGGTTGTAGTTGCTTGTTTCTTATTCCTTGCCTTGATTGCTAGAGTGTTGCGACGGAAGTGAACAAATATAATTAATGCAAAACGGAAGCAAGTCAATATCAGCGATAATCACATATCACTCATATAAACAAGGGTGAGAATAAGTTTTACTGATTGGGAATAATGGGTGATAAGTTAACGATGGTAGTCCCTAGGGGAGTTGAACCCCTCTTTCCTGGTTGAAAACCAGATGTCCTAACCGATAGACGAAGGGACCACTCATCGTGATGCGGTGTTTAGTGCGAACTTATCAAACTGGCAAGAGGATTTTTTGCTCTGACGCAAAAAGTTTTCAAGAAGCCTCTGCAACATCCTCTAGGCGTAGTTTAGCCCGCCTGCGCCCGCCCCAATCATCTATTTCCAGCCGCCCGGCGCAGTGAAACAGACGACCATTGTGGTTTTCCAGCATGTCGCCCATCGGGCCATCATAAGCGCGAAAACATATGGCATCGATTCTGCCGCCATTTTCGCACTGCAAAGTCAGCCGTAGATGCGACTCACCTGCGCGTTTTGCAAAAACGATGCGCTGGGCGGGCAGGGCAAAGCGTGGTGCGGGGGCACCCGCGCCGTAAGGGCCAGCGGCCTCTAGCTGTTCGATCAGTTCGGGTGTGATGCCCGAAGGTGCAATGGCCCCGTCCAGTTGCAAATCTTTCGGGCCGATATCCGCCGACCCTTGTTTTTCCAGCAATTCAGACAGCCGTTCCATCGCAGCTTCCAGATTGTCCGTGGCCACAGTTAACCCTGCGGCCATTTTATGCCCGCCGCCTTTCAGCAGCACGCCTTCACGGGTGCATGTGGCCACGGCTGACCCCAGATCAATACCGGTGACAGACCGGCCTGATCCTTTGCCTTCATTGCCGTCCAGCCCGATCACAATCGTGGGGCGGTTACTGGCTTCTTTCAGACGAGAGGCCACAATGCCCACAACGCCTGGGTGCCAACCTTCGCCCGCCGCCCAAACCAGTGGTCTGTCAAAGCCGCGTTCCTCGGCCTGTTCCATTGCCTGCAACTGAACATGGGCCTCTATTTCGCGGCGTTCATCGTTTAGCTGGTTCAAGCGATCTGCAATAGATTGCGCTTCATCCATATCCGTGGTCGACAACAGGCGCGCGCCCAGATCAGCCTTGCCAACACGCCCGCCTGCATTGATGCGTGGGCCTAACAGAAAGCCCAGATGATAGGCGGTGGGGGCGGAATTCATTTTGGCGGCATCTGCAAGAGCGACAAGCCCCACACGTGTGCGCGCGCCCATAATTGTCAACCCTTGCCGCACCAAGGCGCGGTTAAACCCGATCAAGGGGGCCACATCTGCGACGGTGCCAAGGGCGACTAGATCAAGGGCTTGCATTAAGTCGGGAACGGCCCGGTCTTTGGCCTTAAACAAACGGTTACAGGCGGCAAGGGCCATGAACACAACACCCGCAGCACACAGATACCCGTATTCAGTATCTTCATCCTGACGGTTGGGGTTCACCACGGCCAGTGCACCCGGCAAAGTCTCACCGCCCATGTGGTGATCCAGCACAATTACATCCGCGCCCTTAGCCGCTTCAATCGGCCCATGCGACAGGGTTCCGCAATCCACACAAATGATCAGATCGTGGTTAGCAGCCAGCATTTTCATCGCCGCATCATTGGGGCCGTAACCTTCGTCAATGCGGTCAGGCACGTAAAGTGTGGCGATTAAACCAAAGTCGCGCAGCCATGTGATCAGCAATGCAGCAGAGGTGGCACCATCCACATCATAATCCGCAAAAATTGCGATCTTTTGTTTCTTATCAACTGCTTGGCAGATTCGCTCTGCCGCCTTGTCCATATCCTTCAGGATTGAAGGATTGGGCATCAAATCACGCAATGACGGGGTTAAAAACGCGGCGGTTTCTTCAACAGCAACGCCGCGCCGCGCTAATGTTCTGGCAACAATTTCGGGCAATTCGGCTTGTTGTGAGATTGCTTGCGCATGGCGATCTTGGGCTTCGTTCAAACCTGTCCAACGGCGGCCCGTGGCAGATTGTTCGACCCTAAGAAACGCGCGATCAGGCATCTACAATGCTAAGCATCAATGGGGTTTGGGTGGTCACATTCAGCTTGGCAATCGCATCAAACGCGGCCTCAACCGCGTCGCGTTTGGTCGGGTGTGTCACGATCATTACCGGTGCGGATTTATCATTGTGACTGAACTGGCGCATCCGGTCGATTGAAACGCCTGCATCCGCCAAGGCCATTGAAATCTGGGCCATCACACCCGGTACATCTTTCAGGTTCAAGCGCAAGGAAAACGCACACTTATTACTGACCTTGGCTGCTTTTGCGGCTTTCAGCGTTGTCGCAGGTTGGCCGAAAACTGGTATCTTCAAGCCGCGCGCAATATCCATCACATCGCCCATTACAGCACTTGCGGTCGGGCCTTCGCCAGCACCTGCACCGCGCAGAACGATCTGTTCAGCGGCGTCGCCTTCGATCACCACCATATTGGTGCCGCCTTCCAGCGGGGCCAGCGGGGAAGCCGCTGGAACTAATACAGGGCGCATGGATTGTTCAAGACCTGCATCCGTCATTTGGGCAACCCCCAACAGCTTGATGCGAAAGCCCATGTCGCGGGCGTGATCAATATCTTCGATAGTGATCTGCCCGATGCCTTCCAGTTCAACCCCGTCGAAATTCACTTGGGTGCCAAAGGCAACGGAAGACAGCAAAGTCAGTTTGTGGGCTGCATCAATGCCGCCCACATCCAAGTTGGGATCTGCTTCCAGATAACCCAGCTTATTGGCCTCTTCGAACACCACATCATAGGGCAGTTTAGCACTTTCCATCCGTGTCAGAATATAATTGCAAGTGCCGTTCATCACGCCCATCACACGATTTATCTTATTGGCCGCCAGACTTTCGGTCAGGGCCTTGATCACAGGGATACCGCCGGCAACAGCCGCTTCAAACCGCAGGTTCACACCTGCCGCTTCGGCCTTTAACGCCAATTCTTGCCCGTGTAGCGCCAGCATAGCTTTGTTTGCGGTGACCACATGTTTGCCCGCGGCAATCGCGGCTTCCACGGTGGCTTTGGCAGGGCCACTATCACCACCGATCAGTTCCAGCACCACATCCACATCACCCCGTTTAGCCAGTGCAATGGGGTCATCTTCCCAAGCATACCCTGATACATCCACATCGCGATTTTTGGTCTTAGAACGTGCAGATATGGTTGAAATCGTTATAGAACGTCCGGAACGGGCTTCTAAAAGTGCCGCGTTTTGCTGGATTATTTTAATCACGCCTACGCCAACTGTTCCCAGTCCCGCGATGCCAAGTCTTAATTTGTTCGACATGAAATAGCCGCTCCGTATGAATTATTGCGTGTTTGTTAGCGCAACGTTGGGGCAGGGGCAATGCACTAGTTGGCTAAACGTTTCAGACGTTCAACTTCTTCCAATGTGGCCTCAACATCCACATCACCCGCTTTTTCCAAATCTGCCGTGGGGGCCAGTTCCGGCCACTTATTTTCAGGCGTATAAACTGGATATTTAAACCCGGGCACGGCCATCTTAACGCTGCAACTAGCAAGGGCGATCATCATTGTGGCAAGTATAATCTGGATTTTCATATGACCCTTGTAGCGGGCATAAAAAAGGCGTGCAAGACATCTGTCTGCACGCCTTCCATTTTTATGGTATTACAGCAGATCGTAAATCGGGAAACGTGCGCATAAAGCTTGCGCTTTGGCTTTCACAGCCGCTTCCACTTCGCCATTACCGTCTTCACCGTTGGCCGCAATGCCGTCGATTACTTCGATGATCATGTCAGCGATTTCGCGAAATTCCGCTTCGCCAAAGCCACGTGTGGTGCCCGCAGGGGTGCCTAAGCGCAGACCAGATGTGACCATCGGTTTTTCAGGATCAAACGGGATGCCGTTTTTGTTACAGGTAATGTGCGCACGGCCCAAAGCTTTATCCGCTACGTTGCCGTTCACACCCTTCGGGCGCAAATCAACCAGCATCAGGTGCGTGTCTGTGCCGCCTGAAACAATATCCAGGCCACCTTTCATCAGCTGATCGGCAAGGGCCACCGCATTGGCGCGTACTTGTTTCTGGTAGGTTTTGAACTCAGGGCGCAACGCTTCGCCAAAAGCCACAGCTTTTGCGGCGATCACATGCATCAACGGGCCACCTTGAATGCCGGGAAAAATCGCGGAATTTACTTTTTTCGCAATCGCTTCATCATTGGTCAAGATCATGCCGCCACGTGGGCCGCGCAAAGTTTTATGCGTGGTTGTGGTGACAACATCGGCATGTGGAAACGGGCTGGGGTGCTCGCCTGCTGCTACAAGCCCCGCAAAGTGGGCCATATCAACGTGCAGGATTGCGCCAACACTGTCAGCAATCTCGCGGAATTTGGCGAAATCGATTTGACGTGGAATAGCAGAACCACCCGCAATGATCATCTTCGGTTGATGCTCTTTGGCCAAAGCCGCGATCTCATCATAATCAATCAGGTTGTCTTGCTTGCGCACACCGTACTGCACCGCATTAAACCATTTGCCGGACTGATTTGGCGCGGCCCCGTGGGTCAGGTGCCCCCCTGATGCAAGATTCATACCCAAAATCGTGTCGCCCGGTTTAATCAATGCCTGCATCACACCTTGGTTGGCTTGTGAACCGGAATTGGGCTGTACGTTAACAAAATCACAACCAAACAGCTGTTTAGCGCGATCAATCGCCAGATTTTCTGCAACGTCAACATATTGGCACCCGCCATAGTAACGGCGGCCTGGGTATCCTTCGGCATATTTGTTGGTCATTACAGAGCCTTGGGCCTGCATCACCGCACGGGATACGATGTTTTCAGAGGCAATCAGCTCGATCTCGTCACGCTGGCGGCCTAATTCATCGGTGATAGATCCGAATATTTCGGGATCACGGCTGGATAGTTCTTCGGTAAAAAAACCTGCATCGCGGGCTGTTGTCATGGCGTCACTCCTAAATAGACGTCTAAATCTGGGTCTGTCCTATTCTATAGGATTTGTTTATGTATGGGGGAATGCGACAAACATGCCCCCTGATACGGCGTATTTCGGGATGTGTGCGTGAAAGATAGGATAGGCCGTTAAATGAGTGGCATAAAGTTAAGTTTTGTGGCGTCGCGTGCGGATCAGGCGACAGCCTCGTTTGATACGCTGTCTGATATGTACGGCAATGTCGCTTTAGAGGACGCGGATATTATCGTGGCTTTAGGTGGCGACGGCTTGATGCTGGAAACGTTGCACACAACTCAGCACCTGCCGACACCGGTTTATGGTATGAACCGTGGTTCGGTTGGGTTCTTGATGAATGAATATGCCCAAGATAATTTGATCGCGCGGTTGACTGAGGCTGAAGAGGCGGTCATTCACCCGTTGAAGATGGAAGCCCACTGTGCGAGTGGCAATGATATTACGGCCCTTGCGATCAACGAGGTTTCCTTGCTTCGCCAAGGCCCACAAGCTGCGAAATTACGGATTTCAGTGGATGGTCGAGAACGCCTGTCGGAACTGGTTTGCGACGGGGCATTGGTGTCTACGCCTGCGGGTTCAACGGCCTATAACTATTCAGCCCACGGGCCGATATTGCCGATTGGTGCGGATATACTAGCGTTAACTGCAGTTGCCGCTTTTCGTCCACGCCGTTGGCGGGGGGCTTTGCTGCCCATGTCTGCACGTGTGCGTTTTGATGTGCTGGAGCCTGAAAAGCGGCCTGTGGCGGCCGTGGCCGACGGTAAAGAAGCCCAAAATGTACTTTGGGTAGAGATTTTCAATGAACCCAATGTTTCGCATCGTATCTTGTTCGATCCGGGGCATGGGTTAGAAGAACGTCTTATTCGTGAACAGTTTGTATAAGGGTAAACATGGCACTGACAGTTAAACAACAAGCCAGTTACTGGGGCATCGGGGTGGTGGTGTTTCTACTGGTCTTATGGGGGCTAGGCAATGTGATCCTGCCGTTTGTAACAGGCATGGCAATCGCTTATTTTCTGGATCCCGTTGCGGACAGGCTGGAAGTGATGGGGTTCAGCCGTGTGGCGGCCACGGTTTCTATTACCTTCGTAGCTTTGATTGCAGCAGTTCTTTTGATGATCCTGCTGGCGCCGATGTTGGTTGAGCAACTTGTTGCTTTGATCAAAACCGCCCCTGCGTATTTTGCACAATTACAAGCATTTTTAGTGGAACGCTTCCCAAGCATAATGGATGAAGGCTCCTCGGTACACCGTGCTTTGCAATCCTTTGGTGAGACCATGCAAAACCAAAGTGGGGCGTTTGCCGGTGCTGTATTAAACTCTGCTTTTACAATTTTGGACATCGTGATCTTTATCGTCGTGGCCCCTGTTGTGGCGTTTTATATGTTGCTGGATTGGGATCGGATGATTGCGGTTATTGATGGTTGGTTGCCACGCGACCACCTAGAAGAACTGCGCGGCCTGGCCCGTGAAGTGGATGCCGTTCTGGCGGGTTTCGTGCGCGGCCAATTCACAGTTTGCGCCATATTAGGCACGTTTTACGCGGTTGCTTTGATGCTGGCAGGATTGCAGTTTGGTCTGATCGTAGGTCTGCTTGCCGGATTGCTGACATTCATCCCCTACATCGGCTCTATTATCGGCGGTGTACTAGCCATCGGGCTGGCCCTGTTTCAGTTTTGGGATGCACCACAATGGATTGCAGTGGTCGCGATCATCTTTGTCATCGGCCAAGTGGTTGAGGGTAATGTCTTGACCCCTAAACTGGTGGGCAGTTCGGTGGGCCTGCATCCTGTCTGGCTGATGTTTGCACTCTCGGCTTTTGGTAGTCTGATGGGTTTCACAGGTATGCTGGTCGCCGTTCCAGTGGCCGCCAGCCTGGGCGTATTTTTCCGCTTTGGCATCGGGCAATACCTGCAAGGCAAGCTTTACAAAGGCATCCAAGCGCGCAAAACGAAATCAAAGCCCTGAGTATGCCTGAACAAATGATCTTTGACCTACCGTCTAAAACCGCCTTCGGGCGGGAAGATTTCTTTGTGTCGCCGTCCAATGATATGGCCGTGCGGCAAATGGAAGGGTGGCAAAATTGGCCCTTGAGCAAGCTGGTTTTATGTGGCCCCAAAGGGTCGGGTAAATCGCATCTGGTGCATATCTGGGCGGAAGATGCAGGGGCGATTGTACTAGGTGCGCGGGTACTTGCCTATGAACGATTGGAAACACTGGCTGAACAGCCTGTGGCCGTTGAAGACGTGCATTTACTGGCGCAAAATGATGACGGGGAAGCCGCCCTATTTCATTTGCATAACCTGATGAATGAAGCGGGCCACCCGTTGTTGATGACGGGTGTTGGCACAGTTGGTACTTGGGATATTAAGTTGCCTGATCTGGCAAGCCGCTTGGCGGGCAGCCAAATGGCCGTGATGGCCGCCCCTGATGACGCGCTACTGTCTGTCTTGCTGATCAAGCTGTTTTCGGATCGCCAAATAACGGTTGAGCCGCCGCTGATCAGCTATATTGTGAAACGTATGGATCGGTCATTTGCTTATGCGGGCGATCTGGTGCGCACGCTGGATAGGGCCTCTTTAAAAGGGCAAAAGCCGATAACAACACGCTTTGCAGGCCGTGTTATGGCTGAGATGGAGTAAGGCGTTATGGTGCTAAATGCGGATTTTTTAAACAGTGCGGCAAAGCCGGCACCTCTGTTCGATTTGAAAAATACTGAGGGGCCGGAACGGTTTTTTAACCGTGAATTATCATGGCTTACGTTTAATACGCGGGTTCTTGAAGTGGCAGAAGATCCTAGTATTCCCCTATTTGAACGCCTGCGAATGCTGGCAATATCAGCTAAAAATCTAGACGAATTTTTTGTGGTTCGCGTAGCAGGGCTTGAACGGCTGGTGCGCGCGGAAAACTTTGAACGCACGCTGGATGGACGCACTGCAGAACAGCAGTTGGCAGAAATGGCAAATGTGATCGATGCGATGATGCAACGCCAGCAAAGCTGTTGGACGCAGTTGAGCGCAGAAATGGCGCAACACGGTATTGAGCGGGTGATGCCGGGTGATTTGACAGAAGCGGAACGCGACTGGATAGAACAGAAGTATCTGGACAGTGTGCTGCCTTTGTTACGCCCCATGCGGGTCGATGCAAATCATCCGTTTCCGTTCGTGCCCAATGCCACATTGACGATGGCTTACCGTCTGATGCGCCCTAAAGCCACAGAGCCAATGGATGTGCTGTTACCCGTGCCCATCCACGTCAAAGCCGCCTATGCACTGGAACCGTTTGAAGACGGTAAAACACGGTTCATATTGATCGAAGATGTACTGGATATGTTTTTGGGAATGCTGTTCCCGAAATGTGAGGTTTTGGAACATTTTGAATTTCGCATGTTGCGCGACAGTAATATCGAAATCCATGAAGATGCCGATGATATGTTCGGCGAATTTGAAACTGCCCTGCAAACCCGTTCGCGGGGCGATGTGATGCGTTTGTTTGTGTCGGACATGGGTAAATCCAAATTGCGCAAAGTCGTGCAAGCCGGGTGTGGTGCCAGCAGTGACACAATGGTGGTGTCTGACAGAGTTCTGAACCTGTCGGATTACGCTGACATCATTTCAAAGCGCCATCCTGATTTGTTATGGACAGATTATCGCCCGCGTATGCCCGAACGGGTGCGTGATTTCGGCGGCGATATATTTGCAGCAATCAAACAAAAAGATATGCTGTTGCATCACCCTTACGAGTCATTTGACATTGTCATCGAATTTTTGCGCCAAGCGGTGCGCGATCCGTATGTTTTGGCGATCAAACAAACTGTTTATCGCACCTCTTTCGAGTCGCCGATTGTAGAAGCTTTAATAGAAGCAGCACGCGCAGGCAAAAGTGTCACCGCAATGATTGAGCTGAAAGCCCGCTTTGATGAAGCAGCCAACATGCGCCAGGCGCAACTGTTGGAACAGGCCGGTGTGCAGGTGGTTTATGGGGTGCCGAATTTGAAAACCCATGCCAAAGCTTCAACCGTGTTGCGCCAGGAAGGCGATGATTTAATTGCCTATAATCACGTAGGCACCGGCAATTATCACCCACTGAATGCAAAGATTTACACGGATTTATCGTTGTTCACGACGAATAAAGCCATCGCACGTGATGCCACGAAATTTTTCAATTATGTATCGGGTGGTATTGACCCGCGCGGGTTGGAAAATCTGGCGATTGCGCCCAATACGCTGAAATCCAAATTGTTAAAACGTATTGAAAAAGAAATGAATTTGGGTGCGCAAGGCCAGATTTGGGCCAAGATGAATTCTTTGGTTGAAGATGAAATTATTGACGCATTATATGCCGCCTCACAGGCGGGGGTGAAAATTGATCTGGTGGTGCGCGGGATTTGCGCGTTGCGCCCTGGCATCAAAGGCTTGTCGGAAAATATCCGGGTAAAATCCATTGTTGGGCGTTATCTGGAACATGCACGCATTGTTTGTTTTGGCAATGGTGAAGGCCTGCCTTCTGAAAAAGCGCGGGTGTTTATGACCTCGGCTGATTGGATGTACCGCAATATGGACCGGCGGGTCGAAACCATGGTCGAGATCACCAATAAAACGGTTCATGCCCAGATTATGAGCCAAATTATGGCGGCTAACCTTGCGGATCAAAGCAATTCTTGGGTGCTGATGGCAGACGGCACATATGCCAAAAATACCGCAGGCGGCAAACGGCAGTTTGATTGCCACCGCTTCTTTATGGAACATCCCTCACTTTCAGGGCGGGGTTCAGTCGGTGCCAAAGACGTGCCTGAATTGGCCCACGCCCATGACAGCTGATTTAAAAACCGCCGTTATCGATGTTGGATCAAACTCGGTAAGGCTGGTGGTGTACCACGGCGCCAAACGCGCACCTTTGCAATTTTTCAACGAAAAAGTGGTCTGCGGTCTGGGGCGCGGGCTGGCAGATAGCGGTGTGCTGCATCCCGAAGGGCGCAAACGTGCGCTAAATGCAATCAGGCGTTTTGTCGGAATTACTGAGCGCATGGGTGTGCGCGACATTCACACGGTGGCCACGGCTGCGGTTAGAAACGCTACAGACGGTGCAGATTTTTGCGATCAGGTTCTGCTGGAAACCAATCTAAGCCTGCGGGTTGTGACAGGGGCGCAAGAGGGGGCTTTATCGGCCCAAGGTATCTTTTATTGCAGACCCGATGCTGCCGGATTGGTTTGCGATATGGGCGGCTCTTCGATGGAGCTGGCGCATATCGGGGATGGTGCGGTTAAATCGTCACAAACTTCTAACCTTGGTCCCTTGCAGTTGCAGAATTGTGAAGATGAAGCAGAGCTTGAAGTTGAAATAGAAACGCAGCTTGAAGCCCTGTGTAAAGACTTCGAAAGCCAAGACACGCTTTATATGATCGGCGGTACCATCCGTGCTATCGCCAGTCTGGATATGGCCCTGAAAGCCTATCCTTTGGATGTTTTAAACGAATACAGTGTCTGACGTCAGCACTCGTGGGACAGATTTAAGGTTTAGCTAACGGAGGATTTCTGGTTCATCATAACATTCAAGGAGTGAAGATGAGACAGAAATCCGGAAGCAGCAAAGCAGCTGCAGATAAATTGGTGAAGAACATTCGCCGTAAAACCAGACAAACCTATTCCGCCGAGGAAAAGATCCGCATTGTATTAGCGGGCCTTCGCGGCGAGGAAAGCATTTCGGCGCTGTGCCGCCGTGAAGGCATCTCTGAAAGCCTGTATTACAGTTGGTCAAAGGAATTCCTCGAAGCGGGGAAACGCCGCTTGTCTGGCGATACAGCCCGGCAGGCGACGTCGCCTGAGGTGAAGGATCTACGAAGCGAGGCGATGGCATTGAAGGAATGCGTGGCCGATCTGACCATTGAAAACCGTCTGCTCAAAAAAAGCATGACAGGGGCTGGGGGATACGAGGAATGAGATATCCTGCATCTGAGAAACTGGAGATTATCCACACCGTTGAGCAATCACATCTGCCTGTGAAGCAAACCCTCGACATGCTGGGCATTCCGCGGACCACATTTTACCGGTGGTATGATCAATACCTTGAGGGCGGGCTTGATGCTTTGGCGGATCGCTCGCCTCGGCCCAAGTCTGTCTGGAACCGCATTCCCCAAGACAGGCGCGATAACTTAATCGAGTTCGCGCTGGAACATGAAGCGCTATCTACGCGTGAATTGGCGGTAAAATATACGGATGAGAAGCGGTATTTTATCTCTGAATCATCATCTTACCGCATTCTGAAGGCTGCCGACCTGATCACTGCACCAGATTATATCGTGATCAAGGCCGCCGATGAATTCCATGACAAGACCACTGCGATCAACGAGATGTGGCAGACCGATTTTACCTACTTCAAGATCATCGGTTGGGGATGGTATTATCTCAGCACGATCCTGGATGATTACAGTCGCTACATCATTGCCTGGAAACTCTGCACCAACATGCGGGCCGAGGACGTGACGGACACGATTGAGCTGGCCCTGACGGCATCTGGATGCGACCAAGCCGTCGTTCGGCACATGCCGCGTCTGTTGAGCGACAATGGGTCCTGTTACATCTCTGGCGATCTTGCCGAATGGCTGGAAGAGCAGAGAATGGATCACGTTCGTGGAGCGCCGTTCCACCCGCAGACTCAGGGCAAGATCGAGCGCTGGCATCAGACAATGAAAAATCGGGTTCTGCTGGAAAACTATTACCTACCCGGCGATCTGGAAAATCAAATCGGAGCTTTTGTGGAATATTACAACAACCAGCGCTACCACGAGAGCCTGAACAACGTCACACCTGCCGACGTCTATTTTGGGCGCGACAAAGCCATTATCAGAGAGAGGAAAAAGATCAAGAAGCAAACAATCCAAAAACGCCGCTTGCAACATCAAAAACAAGCTGCATAATCAATCACAATAACGAACCAGAGCCTCCAATACTCAAACCGCTCTGATGTCCCATTTTATATGACGACGGACACTTTACACCTTTCTTCGTTGTTTCAAACTTTAGAAACCGTCCACTTTGACACTCAATCATCTAATACGATTCCGATGGGGTTGCGCATAGTGCTAAATCAACCACGTATTACGGATACCCAAATAAATCACTTTATTATCCCCGTATCAGGGTCGGCGTTCCACGGATTGATAACCTCGACGCCTGCCGCCTTGAATGGTTTTACGTCGCGGGTTGCAACGGCACACTTTCGATAGGTCGCAACAGCCGCGATCAGTCCATCTTGAAAACCAATCGCCTTTCCCTTGCGTCGGGCGTCTGAAATGATGCCGCCAAAAACAAGCGCAGCGCCAAGGTCAAATGGCAATGTTCGGCCAGAAAACAATTGGACTGTTTCCTTAAATCGTTGCTCCAAATCATCACGGCGTTTGCCAGCGTCCTTTTTGTGAACACCTGCGTTTAGTTCGGCAATAATGATCGTTGTGAGATATAGCGCGTCCTCGGACTGCCGATTGAGCCACGCGATAACATTTGGCGATGCGTCCGGTTTAGCCACTTCGGAAATGACGTTGGTATCCAGAATAATCATTATAGGTCTACCGGCTCATAAGGCGTCTTGTCGCGCTCGAAGTCGGTGCCTGTAAGATCGGCCCCTTTCCAGAGCGCAGCCATGCGACTGCCAAGGCCAAGGTTCGATTCAGGTAGCAATGATACTTCAAGAATTTCGCGGGCAACGGACTCTGCGCTGCGGTTTAGTTGTTGAGCGCGGGCCTTCAAAGCATGGTGCGCTTCGGGGGCCAACTTGCGAACTAAAATCTGTGACATGATGGTATCTCCTTTAGTTGTATTGATATCATATATCTATAGTGATAGCAAGAAAAAAGACCCCGCCGAAGCGAGGCCAAGTTGATCCTCACCACAAGGAAATCGTGATTCAATTGGCAGGGCGCAACTACGCCCCGCCAAGAGGTTTAAATCATGCCTTCGGGCAACCACTCTGCAAGCCGTGTTTCTTGCGCTTTTGTGAACTTCAAAGCGGCGCGGGTATCTGAATCAGAGAACAGCTTTTCAAACTTGTCGGCCTTCTCGCCCTTTTTCAGTTTGGCAAAGGTGGTGACTGTTGGATGATCGGCCTTCAAGCCCAATAGATCGGCCCAGAGAGTGACCATATACGGGCCTCCAACACGCTTAAAGAAGTTCTCGGCGGTTGGTGTGAACACTGCGCGGGTTTGTTTTTTCGTTTGCTTGTCGATAAGCGCGGCCAGACCATCATCACCGACCGACAATTGAGAAATCAGGTGGTTGTTCAAAATGGCCATGATTTTCGCATCACCAAGCTTGCGAAATTTAGCAAAGCCTTTGGCGTGATCTTGATCACATTTTTCCCAAGCATTGCCCTTTGGTTTTGCTAGTCGATCATCAAAAACATAACCTGTTTCCGTGCTTGGCTGATTAGTGACGCTATCGACGGTTAGGCCAAAGGCTTTATCATAGCCCAACTCGCCTGTCAGTTGGTAGGCCAGCAAGTGCAATGCAAGTTTCGGATCATCCAACAAAGCTGTTTGGCGCGAGCCAATTGAAATGCGGCGTAAATCCTCGGCCAACGCTTGCGAAATCGGAGATTTTGGCGTGTCGTCTTTTTTGTGCTTATTCTCGGCCATGATGCCAGCGGCGACCGCTTCGGCGCAATCCTCGGCGGCAATGAGGCCAGCCAGAACACAAATCTTTCCACTGTGACCGACATGAACAACTGCGCCAGAAATGGCCTTTTGTTCATCTGTCCAAAACCCCTCGGTTTTTTGCTCTAACAACGCAAATTCTGTTTCCTGCGCTTTATCAAGTTCGTCGCCATATGACAGTTCTTGCAACTCGTCAAAGCGGGTTTGATCTTCTTCGCTCAACGGTTCTTCGGTCGGGTAGATGCGACCAAAACCGTTTGCCTTCGGGTAGTCATAATCGGGGGAACCGTCCTCAAAGACACGAACCCACTTTAGGCCGTTTTCAAGGCGATGTGCTTCTGCCGCTTCTGCTAGTTTCGCAACAAACACCTCCTCAAGAATTTCAGGATCATCAAGCATGGTTTCATCCGAGAAAAGATCACCACCAATGCGCCCCCCTGCTTTTTTGTACGCTTCAAGGCCAACAAATTTCGCACGGCGGTCGCCATCGGCGTCAACCGAAGCGGGTTTCAGGGCTTGTTTGATTTGGTAGTCAGTCATGGCATTCCAGCTTTCCTGACGCGCCTTAACCTGCTCTAGCACCTCCAATGACAATTTCTGATCGTCGCTGATTGTGAACGCCGCCGCTTGGCTCAAATTGATTTCTTCGGCCTGTAGGGCGTCCAGAATTTCGTTTTGCAGACCTGCAAGGGCCATACGGCGATAAACGTGCTTTATGAGCGTTTAAAATTGACCCGTATTGGCATTTAAAATTGACCCACCCAAAGATGCACAAAGCCAACAGGCGAGCTGCCTTCATATAGCGAGATCGTCTGTTGGCTTTGTTTGCGCTACGGTTTTATATTGCGTCTGTTTTTGCTCTGGGCGAAGCGGAAGGAGTTGTTCCCGGTCTCAATGATTGAACAATGATGTGTGACCCTGTCCAGCAATGCTGTGGTCATCTTGGCGTCTCCAAAGACGGAAACCCATTCACCGAACTCAAGGTTGGTTGTGATGATCACACTGGTTTTCTCGTAAAGCTTGCTGATCAGATGGAACAGCAACGCTCCGCCGGATTTTGGGAAGGGGATATATCCCAGCTCATCGATGATAACACAATCGGCCTGCGACAACTGGCGAATGAGTTTACCCGCATTCCCGTCTGCCTGTTCCTTGATTAAAGCATTAATGAGGTCGACGGCGTTGTGGAAGCGTGTCTTCTTTCCCTGATTGATGAGCGCGGTTGCTACAGCGATTGCGATGTGGGTTTTACCCGTACCCGTGCCGCCAACAAGGATCAGATTATGTGCATCGACGGTAAACTGGCCAGTGCATAGCTGGTCGATTTGTGGCTTTCCCACAGCAGACACACTATAATCAAAGGTGGCAAAGTCCTTGTGATGCGGGAACTTTGCAATCCGCATCTGGTATTCTATGGATCGAACCCGTCTCTCGACGGTTTCCGCTTCAATCAGATGTTTTAAAGCTGTTGTCAGGCTGGGGGCCGTGCGGGCCGCCAACATGTCTTGAGCACAGGCCGCCATTCCATGCAATCGCAGGGCAGAGAGGCTTTCAACAAGCGCGTTCATGCCGCATCCTCCTGTGTCGCATACAACATCTCGTAACGCTTACAGTCAGCTTTCGGTATTACTTGAAGCTGAGGGTAGGAGTGGGTTTTGGGCAGTGGACCAATAACTGGATCCAGGAGCTGATTGATCAGGTTGATGATCGCAGGGAGACGTAAAGTATTTTGCTCAACAGCCAATTCACAGGCCTTTTCAACGATTGTGATGTCATGCTGCTGCACTAGCATCAACAACTCTACAAAATCGCGATCACCGCCTTTGGTTTCCATGTAAAGGTCTTTGATGCGGGTCATGGCATTGGGGAGTTCCCACTTCACAAAAGGTGCGCCATCTCGTAAGGCTCCCGGTTTTTGCGATAAAAGACGGACATAGTGCCAAGGCTCAAAGTAACTGATATTCTTTGTAAATCTGCGCTTGTGTCTGGCGATTACCTTGTGGTCAGCAACTACGACAATTTGACTGGCATAGGCCCGAAGAGATACTTTATGGCCTGCAAATTCTGACGGGACGCTGTAGCGATTGCTGTCATATTGAACAAGACAGGTTGAACGTACCCGCACCGTCTTTTCCACATATCCGTCAAAACCTTGCCCCAGAGGGCGCAACTCTGCCTGCTCTAAAGCAAAAATGTCATCAATCGTTTTGTCTTTTTGTTCGGGATGTGCCCGAGATCCCAAATCATGACATCGCAGCAATAACCAAGCATTCAAAGCTTCCAAGTCATCAAAATGTAACTTTGGTGTAAATAACCACTGACGTATGTTCTGGACTTGCTTCTCAATTTGCCCCTTCTCCCAGCCAGAAGCCGGTGTGCAGGCCACAGGCTCCATCACATAGTGGTTCATGCATGCCAGAAAGCGGGGATGGAATATGCGATCCTTGGAGCGTGACACATAGGTCACCATGGTCTTGGGGTTGTCGATAATCACCCGGCGCGGAACACCACCATAAAAGGCTAATCCACGCACAAAGGCATCCAGCACCATCTCCTGAACCTCATTTGGATAGGCCACTACAAATGACTTCCGGCTGTGACAGAGTCTGAAGTGAGCCACTTTAATCTTTTGAGAAATGCCGCCCAAAACCACATGTTCTTCGCTCCAATCAAACTGCATCGCATCGCCAATTCGAAAATGCAGAGGAATAAAGGCACCCGATAAATTTGCACCTTCGGCACGCAGCTTCTTAATAAAACGGCAGACTGGAGAATATGAACCCAAATAACCGTCTTTAACCAGTTGCTCATAGAGCGCAACGGCGCAACGCCGTTCTCGACGAGGCCGGTCCAGATCCAGTTCAAAAAGCTTGCGCAGGCGATCTTCAAACGCGGCTAACTTATGAAGAACCGGAGTTTGCCTGCGGCGATACGTCGGCTTCGATCCGTCTTTCAGATACTTCTTGATTGTATTGCGCGATATGCCCGTTTCGCGGCTCACAGAGCGAATACTGCGTTCTTCTCGCAAAATCCACCGTCTAATCTTCGCTGTACTTTCCATTAATATCACCTGTTCTTTCCTCCATGCTCATACGCACGGATGTTAACAAAACAGATGGGTCAATTTTAAACGCTAATTACCCACCTAAGGGGGTCAATTTTGCATGCCTATTCAATTTCAGTTCCATATCGGCGACCATGCCCAAAACTGTGATGACCATGCGTCCCATATCGCCTGCTGTTGTGATCTCAGGTTCCAGAATACGCAGGGAAGCCCCTTTTGCATCCAGTTCATGAACTAGGTTTAGAACGTCGCGGGTAGAACGGCCGAGGCGATCAAGGCGGTGAACGACCAGCTCATCACCTTCCCGCACAAATTGCAAAACCGTTTCCAGCTCGGCACGGCCTTCGCGCGATGCACCGGACCCTGTTTCAGAGCGCACAATCTCGCAGCCCGCAGCTTTTAGTTTTGCAATCTGGATATTCAAATCCTGATCTGTGGTGCTTACGCGGGCATATCCGATGCGGGCCATGGTGTATCCGTAACAGTAGGGTGGTATAGTGTGCCTATCGTAACATTTGGCGTTTTACCACCCAAAAGTGACAGGCAGGGCATGTAACATCAAGATGTACCTCTAGGGTATGCCCATTTGTGATGCTTTTTCTTAGCTGCTATTTGCCAAAAGAGGTTGGATGATTGGTTTGAGCCCTTCTACTACATTCGCTCCAACCGAAATGCCGGTAGAAACGGCCCATAGCTGCCTTTTCATCTACCCATCATTACAGTAGAGCATCTTCCACATAGCGGTTATTCGATACCGATACTTCGGAGGGCATTATAATTCACTCAGCTAATTGAAACGAGCAATCGTGAATGGGGTTATAGGAAGATCAGTTTCCTCGGACAAAACCAGATCACTCAATATTTTTCCTCCAACCGGTCCAAGTTGAAACCCATGTGCAGAAAATCCGAAACCGTGGAATGTGTTTTCGCACTGACCCGGGCCAATCACCGGAATATTGTCGGGCATAAATCCCTCTATGCCCGCCCACGAGCGCACAATTTTAGCCTGTTTCATTATGGGGAAAAACTTGATTGCGGTTGCTGCGCTGATAGCAAGACCTTTATAATCAAGCTGCGTTTCATTAGTGTCAGCATTGGCGCGGCCTTCGTGCCCGCCGCCTATCAAAACAGTGCCGTTTGCAAACTGTTTGAACGATAATGCCTGCCCTTGCACGCCGACAACGCAATTAATAAATGGCGGCATCCGCGCGGTGATCATCAGCATTGGTGCCCGCGCTTGCAGCGGTACGGATTCGCCAAGCATTGCGGCGATTTCGGCACCCCAAGCACCTGCGCAATTTACCAGATTAACGGCCTCAAATGTGGTTTCTTTTGTTTTGATAGACCAGTTTTCCCCGTTTCGCCTAATTCCGTTAACTCCGCAACCCTGATGGAAAACCACGCCCAAGTTCTCGCATTTTTTTCGGAATGCTTGCACCGTTCGGTACGGGTTGGCCGAGCCATCGCCGCGCACCACCATACCCCCGGCGCAGCCATCTACAACGGCGGGCAGCAGGTCGCGTAATTGCGCATGATCTATAATTTCTTCATGCTCAAAACCAATATCGCGCACTTGCTTGGCACGGTCTCGCAACTGATCCAATGCAATATCATCCGCCGCAATTTTTATCTGGCAGGACGCAACAAATCCGCAATCATCATCAACTAAAGTTTCTATATTTTGCCACATATTGGCCGAGGCAACCGATAGCGGAACCTCGGGCAAGGCACGGCCCAACCGCCGCACACCGCCCGCGTTAACGCCCGATGCATGTCGGCCAACATAGTCTTTTTCCAGCACAATTACCGACATACCCTGCATCGCTAAATGCAACGCGGTCGAGCAGCCATGCAAGCCGCCGCCAATGATAATTGTTTCCGCTGTCGTCTTCATGGCTTGTGCGTTACCATGTTTGCCAGCTCACTCAGGGGCAAAGGTTTTAGCGGCGCACGCAGACGGTAATGCCCGGCATTTTCAACCGTGCTTTGGTTAAGGCTGGCCACCATTTCCGATACTGTCAATCCACAGAACCGGCCCTGACATGGCCCCATGCCACAGCGGCTTTGGCTTTTGATCTGGTTGGGGCTGTTATGACCCTCGGACACCAATTTATGAATGTCGCCGACGGTAATTTCTTCGCAGCGGCAGACAATTATCCCGTCATTTTTCGGAATGCGTGTTACCTCAATGGGCCGAAACAACCTCTCAAGAAACGGGCGGGCTGCCAGCTCACGGCGCAGGGTTTTTTGAAACGGTTTTGCAAGGCTGTCACGCGTTGTCGCATCAATTTGGCCAAGACGCTGTAACGCCCCAAGTGCTGCAATTGCGCCCTGATTTTCGGCCGCCACTGCACCGCCGATGCCGCCGCCATCACCGGCTACAGAAATACCTTCAACGCTGGAGTGCAGCCAGTTATCAACCGTAATGTTCCAACATGCCTGACGCGTATTCCAGTGGCTCGCGCACCCCGCCGCCAGCGAAATATTCAAATTTGGCGTAACACCTTGATGCAGTGCCACGTTTTTGCACGGGATGTGATGCCAATTTCCATCTTTCAGATACTCAATTCCTTCAACATTCTCGGTGCCATTTATGCGAATATCGCGGGCACCCTGAATGAATTCCGCACCAGATTTCGCGATTTGACGTTTCCAGCCGATCCCCTCCATAATGTTGGAAATCGCGCCCAATGCCCCCGGCAAATGGCGCAGCGCTTTGACATAATTGCTTTTAGGCGTGAGATCGATCACCGCCCTAACCGGCACGCCTGCGGTCAGATATTGATGTACAATCAAATAAAGCAGCGGGCCAGTTCCTGCAAAAACTGCCCCCTCCATCGCCAGCCCGCTTTCCTTGAGCAATATCTGCGCTGATCCCGCTGTCATGACGCCCGGGAGCGTCCAGCCCTGCACCGGCATTGGGCGTTCCAATGCGCCACCGGCCAGAATGATCTGACGCGCCGAAACAAGATGGGCCGCACCGTTTACCGAGTAACCAACCTCAAGATCGGGAGATACCTGCCAGACAGATGCCTGCGCGACATAATCAACTTGGGCCTTGCGAAACCCATCTGCCAAGCCTGCGCCTTTTGGATAGGTTTTGCCGAGCTCAGGACGGTTCAGGTTGCCGGGTTTCTCAATCGCGCGGTAAATCTGGCCACCGGGGCTGCGCGCTTCGTCCAATACCAAAACATCAGCGCCATGTTTGGCCGCAACAATTGCCGCCGCCATTCCCGCAGGGCCAGCACCAATGATGATAATGTCTTTCATCCAAGCGCCTCTGATGTTTGTGACAGGCGTGCGATGGTCATGCCCTCGGTAACCTGGATCAGGCAGGCCTGACTGTTGGGCATGCCGTCAATCACCATTAAGCAGTCAAAACAAACCCCCATCATGCAAAACGGTGCGCGCGGGCTACCGGTCTCGGGGGTGTTGCGGAAATGGGTGATGCCGGCCTCCAGCAAAGCGGCTGCCACGGTCAGGCCTTTGGTAACGCGCAAAGGCCTGCCGTCAAATTGAACTGTAACGGAGTCGACGCTATCTGGCGAAATACGTGTGAACATAGAGCGCGCCCCTATTTTCCCTTGCCCACAAGAATATTATCCAGCCCGAAAAAACGATCCAGAATGGCCATCAGGATGATGGTGATAAAGATCATTGTGGCCGACAGCGACGCGATTAACGGGTCAATAGTTTCTGTGATGTGTTCGTACATTCGCACGGGCAGCGTGGTGGTGCTGGGCGAGGCGACAAACACCGTCATGGTGACCTCGTCAAAACTGGTGATAAACGACAGCACCCAGCCACCCGCAATGCCCGGGATGATCATCGGAATGGTGACACGGCGAAACACGGTCCAATTGGATGCTCCCAGCGAGATCGCCGCATCTTCGGCCGAACGATCCATACCGGTCACCGCAGACAACACCAACCGCAAGGCGTAGGGCATGATGATAATCACATGGGTCAGCACCAGCCCGATAAACGTGCCATACATGCCAACCTTGGTCAGAAAGCTCAGGAAAGCCACGCCAAGCACGATATGTGGCACCATCAAGGATGACATGAAAAACGCCATGATCGCCCCGCGCCCTTTGAAATCATACCGCGCAAAGGCCAATGAAGCAGGCACCGCAACCGTGACAGCGATTGTGGCGGACGCCGTGCCAAGCAGGACGCTTAGATAAAACGCATCAATGAAATGCGGATTATCAAGGATGGCGTAAAACCAGCGCAGCGAAAACCCGTCCCACGGCAGCGAGATATAGCCGTTCGGAGTAAATGCCACCAGACAAACAATAACCAGCGGGGCCAGCATAAAGATGATGAACAGGGCGTTGAATAACAGGGCAAGAGAGGAGTTTTTACTCATTTGAAGGCCTGTGCATATTTGCGCTCAATGAACTTATTGAAGCTGGTGATAATGATGACGTTGGCAATCAACAACAGCACCGCAATGGCAGCGCCCAGTGGCCAATTTAAAGTGCCAAGGAATTCGTCATAAACAGTAGTTGCGACTACCTTAAGCCGCCGCCCGCCAAGGATCGATGGCGTGGCAAAGGCGCTGGCGGTCAGGGCAAACACAATCATGCTGCCTGAAAGAATACCCGGCATAATTTGTGGGATCACGATTTTGCGCATGACAGTAAAGGGTGACGCGCCCAGAGATTCTCCGGCACTTTCCACCTGCGGATCAAGTTTTTGCAAACTGGCCCAGACCGATAACACCATGAACGGGATCAGCACATGGATCAGCGCGATGACCACGCCGGTGGTGGTGAACATGATTTTTATCGGTGAATCAATGATCCCGATTGCCATCAAACTCTGATTGATAATCCCTTTAGAGCCAATCAAAATGGCCCAACCCAGCGTGCGCACCACCACAGAAACCAGCAGCGGCCCAAGAATAGCCAACATACAGATTGATTTCCACGGTTTGCTCATGCGGTGCAGAATATAGGCTTCAGGTGCGCCAAGCAGAGCGCAGAAGAAAGTTACCAGAAGCGACATCCAGAGTGTGCGCAGGAATATTTTATGAAAATAGGAATCCTGTAAAACCTCGGCATAGTTTGCCATTTTGAACCCGGTCACAATGCCCTGGTTCATGTCATAGGAATAAAAACTCAGCAGGAATACCATAACCATCGGGATCAGGAACATCGCTGTATATAACAGCAGCGCCGGCGCACTTAGCCAATAGGGGCGTGCATTCATTGTGTGGCCTCACGTGCCAGAATGCGCACCTCGTCAGGGGACCAATTCAGGCCGATTTTGTCGCCTTCTTCTACCTGTCGTCCGCCGGTATTTTGGGTCACAACATCCATTAGGCCAAGCGGCGTTTCGATCTGAAAAACCCATTGGTCGCCAAGGAAAATCTGTGCCGTAACAGTGCCGTCAATTTGGCCCGCGCCAGCCTTAACCAGTTTGATTTTCTCGGGCCGCACGGACACATGGACCTGCGCGCCGTTTTCAATATTTGCTTCACGGGCCAGAAATTCCACGCCGCTTACATCAAATGCAACCAACCCATCGGAGGCTCCCTTGCTGGTGCCATCAAACATGTTCGATTTGCCTAGAAATTTGGTCACGAAACTATCCGATGGTCGTTCATAAGCCTCATAAGGGCGGTCAACCTGCGCAAGCCGACCTTGATGCATCACCGCGATACGGTCGCTCATCGCCATGGCCTCGCCTTGGTCGTGGGTTACAAGAATGGTTGTGGTGCCAAGTTTGCGCTGAATGCCACGCAGCTCTATCTGCATGTCCTCGCGGATTTTTGCGTCAAGCGCCGAGAGCGGCTCGTCCAGTAACAGCACTTCAGGGCGGATCACCAATGCGCGGGCCAGTGCCACGCGCTGTTGTTGTCCGCCGGATAATTCACGTGGAAAACGGTGTGAAAAATCGCCCAGATGGACCATTTCCAGCGTCTCTTTCACCCGCTCATTGCTTTCCTGTTTACCAATCCCGCGCATTTGCAGGCCAAAGGCAACATTGTCAGCCACCGTCATATGCGGGAATAGTGCATAGCTTTGAAACACAATTCCCAGATTCCGGTTGCTTGGCTTAACTTGCGTAACATCCTGACCATTGATGAAAATTTTACCCTCGGTGGGGTCAACAAACCCGGCAATCATTTGCAAAGTCGTGGTTTTTCCGCAGCCCGACGGCCCCAGCAAAGAGATGAATTCGCCCTTTTCGACATCAAGGTCGACGCGTTCAACGGCGGTAAAATCTCCGAACTTTTTAACAAGACCTTCCAGACGCAAAAATGACATGTTCGGAACCACCCAGTGTTAGATTGTAAGAAATTGTAAACGTGCCGACGGCGAATGCCCGCCGTCGGCAAAAGGTTTTACTGCTCGACTTCACGCGCCCAGCGTTTTGACCACCCATCGCGGGCCGGATTGATTGTATCCCAATCAACCGCGATCAATTGACCAATTTTTTCCGGGCCATAAGGCAGCGCCGCTGCCATTTCGTCGTTGATAACCGCATTCTTGTTTGTTGGACCCCAGGCTTTGGTTTCCGCAATCAGGGTTTGCACTTCTGGTGTCAACAAATACTGGATTAGGCTTTGTTGTAGATCCGGCACATCGGAATTCACCACCGGACACATGGCAATCATCAAGGCGACCGCACCCTCTTTGGGATAGATAAATTCCGCAGGGAAGCCCGTGTCGGCCAGCGATTTGACCCGACCAGAACCCCAAGGGGAAATCACAGCTTCACCGTTTTGGAACAGTTCTGACAATTTGCCTGAAGAAGGCTCAAAGGTCACAACATTCGCGGCAATATTATCAACAAACTCGGTAAAACCCGGATCAATATCGGTTTCGCCGCCGCCGTGCAGACGCGCCGTCATAACCAGTGCGTGCAAGCCATAGGTGTTGGTGATCGGCTGAACAACCAGTTTACCCGCATATTTTGGATCGGCCAAATCGGCCCAGGAAGTCGGCGCGTCCCAACCGTTATCGGCAAATGTTTTAGTGTCATAGGCAAGGCCGGTTGCCACAAAACCAACACCAACGGCGTTATCGGTGCCCATTTTCGCGATGTCGTACACATCATTGAAAATTTCTGCATCTTCGATTGGTGCACAAAAACCTAAAGCATTTGCGCGGTACATTGGACCATCATCCAAGAACACAACGTCCAGTTCTTGCGCGCCTTTTTGCGCTTGTAGCTTGGCCAATGTTTTGGTGGAGTTTCCAGGAACATAAACTACTTTTGCGTTGTTAGCCTTTTCCCATGTTGGCAGGATTGTTTCCATCATGAGTTTTTCAGTAGAGCCGCCATAGGCTCCCATATAAAGTGTGCGCTCCTGCGCAATGGCAGTGGAGGACAATAACGCCGCCGTGATCACTGCTCCCGTTAGGTTTTGAGTTTTCATACTTCTCTCCCTGAGAATTTCGTTGATATTAACGGCATAAGAGCATTCTAAAATGCATAATGAAAATACTATTTATTTCTAACTATATAATCTAATGTTATGGAAAAACCAAAGAGGCCAACTATGCTGACGTCTAGAATGATCGAAGTTTTCCGTGCTGTTATCCTGAACGGCAGTATGAGCGAGGCCGCGACTGCGCTGCATATCTCTCAACCCGCAGTGAGCCGTTTGATCCGAGATCTGGAAACTGAAATCGGTTTTCGGCTTTTTGAGCGCCGCAATGGCAGGATTTATCCCAACGATGACGCGCTGGTATTCTATGAAGAAGTGCATCGTGCCTATATCGGATTAAAACGAATATCCCATGCTGCAGAACAAATCAGAACAAATCAGACTGGCACCCTGCGAATTGCCTGCTTACCAGCAATTGGCCTAAGCATTATGCCGCAAATTATTGCCGATTTTCGCAAAAAGTTCCCCCAAGTGATGATTTCTTTCAAAGTGGTTCGCTCTGAAACGGCCGTCCAGCTAGTGAGTTCTTTGCAATGTGACATTGGAATTGTAGAAGCCTCGTTTTCCGCGCTTTCCGCTAAAGAAGGGCCAACCTATGATTTTGAAAGTGTTTGTATTTTGCCTCACGGACATCGGTTGGTGAAAGAAGAAAAGATCACGCCGGAAGATTTGAAAAACGAAGTGTTCATTTCGCTCGACCCGGATTCAAAAACCAGATCGCATATTGATACGTTGTTTGAGGCCGCCAACATTTCCCGCTCAATGCAAATTGAAACCCCGATGACCAACATGGCCTGCTCTTTGGTGCTTGAAGGTTGCGGAGTTTCTATTGTTGATCCTATGACTGCCGCTGCATTTGCAGCTCAGGGGCTGATAATACGGCCTTTTCAGCCAAAGGCCACGTTTTCAATACGTACATTAACGTCGTTGCACACTGCCAGAAATCCCATTATTGATATTTTTTGCGAAGCGTTGTTTAGATCAATCTCACCTTTCATTTGATTGCAATCATATCCAGTAGTGTTGTGGGTTTCGGTAGATGTTGGCGAAGCGGTAGGCTCAGAAGCTTTCGGGGTAAGATGAAATCCTATAGCTAAACGAGCTGATATTGGATTTTCCTAGCCCCTGGGAGTCCGCTTCGGTCACAATCGACCTGCCATCTCAAACCAGTTGTGGAGTTCCTCTCTCCGCCCTTATCGTAGAAAACCGAACTTGAGGCAGACGGCGGTTTCGTCTGCACGCCGAACCTTAGGCAAGCTTTCAACCAATTTTGCAAATTACGCCACCTTGCGCTCAAAATTGATACGCCGATCCATATCCACATCAAACCGCCCATATGGATTAAGGTGGCCGTAAATGGCGGGCGACAAGCCGCGATAATCCTCTGGCGTCATGCGCTTTGTCCATTGCGGCTCGGTCAGCACCGACTGCATCATACGGGTATTTACATAGACCATTGAGGCTTGCAGCAGGTGCAGTGATAGCGCTGATATCTCCTGATCTTCAATCCGGTTGGCGGCGATCTCGCCGCCCTTGCCAAAGAACACAAACCCGTTTGCGCTGTTCCAGTTTTCAACCACATTCAGACCGTCATTGATTTCACGGCGGAAGTCTTCAGAACGCAGATAGCGGCATAGAAAGATAGTTTTAATGGCGCGACCCAGCTCTGCTAGGGCTTTGTAGGTTGAGTGCATAACCTCGGCGCGGGCAAAGCGGCGCAGAATGGCTTCGGGATCAGCAGTGCGGTGGCGCATGGCGGCGGCATATTTAACCATCTCGTCGTACTGGTGTTCTATCTCGGCCCAATCAATTGTGCCCGACAGTATCGGCGTAAGATTGGGTAGTGCCGCTTTCATCCCCGCGTAGGGCAATGACAATTTCTGCCTCGCAATGGCTTTCAAACGCGGGGCCAGCTCAAAACCGAGCAAGTGGCAGAACGCAAAACCAACGGCGCTTTGCCCATGACTATCAACATATTGTCGCTGAATATCCATATCAGTGCAATGGCGCAAAACCCCTTCGATCATCGAAGCCACCTCCGATGAGGAACAGCGCTTGAGCTGGGAATAAACGCAAGTGGCTTGCCGTTCTACATGCCAATAGATCATTACACCCCGCCCACCATATCGTGCGTGCCATTCTGTCATCAAGTTCCGATCCCACGCGCCAAATTTTGTTGAATCAGACGCACAGCCCGTACCAGCTTCACCCCAGACATCCGGATTGCGAATTGTCAAAGTGGCATTCGCCACCTGTGCCGCTGCTTTGCGCAAGGCCGCAGGGTAAATATATCGCCTGCGAATATGCAGTAATTCATCATAGCTGGTATCGGGTACGCCGGAGGCGATCCGTTTCAGGCCTGCATTGGTACCAAGGCCATAAAGGCATAAAAGCAACCGTCGATCCCGCACCACACGGGGGAGCATTTCACGCGAGGCGGATGTTTCAAATGCATTCAGATATCCAGTATCAAGAGCTGCTTCTTTCAGAACATCGAGCAAGCCTGTCATCGGCCAGCGTTTCCCAATCTCGGATTTCATGGCGACCAGCTCAGTTGGTTCTGGCAAAGGCGCAAACGGGGTGATTGAAATGCGGTTGTCACCGCTCCAGCGCAACCGCACTTTATCGTTCTTGGGGATATCGTCGTTTAGCAAGCGTAATTCCTGCTCAAGTTCGGCTTTTACGCCAGCCACAAACGCTTTGGCGTCTTGTTGTAAATTGAGGCTGGCATAATAATCGTCGCGACGGATTTCAAAATCCTTTGGTAGATCATCATCTGGATTGCGGTAACGATCCGCGCCCACGACCCAAATTTCTTTGCCCCTGATACAGTCACGCAGTTGGACCAGAACGCACAATTCAAAGCTGATTATGTTCACCCTCCCTTGCGTATCAATAACCGATGATCGCCATTTGAACGGAACCACCCCCATTGGGGCTTCTCTTTGTGTCGCAACGCGTCTGCCTTCACGACGCATTTTCTTGATCCAGTCCAGTGCATCAAGAACAGGCCGCCAAACCGCGTTGTTAGACCGGAATTCCAGAACCTCTAACAGCTTGGGCAGCATAGGGCGGTAGTGACTTGAATAGGATCCCCGCATTACCTTTTGAACTCGCCGATCCAGCCCACCCTTTGCTTTGAACTCCTTGATAATTGATGAGAGCTTAGTTTCATTGGCGACGGGAAATATAACATCACAAATGCGGCCCGTTGGCGCATCAATAGATGCCAAAGCAATATCAGCCAACAGCTTTTCTTTGCCGTAAACCCGCTCGATTTCTTTTGCGATACCCGTCACAACTTTACGACGTGATCTGGCCGAAATACGGTGAACCGTTTCCAGAAGAAGATCGACGATATTATCAATCAGCGCGGTTTCTCGTGCCATCAGGTAAACGGCATACAGGCCAAGACGGTATTGTTGATTATGCCTTCGCATTTCAGATGCGGTTTCACCGCTTACGCGGCGAGCCAAACGGTCGATCAAAGGTCGCCCTACATCCGCCAGTAGCTCTTTGGGTAATGCCAGATCCTGGATGAAGCCCAGCCGTTGCGTAACCATCAGCATGCTTTCCAGCGTTGCTGCCCCAGCATCATCTTTCAACCGGTAGAACCCGGTTGGTTCGCCGGGCTCTGCCAGCGAGGTTTCAAGTTTTTGCAATTGCATCTCCAGACAGGCGGCTCACAACTCCATCGGAAAACCGCTCCAAAAACTGTTGGCGCGCAGATCGGACAAGGCGCTCCATAATCTTTGTAGAATATGCGAATACTTTATGGTCCAAGCACCACAAAAAGGCCTCTTCTACCATGTCATCAACCGACAAGCCTTGATTGCATTTGGATGCTTGTAACCAATTGCTTAAGGCTGAGCGGTGCCGCTCTTTCATGCGGACAAAACCAAGGTGAACTACAATCTCAGCACAATGCCGTCGCGCTGACCGGCCTTGAAAATCATAGAGGTTAGTATCCAAGCGTTGATTGTCGACCTGTTCTGAGAGAAAAGCCTGTGCTTCGTCAGGAATATCAGCCCAATCCGAAAGAAACCGGCCTGTTTGTTGGAAATGCTTCAGCTGAGCAGCCAACCCAACCCGCATTGCTATTGGACGTGTGTTTACAAACTCAACATCATCGAATGACAGCCCCCAGTCGCGGGCTATATCTTCATCAGAAATCATATGGGTACCTCAAATCTTTCGATCTTGGAGGCAACTATGGATAGGTCAAAGCGTCAACATAAACTTCGTTCCACCTTCGTTCCTTCAACTGGCCAAATATGCAGCTTCGGGCCAGTTAGGCCTATTTGTATTTTCAAAATCGGAAAACAGGAAATACAGAACTGAATAATGATGATCCCGTGGTTTAGATTTTCGCGCGTTCCGAGGGGAACGGTCTATCTGATGCAATCCCGGAATGAACCTGACCTTTTCAAAGTCGGGTTTACAAAACGCAAAACGATAGAGCGCAGAGCTGAACTTAATCGGGTTGCAGGCGATGATATGAAAATTGTTTTCACAATCTCCATGCCGTGGGCGAGAAAATCCGAAGCGCTTGCGTTGCGCCGGTTGCGCAGGAATCCGTTTCGTAAGCGCGATAAACGGGGAACCGAATGGTTTAGATTGCGGTCGGGCGAAGACATACAGAAAATCGCGGGCGGCATCGAGGCTGCTTCAGGCAGAATAGAACTGATCGCCAAGATCAAGTTCTCCTGGCCGAAGGGTTTCGAGAAACGGATTTTTCGGGCAGGCGGATCGGAGAAGTAGGGGCTTTCAGCCCCGCGCCAAAGGCGCTCCCCGAGGATATTTTGGGAAAGATGAATAGAAAACAGTTTCGGTTTGCTCCGAAATTTGGTAAAAGATCGGGCGGAACAGGGGGGGACCCCGATGGCCGTGAAAGGTGAAAACCTTAAAAGCTGGAACCGCGAGGTTCTGGCTTTTTTAGGTTTTTGGTGATGGTAGTGCGCAGGCGAAATCACCCCATCAATTAGGGCTGTGCGTGTGAACGGAACCGTGTACTGTCATAAGCCCTTTTGATCTCAAAAAAGATTCTATTGGTGGAAATCTTTCTTCACTAACTCATTGTATTCATTCAATTTGATGTTATTTGGGTTTTCCAAGCGGTTTTCTCTACACGTTTTAAGCGAATATAATCTCTTGCAAAAGTCATCGCAAAAAGCACATACTTTCGCGCACAAGTTTTGCATGATGTAACCCATTGTTTTATATAAGGCCCTGAATTGATTGCAAATGTCCTAAGTTTTGCGAAACGGGCGCATTTCGAATGGGTATTTTGCAGCCCCTTATGACAGTACACGGTTCCGTTCACACGCACAGCCCAATTAGGCCAACAATGAGCCGGTAAAAATTCAGTTTTCCCATGATTTAACCACGGCGGCGGGCAAGCCCGATGAGGCTGCCGACGATATTGAGTTTGCCAGCTTTATGACGGGCGGTCATGGCGCGAAGCGCCCCGCCCGGATTGAGAACTGGTGTGGTTGGGTGGTTTCGGTTGGCGTCGATCAGAAGAACGCAAAGGGCTGCGCCGTGATCTCCCATAAGGTCAACGGCTTTGATCCAAGCATCGTAATTTATCCCTAATGAGCTGATCATTCGTGTTGCAGCGTCGATGATGTGCAGATTGTCTGACGTCAGCACTCGTGGGACAGATTTAAGGTTTAGCTAACGGAGGATTTCTGGTTCATCATAACATTCAAGGAGTGAAGATGAGACAGAAATCCGGAAGCAGCAAAGCAGCTGCAGATAAATTGGTGAAGAACATTCGCCGTAAAACCAGACAAACCTATTCCGCCGAGGAAAAGATCCGCATTGTATTAGCGGGCCTTCGCGGCGAGGAAAGCATTTCGGCGCTGTGCCGCCGTGAAGGCATCTCTGAAAGCCTGTATTACAGTTGGTCAAAGGAATTCCTCGAAGCGGGGAAACGCCGCTTGTCTGGCGATACAGCCCGGCAGGCGACGTCGCCTGAGGTGAAGGATCTACGAAGCGAGGCGATGGCATTGAAGGAATGCGTGGCCGATCTGACCATTGAAAACCGTCTGCTCAAAAAAAGCATGACAGGGGCTGGGGGATACGAGGAATGAGATATCCTGCATCTGAGAAACTGGAGATTATCCACACCGTTGAGCAATCACATCTGCCTGTGAAGCAAACCCTCGACATGCTGGGCATTCCGCGGACCACATTTTACCGGTGGTATGATCAATACCTTGAGGGCGGGCTTGATGCTTTGGCGGATCGCTCGCCTCGGCCCAAGTCTGTCTGGAACCGCATTCCCCAAGACAGGCGCGATAACTTAATCGAGTTCGCGCTGGAACATGAAGCGCTATCTACGCGTGAATTGGCGGTAAAATATACGGATGAGAAGCGGTATTTTATCTCTGAATCATCATCTTACCGCATTCTGAAGGCTGCCGACCTGATCACTGCACCAGATTATATCGTGATCAAGGCCGCCGATGAATTCCATGACAAGACCACTGCGATCAACGAGATGTGGCAGACCGATTTTACCTACTTCAAGATCATCGGTTGGGGATGGTATTATCTCAGCACGATCCTGGATGATTACAGTCGCTACATCATTGCCTGGAAACTCTGCACCAACATGCGGGCCGAGGACGTGACGGACACGATTGAGCTGGCCCTGACGGCATCTGGATGCGACCAAGCCGTCGTTCGGCACATGCCGCGTCTGTTGAGCGACAATGGGTCCTGTTACATCTCTGGCGATCTTGCCGAATGGCTGGAAGAGCAGAGAATGGATCACGTTCGTGGAGCGCCGTTCCACCCGCAGACTCAGGGCAAGATCGAGCGCTGGCATCAGACAATGAAAAATCGGGTTCTGCTGGAAAACTATTACCTACCCGGCGATCTGGAAAATCAAATCGGAGCTTTTGTGGAATATTACAACAACCAGCGCTACCACGAGAGCCTGAACAACGTCACACCTGCCGACGTCTATTTTGGGCGCGACAAAGCCATTATCAGAGAGAGGAAAAAGATCAAGAAGCAAACAATCCAAAAACGCCGCTTGCAACATCAAAAACAAGCTGCATAATCAATCACAATAACGAACCAGAGCCTCCAATACTCAAACCGCTCTGATGTCCCATTTTATATGACGACGGACAATTGATAAGGTGTTGCCCTGCCATTTCCTTGAGGGTCAATCCTGTGTTTGGATCCGCAAGGGTAATTCGGCTGCCCAGCCGTTCTATGGACTGGATGGCTTCCTTGATTTCGCGGTTAAAACCACCTGTTGAGCGGTGTACAAAAGCTGCCAGATCAGGTGCAACCGGCACCACACATTTTTCTTTGAGGAAAAACTCTACGTCTTCAAATTCTGCAGGCGAAAACCGCACATAGCTGCTCACGCGGCTGGCAATTTGTGGAAACCGTGTGAGATTATCGCGGATCCGCCCCATGCCCACAAGAATGAAGGGTACACCCGAAAGATCAGCAAGGTCACGCACGGTTTCAATCAGCTTTTGCTTGCTGGAAATATGATCGGCCTCATCGATCACAACGGCGAATTGTCGCCCGGTGTTATCCGCTAGATTGGCCCGTTCAGCCAAGGCCTGCAAAGCTGCATTAAACCGCGCCTCATGGCGGTGGGGCGGTTGTACAGACAGATTGTCCAGTAGTTCGCCCATCAACCAGCTGGGGTTCCATTCGGTCTTAGCGCGCATGTAAATACAGGAATTTTCTGCAGCCCATTTGGACAGGATTGTGGTTTTCCCAAGCCCGGGTTCGCCATCAACAACGATCAGCTGGCATTCTTCTGCCCCGCGACCGTTCATGTTTTCCAAGGCTCCTTGAAAGGCCCTGTAGTTTTGTGTTTTCACAAATACTGGTTTCATGTTATCTGTTCTCCATTACTGCTCTTGTTGAGTGGTTGCGGGGCTGCCTCGATGCGTTCTTTCAATTCCCAAAGGGGCAGCTCTACTTCTTTCATCATGTCCACGGCTGCGCGATTGTTCAGCAAGTTGGTCATCAAACGCACCCAACCGATTGAAATTGCCGTACCCTCTGGGGCTTCCACAATTTTCCATGCCAAATCGATATCAGGATTACCCCATGGATTACGCGGGTCGCGCGATGCGGGTTTGGGGCTATGTCGGATGGGTGTTACGACTTGATCGACAACGGGCTCTGGAAGCAGTTCTGCCTTTGGGGCCATGGAGTTTATAGGGATTTCTTTTTGCCCTTCAAGCAATAGTGGCGCGCGCAAATCGTCGTGGATGCGATCTTCTTTTACCTTCAGGCGTTTCAGTTGCCCGGCATGGCGTTTCTCTTTTGCATCTTGCTCCATAGATACAGGCACATAGCGCGTTTTGTTATGCCAGAAGTCCGCAACACAAATCAGGCGGCCGGGATGTTCTTCACCTTCTAGGATATCAATTTCACGCACCCAAACACGCTGCCCATCCTGAATGTCGTATGCAACAAGCACATCTTGGCCGTCGTATTTAATTAATTCCGGATCGGAGTAGTGGTTTTTCAGCCATGACACTTCGCCGCGTTTTGTTTTGCGTTTAACGTGCGGGCGGAAAAGATCATCGGCCATGTGGCCATCTAGGTTAACAGGTTCAAAACCATTTGTTTCAAACTCTGCCCAGTATTCATTTGGACTGGCTTTACGCATGCGCCCTGTATCATAATCACGAATGCGCAACGCACTGTGCCGCCGGTTGTTGTAATAATCAACGGCCTCATTCACCCGTTCGATAAACTCGGCAAAAGGGGTCAGTAATTTACTGGTACCAAGCGTTTTAAGATCGCGTCTGACCTCTTTGTGAACCCGCAACTTGGCCTCGCGATCCATATCCGGGCCAACATATGTATCAAATTCTTTGGCAAGCGTATTCCAAATTGATCCGTTGATCCGTTCGATAATACCGCGCGCCTGTGAGTTGTATGGCAAGGAGTGTGTGGTGGTAGTGCCAAGCCGCGCGCATAGACCAAGCGTGGCATGGTCAAATTCTTTGTTGGAATAACCCGGCCCGTTATCACTGTAGAAAATGGCGGGTATGCCGTGTTGTTCGCAGCTTTTTCGTACTGCATCTGCAACTGCACGGGTGTTTTCCGAAAGATCGATGCTCCAACCGACCAACTTGCGTGTCACAACATCCAACACCGTGGTGATTTCCGGGCGAAACGGCTGACCATGTTCGGGGTGGGCTATCTCGGCATCAAATGTTTTACCATCTGCAATGTAAATCGTGCCGGGATCCATGCCTTCAAATGTTCTGCGTTTAAAAGACAATCGCGCGTTTAATGACAGTGTCCCTTCGCGCCCTTTGTGGGCCAGAATGAACTTATCTGTACCGCTCAAAGATTTCAGTGCACGGCGCGCCTTGTCGTAATTGGGTTCAACACCAAGCTTTACCATTGCGGCCAGTTCGTCATCGTTTAAGCTGGCGATGGTCTTTTCGACGGTGATGGCAATGGTTGGATTCTGCGGGCGGCCCCAATGACGCAAGAATACGGGGAACCATGGGTAGATTGTATCTATGTTGGCTTTTTCCAACCGCGTACCGGGAAGAAGGGCAAGTACAGGATCACTATTTGTAACTAAAGCTTTTTTGTAAGCTGTACGCCAGCGATAGAATGAGCGCGCAGAGGGCACAGGCGACCGTGTACGATCCGATGCGGTCTGCATAATGTCGAGCAACCACCGTTCACACACCTCAGCCTTGGCTTCGGCAATCATTGCGGCAATCGTGGCATCTATTTTACTGCCATCGGTAAAACAACGGCGATCCAGTTCGCGCAAAATTGCGGCGCGCGCTTCCATTACACGACGGCGGTGGGCCGCAACGCCTGTTGCCAGTTCTGTAGCTGTTTTCTTTGCTGAAACTTCGCGCTTGGTTAGATCCGCTATCGTTACGGCCTTGTTCTGCCGCTGTACCCAATCAGCCTGTGCTGCACTTGGCAGGCAACTGATATGATATTCCCAACCGCCGCCGCGCCCTTTGCGTTTACGGGCTTTTTGAGGGCCAAGGGTACGCCAGTTTTCGCGTTTAGCTTTACGGATAAATCCGCTTTTAGTTTTGGGTAAATCGCCAAATCTAGCCCTTATAATTTCTTCAGATGACATCCACTCATTATCGCCATACGCCCAAAGATGGGGTGCCGCTGGTGTGTTCGCATGTGCATTCATCGGCCAGACCTCACGCGCGCCATACGGGTGGCTTTTTGGTGGGCAAGGCGTTTTTCCTGCTCTTCGATGTGGTAAAGTTCGATGATATCGCTGTATTTTGTGGGCACTGCGGCCAATTCAAACATTTCGGCCATGAAGCCGATTAACCCATGTTGGCCTGTGACATGAACAAGGGCGATGACACGTTCCCATGTGATCTTATGGTGTTCACGCCCTTCGCTGGCATAGGCATCCAGCATATTTTTGGTGACCTTATCGCCAAGGTAGTCAGACATGCCTTGCGCAATCTCTTCGCGGGTCATGTCACTGGTCTTAAGAGTGCGGCTGATTGCACGTGCAATGCGGCTGCCCAGATTGCCACCACTGGTCACTTCGGGTGGCAGGGATACGGCAACCTTTGGCGGTTGCCAGTCGGTGAACATATCAAGGGTGCGGGTGTCGGTGCGTCTAGGCATTCTGGCACTTCACACTGACCACATTGCCACAAACCGCACAGTAGACGCGTGTTGATCCACTACCAAACATTTGCATTAAACAGGTGGGTTTCCGATTTGGTAACTCACCGCCATGATCCACATAACGATTCAGTACCTGCTGCACATACCAACATTCTGGCATTGTGGTGGAACTTTCCAAACTGGCTTTATATTGGGTTAAAGCCAACTTAATTGAAGGCCGTTCTGGGCGGTCATAGAAAGTTAAAAATCCAGAAAACCAAACTGGGGTCTTTGCGATATTGGTGCTCATTTGCCCCACCCCAACAAATCAGGCGCAATCAAAAGCGCGATGATTATGATGATCAGGGCAACAGTTCCAAAGACTGCATCGAGCCAAACATCCAAATTACGAAGTTTTTCAATTAGGGCGAGAGCGTTAAACCACTTCACTTGCGTTAAACGGGCCATGTCTAAACAGCCGTGCATTTTTGACTAGATTTAATGTCGAAAGACACGTTAAGGTTTTTACGGATACGCGGATGAAGCGGAATACCTTTGCTGTCATACCGATTAGGCCAGATTATATGAGGGGCAACCCCTATAAACACTGCAATCGCCTGTTCGCCAACATAGCAGCGGGCGCGGATAGCAGTTTTGGTGGAGCTGTGGCTAATGCCAGCCTCTCGTGCAATGCGGGAAAGGTTAGACCCTTTCTTTGCTATTGCGGCTGAAATATCGGCAGGGTGCCAGTTAAGGGCAGTCTGTTTCATGTGCTCGTCCTTTGCTCCGTCTATGCGGTGCTTGTTGTGATGTTTAACTTAGCGATGGGATAAACATGCAATATATTTATTTCAACTGCAAGATAAATCTTGCGGTCACTGTTATTTATATTGCGCTTTTGCGTGATATTTGATGCAACTATTTGTAATAATTGCATATTATTATAACTGTGACTTCTAATATAAGGGTGACCGACATGGTCACTGTAGATGATGCGGAACAGTGACGGCCTTCCAGAGCGTATAAAAACCATTATGGATGGCAGAAGTGAACGAAATTTCTGTCAAGACATTAATATCCCACTAGGCTCTCTGCGGAGTGCTTTGACAGGAAGTAAACCATCCGTGGATAATCTTATTATCTTAGCTGATGGAACTGGGGTTTCATTAGACTGGCTCGCGACTGGCGAAGGCCCTATGCGCTCTGGTGGGGCCGTAGACGACAAAATCCTATATATACCACGGTATGATATCGAAATGTCCGCAGGCACGGGTCGCTGGCAGGATCATGCGGAAAAGATCGATGATATACCCTTTACCGCCGAATTCATCCAACGCCGCTTGGGGCGTAGCAGTACTGATGGCCTAATAATGGCTTATGCCTATGGTGACAGTATGGAACCAACAATATTTAGCGGTGACTTGTTGATGATCGACACAAATAAGAAATCAGTAAACTCTGGTATTTATGCTATGGCTTATATGGATATGTTCTATGTTAAACGGCTCGATCTGAAACTTGATAAAATCGAAGTTATATCGGATTCACGTGAGAAATATAAGCCTTTTGAGATTGAAGCCGCCAATATAGATCAATTCAACTTGGTTGGCCCGGTGATATGGACAGGTCGTGTTTTGCCCCTCGCTGGGTAAAGCACACCATTTTCACAACATTTTGCCTCATTTTATGCCAATAACTGCGCATAAACACAACATTTTCTCCATTTTACTGACAGCAGGTTTTTAACGCCTTCTTGGCGTAACCTACTTATTTAAAATGGAATTTTTTATGTTTCACCCCACTTTACCGTTCTGACAATAGAGGTACCCCCCCATAATCGGTTGTTTCGTGGCTACTTGGGGAATGATTTCTAAAATATTACGCCGTGCAGCCATCAAAGATTTGATCGGCCCCCACACTTCGGTGACAAGTTTCACTTTTGGCGGTTCCGCATCTGTACGTAATAATTTTGTCATGCCATTATGTTACTATAATACCAAGAAACTTGAAATTGTAATTAGCGCAATTATTGTCGCATCTAGTTTTTCTTGCTATGGTTTCACTTGCGGCTTGCAAAACCTGTAAAGCTTTCGTAATGGATGCACACTTTGGTTATAGGGGTTTAGCTCAGTTGGTAGAGCATCGGTCTCCAAAACCGAGGGTCGTGAGTTCGAGTCTCTCAGCCCCTGCCAGAGTAATTTCCCAAACAGTCTGTATTGCCTGCTTGCCCCCGCGTGTTGCGCGGTACCCCGATCCCCTAGGCCGCTTTCTTGGTGCATCCTGAGGCTGTTGTGGGTTTAGCTCAGACGAGTTGGGGAGGCCTAGTCAAAGAAGATGAAAGTCGATCTCGTTGGCCTAATGCTGCCAGTCGTCGGCGACGGATGCTTCTGTCTGACGTCAGCGCCTATGAGACAAAACCAGTTACCCCCGCCCGATCTGGAAATGCGTGAAATTCCGAGTATAGCGCGGCGCGACTGTTGTCAGGCACAGGCGGAGCTATTGGCAGTAAATTCCGTGAATAGCGTTAACCAACATTCAGCTTGCGACACCGATTAACGCAGAGACTTAGACTACCTTCAACTCGGGCTTACCTCTATCTGGCTTTAAGGGAATACCAGTCATGCCAAAGATTAAATTGTCTAATTCACTTGTTGGAATTAATAACTTTCGCGCTATGTGTTCTCGCGTATGCCCCTCTTTCCAGAGCTCTTTAAGAACCATATCCCAAACACTTGAGTATTCAGGGGGCAGAGGATCGGGTTCTTTTGATCTGTATTGACGATTTAATTGTATATATTGCCATTCTGTTAATAAGCCTAACTTATTTAGCCTGTAAGCTAACGCTACAGCAGAAACACCCCATCTTTTTTTTGCCTTCAGTACTTGTTTAATACTAGAGACATATGGAATCTGTGAAATAACATCAGCACGAGGCATAAGAAATGCTGAAGCGAATTGGTTAGCTTCATGCTCTGCTTCCCGCCCTTTGGGGCCGCCATGCCTGTGAAGTATTAAGTGCCCCAATTCATGCGCAGCGTCGAAACGGCTATGTTCAGAAGATTTTAGAGTGTTCAAAAATACATATGGTTCATCATCCCGCCACATCGAAAATGCATCGACATTTTTTGTGTTTTCAGCGAGAGAGAACACCCGTATTCCCTTAGTTTCCATCATCTTAATAATATTGCCTAATGGCTTTTCGCCAATTAACCAATAATTCCGCTGTTTGAACAATTACCCATCATTCATTTACCTGCCCACACCTTCCCAAACCGCACCTCCAACGTCCGCCTCACAACCGCCCGCCCCAACAAGTCCGGGCAGAAGTCATCCACACCTAACCGCCAAAGATGGCGCATATTGATGTTATTCACGAGGTTGCGTTCATCAGGGTAAACCTCAATGGCGCGCGCCTCCGTCCCCCATACTTCAGTTTTAATCGACTGCAGATGATCCCATGTGATTGCGCCGTCATGGGCCACACAAAGGTGGCCCAGCGTATCATCCACCAACACGTGGTAACCCAACACAAGGGCCTCAACGGGATCAGGGTAATCTTGGTTCATCATCTCTCCCATTCAAAATTACCGATCAACATCTCCGCGCGCTTACCGCGCGCGTCATTGGCTTTTCCAACACTGTAACTGGTTGTCACCTCTGCAATCCTAAACCCCGCAAAGGTCTCGCGGATTTCAGGCACATCATTGATCGACATCAGAAACTTGCCTTTAATGCCGGCCAGTTGCTTTGCCATACGTTCAAAGTCAGCACGCTCAAACACGGCCTTGCCGTAATCATCCTCACAACCCCAGTAGGGTGGATCCAGATAAAAGAACGCACCTTTACGATCTATGCGCCTGATAAAGTCAGAATAATCGACGCACATCACGGTGACACCTGACAGGCGTTCATGCAAAGCTTCCAAATCAGGTTCTATTGTAGTCAGATTAAATCGCCCCGGGCGATCCGGCGACAAGCCGAAGTTCCGGCCGGAGATCTTACCGCCAAAGGCCACACGTTGCAGATACAAAAATCGTGCGGCCCGCTGCAGGTCGGTCAGAGTTTCAGGATCGACATCTACAAGGCGGATAAAATTGGCCTGTGTAGTCAGTTGAAATCGCAACAAGTCCAGGAAAGCCACATAATGCTCTTGCAGGATGCGAAACAGGTTATAGACATCACGGCCCGCATCATTGATGAACTCGGCGCGCGGTTGCTTGGTACGGCGCAGGAAGATACCGCCCATGCCGACAAAGGGCTCGGCATATACGGTGTGGCTATCTGCATCGATGATGGCACAGATACGTTTGGCCAGATTACGTTTGCCCCCCTGATATGGGGCAACTGGGCGGCAGGGATTGATTTCAGTCGTTGACATTTGTTCTACTTACGTTCTTCTATGGCCAAACCCATGATCATGGATGCGGGCGGTCTTAAATCATCTTAGGTTGGCGGGGCTGGTTTACTATTCCCCGTGGTTTTGGGCCGTTGTCGCGGCTCAAACCCCCGCTAATGCGAAGGCGTGGTTAGGTTGAGGAAGCCGAAGATCAAACCACGCTCGGCCAATGGGCATCAGCCGCGTAATCATCCTGCGGTGTGTCCTTAAGCACACGCGCGGACTTTGTGTGGGCATCAACATGGGCCAGAGCGGTCATGCCAAACGCAAGCACCGCGTCTGGTGACATTGGAATGATTGTATTGTCAGCCGAGACCCAGCTAAACTCTGAACCATCCGCCGCCCAATTAGCCGAAGTTGGATCAGCACCTAGACCTTTGGCAATGATAGCACCTGTGGCCGCACCATTGATTTTGCGCAAAGAGACATCGTCTGCCTGAAACACATGGCCATCAAACGTAAAGCCTGCATCAATGCGGCGGTCACGTTCTAAATTAATCATATAACTTGTAACGATTTTGACAGGTTCGGTGCCCTCAGTAAGGCCCGTTTTGCTGAATTGTTCATCTGTCGCAATGTACACCCCTGCATATTTCCCGTTTCCATCAAAAGCGTGTATTTCGCGTTGTGCCATCAGTAATTACCTTCCCTCATGTTTGCTAAATATTGAAATCATTTCCACGCCCTGAAAAATACGTTCCAATTTGCCGGAGTGAACGCTATATTACCTGCCGCATCGCGTCGTGTGATAAACATATTGTTTTGCCGTATAATGCCCAAAGCGGTTACAGTAGCCCAGACTGTGGTACTGCGCGGGTTTGCACCCTCGGATGCAGCAATTTGTATTGTATCGCCAACCTCATATCCGAACTCAGCGGTTATACATGTCATATATGCATTCCACTGTTTAGGCGTTGCGGAAAGGCCATGTGCCACCGTTAGTGGGGTATTTGCCGCCGGGTATGCCACTATAGGACTGGTATAATCTGGCTCAATTTCTTCACCTGCAACTAAGACTTTCTTGCCATTGTATTCGGCACGGTCAGCAAATATATTGAGTTGGGCCTCGACGGTGACGCCATCCGGTGCATATTTCATCATGCGAAGTGCGTCGACAGTTCTGGACCAATAGATCAAAGCTCGGGACACACCGTTTTCATCTCTCAGCCAATAATGTGCATTCCCTGTCGGGCCGCTGGCATTAACATAGACACTACCGCCTGACATAATTAATGCCCCCGCGATTGTGCCACCGCTTTTATCCAGTTTTGTGCCAATCAATGCAGTCATCGTAGCGGCAAAGTTCGGATCATCACCAAGGGCCGCGGCCAGCTCGTTCAATGTGTCCAACGTACCAGGGGACGCCGCAACCAGATCAGATATCGCGGCGTTTAAATCCGCTGGCGTCGTAAATTCAGAGGCATGTTTGCCATCAAGCAGATCAGCATCAAGGCCAGAACCTACGCCATCAACGGAAAGTAAAAGTGCTAAAATGGCAGCACTCGTGAATGCATCGGCATTCAGCTTTGTGCCAATTAATGCAGTCATAGTTGTTGCAAAATTCGGGTCATCGCCAAGGGCAGCGGCCAACTCGTTAAGCGTGTCCAAAGCCGCAGGCGATGCACCAACCAGAGTGGCAATGGCGGCATCTAATTGAGTTTGGGTCACAAAGTTTGCGATTGCGGTTGCAAGTGCCGCATTTGAAATAAACCCGCCTGCCAAAAGCAATGTAGACAAGGCCACCATATCCAAATCTATCAAAAGATCATTCTCAAGCGACCCGCCACCTGTCAACCCATTGCCTGTATCAACCTTGCGAATGGCAGGAACAAAAGCCGTTGTGGCGTCGATTTTTAAAATAAGGTTTTCCAAATCTGAAAACACCACATTAATGCGCAAAATAGCTGAAACCGTATCTTTGGGTTTGTTTACGGGCGGATCGTATTTAACAATGGCGATCAAATCGCCGTCATCATCAAAGAGGCCAGCCTCATGAATAACAAAGGGGCCTTCTGCCTCGGTAAGTAAAATTTCAAAATACGCCGTATTTAACGCACCATCAGGCAAGCCTTGATCTTGGACAGGTTTACGGCCCAGCTCGTTAACAAGGGCTATCTCACCACCGCTGGGCGCATAATTACCATCGCCCCAAGCGATTTCAGCGATGCTCAAAGCCGTGCCATTGGCCAAAGCTGCCGCTTCTTTATTGCGACCGGTATTTGTCAGGAGTGCATAGGATGACATATGTAGGTTTTCCTAATTTGGGTGCGCAATAGCGCGGATTTGTGTGGTCGGAATGACCGCATATTTTGCAGAAGGGTCTAAGACTGGTGGTGCAGGCACATTGGGCCGTGCTTCGGCCACGATCTGCGTGATTGGAAAGATGCCGTGATAAAGTGGAATGTCGGTTATAACGCCGGCACGGATTTCAGACCCTTGAGACCAGCGTTTTGTTGCATCGATCATCTTTTTGGCAGCACGGATTTGCCGTTGATCAAAACGCCCGTCACCGTCACCGAACAGTAATTCATCAACACCGAAGGTAATCACATGGGTGTTGGCGGCCGCCATCGGGGTTTCCTGATACCAGTGTTTGATATCGCCCGACATGCCCAGAAGATTTAAGCCCAACATCACCCCGTCATCATAGCCTTTGCCCTCATGCAAGAACCACGCATTGGCAACAATACGGCGTACGACATGTTCGGGAAGCCCGGGCGCAATGAACTCTTCCAGTGAGTATTCAGCAATCAATGCCGGCAGTGCCTTGGATGGGCATGTAAGTGCATCGCGCACAAAGAAACCCCGTAAAGGATGTGCTGCAATCATCTGGTCGAGCGTGCGTAAAAAAGCACGACCACGTATATCGTTTACCTGTGGAGGGGTGATGTGATCCAGTTGCTGATCTGACCAGTAGCGCGCCATCACTGCACCTCTAGAGTGACAATGAGGTCAGCAGCATTGCGCCAGGCATTCGGAGCCACAGAGGTCAAATTCAGATCCAGAATATCGGCTTCTATAATACCGGCCACGGCTTTTGCCGCACGGATTAATTCCGATGGTGCGATATAACCGCCAAGCTGACCACGCCAGGCATCCAGAATTGCCTGCACTGCGGTCGTTGCAGCTTGAACAGCGTCCGGATTGGATACAATCAAATGCAATTTTGGAATAAAATCATGGGCTACAGGGTCAAGAGCAGTGACATAATCACCCTGTGGGATCTTGCCGATTAAATACTCCAGAATTTGGGATTTCTCTGTCGCGTTAGGCCCACCCGTATCCATAAGGGCATAAATGTGAATGTGACCGTCTTCAGGGCGGACAACCTCCACATCAATCACGCGGGCATTCCAGCCAAAGACAAGGGCTTCATAGCTTTGTTTGGATCCACCACGGCTGATGCGTTCGAATGCAAGTGCCAGACGCGCACGGTACCGCGTGTCATCTTCTACATTTGCGCCACCGCCTGTTTCCACTGTGTTTGTCACTAGGGTAACACCTGGCACAGGGTCGGTGATGGCACTAATACTGTCGACATCATATCCATTGGCCGCAATGCCAGTCTCAACTGCTTCAGCAGGAATTTCCACTTGGGTTTGACCCACCTCGATGTGGGCCAAAATCGCCGTTCTAAACTGAACTATCCCATCCGCATCACCGGCGCGTGTGCCCGCAGGAATGCGCACTCTTGAAACTGTGGCCGTATCCGTTGTGAAGCGCAGAGTTGTACCCGCAGATTTTGCTTGTAGGCGCGGTGTGTTGCGATCTGCGCCATACTTATCCAAAAATCCAGAACGTGCGTAAGCAACAAAACTATTTTCAAATGCAAGCTGTTCTTCTCCGCCCCGCACAGTCAGCATATAGGCGACAGTCTCCAACACATACATTTCAACTTGTGAGGGCGACAATGTCCGGCCGGTGCCATCTTCAAAGTGTGCAATGGCTAGTTCAAGCAGCTCTTTTGCGTCAGCCGTGATGAATGTTGGCGCACCTTCACGGTTCAAGACATTGATAGGATGCTGGTCAAAAGACATAATTGATCTCCGTGGTTACGAAGTCGGCAATAACGGCCTCAACAGGCGTCCACTTTACGGTGATCGACAAGGATGCAAATTCAGCATCCACAGCGACCTCTTGAACAATAATTCTAGGCACATCGCGTTTCAAAGCCTCACGCACCTCAGCGGCCACGAATAGATGGCGCACACCAAGCGGGCGATCCCTGAAAGGTTCAAGATCACACCCTTTTTCGGGGTTAAGTGGCACAGATCGCTTGGGGGTCAGGATGCATTGTCGAACTTCTTGTGCCAAATCATCCAGTTCAGCTGCAATTTCGCCCAGCACGGCCCCATCGGGCGTGCGCTTCATCTGCCAATGAACAGGGCGAATATCAGAGCGATCCAGCATGAGGCAAATATGCCTGAGCAGAAGCCGCAAAACTAACTAAACAAGTTTAGGGTAAATGGGTGGCTGGGGGATGGCCACATCATGTGCGTAGACATATACGCAAGTCAAGAGCGTTAAATACAGTCAAGCATTCAGAACAGTTTAACGGATTCGTTAAACTGTTAAACCTAGTTGCTAACCTGCGTCACACCGTTGATTGTGGTGTTTTGTAAACTTGTTGTCCCAGACACTTCCAGATTGCCCTGGACTGAAACATTTCCTGTAATACTGATTGTATTACCATTCACTGAAAACGAACCGCCACCGTAAGACACATTCAAATTGCCTGCGATGGTTAAATCATTACCGGACATCGTCAAAACAGCCCCTCCGGCATTGGTGACCGTCCAGGTGCCGTTTTTATACACGAATGTAGAACCATCACCCATTTCTTGGTGGTACTCCGCATCGCTATCAGCAGGGGCGGGATCCGCGTCAGAATAAATCGCCCCCAAAACGGTGCCGCTTTCCCCATTTTTTATCAAGCGCACAAATGACCATTGAGCCAGGCTTTGGACGTGTATAAATCTTAGCCCCTTTGGTCGTAGCCTGCATCACATCTAGCCACGGTGAGATAATGCCGTCATTGTCATCAAACCTCACCCGCACACGCGACCCTTTGCCCTCAATAACAATGCCACGCTTTGTGTTTTCAGGATTTGACATCAATAATATCCTTAATTCTAAGAGATGTGGTGTAACCGGAGCTGGTAAACTTATGGGCGGCAGACGTGACCAACCAGCGGCCTGCGTATTTGCCGAATGATTGCCCCAACTGCACAACTTGCCCAGACACAAGATATGGATCACCTACCAGTGTCAGTGACCCGGTTCCCAATCCATCATTTTCTTTTGCAAGGCGCGCATAACAAATCCGCTCTGCATGCGTGAGTGTCTCCGCACGATCATCG
>CBDFQE010000004.1:0-1265149 GCA_965250955.1 Amylibacter sp.
GGACAGATTTAAGGTTTAGCTAACGGAGGATTTCTGGTTCATCATAACATTCAAGGAGTGAAGATGAGACAGAAATCCGGAAGCAGCAAAGCAGCTGCAGATAAATTGGTGAAGAACATTCGCCGTAAAACCAGACAAACCTATTCCGCCGAGGAAAAGATCCGCATTGTATTAGCGGGCCTTCGCGGCGAGGAAAGCATTTCGGCGCTGTGCCGCCGTGAAGGCATCTCTGAAAGCCTGTATTACAGTTGGTCAAAGGAATTCCTCGAAGCGGGGAAACGCCGCTTGTCTGGCGATACAGCCCGGCAGGCGACGTCGCCTGAGGTGAAGGATCTACGAAGCGAGGCGATGGCATTGAAGGAATGCGTGGCCGATCTGACCATTGAAAACCGTCTGCTCAAAAAAAGCATGACAGGGGCTGGGGGATACGAGGAATGAGATATCCTGCATCTGAGAAACTGGAGATTATCCACACCGTTGAGCAATCACATCTGCCTGTGAAGCAAACCCTCGACATGCTGGGCATTCCGCGGACCACATTTTACCGGTGGTATGATCAATACCTTGAGGGCGGGCTTGATGCTTTGGCGGATCGCTCGCCTCGGCCCAAGTCTGTCTGGAACCGCATTCCCCAAGACAGGCGCGATAACTTAATCGAGTTCGCGCTGGAACATGAAGCGCTATCTACGCGTGAATTGGCGGTAAAATATACGGATGAGAAGCGGTATTTTATCTCTGAATCATCATCTTACCGCATTCTGAAGGCTGCCGACCTGATCACTGCACCAGATTATATCGTGATCAAGGCCGCCGATGAATTCCATGACAAGACCACTGCGATCAACGAGATGTGGCAGACCGATTTTACCTACTTCAAGATCATCGGTTGGGGATGGTATTATCTCAGCACGATCCTGGATGATTACAGTCGCTACATCATTGCCTGGAAACTCTGCACCAACATGCGGGCCGAGGACGTGACGGACACGATTGAGCTGGCCCTGACGGCATCTGGATGCGACCAAGCCGTCGTTCGGCACATGCCGCGTCTGTTGAGCGACAATGGGTCCTGTTACATCTCTGGCGATCTTGCCGAATGGCTGGAAGAGCAGAGAATGGATCACGTTCGTGGAGCGCCGTTCCACCCGCAGACTCAGGGCAAGATCGAGCGCTGGCATCAGACAATGAAAAATCGGGTTCTGCTGGAAAACTATTACCTACCCGGCGATCTGGAAAATCAAATCGGAGCTTTTGTGGAATATTACAACAACCAGCGCTACCACGAGAGCCTGAACAACGTCACACCTGCCGACGTCTATTTTGGGCGCGACAAAGCCATTATCAGAGAGAGGAAAAAGATCAAGAAGCAAACAATCCAAAAACGCCGCTTGCAACATCAAAAACAAGCTGCATAATCAATCACAATAACGAACCAGAGCCTCCAATACTCAAACCGCTCTGATGTCCCATTTTATATGACGACGGACAGGCTTCCTCTATAGCCGTGTTGATCACGGGAATATCTTTTACCAATATCGCTTCAATTAATAACCCACCAATAAGTGAAACAGTTAAATCTGCTTGTTCTTGTAGTGCTTGGTTCAATCGTTGGGTTTCAAAACGCCGTTCTATTTCACCGATTACAAGTCCAACTAATATAGCTACAGTAAACAATGAGATTGCAATTTGGCCAGATAGACGCATTTTTTTCATATCAGGTTGCCGATCAGTTAAACTGGGTGCTACGTATTATTGCGGCCCGTATGATGTCATAATCCTGATCGCTACCTGATAAAAAGCCTGATTTAGAAATGTTTTTCAACATGTCCGGGTCTGTGGCGTTTAACATTGCTGTCTTTAAGGCATTGAAAATACGTGGGGAAACACTTGAACTGGCGATCCAGGGTTTTGTAACGTTATCAAAGGTGAAAAGTGCTTTGATTGGAATGTTTTTTGCTTGAAGTTTTTTGAAAGTGTTTTCTTTTAGAGCACCCGCATCAAAATGTTTATTTCCCACGGCGGTGCCAACTTTATCATGGCGGCCTAAATACTGGAATTCCCTTAAATCTTTACCGGAAACACCTGCGTCTAATAATTCGGCCTGTGCCAGATAGCGCCCGATTGTAGATAACTCGTCGCCAAAGGCAAAACTGTGCCCTTTTAGGTCGCTTAGGTTGGTAAATTCACTAGCAGAATGCACCGCAATAACACCTTTGAATGTTTTTTCGCCCTTTTTTGATTCCATGGCGATAATCTGAATGTCTGAATTCAGTTTTTTTGCAGCTACATATGATGCTGGCCCGAAACGGGAAAAATCCACCCGACCTTCTACCAAATCAGAAATTCCTTCGCTATACTCACGTGCAATTTTAATGTCGATTGTCACGGGCTCGCCTAGAATTTCGGTCATCAATTTTGCTAATGAATTAAGAAAAGGGATAAACTTTCTTGCGGTTGTTGTCGGTTTAACTGCCGCATATGTGCCAAAGGTAAGGTTAACGTCTGCATATGCAGGGGTTCGTATTATACAGGAAAATACCAGTATAATCATAATAAAAATCTTATTCAGGTTCATGATGGGGCTGATGTGTGCAACTCTGGCGATGATCATTCTGGCTTCCTTCGTCTGGCGGATATGCGTATGCCAATGTTTAAAGTTCTAGGTGTTAATAAATTCGGAAAATCGGCTTACTTCGATGTGCCGGTGCTTGAATAATATATACAATTGTATCTATTAACGATTACTTAGGAGTAAATTGATGAAGCCATTTAAATTCCAAACTACCGGTTCGATCCTGTGTGAAACAGGTGCCACTGAACAGATCGGCCGGATCATGGCGGATATGGGGTGCCGGAAAATGGCTTTTGTCACTGATGAAATAATCTTGAAACTGGGGCTGGCCAAAAGCGCATTAAAGGGCCTGAAGACGGCAGGGGTTGATGTGCTTATCATGGATGATGTGATGGCGGACCCACCGGAAACAGTGATCCGCGCTGCTGTGGATCAGGCAAAAGCGCAAGCTGTTGACGGGGTTGTTTCTGTTGGCGGTGGATCGTCTTTGGATACGGCCAAACTGATCTCTGTTCTGGCACACCCTAATGTGGAACAGGACTTGGATGACATGTACGGTGTCGGCATGGTTAAAGGTGCGCGTTTGCCGCTGGTTTTGGCCCCAACCACAGCGGGCACAGGGTCTGAGGTGACGCCGATTTCCATCGTCACCACCCGCAGTTCCGAGAAAAAGGGCGTCGTATCGCAGGTTTTGTTGCCTGATTGGGCGATATTGGATGCGGAATTAACTGTTGGTTTACCTGCGCATATCACGGCGGCCACAGGTATTGATGCGATGGTACATGCGATTGAGGCATATACTACAAAATACGCAAAAAACATCCTGTCGGATACGCTGGCAAAGCAGGCTTTGCAGCTTTTGGGCGGGGCCATTCGTACGGCGTGTACCGACGGCCAAGATCGCGCGGCGCGTTCTGATATGTTGTTGGGGTCTATGCTGGCGGGCATGGCTTTTGCCAATGCGCCGGTGGCGGCGGTTCATGCACTGGCTTATCCGTTGGGCGGGCATTTCCATGTGCCCCACGGGCTGTCAAACGCGATTATCCTGCCGCATGTTTTGGAATTTAATATGGCTGATGAATTGGCGGCTTCGCAATATGCTGAAATTGCCCCGATTGTGTTTACGGAACTGGCGGGGCGTTCAACGGCTGAGATTTGTGCGGGCATGGTACAGGGCTTTAAGAAACTTGGGCCTGAGTTGGGTATGAAATCGACCTTGCACGATGTGGGCGTTAACCATAACGACCTGCCTATGTTGGCAGAAGATGCTATGAAACAAAGCCGTTTGTTGGTTAATAACCCCCGTGAGATGACCTATGAGGCGGCCTTGGCAATTTATACCGCAGCCTTGTGATATGTGCGACCGCTGGCCTAACGAAATCATAATTCTTAGCTGCGCATACTACCCTTGACGTCAAAAGTTGGTTAACGGATTTTCAAAGGGTGCGTAACAGCGCCAAATGCGAAAATCACCGAAAATTACTGGTAAGAATTAGGTGCAAAGGGTAAAAGCCTTTGTTCGGCATATACAACCACACAGGTGGGCCCACCGTTTTATAAATCACTATCATACCAGACAGAATTTAACTGAAAACACGGTCACCAGAATTGGGGATGGTGTAAAACGCATGCCATTCATGGTGGCGGTTATTTTTCTTTTTGTTATTTTTATGCAGAATGAGTACATGTAAATAACTGATGTTATTATTAGACAATTTAAAAACGAAAGCTATTGTGGGGGTATGAGTCGCGCTTATCGCGCTCACATTCTGTAACTACCGGGGAAATTACCATGTCCAACACACAAGAGCCTTCGTTTCGTCAATCCGTTGATATGATGCTAGAAAAAGCGGTTAATCTAATGGATTTATCGCCGGGGCTTCAGGAGAAAATCCGGGTGTGTAATTCAACTTACACGGTGCGTTTCGGGGTGAAACTGCGCGGTGATATTCATACATTTACCGGCTACCGCGCGGTACATTCCGAACATAAAGAACCGGTTAAGGGCGGCATTCGCTATGCTTTGTCAGTTAACCAAGATGAAGTCGAAGCTTTGGCTGCATTGATGAGTTATAAATGCGCCCTTGTGGAAACCCCGTTTGGCGGCTCTAAAGGCGGTTTGACGATAGATCCCAACGCATGGGAGGTAGATGAGCTGGAACGTATCACGCGCCGCTTTGCCTATGAGCTGATCAAGCGCGATCTGATCCATCCATCCCAAAACGTACCTGCCCCCGACATGGGCACGGGTGAACGTGAAATGGCATGGATTGCTGATCAATTCAGCCGGATGAATACAACGGAATTAAACTCTGAAGCATGTGTTACGGGGAAGCCCTTGAACAAGGGTGGTATTGCTGGACGTGTGGAAGCCACAGGGCGCGGGGTGCAATACGCGTTACAAGAGTTTTTCCGTCACCCAGACGATGTAAAAACAGCGAACATGTCGGGTTCTCTGGATGGCAAACGCGTGATTGTTCAAGGCTTGGGTAACGTGGGTTATCATGCTGCGAAATTTTTGTCTGCAGAAGATGGTTGCTTGGTTACAGCTGTCCTTGAACGCGATGGCGCAATTATCAATGACAAAGGGTTGGATATCGAAGAACTGTCTGCCTATATCCGCGCAAATGGCGGGGTCAAAGGTTTCTCGGACGGGACTTATGAAGCCGATGGTGCCGCAGTTTTGGAAAAAGACTGTGATATCCTGATCCCTGCGGCGATGGAAGGGGTGATCAACCTTTCAAATGCTGCACGCATTTCAACCAAGCTGATCATTGAAGCGGCAAACGGGCCAGTTACCGCGGGTGCCGATGAAATATTGCGTAAAGCTGGCGTGGTGATTATTCCTGATATGTATGCCAACGCGGGCGGTGTGACTGTTTCCTACTTTGAGTGGGTCAAGAACCTTAGTCACATCCGTTTTGGCCGTATGCAACGCCGTAAAGAAGAGTCCAATAATATGCTGTTGATCCAGGAAATGGAACGTCTGGTGGGTAAGCCTGTGTCAGACGATTTCAAAACCAAGTTTTTCCAAGGTGCTGGGGAATTGGAACTGGTGCGTTCCGGTTTGGAAGACACCATGCGCGCTGCATACCAGTCTATGCAAACGGTTTGGCGTTCACGTGATGATGTAGATAGTTTGCGCACGGCGGCCTATCTTGTATCTTTGGGCCGTATTGCGAACAGTTATAAAGGGCTTGGCCTTTAAAAAGGCGAGGTGCCGTCTACTTTGGCTTTCAGGTTGCGATAGGAAATAATATTCTCCGCAGCCTGATCGCCGCCTGCGATAACCAGCAAGTGCAACAGGCTTTCCATGATCGCCATGACGCCCAGATAACAGGCGAAAACATAGGGGCTTTCCATTTCAGCGGTCAAAACCGCTTCCGGTTCCAGCTCTGCCAGCGGCAGGTTGCTGTCTGTGATGATCAGCAGTTTCATACCTTTTTCGCGGGCATATTTACAAGCGTTTACAGTGACCTGGCTATAGGGGGCAACTGTGATTGCCAGTAAAACATCCTTATCGTTGGCAAAGTTCATATCCACGATCGGATTAGACATATCGCGGGGGATAAACTGCACATTGGGTAAAACCAATCGCGCGATATGCTGGAAATAATAAGCCAAGGCGTAGCTGGTACTTGTGGCGGTCACATAGACCGTGCGCGCATTGGTCAGGGTCTCTATGAATTTTTCCGCGACCTCTGGCGTCATCTGGCGCAAGGAATGTTTCAGGATCGACATCGAATTTTCGGCGGAGTTGGCCAATGTTGTACCCGTCGGGCCTAAAGCCGATAATTCATCTAACCAGCCAAAGCTGATCGCGGGTTTAGACGAGCTGCGCAAGGCGCGTCTGAAAGGATCGCGGAACTCTTCAAACCCAGGGAACCCCAATTCTTTTGACAGACGTACCAGTGAATAGGTGCTGACGCCGATTTTTTCGGCGGATGTGCGAATGGGATCAATGCCAAAATCAGCAGGGTGATCAATAATATATTTTGCTGCCAGTTGCAGAGTTGGGGCAAGTTTTGAATATTGCCCCCGAATATCAGACAACACGCGATTTTGTTGTGTTGCGCTCATATTTTCCCCCTATGGAACAACTTAGTATGCAGAACGTGCAGTATAGACGTATTTGATCAAATAATGCTAGGCCTGTATTTTTACGGCCTCCAACTGCCTGTAATAAGGCAAGGCCTGTGCCAGAACATCTTGCAAATCATCGCCAACATCGGGCAAGGCCGCTTCAGCCCCGGCAAATCCTGTGCTGTTCCAAACAGCAGGATACCAATGTGGTGCCCACGGGCCGTCATTGGGGTGCCCGCCCTTGGGCCAGCTTAACATGGCTGGGTCAAAGGGCAGGTCAATGGCCGTACATAACGCGCGCAATATGGTTTCGGGATTGGCGCGGATATCGGCACTGTCGATGACAACAGGGGCATGGCCCAGATGCTGGGCGACCTGATCAAACAGTTCGGCCTGTTCCTGAAAGCCGATGTCGGCCAAAGTCGGGCTTTCGCGCTTGGCGTGATAGCTGGCGATGACCCGTGCGGGGTGGCGGATTAGGAATACGTTGGTGACATCTTTCATCCATGTGCGGTCAAAGGGCGGCAGCATGTGCTGGGTCATGTGCTTTTGATAAAACACGGGGGCATCGTGTGGTATGTCGCCTGTCAGCCGTTTGGAAACCTCAATGGGATCGTGCAACCACTTAGCTAGTATCTCGGCCTGCATCGGGTGGTTCAGGCCCGTTTCCTGCAAATACGCCGCATAATAAGGTTCATCCCAAACCGCGCAATCGCTGCGCGCACCAAAGGAATACATCATCGCCGTAGACAGATTGCGCGGCCCTGACCACATGGCAATGCGTTTCATGTTGTTTCCTTAGCGATTAGATCGGCATAAAGTGCGCGAATGCGTTTGGTGACGGGGCCAAGATCAGCACTGCCGATTTGGCGACCGTCTATTTCGGATACAGGGGTTTGTGCGCCGAACGTGCCGGTTAGAAACGCTTCATCGGCACTATAGGTATCGACCAGCGAATAATTGCGCTCAAGGCATTCAATGCCGTTTGTGCGGCACAGATCAATCACCTTTTGCCGGGTGATCCCGTTCATGCAGTAATCGCCGGTACTTGTCCAAACCACGCCCTTTTTGACGATGAAAAAGTTACAGGCGTTGGTGGTGTTCACAAAGCCGTTGATGTCGAGCATCAAAGCTTCATCCGCACCCGCCTTTTCGGCAGCGATACAGGCCAGAATGCAGTTCAGTTTTGAATGCGAGTTCAGTTTCGGGTCTTGGGTCATCGGCAGCCCGCGCACATGGGGTACGGTTGCCAAGCGAATGGGGCGGGGGATCGATGGTTTGGAATGTTCGCAGATGATCACAATGGTAGGGCCTGAACGGGACAGGGACGGGTGTTGGAAAGGCTTCACCTTAACCCCGCGTGTCACCATCAGGCGGACATGCACATCTGTTGTCATATCGTTGGCTTTACGCGTGGCCTCTAACGCGGCAATCACGCCCGTGCGATCCATGCCAATATCAAGATCAATCGCCTTGGCCGCTTCAAACAAACGATCCATATGATCATCCAGAAACGCCCATGTGCCGTTATAAAGCCGCAACCCTTCCCAGACACCATCGCCCAGCATAAAGCCGCTGTCGTAAACCGAAACAACCGCTTGGTCGCGTGGCACAATCTGGCCGTTTACATATATCTTAATGCTTTCATTACGCTGATCATCAGCGGCTTGATGGGTTGTAACGTGCTTATCCATGAAGGGTATCTTTCATCTGTATTTGAATAAATACTGAGGGAAATAATGGCGGTTTGTCAATCTTATTTAACCCTTTAGCGGCGGAACTGTTCGCCTGAAACATGTAGCCCGTCCATCAAGGATGCCAGCAGGGTTGTGCAATGCTTCAAAAATGGTTGCACGATTGCGGATTTGCCGGTTTCGGCATTCCATACCAGCTCAAATGCGATGTAGGTTGGTGTGTTTGCATCCATCATTAAAGGCCGCGCCTTTTTGCGGTTTTCCGCCGTGATTTTTGACCAAGGCAATATGGATGAAGCCAACCCAAGACTGGTCCATTCTTGCATGACGCTATAACTGACAGCTTGGCCTGCATATTCTTTGATGGTTTTGCCACAAGCCTTGAACCAGCTGCGTGTTGCGTAGGCGTGACCGCAAGTATCAGGTGTTAATATAAAGATTTCATCCGTTAATTGATCTATTGTGATCGGCCCAGCACCTGCAACAGTGGATGTGGCACCGTCGCGTGGAATGACGAAAATGGGTTCACGGTAAAACGGGTGAGTATCTGTTTTTACACGTATTTCCTTGGGATCATGTTGCACTGGGCGAATAGCTATGCTGATCTGGCCGGTTTCCAGACGGTTGATCAGATTATCCATGAAGCATTCTTTGAAATAGGTGGTCAGATCAGGATTGTGATCACTATAGGGCCCGACCAGCGCGTTGATCAGGCGCATGTCCACTAGGGGCGAAAAGCCGATCGACAACAGTTTGTGATCAGGTTCGAAATACAGCTTGGCCTTATCCGCCAACTCCCTTTTCGCGTCCAGCATGGCTTGTATCTGGGGCAGCATATGGTTGCCGAACTGGGTTAGGCTAACCTGCCTTGTTGTGCGTTCAAAAAGCTTGCCGCCCAGCTCAGTTTCCAGATGTTTGATACCGTTTGACAAAGTGGGTTGGGTAACAAAACAAGCCTCGGACGCTTGTGTGAAAGACCCCGATTGGGCGACTTTCAATGCGAATTTCAGGTGGTTCAGGTTCATGCGCGTTTTCGATATATAGCTAAATACTATTAAACATATTTAAAAATAGAATTTAACTAATAGTAAGTGTTGCGTTAAATCTTGTCCAGAGGAATAACTTCGCTAAAAGGACAAACCAGATGAAAATTTATGACATTGAAAACTTCCCGAACCCTGCACGTGTGCGCATTGCACTGGCAGAAAAGAACGCGATGGATCAGGTGGAGTTTGTGCCTGTGGATGTGATGGGTGGCGAACATCGAACTGCTGCGTTTAAGGTGAAAAACCCTGATGCTTCCGTGCCATATATGGAATTGGATGACGGGACGATTATATAGCAATGCACGGCGATTACGGAATATATTGACGGCCACTTTGCAGGTGCTTCGCTTTGTGGTCAAACACCAAAAGAACGTGCCGTTGTCCACATGATGAACCGCCGCGCTGAGGCCGGTCTGATGGATGCGGTCGGGGCTTATTTTCACCATGCAACTGATGGGCTTGGGCCAGAGTTAGAGACTTCACAGAATAAAGAGTGGGGGTTGGCACAGCGTAAAAATGCGCTTGCCACGATGGAATATCTTGACGGGGTGCTTGCCAAATCTGCATACTTGGCAGGTGACAGTTTTTCGATGGCGGACATTACCGCGTTTGCAGGCTTGGGTTTTGTTGATTTCGCAGGTGTAGAAATCTCTGACACATTGAAAAACCTGACAGCATGGCGGGCCAAAATTGCCGCACGCCCCAGTATCGCAGGGTAGGAGTAATGACATGAAGATTAACGCAGATTTCGATGTGCGCGTGTTGGTGCATTCGGATGAAATGGACTGGGTTTCTTCGCCTACCGCAGGGGTGGACAGGCGGATGCTGGATAGGATCGGTGATGAGGTGGCGCGGGCCACCACGATTGTGCGTTTTGCCAAGGATAGCAAGTTTTCACCCCATACCCATACAGGCGGTGAAGAGTTTCTTGTGCTTGATGGCGTGTTTCAGGATGAACATGGTGACTTTCCTGCGGGCAGTTATATCCGCAATCCACCAACCACCCGCCACACGCCGGGGTCAGATAAGGGCTGTGTGATTTTTGTGAAATTGTGGCAGTTTGGCATGGATGATCGCACGCAAGTGATGATTGATATGAACAAGAATACATCGGTTGATGCGGCGGGGCGTGATGGTGTTTCGGTGATGCCTTTGTTTCGTGATGCGGATGAAACCGTGACGATGGAAACTTGGGATACTGGGACGTTGGTTGAAATTGATCTGCCCAAGGGGGGTGAGTTTCTGGTGCTGGAAGGCGGGTTTATCGAAGGTGGTGACGCGTTGCGAAAACATTCGTGGTTGCGCCTGCCGATGGGCAGTAAATTATCTGCGATTGCAGGCCCCAAAGGTGCTAAGGTCTGGATGAAGATGGGGCATTTACCCCATGCGAAACCACCAAAGGTGTAAGATATGACAGCTTTGCAACGCGATCTGCCCCTTACTTGGGCGCATGAAGCTAATCAGTGTTCGCAAAATAAAAGTTTCATAAACTTATGAATACAGATATTATTATTGTCGGGGGCGGCCTGTCAGGGCTTGCCCTTGCCGATCATCTGCACCGTGCGGGTGCGGATTATCTGCTACTGGAAGCGCGCGCGCGACTGGGCGGGCGGGTTCATGTGGGCCGTGTGGGGGATGCGGCTTTTGATCTGGGGCCATCGTGGTTTTGGCCGGGGCAACCGCGTATGGCAGCAATCGTGGAACGGTTTGGGTTGACGGCTTTCGATCAGTATTCTGAGGGCACACTGAGTTTTGAAGATGAACAGGGCGATGTGCATCGTGGTATGGGTTATGCTTCGATGGAAGGGTCGTACCGAATTCAGGGCGGGATTACTGCGTTGATTGATGCGCTGGCAGTTGGGCTTGATCCGCAGAAAATTAAGACGAATGCGATTGTGGAAATCCTGCGCGATGGCGTTGAAGTTGTGCTGCAAAACGGCGAAATTATTAAAGGAAAGCAGGTAGTTATGGCTCTGCCGCCGCGTGTGGCGGCGGGGCTAATTTATGAACCAGCCTTACCAGCAGGCGCAATGGATGCGATGCACGCGACGCCTACATGGATGGGCGGTCAGGCAAAGTTTGTGGCCGTCTATGATCGCCCGTTTTGGCGTGAAGACGACCTGTCGGGGGACGCGATCAGTCGACATGGGCCGCTTGGGGAAATTCATGATGCAACAGACCCCAAGACGGGTCTTGGGGCGTTGTTTGGCTTTGTCGGTGTGCCTGCCAAGGGGCGCATGGGGCAGGATGATGCAGTTAAATCTGCGGCGGTTACCCAGCTTGGGCGCATCTTCGGGGTGCAGGCTTTGACCCCCAAAGAAGTATTTTACCATGATTGGGCGCAAGCGGTTGAAACCGCTTCTGATCTGGATGCAGCCCCAATGAACAGGCATCCGTTTTACGGCTTGCCGACGGCGTTGTCAGAGTTATGGCAAAAACGTTTGCGGATGGGCTCAACCGAAATGGCCACGCAGTTTGGCGGTTTTCTGGAAGGGGCGTTGGAGGTTGCGGAAAACCTTGCCCAAGATTTAATTGCTGATAGATAGGGCCTGTAAGCGGCCTGATATCTGAAGGGAAATAATATGGAAATTTTATCGGAAAATACCTGTTTTGGCGGGGTTCAGGGGGTTTATAAACATGCCTCTGCTGCTTGCCAATGTGATATGACTTTTGCAGTTTACCTGCCGCCACAGGCGCGGGCGCAAAAAGTACCGGTGCTGTGGTTTTTATCTGGACTGACCTGCACCCATGACAACGCGATGACGAAAGCAGGCGCGCAGGCTTGGGCGGCGAAATACGGGGTTGCACTGGTGTTTCCCGACACGTCGCCACGCGGTGAAGATGTGGCAAACGATGACGCTTATGATCTGGGTCAAGGGGCTGGATTTTATGTGGATGCCACCCAAAAACCATGGGCGCCGCATTTCAATATGTGGACATATGTGACACAAGAATTGTCTAAACTGGTGATGACGGAGTTTGCTGTTTTAGAAGAAAAACAAGGCATTACCGGCCATTCCATGGGCGGGCACGGTGCGCTGACCATTGCGATGACTTTGCCTGAACAGTTCAAATCCGTATCTGCCTTTGCACCCATTGCAAACCCTTGCGCATCCGATTGGGGGCGCAAGCAGTTGGGGGCTTATCTGGGCTCAGATGAAGCCACTTGGGCGGCACATGACGCGTCATTACTGATGGAGGAACGCGGGTTTCAGGCACCTGTTTTGATTGATCAGGGTACGGCAGATAATTTCTATGATTTGTTAAAGCCACAAGCCTTGGCAGATGCGATTATTGCCCGTAAACAGGCCGCAACTTTCCGGATGCAAGACGGCTATGACCACAGTTATTTCTTCATTCAAAGCTTCATGGAAGATCACGTCAGGTTCCACGCGGAATTATTGCAGTGATACCATCTCGCGTCTGAAGATTTGCTGGGCTACTTTTTCAGGGTCTTCTTCAAAGTTTCTGGCGGCCATATGGCCTGCATAGATCGCGTCAGCGATTAAGCCGGGGCTGGCGGCGTCACCGATCAGTTCCAGCGTTTGGAAAGATGTTTTACTGCCTTTTAAGGCATCAAACAGGCCTGTGTGGCGGGTGCGCTCGGTGACCATGATCACGCTGTCGCAAGCGATGTGGCGGGGTTGCTCGGTATAGGTGCAAGCCAGATCACAACCTGATTTACCCACGGCACTTAGTTTAGCATTCATGTGAATTTCCACACCGCGTTCAATCAAGATTTTTTGAATGCGGGCCTGCTCCAGCGTCAGTTCAGTCCAAGGTGACACCATGTTGGCAGGGGTTGCAAAAATCACTTTGTGACCCGCTTGTGCCAAGTGTTCGGCCAACACGCCGCCCAAATAAATTTGATCATCATCATAGATTAGAACCGTGCCATTTGGGTTTTGCCCTGCCATGATGCTATCAGGTGTTAGGGTCGGCATATCGCAATGTATTTCAATGGGTTGTCGCGTGCTTCGCCCGATGCCATCATGCCGCCAACTGGCCCCTGTGGCGATGAAAAGGTTGGGGATGCCCAGCTCGATTACGTCATCTGCAGTTAGATTGCTTTCCTGGAAAATCTGCACGTTGGCGCGTTGTTGCAAATCATAAATACGGTGGTCGGTGACCCGCTTCCATGCACTTAAGCCCAGCAAACCTGCCTCGCGCGGGACGCGGCCACCCAGTTCTTTTTTAGCTTCTGCAAGCGTTACATGATAGCCGCGTTTGGCCAGTTGCATGGCACATTCCAGACCTGCGGGGCCTGCACCCACGACCAAAACTTGTTCTTGGGCACCCTTAGCTGCGATCTTTTCAGGGTGCCAGCCACGCCGCCATTCTTCGCCCATTGTGGGGTTTTGGGTGCAGCGGATCGGCACGCCCAGATTGTCGCTGGAAACACAGATATTGCAGCCGATACATTCGCGGATTTCCTCAATGCGACCCTGCTGAATTTTCTGCGGCAGAAACGGATCAGCGATTGAGGGGCGGGCGGCCCCGATGAAATCCACCACCCCGCGTTTGACCAATGAAAGCATCATATCGGGGGAAGTCAGGCGGCCCACAGCGACCACGGGTTTGGTGGTGACCTGTTTGACGAACTCAATATAGGGCGTTTGATAGCCGTCATTGGGTTGGAACCGTGTGGTGGCACTGTCGTTTGACCAATCCGACACGTTTACATCCCACAGGTCAGGTAATTCGGCGAACATTTCCACCACTGCGCGGCCTTCTTCATGGGCTTGCATGCCATCCACGCCTTGCATTTCATCCACTGCAAAGCGAAAGGCCACGGCGCATGTATCACCGACTTCATCGTGGGTTTCTTCCAGCAACTCGCGGATCAAGCGGGCGCGGTTTTCAAGGCTGCCGCCGTATTCGTCGGTACGGTCATTGAACTGGGGTAACAAGAAATGATGCGGCAATGACATGTGATGGCCGGCATAGACATAGATCACGTCGAAGCCTGCCTGTTTGGCACGCCTTGCCGCCGCGCGATGCCAACGGCGAAATTCGCGGATGTCGGATTTGTCCATGGCGCGGGCTTGTTTGGGGTAGGCAAAGTCTACCGACATGTCAGATGGTGCAAGGGGTGTGGCGCGCGTTAACATATTGGCGGCGTGGTTGCCGTTGTGAACCAGCTCGATCGCGGCCAGTGATCCTTTGGCGTGAACTGCATCAGTCATCAAGCGTAATGCAGGGATATCGCGTTCGTCCCAAATGCGTTGTTCCGCGTAGGGTGACAGGTCGGAACTGGGGTGGATTTCGCATTCTTCAGTGCTGACAACCCCCCAACCCCCTTCGGCTTTCATTGCGCGCATGGCGGCGTGGGCTTGTGGTCTGACATGGCCCATGCCGCAACAATGTGGGACTTGATAGAAGCGGTTGGGTGCGGTCACGGGGCCGATTTTCACCGGCTCAAACAGGCAGGAATATTTATTGTTTCCAGGCATCCGATGCACCTTAAGATTTCGTTTGAACTGTGCTTTATTTTATGAAATTATACAAGTGTATAATAAGTGAAGAAAAACATGAACGATTCTCGTAAAACCTTCAAAAGGGAAAGCTCTGATCAACGTCAAGATGCGCTGATTGATGCAACGCTTTCGTTGATCGCCTCTGGCGGGCCAGAGGCGGCAACCGTGCGCAATATCGCCATGGAAGCAGGTGTGACACCGGGGCTGATCCGGCATTATTTCACGACCAAGGAAGATTTGATCGGGGCGGCATATGAGCGGCATATGACGACGATGCGCTATGCCGCATATGCAACGGTTGATGGGGGGCTTTCAGGGTTGTCAGGTCTGATTTCCTTAATAAAAACCTCTTTGGCACCGCCTGTTGTTGATGCTAGATCACTGGCTTTATGGGCAGGTTTTATACAATCTGTTCAACGTGATAGCGCAATGAAAGCGATCCACGAGAAGACCTACTTTCAGTTTCGAGATGATTTGCAGCAGTTGATTGCTGAGGCTTATATCGAACTTGACCAACCCAAAGATAAAGCCGCTTTGCGCCGACTTGCGATTGCCTGCAATGCGGTTCTGGACGGGTTGTGGTTGGAAGGCAGTGCGCTGCCAAATTCATTTGAGGCAAGCGAACTGCCTGCCATCGGTTTGGCGTCTGTGGGCGCTATTCTTGGGTTGGAGTTAAAGGAATGACAATGCGATATGCATCTATAACAAAACGGCTTGCAGGGCTGGGTAATGCGAAATGGGATGTGCATTTACGGGCGGATCAATTACGCACCGAGGGGCATGATATTTTGATGATGACCATTGGCGAACCTGATGTTGAAACGCCCAAAGAGCTGATTGAAACCGCTAAAATGGCAATGGACGCGGGGCGCACGAAATACTCTAATGGGCGTGGTGAAACCGGCCTGTTGGAAGCCCTTTCTAAACGCTATACGCGCAGTACGGGGCGCGTGATAACTGCGGATCAGTTTTTGTGCTTACCCGGCACACAATCATCGCTTTACGTGGCCTTGGCAGGGATAAGCCAAGCGGGGGATGAGGTGCTTGTGGGTGACCCGATGTACGCCAGTTATGAAGGTGTCGTGCGTGCAAGCGGGGCGGATATAATAGCGGTACCGATGCGGCCTGAAAACGGCTTTCGGATGCAGGCGGCGGACATTGAAGCACGCATTACGCCGCGCAGCCGTGCGATATTGTTGAATACGCCGCACAACCCGACAGGGGCAATTTTGACGGCGGATGATATTGCTGAAATTGGGGCCTTGGCGGTGAAACATGATTTGTGGATCATCTCGGATGAGGTTTATGAAGAGCTGATTTTTGATGGGGCTACGTTTACTTCCCCCCTAGCATATGAAGAATTTTCCGATCGGGTGATTGTGGTTTCATCCATTTCCAAGTCTCATGCGGCACCCGGATTTCGCACAGGCTGGGCGGTTGGCCCGTCTGAGTTTACGGCACAAGTTTTACCTGTGGCCGAAACCATGTTGTTCGGCAATCAGCCGTTCATTGCGGATATGACAGCGCACGCGGTCTCAGAGCCTTCTGAGGCTGCGAAAGGGATGTGTGTGCGGTTTGCCAAGCGGGCGGGTATGGTTTTTGACGCACTTGATGGCGTTGCCGGTTTGCGGGTGAACAAGCCGCAAGGTGGTATGTTTGTGCTGATTGACATCGCCGCCACTGGATTGGCAAGTAATGAATATGCGCATGATTTGCTGGAAAATACGGGTGTTGCAGTAATGCCGGGGGCGTCTTTTGGGGCGTCTTTGGAACATTGGGTGCGCTTTGCTTTAACCCAAGATGATGAAATTGTGAAAAAGGCTTGTGCGCGGATTGCTGATCACGCACACGGATTAAAATTAAAAGGAATGGTTGCATGACAACAATAGGCGAAGCACTTGTAGAGCAGTTGGAGGCGCGTGGCGTTGAGATTGTTTTTGGTATTCCGGGTGTTCACACCGTGGAATTGTATCGTGGGCTGGCAGGATCAAAAATCCGCCATATCACGGCGCGTCATGAACAGGGAACGGGATTTATGGCCGATGGTTATGCGCGGGTTTCAGGCAAGCCCGGTGTGGCGTTTGTAATCACGGGACCAGGGCTGGCAAACACCTATACGCCGATGGCGCAGGCGCGGGCCGATAGTGTGCCGATACTGGTGATTTCGGGCGTGAATGCGACCCATACTTTGGGGCGCGGATTGGGGTGTTTGCATGAATTACCTGCACAACAGGAAATGACGGCGACATTGGCTTTGGCCTCTACGCAAATACGGGCAGAGGGGGATCTGACGGTGGCGTTGGATCAGGCGTACCACTTGTTTGATAACGGGCGCGGTGGCCCTGTGCATATTGAGGTGCCGACGGATGTGATGAAGCTACCTTATACGGTGGCGGCTGATCATTCTGCGCCGATAGTTGAAAAACCTGTGCTGGATTTGACGCCGATTGCGGCTTTGCTAAAGGCGGCGAAAGCACCTGTGATTATTGCAGGCGGCGGGGCGCGTTGGGCTGAAAGTGATTTGTTGAAACTGGCAGAGCGGCTGGATGCACCTGTGGTGGAAACCGTTAATGTGCGCGGGCTTTTACATGGACATGCATTGTGTGTGGCGGCCAGCCCAAGTTTGAAGTCTGTGAACAGCTTAATAGAAGGGGCGGATGTGGTTCTGGCCTTGGGAACCGAATTGGGGCCGACGGATTACGGCATGTACGGTGCACCTTGCCCGCCTGTAGTGGCACAGATGATCCGTGTGGATATCAGTGCCGAGCAACTGGCACGGCACCCTGTGGATTACCCGATTTGCGGACGGGTTGAGGTGGTATTGCCCGGCTTACTGACGGCCCTTGGCGAAGGGGCTTCTGATTGTAATGGGGCAAGTCGGGCCGAAGCGGTCAGGTCTGCTGCGTTTGAAGAAATAGGGCCTGATTACAGGGTATTAGTGGGGTTGCTGCAAACCATTCAGGCGGAATTACCAAACGCACTATTGATCGGTGACAGTTGCCAAGTGATCTACGCAGGCAACCTTTATTATGACCATGACCGCGCTGGCGGGTGGTTTAATGCGGCAACCGGTTTTGGTGCGCTGGGCTTTTCTATTCCGGCATGTATCGGGGCCTCATTGGCAGACCCTGCGGCACAGGTGGTGTGTTTGGTGGGCGATGGCGGTTCGCAGTTTAGCTCACCTGAAATTATGGTGGCTGTGGATGAAAAATTGCCGATCCTGTTTATTGTCTGGAACAATCACGGCTACTTGGAAATTGAAACCTCGATGGCGCGTGCCGGCGTGGATATTGTCGGGTGTGACCCAACCCCGCCGAAGTTTGATCATATGGCAAAAGCCTTTGGGATACCGTTTCAAAGCTGTGAAATGACCAAGGATGGTTTGACGGCAGCCATACGCGCCCTGCAGCCGCTTGATGGGCCTGCGATGATTGAAATTAAGGCTTGAGAGGGTAGTTATATGGAACGTTCATTTGAGTTTTGCCGCGCGATAACCCGCAAGCCCAGTGCCAGTATTGTGGATGGGTTGCGGGCAGCTGATATTGGTACGCCTGATTTGGCGCAGATGCTGAAAGATCATGCGCATTATGTGGCGGTTTTACGTGAAACGGGGGCGGACGTGTTGGAGTTGCCCGCGCTGGAAGATTTCCCCGATGCGGTGTTTGTGGAAGATACCGCCCTTTGCCTGCATGAAGGGGCGATTTTGATGCGGCCTGGGGCGCAAACACGTTCAGGTGAAGTGGCTGAAATGGCACCGGCTTTGCGCGGGTTTTATGATCAGGTTCTGGCGATTGAAACTGGGTTTATTGAGGGCGGTGATATTTTAACCACGGCCAAGGAAATCCTGGTGGGGCGATCTGCGCGCACCGATGCAAGGGGCGTGGCAGAGCTGATTAGGCTGGTGGCACCTTGGGGTTATAGTGTGCGCGAAGTGTTTACGCCCGAAGGTGTGCTACACTTCAAAACAGATTGTTCTTTGCTGGATGGTGATACGATTTTGGCCACAAAACGGCTGGATGCTTCGGGGTGTTTTGATGGTTATAATGTAATCCATACGGCGGATGGTGAAGAGGCGGCAGCGAACGCTATTCGCTATAATCAGTTTGTGATCATGGCGGCGGATTTTCCGAAAACGGCGGATAAGCTGCGCACGGCAGGTTACGCCGTGCGTGAGATCAACAATACGGAATGTGCCAAGTTGGATGGCGGGATGTCTTGTTTGTCATTGCGGTTTTAAGCTGGCCAGTTCGGTTTCCAACGCGACAATCCTTTGTTGCAGGGCCGCAACCGACTTTTCGATGTCCGGCATGGTGTAGCGTTCGGTGATGTGTTGCGGGCAGTTCCAGTCGAAAGCTTCCACTTTTATCAGGAAGCCGCGTTCAATATGACCACGATAATCGGGCATTTGCAGTTTAGCCATGATCTTGGGCTGATCCGGGCCGATAAGTTCAACGCGACCGATAAGTTTCAGACGGGTTTTGTTGGGGTAATCCATGAAAAACAGTGATATACGGTTGTCTTTTGTCAGGTTGCCGACGCTGACATATTGACGGTTTCCACGAAAATCGGGCATCGCCAATGTTGTTTCATCCAGAATTTTGACAAACCCCGCAGGCCCGCCGCGATGCTGCACGTAAGGCCAGCCTGTTTCGCTTACGCTGGCCATATAAAGACTGTTGCGGGCGGAAATAAAGGCGGCCTCATTGGGGCCGATCAGGTGGTTGTAATCCTCTGGTGTTTCTTCCATTCGGGTATACATTTTGCGACTGCCAAAATCAATTTGAATGGATTTGACCGTGTTTGTGAACATAATGTCTGCGAATTTATGGGGCATATTAATCTCCTTATAATCCCAGATCACTTAGGCTGGGGTGATCGGCAGGTCTTGGGCCTGTTGCCCATTTGAATTTGCGGTCTGCATTCGTAATGGCCAGATCATTGATGCTGGCAAAACGCAGTTTCATCAGGCCGTTTTCATCAAATTCCCAGTTTTCGTTGCCGTATGAACGGAACCAGTCACCTGCCTTGTTGTGCCATTCATAGGCAAAACGTACAGCGATGCGGTTATCGGTGAAGGCCCAAAGTTCTTTGATCAGGCGGTAATCGTGTTCGCGTTGCCATTTGCGGGTCAGGAAGTCGATGATTTCTGCACGGCCTTCGGGGAAATCAGCGCGGTTACGCCAGATGCTGTCTGCTGTGTAGGCCAGTGCGATTTTTTCGGGGTTTTGACCGTTCCAGCCATCTTCTGCGGCGCGGACTTTCTGGATGGCGGTTTCTTTTGTGAAAGGCGGCAATGGGGGGCGTTGTGACATGGGGTTATCCTTTAAAAAAGTAGGGCGCAACGGGAGGAGCTGCGCCCTTGGGGAAGGTTAGTTGTTTAATGCATGATCCAGAAAAGTACGGATTTTGTTTGCGATTTCCGGCCCGTTTGTTTCCAGTGCGAAGTGGCCTGCATCCAGCATGTGCAACTCGGCTTTTGGCAAGTCGCGCAAGTAAGGGGCGGCACCTTCACCCGGGAAGATGTTATCATTTTCACCCCAGACGATCAGGGTTGGTGGCTGGTATGTGCGGAAGTATTCCTGAAAATCGGGGTATAGATCAACATTGGTGCGGTAATCATAGAACAGATCAAGCTGGATTTCCTGATTGCCGGGGCGGTCAAGATAGGCCTGATCCAACATCCATGCGTCTGGGCTGACAAGGTCTGCACTTTCAGCTGGAATACCGTGGGTGTACTGCCATTCGGTTGCACCAACTTTCAAAAATCCACGCAGCTTTTCGCGGTTTTCAGCTGTGTTATCAGACCAGTAAGTTTTGAATACATCCCAAAATTCAAGCAAACCTTCATCATAAGCGTTACCATTTTGAATGATTAAGCTGGTGACTTTTTCAGGGGCTTTAAGGGCTAAACGGTAGCCGACGGGTGCGCCGTAATCCATGACGTAAAGTGAATAGCTGTCCAGTTTCAGTTTCTGGGTGAAGCTTTCCATTAGGCTTGCGTATGATGCAAAAGAATAGTCGAAATCTTCGCGTGACGGCATCGCACTGCGACCAAAACCCGGATAATCGGGGGCGATTACGTGGTATTTATCAGATAATGCCGGGATCAGGTTGCGGTATTGTTGGGATGATGTTGGGAACCCGTGTAGCAGTAATAGAACGGGGGCGTCTTTTGGACCGGCTTCACGGTAGAAAATTTCCAACCCGTCGATTTCGGCAGTTTTATAATGCACGGCAGTTTCTGCTTGGATCGATATGGCGTGTGCTTGTGTTGAAGTCAGGATCGGGGCGGTGATTAAGCCAACCGCCAATAAGGCGGCGCCGTAGGCATTTTTGAATGAGAATTTCGTCATTGTGATTTCTTTCTGTTTTGGTTCGTCAGGCAGGGCCTGCTGTTGTTAATCTGTATAGGGGTGTTTATTTATTTGAATAATATAGTTAATTGTGAATATACTATTCCAAAAATAGGAATAATATGGACCGTCTGTTGGAAATGGAAGTCTTTGTAGCTGTCAATGAAGTCGGCAGTTTTAGCAAAGCGGCGGAACGGATGCGTATGTCGCCCCCTGCGGTGACCCGTGCTGTGGCATCATTGGAAGAACGGTTGGGGGTCGCGTTGTTGACGCGTACAACGCGGCGGTTGCACTTGACCGATGCGGGGGCGCGGTTTTTGGAGCATACGCAACGGTTGTTGGCTGAAATTGAAAGCGCTGAGAAAGAGGCAAGTGGCGAAACAGGGGTGCCGCAGGGGCATCTGACGATTTCTGCATCGGTAACGTTTGCGCGTTCAGTGATCACGCCCATGGTGCGCCGCTTTTTGCAAACTCAGCCCAAAATTACAGCGACTGTATTGGGTTTGGACAGGGTGGTTAATCTGGTGGATGAGGGTATTGATGTGGCGGTGCGGATCGGTGAGTTGCCCGCTTCCAGCCTGATTGCGCGCCGTGTGGGGGCGGTGCGGCGTATATTTGTTGCCAGCCCAGATTATCTGGCGCGGCGCGGTTGCCCTGAGCATCCGCAAGAATTGAAGCTGCACAGCATCATTAAATTTTCAAACATTCAAAGTAGTTTTGAGTGGCATTATAAAACGAAGGTAGGCAAGGGGCATGTGGTGCTTTCACCGCGTCTGATCGTCAACGATGCGATGGCTGCGGTTGAGGCGGTTCTGGCGGGTGAAGGGATTGCAATGGTGATGTCTTATGTAGTTGTTGATCTGATCAAATCGGGAAAGCTGGTGCCGGTGTTGTTGAATTATGTACCCAACGAAGTGCCGGTTCATCTGGTGTTTCCGCAAAGCAGGCTGGTTGCCCCGAAACTACGGGCATTCTTGGATTATTCAGCCACACGGTTAAAGGCGGAATTGGCAGGGTTAGAGTTGTAATTGCCTCTATTGCCGCACAAGTGTGTTACGGTCTTCCATGCGTTCCAGATTGACGACAGTGGACAGCATCAACCGGTCCTGGCTCCAGTCGGTTGGGGCCTGAATGGTCAAGGAAGCAAGGATGACAAGGGCCATTGCCGGGATCAAGATACAGGCAAAAGCTTTCTTGGATATGGAAGCCGTGGCAGGTTCTGCCATTGCGATGATACGCTGTTTTAGGGCGGTTGCCGCGTTCAAGCCAAAGGGGGTTTTGTCAACTTGCACGAAAGGCACAGAGGGCAAGGCGATAGAGTATTGATCTTGTTTGCGGATGCTGTTTTGGCAAACCTGTAACAGACATTCGCAATAAGCTTTCGCATCGAATTTTTTGTCGGCTACCAGTTGTTGATCACAAGCCAGTTCACGCAGGTGTTGCACTTGGCGTTTCCAAAAATAAAACACCGGGTTCCAGAAAAACAGTGGCCGTAATGCTTCCAGAACGAAGGCCCATTCGACATCGTTTTGGCGCATGTGTTGAAACTCGTGGGCCAGTGCCATTTTCAGATCACCGCTGTTGGCCAGCATACCTGAAGGGATAACCACAAAGCGGGTTTTGGGGCCACGGGTAGAAAACGGGATATAGGTTTTGTCGCTGAGAAGGATTTTCAGATTGCCGAATTGGCGCCATGCATAACTGCTGCGCAATATGGTGCGCAGTTTGAAAATGTTGAATAGAGATAGGCCAATGAACCCTACGAAACCCACTGTAAAGAAGCCTGCTATAAGCATTCCTATGGGTGTTTTCAGGGTTAGGATATCTTGCGTAATGGTGTTGCGCATACCCAAGATTTGTTCGAACTCTACCGCTTTCATCTCGATACTGCCGTTTAGATATTGCGCAACAGCAAAATCTGAAACGCGCAATGAGAAATCGGGTGAAACAGCACCGATGCTGGTTAATGCACCAAGGGCCAGAATGGCAATCGGGCTAAGGGCGATGGCTAGGAATATGCTGTTCAGTAAGCGCAGTTGCAGGATGTAAGGTAGTTGGATGTTGAGCTTTTGCGTAATGAAACGTGCCAGTGACCATAGGCCAAAAGCAAAGATCAGCATGATGTTTGCGTTGATGTATGTGTTCAGTACAGCATCACTTAGTGTCATTTTTCAACCTCTTATCCAGCAGAGCTCGAATTTCCTCTAATGCTTCTTCGGACATGCCCGCATCATCCACAAGGCGGGCCACCAGCGATGCCGGCGTGTCGTCAAACAGCTTTTCAGACAGGTTCTTTAGCGACCTTGACTGATAGACGTCTTTTTCAAGGGCAGGTTTGTAGATAAACGTTTTGCCCTTTTTGATACTTACCACAAATTGCTTCTGTTCCAAAATCCGCAGGATTGTGGCGGCAGAAGTGTAGGCCAAATTACGCCCTTCGGCTAGGTTTGCCAGCACATCGCGCACAGTGCCTTGGCCGAGTTTCCACAAGTGAGACATGAACTCTAGCTCAACTTCTGTCAGCAGTTCATTTTTCTTTTTTTGTCTCATGGGTACTCTATCCAACATTAATTTTTTACTGGGTCTATTAAATACTAAAACCATCGTATTTCCAAGTCACAATAGCGACTACACTTTCCAAAAACAAAACACGCCCCATAGAATGGCCAGCCCCAAGGGTGCCCAAAGTGGCATCCCCATCAGGCCAAGCCATGCTAGAAAGATGTAGACTGTTCCTAAAAGAGTGATGAATAGGCGGTCGCCGCGTGTGGTGGTCAGGCCCAAAATGCCTTTGCGTTCGGCCCCGCCCGGATATTTAATTTCCAGTACGGTCAGGATACCCATCGCACTGAATATACCGATAAAGATCAGGGCCGTGGGCCATGTCCATGCCATCCATCCCAGCATCACACCCTCCCCAGGGCAAAGCCCTTGGCGATGTGGTTGCGCACGAAGTAAATCACGATGGCCCCGGGGATGATGGTCAGGGTGCCGGCGGCGGCCAGCAGGCCCAGTTCATAGCCTGCGGATGAGGCGGTTTTGGTCATCGTGGCGGCAATGGGTTTGGCGTAAACTGCCGTCAGGGTTTTGGCCAACAGCAGTTCGACCCATGAGAACATGAAGCAGAAAAAGGCGGCAACACCGACGCCTGCTTTGATCGATGGCAGGAAAATTGTGGTGAAGAAACGCGGGAATGAATATCCGTCAACATAGGCGGTTTCATCCAGTTCTTTGGGCACGCCGCCCATGAAGCCTTCTAGTATCCACACCGCCAGCGGGATGTTGAACAGGCAATGTGCCAAGGCCACAGCAAGGTGGGTGTCAAACAGGCCGACGGCTGAATAAAGCTGGAAGAAGGGCAGGGCGAAAACAGCGGCGGGGGCCATGCGGTTGGTCAACAGCCAGAAGAACAGTTGTTTGTCGCCCAAAAAACGATAGCGCGAAAAGGCGTAGGCGGCGGGTAGGGCGACGGTTAATGAAATGACGGTGTTTAAGGACACGTAGATGATTGAGTTGATATAACCCCAATACCATGTGGGGTCGGTGAAAATCACGCGGTAATTGTCAAACGTCCATGTTTGCGGGAATAGCGAAAATCCTGACAGGATTTCGCCGGTGGTTTTGAAACTCATCGCCACCAGCCAATAAATAGGCAGCATCAGGAATAGGATGTAGATCAGCGGGATTAAGGTGCGTTTGCGCATGGGGTTCAGTCCTATGTATCGTCTTTGGTCATCAGCGTGTAGAACAGCCAAGACACAAGCAGTGTGATTGCAAAGTAGATCAGTGACATTGCCGCCGCCGGCCCCAAGTCAAACTGGCCAAGGGCAATTTTGACAAGGTCGATGGATAGCAGTGTGGTGGAGTTGCCGGGGCCGCCGCCTGTAAGCACAAATATTTCGGTGTAGATGTTGAAACTGTCCATAAAACGCAACAAAATGGCGATGGTCAGGACTTGCTTCATTTTGGGCAGTTGGATGTAGCGAAATACTGCCCAGCTGGACGCGCCGTCAATCTTGGCGGCTTGATAGTAAGCATCTGGGATGGACACAAGGCCTGCGTAGCTGAGTAAAACGACCAATGATGTCCAATGCCAGACATCCATAGTGATAATGGTGGCCCATGCGGCGAACGGGTTTTGGGTCATGTCGTAGTCGATGCCTAATGTGGTATTCATCAGGTAACCCAAAAGGCCGATGTCGGGCAGGGTGAAAATGTTCCACATTGCGCCGACCACATTCCACGGGATCAGCATGGGTAGGGCCATAGTGACAAGGCATATGGGTACCCAGAAACCACTGCGCGGCATGGAAAGGGCGATGATGATACCAAGCGGCACTTCGATGGCTAGGATCAGACCGGTGAACAGGAATTGGCGGCCTAAAGCTGCATGAAAGCGGTCTGAATGCATCAGTTTTTCGAACCAACCCAAGCCTTCCCAGAAGAACAGGTTGTTGCCAAAGGTTTCTTGTACTGAATAGTTGACAACGGTCATCATCGGGATCAGCGCGTTGAAGGCGACCAGCAGCATGACCGGTAGCACGAAAAGCCAAGCCTTTTGGTATTGCTTTTTCACGGGTTTACCCCCGCTTGCGTGGCAATCCAGCCGTCGCGGTAGAGGCGGGTTTTGGCGGGGTCGAAAGACAGGTGAATGGTTTCGCCCTCAGCCGGCACTTCGCCGTTGACCACGGCTTTGATCGGGGTGTTGCCGATCATGGCGTCGATTACGTTGTGGCGGCCCACGTCAGATACTTTGCGGATTTTTGCTTCCAGTCCCTGATCGCTTAGGGTGACATATTCGGGGCGAATGCCGATCTCGGTTTTGCCTTGCGCGTTGCTGTAAATATCACCTTCCAAACGTATCTGTTCGCCTTGGAAAAATGCAGCCCCTTCTTGCACTTCGCATGGCAGCACGTTCATGCCGGGCGAGCCGATGAAATGGCCCACGAAGGTATGGGCGGGGCGTTCAAACAGTTCCACAGGGGTGCCGATTTGCACGATTTCACCGTCATTCATGACCACGACTTGGTCAGCAAAAGTCAGGGCCTCGGTCTGGTCGTGGGTGACGTAAATCATCGTGGCGCGCACCTTTTGATGTAGCTCTTTCAGTTTGGAACGCAGCTTCCATTTCAGGTGCGGATCGATCACGGTTAGGGGTTCATCGAACATCACCACATTCACGTCCTTGCGCACCAAACCACGCCCCATGGATATTTTCTGTTTGTTGTCAGGTGATAGGGCAGAGGCGCGGGTTTTCAGCATGTCGCTGAGTTCCAGCATATTGGTTATTTCTTCAACACGTTGTTTTACCGTGGCCTCATCCACACCGCGATTGCGTAATGGGAAAGCAAGATTGTTGAAGACGGTCATGGTGTCGTAGATCACCGGGAACTGGAATACTTGTGCTATATTGCGCTGGTCGGGGGGCAGGTGGGTGACATCTTTACCGTCAAATAGAATGCGGCCTTCAGATGGGTCAAGCAGGCCTGATATGATGTTCAACAAAGTAGATTTTCCGCAACCTGAAGGGCCAAGTAGGGCATAAGCACCACCGTCTTGCCAATCTAGGTCAATCTCTTTCAAGGCATAATCTTCGGGGGCTTTGGGGTTCGGGTAGTAGCTGTGCCGCAGCTTGGAAAGGGTAATTTTTGCCATGATACTGTCCCTACGCCACAAGTGCGCCGTCGGGCGCGAAGTAGAAACATTGGGTGGGATCCATGAAAAACTCACGGGTTTCGCCGATTTGATAAGGGTGGGTGCCGTGGGCAAGGGACACCCATGTGTGATCACCCATCTTGAAATGCGCGCTGCTTTCAGAACCGCTTAATTCGGTGACCAGAACTTTGCCTGACAGGGTGACTGTGGCTTGATCTGTTTGGTTTGGCGTCACGTGATGCGGGCGAATGGCCACGGTATAGGGGCCGTCTTGCAGGTTGGCAGCGTCGCCTGTGAGCGGCCATGAAGTGGCAGCGTCCAACGTGGCTGTGACACCCCGTTTGGTGATGCTGGCCGCATTGATCGGCGGGCTGGAGAATACTTGGGCCGAGGCCAGATTATGCGGGTTGCGGTATATGTCGGCAGTTGGGCCGAACTGGGTGACGTGACCGTCATTCATCAGGGCGGTATAGCCGCCCAGCAACAGGGCCTCTTCAGGTTCGGATGTGGCGTAGACCACAACGGCACCGCGCCCTGCAAACAGTTCGGGTAGCTGTTCACGCAATTCTTCGCGCAGTTTATAATCAAGGTTTGCTAGTGGTTCATCCAGAAAAACCGCGCGGCTTTCCTTGGCGATGGCACGCGCTAATGCGGTGCGTTGTTGTTGGCCGCCTGATAGTTCATGCGGTCGGCGGTGCAGCATCGGGCGCAGTTGTAAAATGTCGGCGGCCTCTTCCACGCGGCCTTGGATTTCGGATTGTGCCATGCCAGCCACTTTTAGGGGGGAGGCGATGTTGTCAAACACGGTCATATGCGGGTAGTTGACGAAAAATTGGTGTACTAATGAGATGTTGCGCTTTTGGGTGGAAAGTTTTGTGACATCCTGCCCGTCCATAAAAATCTGGCCGCTGGCGATAGGATCAAGCCCTGCCATCATTTTAATCAGGGATGTTTTACCTGCACCTGTCTGGCCCAAAAGAACGTTGAAATGACCAGGCTCAAGGATCAGGCTGGTTTCTTTGATATGGGTTATCGCGCCGACGCGTTTGGTGATATTTTTCAACTCAACTGTCATTGGGGTGCTTTTCTTGTGGGCGGTTGGCCCGTGTCAGAACCGGGGCCCGAAAGCCCCGGCTTGGGTGAACCTGAAAAAATCAGGCCCATCAGGGAGAAAGTTACTGTGCGGCCCAGCGGGCTACAAGATCGTCGTAGTTGACTGTCACCCCTTGCGGTTTCTCATTGTCCAAGGGCGGCTTCGCACCACCGTTTGCATACCAGTATTCCGCACTTTTTTCTTCGTTCAGGCGCGGGCCACAGCCGCCGTAGACGTTGGCAGCTTCATCCACCGCCTGCATACGGGCCATTGTGATATCCATTTCACCTGCCAGACGATCCATCGCTTCTTGCGGGGTGAAAGCACCGGAGTTTACGTCACCGATTTGCTGCCACCAAATTTGTGCCAGTTTCGGATAATCCGGTACGTTAATACCAGTTGGCGACCATGCCACACGATCAGGTGAGCGGTAAAACTCTACCAGGCCACCCAATTTAGGGGCGCGGTCCGTGAACGACGCGTGGTTGACAGTACTGTTGCGAATGAAAGTCAGACCGACATGTGATTTTTTCACGTCCACGGTTTTAGACACAGCGAACTGGGCATATAGCCATGCGGCTTTTGCACGATCTTCAGGTGTGGATTTCAGAATTGTCCAAGACCCCACGTCTTGATAACCAACCTTCTGGCCTTCTTGCCAGTAGGGGCCGTGTGGGGATGGGGCCATGCGCCAAAGCGGCTTGCCGTTATCATCCACAGTGTTGTTGCCTTCAGATTTGGGTTTCACCATGTCAGCGGTAAAGGCGGTGTACCAGAAAATTTGCTGGGCCACGTTGCCTTGGCTAAGGGCAGGTAATGACTGGTAGAAGTCAAAAGAAGCTGCACCCGGTGGTGCGTAAGCCCGCAACCATTCATCCCATTTTCGAATGGCATAAACCGCTGCTGGCCCGTTTGCTGCACCACCCCGGCTGACAGACGCACCTGATGGGTTGCAAGAACCCGCTTCCATACGGATACCCCATTCATCAATAGGAATACCGTTTGGTTCACCTTTAGAACCGGTACCGGCCATAGACAGCCAAGCATCGGTCATACGCCAACCCAGATCGGGGGCGCGTTTGCCGTAATCCATGTGGCCGTAAATGGCGGTGCCGTCGATTTCTTTGACATCTTTGGAAAAGAATTCAGCGATATCTTCATAAGCTGACCAGTTAACCGGCACGCCCAAATCGTAGCCGTATTTGGCTTTGAAGGCGGTTTTCAGGTCTTCGCGGTCAAACCAGTCTTTGCGAAACCAGTAAAGGTTGGCAAATTGCTGGTCGGGTAACTGATACAGATCGCCATCAGGCCCCGTGGTGAACTGGGTGCCGATAAAATCGCCCAGATCAAGGTTGGGGTTGGTCACATCTGCTGCGGCACCTGCCATCCAGTCAGTCAAGTTATAAGCCAGTTGCAAACGCGAGTGGGTACCAATCAAGTCACTGTCATTCACATAGGCATCATACAGGTTACGACCTGTTTGCATTTGGGTTTGCACCGCTTGCACAACTTCGCCTTCGCCCAAGATCTGGTGGTTGACCTTGATGCCAGTGATTTCTTCAAAGGCTTTGGTCAACACTTCAGACTCGTATGAATGCGTTGGAATGCCTTCGGACAGCACATTGATCTCCATGCCGGCAAAAGGTTCGGCAGCTTTGATGAACCACTTCATTTCGGCCATTTGATCATCTTTGCTTAACGATGACGGCTGGAATTCCTGATTAACCCACTTTTGCGCAGAAGCCTCATCGGCCATTGCTGTTGTGGATCCCGCTACTACGGCAATGACCGCAGCTGCGGAAAGTAAATACTTACGCATATTCTCTCCTCCCAATAAATTCGAACTCGGCATTTGCCGATTAAGCTATAGTCAGCGCAAAGATGGGATTCTGTCAAACTAAAAGTTTAGTAGTCTTGGCTGAATGGGTGAATCCCCTAATTACAGAGTGGTTTGGTTATTTTAACAAGTTGTTCGGATTTATTAAAATGAGGGTGTAATGTTGAGTTTTATATATGTGTTTGCGCATATTTACTAAGGTTTTAGTAAAGTCCGGCTCTAGATTTCTTTTTTCAGAGCGTTTTGAAAAGATTCTTTTTGCACTTATTGTTTTTTTCGCTAGTCTTTGCCGAATAATGGGAGGACTAACATGACAATATTAACGAAATTAACCAAAATTCTTTCGGCGGCTTTGCTGCTGACACTGATGGTCGCCGCACCAAACACGGCTTCTGCACAAGAAGAATGTAACCGTGGCACTTTGGACGCCGCATATTGTGACCGTAACTTTGATCAAACGGCTGACTTGCCGCTGGATGAAAACGATTGGGTGGAACCAAGCACAATCATTTTCACATATACACCTGTGGAAGACCCAGCTGTGTATGCAAATATCTGGGACGGTTTTGTGAAACACATGTCTGACGTGACAGGCCGCAAGGTTGTGTTTTTCCCGGTTCAGTCGAATGCAGCACAGCTGGAAGCTATGCGTTCCGGCCGTTTGCACGTTGCAGGCTTTAACACAGGTTCAAACCCTATTGCAGTTAGCTGTGCGGGGTTCGTGCCGTTTGGTATGATGGCGAAAAATGACGGGTCATTTGGCTATGAGATGGAAATTATAGTTCCAGCCGACTCGCCCATGCAATCACCTGCTGACATTAAAGGTAAAACAATGGCCTTTACGTCACCGACATCAAATTCTGGCTTTAAAGCCCCATCAGCGATCCTGAAGGGTGAGTTTGGTCTGGTTGCGGACACTGACTTTGAGCCAGTGTATTCAGGTAAGCATGACAACTCTATTTTGGGTGTGGCAAATGGTGACTATGAAGTGGCTGCGATTGCGAACTCTGTTCTGACACGTATGGTTCGACGCGGTGTGTTGGACGCAGATAAAGTGCGCACCATCTACAAGTCACAAACATTCCCGACAACAGGCTACGGTTATGCACATAACCTGCACCCTGCGATTGTTGCTAAAATTCAGGAAGCTTTCTGGACATATGAGTGGGATGAAAACTTTAAAGCTGAGTTCAAAAAAGCAGATCGTTTTATCGGCATTACGCATAAATTTGACTGGTCTGTGATCCGTCAGATCGATGCAGCTAATAACGTAAGCTACGACTGCAAATAAAATATAAACAACGATGCGAAGGGCGGGTTACATAATCCGCCCTTTCGTCGCATAAAGAATTATAAAAATTTTCGGGGGAATACATGCTGCGTCTTGAAGGACTTAAAAAACGTTATAAAACAGGTGACTACGCACTTAAAGGCGTTGATTTAGAAATTCCTAACGGGCAAGTGATTGCCCTTATCGGCCCATCGGGTGCCGGTAAATCCACCTTGATCAGATGTGTGAACCGCCTTGTGGAACCTACCGAAGGTACGGTTCATCTGGGCGATGATAATATTACGTCATTGTCATCTGGCCAGCTGCGCAAAGCGCGCCGCCGTATGGGAATGATCTTTCAGGAATATGCGTTGGTAGAACGGCTGACCGTAATGGAAAACGTGCTGTCAGGCCGTTTGGGCTATGTCGGTTTCTGGGCCAGTTTCTTTCGCAAATTCCCTAAAAAGGATGTGGAAGAAGCGTACCGTTTGCTGGATCGTGTCGGTTTGATGGACATGGCAGACAAACGCGCGGATGAGCTATCAGGTGGGCAACGCCAGCGGGTTGGTATTTGTCGCGCCTTGATCCAAGACCCTGATTTGCTGTTGGTGGATGAACCCACAGCCAGCCTTGACCCTAAAACCTCACGCCAGATTATGCGCTTGATTAACGAGCTGTGCGCAGAACGCGGCTTGGCGGCGATTATCAATATTCACGATGTTTTGCTGGCACAGATGTATTCGCAACGCGTCGTTGGCTTGAAGCTGGGCGAGATCGTTTATGACGGTAAGCCCGAAGGTTTAAAACCTGCGGTTCTGACCGAAATTTACGGCGAAGAAGACTGGGAAGCCACCATTGACGATGTGGATGAGGATGAAGAGGGCGAAGCTAAAGAGGCTGCCAAATGAGCAGCACCAGCACCAATTTCCCATCTGTCTGGAAAAAACCGCCCTTCATAAAAAGCCCCACCTTACGCTGGTCGATTATTATCGGCAGTCTGGTCTATCTGGCGCTTGCCTGTAGCTCAATGGATATAGACTGGCAACGTGCGGCAGAAGGTTTGCCGCGCGGCAAACGCTTTCTGGGCGCATTTTTCCCGCCTAACTTTTCTGACAACCTTGGGGTTGTCTGGGATGGTATTTTTGAAAGCATCTGGATGGCGATTATTTCCACCGTTGCGGGCATTGCACTGTCGATCCCGATCGGTTTGGGGGCGGCTAAAAACCTGGCACCGAAATGGGTTTACCTAGCTTGCCGTTCTATCATTGGCGGGTCGCGGACATTCCCCGAAATTATCCTTGCGATTTTTGCGGTGAAATTCTTCGGCTTCGGCCCGTTTGCGGGGTTTGTTGCCCTGTCAATAGGCACCATCGGGTTTTACGCAAAACTTCTGGCCGAAGATATTGAGAACATCAATCCAACACAGGCCGAAGCGGTTAAAGCCACGGGTTCCAGTTGGACGCAATGGATCAATTACGCGATCCAGCCACAGGTTATGCCACGCATGATCGGGCTGTCTGTGTACCGCCTGGATATTAACTTTCGCGAAAGTGCGGTTGTGGGCATCGTGGGGGGCGGCGGCATTGGTGCCACGCTGAACACGGCCTTTGATCGTTATGAATTTGATACGGCTGCGGCCATTTTGCTGATTATCATCGGCATCGTTATGGTGCTTGAATATACATCCGGCTACTTAAGAAAGTTGGTACAATAACATGCCTTTAATTGATACACCTGATGGCCCCGCATGGAAAAGACGCACACCTAAAGAACAATATGTCAGATGGTTTTTCTGGCTGATTGCGATCACGATTATCGCTTATGCTTGGAAAGGCATTTCTGACAAAACCATTTGGTTCTTTGTCCAAGATGCCCCGCGCCAAATGGCAGATATTGCCGGTCGCATGGTGCCGCCGAAGTTCAGCTATATGTCGCAGCTTTGGATCCCTATCTGGGATACGCTGAACATTGCAACCTTGGGCACCGTCATTGCTTTGTTCATTGCCGTACCTGTGGCATTTGCCGCCGCCCATAACACCACACCACACCCGATTGTGCGTGCAGTTGCGATCTTTATTATCGTGTCATCCCGCTCAGTTAACTCACTGATCTGGGCTTTGATGTTGGTGTTTATTTTTGGCCCCGGCGTTCTGGCCGGAACCATTGCCATTGGTCTGCGTTCCATCGGGTTTTGTGCCAAGCTGCTGTATGAGGGGATTGAGGAGATTGATCACACTCAGGTAGAGGCAATAGAAGCTACAGGGGCCAGCAAGGCACAGCAAATGGTGTTTGGCATCATACCGCAAATCTTGCCGACTTTGGCAGGTATCGGTGTGTTCCGCTGGGACATTAACATCCGCGAAAGTACCATTTTGGGCTATGTAGGTGCGGGCGGTATTGGTCTGCAACTAAGTGGCTCGATTGATACTTTGGCTTGGACGCAAGTGTCTGTGATCCTGCTGGTGATATTGTTGACAGTGATTGTCAGTGAATGGGTATCAGCCAAGGTGCGCGGTGCCATTATTTGATGAGCAAATTATCGAAGGAAGACGCGGATTGGGCGTTCAATGCTTATGAAACTGTTCGCACACGCCTGCCACAGGCTACGTTTGGTGCATCTTATGAAACTGTGGATACATTAAGCGATATCGCGGATCAGTTTGATACGTTTTTGCTGGACAGTTTTGGTGTGTTGAACATTGGGGCAACGGCTATTCCAAGTGCGCTAGAGCGCATTCCTGAATTGAATGCGCTGGGTAAACGGATCATCATTGTCACCAATGCGGCAGGCTATCCTAAGCATGTGCAGATCGCGCGCTATAAAAATCTGGGTTTTGATTTTTCCGCTGATCAGATTATTTCCAGCCGTAGCACCGCATTGGCAGCGATTGCCAAGGCGCCAAGTTATAAATGGGGTTTGATGGCTGCACCTGAATTTGGGTTAGACGAGCTGGATCATCTGGACACACGGTTTTTGGAAGAGGATGCAGCCGTATATGATACAGTAGATGCGTTTTTATTACTGGGTAGCAGCATTTGGACTGAGGCGCGCCAAACATTGTTGGAAGCGTCACTTAAACAAAACCCACGGCCAGTTTATGTGGGCAACCCTGATATTGTGGCCCCGGTTGAAAGCGGTCTGTCACGCCAAGCCGGGCATTACGCGCATCGTTTAGCGGATATCACAGGGGTTAAGCCACAATTCTTTGGCAAACCGTTCACTAACATCTTCGATCAGGCTTTTGCACAGCTAGAGGGTAAGTATGATCCAGCGCGCACGTTGATGGTTGGCGATACGCTGCACACGGATATTCTGGGCGGGCGCGCTGCTGGTGTGAAAACGGCTTTGATTTCTGAATATGGATCGTTGGCAGCAACAGATGTTCCTACTGCAATTAACACATCAGGTATCGTGCCTGATTTTGTTGTCCGTCGCCCATAGAAAAAATTTGACTGATTGGTAAAATTACGGGTACGCTTTGAATAAGCGAATCCAGATCGGTTTCGTGCAAATTTTAACCTTGGGGGTATAAGACATGTTTCTAAACAAACTCACCCGCCGGTGTCTGATCGCAGGTTTTGCGGTTGCAGCAACACTTGGCACGGCAGGTATGGCGGCAGCTGAAGCGATTAAGGTCGCGGCGATTTACACACTGCCGGTGGAACAACAATGGATTAGCCGCATTCATATAGCACTGAATGCAGCCGCTGAACGTGGCGATATTGAATATACGTTTTCAGAAAACGTGGCTAACACGGATTATGAGCGTGTAATGCGCGAATATGCCGAAGCCGGCCACAAACTGATCGTGGGTGAGGTGTTCGGTCTGGAACGTGCTGCACGTAAAGTGGCCAAGGATTATCCTGATACTGCGTTTCTGATGGGTTCATCCTTTGAACCTGCGGGCGATAATTTTTCCGTGTTTGATAACTGGATACATGAGCCAAGTTATCTGTCGGGCATCGTGGCAGGCTCTGCCACCAAATCCAACGTGATCGGCATGGTTGGCGGTTTTGCCATTCCGGAAGTAAACCGGTTGATGCATGCATTTATGGACGGGGCCCGTTCAGTGAACCCTGACGTGAAGTTCTTGGTGAACTTTTTGGATAGCTGGTACGACCCGCCTAAAGCCAAAGAAAGTGCTTTTGCGATGATGGATGCCGGTGCTGACATCATGTATGCGGAACGCTTTGGTGTGTCTGATGCCGCCGTTGAACGTGGTGTGAAAGCCATTGGCAACGTGATTGATACTGCGGGTGATTACCCGGGTACCATGCTAAGTTCAGCCCTTTGGCATATGGAACCTACGATTGATACGGCCATCGCGGCTGTTGCGGATGGGTCTTATAAAGCGGCTGATTACGGCCAATACAGCTTTATGGCGCATGGCGGCGGTTCTGTGGTTGTGGATGCAGCCCTTGTACCTGCGGATGTGGTTGCAAAAGTTGCAAGCGTTGAGGCTGACATCAAATCAGGTGCGTTTACAGTGACAGTGAACGATGAAGCCCCTGTATCTGATAAATAGATAAAGGCTGGTTCGGGCTGTTTACGGCCCGAACCGCAACATTATGACAAAATCCTTGATATTATCCCTGCGCGGCATGACCAAACGGTTTGGTTCCGTGGTGGCCTCTGACGCGATTGACCTTGATCTGCATCGCGGTGAAGTGCTGGCCCTATTGGGTGAAAACGGGGCTGGCAAAACCACCTTGATGAACATGCTGTTCGGGCAATACACGCCTGACGCGGGTGTCGTGCATGTTTGGGATCAGGATGGCGCGGAAATCATTTTACCCGCAGGCCAGCCGCAAGCGGCAATAGATGCCCGCATTGGCATGGTGCATCAGCATTTCACTTTGGCGGAAAACCTAAGCGTACTGGACAATATCTTGCTGGGTGCGGAACCTTTGTTTCGCTTGAAGCGAGATACCCGCAAGGCGCGCGAAAAACTGACACGATTGATGGACGACGCAGGTCTGATCGCGCCCTTGGATACTAGGGTGGGTGACTTGACTGTTGGTGAACGCCAACGGGTGGAAATTTTGAAAGCTTTGTACCGTGATGTGCGCATATTGGTACTGGATGAGCCCACAGCCGTGCTGACCCCGCAAGAGGCTGATACGATGTTTGCTTCAATGCGTGCGATGGTGGACCGTGGCCTGTCGGTGATCTTTATCTCGCATAAATTACACGAAGTTCAGGCGTTTTCTGATCGCATTGCGGTGCTGCGCCACGGGCGTAAAACGGGCGAGATGGCAACGCGCGATGCCGATACCGCATCGATTATTCGTATGATGGTGGGTGAAGATTTAGAGGTGCCGCCGCGTGTGGCAGGCGTGCCCAAAGATGCCATTCTTGAATTGCAGGATATTCGCACTTCTAGTGCAGGTGGCGGGCAGGGCTTGTCGGGCCTGAACCTGACGGTTCATGGCGGTGAAATCGTGGGTATAGCCGGGGTTTCAGGCAATGGACAAAGTGCTTTTGCAGGGCTGGTCTCGGGGTTGGTACAACCCCTTGCAGGGCAGATGTCAGTGAACGGCAAAGCCATGCCAAAACCCAACCCGAAAGCGATGCTGAACGCAGGTGTGGGGCGTATCCCTGAAGACCGCCATCATGACGGTATTGTCAGTGCCATGTCGGTGGCTGAAAATCTGGTGATTGAACGGCTGGATGCGCCTGATGTGCAGACGCGCGGGTTTTTGCGTAAAGCGAAAATTGCGGAACATGCACAGCATCTGACACGCGAATATGACGTGCGCGGCCCGGGAATAGAGGCGCGTTCGGCACTGCTGTCGGGCGGCAACATTCAAAAACTGATCTTGGCCCGTGTGCTGGAAACCAACCCTGACCTGATCCTTGCCAACCAGCCCACAAGAGGCTTGGATTTCAAGGCGGCAAGTGAAGTAAGCCGGCGCTTGTTTGAAGCCCGTGACAGGGGGGCGGGGGTTATTCTGATTTCGGAGGATTTGGACGAGGTTCTGGCCTTGGCCGACCGTATTTTAGTTATGCACGATGGGAATTTGCTGGAAACTGACAGCCGTGATCGCACTGTGATCGGTTTGATGATGGCAGGGGGAAAGGCGGCATGATCCAAATTACACCAAAAGAAAACCAGTCGCGCTGGGTGTCCTTGGGCATTCCTGTTATGGCGGCGTTTGGCTCATTATTACTGGCGGCCATTCCATTGGCTTTCACGGGCGCATCCATTTTGGATGCCTATGTGCAGATGGTTAAAGGCGTATTCGGTTCCTTGTTCAATTTCACCGAAATGCTGACCCGTGCCACACCGCTGATTTTTACCGGCTTGGCCGCCGCAATCGCGTTTCGCGCCAAGCTGTGGAACATCGGGGCGGAAGGGCAATTATATCTAGGGGCGATGGCCGCCGTGTGGGTGGGCACCGGCATGTTTGACGGCCCGCCGATCTTGATGATCCCGCTGGTGATATTGGCGGGTGCCATAGCAGGTGGCTTGGGCATGTTGGGGCCTGCACTGTTGAAAACACGATATGGTGCAGATGAGGTTGTGACCTCGCTCCTGCTAAACTTCATCATCCTGATTTTTCTGCAAATGATGCTGGAAGGCCCGTTGAAAGACCCGATGGGGCTGGGTTGGCCGCAGTCGGAGCCGATTATTGATAATGCCATCCTGCCACAATTGATCACACGCATGCGCCTGCATGCGGGATTTATTTTGGCATTGGGCACGGCTGTAGTGGCTTATGTTATTCTGGCGATGACCGTTTGGGGTTTTAAAATCCGTGCCGTGGGTGAAAATGCCGCCGCTGCAAAACATGCGGGCATTGCGGTGAATAGAACTTATCTGGCCGTTGCTATGGCATCGGGTGCTTTGGCCGGTGTTGCGGGTGTTAGCGAAGTGGCAGGGTTGAAAGGCTATTTGACCGCTGATCTGTCACCTGGTTTTGGGTATACGGGCATCGTTGTGGCGATGCTTGCGGGGCTGTCACCCTTAGGGGTGATTGCCGCCAGCCTGTTTGTCGCGTCCGTTTTTGTGGGCGCTGACAGCATGAGCCGCGCAATAGGCGTGTCCAGTTTTATCGCAGATTTGATTGTCTCCATGTCGCTTATCTGTGTGCTTCTGGGCGGGTTTTTTGCGCGGTTCGATCTGAAATGGGATCGCAAACAGGGGGATGCATCATGATGGATTTCCTGAATATTTTCCTAAGCGACAGCTTTTGGGCGGCCTCTTTGCGCATTGCCACACCGCTGATTTTTGGCGTGTTGGGCGCGTTGTTATGCGAACGTTCCGGCGTTTTGAACCTTGGCATCGAAGGCATCTTCGTTGTGGGGGCGATGACCGGCTGGATGGCGGTCTGGTTGGGTGCGGGCCTATGGGGCGGCATTTTGGTGGCAGCTTTTGCCGGTGGGGTATTCGGCTTTTTTCACGCGCTTTTGACCGTCGTTTTCGGTCTGTCGCAACATGTGTCGGGCTTGGGTATTACGCTGTTTGCCAGTTCGGCGGCATCATTCACATACCGCACAGCCCTACCCAAAGTCAGCTCTCCGCCGCGCATTGAACCGTTTCGAGCATTAGACATTCCTGTGCTGTCTGACCTGCCTTTCGTAGGCCCCGTATTATTCCAGCAAACCGCGATGACATGGCTGGCACTGGCGCTGGTCGCCGCTGTCTGGTGGGTGATGGAAAAAACTGCGTTAGGTGTGGCGATCAAGGCGGTGGGCGACAATCCTGATGCGGTAAACGCGCAGGGCCTATCTGTGATCAAACTGCGCATGGGATCAGTGATAGCAGGCTCTGCCTTGATGGCATTGGGCGGCGCGTTTCTGACCATGTCGGCATTTGACGCGTTCTTTTTTGGTATGGTCAACGGACGTGGCTGGGTTTGCATTGCTTTGGTAATTTTTGCCAGTTGGCAGCCCAGCAAAGCCCTGTTGGGCGCGTTGCTGTTTGGCATGTTTGACGCGCTGCAAGTGCGGTTGCAAACCCAAGCGGGGGCAATCATCCCGGGACAGGTATTTTTGATGGCGCCTTATGTGCTATCAATTATTGCGCTGGTCATTGTGGCGCGAAAAGCCGATTATCCACGGGCGTTACTTACGCCGTGGTTTAAAGGACAAAGATAAATGGCCGATCTTCTGATTAAAAATGCCACACTGCCTGACGGGCAGGCGGGCGTGGATATTGCCTGTGATGGTGGCAAGATTATTGCAGTTGAAGCAGGAATTACTGCGGACGCAGGGCAGGTGATTGATGCTGCTGGCCAACTTGTCAGCCCGCCTTTTGTTGACCCGCATTTTCATATGGATGCAACCTTGTCCTTGGGTCGCCCACGGATGAACACATCTGGCACTTTGCTGGAAGGTATCGCGCTTTGGGGTGAGTTGAAACCGGTGCAAACCGTGGATGAGATCATTGAACGGGCTTTACGTTATTGCGATATTGCCGTGTCGATGGGTATCGGGGCCATTCGCAGCCATGTGGATGTTTGCGATGATGAATTGAAGGGGGTGACGGCCCTGATCGAAGTGCGCGAACAGATCAAGGATTACATTGATTTGCAACTGGTGGCTTTCCCGCAGGACGGTATTTTTCGTGACCCTACCGCGATGGAAAACACTTTGCGCGCCCTTGATATGGGCGTGGATGTGGTGGGTGGTATCCCGCATTTTGAACGCACGATGGCTGAGGGTGCGCGTTCGGTAACAGCACTTTGTGAAATCGCCGCCGAACGTGGGTTGATGGTTGATATGCATTGCGACGAAAGCGATGATCCACTTAGTCGTCATGTGGAAACGCTGGCGTTTGAGGCCACACGTCTGGGGCTACAGGGCAGGGTGGCAGGGTCGCATCTGACCTCAATGCATTCGATGGATAATTACTATGTCTCGAAGCTGATCCCGCTGATGGCCGAAGCCGAGCTTTGCGTCATTCCAAACCCGTCGATCAATATCATGTTGCAGGGCCGCCACGATACTTACCCTAAACGGCGTGGGCAAACGCGTGTGCGCGAGTTGCGCGATGCGGGAATGGCCGTGGGTTTCGGGCAGGATTGCATGATGGATCCGTGGTATTCGTTGGGCCGTGCTGATATGCTGGATGTTGCCCTGACAGGGCTGCAAGTTGGGCAGTTGTCCAGCCGTGCCGATATGACGTGGTGCTTTGATGCGGTGACGCAAAATTCGGCACAAATTATGGGGCTGCAAGGTTACGGGATTGCCAAAGGGTGCGATGCGAACCTTGTGATATTGCAGGCAAAAGACCCGATTGAAGCGATCCGTTTGCGGGCAACCCGTTTACATGTGATCCGCAAAGGTAAGGTGATTGCACAGACGCCTGCCAGTGTCGCGGCTTTGGATTTGCCGGGCCGCCCTAAGACGGTTGGCCCCAAGGTTTAACTATTCGATCACTATGGTTTCGCCGCTTGCAATGTCACTGCGTGTAGTAGTGCGCCCGTCCGCATAGGTCACTTTCAACGTGGTAATTTTTGCGGCTTGCCCAAGCCCGAAAATCATCTCATGTGATTGATCTGACGACAACCCTTCACCGCTGGTCATCTGCTGGGTTAATGTGGTGCCATCAGGCAAGGTTACATCGACAAGTGCGCCCAAAGAGGCAACCGTTTCAGGAAGGCGCAGTTTCACATAGCCGTTTTTCCCACCTTCGCTGATGAACGCAAAAGATTTGCCAGCCAGATTGATCCTTATCATATCGCGGTAGCCATCATTATTGAAATCGGCCAGCAATGGGGTGATCTCATAGTGGTGGTTTGTCAGGCCCATCTGTTTTTCAGCGGTTTCAAACGTGTTGTTGGGGGATTGCATCAGCACTCGGCCCGGCAGTTTGAAAAACTTCTGGAACGGCAGGTCAATATAGTTCTGCGCGATGATAATATCTTCGCGGCCATCATTGTTTAGATCGTCCAGAACCGTGCCCCATGAAAATTCGTAATTTGCGGCTTTAACCGCAGGGGCCGTGTCTTCGAAGTTAAATCCGCCGTTGTTACTGAACAGCATCAATTCAGAATGATAAACACCGGGAGGCAAGGCACCACGGGCGACTGAACCGGGTGGTGTGTCACCGACATTGCTGAAGAAAAAGTCAATATGGCCGTTGTTGTCATAGTCGCCCACGGCGATGCCCATGGGGTAGCCACACCATTCACTGCCGGGGTTGGTAGCGTTGGTAAATGTGCCGTCACCGTTGTTTTTATAGGTGCGCACGCGGCCCGTATCATAGGCTACGATCAGGTCTTGGTCTTGGTCACGATCCACATCACTGAAAACGGCGGTGAAGGTGTTGTGGGTGAACTGCACCCCTGCGGCTTTGGTGACATCGCGAAATGTATTGTCGCCATTATTCATCAACAACAAGCTTTCAGCCCCATAGCCTGCGCTGAAATTTGTCAGGCCCTGAACATGTTCCAGCCGCAGATAGGAAGAGGCAAAGATATCGACCCAGCCGTCGTTGTTAAGGTCAGCCAACGTGATGGAAAGCGGTGAGGATTTCGGGTTGAACGGGATGTCGAGCTTTTGCGCTTGAAAGCCACCTGCCTTATTCAAATAAAGCGTAATACCGTTGTCGCGGGCGACGAATAGATCAACGCGGCCATCATTGTCGGCATCAATCACGGCTGTGCCATAGCTTGCGTCGGGCATGGATTTAATCAGGCCTTTGCCTTTGGTTGCTGTGGCATCGCGGAAGCCTGTTCCGTCGAATTCCAGAATGGCATCGGCTTGCAGACGCCCGCCGCCTATGAACACTTCAGGGGTGCCGTCGCCATCAATGTCGATGATCGCGGAACCCAAGAAGGGCAGGCTTTTTTCTTTGTCATATTCATGTTTGAAAGGGAAAGAAACCTGATTGAAATCAGGGGTTTCAATGCCAGTCATATCGCCTTTGCCATATGGTTGTGTTGCCGCTTTGCTGTAAGAGTAACCCAACACACCCACGCCGCCTGCAATTGGTATGACCACCAGCAGAATAAGACCGTATTTAATAAATTTGTGCATTGATTTCCCCTTGGCTGACTAGATGTACTTAATAGTTCAGTTTGCTACTACAGGCGTCGGGCTTGGGCTATTGCCTAAGTGATAGATCACTATTTCGTGACAGTAAAATATAAAATATTTACCATTTGATAAATATTTTAACATGTGCCATGATGATCATGAATTGTAGCAAAGCGGGGGCATCTATGTCGAACTCAGTAGCCACGGATGGGATTGTTTCAGGGCGTTTGGATAACGCGGCCTTGAAAGATAACTTTTCTGATCTTCATCCTAAACTGGATGATCACGAAGCATTGGTAGCGGCGGATCGCTGTTATTTTTGCTATGACGCCCCTTGTATGGAGGCGTGTCCGACCAGTATCGACATACCGCTTTTTATCCGCCAAATAGCTACCGGCACGGCGGATGCATCAGCGAATACGATCTTTTCGCAGAATATTCTGGGCGGTATGTGCGCGCGCGTTTGCCCCACAGAAACCCTGTGTGAAGAGGTTTGCGTGCGTGAAACCGCTGAAGGCAAACCTGTAGAAATAGGTCGATTGCAACGCTATGCAACAGATGGGTTGATGGCCAAAGGGCTGCAACCGTTTGTGCGCGCAGCTTCTACCGGTAAATCTGTGGCAGTTGTAGGGGCGGGGCCTGCGGGCCTGTCTTGTGCGCACCGTTTGGCGGCATTGGGCCATGATGTGGTGGTCTATGATGCGCGGCCTAAAGGCGGCGGGCTGAATGAATTTGGTATTGCTGCCTATAAATCTGTGGACGGATTTGCCCAACAGGAACTGGATTGGTTACTGTCCATCGGCGGCATTACTTTGAAATACGGTAAAATGCTGGGCGCGGATGTTACATTGCAACAGTTGCAGGTCGATCATGACGCGGTTTTCCTTGGTATGGGTCTGGGCGGTGTGAACGGGCTGGATATTGACGGTTCTGACAAAGACAATGTGCTGGATGCGGTTTCATTCATTGCAGATTTACGTCAAGCCTCTGACCTGACCAAACTGCCCATCGGCAAGCATGTGGTTGTGATCGGTGGTGGCATGACTGCAATCGATGCAGGCGTTCAGGCCAAGTTATTGGGGGCGCTGGATGTCAGCATTGTATATCGGCGCGGTAAGGAAAATATGAGTGCCTCGGTTTTTGAACAGGAACTGGCCACATCCAAAGGTGTGCGGATTATTTATAATGCGCAGCCTGTGCGGATTTCAGGCAACGGGGCAGCAGCCAGTATTGAGTTTGGCTATACGCACACGGTGGGTGGTAAGCTGAAACCGACGGGCGAAAGCTTTACGTTGCAGGCGGATCAGATTTTCAAGGCGATTGGCCAGACGATTGATGATGTGCCGGGTGCTTTGAAAATCGAAAGCCGTAAAATTAGCGTTTCTGAAACCGGGCGTACATCTTTGGATGGTGTCTGGGCCGGTGGTGATTGTGCGTTGGGCGGCGATGACTTGACTGTGACGGCGGTGGCTGAGGGGCGCGATGCGGCTGAGGATATCCATGCGACGTTGGTTTAGTCTCTGTCTAGTGTTGCTGGCTACCCCGGTTGGGGCCCAGGAAAACACCGTGCTTGGGTCGTGGTGCCATACCGATGGCACCGGTGGTTGGCTGGATATTTATGAAGATGAGATTGGTTATGGTGAAAGCACTTTTTGTGATTTGCTGGCACCTGTGCAGGCGACACGGCTATATCAGGCAACAATCACCTGCGCAAATTATCTGAACGCTGAACACCGTGCCATGGGCGGCGGAGCGTTTCGCAATACGTTTGAAATCACCGCGCGCCTTGCCGATGATAACTTACTTTATGTCAGTTATGTCGGGGATAACGCGGTTTATGGCACCCCAATGCAGCCGGAAATTTATGAACTCTGCAACTGATGAAGCGAAAAAAGGAACCTAAGCAATGGCAAATCTGACAAGTAATTTCATTGGCATAAAATCAACTAACCCGTTCTGGCTGGCCTCTGCACCACCCACCGACAAAGAATACAATGTGCGCCGCGCGTTTGAAGCCGGCTGGGGCGGTGTGGTTTGGAAAACTCTTGGCGAAGCAGGCCCTCCCGTGGTCAACGTGAACGGCCCGCGTTACGGGGCTATTTGGGGTGCTGATCGTCGTTTGCTGGGGTTAAATAATATCGAACTTATCACCGACCGCCCGCTGGAAGTGAACTTGCGTGAGATCAAGGCGGTGAAGCGCGATTATCCTGATCGGGCTTTGATCGTATCTTTGATGGTACCTTGTGAAGAACAGGCCTGGAAAAATATTCTGGCCGAGGTGGAAGACACAGGTGCCGACGGGATCGAGCTGAATTTCGGCTGCCCGCACGGCATGGCGGAACGTGGTATGGGATCGGCTGTGGGCCAAGTGCCTGAATACATTGAAATGGTGACACGCTGGTGTAAGCAATACAGCCGTATGCCCTGCATCGTGAAGCTGACGCCTAACATCACCGATGTACGCAAACCCGCACAGGCGGCCCTTGCGGGGGGCGCGGATGCGGTTAGTTTGATCAACACGATTAATTCGATCACATCGGTTGATTTGGATATATTTGCACCTGAACCTACTATCGACGGCAAGGGTGCACATGGCGGTTATTGCGGCCCTGCGGTGAAACCGATTGCGCTGAATATGGTGGCGGAAATTGCCCGTGATCCAATCACGGCAAACTTGCCGATTTCGGGTATTGGTGGGATCACTACATGGCGCGACGCGGCAGAATTTATGGTGATGGGGGCAGGCAATGTGCAGGTTTGTACGGCGGCTATGACCTATGGTTTTAAAGTGGTTGAAGAGATGATTAGCGGTTTAAGCCAGTGGATGGATGAAAAACAAATTACGGATGTAGCCGATATTGTGGGCCGTGCCGTACCCAATACCTCAGACTGGCAACACCTGAACCTGAACTATATCGCCAAAGCGAAAATTGATGAGGATTTGTGCATCAAATGTGGCCGCTGTTATGCGGTTTGTGAAGATACTTCACACCAGGCGATTTTGATGTCGGATGACCGTGTTTTCAGCGTGAACGATGATGAATGCGTGGCATGTAACCTGTGCGTCAATGTTTGCCCGGTTGAAAACTGCATCAGCATGAATGCGATGGAAGCGGGTGCAACTGATCCACGCACGGGCAAGGTTGTCAGTGACCAGATAGCAGACTGGACAACACACCCGAATAACCCGGCAGCAACTGCGGCGGAATGATTTAAGGGGTAAGTGTGGCGCGGTACATGGTATCCAGGAATGCAGCGGCTTGTTCGAAACGCTTGTCGGCTTTGCCCGCCAAAACTGCGCGCACCTGCACATCAAAATCCGCGTAATGCTGGGTGGTTGACCAGATTGAGAAAATTAAATGATAGGGGTCTATAGCTTTGATTAAACCTGCATCAATCCAACCTTGTATCAAGGCGGCTTTTTCATCTGTTAAGGCCTTTAATGGCCCTGCCAACTCATCCAAAATGCGCGGCGCACCTTGTAAAATTTCATTGGCAAACAGGCGGCTTTGCCGTGGATAATCGCGCGACATTGCCAGCTTGCGTGCCGCATAAGCACAAATCTCATCAACAGGATCACCCTTGGCACTCATCTGTTCCAAGGGTTCCAGCCATGTTTCCAGTAAGCGTGCCAGCAGCTCTGCGTGGATGGTCTCTTTGCCGTCAAAATAATACAGGATATTGGGTTTTGAAATGCCGGCTTGCGCGGCTATTTGATCTAGTGTTGCACCGCGAAACCCGTATGTGGCAAAAACCTCCAACGCGGCTTCAAGAATGGCTTCAGTCTTTTCCCGCTGAATACGGGTCGGCCCTTTGGTCGATGCTGCGCGCGCCATTTATTGCCCCTTTTTTTCTTATAATGGCCTTGACCAGCAGGCCCTACCACGTTCATAGTTTTGACCATATGGTCAGGAAATATCAAGGGTTAGTTTTACCCGCTACTGATTGGGAGATATAGTGATGACAACACCTGTTAGCAACCTGCGCATCAACGGCGACCGTTTGTGGGATAGCCTGATGGATATGGCCAAGATCGGCCCCGGTGTGGCGGGCGGTAACAACCGCCAAACGCTGACCGACGAAGATGGCGAAGGGCGTGCGTTGTTTCAACAATGGTGTGAAGCGGCGGGCTGTTCCATGGGGTTGGATCAGATGGGCAATATGTTTGCGCACCGCGAAGGCACTGACCCTGATGCGTTGCCGGTTTATGTGGGCTCGCATTTGGATACCCAGCCCACGGGCGGTAAGTACGATGGGGTTTTGGGTGTGCTTGGCGGTTTGGAAATTTTGCGCACATTGAACGATATGGATATCAAAACCAAACACCCGATTATTGTTACCAACTGGACAAATGAAGAGGGCACACGCTTTGCGCCTGCGATGTTGGCAAGCGGTGTTTTTGGCGGGGTGCATACGCAAGATTGGGCTTATGACCGCGTTGATGCAGAAGGTAAAAAGTTTGGTGATGAGTTGGCCCGTATCGGGTGGCGTGGTGAAGAAAAAGTGGGCGCGCGCAAGATGCATGCGTTCTTTGAATTACACATCGAACAAGGGCCGATTTTGGAAATTGAAGGCAAAGACATTGGCGTTGTCACCCACGGCCAAGGGCTGTCTTGGACTGAAATTACCATCACGGGCAAAGACAGTCACACGGGATCAACCCCCATGCCGATGCGCAAAAATGCGGGGCTTGGCATGGCGCGGATTTTGGAAGCGGTTGAACAAATTGCCCTGTCCCACGCGCCACATGCTGTGGGTGCTGCGGGCCATATCGACATCTATCCGAATTCGCGCAATGTGATCCCCGGTAAAGCCGTGTTCACGGTGGATTTTCGATCCCCTGATTTGCAAGTTATCAAAGACATGGAAAATAAACTGCGAGAGGTGGCATCGGCCATCGTAGGGCAAATGGGCCTTGGTATTACCTTTGAAAAGGTCGGCGGCTTTGATCCTGTGGAATTTGACGAAACCTGTGTTTCTGCCATTCGTAATGCTGCGGAGCGGATGGGCTATAGCCATATGGATCTGATTTCGGGGGCAGGCCATGACGCTTGCTGGATCAACGGGGTTGCACCCACTGCGATGGTGATGTGCCCTTGTGTGGGTGGGCTGTCACATAACGAGGCCGAGGATATATCCAAGGAATGGGCCACAGCGGGGGCAGATGTTTTGATGCAGGCGGTGGTTGAGACTGCGGGGATTGTGGAGTGAAACTCGACGAATTCATTAAACAGACCCTTTTAGAAATAACCAAGGGAGTGACAGAGGCTCAAGAAGCCTCGCTGCTTCATATAGCACCTGGAACTGTTGAAAATGAAATTGTGAAAACACCTTCTACTGTCAATTTTGAGGTTGTTGTTACTGTAAACAAAGAGGCTGGTGGCGGCATTAGTGTATGGTCTATGGGCGACCTCAAAGCAGGGGCCGCATCAGAAAGAACAAACCGAATTTCATTTGATGTTCCCGTATACTTTCAAGCCCCAACTGAGCGTAATCCAAAACACTTTACTCGCAAACGCGATGATGAGGAATAAGGAGAAAACCAATGACCAAAGTTATCAAAAACGGCACAGTTTGCACCGCAGACCGCGCTTGGAAAGCCGATGTTCTAATCGACGGCGAGATCATCAAACAGATCGGCGAAAACCTGACGGGCGATGAATATATTGATGCTGAAGGTGCCTATGTGATCCCGGGCGGGATTGATCCGCATACGCATTTGGAAATGCCGTTTATGGGCACCACGGCGGCTGAGACTTTCGAGTCCGGTACTTGGGCGGCCGCCACGGGTGGCACGACGATGATTGTGGATTTTTGTCTGCCGGGGGCAGATGGGTCTATCAAGAACGCGATCAATGAATGGCACCGTAAATCGGCACCGCAGATATGCTCGGATGTGGGCTATCATATGGCGATCACGGGCTGGAATGAGGACATTCACCGCGAGATGGAAGATGCGGTCAAGATGGGGGTGAACAGCTTCAAACACTTCATGGCCTATAAGGGGGCCTTGATGGTGGAAGACGACGAAATGTTCGCGTCTTTTGAACGCTGCAAAGAACTGGGTGCGCTGCCTATGGTTCACGCTGAAAACGGTGATCTTGTTGATTTACTTCAGAAAAAATACATGGCGCAAGGTATCACAGGGCCAGAAGGCCACGCCTATTCGCGCCCGCCTGAATTAGAGGGTGAAGCGGCGAACCGAGCGATCACTATCGCGGATGCGGCGGGGGTTCCGCTTTATATTGTGCATGTCAGTTGTGAACAGGCACATGAAGCCATTCGCCGTGCGCGGCAAAAAGGAATGCGTGTCTATGGTGAACCTCTCATACAATTCTTAACATTGGATGAATCGGAATATTTCAACAAAGACTGGGATCATGCGGCGCGCCGTGTGATGTCGCCGCCGTTTCGTGCCAAGGAACATCAGGCCAGCCTTTGGGCAGGTTTGCAATCGGGCAGTTTGCAGGTGGTGGCCACCGATCATGCGGCGTTTAATACCGAACAAAAACGCGCTGGGCGCGATAATTTTTGTTTGATCCCGAACGGATCGAACGGATTGGAAGAACGGCTTTCGGTGCTTTGGACTGAAGGTGTTGAAACCGGGCGTTTGACGCCCAGTGAATTTGTGGCTGTGACCAGTACAAACGTGGCAAAAATCCTGAATATCTACCCGAAAAAGGGCGCGATTGTAGAAGGGGCTGACGCTGATATTGTGGTTTGGGACCCGAAGATTTCCAAGACGATTTCGCCCAGCAATCACCACTCGGTTCTGGACTATAATGTATTTGAAGGTTTCGAGGTTACGGCCAATGCGCGTTACACGTTATCGCGCGGTGAAGTAATTTGGGCATGGGGCAAAAACAGCCAACCGCAACCGGGCCGTGGCCGCTTTGTGCCGCGCCCTGCATTTGCGTCTGCGCAAACCGCATTGAGCAAGTGGAAAGAATTGAACAGCCCGCGTAAAGTGGAACGTGATCCGCTAAATATTCCGGCAGGGATTTAAAAAGGTTAATTTCGTGAGCAAAGAAAAAATAATAGAAACCAAAGGTTTAGACCTGACGTTTGAAACAAACGACGGGCCTGTGCATGCTTTGAAAGACATCAATCTGACGGTTGAAAAAGGTGATTTTGTTTCTTTCATCGGGCCTTCGGGTTGTGGGAAAACTACGCTTTTGCGGGTAATCGCCGATCTGGAAACCCCCACGGGTGGCTCGGTTTCAGTGAACGGTGTTTCTGCACATGAAGCGCGGATGGCGCGGGCTTACGGGTATGTCTTTCAGGCGGCGGGATTGTATCCTTGGCGCACTATTGGTGGCAATATCAAGCTGCCTTTGGAGATTATGGGGTATACCAAAGCAGAGCAAGAAGAGCGGGTTTCAAAGGTGTTGGAACTGGTGGAACTTGACGGCTTTGACCGGAAATTTCCGTGGCAGTTATCAGGCGGGATGCAACAGCGGGCAAGTATTGCGCGGGCCTTGGCTTTTGACGCTGATATTTTGCTAATGGACGAGCCTTTTGGGGCTTTGGATGAGATCGTGCGTGACCATCTGAACGAGCAATTACTAGCACTTTGGGCACGTACCCATAAGACGATTTGTTTTGTCACCCACTCGATCCCTGAGGCGGTTTATCTGTCAACGAAGATCGTGGTGATGAGCCCGCGTCCGGGCCGAATTGCGGATGTGATTGAAAGCACTTTGCCCAAGGAACGGCCCTTGGAAATTCGCGACAGCAAAGAGTTTATCGAGATCGCGCACCGTGTGCGTGACGGGCTGCATGAGGGGCATTCAAATGGTTAACGGGGTGCTGAAACCGGTGTATGGAATGCGTATGGAAAGCGTATGGCAGGCGTATGGCACAGCGACGTTAACGGTTTTTCGGTTGGAGGCGGTGAAATGAAGTCACTTTTCCCGGTTCTGACCGTTGTGAGTGCTATCTTTGTGATCTGGTACGGGGCTGCTGTGGCGCTGAATGCCAACTGGGCCTATGACAAGGCCAAGCGGGCGGATGTGACGTTGAGTTTTTCTGAAATGGTTTCGGATACGATGGTGCAGAAAAAGCCGTTGTTACCAGCACCGCATCAGGTGGTGGCCGAGATTTACAAGACTACGGTTTTGAAGAAAATCACGTCAAAACGGTCGCTGATCTGGCATGGCTGGATCACGCTGTCGGCGACGCTTTTGGGCTTTGCCATGGGGACGGGTTTTGGGATATTACTGGCGGTGGGCATTGTGCATAGTCGCGCGATGGATATGTCGGTGATGCCTTGGGTGATTACCAGCCAGACCATTCCGATACTGGCGGTGGCCCCGATGATTATTGTGGTGCTGAATGCGGTGGGCATATCGGGCTTGCTGCCCAAAGCGTTTATTTCGATGTACCTGTCGTTTTTTCCTGTTGTGGTTGGCATGGTGAAAGGGCTGCGGTCGCCTGATGCGATGCAGCTGGATCAGATGCGCACCTGGAATGCGCTGAAGCCGACGATGTTTTGGAAACTGCGCCTGCCCAGTTCAATGCCCTATCTGTTTCCATCGTTGAAGATTGCTATGGCGGCTTCATTGGTGGGCGCGATTGTGGGTGAGTTGCCCACGGGGGCTGTGGCCGGATTGGGTGCGCGGCTTTTGGCGGGTAGTTATTACGGGCAGACCATTCAGATATGGAGTGCGCTGATTTCGGCGGCGATCCTCGCGGCGGCTTTGGTTGCGTTGATCGGGGTGTTGCAGAATGTGACACTTCGTAGGATGGGGATGCTGCGATGAGTTGGTTTATTGGGGCATTGATTTTCTGGGCCGCGATGTGGGCTTTGAATGTGAAGCTGTCAAAGGCACCTAAAACGCGGGTGCTTTCACTGCTGGTGCCGTTTATTTTTGGTGTCACGCTTTTGGTTTTGTGGGAAGGCATTGTGCGCGGGTTTCAGATCAGTCCGATATTATTACCGCCGCCTTCGGCCATTGGTGTGCGCTTTGCGAATAGCCTGCCAATCCTGTGGGTGGATTTTGTACAAACCTTTGTGAAGGGGGCAATGTCCGGCTATATCATCGGGTGTGGCTCGGCATTTCTGGTGGCGATTGCGGTGGATCGTTCGCCATTTTTGCAACGCGGTCTTTTGCCTGTGGGCAATTTTGTGGCCGCCTTGCCGATTGTGGGTATGGCCCCGATTTTGGTGATGTGGTTCGGCTTTGACTGGCAGTCTAAATCGGCCGTTGTGGTGGTGATGGTGTTTTTCCCGATGCTGGTAAACACGGTTGAGGGGTTGAAGGCCAGCGACCATATGCAACGCGATTTAATGCAGACTTATGGGGCAAGTTACTGGCAGGGCCTGATGAAGCTTAGCCTGCCTGCGGCGATGCCATTTATCTTTAACGGGTTGAAAATATGTTCAACACTTGCGCTGATCGGCGCGATTGTGGCAGAGTTCTTTGGCTCACCCATCAAAGGCATGGGGTTTAGAATTTCTACGGAAGTAGGCCGTTTAGCACTGGATATGGTTTGGGCGGAAATTACGGTGGCGGCCCTTGCGGGGTCGGCATTTTACGGGGTGGTGGCGATGATTGAGAAGGGGGTTACCTTCTGGCATCCATCGCAACGCGGATAAGAATAGAAAACTTAAGTTCAACATAGGGAGAATACAATGAACAGATTATTAACAACAGCACTTGCGGGTGTGATGGCAGTGGGGGCCTCAATCGCGCAGGCCGCTGACGATGTCAGTTTGCAGCTGAAATGGGTAACACAAGCGCAGTTTGCGGGTTACTATGTGGCTTTGGACAAAGGTTTTTACAGTGATGAAGACTTGAATGTCACGATTAAACCGGGTGGCCCTGATATTGCGCCCGCCCAAGTTATTGCAGGTGGCGGGGCCGATGTGGTTTTGGATTGGATGCCGTCGGCATTGGCGTCTCGTGAAAAGGGCCTTGATCTGGTGAATATCGCGCAACCGTTCAAGACATCTGGCATGATGTTGACCTGTCGTAAGGATGCGGGCATTTCATCGCCTGCAGATTTTGCTGGTAAAACACTGGGCGTTTGGTTCTTTGGTAACGAATATCCGTTCCTGAGCTGGATGAGCAAACTGGGTCTGAAAACTGATGGTTCTGATGGCGGTGTGACCGTTCTGAAGCAGGGCTTTAACGTTGATCCGATTTTGCAAGGTCAAGCGGCGTGTGTTTCTACCATGACATATAATGAGTATTGGCAAATTATTGACGCGGGGCTAACTGCGGATGATTTGGTGGTGTTCAAATATGAAGATCAAGGCGTGGCGACACTAGAGGACGGCATGTATGTTCTGGGTGAAAACCTGAAAGATGCGGCGTTCAAAGACAAGATGGTACGTTTCGTACGGGCATCTATGAAGGGCTGGAAATGGGCCGAGGCTAATCCGGATGATGCGGCAATGATCGTGTTGGACAATGATGCGTCGGGTGCGCAAACTGAAGAGCACCAGAAACGTATGATGGGCGAAATTGCCAAGCTGACATCGGGTTCCAACGGGGCACTTGATCCGGCGGATTTCCAACGCACAGTGGACAGCTTGATGTCCGGTGGTTCTGATCCGGTGATCACCAAGCAGCCTGAAGGGGCTTGGACGCATGAGATCACGGATGCGGCTTTGAACTAAACTGGGTCTGATGATTGAAATAGAAATGCGCCATGTTCACACGCGGCGCATTTTTTATTTGATAAGTAATTATGGATTTGACTAAGATAACCTTATTATCGAATTGGGGGATGGTATGTTTGTTAAAGGGTTGAAAACTTTGCTTGGGGCGGGGCTGGGTGTTTTTATTTCAGGGGCGGTATTTGCCGCTGAAATTAATTTTCCTGCCAGCAGCTTTGGGCAGTTATTGTTGGTGCCAAACCAAAGTACCGGTGGCAATGATGCGGTAATGGCTGCACAAAAGGGCGGCGCGTTTGAACCTATTTCAGAGTTCAATGCCGATGATCGTTACCGCCAGTTCGGGGCACCGATTGCGCGTCTTGATATGCTATTGGAGGATGAAAGCGGGGATCAGTTTGTGTCAACGTGTACGGCCAACCTGATTGCGAGAGATGTTCTGCTGACAAATTACCACTGTATTCCCGGCATGGAAAAAGACGTGAAAGTGGTGCGATCCATTGCCGTTTTTGATTACCTGCGCGAAGATCAGACGAGTTCACCCCAGTATGAGGTGGATATCACCCCGATTACGGCGAATTACGATAAGGATTTCGCGTTGCTGCGGGTGGCTGATAACCCCGGTGATACGTTTGGGTATTTTGAGTTGCAGCCGCAAAAAGCCAAAGCTAACCAGTCATTATTTATCATCCATCATCCTGCAGGTATGCCCAAGCGGTTGACGCGATTTCGCTGCAAGGCTTATGCGCCTGAACCTTATGCGCAGGTGTATTTCCGCCATCGGTGTGACACATTGGGTGGCAGTTCTGGGTCATTGATTTTCAATCTGAATTTTGAGGTGGTGGCCTTGCACAATCAAGGCGGGTTGACGCAGGATTCACAGACTTCTTTTAATCGGGGCATTTCGATTTTTTCTTTGATGGAGAATGAAGACTTTGCGATGCTTGTGTCAAAATCAGGGGATGGCGGTACTGTACCTGCTACATCGCCTGCACCTGTTGCGGAACCTCCCGCGCCACCTGTTCAGGTAGCGGCACATAATCCGCTACCGATCAATGGGGCGGCTGAATGTGATAATGTGGCTTCGGGGCGGATTTGCGCGTCTTCGATGTTGGCATCACAAGGGTCGGGCAAGTATAATTACCGTATGCAAAATCTGATGTACCAAGATGGTGCAGCTTGGGTTGAAAGCAAATCAGACCATGGAATTGGTGAATGGGTCTTGTTTGATTTTGGTGCGCAAAAATCTGTTTCAAGCATTAGTTTCATCAATGGTTATACGCGCACTGAAAAGAGCTTTCGAACCAACAGTCGCGTGGCGAAACTGACCATTGAACTTTCGACGGGCGCGCGGTTTCAGGTTGGTTTGCAAGATGTGATGGAAAGGCAAAGCTTTGATTTTCCAGAACAGGTTTTGGTAGCATGGGTCAAGCTGACGATTGATCAGGTTTATGAGGGCAGTAAGTATTCTGATACGGCCCTGTCTTATGTGGGGTTTCAGTAGTTAACCTTTGCGCGTGAACGGGTCGGCAGGCGTGTGCAGGCGCAAGTGACGGATGAAGGCGCGCGCGACCCTTGGTAAGGGGCGTTGGGCGGATGTGGCGAAGTAGCTGCGGTATTCGATTTGTGAGGCGAAGGGGCGAAAGATCAGATCGTCTGACCGGTAGTGATAGACGGGGAAGGGGTTAATGACGGTTATCCCTAAGCCTTCTTTGGCCATGTCTACGGCGGCAAAAGATGTGGATACCTCGGCCACGATACGCGGGGTGCTACGCGATTGCTTCAGGATTTTATCAAGCTGGGTGCGTCTGGCGTGGCGGTATGTCAGGGCGATGAACGCCTGATCATTCAAATCGTTCGGCGTGATGACGGTGTTTTGCGCAAGCGGGTGGTTGGACGGCATGGCGCAGACCGCGTTTGAAATGCGGTAAGGCGACAGTTTGATGCCGTCGCGGCTAAGTTCAACACCTGTGACGCCAAGGTCAAAGCGGTCATCCAGGATGCCACGGATCACTTCATCAGATGTGTTGACCTCTAGGCTGACATAGAAATGTGGGTTTGCTTGCAGGAAACTGGCGATGTGGGTGACAAGGAAGCGGTGCGCGTAAGTTGGCGGTGCGATGATGCGCAGGGTTTCCTGTACCGGAATGGTGGGGCCATCGATGCGATCAAGGGCTGAAAATAACGGGTCAAGGCGGCGGTTCAGGCGCACCGCTTCGGCGGTGGGGCGCAAGCGGCCCGCTTCGCGTTCAAATAATATGCGGCCCGTGCGGGATTCCAGGCTGGCGATGGAACGGCTGATGGCGGACTGTGATAGGCCAAGATGTTCGGCGGCCGCCGTGGTTGTACCGCCTTGCATGAGCGCACGCAGGGCTTGGTATTCGGGCAGGCTGTGCCAGGGTTTTGTTGGCATGGGGGCTTATCCTTTGCGGAATCCTCATAGGAGTATGATTATATCTCATATAGTTTCGACTTGTCCATGAGGTAATCTAATGTAGGCTGCCAACTTAAGCTTTAGTAGGGAGACTAATGGCCCATACTCTGACACCTGGAATTTTTGACGGGCATAATGATGTTCTGCTGAAGCTTTACCGCGCGGGCGGGCTGAGTGCCGCAGGTACATTCCTGACGGGCCGTGAGGGTGCGATTGATATTCCGCGTGCCAAGGCCGGTGGATTTTCCGGTGGGTTTTTCGCGGTTTATATCCCGTCGCCATCCAATCGCGATGAACGCGTTGAAGAGATGAGCCAACCTGAATATGACCTGCCACTGCCTGAACCCATTGACTGGGAAGATGCGCTGCCCGTGGCAATGGCGCAGGCGGCTATTCTGTTTGATCTGGAAAAACGCGGTGCTTTGAAAGTTTGCCGAAGTGTGGCTGACATTCGCGGCGCAATGGCTGCGGGCATAATGGCGGCGATCTTTCACATTGAAGGGGCCGAAGCGATTGACCCTGATTTGCATACTTTAGAAGTTTTGTATCAGGCGGGTTTGCGATCCTTGGGGCCAGTGTGGAGCCGCGAGACTATTTTTGGCCACGGGGTGCCGTTTCGCTACCCCAGTAGCCCTGACATTGGCGATGGCTTAACTGATCATGGTTTGCGGTTGCTGACGCGCTGTAATGAGCTGGGGATCATGTTCGACTTGTCGCATCTTAATGAAGCGGGGTTTTGGGATGTGGCACGGCATTCTACAAAGCCGCTGGTGGCGACACATTCTAATGTGCATGCGATCTGTACGCATTCACGCAATCTGACCGATAAACAACTGGCGGCTATTCGCGAAAGTGACGGCATGGTCGGTTTGAATTTTGCCGCCGCATTTTTACGCGATGACGGGCGGATGCTGGCGGATGTGCCATTGTCGCAGATGCTGCGGCATCTGGATTATCTGATTGAGCATCTAGGCGAAGACCGCGTCGGTCTTGGCTCGGATTACGACGGGGCGATTGTACCGCAGGATGTAACATCCGTGGCTGATCTGCCCAATTTAAGACAGGCGATGGTGGGGCATGGGTTTAACGACGCGTTAATGACCAAGCTTTGCCACGAAAACTGGCTGCGTGTTCTGGAAAAAACCTGGGGGGAATAGCCCCTGCGAAGCGCGTAGCATAATATGAAACCAATAGGAGAGGTTCTAACAATGAATGCATTTAACAGACTACTGATGGGCACCGCGATCGGTGTGGCCCTCAGCGTAACATCTATTGCGGCTTTTGCCGAAACACCTGCCAACATGCTGGTGATCGCCAACCGTATTGACGATATCACAACCCTTGATCCGGCTGAAAGCTTTGAGTTTGCAGGCTCTGACGTAAGCCGCAACATTTACGGCAAACTGGTGAACTTTGATCCGCTGAACCTAGATGCGGGCTATGCGCCTGATCTGGCTGCCAGTTGGACAGTTTCCGACGATGGTATGACCATCACGTTTACCATGCGCGAAGGTGTGACGTTTCATTCAGGCAATCCTGTGCGTGCGGAAGATGCAGCATTTTCACTGCGCCGTGCGGTTATTTTGAACAAAACACCATCGTTCATTCTGACACAGTTCGGCTTTACCGCTGAGAATGCCAATGACACCATCACGGTTGACGGCAACACTGTTTCAATCACGACAGACAAGCGCTATGCGACGTCTTTCGTGTTGAACTGTCTGACATCCACTATCGGCGGTATCGTTGATAAAGAAACGGTAATGGCCAACGAAGTTGACGGCGATATGGGCAATACCTGGCTGAAAACAAATTCAGCGGGATCAGGTGCTTATTCACTGGTCAGCTGGAAGCCGAATGAAAGTGTGACACTGCAATCTAATGCGGATTTCTATGCTGGTGCGCCGGCTATGGAACGCGTTATTGTGCGTCACGTACAAGAAAGTGCAACACAACGCTTGATGCTGGAACGTGGCGACATTGATGTGGCCCGTAACCTGAACCCTGAAGATATTGCAGGCGTTCGTGGTGCCGCAGGTGTGGCTGTGGATGATGAGCTGCGTGGCCGTTTGATGTATATCTCATTGAACCAGAAACACCCTGAGTTATCGAAGCCTAAGGTGCGCCAAGCGATCAAATATCTGATCGACTATAAAGGCATGCAAGACAGCTTTTTGAATGGCCAATATGTGATCCATCAGAACTTCCTACCTGCAACGTATTTGGGCGCGGTTAATGAAAACCCGTTCAGCCTGAACATCGAGAAAGCCAAAGCATTGTTGGCTGAGGCCGGTGTTTCTGGGTTGGAGTTGGAAGTTGGTGTGCGTGAAGCGCAAGAACGTGTGGAAATCACACAGTCTTTGCAAAACATCTGGGCAAAAGCGGGTATCAAGCTGAACATTACAGTAGGTACTGCCAAGCAAATTCTGGGCCGTTACCGCGCACGTGAACTGGACGTTTACATGGGTGCTTGGGGCCCAGATTATCCTGACCCCCACACAAATGCAGGTACGTTCGCGTATAACCCTGTGAACACGGATGAAGCTAAGGCCACAGGTCTGTTGGCGTGGCGCAATGCTTGGGACACCGGCGGATTGACTGCAAAAGTTGATGCGGCTGTGATTGAAGGCGACCGTGATGTGCGGGCCAAGATGTATCAGGACATTCAGTCTGAATTCCGCGACATCTCACCTTTTGCGGTGATGTTCCAGAAGATCGAACAAACTGGCCGTAGTGAGAACGTGCAAGACCTTAATTTGGGTGGTGCGATCACGGCTGTTTCTTATTGGACAGTGACTAAATAATGGCGATGGCCAATGATAACGGGAAAGGGCGCGGTACCGCGTCCTTTCCGCCTTGGATGATGACCACAGTACGCACGATAGGGTCTATCGCTGTGACCATGCTGGGCCTGATGTTTATAACCTTCATCATCGGTCGTGTGATGCCGATTGATCCTGTTCTGGCCATTGTGGGCGAGCAGGCGTCAAAATCGACCTATGATGAAGCTTATCAACAACTGGGCCTTGATCGGCCCGTATTGGTGCAGTTTTTCTACTATGTCTGGGATGTGCTGCACGGTGATTTCGGCGACAGTTTGCTGAATGCCCGCCCCGTGGTGGATGACATCAAACGGGTGTTCCCGGCCACGATGGAACTGGCCACGCTTGGGGTGACCATGGGCATTGTGCTGGGCGTACCTTTGGGCGTGATTGCGGCTGTGCGCCGTGGCTCTTGGATTGATCAAATCGCGCGTGTTGTGGCCCTTGTGGGTTATTCAATGCCGATTTTCTGGTTGGGCCTGATGGGCCTGTTGGTATTTTACGGCATATTGGGCTGGGTCGGGGGGCCAGGCCGTGTGGGTATTTTCTATGTGGATATCGTGCCATCGGTGACGGGTATGATCCTGATTGACAGTATGCTGGATGGCAACTGGGAAGTGTTCAAAGATGCGTTCAGCCATATTGTGCTGCCCGCCTCTATTCTGGGCTATTATTCGCTGGCTTATATCAGCCGGATGACGCGGTCTTTTATGCTGGAACAGATGAGTGCGGAATATATTGTGACCGCACGGGTCAAGGGCATGTCAGAAAGTGCTGTGATCTGGCGACATGCGTTCAAGAACATCCGTGTGCAGCTGATCACGGTGATTGCATTGAGTTATGCCAACCTGCTGGAAGGGTCGGTTCTGACCGAAATTATATTCTCGTGGCCGGGCATCGGATCATACATTACCACGGCACTGTTGTCGGCAGATATGAACGCGGTGCTGGGGGGCACTGTGGTTGTCGGGCTGGTGTTTGTGCTGCTGAATATTTTCTCTGACCTGTTGTACAAGGTCTTTGATCCACGTGCGAAATAGGGGCCGGATATGAGCGAGACACAAAGCTTGCGCGCGTGGTTGCTGACCGATACGCCGACATCGCGCAGACATGCGAAATATGCCGCTGCCTATCAAGGGTGGCTGTCGTTTCGATCAAACACGATGGCGATGATAGGTCTGTGGATTTTGGTTTTCCTGATTTTTGTTGCAGTTGCGGCACCATTGCTGGCCCCGCATGATCCTTTTGAGCAAACGCTAAGCAATCGGTTGCAGGGTTTGAATTCTGAGGGGCATCTTCTGGGCACCGATAGTCTGGGCCGCGATATTCTAAGCCGCTTGATTTATGGGTCACGGATTACGCTTTTCATTGTCGGGCTTGTGGCCCTGATCGCGCCGATCACGGGGCTGTTGGTGGGCACGGTTGCGGGCTACGTTGGTGGTTGGACAGATACCGTTTTGATGCGGATCACGGATATTTTTCTGGCATTCCCACGTCTGGTTCTGGCACTGGCTTTTGTCGCCGCCCTTGGGGCAGGCATTGAAAACGCGGTGTTGGCAATTTCATTAACCGCATGGCCGCCTTATGCGCGGATGGCACGGGCGGAGACCCTGACGATACGCTCAAGCGATTATATCAGTGCGATACAGTTGCAAGGTGCTGGGCCTATGCGGATTATCACCAAGCACATTTGGCCGCTTTGTATTTCATCCCTGATTGTGCGGGTCACGCTGGATATGGCGGGTATTATTTTGGCCGCCGCTGGCCTTGGATTTTTGGGTCTTGGGGCCCAACCGCCTAGCCCCGAATGGGGAGCGATGATTTCAGAAGGGCGGCGGTTTATTCTGGACAGTTGGTGGGTGGCCACCGTGCCGGGGCTGGCTATTTTCACTGTGTCTCTGGCGTTTAACTTGCTGGGCGACGGGCTGCGCGATGTACTTGATCCAAAGGATGCCGAGAAATGACGCTGCTGGATGTTGAAAACTTATGGGTAAAGTTTCCGTCGCGCCACGGCGTGTTTGATGCGGTGCGCGGGGTTTCGTTTACACTGGGTAAAGAGCGGCTGGGGATTGTGGGCGAAAGTGGGTCTGGCAAATCATTGACAGGCCGTTCCATTTTGAAACTTATCCGCCCGCCCGGGATTATGACGGCAGATCAGATTACGCTTGAGGGCAGTGATCTGATGCAGAAGTCTGAAAAGGAAATGCAGGCGGTGCGTGGGCAGAAAATTTCTATGGTAATGCAAGACCCGAAGTTTTCGCTGAACCCGGTGATGACCATTGGTGAGCAAATAATGGAGGCGTATCAGTTGCATAATTCGGCAAGTAAAAAAGCTGCTTACGCCAAATCTTTGGAAATGCTGGAGGCGGTTTCGATCCGTGATCCTGAACGGGTCATGCGCGCCTATCCGCATGAAATGTCAGGCGGCATGGGGCAGCGAATTATGATTGCGATGATGCTTATTCCGAACCCGCAGATATTGATCGCGGATGAACCAACTTCTGCATTAGATGTATCCGTTCAACGTCAAGTGCTTGATATTATGGATAATCTGGTCAAGGAACGCGGCATGGGGCTGATATTTATCAGCCACGATCTGAACCTTGTGGCCGATTTTTGCGACCGTGTGCTGATCATGTATGCGGGCCGTATTGTTGAAGTGTGTGACGCGGATAAACTGCGCGAAGCCAAGCACCCCTATACCCAAGGCCTGCTGAATTCCCTGCCGCGCCTTGATGAGCCTTGTGCGCGATTGAAAGTGCTGCAACGTGACCCTGCATGGGCGCAAGCCCCAAGTGTGAGTGGCCGGATATGACGATGATTAATGTGGAAAATCTGGATGTTTGGTTTGGGGCGGGTCGTGACCGCGTGGACGCAGTTAAAGGCGCTACGTTTGGGGTGAAACGCGGGGACAGTTTTGGTTTGGTGGGTGAAAGCGGATCGGGGAAGTCAACAATTTTACGCGCGATTATGGGCTTGGCCCCTGATTGGAGTGGTCAGATCACGGTGGATGGTAAGGTGATTTCAGGGAAGCGTGAACCTGCATTTTACAAGCAAGTGCAAATGGTGTTTCAAGACCCTTATGCATCGTTGCATCCACGTCATTCGGTGGATCAGGTGTTGGGGGAAACGCTGTTTTTGCATGGATTTACGGGCATTGATAAGCGCGTGGTCAAACTGTTGGATGATGTTGGGCTGGGCGGAAAATTCCGCTTTCGCTATCCGCACCAACTGTCTGGCGGGCAACGCCAACGGGTGGCGATTGCGCGCGCACTAGCTGCGGAACCAGAGATTTTGCTGCTGGATGAACCTACGTCTGCATTGGATGTATCCGTGCAGGCGGAAATTCTGAACTTGCTAGCGGATTTGCGCCAAGAACGCGGGCTGACCTATGTGATGGTATCGCATGATCTGTCGGTTGTCGGGCACATGTGCGATCAGCTGGCAGTGATGAAAGACGGTGAGATTGTTGAAATAATGGGGGTTGATGCTTTGCGCAATATGCAGGCGGTGCATCCTTATTCACAACATCTGCTGGAAGCTTCGGTTTAGGCGATGACGGATTATTCCAAACTGATAGATGATCAGACCTGGGGTTTTATTCATGAAGTAGAACGTTGGTATCCGCCTGATACGATGGATTTGGATGTGGCAGGGCAACGGGAAGTTTACAACAAGATGTGCGGCGCGTTTTATGCAGGGCGGCCCGCAGGTGTTCAGGTGCATGATTGTCTGGCAAACGGGGTGCCTGTGCGGTGTTACCGTATGGGGGGCGGGCCGCCGCAAGCTGTGGTTTTATACTGCCATGGCGGCGGTTATGTGGTGGGCAGTCTGGACAGCCACGATGATGTTTGCGCCGAGATTTGTGCGCGTACGGGCTTTGCTGTGGTGTCGGTGGATTACCGTTTGGCACCTGTGCATTTGCACCCTGCGGCTTATAAAGATTGTTTGGCTGCATATCGTTGGGCGCAGGGGAAATATAGATTACCTGTCGTGCTGGCAGGCGACAGTGCAGGGGCCAATTTGGCGACTGCCGTGGCCCATAAAACCCGCGATGCGCAAGGTCTGGTTTTGATTTATCCGTCCTTGGGGGAATGCAAAGAAAGTGGCTCTTATGTGGATCACGCCAATGCGCCTTTGCTGTCACGTGCTGACATGGATTTTTATGAAGAGGTCAGAACGCCGAAAACGGGTTTGGTGAAAGATTTCACTTACGCGCCTTTGCTGGATAGTGATTTTTCAGGGCTGCCGCCTGTTGTGGCAGTTTCGGCTGAATGTGATCCGCTTTGTGATGATGGTGAGGAATATTGTGCGGCCATTGGCAAGGCCGGCGGGCAGGCGGTTTGGGTGCGCGAAATGGGGCTGATACACGGGTACTTGCGGGCGCGCCATACGGTTGATCGGGCGCGCAACAGTTTCACACGGGTGGTTCTGGCGATTGATGCTTTTGGGCATGGGCGGTCTGTCAGTCGCGAAGATTTGATGCGTGTGGGGTAAGGGCCTGTTGGGATTTTTCTTGATCTGTTTCATAAAGTTCTTATGGTTTTGATAAGGATCAGGGAGTTTTAAGGGAAATGGCGCAATCCGCATCTGACTGGCGTGCTGCATATAAGGATAACACTGTCGATCTTGCGCTGGTTGTGGCACTGGATGTGTCTTACAGTGTGGACGCGGCGGAATTTAAGTTGATGCGTGACGGGTTGGCCGCCGCCCTGGACAGTGCCGAGGTGGAAGAGGCTTTGCTGACAGGTTTACACGGGGTGATTTTGGTCTCTGTGGTGCAATGGTCGGGGTTTCAGGAACAAGATACGCATGTGAAATGGCGCAGGGTTAGCGGGCGGGCTGATTTGGCGGTTCTGGCGGATGATATTCGGGCAATGAAGCGACGATATACCGGTGGGGCTACGGATATTGGTGGGGCATTAAGCTATTGCCACGAGGTGGTCAAAACTGCGCCCGAAGGCAGTATCAGACATGTCATTGATCTGGTGGCGGATGGCAAAAATAACATGAATTTCGGGCCGAATTTTATCCGCGATATTATTGTGCCTGACAGGATTATCATTAATGGCTTGGCAATAACCAATAAGTTTGATGAGTTGGTCGGGTATTTTCAGGAAAATATTATCGGCGGCAACGGGGCCTTTGTCGAGGCCGCTGCAGAGTACGTTGATTTTGAAAGTGCAATGCTGCGTAAATTGGTGCGCGAAACGCAAAACCTGATGTCTTAAGCCAAGTGTCTTTTTTGTTATAATTTAGTGCGTAGACCTATTGCTATTCCTACAATGACCTGACTAATCTTACCTTAAGCAACCCATGATTTGATTTGGAATGGAAGGTAGCAAAATGCGGTACGTGAAAGCGGAAAATGTGGCTGAGGTGGTTCAGTTATTGCAAGACGAGGCGGGCGTGGCCCGTGTACTTGCAGGTGGTACGGATGTATTGGTGCAGTTGAAAACGGATATGATTGAGCCTGATTTGATCGTTGATATCAAGCATCTTGAAGGCATTAAGGATATTGTGGCTGAAGACGGTGGCTACCGTGTTGGTGCTGCTGTTTCGGGGGCAGAGCTGGGCGAACATGCAGGCGTTGTGGCCCTGTGGCCGGGTGTTGTTGAAGGGGTTGAACTGATCGGTTCCACCCAAGTACAGGGGCGCGCTACAATGGTGGGCAACCTGTGCAATGGCTCACCTGCGGCGGATAGTGTGCCGGGATTGATTGCAGCGGATGCGGTTGTGCGTATCGCGGGGCCGGGTGGCGTGCGCGATTGTGCGGTTCTGGATATACCTGTGTCGCCCGGAAAAACTTCGCTGGGACAGGGCGAGTTTATTACTTCGATCTTTTTGCCTGCGCGACCTGAACAGGCGTCGGATGCATATCTGCGGTTTATTCCGCGTACTGAAATGGACATTGCGGTGGCGGCTGCCGGTGTCAGTCTGGAGCTTGATGCGCAGGGTACATGTACTGCTGCACGGGTTTCGCTGGGGGCGGTTGCCCCAACGGTTTTACTGGTTAAAGAGGCGGCGAATGCGATCATCGGGTCTAAGCTGGATGAGGCTTCGCTTGAAACCTTGGCTGCTGCCTGTTCAGCCGTTTGCAACCCGATTGATGATAAACGCGGCACCATAGAGTTTCGCACCCAAATCGCTGGCGTTCTGGCAAAACGCGCAGCCCTGATTGCCTATAAGCGGGCAGGAGGCAAGTCATGAAAAATATCCATGTATCCACCACGGTAAATGGTGATCCCACAGAATTCATCTGCGCACCTGACGAAACATTGCTGGATGTTCTGCGCGATCGATTGCGGCTGACCGGCTCAAAAGAGGGTTGTGGTAGCGGCGATTGCGGTGCGTGTAGTGTTCTGGTTGACGGGCGGTTGGTTTGTTCGTGTCTGGTACTGGGCGCTGAGGCCGAAGGGGCTGAAGTTCAAACCATTGAAGGTATGGCCAAGGGCGATGATTTGCACCCTTTGCAGCAACATTTCATTGATGGTGCAGCCTTGCAATGCGGGGTGTGTACGCCGGGTATTCTGGTTGCGGCCAAGGCTTTGCTGGAAAAGAACCCGAATCCGACGGATACCGAAGTGCGGTATTGGCTGGCAGGCAACCTGTGCCGTTGCACGGGGTATGACAAGATAATCAAAGCGGTTCAGGCCGCTGCAGCAGAAATGCGGGGGGCTTAATCATGGCTTTGGATGAATTCGAAAAACGCAAGTTTAAACTGATCGGTACAAGACCGCCACGCCCTGACGGAATAGATAAGGTTACGGGACGCGCGATGTATGGCGCGGACGCCACGGCCCCTGGCATGTTGACGGGGCGTATTTTGCGCAGCCCGCATGCGCACGCAAAGATTACGTCGATTGATACATCGGCGGCTGAGGCTTTGAAGGGGGTTAAGGCGGTTGTCACCTCTGCGGACTTTGGTGTGCCCGAGGATGAGTATACGCGTGATGTGCAGGATAACTGTATGGCGCGTGAAAAGGTGCTTTATGACGGGCATGCGGTGGCAGCAGTTGCCGCAATCAATGCGGCAGTTGCCAAAGAAGCCCTGAAACTGATCAAAGTGGTATATGAGGTTTTGCCGCATGTGACGGATGTGGATGCGGCAATGCAATCGGATGCGCCTGTTGTACTGGCAGGTTATGCCGTGGACGATTTGCCTAAGGACATGTCTGAAAATGTGACGCATCACTTTGAGTTTGGTCATGGCGATATGGACGCAGGCTTTGCTAAGGCTGATAAAATCGTTGAGCGCAGTTTTAAAACGGCGGCAACCCATCAGGGTTATATTGAGCCACATGCTTGCCTTGCCACCATGGGTGGTGACGGTAAGGGCGAACTTTGGGTTTGTACCCAAGGTCATTACCATGTGCGCGGCGTTTGTGCGGATATTTTAGGGATGGATGCCAGTCAGTTGCGGGTAACGGCCTCTGAAATTGGCGGTGGTTTTGGCGGTAAAACCACGGTGTTTATTGAGCCTGTGGCATTGGCTTTGGCGCGTAAATCCGGGCGGCCTGTGAAACTTGTGATGAACCGCGAAGAGGTATTTCGTGCCACGGGGCCCACGGTTTCATCTTCAACGGATGTGAAAATCGGTATGACTAATGATGGGCGTATCACGGCGGCACATGCAACATTGCGCTATCAGGGCGGGGCGTTTCCGTGTGGTACGGTTCAGTTTGGGGCGCAAAGTGCTTTTGCAGCTTATGATCTGGATGCGGTGCAAACCATCGGCTGGAATGTGATGACCAACCGACCGAAAGAAGCGGCATATCGCGCGCCGGGCGCACCGATGGCAATTTATGCGGTGGAAAGTGTTGTGGATGAATTGTGCCAAGAACTGGGCCTTGATCCTTTGGACGTACGGTTGAAAAATGCCGCCCGTAAAGGCACAAAATCCGCTTATGGGCCGACGTTTGACGACATCGGGTTGGAAGCCACGTTGGAAGCGGCAAAAGCGCATCCGCATTATAGTGCGCCGCTTGGGCCCAATCAGGGACGCGGGCTTTCTTGTGGGTTCTGGTTTAACTTTGGCGGCAACACTTGCGTGACAATGAACCTGAATTTTGATGGCACGGTTGGGATTACCGAAGGCAACCCCGATATTGGCGGTTCTCGCGCGTCTATCAGTATGATGGCAGCGGAAGAGCTGGGCATTGCTTATGATAAGGTGCGCACGATTGTGGCGGATACCAATTCGCTGGGTCATAATGATATAACGGACGGTAGCCGTGTGACTTTTGCGGTTGGGCTGGCCACAATCAAAGCCGCGCGTGAAGCGATTAAAGTGATGTGCGCACGCGCTGCTAAAATCTGGGATATTGATGAAGACGCAGTTTATTGGGAAGATGGTTTTGCTAAACCGTCAGGGCCAAATGCCGGGTCTTTTGAGCCGATGTCTATCGAGGAAATTGCCGAAAGCTCCCCCAATACGGGCGGGCCGATTGCGGGGCACCATGAGGTGAATGCGGACGGGGCCGGTGTAAGCTTTGGTGTGCATCTGGTGGATGTGGAAGTTGACCCTGAAACCGGTGGCACGACAGTTTTACGATACACGGTGTTTCAAGATGCGGGCAAAGCCGTGCATCCTGATTATGTCGAGGGGCAAATGCAGGGCGGGGCGGTGCAAGGCATCGGTTGGGCGCTGAATGAGGAATATATCTACGGTGAAGATGGTCGGTTGCAAAATCCGGGGCTGCTGGATTACCGCATTCCTGTGGCCTCTGATCTGCCCAACATTGATACGGTTATTCTGGAAATCCCCAATCCGGGCCACCCTTACGGCGTGCGCGGTGTGGGTGAGACCCCGATTGTGCCACCTTTGGCTGCAATTTCGAACGCGGTTTCGCGGTCTATCGGGGTGCGCATGAATGAGTTGCCGATGTCGCCACCGAAGATATTAAAAGCCTTAAGTTCAAAAGGCTAACCCATGGTGAAGGTTGCTATTTGGGGGTCTTTACGGGCGGCGACAGATGGCAAAGCCGAGGTTGAGGTTGATGCTGGAAACTTTAAGCAGGTTCTGGATCAACTGGCCAAGCAATACCCAGGGTTAAAACCACAGATCAAGCGCGGGGTATCGCTGGCACTTGATGGTAAAATTTACCGCGATAACTGGTTTGTTAAGATTAACGAAGACAGTGAAGTGGTGTTGATGCCCTATATGGTGGGCGGGTAATTCGAGGAATATGATTATGGCGAAAAGCTATGATGCGATCATTATCGGGGCAGGTGTAATTGGTGCCTGTACGGCGTTTGAGATGGCTAAAAAGGGTTTGAAAACCCTGTCGATTGATAAGCTGCCAGAGGCGGGTTATGGATCAACTTCCGGCTCTTGTGCTATTATCCGCACCTATTATTCAGCCTTTGAAACCTGCGCTATGGCCTTTGAGGGTTGGCATTACTGGAAAGACTGGGAAGGCTATATCGGGGCAGGTGTGGCGGATGATCTGATCAAGTATCATGATACCGGCTGTCTGGTGATCAAGACGCCGCATAACAATGATTTGGCGAATGTTTGTGCGGTGATGGATGACATTGGTTGCCCTTATAGTGACGTAGCGGTTGAGGATATTCCCACGTATTTGCAAGGTGCCGATACACGCACGTTTGAACCTGCGAAACGGCCTGAGGTCGATGGGTTTGGATTGCCTACGGGGGATGCGGTGAACGGTGCCGTATTTTTCCCACGCGGCGGGTATGTCAGTGACCCCAAGCTAAGTGCGCGTAATGCGCAACAGGCGGCGGTGGTGGCTGGCGGGGAATTTATGTTTAACACGGAAGTTTCTGGAATTCGCCAAAAAGACGGGCGTGTTCAGGGGGTTACCTTGAAGAATGGCACTGAGATTGACGCACCTATTGTGGTCAATGTGGCTGGCCCGCATTCGTTTGTGATCAACGATATGGCCGGTGTCAGTGACGGCATGAACATCAAGACGCGGGCTTTGCGCCATGAGGTGGCCCATGTACCTGCGCCCAAGGGCATGAATTTTGAACGTGACGGGTTGGTGTATTCTGACAGTGATATTCACACCTATGTGCGCCCTGATGTGGGCAATCATCTGTTGATCGGATCAGAAGACCCGGCCTGTGACCCCAAAGAATGGGTGGATGATCCAGATGTGTTTAACGCGGATTTTTCGGATCAGTGGAAGATCATGGTAATGCGCGTGGCGCAACGCCTGCCTGAACTGGGTATTCCCGAACATGCCAAAGGGGTTGTAGCCCTTTATGATGTGTCAGATGATTGGATGCCGATCTATGATAAAAGTGATTTGCGCGGGTTTTATATGGCGGTGGGCACCAGCGGTAACCAGTTCAAGAACGCACCCGTTGCAGGTAAGATTATGGCCACGATTATTGAGGTTTGTGAGGCAGGGCATGACCATGATGTTGAGCCTTTGTCGTTTCATCTGGATTATATCGACAAAGACATCTCGCTGGGGGCGTTTTCGCGTAAGCGTGAGATCAATGAAAACTCCAGTTTTTCGGTGATCGGGTAACAAAGATTTGCCGCATTGTTGCCTTTTGATCTAAAGAAACTAGTCTTAGTATAAGATAATATTCCCCTTGCAGGTTAAAAATGACGCGTATTTTAAATTTCATCAGTGTTATCACGGCTTTAATGCTTTTTTCTGCGGCTGTTTTTGCGCAAGGTAGGGCCGCGACAGTTATTGTTGAAAAAGTTATGACCTCTGAAATCGGCGATACCACCCCGTTGATAGCCCGATTGGTGGCGACGGTTGAGGCCGATATTGCCACGCGGCGTGACGGGGTTGTGGAACAGGTTCTGTTTCAGGTGGGTGACGCGGTTACTAAGGGTCAGGAACTGGTGCGCATAGATGATCAGCTGGTAGATATTCAGCTGAAAAATGCGCAAGCGGCGTTGCAGTCAGCCCAAGCAGGCATAAAGGTTGCAAATGCGCGGGTAAAACTGACGCAAAACGCATTTGAACGGCAATCCGGCTTGCAGGGCAGTGTGGCCTTTTCCAAGGCGCGGTTTGATGATTTGCAACAGGAAGCAGCACAGGCAACGGGTGAGTTATCACGGGCATCCGCCCAAGTTGCCATTGCGCAAGCGGCCCTTGAACGGGCGAAATATGATCGCAAACATTCAGTGATACGCGCGCCTTTTGATGGTGTGGTAATAACCCGCAATGTACAGCCCGGCCAGTATCTTTCGTTTGGCGGGTCGGTGGCGATGTTGCTGGATATGAACGGGCTGGAAATAGAGGCGGATGTGCCTGTCAGCCTGTTGAAAGGGCTGAAAGTGGGCCGTGTGCTGGATGTGGAATTGCATAATGGCACACGGGCGGTGGCAACAGTGCGCACGGTGCTGCCAACCGAAACCCTGTCGACCAGAACCCGCCCTGTGCGGTTAAGCGTTGATCTAAGTAATGTGGAACCTTATCTGATTGCCAACGGCAAAACCGTGACGGTTTTGGTGCCGGTCAGTGCGGTGCGCAAGGTTGTTATTGTGCCCAAGGATGCGCTGGTTCAAGGGTTGGATGGCGGTTGGATGGTTTTTGTGGCTAAGGACGGAAAAGCCGTGCCCAGCCCTGTGACCATGGGGCAGGCCAGTGCGGGGGGCTTGGAAATTCTTTCAGGGCTTAAAGCTGGTGACTATGTGGTTATTCGCGGCAATGAACGCCTGCGCCCCGATCAGGCGATCAACGCGCAAGATGCTGACGGCAATGCCATATCGGCGGTGAAACCCGCGAAGAGTGCCGGCTGATGAACCTGATCCGCATTGCAATAGATCGCCCTGTTGCGGTGCTGGCCGTTGTTTTGATGGCCGTGATGTTCGGCGTTTTGGCTCTAACGCGCATTCCCATTCAACTAACACCTGACGTGCGCAAACCCGTGATCGAGGTGCAAACCCGTTGGGGTGGGGCCGCCCCTGTGGAAGTTGAACGCGAAATTATCAACCCGCAAGAAGATGAATTGCGCGGGCTTGAGGGCTTGGAAACGATGATTTCGCGGGCACAAACAGGCCGCGCGCGGATCAATTTGGAATTTGCTATTGGTACTAATATGGACCGCGCTTTGCTGTTAGTGGCGAACCGCCTAGACCGAGTTACGGGCTATCCTGAAGAAGCGGATGAACCTACGCTGGATACCTCAGGTGCTGATGATAATCCGATTGCATGGATGATTTTGCAACGTAGTCCGGGGCAAACCCGCCCGATGCAAGAGTTCGGGGATTTCGCCAATGATGTGATCGCTGAACGGCTGGAACGGGTTGAAGGCGTGGCCGCTGTCAATGTGTTTGGCGGTGTCGAACGTGAGTTGCAGATCATTATCAACCCTACAAAACTGGCCGAGTTTCGACTGACGATCCCTGAGATCGTGCGCCGTTTGCGCAGTGAAGGCATTTCTGTTTCGGCAGGTGATGTGGAAGAGGGTAAGCGGCGTTATGTGGTGCGGGTTGAGGGTGAACTGAACACAATCGCGGCTGTTAACGATGTGGTTTTGCGCTCTGACGCGGTGACATCAAGCACTACGGCAGGTCGCGTTTTCGTGCGCGATGTGGCTGATGTGCGTTTTGGGTACAAAGAACCACGGGCCCATATCAGGATGAAAGGGGACGCGTCTATTGCCCTGAATGCAGTGCGTGAAAACGGGGCCAATGTGATCAAGACGATGGCGGGCATTCGGGCCGCCCTTGATGATCTGCGCGGCGCAGAACTGCCTGCGGCAGGGCTGACTATTGAACAGGTTTATGATGAAACTGTTTATATTGATGGTGCTATTGATCTGGTGATTTCCAATATCTGGATCGGTGGCTTGCTGGCCGCAGCAGTGTTGCTGATCTTCCTGCGTTCTATCCGTGCAACATTGGTGATCTCATTAGCGATCCCTGTATCGATTATAGCAAGTTTTGTGGCCATGGCGGCCTTGGGGCGCACGTTGAATGTGATTTCACTGGCAGGCATTGCCTTTGCCGTGGGCATGGTGGTGGATGCCGCCATTGTGGTTTTGGAAAACATTTACCGCTTGCGACAAGAAGGCATGGAACCCAGAAAAGCGGCTTATGAAGGCGCGCGTCAGGTTTGGGGGGCGATACTTGTGTCGGCCCTGACCACGGTGATGGTGTTCATTCCGATACTGGTGATGAAACTGGAAGCAGGCCAGCTGTTTCGCGATATTGCGGTGGCAATATCAGTGAGCGTGGTGTTGTCTTTGGTGGTGGCGATGACGGTTATTCCGGCACTTTCTTCGCGCCTGCTGGCAGGGGGCAAAAAACAACTGACGATCATGCCTTTGCCGATCATTGATCATTTCGGGCGATTTTTTACCTGGATGATGACCAAGTATACATCGCTGACCATCCGTTTTCGATTGCTGGGCATTTTAAGTGTCAGTGCTATCACTGCGGTCGCCCTTTGGGGGTCTGCGACTTATCTGCTGAAGCTGGAATATCTGCCTGACGGTAACCGCAATCTGGTGTTCGGTATTATCCTGCCGCCGCCGGGGTATAATTTGGGCACGACCACAGGGATTGCGGAACGTATTGAAGCGGTCGCAGAACCTTTGTGGTCACGCGAGGATACCGATAACCTGGATGACCCGCCCGCGATGCGGCATTTCTTTTTTGTAGCCACCAACGGGGCCACTTTTCTGGGCGGGTCTGCCAAAGACCCTAACCGTGTGACCGACCTTATACCCGTGCTTTCCAAGCCGATCTTTTCAGAGCCAGGCACTTTTGGCTTTATCAATCAACGGTCGTTATTCGGGCGTGGTATTGGCGGTGCGCGAGCGATTGAGCTGAACATCTCTGGCAATAAGCTGGAAGATATCTTGGGCGTGGCGCAACGTGCGGCGGGGCTGATTGCGGTGAACTTTCCGCGCGGCGAAGGTAATCAGTTCAGACCGAAACCGGGGCTTGAGCTTGGCTCGCCTGAAGTGCGCTTGATCCCCAATAGGTTGCGGTTGGCGGATGCGGGGATATCGGCGGATAATCTGGCGCTGACGATTGATGCTTATAACGACGGGCTGCGGATTGAAGAGATCACTGTTGGCGCTGAACGGATGGATCTGACGCTGAAAGGTGACAGTGCTTTTGCGGATGATCAACGCACGCAGGATATTGGCAATTTCCCGGTGATTGCACCTAACGGGCGAATTATTCCTATTTCTGAGTTGAGCGATATTATCCTGACGGCGGGGCCAACAGAAATTCGCCACCGTGAGCGGCTTAGAACCATCACGCTTGAAATACGGCCCTCGGCTGATATCGCATTGGAAACCGCTTTGGAGGTTATGCAAGACAAGGTGATGAAACCGCTTGTAGAGGGCGATTTGCCGGGCGATGTGCGCATGACTATATCCGGGGCGGCGGATCAGCTAACGCTGACATGGAACGCGTTGCAGACAAACCTGTTGCTGGCATTAGTGATTGTGTTTCTGGTGATGGCGGTGCTGTTCGAAAGTTTTATCCTGCCGCTGGTCATTCTGGTCTCTGTGCCTGTGGCCGGGGCAGGTGGCGTGGTTGGGCTGGCCGCGATCAATACGATTTACACGCAGCCCTTGGATATGCTTACCCTGTTGGGTTTCGTTATTCTGGTTGGCATCGTGGTCAATAATGCGATTTTGCTGGTGCATCAGGCGCAACATCATTTGCGCGAAGATGGCATGAGTGTGGTTGATGCGATTGAGGAAGCGACGCGCAACAGGATACGGCCTATTTTCATGTCTACGCTGACCTCGGTTTTCGGGATGTTGCCACTGGTGGTGTTTCCGGGGGCCGGGTCTGAACTGTATCGCGGGCTTGGCTCTGTCGTGGTGGGTGGCTTGTCGTTGAGTGCGATCTTAACGCTGCTGCTGGTGCCGCCTTTGTTGCGCCTGACGCTTCGTGAGAATACTGCCAAGGCATAAATAACATATGTTTTTAATTTTGATATTGACACGCTTTGTTTTTTAGCATCTTCAATACATATGACTGATTTGATACTTACCCAATCACAAAGATAACAGCTATGTCAGGTAAATTCAGCGTAACAGTGGCCCCGAACGGGGCGCGGCGAAACAAGGCGGATCACCCCGCTTTGCCGATCAGTGTGGCCGAGACCGCGCAAACTGCGAAGGCTTGTTTTGCAGCGGGTGCGGATTGTATTCATCTGCATATCCGCGACGACAATGGGCAGCATTCGCTGGATGCGGGTCGTTACCGCGAAGCGATTGCGGCGATCAAACAAGCGGCCCCTGCAATGGCGGTGCAGATCACAACAGAAGCGGCGGGAATTTTTGATGTGTCTGCGCAATACGCCTGCTTGCAACAGGTGCGCCCCAAGGCGGTCAGTGTTTCCGTGCGCGAAATGGCCCGTGATGTGGCCGTGGCTGGAAAACTATACGGGTTTGCGGCTGAAGCGGGTATTGATTTGCAGCATATTTTATATGACGTAAAGGATGTAACTTTGCTGAATGAATGGTGGAAAAGCGGTATTGTTGCACGAAGCCTGCATTCCGTGCTTTTTGTTCTTGGACGGTACCAGCCGCCTGTTTTGGCTCAACCAAAGGATTTGGCAGGACTTTTGGATGCTACAGCCAATATGGATTTCAATTGGACTGTCTGCGCCTTTGGCCAAAATGAACTTGCTTGTGTGCGCCAAGCGTTGAAACATGGCGGCAATATCCGTGTTGGATTTGAGAATAATATGCAGCTGCCGGATGGCAGTGTTGCAACTGATAATGCCCAGCTGGTAGCCCTTGCGGTTCAGGCTGGAATTGAACTGGGCCTGCGCCCGTACAGACAAATGGAGCCTACCTAATGTCCCATGTTTTTCCCCGCCACAGCAAACTAAACGCCCCTGTCGCCGTGGGCGGCGAAGGCTGTTATCTGATTGATAAATCAGGCAAGCGCTACTTTGACGGTTCAGGCGGGGCGGCGGTTTCTTGTTTGGGGCATGGTGATAAAGAGGTGACCGAAGCGGTGAAAGCGCAGCTGGATAAGCTGGCTTTTGCACATACCGGTTTTTTTACTTCAGAGCCTGCGGAAGAGTTGGCGGATTTATTGATCGAACACGCGCCGACAGGCATTGAGCGGGTTTACTTTGTGTCCGGCGGCTCTGAAGCAACGGAAGCCGCGATTAAATTGGCGCGGCAATATCATGTGGAACGCGGTGAACCGCAGCGGCGGCATTTGATTGCGCGCAAGCAAAGTTATCACGGCAATACCATCGGGGCCTTGTCGGCGGGTGGTAACGAATGGCGCCGCCAACAGTTTGCGCCGATCTTGTTGGATGTTAGCCATATATCGCCCTGTTATGAATATGCATTTCGTGAGGATGATGAAAGTTCGGAAGCTTACGGGCAACGTATGGCGCAAGAGTTGGAAGATGAAATTCTGCGCCTTGGGCCAGATAGTGTCATGGCCTTTATGGCGGAACCTGTTGTAGGTGCCACCTTGGGTGCGGTGCCTGCTGTGGTGGGGTATTTCAAGCGTATACGCGAAATATGTGACCAGTACGGCGTGTTGCTGATCTTGGATGAGGTGATGTGCGGCATGGGGCGCACGGGCTATCTTTATGCTTGTGAAGCCGATGATGTGCGGCCCGATATTCTGTGCATCGCTAAGGGGCTAGGTGCTGGCTACCAACCTATCGGGGCGATGCTTTGCAGTGGCGAGATATACGATACCATTGCGGATGGCACGGGATTTTTCCAACACGGGCATACTTATGTGGGGCATCCTGTTGCGGTGGCGGCGGGTTTGGCGGTTGTGCGCGCAATTCTGGATCGTGGGCTTTTGGCGCGGGTGCGTGAAATGGGTGATAAGCTGCAAACCGCTTTGGTTTCAGCTTTCGGGCAACACCCCAATATTGGTGATATTCGCGGGCGCGGCCTATTTATCGGGTTAGAGATTGTTGAAGATCGTGAAACCAAGGCACCGTTTGACCCTAGCCTGAACATTGCCGCCCGTTTCAAAAAGACGGCTTTTGCCGAAGGGCTGGTTTGTTATCCGATGGCAGGTGTACGCGATGGGCGGCAGGGCGATCACATCATGCTGGCACCGCCCTTTATCATGACTGATGAACATATAGATGAAATTATCGGTTATTTGCGTATCAGTCTGGATAAGGTGCTTGCATCGTCCTAAAGCGGGAACACGATCAGGATCATTGGTACGGACACGGCGACCACAAGGATTTCCAAGGGTAGCCCTGTGCGCCAGTAATCACCGAAACTGTACCCACCCGGCCCCATGATCAACGTGTTGTTCTTGTGCCCGATAGGGGTCAGGAAGGCGCAGGATGCGGCCACGGCTACGGCCATCAGGAACGGGTCGGGGTTGACGTTCAGCGTGGTGGCCACATCCAATGCAATCGGCCCGCCGATGACGGCGGTGGCAGTGTTGTTCAGCACATCTGATAAAGTCATCACCACGATCATCAATACGGTTAGAACCGCCCACGGGGGCAGGCCCGATGTGATGTCGATGATGTTTTGTGCTATCAATGCGGTGCCGCCTGAGTTTTCCAAGGCAACGCCCAATGGGATCATACTGCCCAGCAGCACAATGACAGGCCATTCGATGTGATCGTACAGGTTGCGAACTGGTACGATGTCCAAAACCACATAAAGCACCACGACAATGGCCAGCGTGGTGGCAAGGTATAGTAACCCGAATGCAGATATGGCAATGGCGGCGGCAAATATTGCAATCGCCAGCCACGCACGGCTGTGTTGGGTCACGTTCAGGCCGCGTTTGGCTAGGGGTAACACGCCCAACCATGAGGTCGTGTCATCCAGAATATCTTTGGGGCCGATCAGCAATAAAACGTCACCTGCGCGAATAAGTTCGTGGCGCACGCGTTTCTTGAAACGCTTGCCTTGGCGGGATATACCTAACAAAGCAATGCCGCGCCGTGCGCGCAGGCGCAGTGATAGGGCAGAGCGGCCGATGATGCGCGCGTCACTTGGCACCACGACCTCAATCAGTTCCAACCCGCCTGTGACGGTGTCACCAGTGGGTTGTTCACCGAAGAATTCCAAATTGGCTGAACCGCGAAATTGGTCGATATCTTCGGCCATCGCTTCAACCACCAGCATGTCGTTGGCGCGTAATTCTACGGATGCACCAAAGCCGCCCAAGCGGATGCCATTGCGCACGACACCCAGAATTTCCACATCGTCTTCGTCGGCTTTTGCGTAAAGATCGCGTACCTGTTTGCCGATGGATTTGGATTTTTCGGGGACGACCAGTTCGGCCACATAGCCGTCCAGCCCGATATGGCTGCCTTTGCCGGAAGCGGATTCGTCGCCCTTTGGCATCAACCGCCAGCCGATGGTGGCAACAAACAAGATACCTGCCACAGCCACGGTCAGGCCCACGGGGGCAAAATCGAACATCCCGAAAGGTTCACCCACCGCGCGTTCACGAAAGGATGCGATGATGATATTGGGCGGGGTGCCGATCAGTGTGACCATGCCGCCTAATATGGTGGCAAATGACAGGGGCATCAGGGTGGCGCGCACGGTGCGGCCGGCTTTGTTGGCCGCTGAAATATCTACGGGCATCAAAAGGGCCATGGCGGCCACATTGTTCATGAAAGCGGACAGGATGGCACCGACACCGCTCATCACTATGATATGGCTGCTGACGGCGCGGCTTGTGTCGATTAGGCGTTTGGTGATCAGGTCAATCGCGCCAGAATTTTGCAAACCGCGCGAAATAACCAGCACAAGGGCCACAATGATAGTGGCCGGATGGCCAAACCCCGAAAAGGCGAGGTCAGTGGGCAGCAAGCCCAGTACCAATGCAATAAGAAGTGCGGAAAACGCCACGATATCGTAACGCCACTTACCCCATAGCAGCATCCCAAAGACGCCTGCGAAAAGGCTGAATAATAATATTTGATCAGTTGTCATATCTGCATCATTGCAAGTTTTTCTAGGCTTGCAAGGGCCAAAATTTCCATATGGTTTGGTCTGTGATTTACTGTGGATATACTTTAATGTCGGTTAGGGTTTTTCCTATAGATATGGCGAATTAGACAAAAGGGCTATTTTTGTGAATAATGTCTTAGAATAGCAAATAATATTTTAGAAGCTTATTTAATATTTGGACACATGGCCCATGGTGTATTCTACGCACTTTTGCAAATCCGCGATGTTGTTATTATCAATATGCTGCGTAAATGTGGCCTTCGCACAAGAAGATACCCTGAAGTTATCGATAGCTGCAAAAACCCGATATTATGGCGCATGTGACGGTTCAGCGGCCATCCGCATTGATGATAATACGCAACTTGTTGCCAATGATGAAACCAACTTGCTTAACAGTTATGCTATCTGGGGTGGGCACCCTGTATCAATTGTAGACTTGAATAATATGTTGGTGTTTAAGAAACCGCGCGAAATAGATATTGAAGCGGTAGCCATATCGGGTAATCGTTTGTGGTGGGCGGGGTCGCATGGGCGAAATAATAACAGCAAAAAACGCAGCAATCGCCGCAAGCTATTTGCAACAAATATTCCCAACCGAAACCTTGATGATTTAGTAATAACCGATGGCCCGTATGACTTGATGGACGCACTTCAAAACACATAGTTTTTGATCAAATATTTTGATGATAAAATCTGGAAACTTGCCCCTAAAAAGGGCGGCGTAAATATAGAAGGCATCGCCATTAATCCCATGGGTGATTTGTTGGTTGGGTTGCGTTCCCCATTAAGCAACGAGAAAATGTCAGAAGATAACGCCCTTGTGGTTACATTAAAGTTTTCAAATTCAAACAACGAATGGCATGTAACTGATGTGACGGCGTTGGATTTAGGCGGTAGAGGGGTCAGGGATATTGCTGTTACTCAAAACGGTTACTTAGTGATTACGGGGATGTTGATGTCGGCATACCTTCATCCCTTTATATGTGGAATGGGTCAAATGTTGTGGATGAAGTGCCGGTTGAAGGGATTTCAGATTTAAACCCCGAAGCCATTACGCAAATTGATAATTACTGGCTGATCTTAAGTGATGATGGCCGTGCATCCCGCAAACTGTTTAATATTGACGGGGCCACGCAAATAACGTGCAAAAAAATCAACGAGGAAAATATACATCATTCAAATGTTCTCTTTCTCGGGCTTTTGCTTTCCAAAAACCGCGGTCTGTGATGATATAGAGATTGGTGAAAATACGCCGAACTTATTATGTTAGGTTTTTGAGAATTGAGATAAGCCGTGGGATTGTACGGCTTCCTATTTAAACTTATTCTTGGCACGTATTTGAATTGCTGTAACAGCGTTTTGAAAGCCATATGCGATTAGCAGGCCTAAGAATATTGCTGGTAAATCAATAGTCTGTGCAAGGCTTGGCAAGCCAATCAGGATTTGCAGCAACAACCAGCTGATAACACCGATTATGGCGATGCCAGAAAGGGTGATCAAGGAATGTTGCCATTGATTTTCAGATGGCCAAATTTTACGGGCGGCCCAGATCAGACATAGGCCGACCAAGAAAGACAAGAATATGGTTTGGTAAAAGGTCAAGGTCAGTTCCCATCGGCAGATATGCGTGAATGCAGCCATAAAGGCGTTCTTTCGCTGATGCAAGCAGTGTGCGTTTGACGTGGGCGGATGTGCTGCTAGGTTAAGGCAAAATAACAGGAGAGATATGATGAGATTTGCCCACACAATGATCCGTGTAAGTGATCTGGATGCGTCTTTAGACTTTTGGTGTAACAAGATGGGCATGGTGGAAACCCGCCGCCACGAATCCCCGCAAGGTAAATTCACGCTGATCTTTCTGGCCGCCCCTGCGGATGAAGAAACCGCACGTAAAAGCGCCGCACCCGAAATTGAACTGACGTATAACTGGGACAGTGATGAAGTGCTGGAAACGGGCCGCGCCTGGGGGCATATAGCGTTTCGTTGTGACGATATTTACGAGGCTTGCAAAGATCTGATGGCTAAAGGTGTTGAGATCAACCGCCCGCCGCGTGACGGACATTTGGCGTTTGTAAAATCCCCTGACAATGTATCGGTTGAGCTGATCCAAGAAGGGGATGCTTTGCAACCGGTAGAACCTTGGGCCTCGATGGAAAATGTCGGTAGCTGGTAATCATACCAATGCCGCAATAAAGCAGGTAATTATAAATTGCGGCTGCTGTTTAAGCATTCCTTAGAGTTCCACTGCGCACCAGTGGCTCCAATACTTGCGCATTCATATTTTGGATCATTGGTTTGTATCACACCGATCAGCCGTTTTCCGAATAATAGGTAATCGCGCGAATGCCGCTCAATCATATCAAGCAGATGGAATGATAAATCTGCATCTTGTTTAACCAAGATGTCAAAGTTCTGAATGGCGATAACGATTTTGTCTGAAAGATTAAATGGCCCATACCTGAAGCCATCGTTCAATGCGTCAAGATTGCCAGTCCAATTTGGATACCCAAAGTTTTCTTGCCATTCAAATGCGATTGATAGATCGGATTTGAATTGTTCGAGTGTAGTAAAATCAAACTTTAATACCCTGTAACCTATGATTTTAAGTTGACCGAGAGCCGCATCAAAAATTTCGTTTTTCCAAAAAAGATTAACCGCACCATTTTGTAATAACGGCCAATCAGCCCGATCTAATTCGGTTTCTTTAAATACCATACTGACCTCTTACATATGTTATTGCGCTGTCCAGCCGCCATCCACTGCCATATTACTGCCCGTAATTCCCTTGGCTGCATCTGAGCATAAAAACGCAACCGTGGCTGCAACATCTTCTATTTCCACGAATTTCCGGGTCGGCTGGTTGGCCAGCATGACCGTTTGGATGACTGCGTCCTCTGATATACCGCGCGTTTTGGCGGTGGCAGGAATTTGGGCTTTGACCAGCGGGGTCAGCACGTAACCCGGCGATACTGCATTCACCGTGACGCCGTGTTCGGCCACTTCCAATGCGACGGTTTTCGTCAACCCTGCGATACCGTGCTTGGCGGCAACATAAGCTGATTTATAAGGCGAGGCGACCAGTGAATGGGCCGAAGCCAGATTGATAATCCGCCCCCAGCCGCGTGATTTCATGCCCGCCACAACTGCTTTGGTGGTGTGAAAGGCGGCACTTAGATTGATCGCGATGATCTGGTTCCATTTATCGGTTGGAAAATCTTCCACAGGTGACACAAACTGAATGCCGGCATTGTTCACCAGAATATCCACGTGGTCCATCTCTGTTTCAGCCAGCTGCATCATTGTTTCAATCTGGGCAGGGTCAGACATGTCGCTAGGTGAATAGATCGGTTTTTTACCTGATAACTTTTCCAACTCGGCCAGAAGATCGGCAATATCAGCCTTTTCCCCGAACCCGTTGATCATCACCCGCGCCCCATCATTGGCCAGTTTCAGCGCGATACCGCGCCCGATACCACTGGTGGCACCCGTTATAATGGCGTTACGTTCTGTAATCATGGGTTCATTCCTTTTCTTGAACCATATGGCCGAGTGAACAGAGATTAAAGACCTATCGCATATGTTACTTGTTATCTGCCTTGGTGATCTGTAATTGCAAATCATTCGCATTTACGATAGGCATATTGAATCACCTCGAAAGGCCCACCTAATGAGTTCAGATGATACTAAAAAAACGCCTGTAAGCCGAAGAAATGTGCTGATGGCGGGCTTGGCGGCAGCAGGTGGCAGCTCGGCTTATGCAAGCGGCGCACTTGGGCAGACGCAAGAAGCCAATGGTGCCATGGCTATGCAGATGGACAGTCACGGTATGATGATGACTGTGGGCACGGTGGATCACGCGGCCAACGGGTTTGATCCTATGGCGATGCTGACAGACTGGGATTTGGGTGTGGTAACAGTAGAGAATGGCCGCACTACGCGCACATTTGAATTGATTGCCGAAGACAAAGAAATTGAAATAGCACCGGGGGTTTTCTACCCTGCCTGGACGTATAATGGTCGGGTGCCGGGGCCTGCATTACGCGCTAAAGAGGGCGACCGTATTAGGGTGAATTTCATCAACAACGGATCGCACCCGCATTCGGTGCATTTTCACGGTATTCACGCCGCGCGTATGGACGGGGTGCCGGGCACACCGGGGCTGGTTGGGCCGGGCGGGGAATTTACCTATGAGTTTGACGCCAAACCTTTCGGTTGCCATCTATATCATTGCCATGCCTTGCCGCTGCGCCGTCATATGGCCAAGGGCATGTACGGGGCTTTTGTGATTGATCCTGATCCCGAAAAACACCCTGAGCATGAAGATGTTGCGCGGTCACGCCTGTATGGATCACCTGAAAATGCGGGCTGGCAGGAAATGGTCATGGTGATGAATGCGTTTGACACCAATCTGGATGGTGAGAATGAATTTTATGCTGCCAACACAGTGGCGTTTGCCTATGCAAACACGCCGATCAAGGTGCTGAAAAGCAAACCGGTGCGGATTTATCTGATCAATACGGTAGAGTTTGATCCGATCAATTCGTTCCACCTGCACGCGAACTTCTTTGATTATTATAATCAGGGAACCACGCTAACGCCCACGCTGAAAACCGTTGATATTATTACACAATGTCAGGCGGAGCGTGGTATTCTGGAATTCAGTTTCGCTGATCATGAGCCGGGTTTATATATGTTTCACGCGCACCAGGCAGAGTTTACTGAACTGGGTTGGATGGCGAACTTTGATGTGGTGGAGGGGTAGGTTATGGATAAATCTACAAGCCTATTTCGCTTCTTATGGCTGTTGATGCCACTTTGCCTTTTGGTAGCTGCACTGGCATGGATTTTCATCGCCAACCCGCTGCAAAACCTTGGTAGTGATGCGCCACCTGTGGAAAATATGACCTTTGAGCGCACGGTTCTGGATGACCACGGGGTGCGTTTGAAAATACGCGCGGGCGGTTCGGAACCGATGCAAATAGCCCAAGTGCAAATTGATGCAGCTTACTGGCATTTTACGCAGGAGCCTGTGGGTGAAATTGCCCGTGGTGATACGGTTTGGCTGGATATTCCGTTCAAATGGATGCTGGGTGAGGCCCATATTGTGACGGTTGTTACCAACTCCGGCACCACGTTTGAGCATGAGATCGAGGTGGCAATTCCAAGTCCGCAGATAACAGTGGCGCAGTTGAACACCCAAGCCCTGATCGGGCTTTTTGTGGGTGTGTTGCCTATTGTATTCGGGTTGATGTTCTACCCTGCCTTGCAAGGGGCTGGGCGTGAAACCATGAATTTTTTGCTGGCTTTAACCGTGGGATTGCTGGTGTTCTTGTTGATAGATACCATTGATGAGGCGTTTGAATTTGCAGGCGAAGCGGCGTCTATTTTCCAAGGCACCGTGATGGTGGTGCTTGTGGGCATGGCCAGTTTCTTTGTGCTAATGGCTGTAGGAAATCGCAGTGGTAGGCCGTCGGGCCTGTCATTGGCGACGTTTGTGGCCCTTGGTATCGGGTTACATAATTTCGGAGAAGGGTTGGCCATTGGGGCGGCGTTTGCGGCGGGGTCTGCGGGGTTGGGAACTTATCTGATCCTTGGATTTACCCTGCATAATATCACCGAAGGCATTGGAATTGCGGCACCGATCTTGAAAAAACGCCCGCCTTTGCTGGCGTTCGCAGGGCTGGCCTTGTTAGCTGGTTTCCCCGCAGTGATCGGCATGTGGCTGGGAAGCCTTGCATTTTCCGCCCATTGGGCCGCGTTTGCGATGGCCATCGGGGCAGGGGCGATTTTGCAGGTTGTGGTGCAGGTCAGTGCGTATCTGATGCGCAGTAATGATGCAGGGGCCGATGTGTTTTATAGCCGCCCTGTGATTCTGGGCCTGACCGTGGGGGTTGTCTTTATGTATGCGACGGCGGCTTTGGTGAAAATCTAGGGTCTAGACCCTAGCTGCGCATCCTTTGATTTTCAGGATCAAACAGCACAGTTTCTATGCGTTTTGCTGGACGCATTTCGCCCAGAATTTCGATCTGAACTTCTAGGTTTAGTGCGATTGTCCCGATTGGGACAAAGGCATAAGCGATTGATTTACCTGTGTAATGCGAAAAACCGCCTGAGGTGCAGAAGCCTATGACTTTGCCATCTAGCCAGATAGGTTCGTACCCGATAACGTCGGCATCGCCGGCATCAACTTCAAAGAAGCACAGCTTGCGGGCAGGCCCCAAATCGCGTTCAGCAAGGGCTGCCGTTTTGCCGATGTAATCGACTGGTTTATCGTAGGCCATAAAACGGTCGATGCCAGTTTCCGCAGGCATATAATCGGGGCTGAATTCCATGCCCCATGAGCCAAAGAACTTGTCCAGTCGCAGGGACATCATCGCGCGCATGCCAAACGGTTGCATGTCGTATTCTTGGCCTGCTTGGCTCAGAATTTCATAAAGTTTTAACTGGTCGGCCGCATCAACATAAATCTCATACCCCAGATCAGCGGTGTAGCTGACCCTTTGCACCAGTGCGCTCAGATCGCCCAGTTGCAGAGTTCGAGTGTCGAGGAATTTGAAGGCTGCGTGGCTGACATCGGCATCGGTGCAGGCGGCCAAAACTTTGCGGGCGTTGGGGCCTGCGATTTGGAAACCGATGCGGGTGGTTGAGATGTTTTCAATGGTGATGCCTGCATCGCGATTTTGTTCAAACCAGCGCATGTGGATGGCTTGCATGCCAAAGGAAGCGGTCAGCAGGAATTCGGTTTCTGACAGACATGTCACGGTAAAATCACCGATCAGTTTGCCTTTGGGCGACAGCATCGGGTTTAGCGCGATGCGGCCCGCTTTCGGGATGCGGCCTGCCATGATGCGGTCAAGCCATGTGCGGGCGTCTTTGCCCGTAACACGGTATTTTCCGAAATTATGCACTTCGTTGATGCCAACGGAATTACGCACGGCCATTACTTCACGCGCGGCGGCGTCAAAGGCGTTTGAACGGCGGAAAGTAGGGGTTTCATAATCGGCTTCACCGTCTTTGGCGAAGTAATTTACCACTTCCATGCCGAATTGTGCGCCCCATACCGCCCCTTGTGCATCCCAAGTGTCGTACATTGGGGTAGTATTCCATTTACGCGCGACCGGCAATTCTTCGTTTGGGTAGGACACGGAAAAACGACGTTGGTAGTTTTCGGTGACTTTGGGCAAGGTGTAATCGGCACTGATCCAGTTGCCAAAACGTGCTACATCCATTGCGGTGACATCGCGTTCGGCTTCGCCTTCGATCATCCATTGGGCCAGCGACAGGCCAACGCCGCCGCCTTGGGAAAAGCCAGCCATCACACCACATGCTGACCAGTAATTGCGCAAGCCCAAAACGGGGCCGACCAGTGGGTTACCGTCAGGGGCAAAGGTGAACGGGCCGTTAATGATGGTTTTGATGCCCGCGCGTTGCAGGATGGGGAAGCGGTTAAAGGCGAATTCTACACTGTCTGATATACGGTCGAGTTTGTTTTCCAGTAACTCGTGGCCGAAATCAGAGGGCGTGCCGTTTACCGCCCACGGATCACAGTTTTGCTCATAAAATCCGATGCAGATACCACGGCCTTCTTGGCGTAGATAACTTTCGCCGCCTGGGTCCATCACATGGGGCAGTTCGGTATCACGCTCGTATACTTCTGGGGTTTCTTCGGTGATCAGATATTGGTGTTCCATCGGGTGTAATGGCAAATATATGCCTGCCATCGCACCCAGTTCACGCGCCCAAAGACCGCCTGCATTGACGATATGTTCGGCGTGGATTGTGCCGTTTTTCGTTACCACATCCCATGTACCATCTGTGCGCTGATTGGTTTCAATCACTGGATTATGCAACACAATTTCTGCCCCGCCCATGCGCGCACCCTTGGCGTAAGCATGCGTGGTGCCCGATGGATCAAGATGGCCATCAAGCGGGTCGTAAAGGCCGCCGATTACACCTTCCACATTGGTGATGGGGGATAGTTTTTTGATCTCTTCGGGGGTGACAATTTCAGTGCCCAGCCCCATGAAACGGTGCTTGGCGCGTTCGGCCAACATCATATCCATGCGCTCTTTTGTGTCGGCCAAAGTAATGCCGCCAACATGGTGCAATCCGCAGGACATGCCTGTAAGTTGTTCTAATTCCTTGTATAATCTTATGGTGTAGCCTTGAAGGGCTGCCATATTAGTGTCGCCGTTAAGCGTATGAAACCCGCCTGCGGCGTGCCATGTGGAACCCGATGTCAGTTCTGATCGTTCCACCAGCATCACATCTGACCACCCCAGTTTTGTCAGGTGATAAAGTACGGAAGCACCAACCACGCCGCCCCCGATTACACAGACTTTTGTGGTGGTTTTCATGGGGGTGTTCCTATGGCTGACAGCTTACTTCGCGGGGATGGTTCCCCGTTCGCGGTAAGGCGTGGTTTCGTATTGGGTGCGGTAGCATTTGGAAAAATGCGAGGGGCTGGAAAAGCCGCAGGCAAGGGCCACGTTGATCACAGACATATCCGTTTGCATCAGCAAATTGCGGGCCTTTTGCAGCCGCAATTCCATGTAGTAGCGTTTGGGTGAGCGATCCAGATAACGGCGAAACAGGCGTTCCAGCTGGCGCGTGGACATGCCCACATCGCTGGCCAAAATGGATGGCGAAATCGGTTCTTCGATGTTTTTTTCCATCATCTGGATGACTTTGGAAAGCTTCGGGTGGCGCACCCCGATGCGGGTGGGCACAGACAGGCGCGGCTCATCATGTTCGGTGCGCATAGAGTTGTAGATCATCTGATCTGCAACCCAATTGGTCAGGTCTTGGCCGTAATCATCTGAAATGATCTTCAGCATCAGATCGACGGATGCCATACCGCCAGCGGCAGAAAAGCGGTTGCCGTCTTTGGTGAACACGCTTCTGACCAGTTCAATATCGGGGAATTCTTCTTCGAAACTGTCGTAGTTTTCCCAGTGAATGGTGCATTTTTTACCTTGCAACAGGCCAGCGGCGGCCAACGTGTAGCTGGCGGTGCATAGGCCGCCCACGGTCAGGCCTTTGCGCACTTCACGGCGCAACCAGTTCAGGATGGGTTTGGTGGTGTTCTTTTTTACGTCCAGACCGGCGCATACGAAAATCATATCATTGCGTTTTAATTCACCAAATGCTTGATCAACCTTGACCTCTATTCCGCTGGAACTGACGGCGGCACCGCCCGTTTCATTTACAATCGTCCATGTATAGACGGATTTACTGTGATGGCGATTGGCCAGCCGCAACGGTTCAATCGCGGTGGTGAACGCGATCAAAGAAAACTGATCCAGCAGTAAAAACACGAAGTGTTTTGTGGGGGTATTGATGTCTACTGGCGTCATTAAAATAAATCCGAAAAGGGGCTGCGAATCAGTTTTCGTGAAAACTATTCTAAGTACCTTGATCAAAAACTTGTTTCGCAGGCAAGCATTTCTGTCTTCTAGACGAAATATTTCGTCATTTTCCGACCATATGGCGGGAAACTGGGCCTAGAAACCCACAAGCTTTTGTTTTAAGGATATTCTTCGATAGTTATAAACGGAGATAATGCCATGACAACGGCTTGGACAAAATCAGCTTGGCGCGCAAAGCCGCGCATTCAAATGCCAGAATATCTGGATGCTGCCAAATTGGCAGAGGTTGAGGCGCGTCTGGGGCGTTATCCACCGTTGGTTTTTGCAGGCGAAGCGCGCTCTTTGAAGGCTAAATTGGGTGCGGCATCTCGCGGGGAAGCGTTTTTGTTGCAAGGCGGCGATTGTGCTGAAAGCTTTGATGAGTTCAGCGCTGATCTGATCCGTGACACTTATAAAGTCATGCTGCAAATGGCGGTTGTTCTGACTTATGGTGCCAAAGTACCTGTGATCAAAATCGGCCGTGTGGCGGGGCAGTTTGCCAAGCCGCGCTCAGCCGATATGGAAACCATCGACGGGGTGGAGTTGCCCAGCTACCGGGGTGATATCATCAATAAGCTAGCGTTTACGCCCGAAGCGCGTATTCCGAACCCTGATAACATGTTGCGGGCCTACACACAGGCAGCGGCATCCTTGAACCTGTTGCGGGCATTCAGTTCGGGGGGATATGCGGATATCCATCACGTGCATGAATGGAACCTTGGCTTTGCCAATGCGGCGGGGGCTTCTGAGAAGTACAAGCGTCTGGCGGATCGGATTTCTGACAGCCTAGACTTTATGAATGCCGCTGGCATCAATTCAGACAATACCAATGCGTTGCGTACAGTGAACTTTTACACCAGCCACGAAGCGTTGTTGCTGGAATATGAAGAAGCGTTGTGCCGTGTGGATACCACAACCGGTCTGCCGGTTGCAGGTTCCGGGCATCTGATCTGGATTGGGGATCGCACCCGCCAGCCGGATGGTGCCCATGTTGAATTTTGCCGTGGGGTGCAAAACCCGATCGGTTTGAAATGCGGGCCGTCTATTACCACGGACGATCTGCTAAAGCTGATCGACAAGTTGAACCCTGAAAATGAAGCAGGCCGTTTAACGCTGATTGCGCGCTTTGGGGCGGGCAATGTAGGTGAGTATTTACCGAAACTTATCAAAGTGGTAGAGGCAGAAGGGCGCAATGTTCTTTGGACTTGTGATCCGATGCATGGCAACACGATCAAATCATCCACTGGCTTTAAAACCCGCCCCTTCGACAGCATCTTGCGCGAAGTACGTGAGTTTTTTGCGGTACATCAAGCTGAAGGCACTGTGCCGGGTGGTGTGCATTTTGAGATGACGGGTAAAGACGTAACCGAATGCACAGGCGGCGTGCGCGCTGTGACCGATGAAGATTTGTCTAGCCGGTATCACACGGCGTGTGATCCACGCCTGAACGCTTCGCAATCTCTGGAATTGGCGTTTTTGGTGTCTGAAGAACTGGAAACACGGCACCAGGCGCAGCGTAAAGCCAGCTAGGCTTTACTTTACAATTCTTAGAAAGGGCGGCTTCGTTGAGGCCGCCTTTTTTCTATCTGGCGTGAACGGTTTTCGGTTTTCGGCCAGTTCCAACACTTTCGGTGCAATAGATTTGGCCGCGATTATCCGCGTTTTCGTCACTGAACGTACGGTGAAACGTGTCGGGAAATCAGGATGGTTGGCATCGACATTCACACAACCAAAAAAACGGCTGACGGTGTTGCCTTCATCTGCCATCGGCAGCAATACCATGCGGGCGGTGGGCGATAGTTGGAAATCCAGAATTTCAGGGCGGGCAAGGGCGGATTGCAGCATTTGGTTATAGCGGTTACGCGTATCCATTTGCATCATTGCATAGGCCGGCATTCCACGCATTTCCATGCCCATACAATCACTTAGCTTACTGCCGACCAAGCGAAAACGGATGTTGTCAGGCGCGCTGGCTTCCAGAATAAAGCTGTAGTTTAGCGAGCGTTGCAAAGCACGCGGATCAATCTCGGATCGTTTGGGCACCAGCCGCCCGTGGCGCAGGCTTTCCCAATAATTCAGAACCTCTTGGATGATGCCGTTTTGCGGGGCGCGGCTATTTAAAAACAGCGGAATAACCTTGCCGCTTGTGATGCTTGATTTATCCATTTCACCCATCCGTTTCTAAACATGTTAAATTTTACGAGTATTATTGAGAAAGCTTACAGAATTTGGTAACGCTTTATTAACACTCTGGTAGATGCGTTTTTGCATAGATTTATCGAAAATGAGAGGCAAGATTTGTTAAATGGTTAATTCAATGACAGGGTTCGCATCAGCGGGCGGCGAGCATCAAGGCACAAACTGGGTCTGGGAAATACGTAGTGTGAACGGGCGTGGGCTGGATGTGCGCACACGTTTGCCCGAAGGGTTTGAGGCGGTTGAAAAGCATGTAAAAGCGGCCACCGCCAAGGCTTGCGCACGCGGCACTGTGAACATTGGTTTGCGTATAAAACAAGGGGTTGAGGGTGGCGCACCTGTGTTGAACTTGCCCAATCTGGACGCGGTGATTGAGGCGGTTAAAACCGCCGAAGACCGTGCGATTGAAAAAGGCCTGTCATTGGCTGTGACCCGCGCGGCTGATTTGTTATCGGTGCGCGGTGTGATCGAAATGTCCGTTGCACAAACTGAGGCTGACGCGGCATTGCACAAGGTGATCAAGGGCGATTTTGATAAGGTTCTGGCGGATTTTCTGGCGGCACGTCAGGCAGAAGGGGCCAGTTTAGGTGCGATTTTGACCAAACAAGTGGGCCAGATTGATGCGCTTACCTTGCAATCAGCGGGTCTGATTGACGGGCGCAGGGCTAAAACTGAAGCGGATTTTCGTGTTAATATTCAAAAGATCATGGATAATGCTGACGGTGTGGATGAAGCCCGCATCACGCAGGAACTGGCAGTAATGGCGGTAAAATCGGATGTGATGGAAGAACTTGACCGGTTGCGCGCGCATATTGATGCGGCGCGTGATTTGCTGGCCACAAGTGGCCCCATCGGGCGTAAGTTTGATTTTCTGACACAGGAATTTAACCGCGAAGCCAACACTTTATGTTCCAAATCCAACTACACCGACTTGACGCAGGTGGGGTTGGAATTAAAGACGGTGATAGACCAAATGCGCGAACAAGTTCAGAATGTGGAGTAGGTTATGAGTGTTTCAAATCGTCGAGGGTTACTGATTATTCTGTCTTCCCCGTCAGGGGCAGGTAAATCGACCCTGTCACGTATGTTATTGAAATGGGATGATAAGTTGAAATTTTCTGTTTCTGCCACAACGCGCGCGCCGCGTTCGGGTGAAGTGGACGGTAAAGACTATTATTTCAAATCACGCGATGCGTTTGATGCTATGGTAGCAAATGGTGAAATGCTGGAACATGCCACGGTTTTTGAAAACTCTTACGGCTCACCGCGTGGGCCTGTGGAAGAAGCCATTAGCGTGGGTACGGATGTAATTTTTGATGTGGATTGGCAAGGCGGGCAGCAAATTCGCGGCTCTATTATGCAAAAAGATGTGGTGTCTATTTTTATCCTGCCGCCTTCGATTAAGGAATTGGGACGGCGACTGGTCACGCGCGGACAAGACAGTTCTGAAGTGATCGCGCGGCGCATGGCGAAATCGCAAAACGAGATCAGCCATTGGGCGGAATATGATTATGTTTTGGTTAATGATGATCTGGATGTGTGTTTTGAGCGTCTGAAAACCATTCTGAAAGCCGCCCACATGCGCCGTGATGCGCGCCCTGAACTGGTGGAACTGGTGGGCAAGTTGAATGCAGAGTTTGAGGAATTGTCGTGACGCTTTACACCCTGAAAGATGTAGCACCCACCTTGCCGCAAGACGGCGATTTCTGGATTGCACCCAACGCCCATGTGATGGGGTGTGTGACGCTTCAAAGTGGTGTGGGTATCTGGTTCGGGGTGGTTTTACGCGGCGATAATGATCCGATTGTGATCGGTGAAGGCTCTAACATTCAGGATAATACGGTGGTGCATACGGATGTTGGTTATCCGACAATTATCGGCAAAAACTGCACCATCGGGCATAGTGCTATTATTCACGGCTGTACCATTGGCGATAATTCCCTGATCGGGATGGGGGCCACCGTGCTGACCGGGGCGGTTATTGGCAAGAATTGCTTGATCGGTGCGGGGGCACTGGTGACCGAAGGCAAAGTGATCCCGGATGGGTCACTTGTGGTAGGGATGCCTGCGAAAGTGATCCGGACGCTGGATGCGGGGGCTATTGAAGGACTGACGCAATCGGCTTTGGGATATCAAGCCAATATGCGCCAGTTTCGGGAAGGCTTGCAGGAAATCTAGGGGCTGATTGTGAGGGTCAGGCTGTCTGGTGTTTCGGATAGGTGCATCGTGTAGCCCATCTGATCAAGCTGGCTTTGTGCCAGAGTGAACTGGATCAAGGGCGGGCCGTTTTGTGGGATGAAGCTGTGGGTTGTTAAATCCAGAAAACCATCGGTTTTCAGGTTCTTCGCGGCAACGGTGATTGTGAAATCATCGGCGTTTTGTGCCACTGCTATTTGTGCGCCATAGGGGGCCAGTTTTTCAGTGCAAAGCAGGATCAAAAACAACAACCGTACATCGCGCCCGTGTTGGGTGGTTTCAATAGCCCAGTGCAGCTGTGTTCTAGGGTCGTTATAGTAGCCGCGCAAAATTTCCGCTATCTCAGCCACGCTGACGCTTTTGACTTCTCCAAAAGCAATGCGCAAAAAACGTAGTTTGACGTTTGCGGCATCTACGCTTTCTTGGATGAGGGTTAATTCAGGACTAAGCCGTACACCCGATAAAGCTAGCAGTTCCAAACCATTGCTGATAGCCCCGATGGGGCTGATCAGGTCATGGCATATGCGCGAAGTGATTTTCGCCGCAAGATCTGTCTGTTCGGTCAGCACGGTGTTTGCCTGTATGAAAGGGGTAGGGTTATGAATGATTTTTTAGTGCCGGGCGATTTTGTGCGCCACCCTGTGCAGACGGATTGGGGGCTGGGGCAGGTGCAATCTGTGATTGACGGAAAAATCACGGTTAATTTTGAGCATATGGGCAAGGTGGTCATTGATGGCCTGCGGGTTGAACTGGTTACGATTACTGAACAGAAATGAAATTGGTTAAATTCCCGTTAAAGCGTTCTTGCAACTCAAAGTTGTTTATTTTTAGCTTTTTCTAAGGCTTTATTTGCAAAAAGCCCTGAAAAACCCTATGACCTGCGCGAAACGGGATGATACACGTAAACCATGACACTCAACGGCGCAAATTTTTCGATAAAGCTGGCTGAAACATCGGCCGAACTGCGCGCGGCGCAGCGGTTGCGGTACCGGGTTTTTGTGGCGGAACTGGGCGGCGGAACTGATGCTGTTTCAGCCTGTTTAGGCGTGGAGCGTGATGCATATGATGCGCATTTTGATCATCTGATCCTGTGCGATAACGACCTGCCTGTGGATGACAATGTTATCGGAGTTTACCGGTTGTTACGCAGTGATATGGCGGCAAATGGTGCGGGGTTTTATTCAGCAGGTGAGTTTCGTCTGGATAAGATCGCGGGCTCGGGGCGAAAATCGTTGGAACTGGGCCGAACTTGTGTGGATGCGCGCTATCGCAACGGGGTAGCGATGCATCTTTTGTGGCAGGGTCTGGCAGAATATGTGGCGGATCACAAAATAGAGATTTTGTTTGGGGCGGCATCATTTCATGGCACTGATCCGGCGGCTATTTCCCATGCCTTATCCTTCTTGCATCACAGCTATCTGGCTTCGGATGGTTTGCGTGTGTCAGCTTATGGCGATAATGCTGTGCCTATGGATATTTTAACCGATAAAGAAACCGATAAACGCACGGCTTTGTTGCAAATTCCGCCCTTGATTAAATCCTACTTGCGCCTAGGGGGCATGGTGAGCGATGGGGCTTATGTGGATCACGCGTTTAACACGATTGATGTGTGTCTGGTGATGGATACTTTGCGTATGTCACAGAAATATAAAGATTTTTATACACGTTCCAGTGCCGCATGATCGGCTGGAATGCGCAGCACGAGGTTGATCTGGATCGCCCGACAGGACTGCGCTGGGTGCGCGTTGTCTTGAAGTTCATCCCCTGCCTTCTGATTATTGCGTTTTTGATGATCCCGCTAATTCTATTACGCGCTATCGGTCTGTGGCGGGCGGGGCAGTTTGTGGTACGGCTGGCCTGCTGGGCCTGTTTGAAATTGATCGGCATCCGGTTGATTACCACTGGAAAACCGATGCAGCACGCGGGCGTTGTGGTGGCCAATCATTCATCTTGGTTGGACATTCTGACGCTAAATGTCAGCCAGAAAGTGTTCTTTGTGGCCAAAGCCGAAGTGGGCACGTGGCCTGCCATCGGCACCATGGCGCGTGCGGTAGGCACGGTGTTTATCCGCCGCAAGCGTGGGGACGCAAAGTTGCAGCACGACCTGTTTCTGGATCATGCTACACAAGGCCATAAGCTGTTGTTTTTCCCCGAAGGTACCAGCACCGATGGCTGCCATGTGCTGCCGTTTCGGTCGTCGTTGTTTCAGGCGTTCTTTGCACCTGACTTAGCTGACCTGATGTGGGTGCAGCCGGTAACGGTGCTGTACCATGCGCCAAGTGGTAAACGCGCTGATTTTTACGGTTGGTGGGGTGAGATGGAGATGTTTGAACATATGGCACATGTGTTGTGCCAGCCAAAACAGGGCCATGTTGAGATTGTTTTCCATACGCCCTTGAAAATTGCCGATTTTGGCGACCGCAAAGCCATGACGCAAGCGGCTTACAAGGCGGTGGCGGACGGTATGCCGAACCGTTTACCGAATTAAGAAATGCGTTTGATGTAGTCGCCAAGTGTGGCACTTGGATCATCCGTGCCCCATATTTCATCACCGAATGCGAAAAAATCTACTACGGGGGCAAGCGTGGCTGCGGCCTCTAGCGTGATATTGCCCTCGGCAACGATAGGTACTTCAACGGTGTCCGACCACCATTCAAACAGATCAAAGGGCGCAGTTTTGCCGCTGCCCAGTGCGCTTTCAGTAACTGGGCCAAAAGAGATGTAATCGGCCCCGATTTCACCTGCCGTCATGCCCGCATGGCGCGATGCACCGCAATAGGTGCCGACAATGGCGTCTGGCCCCAAGGCTTCGCGCACATCGCGCACTTGGCGTGAACTGTCGGGTAAGTGCACACCGTCCAGCCCGTGGGGTTCCACAAGGCGAAAGTGCGTGTCAATGACAATGGCCACATCGCGGGCGTGGCAAACTTCGCGCAGCTGATCAGCGGCGCGGCTGATATCGCGCTCATCCGTGCTGGCCAATGACAGGCGCACACAGGCGATTTCGTGGGTATCAAGAATGGTTGCCAACTGATCGCTGAACGCGGCCAACTCAAACGTGGCTGGTGTGATCAGGTAAATCTGCGCGGGTGGTTTTTCTTCTATATCTGACATGGCGTTGACCCTTAGTTTGGGCACGGGTTTAGCGGGGTGCAGGGGGCGCGTCTAGGGCTGGTTTGGTTTGCGCCTGTATGTCACTAAAAATACTGCCGTTAAGATCAACACTAAGGCCGTGATCATATTCAGGGTGAGGGTTTCGTTTAACGCGGCCACCCCGATCAAAGCCCCTGCGACGGGTACGACGAAATTGACCTGTGACATACGGGCGGCCCCTATCTTGGGGACAAGGTAAAAGTAGATCAATGTGGCTAATGCTGTGGGGAACAGGCCTAGGTATAGGGCGGCTAGCATGGAACGGTCTGCGGTCAGGCCGCTTTGCAAGGGGGCCTCAAATATGAAGGCTGTGATGGTGATGATGACGGTGCCTATCAGCATAGAACCTGTGGCCATGACAGGGGCGGGCAGGCGCGCGTATTTGCGGGCGAATAGTGTGGTGAAAGCGTAGCATAGGGCGGCGGCGAAGACGGCAAGTTGGCCTGTGACGTGATCGCCTAGGCCTTGCAATGCACCGGGGCCTATCAGCACGATCAGGCCGGCAAATCCAATGGCAATGCCTGCGATGATTTTGCGGTTCAGCACCTCATCGGGGTGGATCAGGGGGGCTAATAGTACAGTGACGACGGGGGCGATGCCCATCAGTAGGGCGGCCAAGCCGCTGTTAATGTGTATTTCGCCGTAGCTGATCAGTGAAAACGGTACGATATTCCCCATCATACCGCTGACCAGAAGAATGACCCATGAGCGCAGATCGGTAGGTAGCGTAAGTGACCACAGGTGCAGGATGATCAGCATTAGGGATGTGCCGACCAGCATGCGGATGGCAACTAGGGTAAGCGGTTGGATGGTGATGATGCCGATTTTGATGGCAAGGTAGGATGAACTCCAAATCAGGGAAAGGGTGATCCATAGCAGGGCGTTTTTCATCGGGCTTGTCTTTCTGTGGCTGCTTGTTATGCTACGGAAAATGTAGCGTATTGGATTGCTACTAAATTAGTAGCAATGGAGTCAAGCCTGATGGTGGATAAAAAAGATGGTGTTAAAATCCCGCGCCTTGGGCAGGCGGTGCGCGGCTCAAAATCGGGCCAGCCGATTATGGTGCTGTTCGATCTGATCGGGCGGCGCTGGGCGATGGGGATTTTGTGGAACCTTAGCGATCAAGATTGTACGTTTCGTGAACTGCAGGCGCGCTGTGCATCCCTGTCGCCAACCGTGTTGAACACACGGCTGAAGGAACTGCGCGCGGCGGGGTTGGTGGAAAAATCAACGGACGGGTATGCGTTGACGCAGGAAGGGCGCAAGTTATACGGACATCTTCAACCGCTGGGGGGGTGGGCTGAAAAATGGGCAGATGGGTTGTAATAAAAGCGTTATTTCGGGCATTTTCCAACACGGCGCGCGTGGCCTTTACCAACCACTTCGATAGGTTCACCTTCGTTTATAACGACCGTACCTGATACGTTTCCGGTGATGTTTGAACGCCCATACCTAAAAGCGGCTTGTCCGATTGAGCTGAATTTTATGCCGTTTATTTTGGGGTGGCAGGCCACATTGAACTTCAAAGTGTTCAGCGTGTCTTTCATATCTCTGACCGTGCATTGGGCATCACCTGTGGCTAGTTTTGCCAGTAGGTCAGACAGTTTTTGCTTGGCCTCTTTGGGCGATATGCATTCGGTTTTAGGCGCGCCTGACGGGATCGGCAGGCCCGGGGTTTCCAGATCATAGCTGTATTCCCACAGGCCGGGTTCTACCTGAATGATGCGTTCTGCCATGGTGGGCATGGGCAAAAGAAGGGTGAGGGCGGTTAGAACAATCGGTTTTACGAATGCCATGGATATACTCCTTTTTGCGCCCCCACGCTTGTTTTAGCTTTTTAGAATGGACGTGCCTGCATAAAGTGCCGATGCGCCCAGCATTTCTTCGATGCGGATCAGCTGGTTGTATTTTGCCAGACGGTCGGAACGTGACAGTGAGCCGGTTTTGATTTGGCCACAGTTGGTGGCCACGGCCAAGTCCGCAATGGTGGCGTCTTCAGTTTCACCTGATCTGTGCGACATCACGGATGTAAAGCCCGCACGGTGTGCCATTTCGACGGCTTCCAGAGTTTCGGTTAAGCTGCCTATTTGGTTGACTTTGACCAAAATGGAGTTGGCGCAGCCTTTTTCGATGCCTTTGGCCAAGCGTTCAGAGTTGGTCACGAACAGATCGTCTCCGACAAGCTGGCATTTGTCGCCGATCAGTTCGGTCAGGGCTTCCCAGCCCAGCCAGTCGTCTTCGTCCATGCCGTCTTCTATGCTGAAAATCGGGTAGTCTTCGACCAGTTGTGCCAGATATTTGGCGTTCTCATCAGAGCTGCGTTTCTGGCCTTCGCCTTTGTAGTCGTAAACACCGTCTTTGTAATATTCGGATGCGGCGCAATCTAGTGCCAGATACACCTCTTCGCCCGGTTTATAACCGGCTTTTTCGATGGCTTTCATAATGAAATCCAGCGCGTCTGTGGTGGAATTCAGGTTGGGTGCAAAGCCGCCTTCGTCGCCAACGCTGGTGGAATGGCCCGCTGCGGACAGTTCTTTTTTCAGGGTGTGAAAAATTTCGGCACCAATGCGGATGGCTTCGCGGATGTTTTCAGCCGCTACAGGTACGACCATAAATTCTTGAATGTCGATGGGGTTGTCCGCGTGTTCGCCGCCGTTGATGATGTTCATCATCGGTACTGGCAATGTGCGCGCGGAGGTGCCACCAACGTAGCGGTATAGCGGTTGGCCAGCGTGTTCTGCGGCGGCTTTGGCTACGGCTAGGGATACGCCCAAGATTGCATTGGCCCCTAAACGGGCTTTGTTCGGTGTGCCGTCTAGTTCCGCCATCACGCCGTCGATTTCAACTTGTTCCAGCGCATCTGCACCCAGCAAAGCTTCGGCAATCTCGCCGTTCACCGCTTCAATCGCTTTTAGAACACCTTTGCCCATGTAACGCGATTTATCACCGTCACGCAGTTCTACCGCTTCATGTGCGCCTGTGGAGGCACCTGAGGGCACTGCCGCGCGGCCCATGGCACCGCTTTCCAGTGTGACGTCAACCTCTACTGTGGGGTTGCCGCGACTGTCTAGAATTTCGCGGGCGAAAATGTCGATGATGGTGCTCATTTAGTGTCGTCCTTTTTTAGCGGAACTCCGTAAAGTTCCAGTCGGTGACCGCGCAGGGTATACCCCAATTTAGCGGCAATTTTTTCTTGTAGTTCTTCGATATCTTTGTCAACAAATTCGATCACCTCACCTGATTGAATATCAATCAGATGGTCGTGGTGATCACGTTCGGCGTCCTCATAGCGTGCGCGTCCGTCGCCAAATTCACGGCGTTCCAGAATGCCTGCTTCTTCAAACAGTTTGACCGTGCGGTAAACCGTGGCCAGTGAGATGCCCGCATCTATTGCGGATGCGCGGCCATATAGTTCTTCTACATCGGGGTGATCGGTGCAGCCTTGCAAAACCTTGGCAATCACCCGGCGTTGTCCGGTCATGCGCAGGCCATTGGCCTCGCACCGCGCTATGATTGTGTCTTTGGTCATGCCAGCTTTCCTTTATATCGCCCTTTTAACGGGTCAGGGGCAGGGTGCAAGTACGTTAAGGGTAACGCTTGGGCTTAAAATACAAGCGTCCCTTGCATGGTTTTTACCGCAGAACCGCGCACAGTGACAGAGCTGACTTTTCCGTCTTCCACCGTGGTTGACACGAATATCTGTGAAGGCCGCCCCATTTCAATACCTTGGGCAATGTCCAGTGCCTGTGCCTGACCCGACAAAGCGGTAAGGTATGCGCCAAGGGCGGCGGATGCGCTGCCGGTGGCGGGGTCTTCGGGGATGTTGCTTAAAGGCGCGAACATGCGGGCCTGAATGCCTGACGGGGTTTTGACATAGGCGAATGTGGCAAACAGATCGACCTTGCTGGGGTATTGCTGTTCGGCGCGTTTGAAGGCCTCGGTTGCGGGGCTGGCCTGTGCCAGAACGCCCAAGTCTGTGAGTTCGATCAGTACGAAGGGCAGGCCTACCGATGCCCTTTGCGGTGGATGGTTTTGTGTGTTGATTGCTTCTTTGGGTAAGGACAGACAATCAGCGATCAGGGCGACATCAATGATGCCCAACCTTTCCAGCGGAACCGTTGTGGTGAATTCCGCCGTGGCAGGCATACCTTTGGTGATTTTGCACGGGATCGGGCCGACGCCGAGTTCCAGTATCATATCATCATCCGCGCCCAAATCCGACAGGGCAATGGCCGTGCCGATGGTGGGGTGGCCTGCAAAAGGCAACTCGTTTGCCGGATCGAAAATACGCACCCGTGCTGTGTGCGCCTTATCTTTTGGCGGGTAGACAAAGGTGACCTCGGAAAAGTTAAACTCTGCCGCGATGCGTTGCAGATCGATTTCCTTCAACGCCGTTGCATCAGGAATAACCGCCAGTTGATTGCCGCCAAAAGGCGTGTCAGTGAAAACATCATAGACAAGATATTCGGTCATTATAACAGGTCCGGTGAGCGACCCAACCTGTTGGCTAAGGGGGCGATGGTCAGACCTTGCACGATGATCGAGAATATCACCACGGTGTAGGTGGCGGTCAATATGATCGGTTTCCATTCATTGTCGGGTAGCGTCAGCGCTAAGGCCACGGATATGCCGCCCTTCAACCCGCCCCATGTCATGATCGGGATCACGTCGGATGGGAAACTGCGGAACGGTTTTAGCAGGTATATCGGCACGATAACGGCGGCGGCGCGGGCAAATAAGGCCAGTGCGATGCACAAGATGCCGCCCCATATGGCGTTGACATCAAAGGTGACAGCGAACACTTCTATCCCGATCAGTAGGAACAGGATGGCGTTCAGTATCTCGTCGATCAGTTCCCAGAACTTGTTCAGGTAGAGACGCGTCTGTTCCGACATGCCGTGTTTCATGCCGACATCACCGATGAACAGCCCTGCCACCACCGCCATGATCGGGCCGGACATGTGCAGGGTTACCGCCAGTTGATAGCCGCCAAAGGCAAGGCCTAGGGATAGCAGAACTTCCAGTGAATAATCGTCGATGCGTTTCATGATCTGGAACACCAGATAGCCCAGAACGGCACCTAGGACGGCCCCGCCTATGGCCTCTTGCACGAAGAGTTTTATGGCACCCATGGCGCCTTCGGCGTGGTTATCCCCTGACGGAAAGGCGATACCGACAATGATCAGGAAAACCACATAAGCCACACCGTCATTGAACAGGCTTTCGCCGGCGATTTTGGTTTCCAGTGATTTGCGCAAGTTGGCTTCGCGCAGCACACCCAGAACTGCGACAGGGTCGGTGGGAGTGATCAGCGCGCCAAATACAAGTGCCACGATCAGGGGCATGCCGGTAAGCCAGCTGAAACCGTAGCCGACAATAGCGGTGGATATTGCCACGCCAAGGGTTGCCATCAGCAACACCACCCACGCTTGTTCGCGCAAGTCACTGACTTTGACATGCAGGGCGCCCGCAAACAGCAGCAACCCCAACATGCCTTCCAGCAGGGCGTTTGAAAACTCGATATCATTCACGATAGAACGAATGGCGTCTGTCGCCCCCATTGCCGGGAACACCAGATCAACGCCCATCACGGCTAGTGAGGCCAGCAAGGCCACCACCAGAATGCCGATGGAGGAAGGCAGCTTTAAAAACAGATAGTTAATAGCACCGAACGCACCTGCAAGGACGATTAGAAGTGAGGCGACTTGAAGGATAGTCATAGATGGAGTTCCCCTGTGGTTGGGGCAGGTGTAGCATTGGGGGTGTTGGGGGGTAAAGGGTTTCAGGCTCTAGTCAGCAGTTTTAATCCGCCAATCCCAAAAAGCAGCCAGTGCAAGCAACACAAAGCCTATAAGTTCAATCACGCGACTATAATCCACAAGCATTGTGTAGCTGATCAGGGCGGCCCCCAGAATGCCGATTGCCAGCGGGGCGGGTTTGCGGTGGCGGCGATAACCCAAGGCAAGGCCGATGGCGGCAAGAGCGGCAAAGGCGACAATGGCACCTGCCCATATTGTATTGTTGAGGGTGATGGCAAAGCCCAGTGCGCCAAGGATGCTGACAATGGCCAGTGTGCCGTAGCAGGTGACTAGCGAAAGTATTGTGCCGATGCCTGCCAGTTGTTTGGATTTAGATGTTTTCATGTTCATCCTTCCCCATAACACGAAAAAGGGCACCCCGCTATGGGATGCCCTTTGGTATTAGATATGGTGGTTTGGTTTATTCGTCGAAGTTTACAACTTCAACCAGCTTCAATGATGCGCCGCGCAGTTTGGCGATCTCGATCAATGGTTTGTTGTCCGCTGTGAATGCGCCCCAGCCTGCAACCAACTCAGATGGTTTCGTGCCCGACTTCAATGGATATTCACCGTTGGTTTCGGCATAAATTTCCTGTGCTGTAGACGAAGATAACCATTCCATCAGTTTGATGGCACTGTCTTTGTTTTTAGACGCTTTAGTTAACGCCATGCCTGATAGGTTCACATGCGTGCCGCCGCCTTCAAATGTCGGGAACACGATGCGTACGCTATCGGCCCATGCGACTTGATCGGGATCATCCAGCATTTTCTTCATGTAATAAGTGTTGCCGATAGAGATATCGCACTGGCCTGCAAAAACCGCTTTGATCTGTGCGCGGTCATTGCCCGATGGCTTGCGCGCCAAGTTGGCTTTCAAGCCTTCCAACCAAGATTTAGCACCTTCTTCGCCGTGATGCGCGATTACAGCGGATGTCAGGGCCAAGTTATAAGAGTTGGTGCCAGAGCGGATACAGATGCGGCCCTTCCATTTCGGGTCTGCCAAATCTTCGTATGTTGTGACTTCACCGTCTTTAACACGGTCTTTGGACGCGTATACAACGCGCGCGCGGGATGTCAGGCCGAACCATTGACCGTTCGGGTCGCGGTAGTCGGCAGGGATGTTGGCGTTAAGCGTATCGGATGAAACGGATTGTGTAACGCCAGCTTCAACCACGCCGTTCAGGCGTGAAATGTCTGTGGTCATTACCATGTCGGCGGGTGAACGATCCCCTTCGGCTTTTAGCTTTTCGATCATGCCTTTTTTCAGGAATGATACGTTGACCTTGATGCCGGTTTCGCTGGTGAAAGCGTCAAACAGAGGTTCTACCAGATAGGGTTGGCGGGATGAATAAACGTTTACTTCTGCGGCGATTACGGGGGCTGCTATGGCCAGAATGGCTGTGGCGAATAAGGTGGTTTTAAATGGTGCGAACATTGTCGAATCCTTGGTTAGTTACGAGGTCGTTTTAATCCGACTAAAATAGTCAGGTCAATAGTTGAGTGAAAAAATAAGGTATAACTATTTCAGTAAAATATATTTGCGAGGATGTAAAAGTGCGCTAGCGTGGGTAAATACAACCATTAAGGGAGAGATTTCATGTGTGATATTTGCGTAATGAATGCCGTGAAGCAAAAAATGCTGTCACGGCGCGGTTTCTTTAAATCTGCGGCAATGGCAGGGGCTGCGGCCACTGTGGGTACGGCGGCATCTACACCGATGGCAATGGCATCAGGTGTTTCCAGTGTGGAGGATATGACCCATACGCTGGACGATAAGTTTCCAACCTATTTCGGGTCGCCCGGCATTTCGATGGATCAGAAATTCAATTTTGCCGAACATAGTTTCAACCTGTTTGAATATACCATGAACGAACACACAGGTACCCATATAGACGCGCCTTTGCACTTTTCCGCAGACGGGGCCTCGGTGGATGAAATTCCTGTGGAAAATCTGATAGCCCCTTTGTGCGTGATTGATATTGCCGCGCGTGCGGCAGGGGACGCGGATACATTGGTGACACCTGACGACATCAAAGCGTGGATTGCCAAACACGGCGACATTCCTGCCAACGCTTGTGTGGCAATGCATTCAGGTTGGGGTAATAAAGTGGCCACAGATGCGTTTCGTGGCTTTGACGGCGAAAAGCAGCATTATCCGGGGTTCCATGTGGAAGCGGCGCAAATGCTGATCGAAGACACAGGTGCGATGTCTATTGCCAGTGATACATTGTCATTGGATCACGGCATTTCCGCTGATTTTGCCACCCACTATGCATGGCTGCCCACGGGCCGTTTCGGGATTGAGAACTTGGCTAATTTGGACAAGGTGCCTGCCAGTGGGGCGACCCTGATTGTGGGCGCGCCGAAACATCGCGGCGGCTCTGGTGGGCCTGCGCGTATTTTTGCGATGATTTGATGAAGAATAACCGGCCTTTGGACTTTATCCGAAGGCCGGTTTTTTTTATTAAATTTGAAAAGGAATATTGCTATGACTTTGAATAAAATTGATACAGCCCGCCTTTGCCGTAAATCATAGGGGATGGGTCGCGCTGGGCCGGTATTCAGGCCCTAGTGTAAGTAAAGGTAACTGGAAGTTTATCATTACCACTGTTCCAAAAAAGGGCATATTTTGGTATCTTGTAATAATAAGAATAAAGTTATGCATTTGATTGTGGGGTACAATGGCAAAAAGTAAAATCCAAGTTTCAGAGGAATGGTTTCAACGGGTCTGGTTGGAAGAAGATGCCGATGCGATTTTTGAAATGTTTCGACCGGGTTCAAGTGCCAGCGGATTGGGCAGCCATCCACATGTCGGGCCGGATGAATTCAATCAGTTTCACGCGAGCCTGCTGGGGTTAATCGAAAAAGTGTCGGTCATCAGTGACCTGACTGTTGAGCAGGGCGATTGGCTGTCACACTTGGTCACGGTCACAGCCGTGTGCCGTAAAACAGGCCGCATGGTTTATATGCATGGGCAGATTTTGATGAAGATTGTGGATGGCCATATTATTGACGCGCGTAATCATTTGGATTTTATGTCTTTGTTTGAACAATTAGACTTATTGCCCAAGCGGACTTTTGAAGACTGTCTGTCAGGTAAGGTGATGGCTTAAGCCTTTTCATCCTGTTTTACTGCGTCCCATAACGCATCCATTTCCACCAAGTCAGACTGCTGTGGGGTCTTGCCCAAATCTGCCAGCTTAGCTTCCACTCCTTCAAAGCGGCGGGTGAATTTACTGCTGGCTTTGCGTAGGGCCTCTTCGGGGTCTATTTTCAGATGGCGGGCCAAATTGGCCATCACAAACATCAGGTCGCCAAACTCTTCAATTTGTTCGGTATGTGATAGTTTTTCGCGCGCTTCGACCAGTTCAACACATTCTTCATTGATTTTGTCTAGAACTTCCAGTGCGGATGGCCAGTCAAACCCCACCCGTGCAGCACGTTTTTGCAGTTTTACGGCACGGGTCAAAGCGGGTAGATTTATGGCTATACCGTCCAGTGTTCCAGCTTCTTTAACCCCTTTTGCCGCCCGCTCTGCCGCCTTGATCTGTTCCCAGTCAACTACCTGTTGCGTGGCAGATTTATCGCGGCTTTCATCGCCAAACACATGCGGGTGGCGGTGGATCATTTTATCGGCAATTTTGTTCGTTACACTACCGAAATCAAAATGCCCGTCCTCTTGCCCCATCTGGGTGTAATACACCACCTGCAACAGCAGATCGCCCAACTCGCCCTCTAATTCCCCCATGTCACCTTTTTCTATTGCATCCGCCACTTCGTAAGCTTCTTCAATGGTGTAGGGGGCAATAGATTTGAAATCCTGTTCGATGTCCCACGGACAACCCGTTTCTGGGTCGCGCAGGCGGGCCATGATTTCCAAAAGGCGCGGCAGGCCGCCATTGGGGTCAAGGCAAAGGATTTGGCTGTCATCAAGTTTTGTCATTTGGGGCTTTTCTATTTCGGGTGTCTGACTAAAGTGGCTGCAAACAGGAGTACACAGACTATGCCCGTTATCAACAGCATTGCGAATAATTTTGAAGAAATGGCCGAATGGCGCCGCCATATCCATGCTAACCCTGAACTGGGTTTTGACTGTCATGAGACGGCGAAATTTGTGGTGGAACGCTTAAAAGAATTTGGCGTTGATGACATTTCCGAAGGCTGGGCTAAAACTGGTGTGGTCGCAGTGATCAATGGCAAGGGTGAGGGCGGCACCATCGGGTTGCGCGCGGATATGGATGCATTACCGATGCCTGAAAAAACCGGGTTGGACTATGCGTCTACGGTTGAGGGCAAGATGCACGCTTGTGGCCATGACGGCCACACAACGATGCTGTTGGGGGCGGCAAAATATCTGGCTGAAACCCGCAATTTTTCGGGCCGTGTAGTGCTGATGTTCCAACCTGCCGAAGAAGATGGCGGCGGGGCTGAAGTGATGTGCAATGAAGGTGCGATTGAAAAATACGGGATAAGCCAAGTGTTTGCGATCCATAATATGCCGGGCCTGCCCGTGGGCGAGTTTCAAACCCGCGCGGGGCCTGTGATGGCATCTGTTGATGATTTTGAGATCGAGATATCCGGTAAAGGCGGGCACGCGGCGCGGCCCCATTTTTCGGTGGATCCGATTGTGGCGGCGACCGCAATGGTGCAATCTTTACACACGATTGTCAGCCGTAATATTGATCCGATTGAATGCGGGGTTATTTCGATCACGCAAATCCATGCGGGCACCGCGTTTAACGTGATCCCCGAAACTGCCAAAATCGCGGGCACGATCCGCAGTTTTGAGCCTGCGGTGAAAGAAGTGATGCAAAAGCGGCTGGTCACGGTGCTGGAAAATATTTCTGCCGCTTATGATACGCGGGCGGAACTGACCTATCACGATGGCTACCCTGCGACGGTTAACAACGCGGAAAAGGCCGCATTTGCGGTCAAGGTGGCGGCCAGTATTGTAGGTGAAGACAAGGTCAGCGATCAGGCGGCACGGCGCATGGGGGCTGAAGATTTTTCCTTTATGCTCAACAAGGTGCCGGGGGCATATGTGTTTGTTGGCAACGGTGATAGTGCGGCTTTGCACCATCAAAGTTACAATTTTAACGATGAAACGGCACCTATCGGTGCGTCTTATCTGGCGAAGATTGTAGAGGCGGCGCAGCCTGTTTGACATGGCTTAATTCGTCCGCAACCCGGTTTCCACCAGCATACCGCGCCGTTTGGCTTCATAATAATAGCCGCGGGCGTACCAGTTGACGGCTTTGTCGTAATTGCCGTAGGATAACAACCATGCGCCGCGCAGGTATTTGACGGCGTATTTCAAGTTGGTTTCCGCATCCAGCAAGCCTTGCGGGCTACCTTGGTGCCCCATCGACTTTGCGGTTTGCGGCAGGATTTGCATCAACCCGTAATAGGGGCCGTTGCGGGCTTTGGGCCTGTGGGTGCTTTCGCGGATCACTACCTTTTGAACCAGTGCTACGGGAACGTCGTAAACACTGGCGTATTTTTCGATCAGTGCACGCAGTTCCGGTGTTTCGTTCGGATAAAGCGGCACATCGGGTTCATGGGCGGTGGTTTTGCTGCATCCTGCCAACCCTACAAGGATAAATGCTAAGGTTGCGCGACGTGTAATAAACTGCATTTGAATCTCCTGATTATCAGTATTGTATACACTCTGATAAATGGGCGCGCAGCTTGTATTAACAGGTCATCAAACCTTCGGCACATCCCCGCGCATAACGGTCTGGAACATATCCGCATCAATGTTGCCACCTGTCAGGATCACGCCCACATTCTTGCCCTGCATCTTACCGCGTTCCTGTGTCAGGGCGGCTAAGGCTGCGGCACCGGCCCCTTCGGCCAGATTGTGGGTGGCGGTGTAGTACATGCGGATGGCGTCGGCGATTTCTTGTTCGCTGACCACGACGATACGTTCCGCCCCTTTGGCATAGATGTCATATGCGTCTGCCACGGGTATGCGCACGGCCATGCCGTCGGCGAAAGTGTCGGCGGTTTCGGTTTCCACAAGCTTGCCTGCGTCTACGGAAAGTTTGGCGGTTTGGGCGTTTTCAGCGACCACGCCGACCACTTTGGTTTTCAACCCCATCGCATCGCGTACGCTGATGATCGAACAGATGCCGGAACCGCAGCCGATGGGCACATAGACGGTATCTAGATCGGGGGTGTTAGTGAAAAGTTCATATGCGTAAGAGGCGACACCGCGCAGCAGCTCAATATGAAAGGGGGGCACGACGACCAATCCCTGTTCAGTCGCTACGCGGATGGCTTCCATGCGGGCGGTGTCAAAGTCTTCGCCAAATTCAATCACTTCGCCGCCAAAGGCGCGCATGGCGGTGTTTTTCTCTGTCGAGTTGCCGAACGGTACATAGATTTTGGCGGTCAACCCTGCGGCAATGGCAGAGCGTGATTGGCCTTGGCCGTGATTGCCGCGTGTCGCGGTGCAGATGCCTGTGGCCTTGGGATGGGCGCGTTTGACCCAGTCGATAAAAGTGATGCTGCCGCGCAGTTTGAACGCCCCTGTGGGGGTGTGGTTTTCGTGTTTGACCCAAACCTGCGCCCCTATTTCGGCACTGATAATCGGCCAATTATATTGCGGGGTCGGCGGCATTTGGGTGTAGACCAGCTGTGCGGCGTCTTTGATCTGATCAAGAGTAAAAAGTGACATTGGTGTTTCCTTAAGAATTTGCCCGTGTCAGGGCCTGTTCAAGGTCATGGATTAGGTCGTCTGCGTCTTCAATCCCGATGGACAGGCGTAGTAAGTTGGGGGCGGTGCCAAAATCGGGGCCCTCAACCGTGTAGCGGTGTTCGATCAGGCTTTCGACGCCGCCAAGGGATGTTGCAGGTAGGAACAGCTTGGTCATCCGTGCAACTTTGATCGCAAGATCGGCGTTGCCTTTGACACGGATCGACATCATGCCGCCATACCCACCTGTCATTTGTTTCTTGGCAATGGCGTGGCCAGGATCATCTGGCAGGCCGGGGTATTGCACGGCCTCAATCATCGGGTGTTTGCTGAAATGCTGTGCGATTTTCAGGGCGTTGGCGCAGGCTTTATCCCAGCGGACATAAAGCGTGCGCATGCCGCGCATCAGCAGATAGGCAGGAAAGCCGGGCAGTACGGTGCCTTGTAGAATGCGTACTGATTTGATGTCTTCCCAGCGGTCATTTTGCGCATTGGTGCAAAGTGCGCCTGCGATCACGTCAGAATGGCCGTTGAGGTATTTTGTGGCAGAGTGAAACACGTAATCTGCCCCTAATTCCAAGGCCTTAGTGGTACAAGGCGGGGCTGTGGTGCTGTCTACCATCAACAGTGCATCATTGGCTTTTGTGATATGCGCAACAGCGGCAATATCGGTCACGGCCCATGTGGGGTTGGTGGGGGTCTCGACCCAGACAAGGGCAGTATCAGGGGTGATCACGGCTTTCAGGCTATCCAGATCGGAAGGGCGGTAGGTGCTGAGTTTCAAGATGCCTTTGGCAGCTTGGCGTTGCATCCAGACAAGGGCCGCGTAGTACATTTTTTCGGGTGCAATGACATGCGCACCCAAGGGCAGGGTTTCCAGCACGGCTAAGGGGGCGGACAGGCCAGAATTGAACAGTAGGGCTTCTTGGGCACCTTCCAGTTCAGCCAAAACTGTTTCAGCCTGATGGCAGGTGGGCGTGCCGTAACGGCCATAGGTGTTGTTGTCGCGCAATTCGTAATTCGCATCACGGGCATAGGTAGAGGCCAGATGAATGGGGGCAATAACCGCACCCGTGGCTTCATCAATATAGCCAGCGGCGTGTGACGCGATGGTTTCAGGGGCGTATTTTGCGTTTTTGCGGGTCATATGGGCTTATACGCCGCGATAAGGTTCAACATATTGCAGGGCCATATCCCACGGGAAAAATATCCACGTGTCCTGACTGACCTCGGTGATGAAGGTTTCAACCATGCTACGGCCTTCGGGTTTGGCATAAACGGTGGCGAAATGGGCTTTGGGGTATAGATCGCGCACCACTTTCAGGGTTTTGCCGGTGTCGACCAGATCGTCGATGATCAAGATGCCAGTGCCGTCACCGATGATATCGGCGTCTGGGGCTTTCAGCACCTCTGCCTCTGCCTGATCTTGATGGCTGTAGGATTTCACGCTGATGGTATCCACCGTGCGCACATCCAATTCACGCGCGATGATCATCGCGGGGGCCATGCCACCACGGGTGATTGCCACGATGGCTTTCCATGCGCCATCATCAGGGCCTTTGCCGTCTAACCGCCATGCTAATGCACGGCTGTCGCGGTGGATTTGATCCCAGCTAATGTGGAAGCCTTTTTCATGGGGCAAACGGTCACTCATTATTTACGTCCTGATACTACATCAATGTCAGGGGCATCTTCGGCTTTCATACCGACGATGTGATAGCCTGCATCCACGTGCAGGTTTTCGCCTGTCACACCAGATGCCAGATCTGACAACAGATAAAGGGCTGATTTACCGACGTCATGAGTGGTAACATTGCGGCGCAATGGTGAGTTCAATTCGTTCCACTTAAGGATGTAACGGAAATCACCGATGCCTGAAGCGGCCAGCGTCTTGATCGGGCCAGCGGATAGGGCATTTACACGAATGCCTTTGGGGCCAAGATCCATGGCCATATATTTAACAGAAGCTTCCAGCCCCGCCTTGGCGATACCCATCACGTTATAATGCGGCATCACCATTTCGGCACCGTAATAAGTGAGTGTCAGAAGTGCGCCGCCATCGGGCATCATCTTTTCGGCGCGCTGGGCGATGGCGGTGAAGGAATAGACCGATATGTCCATTGTCATGCGAAAATTGGCGGCACTTGTGTCTACATAACGGCCCCGTAATTCGTTTTTATCGGAAAAGCCGATGGCATGGACCACAAAGTCGATCTTGCCCCACTTTTCTTTAAGTGTATCAAAAAGCGTATCTATTGAGGCGTCATCAGTGACATCGCAATCCAGCACAATATCGCTACCGATGCTTTCGGCCAGTGGCTTGACTCGTTTGCCCAAAGCGTCACCTTGGTATGAAAAGGCCAGCTCTGCGCCCTGTTCTGCACAGGCTTGTGCAATTCCCCAGGCGATAGACTTATTATTGGCGACACCCATGATGAGGCCGCGTTTGCCAGCCATTATTCCTTGCGACATAGAAGATCCGATCTATTTAGTAATTTCGGTTGGTTTACGGTAAGGCACGGCTTGCATCAAGTCATCAGAAGTGTTCTGTGATATATCTGTAATAATACTGTAATATATGATGAGCACACTTGAAACACATATGCTAAAGTATACTAAAGGTTTAGTGGGTGTGCGTGTACGGAGGCTATGTAGATGTCTGAAGGGCGCGAAATTTTTACGGGTGATAACCCGTTTGATATTGTACGCAGTTGGTTGGCTGAGGCACAAAAGGCTGAAGTTAACGACCCCAATGCGATGGCCCTGTCGACCGTTGATGCAGGCGGTATGCCCAATGTGCGTATGGTTTTATTGAAAGAAATAGAAGACGATGCGTTTATTTTCTACACTAATTACGGCAGTGAAAAAGCGCAGGAATTGGACTTTGCCGGCAAAGCGGCTTTTGTTATGCACTGGAAGTCATTACGCCGCCAGATAAGGGTGCGCGGGCTTGTGACACGTGAAGACGGCGCCCAAGCAGATGCCTATTACCGGTCGCGTGATCTGGGCAGTCGCATTGGTGCCTATGCCAGTCGGCAATCACAGGTATTGGAAAAGAAATCTGATCTGGTGGCCAATGTTGCTAAACATACGTTAAAACTTGGGGTTAATCCGCCCCGGCCCGCATTTTGGGGGGGGTATAGAATCAAGCCGACAGAGATTGAATTCTGGGCAGATGGGGCATTTCGATTGCACGACAGATTTCGCTGGAAAGTTGACGTCAGGGTAAAGGGCTGGACGAAAGTTAGGCTCAACCCTTGATAGTTGTTGATCTTTTGGTCAAATTACTTATGAATGTAACTGAGTGAACTTTGTCACTATATTTTGTAATTACATGTGTTTATTATTTTTACAGCTCATTTTTAAGTTAAATTAGTTGTCTTTTGTTCGGCAGTAAATAAAGGTGAGTATGGGTGGTAAAGTGAATGCAGAAGAAAATTGGTAAAGTTAAGTGGTTTGATACCGCGAAAGGATTTGGTTTCGTCGTAGATGATGAAGGCGGCCCCGATATCCTATTGCATGCTAATGTATTGCGCAATTTTGGCCGCAGTTCAGTAGCGGAAGGCATTGAAATTGAAATTATGGTTGTTGCCTCTGAACGTGGGCAACAAGCGTCTGAAATTGTCAGCATGGCACAACCTGACAGTGTTCCGGAAAACGCATTGCGCGGGTTGGAAGAAGCGGGCATTGACCTGTCTACTTTGTCAGAGCATTCTGACTTAACGCCAGCGCGCGTTAAATGGTTTGATAAAGTAAAGGGCTTTGGTTTTTTAAATGTATTTGAAAGCACTGAAGATATTTTCGTGCATGCCGAAGTTTTACGCGCTTACGGAATTTCCGAATTACAACAAAGCGAAGCGGTTACTATTCGCACGGCTTCCGGGCCGCGTGGTAAATTGGCTGTTGAAATCCGGTCGTGGGATTTTGCCGCCGAAAGCAAAGCTTAAACACCTTCTTATACTTACACTGATGCTGCCTGGCCCTATGGCTATGGCAGGGTGCAGCCCTGATCGGGCCGCCTTTAAAATGGGCGATGGTCAGGCTGCTTTTAATGTAGAGGTTGTTGATACGTTTGAGACCCGCGCAAAGGGTTTGATGTTTCGTGAAAGCATGGCGCGGTTTTCGGGGATGCTGTTTGTTTATGATACCCCCCAACGTGTCAGCTTTTGGATGCGCAACACTTTGATCCCGCTTGATATGATATTCATGGATCAAACTGGGCTTGTGACGCGGGTGCATGATAATGCCGTGCCGCTGGATGAAACCGGGATCTTTGGCGGCGATCAGGTTTTTGCGGTGTTTGAGGTGAATGGCGGTATGGCGCAAAAGCTAGGTATTCAGGCAGGTGCGGTGATGCAACATTCGGCATTTAACCAAGAGATTGCTGCTTGGCCCTGTAAAAATTAAACTATTCGCATTTTTGGGCTTTTCATTTGCGCCCAAGCGTTTTAAACCCCGCGACAGTCGGGGCGTGGCGCAGTCTGGTAGCGCACCTGTTTTGGGTACAGGGGGCCGTTGGTTCGAATCCAGCCGTCCCGACCATTTTCAAAATTAGAGTATATGGGTTTTACGTTACAGCGTGTATTAAACCTGTTTTTGCGTTGATTTTGACAAAAATGTGCGTTTCCATATGCTTAGATGATCTTCATCGTTCCTGTGTGGTTTACGTTAATAATTATTAATTTTTTACAGGCGTTTTATTGCCCCAACGTCATACATATAAAAAACGAATTGTATGTATACAGATTCGCACCTGCCTAAAAGTTCAGGCGCGTAAATCGGGTGTGAAATAAGAATACGCAATAACGCATTATACTGCTTAAGTTTTTCTTGGAAATCAGGCTTACATAACATGCCATAATTTTGACTGATGTTTGCCATATTTTAGCCTAAAACTGTTCGTGCTCTGTTTCTGTATTTCAAGGTCAACATCTAAATATAACTAAATCGTGAATATTTTTATTGACCTGTAGTGGGTACCTAGTACAAGTTGTGCAAGTCAGCGCATGACCCACTAGATGTAGTGGATAGGGGCAGGGGCGACATTAAAAAGACTATGGAATTTTGCAACCTGAATTACGCAGGTAACGCATGAAGATTCCTTGAATTAAACAGGGGCTAAGGGGCTAAAATGAAGATCACTCGTCAATTTACTGATGCAAAAAAAGATGCATATGCAAGCATCGCATTTCACAAAACAACTTCCGAAATTCGCAATCCAGATGGTTCCATCGTTTTTTCATTGGAAAATGTTGAAGTACCAAAGGCATGGTCACAAGTGGCCGCCGATGTGATTGCACAAAAATACTTCCGCAAAGCAGGGGTTCCTGCAGCGACAAAGACTGTGGCTGAAAAAGGTGTGCCGGAATTCTTGTGGCGTTCTGAGGTTGATAAGGAAGCATTGGCAAAGCTGGGCGAGACATATGATGGTGAAACCTCATCCAAGCAGGTTTTTGACCGCCTTGCAGGCACTTGGGCTTACTGGGGTTGGAAAGGTGGCATGTTTGACACCGAGGCCGACGCACGCGCCTATTACGATGAGATGCGTTTCATGCTGGCCAGCCAGATGGCGGCACCAAACTCGCCGCAGTGGTTCAACACCGGCATATATTGGGCATACGGCATTGATGGGCCAGCGCAAGGGCATCATTATGTGGATTACAAATCCGGTAAGTTGGTAGAATCAACCAGCTCATATGAGCATCCGCAACCACACGCCTGTTTCATACAATCGGTTAAAGATGATCTGGTGAATGAAGGCGGGATTATGGATCTTTGGGTGCGTGAAGCGCGCCTGTTCAAATACGGCTCTGGCACAGGCACGAACTTTTCATCCCTACGCGGGTCGGAAGAGGGCCTTGGCGGGGGCGGTAAATCTTCCGGTCTGATGTCCTTCCTGAAAATCGGTGACCGTGCAGCGGGGGCGATCAAATCTGGTGGTACCACGCGGCGTGCGGCCAAGATGGTGATTTGCGATATGGATCACCCTGATGTGGAAGAATTCATCACCTGGAAAGTGAAAGAAGAGCAAAAAGTGGCCAGTTTAGTTGCCGGCTCTAAAATGCACGAACAGCAGCTGAATGAAATTTTCGCGGCAATCCGCGCATGGGACGGGGCTGAGGATGATGCGTTTGATCCTAAGAAGAACGCAGGCCTGAAAACAGCTATTCGTTCGGCTAAAAAGGTTATGATCCCTGAGACTTACGTGAACCGTGTGCTGCAATATGCCAAACAGGGCTACAGCAGCATTGAGTTCCCGACATATGACACCGACTGGGATTCTGATGCGTACCTGACGGTTGCGGGTCAAAATTCTAACAACTCGGTTCGGATGACGGATGCGTTTTTGAAAGCGGTAAAAGATGATGCTGACTGGGAACTGATCCGCCGCACTGACGGCAAGGTGGCTAAAACCGTAAAAGCCCGCGATCTGTGGGAAGAGGTGGGCCACGCGGCTTGGGCCTGTGCCGATCCGGGGGTGCAGTATCACGATACGATCAATGCTTGGCATACTTGCCCCGAAGATGGCGAAATTCGCGGATCAAACCCGTGTTCTGAATATATGTTCCTGGATGATACTGCCTGTAACCTTGCATCTATGAACCTGCTGAAGTTCTACAAGGATGGCAAGTTTCTGTCAGATGATTACATCCATGCAACGCGTTTGTGGACGATGACACTGGAAATATCCGTGCTGATGGCGCAGTTCCCGTCCAAGGAAATTGCCCAACGGTCTTATGATTTCCGCACATTGGGTCTGGGTTATGCAAACATCGGCGGTTTGCTGATGAACATGGGCTATTCATATGACAGTGATGAAGGTCGTGCGTTATGTGGGGCAATCACGGCGATTATGACGGGTACGTCTTATGCAACATCCGCCTTGATCGCAAAAGAGCTGGGGCCGTTTGCACGTTATAAGCAAAACGCCAAACATATGTTGCGGGTGATGCGCAATCACCGCCGTGCGGCTTATGCTGAAATCGACGGTTATGAAGGGCTGGAAATCAAGCCTGTGCCGCTGGATCATGCCAACTGTCCTGATCAGGATTTGGTCGTTTTAGCCAAGTCCGCGTGGGATGATGCGCTGAAATTGGGTGAAAAACACGGGTACCGCAATGCGCAAGTGTCTGTGATTGCGCCCACGGGTACAATCGGGCTGGTGATGGATTGTGATACCACAGGCATCGAGCCTGATTTTGCACTTGTTAAGTTCAAGAAACTTGCAGGTGGCGGGTATTTCAAGATCATCAACCAATCGGTTCCCGCCGCTTTGGTAAAACTGGGCTATTCATTGTCTGATGGCGCTGAGATTATTTCTTATGCGGTCGGTCACGGCACGATGGGTAACGCACCTGAGATTAACCATACGGTTCTGACAGGGCACGGTTTTGGCCAAGATGAGCTGGATAAAATCGAGGCCGCCTTGCCAACAGCCTTTGACATTCGTTTCGTGTTTAACCAGTGGACGCTGGGCGAAGAGTTCTGCAAAGGCACTTTGGGTATCCCCGAAGCTCAGCTGAACAACCCTACGTTTGATCTGCTGTCACACTTGGGCTTCAGCAAAAAGCAAGTGGAAGCGGCCAACAACCATGTTTGTGGCACGATGTCACTGGAAGGTGCGCCGCATCTGAAGAAAGAGCATTACGGTGTGTTTGATTGCGCCAACGCTTGTGGGCGCATCGGTACGCGTTATTTGTCTGTGGAAAGCCACATCACCATGATGGCAGCGGCACAATCGTTTATATCGGGTGCTATTTCCAAGACGGTAAACATGGCCAATGACGCGACCATCGAAGATTGCCTGGCAGCTTATGAGCTTTCATGGTCATTGGGTGTGAAAGCCAACGCGCTATACCGTGATGGCTCAAAACTATCACAACCGCTGGCGTCTGCACTGATCGAGGATGATGACGAAGATCTGGATGAGATGTTGATGGGAGCACCCGCAGGGGAACGCGCCACAATTCTGGCAGAAAAGATCGTTGAGAAGATCATCATCAAAGAAGTCAGCCAAGGGCGTTCAAAACTGCCCGGACGGCGCAAAGGCTATACGCAAAAAGCGGTTGTCGGTGGGCATAAGGTTTATCTGCGCACGGGCGAATATGAAGACGGAAGCATCGGTGAAATATTCATTGATATGCACAAAGAAGGTGCGGGTTTCCGCGCGATGATGAACAATTTCGCCATCGCAATATCCGTAGGCCTGCAATACGGCGTGCCACTGGAAGAGTTCGTGGATGCCTTTACCTTCACACGCTTTGATCCTGCCGGCATGGTGCAAGGCAATGACAGCATCAAGAACGCCACATCGGTGTTGGATTACATCTTCCGCGAATTGGCTGTGTCTTATCTGGATCGTTCCGATCTGGCCCATGTCAAACCTACGGGCGAGACATTTGATGAGTTGGGTCGCGGTGTGGAAGAAGGCAAAAGCAATGTGACAGCGGCCTCTGATGACGCGGTCGCGATGTTGCGCCAAGTGGTATCGCCCGGCTATCACCGCAACCGTATGCCCCAAGAACTGACAGTTTTGCAGGGTGGGATGAGTAATCTTTTCCGAGGAGGCGGTGCACAAACCGCAGGGGCAACTGAAGTGATTGCGGAAGCTGCAGCGAAAGTAGCAGCACCTGCGATGAAAATGGATGATCGCGTGAAAGCCAAAATGCAAGGTTATGAGGGCGACGCTTGTGGCGATTGCGGCAACTACACGTTGGTACGCAACGGCACATGTATGAAATGCAACACTTGCGGGGCGACCAGCGGATGTAGTTAAGAGTTAGGGGCGTGTGGGCTTTGCGGCCTGCCGTCCCGACGAGTTCAGGCCGCAGGCAATAAACTAGAGCGGTATAATAAGAGCCTGAATTATAAACTTGGGGGGGATTTATCCCCCCATTTTTTTTGCCGTGATGATCAGCCACACGAAAAATGCCAGACACGCGGCTGTTAGTGCCCATGTGCTGACGGCCAAGCCAAGGGTTTCGGTGGCCACACCGATGGTAAAAGCCCCAAGGGCTGAAGCCCCCGTGGCAATCACGATCCAGATAGACATCACCCGCCCCCGCATATCATCAGGCAGATCGGCCTGAATGGACGATTGCAGGCTGACACCTAAATGTGTGCTGGCAAAGCCAAGGGTTGCGGCGGCAATCAGTGTGATATTCCAGATGCTAGAGTTGCCAAATACCGCGACGGCTAGGATACCAAGCGTGGTGATGACTAAGGTTGGCAGGCCCATGGTTTTGGTGGTGCGGGAAGGGCCGAAAGCTTTCAGGATGGCAGAAACTACCGCCCCTGCACCTACGGCTGACCCCAATTGCCCTAAACCGATGGCCCCTTTGTTGAACAAACCATCCGCCACTACGGGCAGGATTTCGGTTGTACCGCGCACGGATAGGGACATCAACGCAGTCATGAGCAGGACAAGACGCAGTTCGGGGCGGCGCCACAGGTAATTCATGCCGTTTTTCAGGGCGGCAGCGAATGGTTCTTTATCCCCTGTTTTTCTTGTGCTGCGTGGTTTCAGGAACGGCACAATCATCAGGCTGGGCAGGTAAAACAGGATGGAGACGGCAAGCGCCCATGTGATGCCTAACTGATCAATGATAATGCCGCCCAAAGCGGGGCTGATCATGCGCGCGGTGTTAAAGCTAAGGGCTGCAAGGGCCACAACCGATCCGACTTGATCACGTTCCACCAGGCGCGGGGCCAGTGACATGCGCACGGGGTGGTGTGCGGATGACACCATGCCAATGGCTATGGCGATGGTGGATAAAAGCGTGGGCGACAGGTGGCCAGACAGGTGGATGGCCAGTAGGGTGACAATGCAGGCGATCATCGAACTGTTGGTGCCGATGGCGGCAAGCTTGATGTTGGTACGGTCTACAAGAACGCCAAAGAACGGGCCGGTCAGGAATATCGGCAGTAACGACAGAGCGGCAACAAGGCCCACGAAGCTGGCAGACGCGGTAAGTTCCCACGCCATCCAACCGATCAGAACCCGCATGATCCATAGCCCGTTTACCGCACAAAGCGCACCCATATAGTACAGACGGAAACTGGGGGATTTCAGGGCGGTTAGGTTCATGTGCCACAAAACGTCTGTTGAACGGCCTCTTCGGGTTTGGCTGCGGCCTCGTATTCATCTGCGGTTTCTTGCAGATCATAGGGGTTTTTCAATACTTCGATCAAGCGGTGCATCGGCGTGTAATCACCTGTTGTTCCCGCCACGATGGCCTGTTCAATGCGGTGGTTGCGGGGGATGTAGATGGGATTGGAAATGTCCATCAAAGCTTGGCTTTCGCTTGCTGAAATACCGCTTTCATCGCGTGCTTTTTGCCGCTGAGTTAGCCAGCTTTCAGCGGCTTCTTTTTTATTGAAAAGGGCTAGGAACCTGTCACGCATATTGCTTTGCTCCAACCTGCGAAGGTAGGAAAAAAACAAAGTGAAGTCGATTTTATGTTCTGCCATGATTTGAAAGGTTTTTTCTAATAATATTGGATTTGTGCTATTTAATCCTAACTTATTGGCAAATTTTATCTGAAAATATTGATTAAATTCTATACTGAAATTATCAAGTGTGGTGTGTATTTGCTCGGAAGCCACCTTTTCATCTGCGCCCCAGATCGGCGACAAGGCCTCAGCCAAGCGCGCTAGGTTCCAATGTGCCATATGCGGTTGCCGACCCCATGCGTACCGGCCTTGCGCGTCGATGGAACTGAACACTTTCATCGGGTTGAAACCCTCCATAAAGGCGCATGGGCCATAGTCGATTGTTTGGCCTGCAATGTGGCAGTTATCAGTGTTCATCACGCCGTGGATAAAACCGAACTTCATCCAAAGTGCAATCAGTTTGGCTTGGCGTTTGATGACAGCGGCGAATAATGCCTGCACGGGGTTTTCAGCGCGCCTAGCTTCGGGGTAAAGCCGATCAATGGTGTAGTCGGCAAGGGCTTGCAAAGCCTTGCGATCATTGTTGGCATAAAAATACTGAAAGGTGCCAACACGAATATGAGACTTGGCAACGCGGGTTAGAATGGCCCCCGGCAATGCCGTTTCGCGGTACACTGGTTCCCCCGTTGTGATGGCGGCCAGCGCACGAGTAGTGGGTACGCCAAGCGCGTGCATGGCTTCGGACAGGATGTATTCGCGTATCACCGGGCCTATGGCGGATTTACCGTCGCCGCCGCGTGAATAGGGGGTGCGACCCGAACCTTTTAATTGGATATCAAAGCCTGCCACTTCGCCCAACAGCAAAGCACGGCCATCGCCCAAGCGTGCTGACCACCCACCGAACTGGTGCCCAGCATAGACCATGGCCAATGGATCAGCCCCATCGGGCAGGCCTTGACCTGATACCATCGTAAGCCCTGCGTCAGAGGTCAGAAAATCCGCATCAATACCCAATTCAGCCGCCAACCCTGTGTTGGTGGCAATCCATGTGGGATTAGGCGCAGGGGCCGCAGATTGGCGGGTGTAAAACACCTCTGGCAGGGTTGCATAGCTGTTATGGAATATGGGTGTAGCCAATGAACATTCCCTAGCGTAACTTATGTTTGATATTATTATAGGCATTTGCCCAAATAATAAGCATTTCATACAAAATCTTATGCACCTGGTCGCTTTTGCAACCCTTTCCAGAATAGATTATGGTTGTACTTAGGGTGCTTTCGGTTAGAAAGCCAGATAAGCATTATTGATAGGAGTGAACAATGGCGCTAACGGCAAATGACAGAGTTTTAACAGAAACTTTCTGGGCTGCACAGGGTAATGCCTTGCTGGTCAAACGGATTGTATTGGTTGTTGCGGGTATTTTGGCCCTTGCAGTTGCCGCCAAGATCAAACTGCCGATCCCGCCATCCCCTGTACCGGTAACCATGGGCACTTTTGCTGTTCTGACCATCGGTGCCGCTTACGGCCCGCGTTTGGGTCTGGTCACAATGTTCGGCTATATGCTGATCGGGGCTTTGGGTTTTGACGTATTTGCAAACTCAACGGCTGAAGCCAACGGGCTGACCTATATGATGGGCGGCACAGGCGGCTATCTGGTGGGCTTCGTTCTAGCAACATTAGCGATGGGCAATCTGGCGCGCATGGGTTGGGATCGTAGTGTTTTCAAAATGGCCGCATCCATGTTGATCGGCAACGCGTTGATCTACATCCCCGGCGTTTTGTGGCTGGCATACCTGTACAGTTTTGAAAAATCCATTGAATGGGGCCTGACGCCGTTTTTAATCGGTGACGGTATGAAGTTGGCATTGGCCGCTTTGATCGTTCCTGCGTTGTGGAAACTGATCGGTTCAGCACGGACTTGATCCCTGAACAATACTAAGAAACAGGCGTCATTTTTATGACGCCTTTTTTATGCAGATAAAATGAGGTTACTATGACATTCCCAAACACATTCATCGAAAAAGAAGTGATGTCCGAACTTGCAGCGAAAATGCTGTTGGAAATCGGGGCGGTGAACTTTCGCGCCGATGAACCTTATACCTTTGCATCGGGCCTTGCCTCACCTGTCTATATTGACTGCCGCAAACTGATTTCCTACCCGCGTATCCGATCCGCTTTGATGGATTTCGCGGTGGCAACCTTGTACCGAGATGTGGGCTTTGAACAGTTTGATGCCGCCGCAGGTGGCGAAACCGCAGGCATTCCTTTTGCCGCTTGGATTGCCGACCGGATGAACCTACCGATGCAATATGTGCGCAAAAAACCAAAGGGTTACGGACGGGACGCGCAAATAGAGGGCGATATTTCCGAAGGCCAGCGGGTGCTATTGGTGGAAGACCTGACCACGGATGGCGGCTCTAAGCTGCTGTTTTCCGAAGCCATCCGCCGTGCGGGGGCGCAGTGTGAGCATATTCTGGTGGTGTTCTATTATGACATCTTCAAAAACACCCATGAGATGCTGGCGGAAAACGGTTTGAAGCTGCACTATCTGGTCACATGGTGGGACGTTTTGAAAGTTGCGCGCGGGCAGGGAAATTTCGATGCAAGAACGTTGGATCAGGTTGAAGCGTTTTTGAATGCGCCGCTGGAATGGTCAAAGGCCAACGGCGGGATCTATGAGCTGCCTAAGGCTGAATAAGCTATAGGTCGCGCAAACGCGCTTCCAGCTCAGTCAGGCGTTTCAATGACCGTGACAGCGTGTCTTTCAACATCGTTATTTCACCCAAGGCATCATTGATACCTTCAGGGCGATCATAGTTTTCAACCACATGATGGGTGCCATTGCTTTCGCCGCTGATCAACCAGATCATCGACACATTCAACATGCCCGCGAGCATTTGAATACGGTTGGCACGCGGTGCGCCTAGGTCATTTTCCCACTTTTGGATGACCTTTTTCTTGACCCCAACCTTATCCGCCAACCCCTTTACGCTTAGGCCTTTGGCAAGACGCGCGGCTTCCAACCGGTCGCCGAAAGTTGCGGTTTCTTCGTTGAAGAATTCATTTTTTTGAGTGTCAGTTAAGGTCAAAAGGGGCTCCTGTAATGCGTATGCTATGATTTTCGTCTGGGGTTACTAACGTATTGCTTGCCAGAATGCAAATTTGGCGTCTGATCGTTTGAATTTGCGGGTTGTCGGGCCTGATGACTAGACGGCGTTTGCGCATTCTGCGTATATTTTGAACACTCATATGAAGGAATATCACAATGCCACTTTGGCCCGATGAAGTCACACTTACAGGTAATCATGTTATTGTAGAGCCCTTGCAGATGCGCCATGAAAGCGACCTGAAAGAAGCGGCCGCCGACGGTGAGTTGCACCGCTTGTGGTACACGATGATCCCAACACCTGAAGGTGTGGGTGCTGAAATTGAACGGCGACTGGCATTGCGCCAAAGCGGTTCCATGCTGCCCTTTGCGATTGTTGATAAGGCCAGTGGGCGTGCGGTTGGCATGACCACTTATATGAATATTGATGCGGCAACCAAACGTGTTGAAATCGGTTCTACCTGGTATCGAAATGCGGTGCAGCGTTCGCCGTTGAATACGGAATGCAAGTTCATGTTGCTGCAACATGCCTTTGAAAAACTGGATTGTGTAGCTGTAGAGTTTCGCACCCATCACATAAACACCCAAAGCCGGCGGGGTATTGAGCGGTTGGGGGCAAAGCTTGACGGGATATTGCGTGCGCATATGCTACTTGCCAACGGCACGCTGCGTGACACGGCAGTTTATTCGATCATTGCGTGTGAATGGCCCACGGTAAAGGCGCATTTGACATGGCAGATGGAAAGGCCACGTTGATACACGCAGAATTGTGCCGAGTGTGATTTAGGGCACTGTCGGTATGGTTACCTTTATGTTACCCTGCCACAAAATAATAATAAAAATAAGGAGCGGCAGGCAGTGCGTTTCAGTCTTTTAACCACCTTGAGTGTTATTCTAATGGCGTGTGGCAGCCCCAAGCCACCACCCGTAGCTATTGCTGTTGCACCGCCCGTGACACCCAAGCCGCAGATTGTTGTTTCTGCCACCAATGTAAAGTTTGATGATACAGATCGTTATGATTGGACCGCGAAAAAACCTTGGCGGTATCCGGTTCACGGCATTGATGTGTCTAAGTTCCAAGGCGATATTGATTGGGGGCAGGCGCGGCTTTCAGGCGTGAACTTTGCCTATATCAAAGCCACCGAAGGTGGCGATCATCTGGATGAGCGGTTTGAAGAAAACTGGACTGCAGCGGGCAGGGCAGGTGTTTTGCGTGGGGCCTATCATTTTTATTACTTTTGCCGCACGGCTACCGAGCAGGCGAACTGGTATATCAAGAACGTCCCCAAAGACCCAAAAGCCCTGCCGCCTGTGGTGGATATGGAATGGAACCATGCGTCACGCACCTGTCGCTATCACCCTAAACCTGCGGTGGTTCGCAATGAAATGCGGGTCTATCTGGATCGCATCACAGCACATTACGGCAAACGCCCGGTTATTTATGTGACCCCTGATTTTTATGAGGAAAACCAGCTGAACAGGATCAGAGGCTATAATTTCTGGTTACGTTCCGTGGCCGATCATCCAAGACAACGCTATCACGGCCAACCGTGGGCGTTCTGGCAATATACCAGCACCGGCGTGGTGCCGGGGATTGAGGGTGATGTTGATCTGAACGTTTTTGCAGGCTCTGTGCCTGACTGGCGCGACTGGATTGAAAGCAATACAGTGCAGTTCTAGCGGCTAGGCTTGAACCGTCAGCCGTTGTTTGCCCAAGCCCTGAACCTCAGTTTCCACAATATCGCCTGCTTGCAAATATTGCGGGATTGGCTTTATGCCCATGCCCACACCTTCGGGTGTGCCTGTGGCGATGATATCGCCGACGCGCAGGGTAAAATACTGGCTCATGTTGCTGATAATCTGCGCCACGGTAAAGATCATGTCAGAGGTGTTGGAGTTTTGCCGTACCTTACCGTTGATAGCGCATGTCACATCCAGACTTTGTGGATTGGCAATCTCATCGGCAGTAACCAGATAAGGGCCGACAGGCGCGAATGTGGGGGCGGATTTACCCTTAACCCATTGACCACCACGGCTTTTCTGGAAATCGCGCTCAGACACATCGTTTACGGTGCAATAGGCCGCAATATGGGAAAGGGCTTCATCTTCTGAGATGTAAGACGCTTCTTTGCCGATAATCACGCCCAGTTCCACTTCCCAATCAAGACAGGTTGAGCCTTGTGGGGTTTTGATGAAATCATAGGGGCCGTTCAGGGCGGATGTGGCTTTGTTGAAGATCAACGGTTCCGGCGGTAGATCAGAACCTGTTTCGGCCGCGTGTTTGGCGTAATTCAAACCGATGCAATAAAAATTCGGCACATCTGCAAGAGCGCAACCGATGCGCGGATCGCCCGAAATTATGGGCAGGGTGGTGATGTTGATGTTTTTCAGGGTGTTGATGTTCTCAAGTGAAACCGACCGACCTGCAAAGTCGCCCGTATGTTCAGATAGATCACGAATATTCCCATCCGCATCCAAACACCCCGGTTTTTCTTGCCCCTTGGGGCCGTAGCGCAACAGTTTCATCAGATCATCCCTTCGGTGTTTTGAAATGCTTCGACAGTTTCAGGCCTTGGCCCTGATAGTTTGATTTCAGGTCAGCCCCGTATAGAATATCAGGCACTTCAGACATGTATTCATAGATCAAACGGCCCACAGATTGGCCGTGTTCCAGCGCAAAGGGGGCCTCATGGCAGCGCACTTCCAGCACACCGCGTGATCCCGCACCACCAGCATCAGTGTTACCAAAGCCGGGGTCAAAGAAACCTGCGTAATGTACACGAAATTCGCCTACCATCGCCAAATAAGGTGCCATCTCAGCGGCACAATTCGGCGGAATATGCACGGCTTCACGGCTGACAAGAATGTAAAACGCACCCGGATCAAGGATAATACGGCCCTGTTCGGCATAGACGGGCTCCCAGTATTCGGATGGGTTGTAATGGTCAATCAACCCCAGATCAATCAGGCCTGTGTGCGGTTTAGCACGGTAGCCGACCAACCCGTCGGGCAGATCAAGATCAACTGAAAAGCCCAGACCCTGATCAATTTGGGCAGGGCCGTCAACAAGGCCGATGTCATTGTGCAAGCCCAGCAACATGTCGTCTGACAATGTGGATATGCCACGGCGAAAGCGGATTTGGTTCAGGCGCATACCGGGGCGCACAAGAACCGAAAAAGAACGTGGGCTGATCTCGGCATAAAGCGGGCCTTGGTAGCCGGCTTCAATGCGGTCAAATTCGATACCGTTATCGGTGATGCAGCGCGTCAGCAGATCAACACGTCCAATGGAGCTTTTAGCGTTGGCCACAGCCGTGATGTCAGATGGCAGGCTCAAACCCTCCATCAAAGGGATCAGATAAACGCAGCCTTTTTCAAGAACCGCCCCGTTTGACAGATCAATTTCATGGGTTTTGAAATCTTGCAGACGGGATTGCACCGAATTACCCTTACCCGTAAGGAAGGATGCACGCACGCGGTAGGCGATTGTGCCCAGTCGCAAATCCAGACTGGCAGGTTGTATTTGCCCATCAGACAGGGGCTGCATGACGGTAATTTCGCCTTGATCAAGCATCTTTTGGATGGCTTGTGACGGCAATACACCTTGAGTTATCTGTGACATAGTTCCCCCGAAGGTCAGCCCCTGGATGGGCATATTTTGGTCGGGCTAGTAGGGTTCGAACCTACGACCTCTCGTCCCCCAGACGAACGCGCTACCAGACTGCGCTATAGCCCGACTATGACCCCTGTTATACGTGGATTTTAAGCGGTGCAAGTGCGTTCTAGCGTGTGGCACCCGTGCGTTTCATATTATTGCGTACCATTTTCAGACTGTAATAAAGGGCTTCAATATCTTGAATATCCTGGCGGGATATTTCCGTCGTTGATTTTAATGCGTTGGGTGATTTCATGACCCCGACTGAGGTTTCACCTTCACTAGCGGCGATAGGCTCTTCACTGATATCTTCAGCCTCAATTCTGTCGAAAATATCAGACGGCGTATCTACGGGTGAAATATCCCCTTGGGTCTCGGTTTTTGCCGATGCAGTAGAGGTTGCTTGTGCAGCCTTTGGATCAATATCATCTTTGGGTGCAGGAGTTAAGACAAGCGGTTCCGCTTCAGGCTGTTGATCCGGCTCTTTTGGTTTTACCCGCGGTCGGATGGCTGACAAGGATACGCGTTCTGCTATCGGGTCAATGCCTTTTGGATCCGGTTGTGGTGCGTTATCCGTTTCTGCCGTTACTTCAGTTGCTTTCTTTTTAATCGAGACTTGAACGCTGACTGGTTCAGACACAGGCGACACGTCGTCTTTTTCAAACGATGTTTCAGAGCCTTTCTTTTTAAGACTCACTAGAACACTGACTGGTTGTGATAAGGATTGCACATGTTGCACCCCCTGTTCACGCAATAGGCTTTGGACTGCCTTGATTGTCGTGCCGTCATCATGCAGAAGCTTTTTGATGCCGCCTAAAAGCAGCATATCTGTGGGGCGGTAATAACGTCTTCCACCAGCGCGTTTTACGGGCTTTATCTGTGAAAACCGACTTTCCCAAAACCGCAACACGTGGGCAGGCGTATCAAGCCACTCCGCTACTTCGGTAATAGTGCGAAATGCGTCTGGCGATTTGTCCATTAAATGGGCCCTTTATTATTTATTGCCTTCGGACACGCGGTCTTTCATCAGATGTGATGGGCGGAAGGTTAGTACGCGGCGGGGGGTAATAGGCACTTCTTCACCAGTTTTGGGATTGCGGCCAATACGTGCTTTTTTATCGCGCAAGCTGAAGGTGCCAAAGGATGAGATTTTTACGTTTTCACCGCTGACCAAGGCATCGGACACGTGGTCTAATACTGCTTCCACCAACTCTGACGACTCGTTTCGAGACAATCCGACTTCTCTAAAAACCGCTTCGCCCAAGTCCATTCTGGTTAAGGTCTTGCCACTCATAATAAAAATCTCCCCTATTGATAAGAAAACAGTAGTGAATATTAGGTTTGCGAGTCAACAGATTCTACAGGTTTTTCTGCGATTAGGCACTTACCAGCGCATAACGATAGAACCCCAAGCCAATCCACCACCTATTGCTTCGGTTAAAAGCAGGTCATTACGCTTAAAAGTACCCGCTTTATTGGCAACAGACATAGCCAAGGGGATAGATGCGGCTGATGTGTTGCCATGATCTTGCACGGTAACCACAACTTTATCCATCGAAACGCCCATTTTCTGGGCGGTATTCTTGATGATTCGCAAATTTGCCTGATGTGGCACAACCCAAGTTACATCGTCAGCGGTAAGTCCTGCCTTCTCAAGCGCGTATTCACCTGATGAGGCCAGTTTTGTAACCGCATGTTTAAACACTTCGCGGCCCTGCATCTTCAAGACACCTGTGGTTTGGGTCGACGATACACCGCCGTCCACATAAAGGATGTCGTTATATTTGCCATCGGATTGCAGATCACATGCAAGAATGCCGCGATCATCAGTGGTCCCTTGGCCTTCTTGTGCTTCCAGAATGACGGCACCGGCACCATCCCCGAACAACACACAAGTAGTGCGATCTTGCCAGTCCATGATGCGCGAAAATGTTTCAGCACCGATTACCAGAATACGTTTGGCTTGGCCCGCTACGATCATAGAGTTTGCCGTAGTCAGCGCAAAGGCAAAGCCTGCACAAACGGCTTGCAGATCAAAGGCAAAGCCAGATGTCATGCCAAGTTTTGCCTGTAGTTTTGTAGCCGTTGAAGGGAATGTCTGATCAGGTGTGGAAGTGGCCAAAACGATGGCGTCAATGTCATCGGCTTCAATGCCTGCATCTTTAATCGCATCAAGGGCAGCTTCATAGGCCAAGTCTGAGGTCAGTTCACCTTCGGCCGCAAAATGGCGGCGTTGAATGCCCGTGCGCGCTTGGATCCATGCATCATCGGTGTCCAGCCACTTTTCAAATTCGGCGTTTTCAACAACGCGCGTTGGTAGGTAGTGGCCAACGCCGATGGGAACTGCTCGGATCACGCTCATTGTGGATGCCTTTTTTTATCTAGTCTTTTGAGGTTACATCATTATTTATCATCGAGCCAGAGGCAACACGCGCCGCTAACTTATCAGTGAAACCGTTCTTGGCCAGCTGATGCGCCAGGCGAATGGCAGCGGCTATGCCATTTGCATCCGCCCCCCCGTGGGATTTCACAACTGTGCCGTTCAGGCCCAGAAAAACCCCGCCGTTGGAACGGCGCGGGTCAATACGTTTGCCCAAGCGGCGCAAGGCCCCGTAGGCAAAAAGCCCGCCCAACATGGCAAGAGGGTTTTGTTTGAATGTCTGGCTTAACAATTTGTGTACAAGGGATGCCGTACCTTCGGCAGTTTTCAATGCAACATTGCCAGTAAACCCGTCTGTGACGATCACATCCACCTTATCAGACGGAATATCGGTGCCTTCAACGAATCCGACAAACTCAAAATTTGCCTTTTCAGCTTGTTCTGAGATACGTTCATGGGCTTCTTTTAGCTCAATCCGGCCTTTGTGTTCTTCTGTACCCACGTTCAGTAAACCGATTCTTGGGCGTTTTACGTCCAAACCGTTGCGCGCATAAGAGGCGCCCATCAAAGCGTATTGCAACAGGTCAGAGGCTTCGGCGCGGATGTCAGCCCCCACATCCAGCATCACGTTTGAACCTTGCGGATTGTCCGATGGCCATAAAATTGCAATCGCAGGGCGGTTGATGCCGGGTGCTTTGCGCAGGCGGATCATTGATACCGCCATCAAGGCACCTGTGTTACCGCACGAAACCGCGACCTCAGCTTGCTTGTTACGCACCGCTTCTATACAACCCCACATGCTGGTGTCTTTGCCGTGGCGCATCACATGGCTGGGTTTATCATCCATCGAAACCACACCTTCAGCGTGGTGAATTTCGCAGCGTTTTGACAAAGCAGATCGTTTGGCAAGAAGCGGCTTTATTTGCGCTTCATCCCCATGAATGATGAACTTAACGTCTTGATTTGATTTGGAAAAAATATGCATACCGATAATAACAGCAGACACACCTAAATCGCCGCCCATGGCGTCGATTGAAAGAACTACGGATTTAATAGAATGTGGGCTGACTTGGTTTATGTCTTCTGGCATCCGCAATCAGCCCAATAGCATTCTTATGCCGCGTCGTCGTCTAGGTCGATGTCGTCAACCATAGAGATAACTTCACGGTCAGCGTAATGGCCACACTCAGGGCATACGTGGTGTGGGCGTTTCAGCTCACCGCAGTTGCCGCATTCGTTTGGATTTGCCGCAACCAGTGCATCGTGTGAACGACGTTGCCCGCGACGCGAACGGGTAATTTTACTTTTTGGGACAGCCATGGCTCACCTTTAGATTTATGGTGGGGTCGTAACCCCATTTTTCAGCGTTTTTAAAGAAGCCGGAAACACACCCGACAAGACTTAAAAGCGCCCTTGTATAAGAGCCGCGAAAATACAAAGAAATTCGAACTCTGCAAGGCCTTTTTTCGTCTTAACCTTCTTCTTTGGTTAACTTATCCTTTAAACTGGCAAGGGAAGCAAATGGTTTTGTGTCTTCATCCGTCATCGGGGTGATGTCTTTTGCCGCAAAAACGCTTGTTTCCAGGTGTGCATCGGGTGATTTGGGGTAATCTGGCAAGGCCATTGCGATTGCCTCGCTCGCGATTACCGTCAGATCAATTTCACCGACAAGCGGCTCAATATTTTCGTCTGTTGTCATTTCGGTCACGCTTTCGTCGCTATCAACCCGGTAATCGGCAGAATACGTCAGCGTAATCGGGGTATCAACGCGGGTTTGAACCGGCTCAAGTGTGACCACGCAGGTTTGCGTCACTGTGGCCCCTGCAGTGGCTGTCAGTACCCAGTCTTTTTTCCCTGACGGGCTGATCTTCCCTGAAATGCGCATCTTCTTAACATTAATCGCGGATAAGGTCGTTGCAACCTGCGCCATCTCATCATTTGAAAACCGCACGTCAAATGCCGTGCTTTTTGACTTCGGCATGTCGGATATACGCAAGGGATGGGATATTTTAGCAGTTGTCATGGGATTTTTCGATGAAAGCGGTTGCGATTTGTAACAAGGTATTTGCTTGTAGAGCACGGGCAGGTTATGTGAACAAGAGTGAATAGAATAAAAGGCATCCCGATGAGCAGTTTTTCGGCTAAAGCAAAAAAGACACTGGCAGTCACCGCAAGCATTATTGTGCTGGCTGGCTGTTCACCCACATATAAATTTCACGGCTATGCGCCGTCAGAAGATGAAATGGCAGATGTGATCATCGGGGCAGATACCCGTGAAACCGTAGAAGAGATCATCGGCAAACCATCCAGTGCGGGTGTGCTGGAAGACGGCAACTGGTATTATGTGGCCACAAAGATGGAACACAGAACCTATAAAGCGGCAAAACCCGTGTCGCGCGAAATGGTGGCGGTTTCCTTTGATGAAGACGGTGTCGTTAGCAATGTAGAACGCTTCGGGCTGGAAGATGGCCGTGTGGTAACACTTAGCCGCCGTGTAACTGATCTGCCTGTTAAAGGGCCAAGTGCTATCAGCCAGATATTGGGCAACATCGGCAACTTCGATCTGACGCAAGCTGTTGGCGGAAGCTAATCGTCGTCTGATCCTGTAAAAATCATCGCAACACCGTTCATGCAATAACGCTGTCCTGTGGGTTTCGGCCCATCGGGAAAGACGTGACCCAAGTGGGCGTCGCAATTTGCGCATAAAACTTCCGTACGGCGCATGAAGAACCCGTTATCGGCACGTTCTTCGACAGCTGTATCCGATACGGGCTGGAAAAAAGACGGCCAACCGGTGCCCGATTCGAATTTAGCGGCAGCATCAAATAAGGGCGCATCGCAACAGACACAGGAAAATGTGCCACCTTGTTTTGGAAAATTGTCATGGCTACCTGATCGTTCAGTGCCGTGCTTACGGGTGACCTTATAAGCCAGATCACTTAACTGTTCACGCCACTGCGCATCGGTTTTTGTCATTTTAGCTACCATAATGATTTTTCCTTTTGAACATAGACGTTACCTTGAATTCATATATGTAATGGTCGCAATGGAAAAGTCATGTAAATATATCGCGCGTATTGCGAAAACCGTCGGCGATGTGCAACTTACGCAAGCCATGCGTGCAACGCAGTTTGGTTGCGCCACGCAGGACGCAGATTTGTTTGACGCCAAATGTCAGCATGTTTTGATCGAAGATACTGAAACAGGCACCTTGGTGGGTTGTTTTCGGTTTATGGCTTTTGGTTCGGGGCATGAGCTTTTGAACAGCTATTCGGCACAGTTTTATGATTTAGGGAAATTGTCCGCATACAATGAACCCATGCTGGAACTTGGGCGGTTTTGTGTATCCGGTGGGGGGGCGGATTATGCGGTATTGCGTGTGGCATGGGCCTATCTGACCCGCTATGTGGATCAGCATAACATCGGATTGATCTTTGGATGCGCATCTTTTGACGGGGTGAACCCCGCAGATTACACCGATGCGTTTGCTTTGCTGAAAGAACGTCACTTAGCCCCCGATGAATGGACACCACAAGCCAAATCAGCGGAAACCTATGAATTCGCAAGTAAATTAAACGGCTATAAACCAACTTTGAGCACCGCCAATCAAAACATGCCAGCGCTTTTGCGCACATATTTAGGCATGGGCGGTTGGGTATCTGATCATGCAGTTATTGATCACGCGCTCAATACGTTGCATGTTTTTACGGGCGTTGAGATCAGTGCCATTCCAAAATCACGCGCCCGCTTGTTGCGTGCGGACGCAGGTGTTATAGAGGCTTAACCGCCTGTGTGGCTCATGTGACGGGTCATCTCACCTGCAACCTCTTTGCGGTCATAAGAAAAATCATGGCCTTTGGGCTTTAACGCAATCGCGGCATGAATAGCATCCACCACAGGGGCATCATTATCCAAATTATCGCGCAAAGATTTGCGCAGATCAGTTTCTTTTTCCTGCCCCAGACACTGAAATAATTGCCCCGTACACGTCAGGCGCACGCGGTTACAGCTTTCGCAAAAATTATGGGTAAGCGGCGTGATAAAACCGATTTTCTGCCCCGTATCATTCACCCGCACATAACGTGCAGGCCCGCCAGTATTCAGTGGAATATCAGTTAGTTCCCACGTTTTTCTGATACGTTCACGCAAATCAGATAAAGCCCAGTATTGATCGATACGATCCTCTTCACCCATATCCCCCATCGGCATCACTTCAATAAAAGTAATGTCCATGTCCTTATCCGCACACCAGCGAATGACATCTTCCAGCTCATCCTCATTGGTGCCTTTCAAGGCGACCATGTTAATCTTGACCCGAATACCCGCTTCTTGCGCCGCTTCAATGCCGTCCAGTACTTTAGACAGATGCCCCCAACGGGTGATGTCTTTGAATTTTTGGGTATCCAGCGTGTCGAGTGAGATATTCACCCGCTTCACGCCAAAGCTGGCCAGATCATCGGCAAATCGCGTCAGTTGTGACCCGTTTGTGGTCAAAGTCAGCTCATTCAGCCCTTTGCCCAAATGCCGTGAAATGCTTTTGAAAAAATCCATGATATTACGACGCACCAGCGGCTCACCGCCTGTAATGCGCAATTTACGAATACCTTGTGAGATAAACACCGAACACAACCGATCCAGCTCTTCCAATGTAAGCAGTTCTTTTTTCGGCAGAAACGTCATGTTTTCGGACATGCAATAAACACAGCGAAAATCACAGCGGTCAGTTACGGAAACGCGCAAATAGTCAATGGTACGCGCATAAGGGTCTATCAGTTGCGGTGTATCTGTCATGGGGTAAACCTAGGCCGCGAATGCTAGGGCTGCAAGCCTAAAGCAGGGCAGAGGCTTCTTTCAGGGCAAAGGCCTTCATTTCAGGGCCATGCTGTTCCAGAAAATGCTGTACACGGGGCTTGTCGTGTTTTGACAATGTGCGCAGCCATAAGGCCACTGCTTTTTGCAAGATAGGGTCATGATCAGGGGCTAGGGTGGCGGCCCAGCCCAGAACCCGGTCACGTATCGCCAGATCGACGTCTTTGGGGTGGTTTTGTTTGGCCCAGGGCAGGGTCATCATCAGGGCAGCGCGGCGCGTCCACATACTGTCATCCGCCGTCCAGGCTTCCAGTATATCCATCCGCGTCAAATCCGCAGGCAGACGGCGCGCACCTGCCGCACACACTTGATCCGCAATCGCTATGGTATCAAGGTCAGGCACCCAGCGTTGGATTTCATCCCAGACCGCGTGATCGGGATTGATGCGTGCTTGGGTCAGTAATTTAGCAGCGGCAATCCGTGCTTCGTGGATATTGCTAGCCCAAAGATGTGCGGCAATCGCCACGCGCGCCCCTGTATCCGTATCCGCGCGCCACGCTTTATAAAGCGTATCTATCTGCGGGTTAGCAACACCCAGATAAGGGCGGCTGACTTTATGATACTTGGCCATGTCGGCGGCCATTTCAGGATTGGAAAGGGCTTCTAGGTCGGTCAATGCGGATTGCGGTGTTGTCATTATATCTGTACCAAAGTTCAGGGGTTGCGCGGTTTTTTTAGCCTATATTCCATGAATGCCGCCAAAGTAAATTAATCTTTCACGCCAGTTGGGTTACTCGACCGTCACAGACTTGGCTAAATTTCGCGGCTGATCCACATCCGTGCCTTTGCGAACGGCGGTGTAATAGGCAATCAGTTGGGCGGGGATGGCGTATAGGATGGGGGCAAACATGTCATGCACGGGCGGCATAATTATGGTTTTCCAAACGCCGTCACGTGCGGCATCGGCACCTTGCGGATCGGTAACCAGCAGTACTTTGCCGCCACGGGCCATAACCTCCTGCATGTTACTTACAGTTTTGTCGAATAGCGCGTCTTTCGGGGCCATTACGATGACGGGCATGTGTTCATCCACAAGCGCAATAGGCCCATGTTTCAATTCGCCACTGGCATAGCCTTCTGCATGTATATAACTAATTTCCTTCAGTTTTAACGCACCTTCCAAGGCTAACGGGTACATCGCTCCGCGCCCAAAAAACAAAGCATCAGAGGCTTTTGCAAGTTCTACAGTTACGTTATCTATTTCGTTTTGCTGCGCTAACGCTTGATTGATCAAGCCCGGCAGGCTGTTCAACGCATCGCGCAATTCCTGTTCGCCTTTTGCATCCAACACGCCGCGCGCGCGGGCCGCAGAAATTACCACGGCGACCAATGCAACCAACTGGCAGGTGAAGGCTTTTGTTGACGCCACACCGATTTCAACACCAGCATGAATGGGCAGTGATATATCACATTCACGCGCAATGGAACTTTCCGCAACATTCACCACCGCCACGGTTTTGGCGACTTTATCTGTGCAATAACGCAAGGCTGCCAACGTGTCAGCGGTTTCACCTGACTGGCTGACAAAAAGGGCCACAGATTTGTCAGACATAGGCGGCTCACGGTAGCGAAATTCAGAGGCCACGTCCACTTCGCACGGGATGCGGGCAACCTGTTCAAACCAGTATTTGGCGACGGAACAGGCCAGATAAGCAGTACCGCAGGCCACCATAGTTATTTTGTCAACAGATGTGAAATCAATGTCTAATCCCGGCACTGAAACCGCCCCGGTTTTTTCATTGCTGTAGTGGCTGATAGCATCAGCCAAAACCGTAGGCTGTTCCGCTATTTCTTTCATCATATAGTGCTTGTGAACACCTTTATCGGTATTACTTGCATCCACTTTGATGGTGCGCATTTCGCGGCTGACCTGTTTGCCTTGCGCATTGCGAATTTCCAGTGAGTTGCGGGTGATAACCGCCCAGTCGCCTTCATCCAGATAAGTGACTTTATCTGTCATCGGTGCCAGTGCCAAAGCGTCTGATCCGACATACATTTCGCCTATCCCGTGACCAATAGCCAAGGGTGATCCTTTGCGTGCGGCAATCAGCAAATCATCTTCGCCTTCAAACAGAAAACAAAGCGCATAAGCCCCTTCCAGACGGTCTATCGTGGCGGCAGCGGCATATATCGGCGTCATGCCTTCATCTAGGTAGGACATGCACAGCTGCACCACGGTTTCCGTGTCGGTTTCGGTTTCAAACACAACACCTGCGGTGGTTAATTCATCGCGTAATTTTTTGTAGTTCTCGATGATGCCATTATGCACTACGGCCACGTCTTTGGCGCGGTGCGGGTGCGAATTCACCACGTTTGGTGCACCGTGCGTGGCCCAGCGCGTGTGGCCGATACCTGATTTGCCGGTAATAGGCTCATGCACCAGCAAATCCGCTAAGTTAACCAGCTTACCCACTGCGCGACGGCGGTTCAACTTACCTGTATCCACGGTGGCAATGCCCGCACTGTCATAGCCGCGATATTCAAGTCGCTTTAAAGCGTCAACTAAAATGGGGGCTGCTTCATGGTTGCCTAATATTCCGACTATTCCACACATGGGGTCAATCCTTCTTCATCGCAGCTTTTGCCGCTCGTAATTTGTTCATCATTCGCAACGCCAGCCCCGGTTTGGTTTCCTGCCGCGCACGCCCCAATCCAAGGGCGGCATCCGGCACGTCCTGCGTGATCACACTACCCGACGCCGTCATTGCGTCATCGCCAACACGCACGGGTGCGATCAGCATAGTGTTTGATCCGATAAAGGCACGTGCGCCAATGTCAGTGTGATGTTTGAACACACCATCATAATTACAAGTGATTGTTCCTGCACCGATATTTGCCTCAGCCCCGATATCGGCGTCACCTATGTAAGACAGATGATTAACCTTGGCACCTTCGCCGATTTGGGCGGCTTTGATCTCGACGAAATTGCCGACCTTGGCACCGTTTGCCAGTTCCGCACCGGGGCGCAGGCGGGCATAAGGGCCGACGACGGCGTCTTTGGAAACGTGGCACCCTTCAAGGTGGGAAAAGGCGCGGATGGTGGCGTTATTTTCAATCGTTACACCCGCGCCAAACACAACGTTAGGTTCAATCATCACATCGCGGCCTATGACCGTGTCATAGGCAAACCAGACGGTTTCAGCGGCTATCAATGTGGCCCCGTTTTCCAGGACATTCCGCCGTGCCATGGTTTGAAACGCAACCTCGGCACCTGCTAGATCAACACGTGAATTGATGCCCATAGTCTCATGCTCATCGCAAGCGATGGCGGCACAGGTTAATTCGCGTGCTCGCGCCAGGCCGACAACATCCGTCAGGTAGTATTCACCACTGGCATTGTCGTTTGTGACGGCATCCAACAGGCTGAACAGCAGTTTTGCATCCGCGCAAATCACACCCGAATTGCAAAAATCAATGTCGCGCTGGGTGTCGGTTGCATCTTTATATTCAACAATGGCCTCTAACAGCCCGTCATCTGTAGTGATCAAACGCCCGTATTTAGCAGGGTCAGCCGCGTGAAAGCCCAGAACAACCACACCGTGGCCTTCGGATTTTTTGTCCAGCATGGCTTGCAGGGTTTCGGGCTGCACAAATGGGGTGTCGCCGTAAAGTACGATCACATCGCCCTCGAAATCCTGCAAAGCAGGGGCGGCTTGTTGCACTGCATGCCCTGTGCCGTTTTGGGCTTCTTGATGGGCGATCAAAGCGGTTTGGTCATAATCCAAAGCCACTGACGCCACCAAATCCGCCCCATGCCCTGTAACGATAACGGTCTTTTGCGCCTCAATGCCTGCGGCTGTGCGCATGGCATGTACCAGCATTGGGGCCCCCGCAATCTGATGCAAAACCTTGGGCATGTCGGATTTCATCCGGCTGCCCATGCCTGCGGCGAGTATGATTGTTGCAACGCTCATTTAAGCCTCTGAATTCGGTTTCTTTTTGACTTCTACGCAAGATAATCGCGCAATAAAAGGGGGGATATTCTCAAGAAGTCTTTCACTTCGTTACGGCTTGTGGCAAAGCTGTATTATATAGATGGGGAATAACATGAAATCAGTGGTTTTTGATCTGGACGGCACACTAGCAGACACCAGCGGTGATCTGATAGCCGCCGCAAACGCGACTTTTGTAAAATTAGGTGAGCTGCCACAGCTTGATCCGGTGAAAGATGCCAGTACCGCCTTTCAAGGTGCGCGCGCGATGCTGAAACTGGGCTTTGCACGTTTGGGCCATATCCCGGACGATGCGCAGATGCAAAAGCACTTTGATTATTTGGTGGGGTTTTACGGCGATAATATTGACCACCACTCTTTCTTATATGACGGGGTTGTGGAATGTTTGAATGAACTGAAATCACGCGGTTATATTTTGGGTATTTGTACTAATAAACCCGAAGGGCTGGCGCAAACCTTAACCGAACGTCTGGGCATACGCGATCACTTTGCAGCATTGCTGGGGGCAGACACATTGCCAGTGCGCAAACCTGATGCGGGTCATTTATTGGGTACGATTAAACAACTGGGCGGCAACCCGTCAAAGTCTGTTCTGATCGGCGACACGATCACAGACCGTAATGCGGCCAAAAACGCTTGGGTTCCCTGTGTTCTGGTCACCTTCGGGCCTGATGGGCCACATGTGGCAGATTTGGAGCCCGAAGGCCTGTTGGATCATTTTGATCAACTGCCTGATATGATGGATGCGATGATCAAGGGGTAAGGGTTTGATACGGGATTTTACAGGCAATTTCACCCAACAAGAACCGATCCCGCAAGCGGGTATTGAAGCCGCTTTGCGGGTAATGCAACACGGGCGTTTGCACCGGTATAATGTAGTGCAAGGTGAAGTGGCTGAAACGGTTTCACTGGAACTGGAATTTGCCACCTATATGGGGGCGAAATTCTGCCTGTCTGTGGCCTCTGGCGGTTATGCGCTGGCAGCGGCTTTACGGGCTGTGGGATTAGCGCAGGGTGATAGGGTTCTGACCAATGCGTTCACGCTGGCTCCTGTGCCCGGTGCGATTGCCAATGCAGGCGGGGTGCCAGTGTTTGTTGAGGTCACAGATGATCTGGTGATGGATTTGGACGATTTGCAAGTTAAGATTGCCAGCAGCGGCGCACGCTACTTGATGCTCAGCCACATGCGCGGCCATATCGTGGATATGGATGCTCTGATGGCTATTTGTGATGCCGCAGATATAACCGTGGTTGAGGATTGTGCCCATACCATGGGCGCGAAATGGAACGGGGTCTTAAGCGGGCGGCACGGGCATGTGGCATGCTATTCAACGCAAACCTTCAAGCATATCAATTCAGGCGAGGGCGGTTTGCTGATCACCGATGATGCACAAACGATGGCACGCGCCACCATGCTGTCAGGATCATACATACTATATGGCAGCCATGCAGCGGGTGCGCCTGATGCGACGTTTAAGGATATATCCTTAGATACGCCGAACTGTTCAGGGCGCATGGATAACCTGCGCGCCGCCATTTTACGCCCGCAACTGGCCGCTTTAGACGGGCAGGCGCAAAAATGGAATGCGCGGTACAGACGGATGGAGGCGGGTTTGAAAAACGTGGCAGGTCTGCGGCTGATCACGCGGCCTGAAAAAGAACATTATGTGGCATCCTCTTTCCAATTCACACTGCCCGACTGGAGCAAGGATAAAGTGCGCGATGTACAAAAACGCTGCGCCGCACGCGGGGTTGAACTGAAATGGTTCGGGGGTGATGCGCCCACCGGTTTTACCTCTCGCCATGACAGCTGGCGGTATGTCGATGCGCAGGAATTGCCGCAAACCGACCGCGTGCTAGCAGGGCTTTTGGATATGCGCCTACCGCTGACCTTCAGCTTGGAAGATTGTGATCTGTTGGCCGCTATTATCCGCGAAGAAGTAAGTGCCGCCTATCAGGCAGGCATATAAACCCATGCGTCGATTAGGGCTTAGCGGCAGCATCATTACCATCATCGCTTTGTTGCTGTTGATACCGCCTGTTATTGACGCGGTTAATGGTGCCTACAAAAGCAAAAGCCGCTGTGATGTGGGGCTGGTGATGGACGGTGATACCGTTAAAATCTCTTGCCCGGGGTACGCGCTGACAAGCGGGCGCATTATGGGCTATGACAGCCCTGAAAAAAACGCGCGTTGCATCTCGGAATATATCTTGGCCATACGCGCCACATGGGCTTTGCGCATGATGCTTTGGCAGGCCCGCAGGGTTGAGATCAGACAGAACGGTAAAGACCGATATGATCGCGATTTGATTGAGCTGCGTGTGAACGGTAAAGACGTGAAGGCGGCAATGATTAAAAGGGGATTGGCGCGTGGCTATAGTGGCGGGCGGCGTGGCAGTTGGTGTGAGTAAGCGGACATGAAATTCAAAATGATTTTGTGCGCATCGCTTGATTTCATTCGGTTGTTCATTTTACTGTCAGAAAAGTCGTAAAATTGAACCACTTCTGTTGACCTTACCCATATGCAGGGGTAGACCCTTAAACGAACTGTTCCAAGACGCAAAACCACGAATAGGAGTAGCCGTTGGAAGACCTGCTAAGAGAGTATCTGCCTATCCTCGTATTTATGGGCATCGCTGCGGCCCTAGGCCTAGTCTTAATTCTAGCAGCGGTGATCATCGCGGTACGCAGTCCGGACCCTGAAAAAATCTCGGCTTATGAATGTGGCTTTAACGCTTTTGACGATGCGCGGATGAAATTTGACATTCGCTTCTATCTGGTCGCCATCCTGTTTATCATCTTTGATCTGGAAGTGGCATTTTTGTTTCCGTGGGCTGCAAGTTTTCAACATGTAGGCCTTCTAGGCTTCTGGTCGATGCTGGTATTTTTGGGCGTGCTCACCGTAGGCTTCGCCTATGAGTGGAAAAAAGGAGCCTTGGAATGGGAGTAGCGACATCACTTAATACTGCGGGCGCAGATAAAGAGGTGGTGACAGCCGCTCTTAACCGCGAATTGCAGGATCAGGGTTTTTTGCTGACCTCCACCGCCGACATTATCAACTGGGCGCGTACGGGCTCACTACACTGGATGACATTCGGTTTAGCATGTTGTGCCGTTGAAATGATGCACTGTGCGATGCCGCGCTATGATATGGAACGCTTCGGTACAGCACCGCGCGCAAGCCCACGCCAATCTGATTTGATGATTGTAGCGGGTACGTTGACCAATAAAATGGCACCGGCCTTGCGTAAGGTTTATGACCAGATGCCGGAACCGCGTTATGTGCTTTCTATGGGGTCATGTGCGAACGGTGGTGGTTATTACCACTACAGCTATTCCGTTGTGCGTGGCTGTGACCGCATTGTGCCGGTAGATATTTATGTGCCGGGCTGTCCGCCAACGGCGGAAGCATTATTGTACGGTCTGTTGCAACTGCAACGCAAAATTCGCCGCACAGGCACGATTGTAAGGTAGGGATTGATGTCAGACGAATTACAAGACTTGGGCACTTTGATCCAAAGTAAACAATCAGATGCGGTTGTGGGCTTTGACGTGAATTCTTTGGGTGAGTTGGTGATGGAAGTGGTTCCCGCTGCATTGCCTAAATTCATCGAGTTTCTACGCACCAATCGCACTTGCAAGTTTTCAACCTTAGTTGACATCACCGCAGTGGATTTCCCATCCGCCGCAAAACGTTTTGAAGTGGTCTACCACTTCTTGTCTATGTACATGAACCACCGCATTCGGCTTAAGGTACTGGTGGCGGAAGATGAGGTTGTACCGTCCATTTGCGAAGTACACCCATCAGCCAACTGGTTTGAACGCGAAGTGTTCGACATGTATGGCATCCTGTTTTCCGATCACCCCGACATGCGCCGCATCCTGACTGACTACGGCTTTCGCGGCTACCCCTTGCGCAAAGATTTCCCGACAACGGGCTATACTGAATGTCGTTATGACGAGGTCGCCAAGCGCGTGGTCTATGAGCCCGTGTCGCTGGTGCAAGAATACCGCCAGTTCGATTTCATGTCACCGTGGGAAGGGGCGAAATACATTCTACCCGGTGATGATAAGGCGGAGGCTAAGTGATGGTCTATTTTTACGCGATTTTCGGGTTGTTTTTTGCAATGTTATGCTTGATCCAATTTCAAATTCTTGCACGTAGGAAAAACCTGCAACGGGCACGCGTTAATACTTTTGGTCAATATTATCAAATGGTTCAGAATTGTCCTAATCGGGACACTTCAAAAATCAAAGCGGGGCGTTTCTAATGGACGGCACCTTCAACGACGCCAAAACCGGTGAGCAGCGCATCCGCAATTTCAACATCAACTTTGGCCCGCAACACCCTGCGGCCCACGGCGTTTTACGTCTGATTCTTGAACTTGACGGCGAGATCGTAGAACGCTGCGACCCCCATATCGGCCTGCTGCATCGCGGCACTGAAAAGCTGATGGAAAGCCGCACGTACTTACAAAACCTACCATATTTTGATCGGTTGGATTATGTTTGCCCGATGAACCAGGAACACGCATGGTGTCTGGCCATTGAGAAACTTACAGGCACAGAAGTACCCCGCCGCGCCAGCCTGATCCGTGTGCTTTACTGTGAAATTGGCCGCATTCTGAACCACATCCTGAACGTCACCACACAGGCAATGGACGTAGGTGCGCTGACCCCGCCACTTTGGGGTTTTGAGCAACGCGAAATTCTGATGGAATTCTATGAACGCGCCTCTGGTGCGCGCCTGCACGCAGCTTATTTCCGCCCCGGTGGCGTACACCAAGACCTGCCGCAAGATCTGCTGGATGACATCATGCAGTGGACTTTTGAGTTCCCTGAAATCCTTGATGACATCGACGGCTTGCTAACTGAAAATCGCATCTTCAAACAACGCAATGTTGATATAGCGATCATCTCGGAACAAGAAGCCCTTGATTGGGGTTTTTCAGGTGTGATGGTACGCGGTTCTGGCATGGCATGGGATTTGCGCCGTGCACAACCTTATGAATGTTACGATGAATTTGAATTCCAAATCCCTGTAGGCACCAACGGCGACTGCTATGACCGTTATCTTTGCCGCATGCAGGAAATGCGCGAAAGCCTGTCGATCATGCAACAGGCGATCAAGAAGTTGGAAGCCTCAACTGGTGATGTGCTTGCCCGTGGCAAGCTGACACCGCCCTCACGTGGCGACATGAAAACCTCTATGGAAGCATTGATCCACCACTTCAAACTTTACACCGAAGGCTTTCACGTACCAGAGGGTGAAGTATACGCCTGCGTTGAAACCCCTAAAGGTGAGTTTGGTGTCTACCTTGTGTCAGACGGATCAAACAAACCCTATAAAGCCAAAATCCGTGCGCCGGGGTTTTTACACCTGGCGGCCATGGATCACATTTGTAAAGGCCACCAGTTGGCAGACGTTGCAGCCGTCATCGGTTCGCTTGACGTCGTATTTGGGGAGATTGACCGCTAATGTCATTGCGCCGCTTACATCATTCACAGCCTGACAGCTTTGCTTTCACCGCTGCCAATAAAAAATGGGCCAAGGGCCAAATTGCCAAGTTTCCGAAAGGCCGTCAAGCTTCGGCTATTATCCCAATTATGTGGCGTGCACAGGAACAAGAAGGTTGGCTTTCAAAACCTGCCATCGAAGCTGTCGCTGACATGCTGGGTATGGATTACATCCGCGCGCTGGAAGTGGCCACGTTCTATTTCATGTTCCAACTGCAACCTGTGGGCAGTGTCGCCCACATACAAGTTTGCGGCACGCTGTCTTGTATGATTTGCGGCGCGGAAGATTTGATCGGTATTTGCCAAGATCGCATTGCACCCAACGCACATCAAATTTCCGAAGATGGCAAGTTTAGCTGGGAAGAGGTGGAATGCTTAGGGGCCTGTACTAACGCCCCGATGGTTCAGATCGGTAAAGATTTTTATGAAGACCTGACGGCGGAAAGCTTTATCCAAATTCTTGAGGATTTGGGCAACGGCAAAGTGCCAACACCAGGGCCGCAAAATGGCCGCTATGCAGCGGAACCGTTAAGTGGGCTGACAACACTAAAAGACATGAATTCAGGTAAATACGAACACAACATCTCAGCCAGTTTGGCGTTGGAATATGGTGATACCATTAAGCGCATTCAGGGTGATGAAGTACCAATATTGAAGGCGCACAAGAAAAGCGCAAAATCTACGGCCAGCTAAATGCGGGCCCTTCTAAGGGGAGAAGACTATGACACAGAATAATTCATCAACGGGGATCACGCCCTGTGCAATCGTATGCTGGCTATTGGCCTTTGCATTCGGTGTGTTCATTGCAGCCGCTCTTATCGGCTGGGCCGGTTTGCATGGGCTGGTCGCTGCCGTTATCGGCATATTCGCAATGTTAATTGCAGGTTGGTTGCTGAAAGGCATTTTCTGTACGGCTGATATTCCGGCATCAGGTGCGACAACAGCTGTGGCCGCTGCTGCGGTTGGAACAGCCGCGATTGCGGCCTCTACAGATGAAGCGGCTCCAACATCGAAGCCAGTGACGGCTAAAAAGCCCGTAGCTAAGAAGGCAGCGGCAGGAAAGAAACCTGCAGCTAAAAAGACAGCAGCGAAATCAACCGCAACGGCTAAAACAAAAACAGCGGCAGCTAAGAAGCCCGCTGCAAAAAAACCTGCGGCAGCCAAAAAACCTGCTGCGAAGAAAGCACCAACAAAGTTTTACAAATCCGCACCTGCGAAAGTAGATGATCTGAAATTGATCTCTGGCGTTGGCCCTAAACTTGAAAAAACATTGAATGATATTGGCATTTACCAATTCGCCCAAGTTGCGGTTTGGAAAAAGGCTGACATCAAGAAAGTTGATGACAAACTGACATTCAAAGGTCGCATTGAACGCGATGATTGGATGAAACAAGCGAAAATTCTGGCCAAAGGTGGCGACACAGAATTTTCAAAGAAGAAGCGCAAATAATAACCTTGCGTAAAGGATAAGCCAGATGGCCCCTAACCCTGACCCAAAACGCCAAAAGGCGCGGGTCGCTTCCATCGTCATTCTTGTGGCGATGGTGGGATGGATGGGGGCCAGCTGGATCGGCGGAAAAATCGGACTGCCAATACGCTATGCGTTCCTGTTCGATTTCGCTGCCATGGCCGCGCTCCTCTGGGCGATGGTCGTATTGTTTCAGGTCTGGAAATCAGGCCAAGATTAAAGGAAGACGGGCATGCTCGCAGATAAAGACCGGATCTTTACCAACCTATATGGTCAGCACGACCGCTCGCTTGCGGGTGCGAAAAAGCGTGGGCATTGGTCGGGTACTGCGAAATTCATCAAAAAAGGCCGCGACTGGATTGTCGGCGAAATGAAAAAATCTGGCCTGCGTGGGCGCGGTGGTGCTGGCTTCCCCACAGGTCTGAAATGGTCTTTCATGCCCAAAGAAAGCGACGGGCGGCCTGCCTATCTGGTGATTAATGCGGACGAAAGCGAACCGGGCACATGTAAAGACCGCGAGATTATGCGTAACGATCCGCACACATTGATCGAAGGCGCGTTGATCGCAAGTTCTGCCATGGGGGCAAATGCTTGCTACATCTATATACGCGGTGAATTTATCCGTGAACGCGAAGCCTTACAGGTTGCGATTGATGAATGTTACGACGCGGGCCTTCTGGGCAAAAATGCCGCCAAATCAGGCTGGGATTTCGATCTGTATCTGTCCCACGGGGCAGGGGCTTATATCTGCGGTGAAGAAACCGCATTGCTGGAAAGCCTTGAGGGCAAAAAGGGTATGCCGCGCATGAAACCGCCATTCCCTGCGGGCGCGGGCCTATATGGTTGCCCGACAACGGTGAACAACGTGGAAAGCATTGCGGTGGTACCCACCATCCTGCGTCGTGGCCCCGACTGGTTCAGCTCGTTCGGGCGTGAAAACAACGCAGGCACCAAGCTGTTTGCGATATCCGGTCACGTCAACAACCCGTGTGTGGTGGAAGAGGCGATGTCTATTCCATTACAAGAACTGCTGGAACGCCATTGCGGCGGGGTGCGTGGCGGCTGGAAAAACCTGAAAGCGGTTATTCCGGGTGGATCGTCTGTGCCATTGCTGCCTGCGGATATCTGCGGTGAAGCTATTATGGATTTTGACTGGCTGCGCAACCAACGTTCCGGTTTGGGTACGGCTGCTGTCATCGTGATGGATGAAAGCGTGGACGTGATCAAAGCAATCTGGCGTTTGTCGAAGTTTTATAAACACGAAAGCTGCGGCCAATGCACACCTTGCCGTGAAGGCACTGGCTGGATGATGCGGGTGATGGAACGTTTGGTGACGGGTGACGCTGAACCAGAAGAGATCGACATGTTGCTGGATGTGACAAAACAGGTCGAAGGCCACACGATTTGTGCGCTGGGCGATGCGGCGGCTTGGCCTATTCAAGGTCTGATCCGCCATTACCGCAATGAGATAGAAGATCGTATTAAACACAAACGGACTGGCCGCGTAAGCGCGGTTGCAGCGGAGTAACGCGCATGTCTGATCTAAAAAAAGTAATCATCGATGGAACCGAAGTCGAAGTAGACGGCGCAATGACGCTGCTGCAAGCCTGCGAAGTGGCCGGCATTGAAGTGCCGCGTTTTTGTTACCACGAACGTCTGACTATTGCGGGCAACTGCCGCATGTGTCTGGTTGAAGTTGTTGGCGGGCCGCCGAAACCTGCGGCGTCTTGCGCCATGCAGGTGCGTGATTTGCGCCCCGGCCCCGAAGGCCAGCCGCCGGTGGTGAAAACCACCTCGCCTATGGTTAAAAAAGCCCGTGAAGGTGTGATGGAGTTTCTGCTGATCAACCACCCGTTGGATTGCCCGATCTGTGATCAGGGCGGCGAGTGTGATTTGCAAGACCAAGCCATGGCATATGGCGTTGATTTCAGCCGTTTCCGTGAACCGAAACGTGCAGTAGACGATCTTGATCTGGGGCCACTTGTGGCCACCACAATGACGCGCTGTATTTCATGTACGCGCTGTGTGCGCTTTACCTCTGAAGTGGCGGGCATCACTGTGATGGGCCAGACAGGGCGTGGTGAAGATAGTGAAATCACCACTTATCTGAATGAAACACTGGACAGTGAATTGCAGGGCAATATCATTGATCTTTGCCCGGTTGGTGCTTTAACATCAAAGCCTTACGCGTTTTCTGCGCGTCCTTGGGAATTGAAGAAAACCGAAACCATTGATGTGATGGATGCACTTGGTTCCAACATTCGTGTGGATACCAAAGGTCGTGAAGTGATGCGGATTGTGCCGCGCAATCATGATGGTGTGAACGAAGAATGGCTGTCGGATAAAGCGCGTTTCATCTGGGATGGCTTGCGCCGTCAGCGGTTGGATCAGCCTTATGTGAAAAAGAACGGTAAGCTGAAGCCTGCCTCTTGGGATGAGGCTTTTGCGGCGATCAAAAAAGCCGTTATGGGCAAGAAAGTTGCTGCCATTGCGGGTGATCTGGCCCCTGTAGAAGCGATGTATGCGCTTAAGGGTGTTGTGGCTGCTCTAGACGGCAAAGTTGAATGCCGTGTGGACGGTGCTAAACTGCCAAGCGGCAATCGTTCTGGCTATGTGGGTACAGCCACAATCGAAGATATTGATACGGCGGAAATGATCCAGCTGATCGGCACCAATCCACGCCATGAAGCCCCTGTGCTAAACGCGCGTTTGCGCAAAGCGTGGTCACGCGGTGCCAACATCGGTCTGGTGGGTGAGGCGGTTGATCTGACTTTCCCTTATGCCCATGTGGGAACAGATCGTGCGGCACTTGAGATGCTTACGAAAAAGAAAATAACAGCTGCGACGAAGAAAGCACCAAGTCTTGTGATTATTGGCCAAGGGGCCATTCAAGGGGCTGACGGTGAAGCCGTGTTGGCGGCGGCGATGTTGCTGGCCGAGAACTCGAATTCCAAACTGATGGTACTGCACACAGCCGCATCGCGTGTGGGTGGCATGGACATTGGTTTTACCACCAAGGGTGGCATGAAAACCGCACTGAAAGACGCGCAAGTGGTTTTTAACCTAGGTGCCGATGAAGTTGAAATCGCCGACAATCCGTTTGTGATCTACCAAGGCAGCCACGGTGATCGTGGGGCGCACCGCGCTGATGTGATCTTGCCGGGGGCGACTTATACTGAAGAAAGCGGCATTTTCGTCAATACCGAAGGCCGCCCACAAATGGCCGCACGTGCAGGCTTTGCACCGGGTGACGCAAAAGAAAACTGGGCAATCATGCGGGCTTTGTCTGCGGAGTTGGGACAGGTCTTGCCGTATGACAGTCTAGCGCAACTGCGTCAGGCCCTGTTTGCGGAATTCCCGCATCTGGCCGCGATTGATGCCGTGCCTGTGAACACATGGAAAGCGATTAAGCCGAAAGCCCTGAAGGGCAAAGGGTTCACCAATGCGGTCAGCGATTATTTCCTGACCAACCCGATTGCGCGCGCCTCTCAAGTGATGGCTGAACTGTCAGCCAATGCAAAAGCGCGTAAAGACAAACCCATGGCGGCGGAGTAACGAAGTGATCTTAAGCCAAATGACATATGTATTTGCACTGCTGGCCACGTTTGGCCTGCTGCTTGCCTGTACGCCGCAAGGTCAGGAAGTCAGCAAAGCCCCGACGGGTGCTTTGGAATATCTGACAGTGGATAGCCGCCTGATGAAGCCTGATCTGATCAATATGGTTGTCACCATGCGCAATCCGCGCACACCCACGGATGTGCTGGCGTATGTGGAATGTGCTGCGGCGCAATACACACTGATCCGTGGTTTTGGCTTTGCTGGCCGCATTCAGGTCAATGTCACCGAAGACAAGGGCATTTGGGCCGGCAACGCGATTTACACGCTTTCGAACGCACACCCCGGTGGGCGACATACAATAGACGCAGACGTGACGGTGGAAGATTGCACCACACATAACATACCGATGGTTTAGGGAACGGGATATGGCAGAGTTTTTCTCATCTAACTTAGGAATATTCCTGATCATTGTGGCACAATGCCTGATGCTGATCGCGTTCGTGATGATCAGCCTACTGGTTTTGGTCTACGCCGACCGTAAAATCTGGGCGGCGGTGCAAATGCGCCGTGGGCCGAACGTGGTGGGCCCTTGGGGCATATTGCAAACCGTGGCAGATGCGGCGAAATACATCTTTAAAGAGGTGATTATTCCCGCAGGTGCTGACAAGACCGTGTTTTTGCTGGCACCATTGGTGGGCTTTATCCTGTCGGTCATCTCATGGGCGGTGATCCCGTTTTCGGAAAACCTTATTCTGGCCAACCTGAACGTAGCCGTGCTTTATATCTTCGCGATGTCATCGCTTGAAGTTTACGGCGTGATTATGGGCGGCTGGGCATCCAACTCGAAATACCCGTTTCTGGGCGCACTGCGCTCTGCCGCACAAATGATTTCTTATGAAGTTTCCATCGGTTTCATCATCATTGGCGTGATCCTGTCCACAGGATCTTTAAGTCTGGTGGACATTGTTATGGCGCAAAAAGGCGATTACGGTTTTCTGAACTGGTACTGGTTGCCGCATTTTCCGATGGTTATCCTGTTCTTCATCTCGGCCTTAGCTGAAACCAACCGACCACCGTTTGATTTGCCAGAGGCAGAGTCGGAACTGGTGGCAGGCTACCAGGTTGAATATTCATCAACACCGTTCTTGCTATATATGGCAGGCGAATACATCGCGATCTGGTTGATGTGTGCGCTGACATCAATCTTGTTTTTCGGCGGCTGGTTATCCCCAATTCCGGGCATTCCTGACAGCCCGTTGTGGTTTATCGGCAAGATGTGTTTCTTCTTTTTCTTGTTCGCGATGGTCAAAGCCATCGTGCCACGCTTCCGCTATGACCAACTGATGCGCTTGGGCTGGAAAGTGTTCTTGCCAATGTCATTGGGCTGGATTGTTTTGGTAGCATTTTTTGTACAATTTGAGGCTTTTGGCGGTGCATATATCCGCTGGACGACGGGGGGTTAAATCATGGCACATTCTTTAAAACGTCGCATATCCTATTTTTTACTGATGGACATCCTGAACGGGTTTCGGCTGGGTCTGAAGTATTTCTTTAAACCGAAATACACGCTGAACTATCCGCATGAAAAAGGCCCGCTAAGTCCGCGTTTTCGCGGCGAACATGCGCTGCGTCGCTATCCCAGTGGTGAAGAACGCTGCATTGCGTGCAAGCTGTGCGAAGCGATTTGCCCCGCGCAAGCCATTACCATTGATGCCGAACCACGTGATGACGGCAGCCGCCGCACCACGCGCTATGACATTGATATGACCAAATGCATCTACTGCGGCTTCTGCCAAGAAGCCTGCCCAGTAGATGCCATCGTAGAAGGCCCGAACTTTGAGTTCGCCACGGAAACCCGTGAAGAGCTGTTCTATGACAAAGACAAATTACTGGCGAACGGTGATCGATGGGAAGCGGAAATTGCCCGCAACCTCGAACTCGACGCGCCTTATAGATAAGAAGGAACCAAACACATGGACTTTATAGTCGTCGCTTTTTATCTGTTTGCATTCACCGCAGTGGCCTCTGGCCTGTTGGTAGTGCTGTCACGCAATCCGGTGCATTCGGTACTGTGGCTGATCCTGGCATTCTTCAGTGCCGCAGGCCTGTTCGTGCTGATGGGGGCTGAATATGTCGCCATGCTGCTGGCGATTGTTTATGTCGGCGCGGTAGCCGTGTTGTTCCTGTTCGTGGTGATGATGCTGGACGTGGATTTTGTTGAGCTGCGCTCCGGCGTCTCAAAATACCTGCCGCTTGGCCTGCTGATCGGTGCGATATTGCTGGTGCAACTGTTCATGCTGTTCGGCCACTGGACTTTTGCAGAAGATGCGCAGGCTTTGCGGGCAGCGGTCACACCTGACATGGCGGAAACCCATAATACCATCGCTTTGGGCAAGCTGATCTATACGGATTATATTTATATGTTCCAAGCATCTGGCATGATCTTGCTGGTGGCGATGATCGGCGCGATTGTGTTGACACTGCGCCATCGCAAGGACGTGAAACGCCAAGTGATTGCGGATCAGATTTTGCGTGATCCGAAGGACGCAATGGAACTTAAGGATGTTAAATCGGGGCAGGGGTTATGATTACTTTAGAACACTATCTAGCAGTCGCAGCGGTGCTGTTTGTCATCGGTATTTTCGGCATCTTCGTGAACCGCAAAAATATCATCGTCATCCTGATGTCGATTGAATTGATGCTACTGGCGGTGAATATCAACTTTGTGGCTTTCTCAACCCACTTAAATGATCTTGTCGGGCAGATATTTACCCTGTTCGTGCTAACCGTGGCGGCTGCTGAAGCGGCCATCGGGTTGGCAATTCTAGTATGTTTCTTCCGTAACCGTGGCACGATCGCGGTGGAAGATGTGAATGTGATGAAAGGTTAAGGGCAGACATGGAAACGATCCTTTTATTCGCGCCACTTGTAGGCTCTCTGATTTGCGGTTTTGGCCACAAGTTTATCGGTGAACGCGCCGCTATGATGGTTTCAACAGGAATGCTATTCCTGTCGGCAATCCTGTCTTGGGTGATCTTTATGACCTTCCACGGTGATACCGAGGTCATCACCTTGTTCCGCTGGGTTGAAAGCGGCACATTATCGTCTGACTGGGCGATCCGCGTTGACCGCTTAACGGCGGTGATGCTGGTTGTGATCAACACGGTTTCGGCTGTTGTTCACCTGTATTCATGGGGTTACATGGATAAAGACCCGCAGTGGAAAGAGGGCGAAAGCTATAAGCCGCGCTTCTTTGCTTACTTGTCGTTCTTCACGTTTGCGATGCTGATGCTGGTGACATCCGACAACCTGCTGCAAATGTTCTTTGGCTGGGAAGGTGTGGGCGTGGCCTCATACCTGTTGATCGGTTTTTACTACCGCAAACCAACCGCAGGGGCGGCGGCGATGAAAGCATTTATCGTCAACCGTGTCGGCGATTTCGGCTTTGCTTTGGGTATCTTCGGGTTGTTCTATCTGACTGACAGCATTAACTTTTCAGAAGTGCTTGATCCGCATAATGCGGAAAGCCTGTCTAAGCAGACGCTGCATTTCCTGAACTGGGATTTGAACGCGCTGGAAGTGATCACCATGCTGCTGTTCATCGGTGCCATGGGTAAATCAGCACAACTGTTCTTGCACACATGGCTGCCTGACGCGATGGAAGGCCCGACACCCGTGTCTGCCTTGATCCACGCGGCCACAATGGTTACCGCTGGTGTATTCATGGTTTGCCGCCTAAGCCCGCTTTTGGAATATGCCGAGTTCACCCCGAACTTTATTATCTTCATCGGGGCTACTACGGCGTTTTTTGCAGCCACCGTTGGCCTTGTGCAAAACGATATCAAGCGCGTGATTGCTTATTCCACCTGTTCACAACTGGGCTACATGTTTGTGGCCGCCGGTGTGGGCGCATACGGTGTGGCGATGTTCCATCTGTTCACCCACGCGTTCTTTAAAGCGATGTTGTTCTTGGGCGCGGGTTCCGTGATCAATGCGATGCACCACGAACAGGACATGCGCAACTACGGTAATCTGCGCAAGAAGATCCCGTTTACCTTTGCGGCGATGATGATCGGTACATTGGCGATCACCGGTGTTGGCATCCCTGCCACCATATTCGCCTTGGGTGATACACCCATCGGCTTTGCGGGCTTCCTGTCAAAAGACGCGATTATCGAAAGTGCCTTTGCAGGTGGTGAAGGTGTAGCGCGCTATGCATTCTATATGCTGGTAATTGCAGCCGCGATGACAAGTTTCTATAGCTGGCGTCTGATTTTCATGACTTTTTATGGCAAAGAACGGGGCGATAAACACACCCACGAACATGCCCACGAAAGCCCACTGACAATGCTGATCCCGCTTGGCATACTGGCAGTTGGTGCGGTGTTTGCAGGCATGGTTTGGCACGGTGATTTCTTCGGGCATCATTATCAAGAATGGTTTGGTACTGCGATTTATGAAAATCACGAAACCAACCATGTGATCCATGATGCGCACGGTGTTGCGGCTTGGGTGAAAACCTCGCCTTTCTTTGCAATGCTGGCAGGCTTTATCCTGGCTTGGATCATGTACATCAAAAAACCTGGCGCCCCCGCGGCTTTGGCAAAACAACAAAGCGGGCTTTACAACTTCTTGCTGAATAAATGGTACTTTGACGAACTATACGATCTAATCTTCGTGCGCCCGACAAAAGCACTGGGCACGTTCCTTTGGAAAAAGGGCGACGGCAAGGTCATTGACGGCACCATCAACGGGATCGCGATGGGGATTATCCCATGGATTACCCGTCTGGCGGGCCGTGCCCAATCGGGTTACGTCTATCACTACGCATTTGCGATATTTATCGGACTGGTTGCCATCATCACATGGATGACCATCGGCGGGAGCGCACACTAATGGAAAACCTTCTGTCAATTATCACCTTCCTGCCGATGCTGGGGGCCGCCATTCTGATCGTGTTCCTGCGCGGCAATGATGAATACGCCCAGCGTAATGCCAAAATACTGGCACTGGTGACAACACTTGCAACTTTTGTAATCTCAGCCGTGGCGATTTATTCTGAATTTGACCCCACCAATACGGGCTTTCAAATGGTTGAGGAACGCGAATGGCTGGCGGGGCTGACCTATAAGGTTGGCGTTGACGGTATCAGTGTACTGTTTGTGATGCTGACCACGTTCCTGATGCCCATCGTGATCGGTGCCTGCTGGACAGTGACCACACGGGTCAAAGAATACATGGTGCTGTTCTTGATCCTTGAAAGCCTGATGATTGCCGTGTTCTGTTCGCTTGATCTGGTACTGTTCTATGTGGTGTTTGAAGCGGGTCTGATCCCGATGTTCCTGATCGTGGGCATATGGGGCGGCAAAGATCGGGTCTATGCCTCGTTCAAGTTCTTCCTTTATACACTGCTTGGTTCTGTACTGATGCTGATCGCCATGATCGTGATGTGGATGGAAGCGGGTACCACGGATATTCCGACCCTGCTGAACCATGAGTTCAGCTATGCCAGCATGTCAGTGCTGGGTATTAGTGTCACAGGCGGTTTGCAAACCCTGTTGTTCCTAGCTTTCTTCGCCAGTTTCGCGGTAAAAATGCCCATGTGGCCCGTGCATACATGGCTGCCTGACGCACACGTGCAAGCCCCCACAGCGGGTTCCGTTGTGCTGGCATCCATTCTGTTGAAAATGGGCGGTTACGGCTTCTTGCGCTTCAGCCTACCGATGTTCCCTGTGGGGACAGAAGTGATGGCAACCTTCGTTCTGATCCTATCGGTTATTGCGATTGTCTACACTTCACTGGTGGCACTTGTGCAAAAAGACATGAAAAAGCTGATCGCTTATTCATCTGTGGCCCACATGGGGTTCGTGACAATGGGTATCTTCGCGCTGAACAAGCAAGGGCTAGATGGTGCTATTTACCAAATGATCTCTCACGGGTTTATCGCAGGTGCGCTGTTCTTGGCGGTTGGCGTGATTTACGAGCGTATGCACACCCGCGAAATTGACGCTTACGGTGGCCTTGTTATTCGTATGCCTGCCTACGCGCTGATCTTTATGTTCTTTACTATGGCCAATGTCGGCCTGCCGGGCACATCTGGTTTTGTCGGTGAGTTTCTGACTTTGGTGGGTGCCTTTAAAGCCAACACATGGATTGCCTTTGGGGCGACATCAGGCGTGATCCTGTCGGCGGCTTATGCACTGTGGCTATACCGCCGCGTGGTGTTTGGCGACCTGATCAAGGAAAGCTTGAAGACCATCACAGACATGGATACCCGCGAATACCTGATGATCGTACCCTTGGTGTTTATGACCATATTGCTGGGCATCTACCCCGCATTGGTCTTGGATATAATCGGCCCGTCGGTTGACGCACTACTTGAAAACGTAACATCTGCACAGGCGGCTGCTGAAGCCGCGCTGACGCAAAACTAGAGGTTGTTGAAATGATGATTGGCACTGATCTAAATACGGTTCTGCCAGAGCTGATTTTGGCGATCTACGCGATGGCCGCCCTGATGTTTTCGGTTTACTTTGGTAAAGACAGACGCGCGAATGCAGTGTTCTGGATGACCGCCATCGTGATGGTGGTTCTGGCCGTAATGATTGCACTGGCCCCTGCAGGTGCGCATACTGCCTTTAACGGTGCGTTTGTTGACGATGGTTTTTCGCGTTACGCCAAGGTTTTGATGCTACTTGCAAGTGCGGTGATTATCCTTCTAAGCAAGGATTATCTGCAAAAGAACAACCTGTTTAAATTCGAATACCCCATTCTGATTGCCCTTGCGACCTTGGGCATGATGATGATGGTTTCCGCAGGCGACCTGATGTCGCTTTACATGGGGCTGGAACTGCAATCCCTTGCCCTATACGTGGTTGCGGCATTTCGCCGTGACAGCTTGAAATCAACCGAAGCGGGTTTGAAGTATTTTGTTCTGGGCGCATTGTCTTCGGGCATTTTGCTATACGGCGCATCATTGGTTTATGGCTTTTCCGGCACCACTACATTCAGTGGCATTGCATCAACGATCCAAGATGGTCGGCTGGGCCTTGGCATGATCTTTGGCCTTGTATTCTTGTGCGCAGGCATGGCGTTCAAAGTATCTGCCGTACCGTTCCATATGTGGACACCGGATGTTTATGAAGGTTCACCCACACCTGTGACCGCGTTCTTCGCAACTGCGCCTAAAGTAGCAGCTGCCTGTTTGTTCGCGCGCGTGTTGCATGACGCATTCCCCGAAGCACAATCCGACTGGACACAAATCATCGCCCTACTTTCCGTAGGGTCAATGTTCTTGGGTGCAATCGCTGCTATCGGCCAAACCAATATCAAACGCCTGATGGCCTATTCATCCATTGCTCACATGGGCTTTGCCCTGATGGGCTTGGCGGCAGGAACCGAGGCAGGCGTGCAAGCCCTGCTGATCTATATGGCGATCTATGTGGTGATGAATATCGGCACGTTTGCCTTCATTCTGAACATGGAACGCGATGGCAATGCGATCACAGATATATCTGCCTTGGGCCAATATTCCCGCGTCGAACCCGCACGGGCGGCTGCCCTTGCGATTTTGATGTTCTCACTTGCAGGCATCCCGCCGATGGTGGGTTTCTTCGGTAAGTTCTACGTTCTGAAAGCTGCCATTGATGCAGATATGGCATGGTTGGCTATCGCAGGCGTAATCGCCTCTGTGATCGGTGCGTTTTATTATCTGCGTATCATCTATTACATGTATTTCGGTGATGAGGCCGATCCGATGACCGGCAAAATGCCCGCATTGCATTATGTCGCCTTAATGGGGGCCGCCGCCATGATGTTGTTCGGTGTGATCAACCTGTTTGGTATAGAAGCTTATGCTGCCATCGCGGCAGAAGCCCTGCTGAAATAATGACAAGCTGGCCTGACGGCTATGATCGGATCATTTTCGATACGATCGACAGTACTAACCTAGAGGCCCGACGGCGGTTAAATACTGCCCTTGGGCCTTGCTGGTTTCTGGCACATGCACAAACCGCAGGTATTGGCAGGCGAGGGCGTGAATGGTCTACACAGCATGGCAATTTTGCAGCAACTTTGCTACAACCGCTGACCATGCCTTTGAACCAAGCCGCCTTGCAAAGTTTCACCGCAGCCCTTGCCTTGCGCGATGCGTTTATCGCGGTTGGGGGCGACCCCGCTGATTACACTTTGAAATGGCCCAATGATGTGCTTCTTAAGGGCGGTAAAGTTGCGGGTATCTTGTTGGAAACAATGGGCAAGGGCCCAAGCCATCTGTGTATCGGCATCGGTGTAAATCTAGCCCATGCGCCCAGTGTAACTGCGCTGGAGCCAACTGCCACACCGCCAAAATCCTTGGCGGGGGATTCGGGGCTTAATATCTCTGCCGAAAACTTTCTTAATGCGCTCGCCACCAGTTTTGACACCCGCCAAACTCAATTCCAGCAGGGCGGCTTTGCAGCCATCCGCCGTGATTGGCTAAGGTATGCGGTTAAACTGGGTGAACAGATTACCGCGCGTACCGTCAGCGAAGAGATCACGGGCCGCTTTGAAACAGTGGACGAGACGGGCGCACTTGTATTACACACAAGCGAAGGGCCGCGCCAAATTACGGCGGCTGAAATATTCTTTGGTGAAGGGTAACCCCATGCTGCTAACGATAGATGTCGGCAATACAAACACAGTTTTCGCAGTGCATGACGGCAAAAAATTCCTGCCTGACTGGCGTTGCGAAACCGTGCACCAACGCACAGCAGACGAATATTACGTCTGGCTGATGAACTTAATCAAACTGCAAGGGCTGGATGTTACAATAGACCGCGTGATTATCTCATCCGTGGTGCCCCAAGTCGTGTTCAACCTGCGTGTCCTGTCTGATCGCTATTTCAACTGCCGCCCGCTGGTGGTGGGAAAATCCGAATGTGTGTTGGGTGTGGACGTGCGCGTGGATGAAGGCACCCATGTGGGGGCTGACCGCTTGGTCAACACGGTCGGGGCTTATGACCGTTACGGCGGCAATCTGATCATCGTAGATTTCGGCACGGCGACCACGTTTGATGTAGTTGACCATGACGGTGCCTACATCGGCGGGGTTATCGCACCCGGTGTAAACCTGTCGATCAAAGCCCTGCACGAAGCCGCCGCCGCTTTGCCGCATATTGATGTCACCCAACCTGACAAAATCATCGGCACCAACACGGTGGCCTGTATGCAATCAGGTGTGTTTTGGGGCTATATCGGCCTGATCGAAGGCATATGTGCCAAAATCCGTGACGAACATGGCACACCCATGAAAGTCATTGGCACAGGCGGCTTGGCAACACTGTTTGAACGCGGCACAGACCTGTTTGAAACCATAGACAATGATCTGACCTTGCACGGGCTTGTTCTGATCGAAAAACACAATCGGAGCAACTAATGAGCGGCCAAAATAAACTGATATTCCTGCCCTTGGGTGGTGCGGGTGAAATCGGCATGAACATGTACCTGTATGGCTACGGGCCCGCAGGTAAAGAACGCTTCATCATGGTTGATCTGGGCGTAACTTTTCCTGCAATGGACGGCACCCCTGGTGTTGATCTGATCATGGCAGATCCCGCTTATATCGAAGCCCGCATTGATCGCCTTGACGCGATTTTCATCACGCACGCCCACGAAGACCACATTGGTGCCTTGGGCCTGCTATACCCCAAACTGGCCGTGCCGATCTACGCGCGCCCTTTCACTGCCGCCGTTGCGCGTGCGAAAATGGAAGACCGCGGTCAAGACCCTTGGCTGGTACAAGTGGTAGATGCATACCCTGCCCAAATCGAAGCTGGCCCTTTCAAGGTCAGCTACTTACCGCTAGCCCACTCTATACCAGAGGCCGCAGGGCTGATTATTGATAGCCCCGCAGGGCGCGTGGTGCATACGGGTGATTTCAAACTGGATAAAGACCCTATCGTGGGCGAAGCCTATGATCCTGCATTGTTTGCAGAAGTGGCTCAAGGCGGTATCAAAGCTTTGGTTTGTGACAGTACCAACGTGTTTTCCCCGGAAGCGGGCCGTTCTGAGGTCACTTTGAACGCAAACATTACCAAGTTGATCGCAGGCGCTTCAGGCATGATGGTCGCCACAACATTCGCATCCAACGTCGCGCGTCTGAAAACACTGGCGCAAGCGGGTGTGGACGCGGGCCGTTCGGTCTGTGTGTTGGGTCGTTCCATGCAAAAAATGATGAACTACGCGCAAACTACGGGTGTGCTGGAAGATTTTCCACCGACCATTGAATTGGAAGACGCCCAAAATATGCCGCGTGAAAACCTGATGCTGATCGTGACGGGTTCACAAGGCGAAAGCCGCGCGGCCTCTGGCCAATTAGCCCGTGGTAAATATCTGGGTCTGACGATGAAAGAGGGTGATACATTCCTGTTTTCATCCAAAACTATCCCCGGCAATGAAGTGCCTGTGGGCCGCATCGTGAACAGCTTTTCTGAAATGGGCGTGAAAGTGATTGATGACAGTTCTGGTCTGTATCATGTATCAGGCCACGCCAACCGCCCTGACCTGGAAGAAATGCACGACATTTTCAAACCCGAAATGCTGATCCCGATGCACGGCGAACACCGCCATCTGCGTGAGCATATGGAACTTGCACAAAGTAAAGGCATTGCCAGTATCATTGCGCCAAATGGTGCGATGATTGATCTGACAGGCACTAAGCCTAAGGTGATGGAACGCATTGAAACCGCGCGTCTATATCTTGACGGCAACCAGTTGATTGGCGCCTTTGATGGTGTGGTGCTGGAACGCATCCGCATGGCCACACGCGGGCTTGTGGCCCTGTCTGTGATTATTGAAGAGGGCGAAGTGATCGGCGTTTGGGCTGATGTGATGGGCTTGCCCGATACGGGTGCAATGCAGGCAAGCCTGAACGACACAATCGAAGAAACGGTCGAACGGGAATTGTTGAAAGTTAAGCGTAAGCTGTTGAATTCAGATGATGAAGTCGAACGTCTTGTAACCCGGGTGGTTAGCCGTATTTGCAAAGATATGGTGGGTAAAAAGCCGGTTTTTCAGGTGATGATCAACCGGCTGGTAGAAGATTAACAGCTTAAGGGGAAACCCTTAAGCCGCACTCTCATCGTCTTTAGTTTCATCATGAACAGGCTCATCCGCTTTTGGTGCGGCCCCTGCGCGAATGTCACGCATCATAAACGCAGGTACGTGATCCCCTAGCCCAACAACACGGTTTTTCTGGCCTTGGTGACGTCCGCCGCCTTTATTCTGGCGTTGGTTGCGTTCCTTTGGTTCAGGTTTTTTATTCTGCTGCGGCGCAGGTTTCGTGTCCTGCTGCGGTGCAGGCTTATTATCTTGTTGCGACTTGTCCTGCTGAGGTGCGGGTTTTGCATCGCGTTGCGGCTTGTCTTGTCTTTTAGGGCGTGAACGTCCTTGTGTCTCAGACACATCAAACTCAGCGCGTGGAATAGGGCCTTTCAGCAATTCTTCCACTTTAACCAAATGCTTTTCGTCATGCGGCAGACACAAGGTAAAGGCTTTACCTGAACGCCCGGCGCGGCCAGTGCGGCCAATGCGGTGAATGTAATCTTCGGCGTGAATGGGCACATCATAATTGAAAATGTGGCTTACATTCGGGATATCTAGCCCGCGTGCTGCCACGTCAGAGGCCACCAGCAATGTGATGTCATTATTCTTGAACCCTGCCAGCACTTCCATACGGTAACGTTGATCCAGATCGCCGTGAATAGCACCCACGGAATGCCCATGTTTTTTCATGGACTTCAAGACGATATCCACATCAACCTTGCGGTTGCAAAAGATGATTGCATTGGTCAGCGTATCACCTTCAGCCGCAATGATCTTGCGCAGCATATCGCGTTTTGCCTTGGCTTCTACCTTGCGGTTAGGTGCCTTAAAGCAAACAACTTTTTGCTCAATAGTTTCAGAGGCGGTCGCTTGACGCGCCACTTCCACACGTTCCGGGTTAGACAGAAATTCCTGCGTGATCCGGTTAATTTCAGGGGCCATGGTGGCCGAGAAAAACAGGGTTTGGCGGGTGAACGGTGTCAATTTAAAGATACGCTCGATATCAGGGATGAAACCCATATCCAGCATCCGGTCAGCCTCATCCACCACCATAATTTCAATACCAGTCAGCAGCAGTTTGCCACGTTCAAAATGATCTAGCAAACGGCCGGGGGTAGCGATTAAAACGTCTACACCACGGTCAATCAGCTTGTCCTGATCCTTGAATGATACGCCGCCGATCAGCAGGGCCATATCCAGTTTGCAATATTTCGCATACAGCTCAAAGTTTTCGGCAACCTGTGCGGCCAACTCGCGCGTTGGGCATAGAACCAGTGAACGCGGCATACGTGCTCGCGCACGCCCTCGGGCCAGTTTATGCACCATCGGCAATGTAAAGCTTGCGGTTTTCCCTGTCCCAGTTTGGGCAATGCCCAGAACGTCACGGCCTGCAAGCGCATGCGGAATGGCGGCGGCCTGAATAGGGGTGGGGGTTTCATAGCCTACGTCTTGTACGGCTTTTAGAACTTTTGGGTTAAGACCCAAGTCGGTAAATTTTGTCATATATCTCGCGTTGTTAGCAGCGTTTGTTGATGCCGCAGTTTTCAATCGCGGCCTGACAGCCGAAGTGCTGTCGCTCATATGCGAAACCGTTTAGCTGAATTGATTAAGAAGTCAACATTACGCAAGGTTTTGGCAAAAACGTGATGTATTTACGCAAAAATCTGCTTTTCTTTGGCGTATTTCCGCCTAAAATTGAAGGAACGACGGGGGAATACAAATGAAATCGGTTTTACTGGATATTTGGCACAGCTATCGGTCCATGCCTTTATGGGTGCAGATATGGGTGGGGGTGATCCTTGTGCCAGTAAACATGGCCACCATCGTGTTGATCAGCGAACCCTGCTGTTGGCTGATTCCTGTGTTGGCCATTGGCGGCATGGTACCTAATGCGGTGCTGATGTTTGTGGAACGCGGGTTTTCCAAGGCGATGGCTTTGTCACATGTGGTGTTGTGGGTACCATTATTGATATTTCTGGCCTTAGAAATAACTGCGGGATCAGTGTTTGCGGATTACCTGATGGTGCTGTTTGTGCTTGATTTCATCTCGATTTGTTTCGATGTGAAAGACAGTCGGGATTGGTTGAAAGGGGATCGTGGGATTGCAGGTTAGATTTCCATGTTTACTTTCGAAGTTGAATCATTGAAATAAGTTCTACTTTTAAATGATTAACAATTTATGGAGTATGCGTTGAGTATTGATTTTTGGATTTCTACAAAAGGTGTAATTTTAATCTTTGGAGCTGTCATCGCAGCTTGGATAGGAACCCCGTTCCTTGTTGAACACCTATTCTCAAATAATTGGGATCAGAAAGGGCAATTCGGTGATCAATTTGGTTCGATCACTGCTTTGTTCTCTGGTTTTGCGTTTGCGGGGCTTATCCTTACACTTTTCTTGCAAAGCAAAGAATTGAGCCTAACGCGTGAAAGCGTTAAGGCGCAGACCGATGAATTGAAAGTATCTTCTGAAGCGTTGAAAAAGCAAGTGCAGGAAATGAGCAACCAGCGGGTTGAGATGGAAGCGATGAAAGAAGCACAACAGGCGCAGGTTGATTATATGGCGAAGCAAGCATTTGAGAATACATTCTTTCAAATGCTTAAACTTTGGAACGAGCATATTGAAGCATTTGGAGGGAGATCTAAGATTGGGGAGAATTCGCTATTATTTTTATTAAAAGATGTAAATGATTTTACATGGGTCGAAGACGAAACTCCTGTGGATATTACCCCTGAAAATCATAATGAAGTATATATGGCCGTATTTACAAGTAGAGCAGAGAATTTCGCCAGACCATACCTGCTACTGTTTTTACATATTTTGAAGCATATTCATTCGGCACAGATTAAAGGGATTAAAAAGACGAATTATTCTCAAATTTTAAGAGCGCAGCTTTCCCCTGTAGAGAAGAAGTTGTTATTTTTTAATTGTGCGTTTCAGCATAAAAAGGTTCTTAAACCGCTTTTAGAAGAATACGGTATATTAGCGTCTTTAGATAAAACGGTTCGAGATAAAAATCTACATATTACTAAGTACTACAAACCTAAAGCTTTCAAAGGCTAAACCATAATTTCCTTGGTCGCAGTCAAAGACAACTCAGGAAAATCGCGTTCCACACGATCAATATCCCATTGTAATCGCGTCATATAAACGGGGTCTCCATCATGGTCTGATGCCATGTGTCCTTTATTGCTGTCGATAAATGCATCCACTTTATCGGCAGGGCCTGATAGCCAACGGGCAGAGGTGAACTGGGTCTGTTCAAACCGCACAGGGATGCCGTACTCCAGCTCAATCCGTGACGCCAGCACATCAAATTGCAAGCTGCCTACAACGCCCACAATCCAACCCGCACCGATCATCGGTTTAAACAGCTTGGCGGCCCCTTCTTCAGCGAATTGGTTCAGGGCTTTGTCCAGATGTTTTGACTTCATCGGGTCAGTGACACGCACCGATTGCAGCAATTCAGGCGCAAAAGACGGAATGCCCGCGAAATGCAGCATCTCGCCTTCGGTCAGCGCATCACCGATGCGCAGTTGCCCGTGGTTTGGAATGCCGATAATATCACCCGCCCAAGCTTCTTCCGCCAGTTCGCGATCACTTGCCAGAAACAGTACGGGTGAGGCGATGGCCATAGGTTTTTTGGTGCGTACATGGGTCAGTTTCATGCCGCGTTTGAAATGGCCGGAACACAGGCGCACAAACGCGATGCGGTCACGGTGCTTTGGGTCCATGTTGGCTTGCACTTTGAAAACAAAGCCTGTGACCTTTTTCTCATCCGGTGAAATATCGCGTTCAACAGCGGGGCGCACACGGGGTTTGGGGCCGAAATCACCAATGCCATCCATCAGTTCCTTAACCCCGAAACTATTAATCGCAGAGCCAAACCAGATCGGCGTCAACGTGCCGTCCATCATGGCTTGGTGATCCAGTTTGGGCAACAATTCGCGGGCCATCTCAACTTCTTCCAGCAGCTTTTCCAGCAGCTCGGCAGGCACATGTTCAGCCAGCTTAGGGTCATCCAACCCATCGATCTGAATGCTTTCAGAAACGACATTTCGATCGGCGCGATCCATCAATTCCAAGCGGTCGTTCAGCATATCATAACAGCCGATAAAATCACGGCCTACACCGATGGGCCAGCTGGCGGGGGATACGTCTATTGCTAGGTTTTCCTGAATTTCATCAATAATTTCAAAAGTATCACGGCTTTCACGATCCATCTTGTTACAAAATGTCAGGATCGGCATGTCGCGCATTCGGCATACTTCAAACAGTTTTTGTGTCTGGCTTTCAATGCCTTTGGCGCCGTCAATAACCATAACGGCTGCGTCAACGGCGGTCAGTGTGCGGTAAGTATCTTCCGAAAAATCAGCGTGACCGGGTGTATCCACCAGATTGAACCAATAATCCTTATATTCAAATGACATGGCTGAGGCGGATACGGATATGCCGCGATCCTTTTCCATCTGCATAAAATCTGAGCGCGTGCGCCGTGCTTCGCCCTTGGCACGCACTTGGCCAGCCATTTGAATAGCACCACCATATAGCAAAAACTTTTCCGTCAACGTGGTCTTACCCGCATCCGGATGACTGATGATGGCAAACGTGCGCCGACGGTTAATTTCGGGCGGCAAAATGGGGGTATTTGAAGTGTGATCTAACATATGGGTTCGTATAGGTAAGGTTTGCCCAAAGGGCAAGAAATGAGTGTATGCTGGCCTCGTTGGTTTGGGGATATGGCACCAGTACTTATTAATGCATTTGGATGCTATGAAAGTTAAGCTGGATTATGCCGAACTGTCTGTTGCGCGACATATTCTATTGTATGCGGGCAACCCTGTTTCAAAATCATACCCGAAGCGCGCGAAATCTTTTTCGTATAACTTATCCACAATCGCTTTTCTTTCAGCCGTGTAATAATCACGGTAACCGCCGCGCTTACTGGTGTTGACCCTTGGCAAAGATTCGGTTCGGGGCAAGTCTAGCTTTTCCAATAAACCTGCAAACCCGTTGTCCAAATCTTCAAAGAACAAAACCTGATCAACCAGAAGATTACCTTGACGATCTTCGATAAAACGGCACTGATCCGTACCTTCCAACAAAGATTTCTTTTTGCGTAGGACAGATATTGATCGAAATCCCATTTTTCAGCCGGTTCCCGTTTAGGATGAAATTTGCTTTGCTGCAAAAACCGATAATTAAGACACCGCGTGATCATACGGGTTGCGCACTACGGCAAATTTATAGGTGGTTTCCCAAAGATCACTGGGAAACTTAACTTTCAGCCAGCGCGCACTGATATGCCCCCGATAATAGGCTTTTTGTGGATTTTCCGCAAAGGGAAGCATGGATATAACGCGACGGAATAGCGTCCGGTTTTGTCTTACCGGCAGACAATATGCGCCAAGCGTAGTCAGTATGGCACCGCTACCATGATATGAAGATAAAGTTCTTTTCAAGTGAAATTGGCAAAGGGATTTTCCGCCTTTATTGATCCAAGAAAGACCTTAACTTCCGTGATCTTGAAGGATGCTTCAACTTGCGCAAAGCCTTCGCCTCAATCTGCCTGATCCGCTCACGTGTCACGCTGAACTGCTGTCCAACTTCCTCAAGCGTATGATCCGTGTTCATGCCAATACCAAAACGCATCCGCAGCACGCGTTCTTCACGCGGTGTTAATGACGCCAACACCCGTGTTGTGGTTTCTTTCAGATTGCCCTGAATGGCATTGTCCAGCGGTAGAATGGCGTTCTTGTCTTCGATGAAATCACCCAGTTGGCTGTCTTCTTCGTCACCAATAGGGGTTTCAAGTGAGATCGGTTCTTTGGCGATTTTCATCACTTTGCGAACCTTCTCAAGCGGCATTTGCAACTTGGCCGCCAGTTCTTCAGGTGTCGGCTCGCGACCTATTTCATGTAACATCTGGCGGCCCGTGCGCACCAGCTTGTTGATGGTCTCGATCATATGCACCGGAATACGGATGGTGCGGGCCTGATCAGCAATGGAACGTGTAATGGCCTGGCGGATCCACCATGTTGCATATGTGCTGAATTTATAGCCACGGCGATATTCAAACTTATCCACGGCTTTCATCAGGCCGATGTTACCTTCTTGAATAAGATCAAGGAATTGCAGGCCACGGTTAGTGTATTTTTTGGCGATCGAGATAACCAGACGCAGGTTGGCTTCAACCATTTCTTTCTTGGCGGCGCGGGCTGCTTTTTCGCCCTTTTGCACTTGGTTTACAACGCGGCGATATTCCGGAATATCCACACCCACATACTGGCCTACTTGCGCCATTTCTTCACGAATGGCTTCGGCTTTTTCGCTGTGCTTTTCAATAAATACTTTCCAGCCACGGCCAGACATGGCGGCGATATCTTCCATCCACATCGGATCAAGTTCGCGGCCACGGTATGCGTCAATAAATTCGCGGCGGTTGATGCGCGAAAGGTCGGCCAGCTTTACCATGCCGCTATCGAGCGACATGATCTTTCGGTTGATGCCGTAAAGCTGATCAATCAGGGCTTCGATACGGTTGTTGTGAAAGTGCAGAGCGTTGACTTGTTCGACCAGTTTTGAGCGCAGCTTTTGATAGGCTTTTTCTTCTTTGGTTGAAAAAGAACTGTCTTCGTTCAAGGTGGCTGAAATTCGTACATCCTGCATTTCAGACAGTTTGGTGTAGCTTTTGGCGATTTTCGCCAAGGTTTGCAAAACTTGCGGTTTCAACACTTCTTCCATCGCGGCCAGCGACAGGTTTGCGGCTTCATCTTCATCTTCTTCATCGTCGTCGTTACGCAGGGGGTTGCCGTCGGCATCCACTTCGGGTTCTGGTTCTTTTTTGACGACAGGTGCGGGCTTCATGTTGGCAGGTGTTGACCCCAGCGTGCTGGCCACAGGTGCTTCACCGCCGTCTTCCATGGTGTCGCCAAAGGTGGTTTCCAGATCAATCACGTCACGCAAAAGAATTTCTTCGTCCAACAGCTCTTCACGCCAGATGGTGATCGCCTGAAATGTCAGCGGGCTTTCACAAAGCCCTGCGATCATTGTGTTACGGCCTGCTTCAATACGTTTGGCAATCGCAATTTCGCCTTCGCGCGACAGCAATTCAACTGAACCCATTTCACGCAGATACATGCGCACAGGATCGTCCGTGCGGTCCAGTTTGGCTTCTCCGGTGTTGGCTAACGCCAGCTCTTTCTTGTCGGTTTCAACAACCGTCAGGTCGCGCGGCCCGTCTTCTTCTACATCATCGCCTTCGATAATGTTGATGCCCATCTCGGACAGCATAGACATCACATCTTCGATTTGCTCAGATGAAACCTGATCGGGTGGCAGCACCTCATTCAACTCGTCATAGGTGATGTAGCCCCGCGCGCGGGCCACAGAGATCATTTTTTTGATATTGGCCTGACTGTTGTCAGCAATGGACGAGGCGCCTTCGGCCTGTTCGTTTTTGTTTTGCGCGGTATCTTTAGCAGCCATTTCTTACTCCAAGTAAGGATTAAAACGAATCACCCGTGTTAGAAGCGAATCAACACTGCGAATCAATGATTCGCAATGGGTTTATCTGTTTTTCTTTACCCAAATCTGATCATCGAGCATTTTTTGCAGCCCTTCAGACAGGTTTTCAGTGTCGTCACCGCTGTTATCTTGATTGCCGTAATCCGTGCGGGTGGCCGAATTTCGGGCCTCTGTTGCCTGTTGAATGCGCCAAGTCGTTGATTCATCGGCCATTCCGCCTAATTCCTCTTCCGCTTCGCGCATTTCGTGTAATGCCCCCAGAATAGCAGCATGTTTGGTTAATTCTTCGATAAGCGTGCGTTTTATTTGTGTCTTGTCTGCACCAATGCGCAGGTAAGGATGGGTGCGCACTGCCTTTAATTCGCCCAAATGTTCCACCGGATTATACCCCAAACTGTCTGCCATCTTTTGCGTCAGATCAAAAGCGGCATTATCGTCAGATAGGTCTTCATGCAGATTTGCCAAGAGCGCGTTGTGAATTTCTTTGTAATGCGAGGTGCTGATATGACATTTTTCCAGCGCAGTTTCATTTTCCAAGGCCGCTTGCGGATGAAGGATCGCGGACATCAAGATCACTGCTTCGCGCAGCATAACATCTGCCTGCGCCCCTTGGGCCAGCAACGATGATTTCAGCCCTTCAGTGGCTTTTTGTGGGGCTTTTTTGCGCCAGTCCTTGCCGCCGCCCCATGATTGTTCAGGGCGTTTTTGTCTAAATAATTCAAAGCGATAGTCTTTGATGATCTGCCCGTAATGCGATTTGATCGAGCGGTCTTGAATGGTGTTCAAGGCCGTGCGCAGATCAGCATCCAATGCGGCCCGGCGTTCGGGGCTGTCAAAGCTTTTGCCCATCGTTTCACGTTGCCACAGCAGCTTGACCATCGGTTGGGCGGCATCCAGCAGGGTCTGCATTGCCTTGGCACCTGAGGCTTTGATCAGGTCGTCAGGGTCTTGGCCTTCAGGCAGAATGCAAAACCGCAGGGATTTGCCGGCTTCCAGCAAAGGCAGTGCTATATCGATCAGGCGCATGGCGGCGCGCAGGCCTGCCTTGTCGCCATCCAAGGCGATGATCGGTTCGGACGTGATGCGCCACATCAGTTGTAACTGATCGGGGGTAATCGCCGTGCCCAAGGGGGCGACAGAATGTTTGAAGCCCGCTTGGGATAGCGCGATCACATCCATATACCCTTCGGCCACAATCAGGCTTTGCACCTTGCCCGCCGCTTCGCGTGCGGGTTGGTGGTTGTATAACGAGCGGCCTTTGTCAAATAACGGGGTTTCGGGTGAATTCAGATACTTGGCGGGTTGATTGGCGTCCATCGCGCGGCCACCAAAAGCAGTACAACGGCCACGGGCATCGCGGATCGGGAACATGATGCGGTTGCGAAAACGGTCAAACGGGTTGCCGCCATCGTCGGGCTTGATGGCAAGACCCGCCAGCACAATATCGTCAGGTGCTGCGCCCTTATCAGTCAGGTGCTGAAACAACCCGTTACGGTTGTTACCTGCATAACCGATCTGAAACTGTTCCAGCGTGGTTTCGGGTAATCCGCGCTTTTCCAGATAATCGCGGGCTTTTGCTGCCATGTTGGTGCGCAGTTGCAGGCGGTAAAACTGCACGGCCTGTTCCATGATATCGACCAGGATGGTGCGCTGATCCGCCTTTTCCTGCGCGCGCGGGTCACGGGCGGGCATCGGCATGCCTGCTTCACGGGCTAAAATCTCAACCGCTTCCATGAAATTCACATTTTCGGTTTCTTGTATGAAGCTGTAAACATTGCCCTTGGCGTGGCAGCCAAAGCAATAATAAAACCCCTTTTGGTCATCCACATGAAAAGACGCGGTTTTTTCGGCGTGAAACGGGCAGGGCGACCAGTAATCACCCTTGCCGGGGTTGGATTTGCGGCTGTCCCACGTGACTTTGCGCCCAACGACCTGTGAGATCGAGGAACGGTCACGCAATTCATCAATAAAACCGGGTGGCAGACTCATGAGGTGAATATCGGGGGAATGGCGGGGGGATGCAAGGGGTGAAGGTGCTCTTTAGGTGTTGTACAGAATTCAACCATACATAAGTTATGATCTACAATAATATTCCAACGACTGGGCTCATACGTTCTGACCAAATTTTTGTATCGCTGCACATCCAACCAATAGATTCAATTATTTCAGTATGTGTGCATATTAAATCGTTATGAAAAATGGGTTCATGATGAGCGATCCTGTTTCTGAATCTGCGAATAACATTCAACCTATTTTGAACTACTTTGCGTTTGCCTTTAAAATTAGGAAATGCCTTATGATTTGCTTTGCGCCATGTTGTTTGATCATAACTTTGGCCAAGTAACCCTATCCAGAATGAAAATTTGAGTTCTGCAATTATATCTCCTGATGTTTTCTCGGCATCGGGTTTTCTTAATTTATCCCAAACTTCTTGAATGTCATGTATTGCTGATTCTGATAAAGGCGGTGCGTTGTTGCGCAACTGTCCGTCGTCATATAAAATGGGACATCAGAGCGGTTTGAGTATTGGAGGCTCTGGTTCGTTATTGTGATTGATTATGCAGCTTGTTTTTGATGTTGCAAGCGGCGTTTTTGGATTGTTTGCTTCTTGATCTTTTTCCTCTCTCTGATAATGGCTTTGTCGCGCCCAAAATAGACGTCGGCAGGTGTGACGTTGTTCAGGCTCTCGTGGTAGCGCTGGTTGTTGTAATATTCCACAAAAGCTCCGATTTGATTTTCCAGATCGCCGGGTAGGTAATAGTTTTCCAGCAGAACCCGATTTTTCATTGTCTGATGCCAGCGCTCGATCTTGCCCTGAGTCTGCGGGTGGAACGGCGCTCCACGAACGTGATCCATTCTCTGCTCTTCCAGCCATTCGGCAAGATCGCCAGAGATGTAACAGGACCCATTGTCGCTCAACAGACGCGGCATGTGCCGAACGACGGCTTGGTCGCATCCAGATGCCGTCAGGGCCAGCTCAATCGTGTCCGTCACGTCCTCGGCCCGCATGTTGGTGCAGAGTTTCCAGGCAATGATGTAGCGACTGTAATCATCCAGGATCGTGCTGAGATAATACCATCCCCAACCGATGATCTTGAAGTAGGTAAAATCGGTCTGCCACATCTCGTTGATCGCAGTGGTCTTGTCATGGAATTCATCGGCGGCCTTGATCACGATATAATCTGGTGCAGTGATCAGGTCGGCAGCCTTCAGAATGCGGTAAGATGATGATTCAGAGATAAAATACCGCTTCTCATCCGTATATTTTACCGCCAATTCACGCGTAGATAGCGCTTCATGTTCCAGCGCGAACTCGATTAAGTTATCGCGCCTGTCTTGGGGAATGCGGTTCCAGACAGACTTGGGCCGAGGCGAGCGATCCGCCAAAGCATCAAGCCCGCCCTCAAGGTATTGATCATACCACCGGTAAAATGTGGTCCGCGGAATGCCCAGCATGTCGAGGGTTTGCTTCACAGGCAGATGTGATTGCTCAACGGTGTGGATAATCTCCAGTTTCTCAGATGCAGGATATCTCATTCCTCGTATCCCCCAGCCCCTGTCATGCTTTTTTTGAGCAGACGGTTTTCAATGGTCAGATCGGCCACGCATTCCTTCAATGCCATCGCCTCGCTTCGTAGATCCTTCACCTCAGGCGACGTCGCCTGCCGGGCTGTATCGCCAGACAAGCGGCGTTTCCCCGCTTCGAGGAATTCCTTTGACCAACTGTAATACAGGCTTTCAGAGATGCCTTCACGGCGGCACAGCGCCGAAATGCTTTCCTCGCCGCGAAGGCCCGCTAATACAATGCGGATCTTTTCCTCGGCGGAATAGGTTTGTCTGGTTTTACGGCGAATGTTCTTCACCAATTTATCTGCAGCTGCTTTGCTGCTTCCGGATTTCTGTCTCATCTTCACTCCTTGAATGTTATGATGAACCAGAAATCCTCCGTTAGCTAAACCTTAAATCTGTCCCACGAGTGCTGACGTCAGACAGTTTTTGCATTGTGCTGTGAATTTTATTTCTTAAGCAAACTTCTAAACATTGCAATGCAGGATAAAATGCTGCAGATAGTTGCATATTTCGCTCATATAAGGCTAATGCTTTATCAAGGTTATCATCTTGATCTGCAAGGTATTTTTCAAGCCGATCACGGGAAATGGATACTTCTAATGATAAATTAATTTCTGGAGTTCTCATTCTATTTACTTGTTCTAAAGGTTTCATCGTGTATAAAGATTCTTGTATACCCCCAGTAGGCCTCTGCTTTGCATGCTCTGGGGGTCAGTCGTTTAAGCTAGCCTTCATTATTTTTAATAAGATTTCATTAACATTGTTTGATGTGTATATCACCTCTCAATCTCCATAACCTGCCGCAACTCCCCCGTCGCCCGATCATAAATCAATATACGGCTGTCCGTTGTCACCACTGCAAACCAGTCGGGGCCTTGGGTAAAGGTCTCGGCCTTACTGCCATCGGGCAGGGTGATCGCACTTGGCAGTGGTAATTCGGGCGTACTTGGTGCTAAGCGCATGACAAGCATCGCAATCAGGGTTAGAAAGCCCACAATCATCACCACCATCAGGGCTGTGACCAGTCGGCGCAACAGGCGCAGGTTGGCAGGCTCTTCAATTTCGTCGGAAAGTTCATTCATGTCAGACTCCACTGCACAACTGCTGATTTTGACGCTTAATGACGCGCCGCCACCCCGTCTTGATAAAGCCTTAGCACAAGTTGTGCCAGAGGGTGTGACGCTTAGCCGTTCCATGCTGGGTAAACTGATCGAAGGCGGCTCTGTTTCGCGCATTGGCGGTGATCCTGTCACAGTTTTGAAAACAAAAGGTCAAGCGGGTGAGGAATGGCAAGTCGTCTTGCCCAAACCCGTGGCATTGGAAGCAGAACCTGAAGATATTCCCATAGAAGTGGTTTATGAAGATGATGATCTGATCCTTGTGAACAAGGCATCCGGCATGGTGGTGCATCCCGCCCCCGGTTCTGAAACCGGCACACTGGTTAATGCGTTGTTACATCACTGCGGTGATAGCCTGTCGGGTGTTGGCGGTATGAAACGGCCCGGCATTGTACACCGTATTGATAAAGATACCTCTGGTCTGTTGATTGTCGCCAAATCAGATGCGGCCCACCAAGGGCTGGCCGCGCAATTTGCTGCCCACACCATTGAGCGGCGTTATATTGCCTTTACCAATGGTGCCCCCAACCGATCAGACCCGCGTATTGCAGGGCTAAACGGGGTGGCCTTTGAAGAAGGCGGCGTGATCCGTGTGGCCACAAATATTGCGCGCCATAAAACCGACCGCAAGCGTATGGCCGTGGTCACAGACGCAGGCCGACATGCTATTACGCGTATGGCCCTGACCCAAAGTTACGGGCCGGTTGCACGCCCCTATGCGGGTAAAATTGAATGTTGGCTGGAAACCGGTCGCACCCACCAAATTCGCGTACACGCGGGCCATATCGGCCATGGGTTGATCGGTGATCCGATTTACGGGCGGCGTAAAACCCTGCCGATGAATACGTTTTCAGATGAAGACCGCGCCTTTCTGGAAGGCTTCAAGCGTCAGGCATTGCATGCGGCAACACTTGGCTTTATTCACCCGATTTCAAAAAAACTATTGCGTTTTACTTCTGAATTGCCCACAGACTTACGGCGGCTGGAATTGATACTTTCGTCTTAAAGTATTGAATATAGTATAAAATATGGGTGTTAAGAAGTTATTCAAGTTTTCTGACTATATATACAAAATGTATTTACGCAACGTAAGTACATCTTGAAAACTTACTTCATGATCCCCACCTGTTTAACATGTTAGAACCACGGGGGTATATTCATGAGCTATAAAAATTTACCTGCTCCGTCACCGGAACAAGGTTTAAACAGTTATATGCAGGCAATCCGCAAATTCCCGATGCTGGAGCCAGAAGAAGAATACATGTTGGCCAAAGCATGGGTGGAACGCCAAGATTCTGATGCAGCCCACCAACTGGTCACCTCGCATCTGCGTTTGGCCGCCAAAATGGCCATGGGCTATCGCGGTTACGGGCTGCCTATTGCCGAAGTGGTATCTGAAGCTAATGTCGGCCTGATGCAGGCAGTGAAACGCTTTGACCCCGAAAAGGGCTTTCGCCTGTCGACCTATGCCATGTGGTGGATCCGCGCCAGCATTCAGGAATTTGTCCTGCGCAGCTGGTCTTTGGTTAAAATGGGTACCACATCGGCGCAAAAGAAGCTGTTCTTCAATCTGCGCAAAGCCAAAAACAAAATTGGCGTGATGGAAGAGGGCGATATGCGCCCTGAACACGTCAAAAAAATCGCGCAAGATTTGAATGTGACTGAAAAAGAAGTGACATCAATGAACCGTCGTATGTCAGGGGGCGATGCATCCTTGAACGTGCGTGTGGGCGGTGATGACGGCGAAGGGGCAGCTGAATTTCAGGATTGGCTGGAAGACGACGATGCCGATCAGGCCGCAGATTACGCCGAACGCAATGAGTTGGAAGCACGCCGCGAACTGATGGCTGAAGCCATGGCGGTTCTGAATGACCGGGAAAAAGACATCCTGACCAAACGCAAACTGCTGGATAAAGCCATAACGCTGGAAAAGCTGTCAGGTGAATACGATGTCAGCCGCGAACGCATCCGCCAAATCGAAGTGCGTGCATTTGAGAAGTTACAGGAAAAAATGCGTGAGTTGGCTGTGGAACGCGGGATGATGAAGGGTTAAGATATCGACGTTGACGTTTGTAAAATGGGTACTCAGTCAAAAGCTTTATTATTGTACCGTATTGGTATGTAATCTTGTGGTAGAGTCCTTCAATGCCCAGCCGGTCAATCGTCTGTGAATACACTGTTATTTGGGGTTACGCCGCGATGGTAGGTGCAAAAAGTATCATGCGCATCCGAAGTTGTCGTATGAATTTTGATATTTGTGATTACCTCTACGGCACCAGAATCCAGACAAGCTTGTTGCGCTTCTTTCACGATGTTTAAAAGCTTATCCAACTCACCCTTCATCGTTGTTTCCATTGCGCCCACCTGAAAAGGTACATTCGCATTTTTCACTACATCAATGGCTCTGTCTACAGCTTCAAAATTATTTCCTTCTCGTACCCGAGGGATAACTTGAAACGCCAAAAAGACCTCTGTGTTTTCATTCATCTTTTAATTTTCCTCTAATGAAATGGCATTGAGATATGTGTTAAATTATATATGTAATCATAACTGGTATCTATAAAATTAGTTTGTCCATACGCCAAATTTTATAAGGGATGGGTTTGTTGGTATATGCAGATGAAGGTTAATTCGGCAACCGCGCCCGCAATACCCGCACCATATTACCGCCCATTACCTTTATTACTGCCCATTACCTTTTTGATTTGCATCTCATTCAACCCCTGCGCCAGAAGCTCATGGGTTAGGGCGGACAGTTCTGATGTATCGAACTCTACTTCAATGGTACCGTCATAATCCGATCCTAGGGAAACATGATCTTCGCTAACCAGATCAATGGCTGCCTTAATCGCAGAGGCTACGCCTTTGGTGCGGATTATTTGCAAGGCGTCGGGGCCAGCGGCTGCAAATTCATGCAGTTTCCCGGCTTGATATATCGTCCGTTCAAAAATGCTATTCCATGTCCGCATCGGCCAAAGCTGGGCAACTGCATTTGTTTTGAAAGGCCAGCTTTACGTGGCGTTTAGGTTTTCCATCGCCTCCAGCTCATCGATCATAGAACTGATCAAACTCAGCCCCTTGTCCCAAAACTTGGGGTCGCTGGCATCCAACCCGAAGGGGGCCAGCAGTTCTTTGTGGTGCTTTGATCCGCCCGCGCGCAGCATATCAAAATACTTCGCCTGAAAATCAGCATCTCCTTCGGCGTAAACCGCATAAAGCGCGTTTACAAGCCCGTCGCCGAACGCGTAAGCGTAGACGTAGAACGGTGAGTGGATGAAGTGCGGGATATAGGCCCAGAAGGTTTCATAACCGTCCATGAAATTGAACACAGGGCCCAGGCTTTCGGCCTGTACCGACATCCAGATTTCGTTGATCTGGTCAGGGGTTAATTCGCCTTCGGCGCGGGCTGCGTGCAGTTTACATTCAAAGTCATAAAACGCGATCTGGCGCACCACCGTGTTGATCATATCTTCAGCTTTTCCTGCCAATAAACGCTTGCGCGCGGCTTTGTCAGGGGCATTGTCCAGCAGTTTGCGGAAGGTCAGCATTTCGCCGAAAACAGAGGCGGTTTCAGCCAAAGTCAGTGGTGTGGAAGACAACAACTCACCTTGATCTGCCGCCAAAACTTGATGCACGCCGTGGCCTAATTCATGCGCTAAAGTCATCACATCGCGTTGTTTTCCAAGATAATTCAGCATCACGTAAGGGTGTACGTTAGTCACGGTCGGATGCGCAAAGGCACCTGGTGCCTTACCGGGTTTCACGCCTGCATCAATCCAGCCTTTATCAAAGAAAGGTTCGGCAATCTTTGCCATTTCAGGATCGAAATCAGCGTAAGCTTCCATCACCATGGCGCGGGCATCATCCCATGAAATCGCCGCCGTATCCTCATCGGGCAAGGGCGCATTGCGATCCCACATTTCCAGTGTTTCCAAGCCCAGCCATTTGGCTTTTAGCGCGTAATACCGATGCGATAATTTAGGGTAAGCCGCCACAACCGCATCGCGCAACGCTTCTACCACCTCTGGTTCCACATGGTTGGCTAGATGCTGGCCCGCTTGCGGCGTGGGCAGCCCGCGCCAACGATCTTCAATCTCTTTTTCCTTGGCCAGCGTGTTGGTGATCCGTGCAAAAAGCGCGATGTTACCTTGAAACACTTCAACCAAAGCTTTGGCACCCGTTTCACGTTTAGAACGATCCGCATCCGACAGCAGGTTCAACGTGGCCTCTAGGTTCATCTCTTCACCGTTTACGTCAAAAACCAGCCCTGCCATGGTTTCATCAAACAGACGGTTCCACGCGGCACTTCCCACAACTGATTGATCATGCAGGAATTTTTCCAACTCATCAGACAACTGGTAAGGTTTCATCGCCCGCATTTGATCCAAGATCGGTTTATATCGTGCCAGCCCTGTATCTGCAGCAACCATCGCATCAAGTTGCGCATCATCCACGCGGTTCAGTTCCAGCGAAAAGAACACCATAGGTGTCGACATATCCGTGATTGCACCTTGCATATCAGACATGAACTTGCCGCGTTCTGCATCCATTGTGTTCTGGTAATACCGCAAGCCCGCATATGACATCACACGGCCCATGATGTTCTGAATTTTCTCATAGCGCAGGATACATTCCAGCAGGCCTGCTGCATCCAGATCAGCCAATTTGCCTTCATAATCCGCTGCAAACACAGGGCATTCACCGCCAAGCCACTCCATGTCTTTGGTAATTTCCGGCCCGTCGGTGCTGGGGTACAGATCATCCAGGTTCCATTCCGGCAAATCCCCGAATTCATCCCCTGATGCAGCGTCTCGCATATCGTGGGGCAGGTCGGGTTTAGGCAGGGCAAACGGGGTGAACATGGGCGGGGTATCTCCTGTAAATATCTGCCAGAAGATGTAAGGCCTATGCCCGCAAAGGGAAAGCTATATTTCGTAAGAAGGCTTTTGTTCCACAGGCTTTTTCGGCTTGGGTTTGCGCCGAATGATGATATCGCCATTGGGCAAAACCTCAGGCGGTTCATATTCACCCAGATCGTCGATTTTATCGCGCAGGGAATTTAACAAAGGCCCCAGTTCATCCACCCAGCTTTCAAAAAACTCTTGGGTGCCTTCTGACAGCTGTTCCAGACCTTTGCGTAATTCTTCCCAGTCTTTGGGGTCAGCTTGCGCCGGTGCGGCCAGCAGGATGGGGATTAGGGCGATATGTAAGAAGTGCTTCATAAGACTGATATAGTGGGTTTTTGAAAGAATTTCACCCCTGTTACGGCATTTTTGTTTGGGCATACCGCGCCAACCGTTCTTGCAGCGTACCACTATGCAGCTCAAACATATGATTGTCATGATCGTAAAAGTAAATCGAACGCCCTTCGCCTTTAACCCGTGCGCGGCCCTCGCGCAGTTCCAACTTCAGTGATTTAATGCGCTCCAGATACATATCATAATCACAATCTGCGATTTGAAAAGCCACATGGTTGTAGGTCTTTGCGGGCAAAGCATCACCTTCCATCGTTGCAATCCACAGCCCGCCGATATCAAAGAACCGTTCTTTTGAAAGCGAAAATGTATCGTCGCCACTGTCATAGGTCTTGCGTGCATCCAAAACTGTAACCAGTATATTTTCCATAACATCAAGGTCTTTGACGATGAAAGTCATATGGCTAAGGCCTTGGATCATTTGGGTAAATCCAGATCAATCGTCACGGGAAAATGATCGGATGCGGTCAGCAACGCATCACAAATATCCTTTTTATCAAAGCACGCAGGGTCATTAAACGGGTGCCAGATGCGCCACGCGGGTGTGGTTTTTTGCACCAGAGCGGGCGACACCATAATGAAATCCAGCAGGGCATTCAGATAAGTTTTCTTGCGGTGATTATAAAACCGAGATGTTGTGGGGGCGTTGCCCGCACGCGCTGACATGGCTGCCTCGGCATGGGGTTCGCGCAAGGTACCATCCTCTTTTCCAACCCCCATCACAATTTCCACCCCTGATTGCCCGAACAGCTTTTCGTACTCATCCAGCCCCGGGCCATCGTTGAAATCGCCCAGCACAATCAAATCATCGCCCGAAGCCAAATGCTGTTCAACCCGCGTCCGCAACCAGATGCATTGCGCCAGTTGTTTGCGGCGATTTTCAATCGAAATCCGCACTTCCTGTTGTTTGTTTCTAGCGCCATGCGGAGCCTTGGATTTGGCGTGAACGCCGATCAGGCGCATCGGGGTGCCGCCTTTGGGGGTCACTACAAGTTCCAATGGGGGTTTTGAAAACACAATCTTTTCAGGCTTGGCATCGACATCCACATCCAGATGAAACGTGCCGTCAAACCGTGGGTTATCATGCGCGCCTGTTTCGGGTTCCCGAATGCCCTGCGGGTCATGTATGACATCCATTTTATTGGGGTCATAAAGGAACGCGATTTCCTGTTGAGTGTCGTTGGCAAACCCGATTATGGCTTTGTTCTGGCGCAGCTTGAAACGGGCTGCGAAGTTTTCAAGGGCTGCAAGCGTTGATTGGTTGATACTGTCATCAGGGGCTTCAATGATCATGATACCGTCCGCATTCAAGGTTTGAAAAACCTTTCCTAATGCGCTGCTTTGCATAGATTTTGTAACATTCCACTTACCCGACCAACTGCCATCATCAATCAGCCGATCGTCTTGATCGAACAGTTTGGAAAACCATTCAACGTTATAAGTGGCCAAGCGCATCTGTTACCCCGCGTGGCTTTCGTTGATCGTTTCCCACGCTTTGTTAATGGCAATCATCCGCTTGGTGGCCAGCGTAATCGCTTCTTCGGGCAGGCCACGCGCCATCATCTGATCAGGGTGGGTTTCTCGGATTTTTTGCCGCCAGACCTTGCGAATACTCTCCAGCGAACAATCGGGTGTGACGCCTAGAACATCATAGGCATCAGGCGGTGCGTCAGGTGCAAAACGGGTGAGCAAACTACGGTAGGTTGCTTCATCAAGGCCAAATATATCAGCAACACGGTGAACATAATCATCCTCATTGGGGTGATAATGCCCGTCCGCCACTGCGATATAAAACAGCCCTTCCACCAAATCTTCCAGCACGGTTTTTTCGGTTTTGAACATTTTGGCGATTTGTGCCGCGTAAATTTCATAGCCTGCCACATCTTGGCGCGCGAGGTTAAACACCTTGGCCGCTTTGCTTTCATCCCGTTTTGGAATGAAAAAAAACTGACGAAAGGCGGTAATTTCATCTTTTGTCACCAGCCCGTCAGCCTTGGCCATTTTAGCCCCAAGGGCGATCACGGCGATGGTAAAAGCGGTGCTTTTTTCAGGGGGCGTTTTCAACTTTCCAAGAACGCTGGACAGGCTTTCACCTGTCTTGATAACCGATAATGCGCCTGAAATTCGCTGCCAAACTGACATAAATGAAACCTTTGTACTTGTGTTGTTAAACCGTAATTACAGTAGTTTTTGCATCAAAATCAGGTTATGCCAACGCCCAAATTTGAAACCGGCCTGTTTTATGTCTGCAACATGACTAAACCCAAGGCTGGCATGAAATGTGATGCCGCCCAAGTTTTCGCCACTTAAGCCTGCAATCAGGCTATGAATACCAGCTTCTTTGGCATGTGTTTCTAGGCACACCATCAAAGCCTTTCCAATGCCTTTGCGTTTCGCATCAGGGGACAAAAATACCGAATGTTCCATGGTATGCGCGTAGCCCGGCCCGCCGCGAAACGGGCCATATGTGGTGAAACCCAAAACCTTGCCTGATAGTTCAGCCACATAAAATGCGAACTTCAACTTTTCCCGCTCACGGATCATATCTTGCAAATCAGTCACGGATTTTTCCGCAGTGGTGAAAGTCGCAATACTATCGCAGATCACAGGGTTCCAGATGTCTGCAATCGCTTGGGCATCCTCTATCGTCGCAGGTCTAATAATCAAAGCGGGCCTCATTTCATCTTGCCTTACATTGCCACCGCCCCATGTATTTACAAGTGCAAAAACGCATGGGCCACACGTTGACATCTGGCTTTGAACCCGTGCAAATGCCCATAACATCGGAGATTTTTATGAAATATAATGTATTAGGAACCACTGACCTGAAAATCAGTGAACTGTGCTTGGGGTCGATGACGTGGGGCACCCAAAACACCATGGCTGAGGGCCATGCGCAGATCGACATGGCACTGGATTACGGGGTGAACATCATCGACACGGCGGAAATGTATCCTGTGAACCCGCTGACTAAAGAAACCCAAGGTGATACCGAACGGGTGCTTGGCGCGTGGGTGGCAAAATCAGGCAAGCGTAATGATGTTTTGCTTGCCACCAAAGTATCGGGTGAGGGTTATATGAATGTACGTGACGGTGCGCCAATTTCGCCTGAAACCATCCACATCGCGGTTGAGGCATCGTTGAAATCGCTGCAAACCGACTACATTGATTTGTACCAGTTGCACTGGCCCAATCGTGGGTCTTATATGTTTCGCCAACACTGGAATTTTGATCCTTCAAAACAGAACAAACAACAGGTTTTAGATCATATTGTTTCCATATTGGAAACAATGCAAAGCCTTGTAGATGCAGGTAAAATTCGCCACTTTGGCCTGTCGAATGAAAGTGCTTGGGGCACGGCACAATGGTTGCGAACTTCCGAAGAACGTGGCCTGCCACGGGTACAGTCACTGCAAAATGAATATAACCTGTTATGCCGTCTGTTCGATACAGATTTGGCTGAATTGTGCCACAATGAACAGGTTGGTTTGCTGGCGTTTTCACCGCTGGCCACAGGTCTTCTGACAGGGAAATATCAAGGTGGTAAAACCATTCCAGACGGTTCGCGTATGTCGTTGAATGCAGAACTGGGTGGGCGTGTCACCCCAAGGGTATGGTCAGCGGTTGCAGCTTATCAGGCTATAGCGAACAGGCACGGTCTTGATCCCGCGCAAATGGCACTGGCATGGTGCCAAACGCGCCCATTTATGGCCTCTGCCATCTTCGGGGCAACCAATTTGGCGCAACTTGAAACCGCCCTGAAATCCACTGAAATCACCCTAAACGATGAGCTTCTAGCGGAAATTTCAACAGCCCACAAAGCCCACCCGATGCCTTACTGATATGGCATTATGGATACCCATAACCATCGCAGCCGCGTTCGCGCAAAACCTGCGGTTCATGCTGCAAAAGCACCTGAAAGCCACCAAGCTGACCACAGGCGGGGCTACGTTTGCGCGTTTCCTGTTCGCCGCCCCCATCGCGGTGCTGATAGTGGTGGGTTTAACTAGGTTCGGTTGGGAGGTTCCAACCGCCAGCTTGCGCACAGGGGTGTTTGTGATCATCGGCGGCCTAGCACAAATCACCGCGACTATGCTTGTAGTGGCCTTGTTTGCCGAACGCAATTTCGCCGTTGGCATCACCTTGAAAAAAACCGAAGCCATCTTGACCGCCGTTGTCGGTTTCATCGTACTGGGCGAGGGCATCTCGCTTTGGGCGGTGCTGACCATCCTTGTGGGCATCATCGGGGTGATTTTACTGTCCGACCCGCCCAAAATGGCAGGCGGGGGCGTATGGTACAGGCGCATCTTCAACCGCGCGGCGGCTTATGGCATCGGATCAGGCGCGATATTTGCCGTCTCAGCCACCTGCTATCGTGGTGCCAGCCTATCATTAAGTTCCGGTGATTTCATCATCCGCGCCGCCTTCACACTGGCCTGCGTCACCACATTCCAAACCATCGCCATGAGCCTATGGCTGCGCTTACGCGAACCCGGCGAGATCACCCGCGTGATTGCATCATGGCGGGTCACACTACTGGTGGGTATCACCGGCGTTTTAGGCTCACTAGGCTGGTTCATGGCCTTCACCTTGCAAAATGCGGCCTACGTCAAAGCACTGGGGCAGATCGAGCTGGTTTTCACCTTTATCGCGTCCTACCTGATCTTCAAAGAACGCAGCACGCCTAGGGAACTGCTGGGCATCGGGCTGGTTATCGTCAGTATTTTGCTGCTGATTTTGGTGATCCACTAACGCTTATCGTAATACAACCCAACCACATGTTCCGCCTCTGCAAAGAACAGCCAACGCGCGGTGAATAATCCGATGATGTGCAGGATCACGACCATCAGGGCCGATATGTGGCTGAGGTTGAAAAATGCCAGCACCACAATCGGGATCAGGCCCAGACAGAATGTGGCGATAATCCGCAGTTTCAGCGCATGTTTGCGCCCGACAATATGCACCATTTCGCGGGTCAGATAGTTTTCACCTGAATGCGGGCTTTCCAATAGGCGGACTTTGCCCAGATGGCCCAAGCCCGTTGCGGTCTCAATGTTGTGCCCAGCAGCGGTAAAGCTCATATCACCGCGCAGCCATGTCAGGATTTGTGTAACCGTCAGGGCGATCAGCAAAAACAAAGCCAGCCGTAATTGCGTGGCCAGCAACGCCCCGCCTGCAAGTGCATATAGCAGGAATAATACGGGTGTGACCCCCATGTTCCAGCGTGGCACGGTTTTCAACTGGCCGTAGATCATTGAGGTGCAATAGACCGTGCCGATGCTTAATATACTGCCCAGCCAACCAAGGGCCGCAATGCGGATGCCCAGAAATATCACTAGGGCCGCGTATAGCCCCATGACCAATAGGGCGGCCACGGCGACCACGCCTTCACGGCTTAACCAAGAAGTGCGCCATTGGCTGAACGCTTTCATCGCACGCTGCGGGTTGCCCAAATGGAATGTGGAGGCCAGCAGGCCGCCAACGGATAGTGCAAAAGCGATGAAGAAAAACCAGAAAGCCGGCCAGCCCGATACATTCGGGAAGCCAAGCCCAAGGAAAACCAACAGGCCAAAGCCAAGGCCCGAAAGGGATGTGAAGATTATGACGGATGCGGCAGGGTGCATATCAAAGGGCCTCCAATGCTTTATCGAGCCAACCAAGCAGCCCCTTTGGTGTTTCGGCAACCGGTTTCAGAAACGGTGCTAGAATATCAATGTCGCCATCCGTCTGAATGTCCGCCTTGGGGCGCGGTGGCAGGTAACGGTTGACCGGTTTCGTTTCTTGTTGCGGCATCAACTGAATGCCGCCGCGTTCTGCGGACATTTTGGAAACAGCACTGTCAGGATCAGCGAAATCCCCGAAGTGGCGCGCATTAGCAGGGCAGGTTCGCACGCAGGCAGGTTCGCGGTCAATCTCTGGCAGGTTTTCGTTGTAAATCCGATCCACACAAAGCGTGCATTTCTTCATAACGCCTTCTTTTGCATCCAACTCGCGGGCACCGTACGGGCAAGCCCAAGCGCATAATCCGCACCCGATGCAATCACTTTCGTTGACCAGAACAATGCCGTCTTCAACGCGTTTATAGCTGGCACCCGTGGGGCAAACCGTGACGCAGGGCGCATCTTCGCAATGCAGGCAGGATTTTGGAAAATGTACGGTTTGTGCTGGTTTATCGTCTTTTTTGACCTCATATGTGTGAATTCTGTTGAGAAAAGTGCCGACGGGATTTGCGCCATATGCGTCTTGATCGGACAAAGGTGCGCCGTAGTTAGAGGTATTCCATTCCTTGCAGTTGATCACGCAAGCGTGACAACCGACGCAAATATCAAGGTCGATCACAAGGCCCAGTTTCTTGGCGGTGGTGGGGGGTAAAGCCGTCATCCTAAAACTCCTCCCCGTAAGCCACATCCTTAGGCCCTTGCCCAACGGGCGAGGCCTGTGCAGGGGTTTCAGGTTGTGAAACACCGTCTTCAATAGGGGCTTTTTCGATCTTTACCCGTAGATCATACCAAGCGGCCTGACCTGTGATCGGGTCAGAGTTTGACCAACGCAAACCATCACCTTTGTCGGGCAGAAGTTCATGGATCAGATGGTTCAACAAAAAGCCTTTGGTGGCTTCAGGCGCGTCTTTATCCAAAGCCCAAGCACCCTTACGTTTGCCGATGGCGTTCCATGTCCAAACCGTATGCGGGTTCAGCGCGTCCATGCGCACAACAGGCACTTTGATCTTGCCATGATGGGATGTGAGGTAGGCCCAGTCACCTTCTTTAAAGCGGTGTTTTACCCAAACCTCACCAGATACAAACAAAGGATTAGTGCCATGGATTTGGCGCAACCATGCGTTTTGCGAGCCCCATGAATGGTACATGGCGGCGGGGCGTTGCGTAAGCGCGTGCAGCGGATATTCATCGCAATCCACACCCTGTTCTTCAAACGGTGCCCACCAGATCGGCAGCGGATCCATCGCGGCAATCAACTGTTCGCGCAGATGCTCAGGCGGCTGCAATTCGCCCTTGCCCTGTGCTGCCAGACGGAACTTCTGCATAGGCTCCACATAGATACTAAACAGGTAGGGGGCAGGTTTATCAAAGATACCCCGTTCCACTGCCCAGTTCTGATAGGCCATATTCCAGGGTTTATAAAACAAGGCTTCATCTGGAATACTATCATGCCAGAAGCCACCGTTTTCGATGTATTTCTCTATTTGCTCAGGGTTCGGCTCACCGCGCCCTTTGCCAGTGCCATCCTTACCGCGAAAGCCCGCTAAAGGGCCCACACCGGGGCGACGTTCATGATTGACGATGTAATCAGCGTAATCTTGGTATTTGGCACTACCGTCTTCATCCACAAACCCCGGCAAGCCCAGCCTTGCGCCAAGTTGGATAAGGGCAGTTTGAAAGCCGCGCACATCGCGGTCAGGTTCTACCACGGGCCACCGAATACTGTCACAAACCGCATCGGCCTCGGAAATAGGCCTGTCCAACAGTGAAATGCAGTCGTGGCGTTCCAGATAGGTGGTGTCCGGCAGCACTAGATCAGCGAATGCCACCATCTCAGACGAATAGGCATCGGAATAGATGATGTTTGGGATCACATAGTTGCCGTCTTCATCCTTATCGGTCAGCATATCCATCACACCGCGCGAATTCATCGACGAATTCCACGACATATTGGCCATATACATAAACAGCGTGTCGATTTTATAGGGGTCGCCCGCGTGCGCGTTTGAAATCACCATATGCATCATGCCGTGGGCCGATAATGGGTTTTCCCATGTAAACGCCTTATCAATCCGAATGGGTGTGCCACTGGCGTTCAGGGCCAAATCCTCTGGCCCCGTAGGGAAGCCCAAGTGAGGGCCATTCAGCGGCCCACCCGGTGTAGCGTAGCTGTGCGGGGTCGGGTGAATGCCGACAGGCTTGGGGTAGGGCGGTTTGAAACGCATACCGCCCGGCACCTCGACACTGCCAAGCAGGATTTGCAGCAGGTGAATGGCGCGGCAGGTCTGAAAGCCGTTCGAGTGCGCCGAAATTCCGCGCATGGCGTGGAATGACACGGGGCGCCCCGTCATGGTCTTGTGTTTTTCGCCCTTCCAGTCCGTCCAAGGCTGATCAATGGTGATCTCTTGTTCAAATGCCACATGGGCCAATTCGGTGGCCAAGCGGCGGATGGTTTTGGCGGTAATGCCGCAGCGTTCTGCCACAGCTTCGGGCGCGTATTCTTCTGACAGATACTTTTCGGTCATTAACTCAAACACGGGCGTGTATTTGGTGCCTTGGTAGGTGATCTCACCAGAAAACACAGGCTTCACGCCCTTTTTGTCAAACGCAACAGGCTTGCCTGTAACGCGATCCTGCACCATGAACTGGCCATGCACATCGCGTAAAAGTAGCCCGTGTTCATCCGAACTTTCATCCATGTTCACCAACATCGGCGCGTTGGTGTAGCGCATCAGGTACTCCAGATCGACCTTGCCAGCTTTCAACAATACATGGATCATCGCCAGCACAAACAACCCGTCGGTGCCAGGCGTAATACCCACCCATTCGTCAGCAATGGCGTTATAGCCCGACCGAACAGGGTTCACCCCCACAATCTTGGCCCCGCGTTCCTTGAGTTTGGAAAGCCCCATCTTGATCGGATTGCTGTCATGATCTTCGGCCACACCAAAGATCATGAACATCTTGGTGCGATCCCAGTCGGGCACACCAAATTCCCAAAATGCACCACCCATTGTATAGATACCGGCCGCTGCCATATTGACCGAGCAAAACCCGCCGTGGGCGGCATAATTCGGTGTACCGAATTGTTGTGCCCAGAAACTTGTCAGCGACTGTGACTGATCGCGACCAGTGAAAAAGGCCAACTTATGCGGTGCCTTTTCGCGAATAGGCTTCAGCCATTTTTCAGCGATATCAAAGGCTTCATCCCAACTGATGGTTTCAAATTTACCTTCACCGCGCGCGCCAACCCGCTTCATTGGGGCCTGCAAACGTGCCGGCGAATAATGCTGCATGATGCCCGCAGAACCCTTGGCACAAAGCACACCTTTGTTGATCGGATGATCTCGGTTGCCCTCGATATACTTAACCTTACCGTCTTTCATATGCACGTCGATACCGCAACGGCAGGCGCACATATAACAGGTGGTTTTGCGGATCTCGTCAGAGACTTCGGGTGAAGTATCAAGGTCTGGCTGATGGTGATTCATAAAGTGGCTCTCCCCTTGGCGCGGATTATGGGGATAATTGGGCCAAGAGCCAGCCCTAAAAGGCGGATCAATCCGCTTTTGGGTTGAATAAAACTACATTCGGATTTTAGGAAAGGTTACAGTGTGGTGTGGATTCATAATTTGTTATGCTAACTTAAGATTGATAAATACGGAACGTATACCTTGTTCTGATTTTAATGCGAATATGTATGAGTAAACCCAAAAATACCGGAGTCAATCATGACGCACACACCAAAACATTTGATCGAACGGTTTTACCATGAGGTCTGGAATACAGCCAGCGAAGGCGTTGCGCGTGAAATCCTGCACAAAGGTTTTGTTTTCAGGGCATCTTTAGGGCCCAAAAGAAGCGGGCCGGAAGGTTTTATTAAGTATATGCACGAAATACGCGATGCCCTGCCTGATTTCATCTGCAATATTCAGGAAATTATCACAGAAGATAAACAAGCGGTTGCGCGTATGGAATTTGTCGGCACCCATGACGGGGTGTTTTACGGTGTTGCACCCACAGGCAAAAAAATCAGTTGGGCAGGGGCCGGTTTTTTCAAAACCAATGGCCAGCAGATTACCGAACTTTGGGTTCTGGGTGATATTGATGCGGTAAAGCAGCAGCTAGGTGGGGCAACCAAACAGGATTTCTGAATGGGCTGTCTTGCTTAAATAAACGGTAACTCACATAGAACGCCGGAAACAGCTGCACCATCCCTGCGCACCGCCACTTTATCCCCTGCTTTCGTGCTTTGTGACACCAGCGCATAGCCGATATTGCGCTTCAGCCGATAAGACCAAACACCATTGGTCATATCGCCAACCTTCTGACCATCAACTATAATGTCATTCCATATTTTAGGCGGTGATACGGGGGTATCCCCGTCAAGTATCACCCCAAGCTGATGCCGTTTTGGCCCTTTGGCTTTAATTTTGCGCAATGCCTGAATGCCCACGACATCATCGCCTACATCCAGGTCGATATAATTGCCAAGCCCCACCTCATACGGGTTGGTATTGTCGTCGGTATCTGACCCCCAGGATAAAAGCCCACTTTCAATGCGTTCGCACAGGTTGGGGTTGCCGGGGCCAATGCCAAAGGTGCGCCCTGCCTCGCGGATGATATTCCACAATGCCACACCTTTGGTCTGATCCATCAAGTACAGTTCAAACCCGCCTTGTTTTGACCAGCCAGAGCGGGCCAACATCAGGGAGATGCCTTCTATTTCGGCTTCGCGAAACCAGAAGAATTTCAAATCGCGTACCCAGTCGCCAAAAGCTGCCGCAACCACATCTTCGGCTTTCGGGCCTTGTACGGCCAGCGGGGAAACGTCGGCCTCTATGATTTCTACGTCCAACCCGCGTTCTGCCGCAATCGCGCGAGACCAGAACAGGATGTTGGAGTCTGCGATAGACAACCAGTAACGATCTTCATCCAGTTTCAGCAAGATCGGATCATTGATAATGGTGCCGCGATGATCGCAAAGGGCCACGTATTTTCCTTGGTTCGGCACACATTTTGTCAGATCCCGTGGCGATAATATCTGTGCCAGCTTGCCCGCATCAGGGCCAGTAAATTGCACTTGGCGTTCAACTGCCACATCCCATTGGGCCACGCCATTGATCAAACGGTCATATTCCGCTTCAGGGTCGCCATACCCTGTTGGCATCAACATTTGATTGTAGGTCATAAAGCTTTTGACACCATCCGCCACGGTTGCTTCAAAATAGGGTGAACGGCGGATGCGGATGGTTGGGGTGATTTCGAACATGTATTATTACCGATCTATACAATTAGGTGTTTTTTCCAGAACGCGGCGGGCAAAGTAGTTAAAACTTGCCCCGACAAACGGCTTGCCCAACATGAAATCATGCGCGGTTCTGGCCATATGCGGTTGAACTGCATTTACCTTTCCGGCACCCATTGCCATCAAAAGATTTCGGGCAGCGCGTTCCATATAGATCGCAAGAATAGCTGCTTCTTCAATCGTTGACGCGGCCACCAGATACCCGTGATTAGCCAGTAAAATAGAGCGTTTATCGCCCAAAGCAGCCGAGATTAACTTGCCTTCATCATCCTAAATCGGCAGGCCCGGCCATTCACGCAACCACGCGACATCTTCATTGAAAAATGCTGCATCCATATGGGCTACTTGAAACGGTTCGTCCAGCATTGAATAGGCGGAAACATGAGGCGAATGGGCATGAATAATGCAATTCACATCCGGCCGTTTATCATAAACCCACATCTGAAAACGTTGTGCGGGGTTGGATATACCTTCGCCTTCCAGGGTATTCAGATCGTAATCGATTAAGATTAAATCCTTTTCGCGAACATCTTCAAACCCATACCCGAAGGGCATGGTGATAAAGGTGTTATCTTTGTCACCGCGCGCCGTCATTTGGGTGATGATGCCTTAACCGTGGCCTTCCATGCCCAGATATTGGCAGGTTAATGCAAATTTTTGCTTTTCAGAATAGTCATCAATCGACAGGTTTTTTGCCACATCGCGTTCAACCTTTTTTGTGTAATAATCTGCATCACGCTCATGAACATTTGTTTTTGCCATGTGTTATTCCCCCCCTTTACAGTGCCAAGCATGCATCGTTTGTAAATTTCATAATGTTATAAGAATGTTTTTCATGCGAATGGCAAGGGGGGAGCAGGTTTTTGGCTGAAATGGAATATATTTCGGCATGTGGGTTGAATGAAAACATTCGGATTTTAGGAAAGGTTACGGGGTCTTGGCATGGCTTACAGAACTTCCAGCTATAACGCCCAAGTTTGATTAGGTCGAAAATGTTTCACTCATCGGGCGCATTCTACGAATGCGCAGCCCCAACCCCCGTGGGGGGCTTTTTACGACGGTAATAAAACCAGTAGCAGATATGAATGACCCATCATGGAAATACATATTTGGCCTAGTCATAATACTTTCATGTAAATCTAAAAGTTCTTTGTTGCCCATCGATTTATTTACACCTCCAAGCCTTGCAAAACCCGCACAGCCCGGCCCACACTGACATCCCCCGCCTGCACAATTGCTTTGGCCACGCGGTCAATATCCACCCCAGTTGCCCCCGCCGCTATCGCGATGTTGCGGGCATGTAATGCCATGTGGCCTTTCTGGATGCCGTCTGTCGCCAATGCCCGCAAAGCGGCCATGTTTTGGGCAAGGCCCACACAGGCTACCACTTCTGCCAATTCACATGCCGATGTAACGCCCATCAAGGCCAATGCCGCCTGCGCCGCAGGGTGGGTTTTCGTCGCCCCACCTACAATCCCCAGTGCCATCGGCAGTTCCAACGTGCCGCATAAGTTCCCTTCGGCATCCGCCTCCCAACGGGTCAGCGATGTATATCGCCCTGATCGCGCGGCATAAGCATGGGCACCTGCCTCTATCGCACGCCAGTCGTTGCCTGTAGCCAGCACTACGGGATCAATGCCGTTCATGATACCTTTGTTGTGGGTTGCAGCGCGGTAAGGATCGATGATTGCCAAAGCGCACGCCTCAACGATACCTTGCGTTACTTCCGCTCCGTTCAAGGTTTTCGTGGTCAGAGCCTGCGCCGTCACCCGCACCGTTGCCTTGACCGTGCGCAAATCCGCAAGGTTGGACAAGATACGCAGCCGCACTGTGCCGCCGGTGATTTTTTCCACCATCGGGGCGACCAGTTCAGCCATGGTGTTGACCGTGTTGGCCCCCATCGCATCGCGCACGTCAACCAGAAGGTGTAACACAACCATTGTGCCAATTGGCGTGTCTTCAAAGATATGCACTTCGATATCCTTGCAACCACCGCCCAACCCGATCAGCACTTTGTCTTTGGAGTTTGCCAAAGTAATGATTTCGTCCTTGGCAGCCATCAACTGCGACTTGGCCAGCTCAGGATCAGCCACCCCAAGGATCTGCACCTGTGCGCGCATGATCGGCGTGGTACTTGTGGCGGTGAATCCACCACAGCCGCGCACGATCTTGGCCATGTAAGAAGCCGCTGCCACCACAGAAGGTTCCTCTACCGCCATCGGGATCAGGTAATCTTGCCCGTTCACAGTAAAGTTTGTGGCCACCCCAAGCGGCAATTCAAACTTGCCGACAACATTTTCAACCATCCCGTCCGCTAGGGCCAAGGGCAGGGTGTTATCACCGCTTAAACCTGCAACACTGTCACCCAACGCCGTAAGACGTGCTTCAGGGGTAAGGTTGCGAAAGCCCTCGATGCGGGAAGTTTTACTCTGGTCTGACATCACATTTCCAATCTGAACCCCGCAGGGTGTGTGGTATTTCAATTTTAGATAAAGATATTGTTTACCCCGGGCACCGGCATCCACCAGTTTGTAGGGGGGGCTTCAGCCCACCTTATGTATAATTATCATGTTAGAACCCATGCGTCTGGGCCGCTATATCCTTCTGATATTTTTGCGAAGTTTTGCACGGCATATCGATCATTTATATATGTGTTGTGAAAAGTGTTGAATGTGTTGCCTTCTTTTGAATATTCCATCACATAAAATTCACAATAGTGGTCGCATAAACTACATGAATACGACCACCAATGGTCGAAAGTATCAAAGTAATCCCGTGCTCTGTCAGCTAGGTCATAAATTTCCATAATGTGATAACCCGCACCTTCGGGTAGTAGTTTTTCCATTCGGGGCACACGAATTTCAAACACAGTCGCAAGTCCAAAAAAGGTAATCCAGTGCCTGCGAATTTGCAGTGAGTACTGACGCCCGTTCCAAACTAGAGGTTTAAGTGCCATGGATTGTCCCTTCATTTATTATTGTGATGATATAAACTATTCGTAAGATATGCAGCTTACTCATGCCATTTCTAATTCACCCACTTAAAACCGCAGCCAAAGCCACAGACGCCATCCGCGCCTCTGCCGCATCCGCGCGGCTTGTCAGCAAAATAGGCACCTTCGCGCCCATCACTACGCCTGCGGCACAGCCGCCCGACAGGTAAACCAGTGACTTGAACAAAGTGTTGCCGCTGACGATGTCAGGCACGATGACGGCATCCGCATCCCCCGCGACAGGGTCATCATTCATGCCTTTGATCGCTACACTTTCGGGTGACAGGATTAAATCCAATGCCAATGGCCCCGAAAAATGTGCGTTCGGTATTTCACCGCGCGCCCAATCACGCAATGCGCGGGCTTCGCCTGATGAAGGTACTGCCGCCAACACGCTTTCAGTGGCTGACAACATAGCGATTTTGGGTTGTTCCACCCCAAGTTTTCGGAATAAATCAACACAGTAGCGAATGGCTGCTTTACGCGTATCCATGTCAGGGGCCACGTTGACGGCGGCGTCTGATATCAACAGCGGCTTGCCCCCTGTTGGGTGTGTCAGGCAAAACACATGTACCAATCGTTCGCCAGTGCGCAGGCCGTTGTCGCGTGAAAGCGCAGATTTCATGAATACATCCGTGTGCAAATGACCCTTCATCAACACATCCGCACGGCCCTGGCCACAGGCAAGGGCGGCGGCGTGTCCTGAAGCTTCTTCCCCCTCAGCCTCTATGATCTCATAATCAGAAATATCCCAATCCAACGCATCCGCCTCTGCCTTGATTGCATCGGCTTCACCCGTAAAGACGGGCTGCATGATACCTGCCTTGGTGGCTTCATATGCTGCTTGCATCGGCAAAGCGGCACCAGCACGCGCAATAGCCACACGCGGGGTGTTGGCTTTTTGCGCAAGCTGCAAAAGGCTGGTGGGTAATTCTGGCTTCAGGCGGGTCAAAAAAGGTGATGTCATGAAAGACAGCTTAGCGGTTATTGCGCCGGTGTTATAGCCTCATCTTTGCCAAATCCATGCATCCGCTTGGCCCATTGCAAACTGACAAACGCACCTTTGATGCGGGGCAGTAAAAACAAGGCCAATGCGACAAAGAACAGGATAAAGACCAGACTTAACACAATCGGATCAGGCCGAAACATCTCAAAAGCCATCAGCATCAAAGGCCCCAACAGATGACCGCATACCAAAATGGTCACATAAGCAGGCCCGTCATCAGCACGTTGATGGTGCAATTCCTGCGCGCACACGGGGCAGGTATCACGCACGGTCAGATAGCCCTTGAACAGGGGGCCAGAACCGCAGTTCGGGCAAACCCGCTGCCAACCACGCAGCAACGCAGGTTTCAGGGGGCGATCTGTATCGGATGATGTGCTTTGATGTGTCATTTGCAGGGTGATACAGATGTTCGGCCGAAAAGAAACTATGACAAGCTGCCTCGCGGCGGGATGTCGCAAACAAAGTTGAAATTCAGCGACGGAAAGTGGGTGCCCCCGCGTATTTATATATGAAAGCAGGGCAAGCCTGCCTCAAACCTAAAGGAGCAGAGAATGAATACATTTACAAAATCCATGATTATCGCAGCTTTAAGCATCAGCGTTATGGGCGTTGCCGCTGCCGAGGCCAGAGGCATGCATGGTGGCGGGCTTTACAAGCATTTTGATCAGATTGACGCCAATTCAGACGGGTTTCTGACCCAAGATGAAATGTCGGCGCATCACGCTGCAAAATTCGCGGAAAAAGACACCGATAATGACGGGGCTTTAAGCAAAGATGAAATGCGCGCCGCCATGATGGCACGTATGGAAAAGCATCTGGATCATATGTTTAAGAAGAAAGACAAGAACGATGACGGTAAGCTGGATGCGTCTGAAATGAGCGGACGCAAGATGCATATGTTCGACAAGATTGATGCAGACGGCGACGGTAAAATCTCACGCGAAGAAGTCAAGAAAATGCGCGGGCATCGTAAACACGATGGTTAGTTTAGGCGGTTAATATATGTGGCGGGCCTGCGAAGGGCCCGCCATTCACATTGCCCAAATGTGGGCAGGTCGTTAATGCAGGGGTATGATGGCTTTGGACGCAATGAATGACGTCGGTGATGACGCGTTGATGATTCTCTATGCAAATGGAGACCAAGATGCTGCGCGTGCATTAACCTTTCGCCATGCACCGCGCGTTCTGGCACTGTCATGGCGCTTGTTGCGCGATATGGCTGAAGCCGAAGATGTGGCCCAGGATGCGATGTTGCGCCTGTGGAAAGTGGCCCCTGATTGGCGCCAAGGTGAAGCCAAAGTATCAACCTGGCTTTACCGTGTGGCCAGCAATCTGTGCATTGACCGGTTGCGAAAGAAAAAAGGTGCGCATCTGGATGATATTCCGGAACCTGCGGATGATAAGCCCTCGATCGAAAGGCGGATGCAATCCAATGAGCGGGCAAAGGCCTTGCAAAGGGCAATGGCAGAGCTGCCTGATCGGCAGAAAATGGCGATAACATTGCGCCATATCGAAGAATTGGCCAACCCTGAGATTGCAGAAATCATGCAGATCAGTGTGGAGGCGGTTGAAAGCCTGACCGCACGGGGCAAACGAAACTTGGCGGGGCTGCTGTTGGGGCAGAAGGAAGAACTGGGACTGGAATGATGGACACAAAAACAGATATGGAACTGGAGGCGTTCTTTGACGCGGCCAAATCACAAAATAACCAACCTAACGCGATATTCTTGCAGGCGGTGGTGGCGGATGCACTGCATCAGGCTGAGATACGAACGGAAACCACTAAAGTACCTATTTCAGCAACTTTTTTAGCGGATTTGTTACGCAAAATCGGCGGTTGGCAACCGGTGGCGGCCATGACCGCTTGTGCCTTTGTCGGCATGTATATCGGATATTCCACGCCGGACAGTTTGAATTATCTGAACAACACACAACAAAATGCTGAAATCTTTGACGATGGCAGCTTTTCAGTAGCTTCCGAGATCGAAGCATTATTTCAAGAGGGCAGATTATGACTGAGATGAAAACACCGCGCAAATGGCCCTGGATGAAGGCCTTATTGATCCTTTCTTTGGGCATGAACCTGGCCGTGGCCGGTTTGGTTGTGGGTGCAAAGATGTCAGGGCATGGCGACCGTAGGGCGCATTTTGCCGGTGGGTCGGGCCTGCGGCTTTTTATGCGCGCATTGCCTGATGACCAACGCCTTGAAGTGCGTAAGTATTTTCGTGTTCACCGCACTAAAATACACGCAAACGGTAAAGCTATGCACCAAACCATGCAGACCATTCATGTGGCGATTATAGCACGCCCCTTTAACGCCGATGCCGTGCATGCGGCCTTTACAGCCCAGCGTTCACATATAACAAAATCCACCCAAGATGCACAAAAAGCCTTTGTTGCAATCATTTCAGGGATGACAGATGACCAGCGTTTGGCGTATGTAAATGCGATGAAAGAACAACGCCGTATATGGCGGGAAAAACACCCAAGGAAGCACCGCGAATAATGCAATTCAGCAAAGACCAAGCCGAACTTATCGCCATTCAAGCCCTTGGCTGGTTGTCGGCGCAAGATGATTTGATGATGACGTTTCTTGGCGCCACAGGGTCAGGTCTGGATGATGTGCGGGAACGTGCAGGTGATCCTGAATTTCTGGCCTCTGTGATGGATTTCATCCTGATGGATGATGACTGGGTGCGCGGTTTTTGTGACACCCAAAATCTGCCCTATGACGCAGTACAACCCATCCGCATGGCCCTGCCGGGTGGGGCTTTGCCGAACTGGACGTGAAGGGTCGCGATGCAAAGTAGTAAAAATGGGCGGCAAAGTTTTGAGGTCGTGTCATCATGGACAGCCAGCTTTGATGATCCTATTATCTTAAAGGTCGGTGATGAATTAACTTTGTCTGGCCGCGCCGATAATTGGCATGGGCACACTTGGGTTTGGGCCAAGGCCACAGATGATAAAGAAGGTTGGATACCAGATACTTTAGCAACGATTAAAGCGGGTATAACAACGGCCAGCACAGATTTTTCGGCTATAGAATTAAGCTGCATTTCCGGTGAAATCTTAACAGGCATAAAAGAAACACACGGATGGGTTTGGTGTCTTAATGAGAAGGGTTTTGCGGGATGGGTTCCTTCAAGGAATCTTAAACTTAAGTAATGAAATGTGGCTCTGGTTTCAAGTTGCCATAAGTGTATAAACCGCTTGCCAGAATCCCCAAGCTTCGGTCATATGCCCCAAAAGGGGCGGCACATGACCACAAATATCCAAGGCATTCTGTTTGACAAAGATGGTACATTGTTTGGCTTCAGCGATACATGGGCTGACTGGTCTATTTCATTTTTGACATCTCTGGCCCCTGATGACCATGATTTGCGCCTTGAGATGGCAAGAATGGTCGGGTTTGACTGGGATGCGAAAGATTTCATAACCGGGTCTGTGGCGGTAAACGCGTCAGTAGATGAACAATGCGTTATGCTGGCGTCTGTGCATCCTGATCTGGATGCCAAGGCGATTGAAAAAATTGCCTTTGCGGCTTTGCAAGATACCACGGCAGTTCCCGTGTGCGCGCTTGATCCGCTGCTGACCAGTTTCAAGATGCGCGGGCTTGCGCTGGGCATTGCGACCAATGATTTTGAGCAAAGTGCGCATAACCAGATGCAAGACCACAATATCCACCATCACTTTGATTTCATTTGCGGATATGACAGTGGTTTCACGCCCAAACCAGAGGCCGATATGATCCTTGGGTTTTGTGAAAAGATGAAATTGAAGCCCGCGCAAGTAGCAATGATCGGTGACAGCAGTCACGATCTGGAAGCGGGCCGTAATGCCGGTGTTGGGCTGAATGTGGGGGTGCTGACTGGCCCTGCCAAACATGAAGACATCAAACATCTGGCTGATGTGATCTTGCCCGATATTTCAACCTTACCCAGTGTTATTTGAACCGGATTTCTTGCGCTCTTCGGATGGTAACACCCCGAATTCCTGACGGTAAAGCCGTGACAGGTAGGATGGTGACGGGAACCCTGTCAGAATGGAAACCTCCAGGATCGACATGTTGCTGTGCCAAAGCAAATGTTTCGCCCGTTCCAGACGAATTTTACGATAATGCTTGCCGGGTGAGCTGCCCAATTCTTGCTTGAACCCACGTTCCAAAGACCGCACGGTTATGCCTACTGCATCACTGAGTTCTGTTATGGAAAGTGGGTGCTCCAAATTTTCGATCATCATTTTGATCGCGGTGCGCAGCTTTGGTGGCAAGGTTTCATATTCGGCCATAAAAAAGGGCCGCTGTTCAATGTTGGGCTTGCGAATACGGTCAATCTGATACTGATTGCCCACCGCATTGGCAACCTTCAACCCGAAATTATCACTGATAATTTTCAGGGCCATATCCATACAAGACAACCCGCCTGAACTTGTCCATAAATTACCGTCGGTGACAAACAAAGCGGTGCTGGGGGGCAGGTCGGGAAACTCTTCTACAAAGGCCGATTGGTTTTCCCAATGCAGGGTGAAATCTTTACCTTCCAAAAACCCTGCACGCGCCAACATATACGCCCCTGATGAAAGCGCGCCAAAAACATTTGTCTGTTTGGAAAGCCGCCGCAGGGAACTGTTTAGCTTCGCGCGGTTCGGCGGGTTGGTTTGCAAACCAGCACAGACAAAGAAATAATCGAAATTTTGGGTGCTGTTGATCAAAACCGTAGGCTTGGCCTCAAACCCGTCAGAGGCAGTTACAGGCATGTCATCAAGGGTCAGAATATCCCAGTGAAACGCATCATACCCTAAATCGCGGTTGGCACTGCGAAACGGGTTGATCATGGTGGTTACACTCATCATCGAAAAACCGTCGATCAAAAGGATGCCGACTTTATATTCAGGCTGGTTTCGTGGGTTCGATTCTATAACCATGTTTCTGCGCCGTAAGCTGTATATTTAGTACCTATCCATAAAATATTCATCTGTATTGCTTTAAACGACAGGTTTTGTCGTTTTATTTCTACAATTTACGACAGGAACAACGCAAGCTGTTCTTAAAACAGAGATTAGGAATTATTATGGCCAGACGAAGCAGAGCAGGCGGGCGCGCAGGCAATACCCGCCGTGGTGGCACCCAAGCAATAGACCAAATGCCTTGGCGCCAGATTGTTAATCTGGACAACCCAACCGAACCGCTGCGCCCCGAAGGGGTGGAGGCTATCCATGAAGGTGCGATGCGCATTTTGGAAGAGATCGGCATTGAGTTCTTTAATGAAGAAGCCATCGGGATTTTGCGCAAAGCGGGCTGCACCATCAAGGGTGACACTGTACATATGGACCGCGATTGGGTGATGGAAATGATCGGGCATTGCCCGTCAGAGTTCACCATTACGCCGCGCAATCCTGATAAGGCGATTAAAATCGGCGGCAAAAACATGGTTTTTGTCAACGTGTCTTCACCACCCAATGCCATGTGTCTGGATAAAGGGCGGCGTGTTGGCAATTTTGAGGATTTCGAAAACCTTGTGAAACTGACGCAATATTTCAACTGTATCCATGTGGCAGGCGGCTACCCTGTGGAACCCGTGGATATTCACGCCTCTGTGCGCCATTTGGACTGCCTTTATTCCAAACTGACCCTGACCGATAAAGTGGCCCACGCCTATTCTTTGGGTAAAGAGCGGGTTGAGGATACGATGGAAATGGTGCGTATCGCAGGTGGGATGACCCATGAACAGTTCGATGCAAAGCCGCATATGTACACCAACATCAATTCGACCTCACCCTTGAAACACGACCTACCGATGATCGACGGTGCGATGCGTTTGGCGCGGCGCGGGCAGCCTGTTACGGTGACACCTTTTACGTTGGCAGGGGCAATGGCACCGGTGACGATGGCGGGGGCGGTGACGCAGTCTATTGCGGAAGGGTTGGCAGCGATTGCATTGTTGCAATATATCAATCCCGGTGTGCCGTGTATCATCGGCACGTTTACATCAAACGTGGACATGAAATCAGGCGCGCCTGCCTTTGGTACGCCTGAATATATGCGTGCCACACAAATGACAGGGCAGATGGCGCGGTACTACGGTTTACCGCTTCGGGCTACTAATGCGTGTGCATCCAATGCCCCTGACGGGCAGGCGATGTGGGAAAGTTGCAACTCACTTTGGTCGGCGGTACAATCCAACGTCAACATGGTTTACCATGCGGCGGGTTGGCTGGAAGGCGGCTTGATTGCAAGTTACGAAAAATTTGTGATGGATTGCGAAGTTTTGCAGCAAATTCAACGCTATATGGAACCTGTATTGACGGCTACAGGCCCCGATGACATTGCTATTGATGCGATTAAGGATGTGGGGTCTACGGGCCATTTCTTTGGCATTGAACATACACAGGAACGCTATGAAACCGCGTTTTATTCCCCCTTTCTGTCCGATTGGCGCAACTATGAGCAATGGGAATTGGACGGCAGCAAATGGACGGCGCAAAGGGCTAATAAGGTCTGGAAAGATATCTTGAATGAGTTTGAAGCCCCCGCGATTGACCCCGCGATTGACGAAGAGCTGCAAGCCTTTGTGGCCAAGCGTAAGGAAGAGGGTGGCGCACCGACGGACTTTTGATCTGATCACCTAGTTTGATGGGATCAGGAAGGTTTTAACACCTGAGCGCATTCGAATAATGTAAGACAATCTTCGAGAACCTTCCCCTTTGGGGGCGTACGGGGTGGGGCTTTTGCTATGGTTGGACTAGGTGGGGTGTTATGGGGGATTAGCTGAATAATAAGGGCAAGCTTAACCCAGCAGGCCCCGTTGTTTCAACCCGGCCAGTTTGCCGCGTGATATGGGAATGATGGCACCGTCGGACATTTTGAAAGCGGTTTTGCCGGTTGTTTTGACCACGTCGCAAACCTCATCCAGATTAACCCAGTGGGATCGGTGTACTTGGGTGCCGTTGAATTCTGACAAAGCGGCGACCGCGTCTGAAAACCGCTCATGAATCAGGTGCATGCCTTGGCAGGTATGCACCTCAACATAATGATCGCGCATGGTCAGGCGGATCAGTTTGGTGCCCATGTCAGTGTTGATGCGCGACAGGAACGGGTTATCGCTTTGCCCCGCCAAGTTAAGTGTTTTGGCTTGCTCGGGTTTGCTGGGTTCCGGTTGTGCAGGGGCCAGAAGATGCATTAGAATTGTGATCGCAACGATGACACTACCGACAATCAGGATGATCATTAAAAGTGACGGTTGCGGTTCCGTATAAAGTTGCAGGATCAGCATCTTGATGGGTATGGAAAAGGTTATTGTGAAGAATACGCCGCTGACCCATGCTATTTGCAGGAAGCTGCGTTTTGGCCATATGTTATGGGCAGCATGAAGGCAAAAAAGTGCGTATAGGATGCCTGATAATATAGTGCCGCCCCAAAATAACAGCCTGAAACCAAGCGTGTCGGTCTGATAGGTGCCAAACGGGCCGATGGCGGCGCAAATAAGTGTGGCGACAACCCAACCGATCAGCGGGATCGGGGACATCAGGTTGGTTTTCAGGTCTTTAAGCGTCTTTTGCAATTTGAGCCAGCCTGTGCAATTCACGAAACAAAACCTGTATTTCACGAAAAACCTGTTGAATAAAGCCTTTATAACAGCTTTGTGATGGCAACCCTTTTCGCGAGGGGTAAGCGCAGGCAAAAAGCGTATTGAGTGTTGAGGCGTAGTGAGGGTTGTCTGCGCGTTCTTTAATTTTAGGTTTACAACCGTTCCCCAAATTCCCAAAAATTATTGAGTGGCTTTTATTGGCCATGAGTTTTGCTATTGTGTTGAAAAACACAAAGGGAATCAATGCGATGGATTTAGGGATTAAGGGAAAGACTGCGATTGTCTGTGCCGCCAGCAAAGGTTTGGGGTTCGGTTGTGCTGAAGCTTTGGCCAAGGCGGGGGTAAATCTGGTGATTTGTGCGCGCACCAAAGGGCCGTTGGATGCGGCGGCTGAGGGCCTGCGCACGCTGGGCGTAAATGTTACAGCGATCGCTTGTGATATTACAACGGACGAAGGCCGCGCCGCCGTGTTGGATGCGGCGGGCCATGTGGATATTCTGGTCACCAACGCGGGTGGGCCACCGCCTGGGCATTGGTCTGACTGGGAACGGGATGATTTCATCAAAGCGATGGACGCCAATATGCTGACGCCAATAGCCTTGATGAAGGCCACGTTGCCCGGCATGATCGAACAGGGCTGGGGCAGGGTGGTCAACATCACCTCGCAATCCGTTAAAGGGCCGATCAGTGTTTTGGGCTTGTCCAATACGGCGCGCACCGGTTTGACTGGCTATGTGGCGGGAACCGCGCGCGATGTGGCCAAACATGGGGTGGCGATCAATAACCTGTTGCCGGGTATCCATGCTACGGACCGCGCCAAATCTTTGGATGGGGCGATTGTGAAAGCCAAGGGGATCAGCCTGGAAGAAGCCAAAGCAGAGCGCAGTGCCACCATTCCTGCGGGGCGTTACGGCACAGCATCCGAGTTTGGGGCGACTTGTGCGTTCATGTGTTCACAGCATGTGGGTTATATGGTCGGACAGAATGTGTTGCTGGATGGCGGGGCCACCGTTTCAACGATGTAATGTCGATAACAACTGTGTCAGCTCTATTATTTGCATTCGCTTTTGACAAAGGCTCGTGTAAGCAGGCGCAAATATATCGGGAGATCACCACATGACATTTTTTGCAAGCCCTATGGCTTTGGTTTATTTTGTGGGTTTTGTTACCATCATCAGTCTGGTAATTTCACCGCGTAAAATCACAGTGGCGGGCTTCTTTGACGGGGTCTCTGGCAAGGGTGCGCAACCCGGGCTTTGGATGCTGGTGTTAAGTCAGGTCACTACATGGATATTTGCGCGTTCCTTGATGAACGCGGCCATTTTAGGCTATTTCTACGGCTTTGCGGGAACACTGGCCTATACGGCTTATTATCTAAGCTTTCTGACGGGTATGTATATTGTTGGCCAAATGCGCGCGCGTGGGGCGCGTTCGGTGCAAGACTGGCTGGGTGATAACTTTGGCCGTGTGGGTCACGGCGCCTATAATATCGTGATTGCTTTGCGTTTGTTGTCCGAAGTATTTGCCAATCTGATCGTTGTCGGGCTGATCTTTTCAGCGGCATTTCCGGAACTGGCTTGGGCCAAGACCAGCTCGATTATAGCCCTTGCGGTTATCGGTCTGGTCTATTCCGCTTTAGGGGGGCTTCGTGCAAGTTTACGCACGGATGTGATGCAGATGATTGTATTTTTGATCGTATTTGTTCTGGCTTTAAGTGTGATGGTAACAGACGATACATTCACAATCGGGGCGATTTTCAGCGCACAAGGCGTACACGAGCAAGCCAGCCGACCCGGTTGGGTTCTGGTGGCTGTCGCCATGTTGCAGGTATTTTCATACCCCGCCCATGACCCTGTGATGATGGATCGCGGTTTTATCGCGGATCAGGCCACCACACGCAAAAGTTTTCTGCATGCGTTCTGGCTTTCATCGGTGTGCATATTCGGGTTTGGCATGTTCGGCATTCAGGCGGGCATTATGGGGGCCTCTTATGAAAATCAGTTACTGGGCACATGGCAGGTGATGTTTGGCCCGACGGTTTATTTTTTGATTGCAGCGTCTTTGCTGATCTCGGCGATGTCGACACTGGATAGCGCGCTGGCGTCGGCTGCACGTCTGGTAATTGATGAGTTTAAAGTTGCCCCGCGCACAGTGATGTGCGGGCGTATTGCGATGTTCGGCTTTATGGCGGCGGGTGCTTTGCTGACGCTTTGGGGTAATAAGACATTGTTTGATGCGGTGGCGGTTTCGGGCACGGCGTCAATGTTCCTGACACCTGTTTTGGTGTTAGCGTTTGTGTTCAACCGCGTGGTGCCATTGTGGTCATTCATGGTGGCCTATATCGCGGCTATTTTGGGGGCGGCGGCCTATATGTATCGCGGCACTGATCTGGTGAAGATGCTGTTTGACGGCCCGCATAAATACGACCAGCTTTTGTATATCTGTATTGCGGTGCTGATTGTAGGGTTTGCGGCAGGTTTGATCGGTCTTGCCACCCAAGGAAAGCTTGCCCGCAAGGCGTGAGGCTGGTAGGGCGGTGAGAAACCCGATAAAAAGCCTCGGATAGATGTTAAGATAAGGCCCAAACCCGCGATGCCCGCCCCTAAACTGGAATTGCAGAATATCATCCGTCGTTTTGATGGACAGGTCGTGGTTGATGGCTTGTCCTTAACGCTGGCCGCAGGGCAAGTGACCTGTTTGCTGGGGCCATCGGGCTGCGGTAAATCTACGACCTTGCGCATCGCGGCGGGGGTGGATCAGCAAAATGCGGGGGCCGTGTTGATCGACGGGCAGGTGGTATCGGACGCAGCTGGCCATATGCCGCCAGAGGCGCGTAATATCGGTATGATGTTTCAGGATTTCGCGCTGTTTCCGCATTTGGATGTGGAAGGTAACATCGGCTTTGGCCTGAAAGGCGCGCGCGGGGCAAAAACAGCCCGTGTGGCAGAGTTATTGCACAAGGTTGGGCTGGACGGGTTTGAGGCGAAATATCCACATATGCTGTCGGGTGGCGAACAGCAACGGGTAGCTTTGGCGCGCGCCTTGGCCCCGAAACCGCAGGTTTTGTTGATGGATGAACCGTTTTCGGGGCTGGATGACCGTTTGCGCGATGATGTGCGTGATGCGACGTTGGAAATTCTGAAGGCGGAAAATACTGCCGTGTTGATGGTGACCCACGAACCCGAAGAGGCCATGCGTATGGCTGACCAAATCGCGTTGATGCGCGGCGGGCGGATTGTGCAGGCGGGCGCCCCATATAATATCTATAACGCGCCGGTGGATGGGCAGGCAGCGGCGTTTTTCTCGGACGTGAATGTGATTGAGGGCACGGTGAAAAACGCCCTAACCGAAACGCCGTTCGGGCAGTTTTTGACGCCGGGTATGGTGGATGGCACCAAGGTAGAAATTATCATCCGCCCGCAACACCTGAAACTGGATTTTGACCGCAAAGGGCGCGGGCCGAACCCCACTGTTGAAGACGGGGTGCCTGCGCGTGGACAGGTGAAACGCGCGCGCTATTTGGGCCACCAAAGTCTGGTGGAATTTGCGATGGATTATGACGGCAGCGTTCTGAAAGTGCTGGTGCCGGGGGTATTCATGCCCAATGTTGGCACAGCTTTATGGTTATCGATGCGCCGTGATCGGTGTTTTTTGTTTAAAAAGTAGGTATTAATACCAAGCTGCGACGATATTTATGCAAAATCGCGCGTTTTCGGTTTGAACCTTCGTCAAAAATCCATAAGTGTAGCTCGACGAGATAAAGCAGATATTGCTTTGTGAACATTTTGGGAGAATATAAATGTTTCTGACCACACCTCTGTTTATTCAGAACATTGGCCTGCCGGGCCTGATACTGATCGCTGTTGTTGTTTTACTGATGTTTGGCCGTGGCAAAGTATCCAGCCTGATGGGCGAAGTCGGTAAAGGTATCACCGCGTTCAAAAAGGGCGTTAAAGAGGGCAAAGATGAAATTGATACGGCCATTGAGGATGCCTCTGATACGGCAAAAGACATCACCCCTGAAGAAGACAAAAGCGAAAAAAGCTAGAACCTGGCTGATCGCATTTAAAGGCGTGACATATGTTTGATATTGGATGGTCTGAATTGATGATCATCGGTGTGGTGGCGTTGATCGTTGTCGGGCCGAAGGATTTGCCGATGATGTTTCGCAAGGTGGGTAACTTTGTGGGCAAGGCGCGTGGCATGGCGCGGGATTTTCAGACCGCGATGAGTGATGCGGCGGATCAAAGTGGTGTCAAAGACTTGGCCGATACGGTTAAAAAAGCTGCTGACATCAAGGATGATTTTTCGATCAAGGGTGTTGGTGACAAGGTTAAGGATTATGCGCAGACTTATGCGGGTAGTGATACCAAGCCTGCGGCGGATGTGAAATCTGTGAAGCCGCCAAAAGCGGCTGCTAAGAAGACCGCTGCTAAAAAGGCACCCGCCAAGAAAGCCGTAACGAAAAAGCCTGCGGCCAAGAAACCCGCCGCAAAGAAACCTGCGGCTAAAAAGGCAGCACCCAAAAAGGTGGCGGCCAAGAAAACCACCCCACCCAAGGCTAAATCATGAGCGACGAGACCGAAGTAGAGGAAAGTTCAGCCCCATTGATCGAACATCTGACCGAGCTGCGCTCGCGTTTGATCTATTCTATCGTGGCCTTTATCGTGGGCATTCTGGTCACGTTCTATTTTGCACCAACGCTGTTGGATTTCCTGCTGGAACCCACGGCTAAAGTGCTGCGGAACTACGGGGTGAAAGCGGATTTCACGACTTTTGCCGCACAAGAAAACTTCTTTGTTTATTTCCGCATCTCTGTCTTGATGGGCTTTGCGGTATCTTTCCCGATGATCGCGTTTCAGATGTGGCGTTTCGTGGCGCCGGGGCTTTATAAGAATGAAAAAGGCGCGTTTTTACCCTTTATCGTGGCATCCCCCTTATTGTTTCTGACAGGTGCTGCATTTGCACATTATGCGGTGACCCCGCTGGCGATGAACTTTTTCATCGGCTTCAGTGATTTTGTGACCGAAGGTACCAAAACGGCGGTGGAAGGTGGCGTTGAGACTGGCAATACGTTCCTGCCGCGTGTCACAGACATTCTGGATCTGACCCTAAAATTCATCTTTGCCTTTGGCCTTTGTTTTCAGTTGCCCGTTTTGATGACCCTTTTGGGTATGTCGGGTCTGGTATCATCGCAAGGCATGAAAAACATGCGCAAATACGCGGTTGTCGCTATTCTGACATTGGCCGCGATTGTAACGCCCCCTGATGTTGTCACCCAAGTGATCCTGTTTACGGTGGTTTATCTGCTGTATGAAATTTCAATTCAGCTGGTTGCAGCTGTTGAGCGCAAGCGTGAAAAGAAGTTGCGTGAAGAAGGCTATTACGATGATGAAGACGACGACGGGGATGATGATGCATGAATGAGAATGCTTTAAAACGGATTGCGGATGCGTTGGAACGCATCAGCCCCAAGCCGTTTGAAGCCCCTGATTTTTCATCCGCCGATGCGTTTGTCTGGCACGTCAGCCCTGACCGTCTGGAACCCGTTGCCCAAGTGAACCGCATTGATATTGGCCTGCTGGTGGGGGTGGATAGTGCGCGTGATACTTTGCTGGAAAATACCAAACAGTTCGCTCGTGGCCTGCCTGCTAATAACGCGCTTTTATGGGGCGCGCGCGGTATGGGGAAATCTTCCTTGGTCAAGGCGGTACATGCAACTGTAAAGGGCGTGAAACTGGTTGAGGTGCAGCGCGAAGACCTGCCCAGCATCGGGCGTTTGCTGTCGATCCTGCGAGCGGCGAATGAACGCTTCGTACTGTTTTGCGATGACTTGAGTTTCAGTAATGACGACACCCACTATAAATCCCTGAAAGCCGTGCTGGACGGCGGCGTTGAAGGCAGGCCTGATAATGTGGTGCTTTATGCCACCTCAAACCGCCGCCACCTGATGCCGCGCGATATGATCGAAAACGAACGTTCCACCGCGATCAACCCTGCGGAGGCGGTGGAAGAAAAGGTATCGCTATCCGACCGTTTCGGCTTGTGGCTGGGGTTTTATGGCTGTGATCAGGATGGGTATCTGGCAATGATCCGTGGCTATTGCGATGCTTATGGTATTGAGATCACGGATGAAGACCTGCGGGCTGAGGCGATTGAATGGCAAGCCACACGCGGCAATAGATCAGGTCGTGTGGCCTGGCAGTTCGTGGTGGATTTGGCGGGGCGTAGGGGTGTGAAGCTTTAGGCACCCAACGCTCCCTTGGTTCGACATTGATTTCAACTCGCCCACGGCGGATAGCTCCTACTTAAGATACCACTCAATCAGATCGAAAAAAGAATCCCATCTTGGTTCCACTTTCCCTTTCTCTAAATCGTCAATCTCGGTAATCGATACATCATATACTTTGCAATCAGATTTTGAATAGATAATGAAGCCCTCTCCTTCGCCTGAACTTAAACACACAAAATTATCCGTGATTCCATATGTATCGTTAGCAAAGTCCACCCCCTCAGCTATTTGACGAGTCGGTGAACAAATATCCAGCAACTCGTCCGTGTATTGATTGCTAAAAACCGACGTAAGTCGGTATTTCTGGAAGATCTCTCTTACTTGATCATGCTCAAGTAAGCCCAACTCCATTAAACTTTCCTGTACATCCGTCAATTCCCCGGGTGGCCGCTCAACAATCGGCCCTTGCTTGCTCATCGCTGATCTAATTGTTTCAGGTATCATTGCTGTGCCTCCTGAGCACGATCTATCCAGTATTGATTACTACCAAATGGATGAAGTAAGCGTAGGGTGGGCTTCAGCCCGCGTCTTATGAAAACTCAGCCAAGCACACCATGATATTTTACATCTATAAATTACCCTTGCATGTTGATACATCCATTGCAACGCGTGGGCTGAAGCCCACCCTACGCTTTCTGACAGCCAGATAGACTATTTCGGTAGTGTAATTGGTTCACTCACGTTTTTCGTAATTGATTTTAAAATCAACGCCTTAACATAGTGTCCCAATCGGGACATCCCTAGGCCGCCTCTGCCACAACCCGTTCCCTTAAGAACATATACAACCCCGTGCCGATGATAATCGCGGCCCCTGTCAGGGTCAGCGTATCGGGGTGCTCTTTGAAAATCACCACGCCAACAATCAAGGAAAACAACAACCTTGTGTAGCGAAACGGCGTGATGGCTGAGGCATCGCCGATACGCATGGCCGCGACGATGGCGTAATAGCCTGCAACGCCGAAGATGACGGCACCTGCAAGATAGGCGGTTTCCAACGGGGTGACGGATACCAGAGGGTCTGATTTGACCAGCAGCAATGCCGTGCCTGCGAAAAATACCGCGATAAAGCCCTGAAATGAAATCACGGTGGAAGCGACATTGTCAGGGATCAGGCGGGTAATCAGGTCGCGGGCGGCAACGCCTAGTACTGCGATGAGAACGAAAATGATCGCGGGATCAAACGCGCTGAAACCGGGGCGGATGATCAACAAGACACCCATGAAACCCACGATGATTGCACTCCAACGCCGCCAACCGACCTGTTCACCCAAGAACAGGGCTGCCCCCATGGTGATGGCCAAGGGGGTGGCTTGAAACACGGCCGCCACGGTGGAAATAGGCACAAGGGCCAGCGAGGTGAGGAAGGCAAGGGCGGCAACAGCTTCGGCACATGCACGCGCAATGGTGAGCCTTGTCCACGCGCGGCGCGCAGTTAGGCGGCGGCCTTTGGCACGTGCCATGATGGCAAAAATCAATGCACCAAACGCGCCCAGCGTCAGCAATATCTGGCCGGTGGGGATGGTGGCGGACAGTTGTTTGATGAACATGTCTTCAACGGTGAAACCTGCCATAGAGGCGATCACCAGCAATATGCCGTTGCGATTATCCATATCGGTCTTTCCATAGGGGGTGTGAAGCGGGGGAAATCCCCGTTCACTTAAGTGTATGAAAAGCCGAAATCATGCGGGTGTGCAAGCTGAATTTGGTTTGAATGCGCAGCCCTTATAAATAAGGTACAGGATCCACGCTTTCGGTGCCACGACGGATTTCAAAGTGTACGAAACTTGGATCACCACTTGCCACTTTGGCAATGGTTTGGCCGCGTTTGACGCTTTGACCTTTTTTGACCGTCACACCTGAGACATTTGAATAGACCGTATAAAGATTGTCAGGATGGCGGATCAAAACGATGGTGTTCTGGCTGCTGGATTTGGAGATCAAGGCGATCTCACCAGTTTCGGCGGCTTTTACCGAAGTGCCTGCGGATGCGGCAATATCCAGCCCTTCGTTGCCGCCGGATTTATAGCCGCGAATGACCTTGCCGCTGACAGGGCGCAGTAGTTTGCCCGATGCGCCCGGCGGGGTCAGGTCTGCGGCCAAGTTGGGACTTTCTGGTATGACGGCCACTTCCACATCTGCGGGCAGGGGTTGGCTGGCGCTGGGCGGTTCCGGGGTTGCATCATCTGCCGGTAATAGCACGGCTTCTTTGACGCTGCCGTCTTCTGCGACAGGGATCAGTAATTGTTGACCTGTGCGTACTGACAGGTTGCGATCCAGCCCGTTCCAGGATGCAAGGGACGTGACGGATACGCCGTAAAGGCGGGCGATGGAATATGCGGTTTCGCCTTGTTCAACCGTGTGGCGGATGGGTTCAGGGCCGGGCTGTAATGTGCCGGTTTGGATCGGCGTGTCACCGGCGCGGTCTATGGCGGCGGCGGCGCGGGTTTCCAATGTACTTTCGCTGATTTCTTCTGTGGTTGGAATGATGATGCCTTTTGGCAGAGCCAAAACCTCACCCTTGCGGGCGATATAGTCTTGTGGCAGGCCGTTATGACGCGCAAGATCTTGCGCAGTCATGCCAACGCGGCCCCCGAGTTCAGCCATTGTATCGTTACGCTGGGCGACGATCACCTGATAATTCGGGTAAGTAATAACACCGCGACTGTCGGGCTGCGGGCGGGCTGTAACCGGACTGCTTTGCGTTGTTTGTGAGCCGGGGCGGGGATTAAGCTTTGTATTAAGGTCACCCAAAGTGAAATCATCACAAGCGGTAAGTGCGATCATGCTACATAGCAGTAGATAAGGTTTTGCAGTGTATCTGATTGATTTTATTGACATTTGCCCTGTCCTGTTGTTGCGGGGGTTACACCCCGTCTGTTTTTGCCACCCCTGCAACCAATGGTACGAAGCGTACCTCTGCAAGTTCTGTGTAGTTAAGCCCTTCTGGCGTTTTTTCAACCTTTATCAGGCTTTGTACTGCGTCCGACTGTCCTACTGGTAATACCATGATACCGCCCATTCGCAACTGTTCCAAGAGGTTTGCAGGTGGGTCTTCTGCGGCGGCGGTTAAAATGATGCGATCAAACGGGGCTTGATCGGGCATGCCAAGGCTGCCGTCGGCGGTGGTGATGATTACATTTCGCAATTTTAGCGCTTCAATTCGGGCGCGGGCTTTGATCGATAATGTGCGGTGGCGTTCCAGTGAATACACCCGACGCGCCAAGTGTGACAGGATGGCGGCTTGATAGCCTGACCCCGTGCCAACTTCTAATACTTTATGGCGCGAGCCGATGTTTAATGCTTCGGTCATTTTGGCCACGATACTGGGTTGGCTGATGGTTTGGCCTGCATCAATCGGGATGGCCATATCGTCCATCGCGTGGGTTTTAAAGTGACCTTCAACGAATTGATCGCGCGGCACCTTTTCCATTGCCGCCAACACTTTGCCGGACACACCTTTATTGCGCAGCATCAAGAGAAACTTCATTTGTGCCTCTGGGCTGAGCATTATTTGAAGGCTCCTTTCAGGGCGTTCAAGCTGTCATGGCAAGTGAAATAGGCGTGCATTGGTGTGATTGAGGCGTAACCATTAAGATTGGCGTGTACGTCTGTACCGTCGGCGGTTTGGACGTGTTGATCGCCCATTGTGACCCATAAAAATTCTTTGCCGTTGGGGCTGTTTTGGGAAACTGTGTAAAATTCCGTGTTGTCGCGAAAGCCTTGGGCCACAGCGCGCGCGCCTTTGTAGTCAATCGCCGCAACAGGGGGGAAGTTTACGTTGTAAAACAGACCGTATGGGCCTTGGCCCCAATGGTCGGCATCCAGAATGGCTTGCACAACCTCAGCCCCTTTGGCGCGTGCCACTTCAAACGGGTCGTCCAGTTCGCGGTTTTCGGGGCCAAAGAATTGTGACAGGGCGATCGAGTTGATGCCATGCAAGGCCGCTTCAATGGTGGCACCGATGGTGCCTGAATAAAGTGCGTTTTGGGCGGCGTTATTGCCACGGTTTATGCCTGACAGCACCAGATCGGGCAGGGCATCCATGACTTCGCTGATGCCTGTCAGCACACAATCGGCAGGCGTGCCGTCTACGGCGATGCTGTGACTGGAATTGCGATAGACCCGCATGGGTGTGACAAACGAAATCGCGTGGCCTACGCCTGATTGTTCGTGCTCAGGGGCAACCGTCCAGACCTCACCATCTGGCCCCGCGATTTGCGTGGCTATTTCAAGCATCACTTCTAGGCCGGGCGCCCTGATGCCGTCGTCGTTGGTGATAAGAATACGCATGTTTGCCTGCCTGTAATATTTGTTACCGGATGGCTACACTATCACAGGGATGGTTGGAAGGGGCGTTATGCCAAAACCCCATCCTTGCTAATGCGTGTTTTGCCACCCATGTAGCCGTGCAACACTTCTGGCAGTTCTACTGAGCCGTCTTCTTGCTGGCCGTTTTCCAACACCGCGATCAGGCAACGGCCTACAGCCAGACCTGAGCCGTTCAGGGTGTGTACATATTCGGGTTTTTTAGCACCATTGCGTCGGAACCGCGCGTTCATGCGGCGTGCTTGGAAATCACCACATACTGAGCAGCTGGAGATTTCGCGGTAGGTATCTTGGCCCGGCAGCCATACTTCGATGTCATGGGTGCGGCGCGCGCCAAAGCCGATGTCGCCAGTGCAAAGCACCACGGTGCGGTAGGGCAGGTTCAGGCGTTCCAGAATGCCTTGGGCGCATTTGGTCATGCGATCCAGTTCATCGCGGCTGTCTTCGGGTTTTGTGACGCTGACCATTTCAACCTTTTCGAACTGGTGCTGTCGCAACATGCCAGATGTGTCGCGGCCCGCAGAACCTGCTTCTGAGCGGAAACATAAAGAGTGGGCGACGAAACGGCGGGGTAGGGCGGCGTCATCTTGGATGGTGTCGGCCACGATGTTTGTAAGCGGCACTTCGGATGTCGGCACCAGCCACCAGCCGTTGGTGGTTTGGTAGCTGTCCTCAGAAAATTTGGGCAACTGCCCTGTGCCTGTCATGGCTTCATCGCGTACTAAAACGGGGGTGTTCACTTCGGTTAAGCCGTTTTCGCTTATGTGGGTATCGAGCATGAACTGTGCCAAGGCGCGGTGAACGCGGGCCACCGCACCTGACAGGATCACAAAGCGGGAACCGCTGATTTTTGCGGCCAATTCAAAATCCATGCCACCTTGTACGGCGGGCAATTCGAAATGCTCTTTCGGGGGAAAATGCAGGGAAAGCGGCATGCCCCAGCGGTGCAGTTCTACATTGTCGGCTTCATTTTTTCCCAAGGGCGTGTCTTCGAACGGGCTGTTGGGCAGGGTCATCAACAGGGTTTGCAGGGCGTCGTTTTCGGCTTTTGCTTCGGCGTCTAATTCCGCTATTTCGGTTTTCTTGTCGGCCACAAGTGCCCGCAGGCGTTCAAACTCTTCATCTTGGCCTTGTGCTTTGGCCCTGCCAATATCTTTAGAGGCCGCGTTGCGTTCTGCCAGTGCCTGTTCGGCTTTGGTTATCTTGGCACGGCGGTTTTCGTCTATTGCCAGAATTTCAGCAGACATCGGTGACACATTGCGCATTGCAAGGGCTGCATCAAAAGCTTCGGGGTTTTCGCGGATGGCGCGGATGTCATGCATTAGGGTCACCTGATCTGAATTGAGTCGTCTTGCCCCCGCGTTTAACTTAAGTTTGGGGCAGATTAAACCGATGAGTTTACAGGCGGCGATAAAAAGCTTGAAACGCGCCGTTTAAACACCAGATAAAAGTCAGTATCGCGGCTTGTCTTTGGCAAATGTTAAAGATAGTGTCCGCGTGATTGAAATGGGCGGGGGTAACCTGCCGAAAGACAAAAGGACTAACCCCATGTTTGCAAGCCCAGCTTATGCACAAGCCGTAGGTGGTACCGGTGGTATTGCCAGCTTTATTCCCCTGATCCTGATCTTCGCGATCATGTATTTTCTGATGATCCGTCCGCAGCAAAAGAAAATGAAACAGCACCGCGCGATGGTTGCTGATCTGCGCAAGGGTGACCAGATAGTTACTGCTGGTGGTATCATGGGTAAAGTGACCAAAGTAGGTTCTGACAACGAGGTTGAGGTGCAAATCGCAACTGGCGTAAAAGTGAAGATTGTTCAGCATACAATCCAGACAGTTTTGAATAAGACAGAACCTGCAAAATAATTAAAAGGCGGGCGTATGCTTCAGTTTTCTTTTACCAAAAAACTTCTGATTTGGGTGGTTTGTGTCGTCGGGGTGCTGATGGCCGTACCAAACGGATTTTACACCACTGTTGAGCAATCCAATGATGCAAAGGCCGCGTTGATTGCGGGGGAACCTGCAACGGATGCGCTGACGGCGCAGGCTGAAAGCTGGCCCGCTTGGATGCCTTCATCACTGGTCAATCTTGGGCTTGATTTGCGCGGTGGTGCGCATTTGCTGGCCGAGGTGCAGGTGGAAGAAGTATATGCCGAACGTATCGGCAGTTACTGGCCGCAGGTACGTGATGCCTTGCGTGAAGAACGTGCCCTTGTTGGCGGGGTTCGCCAGCAAGATAGTGCAGATGATGAGTTGCGTGTACGTATTGCCAAACCCGAAGCGATGGATGTGGCCCTTGCTAAAGTGCGCACATTGGCAAGCCCTATTCAAAGCTTGTCCGGTGTGGGGGAGACCGATATTGATGTGCGCGCTGAAGGTGCTGATATTATTATTACGTTGTCCGAGGCTGAACGTCTGGCCACAGACCAGCGCACAATGGAACAGTCTTTAGAAGTTGTGCGCCGCCGTATTGACGCGGCAGGCACGCGAGAGCCTACGATCCAGCGCCAAGGTGAGCGGCGTATTTTGATCCAGGTGCCCGGTATCGGATCTGCGGAAGAATTGAAAATACTGATCGGGAAAACGGCACGGCTGACGTTTCATCCTGTTTTGGGGCGCACATCCAACGCGGATACGCAGGTTACGGGGCGACAAATACTGTTGCCGGATGCGGAACAGGAAGGCCTGTTTTATATTCTGGAAAAGACCGCCACAATCAACGGCGATCATCTGGTGGATGCCCAACCTTCGTTTGACCAAAATAACCAAGCGGCGATCTCATTTCGCCTGAACCCGACGGGTGGGCGGATATTCGGGGAATATACTGCTGATAACATCGGGCAGGCCTTTGCGATTGTGCTGGATGCTGAAGTATTGTCGGCTCCGACCATTCAAAGCCATATTCCGGGCGGTTCTGGTATTATCACTGGGCAGTTTGATATTGAAGGCACCACACGCTTGGCTATCCAACTGCGCGCAGGTGCCCTACCTGCCAAAGTGACTTATCTGGAAGAACGCACCATTGGGCCTGAGTTGGGCCAAGATAGCATCGATGCAGGTGCGCTGGCTTGTATTGTGGCCTTTATTTCCGTGTTGGTGTTTATGGTGCTGTCATATGGTATGTTTGGTATGTTCGCCAATATCGCGTTGATCATCAACGTAGGTCTGATCTTCGGATTACTGTCCATGATCGGGGCAACACTGACATTGCCCGGTATTGCGGGCATCGTTTTGACCATCGGTATGGCGGTGGATGCCAATGTGCTGGTGTTTGAACGTATCCGCGAAGAGCTGAAAGCCAAAAAATCGCCCGTACGGGCGATTGAGTTGGGCTATGAGCGTGCGTTCAGTGCCATCATTGACGCCAATGTCACCACATTAATCGCGGCGATCATTCTGTTTGTGATGGGCGCAGGCCCCGTGCGCGGGTTTGCAATTACGCTGGGCTTGGGCATTATCACATCTGTGTTCACTGCGATCTGGGTGACACGGTTGTTAATATCCATCTATATGGGGCGTCGTCCCAAAAGCATTGAAGTTTAGGAGCATATCATGAGACTGAAACTGGTTCCTTCCGAGACATCGTTTGATTTCTTTCGTCTGTCGAAATTCACATTGGGCGCGTCGGCACTGGCAATGATCGCCTCTGTGGTTCTGTTTTTCATGATGGGTTTGAACTACGGTATTGATTTTAGGGGTGGTACAACCATTCGCACCGACACGCAAAATCCGGTGGATATTACGGCATATCGCGCGGCCCTGAAACCTTTGAACCTGGGCGATGTCTCTATCACTGAAGTGATCGATCCTGCGGATCAACTGGCAGGTATCGCGCCCACCGTTTCGCAAATCCGCATTGAGGCGCAACAGGGTGAAGAGGCGGCAACTGTGGATATGGTTCAAGCGGTTAAATCCGCATTGGTTGCGGTCGATCCGACGATGAGCTTTCCGCAGATTGACAGTGTTGGCCCCAAAGTATCGGGTGAATTGATCCAAACTGCGGTGATTGCGGTGATTTTGGCGATTTCAGCCGTGCTGTTCTACATCTGGCTACGCTTTGAATGGCAGTTCTCTGTGGGTGCTGTGGCGGCCCTGATCCATGATGTGGTGTTGACCATCGGTATTTTCAGCCTGTTGCAGATCAAGTTTGATCTGGCGATTATCGCGGCTTTGCTGACCATCGTGGGCTATTCTTTGAACGATACGGTGGTGGTGTTTGACCGGGTGCGTGAAAACCTGCGAAAGTATAAAAAGAAATTACTGGTTGATGTGTTGAACCTGTCTATCAATGAGACCCTGTCACGTACTGTGATGACCTCGGTTACCACATTGATTGCGCTGATCTCACTATTTGTGCTGGGCGGTGACGTGATCCGTGGCTTCGTGTTCGCGATGATCTGGGGGGTTATTGTGGGGACGTATTCGTCTGTCTATATCGCCTCTGCCATCTTGCTGCGTCTGGGCGTGAAACGCGATTGGGACAAGGTTGATGATGGCCGTGCGGGCACACAATTCGCTAATATTGACGCCTAAATGAACACGCTCTGGCAGGCCTTGTCGTTTGACGGCCTGCCGGTGCTTATTCTGGCGGTCAGTGCCGCAGGCATTGTGCGCGGTTTTGCAGGCTTTGGTACCGCGATGGTGTTTGTGCCTATCGCCGCTTTGGTGGTTGAACCCATTCACGCCATTCTGATGATGATGACTTTCGATCTGTTTGGCCCCATCGCCCTGTTGCCGCGCGCATGGCGTGATGGTGAGCCTAGAGATGTGGGTATATTGGGAATAGGGGCGGTTATTGGCCTGCCGTTCGGGGTGTATTTACTGACCCAACTTGACCCGATTGTGTTTCGCTGGCTGATCTCAATACTGGCCCTGACCATGTTGGTTATGCTGATCAGCGGCTGGCGTTATAAGAACCCGTTAAGTGGGTTGATGACCAGCTTAATCGGTGTGATCAGTGGCTTTTTATGTGGTGTGGCGGCCTTGCCGGGGCCACCTGTGATCATGTCTTATATGTCCAGTCCGCGCGGCCCCAAAGTGATCCGTGGCAACATGATACTGTATCTGTTTCTGGTCGATATACTGTCGCTTCTGGTGTTTGGGGTGAAAGGTTTGCTGGTCTTGTTACCCTTGACCATAGGCGTGGTTCTGGCTGCCCCATATGCGATTGCGGGCCTGATCGGGCAGCGCATATTCAACCCCGACAAAGAACATATATACCGCCGCGTGGCCTATGCGATGATCGCGTTTAGTGCGCTTGCGGGCCTGCCGGTTTGGGATTAGACAACAGGTATGGAAATGAATGAGATTACATATGGGGCGCAACCGCCTGTGGATGCTTACGGGCCAGGGTTTTTTCGGGTCAATGAAGTGGTGCAGGATGGCCCCTTGGCGATATTGCCGTCAGGGATGATTGCATGGGACGGCCTGAAAGACTGGGCAGCTGTAATTGCGGCGCGGTCTGACTATGATGTGATTTTTATCGGCATGGGGGCGGATATCGCACCATTGCCTGCTGTCGCCAAAAACAAGCTGGAAAAGGCAGAGCTGCCTTATGACGTGATGTCCACACCTGCGGCGTGCCGTACTTATAACGTATTGCTGTCCGAGGGTCGCCGTGTGGCGATTGTGGCTTTGCCCGTTTAATCGAAAATCCCGCTTTCCTTAGCGGGGCTTTCAGCTATATTCACGTCAGATTAACTTTCCAATAAATGAAGGATACCCCTTATGGCTTTCGATTTACCTGACCTACCTTATGCCCATGATGCCCTTGCCGGTGGTGGCATGTCTAAAGAGACGATGGAGTTTCACCACGACCTACACCACAACGCTTATGTCACCAACGGCAACAAGCTGATCGCGGGTACTGAATGGGCTGATAAATCTCTGGAAGAGATTATAACAGGCACATATGATGCATCATCCGTGGCACAAAATGGTATTTTTAATAACATCAGCCAGTTGTGGAACCACAATCAGTTCTGGGAAATGATGGGGCCATCAGGCCGTGCGATGCCTTCTGAACTGGAAGCGGCGATTGTTGATAGCTTTGGGTCTGTTGATCAGTTCAAGGCAGATTTCAATGCCGCAGGTGTGGGCCAATTCGGTTCCGGCTGGTGCTGGTTGGTGAAAAACGCTGACGGTGGTTTGCAAGTAACAAAGACAGAAAACGGCGTGAACCCGTTGTGCTTTGGCCAAACTGCATTGCTGGGTTGTGATGTGTGGGAACATTCTTACTACATCGATTTTCGCAACAAACGCCCTGTTTACATCACCAACTTCCTGGATAATCTGGTGAACTGGGAAAATGTAGCGGCACGTTTGGCAGGCGCGTAAACTTGCACCGAAGACGCTTTTTAAAAGGCCTGCTGGCGGTAACGCTGGCGGGTCTTTTTGTGTCTGTATACGGGGTGTTGATTGAGCCAATGTTGCGCCTGCGGGTGACAACATGGAAACTCTCGCCCAAATCGTGGCGCAAGGGGCATAAGCTGCGTATTGCGATTGTAACCGACCTGCATATGGGCGAGCCGTTTATGGGGCTTAAACGGTTGCGCAAGATTGTGAAGCGCACAAACGGGTTGGGTGCGGATTTGATTGTTTTGCTGGGGGATTACGCGGCGGGGCACAAGTTTGTGACCAAGCCTGTCTTGGTTGCTGAAACGGCAAAAGAATTAAAACAGCTTTCTGCCCCTCTGGGGGTGTATTCGGTGTTGGGTAATCACGATTGGTGGGATGATTTGGCCGCACAAAAAACCGGCAAGGGCCCGATCATTGCGCACCGCGCATTGGAAAAAGAGGGCATTATAGTTCTTGAAAACAATGCTGTTAAAATCGGTGTGGGCGACAGTGCCTTTTGGCTGCTGGGCTTGGGCGATCAGGTGGCGTTTCCTAAACGGGGGTGGACAGGTGTTGATGATTTGCCGGGTACAATGGCGCAGATCAGGGATGATGATCCTGCTATTTTACTGGCTCATGAACCTGATATTTTCCCAAAGGTTTCAAACCGTGTCGCATTAACATTGTCGGGCCATACCCACGGCGGGCAAATACGCCTGTTTGGCTGGACACCTGTTGTACCTTCCAGATTTGGCAGCCGTTATGCTTATGGTCATATCCATGAAACGGGGCGTGATCTGGTGGTTTCGGGCGGGCTGGGCTGTTCGATTATACCTGTGCGAATAGGCTCTGTGCCAGAAATTACGGTTGTAGAGCTGTCTTGATTTACACGTATATGGAGCTGTCACGGGTTCGTGACCTGCAGAAGTATTTGATTGTCTCAACTAACTGTTGACATCGGCGGAAAATTGCTCATTCTACGGCTACAGTTTCACGCTGCCGCACTGGGAGGCCTTGAATTCGTTTAAGGATGTGCCAAGCGTTTAGAAGCCCCGTCAGTTTACTGGCGGGGTTTTCGTTTGGGGGTAACTAGGTCTGATAGTAGCTTTTCCATCAAAGCCTCAACCGTGCTGAAATCCTGCAATAAGTCGCGAAATGAGGGGTCGGCAAAGCCGCTTTCTATTTGGTGATCAATAAGCGTGATCAGCGGATCCCAATAGCCTTCGGTATTCAGCAGAAACATCGGTTTTGTGTGTTGGCCCAGCTGCGCCCATGTCAGGACTTCAAACAATTCATCCAGGGATCCGGCACCGCCCGGCAGTGTAATGATGGCGTCTGAGTTCATGAACATCAGTTTTTTGCGTTCATGCATGTTTTCGGTGATGATAAACTGGGTCAGGTCTGTTTTGCCGACTTCCCATGCCAGTAGATGTGTGGGGATCACGCCAAATATGTCGCCGCCAGCCGCTTGCGTGGCATTGGCCACAGCCCCCATCAGGCCAACGTCGCCCGCACCATAAACCAGCCGCAGGTTGTTTTGGGCCAGCGTTGTGCCGATGTTTTTGGCATTTTCCATGAATGCGGGGTTATTTCCCGCACGAGAACCGCAAAAAACGCAGACGGACTGTTGTGGTTTTGTTGACATTGTGTAGCCTTTGACAAAAATCTGTTTTTGATTTGATAGGGGTTTTATGTATCATGGCATAAAGCTTGGATGAAGGGAATGAAAGTGGCAAGTTCTATAGGGTCCGGATTGATGATAGGCGCTGCCGTGGCAACGGTTGCTGTTGTTGGGGTGACGTCTTATTTTATAATCGGGAAGCCTGCGTTAAAAGATGCCGTGCCTGATCCTGTGGCTATCGCAGAACCGACGGTGGAAGCGGTTCAGCCGGAACCTGCGGAAGTGGAAGTGGGTGACGAAACGGTAGCTGAAGTTGCCCCTGAACCTGAAATTGCCGTTGTTGAGCCAACCCCGCCAAGTTTTGATCTGATCCGTGTGGATAAGGCCGGTTCAACAGTTGTGGTTGGTAAAGCGGCCCCCGGCACGACGGTTGAGATAATTTTGGATGGCACTATTGTGGGCCAAGCCGTGGCCGATGCTACAGGCGCATTCGTGGCTTTGCTTGATTTGGCACCATCGGATAAACCGCGTGAATTAAGCCTGTTGCAAAAACAGGCCACGGGGGAAAATGTGGCTTCGGTTGATAAAGTTCTGGTGATGCCGTTGAAGCCGAAGGCGGAAGAAGCACCTAAATTGGTGGTGGCCAAAGCGGATACCAATGATGTTGAGGTGATTGAGCCGCCTAAGGCTGTGGCTGAAGTCGCGCCTGAAATTGAAGAGGTGCAGGAAACGGTATCCACAACGGTTACTGCCAGCACTGAGACAGAGCCTGAGATTGCCAAGGTTGAACCTGAAACCACAGAAATCCTATCACTGGAAACCATCGTTTATGATGATCTGGGTGATGTGGTGATTTCCGGTCGTGGCAGCAGCGATGATTTTGTGCGGATTTATCTGGATAATAAGCCGACTGATGTGCAAAAGGTGGCCGACGGTGGCCAGTGGAAAATCACCCTCGCGGATGTTCCTGCGGGCTTATATTCTTTGCGGGTGGACAGTGTAAACAGTGCGGGTTCCGTGACACAGCGGGTGGTTAGCCCGTTCAAGCGTGAAGCTGCCCTTACAGTTGCAGCATCCCCTGATGCGCGAAAGCCCAATATCATCATTCAACCAGGGTTTACGCTTTGGCAACTTGCTGAGCAGCGTTACGGTAGTGGCACAAAATATGTGCAGATATTTGAGGCCAACCGTGACCGTATCAAAGACCCTGATCTGATTTATCCGGGGCAGGTTTTTGATCTGCCAAATTAAAATACGATAATACTGGTCAATCCGCCCTGTCCGACCTAAGTAAGTTAGACAGGAGACACCGTTTTGGCATCTATCATCACGCAAACCCACGTTAACAAAGATCAGGCGAAGAAGGTTATTCGCAAGGTTATCCCCTATCTGTGGCCTAAAGATAAGGCTTGGGTGAAGGTGCGTATTGTTCTGTCTATGCTGGCCCTTTTCATCGGCAAGGCCATCGCGGTGATGACGCCGTTTTTCTATAAAGGTGCCGTGGATGCGCTGGCCCCTGATGCAGGCGCGCCCGATACCATTTTTATGCTAACGGCGGGTGCTGTTGGCCTGACTGTGGCTTACGGTGTTATGCGCCTGATGGCTGTGGGCTTTAATCAACTGCGCGATGTGATCTTTGCCAAGGTGGCCCAGCGGGCCTTGCGCCAGTTGGCACTGGAAACCTTCCGCCATATCCACCGCATGTCACTGCGTTATCATATTGACCGTAAAACCGGTGCACTAAGCCGGATTATTGAACGTGGTGTGAAGGGCGTGGAGTTTCTTTTGCGCTTCATGCTGTTTTCCATCGGGCCCTTGATACTGGAACTGATGTTCGTCGGTGGCATTCTGTTTTACCTGTTTGATGTCTGGTATCTGGCCGTGGTGGTCGTTACCATCGGGCTTTATATCTGGTTTACTTTCAAAGTGACCGAATGGCGGGTGCGTATCCGCAAGGAAATGAACGACTTGGATGCGGACGCCAACCAAAAGGCGATTGATAGCCTGCTGAACTTTGAAACTGTGAAATACTTCGGTGCCGAAGAACGTGAAGCCATGCGTTATGACGAAAGTATGCGCGGCTATGAAGTGGCGGCATTGAAAACCAATTATACCTTGGGTTTTCTGAACTTCGGGCAGTCGTTTTTTATCACCATTGGTCTGATACTGGTCATGGTGATGGCAGCCTACGGGGTGCAACGCGGTGATCTGACTGTGGGTGATTTTGTCATGGTCAACGCCTATATGATCCAGATCACCATGCCGCTGAATTTTCTGGGCACGGTGTACCGCGAAATTCGCCAGGCCTTGGTGGATATGGGCGAGATGTTCGAGCTGTTGGAACAACCCGCCGAGGTGGTGGACAAGCCGGATGCCAAGGATTTGGTTGTGTCGGGGGGTAAGGTTGTGTTTGATAACGTCGATTTTGCCTATAATGAAAACCGCGCCATTCTGAAGGGCTTTAATCTGACCGTTAAGCCCGGGCAAACCGTGGCCATCGTCGGCCCGTCGGGTTCCGGTAAATCCACCATTGGCCGTCTGCTGTTCCGGTTTTACGATGTGGGCACAGGTGCGTTGCGCATTGACGGGCAAGATGTGCGCGACATTACCCAAAGCAGCCTGCACGCCCAGATTGGCATCGTGCCGCAAGACACGGTGCTGTTTAACGATACCATTGGATATAATGTGGCGTACGGGCGTGATGGGGCCAGTGAAGCGGATATTATCGCGGCTGCCAAGGCTGCCAAAATCCATGATTTTGTGATGAGCCTGCCTGATGGCTATCAGACCACCGTGGGCGAACGCGGCTTGAAACTGTCGGGCGGCGAAAAGCAGCGGGTTGGGATTGCACGTACTTTGCTGAAAAATCCACCTATTTTGCTGTTGGATGAAGCAACCTCGGCCTTGGATACTGAAACTGAACGCGACATTCAGGAAAGCCTGCGCCAGATGGGGCAAGGACGGTCTGTGATCACTATCGCGCACCGTCTTTCAACCATCGTTGACGCGGATCTGATCATTGTGCTGGAAGACGGCCATGTGACCGAACAGGGCACACATGATGCACTTCTGGCCAAGAACGGCCGTTACGCCAGCATGTGGCAACGGCAGTTGGTGGATGAGGATGCGGCCTGAGGTTTATGTCGCCTGATCAACTTATAGAGAAGTATATGACATCATATTTACGGGTGGGGCTGTTCTGACGTAAGCTGTTCTTCATAAAGTAGGTGTACTTATGAATATTCAGAACGCTATTGGAAACCGTATTCAAGATAAACAGGGCTGTCATTTGTATCGCTATAATGCATTGAAATTCCGGCCTGTGATCACGGGGTTTATGGCCATATGCCTTTTTGTTATGTTGAATTTCATCCCGACAGCTGCGTGGTCTCAAGGGCAGTTTTTATCGGCGGCCAAGGGTGATGATGCAACAAGCTCAGTTGAAATTCCTTCGGTTCTGACACCCACGGTTATTGACGGGCTTTTATCGAGATTAACTGACGCGGAAGTGCGCACGGTATTGCGTGAAGATCTGAAACGCCAAGCCGCAGAACAGGCCAGAGCGGCGGTTGAGGAAGTTGATTTCCTTATGGTAGCAAAGCTGCGCCTGTCTGTTATGGCTGAAAAAATTGCCACCAGAACCACGCGCTGGGCAGATCGCATTGCGCATCTGGATAACCGTTTGGGCGAGTACCACAAAAGAATGACCCGTGCGCAAGCGGGGTTTTTTGGCATGGTCATCGCGGCAGCCCTTTTGATCGCGATCGGTTTTGCCGCAGGGGCCCTTGTTATGTTTTTGACACGTAAACTACGCGCATCATTGGCCAATGTCACAGACGCCAAATATTGGACGCGCCTGTCACGCACTGTGGCCCTTGGGCTGGTGGAAATGCTACCGATTTTTGCGTTTCAGTTTGCTACCCAACAAGCAATACCGTTTTTAGAGGCCCAACTTGGCCCTTTGATGGGGATGACATGGATATACACCAACGGGGTGTGGTGGAGTTGGGTTGCGATTTTACTGTCACGCAGGGTTTTTGCCCCTGATTTGAAGCAAATCCGGATTACCTCATTAACCGACAATGCCGCGTGCAATGTTCATGCGCGATTGCACAAAAGCGTGTTGATCGGTCTGACAGGCTGGTTGTTGGGTGGCGTGTTTTTGAACCTTGGATTTGGGTTTCCGCCCGCGATTGTCTCGGTGGCCTTGGCAGGTGCAAGTATCACGATCTATCTGGTTTATAGTGTGGTTCGTAATTATGCTGCCATCCAAAAAGCCACGCACCTGGCCTTGGAAGGCCGTGATCTGCAACCGGGCGTATCGCTGAATTTCGTGGCAAGCATACTGCCTTGGGCGATGTCCGCCTATATTTTTTGCATCGGTACCTATTGGCTGTTGCATTGGCTGGAACGCGGGCAACACCAGCTTTATGGCCCCTTGGGCACGTTGATTGTGTTTCTAACCTTACCGATTTTTGACCGTCTTGGCGGCGAGATAATCTCGACCTTCATGGATACTTCTACGGCGGCAGGGCAACGCTACAAAGCGGTATTGCACAGCACGTGGCGGATACTTTATGGCTCTGTCGCTATTTTCATTATCGTTGGCTTTTGGGGCATTAGTCTGCTGAATTTCGCCAAAGGTGAAAAAGCACCTGTATGGGCCAGTGCAGGTTTTGATATCGTGATCACGGTGCTGATCGGTTATATGATCTGGCGGTTGATCAAGGCGGCGTTGCACAGAGAAGCGCGCACTAATGTGGGGTCGGAAGATGCTGATCCAGATGCACCCCCCATATCGCGGTTGGATACGCTGGTGCCGTTGTTTCGCAACGTTCTGTTGGGCCTGCTTGCGATCATCGTTTTGATGATCTCATTGTCGGCTATCGGGGTGGATATCGGCTTGCTGATTGCGTCAGCCGGGGTGGTTGGTATCGCCATCGGTTTTGGTGCGCAAACCTTGGTGCGTGATGTATTTTCAGGCATTTTCTTTCTGGCGGATGATGCGTTTCGGGTGGGCGAATATATCGAACTGGATAAAGAAACACGCGGTGAGGTCGAGTCTATTTCGATCCGTTCCCTACAGCTGCGCCATCACCGTGGTGCGGTCATAACCATTCCGTTTGGCGAGCTGAAAAAGATCACTAATCACAACCGCGAATGGGTGATTTATAAAATGCCGTTTCGGATGGAACCTGATACCGACCCGATGAAGTTCAAGAAACTGGTCAAAATGGTCGGGGCTGAGTTTCTGGCGCACCCCGAACATGGGCCAAAATTCATCGAGCCGTTGAAAAGCCAAGGTGTGTATTATGTGGACGACGATTCCGCGCTGGTGATGCGGGTCAAATTCAAATGCCTGCCGCGCGCGCAATTCGTGATTCGCCGCGAGATTTATCACCGCCTGCGCACTGTGTTTGCCGAAAACGATTTGAAGATAGCACGGCGCAAGGTTGAAGTTGTGGGGGCCGATGATAATATGGCAGGGGCGGTGATCGATGAGGTTGATCCGCCTAAGGCGGCGGCGACGGCTTAAGTATGGAATGCCAAAAGGTTTTACCGTTGGGGACTAACTTTCCATCAATTCACCTTACGGCCCAGAACTAATAAACCTGCGGCCACGATCATAACCATTCCCAAGACAGAAGTTACAGTAGGCGTTATGCCAAAGAACAGAATATCCCATACCGCGACAAAAACGAGATAACTGTATTCGAATGTGGAAACTACAGACGGTGGCGCAGCCTGATATGCTCCAGCCAGCATCATTCCTATCACGATGGCAAATACTGCGAGCAGGGCAAGGGTAAGCCAATCGGTCAAATCGACCGCTGACCACATGCCAAAGATATAGGGATAGGTTTCGGCTAGCTCCCCTTGCGGCTTCAACCATATTAGCAACAGACTGACAATCAGCCCAGCCAACAACATAACGGTATTCTGCGCTAGCGATATGGCTATCATAGGAACGTTCTGGCACTTAACGCGGGTCGTGATATGTGCCAAAGCATAGAAAGCCGCTCCAATGATTGGAAGAAGCGCCCAAGCTGAGAAAGCGTCCGTGCCAGGCTGCAACAAGACAACGACCCCTGCAAACCCAAGCAAAACCCCAAGCCAACCGAGTGGGCCGACTGCTTCTTTGATGGCATAGGCCGAAAGCAACGTCACAAAGATCGGGGCAATGTAATTCGCCGCGCCAACTGTTGATAGGCTCAGGAATGGGATAGCCGCGTAAAAAGCCAAAAATGTGGTGGTGATGAATAGGGCGCGTAGAAATGACCATTTCCCGAATGCAGCCCGCAAAATGCCAATGTGAGTGCCACGCATCCAACTGATGGTCAAAAGCAAAGGTACTGCTAAAATACCCCGAAGCGCGAATATCTGCCAGAGTGTCAACTCACTACTAAAAAGCTTGAAGACTACATCCTGAATTGAAATCATGAGCGCAACCGCAACTATCAGAGAAACACCACGCACGATGTTTTGCGGGCGAAATTCAACACTATTGCTCATATTCACGCCCCATGCTGAAAGTCTTTAGTTTCAATAGAGTATCGCATTTAGATAACTTTGAATATATCTTATATTCTGACCGATTAGTTAACAATATTAAATAAAAAACCCAAACCCATGTACCTATAAAGGCAAAACTTTGTAACCTTTTACATTAAAGTCAGAACCCTGTAATTATACCATCAAAATGGATATTAAGCGGCGATAAGGCATATAGATGAGTATCAAAATCAGACCTGTACGATTGGATGACATTGCCGAATTGACGGCACTGACATTGTGCTCAAAACAATCAAACGGCTATGATGATGATTTCATGCAGGCTTGTAAGGCTGAATTGGCGGTCACAGCTGAAGCCATATCCGCACCGGCTTATTGGGTGGCGCATCAGGGCGATACTTTATGTGGCTGTGCAAATCTTATTCTTGAAAGTGAAACAGCTACAGGCAAAGTGGACAGTTTTTTCATTGATCCAAGCTGGCAAAGGCAAGGTGTTGGCACGTTGCTGTGGGCAAAAATCATGGTGGTTGCTGCTGAAAACAAGCTTGCAAAATTGCGCCTGGATGCAGACCCAAATGCCGTACCTTTTTATCAAGCGATGGGGTTTGTTGTGGTGGGGCAGGTGCCATCGGGTTCGATTAAGGGACGGATGTTGCCGCGTATGGAGATACGGCTTATATGACCCCATGACGATTATAAAACTCAGCAATGCAGATATTGATGTGTTCAAGGTAATCCGTCTGGAAGCCTTGCGCACGGAGCCTGAAAATTACGCAAGCCATGCGCGAGACTGGGAAGGCTTGTCAGAAGAAGATTGGTTGCTGCGGATGGCGGATTGCACGGTTTTTGTGGCTTTTAAGGATGACATGCCTGTCGGTATAATGGCGTTGATGCCGAACCGGCCCAGCAAAATGGCACATCGTGCGACACTGATTATGGTTTATGTGCAGAAATCCGAGCGGGGCACAGGGCTTGCAGCACGTTTGCTTGGCAAGATCACACAATATGCCAGTGAGCTTGGCGTCAGCCAGATTGAGCTTACGGTAAGTGCTGAAAATCTGGCGGCAATTCAGTTTTATCTTAAGCAGGGTTTTTCGCAAGTTGGGTATATCCCTGCGGGGCTGCGCCATGAAGGCAGGGATATTGATGAGATATTAATGCTGTTGCGAGTTCAGGGCAGCAGCTAAGACCCCGCATCCGCATATTTTTGCACAATCTGCACAACGCGGTCGGCGGATAGGATGGGCGGTAGCAAGGTTAGAAACTTGCCCTTGGCATCCAACAGGTAGATGTGGCTGCCGTGGGCGAAGATGTCGCCCTGTTCGGGGTCGGTAAAGACGACTTTGTGTTCTATGGAATATAGGTCATAGGCATGATCTAAAGCGGCTTTTGCGCCTGTTAGGCCGACAAAGTCAGGGTGATGCTTTTTCAGTGCCGCCCCCATATTTTCAACTGTATCGCGCTTTGGGTCAACGGTGATCATCACGGGTGTCACGGTTAACCCGCGTTTGGCCAGATCATTTGTCACGTCGCCCATCATCGGTAGGGCCACGGTGCATATGGATTGGCAATTTGCGTAGCCGAAGAACAGCAGTTGCATATGCCCGTCTGGGTTGGCCTCTGTCCGCTGATTACCTGTGTTATCCGTTAGTTCAAATGCGCCACCAAGTTTCAGGTTAAACGGCAGGGCAGGGCCAGATGGCAAAGGGGTTTGTTGATGTTTTTGCGCTTCTGTTTGATCTTTATGGACGATACCGCCGTGGGCCAGCACAGGCGCACTGGCCAAGCATAACATCAGGCTTAACAGGTGCCGCTTCACTCGAACCATTCCTTGATGAAGGCTGCATCGGTTTCCAGCCCCAACCCTGTGTAGCCGTCTTTTGCGATGGCGGATTTTACGCGGGGGTCACGGCGAAACCATGGGCCTTTGCCTTTGGCATCTGGGTTGGCTGTGCGCCAGTCTTTTGTCCAACGGTTGGCTTTTGTCCATTTGGTATCACCCTCAAGGCGAATTTTTTGTAACTGGTACAGGTTCTTGCCATTCAGGTCTTCGTCTTCCACCAACAGCCCGTCGACCTCTACGTTTTTGTCGCAAAACGGTTGCAATTCGTTAGCGGCCCCTGTGAAAGCGGCTTGGCTGTTTTTTAAGGGCAGTACCATGACATTGTCGCTTGTGCGCAACAAGGCCAGTTGGCGTTTGCCGTCGCCGCAATTATCGGGGCAACTGCCTGTCAGGGTGCATAATGGGTCTACCACTGTGGCTTTGAAAAAGGCTTTCTTTTCGGCGTATAGGTTCCACGATTTGGCGGTGGAACCGGCGGAAAAATCAGCGGCGAATAGGGGCGTGGCAAGGCTGGCGGCGGCGCATAAGCTGGTGATGATAATGTTTTTCATTCTTTTGGCTCCGGAATGGCGAAGCTTGGCACCGGGCCATAATCTTCGTGGTTCAGGTTGGTGATGCCAAGATCAGTGACGACTTTTGAGACCACAAGATAATTGATGCCGTCGCGTTCGTAAAATACCCCGTCGGCGGTAATGGCATGGCTGGCGATTGACATTTGTGTGTCGCCACCATTGCTGTGATCGTCGTCTTCAATCTTCAAAACCATATAAACGGTGCCGTCTTCTGTTAGCAATCCCACGGGGATGCCGCCTGCAGAGCACCATAAAGCACAGGTATGATGGGCGGCACCCACCACGGCATCTGGCCCACCCATAACGCCTGAATAATAGCACCATGTGTCGATGGCCTCACCTGTGACGGTGATGCGTTCGCCGTTTTCGTTTGCGAGGGCTGGGGTGGAAAATGCGCATAAGCCTGCGATGGCCAAGGCTGTTATCTTGGGTTTGAACATGTGTGGTACCCTTTTTGCTTGTTGTGATCTGCATCAAAACTAAGCGGAAGGGTTCATCAATGTCACGCATTGAATCGCGGTGTCACGAAATGGTTTTTTATTGTTACAGGTGGCTTTATTTTGCGGTGTCCCGATAGGCCATATCGCGCAGGGTAATGTTTTCTGTACCGCGCGGATGCGCGAACAGGTATTTTACAATCGCTGTGACCCATATTCTTAATGCCAGCATGGCGGGTGTCAGAACCAAGGTCAGAACCGTGGCAATGCCCAGCCCGAAAACCACCGCCGTTGCCAGCTGTTTCCACCACAGTGCGGTTGGCGCATCAATGCTGTAGCCGCCTGCACCAAAGTCGATGGATAGCCCGATCATCATCGGGGCAAGCCCGGCCATTGTGGTGATGGTGGTCAGCATTACAGGGCGAATGCGGGCCTCGGCGGTTTGCACGATGGCATCCAGTTTGGGCATACGGCGTGAATATTCTTGATAGGTGTCGATCAGCACAATGTTGTTGTTCACCACGATGCCAGCTAGGGCCACAATGCCTGTGCCAGTCATAATCACGGAAAATGCCTGCCCCATTACCATCATGCCGATCAGCACACCTGCGGTGGATAGAACTACGGCCAGAAGCACCAGAACGGAATTGTAGAAACTGTTGAATTGGGCCAACAGGATGACAAACATCAAGGCCAGCGCACCCGAAAATGCTTTGGACAGGAACGCTTGGCTTTCTTTTTGATCATCTTGCCCGCCTTCCCAGCCCCATTCAATACCAGCTGGAAGGGCGGCTTCATTTTCCAGCCATGCGGTTACCTTTTCAATCTCAGCGTTAGAGTTTACGCCGTCCATAACCTCGGCTTTCACGTCAAAATAACGCGCACTATCAATGCGGTTGATCTGGCCCAGTTTGCGCACGGGCTTGCGGCTGATGAAGTTGGAAAGCGGCACCAACCCCGATGTGGTGCGCACGCGCAATGTATCAAGGGTGGATAACAGGCGGTCTTTCTCGGGCACACGCACACGGATGTCTATTTCTTCTTCAGAGCTGTCCACCCGCATGGTATCCAGCAACAACCCGCGTGTGATCAGTTGTACCATGGCACCCACGGTGGCAACATCAGCACCGTAACGGCCTGCCTCTTCCACATCCACATCTATCTGCCAGTCGATGCCGGGCAGGGGGCGGGTGTCTTCTACGTCTCTTAGGCCTTCCCAGCTATCAAACTTTGCGCGCACGATCTGGGTGGCCTGCATTAGGTTATTCCAGTTATCGCCTTTCAGGCGCAGGTTCAGCGGTTTACCTGTTGCAGGGCCTTTTTCTTCGACCAGAATTTCGGTCTGAATACCCGGCGTGTCGGCCATGGCTTTATTGATGTCATCCAAGATGCCTTTGCCGGTTCCGGTGCCGCGTATTTCCCAGTCGGTCAGTTCAAACTGGATTTGTCCGATGGTATCAAGCGGGGCCGTTGAACCGCCGGTGTTTTGATCAATGCCACCAAGGCCCGCGAATGAAAACACGGCTTTTACGCCTTCGACTGGGATGATTTTATTTTCAACTTGGCGCATTAACGCATCTTTTTCGTCCAGTGACAGGTTGCCGCGACCACGGACATAAATGATGCCGCTTTCAGGCTCGGTTTCTACAAAAAACTCGGTGCCTTTGCCTTTTTCGCTGTAAGTTATGCCAACGGCTGCCACAAATAACCCTGTTGCCACAATGACCAGCACGGGCACGATGGGGTTATCGACGATGGACTTTGTGAAACGCCCAAAAAGCGTGCGCTTGGAACGGTCGCGTTTCTTATACTCGCGCTTGGGTGCAATAGAGCCGCCGATGATAGAAATCGCAAAGCTTGCTGAAATGACACCAAAAATTGTAAACATCATACCGTTAACCACAAGCCATGCCGTCGCAACAAAGCTTGCTGTGGCCACGATGAACAACAACAAGCGTAGGATGATATGGATGCTGCGCATACTGTCAGAGATGCTTTCCAGACCCTTGGTGAAACGTGTCATGACGCCACCGACAACAGGTAAATATACCAGTGCTACCAGAAGGGATGCGGACAAGACATAGATCAAGGTGATCGGCAGGTTGCGCATGAACTCACCCGGAATACCCGGCCAGAACAGCATTGGTAAAAAGGCGCAAAGTGTGGTGGCCGTGGATGAAATCACCGGCCAGAACATGCGCTTGGCGGCGGCCACATAGGCCTGCATCGGCCCCATGCCTTCATCAATGCGCTTGTCGGCGTACTCGACCACAACAATCGCCCCGTCCACCAACATGCCCACGGCCAGAATAAGGCCGAACATCACCATGTTGGATATCGCCAGCCCTGCAAGGGCCATGAATGCAAATGACAGCAAAAAGGATGTAGGGATGGCGAAACCCACCAGCAGGGCGGAACGCACGCCCATGACAGCCAGAACGACGATCATCACCAGTAGAACGGCGGTCAGAACCGAGCCTTCCAACTGGTGGATCATGCTGGCAACTTCTTTGGATTGATCCAATGCAAAATCAACGCGGATGGCTTGTTTCAACTCATCAGGCCAGTCTTGCATGGCTTCATCAACGGTTGTACGCACCAGTGCTGCGGTTTCAATGTGATTGGCACCTTTACGTTTGACTATCTGCAAGGCAACCGTGGCCTCACCATTATAACGCGCAGTGCCTTTACGGTCTTCAAAAGTCAGGTGGATTTCAGCCAAGTCACCCAAGGTGATCACGCTGTCACCGTTTACTTTGACAGGCAGATTGTAAACGTCTTGGGCTTCATCAAAAGATGAGGGGATTTTAACCGCGAAAGTCCCACTTTTGGTTTCGATGTCACCTGCGGCAATCAGTTGGTTGTTGTTTCGCACAACGGTTAGCAATTCACCCGCTGTCACGTTATAAGCTTCCAGTTTCAACGGGTCGATCAGCACTTCCAGCATTTCATCGCGGTGGCCTGCAAGACCTGCTTCCAGTACAGGTGACAGACCCTCCAGTTTGGTTTGCAGGTTTTTTGCCACGCGCAACAAGGTGCGCTCAGGAATGGCACCCGACAGGGAAACCACAAGAATGGGGAATTGTGAGAAGTTCACTTCGCTGATGGTATATTGTTCAGCACCTTCGGGGAAATCCGCTTCTGCCTGACTGACTTTGTCGCGCACTTCGGCCAACACGGCCTGTTTATCCCAGCCAAACTCAAACTCCAGCCCAACGCCTGCATAGTTTTCAGCTGCCGTTGCCGACATGGATTTCAAGCCTTCCAGTTCTTTCAGCTCGGTTTCCAGCGGTTTGACTAGCAGCTTTTCCGCGTCTGCGGCGGAAATACCGGGGAAGGGAACGGCGACAAACAAGAAGGGTATATCAATATCAGGCTCGCCCTCTTTGGGCAGGCTGATATAGGCGGTAACGCCTGCGGCCAGCGACATCAGCACAAAGATAATAATCATGCGCGCGCGTCCGGCGGCCCAATCGACGATACCTGTCATGGTCTAGCTGCCCTCTTTGTAGGTCACAGCCACGGTGCGCCCGTCGGTCACGTATTCTTGGCCCACGACAATAACATCCAGCTCTGCGGGCAGGCCGGAAACCCAAATGCCTTCGGCACTGTCACGGATAATATCAACCGGGATGAATTTGGCTTTACCGTCTTCAGCCGCCCGAATGCCGATCACGCCGTCACCGTTCAAGGTGAGCGAGGATTGCGGCAGTAAGTGGCCTTTGGTGCCTGAAAGAGCGATGGCGATGTCGGCGGTTGAGCCGTCACGCAGGCTGTCGTCTGTATTAGGGACGGTAATTTCAACACGGAATGTTTTGGTAACACTATCCGCACGGCGCGACACGAACGTGACTTGGCCGTGAAGTTCGCGGCCTGATAATAGCCGCGCACCAGCGGTGGCATCCATCGTGATGCGTGCCACTTGTGCTTCTGTGGCAAAGCCCACCAGCTTCATCGGGTTCAGTTGTAAAACCGTGGCACAGGCCGAGCCGCGCTGCATATAAGAGCCGAATTCAGCCGTATCAGACTCTAATACCCCCGAAAACGGGGCTTTGATATTCAGATTGTCCAGTTCACGCACCGCGCGATCAACATTCGCCTGCGCACTTTCAAGGGCTGCTTCACGCGAAAATGCGGCGGTTTCAGATATAATGCCCTTTTGTACCAGCCCGCGCGCACCTTTGTTGTTTGCCCTTGCTTCTTGCAAGCGTGCTTTGGCTTCTGACAGGGCTGCGGATTTGGTGCCGACTTCTAATTCACATAACATCTGGCCTTCAGTGACACCTGTGCCTTTGCGCAAAGGTTTTGAAATCACTTTTCCGGAAGTTTCTGCTAACACCACAATTTGGCGAAACGCTTCGGTGCGCCCGCGCAATATAATACCGTTGGTAACGGTTTGGGCGGTGGATTTCAGTACCAGTACAGAAACGGGGGGGAATGCTTCTGTGTCGCTATCTGATGCGGCAATATCTGTTTGTTCAATGATGTTGCCGCCTTTGAAGATAAAATTGGCAATGCCTGCGCAGACTACTAAAGCAAGGATAATGGGTATCGGGCGCATAAAATTCTCCGAATGAAAAGCTGCGTATTTTTTGCAACTCTAAGGATAGACTTGCGCGAAAGGATACGCTGTCAGAATTTGGGCTGCAAGGCGCGTTTCTGTGGGTTTTCTAAAGACTGTCTTTTTAAATAGCGCAAAGTGCTCTTGTGATTTCGCGTCTTGACTATAAGTTTCAGAAAGCCTTGTTTATAATAGCACTATGAAAACAATCCCGCGAAAAGGGGAATTTGCCCATGTCCACATCCAGCACGATATCCAAAAAACTTGCAGCCTCTGATCCTGATCAAGGCTCTGAAACACAGGTGAAAAAGAAAAAGATGACGGTGCCTGCATTTCGGGCGCGCAAAGGCGGCGCCCCTTTGGTGTGCCTGACTGCCTATACCGCGCATGTAGCACATCTGGTGGATGAACAGGCTGATATGATCCTTGTGGGCGACAGTCTGGGCATGGTGATCCACGGCATGCCCAACACGCTGGGTGTAACAATGGAACATATGATCATGCATGGCCAAGCGGTGATGCGCGGGGCTGATAAGGCGCTTGTGGTGGTGGATATGCCTTTCGGCAGCTTTGAAGAAAGCCCAGAAGTGGCCTTTCGCAATGCATCGCGGATGATCAAGGAAACCAACTGTACCGCGATCAAACTGGAAGGCGGGCGTGAAATGGCCGATACCATTTCATATCTGTCCACACGCGGCATTCCGGTGATGGCCCATATAGGGTTGATGCCCCAGCAGATGAACACGGCAGGTGGTTTCAAGGCGGTGCGTGAAGAAGATCAGTTTGATGCGGTTGTGGCAGATGCCAAAGCGGTAGAAGCGGCGGGGGCTTTTGCGGTTGTGGTTGAAGGGGTGGCGGTAAAGCTGGCCAATCAGATCACCAAAGCCGTCGATATTCCCACCATTGGCATTGGGGCATCTGTGGAATGTGACGGGCAAATTTTGGTGTTTGAAGATATGATCGGGCTGTTTCCGCGTGTACCGACTTTCGTCAAACGCTATGGCAACATGGAAGAAATGATGCGCGATGCCATTGCGCGCTATGCGGATGAAGTGCGCGATCGTGTGTTTCCTGCGGATGAGCATACTTATAAGGCCAAAGAAACTGATTAAAGTTGCTTGGCATTACCCCTGTTTTGCTTGTAGTGTCCGCCAAAATATCAAGAGGCTAACCCGATGAGCGAAACCGACAGTTTCATAGAAGAAGTCACCGAAGAGGTGCGCAAAGACCAGCTTTACGGGTATTTCAAGAAATACGGCTGGATTGCTGGCCTGCTGATTGTTCTGATTGTGGGTGGCGCGGCTTATCTGGAATGGTCAAAAAGCCAGGCACAAACTGAGGCGCAAGTGCGCGGTGATGCTATTGCTGCGGCTTTGGAAAAAACCGACGTGGCAGATCAGGTTACGGCCCTTGAGAGTATTGCCACTGATACGGATGCGTCTTTTGCCCTGATCAGCCTGCAAAAAGCGGCGGTTTTGGCCGAGGATGACCAGAAAGAAGCGGCCCTTAGTGCGCTGGATGCTTTGCGTGATAATGCTCAAGTCCCCCAGATTTACCGCGATATGGCCCAGTTCAAGGCCTTGATTTTACGTGGAAAAGATTTGGAACAGGGCGCGCGTATGGCAGCCCTTGAAACTCTTGCAGCCCCTGGCAGCGCATTTCGTCCGCTAGCACTGGAACAAATTGCCGTAGCCAAGCTGGATGCGGATGATGTGGACGGTGCGATTGCTGGGCTTACCCAACTTTTGAATGAACCAGAGGTTTCACGCGAATTGCGCCAACGCGCGGTTCAATTATTGGTTTCTTTGGGCGGTGAAATACCCGAGATATCACAGTTGCTTTCCGGCAATGAAACTGCACAATAGGCAAATATAACAGGCAATAGAAAGTTCTTGGATATGGCGATACGTGGGGCGCACCAGAAAACACTGATTTTGACACTAGCAGTAGGTCTGGCGATCAGTGCATGTGGAAAAAAAGAAGAGCCATTAAAGGGTGAGCGGCTGGATATACGTTCAGTGACAGGGCAACTGATCGAAGAAGAAACCACAGCTGTCGCGATCACACAACTTTCTGCGCCCGGCACGCAAAATTATGCGCAATGGACCCATAAAAACGGCAATACATTGCACGGGGTGACACACCCTGCATTAGCGTCTGCTTTGACGAAAATCTGGAGCCAGAACATCGGTTCCGGCAACAGTAAGAAGAACCATCTGACCTCGGACCCGATTGTGGCAGGGGGGCGTATTTATACGCTTGATGCGAATGCCCAAGTGCGCGCCTTTAGTATGGCAGGCGCCCCACTTTGGACAAGTGATCTGGAACCGGCTTGGGACAAGGGCGGAAGTATCTCGGGTGGCGGCTTGGCATATGGTAACGGCCAGCTGATAGCCACAACCGGTTATGGTGAGGTTATCGCCATTGACCCTGCATCGGGCGGTGTTGCATGGCGCCATAAAACTAATGCGGCTATTTCATCTTCACCCTTGGTGATCGATGGGGTCGCTATTGCCGTAAACCTGAATAATAAAGCCGTGGCACTTGAACTGGCAACGGGCCGTATTCGCTGGCAAGTGCGCAGTGGCGGTTCTTCTACAGGGTTATCGGGGGCGGGCTCACCTGCCGCAGTGCCCGGCTTTGCAGCTGTGCCGTTCCCGTCGGGTGAACTTGTCGGCGTGAACACAACAACAGGCGGCCGTTTCTGGAGTGCGGCTGTTTCGGGTGGCGGCAAAGGTTTGGCACGCGGGTTTGTAGGTGCTATTTCTGGTGATCCGGTGATTTCAGGCAACACAATTTACGCGGCCAATCAATCTGGCCGCCTGATTTCCATTGATCGCGAAACTGGCACACGTAACTGGACTGTAAACGACGGCGCATATGGCCCTGTTTGGGTGACAGGCGGGTCGGTGTTTCTGGTCACAGACAGATTTCAGCTGAAACGACTGGACGCGGCAACGGGTGCAGAGATGTGGGCAGTGAAATTGCCAGGATATCTGAAGGAAGGCAAACGCCAGCGGGCGGCACATGTGCATTACGGCCCGGTTTTGGCAGGCAACCGTTTAATCGTGGCCGGCAGTGATGGTGACATTCGCAGCTTTAACGCCACCACGGGTGCGGCGTTGGGATCGGTTAAAATAGCAGGGGGTGCGGCATCGCAACCCGCTATTGTGAACGGTGTGATGTATATTCTATCCGGAAACGGCCAAATCCAAGCTTTCAAATAGTTGAATTGCCCTGTAAGGGGTGGCTTTCAGAGATGAAAGACGAAAACCATGAGCTTTACACTTGCCATAGTCGGGCGCCCCAATGTGGGCAAATCCACGCTGTTCAACCGTTTGGTTGGCCGCCGCTTGGCGCTTGTCGACGATCAACCGGGCGTGACGCGCGATTTGCGCGAGGGGGATGCACATCTTGGCGGGGTGCGTTTTACCGTAATTGATACGGCCGGTCTGGAAGAGGCCACAGACGAAAGCCTTCAGGGCCGTATGCGGGCCTTGACAGAACGCGCGGTCGATATGGCTGATGTCTGTTTGTTTATGATTGATGCGCGTGATGGCGTGCTGCCAGCGGACCGCGTATTTGCCCAAATTCTGCGCAAAAAATCTGCACGCGTTATATTGGCGGCGAATAAAGCTGAAGGCCGTGCCGGTGAAGCGGGCTATTATGATGCTTTCTCATTGGGTTTGGGCGAGCCTGTGCAACTGTCCGCCGAACACGGCGAAGGCATGGATGAGTTGGCCCATATGCTGCGCCCTATCGCGGATGAGTTTGAAAAACGCCAAATCAACCCTGAAACAGATGTGGATGTGGATGAAGAAGGCGGCGGGGCGGAACGGGTTATTTCATCTGAAAAACCGTTGCAAATCGCCGTTATCGGCCGCCCCAATGCGGGCAAGTCCACGCTGATCAATCAAATCCTACAAGAAGACCGCCTGCTAACAGGGCCGGAAGCCGGGATTACGCGTGATGCGATCTCAATCAATCTGAACTGGGAAGGTGTGTACACCCGTATTTGGGATACCGCCGGCATTCGCAAAAAGGCCAAGGTGCAGGCCAAGCTGGAAAAGCTTTCTGTATCCGACGGGCTGCGTGCGGTGAAGTTTTCAGAAGTGGTGGTTGTGTTGCTGGACGCGGAAATTCCGTTTGAGCAACAAGACTTACGCATTGCCGATCTGGCAGAACGCGAAGGCCGTGCGGTAGTTGTTGCGGTGAATAAATGGGACATTGAGAACGAAAAACAGGATAAGCTGCGCGATATCCGCGAAAAGTTTACCCGCCTGTTGCCGCAATTGCGCGGCGCACCATTGGTCACGGTTTCTGCCAAAACGGGCAGGGGGCTTGATCGGTTGCACAAGGCGATTATGTCGGCGCATGCAGTGTGGAACACGCGCATTAGCACCGCAAAACTGAACCGCTGGCTGGAAAGTATGCTGGAAATGCACCCACCACCCGCACCCGGTGGCCGTCGCATTCGTATCCGTTATATGACGCAAGTTAAGACCCGCCCACCGACCTTTGTGGCGATGTGTTCGCATCCAGATTTGTTGCCCACGGCCTATTCACGCTATCTGGTGAACGGCTTGCGTGAAAGCTTTGATATGCCAGGCACACCCATTCGTCTTTTCATCCGTTCACAATCGGATAAAAACCCGTATCGCGATAAGAAAGAAAAGAAAGTGACCAAGCTGAATAAGCATAAAGAGGGCCGGTTTCGCAAGGATTTGAAAAAACCGATGCGCAATAAGAGCGACAATTAGCGTAAAATTTGCGGGTTTTGCCCTGTGCGCCTTTAGACATGCTTAATACCCCCGTGCGATAAACCCCATACGACTAGTCTGGGGGACGCATGATTAAAGTACTTTGTTTAATAAGTAGCGTCCTTCTGCCAGCGTGTGTCTTGCCACATGACCCCGTGTATAAAAATATTGCGATAAATTACGGTGAAGGTGATGGGTTGGAAATGGAACACCCCTAAGCAAAATATAATTCTGGCTTGAAATCAACCATAGTTCGGCTAATTTTGTCGAATCCTTGGGGGATAAAAAATGGTTCAGTTATCTATTGCGTCGGTGCAAACCGACATCAGTAAGCGTATTAGCAAGAAATTTGGTGTTAAGGATAATAACCTACCCAGATTATTGGCAAAGCTGGGCAAAAAACTTCCCCGTGGTCTGGAAGGTGAATTAGCATACCTGTTTGATGCTGAGACGCGCACAAAACACCCTAAACGCCGTGGTCAGGTTGACCAGAATCGCCTGAAAACCATTCGCAGGTCTTGTTTGGCTCGGTTGGAAGGGGTTGATTTGGACCGTGATCGCACCCGCGCGCGCGCTGTTTATGGCAGAGTTTGCGGCACGGATGCTGTTGTTTATCTTTGGTTTGGCCAGCTTGTTGTACTGGTTTGACGTGATTTAAAGGCGTGTCGCCATAATCAAAACCGGTGCTATGCGCCCTGCTTCCAGATTTGCCCTGATATTGGTGAACTTCTGCTTGGCTGATGATCCCATAATCAAATGCGGCCCCAAGGGCGAGGGCTTGCCGGATACAGCTGCAATGCGCCGCGCGAAATAAGCGTTTGCAAACTCGGTTCGGTCATCGATATCCCCCACCTCAAAGCCTGCGTCTTGCAGATGGGCCACGACCTGATCAGGGGTGCGCAAATGGCTGGAAACTTGGGTATTGGCCCAAGGCACCGGAAATTCCAAAGGCTCATCACCTTGTTGCATCACATCATAGATGCAAAGTTTGGCACCTTTCTTCAAAACCCGGGCAATCTCTTTATATAGCCCCGCACGATCTGCGATATTCATGGCCACATGGATGGTCACGGCAGCGTCAAAACTTTCATCATCAAAAGGCATATTCAACGCACTGGCGGTTTGAAAATCCACCTGATCATTTTGGCGGGTCAGGTCGGTAAGGCTTATGGCGGTTGAGACATATTCAGGGGTCAGATCAATGCCTGAAACACGGCAGCCGGTTTGGGCTGCGATAACGCGCGCAGCCCCGCCTATGCCCGAACCCACATCCAGTACGCGTTCACTGCCTGTCAGGGCCATTTGCTCTATAATATAGTCTGTGGCGGCACGTCCGCCGATGTGAAACTCATCGACGACTGATAGGTCGTCTACGGTCACCGTATCCAGATCAACGTCGGTGGCTTTCAGCCCTGCGCGTATGTTTTTATCCAGATTGCCGACAGTGTAGTGATCGGCGACGATTACCTCGATGTTATCCATGGGGCGTTTTCCTATTGTTACGTTACGCAGGTCATTTACGACTTTTGTGTTGAAGAATAAGGTAATTTAAAACTTGAAGCCGTCAACAGGCCCTAGGCTAACCTTAAACTTTAGGTTTCCAGCTTGCCATTTCTATTTGCACTGGGGTAGTTGAAACAAGTAATCTGGAAACGGGCCGATATGTCTGATGTTATCGTGAAAATTAAGCCAAGTGTTGCGCGGCGCATATTTGCGGCTATTGTCTTATGTATTAGCGGATTAGTGATGATCAACTTTGCGTTTTCACCGAACACACATTCGATGTTGCTGAAGCTGACGCTGATTTGTCTGGGTTTGGTTTTTTTATGGCAGGCACTCGTTAACTTCCGAACTACAGATGCGGCATTGATCTTAAAACGCGAAGGGCTGTTTGATGCACACGGCACACTGATTTGTAGCCTGTCCAACATTGCCTTGGTCGACAGGGGGTGGTTTTCATTCAAACCTTCCAACGGGTTTTTATTGCGCCTACATGAACCGCAAAACCGAAAATGGGTGCCCGGGCTTTATTGGCGTATGGGCCGACGTTTGGGGGTGGGCGGTTCAATCAGCCCTGCCCAAACCAAAGAGATGTCTGATAAACTGGTGCTTTTGATGCAGGAAAAAGCGTTAGGCACAGTATTACTTTAGATATAGATTCGTATTTTATAGGTTGTTAAATAATCGTGAACGAAATACTTATTTTTACGTTATTGTTTCTAAAGTAACTATGGTAATTACGGCGTTTATGCCACATTTAATCTTAATTTTCATTAATATTTTGTTAATATCCATTCAAATCAAATAATTACAATTTATTTCTCTAATCTTTCCTTAAACGCAATTAAGACGATTTTGCCTAAATTTGTCCGCAAAAAACACCAAAATCGCCCAAATCCGGTCTCACTTCCGACATGTGACTAAGGCACATTCTTCTGATGTTACGAATCCGTGACCAAAACATGGGAAGTAGAGATATGGTACAGTATATTAGTAAACGCATTACAGAATTTAAGCGCGACGAACGTGGGGTGTTCTCATTGTTTGTCATAATGATTTTTACCACAATGATCCTTATGGGGGGCGCTGCGATTGATGTGGTGCGCTATGAGACGGTTCGTAGTAGTATTCAATATAACCTAGATCGCGCCGTACTGGCCGCCGCTTCTCTGCGTCAAACGTCTGACCCTCAAACTGTGGTTGCTGACTACATGAGTAAGGTCGACACTTTGACTAACTTCAGTGTTGATATAGATGACGCAAATACAGAAGTCAGCTTAACAGCACGCCGCGTGTCTGCGACGGCTACAGCTTCTTTAAACACTTACTTTCTAGGTATTATTGGTATTGGCTCACTTGAAGTGGCCGTGGAAAGCCGTGCGTCGGAAGAAATCCCAAATCTGGAAATCTCTCTGGTGCTTGACGTATCTGGTTCAATGGGTGGGTCAAAGATATCCACTTTGAAAACGGCTGTAAATACGTTTGTTGATACAGTTATTGACCCGGCCACTGAAAGCTTAACCTCTGTCAGTATTGTGCCATATTCTACAAACGTAAGTCTTCCTGAAAGCATGTGGGACCTGTATAATACAGAAGAATTCAGCGATTATTCGCATTGTATGATCTTTGAGAGTGCTGATTTTGGTTCAGCTGCGATCAGTACAACAACAGAACAACGTCAGTTGCCACCTTATTCATGGGTAGGTGGTTTTCAATCCGGTCTAAGTTTTACCGATTGCCGGAATGATGCATATGCCCAAGTTATGCCGTTTTCTACATCGGTTAGTGATTTGCAAACTAAAATCAATTCTTTGGTTGCCCAAGGCTCTACAGCTGCACATATCGGCACCAAATGGGGTGTTGCATTGTTGGACCCAGCATCAAGGGTTATTGGGGCCGATATTGGCGGTGAGGTTGCCACAGTTCCCGAAGCATATTCAGAGCCGGGTGTTCTGAAAGTGCTGGTGGTGATGACAGATGGTGAGAACCAAGATCATTATGACCTGTTTGAGCATTATCGCACAGGCGCGACATCCGACATGTATTCTGTTTTGGAACGATGGGCTGAGTGTTATGGCAACCCCAACAACTGGCGAGTGTGGTATTTCGTGAATCATGGCTCGTACAGCAGTGTTTGCGAATATGTGGAGGAAGAAAAATATTATATCTACAGACCTGATAATAACAGGTATTATAAAGTTGGTGGTGGCCCCAGTTCTACAACGCTTGCGGGTAATAACGCTGCGACCGCAGGGCAGGTTGGATACCGTTATAATTTTACTTGGACAGAAGTATGGGAAAATATTTCTTCAGGTAGATATGCCAGCACAATCGGTAAGAGTTGGTGGGAAATTGAAGAAAAATTTGCCACAAAATCTGAGGCTGACAGTCAAATGTTAGCATCGTGTGATGCGGCAAAAAATAACGGTATTGTTGTTTATTCAATCGCGTTCAGTGCACCGGCCCATGCACAAACACTGTTGCAGAATTGTGCCACGTCTTTGAACAATTATTACCCTGCAAGCACTGCTGATATTGCATCGGTATTCGCTTCAATCGCCGTGTCTGTTCAAAAACTTAAGCTTACTCAGTGAGGTCAGTATGAAACGTATGTTTAAAAATTTAAGACGGTTTTCTCGAAATGACCGGGGCGTGGCGACATTGGAATTCGTTCTTGTATTTCCGGTTATGTTTGCAATGCTGGTCGCAATGTTCGATGCGGGTCTTATCATGATCAAATATGTTGTTCTTGAGCGTTCCCTTGATACTGTTGTGCGCGATGTGCGTCTGAACGGGATTGCCAGTGGTCAAGCGGGGTCGGATTTTTTCAAACAGGAAGTTTGTGATCTTTCGCCTTTACTTAAAGATTGCGTAGATAATCTTTTTGTTGAAATGACCCCGATCAATACGGGCGCTACCTTCACCCCAAGTGCCGTGACATGTATTGATCGTACAGCCAACAATACACCTGCGATAGATTTTACCTCGGGTGTGCATAATGAAATTGTATATATTCGTGCCTGTGTTATTGTTGATCGTTATTTTCCTACCAGTTTAATCGGTATTTTCACTTCTGACGCAAGCGGTGGTATCCGACTTGTTGCAGACAGTGCGTATGTAGTGGAGCCATAAGATGATATTTTTAGCCAAATGTTTGCGTAAATTCAAAGACAATGATCGCGGTGCGATCATGCTTGAAATGATCACGTTGATGCCGTTGCTGATCCTTTGGATTGTTGGCAGTAACTCTTTCTTTGATGCGTTCAAAACCTATATGCGGGCTTCAAAAGCTTCATATACGGCTGTTGATCTTATTTCGCGTCAATCAATAGTCGGCCCAGACTATATTACTAATGTAGCATCTGTTTTTGAGTCTATCGTTGATGCAGACGGGGCTACGTCATCCATCGTTGTTTCCAGCATTCGTCAAGTAGGAGATGATCTAGAGTTGCATTGGTCTGTTAACGGTCAGGGGGGGGTGGGGTTGTCCAGTGCAGGTCAAATTCCTGTAGCATCCGTTCCTAACCTTGCAGATGGTGAATATGTTATTCTTCTGCAATCCAGCGTGCCATATATCCTGATATATTCTTGGGGCCAATTAGAGGCAACAACCTATACAAACACGATTGTGGTAATTCCTCGGTTTGAGACCTTTGTTAGGTACGATTCTGATTACTAAGTAATGGGTGCAGATTCTGTATCTGAAAACAAAAAAGCCACTGCATATGCAGTGGCTTTTTTGTTGGAGCGGGCGAAGAGATTCGAACTCTCGACCCTAACCTTGGCAAGGTTATGCTCTACCCCTGAGCTACGCCCGCGTCCATAAGGGCGGTTTATACACCTAACCTACGTTGCTGCAAGGGTAAAAACGGTAGTTTTATTTATTTTCTTATACAAAGAACATTTTGTGAACAACGCTTTTATTCCACGCGCAATCAGTCTAGGGTGCGGCTATGAGTGAGTGGGATGAAACTGATGCTTTTGAGCAGGCTGAAAGCCGTAGCCTGTCGCAAATGGCGATGGGTGCGCGGGGTGCGCCTTATCTGGATGGTTTGAACCCTGAACAGCGTCAAGCGGTGGAAACCCTAGAGGGGCCGGTGCTGATGTTGGCGGGGGCTGGTACAGGGAAAACCAAGGCTTTAACCACGCGTATTGTGCATTTACTGAACACGGGCCATGTGCGCCCTAATCAGATATTGGCGGTGACATTTACCAACAAAGCTGCACGTGAGATGAAAAATCGTGTCGGTAGCATGTTGGGTGAAGCGGTTGAGGGCATGCCGTGGCTGGGCACTTTCCACTCATTATGCGTAAAAATCCTGCGCCGTCATGCGGAATTGGCGGGGCTAAAATCCAACTTCACTATTTTGGATACCGATGATCAGCTGCGCTTGCTTAAGCAGTTGATACGTGCGGATAATATTGATGATAAAAAGTGGCCCGCGCGCCACCTTGCAGGTGTCATAGACAACTGGAAAAACCGGGCTTGGACACCTGATAAGGTGCCTAGCGGCGAAGTTGCGGCCTATAACAACAAGGGCGTTTACTTTTATAAGCTTTACCAACAACGCCTGAAGACCCTGAACGCCACCGATTTCGGCGACCTTCTGCTGCATGTGGTTACGATTTTCCAAACCCACCCCGACATTCTGCGCAAATATCAAAGCTGGTTTCGCTATATTCTGGTGGACGAATATCAAGATACTAACGTCGCCCAATACCTGTGGCTGCGCCTGCTGGCGGCGGAACATAAAAACATCTGTTGTGTGGGGGATGACGACCAGTCAATTTACGGTTGGCGCGGGGCCGAGGTGGGTAATATCCTGCGGTTTGAAAAGGATTTTCCGGGCGCACATGTGGTGCGACTGGAACAGAATTATCGCTCTACCCATCACATATTAGCCGCCGCATCAGCGGTGATCAGCGGCAATCAAAACCGTCTGGGCAAGACGCTTTGGACAGATAAAAAAGAAGGCGATCAAGTGCGCCTGATTTGCCACCAGGATTATTTGGAAGAAGCTCGCTGGATTGGCGAAGAGATTGAAAGTTATCAGCGCGGCACCCGTGGGCATGACCCGATGTCACTGGATGATATGGCCATTCTTGTACGCGCCAGCCATCAGATGCGTGCCTTTGAAGACCGCTTTCTGACCATCGGTCTGCCGTACCGCGTAATCGGTGGCCCGCGATTTTATGAACGCATGGAAATCCGCGATGCGATGGCTTATTTCCGTGTGGCGGTATCGAACGCGGATGGGTTGGCGTTTGAACGGATTGTCAACACGCCCAAGCGTGGTATTGGCGATAAGGCAGTACAGATGATAAATCTGACCGCGCGTGAACATGAGGTCTCCTTATTGGAAGGTGCGCGGATATTAGTTGAAGCAGGCGGGCTTTCTGCCAAAGCACGCGGCGCGTTGAAGCAACTGGTTGAGGGTTTTGACCGTTGGAGCTTCCTGATCCGAAAAGTTGGAGACCAACAAGAACTAGCCAATTTTGAAGCTGAGATAACGGAATTAGTGCCAGTGCAAGAGCAATTAGAAGCCGAGCTGGATCATCTTGCTTCTACAGATCAAACCGAAACCTCTTCGTTTAAGGACTGTAAGTTTCAAATAGAGCAAATTAAGTCAAAAATTGAAGTGCTTAACAACTATGTAGCTATTTTGAATGGTAATCACGTCTTGTTGGGCAAGATCATCCTCGACGAATCTGGTTACACCGACCATTGGCGCAACGATAAAACCGTTGAGGGGCCAGGTCGGTTGGAAAACCTTAAAGAACTTATTGTATCACTGGATGGGTTTGAAAACCTGCAAGGGTTTTTGGAGCATGTCAGCCTGATCATGGACAATGAACAGAAAGAAAACGCCCCCAAAGTCACCATCATGACCCTGCATGCGTCTAAAGGGTTGGAGTACCCAGCTGTGTTTCTTCCAGGTTGGGAAGCAGGGGTATTTCCATCCCAACGTAGCATAGATGAAAATGCTAATGGTGAAAAAGTTAATAAGGGCCTCGAAGAAGAGAGGCGTCTTGCATATGTGGGCATAACCCGCGCAGAAAAAATATGTACTATATCATTTGCAAAAAACAGAATGCTGTACACGAAAGAATTCAGAGGCTGGCAACCCATGGCACCTTCGCAGTTTATTGATGAGCTGCCGAAAGAACATATCGAAGTATTAAACCCACCCAGCCTTTATAGTGCTGCAAACGCAATGTCTACAGACATGGCCGATAAAGCCGCGCGTGCGGATGCCTACAGCTCGCCCGGTTGGAAGCGGATGCAGGCGCGTAATGCGCAGTATACGCCTTCATCAGAACCCAAGCCAAAGCGGTTGATTATCGACGCCGAAGAAATCCCTGATTTTGCCATCGGGAACCGTGTGGCACACGAAAAATACGGGGCAGGCACGGTGATCGGGGTGGAAGCGGGCAAGCTGTCGATTGTATTTGACGGCGGCGGGGCCAAGAAAATTCTGGCCAGTTTCGTGACACTGCAAGACGAAGTGCCGTTTTAGGGTTTATGCATGGCGATTAAAACTGTGATCTTCGATTGGGACGGCACAATGGCCAAGACCCTGCACCTGTGGCTGGAAGGCTGGAAACGGGAATTGCAGGGGCATGATATGGATATGTCTGATCGTAAAGTGGTGCAGCATTTCTTTTATGAGCATCACAAGACACAAATAAAATACCCGCATATCGATATGGAAACATCCGCGAATTCGGTACGTGATCATGTGGAAAGCGGGCTGCACAAACTGACGCTTTATCACCATGCGGATCGTGTGGTTGCAGATGTGACAGACCGCGATATTCAAGCGGCATTGGTGACATCCAGTTCACGCGATTTGGTAGAAATCGGGTTGGGCAGGCACGGGCTTGCACCGCAGTTTGGCTCAATTCTGGCGGGTGATGATGGTTTTGGGCACAAACCGTCTGCCTTGCCGTTCAATGAAACCATAAAACGCCTGAATGCCGCCCCTGAAACCACTCTGGTAATCGGCGATTCGGCGGCGGATATACTGGCGGCACGCGCCGCAAACTGCCAAAGCTGTTTATTTATGCCAGATGAAAACGCGATTTTTCAAGATAGGGATTATCTGACATCTTTGGCACCTGACCATACAATTCAATGCCTTTGCCAGATCAGCGGCCTGCTTTAAATAAAAAAACGGCGCCGCAGGGAGAGAGCGACGCCGTTTTAGCAACACGAATTCAAAGGGAGGTTTGAATTCGGTATTCTTAAAAACCGTACACGGCTTGTCTTGCTGAAGCCTTAATGCCTGAGCGGCTTAGGCCCAGATCAGTGAGTGTGCTGGTTGGCAGTTTTTCCAACTCGGCAATGGTTTTGCGGTACATACGGTAGTTTTTGATGTCTTGTACCAGTGTTGATGCCGCAATAGAAAAGCGAACTGAAATTGGTGTGTCTTGTGTTTCGGTTAGGTATGCCATTGGCTTACTCCGTATTTGAATGTTTATCTCTTGAAGGTCATTTAATGCTTCACACGCAAAATAAAACCGACAAGCTTGCATTCCCGCCATGCGTTTAATGCATGAGATTTCAAGTGCAACATTTTGATTAGGCATAAAAAAACGGCGTCACAAGGGAGGGAGTGACGCCGTTTCTATCTATAGGTTAGGTTCCAAGGGAGGAAGGAAGACTAACCTTAGGATCGAAGGATAAAAGGGGGAGGTGTTATCCTTCGGTTGATCTGAATATAGGGTTTATAGCGGGGTGGCGAAACTATTAAGATTGCATTTCCGCTATGCACGTTTTGCATGGCTAATTTAGTGGCACGGATGTCGGGCAAAGTGTTTTCAGGTTCAGTTCGGGGTTTGCATTGGGGCAGAACAGTTGCATGTTTTTCAAGGTAAACGTGCCAATAGCTGCCTGACCTTCGTCGGAAATCATCCAATCAGAGAATGTGCGTGCCATATCAATCTTTACGTGGGGGTGTTTTTTAGGGCTCACTAGAATGATGCCATAAGGGTTGTACAAAGCGTCATCGCCGGACAGTAGTAAAGCCAAATCGCCCTTATTGCCAAAAGACAACCAAGTGCCGCGATCAGATAAAGTGTACGCCTCTACCGAGGCCGCCATGTTCAGTGCCGCCCCCATGCCCGCGCCGATTTCGCGGTACCAATCACCATGTGGCATCATGCCAGTATCTGCCCATAACGCGCGTTCGCGTTTATGGGTGCCACTTTTGTCGCCACGCGAAATAAACAGGGTTTGCGTGTCATAGATCGCTTTTAGGCCATCGCGCGCTTTTGGGTATGTGGCAACCTTGGCAGGATCGGCCTTTGGCCCGATGATCACGAAGTCATTATACATCACATCGCGCCGTTCAATGCCGTAGCCTTGTGCGACAAACGCGTCTTCTGACGGGCGGTGGTGTACCAGCAATGCGTCTGCGTCGCCGTTTTGGGCAATTGTTATGGCTTGGCCCGTGCCGACAGAAATCACCCGCACCTCTATCCCGGTTTTGGTGGTAAAAATCGGTAGCAGGTAATCATACAGGCCAGAGTTTTGTGTGGATGTGGTGGATGCAAGGGTGATGAAACGTTCATTCGCACATGTGACAGCGGGGGCCATCAATATCAGGAAAGCCAAGATGAATCGCATCAAATATCACCGCGAAGATATGCTTGGGCTTGCGGTGTCTCAGGGCCGTCAAAGAAGTTCTTGGCGGCTTTTTGCTCTAGTAACTGCCCTGCATGTATAAATAAAACCACATCCGCCAGCCGTTTGGCCTGCGCCAGATCATGGGTGGAAATGAACACGCTACCGCCATCTGCCACGAACTGCCCGATCATCGCTTCGATCAGTTTGGTTGAAGCGGGGTCTAGGTTTGAACATGGCTCATCCAGCAACAGTACTTCGGGCTTTGTGATCAAGGCACGCGCAATGGCCATACGCTGGGCCTCGCCGCCGGACAGGCTGGCAGCGGGTTGATCTGCAAGGGCGGTAAGTTGTGACAGTTCCAGCATGGCGTCTATCGCGGCTTTGCTGTGCTGGCCGTTAATCTTCAGCGGATAGGCCAGATTTGCGCGCACGGAACGGCGCAAGACAATCGGGGTTTGAAACAGGAACCCGCGCGACAGTTTGGTTCTATCGGCCGTAATTTCATCCCATGTGACCTGCCCCATATCGGGTTTGATCACCCCGTGGATCAGCGACAGCAACAGGCTTTTGCCGGCACCATTAGGCCCAAGGATCGCGTTGATGCCAACACTTGCTTGCGCAAAGCTGATGTCGTGCAACAGGCGCGTACCATCGACGCTGTATGACACGTTTGTAAGTTTCAGCCCCGACATCAGCGTGTCACCTGATATTTGCGCCCGAAACTGCCAATCCAGTGGATGACCGCGTTGATCAGCACGGCGATACTTAACAGCACAATGCCAAGGGCCAAGGCCAGTTGTAGATTACCCTTCGAGGTTTCCAGCGCGATGGTGGTGGTCATAACGCGTGTAAAGCCCGCGATATTACCGCCCACGATGATCACGGCGCCCACCTCGGCCAAGGCCCGCCCAAAGCCTGCCAACAGCCCTGTGACAACCGCAAAGCGGGCATCCCAGATCAGGGTTTTCAGGCGTTGAACGGGGGATACATCCCATGCGTCCAGTAGGTTTTTATAGTCGCGGTTCAATGGTAGAATAGCTTCGCGGGTCAGGGCCAGCAGGATGGGAAAGATCAGCACGGATTGGGCGATGATCATCGCCGTGGGTGTGAACAGAATGCCGTAATGGCCCAAGGGGCCAGCGCGTGACAGCAAAAGATAGACGATCAGGCCGACCACCACAGGGGGTAGGGCCATCAGGGATGTTGTGATCACGATCAGGATTTGGCGAAACGGGAATTGCCAGATGGCTAACGCGGCCCCCAGCGGGATGGCGAACAGGGACGCGATCAAGGTCGCACTTAGACTGACCCGCAAAGACAGGCCGACAATACCGATCAGTTCGGCATCGGCCGAGACAACCAGTTCGACGGCTTGTCCAAGTATTGTCATTGTGTTGTTTCTTTCCCGATTGCTCTTGCTCTTGGCCAGATAATGCTAAATTTAAGGGTGATCTATAGTGATGCGCAAGTGCAAACAGAAGGCTGCAACAAATGGTCCTAAAACGCGATGATATATTTGACTGCCTGCGGGCGGTGAAACTGCCCGACGGGCGTGATATTGTAACCGCCGATATAATTCGCGCCTTGTCGGTGGATGGCGGCTCTGTTCAGTTCGTACTGGAAGTCGCCCCCGAAGACGGCCCCAAACTGGCCCACGTCCGCGATGCGGCCCAAGCCGCCGTGCTGGCGTTGGACGGCATCACCAAAGCCAGCGTTATGCTGACCGCCCACAGTGCGGCCCCCAAAGCCCCGCCACCCAATCTGAAACTGGGCGGCCACCCGAAACCTGCGGCTGACAAAGCCCCTGTTGCGGGTGTTGACCGCATTCTGGCGATTGCTTCGGGCAAGGGCGGGGTTGGTAAATCCACCGTGTCCAGCAATCTGGCTGTGGCCTTGGCAAAGCAAGGTCGTCGTGTTGGTCTGTTGGATGCGGATATTTACGGCCCCAGCCAGCCGCGCATGATGGGGCAGTCAAAACGACCAGCCTCACCTGACGGCAAAACCATTATTCCGCTGCAGGCCCACGGTGTGACCTTCATGTCCATTGGTCTGATGCTGAAAGAAGATGAAGCCGTGGTTTGGCGTGGCCCGATGTTGATGGGTGCTTTGCAGCAAATGCTGGGGCAGGTGCAATGGGGTGAGCTGGATGTGCTGATCGTTGATCTACCACCGGGTACCGGTGATGTGCAGATTACCTTGGCGCAGAAATCACATGTGACGGGGGTTATTATTGTGTCTACGCCACAGGATGTCGCCCTGCTGGACGCGCGCAAAGCGATTAACATGTTCGAGAAAACCAGCACCCCTGTGCTGGGCATGATCGAAAACATGTCGAGCTACCTTTGCCCCGAATGCGGCCATGAGGCGCATATATTCGGGCATGGCGGGGCAAAAGCCGATGCCGAACGTCTGGGCTTACCGTTTCTGGCTGAAATTCCGCTTGATCTGGATGTGCGTATGGCAGGCGACGGTGGCACACCTATTGCGGCCACGGATCATCCGATTGCAGAAATATACGCGCAACTGGCCACACGTTTGATCGATGGTGGCATGGCATGAGCAAACCTTTGGACAAAGACGCAATAGCGGCACTTGGTATTGAAGGCGGCTGGGCAATGGGCCTGCCTGATTGTGTGCGTTACGGTGACTTGGACACGTATAATCACGTTAATAACAAGGTCTATCACGCATGGTTTGAAAACATCCGCGTGCTGTACATCAATCATATGGGCATACAACTGAACGATGTCAGCCCAATCAAACCTGTGGTGCGCACCGCGACCATCCTGTTTGATGCGCCGATGTTCCTGGATGAGGATTATATCACCCTTTGCAAGACCTCAAAACTGGGGCGCACCAGCTTTACGTTGGAATATGCAGTGTGGTGCGATGGTGCCATTCGGGTGCGTGGTGACACGGTTATGGTGATGCTGAACGACGCGGCAACTGCAACCGTTCCGGTGCCTGACGCCTTGCGCGAAGTTATGATTGCGCGTGACGGGGCAAAGACTGCATAGGGCATAGTTGCTGGTGCTATCAGCACGCCCATGCTTTATAATAACTCAGACATAATGATAAGGTAGACCAAGCCAATGACCGAACGCTATGAGCGCCACCGCCAAGCCTGGACAAATGAGGAAATTCACAAGCTGCATATGCTGGTGACAAAGGGGATGAGTTTAAAGGCGATTGCCAAAGCGCTTACGCGTTCTGAGGAATCGACCAAGAAACGCGCAAAACAAGACAAGCTGAAAATTCAAAAACTGCGCTGATGCCTTGTGCTGGGCGCGGCGCAAAAGCTGTTAGTGTCCGCCTGATTGATACCTTACGCCGACCTCAGTGCTCTTTTGACAAGTAATCTTGACGCTAAGGTTAGTTATGCGGAACTTTGCTACCATTGTGAAATACTCTACACTAACAAACATGACAGATAACATCCAATTTCTTGGCGTTGTAAACCGCCTTTTTCCTCAGATATTGAGCGGAGAAAAAACTTCCACAATTCGTTGGCAAGAGCGACATATTTTAGCAGGGCCGATGAAGTTTGTCTGCGATGGAAATTCCAGCCAGACCGTTGAAGTGGAGGTCTTTCGTTGCACAGATATGCCACTATCTGAGGCCGCGTCTTTTGTAGGAAAAGCCGACGAATGGCCTGACCAAATCATGCTTGAAGGAATGCGTGAGCATTATCCTGATATCCAACTCACTAGCATTGTACAAGTCATCCAGTATAAACCACCTGCTCAGACCTAACTGGTAACTTTCGGCTCTAAGCTGCTATTGAAATATGAATAAACGCATAACCACCCAGCATAAACGGCAAATGCTATGACACACTAATTTTGTAAGATTTAAATTCCAACAACCCCGCATAATCAAAACAATAAAAGCTTTCGCACATCACAGCAAAGCGTGTATATTTTTGCCTGTGGTACTTGACACACGGCACAGACCAAGTAGAAGGCCAATTCATAGATTTTCACAGGGGAAAACCCCTGTAGCACGGAGAAAAATCATGGCGAAGCCAAACACTGTTAAAATCCGCCTGAATTCAACAGCAGGCACCGGCCACTTCTACGTGACCCAGAAAAACGCACGTACAATGACCGAAAAAATGGTTGTTAACAAATACGACCCGGTTGTACGCAAGCACGTTCCTTACAAAGAAGGTAAAATCAAATAGTTTGATTTTACCAGTCTTAAAGTTTGAAGGGCGGCCTTATGGGTCGCCTTTTTGTTTTATTGCAATTGAAAACGGTGTAACAAGAATAAACAGATGATCTAATTACAGGGTTTTTTTGATGGTAGAAGCAGAACGGCTTTGGAAACTTCGGAAAACAAAGTTTCAAACGGTATTTCGATATCAATATGTTATCTCCAAAACCAAATTGGATGTTTATTCTTTTCAGACGGTCACATTAAATAACTGGCATATTTCGTATGGCACGGCGTTGCCGTTTTGTCGGATTTACGATTCAACCGGTCAGTGGATTGGTGTGCTTCTGGGCATCGCTGTTGCGAAGAACGGGCTTGCGCAAGAAAAACTGGATTTGGATATAAGTGTCTCCGATCCTGATTTTTTTGAAAAATTCGAACGCTTGCTGAAGGATTTTGCTGGCCGTTACGCAATATTTTTATCGGTTGGAAATAAGACGCGCTATTATTGCGATCCGGTTGGCATGATTGGTGCCGTCTATGAGAAAGACCACCAACGTATTGCGGCATCCCCACTGTTGACCATTGACCGTGAAGTTATTCTGCATCCTATGTATGACCATGAAAAGATGGAAAAATTTAAAGGGAAATATTCTATTTTTCATACAAGAGATGCGCAGATACGGCGGTTGAATCCTAACTGCTATCTGGATCTTGATAAATTTGAAGAAAAACGGTTTTGGCCTAAAGATGAGGTTTTTGCAGCTGGCAGAGAAGATTACTGCGATATTATGGATGAAATCGCTGCGACAACTAAATTCAACATTGAACAGATCGCAAATACCTACCCAACAGCACTGCCGATATCCGGCGGCCAAGACAGCCGGTTGCTGGCAACAATGGCAGGGGATGCAATCGGTAAAATTGACCAAGTTTACACCCATATAAATAAATGGATGAATACAGTTGATGTGACAATAGGTGCATTGATAGCAAACGCATTGGGCGTGAATCACGAAGTACATACTAAAGGAGAGCATAAGTTTTCTAAAAGAGAACGAGTGAACTTCAACAATATGTACTCGCTTGCTGTTGGTTTCCCAGCAACAATTCCAGCTGAATACTCAAACGGCAACATTAAGAAAATCAAAACAGATGCCGTCATTTTACGCGGCCATCAAACGGATTTGTTGCGTGCAGTTTTTGTACGCAGACCCAAATCTCTTTGGACTGATTTTACCTGGCAAATAAGACTATTGCTGATTTTGCCACGCGATCAGTTTAATAAGGCACTTTCAGATACGTTCATACCGGAATTTCAAAACTGGTACGAAAGCCTGCCTGACAATGCCAAAGAAAAATCTGTGGATTTTATGTTTCTGGAAATTTATTATTCATCAACTGTCGGGGCCACATTTCCCGGACTGTGGAATAATTTTTATTTGTCGCCCTTCAACAGCAGGCGTCTTATTGAATTATCACTGAAATTCAAAGAAGATTTCAGGAAAAATAGCATGCCCGTATTTTGCATCAACCGGATACAAAACCCAGAAGTTGCGGATATATATTTTGATTTCGACTATATGAATAAAGCCGCACGAGTAGACGGAAAAACTGATTTGGATTTATGTTCTGACTTGGCACGTGAACGCAATACAAAGATCAAAAGGCTGGTAGCAAGTTTGAATAAGGCCAGCGAAAAGAAAATCGCAAAAAGTAAGTAATGTTTATGGATAAGTTGCAAGGTTTCCAATGAGGCGCGTGATGATTGTTGGTGGGCCTGGATGTGGCAAAACCACATTGGCCCTTATGATGGGGCATGTGACCAAACTGCCCGTATACCACATGGATCATATCCACTGGAAACCCCATTGGGTGGAACGTACAGCGGCAGAAAAAGAACCACTGGTAGCAGCGGTTCACGCGCGTGATACGTGGATATTTGAAGGCGGGCACTCACGCACATACCCTGAAAGGTTGGCGCGTGCAGATACCCTTATCTGGCTGGATATCAATATCAGTTTGCGCCTGTGGCGTATCATTCGCCGGAACCTGTTGGATTTGGGGCGTACGCGACCCGATATGACTGAAAACTGCCCTGAACGTTTGGGGGGCGAAAGTTTCAAGTTTTGGCGGTGGACATGGGATACCCGCCATTACCAGCGGGAAAAGCATTTAAAGATTGTGAATAACCCGCCCGGGCATGTAACGGTGCATCATCTGACCAGTTTACGCGCGGTACGGGCTTATCTTGACAGTTTAGAACGCCAGCGCACGTAGCAGGGCCAAAAGCGCAAACAGGTACGCGACATAGGTCAGCAACATGCCGTAAAACCGAAACCGCCAGTTAGTGCCGTCAAAGCTGAAATAGGTGGCGTGCATCAGGCGGCCTGCGATCAGTATCGCCGCAATGATCAGCGCGTATGTGCTGCCTTGCAGATACTCAACAAAGCCTAACAGGATCAGGGCCATGGGAATTTGTTCGACGGCATTACAGTGACCGCGAATTTTCTTCAGCATAACCTTGTCGCCCGCATCCCCCATTAAAATACTTTTGCTTCGGCGGTCGGATGAAACCCGAAAAGCCAGAACAAATAATAGAGTACCTAATATCAAGCTGCTCCATGCGGTGATCTGTAGTGGAAAGTCTGTCATATTTATGTGTCCTTATAAAAAAGCCGAGGCGGAGTGCCTCGGCTGATATTGTTTCGCTATATCTCGTGTTTAGTTACGGTTGCCCAAGAATTGCAGCAGGAACATGAACATGTTGATGAAGTCCAGATACAGGCTCAACGCGCCCATGATCGCCGCTTTGCCCATCCATTCACTTTGGCCAGCTGCGGCCATTTGAAGGTAGGTTGTTTTGATCTTCTGGGTGTCGTAGGCGGTTAAGCCTGCGAAGATCAGAACACCAATGCCTGATACGGCAAACTGGATAGCACTGGATTGTAGCCAGATGTTAACAATGGAAGCTACGATCAGGCCAATGACGCCCATGATCAAAAAACTGCCCCAGCCCGAAATGTCTTTCTTCGTGGTGTAGCCCCACAGGGACAGACCCGCAAAAGCGATAGCCGTAACAAAGAAAGTCGTGGCGATGGACATGCTGGTAAAGACCGCAAATATCCAAGATATGGACAGACCCATAAGCGCGGAAAATGCAAAGAATACCATGCGTGCAGTGTTTTCAGACATACGGTTGATGCCTGCACCAAAAGCAAACACCAGTGCAAGCGGGGCGAACATGATGATGTAGCGCACCGGGCTGGTGAACATGGTTTGCAGTATTTCAGGTGACAACAGCATTGTTTCTTGTCCAACGCGCGCCGATGCCAGATCAGATCCTACAACAAAAGCCACCAGACCTGTCAGCACCATGGCAAAGGACATAAGTCCATATACCTTATTCATATGGGCGCGAAGGCCCGCATCTATTGCCGCCGTGTGCGCACCGGCACCTGCGCGGCGTACTGTTTCGTATTCAGCCATTTGATATCTCCTAGATAAATACCTGCGTGTCCGCAGATTTGCGACACTTTCATATCTGAATATGGTCAATTTGCAGATATTTTCAAGGTAAATACACATGTAATTGTGCGTAATTCCGCGCATTTACATGAAAAAGGCGCGCCACGGGGGAAGAGGGCAGCGCGCCTTATGGGAACAGGGGCTGTTAAGCCAAACCTGCCCAGATCGATTTGTTGTATTCTTTGGTGGCATCTTCGCGTGTTAGTCCAACATCGCTAAGCTGCTCATCTGTCAAAGAATAAAGGGCTCTGCGTTGCTTGCGCAGTTCCAATGCCGCCTTGACGCGTGCCATGAATGAAGGCCGTTGGATCGCTGTGCCGAAACTGGTGTCTGTATAATATGTCATAATATGATCCTTTCCATTTTGTTATGTGATCAAGTTGTTTCATCAATCTTCTTGATATGTATGCCAAATGCTGTATCATTTGTGAAACGAATGATTGTGACGCCAGCCATCAAGGATTGTGATATGATACGAAATCTGGATTTAACCGCCTTACGTTCCTTTATGACCGTTGCAGAAACAGGGGGGGTGACGAAAGCTGCGGGGCAACTGCACCTGACGCAATCTGCCGTGTCGATGCAACTTAAACGTCTGGAAGAAGCTATGGGGCTGGCCCTGATGGATCGTTCCGGGCGCGGTATAGCGCTGACCCAGCAGGGTGAATTGCTGCTGAGTTACGCCAAACGCCTGCTGGCTTTGAACGATGAGGCTTGGGGGCGGCTGACCTCGGATGATTTTGAAGATGAGATCGTGTTGGGTGTGCCGCACGATATTGTCTATCCGCATATCCCCAAGGTACTGAAACGGTTTGCAGCGGAGTTTCCACGCGTCAAAGTGCAGCTTGTGTCTTCATTCACATTGGATTTGAAACAAAAGCTGGAACAGGGCAAAGCCGATCTAATTCTAGGAACTGAACTGGAATGCCCGCTAGGCGCTGTCAGTGTAGCATCCGCCAAGTTGAACTGGTTTTGTGCTGAAGACGGGCGGGTGTGGAAGAAACAACCGCTTGCAGTGGCGTATGAACATCATTGCCTGTTTCGCTACATCGCGGTTGAGGCCTTGGATAAGGCTGGCATCATGTGGGAACTGGTTGTTGATACGGATCATGAAAAGACGGTTGCGGCCAGTGTCAGTGCTGACCTTGCTGTACACGCCCGTCTATGGGGAACGCAATCGGATGACTGGATTATCGTCCCTGATGAAGCAGGCCTGCCCGAATTACCTGAATTGCAGATTACCATGCAAAGGGGTGGGGCTGCCAACCCTGTGTTGATTGACCGCCTTGCATCGTTAATTACAGAGTATTATGCGCATCAGGTGGTGCCGGTACGCCAGCAACATTTACAGGCGGTTTAGGTGATGATTACAGACGCACAGGTGGAAGCGTTTCAACGCGACGGGGTCGTGCTGTTGAAGGGCGCGCTTACGGATTGGGTGGACGTGATGCGCGCAGGTGTGGAGCGCAATATGGCAGAGCCGGGTCAATACGCGTCTGAAAATGCGGTAGGCGCAGGGCAGGGGCGGTTTTTCGATGATTATTGCAACTGGCAACGGATACCTGAGTTTGAACGCATCGTGCGCGATAGCCCTGCGGGTGAGATTGCGGCGCGGGCCATGCAATCCCAAACCGCGCAATTTTTTCACGACCATGTGCTGGTCAAGGAAAGTGGCACACCCAAGCCCACGCCTTGGCATCAAGATGGCCCGTATTACTTTGTGGAAGGGCAGCAAACTGTCAGCATGTGGATGCCGCTTGATCCTGTTAGGGACGCCAGCCTGCGTCTGCTTGCAGGCTCGCATAAATGGGAAAAAATGGTACGCCCCGTATCTTGGGGCGATAACAGTGATTTTTATGACAGTGATGAAGATTGGTCACCCGTGCCTGACCCCGATGCCGACCCTGCCAACAACCGCATTGTGGAATGGGAAATGGAGCCGGGCGACGCGGTGCTGTTCGACTATCGCACAGTACACGGCGCACGCGGTAATCCCAAAGGGGGTCGCCGTCGGGCATTGTCATTGCGCTGGGTGGGGGACGATGCGCGGTATGTGGAACGTGCAGGGCGCACTTCACCGCCTTTTCCCGGGCATGATATGGTTGCAGGGCAACGGTTAAGGGAAGACTGGTTTCCTGTGATTTGGAATAAATAACCTTCTGCGATACGTCTTGACCTAAACCATACTTCAGCATGTATCGTTATGAGAATCATTTGGGTTGGATCAAAGAGGATGTATTCTTATGGACTTAAATCAGGTCACTATTGAAGTTTTGGACTTTGAGGCTTCGGTCGCTTTTTACCAAAGGATCGGATTGCGTTTGATCGTTTCTGCACGCGGTGAATATGCGCGGTTCGAGTTGCCATCGGGATCATCAACATTGTCACTTCATCAATCAGATACCCCTTCTATCGGTGGCCCTTTGCTTTACTTTGAAGTGGATGATGTGGATGCCAAGTATTTGAAGCTAACCGGCTTGGGTGTGCATTTTGATACCAAACCCAAAGATCAAAGCTGGCGGTGGCGTGAAGCGCGTTTTTGTGACCCATCGGGAAACAGGCTTTGTCTGTATCACGCAGGGAATGACCGGCGGTTCCCGCCTTGGCGCATTGAAGCGGAATGATCCTAACAGGCCTTAATCAACGTCAGCCGTTTCTGCGGTCTCAACAACAAACTCCTGCCCCCAGCTACTGATTGCTGCCAACACAGGTTGCAGTGATTTCCCCTTTTCGGTCAGATCATATTCCACTTTGGGCGGTACCTGCGGGTAGACGGTTCTACGGACCAGCCCGTCGGCCTCTAGCTCGCGCAGTTGTTTGGTCAGGGTGCGCGGTGATACCCTGCAAAGCAGGCGTGCCAGCTCATTGTAACGCCTTGTCTGTTCACCAAGACGAAACAGGATAACGCTTTTCCATTTGCCGCCGATTAAATCCAAAGTCGCCTCAACCGGGCAGTTTGGTAGATTACTTATATCGTGGCGTTGTTTTCGCATTTGACACTATCCTATGTGCATGTATGGGCATTATTTGTGCATACTTACATAACATCGCATGAATGGGTAGAGCTATCCTATCAAAAGCAACGAAGGATACTTTATCATGACAACAGAACTATACTGGCTGACCCTGACGCTTATTTTAACCGGGCTATTATGGGTGCCCTATATTTTGCAACTTATCGTACAACAAGGTATGCTAACAGCACTTTGGGACCCCACGGGGGCGCATCCGCATGACGCGGATTGGGCACTTCGTGCGAAACGTGCCCATACCAATGCAATAGAAAATATCGCGGTGTTTGCACCCCTTGTAATGCTGGTTGAAATGCAAGGATTGAATGGCGGTATTACGGAAACCGCTGCAATCGTGTTTTTCTTTGCGCGCTTTGCGCATTATTTTATCTTTATGGCAGCCCTTCCTGTTATCAGAACCGTGGCATTTATGATCGGTTTCGGGTGTCAGATGGTTATGGCGGGGCGTCTTTTGGGTGTGATTTGATATAAAGAACCCGCCACTGTTCATTCGGTGGCGGGGCAGCCCCCGTGACAACATGAAAACCACGCCAGACAACAGTTCTGCCTTTTTTACTAGCCATTCACCCCTATCTGGTCTAAGGGCGCGTAAACCACCCAACATCCCCGAAAAGGCGCGTATCATGGATTTACGAAATATTGCTATTATTGCCCACGTTGACCACGGCAAAACCACTTTAGTTGACGAGCTGTTGAAGCAGTCTGGGGTTTACCGTGACAATGAGCAAATCACTGAACGTGCGATGGACAGCAATGATCTGGAACGCGAGCGTGGCATTACGATTTTCGCCAAACCTACGTCTGTGGAATGGAAAGGTGTGCGGATCAATATCGTGGATACACCCGGCCACGCCGACTTTGGTGGTGAGGTGGAACGTATCTTGTCTATGGTAGACGGTGTGGTGCTGTTGGTGGATGCGGCTGAAGGGCCGATGCCGCAGACCAAGTTTGTGACTTCTAAAGCCTTGAAACTGGGCCTGAAGCCGATCGTTGTGGTGAACAAGGTAGATAAACCCGATGGTGAGCCTAACAAAGCACTGGACGATTGTTTTGATCTGTTCGCCAATCTGGAAGCTACCGATGAACAACTGGATTTCCCAACCATGTACGCATCCGGCCGTTCCGGCTGGGCTGATATGGAACTGGACGGGCCGCGCAAAGATCTGGACGCTTTGTTTGACTTGATTATTGAACATGTGCCGGCACCTGCGCAAATTTCAGAACAAGATAAGCCGTTTTCGATGTTGGCAACTACATTGGCCGGTGATCCGTTTTTGGGTCGTTTGCTAACGGGCCGTGTCGAAACTGGTAAGCTGAAAACAGGTCAAACCATCAAATCCATGACCCGTGAGGGCGACTTGATTGAAAACTTCCGGGTGACCAAAATTCTGGCCTTCCGTGGGCTGAAACAACAGGCGATTGATGTGGCCGAAGCGGGTGACATTGTTTCTATCGCAGGCATGACCAAGGCCACTGTGGCTGATACTTTGGCCGAACAATCGGTAATGGAAGGCATTCCGGCGCAACCGATTGATCCCCCGACCATCACCGTGACTTTTGGCATCAACACCAGCCCATTGGCAGGTCGTGATGGCAAGAAAGTACAATCACGCGTCATTCGCGAACGTCTGATGAAAGAGGCGGAGTCTAATGTGGCGATCAAAGTGTCTGACACGCCGGGCGGAGAAGCCTTTGAGGTGGCAGGGCGCGGTGAATTGCAAATGGGTGTTTTGATCGAGAACATGCGCCGTGAAGGCTTTGAGTTGTCAATCTCTCGTCCGCAAGTGCTGTTCCAAGAAGAAAACGGCCAGAAGATGGAACCGATCGAAGAAGTAACCATTGATGTGGACGACGAATATTCCGGTGCAGTGATTGAAAAAATCACCGGCCACCGTCGCGGTGAGTTGACTGAGATGAAACCGGGTGGCGTGGGCAAAACGCGGATCATAGCACACGTGCCTGCACGTGGGCTAATCGGGTATCACGGCGAGTTTATGACAGATACGCGCGGCACAGGTGTTCTGAACCGTGTGTTCCACGGTTGGGCCCCTTACAAAGGCCCAATTCCTGGTCGTCGCTCAGGGGTTCTGATCTCTATGGGTAGCGGCCAATCAGTATCTTATGCGATCTTTAACCTTGAAGACCGTGGCCGGTTCTTTATCGGGGCGCAGGAAGAGGTTTATGTGGGCATGATCATCGGCCAGCATAACCGTGAAAACGACCTGGAAGTGAACCCGCTGAAGGGCAAGAAACTGACCAACGTTCGGGCCTCTGGCACGGATGAGGCTGTGCGCTTGACCACACCGATCAAAATGTCACTGGAAGAAGCGATTGCGTATATTGATAATGATGAGTTGGTGGAAGTAACGCCAAACTCTATCCGTCTGCGCAAACGTTATCTGGATGCCAATGATCGTAAACGTATGTCTAAGGTTGCCAGTTAGGTTTTTAGCGGTTTTTTGAAGACCAGTGCGATCAGGAACGCACAGAACTGAATGCCTGCGGCTAGGAACATGATTTTTGTGTAGCCGTGGGTCTCTAACAAGCTGCCAAAGCTGAATATAGCAATCATCGATGCGATATAGGTGATACCGCTATACATCGCCAACGTCGCCCCTTTATGGGCGGCGGACAGGTCTGTGATGCGTGTCAGGATCAGGTTCAGGATCAGGTGGTTCATGAACCCCCAAAAACCAAAGATGATCAGATAGGTTTGATAGGTTGGGGCAATGGCGATGATGCATATCATCCCCGTTGCAACCAACAACCCTGTGGGCAGGGTTATATTGGGCGATAGGCGATCCATAAGGCCAGTAAACAGACTGGCCGCGCCAAAGCCGATACCGTAGATCAACGCGATCAGACCTGCTTGGGTGGTTGTCTGACCAAAGCCGGTGACGGCCTGCGCCCCGCTAAAGGCATATATGCCGTAAAAACATGCCATGAACAGAAAGTTGATGGCGTAGATCGAATAGCTGCCCTTCAAGGTGAAAGGGGTCAGCAGGCTGAACCTGGTGCTGGATGGCGCTGGGGCTGATCGAAAGAGGTTCAGGGGGATCAGCATGATGATGTGAAGGGTGCCGAATATCGCAAGGGTTGCGCGCCAACTAAACAGGTCAGCTAGGTAGGCAGCAATAGGCACGGCGGCGACCAAAGACAAAGACCATCCCAGTGTGACACGGCTAAGGGTCTGGGCCTCTTTGCCCTTTGGTGCCACTGTTGTGGCCAGCCCATAAATTGATGGCAATGCAATGCCTGCAGCCCCGCCTGCTAACATTTGCAAGGCGGCAAGCGATACCCAACTTTGGGCAAACACCGCAAGTATCTGTGCGCAGCCCGCAACAGCCATTGCCAGAAAAAGTGCGCGGTTCATGCCGTAGCCGTCAAGATAACGCCCAAGCCAGAAGGCGGATAAGGCACTACCCGCCCCGTAGGCGGCGATCGCGCGTGATATAACGGCTAAGGGCACACCTAGATCAGCACCGATTGCGGATAGCATCGGGGATAGCAGCAAGCCGTTTGAGCCGATCAGGCAGACACTGAATAGTAAGCTGTATAAAAAACGCGTCATAGGGATGGTTCTGGTTGCTGATTATCTTAAATAACAGAACCATGGATTGGGTTGATCGGATAGTGATTCTTTCCAGGTTGTATGTAAAAATATTTGCAATATGCAAAAAAATGATCTTATGAACATTTGCATTTTGCAAATACTAATGTTTTCAAAAACTAACTATTAGGTAGGTGATCTACTTTTAATTGAGGTGTTTATACCTTAATAAGTATAAGGTAATATTATTTAAATTTAATAATAACATATAATTAAGCCGTCATTGTGGTTAATATTTCAACTTAGGCAACTGCAACCAATGTAATCAGTAAAAGGAGTCGTTATATTACTCATAGTAGTAAACAAGGAAATAACGAATGTCACACCCTGTAGATGAGTATGTTGGAAAACGTGTACGGCAGCGGCGCTGGATGGTTGGATTAAGCCAACAGCAGTTAGGCGAAGCTGTTGGGATTAAATTCCAGCAAATTCAGAAATACGAAACAGGAATGAACCGCGTCAGCGCATCACGTCTTTGGGATATTGCCGAAACGCTTGGTGTGCCGGTTACGTTCTTTTTTGAAGGATATGATGGTGCTACGTTCGATGAGACCAAGGCCAGTGGAAAAGGTGATTTGCTTGCGGATAAAGAAGCACTGGAGTTGGTGCGGTCGTATTATGCGATCCCGGAAAACCAACGACGTAAATTGTTTGATTTGGCACGTGTCTTAAGTGATGCGGCCTAAGAGTTTTAAATAACATCAGGCAAATCAGACCATCTGATTGTTTATATGCTTGGTGGGTAACGAGTGTAATAAGTAAATGTTAATGTGACTGCCACGTAACGAGTAAGAGTAAGAGTTATAATGTATACGTTGTCGGGTAACTGCGTGATGAGTATTTATAGGGTCCGAATTTGACCCATACCTGACACGGATGGAACCCCAGCTAGGCCACCCTAGCTGGGGTTTTCCTGTTTTACGCTGATATTTTTGCGTTTTTTACGGCAATATCAACCGCAATGATCTTTTGTGATTTCCTGTATGATGCGTTTTCCAGCAACCGATCATGGCAGGTTTCCAGATGTTGTGCCGGAACACTTGGAAACAGATGATGGATAAGATGATAACAGTCATTACGGGGGAAAAGAAAAACCCGCGCAAATTTAGGAAGTATCATATTTCTGGAAGCTTCCAATTCATCCTCTAGACCAATAATTCCGCCGTGATCCACGCAATCGGTCCAATAGTTAATAGCTGTAAAGACCCATACAAACGGGATGATCACCAAAAGCAAAGCCGCTTGCAGGTTGAAATAAGCAAATACACCTGAGACAATAATCAAAGTAATTTTTTGGAATCCGTATCCCAACCCGCCGTTTGCAGAAAGGTCGACAGAAAAGTAACCGGGTAGATGTAGACCGAAGATCGGGGTCAGTATGTGGCGGGTAATAGTCCCCCAGGTTAGCTTGTCTTCCAGACGATAAACTTGAATGCCTTGGATATCCAAGTCTTTTTCATAATCGCCTAAATGTGCGTGATGGGTTAAGTGTTCTTTTCTGTATGCTTCAAAGGATTGCAAGATCATCGCGGCGGCAATATTACCTAATATCACATTATCCGTCCTTTTGATGGCAAAGGTGAAATGGCTACATTCGTGAACGATGTTGTTCAGGCCGCGCAGGCGGGTGCTGATAATAATAGTCGCAAACCCAACCCCGAAATATGCAGGTATTGTCTGCAAGGACAGCAAATAAGCTCCCGCAAATATCAGGCCGATGATCTGTACAATATATGAAGTCAAAATTAGCGATGATGTCATGCGGGTATTTCTGTTGAAAGCGCGGAAGCTTTTCATGTAATTGTTCCGTATCGTTTTCTGCGACATAGTATTTCCCTCTTATGTTGAAATTTACAGTTTACTTTACGATAGTTTATTTTATTAAATTCAATTTAAAGTGGTTACTGGCGCATTAAGGATTCTAATGAAGAAAGTGTTTACATATGATTTACTTGAGGCGCTTTCTGCCGTTGTTAAAGAGGGGTCATTTGAAGGGGCAGCTAAGTACTTGAGCGTTACCCAGTCGGCGGTTTCACAACGTATTAAACAACTTGAGGCGAATATCGGGGCGGTTCTTGTCTTGCGCGAGCGGCCCTGTAAGCCCACAGAGTTTGGCAGCCATCTGTGCCGGCATATTGAACGGATACATTTGCTAGAGCACGATCTTATGTTGTCATTACGCAATGATGTGAAAGACCGTGTGAACAGTTCGGTAACGGTGCGTATTGCTGTCAATGCGGATAGTTTGGCAACATGGTTTGGCCCGGCCGTTACGCGGTCAGTAAAAGAGGCTAATATTTTGCTGGATATATTGGTGGAGGATCAGGAAAATACGGCTGAACGGCTGCGTACAGGTGAAGCATTAGCTGCGGTAACGGTTGACCAAAAACCTTTGAACGGCTTTAAGAACACCCCGATTGGAACGCTGGAATATGTGACGGTGTGCAACCCTAAATTTTACGATCAATACTTTTCTGCCGGATTGTACCCAACTGCTGTTTCTAATGCACCTTGCATAACGTATGACCGAAAAGATCTACTGCCACGAATTTGGGCAAGTAGTATTTTTGGTATGCAAATATCGTTAAATCCAATATGGGTACCTTCGTTTTCCGGTTATATGAATTGTTGTTGCACCGGGGCAGGGTGGGGATTGATGCCGCGCGGGTCTGTGCGACCGTATATTGAGGATGGCACACTTGTGGAAGTAAAGCCAAATACAGAAATCGACGTGCCTTTATTTTGGCAACATAGCGCAAACCCGGGTGGAACGATGGAAGCCCTGACTGAAATAGTCCTATCAGAAGCGCGCAACTGGTTGGCACGAAATCAGTGAAGCGATTGTGGGCGCCCTTTTGAGCATACCTAAGATAATCTCCTAAACCTTAAGGCGAAATGAATATCCCAAACCTATACTTTTGTCAGTTTGAAATGCCTTGTTTTGGGCTATTAGCAATGCTAAAGATACATTAGTGCATTTTATTTCTACGCGTAACAAAATCTTATGCGTTTTAACGTACTACAATGGTAAGCTTGCAATTTGTAATGCATGAGCTGAATTTTGGTAAGAAATAAGGAGTGATCATGTCACATCCCGTAGATAAATATGTTGGAAAACGTGTACGGCAACGGCGCTGGATGATTGGATTTACTCAGCAACAGCTTGGGGATGCTGTCGGTATAAAATTCCAACAAATTCAAAAGTATGAGACAGGTATGAACCGAGTTAGTGCCTCTAGACTATGGGACATAGCTGAAGCGTTAAGTGTACCTGTTGCGTTCTTTTTTGAAGGTTATGAAGGGGTGGATTTCCCTGGAAGTAATGAACAAGGTGATCTGCTTGCTGATAAAGAAGCATTGGATCTTGTGCGTTCATATTATGCCATCCCGGAAAACCAGCGGCGCAAGCTATTTGATTTGGCGCGTGTGCTAAGTGAAGTCGCCTAAAGGTTGAATGTTGTTTTGGGTAAATCAAAGCCCTGTGCTTAACTAAAACTTGGCACTATAAGGCTTCAGTCAAGATTATCTTGTTGGAGTTATTATGTCTGAGATACCAAATAATCTGAAAGATGAGCTGTTATCTGTTGCTCATGCGCTGGCGGATGCTGCGCGCCCTATTGCGTTGCAATATTTCCGCAACCCCGATCAGGGGCTGGAAAACAAATTGGAACTGGGTTTTGATCCGGTAACGATTGCAGATAAATCCATTGAACGCGAAATGCGCAACATTTTAGCCGAGCACCGCCCTGATGATGCGATCACAGGTGAGGAATATGCCGATGTTACGGGAACAACAGGTCTGACTTGGGTGCTTGACCCTATCGACGGCACCCGTGCCTTTATCAGCGGCACACCAACCTGGGGGGTGCTGATCGGGCTGGATGCGGGGCAGGGGCCGGTACTGGGCATTGTCGACCAACCTTTTACGGGTGAACGCTTCTTGGGTGCGTTTGGGTCTGCAAGCTTGGAATGCGATGGACAAACGCATGATATACAAGTGCGGGGATGTCCGGGGCTTGATGATGCCGTGCTGTTTACAACTTTCCCAGAGGTTGGGACAAAGCATGAGGCCGCTGCCTTTACGCGCGTGTCAGAGCACTGCAAATTAACCCGTTACGGCACGGACTGTTACGCCTATGCGCTGCTGGCAGCCGGGCATATTGATCTGGTAATTGAAGCGGGTTTGAACACATATGATATTCAGGGTCCGATCGGGGTTGTGCAAAATGCAGGCGGTACTGTCACAAACTGGCAAGGTGGGCCTGCGCATATGGGCGGGCAAGTGATTGCAGCGGGCGATGCGCGGACACATGCAGCTGCATTGGCCCTGTTAAGGGGTTAAAAACCGATTTATTTCTTTCCATGCCATACCTAAAATAGCAGGGGTTTCCAGCAATATTTCATGTTGGGCGCCGTCGACATTCACTAGTTTACTACCCGTCCATTCACCCATCATTCTGGTGATGATCCTGGATGAAACAATGGTCTCTTCACTGCCCAGAAAACATAAAACCTTATAGTCAGGTACCGGTATTTTGCGCAATCTGGCGCATTCCAAAAGTGCTTGGTGCAGCCAGTTGATGCTGGGGCCGCCGATGCCCAATTCGGGGTGTGCATCCATTTGCGATGTAAGCCAGTTATATGTAGGCTCATCACTTGTTAGGGTGTTGTTTTCAAATGATGTTATTTGAACATAATTAGCAGGGCTGGAACTGGGTGAAAACCGCTTGGCAAAGCCGATTAAAGGCCCGATGTTTGAAATGATCTGGGCAGGGATGCGCAATACTGGCTCTATATAAATGCCCCACATCGGGGCCGAGAAGATCACTTTTTCAACGTTAAGGTCGTTGTGCAAAGCCCGCAAACCAATAGTGCCGCCCATAGAGTGGCACAGCAGGGTGTGTTTTTCGGGCAAGCCGGCTTCAGCAACCGCATTCAGCATTTCTGTGACATCTTTCTGAAAGTCCAGAAAGTGCCTGACATGACCCAGCTGAGGGTTGCTGGCAATGCGATCAGACAAACCCTGTCCGCGCCAATCAATTACGGCTGCCGAATAGCCCATATCCAGAATGTACTGCACAGTCGGGCCGTATTTTTCGATATACTCAGACCGCCCGGGGAAAACTAAAATAGTTCCCTTGTTGCCGTGTTTCCACGTGGCAATGCGCACGCGCACACCATCTTCACAGGTACGCCATTCAGCGCGCCCGCCTATAGGCGCGCGCGCTATGTCTGTAAAGAGCGGTGCTTTGTCCATCTAGGATAAAACAGCCCCAAGTTTCATGGCTGCACTCATATCGCCGTCAACCTTCAGCTTGCCGGTCATAAACGCACTTGTCGGGTTCACATCACCCGTTAGCATGCCTTGAAAAGTTTCCACGTCAGCGGTTAGCGTGCAATCGGTTTCGTCGTCACCCGCGCGGGCGCCGGCCCCATCGATAATAATGCTGCCTTCGCCTTCGATCTCTACTTTGATCGCACCGTCAAAGCCATCCGCACCCATCTTTTCGTTCAGGGCTGCTACGGCTTGTGTAATCACTTCACTCATTTTTGTTTCCTCAATTTCAAATAAACCTCGCATTATTTTTTATATGCGATAATTTGGCGGTAACATGATCGCAAAATTTAAAAATTTAAAGGCCTTGATGCAAGTGGTGCTTTGTTCCGCTGCGTTAATTTTTATTCTGGGTGAAAATAATCACGCTTTTGCGCAAACTGCAACATTGGATGCGTTATTTTCCGAACTGCAAGACCCGGAAAATGATGATTGGAAAGGTTCTGAACAAAAGATTTGGCGTGAATGGTCTAAATCTGGTTCTGCTTCGATGGATCATTTACTGCAACGCGGTGTTCGCGCAATGAAACGCGGTAAGCTACGCACAGCGGTGGAACATTTTTCTGCCACCATTGATCACGCGCCTGATTTTGCCGAAGCTTGGAACAAGCGCGCTACGGTTTTCTACATGATGGAAGAATACGGGCTGTCGATGGCCGACATTCGCCAAACGCTGGCATTGAACCCGCGCCATTTCGGGGCGATGGCGGGGCTTGGCTCTATTTTGGAAGGGCTGGAACGGCCAAAAGATGCCCTGATGGCCTATGAGCACGCTTTACAGGTGCATCCGCATCAAGAAGGTATTAAAGAAGCCATTGAACGGCTCACGACCGAGGTCAAAGGCACCCCGCTATAAGGAAAATACGCCCATGTCGCGCATTTGCGCGGTGCTTGGCCCCACCAACACCGGAAAAACCCACTATGCTATCGAGCGCATGCTGGCCTATCGCAGCGGCGTGATCGGCCTGCCTTTGCGCCTGCTAGCGCGTGAAGTCTATGACCGCATTGTCGCCATGCGCGGCCCATCCGTGGTGGCACTGGTCACGGGCGAAGAACGTATTGTGCCGCCGCGCGCGGCTTATTGGGTTTGCACCGTGGAAGCGATGCCTACGGGGTTAGGCACGGAATTTGTGGCGATTGATGAGGTGCAGTTATGTGCTGACCCCGAACGCGGCCATGTGTTTACTGATCGTTTGCTGCATTTGCGCGGCGGCTCGGAAACCTTGCTTCTAGGCTCTGACGCCATGTGGGGTGTGATTGCCAAGCTGGTGCCAGAGGCAGATTTCCTGCGCAGGGATCGCTTTTCAGAGCTTAGCTATTCGGGCGCCAAGAAAATATCGCGGATGCCGGCACGTTCCGCCATCGTCGGTTTTTCCATTGATAACGTCTATTCCATCGCCGAACTTCTGCGCCGCCAAAAGGGCGGGGCGGCGGTGGTGATGGGGGCCTTGTCGCCCCGCGCACGCAACGCACAAGTCGAGCTGTATCAAAACGGTGATGTGGATTATCTGGTGGCGACAGATGCTATCGGTATGGGGCTGAACTTGGATATTGATCACGTGGCATTTTCTGGCACCGCAAAGTTCGATGGCCACAAAATGCGCCGTTTGATGCCCAATGAACTGGCCCAAATCGCGGGCCGCGCAGGCCGCTTTCGCACCAATGGCACCTTTGGGGTGACAGGTGAGGCACGCCCCTTGGAACCAGAGGTGGTGGACGCAATAGAAAACCATCGCTTTTCCCCCATTGAAAAACTGCAATGGCGTAATGCGCGGCTGGAATTCGGCACCATGAAAACCCTGTTGCGGTCTTTGGAACAGCGCAGCGATGATGCTTTGTTAATCAAAGCCCGTGAAGCCGAAGATCACCTGACCCTGCGCAGCCTGTCCGAATTGCCCGAAATAATCGACCGCGTACAAAACCCCCGCGATGTGAAGCTGCTGTGGGAAACCTGCCAACTGCCCGATTTCAGGCAGGTCTCACACAATGAACATATCGCCATTGTCGGCAAGATATTTGAATATCTGGCAGATACAGGCGAAATACCAACCCCGTGGTTTGCCGACCGTGTTCGGCGCATTGATAAAACCCACGGCGACATTGATGCTTTATCGAAAAGATTGGCATATATCCGCACATGGACCTATGTGACCCAAAGAAAAGGCTGGTTGGCGGACGAAAACTATTGGCGAGAAGAGACCCGTGCAGTAGAAGATCGCCTATCAGATGCGTTACACAGCGCATTAACCAAACGATTTGTCGACCGGCGCACGTCTATTTTGATGCGCCGCTTGAAACAGAAGGAGGCCTTGGTGGCTGAAGTAAACAAAGACGGCGAAGTGACCATTGAGGGTGAATTCGTAGGTAAATTAACCGCATTTCAATTCCAGCTGGATAAATCTGCGGATGCAGATCAGGTAAAAACCCTGAAAACGGCGGCCTATCAGGCGTTGAAGCCTGAATTCAGCCTGCGTTCTGATCGGTTCTATAACGCGCCCGATACCGAATTTGATTTCACCGAACAAGGTGGCTTGATGTGGGGCGAACACGCTATCGGCAAGCTGGTAAAAGGCGATGATATCATGTCGCCCGCAATCAAGGTTTTTGTTGATGATGAAGCCGGCGATGTTGTGGCTGACAAGGTGCGCAAACGTCTGGGTCACTTTATCGACCGCAAAATTGCTGCGGCTTTTGAACATCTGATCACGATGAAAAATGATGATGCACTGCCGGGCCTTGCCAAAGGTGTGGCGTTTCGTCTGGCTGAAAGTCTGGGTGTGATCCCGCGCTCTGCCATTGCCCATGACATCAAAGCACTGGACCAGGATCAGCGCGGCACTTTGCGCAAACACGGTATCCGCTTTGGTCAATATACCATCTTTCACCACCTGATGCTGAAACCGGCCCCCACACGTTTGCGTTTGGTGCTGTGGTCTTTATCTGAAGGCCTGGATGAATTCCCTGAAGCCCCGCCTGCGGGTCTGGTCACGGTGCCTGCGGTTATTGATGCGCCCAAGGGCTATTATCCGCGTGCGGGCTACCGCCTTGCGGGTGATCGGGCTATTCGCATTGATATGCTGGAACGCTTGGCCGATATGATCCGTGCTTTTGATGTGAAAGCCGGCTTTGAAGCCAATCCTGACATGTTGTCGATCACAGGCATGACACTGGAACAGTTCGCAGACCTGATGCAGGGCTTGGGCTATGCTGCTGAAAAGGGCGAACGTGAGAAGGTAAAACCAGTGGCAGAGGTGCCGCCGAAAGACACTGCCACCGATGAAGCGGCAGCTTCAGCTGCCCCTGAAGAGGCGGCCCCCGTAGAGGCAGAAGCCGTGGCTGAGGAAGACGCTAAAGAAGAGGACACTAAAGAAGTGTTCTACATCTTTCAATGGGTACCCAAAGCCCGCCCTGCGGCACGCCCCCCCCAGAAGCCTCGTGGGAAACCGCAAAGTGCCAAAGGTAAGCCTAAAGGCAAACAGCAAAGCCATTCTGCCAGTCCGCCACGCAAAGAAAAAGCCATTGATCCCGACAATCCGTTCGCGGCACTGATGGCGTTAAAAAACAAATCGTAGATGGCAGAAACCCAACGCATTGATAAATGGCTATGGTATGCGCGGTTTTATAAATCGCGCAGCCTGTGCGCCAAACAAGTGTTGGAAGGTAAAACCTACGTTAATGATGTGAAAATCAGCAAACCCGCCCATGGATTGGTCGTGGGCGATATTCTGACTTTTATCAAAGCCGAACAACCCCGCATCATCAAAGTGTTGGACTTGGGCACACGGCGCGGTTCCGCCCCAGAAGCACAGCTTTTGTACCAAGACAGCTCACCACCGCGCGCTGCGAAGAAAATTATTCCAGCAAATCCCAAATTTGAAGGAAAAGGTCGCCCCACTGCAAAAGATCGCCGTCAAACTGCCGCTTTTGATGCAAAGTATCTTGATTGATGTTAAATCGAGCCATATAGGACAGTAGAACCATGTCTGATAGACTAGGAATGACCCCATGACTTATATCGTCAACGATGCCTGTATCGCCTGCAAATACACCGATTGTGTAGAAGTATGCCCGGTGGATTGCTTCTATGAAGGCGAAAATATGCTGGTGATCCACCCCGATGAATGCATTGATTGCGGTGTGTGTGAACCCGAATGCCCGGCAGATGCGATCCGTCCTGACACCGAGCCCGATATGGAAAAATGGGTTGAATTTAACCGCGAATATTCCGAAAAATGGCCAGTGATCATCACCAAGAAAGATCAGTTGCCGGATGCCGAAGAACGCGAAGGTGAAGAAGGCAAGTTAGAGAAGTATTTCTCCCCCAATCCGGGCGAAGGCGGTTAGGCCTGCGATTCTTTTTAATTTATCTAAAACCCCTTGTTTTAAGGGCTTTACGCGCTCTGGGATTGAACCCGTTTTTGTGATATACTCAGGCTAAGCTAAACAGGATCATCATCAGTATATGTTACTGAAAAACTAAATATATTTCCGATACATTCAAACGTCTTTGACACATTCTTTGTGTATTAAGTCGTGTGTGCGGGGATAGCAAATACGAAGGATAAAAAATGGCCAAAGCTAAAAAAATCGCAGGGTTCAGCATTAATGACTTTGTGGTCTACCCGTCACACGGTGTCGGTAAAATCGTTGCGATAGAAGAGCAAGATATTCTGGATGTGACGCTGGAACTTTTCGTGATTGATTTCGAAAAAGACAAAATGACTTTGCGGGTGCCAACCCCCAAAGTCGAATCTGTTGGTTTGCGTTTGTTATCTTCACCTGAATTGGTGGCCAAAGCCATGACCACGCTGAAGGGTAAAGCGCGGGTAAAACGCGCGATGTGGTCACGCCGCGCACAGGAATATGAAGCCAAGATCAATTCAGGTGACCTGATTTCCATCGCCGAAGTGGTGCGCGACCTGCACCGCAATGATGAACAGCGTGAGCAATCGTATTCAGAACGCCAGCTTTATGAAGCTGCTATTGAACGCCTGTCACGCGAAGTGGCGGTTGTGAATGGTGTGGAGGAAATGTTGGCACAAGAAGAGATTACAGAAGTTCTGTTATCGCGCGTTGTACCTATTCCATCGACATAAAACCTAACTTAGGGCTGCCACGGCAGCCCCAAGAGCGCCCAGTTCAGCCCATTGCTGAAGTGCCCCCAAAACATCACCAGTTTTCCCGCCAAGTGTGCGCATCGCGATCAATGCCATGATTGTGGCTGCAATCATTGCCCAGCCAAAGACAAATATACCTGACCAGCCGATAAAGACAAAGCAAGTCAGTAAAGTTATGACAATCGCAATACAAAGGGATGTTTCAGGCGGTTTTCCGACACCGGCGGACAGGCCGCCATCACGCGCATTGGGCATCGCATACATTGCCAGAACCACAGGCAAACGGCTGGCCGCACCCACTGCAATCAGGGCAGGAATAAAGGATGTGCAGATCAGGCTTTCCATACTGCTGAAACGCGCCAGTAGAAACAAAACCAGTGCCAGCGCACCATAAGCCCCGATGCGGCTGTCTTTCATAATCTCTAAGCGGCGTTCAATATCAAACGCGCCACCGATACCATCGGCACAATCGGCCAGCCCGTCTTCGTGCATACCGCCCGTGAGCAGGGCAAGCGTGCCTAAAGCGGCAATCGCGGCCATTGGGGCAGGTGCGCCAAACCAGTGCAACAGGCTGCCGATAATGCCTGCAATTAGCCCCAGAACAGCCCCGACCAGCGGGTAGGCCCATGTCGCAATGGCAGCGCGTTCACCTGCGACCTGATGATCCACGGGGATGGGTATGCGGGTCAATAGGCTGAAAGCGGCAGGAATGTCTTCGTGAAGGTTCGCCCGTGTTTCATACATGTCGGTCATTGTCATAAGCCTTCGTAATTGGTGTTTGCGTGCCGTAAAAATGGCGTTAGACAATGGTAACACAAGAACCGGTGGAAAAACATATGCCAGATGCCCCCTTTGATACTTTAGCTGAATTTCAAGCTTTGCTGGCAGCAGGGCCGCATGCGGATATGGTCGCGATTGAAGGGGCCACAGCGCGCAACGGGCAACTGACGAAACCCCCCGGTGCGTTGGGTCGCCTAGAAGATTTGGCGATCTGGTATGCAGGCTGGCGGGGTTCGGATACCCCGACATTAGACGCGCCTCAAGTTGTTGTTTTTGCAGGAAATCACGGGATTTCTGCGCAAGGTGTATCCGCGTTTCCAGCAGAAGTTACCGCGCAAATGGTGCTGAACTTCCAACATGGCGGGGCGGCGATTAACCAGATTTGCAAGACCTTTGGCGCAAGTCTGGATATACATGCGCTGGATTTAGACAGGCCCACCAATGACTTCACCAAAGGGCCTGCAATGTCGCAGGCGGATTTTATCACAGCGCTGAAAACAGGTTGGAATGCGGTGAATCCGTCGGCTGACCTGCTGGTTGTCGGCGAAATGGGCATCGGCAACACCACATCAGCGGCGGCCATCACTTGCGCGCTTTATGGCGGTGTACCGCAGAATTGGGTCGGGCGTGGCACAGGGGTGGATGATGCGGGGCTGGCCCTGAAGGCACGTGTGGTCAAAGACGGCTTATCTGCCAACCCAAGTGCGGTGAATAACGGGTTGGAAGCCCTGCGCTGTCTGGGTGGGCGTGAATTGGCCGCTATGGCAGGGGCTATGACCAGCGCACGGGCAAAATCCATTCCTGTGATCCTGGATGGCTTTATTTGTTCTGCGGCGGCGGCCTGTTTGGCCACCGCACATGAAGGTGCATTGGATCATACTGTGGCAGGGCACCTATCCAATGAAGATGCACATAAAGCATTGCTGAAAAAATTGGGTAAACAACCGCTGTTGTCATTGGGCCTGCGCCTTGGCGAGGCCTCTGGCGGGGCGTTGGCTATCGGTGTGTTGAAAGCCGCCGTTGCCTGCCATTCAGGCATGGCTACATTTGCGCAAGCGGGTGTAACTGACGCTTAGCCGATCAGTATTTCACTAACTTTCAAAGCCCGCATTGAACTGCCGTCAACCTTCAGCTTACCCGACATAAACGCCATCGCAGGGTTCTGACTGCCATCCAATATGGCGCGAAATACGGCCTCGGATGCAATCAAGGTCACATCCGCATCCTGGTCACCTGCACGCGCACCCGTATTGTCCAGCATCACGCTGCCCTCATCCTTAATCACCAGCTTGGCGGTGCCTTGCAGGGTGTCTTTAACTTTGGGTGACAGATTTTCGATAAACTGGTCAATAACGGTGCTCATATTTCGGGCTTTCTATGTTGTTTGTATAACCATAATAAAACCCATGGCACACACGGGCAATCAAGACGTTGCGGCACCTGTATTGTTACGGGGGAAGCTGGAGGCGAGTATGAGAATCGAACTCATGTACACGGATTTGCAATCCGGAAGGAAAGTAAACGAATACAATTACTTAAGGGTTCAAAACACCCCCTGACAAAGCGAGAACGAAAGGCGAAAGTTTCAAACCAAGCTTTGCCTTTTCAAAACGAAAAAGACCCCGTCACAGCGATAACTGTGAACCGGGGCCTGTCGAAAAAAGCCAGTCAGCTTTCGAGATATATTAGCACATTTACGGGCAGTTTCGCAATTGCCGTCTTCGCAATTTCCTTGACCGTGCCTGTACAGGTGAACCAATGAGCTGGCGCATCGCGAATGAATGCGCCGAGCGCCGATTTGGCAGCGCAGCGCGTAAGCAGATCATCATGTTCTTGGCTGACAAGGCGAGCGATGATGGCTCGGGCATCTGGTGTTCCAAGGGCACGATCCAGCGCCATACCGAACTAGGCGAAAGCACAGTAAAACGCACCATCAGCGATTTTCTTCGTGAGGGCGTTCTGGTCGAGACCGGACAGCGGCGCTGCCAGAATGGTTACACTGTCATTTATCACATTGTTTTGGCAAGGATCTCTCAGCTGGAATCCACTGCAGAACCCAATATCGACACGGGGGTCACAGTGGACCCCGTCCAGAGTGAACCCCGCACGGGGTCCATGGTGGACGGGGTACGGGGTCCACGGTGGACCCCAAACCATCCTAAAACCATCCATAAACCACCTACGCGCAGGCGCGAGGCGGGGGAAGAGGTTGAAGATTTAGAATTGGAGAAGATCCTAGCGACTTATCCCGAAGACAGGATCCGAGACCGATCGACCTGCTTGCACCAGATTTCTACGGCAGTAGGGGAAGGTATTTTGCCTGAGGACCTGTCGCTGGCCGTCAAAGCCTATGCTGCAGAGACTGCAGGCTATACGCGCGGTAAAGTCTGTTTTTCGGACAACTGGTTCAAATTGCGGCGTTGGGAAAAGGGGCTTGCCCAGATCCAAGCCGATCGCGAGAAGGCAAAGGAGGCTGAAGCAAAGGTCCGCGCCAGCCTTGCCGCCTGGATCCATGAGCGCCACCCGCTTTGCAAACATATCACTCGTCGTCAGGTTGCTGATTTACTGGCAAGTCAAGCCGTAACACCGGAGCAGATACGCGAAGCGGGGTTGGAAGCGTGATGCAGGTCCTAGAAAGAAAATTACGCCGCGGCGTAAAATAAAAGACTTTACGCTGCGGCGTAATTTTACTGGTTTGCGTGGCGTCTCTAGTGCGCAGGTCGTCCGGCGGGGGAGTTGATAGGTAACAGCATTCACAGTCAAAAATCGAGACTGGATAAGTCGACTCTGACTTCAACGCACAGGGCTATCAATCTTGTGTAAGATATTTTCGTTGCATTTACGTTTATTTCGTTTATTTTGAATATTGCGAATAGGGGCGGAAGATCCCACCCGCGTAAAAAGGAGAGAACCCATGATGATGCAAACAAAAGAAGCGTTCGCAGAGCGCTTGCCCGATCAGGTCGAAATTGAAAATGCTGACAGTCTTCGCCGAATTCTTGCCTCGCAGGTGAACGGTGATGAGGCGGTGGAGCTGAGTCTTGTGCTTGGCGAGAAGCAGATTGAACCTGTGACATTGGCCCCAGCTCTGGCTGCATCCTTGATGGAATTGTTGCGGTTGGTTTCGAGCGGCAGAGGGTTTCGGATGATTCCTGTTGATGCGGAGTTGACCACCCAGCAAGCCGCCGATTTGTTGAATGTTTCGCGCCCGCATCTCGTGAAGCTTCTGGAAAACGGGGACATCGCGTTCTTCAAAACAGGGCGACATCGCCGTGTGAAAGCCGTCGATCTGTTTGAATACAAAAAGAAACGTGACACTGATCGTTCCGATGCGCTGTCCGACCTTGCGGCAATGGACATGGAGAGCGATCTTTTATGAGTGACTATGCCGACCGTTTCACAGCGCTGATCGACGCAAATGTTCTGGCTTGCGCGATGCGCAGAAACATAATTCTGTCACTGGCTGAGGCCGGGCTTTTCCGGCCTCGGTGGAGCGGCAAGATTATGGAAGAGACTGCCGGTGCGATCGCCAAAATCACGAAAGGCGGCGCTGACACAGTCAAGCAGTGTTCTGCCATGGAACGCGCCTTTCCAGAGGCTTGTGTTTCTGGGTATGCAGGTCTTGAAGCAGGGCTAGAGCTGCCTGACCCAGATGACCGCCATGTTCTTGCTGCAGCAATTACAACCTCCGCTCAGGTGATTGTGACGGAAAACCTTAAGGATTTTCCTGGTGAAGCGCTCGCCCCTTTTGACATCGACGCCATCTCGGCCGATGAGTTTATTTCTGATGCGATCGAACTTGATCCACTCGCAGCTGTCGCAGCCCTGCGTAAAATGCGTGAGCGGTTCAAAAACCCCGACATGGATGCCGAAGCACTGCTCCAGCTGATCAAGGCTCGAAAACTATTTCAGACTGCCGAAACGCTGCACCAGTTTATGGAATTGCTATAAATCGTCATGAGCGACGGTTCACTCATTGGAATTCGTTCGCTTCTCGCACGGGCACATGCATATGATCCGTAGTTCATAAGTGAAATTTATGGTCGGTAGATCATATTTTAAGATGTCCCCTCAATTGTGGATCTCTCACTTTCCCCAACCGAGAAATGGCTGATTTTTCTGCCCGCTTCTAACAACCATTGTTCCCCGGCTTCATGTTGGGCATGTAGCGCCTTCAGATATGGGTTCTTTCAGTCGAACAGGATTAGCTGAGGCGGATTAACTTGAGCTAAAAGACAGAAGCCTTTTGGTGTAGTCACATTCGGGGTGCGCGCTACAGGCTTCGAATGGGCCATACCTACCAGATTTCTGGCTCAGTGTACCGTTGCCGCATTTTGGGCAAATCTTCAGCGTGGTGGTGTCGTTCTTGATCACGGTATGGCCAAGGGCACCACATTATTAAGGTTACACGGCCCAACCGCCAGCTCCGCTAGGGGATTGAATCTCGCAGGCCTGACAGGCTCAAGCCGATTAACGGGCCTGGAGCCTAGCTATTATTGAGCGCGAACAGGTATAACTCGCAAAGCACAGAGTTGTGGATTTGGTTGATTTATCGTTGCTGTGGTTTCGATGATGGGCTGGCTGGTATTGGCTTTGTCAGCTTCAATCGGTCAAATCCCGCAGCCGTCAGCTCGTTTGAAGTGCGCAAAGACACCCCGAAAACTATCGCGCAAGGTGTGATTTTCGCATGGCCAATCTTGTGAAATCTGAATTAGAATAGTCTGACTGTATCAATCTATTACCTGAATGTGGTGAGGTCAGCGCCACAAAGCTAAAAGCGGGGATGCGTGATGTTTCGAGATATATTGAATGGCGCGCGGCATTTTCTGTGCGGCGCGACCCTTAGTATTCTGACGGCGTTTGGTGCGTTAGCGCAGGACAATTGCTTGCTGGTTGTCTCTTCTCATGCTGAGCTTGAGGGCGCGCAGGCGTTTTCCTACCAGCTAGGCGATGATCTTAACTCTGAAATTCGCCAGTCTAACAACAAATTTTTTGCCGTGATCGTCCGACCCGCTGATTTGGAGCAAGGGAGCGTGCTGCTTGCCGAGCTAAAGCGTGCGAACAAAATTCCACAGGATTCGTTTTGCGTCACCGGACGTAGTTTTGGCCCAAATCTGTCCATCGAACCTACCCCAGACAAAGATATTGAAGCAGCGACGTGGTTTGGCAAAGCTGCGGGATTTGATCTGCGATCTTATGGATCGCCAGCTGTGCGTTTTTGGGCGTTCATTCTATTCTGGGCGCTGATCTTGTGGCTTTTCCTTCGACGCGGGCTGTCTGGCCCCACTAAAAAACGGTCTCTCATGAGAAGCCCGGACCGTGAGGCGCTTTATCCGATGGAAATTAGCGAGGTCCTCGCGGTGCCGGGCAAGGCCTTTGAAAAGGGCGACACGTTGCTTACATTCCGCCGGATTAGGGGCCTGGAAACCAAGCGCATTGTCGCCAAAGAAGATGGTAAAACGATCGAAGTGCGCTGTGAACCGGGTGCGCGGTTCGAACAGCCCGATGAATTGATCGTGGTGCGGCACGAAACAGCTGAAGACGTCAAAAAACAGCTTCGGGCTTTTTGGCAGAAAATCGCCGGATTTGCCCTGATATGTGTAGGTATCTATGGCACTGCTTTGATTGTTCTGGAGTTGGAAAAAATAACGTGGCAAAGTGGTATAGTTGGGAGAAGAGACTTAAAATGGGCGCTGGGCGCTGGCCTTGCGCTGCTTGGCGCGTGGGGGCTGCCGAAAGCACTACGCAAACGGCGCGCCACAAACGATTCAGTGCCAAAGTCTCCGACTGTCTTAGCAACTTTTGTGATCACTACGCTGTTTATCGGTGTGCTATGGGTGGCGGATCATGGGTATGCCGTCACCGATGATGCAGACTGGCTGTTATTGATTTTTGCGCTGACATCTGTGTTTGGAATTTTGCCGTTCGCCGTCTTTTTGCTGCGTCGTTATGGGGCAAAACTGAAAAACACGGACGCGGTGATTTTGGGCTCGCGCCGAACATTTGTCGCCGATGGTGTGGCTATGTTCATCGCGCTTTTCGTCTTTGTCATGCAGTGGGCGGAGGTGCAATCTGTTGGGTCGGCGTTGACGCCCAGCGGGCATTCCAAAGAGATTTTAGCCGTGTTCAGCGATGTTGAATCCGATCTTGCCCAGCGATTGCCGGACCTGTTTGGCCCCGATGCGCGCGATTTGCGGAGTGCGCGTGCTGCGGCAGAACAAATTGAAAGAGACCGCAAAGCCGTTGCTGAATTCGAAGCACGCCAGCGCCTTGCCCAACAGGCGCGCGGTCAAATGCAAGCTTTGCTTGCCCAAGCAGCGGACTATTGGCCGAAAGCTATCAGAAGAATCGAGAACTCGAACTGTTCGGTGCACGAACATTATTTGGCCCCACGTGGTGTGCAAATGAATCTGTCCGTTCTCGAAAGAAGCGCAACCTCGGCGCAGAAATACATGGAATGCATCCAGCGCTATCAAAGGCGAAACTCTGAAGCCCTTATCCATAACTACAACTTGATTGTGCGCGCTTATCAAAAAGCTGCAAAAACCGCGTTTACAACTTCTGAAATCAACCGATTAAGGCCAGCAGACCCCCAAATGCTGTCGAGCATCTTAGAAAAGGACTTGGTTGCTCCCTACCGAAACGGGGTCTTGGCATATGTGAAACGCAACATGACCGTTGCGAAACGCAACACCGAAAACCAACTCCGAGAGGATGCTCGGCGCCGCAAAGTCGCCCTGCGATTGATGCAAGATTCGCTTCGATTGCAACGCGAACTTGATCAACATCTTAGAAACGCTCTCAATCCGAATTTCTTCAACCAATCCCGCAATTGGACTACAGGGAACCCAGGAACGCCCCTTTCGGAGTTTGAATTTACCGAAGATCCGGACGAAAGCATCGAAGCCTCGGCGTGCCAAATTGACTGTAGCGGGGGGAATTCACCATCAGTTGGGGGTGGTGGCGAAGGGCAAGCTGCAGAACGCGCCAAAGCCGAGACAGAGCATCGAGAAGCCCTCGCTAGAATTCGTGCCCATGAAGCCGCAGAGAAAGCAGCAGTCGAGGAAAGGGCAGCGGCGGACGCTCTGAAAACAGAGGATGAAGCGGAAAGAGCGCGGCTTGCGGAGGAACGAAAGATTGAAATTGCACGGATCGAAGCCGAGCGTGTAAAAGCCGAGGAAGCCGCCGAAGCAGTAGCCGAGGCTGCTCGGATCGAAGCGGCTCGCGTGAAAGCAGAGAAAAAAGCAGAAAAAGAGCGCATTGCGGCTGAACGAGAACGCGCAGAAGCGGCGCGTCTAAAGGCACAAGAAAAGGCCGACGGCTGCTACACGCCCAACAATAGTTGCATCCGCAATGAATCCGGATGGAAAGACGGCAAGTTCTTTGTCCGATTACGCAATGAATGCGGAGGTCGGATCTATCTTAAATACTGTGTCAGCAACAACAAAGGCGGCAAAAGCTGTGAGGCATCCGGTGTTCAACCGGGCAAACGACAAGTCTCTCCGATGTATCAAGCTGCTGAAAACACCAGTGTTTCCTGGATTTATACGGGCTCAAAACGTGGTGTTAAGGATTGGGTTTGCTCAGGAAAGGTCAGCAGCTGGCACGACTAGGCAGCGGACTCATGAAATTCTACCCAGAGCCTTACGGACGCGAGTTTGATCATCGACAGGAAAATCCCCTTGGCTTTCGAGTGTCAACGGCGGAGTAAAAACCAACCAAAAAGGCGGAGTAAAAGTAGGCCACTTTTGAGAATGATGTTTTGTTGTAGGCAAGCTTGTGCTTGTCGGGTGGAGCGGAAGGGTAATGATGGAGCGCTTCCGATTGAGATCCCACGCGACAGGAACGGAAGTTTTGAACCCGTACTAATTCAGAAAGGCCAGACGCGGATCGATGGGATGGATGACAAAATCATCGGTCTCTAGCTGCCATTGAACCGTTGGTTGGCATGCTGCGGTGCGGCCCGTAATAGGAGACGTTCGCTACGACCGCGGGGTTCCAGCTTTCTGGAGGTCATAGTCTGCGAACAGAACTGTCATTTACTTATGTTCCGTCCTCCGCCGCAGCATTCCAAAGAAGCTCTATTTGGGCGTCACGCCATTCACTGATTTCGATTTGATCTAATTCAATTTCAGCTTCGGATTCTCCACTGATTGCCTGGAGAACGAGCCTCAGCTTCTCGAATGCGGGATGATTGATATTGGCGAAACGTGAAACTAGCTCTGGACCCATCTTTTCTACAAATTCCAGCGCGTTTTCCAGTTTTTCCTGTTCGAGTTTCGACATCCCAGTAAGATCACGAAAGGCTATCAGAAGACCGTCAAACTCATCAGACATCTCAACAATAGGCATATTTAGGCGATTCAAGATCTCCGCATCAGGGCGCGTCAGCAAATCTGTATGCCCTATTCTTTGAAGCATCTCCGTGACTATTGAGTTAGGCCTGATCCGGTTAAGCTGAAAAGAGAGATCGACGGCTGCCTTCCCGTGAATGATTGGAACAAGCGCAATATCAACAGAATCCTCAAATTCTGGGGCTATACGCGTACCGATCAGGTGTGCTTCACCAATCCAATGTCTAAGCGCATCCAATGATGCTATCGGGAATGTGGCAATGAAGCGAGATTGCCATAAATTACCATCGCTCAGACGGGGACTGACTACTTTTGCCTCTGGAAACTCCTTTTGTACAATGGTTTCAATTTCACGGCGGCTTGTTTCGAGTCGTTTGATGAAGGAGTTCCGGGAACCTTTTGCGACGAGCGAGAATGCGTTTTTGGGTTTCTTGTTTGCCTTGGGCCATCTCACTTGCGGGCTTTGCCTAGAGGCCGCCGCTTCCAATGCGATAATCTCAATGTCATTCAACAACCCTCGCACGTTTCCGAGGATACTAGGGATCGAGTCTCGGACCAGATTCCAAGGTTCTTTTTCAGCTTTACCCACGTTATCAATCAGGTCACGCACCTGTGCAGCAACACGTGGGGCATCTTCGGGAAGTTTCACAATGGCCGCTGCCAAACGTCCGTTAAGATTGAAAATGACATCCTGAAATGGCGTCAGATGTTGGCCTCCATGGCGTGCCGCAACTAAATCTCCATCGCTTGTTTCAAAGGGTGGGATCAGACTGTTACAATCAGTAACGACAGTGTTCAATTCATTTAATGTATCTTCATCCACCCGGCCAACCAGCAGGCTATCGAGTAGCCGCTTGAAGGCTGCTTCGCCACGAACCATCAATGCCTCCCCCTGAGACAAATAAGCTGACCAACTTTCTCCACCAACTTCGCGCGCTACAGCATCCATGACATGCCGATTAGCGCTTGAATGTGCGTCTGGCGGGGCATTCTCTCGTGGAATTCGCTTTTCGGCATCCATATGAAGCGATTTTGCACCTTCCGCGTTGACCAACCGAACATGTGCAACGCTTGCAGATGGAACTAAACGCAGGATGGCCTTCGCATGATTAAACAATCGGTCGTTCGGATTCTCATCTGCTTTTAGTGCGGCTTCGAAAATGTCCGCTTGTACGACAAGAAGATCATCCTGAATTTTGAATGTTGCTGGTAGGGCAAACGCCGTCTCTTCTGTAAGGCGGTCCACCAGTTGCCGATTGCTGCTAGATTTCGTTGACCAAGCCTCTGGAATAGTTGGATCGATTGCCTCAGCAGCATCAAGAACCCGCACGACGTCAGTTATTGTGAAGTCTGCAAGGTTCGGGCGCGCGGCCATCAATTGTTCTAACTGACCGCTTTCTAATTCAGTAATAGATAACGCTTCCAGCGCATCCACGATCTCGCTTGCTGCGCCATCTCTATCCGAGGTTAGCACTGTCTGACGTCAGCACTCGTGGGACAGATTTAAGGTTTAGCTAACGGAGGATTTCTGGTTCATCATAACATTCAAGGAGTGAAGATGAGACAGAAATCCGGAAGCAGCAAAGCAGCTGCAGATAAATTGGTGAAGAACATTCGCCGTAAAACCAGACAAACCTATTCCGCCGAGGAAAAGATCCGCATTGTATTAGCGGGCCTTCGCGGCGAGGAAAGCATTTCGGCGCTGTGCCGCCGTGAAGGCATCTCTGAAAGCCTGTATTACAGTTGGTCAAAGGAATTCCTCGAAGCGGGGAAACGCCGCTTGTCTGGCGATACAGCCCGGCAGGCGACGTCGCCTGAGGTGAAGGATCTACGAAGCGAGGCGATGGCATTGAAGGAATGCGTGGCCGATCTGACCATTGAAAACCGTCTGCTCAAAAAAAGCATGACAGGGGCTGGGGGATACGAGGAATGAGATATCCTGCATCTGAGAAACTGGAGATTATCCACACCGTTGAGCAATCACATCTGCCTGTGAAGCAAACCCTCGACATGCTGGGCATTCCGCGGACCACATTTTACCGGTGGTATGATCAATACCTTGAGGGCGGGCTTGATGCTTTGGCGGATCGCTCGCCTCGGCCCAAGTCTGTCTGGAACCGCATTCCCCAAGACAGGCGCGATAACTTAATCGAGTTCGCGCTGGAACATGAAGCGCTATCTACGCGTGAATTGGCGGTAAAATATACGGATGAGAAGCGGTATTTTATCTCTGAATCATCATCTTACCGCATTCTGAAGGCTGCCGACCTGATCACTGCACCAGATTATATCGTGATCAAGGCCGCCGATGAATTCCATGACAAGACCACTGCGATCAACGAGATGTGGCAGACCGATTTTACCTACTTCAAGATCATCGGTTGGGGATGGTATTATCTCAGCACGATCCTGGATGATTACAGTCGCTACATCATTGCCTGGAAACTCTGCACCAACATGCGGGCCGAGGACGTGACGGACACGATTGAGCTGGCCCTGACGGCATCTGGATGCGACCAAGCCGTCGTTCGGCACATGCCGCGTCTGTTGAGCGACAATGGGTCCTGTTACATCTCTGGCGATCTTGCCGAATGGCTGGAAGAGCAGAGAATGGATCACGTTCGTGGAGCGCCGTTCCACCCGCAGACTCAGGGCAAGATCGAGCGCTGGCATCAGACAATGAAAAATCGGGTTCTGCTGGAAAACTATTACCTACCCGGCGATCTGGAAAATCAAATCGGAGCTTTTGTGGAATATTACAACAACCAGCGCTACCACGAGAGCCTGAACAACGTCACACCTGCCGACGTCTATTTTGGGCGCGACAAAGCCATTATCAGAGAGAGGAAAAAGATCAAGAAGCAAACAATCCAAAAACGCCGCTTGCAACATCAAAAACAAGCTGCATAATCAATCACAATAACGAACCAGAGCCTCCAATACTCAAACCGCTCTGATGTCCCATTTTATATGACGACGGACAGTTAGCACATTTATAATGGCGCTAACGAGCTGGGGTTGCGTTGGGCGCGTGGCGACATCGGAAAATAGCACACGACCCGCCTCAGCAATCCTTTCTAGTTGCAAAACGCCTGCATCCGCCGAAGGTGCAGCACCAAACATTGCTGCCAACGTAGCAAGTTTGGGCGGTATTGCCTTCTGACCTAATGTCGCTGTCCAATCCCTTGCTATACGTGCGAGGGCACCACGTCGAATACCCCTGATAGCGCTTGCCATTTCGCTCAAAGAATGTCCGAAGTCTTCTCTGTTCAAAAGTGTTTCAACCACAGTGTTTTCATCAATTGCACCAGATGCAACAAGACCGCCGATGCTTGATTCAAGCGTTTCCGGCGTGACGCTGTTTAACGCCGAGATCGCTTGTTCCTCGTGTGCAGATAAGCCAATTTCTGCCAAAGCATCGCAAATGGCCGATGCGCGAAGTGCATGGAGACCAGTCAGTCGCGTGCCACTTTGATCAACGCGGATTAAATGTTCTTCAACAAGCCTTTCTAACGCGCGCGCCATATCGGCAGCCGACAAATCGAGGTGCGCCTGAAGAGCGCGGATCAGAACTGCCCCACCATGCTTTGCAGCAGGAGCGCTTGCCGAAAGTACGGCAAGCTCAGTATCTCGTTGTTCCGTTAGCCGTCGCCGGACTTGGTCAAGTACGACAGCATCTAGGCGATCGCCCTGCGTGAGAATGTGACCATACTCCAAAAGCAACCCTTTTGATCTTGCCCAAGGTTCTTCCCAGCCCTCCCAAGCTGTTAAGTTCTGATCTCGAAGTTTTGTCCAAAGCAACTTTGCAAGAGATGCATCTGCTGCGCCCGAAATTTCAGAAATCGAATGACGCGCTTGAAGCAACGGCGCGTCTTCGGTGCGCACTGACCCCAAAACCACGATATCTGGATTCGATGAGGTTCTCAGCCGAGTTGTCTCCCAAATATCGAGACGCCCGCGACCAATGTCATCTACGACCAGACCAATCGGCGTTCCTGAGTATGCAGCAAAGAAAGCGGTCATCGCTTCTTCGTCCGGAACACCAGTTCCAGCGATACGAAACCACCTCCGATCCAGCTGAGAAGCGATGACCGCATTCCACATGAGGCCGGATTTACCGGAACCAGACGGACCAGTTACCACAACTGCACGTGATCGTTCAAAGCCTTGAAGGACCTGTGCAACAGCTTCGGGCCGGTCCAAGGCAAGGCCAGATGCGAAGTGACCCGGCTCAACGTCAACACCTAGATAAAAACCGCTGTCCTCAAGAGGTGTTGCCAGATCAACCGGGGACAAAAAACCGGAACGCAAAACTTGTTCGAGCCTTTCAACATCTACAGCTTCCAGTACACGTGCAGAAATCCTTTCGACATCCGAAGTCGTAAGCTGGTGGCGATCTTCCAGAGCCAGCGGTCCGTTGTTATTCGCGAGAACACCAATTTCACGAGCCAAAGCTAGCGTGACAAGTTCTGCCGTGAGGGGAAGCAGGTTTTTGCGCTCGACCAGCACTTGAATTGCTTCTTGCAAAGGATCAGCTTCAAGAACAAGAAATGATCTACTCGCGGATGGAATCGATTGGTTTTGGAAAAGAGGTGTTGCTGATGCCTTAGATGATACCGAACCAGTACGACTACGCTCAGTGACAAGCCAATATTCATTTACCACCGCTCCCGGCTTTAGTGGCCTATCCCAAAGCCCTCGAAGTGCTTTTTTATCTTCGGACACAGTGCGCGCCCGCGCCTTGGCGCGCGTGGATTTAGTATCTACCAAGATGATTTCTTTGTCAGTCTGGCGGAGTTCAAAATCGTCTGAACCTTCGGGAACAATTGCACCGAATTCAGCATCACCAACGAGCATGCGTACGCAGTATAATGCACCGATCAAATCTTGATATCTGAAGCCTCTCCCTGCGTTTGAACCAGCTGAAGGGCGGTCGGATTTGCTAGCCATAAGTCGAGCACCTGTTATTGATTACTGTAATCACAGGGCACCTTAACCCTTACTACTGCGCGCGCCAGTCTTTTGATCTAAGACAAAAAATCTTGAGCCCATTCGCTGCCGCTTCAAAGAACTGCATCCAAAGGTCAGCTTTTGGCCGTTTGGTTCAATCACTTCGCGGTCGCAGCGAAAGTCTGGTTTCCGCCCTTTTTCACTGTGGCTCCCAGACGGTCCGAACTTGTGGATTTTCAACAGAAGTATCAAATATTGAACCCACGCTTTCGCGCGCGGGCAGCTTATTTCGAACGGCTGAATAGGAAATCGACGGGCCTACGGCTCGCTCACGCCCATTCAGGCATAATTCTATTGGTTTTGTCCGCCCAACATCCCTGTCCGGGTCGGTCAACCATAGTCCATCCCCAAAAACAGCCACCAATTTACCCTGTCCTGCAGGCAGGCCATTCCTCGCGCGTCAAATTGGCGTCCGTTTTTGCGGCAGACATTTTCTTCGCAAATGTGGCCGGTTGACAGCCCCGTTCAGGGCCATGGGTCGGGCTTTGCCCTCTCCCACTCTGTTCCGCCGAATATATGCATATTCGGACAGATCAAGTGGCCGAGGTGCAGCCCATCGGCGGAAGGAAGGCACCAAGCCTCACCCGCGCAACCTTGAACAGGAGGCCACAAATGGCACCGAAATTTGATGTTTATGCCCATGTCACCGACACCATTATTGCCGAGATGGAGGCGGGCACGCCGCCATGGCGCAAGCCTTGGACCGGTAGTGCATCCGGCATTGCTTTGCCAACCCGCCATAATGGCGAGGAATACCGAGGGATTAATATTTTGATGCTTTGGGTTATGGCTGCAAAGAACGGTTATGTGTCCAGCCGCTGGATGACGTACAAACAGGCGCAGGAATTGGGCGGACAGGTTAGCAAGGGCGAGACATCCGCAACCGTTATTAAATACGGAATATTCACCCGCGAAAATGACTTGGGCGTTGAGAAAGAGTTACCCTATGCGCGCGCCTATCGCGTATTCAATGCTGATCAAATCGAAGGCTTGCCCGAGGATTATTATATCAAGCCGGAGCCCCCGCGAGACCTTGGCACTAAGGTGGATCCCGAGCTTGCGGCATTTTTCACCCGAACCGGTGCGGACATTATCACCAGCGAAGACCCGCGCGCCTATTACAGCCCTGCAAAGGATCACATCCACATGCCGCCGATTGCCACGTTTCACGATGCGGCGGGTTATTATGGAACCTTGGCTCATGAGGTGGTCCATTGGACCGGCAGCGAAAAGCGGTTGGAGCGGATCAAAAAGTTTGCGAACCGTGAGGCCTACGCATTCGAGGAGCTGGTGGCCGAGATTGGCGCGTGTTTCCTTGGCGCTCAGATCGGGGTTGCGCCGGAATTTAGCCAAAGCGCGGCTTATGTTGAGGGCTGGTTGAAAGCCTTGAAGGACGACAAACGGGCGATTTTCCGCGCGGCATCCGAGGCACAAAAGGCAGCTGACTTTGTCTTGCAAGCAGCAGATCAAACCAAGGAGGCCGCAGCATGATCCCGGATTTTCATAACGACGATTTTTTACACGTGCGGTCAAATGACATTGGATCCCTGCGCAGCGCTGCCCGAGAGGCGCGCGCTACGCTCTACAATGTTATGGAACGGCTAGAGACACGCGATATGAGCGGAGAGGAGGAACCCCTCATCGATGACTGTTTGGGGGCAATCGCAATCCTTGAGGTGGCGTTGCTATGACTTTGCAAGAGATCAAACAGGCCGTGGACGCGGGCAATCGCGTTCACTGGAGCAATGCCGGTTATGTTGTGACGCGCGATCGACTGGGGCAATACATGATCACATTCAAGCGGAATGGTTCAGCGATCGGTTTGACCAATCGGGACTGCTCCCGCCTGAACGGAAAGCCAGATGAGTTTTTCATTGCGGACAGCGCGGAGGTTTTGCAATGAAGTATTCTGAAATCAAACAAGCGGCCCGTGAGGGCCGCGCCAGCGTGCATCTGCATGGGTTTTGCAATCTGCCAGATGGCGGGCAGGAATATTGTGATGATCCAGCCGCGATCGATGGCTGGGCGATCTATATCAGGGTGGAAACACCTGACGATCCGCAACAGCCTTTTGATCTGCATGAACTGCCAGACCATCCAACTTTTGAAAGGGCCAAAGGCGCGGCCCACGCAACTGCGTTGCAATTTCTGGGCGATGCTGACGCATGGCACCACGATTAGAGTGATGGCATGCCTTGCGCATGAGGCCGCGCTTTACCCGGCCGTCGCAGCTCATGGCTGCTCCGAATGGAATACAGATAGCTTTCATCAATATTATAATATTGATTCAATTATGGCGAAGTGCCATAACAAGGCTGTCTGTATGAAACTGGCAAGAAATAGGGATGATTACTTCACATGGCCCAGATGCACGCACCACAGCATCGACGACTGACCCAAGAGCAGCGATTTGCAATTGTACGCAAACGCTCTGAGGGTGTGCCGGTTGAAGATCTGGCCCGTGAATACAGCGTCACGCAACGCGCCATTTTCTACACGTTGAAGGTTGACCAGAGCCGCCGGTTGGATGGTCGAGTGCGCTCTGAATTGGTGAATGTGCGCCTGACACCAAAGGAGCGGGCCAAGTTCGATGCCGAGCTGGCACGGCGTGACATTCCAAGCCGGGCCGATGGATTGCGCCGGTTGATCCAATCGGCCAATGGCCTGTTTGTTCCAGATGATGAATTATCTGATCAGATGCGCGGCTTGTCAGCTTCGCTTAACCGTGCAGGTAACAATATCAATCAGATCGCGCAGCGCCTGAATGAGGCTAAGCGCCAGGGTAAGACGCCGCCCTATGGCAATTCTGCCCATGCGCAAGTTCGTGCCTTGGCTGGGCTGGTGTTTGACATCGCAGACCAAGTTCAAGACATGGCGCAGCGCCGCCGAAGTTATCTATCGGGTGAAATCTCGCGCATTCTGGAGGGCTTTGCAGATGGCCCAGAATAATGCAATCGCTGCGATGAGTGGCGATTTCTTTGACCGGGATTGGAGCCGTATTCGCGGCAGCATGCCACGACAACGACAAAAACAGATGGTGCGTGCAGCCATGGGGCATTCTCCCGCGATCTTCAAAGGGATCCGCGATGGTGGCAGCCACACAAAAGCGCAGCTGCGCAATCAGTTAGAATATCTGACAACAAAGTCGAGCTTTGTCATCGACAGTCGCGGTACTTATGACGGACAAAAGGTGCTTTCTTCCAAAGAGATTGAACATGTCACACGCCGGTTTTCCGCGCAGTGGAACGAGGGGTTTCACCCCAAGCTTGGCCATACGTCTCATCTGCTGATGGCTTTTCCAATTGGCACCGATGGCGCGGATGTGGCCGAGATCACGCGCGAGGTTTGCGAACGGTTTTTCCTTGGTGTGAATAGCCCCTAGAATTGTAGACACCTTGTCCCCTAAAAACGAGGCAAGGAGAACTCAATGACACGACCTAATTTCACAGAAGAATTCAAGATTGATGCAATAAAGCAGATCACGGAACGGGGCTATTCTGTAGCGGACGTTTCTAAGCGTTTGGGCGTAAGCACGCATTCGCTTTACGCTTGGATGAAGCGGTTTTCAAAGCCACCAATTGTAGCGCAAGAAACAACCGAACAGGCTGCCGAGATCAGGCGTCTTAAACGGGAACTAGCACGTGTCACCGAGGAGCGTGACATTCTAAAAAAGGCCACCGTGTACTTCGCAAAGGATGCCAAATGAAGTATGCGTTTATTCAGGCACACCGCCCAGTATTCTCGATCCGCGCGATGTGCCGTGGATTGCGTGTTCATCCAAGCGGATTTTACGCGTGGTTAAAATCGCCATTCTGCAAAAGAGCCAAGGAAGACAAGCGTCAAACTGAACTTCTCAAAGAAGCATGGGAAGACAGCGGCAAAGTTTATGGATACCGCAAGCTGCATGATGATCTTCGTGATCAGGGCGAGACATGCTGTCCCAACCGTGTCGCACGCTTGGCTCGTTTAGCAGGCATTAAGGCTCAAATTGGCTACAAACGCCGGCCTGGCAAATATGGTGGCAAACCATCGGTTGTAGTGGACAACACGCTAAACCGCCAATTTGACGTTGCTGCCCCAAACCAATTTTGGGTCACAGACATTACTTACATTAAAACCTATGAAGGCTTTTCATATCTGGCCGTTGTAATCGACCTCTACTCTCGCAAAGTTGTTGGGTGGTCTATGCAAAATCGCCAGCCGACTGATCTGGTTTTACAGGCTCTGCTAATGGCAGTCTGGCGACGAAAACCAACGGGCAAAGTCTTAATACATTCCGATCAAGGCTCGCAATTCACCAGCATTGAATGGGCGGCTTTTCTAAAACAGCATAATCTGGAGCATAGCATGAGCCGCCGTGGGAATTGCCATGATAATGCGGTCGCAGAAAGCTTCTTCAATCTGCTGAAGCGCGAGCGCATCCGGCGGCGGACATATAAAACCAGAGAAGATGCACGTCAGGACGTATTCGATTATATTGAAATGTTCTACAACCCAAAACGCAAACATGCTAGAAACGGGATGCTGTCACCTGTAGACTTTGAATGGCAGCAAAAAATGAACCAGCAAGGCGTCTAGGAAACTAGGGGCTATTCATACATCCTTTTGTTTCTGACCGACCCGCTTTCTGATACCAGCCTGATCACGATCAATTCACGGGTTGCAACCCTGTCTGTTCTGATCGTTATGTCGCTGATCATGATGGGAATATTGTGGTTTTATGCAGGTAAGCTGCGTCATGCGGTTCTGGGCTATGTCACGATCATCACCGCGATGGGTATTGCTGCGGCCACTCTGCCTTGGCAAACTAATTATGACATTGTGATGCTGGGGGTTATGTTCTTTATTCTTTCTGATTTGATCTTGTCTATGCAGTTGTTTTTAATGACGAAAGGGGCTTGGACTATAAAAACTGCCCCTTTCCTTGTCTGGACATTCTACTGGCTGGCACAAATGCTGATCACCGCAGGTTTTGTTTTACGCTTGGTACAAAGTTAAGTTTATAGGCTTTCATCCAACTGAAATGCGTATTAGGTGAACCGTAAGACTTTTGGAGCTTTGACATATGTCCTTTTTCAAGAAACTCAAAGATCGGCTGTTTAAATCCTCTTCCAAGATAGAAGAGGGGTTGGATGCGATTGTTGAAGATGGTGGTATTGAAGAAGAGGCATTGGAAGAAGAGCTTGCGCTGGTAGAAGAATCGCCGCAACTTCCTGAGCCTGAGCCTGAGCCTGAGCCTGAGCCTGAGCCTGAGCCTGAGCCTGAGCCTGAGCCTGAGCCTGAGCCTGAGCCTGAGCCTGAGCCTGAGCCTGAGCCTGAGCCTGAGCCTGAGCCTGAGCCTGAGCCTGAGCCTGAAAAGAAAAGTGATAAACTTGAAGCCAAAAAGCCCGGTCTTCTGGGGCGGATTTTGGGCCGCAAGGCTGCGCCTAAAGCTGTGGTAGAGCCTGTTTTAGAGACGGAAAAACCGAAAACAACAAAACCGGAAAAGGCGGCCGCGCCGAAAAAGACCGCGCCTAAAAAAGCCGAACCTGAAAAGAGTTCAGAAAAGCCTAAAAAGGTTGACGCGAAGAAGGTAAAGAAAGAGCCTAGTCCAGAGCCTGATTTATTGCAGGAAACTGATGAGGCGCCTGAAAACGCAGGGCTTATGGATCGTATGCTTGGGCGCAAGCCCAAGAAGCAAATCATAAAGCGGGTGCTTGATGATGCTATGCTTGAAAGCCTTGAAGAGTTGTTAATCACTACGGATATGGGGGTGGAAACCTCTTTGCGTGTGGCCGCGTCCATGGCCGAAGGGCGGTTTGGTAAGAAGCTGGGTGTGGATGAGATCAAGGGCCTGTTGGCCGCTGAAATCACCCGTATTATGGAACCCGTGGCCAAACCGATGCCGCTTTACCCCAAAAAACCGCAAGTGGTTTTGGTGGTAGGGGTTAATGGGTCTGGCAAAACCACCACTATCGGTAAGCTGGCCAGCCAGTTTCGGGCCGCAGGTAAATCTGTGGTTATTGCGGCAGGCGATACGTTTCGTGCCGCCGCCGTTGAACAGTTGCAGGTTTGGGGCGAACGCGCGGGCGTGCCTGTGTTGACGGCACCCGAAGGGTCAGACCCTGCGTCGCTGGCTTATGAAGCGATGGAAAAAGCTGAAGCTGACGGGACGGATTTGCTGATGATCGACACGGCAGGGCGTTTACAAAACCGTCAAGATTTAATGGAAGAGCTGGCAAAAATTGTGCGGGTCATTCGTAAAAAAGACCCGGATGCACCGCATAATACATTGCTTGTACTGGATGCAACAACCGGTCAGAACGCGTTGGCGCAAGTCGAGGTTTTCCAAAAAATATCCGATGTCAGCGGCTTGATCATGACCAAGCTGGATGGCTCTGCCAAGGGCGGTGTTTTGGTCGCATTGGCCGATAAATTTGGCCTGCCGATCCACGCGATCGGTGTGGGTGAGCAGATCGATGATCTGGCGCCGTTTGATCCCGAAGAATTTGCCCAAGCCCTGACAGGCCATACTAATTGACCGGTTGGTTAGCTTCGATTGAAGGCACAGCTACGGGCCATAACCTGGCGTTGTTTTTAGCGTTATTTGCAGCGGTAATGCATGCGATTTTCGGTGCCTTGCAAAAGGGCCGCCACGATCCGTGGCTGACACGCGGGGCGGTTGATTTTTGTTACGGGCTTATGGCTATGCCGTTCGCACTTTTTGTAGTACCTTGGCCCGAACCCCATATGTGGCTGATCTTTGCAGGCATGTTCGTGATCCATGCGATTTATAAATTTACCCAAGCGACGGCCTATTCTTACGGAACGTACACGGTGGTTTACCCCGTGGTGCGCGGCCTTGGCCCTGTGGTGACAGTGCTGGCTGCGGGTTTTGTTTTCGGCGAACATTTTGCCGGTTTGCAATGGGGCGGATTGGTGCTGTTGACGCTATCAATACTTGCGTTGGCCGTGCTTAATCTGACCCGCGAAAAAATCAACCGCAAAGCTATCAAACTGGCCCTTTCATGGGCGGTTATCACGGGCTTTATGGTGGCGGTTTACACTACTTATGACGCCTACGGTATTCGCGAAACGCCAAATCCGTTCACCTTTCTGGCGTGGTTTTTCTTTATTGACGGGTTCCTGTTTCCGATCATTGCATTTGTGATGTGGCGGCGGATGGAAAATCCACCTGAAATACGCCCGTTGATGATGCGCGGATTTATCGGGGGCCTTGTGGCCTTTATGAGCTTTGGATCTATTTTGATGGCCACGCGGTTGGATAAAGTGGGTGAGGCGGCGGTGCTGCGTGAAACTTCAGCTGTGTTTGCTGCAATTATCGGCTGGGTATTTTTAAAAGAAACTGTCGGCCCCGCGCGGGCGATTTTGATGAGTTTAATTGCCGCCGGTGCGGTTTTAGTGGAATTCGGCGGATAGTCGATATAAAGGGTCATTATGACAGAGAAAACGATAAACCCGATTGTGAAGATAGCCCTTGAAATGGGGCCGATAATTTTATTTTTCGTGGCTTACACTAAGCTGAAAGAAAACACCTACACGATCTTGGGCCGCGATTACGAAGGCTTTATCGTGGTCACTGCAATTTTTATTCCTGTGCTGTTGATTGCCACGGCCATTCTTTGGGCGTTAACTGGCAAACTGTCAAAAATGCAGATAATGACCGCAGTTCTTGTGGTGGTTTTTGGCGGCCTGTCGGTTTGGCTGAATGATGATCGTTTCATCAAGATGAAGCCGACAATATTGTACCTGTTCTTTGGCGGCTCACTGGGTTTTGGTCTATTGCGCGGACAATCTTATTTGCAAACCATGATGGAAGGGGCGATGCCGCTGAATGATCAGGGGTGGATGATCCTGACTAAGCGCATTTGCTTCTTTTTCCTGACATTGGCTGTGGTTAATGAGGTTGTCTGGCGCACCATGTCAACGGACGCTTGGGTGAATTTTAAAACTTTCGGCCTGACGGCCGCCCTTTTCGTGTTTTTCATGACCCAAGGTGGGTTGTTGGAAAAATACAGCACGGCTAAAGGTGACGAATAGGGCCTATTTGGTTTTAAACAAGTTCTTCTGGGCCTCTTTAGAGCTGTTATCCCCACGTTTTTCAGCAGCAACCGCGCGGCCTTTCTTAATACCTTCACGGGCCGAGCAGCGCGCCAACCACTTCTCCATATTCGGAAAATTAGCCATATCCTGTTCTTGCTTTTCCCAAAGCGAGGCCCAGCCCCATATGGCAATATCGGCGATGGAAAAATCACCACATACGTAATCTTTTCCGTTTAGCTGTCGATCTAACACGCCGTAAAGCCGTTTGGTTTCAGTACGGTAGCGATCTTGGGCGTAGGGTAGTACTTGTGGCGGTGTCATATTGGGTGCATAAGCTAGAAAATGATGTGCTTGCCCTGCCATTGGCCCTAAGCCGCCCATTTGCCACATCAGCCATTCGTCGATTTCGATGCGTTCGCGTTCGGATGATCCGTAAAACCTGCCAGTCTTACGGGCAAGGTATTGCAATATGGCACCCGACTCGAAAACAGATATCGGTTTGCCACCCGGCCCGTCAGGGTCAACGATTGCAGGCATGCGGTTATTGGGGGCAATTTTTAGGAAATCAGGCTTAAACTGATCCCCTGCACCGATGTCGATCAGGTGCAGCTTGTAAGGAAGATCCATTTCTTCCAGAGCGATGCTGATTTTCCATCCATTAGGGGTGGGCCAATAATATAAGTCGATCGGGCTTGTCATGGATATTCTCCGTCATAGTTACGGGTAGAATGACAGAAAACACTGTAGCGTCAACTTATTGAAATATGAGTGCCTTGACCAAGGTTTGATAGCTTGATTGCAAAATCATGCGTTTGCTGCGGGTGGCAAAGGCAATGGTGTTGGCACCCATTTCCAGCATCATTTCAGCCGCTTGCGCACTATGTTCGGGTATTTCCGTCCAGTTGGAATGGGGGAATTTATATCCGTAACATATTGCGCGATCCATAGGGCCGGGTTTGGGGCCAAAACGGTCAAACAGGAACGGGGTCAGGCTGTGGTTGTTTGCTACGATATTATAACAGGTCAGATGCGCCCCCATCGGGCGATCAAGGGCGGCTAAGGTGCGGGCGGAATATTCAAGGGCATTGGATAATAGTAATCGTCGCCACATTTTTGAGCGTGCGATTTTGACTGCCATGATTGCCACACGCGCGCCCAAACGGTGGGCAACCACATCTACGGGGCTGTCAGGCGTTATGATGCGTAACTGATTGATCAGATAGGCCAAACCATTAGCTTCCCGACCTGCTTTATCATATGGGGCCTGCATATCGGGTAGGGCGCGCAGCCCTGTGGCATACCCGAGCCAGCGAAAATCAATGACAAGTGTATTATTGTCTTTCGGTTGCAGCGCAAAAGGCGTGGCTTGGTGATGGGCCGGTAATTGTATAGAAATCCTGGGAGGGTTGGAAAACTGCTCGATCTGTTTTGCCAAAAGACCCATCACGTCACGCCGTGGGTAAGCGGGGTTATAAATTTTCCCGTTATGCGATTGCACCCGAAATACTGTCATTTAAGTCTCTTTACTCTGCTCATGCCCTTGATAAGGGATGTTGCTTTCTAAACCGTAAAAATAACACGGGGCATTGACGCGATTGTGCATATTAAGTATTTAAAGTTTGAGGCGATTTGTAACCGGATTGTGGGCCTCGTAAAATATGCCACTAAAGAGGTCAGGGCGATAAGCGACCCCGACTGTAACTCGGTTGGGGTTTTTTATTGGGCGTGGCCCGGAAAGAAAAGACATGGAAAACTGGAAACCAAAGACCAAACTGGTGCATTCAGGTATTAAACGCAGCCAGTATAATGAACTGTCAGAAGCGATTTTTCTGACCCAAGGCTTTGCTTACGACAGTGCCGAACAGGCCGAAGCGCGGTTTATTGAGGCGGGTGAGGACGAGTATATCTATGCGCGTTACGGGAACCCGACGGTGCGGATGTTTGAAGAACGTATTGCCGCCCTAGAAGGGGCCGAAGATGCGTTTGCCACGGCCAGTGGCATGGCTGCCGTTTCGGGCGCATTGTTTTCAATGCTGCGTGCGGGCGATCATGTGGTTTCTGCGAAAGCCCTGTTCGGGTCTTGCCTGTTTGTGCTGGAAGATATTTTGCAACGCTGGGGCATTGAAGTGACCTTTGTTGAAGGCACTGATTTGGATGCGTGGGCCGCCGCGATGCGACCCAATACTAAAGTGGCTTTTCTTGAAGCTTTATCTAACCCAACACTGGAAATTATTGATATTGCAGGGGTATCTAAAATTGCCCATGCAGCAGGGGCGACCGTGGTGGTGGATAATGTATTTGCCACGCCAGTGTTTCAACGCTCATTAGAATTGGGCGCCGATGTAGTGATTTATTCGGCGACCAAACATATCGACGGGCAGGGGCGTTGCTTGGGTGGTGTCGTGTTGGGCACCAAGGAATACATCCGCAAGACCTTTGAGCCGTTTAACAAACATACCGGCCCCGCGATGAGCCCGTTTACCGCTTGGGTGATGCTGAAAGGGCTTGAAACCATTGTGATACGTTGTGAAGCACAGGCGCGAACGTGTGAGGCTTTGGTGACTGCCCTTTCGGGGCATGATAAGCTGGAACGCCTGATTTATCCGTTTGCCGATGACCACCCGCAGCTGGCTTTGGTCAAGCGTCAGATGACCCAAGGGGGCACGGTGATCACTTTGGTGCTGAAAGGCGGTAAAGACGCTGCGTTTCGGTTCATCAATGCGCTGGATATTATCACGATTTCTAATAACCTGGGCGATGCGAAGTCTATCATCACACATCCCTCAACCACCACGCATCAGCGTTTGACGGACGAACAAAGGACGGCTTTGGGAATTTCGGACGGGTTGGTACGCATTTCCATCGGGTTGGAAGATGCGGATGATTTGCTGGCTGAAATCAGCAATGCACTGGAAAAGGCGTAAAAGTCTGATCAAGGGCTGAAACTGTCGGATTTTAACTGTAGCATATTTGAATTGGGCCTATTATTCTAGTCTAAGACAAATAGGCTCAAGGAATGTGTCATGACCGAAGCTAAAGTTAAAAAACCATCGCGCGAAGAAGCCGAAGAAGCTGTGCGCACGCTGTTGCGGTGGGCAGGTGATGACCCTACGCGCGAAGGGCTGATTGATACGCCTGCGCGCGTAACCAAGGCTTATGGTGAGTGGTTTTGCGGCTACGATCAAGACCCGGCGGCAGTTTTGCAACGCACCTTTGAAGAGGTGGATGGTTATGATGAAATGGTTGTTCTGAAAGACATCCGTTTCGAAAGCTTTTGCGAGCATCATATGGCGCCTATTATAGGCCGCGCCCATGTGGGCTATATCCCCACCGACCGCGTGGTGGGTATCTCGAAACTTGTACGTTTAGTGGATGCCTACGGCAAACGCCTGCAAGTGCAAGAAAAACTGACCGCGCAAATTGCCAATACATTACAAGAAGTTCTGCAACCGCGCGGTGTGGCCGTGGTGATGGAAGGTGAGCATCATTGTATGTCTACGCGGGGCGTGCATAAGCACGGTGTGACGATGGTAACTTCACGGATGATGGGGATATTCAAATCCAATGACATTACGCGCCAAGAGTTTTTGAAACTGATCGGCAACCCTGTCAGCCGTAGTTCATAAACAGGCAAACCCTTTGAAAAACCTTGACGGACGGATGCCAAACCGCCAAATCTGCGCTTATGTTTGATTTTCGCCCCGCCGGATACGTTATAGGCCTGTTGGTTGTAGTGCTTGGCACCGCGATGGTCTTGCCGATGCTGATGGATATCTATGACGGCAATGCCCATTGGCGGGTGTTTGCCCTGTCGGGGTTCATCACGGCGGTATTTGGCGGCACCATTGCGTTGGCTTGCGCCACGCAAGGGCAAAAGGGGCTGTCTATTCAGCAAACCTTTTTCCTGACCACAGGGGTTTGGCTGGTTTTGCCGATTTTTGCCGCCTTGCCGTTTTGGCTGGGGGCCGCACAAACCAGCTATACGGATGCGTTTTTTGAAGCGATGTCGGGGCTGACCACGACGGGTTCCACCATATTGACAGGGCTAAGCGACTTGCCGCGTGGCATATTGCTGTGGCGTGGTCTGATGCAGTGGTTTGGCGGCATCGGGATTATTGTTGTGGCCATGGTGTTTTTGCCCTTGTTGCGTGTGGGTGGAATGCAGATTTTCCGCACCGAAGGCTTTGACACGTTTGGCAAGGTTTTGCCGCGTGCGGCAGAAATTTCACGTACAATTTCATTGATTTACCTTAGTCTGACGATAGTTTGCGCTGTAAGTTACCGCTTTGCAGGGCAGGGTATTTTTGACAGTATGGTTCATGCGATGACCACAATCGCGACCGGTGGGTTTGCCAATTATGATGATAGTTTTGCATCCCTTGGAACAGGGTCGGAATATATTGCAGTCATATTCATGTTGCTCGCTTGCCTGCCGTTTGTGCGCTATGTACAACTGCTTGGCGGAACCGCCCAACCCCTATTTCGCGACACACAAATCCGTGCATTCCTGATTACCGCAGTGGCTGTGATTGTGTTGTTGACCCTGTGGCGCGTGGCCTTTGTGACAAACGGTAATGAATATGCTTTGCGCAAAGCTGCTTTTAACGGGGTGTCGATCCTGTCGGGGACGGGATATGCCAGCGATAATTATATGCGCTGGGGCAGTTTTCCTGTGACATTGTTTTTCATGATCGGGCTGATCGGGGGTTGTGCGGGCAGCACGACCTGTTCGATCAAAATCTTCCGCTTCCAGCTGCTTTATGCATCCTTGCGCGCCCAAGTGCAGCGCATTCACAGCCCCAACGGGGTGTTTATGCCTAAATATGAGGGCCGCACGGTGGCCGAGGATGTTATTTCGTCCGTGATGGGCTTTTTCATGCTGTTCATTCTGACCTTAGCCACTTTGGCGGTAGCGTTGGGTATGACGGGGCTGGATATGATTACCTCAATTTCAGGGGCAGCCTCTGCGCTGGGTAACATCGGGCCGGGGTTAGGGGCTGAGATTGGGCCTGCGGGCAACTTTGCTAATGTGAATGACACGGCTAAATGGTTGCTGGCGGCGGGTATGTTGATTGGGCGGTTAGAATTGATGGCCGTATATGTGTTGTTTACGCGGAACTTCTGGCGCGGATAGGAATTTGATATGACTTTAGATCCTAAAGACTGGGATGCGTTTCGGGCGTCTGCCCACAAAATGCTGGATGCCTCTATTGATAAGCTATCAAATGCTGGTGAAGGGCGGGTTTGGACACCTTTGCCTGAGGCCCAAAAGGCTGCGATCCAAACGGGATTGCCTATGGGCCGTACTTCAACCGATGAGATGCAAAAGCAGCTAGAAAGCTTGCTGCCATATGGCGTCGGCAACACTCATCCGCGTTTCTTTGGTTGGGTGCATGGCACGGGCGCGCCCTCTGGCCTGATGGCTGAAATTGCGGCGGCGGCGATGAATGTGAACGCCGGTGGGCGCGATCATGTGGCCCCTGTGGTGGAACGTCAAGTTCTGGCGTGGTCGGCTGAAATGATGGGGATGCCGAAGGATACCTCTGGTCTGATTGTGTCAGGTACTTCAATGGCTACGATCATTGCACTGAAAGTGGCGCGGGATCAGGCGCAAGCGGGTGCAAGCGGGCCGTTGGTGGGATATACCAGTGAACAGACCCATTCTTGCGTGGCGCAGGCCTTTGATATATTGGGGCTGGGGCGCGATCATTTGCGTAAAATTGCCTGCACTGATGCGTTGGAAATGGATATTTATGCTCTGAAGAAGGCTATATCAGAGGATAAAGCTGCGGGGGTTGTGCCGTTTTTGATTGTGGGCACGGCAGGGGCTGTGAACATGGGGGCCATAGATGATCTGGAAGGCTTGGCGGATATTGCGGCGGATCAGGGCATGTGGTTTCACATCGACGGGGCTTTTGGTGCGACGGCTAAAATAGGGCAACATGCGCGCGCACGTTTGGCAGGGGTGGCACGCGCCGACAGTCTGGCGTTTGATTTTCACAAATGGTTGCAGGTCAATTATGAAGCGGGCTGTGTGCTGATCCGGGATGAGGCGGCGCATCGTGCATCGTTTTCAGATCGGCCTGAATACCTGCGTGGGGCTGAACGCGGCCTTGCGGGCGGGGCGTTTTGGGCGGTGGATTACGGCCCTGAACTGTCACGCGGGTTTCGGGCGTTGAAAGTTTGGGCTCATCTGAAAGAACATGGAATTCAATCGCTTGCAGCGGTGATTGATCGCAATATTGAACAAGCACAGTATTTGGAACGGCTGGTGAATGCCTCAGATAAACTGGAAATGCTGGCCCCCGTGCCACTGAACATCTGCTGCTTTCGGTATAAGTTTGATGCGGATAACGATGCCTTGAACGAAGAGATCGTCGTGCGCTTGCAGGAAAGCGGTATCGCCGTGCCGTCCACCACCGTGCTGGGCGGGCAACTGGCAATACGGGTGAACCTGACCAATCACCGCACTAAGGAAAGTGATCTGGATATGCTGGTGGCGGCTGTGGTTAGGATTGGTGGGGAGTTGGCCTGATTTGCCTGAAACCCGATGTATGGAAACCGTATGGAATGTGTATGGAAACCGTATGGCAAGCTGTCGGGTAAGAGGCTGTTAACGTGTTGGGGTGAAACCGTAAGGTTTTTGGGAGGTTTTTGGTTATGGTTTGTGATCTGGCATAAGTACTTCCAGTTGTCGCCCATCGTGTATTATGATAATAAATCATCATCCAGCATACTTTATTAGGTCAAGAATACATGTTTTCCATACCAACTAAATTCTCTGATTTTTTTGCTAGGTTTTCTAAGTGGTTTCCTTATTTTGCTGTGTTCAATGGTGTGTGTTTTGTCATTGTCGGAATGTTTTTTATCTACTCTGGAAATAAATTCACAGATAACTCTGAAGGGGCGCAACTGCGTGTTGTAACAGTCGAAATTAAAAGAAATAGCGACGGTGTGTTTTACAAGCCGCTCTTTGAAGCTATTGGGAGTGATGGGAAAACAATACAATATTTAAGCAATATGTGGGTTAGCCCCAGGCCACATAACGAAGGGGATATTGTTGAAGGCAGAGTTAACTGGTCTACTGGTGAAATAAGAAGCGTCAGCATGATAAAATCGCACGTATCATTGGGCAAAACCTTTGCTTTGATTGGAGGTATATTCTTTCTTCTTGGTCTGGTTTGTTTTTCACGAAAGCGAACTCGTGCTTTACCACCCAAATTTTCTGATTTCTTTCCTAAGAATTCTAAGTGGTTTCCTTATCTTGCTGTGTTTTCTGGAGGGGTTTTTGTCATTGTCGGAATGTTTTTTATCTACTCTGGAAATAAATTCACAGCTAACTCTGAAAGTGCGCAGCTGCGTGTTGTAACTGTTGAAATTCGAAGAGATAATGACGGTGTGTTTTACAAGCCGCTCTTTGAAGCTATTGGGAATGATGGGAAACCAATACAATATTTAAGCTATATGTGGGTTAGCCCCAGGCCACATAACGAAGGGGATATTGTTGAAGGCAGGGTTAACTGGTCTACTGGTGAAATCAGAAGCGTCAGCATGATAAAATCAAACACATCATTTGGTAAACTTTTTGCTTTGATTGGAAGTGTATTCTTTCTTCTTGGTCTGGCTTATTTTTCACGAAAGCGATTTCGTGCTTTTTGGGGGCGCAGTGATTTAGGATAAGTAGTTTACCACCCTTTTGGGCTGATACCTGTTATTCCATATCTTGAGCTGAATAAATCTGATTTTGCACATCAGTTAAGGTCGATTTTGTCCCACACAGCAAACATTGGCCCCATCATACCTAATTGACCCCGCACCCCGCTTTGCCTAAGTAGAGCATCAAACACACCACCCCAAAGGGCAGGCTTATGAGCACGGATAAACCACGATCATTTCAAGAGATCATTTTGCGGCTTCAGAATTACTGGGCAGAACATGGCTGCGCCATATTGCAGCCCTATGATATGGAGGTGGGCGCGGGTACGTTTCATCCGGCCACCACGTTGCGATCACTGGGGTCAAAACACTGGGCTGCGGCCTATGTGCAACCTTCGCGCCGCCCCACAGATGGGCGGTACGGTGAAAACCCGAACCGGTTGCAGCATTACTACCAATATCAGGTGATCATCAAACCCAGCCCGCCTGATTTGCAGGAACTTTATCTGGGGTCACTGCAGGCCATCGGGATTGATATGGAATTGCACGACATCCGTTTTGTCGAAGACGACTGGGAAAGCCCTACATTGGGTGCATGGGGGCTGGGCTGGGAAGTTTGGTGTGACGGGATGGAGGTTAGCCAGTTTACCTATTTCCAACAGGTTGGCGGCTATGATTGCCGCCCCGTGTCAGGTGAACTGACCTACGGGTTGGAACGGTTGGCGATGTATGTGTTGGGTGTGGATCATGTGATGGACATGCCGTTCAACAACCCTGACGCGATGATCCCGCTGACATATGGTGACATTTTCAAGCAGACCGAACAGGAATATTCGCGCTGGAACTTTGATGTGGCTGATACGGATACTCTGCTGCAACATTTCAAAGATGCCGAAGCCGAATGCGCACGTATTCTGGATGCAGCACACGTTGACCCAAAGACGGGCAAGAAGATCATCATGGTGCATCCGGCCTATGACCAGTGCATCAAGGCTAGCCATCTGTTTAATCTGTTGGATGCGCGCGGCGTAATTTCAGTCACGGAACGCCAAGCCTATATTGGGCGTGTGCGTGCGCTGGCGAAACTTTGTGCCGATGCGTTTGTGCTGACAGAAGCGGGCGGGGCTGCCGCATGAACGGTAAGATCATCGTTACAGGCATGTTGCTGACAGCGGCTGTTGCGGGCGTTGGGCTGTGGTATTCTATTGAAAAAGCTTATTACCACGAAGTTACTGGCGTCACAGAGGTGACGGCCTATGGCGATGCTTTTCCTGTGTCTGACTACCAAGGCATAGATGCAGATACATCGCCCTTGAAAATGCGCGCGTGCTTCAAGGTGAACTGGGATTATTTCCCTACGGATGAGTTTAAAGACGCCGCCACACCGTTGCGCGCGCCACGGTTTTTCAAGTGTTTTGATGCGGGCCAAATGACGGTTGATTTGCAAGCGGGTGCGGCCAGCGCAATTCTGGCAGACGAAAACCACCCTTACGGGTTTGATACATATATCACCCAATACCCCGATGGCCGCGCCTATATGTGGCGCCAGATCAATGACTGCGGTGAGGCACAATTCAGCGGCAATGATTTGCCCGAAGGTTGCCCTAGTCCCGACAGTGTGGATCAGGCTGCGGTTGCTGAGGCTGTTATTGATAACTCGAATGACATTCAGACCGGGGTATTGGTTGCAACGGCACAAGACATTTCGATCAAAATGACACCCTACACGGGGGCTGCTGAAACCATTGATATCATGAATCCGACAGGTAGCATGGACACAAAACAAAACCTTTGGCTGTGTTTTGAAACAGAGATGAGTTTCGGGTTTATTTCTGAAACCTATCAGGTTTTGGAAGGGGTCAAGCTTGCACAACTACCTTCGCCAAGAACCTGCTTTGACCCAAACAAGATTGAAAGCGATATTGCTTCGGGCACTGCAATGGCGGTTATGAGTGAACAAAATATCCACCCCGGCGTTGACCGTGTCATTGCCGTTTATGAAGATGGCCAAGCGTATGCATGGCATCAAAAAGCAAAAAGTGAATAATCATGGCTGATCTGCTGTTAGAACTGTTTTCCGAAGAAATTCCTGCCCGTATGCAGGCGCGTGCGGCTGAAGACCTGAAAAAACGGGTGACTGATGGGCTGGTGGACGCGGGGCTGACCTATGGCTCTGCCGCCGCATTTGTGACACCGCGCCGTTTGTGTCTGACCGTTGAGGGCCTGCTGGCGCAAAGCCCTGATGTGCGCGAAGAACGTAAAGGCCCGCGTGTGGGCGTGCCTGAAAAGGCTTTGGAAGGGTTTTTACGCGGTGTTGGGCTGACTGTGGATCAGCTGGAAATACGTGATGACAAAAAGGGCGAGACTTATTTCGCTGTGATCGAAAAAGCAGGGCGACCTGCGGGCGATATTATTGCTGAGGTTATTCCAGATGTAATCCGCAATTTCCCGTGGCCAAAATCCATGCGCTGGGGCACAGGTAGCTTGCGCTGGGTGCGCCCGTTGCATTCTATCCTATGTGTGTTGTCATCGGATGATGGTTCGCAGGTTGTTGACTTTGATGTGGACGGCATTGAAGCGGCTAATTTGACTGCAGGCCACCGGTTTCATGCGCCTGAATGGTTTAGTATCAATAATTTCGATCAATACCGCGCCGAGTTGAAAAAAGCCTATGTGATGCTGGATGCGCAGGAACGCGCCGATCATATTTGGGAAGATGCCAAGAACCTTGCGTTCGCGCAAGGGTTGGAAGTGGTTGAAGATGCTGGATTATTAGCAGAGGTCGCAGGCCTTGTGGAATGGCCTGCGGTGCTGATGGGCGATATTGCCGATGATTTTATGGGCTTGCCTGTGGAAGTGCTGCAAACATCCATGCGCGAACACCAGAAATTTTTCAGCGTGCGCAACCCAAAGTCAGGGCGCATTGAAAAGTTCATTACTGTTGCCAACCGCGAAACTGCGGATCAGGGGGCGACTATCCTTGCTGGCAACCAAAAGGTGCTGTTTGCACGCCTGTCGGATGCGAAGTTTTTCTGGGAAAACGACTTGCGCGGGTCGCTGGAAGATATGGCGGCCAAGCTTTCAAATGTGACGTTCCATAACAAGCTGGGAACGCAGGCCGAACGGGTTGCGCGTATTGCGGGGCTGGCCCGTGAAATCGCACCCGTTGTGGGGGCGAATGCGGATATGGCAGAGGCGGCGGCGAAGGTTGCCAAGGCTGATCTGATGTCTGAAATGGTTTACGAGTTTCCTGAACTGCAAGGGGTTATGGGCAAGTATTACGCGCAAAAGGCGGGGCTGGATGATGCTATCGCCAATGCCTGCGCCGACCACTATTCGCCGCTTGGGCCGTCTGATATGGTGCCAAGTGAGCCTGTGACGGTTGCTGTGGCTTTGGCTGATAAGATCGACACGCTGACAGGGTTCTGGGCGATTGATGAGAAACCAACGGGGTCTAAGGATCCGTTTGCTTTACGGCGGGCCGCGCTGGGGGTTACTCGGTTGATTTTGGAGAATGGGGTTAGGTGTAACTTATCTAATGTTATTTTAAAATCTTTTGCCCGCACAGAAACTGTTGTAAATATTACTAGGCAAAAATATTTAAATGACCAATTAAAAGAATCACAGTTAAAAGGTGAAGTGGATTTTACTCCAGAAAAAATGAAGGCAAATGCCGAGTTAACCACCGCTAATTACTATAATGTTACAGAAGAGACCGTCGACGAAAAGAAGATTGCGAGCCTCCTAACCTTTTTCCACGACCGCCTGAAAGTCTACCTGCGTGACAAAGGCATCAGCCATGACATTATCGATGCTTGCCTTGCCATGCCCAACAATGATGACTTCACCCTGTTGGTGAACCGTGCCGAGGCGTTGCAGGCCTTCATCAAAACCGATGACGGCACCAACCTGTTGCAGGGCTTTAAGCGGGCCAATAATATTTTGAGCGCGGAAGAAAAAAAGGACGGGGTGTTTTATGAGGGCGATCCTGACGTGAAATTTGCCGAGGATGCCAGCGAGGAAGCTTTGTTTGCGGCTTTGGACACGGCGCAAGGTGCGATTACACCTGCCATCAAAGCCGAAGATTTCGCGGCGGCGATGGCGGCGATGGCGTCACTTCGCGCACCGATTGATGCGTTCTTTGAAGCAGTGAAGATTAACAGCGACAACCAGATTGTACGCCGCAACCGCCTGTGCCTGCTGCACCGCATTCGCGCGGTCATGGGGCAGGTCGCGGATTTTACTCGTATCGAAGGCTAGGCTTGTCAGGCGTTTCAAAATACCGTTAGACTGAAAGTCACATCTAAGAGGGCCGCTATGGCAGATTTTCCACGGATATTGGCGTTGACAGCCGGCGCAGATGCGCCTGCTGAAATTTACGGCGCACGTGCTGCAACCCAAGTAACCTTGATGGAAGCGGGCCTGCCCGTGCCCAAGGCGTGGGGTCTGTCGGTCGATGCGGTCAAAGCCATCGCCAATGAAGATTTCCCCGCAGAATGGCCGTTCTTGCAAGAACTTAGCACAGGGTGCTTGGTTTCAGTGCGCGTAAGCCCGCTTGACCGGGTCTGGGGCGGGCCTGAAGCTATGCTTAATCTGGGTATGAACCAAGCCACATGTGAGATTTTGAAAGAACCTTTGGGTGAAGAAGCTGCCATTGCACTGTATGCGCGGTTTGTACAAGATTATTCCATTCAAGTGGCTAGATTAGACCCTGAATGGTTCGAAGAGTTATATATTTTACACACCAAAAAAGATAAATTAGACGTGCAATCCCTGCTGGGATCGTTTCTGGCGCTTTATGATCAAAACGTGGGTGAGCTGTTTCCGCAGGAACCTGTGCGCCAGTTGCGCAAAGCCCTACGATCATTCGTGAAAGCATGGGATGGCACCACCGCGCGGATTTTGCGCATGGCCCAAGGCGCGCCTTCTGATGCGGGGCTGGGAATGATCATTCAGGAAATGGCGTTAGGGTTTGGTCGTGGCGAAAGTGGTGCAGGCGTTGCACAGTTCACTTCCGTACAATCGGGTGAAGCCGAAGCATTCGGGCGCTATATGTCACAATCCCAAGGCCGTGATGCGGTTGCGGATCAGGCCAAGGCACTTTTCTTAACGAAGGACACGCGCGGGCCGTCTTTGGAAGATGACAGCCCTGAAGTTGTAGCAGAACTGGAAAAGTTTTCAGTAGCTGCCCGCAGCGCATTCAAAGATGAAATGCAGTTGGAATTTACTTTGCAAGACGGCACGTTGGCCATTCTGGATGCGGTTCCCGCAGAACGTTCCGGTCGTGCAGCGGTCGGGATTTCTGTCAATCTAGTCGAAGCTGGCATTCGCACCAAAGAACAGGCCCTGATGGGGATTGACCCGCGCAGCCTGAATGAGGTTTTACACCCGCTTGTTGACCCAAAGGCCAAGCGCGATGTTTTGACCAGCGGTATTTCATCCAGTCCGGGGGCCGCTACAGGTAAGATTGTGTTTACCGCCAATGCCGCCCAAGCCAGTGCTGCGCGTGAAGAGCCGTGCATCTTGGTGCGTGTGGAAACCACGCCTGAAGATGTGCGCGGTATGCATTCTGCGCAAGCAGTTCTGACCGCCAAAGGCGGGCGTGATAGCCATGCCGCCGTGGTGGCACGTACCATCGGGGTGCCTTGTATTGTGGGTGTCAGTGAGATGAAGGTGGATGTGCGCGGCAAGGTTTTAACCCTGCCGGGTGGCGTGATTTTGCGGGCAGGTGATACAATCACGGTGGATGCGGGAACGGGCGAGGTTTTGCGCGGTGCGCCAAAACTTGTGCAGCCCAATCTGGGCGGGGCTTTTGATACGTTTATGTCGTGGGCAGATGAGTTTCGGGTTTTGGGCGTGCGGGCCAATGCGGATACACCGCAAGATGCCCAGATTTCACGTGATTTCAAAGTCGATGGCATTGGCTTGGTGCGTACGGAGCATATGTTCTTTGAAGCGGGTCGTCTGAACGTGATGCGCGAATTGATATTTGCGGAAACCAATGAAGATCGCAAAGCCGCCCTTGATTTGCTTTTACCGATGCAACGGTCTGATTTTGTTAAGCTTTTTGAGATCATGGAAGGGCTGCCTGTTTGTATCCGCCTGCTTGACCCACCTTTGCATGAATTTTTGCCGCAATCGCGTGATGAAATGCAATCTTTGGCCGATGCGATGGGGTTGCCGCTGTCAAAAATCACAGAACGGGCCGAAGACCTGCGTGAGTTCAATCCGATGTTGGGTACACGCGGTGTGCGTTTGGGGCTAATGGTACCCGAAATTTATGAAATGCAGGCACGTGCGATTTTTGAAGCGGCTGCAATCGTTCACAAAGGCGGGGCAAATATGATTGCCCCTGAAATTATGGTGCCGTTGGTATCGGCCAACCGTGAGGTGGAATTAGTGAAAAGCCGTGTGGATGCAATCTTTGCCGCCGTTAAAAATGAAACTGGTGTGGCGATGGATTATTCGCTGGGAACGATGGTTGAAACCCCGCGTGCCGCCCTGCGTGCCGGTGATATTGCCCTAAGTTCAGAGTTTTTCAGCTTTGGTACAAATGATCTGACCCAAATGACATACGGGCTTAGCCGCGACGATAGTGGCCGGTTTATGCGTGAATACATCAGCCTGGGCGTTTTTGCCGATGATCCGTTCCATTCATTGGATGTGGATGGGGTTGGTGAACTGCTTCTTATGGCTTGCGCGCGGGGGCGTGCCGCGCGCGAAGGACTGATTTTAGGGCTGTGCGGTGAACACGGCGGCAACCCCCAATCTGTGGAGTTTTGCCATAAAGCCAGATTCGATTATGTATCTTGTTCACCTTTCCGCACACCCATAGCCAAATTGGCTGCGGCACAAGCAGCAATATCTGAGGGCAATTAGGTAACAAAATTACAATTATGGTGATTTTATGAAATATTTATGCTATTTTAACAAAAATGGTACAGTGCGACCTTAGTGAACGTCAGAAAACTAGACAGGTGATGATGTAATTGAGTAAAACGCGCGTAGTTTGTCGGGCTTCTGCGCCCACGTAATGAGAGTTGCTGTAATGATTGAAATGATTGAACGAACTGCCCGGGGGGCTGTATTTACTATGGCAGGGGTGGTTTTTGCATCATCTGCGGTCGCAGATGGTGTACCTGTTTTATGGAAACAAGTTACCAATGCTACGTCGGTTGAACGTACGGTATTGCAATCGGTAGGCCGTGAGCGTTTGGCTGTATTAAGTGGCAATGCAACATCACAAAGAAAAGTTTTGAATGCAGTGGGTACGCCACGTAAATCATCTACGACAACGCGTATTTCCACGATGAAGCAGGTTAATGCGATGCCGCGGGCAAGAGGCAACTCTGAATGGAGATGCTTGGCCGAAGCCCTTTATTTTGAAGCCCGTGGTGAAACACTGCAAGGGCAGTTTGCTGTGGCTGAAGTGATCTTAAATCGCAGGGACAGTGGTAAATTTCCAAGCTCAGTTTGTGGTGTCGTCAACCAAGGGGCAAAATCTGGCAGAAAATACGCTTGCCAATTTTCCTATAAATGTGATGGGCGCGCGGAAGTGTTTTCTGAAGGCGGTGCCTATATTCAAGTGGGAAAAGTTGCCCGCATAATGTTGGATGGTAAAACACGAAGCCTGACTAAAGGGGCTACTTTTTACCATACAGGAGCCGTACGCCCAAGCTGGTCACGTAAATTTCAACGCACGGCAAAAGTAGGCAGTCATTTCTTCTATCGCGGATAGTATGGTGCTAATTTAGGTTGATACTTGTGATCTGCAAAGCAGAGATATATGCGAGTTTAAAACACGGGTATATTTTATGACTGATGATATCAACGTAGCCTTTGGCAGTTTAGAAGAACGCTCGATTGCGACCCAAACAGGGGCACCACTTGATCGTATTTGCGTGCGCGATTTCATAAAAAACATCGAAATAGGCGCGTTTCAGGCAGAGCGTGACACAAAACAACGCATTCGGTTTAATGTGGTGTTGGAAGTGGCTGACAGTACAGCCGTGGATTTTGATGATGTCGATCAAGTGCTGTCTTATGACGCTATTACCGAGGTGATAGAAGAGCAGCTGTCTGTGGAACGGTTGAACCTGCTGGAAACCCTGGCAGAACGTATTGCTGATAGTATTTTAGTGCATCCACGTGCTATGCGGGTGTTTGTGCGCATTGAAAAACTGGATCGTATTCCCGGCACTTTGGGCATTGATATTGTGCGCTCAAAAGAGGCGGATCAGATAGGCGATACCCCATCTGACGGGATTGATCCGTTGATTGTTTTTATGCCGAACTCTGTGCTTTACGGGGTGGAATTAACCCCTTGGCTGGATGCGATTGCAACCCATGATCGCCCGGTAATTATTTGCCTTCAAGCGGTAATCGTATCAATTCCTATAACGAATACAACGGCTTCTGACCTGCGCATCGGGTTGATGTCGATAGAACAAAACGCATGGGTTTTGGCGGCAAAAGATGTGCGTTGTGTGGTTGTGAATAACCGCACAGAACTGGATTGGGCGATGAAAAACGGGCAATTATCGGTCTGGGCACCCACAAAAATCGTGCTGGATGCGGTGGATCAACCAAAGGCGGGGCCAAACAATCCGTTGGCCTTGACCCAGTGGTTTGCGAAAGAGTTTTTTGCAGGTCAGGTAACGGTTATCCAAGGGTTGGATCAGCTTACGCCTACAGATCGCTTATTGCTTGCCGCAACCCCTGCTGACCTTTAGGGTTATTTACAAATGTAGGGGGTAGGCGGAATGGATGTTTTGATCCGCGAAATTCACAAAGGTGACCGCGATATGTGGCTGGCGATGTATCGCCAGTTGTTTCCGGATAACTCTGATGAAGCGTTGCTGGCTGAAATGGATCGCATTTTTAAATCCGGCAAACGATCCGCCTATGTGGCCCTTGTTAATGATGCCCCTGTGGGCTTTTCCGAATATGCTTTGCGCGATTATGCCAATGGCTGCCATTCGCAACCGGTGCCTTTTCTGGAAGGCATTTGGGTGGACGCGAATTATCGCGGGCAAGGTATTGCCAAGGCGCTTTTAAGTTATCTGGAACAAAAGGCCCGGATGGCGGGCTTTAAAGAATTTGGTTCGGATGTGGAATTAAGCAATTATCCATCACAACTGATGCATGAACGGCTTGGCTTTGAACAAACCGAAAAAGTGATTTTTTACCGAAAGGTTCTGGATTAAGCATGGCGTATTACCGACCGATTGCGCAAACAGACCGATGCCGCCCCAAGGGCGCACTTGCCATAGCGGGCGGCTGGTCATGGTTTAGCCATGCTGAATGTTTAACGCGGGATGGCGATGCGCAAGTGGTGCCGATTGCGGATATTCCTGAAACGGTTTTGGCTAATATTTCGCGTGCCAGAGGGCCGGTTTGCGGGCTGGATATGGCCACACCGCAGGTCATGGGAATTTTAAATGTGACCCCTGACAGTTTTTCAGATGGCGGCCAGCACCATTCTTTTGATGATGCGATTGCACGGGCCAAAAATATGGTCGAACAGGGCGCAGATTTGCTAGATGTGGGTGGCGAGTCTACACGCCCTGGGGCCGACTTTGTTGAAAGCACCGATGAGATCACCCGCACTACCCCTGTCATTCAGGCTTTGCAGGCAGCGGGTGTTACAACCCCCATTTCTATTGATACGCGCAAGGCAGATGTGGCTAAGGCTGCATTGAATGCAGGTGCGGTAATGTTCAATGATGTGACGGCCTTGCAGTATGATGCGGATAGCCTGCCGCTTGCCTGCGAAATGCAGCCTTTTGTCTGTTTGATGCACAGCCCAAGTGACCCCAAAACCATGCAAAACGATCCGACATACGCAGATGTTTTATTGGATATTTATGACCATCTGGAAGCACGGGTGGCGGCGTGTGTGCAGGCAGGTTTGCCCAAAAACCGGATTGTTGTGGATCCCGGCATCGGGTTTGGTAAAACCCTTGATCACAATTTACAACTGATCCGTGGCCTATCGCTGTTTCACGGGCTGGGATGCGCTGTTTTATTGGGGGTTTCGCGCAAACGCTTCATTGGCACGCTGGGCGATGCGCAAGAACCTGCTGATCGGGCGCCCGGCTCACTTGCCATCGGGCTAGAGGGCTTGCGACAAGGGGTGCAATTCCTGCGGGTGCATGATGTTTGGCAAACGCGGCAAGCAATAAATCTGTGGCAAACTACTTTGTGAGGGTAAATGGAACGTAAATATTTTGGTACCGACGGTGTACGCGGATTGGCAAACACGCATCCGATGACCGCAGAGATGGCTTTGCGCTTAGGGGCCGCCGCAGGGCGTTATTTTCGCAAAGACAAGAAAAGCCACCGCGTGGTGATCGGCAAAGATACCAGGCGTTCCAGCTATATGATTGAAGCCGCGCTGACCGCAGGGTTTGCATCCACTGGCATGGAAGTGTTCCTGCTTGGCCCGGTGCCAACCCCCGCCGTGGGCATGTTGGCGCGGTCGATGCGGGCAGATGTAGGCGTGATGATTTCGGCCTCACATAACCCCTACCATGATAACGGTATCAAATTTTTCGGGCCGGATGGTTATAAACTGTCAAATGCGGCGGAACTGGAAATTGAAGCCCTGGTTGATGGCGATATTGCCCTTGCAGCCCCTGAAAATATTGGCCGTGTGCAACGGATTGATGATGGTTTGGGCCGTTATATGGAATTTGCCAAAACCGCGTTCCCGCGCCGCCGTCTGTTGGAAGGTATGAAGGTTGTCATTGATTGCGCCAATGGGGCTGCCTACAAAGCCGCCCCCACGGTGTTGTGGGAATTGGGTGCAGAAGTGATCCCGATCGGGGTTACGCCCAACGGGTTTAATATCAATCTGGGGTGTGGCTCTACCAGCACAGAGGCGGCATCCAAAGCCGTGATTACCCATAAGGCTGATGTGGGCATCTGTCTGGATGGGGATGCTGACCGTGTGATGATTATTGATCAAAATGGTGTGGTTGCTGACGGCGACCAGATCATGGGGCTAATCGCGGGGCGTTGGTGTGATCAGGGTTCTTTGAACCATGACACACTTGTGGCAACCGTGATGTCGAATATGGGGTTGGAAAAATATCTGGGAAGGCGCGGCATTACATTGCTGCGCACTGATGTGGGCGACCGCCATGTGGTGCAAGCCATGCGTGAAGGTGGGTTTAACTTGGGCGGCGAACAATCAGGCCATATCGTGATGAGCAATTATGTCACCACCGGTGACGGGCTTATTGCGGGCCTGCAATTTCTGAATGCGATGATTGAAACAAGTAAACCCGCCAGTGAGCTGGCCCATGTATTTGCCCCATATCCGCAACTTTTGGAGAATATCCGTTATACGGATAAGGATCCATTAGAGGCCGCATCAGTGAAGGCCGCGATAGCGGATGGGGAAGCGGCTTTGCAGGCTAATGGCCGTTTGCTGATCCGCAAATCAGGCACTGAACCCTTAGTGCGTGTGATGGGCGAATGCGAAGACGCAACCCTGTTGCGCCGTGTGGTAGGCGATATTGCAGCGGCGGTGAAAGCGGCGGCTTAACGCCGTTTCCACTGACTGACGCTTAGACCCAACAATATCAAAACCAGCGCGCCTAAGAAACTTGCGGGTAGTGTTTCACCTAGGAAAATCACACCAAAAGTCACGGCCCAAATCGGCACTTGATAATTCACCAAGCTCATAAATGTCGGGCCGGCTTTATTGATGACATAGACCAGCATAATGGTGGCCAGTGCCGTTGGGAACAAGCCTAAGTAAAGTGTGGCCAAAGCGGCTTTGGCATCGGGCAGGGCCGGAATGCCTTCAAAATATAGGGCTATGGGCACCATTCCGGTGGTACCGACTAGCAGACCGGCGGCAGAATATGACAATAGTCCGACAGGCGGGCAACGCCGTGTGATGATACTGCCGATGGCATAGCAACTGGCGGCCCCCACGCAGGCAAGACGGGCTAACGGCTCTAGTGGATCACCATTTGTGCCTAAGAATGTATCAGGCCCCAGCAGAATAACCACGCCTGCAAATCCAATGATAAACCCCAGCACCTTTCGGCGGTTCATCGGGTCACCGACCACTAGGAAATGCGCCAAGGGTAAGATCAACAATGGCACTACGGCCATGGAAATACCGGCAAAGCCGGACGCTACGCGTAACTGCCCCCAGTTCAGCAATGTAAACGGAATGGCATTGGTAAACAGCCCCATGCCAAAGATGTGCAGCCATATGCGCTTGTCGGTTGGGGTTTGCCATTTTGGTAAGCCATTTCGAAAGATATACGCAAAGCTGACCAGAATAGATGCGGCGATAATCAATCTTAACGCCGCCACTGTCATCGGGCCAAAGCCTGTTAATGCCAGCTTTGCCCCCATAAACGAGCTGCCCCAAATGATGCCTAGAACAATCAGGAATGCCCAGTTCAACAATGAATGCGGATTTTTCGTGGGCATGGGGTATCCTGTATGACTTGGCTTATGCCTATAACAAAGGTTTAGGGCTGAAAAGCAAAAGGCACGCCCCAAAGCGTGCCTTTCTTTTTTTAAAGAGTGATAAAAATCAGTTCTTTTCTTTATCAACCATTTTGCCTGCAGAAATCCAAGGCATCATGGCGCGCAACTTGGCACCAACCTGTTCAATCTGGTGCTCATCATTAATACGACGTGTGGCTTTAAACGATGGCTGACCAACAGCATTTTCCAGCATGAAGTCACGCACAAACTTACCGGTTTGAATATCTGTCAGAACCGCTTTCATCCGTGCCTTAGTCTCATCATATGGTAAGATGCGCGGGCCGGAAACGTATTCACCGTATTCAGCCGTGTTTGAGATCGAGTAATTCATGTTGGCAATGCCGCCTTCATAAATCAGATCAACGATTAGTTTCACTTCGTGCAGGCATTCAAAATAGGCCATTTCAGGCTCGTAGCCTGCTTCAACCAATGTCTCGAAGCCCATGCGGATCAATTCAACAACACCGCCACAAAGCACGGCTTGTTCACCGAACAGATCAGTTTCGCATTCTTCGCGGAAATCTGTTTCGATGATGCCGGAACGACCGCCACCGATGGCAGAGCAATAGGATTTGCCGATTTCCAGCGCTTTGCCGGATGCGTCTTGGTTCACGGCTACCAAGCATGGTACGCCGCCGCCTTTGACGTATTCACCGCGCACTGTGTGGCCTGGGCCTTTTGGTGCCATCATGATTACGTCAACACCGGGTTTTGCTTCGATCAGGCCGAAGTGGATGTTCAGACCGTGGGCAAAAGCTATTGCTGCACCGTCTTTTAGGTTGTCGCGGACGTATTTGTTATATGTGTCGGCTTGCAGCTCATCAGGCATAGTGAACATGATCACATCACACCATGCAGCGGCTTCGGCGATGCCCATTGTTTTCAGGCCTTCGCCTTCGGCTTTCTTGATAGAAGAAGAGCCTTCGCGCAATGCTACAACAACGTTTTTTGCACCACTGTCGCGCAGGTTCAACGCGTGTGCGTGACCTTGTGAGCCGTAGCCCAGAATAGCAACATTCATATTTTTAATCAGGTTAACATCGCAGTCGCGATCGTAATAAACACGCATTATAGCCTCCATAAGTTAGCGAATTTGGGGTTGTTTTATACTGATTTGGGGGCGGGGTCGATTTCATAATTTGTATTATTATGGTAAATGATGTAAAAATCATGCGTGTATATATGAAAAATGGAATAATTCATGCAGCAACTTGATGATCTGGACAGGCGCATCCTGCGCGCCTTGCAAGATGATGCCACTTTAACCGCCGCCCAACTGGGCGCGCGGGTCAATTATGCCGCCGCTTCTTGCGGGCGGCGGGTGGAACGGATGGAGCGTGATGGCGTGATATCCTCGCGCCAAGTTGTGCTGGATGCCAAAGCACTGGGATATGAGGTAGAGGTATCTTTGCGCGTCACGCTGGATAAAACCCAATCAAACGCCTTTGACGCTTTCATCGCTGCCGCCCGCGAAGTGCCAGAGGTTAATGAAATCCAGACCTTTCTGGGCCGTGTCGATGTGCGCCTGAATGTGCTGGCCCGCGACATGGCGCATTACCAGCAGATTTACCGCAGCCGCATTTTGAACCTGCCGCACATCGCCGATATCGAAGCCTTGATGTTGATCGCGAATGTATTGGATCGTGAGGTGCTGCCGCTATGATTGATCTTGATGACATCGACCGCGCCATCCTGCGCAATTTGCAAAAAGACGGCAGCCTGTCAGCGGCGGCTTTGGCGAAAAAGGTAGATCTGTCCCAACCCGCCGCATGGCGACGGGTGAAACGGTTGGAACAGGCGGGCATCATCGCAGGCCGCCGTGTGGTGCTGAATAAAGAAAAACTGGGCTTTGGCGTCAGCGTTTTTCTGGGCGTGAAACTGGCCACGAAAGGGCGTGTCTCACTGGAAGATTTTGAACGCGCGGTTTGCGCCATCCCCGAAGTGCAGGTGGTGCAACATGTGCTTGGACTTTATGACTACCGCCTGAAAGTGGTCGCCCGCGACATTCCTGATTTTGAACGCGTGCTGCGGCGACGCATTATGACCTTGCCGGGGGTGGGGGATGTTGAAGCGAATGTGCTTTTGTCCGAGGAAAAGCGCGATATTGCGTTGGGGTGATAAACGGCTCGACAGGGGCGAAATGATCTGTAAGTGTTTGTCCAAACACATATAACGGAGTTACGCACATGTCAGCCCTATTACCCAACGTCGACCCAGACGGTCTACTGGAATTTTCCGTGGTTTTCACCGACCGTTCGCTGAACCACATGTCCGCGCAATTCCAAGGTGTGATGCGCGACATCAATGAAATGCTGATCGGTGTCTATAACGCCAAAGCCTGCGCTATTATCCCGGGTGGCGGCACTTACGCGATGGAAGCGGTTGCACGACAGTTTGCAACCGACCAAAAGGCGTTGATTTTGCGCAATGGCTGGTTTTCATTCCGCTGGACGCAGATATTTGAAGCCTGCAACATGCCGTCAGAAGATTATGTGATGAAGGCGCGCCGTTCAGGCAACGCCCACCAATCGCCTTTCGCGCCAGCCCCGATTGAAGAGGTTGTGGCCAAGATCAAATCAGAACAACCCGCCGTGGTGTTCGCCCCGCACGTGGAAACCTCTAGCGGCATGATCCTGCCGGATGATTATATCAAAGCGGTTGCGGATGCTGTGCATTCCGTGGGCGGTCTGTTTGTGCTGGATTGCATCGCATCGGGCTGCATCTGGGTTGATATGGCAGCCACAGGTGTGGATGTTCTAATCTCTGCCCCGCAAAAAGGCTGGTCAGCCTCGCCTTGTGCGGGTCTGGTGATGATGTCGGACGCCGCGATTGCGCGCATGGGCAACACCGAGGGCACCAGTTTTTCAGCCAACCTGAAAACATGGGGCAACATCATGAACGCCTACACGGGCGGCGGGCACGCTTACCACGCCACCATGCCGACAGATGCACTGAAAGATTTCCGCGATACCATGGTTGAAACCCGTGAATACGGTTTTGACAAGCTGAAGGCATCACAACAGGAATTGGGCGATCGCGTGCGCGAAGTTCTGGCCAAACGCGGCTTTACATCTGTTGCCGCCACAGGCTACGGCGCACCCGGCGTTGTGGTCAGCTACACCGATGATGCAGGCCTGCAAAACGGCAGCAAGTTTTCTGCCCAAGGTGTGCAAATAGCCGCTGGCGTGCCGCTACGTTGTGATGAGCCAGAGGATTATTCCACATTCCGTCTAGGGTTGTTCGGCCTAGATAAGCTTTATGATGTGGATGCCACGGTGGCGCGTCTGGAAGCGGTGTTAGATCAGGTCAGCTAAACGCTGCCCAACCCTTTACGCATCAAAGACTTACGAACAGGCGCAAACCCGTGCAGGGTTTGCAGCCCCTTCAGGCGCAGGACTTTTAGGGTGTCACTGTCGGTCATTGCGGCGCGGTTCAGCAGGTTCACACCGTTGACCCGCATCTTGATATCGCCAAACCGAGCCTTTTGATAAGCCGCCAGCATGGTAGGGCTGCCCATATCATCGGGGTTTTCTAGGCTTAAATCCAGCAAGCACTGAATATCTGTCAGGCTCATGTTCAAGCCTTGCGCCCCAATGGGCGGAATAACATGGGCGGCTTCTGCAATCAGGGCCGTGCGGGGGCCATACAGCTTATCGGCCAGACGGCTGATAATCGGCCAGATCATGCGCCGACTTTCCAGTTTCAAATCGCCCAATATGCCACAAGACCGTGTGTTTGCGGTGACCATGAAGCTTTCATCATCCAATGCCATCAACCTGGCGGCGTGGCTGCCTTTTTCCATCCAGACCACGGCAGAATAATGCACCCCGTCCACATCACGCAAAGGCACCACCGTAAACGGCCCGCCAGAGCGGTGGATTTCGGTTGAGATATTTTCGTGCGGCAATGTGTGCGACACCGAAAAAACAATCGCCTTTTGCCCGAACCGCCATGTCTTGGCCTCTATCCCCAGCATATCGCGGGTGGGTGAATTACGCCCGTCGGCAGCTAGCACCAGTTTGCAATCCACTTGGGTTTGATTGGATAGTTGCACATAGGCGCGATCCGTGCGCGGCGTGATCTTTTTGGTTTCTGCACCTGTCAGGAACGTGACCGTATCCAGTTCCGCAATGCGTTTCAGCATCTCACGGCGCAGCAACCAGTTGGGCAGGTTCCATGCAAATGGCTCATCCGATATTTCAGACGCCACAAAATCCGCCACTTGGCGCACTTCATTGACCTCACCCCCGGCATCTGCCAGCCGCATAATTTCCAAGGGGGTGGCGTAATCTTTCAGATGTGCCCAAATACCTGCCGCTTTCAACGTATTGCGTGCGGGTTGCAAAAATGCGGTGCTGCGCAGGTCAGATTTGGGATCGGCTTCTATGGTCACAGGCGGGGCAGGGTCTACGCAGACCACTGAAAAACCTGCGGTTCCAAAGGCGCAAGCGGTGGTCATGCCAGCAATGCCGCCACCCGAAATCATAATATCTGTGCTGATACGTTCCATGAATGCAGCCTAGGCCGATTGCAGGGGGGCGAAAAGGCCTATGAGGTAAGCCGCGACAGAAAGTCCGTCAGGTCTTCGGTTTGGTAGTGAATGTAGGGGCGATCATCCTTAGGGCCAACCAACACGGTTTTCAGGCCCATCGCATGGGGTATTTCCAGATTGCGTTGGTCATCTTCAAATAAAGCGGCGGTTTTGGGGCTTACCCCATCCAACGCAAACACCCGTTCAAACGCCACACGCCGTGGTTTTGGCTCATAACCTGCGTGTTCCACACCGTACATTGCATCAAATATGCCACTTAAACCGCGCGCCTCAGTCACCCGTTCCGCGTGGGTGCGTGATCCGTTGGTATAGACAATTTTGCGCCCGTCTAGTTGTTCAATAGCCGCCCGCAACCCGTGATCCGCCTGCACATGCGATAAATCAATCTGATGTACCACATCCAAAAAAGGTTCAGGATCAAGATCATGCACCTCCATTAACCCCGCCAGCGTGGTGCCGTATTGCGCCCAGTAATCTGCCCGCAATTTATTGGCCGTGGGCTGATCCAGTTTCAGGCTGTCCATTACATACTGGGTCATCAACACATCAATTTGATCAAACAGCGCATCCGAGGGTGGATACAGCGTGTTATCTAGGTCGAACACCCAAGTGGTGACATGTGAAAAAGCCTGTTGCATATTTGTGTACTATTAGGCCACCTTGGCCGCGTCTAGGAGTAAATATGGTTAATAAGTTAGACTGGCAGGGTAGTGTTGGCAAAGAATGGTCAAAACGCATGGACGGGCTTGACCCTTTGCTTGGCCCTGTGGGCGAAATGGGCATCACAGCTATGGGTAATGTAGCGGGTAAACGCGTGTTGGATGTGGGATGCGGGGCAGGCAGTACCAGCCGCGCGTTGGCGTCATTGGCGGCAAATGTCACGGGTATTGATATATCTATAGACCTGCTGGCTTTAGCAAAACAACAAGGCGGTGCTGAGTACATTCTAGCGGATGCTTCCGCTGACCCACTGGGCGGGCCATATGACGCGGTCTATTCGCGTTGTGGGGCGATGTTTTTTGATGATGCGGTTGCGGGCTGGGCACATATCCGCACTGAAACCGTTCAGGGTGGTAACTTGGTTATTGTTTGTTGGTGTGCGGCCAAAGATAACGGTTGGGCCACTATCCCGCTGAAAGCGGCGCGCAGCCTGTTGGGTGAAATGCCCCCGCCACCCCCTGCGGGAACGCCTGGGCCTTTTGCTTGGGCTGATCCCGATTTTTTCCAACCCATTTTGAAACAAGCGGGTTGGAACAACATTGCATGGCGTGCGGTTGATGCAAATGCGGCGATCACCACAGGTGACGCACCTGACCCTGTGGAACGTGCAGTGCAGTTCACCTTGCGCATCGGCCCGCTTGCAAGGCGTCTGGAAGGTATGGCACCTGAAAAACGCGTAGAAATTGCGAAACTTGTGGCGGCGGCCTATCAAGAATATCTGGACGGGGATGTGGTTCGTGTGCCAACAAAGGCGTGGATCATTAGCGCGAATGCTTGAAGGTAAGAATATGAAGTCACATGAGAAGATAAAACAGGCGCAAACCCTGCTGCAAGAGGCCCACCTTGAGTTAAGCACTTTCTTGAAAACCGAACGCTCACGGCGGCGCGGTGAAGCTTTGCGCCAAATCCATACGATATCAAACATGTTGTCACCAACGCCGATGTTTTTTTCGCAATCAGGGCAAGACCGATTGGTTGATCGGCTATTGGATGGCAAACGGGGCGGTGTCTTTGTCGATATCGGCGGATATGACGGGGTAACGGGTTCTAACTCATTGTTTTTTGAGGTTTTTCGTAATTGGACAGGTATTGTGGTGGAGCCGTCACCGACCCAGTTAAAACTGGCAAAGGCGGCGCGTAAGTGTTCATGCTTAGGTTTTGCTGTGGCGGGTCAAACGGGTAAAGCGGATTTTATGGAAGTGACCGCTGGCTACACCCAAATGAGCGGATTTTTGGATAGTTATGACGCGGATATATTGGCCAAGGTCAGGGCCAATCCGCAGCATCAAGAAGAAGTGCATGTCTTGCAAAAAAAGACTTTGCAATCGATTTTGAACAGCCGAAAACTAAAGCAAGTTGATTTTCTGTCACTGGATGTGGAAGGCGGCGAAATGGATATTCTGACCAATTTTCCGTTTGATAAATTCGATATTGATGTATTCAGTATTGAAAACAACACGCAATCGTCGGATTTGCCGCAGTTGATGAAATCCAAAGGGTATGATTTGGTAGAATTTGTCGGTGTCGATGATGTTTATCGCAAGGCAAAAACGTAAAAGGGGCACCCCGTGAAAAACCAAAAAGATGCATATAAGCTTATCCTTAATGCCATAGATACCGGCACATATAAGCCAGGCGACCGGTTGGTTGAAAGCGAATTGGCAGAGCGGTTTAAGGTTTCAAGAACCCCCATTCGCGAAGCGTTGCAGCGTTTGGAAACCCAAAACATGCTGGCCCGCGATGGCCGATCTTTGATCGTAGCGTCCCTGGATCACACCCAACTGGCAGAGCTTTATGAGGTGCGCGCGGAACTGGAAGGGTTGGCCGCCCAACTGGCGGCGCAACATGCAACCCCCGAAGAGGTGCGAGTTTTATATGATATGATCGCCACTGATCGAAAAATCAGCGATGACCCAGCCAGACTGTCACGGGCCAATCGCCGTTTTCACAATCAAATTCATCTGGCCAGCCGTAACCGCTATCTGATCAGTCAGCTGGAAATGGTACATCGTTCCATGGCGTTGCTGACATCGTCTGCCTTGGCCGTTGAAGGGCGCAGTGAAAAAACCCTTGATGAACATGAAGCGATTGTTAATGCGATTGCAAACGGCGATGGCGAGGCTGCAAACAAAGCCTTGAAAACCCATCTGTCTTTTGCCTTTGAAACCCGCCTGAAAATTGATGCGGGCGAAGTCTGATGTGCAATCAATGGCCCGTGGGGCCGCCCGTATTACGCGTCAGTTTCTGGATGTCATTGGCATATAACTGATCGTTGATGCCGTGTTCACTTTTATCCCAGTAAGCAGGACGAAAGAACACTTCATAAAGTGCTTTATATGATGCGATACTGGCAATCGGCCAGTATAATATTGTTGTTATTAACCAATACCTTAAATGCATGTGCCGCTTGAAATAAGTAGCCTTATAACCTAAATATAGTGACATCAGTTCTGTTGCGATAAATGTTATGATCAATGTGTTGATGAACCATTTTGGCAACTCTGAATAGATCGGTAAATCCACCCCGAAACTAAGCAACCACATGGGCAAAATGATGGGCGCCATCGGGCATATCACCCATGGGATCACCGACATGCAAAACATTGTTAATACGCCGTATGTGCCGATTTTTTGGCGTAGTTTCAAGGGGCTGCGAAGATGCACGAATGCGGTTAAGAAAAAACCTTTCAGCCACCGCGATCTTTGCTTGATCCAGGGCAATACCCTGTAATTAGCCTCTTCATAAGTTGTGGTGCTGATCCACGCACAGCGATACCCCATACGGTATAACCGATACCCAAGATCGGCATCTTCCGTTACATTATAAGCGTCCCATCGCCCAAGTTTTTCAAGAATATCGCGCCTGAAAAACACCGATGTGCCGCCAAGGGGAATGGGCAGTTTCATCTTATCCAATGCGGGCAGTATCAGCCGAAATAATATAGCATATTCGATGGTGAAGCACCGCGAAATCCAGTTGGTATCTGTATTGTAAAAATCCAGAACACATTGAATGCAGGCCACATCATCATCCGACGCGGCAAACTTCTGAATGACCTGTTCAATCTGGTTTACCTCAGGCGCATCTTCCGCATCATAAATACCGATTATACTGCCGGTACAAAAATCCAGCGCATAGTTCATCGCGCGTGGTTTGGTTTGCAGCTGCCCTTTTGGAACCTCAATTATTTTCATGTAATATGGTAATTCCAAACCCTCTAACGCGGCTTTTGTTTTCGGGTCATCTTCTTCATATACAAAACAGATTTCCAAAAGTTCTTGTGGGTATGCAAGGGCTTGCATCCGTTCTATCAGGCGCGTCAGTATGGCCGTTTCGCGAAATAAAGGGACTAATATTGAAACTTTGGGGCGTGTTGTAAAAGCCCGTGGTCTTTGTGATATAGTTACCACTTCAGGTTGTTTTCGTAATGCCAGAAGGCAGGTTATTCGAAACCCCATTAGCATGATCAAGGCGATAAATACCAATGCTAGTGCCATCGACAGTAACATGGCAGGTACGATAAACCCTGCGCAGAAAACCAAAAAAACAATTACCCCCCAGATATATGGTTTTTTTGACTGGGCCCATGATCGGCAACTCATATCCGCAGGACAGCTGACCAATGCGGCTTCTTGCAATGGTTTGCTTTGGTCAGACATAATAAAGTCTTGTAAATATTTGGGTTTGATCAGGGCAAAGGTGATCGTTCTGCCGGGCTTTGTGAACATTTTAAGCAATTTTTTCATTATATTTGGGTTGCTCAAAGCAATCGTCAAACCCTGCTTCGTGTTGCGCCAAATAATATACCCGTGTTTCAAGCATGATTGGGGGTCAGAAAAATCAACCCAATTCGTCGAAGGCGGGCGTTTTTTCAGATCAATAATATCCAGATTGTATTGAACACTTAAGGTGTAATAAAGTTGATCCACCGTGATCTTACCCATGCCAACTAGGATTTCACCGATATAGGCTTGTTCGACGCGCTGAATGCTCCAGGCTTTTAAAAGATCACCTTCGGTGACCCAATTTTTAGAAAGTAATATGGCCCCAAAACTGGATTTACCTGTTGTGGCGGCAATATCCGTTTCCGCAGCTTTAGGAACGATTTTAAGATGTGTTACAGAACGCGACATGAGCAAAGACCAAAACTATGTGATCTTATGCTTTTCAAAATTAGATTAAAATTATCTTAATTTACCCCAATGAAGCGGCAAACCGTTCAAAAAGGTAGAAACTGTCTTGCGGGCCAGGGCTGGCCTCTGGGTGGTGTTGCACTGAAAAAACCGGGCGGTTTTCAATGCGAATACCGCAATTAGAGCCATCAAACAGTGACACATGGGTTTCAATAATACCGTCGGGCAGGGTTTGTGCATCCACCGCAAACCCGTGGTTCATAGAGGTGATTTCAACCTTGCCTGTGGCGTGTTCCTTCACGGGGTGGTTGGCACCGTGATGCCCGTGGCTCATCTTCATGGTTTTGCCGCCCAAGGCCAGCGCCAGCATTTGGTGGCCTAGACAAATGCCAAAGATCGGCAGGTCGGTAGTATCCAGAATTTCCTTGATCATCGGCACCGCATATTCGCCCGTTGCCGCAGGGTCGCCGGGGCCATTGGACAGGAATATCCCTGCCGGTTTATGGGCCAGCACTTCTTCAGCCGTGGCTGTGGCCGGCATAACCGTCACGTCACATCCCGCAGAGGCTAAGCATCTTAGAATATTGCGTTTTGCACCGTAATCTATTGCCACAACCTTCTTGCCCGTCATCGCCCCTTCGGGGTAGCCATCTGGCCATGCCCAGCGTTGTTCATTCCAGTTATAGGATTGCGCGCAGGTCACATCCTTAGCCAGATCAAGCCCTTCCAGACCAGAAAAAGCACGGGCTTGCGCCAACAAGTCTTCAATATCGAAATTACCATCCGCATTATGGGCAATCGCCACATGCGGCGCCCCTTGGTGGGTAATTGCACGGGTCAAACGGCGAGTATCAATGCCACCCACACCAATGCGCCCACGTTTGGCCAGCCATTCAGATAATGTTCCTTGCGAACGCCAGCTTGACGGTTCTGTCGGGTCCCATTTCACCACCATGGCGCGCGCCACAGGATCAGCGGTTTCATCGTCTTGCGTGTTTACGCCGGTGTTGCCGATATGGGGAAAGGTAAACGTGATGGCTTGGCCCGCATAAGACGGATCAGTCATGATTTCCTGATAGCCTGTCATGGCGGTATTAAAGCATAATTCGGCTTGAATCACCCCATAAGCCCCAAAGCCATGCCCGTAGAATATGGTGCCATCCGCCAATACAATACAAGCTGTTGGTTTTCCCTGATTTTTCCGGGGTGCAGCAGCTTTAGACATGGCCTATATCCTATGATGAATTTGGCGCAAACTACGGCTTTGCTGCAAAATGGTCAAGGCATGTAAAAAATCAAAAACCACTGAAATTCAGAGGCTTAGAACGCAGGGTTTTTTATTGTCTATTTAAGATGAATTAGGTAGAGTGCTAGGTCAGGAATGTCAAAATGGGACGGGAGCCCCTTATACATGCGAGATAGATTGAAAAGCGCTATGAAGCAGGCGATGGTGGATAAAGAGAAAGTCCGCTTAGGCACAATACGGCTGATAAACGCGGCAATCAAAGACCGTGATATTGCCGTGCGCAGTGACGGAAATATGGATGGCGTTGCGGATGATGATATTCTGGGCATTATGACCAAAATGGTTAAGCAGCGGGTTGATAGTGCTGCAACTTATGCAGGGGCTGGCCGCCAAGAACTGGCGGATCAGGAACTAAGCGAGATCAAGGTGATCGAAGAGTTCCTGCCCAAGCAACTGTCCGAGGACGAAACCCGTGCAGCAGTGCAAGAAGTGATTGCAGCCGTTGGTGCGACTTGTGTACGCGACATGGGCAAGGTCATGGGTGCGCTAAAGGCGCAATACGCAGGTAAAATGGACTTTGGTAAGGCTGGTGGCGCGGTTAAGGAACTGCTGGGGTAGTTGTTAAGCAGCGGGTATGATTTTGTGCGACAAAAAGAACTCCACTGTCATCACCCGATTCATTCGGGCGATCGAGTTCCCCGCAGCGCAGGCAACCCGATCCCGATCGCAGCAAAACCACCATCGGCGGCGATTTGCTGCCCAGTGATATAGCTGGCTTCTTCACTGCACAAAAACACAATCAGGTTAGCGATCTCGGTCTCATCACCGTAACGATCCATCGGGATGGCATCGTGGTAGGCGGCGCGAATTTCAGGGGAATGCACGGCCAAAGCCAATTTGGTGTTCACCGGGCCGGGGGCCACGGCGTTAACACGGATGCCCAACTCACCCAATTCGGCAGCCTGTTGCAGGGTCAGATGCGCCAATGCGGCCTTGGACGTGCCATAAGCCACCCGCAAAGTGCTGGCGCGCAGGCCTGATATGGATGTGATGTTCACCACAGCACCCTTGGCCTTAGCCAGCAGGTCTGTGCAGGCCTGTGTCATCAAAAATGAGCCATCCAAATTGGTCGCCATAACCGTGCGCCAACGTTCAAAACTGGTCTGCGCAATGGGGCCGAAATCAGCCACGCCTGCGTTGTTAACCAGCGCGTCCAGCAGGCCGTATTGGGTGCTAACTTCTGCCGTTAAACGATCCACCTGATCGGGGTCGGATATATCCGCTTCAATCGGTAAAACTCCCCCCAGCGGTTCTGAAGCCCGCTTCAGCTCATCGCCATCCCTGTCGATCATGGCAACGCGCCAGCCAAGGCCAAGCAGTTTTTTTGTGGTGGCTAGGCCAATGCCGCGCGCGGCACCTGTTACTAAAGCATGCTTCAAGTTCGTTTTCCTTATGGGTATTTCCTAACGGCCTTGGCGCGGTCTATTTTACCACCGCGTTTCTTTTTCTGGGCAGTTGCCGTCCATTCATATGTATGGGTTTCACCGGGTGGACAAGGGCTTGCGTATTTAAAGGCCCCGCGCTTGATGGTTTTTTGCCCGGTGTAAGCCACAACACCACCACCGTGATTATAGCTGGGTGCATCGCGGTCCTTCAAAGAAAAGCGGATGTATTTTGTGCCGGCAGGAACGTCCTTTAATACAAACACCGGGTTATGAACATCATTCGGGCTGCCTGAGTTGCATAGCTTCAAGCCGGACCAGTCGAATGTGAATGAGAATGCGGATGCAGGTGCCGCGATAAAACAGGCAGGAATTACCAATGCGATTAAAATATTCTTCATTTGAGCCTCCTAAAATTTAATTAATAGTAATGACAGGCTAGATAGTTTTGAGGGCTTTTTCAACCGTATGTTTTAAGTCCACACGCTCTTTGGGGCTTAGAAACGCACCCAGTTCAATTTCACGCGCGCCGCCTGTCATGGTCAGGTAGTTTTTGACAGTGCGCGTGTCACGCAGTTTCAACTTCACCCAGTAAGGATTGCCATGCCAGTATTGATCGGCTTTGCGCGGATTGTGGCGGTGTACTGCCAACAGATCAGGCCAAATGCGGATGTGTTCATAGATGTCCCGATCACGGTCATTGCGGCGTATCAGATACCACAACAGGCCCAAAGCCAGTAACAGGTGCGGCAGCAGCATCCAAAGGGCCAGTGTGCCTAATAGGGCCAGCAGGGGGATGGTGAAGCCCACGGCGCTGATGCCGATGATCCACACAAAGCCCACATTGGGTAGGGATTTGATCGGTTGTACCTTGTGGTTAAACAAAGGCGGATCATCACGATCTGTTGCGATGAAAAAGGCCGAAGCATTTGCCTCGGCCTGTTTTATTTTCGCTGTCTTACCCATTCAAGTTAATGAGTGCCTTTGTCCCACATATCTTGTGTAGGCAAAGTTTCAAACGTGTGCTCTGGTGGTGGGTTTGGTAGTGTCCATTCCAGCGTTTCCGCATGTTCACCCCAGTATGCACTTTCGGTAACTTTCTTGCCGTACCTGATGGTGTAAAACAAGACGCCGATGAAGAACACAAACGATGCAAACGACAGGAATGCGCCGTAAGAGCTGACTTCGTTCCAAAGTGCAAACTGGTCAGGATAGTCGATATAACGGCGTGGCATGCCTTGGCGACCCAAGAAGTGTTGCGGGAAGAAGGTGATGTTAGCCCCGATGAACATCATCCAGAAGTGCAGTTTACCGGCCCATTCAGGATACTGACGCCCAGACATTTTACCGATCCAGTAATAGATGCCTGAGAAGATACAGAAAACCGCACCCAAGGACATCACATAGTGGAAGTGGGCAACCACGTAGTATGTATCGTGATATGCACGGTCAACGCCCGCTTGTGACAGAACAATGCCCGTTACACCACCAACGGTGAACAAGAACAAAAAGCCCATTGCAAACAGCATCGGTGTTTTAAAGCTGATCGAACCGCCCCACATTGTGGCAATCCATGAGAAAATCTTGATACCTGTCGGTACCGCAATAACCATTGTTGCCAGCATAAAGTAGCTTTGCTGTGTCAGCGATAGACCAACCGTATACATGTGGTGCGCCCAAACAACGAAGCCCAACGCGCCAATGGCAACCATCGCGTAAACCATCGGCAAGTAACCGAAGATCGGTTTCTTTGAGAAAGTTGAAATCACGTGGGAAACGATACCAAAGCCCGGCACAATGATCATGTATACTTCAGGGTGTCCAAAGAACCATAGCAAGTGCTGGTACAAGATCGGGTCACCGCCGCCTGATGCATCAAAGAAGGTTGTGCCAAAGTTACGGTCTGTCAGCAGCATTGTGATCGCGCCGGCCAATACTGGCAGGGACAATAGGATCAGAAACGCGGTGACGAAGATCGACCATGCAAACAACGGTGTCTTGTGCAGTGTCATGCCGGGGGCACGCATGTTCAGGAAGGTCGTGATCATGTTGATCGCGCCCAAGATAGATGAGGCACCAGACATGTGAACCGCGAAAATCGCGAAGTCCATCGAGATGCCGCCTTCATTGGTGGACAATGGCGCATAAAGCACCCAGCCAACACCTGAACCCAGTTGATCATTGCCGCCGGGGGCCAGCAAAGAACATACGGCCAAAGAAGAACCAGCCACATACATCCAGTAAGACAGATTGTTCATCCTAGGGAACGCCATATCAGGCGCGCCGATCATCAAGGGCATGAAGTAGTTGCCAAAGCCGCCGAACAGGGCAGGGATCACCACAAAGAACATCATCAAGATGCCGTGGCCGGTGATCAGAACATTCCACATATGCCCGTTTGGTGTACAGTTTTCAACGGCAGCCGCTGTGATGCTGGCACCTTCCATACACATGTATTGAACACCCGGTTCCATCAATTCCAAGCGCATATAAACGGTAAACAAAACCGAAACGAAGCCTAAGGCCCCTGCGGTGAAAAGATAAAGGATACCGATATCTTTGTGGTTTGTTGACATAAACCAACGTGTGAAAAAGCCTGGCCGTGCGTGGTCGTGAGCGGCTGCGTCTGCCATGGGTTCTCTCCTAATTCTTTTTATCGTTGCGAATCCCAAAAGGCGGGCACGCAATCCCCTAAGGGTTCTGATAGCGCGTTGGGGTATGTCAGACAACCTTTCTAATGGCGTATTTAGCAAATCAGGGCGGCATGTCGCAGGTTCAATAGGGCCTAGGGGCGCTGAATGTGCCAAGCAATGGCTTTATTGATGACCCCAATCGTCAGGGTCTTCTGACTTGTTGGGTGACAAACCTAATATATCGCCTTCGATGGAACAGCCCAACCCCAGCACTGTGCGGTTGGCATAGTTGAAATAGGCTGTGACCTGATTGATCTCCAATATTTCACCGTCTGAATAGCCTGCGGCCCGCAGGCGTTTGACGCTACCAGCGGTTATTCCGCCCGGATCAAGCGTTAGCATACGGGCATATTCCATCGCGATCTTTTGCATATCATCTAGCGGGGCGGCATCTATATCTTGCGCCTTTATCGCCTGTTTGATCCTGTCTGACTTTGCATCATCCCCAAGCAGGCGTTTCAGGCCGTTGAAATGATGCTCTACACAATATTGGCAATCATTCAGCGAACTGACCCAAACCCCTAAGGTTTCCAGAAACCACTTCGGTATCGTGTTGCCCGTGTGATGCAGTACATTCTTGTAAAGCACCATATGCCCTTCCATAGTATGAGGGCGCAATCCGTGGATCAGCATAACATTGTCAACATTATCATCAGGGCCTTTGACCCTGTCATAAAGTTTTTTCAATTTGCCAGTGGCGGCGGAATAGGGGATGGTTTTGATCCAAGACATGGGGCTTTTCTTTCTTTGCCTTGATCTTAAATCTCTTCACCCTTTTTCAGCAAGTCATCAATCAACTGGCGCTGCAAGGGCACACTATCACCCCCGTTAAAAGCCAAAGAACCGCCTGAAAATAATGTGCCATAGGTTTTAGCTATATTCACGGTCTGGCCCAAGCCCGAAATAAATTCATCTTTTTGCAAAGATGAAAGCGGGTGAATGAACGTGCCCCATAATTTGCCTTGTGCAATGGCGTAGCGCGCATCAAGGGCGGTGTCGAAATTGGCTTGCATGACGCGCAAAACCTCTTCTGCGGTCATATCTTTCGCAGCCCTAATAGGCACCATCGCACGCATACGGTCTGCGGTGGCATCGGTTAAAACCACAACGGGTATGTCACCTATTGTCATTTGAAAATGCGGGCCACTGGATTGCGCATGTTCATCAAGTGCAAAGATAATCTGACCCAAACGCTCTAAGGTCATCGGCGGTTCTGTTATGGCTTCTTCTTGTTCCTGAGCAAAGGCATTGCCTAGGGTGGTAAAAACTAACAGCACTGTAAAAAACAATCGCATCATGATAATTCCCCTTGGGTTGTGTCAGATCACAGTGGCAACATGTGGTGCATCGCACAAGGTGCGCTTAACAAAGTTGACTTTTATGTGATCAGCCGTGAGCCGCCATAATCTTGTACCCTTCTGCCGATTAACACGTTTGCCGATTTATGATCTTGTGCTAGCATAACTATTAGGAGATTTTATGCACAATACGGCCAAGGCGGCACAGCGCCACTCAGACAAGGTAAGTGAAGAAATAGATGGCAATGCGCCAGCTTATTCCCACATCACCGCATCTTGGCGCCGCTCTATGTTGCATTACGGGCTGACACCCAACCAACAAAACACCGCCCGCCAGTTAAGCGCATCTGAACTGCGCGATGCGATGCAAGGCATGGGGTTGTTGTTGCATGTGGCCAAACCGATCATGGAACAGCTGTTCCAATCTGTAGGCCGCTCCGGTTGCTGTGTTGTCCTGACCGATATGAACGGGGTGATCTTGCACCGCCTGATCAATGCCGCCGATGATGTATCTTTTGACGAATGGGGTCTGCGATCAGGTGCCGTGTGGAGTGAGGCCAGACAGGGCACCAACGGCATCGGCACATGCGCGCTAGAAGAACGCCCTGTGCTGATCCACAAAGATCAACATTTTCGCTATAAGAACATCGGCATGACCTGCATGGGTGCGCCGGTCTTTGATATTCACGGCAAGATTATGGCGGTGCTGGATGTATCAAGTGCGCGCAACGATCTGGATCGCGATCTAGCACAAGTCATCGCCTCATATGTAACCGACATCGCCAGCCGCATAGAGGCCGAGTATTTCAAGGCAGCCTTCACCGGCGCACAGATCGTGGTGGCAGACGGCTATTGCCCCAGCGGCACACCACTTTTAGCTTCCGATCGTGATGATCTGGTGATCGGGGCCAACAGGGCCGCACGGCGTATGTTGTCATTACAAGATGAAACCTTTGCCACCCCGATCCCGCGCTGCGACCTGCAATCAGCCAAACAAGGCGTAACAGGGTTACTGGCGGCAGAACGCGCCGAAGTGCGCAAAGCCATTGCACGCACCAAGGGCAATATGTCTGCGGCTGCCAAAGATTTGCAAGTCAGCCGCGCAACCCTGTACCGATTGCTGAAAAAACACGGGCTGGGTACAGGCGAATAGGCCACACTACATCCCTTAGCAGTGCGGCCTGAGTTTTACTTACCCAATGGCGTCCAAGCTGTTTCAGGCGTCAGCTTATAATTCCAAGGCAGCCCCGCATTGCGCCAGCCATTTTTAGCCCGCACACCTTCCTTGGTCTTGCTGCCTTCAAAACCTTCCACAAGGTTCCAGACATTGGTGTAGCCTTCGGCAACTAACAACCGCGTTGCAACAGCAGAACGCGGGCCAGAACGGCAGCTTACAAAAATAGGATCAGCTTTGGTCAGACCGTTGCTTTTTACCAAAGCATTCATCTCGGCCACAAAGTTCGGGTTCACCACCATTTTATAGGCCCCCTTTTTTGCGTCCAGTTCTGTAGACGCAAGCTTGGTGGGGATGTTCTTGTCCATACCTGCGGCATGGCCGATGAAATTAATCTCAACCGGATCGCGCACATCGACATATAAAATGTCAGGATTATCTGTCAGGGCTTGGTGCGCCTCAGCAGGGGTCAGATATAACCCCAAAGGCGTGGCGCGGGACTTGCTAACCGTGCTTGCATCAATATTGGTCACAATCTCACCCGCCGTTACGGGCAGGGCGACCGACAGCATCACCACAGGTGCAATAACCTTAACAATGCGGCACCAGTTAAAGGGCAAAGCGGATTTCAAAGTAAGCATGATCATCTCCTATATGTGTTTGGTTAAAGAATTATAGCAAATCCGCGCAAATGTGTATGTGACAAGGTCACACTGCAATCCGCATATTTGTAAACTTTCTTAAAACTTTGGTGACAAAATCACCGATATATTTCGGTGACTAGGCCATAAGCTGGAACTGCGCATCAAATGGATACGCACCGAAAAAGGATATGACAGATGAAAAAACACATACGTGGATTGATAGGAGGGCTTCTTATGCTCGCAGCCGTACCCGCCCATGCGGACGACCAAAAACAACTGGTAACAATCGTGACCTCACCCAATGCCCAGACCCAGCTGATGGCAATGGTGCTGACCATGCAGGCAATCAAACAAGGTGCCAATGCCTATATTCTACTATGCGGTGACGCAGGTGATTTGGCTTTGAAAGATGCGCCCGCAACAGTGACCGCCCCGCAAAAGCCCAAAGGCATGAGCCCACAAGGTTTGATGGGTAAAATCATGGCAAACACAGATACAAAAGTAGAAGTATGCGCGATTTACCTGCCCAACAAAGGCATAGACACATCCGCCTTGCTAGACGGTATCACCGCAGCCAAACCCGATGAGATGGCGGGGCGGCTGATAGCGGATGACGCACGGATTATGAGCTTCTAAGGAACCTCTGACTAAAGCGAAAACTTTGTGTCTGACGTCAGCACTCGTGGGACAGATTTAAGGTTTAGCTAACGGAGGATTTCTGGTTCATCATAACATTCAAGGAGTGAAGATGAGACAGAAATCCGGAAGCAGCAAAGCAGCTGCAGATAAATTGGTGAAGAACATTCGCCGTAAAACCAGACAAACCTATTCCGCCGAGGAAAAGATCCGCATTGTATTAGCGGGCCTTCGCGGCGAGGAAAGCATTTCGGCGCTGTGCCGCCGTGAAGGCATCTCTGAAAGCCTGTATTACAGTTGGTCAAAGGAATTCCTCGAAGCGGGGAAACGCCGCTTGTCTGGCGATACAGCCCGGCAGGCGACGTCGCCTGAGGTGAAGGATCTACGAAGCGAGGCGATGGCATTGAAGGAATGCGTGGCCGATCTGACCATTGAAAACCGTCTGCTCAAAAAAAGCATGACAGGGGCTGGGGGATACGAGGAATGAGATATCCTGCATCTGAGAAACTGGAGATTATCCACACCGTTGAGCAATCACATCTGCCTGTGAAGCAAACCCTCGACATGCTGGGCATTCCGCGGACCACATTTTACCGGTGGTATGATCAATACCTTGAGGGCGGGCTTGATGCTTTGGCGGATCGCTCGCCTCGGCCCAAGTCTGTCTGGAACCGCATTCCCCAAGACAGGCGCGATAACTTAATCGAGTTCGCGCTGGAACATGAAGCGCTATCTACGCGTGAATTGGCGGTAAAATATACGGATGAGAAGCGGTATTTTATCTCTGAATCATCATCTTACCGCATTCTGAAGGCTGCCGACCTGATCACTGCACCAGATTATATCGTGATCAAGGCCGCCGATGAATTCCATGACAAGACCACTGCGATCAACGAGATGTGGCAGACCGATTTTACCTACTTCAAGATCATCGGTTGGGGATGGTATTATCTCAGCACGATCCTGGATGATTACAGTCGCTACATCATTGCCTGGAAACTCTGCACCAACATGCGGGCCGAGGACGTGACGGACACGATTGAGCTGGCCCTGACGGCATCTGGATGCGACCAAGCCGTCGTTCGGCACATGCCGCGTCTGTTGAGCGACAATGGGTCCTGTTACATCTCTGGCGATCTTGCCGAATGGCTGGAAGAGCAGAGAATGGATCACGTTCGTGGAGCGCCGTTCCACCCGCAGACTCAGGGCAAGATCGAGCGCTGGCATCAGACAATGAAAAATCGGGTTCTGCTGGAAAACTATTACCTACCCGGCGATCTGGAAAATCAAATCGGAGCTTTTGTGGAATATTACAACAACCAGCGCTACCACGAGAGCCTGAACAACGTCACACCTGCCGACGTCTATTTTGGGCGCGACAAAGCCATTATCAGAGAGAGGAAAAAGATCAAGAAGCAAACAATCCAAAAACGCCGCTTGCAACATCAAAAACAAGCTGCATAATCAATCACAATAACGAACCAGAGCCTCCAATACTCAAACCGCTCTGATGTCCCATTTTATATGACGACGGACAGTATGATTTAATCACGGCAACGCGTGGGCTAAAGCCCACCTTACGGAAAATTACATTTGCTTCAAATGTATCGCAAAATTCTCCCGCAAAGCCATATCCAACTCAGGATCAAACCGAGCACCCGAGCGTTCCGCCAATATCTCATTCTTCATCCTGATCGCATTTTCAATCAAATCAGGCTTATCCTTCTCTGCCCATTCCTTGGGTGATGTCCGATCCCCCAGCGTGGGATACACATAATCCGCTTCCATCCGCCCCAACGTCTGATCTGTGCCCAGATAATGGCCTGGGCCATTCAAACAAACGTCTGCAATCTGATCCAATGCCAGTGTTTCATCCGTGACCTCAATGCCGCGTACACAACGTTGGGCTTGCCCGATCAGATCATCTGACAAGATCAGGGATTCCAGACAAAAGCCCAGTAGCGACGCGTGCATGCCGGCGGCCTCATAAACCATGTTCAGGCCGGAAAGCCCCGCCATGACATTTGAACACATCTGTTCCCAACCTGCCTGCATGTCGGGCATTTTTGCATCAGACGCGCCTGCCGCCGCGCCACCCGGCACGCCGTAGAATTTGTGCATTTGGGCACAACCTGCGGTCAATAATGCCTGTTCGCCTGACCCCACAGACATCGCCCCCGTGCGTAAATCCAAGCCGAATGGCCAAGTGCCGAATATTGCCGGATGCCCCGGTTTGATCGCATTGACATAGACCAGCCCCGCAAGGCACTCGGCTGAGGCTTGCGCGATGGCACCCGCGATACTGGATGGGGTGGTGGCACCTGCCATGCCTGCGGACAGCAGCAAGACCGGCATACCGCCTTGGATAAGCAGTTCCATCACTTCGCAGGATTCAGTGGCGAACTTCATTGGCGGCACAACGAAACAGTTGGAGTTTGAGATAAAGGGGCGTTCGCGGTAAGCCGCTTCACCGCCTGCGATCTGGTAGACCATCTCTAATGCCCCCGGCACAAAAGACGGTTCGGTAAAGCTGGTGCCAATATGCTTGGTTGTACCGGAACACGCCGCGTATATCGTGTTTAAGTCCATCTCGTAATTATCTGAAATATCACGACAAACCATTGGGCGCTGAAAGAAATGCACATTATCCAGACGGTCGGTTATTTTAGCGGCATTATGCAAATCTTGCACCGTGCATTCGCGGTATTCATTGTGTTCCACATCTACCAGATGCACGGCGGCCCCGGCAGTGCCGTAATGAACGCGGTTGCCTGAAAGTTGCAGATCATTTTTGCCATCGCGGCTGTAAAGCGTGATTTCTTTAGCGGCCTTCGCCAGCATATCTTCGATCAAAGCGCGGGGGAACCGCAGGCGGTTATCATCGCCTAATATCGCCCCTGCCTTGGTCAGTATTTCCACGCCAGAGGGTGGTGCATCGGCAAAGCCGATGGTTTCTAGCGCGGTCAGGGCGGTTTCATGGATGCGTTCCATATCGCGCTGTGACAGCGGCTTATATGTGCCACCTTCCATGCCTGCGCGTATGGGACGGATGTTGTCAGCCAAGGGGGCTGCGCGCAGGGCTTGGCGGGCAGCACGCCCCCCTGATCTGCGGGTTTTGTTTTCGGACATCTTGGTTTCCTTGCAATTTGCTTGATTATTCTTGGTTTATAAGCAAAAAGCAGGCGAACCACGGGCCGCACGGCCACGCACTGCACCAATGGTGTAGGTAATCAGGGCCGTTATCCAGTTTAGATCAATCATATGATGATTTGGGCTTAAATCAGGGTTGCGGGCTTGTTTGTTAGCGGCAGAGATGTCGCTTTTGATATAAGGATAAGAAATACAGTGTCAGTCAGTATGTTAAGCACGTTTGTGAAGCCTATGCACAAAGAAGGGCTGAAGTTTGTCGGCATTTTTGCTGCGGTCACTTTGGTTTTGTTTTGGATTTCAAACGTCTTGGGTTGGGTGGGTGTCGTTTTAACCATCTGGTGTTACTACTTTTTCCGTGATCCTATCCGGTCCGTTCCCACCCGTGACGGGCTGATTGTCAGCCCTGCGGACGGGATTGTATCGTTGATTGAGATGGCGGTACCGCCCGAAGAATTGGGCGTGGGCACAAAGCCGTTGTTGCGGGTATCTGTGTTTATGTCGGTGTTTAACTGCCATGTTAATCGCGCGCCTATCGCGGGCACGGTCAAAGCTTTGGCATATCGCCCTGGTAAGTTTCTGAATGCTTCACTGGATAAAGCCAGTTCGGATAATGAGCGCAGCTCGGTGTGTATCGAGATGGCAGATGGGCGGCAAATTGTTGTGGTGCAAATCGCAGGACTTGTGGCGCGGCGTATTCTGGGCTTTGTTCAAAAAGGTCAGGAATTGCGCACGGGCGAACGTTTCGGGCTGATCCGTTTTGGCTCACGTTTGGATGTATATTTGCCTAAGGGCGTGAACCCGTTGGTGGCCTTGGGCCAAAACATGGTTGCGGGCGAAACAGTTTTGGCTGATCTGACTTCAAAAGAAGAACCACGCTTGGCACGGGCAGAATAGATCATGGTTAAACTGGTCCCCGAAAACGACACCCCACAAAAAGCTGATCGCGAATTGCCGCTGGCATCGTTGTTGCCCAACCTGATCACGGTGGGTGCAATTTGTGCGGGTCTGACAGCCATTCGTTTTGCGTTTCAAGGCAGCTTTACCGCTGCCGTTTATCTGATCCTGCTGGCCTGTATTCTGGACGGGTTGGACGGGCGTATTGCGCGTTATATGAAATCTGAAAGCCAGTTGGGGGCCGAGCTGGACAGCTTGGCAGACTTCGCTAATTTCGGCATAGCACCCGCATTGGTGATCTATGCTTGGGCATTACAGGATTTGAAGCGGGCAGGCTGGATTGCGGTTCTGTTTTTTGCCGTGTGCATGGTGATGCGCCTTGCGCGGTTCAATGCGGACAGCAAATCTGAAACCGATGATAATGGTGAATACTTCACCGGCGTGCCGGCCCCTGCGGGCGCCATGCTGGTATTACTGCCGATGTTCCTGTCGTTTCTTTGGCCCAATGAAGTGCAGTCTTATGCGGGCTTAATCGCGCTTTATATGGCAGGGGTAGGGCTGCTTTTGGTTAGCCGCATTCCGACATATTCGTTTAAAACCACAACCGTGCGGCGCAGAAGAATTACCTATATTCTGGTGGGCTTCGGTGTTTTGGTGGCTTTGTTGCTGACCTATCCTTGGGTCACGCTTGTAGCCCTTGATTTGGCTTATTTTGGCATGATTATCTGGTCTTACTTCATGCACAGACGAAATCAGAAAGCTTAAGGGCTTGCTTTTACGGGTAACTTCGCCCTAAAATACCCTCATGAGAACAATTTGCATCATCTGCTGCATTATACCCTGCTAAGACATCCGCGCGGGCCGTTCTTTTATTTCCAAAACAGTAAGTAAGTGATAGGCCCGCAGGCAAACCCTGTGAGAAGACTATGACTGATATTAAACTTTATAACACCATGAGCAAAACCAAAGAGGTTTTCACCCCTTTGGACGCGAATAACGTGCGCATGTATGTCTGTGGGCCAACGGTCTATGACCGCGCCCATATCGGCAACGCGCGCCCTGTGGTGGTGTTTGATGTGCTGTACCGCTTGCTGCGCCATGTCTACGGGGCGGATCACGTGACCTATGCGCGTAATTTCACCGATGTGGATGATAAGATCAACGCCAAGGCGGAACAGACGGGGCGGTCTATCCGTGATATAACGGATGAGACAATTCAGTGGTTTCTGGACGATATGGGGGCTTTGGGGGCTTTGGTGCCTAATCTGGCGCCACGGGCTACGGAATATATTCCTGAAATGAAAGATATGATCAGCGCGCTGATTGAAAAGGGTTTTGCTTACCCTGCCGAGGGTCATGTTTTGTTTCGGGTTAAGGAATATGAAAACTACGGTAAACTGTCACGCCGTTCACTGGACGATATGATCGCAGGGGCGCGGGTTGAAGTGGCCCCCTATAAAGAAAATCCGATGGATTTTGTGCTGTGGAAACCGTCCACGGGCGATCAACCCGGCTGGGAAAGCCCTTGGGGGTACGGTAGGCCCGGCTGGCATATCGAATGTTCGGCGATGTCGCATAAACTGTTCGGCGAAAAGTTCGATATTCACGGCGGCGGGCTGGATTTGCAGTTTCCGCACCATGAAAACGAGATAGCCCAAAGCTGTGCCTGCTATGGTGAGGATACCTTTGCCCAAGTCTGGATGCACAACGAGATGTTGCAGGTTGAGGGTAAGAAAATGTCCAAGTCTTTGGGCAATTTCTTTTCGGTTAGGGAGTTGCTGGATCAGGGGTATCCGGGCGAGGTTATTCGGTTTGTGTTCTTGAGTACGCATTATTCTAAGCCTATGGATTGGACGGATAAGAAGGCGAAAGAAGCGGAAGCTACTTTGCGTGGCTGGAGACAAATACTTTTGGGGCTTAATGAGGATGCTGCGCCATGCAAAGATGTTATAGAAGCACTCTCTGATAATCTTAATACCTCAAAAGCGATCTCAATATTGCATAAATTAAGGAATCAAATAGCGCATGGTGGAGGTGATCGAGCAAAATTCAAAGCATCTGCAAATTTATTGGGACTTCTAACAGATGATCTTAAAGATTGGTTTTATAAAGGGCCAAGAAATGATGATCTACCGCATATTGCATTAGAGGTTATTCGTTTGAAGTGGGCAGAGATGCGAAATCGGAAAGACTTTAAAGCAGCCGATGAGATAAAAAACCAGGCACGTGAGTTGTCTCTAACTTTAGTAGCAGATCCTAATGCGCCACAAGGGGCGGTCGTTGGTGGACCGATGACGTTTTCAGATATTTGGATTAAGCAAGTTGAAGACCTTGCGAAGGGATTATCATGACCCGCGAACGTCTTTCCCTTTTCGACACAACACTCCGTGACGGCCAACAAACTCAAGGCGTGGACTTCACGGTTGCAGACAAGCTGCGGATTGCCGAAGCCCTAGATGCGCTCGGCATTGATTACGTTGAAGGCGGCTGGCCGGGGGCCAACCCCACGGACAGTGATTTCTTTGATGCGGCCCCCAAGCTTAAGGCCACATTTACCGCTTTTGGCATGACCAAACGCGCAGGCCGCTCAGCCGCCAACGATGATGTGCTAGCCGCCGTGTTGAACGCCAACACCCCTGCGGTCTGTCTGGTTGGCAAGACCCATGATTTTCATGTCACCACCGCCTTGGGCATCACGTTGGATGAGAATATCGAAAATATCTCAGCCTCGATCAAACATATCGTGGCCCAAGGCCGCGAAGCCCTGTTCGATTGTGAACATTTCTTTGACGGTTACCGTTCTGACCCCGATTATGCCCTGAAAGCGGCGAAAGCGGCTTATGACGCGGGCGCACGCTGGGTGGTTTTGTGTGACACTAATGGCGGGGCATTGCCGGCACAGGTTCACATGGCCACGAAAGCCGCGATTGCAGCAGGCATTCCGGGCACGCATCTGGGTATTCACACCCATAATGACACCGAACACGCGGTGGCCAATTCATTGGCGGCGGTGGATGCGGGTGCGCGGCAAATCCAAGGCACGTTGAACGGGTTGGGCGAGCGGTGTGGCAATGCCAACCTAACCACGCTGATCCCGACGTTGCTGCTAAAAGAACCCTATGCCAGCCTGTATCAAACCGGCGTCAGCATGGAAGGCCTGCAAGGGCTGACCGCCCTTAGCCGTATGCTGGACGATATTCTGAACGATGTGCCGCATAAACAGGCGGCCTATGTGGGGGCCTCGGCTTTTGCGCATAAGGCAGGGTTGCATGCCTCTGCGATACTGAAAGACCCCACAACGTACGAACATATTGCCCCTGAAGTCGTTGGAAACAAACGCGTAATTCCGATGTCTAATCAAGCGGGGCAATCGAACTTGCGCAACCGTCTGGAAGCTATGGGGATTGAAGTGCCCAAGGGTGATCCGCGTTTGAGCCAAATTTTAGACAAAGTGAAACAACGTGAAGATAATGGCTATGCCTACGACAGTGCGCAGGCCTCGTTTGAATTGTTGGCGCGTAAGGTTCTGGGTGAACTCCCGACTTTTTTCAAAGTGAAACGCTACCGTGTGACGGTTGAGCGGCGTAAGAATAAATATAACAAGATGGTCAGTATTTCCGAGGCTGTGGTTGTGGCGAAAATCGGGGATCGCAAGATCATGTCGGTATCGCAAAGCATGGATGAAAACGGTGTGGATAGCGGGCCGATAAACGCTTTATCGCGTGCCTTGGGTAAGGATTTGGGGCCATATCAGGCAGCAATAGACGATATGAAACTGGTCGATTTTCGGGTGCGGATTACCAATAGCGGTACCGAGGCCGTGACCCGTGTAATCATTGACAGCCAAGACGGGCAAGGGCAGCAATGGTCAACTGTGGGGGTTTCTGCCAACATAGTGGACGCTTCTTTTGAGGCGCTTCTGGATGCAATAAACTGGAAACTGATCCGTGATCGCGTGAAACCTGCATGAGCATTGAAGCCTGCGCAGAATTGGTGGAACGCGGTGATCCTGATCGCTTCCTGTCAGCGATGACAGCCCCGCCCGATGATCGCGGCGGCTTGATGGTTTTATATGCGTTCAATCTGGAAGTGGTGCGCGCACCTTGGGTGACGAAAGAAGCGATGATCGCCGAAATGCGCCTGCAATGGTGGGCCGATGCGATAGAAGAGATTTATGCGGGCGGCGACGTGCGCCGCCACGAAGTGGTAACACCATTGGCCGCGTTGATCGTTGAAAAAGGGCTGGATCGTACGGCATTTGACGCGCTGATTGAAGCCCGGCGGTGGGATGTTTATCAAGAGCCACATAAAGATCAAGCCGCGTTCGATCAGTATATTTCGGACACTTCTGCGGGGCTGATGTGGTTAGCGGCGCAAGCTCTAGGTGCCGATGATACGCATCGCTCTGCGGTGATGGAATACGGCTATGGGGCCGGGGTTGCTGCCCTGTTGCGGGCCATTCCCGCCTTGGAAAACATGCAGAAATATCCGTTGGTGGACGGCACGGCTGCGGGTGTTTCTGATCTGGCAAAACGCGCTTTGGCGCGGTTGGATGTGCAAGATGTGCCAAAACCCATTCGGGCTGCATTGCGTGCCGGTTGGATGGCGAAACAGACTTTGAAACTGGCAACGGCCTTACCCGAGATGGTAGCAGTTGGTGGTTTGCAAACCTCTGAATTTTACAAGAAAATCAGATTGTTATGGCTATCTATGGCAGGCAGTTATTAAGCCGTCTTACGGGTGTGATTAACCAACCAAATCAAGGCTGCGCCTGCTACTAATAACAGTGGCACCATGGCGATATTGACCGCTGCCCAGCCTTCTGCAGCGGTGTCGCCAAAGCCGTTCATCAAGAACCCTGATGAAAGTGAGCCAAGGGTTACTGTGCCAAACACCAGGAAATCATTCATACCTTGCACGCGTCCGCGCTCGCTGGGTGCGTGGCTGCTGGTTAGCATGGTTGTGGCCCCGATAAATCCGAAGTTCCAACCCAAGCCCAATAGGATCAACCCGCCAAAGAAGTTTGACAATTCCAAACCTGCCATGTTGACGATGCCCGCTGTGGCCAGAAGTGTAAGGCCAAGGGCGATGATTTTTTCGGCGCCGAAGCGCACGATCAGGTGCCCCGTGAAAAAGCTGGGGATGTACATGCCTAAAACATGGGCCATGACGATGTCAGCGGCGTGGTTTTGGGTGAAACCGCAACCGACCACGGCCAGTGGTGTTGAAGTCATCACCAAGTTCATTAACGAATAGGAAACCATCGCGCAGATGATCGCCACCGCAATGCGGGGTGTCTTCAGCAGATCCATGCGTGAACGGCCCTTGGGGGCGGTCGGGCTTGGGGGCTCTGGTGTGGGGATTTTCAAATAGAAGAACAGCATTGAGCCGATCAAATTGATGCATATGATCGATATATAGCCACCGAAAAATGGAATGATGAAGCTGTCAGCAGTCAGTTTGACCAGTTGCGGGCCGATCACAGCAGAAGCCAGACCACCTGCCATGACATAGGAAATGGCTTTGGGGCGGAAGGCTTCTGATGCGGTATCGGCGGCGGCGAAGCGAAAAAAACCTTGGGAAGACATGTAGATACCGGAAAAGTAACTGCCCAGCAGGAAAAATTCGAATGAGCTGGTATATAGTCCATATGCACTGATCGCAGCCCCGATGGCGCCTGCAGTCGTACCGATCAGGAAGCCTGACTTACGACCATAACGTTGCATCACATGGCTAAGCCATGGGGCCGTGGTCATGGAACCGAAAACAATCATCGAGATGGGCATGGTAGCCCAAAGCGCGTTAGGGGCCAGTGATTGGCCAGCCAGACCGCCGATCACGAACATAATCGGCATTTGTGCGCCTAAGAATGCTTGTGCGATGACAAGAATGGTGACGTTGCGCTTGGCTATGGCATCTGAATGGGTCATGGATTATGACGTATATCAGTTAAGATCGGCCTGCAATCATTACATTGTACCCGTTTATGCACGATCAATGACATGCGCGAAGCTACCTGAATGCGGGCCGTTGATTAGGCCCATTGGTGGCAATTCCGTATTTTCAGCGTCTGTTGCATGGAACAGCGGCGTGCCTTTGGCGTGCAACGTGGTGGCATAGTGAAATTCGTGGCCGTTCAGCGGTATATCCCACAGGCCACCTTGTGGCTTTAGATTGCGATATCCAAGGTGTAATTTTCGTTTGGCAAAGCTGGTTTCCAGTGGCAGCAAGCCCAGCATTTGGTGGCGGGCACCACTTGCATCGGTCAACCCTTCGCCCATGGTCATGTAGCCACCGCATTCACCATAAACTGCTTTGGCTTTTTGCATTCCTGCGATGAAGTTTTGATTTTCTGCCAGCTTCCCTGCGTGTAATTCGGGGTAGCCGCCTGGTAGGATGACAAGATCGGATGCGGCAGGGGCTTCATCTGCGAGGGGTGAAAAAAACGACAATTCAGCACCTGCTTTTTGCCATGCACCCAGCAAGTGTGGGTAGGCAAATGCGAAAGCATTATCTACGGCTATGGCGATGGATTGGGCGGGGGGTGGTAGAATATCAGTTTTTTCAGGCTTATCGGGTAAAGATTGGAAAAGTGATATAATGTGGTCTAAATTGATTGAATTATCTGAAATAATAGCAGCATAATCTAAGAATTTATCCAAATCATCACGTTCATTTGCTTGTACAAGGCCTAAATGCCGTGATGGGGTTTCCAGTTTGGTATCACGGTAAACTGCCCCAAGAACGGGTAATCCAACCGGTTCCAGCGCACGGCGTAACATAGCCTCATGTCGTGGGCTGCCAACCTTATTCAGGATAACGCCAACGATGTTTACGTCGCCCGCATGGCGCGAAAAACCTTCTACCACGGCGGCCACCGATTGGGATTGTTTTGAGACATCACAAATCAACACGCAAGGCAGGCCAAGGATGCGGGCAAGGTCGGCGGTGGCCCCTTTGCCATCGGGTGGGGCACCGTCAAACAGGCCCATCGCCCCTTCGATCAATATCGGTGTGTCGCCTGCGGCAAGCGCGTGCAGGCGTGCAGGCGTCATGGCCCATGCATCAAGGTTAACGCATGTGGTACCACTTGCGGCCTCATGGAAACGTGGGTCGATGTAATCGGGGCCGCTTTTACCTGATCTAATCGCCATTCCGCGCTTACGAAGGGCGCGCAGGATGCCCAAGGTCAGGGTGGTTTTACCACCGCCCGAATTGGGTGCGGTCAGGATCAGGCCCTTCATGGGGCCTCGGCGGGTTTGCCCCGACCCAGCGGGTCAAGATTGCGGGGCTTGGCCCCTGCGATCATGGATTGCCAATCCAGCACTTGACGCATTTTCACCGAACGGCCAACGCAGATGATGGCAGGTGGCGACAGGTCTGAGTTCGAAAGGTCAGTCACAAGACCGCCAAGCGTGGTTTCCAATACTTGTTGATCAGGCGTTGTGGCTTGGGTGACAACCGCAACGGGTTCATCCGCCGCACGGCCAGCTTTCAGTAGGGCGTCAGCAATGGGCGCGATGTGCTTCATGCCCATATAGATCACCAGAACTTGGCTGCCATCTGAAATCGCCTGCCAATTCAACGCACTGGGGGTCTCGCCGCTTTGATCATGGCCTGTGATAAAGGTAACAGATTGGTTCACATCGCGGTGGGTGACAGGAATGCCCGCATAGGCCAAACCGCCGATGCCTGCAGAAATACCGGGGATAATGCGGATGGGAATGCCGTGTTGCACAAGGGTTTGGGCCTCTTCGCCGCCACGCCCGAAAACGAAAGGATCGCCGCCTTTCAGCCGCAACACGCGTTTGCCTGCTTTGGCCATATCGACCAGTTGCAGTGAAATATCACGCTGCTTGGCAGAGGGTTTGCCGCCGCGTTTGCCTGCATAGATCAGGTCGGCGCCTTTGCCCGCCCAATCAAGGATACGGCTATCGACTAAGGCGTCATAGATGATGGTATCGGCTTGGCGCAGGGCGTTGAGCGCATGCAGGGTCAACAGGCCGGGATCACCGGGCCCTGCACCACATAACCAAACCCAGCCCGGTTGTAATTCGGGCCAGTGATTTGGGGGAAGGGGATTCGTATCTGTCATAGGGGTGTTATGGCCCAGCATGGTGATATTGCCAAGCGGGGGCGCGACGTAAATTGGGTGATTGGCGTCAGGTGAAATCATGCTTATAGTCGCTGTTATGAGCAGGAAACCAACAGGAGATTTGCGCCGTGGCTGGACGACAGGCGCGTGCGCCACCGCCGCCACGAAAGCGGCGTTGGATGCATTGTGGGGTGCAGGGTTTCCAAAGGACGTTGGGATCACTTTACCGAAAGGTGAAACACCTGTATTTCCGCTTGCGCATCAACAGCTTGGGCAGGGTTGGGCGGAGGTCGGTATCACTAAGGACGCGGGCGATGACCCCGATGTTACCCATGGGGCTTTGATTATTGCGCGGGTTGAAAAAAGTGCTGGCGGGATTACCTATAAAGCAGGTGAGGGCGTGGGAACCGTCACAAAGGCAGGCTTGCCGATAGATGTGGGGGAGCCTGCGATTAACCCTGTGCCGCGCGCAATGATTTCAGGGGTGATTGAAAAACAGGCGGCGCGTTATGGGCAGGGTGCGGATATTTGTGTGACAGTTGGTATACCTGACGGGGCAGAGATTGCTTTAAAAACCTGGAACCCACGGTTGGGGATCAAGGGTGGCCTGTCTATTTTGGGTACCACGGGCATTGTGCGGCCATTTTCATGCGCTGCATGGATTGCATCCATCCATCGCGGCATTGATGTGGCTGTCGCAGGCGGCGAACCCCATGTGGCGGGATGTACCGGGGCGACCTCTGAGAAGGTGGTGCAGGAGCTTTATGGCTTGCCCGATCACGCGATGTTGGACATGGGGGATTTTGCGGGCGGTATGTTGAAATATCTGGCAAAACACCCTGTGCCACGGGTGACCATCGGGGGCGGGATTGGTAAAATTACCAAGCTGGCACAAGGGGCGGTTGACCTGCATTCGTCGCGCACTCAGGTGGATTTTGAGGCTTTGAATAAGTTATCTTTGTCACTGGGATTGGCGAATGTACACGATGCCAATACAGCGTTGGAAGCGGTGACACGGGCGGGGAATAAGTTAGCTGATGCTATTGCAAAACAGGCCCGTGAGCGGGTAAAAATACAGTTGAAGAACGCTGTTCAACATATTGATATTGTTGTGATAGATCGTGCTGGAACCATATTGGGCCAGGCTGGATGACATTATTGGTTTTGGCAGGAACTTCGGATGCACGGCAGCTTTTGGAAGGGTTGCAGGGTAAAGACGTGATCGCCTCTTTGGCTGGCGTAACCCGCGCCCCTGCTGACTTGCCCACAAGAACCCGCAAAGGCGGGTTTGGCGGGGTTGACGGGTTTCGAAATTATCTGGTTGAGAACGCGATTAAGGGCGTGGTCGATGCTACCCATCCGTTTGCAAGTGCTATGACACATACGGCAGCAACGGTCTGCGCTGAACTGGATTTACCGCATATTATCTTGCAACGGCCTGAGTGGGTGGCCGTTGCAGGGGATGGCTGGCATTTTGTTGATAACGTGGCCGAAACAGCAGCGATTATCCCTGTCGGCGCGACTGTGTTCTTGGGCACAGGTCGGCAGACTTTGGCAGAGTTTTCCTGCCTTGAGGGGCGTAAATTACTGGCCCGCATAATCGATCCGCCAAAAAAACCGGTACTTGCTGAATTTAAGGGGGACTTTCTAATTGGAACACCGCCGTTTTCGATCAGCGAAGAGGTGACTTTGTTTCGCGAAAAAGCCATTGAGTGGCTGGTGGTTAAAAACGCAGGTGGGCAAAACAGCCGTTCCAAACTGGATGCCGCCCGCGAATTAGGCCTACCTGTGGTGATGATTAACCGGCCAGAGCTGCCGGTTGCGCATGTGGTTGGATCAGTGGGTGAGGCCCTGAAATGGGTGCAGGCGCAAGCGTGGTAGGGCGTATCATCACGTCGGATGCTTGTGTTGCCGAAGGGGCAGCTTATCTGACTGGGATTGAACCTCGTTTCGCATCCGCTTTTGCACAAACTGGGGCTTTGCCCTTGCGGCTGAAAGATGATGGGTTCGGGGCTTTACTGGATGCGATTGTCAGTCAGCAAATATCTGTGGCAGCAGCGGCAAGTATTTCACAACGTTTAAAGGATGCACAACTGATTTGCGCGGCAGATGTCAGGGCGGCAAGTGAGGATGATTTGCGCGCGGCAGGGCTGTCTCGCCCCAAGGTGCGTTATGTCAAGGATTTGGTGCAAAGCGGGCTGGATTATGCGGCTTTGCGCGGGTTACCTACGGATGAGGTGATTGCGCAACTTATTGAAATCAAAGGTATTGGCAGGTGGACGGCAGAAATTTATGCGATGTTTTCATTGGGCCGTGCGGATGTGTTTGCGGCAGGTGATTTGGCCTTGCAGGAAGCCGCAAGAATTTTGTTTGAATTGGACGCGCGACCAACGGAAAAAGCATTGAATGCGATGGCACAAGCTTGGTCGCCGTGGCGCGCGGTTGCGGCGCGTTTGCTTTTTGCGTATTACCGCGTGGCAAAGAACCGTGAAGGGATCAGGGGATGAGTTTGAAAGTTGAGAAACGCGATGCAAAGTCGGGGCAGGCGGATAGTTTAGTTGTGTTTGTGCATGGCTACGGCGCTGACGGCAATGACCTGATCGGGCTGGCTGATCCTATGGCCGAACACTTGCCCAACACGGCTTTTGTATCACCACACGCGCCCCACGCCTGTTCCATGAGCCCGATGGGCCGTGAATGGTTTCCGATCCCGATGATTGACGGTTCTTCTGAAGACGTGGCGCGGGCAGGCATGCTGAAAACGGCGGATATGTTTCAAGATTGGCTTGAAGGGCAGATCACGGACATGGGGCTAACCGCTGACCGTGTGGTTTTGGTCGGCTTTTCGCAAGGTACCATGTTGGCACTGCACACAGGGCCACGCCGTGATAATAAGTTAGCGGCCATTGTGGGCTTTTCCGGGCGTTTGCTGGCACCTGAATTACTGGAAGCGCAAGTGAAAACCAAACCACCCGTTTTACTGATCCACGGTGACATGGATATGGTGGTGCCGCCCACGGATATGGGTAAAGCGGCGGATGCTTTGACGCAAAACGGGTTTGATGTGTTTACCCATATTTCAAAGGACACTGCGCATGGGATTGCGCCTGACGGCCTTGGCTTGGCGGTGCAATTTATTCAAAAATATCTAGGCAATTAAGACACGGAACCGTCCTATTTTTGCCATATAAGTTGTTATTATATCTTTGTGGATGTGATCAAGGATGCTGCCGATGTTTATGGATGTTTTTAAATCTGTTTTTAAAGCCACTATAACTTCGGCAATGATATTCGTGAGTATCGTGCGCTTGGGGGCTATTGCTTACCCAGTGGCACCGCAGGTGGAATATTCGGTTGCCCCTGCTGTTTCCGCAGAACAAGAAAATATCCCTGTTATTCAAAGCCAAGTTACATCCCCCGAAACGAAACGGCGGATTGTTCTGGGGCAAAGTTCTATCGAAAATCTGGGTCAGTCGAATTAGCCTGGCAATATCATTTGAATTTAGAACTGAAAATACGCATCATATAGGGGCTTGTCTGGTTTGAACCCCTCTATATAGTAGTCTGCAAGCTGGGGCGGGATGTCCCGTTCTGGTGTCCTTGAAACGACAACGCAGAACAGGAACCCTTTTGAAGCATGAATACCGAATTTTCTGAGAATTTTGTGCGCAACCCGGGGCGGTTGCGCGATTATCCGTCGCTTGTATTGAATGCTGATTTCCGCCCGCTGTCTTATTTCCCTTTATCGCTATGGAGTTGGCAAGATGCTGTGAAAGCGGCCTATTGTGAGCGGGTGACTATTATTGCCGAATATGATGCGGTTGTGCATTCACCTTCGGTTAATATCAACATCCCGTCGGTGATTGTTTTGAAGGATTATGTAAAACCCGTAAAATCCACCGCATTTACCCGTTTTAACCTGTTTTTACGCGATGAATTTACCTGCCAGTATTGCGGCTCTGCCGGTGATATGACCTTTGACCATGTGATACCGCGTGCGCGTGGGGGCAAGACCACATGGCAAAATGTAGTGGCCTCTTGCAGCCCGTGTAATTTACGCAAAGGAGCTAGGTTGGTGAAAGAGGCGCATATGCAGCTGAACAAACCGCCACGCGCACCCAGCCCGTCAGAATTGCTGAATGCAGGGCGCAAGTTTCCACCGAACTTCATGCATGAAAGCTGGATGGATTATCTGTATTGGGATGCAGAGCTGGAGGCATAATTAATGGTTCTGGCGCAAAGTTTTCACAGGCGTGACGAACCTTACATTCTCGTTACGTTTACGCTGCTAAGTCAGCTAATTGTTTGAACGGCGACGTGTGGTTTGACTGGAATTGTTTCTTTCGGATCATGTGGGCTACTTCAATGCCAGCGAGCGTGGCTGCGGCTGAATGGAAGGCCTTAAAACCTAAAGTTGGCTGGGTGATTTTCTTGATGAAACGGTGGCCCTGCCCAACGATATTATTCAAGTATTTCACGCGCAGGATTTCAATCCGTTGTTTGGTCCGCGAGAACTTCAGGCCGACATTTATTCGTTGAAGACCTGCTAGATTGGATCCGCTTTTGTCGATCACAATTCTTGAAGGAAGGCTGTTCGTTTCAATAGCACGTCTGAAAAACAATCTGGCCGCGACCTTATCACGGCGTCTGGAAAGCATGAAATCAAGGGTTTTCCCGTGCTTATCAATCGCACGATACAGATAGGTCCATTTCCCTTTGACCTTGATGTAGGTTCCATCCATCCGTCAAGATCCGGCTGTTGGTTGCTTTTTCTGTTGAGCTGTTTTGGCAATCGAAGGCGAATATTTCACAACCCATCTGTTCAGCGTTGCGTGATCAACCTGAATGCTGCGCTCAGACATAATCCCTCTAGGTCCCGATAGGAGACAGCGTAGCGAACGTAGAAAAACACTGCGTACAGGATCACATCTTTCGGGTAATGGTTGCCTTTGAAATCAATTGCCATAATGGAAATCCTACCTGTCGCTTTTTTGAAAAGCATATCGCAGAATATAGGCGATAAGGAAACAAGCGGAAAACTTTGCGACAGAACCCTTATTTTGCTGTGAGTATACCCGGCAATCGCCCTGTGGCAATTAGATGATGGATACATGCATGTTCCGATAATTCTGGAATTGGGTGGCACATTACGTTGGGTTGATCATTGATATATTGGGCATGTGCACAATCTTCTGCGTTGTTCTGACCGTAATAAAGGTCTATGGGCATACGATGATTGGCTTTGGCTATCTGCGGTTTAACATCCAAATCATCGCGCTTGAAAAAGCCCTGTAGCCGTCGCGCCAAAATTACCCCCCGTTTATCACCGAATTTATTCAGATTGTCTTTTGTGATGGAAGAGGGGGTAGAAAAGCAGGTGATCTGTTCAGCGTTCAGTTTTACACCATAGCTGATTGCTGCAAATCCGCCGGCTGATGCGCCAATTGATATTAAACGCTTGGTCCCCATTTCGGCAAGATGCTTTTTTATAACCAGAAGCGTTTGTTCCAGGTCTCCGTTTGTGCTTTCCAAACCGTTTATAAACAGATTTCGGGAAAAATCGCGCAGGTATATTGCACCGTAGCCTGCTTGGGCGCAAAAGGCATCAAAGACAGTGATGTCAACCATTGCACGGTCCTTAATACCTGTGAAAAATAGAACTGTCACACCAGTTTCAGACGCAGGGCTACAGGTTATTTCGGCACCCTTATCAGTGACCAGATCGCGTTTGCGATGCTCTGGGCCAGGGATATTATTAAGAATATCCATTTTTGTGCGGATATTATGTATAAGGTTTATTTCCGAACCATTGTAATATGGTTGTATCAATTCCATTGCCTGATCACTCTTACCCTGCAATTTTAATTGATATGCCTGCTCAATTACTGCGTCGATCTTTATGTTGTTGCTCACGGACAAAGATGAATGCATTCCGCTTGATAAATTTTGTGGCCAACGTTCGATCATGGCCTTTTGCAGCTTTTCGGCGACTATTTTTGGCATAGCCATCAACGTTATTAGTATCTGGGGGAAGTGCGGGTAATCAGCCCCTGATGTTACTGCGTTCAGTATAACGTCCGGTATCGTGGTGTGGTTATCGGTTTCCAAAATGGCCATATATAAAGTCTTGTGGGCAATCGCTATTGTGGGATCTATCTCTAAGGCTGTGCGTGCCGCCTTGACCGCCGCTATACTATTGTCATGGCGCATATATGCTAAAGCAAGCTTTGTGTAAATTGTACCAAAATCTGGTTGTAAAATGCGTAGACGTTTTGCAGTAATTTCCAGTGCTTCCACGTCACCTGAATTATACTGGAGGTGAGAACGCATCCTTAAAATAGCTGTCTCAGAGGCACCAGAGCCTTTTGCCTGTTCAATTGCATCTGCGGCGCCTTCAAATTTGCCTGCTTTGAAGAAAATCCAAAACCGTATGTCGTACACTTTAGGTTCATCCAGATAAGCTTTTGGTATTGCGCCCACCTGCTCTATGGCTTTTTCAAAATTGCGTTGTTCCAGTAATGTCTTAAGATTACTGATTATGGACTGCAGTTCACAGGCCTTTTCTAATTCTGGCATGAGCCCCTCATATTCCGTTACTATATAAAACCATAAGATTTGATATAATTTACAGTATTCTGGGAATAGCTACCATAATATTTGACTATAGGCAATAATGTTGATGAAAATTAGATTTTTTACATGCTTGTACTATGCTGAAACTCTTGCAGGCTTAATTCCGCCGATAAATATTAATCTTCTGGAAATCTTTTTTTGCGATCATATATTCATTGTAGGACAGATTGATTTAACAATCTTGCATCCCTCGGACTGGCCTTGGTGACGCAGATGCTGCATACTCTCTCCCCCCTTGAGGAGCAGCATCGTCCTTCCCTTAAACTTAAGATTTAGCGTGTTTTAAAGGCTTTGAACCAGATGCCTGCAATAATGAACGACAGAATGGCGTTCCATGCAGCCATGCTGATACCAAACAATGACCATGCAATTTCATCGCAACGCACAACGGGTGCCGCCATGATCTGGGCCAGAAGATCATCCGTGCTAAGACCCGTGATAGAACCTGATGTACATGTGGTTGGGCCTTCCCACCACATTTGTTCAACGCCCGCGTGATAAATCCCGATACCTGCTGTGGTCAGGGCGGCTAACATGCCCAGAATGGCCAGTTCACGCCTGCCTGTCGCAAGGCCAATGATGCCGATGGCAATAGCCGCCGCATGGGGCCAGCGTTGCCACAGGCACATGGCACAGGGCGGCATACCGCCAATATGTTGAAAAGCGTAAGCACCGCCCAGAAGGGCGATAGAGCCAAATGTGGCGATTAGAACCAGAGTGTTGCGTGTCATAGGAATTTCACCAGATAGAAAGTGCCGATTAGAAGAACGATAAAGACTGTAAAGACCAAGCCCAGACGTTTTTCAATGAAATCTTTGATGGGTGCGCCAAATTTCCACAGTAGGGCGGCCACGATAAAGAAGCGCAAGGCGCGTGCAATCAGCGACCAGATCATGAATTGTGCAAACGGCAGGCCAGTGGCCCCGGACGTGATGGTGATGACTTTGTAAGGGAAGGGCGTGATGCCTGCGACCAGTACCGCCCAGTGGCCATATGTGTTGAAACGGGCTTTGAAATCTTCGAATTGATCCATCTTGCCGTAAAAGTCCAACAGCGGTTGCCCAACGATGTCAAACAATTCAGCCCCGATATAATAGCCTAAGCCACCACCCAGAACGCTTGCGATGGTACAAACCCCCGCGATCAGCCACGCACGGTTGGGCGCGGCCAATACCAGCGGGATCAGCAAAACATCAGGCGGGATGGCAAAGACAGAGCTTTCGATGAACGCGACAAAGGCCAGCGCAAAAAGCGCGTAGCGCGATTGTGCCAGTGAAAAAGTCCAGTCGTATAGCTTGCGTAGCATAAATGTATGCCCTTTTTATTTACGCCTATACACAATGGATAATACCATAGGTCAAGGCACTGTAATCTGAACAGAGCTATTATTTGGTATGGTTTAAAGCGAGGGCTTGCCCTAATTATACTGATTACCTACACTGTTTTTGCGCGTAACATGTAAAAGCATAAATTTATTAGGCTTTTTCTATAAGCGGAGGTTAAGACATGTGTGAGATATTTGCGGGTCAAAACCCCCGCCGTTATGAACCGGTTACACGGCATATTCGCTTGAACGGACAAAGTACCAGTATTCGTCTGGAACATAGTTTCTGGCGCATTGTTGACGAAATTGCGGCCAGCCAGGATATGACAGCACCGAAGTTTATCTCGCAACTGCACTCGGAAGTGTTGGAACAACGCGGTGAAGCCCCGAACTTTACCTCGCTTTTACGCTGCGCTTGTCTGATCCATATCGGTCACGCGGATGAGGCTGATTTGCAAAAAGCAATGGCTGCGGAATAAAAACCGCATGTAGTATCCCGATACTACCCACCCAAAACATTTAATTCCTATCCTTCACAGGTACATACAATGCTGTGGAGAAAGACTTGGCTAAAATTATACATTCTATGATCCGTGTTCTTGAAGAAGCACGCTCTGTAGAGTTTTACAAAACCGCGTTTGGGCTGGATGTGGCCGAACGACTGGATTTTGACAGTTTCACACTTGTTTATATGCGTAACGCCGAAGCTGATATGGAGTTGGAGCTTACAATCAACAAAGATCAAAACAAAGCTTATGATCTGGGCAATGGATATGGCCACTTTGCGGTGGTTGTCGATGATCTGGATGGTGAACATGCGCGGTTTGAAAGCCTTGGGCTAAACCCGCGCAAATTGGTTGATTTCAACAATAACGGGGAATTGCTGGCGCGTTTCTTTTTTGTAGCCGATCCTGATGGTTACGAAATTGAAGTGATGCAGCGACATGGGCGTTACCGTTAAGCGGTACGCCCGTTTGTTTAAACGGAGGAATAAAATGACAAAAACACCCAACAGAAACACGATGACGCGGCGCGAATTGTTATCGCGTACGGCATCTGTCGGCGCACTGGTCGCCATAGGTGGCGGTTTTGTAGCTGCCCCAAATGGTGCGTGGGCTACAGAAGTGACGGCAATTTCCGAACACGAACTTGCAACACTGATCCAGATGGCGCGTGATATTTATCCGCATGATAAAGTCGGTGATGAATATTATGTTATTGCGGTCAAAGGTTATGACACGGATGACAACAAAGCGATGGTATCAGACGGTGTGGCCGCACTTGATAAGCTGGCCGTGGCGGCGGGCGCAGCCAATTACATCGAAACCCAATGGGAAGATGGCCGCGTAGCCCTTTTGAAGCAAATGGAAGAAAGTGGATTTTTTCAAACAGTTCGCGGTGGCCTGGTGACGGGTCTTTACAATCAAAAAGCGGTTTGGCCCATCTTTGGATTTGAAGGCGAGTCCTTTTCCAAAGGCGGTTATATCAATCGCGGTTTTGACGACATCAACTGGTTGTAAGGGAGAGATATAATGGCAAAATTTGAAATGAATGATGACAACGTAGTTGTAATAATCGGCACCGGTGCTGGTGGGGGCGTTCTGGCCAATGAGCTGGCACAAAAAGGCGTGAAGGTTGTGGCATTAGAGGCGGGTGGCCGTTATCTGCCCGATGATTATACCAACGATGAATGGGACAGCTTTGGCCAGCTTGCCTGGACAGATGCACGTTCTACCAGTGGTGACTGGCGCGTGGCAAAGGATTTTTCGGGTCTGCCTGCATGGATCGTGAAAGCGGTTGGCGGCACGACCACGCACTGGGCTGGGGCCTCGTTACGCATTCAGGAACACGAGTTTCGCGCCAAAACTGTATACGGCGATGTCGAAGGGGCAAATCTGTTGGATTGGCCAATTACTTTGGCCGACTTGGAACCCTACTATACCAAAGCTGAAGATAAGCTGGGGGTCACACGCACAGGTGGGCGCCCTGGGTTGCCGGGTTGCAATAATTATAAAGTGTTTGAAAAAGGTGCCAAAGCCCTGGGGTATAAAGAAGTACACACGGGGCGCATGGCGGTGAACAGTACGGATTACGATGACCGCATCATGTGCCAACAAACCGGCTTTTGTTTTCAGGGCTGTAAGTGGGGCGCAAAATGGTCGGCGGCTTACACAGATATCCCACGTGGTGAAGCGACGGGAAATCTGGAAGTACGCGAAAAATCACATGTGGCACGTATTTTGCACAATGATGCAGGCAAAGTTACGGGTGTTGAATACTTCGATGCTGACGGCAATCTACACATGCAAAAGGCACGTGTGGTTTGTGTTGCGGGCAATTCCATTGAAAGCCCGCGCATGTTGTTGAATTCGGCGTCTTCAATGTTTCCTGATGGCTTGGCAAACTCTTCTGGTATGGTTGGTAAAAACTATATGCGCCATATGACCGGTTCGGTTTATGCGGTGTTTGAAAAGCCTGTAAAAATGTGGCGCGGTACAACAATGGCCGGCATCATCCAAGATGAAGCGCGTTTTGATCCAAGCCGTGGTTTTGTTGGCGGGTATGAGTTGGAAACCTTATCCCTTGGCTTGCCGTTTATGGCCGCATTTCTGAACCCCGGTGCTTGGGGTCGTGGGTTTACCACAGCACTAGATGGGTATGAAAATATGGCAGGTATGTGGATTGTGGGCGAAGATATGCCGCAAGAAAGTAACCGCATTACGCTGAATGCCGATCTTAAGGATCAATACGGATTGCCTGCACCAAACGTGCATTTCACTGACCACCCAAATGATGTTGCGATGCGCGCACACGCCTATAAGCAGGGCCAAGCGGTCTATGATGCGGCGGGTGCCACGCGGGTTTTCCCAACCCCGCCTTACCCTTCTACGCACAATCTTGGCACCAATCGTATGTCAGCGAATGCGCAAGACGGCGTGGTAAATAAATGGGGCCAGACGCATGATATTAAAAATCTGTTCATATCGGATGGTTCGCAATTCACTACGGGTGCTGCCGAAAACCCCACGTTGACGATTGTGACACTGGCTATTCGCCAAGCGGATCGTATCGCAAGCGAAATGGGGCTTAAAAACCTTTAATATACACGACACAATAGGGCCGATGAATGCGGCCCTATTGGTTTTACATTTTACATAAGCAGCTTCTATCCTTAGATTGATAATAAGTAACAGGAGTAGGCTGATGAAATGGCGTAAAGCGCGTGGAAGTCGCAATATTGAAGATCGGCGTCGTATGTCGAAAGGTAAAGCGGGCGGCATGGGAATTGTCGGTATCATTGTCGTTATGCTGATCGGTGCGGTCTTTGATGTGGATGTCTCATCCTTGCTGAATGCAGGTGGCGGCAGCACAGTATCATCATCTTCAGGTAAGCTGACCAAAGAAGATCAGGCACAAGGTAAATTTGTTAGTGCCACATTGGGTTATACTGAACAGATTTGGGATCAGGTGTTTAAAACGCAGCTAGGGCGCAATTACAAACCCGTCACACTGGTTTTATACAAAGGGGTCACAAGATCACCTTGTGGGAACGCATCGGGTGCGACGGGGCCGTTTTTCTGCCCTGCGGATCGCAAAGTCTATCTGGACACGGCATTTTTCACCACCTTATCGCGCCGCATGGGGGCCAGTGGTGACTTTGCCGCCGCTTACGTTGTGGCCCATGAAGTGGCGCATCATGTGCAAAATGAATTAGGTACTTTGCCCAAAGCCAATAAAGCCCGCCAATCCATGAGCAAGACTGACAGCAACCGCGTGTCTGTGATGATTGAATTGCAGGCAGATTGCTATTCGGGGGTTTGGGCGAAATTCGCTGAAAGCGGGTTGGGTGTGATTGAAGGCGGCGATATTCGCGAGGCGATCAATGCGGCCAAACAGATCGGCGATGACACGTTGCAGCGCAACGCAGGCCAGCAACCCATGCCCCATACATTCACACATGGTACGTCTAAACAACGCCAGCAATGGTTTGCGCGTGGTTACAAAACTGGGCGGATGGATCAATGCGATACGTTTGCGGCTTTGAATTAGTATTTGGTGATTGACGCACTACGCAGGGCCGTTTAAACGCGCCTTTGTGTACTTGCCCGAGTGGCGGAATGGTAGACGCGGTAGATTCAAAATCTACTGTCGAGAGACGTGCCGGTTCGAGTCCGGCCTCGGGTACCACATAACAGTTTTCTAAAATCCAATGACACCCTAAAATTCCCTTATTATAAGGGGTTTTAGGCGTTTTATTGTCCAATGTAGCCCAGCCGCGTGTGGGGCTATTCGAGCAATTTAAGGGTAGTGTTGAGGGTGTAATGTAAAACAGGATAAGACGATATCCCCAATGCCGTTGACGGATTTATGGCTAAGAATCTCAATCCAAAGGTTAAGCCATATAAAGTTTCAGACTTTGATGGTTTGTATGTTTTGGTGAATCCCAACGGTTCCAGGCTTTGGCGAATTAGATGCAGGCTTCATGGCAAAGAAGGGCTTTTATCACTGGGCGCATAAAAAAGCGTGAAAGCAGTTTGTCTGCGAGCAATGGTTTTGCGTAAGACACAAATAAAAGAAATCCTCCCTTATCAAATTACCCTAAAGTAGCTCAGATGCGTAAGCACCTATGATAGATGGTGGCCTGAGCCCAAGTTTCCTCCAGCGTTACTAGAATCTTTGGTTTGATTTTGATTTCTCAGCACTATCTGGTGATAAATTTACTGTTTAACAAATGGGCAGGGCGTAACAGAGTGTATCCAAACATGGTCAGTATACGGCATGTAATGTGCCATGGTTTTACTTGTGGTATGATAAGGATAACATGGGTAAGCTGTAAAAAAACGCTACCGAAAATTAAGGTAACACTTTATGGGCACACCGCTTATCAGAACAACGAATAGCCAAATATCCGATTTTTCAGCTAGCGTAGTTGATGCAATCGGTACCGTTTCGTTTTTCCAAAAAATTGCAAGCCTGTTCGATGAATACGTCACTTTTGAAGGGCTATTCGTATTTTTGTATAGTGAAGGCAGCGCACCTTCATCACTCGGTAGTTTCAAGGGGGCGCAAGGCTTTCAAAAGGGTTTGGAAAATTATATGCGCTACACATATATTATTAACCCTGTGTACCGTGCTTATCTGGATAATATCCCGCCTAAAGCTTACTTAATATCCGAACTGTTATCGCCTAGATATGCTGACCAGATTGCCGCAAGTGATCTGGATATTCGTGTCGAGGTTGATGAAACGATTGGCTATCGCACACCGGGGTGGCCGAAAAACATGACCGAGGTTTTAGCTCTTATCCGACTTCCTGATAATAAGATGATCGAGTTCAGTTTTTCGACATTGCGGTCGGGGGATCAAACCGCACGATGTTATGCGCAGTTGCAAGAGATTTACCCGGTGTTATCCAGTGCTGTTTTGAAACACTATGCGTTTGCGGCTGAGGATTTTGATACATCCACGGCCCGCCCAAGCCAGGAAAGTTGGTTTCAATCCTTTGGTGAAGAGGTGCTGACTGCGCGTGAACGCAGCGTGGTCAAGATGATCCTGACGGGGCATTCAAGTAATGCGATTGCGCTGCATCTGGATATTTCATTACCGACGGTTAAGACGCACCGCAGAAATATTTACGCAAAATTACACATCTCATCACAAGCTGAATTGTTCAGTCTGTTTGTGCAAAAGTTGATGGAAGTCACCTAAAAAGCCCATCTCATCCCTTAGGATGATATGACCTGATCCAGAATTAACCAATACTCAACGCATCTGCTACAGACCCCTGACTGCTTGGGGTTCACAAATAAAGGTGCCTGAATTGATCTTCCCTGTTACTGAAATACGCTCACTTTTTCCTGCTCTCAATCAATCTGACATGGGGCAAGCGCGGATCTATCTTGATAATCCTGCGGGCACGCAAGTGCCTGCCTCTGTGGCACAAGCCGTGGCTGATTACATGCTGACTGACGCCAGCAATATGGGCGGGCATTTCACTACCAGCCTGAACACCGATGCCGTAGTTTTGAAGGCACATGAAGATGCAGCCCTGTTTCTGGGCGCTAAATCCGCCGCCGAAGTCATCATCGGCCAAAGCATGACATCGCTGACCTTTCATCTGTCACGCAGTATTTGCCGCGACTTTCAACCGGGCGATGAGATCGTGATTTCACGGGTTGAACATGAAGGCAATGTCGGGCCTTGGCTGGAGATTGCAAAGGATAAGGACTTGCGCATCCGCTGGGTTGATTTTGACCGTGACAGTTGGTTGATTGAACCCGATGCTTTGGCCGCTGTCCTGACCGATAAAACCCGCCTTGTGTGCTTGAATTTCGCCAGCAACATGACGGGATCAATCAATGATATTCCAGAATTGACCCGCATTGCGCAAGATGCAGGCGCATTGGTTTTTGTTGATGCGGTACAACTGGCCCCGCATCATCTGGTCGATGTGCAGGCGTTGGGTTGTGATTTTCTGGCGTGTTCATCTTATAAATTCTTCGGCCCGCATCTGGGCCTTCTGTGGGGTAAAGAACAGGTTTTGGCCGCCTTGCACCCCTATAAGGGCCGCTGTGTATCAGACGCTTTGCCAGATCGTTTTGAAACCGGCACACCGCAATTTGAATTATTGGCAGGCCTATCAGCCACGGTTGATTACTTTGAAAATATGGGTCGCCGTGGCACTTCTTCCCAAAATCGTCGTGATCTGATCGCAACCGCCTATAAAATGTCGCGCGATTATGAAGAACCGCTGACTAACACTTTAATCGACGGGTTAAGCCAAATTCGTGGTATATCCATATTTGGCATCACCAATCCGAACCGCGTACACCAACGGGTACCGACGATTTCAATACGACACACCCATAGTGCGCCATCTGATATTGCCAAATCATTGGCGGATGCAGGCATTTATGTCTGGCACGGCCACAATTACGCGTATGAGCCCACCCGTTTTTTGGGCATTCCCGAAGATGAGGGCGTCGTGCGCATTGGTTTGGCACATTACAACACCGAAGCCGAGGTCGCCCGTGTGGTGCAGGCCATAGACGCGGCAACTATGAATAATAACTAAGAAGACAATAAAAAACGAAACCAACCAAGGAGGATACTATGAAATTTCCATTATTTAAATCACTGGCCGTGGGGGCCGTTGCATTGCTTGCAACAGGGTCTGTTCAAGCCGAAACACTGCGCGTGGGCATGGAATGTACTTACGCACCGTTCAACTACCGCACCGCCGACGGTGAACTGGCAGGTTACGATGTAGATGTGGCCAAAGGGGTCGCTGAAATTATCGGGGCCGATCTGGAATTTGTCTGCCAGCAGTGGGATGGTATGATCCCGGCCTTGCTTGCCAATAAGTTTGACCTGATCGTGGCGTCCATGTCGATCACGGATACCCGTATGGAGAAGATTGACTTTTCAGGCCCATACCGCGATTCAGTTGGTCGCCTGATCGGCAAAGCAGATAGTGATCTGAACCTGTTTGATGACAGTGGTGCCCCGATTGCAGAAAACTTCAACGGCCTGCGGGTTGGGTTGGAACGTGCCTCCACTTATGAAAACTGGTTCAATGCCAAGCTGCCAGGTGCAGAGATTGTGCTATATGACGGGTCAGAGCCACTATATCTTGACCTGCAAAACGGTCGTGTTGATATGATTATGACCAACCCGATGAAAGCGCAGTTGCGGTTCTTAAGCAAAGAAGCCGGCAATAAATTTGCCTTTGTCAGCCCTGCGATCAGCGAAGTTGAGTATTTCGGCATCGGTGTTGGTATCGGTCTGCGTCAAGGACAAGACGAGCTGCGTGAACGCTTAAGTGGTGCGATCCGTGATTTGATCAACAACGGCTCTTTGAAAGAATATGCCTTGAAAATCTTCCCGTTCCAAATCCACAATGATGACTGGGGTAAAAGCTAATAACTGATTAACCACATGTGGCGGCGCAGTTCATTTGCGCCGCCACGAATGCAAAGATAGTGGGGGAATAATGGACGCAGTAACAGGATGGTGGGATGATTATTTCTGGGGGTCGATGATCGTCCTTCAAGTGTTCTTTTTCTCACTTATTTTAATGGTTCTGTTTGGCCTGATCGGGGCCGGGGCAAAACTGTCAGACAACCGCCTTGCGCAGAAAATTGCAGGTGCCTACACGGTTATCTTCCGTGGCACCCCTGAAATTCTAGTCATTTTATTACTCTACTTTGGCTCAGCAATCACCCTGACCGCAATCGCCCAAATATTTAACCCGGACATAAAGTTTGTCGATGTCCCGCCGGTATGGGCTGGCACTATCGCCATCGCCTTGATCGTTGGCTCTTATGCAACCGAAACTTTTCGTGGTGCCTTTCTGGGGGTCAAATCCGGCAGCATTGAAGCGGCCCGCGCCTTGGGCATGTCTAACTTGCAAACCTTTATCTATATTCGTATTCCCGAAATGTGGCGCCTTGCCCTGCCTGCTTTTGGCAATCACATGCTATCACTGATCAAAGACACAGCATTGATCTCAATCATCGGGCTGAACGAAACTTTCTTTGTTGCCAAACAAGCCATCGGCACTACGGGTGAGCCGTTTACCATGTATATCGTGGTGGGCTGCATCTATCTGGCTTTTTCCACCATTATCACCCTTAGCGTGATGGGCATGGAAAAATTCGGTGCCAGAACAGGAGAGGGTGCCAGATGAGTTTTGATCTGTCCCTGATCACCGAAAGCATCCCCAAAATGCTGGCGGGCATCGGTATTACCTTTCAACTGATGGCGCTGTCAGCGGTATTGGGGTTGATATTGGCCGTGATCCTTTTGCTGATGCGTATCAGCGGAAAATGGTATCTGTCTTGGCCTGCACAAGTGCATATTTACATCTTTCGCGGCACGCCCATATTGGTGCAAATCTTCATCATCTATTACGGATTGCCGCAGTTTGAATTTATCCGCGACAGTGTGTTCTGGCCCATCTTACGTGAACCCTTTGGCTGCGCCATTCTAGCCCTGACCTTGAACACAGGTGCGTATGTCTCTGAAATTCTGCGCGGTGGCGTATTAGGCGTCGATCGCGGCATACTGGAAGCGGGATCGGCACTTGGCCTATCCGCGCGCCAAAAATTCATCTACCTGACCACCCCGATTGCCGCCCGTCTGGCACTACCTGCCTACAGCAACGATTTCATCAGCCTGATGAAAGCCACATCACTGGCCAGCACCATAACGTTGATGGATATGACGGGCATTGCACGCACAATCGTGGCCCAAACATTCGCGCCTTATGAGATTTTTATCTCACTGGCCATTATCTACATGATCCTGACGTGGATCATTCAAAGAACATTCGGGCGGATTGAAAAATATCTTAGCCATTACGTAAACCCGGAGGCATGATATGACAAACCCAACATCCGACGCCTTGATCCAAATGATAAACGTGGACAAGTTTTTTGGCTCTTTCCAAGCCTTGACAAAAATCAATCTGGAAGTGAGACGTGGCGAAAAAATCGTCATTTGCGGCCCGTCCGGATCAGGCAAATCAACGCTGATCCGTTGCATTAACCGGCTTGAAGAACACAATGCAGGCCAGATCATCATTGATGGCAATGAGTTGACCGACAAGGTGAAAAACATTGATGCTGTACGCCGCGAAGTTGGCATGGTGTTTCAAAGCTTCAACTTGTTTCCGCATATGACCATTGTCAAAAACCTGATGCTGGCCCAACAACTGGTGCGTAAAATCCCCAAGGCCGAAGCCCATAAAACCGCGATGCATTTTCTGGAACGGGTAAAAATACCCGATCAGGCAGACAAGTACCCCGTGCAACTGTCAGGCGGCCAACAGCAACGCGTGGCGATTGCGCGGGCTTTGTGCATGAAGCCTGAAATTATCTTGTTTGATGAACCCACGTCTGCCCTTGACCCTGAAATGATCAATGAGGTGTTGGATGTGATGACTGATCTCGCAAAAGAAGGCATGACAATGATTTGTGTCACCCACGAAATGGGATTTGCCCGTTCTGTGGCGGATCGTGTGATCTTCATGGATCAAGGCGAAATTGTTGAAGAAGCAGACCCTGAAGAATTTTTCAACAATCCCAAAAACGCGCGCACAAAAGATTTCCTCAGCCAGATATTGACCCACTAAGGACACCAATCATGACAACCCAATACCCGCCACATCAGGCATTTCTGGCCTTCGCAGAAACGCTTGCAGATACCAGCCGTGAAATGCTTTTGGCAGTGGCAATGCAAACGCCCGAGGTCGAATTCAAAGCGGATGCATCCTTTGTGACCAGCACCGATAAAGCGGTTGAGGCCAAAATGCGCGAAATGATTGCGGATGCGTTTCCCGATCATGGCATTCTGGGCGAAGAGTTTGCAAACACCAATGTAGATGCCGAATTTGTCTGGGTGCTTGACCCGATAGATGGTACTGCTCCTTTTATTGCGGGCATTCCAGTTTACGGCACTCTGATCGGCCTTGCATGGAACGGCAAACCTTTCATCGGCGTGATGGATCACCCGGCCACAGCGGATCGCTGGACAGGGGTGGCGCATCTGTTTGCCAAACGTAATGGGCAGCCCGTAACGGTTAAACCTTGTAGCGGTCTGGATCAGGCTTTTGTGACATGCAGCAACCCCGATTTTATGACAGACAGTGAACTTGCCCGCTTCACAACGCTGCGCAAACAAGTGCCCTATGTGCAATATGGCGGCTCTTGCTTTGCCTATGGCACACTGGCCTCTGGCCGCACAGACCTGGCAGTTGATAGTGGCCTGGATCCGTTTGATGTTTTTGCCAGTGCTGCCGTTATCCAAGGGGCCGGTGGCTATATGACCGATTGGGATGGCGCTGATATTACGCTTGATTGGGCTGGTAAGGTTATAGCGGCAGGGGATCAGGATTGTCTGCAAAGGGCAATAAGTATATTGTCCAAATAAGGTTGGAAATTGTTATACCTATAATTTCACATAAAAAAGCAAAGCATTCGGGCGCTTCCTTTACTGCTTCCAGACTTCTGGTTCATCTTTAACTCCTAGTGGTTAAGGTGAACCAGAAACCCTCCCTTATTTAAATCCTCTAATTTGTCCAATAGGCACTGACCTCAGACAGTTTGTGCTGGATGCCTATGTTATCGACCGGATTGGCGAGTTGGATCGCAAAAATTGCCAGAGTTGAAGTATAGTTATATTACCGTAGGGGCTATGGAACTAAGCGGGCCAGAGACTGTTGCAAAAGCCTTTGTAGGGTTTCAAAGGCGTTTATTCCTAGAGAAGGCCAAATTCTATAACTGTTTAAGGTACATTTGGGGTGTGGCTATAAAACATATTTATAATTACATTATAGAACAATGATATAATCTTTAAATATGAGTATGGCCTCGCACATAGCAATTTTTGACTATATGATATCCATTAGCCCCCTGTTATAAGAGGGCATGGATTTCATACTGTCATCCGGTTAAATTCTAGCTTTGGTGCTATTTATGAAAAAAATATTATGGGTTTTGCTGTTGGGGCTTTCGTTGAGTGCCTGCAAAGAAGATGAAACGGATACCACTGAAACGGATGCACCCGTGCGAGGGTTGAAAACCGTTCTGATAGAAGATGTGGAGCGTGCAACAGTGCGGCGGTTTCCGTCGGTTTTGCAACCCGCGTCAGTTTCGGCATTGTCTTTTGAAGTGGCCGGTAAGCTGAAAGAGCTAACGCTGGATGTGGGTCAGCGGGTCAATAAGGGCGATGTGATTGCAGAGCTGGATCCGACTGTGCTAGAACTGAATGTGGAAAATGCGCGTGCGGGGCTGGCAGCATCTGTGGCGAGTGCTAAGAATGCTGCTGAGGACTATGACCGACAAGTTAAATTACTGGCCTCCGGGACAGTGACTAAAGTAACGGTGGATAATGCGCGGACGCAGGCGCAAACTTCGGCCGCACAAGTTACGCAAGCCGAAAAAACCTTGGCTAAGGCCGAAGATGATCTGACCAAAACCGTACTGCGCGCGCCCTATGATGGCATCGTTAATTCGCTGGAAGCGGAGTCTTTTGCAACGGTGGGCGTGGCATCAGTGATTGCGACAGTTTATGCCACGGATGCGTTTGAGGTGTCTTTTTCGGTGAATTATGAAGTGGTGAACCTGCTGACAGTTGGCAAACGCGCACGGGTTCGTTTGGCCGATAACCCGCGCGTTGTGCTGGATGCGGTGGTTAGCGAATTGGGGTCACGGGCCGATACGGTTTCATCTTTTCCGGTCGTGGTAACGCTGACCCAAAGTGATGCGCAGATCAAGGCAGGTATGGCGGTTGAAGTGACGTTGGAGTTTGCGGTGGCAAATGGGCAAGGTTACAGGTTGCCGATAAGTGCGGCGATTAAAAAGGGGCAGATTGAAAGGAAGGATCAGTTGGATGATCCGTCACTCATGGGGGTTTATGTTTATGACCCTGACACCAGCACTGTGAAGGTGCGCATGGTGATGGTGGCCGGGGTTCGTGAAAATTCTTTGCTGATTGTTGATGGGTTGCAAGCGGGTGAACGGGTGGCCTCTGCGGGGGTTTCGTTCCTGCGCGATGGACAGAAGGTCAAACTTCTAGACGATAGCGAATAGGGCCGGATCATGGAATTTCTGACACGCTTTGGCCTGGATAAAAGCCGCCTGACAGTTCTGATCATGATCGGGTTGTTAATCGGTGGAACGCTGACTTATTTCGGCCTGCCCAAACAGGAAAACCCTGTGATTACAATTCGGTCTGCGATTGTTACAGCCCAGTTTCCAGGCATGTCGCCCGAACGTATGGAAGACCTGATTGTTGACCCGATTGAACGTGCTGCGCGCGAAATCGGTGAGATTGAAGATATCAAGGTTCTGATCTCAACAGGGTATGCAAAAATTGATTTGTCGATATATGACGCCATTCCCAAGGAAAATATCGACCAGATCAATCAGGACATTCGCAACAAAATGGCGGATGTGGAAAAAGATTTGCCCACAGGCACAATCGGGCCGATTGTGAACACGAATTTCGGGGATGTATCTATTGCGACTATTGCGGTTACGGGTGATGGTTTTTCGTATCGCGAATTAAAAGATACCGCTGATGATCTGCGCAAGAATTTGTTTAAGCTGGATGGTATTACCAAAGTGTCGATTTACGGCGAACAGGAAGAACGCATATGGCTGGAAATTGACAGCCGTAAACTGGCAGCCGTTGGTGTGCAGATCAATCAGGTTTTGGCGGATTTGCAGGCGCAAAATATCATACTTCCGGCGGGTGAGTTGGATGCAGATGGCACCACATTGATACTGGAAGCTAATGGTGATCTGACTTCGGTTGAAGCGATTGGTGATGTTTTAACCAGTGTGCCGGGGATTGCAGGTTTTGTACGCTTGCGCGATTTGCTGACTGTGCGCAGGGGTTATACCGACCCGCAACAAAAACCGATATTTTTCAACGGAGAGCCCGCATTGGTATTGGCGGTTGAGATGTCTAATACTGCGGATATCCAACAACTTGCCATTCTTCTTAAAGCCCGCGTTGCTGCATTTGAACAAACCCGCCCGATCGGAATTTCCTTTACCTTTTCCACTTTTCAGGAAACAGCCGTGACGGCATCGATTAACGCGGCCCTGGTTAATGTATTGCAAACACTGGCCGTTGTGATGCTGGTGATGCTGGTGTTTCTGGGGCTGCGTGTGGCCTTTATTATTGTCTGTATTGTGCCATTTACATTGATGTTTGCTCTTTTAGGTATGGCCCAAATGGGTATAGATTTGCACCAGATTTCCATAGCGGCTGTGATTATCTCGCTTGGGTTGTTGGTGGATAACGGGCTGGTTGTGGTCGAAGATATTCAAAACCGTGTCAAAGCGGGGCTGCCTGTGCGGGACGCTGCCATTGGTGCCGGCGGACAGTTCTTTGTGCCCTTGGCTGTGGCCTCTATCACCACAATATCCGCCTTTGCGCCGATGTTTTTGCTGGATGGCGTAGGTGGTGAATTTGCTTTTGCGCTGGGTGCAGTTGTGGCCTTGATGCTTGCGGGGTCTTGGCTGACAGCGCATTATATTTTGCCATTCTTGTGTGTGCATTTTCTAAAACCAGCAAAAGAGCCAAGCAAGACTGGGGAAAACAAATTTGTGAAAGGGTATCGCGGGCTGATCACCAAGCTGATCCCGTTTGGTATTCCTATTATTATTCTGGCCTATTTTACCGTGTACCTGTCCAGCGGGGTCTTTGGTTGGCTGCGTTCTGAACAATTCCCTGTGGGCGAACGTAATGAATATCTGATCTATTTGGAAATGCCCAAAGGTACGGCTATTTCAGAGACTGAAAAAGAAGCACTGGCGGTTGAGCAGTGGTTGCTGAACAAAGAGGTTAACAAAGAGGTGGTGAATACCACGGTTTTTGTCGGCGACGGTGGGCCACGGTTTTACCTAAGTTTAAGCCCTGCAGATACCAACCCTGCCAATGCGTTTATATTGGTCAATACTACCAGTTCCAAAGCGGCTTTTGCGGGGCAGGAACGGGCTAGAAAATACCTATTTGAAAACCACCCTGCGGCGCGGTTTAAAGTGAAGCGGCTGTCGATGGGTGGCAGTGAAAGCGGTATTGTAGAGATTAAGATTAAAGGCCCAGATGCGGATCATTTGTTGGCATTGGCCGATACGGTTGAAAACGGTTTTCATAAGATGCCAGACCTGACCCAGAATGAAAACGACTGGGGTAATAAATCGCTGAAAATGGTGATTGATATTTCGCAAAATAAAGCCCGCGAATTGGGGGTTACTTCTAAAGAAATATCCGATGTGATGAATACGTATTTTTCCGGCACGTCCTATTCCACATACCGTGAAGGCACAAGTTCTATCCCGATTGTGTTGCGCGCAGGTGAGACATTTCGCGATTCACTAGAGGATTTGGCAAACCTGTCTATCCCTGTGGGTGGCCAGTTGATTGCGTTGAACCAAGTGGCAACATTCCAACCCAAGTTGGAATATTCGCAGATGCGCCGTGAAAATCAAGAACGCCAGATCATTATTTCTGCTAAAAGTGCCACGCTGGATGCGGCCAGTGTTGTGGCGATGCTTCAGCCGGTTCTGAACGGGTTGAATTTGGAAGGCGGCTACCGTGTTGAAATTGGCGGTGAGGTTGCAGACGCGGGCGACTCCAACAGTGACCTGTTGGCGGGCTTGCCCATCGGGCTGATGTTTATGCTTATGGCATTGATGTTTCAGTTCAATTCAATACGCCGTGTGGGTCTGACCTTTATGACCATCCCGTTGATTATAACAGGGGCACCTTGGGCGCTTTATTTCACCGGGCAACCGATGTCTTTCTTTGCTACTTTGGGGCTGATTTCCCTGATGGGGATCATCATCAACAATGCGATTGTGCTGATCGATCAGATTGATATTGAACGTAAGACTGCAGCGCTGCGAGAAGCTATCGTGACCGCTTCGTGCAAACGGGTGACACCGATTACGCTGACATCACTGACCACAATTCTGGGCTTGTTGCCGATGGCAATAGCGGGGGGTGCGATGTTTGAACCGATGGCAACCTTGATGATCGGCGGGTTGCTGTTATCATCGGTGATGTCACTGTTTTTCGTTCCCAGTGCCTATTATCTGTTTTTTCGGGATTGGAAGAAAACCACTTTACCAAAGGTAAATACAGTCTAAAATACCACATGAAGAATGGTTATTTATGAGGGTATTGTGGGGCTGGATGTAGAAAAAATTCGCAACGAAACGCCAGGGGTTTCCCACGGGGCGCATTTGCTGGCCTCAGGGGCGGCATTAATGCCGCAACCGGTTGTGGATGCGGTGATTGAGCATACTCAACTTGAGGCGCGTATCGGCGGCTATGAGGCCAAGGGGCAACGGGGGGTGGCACTGGAAACTGTATATGACAGTGTGGCCAAGTTGATCGGGGCCAGCACCCATGAAATAGCTTTGATGGAAAATGCAACTGTGGCTTGGTGCCATGCGTTTTATGCGCTGCCCTTGCAAAAAGGCGCGCGAATTTTGACCTGTGAAGCAGAGTATGCGGCGAACTATGTGGCATTTCTTCAACGCGCCAAACGCGATGATCTTATCATCGATATCGTGCCCAGCGATGCGGCGGGCGCGGTTGATCTGGACGCTTTGGAAAGCATGATTGATGCGCGTGTCGGGCTGATTGCAATGACTTGGGTGCCTACCAATGGTGGCTTGGTTAACCCTGCGGCTAAAATTGGTGCGATTGCCAAGAAATATAACATTCCTTACCTGTTGGATGCCTGTCAGGCGGTAGGGCAGATGCCTGTGGATGTGGCAGCCCTTGGCTGCGATTTTCTATCGGCCACCGGACGCAAGTTCTTGCGTGGGCCACGCGGCACAGGGTTTTTATATGTTGCACAAAAATGGCTGGAAACGCTGGAGCCTGCGATGATCGACCATTACGGCGCACCTTGGATTGACACGAATAAGTACCAGCTGCGCGGTGATGCCCGCCGCTTTGAAACCTGGGAAAACTCTTATGCGTTACGCGCAGGCCTTGGTGTGGCGGTGGATTACGCCAATGCGCTGGGCATGGGTAATATTGAAACACGGGTGCGTATGCTGGCAAGCCATTGCAGGGATAGGTTGAAGGGTATCAAGGGTGCTGAAATCAGGGATATAGGCACTGATCAATGTGGCATTGTCAGCTTTACCATTGAAGGTATGGATCCTGTTGCCACGGTTGCAGGCTTGCGCGCACAAGGCATCATTATCGGGGCTTCGACACCGTCCAGCACGTTAATAGATTCGCAAAGGCGCAAGCTGCCTACGGTCATGCGCATGGCCCCGCATTATTATAATACCAAAGCCGAAATTGACCGCTGTTTTAAGGTGCTTGATACGCTTTAAACGAAGGGTGCTACCTCTTCCGGGGCCTGACTTGCCAGTGCCATAGCATCACTTAGCTCAACCGAATGATCAAACAATGAGCGGCCGATGATGGCCCCTGCGACGTGGGGCACGTATTTCAGGCGGGATAGATCATCCAGCGTTCTGGACTGGCCGCGTGCCAAAACCGGTGCTGTGGCTATGCCTGCCAGTTGGGTGACCAGAGCTAAGCTGTCATCGGCTTCTTCGATGTCTGCATCGATGTCGGTAACTATAATTGCCGCAAGCGGGTCTTTATCGAAGGTTTTGATAAAGGCCTCTGGCGTGATGGCACTGGGCGTGCGCCAGCCGTCACTCATGATTTTACCTTTAAATACATCTACCGCGATCACGATCTGATCCGGGTACATTTTTGCCGCTTGCTTGACCAAGTTAGGGGCAATAACCGCAAGGGTGCCGATGACAATGCGGCTGGCACCACGGTCAATCCATTCGGTCATGCGGTGCAGGGTGCGAAAACCGCCGCCCAGCTGAATTGAAGCACCAGAGTGGCGAATGATATCTTGCACCAGATCGGTGTTGCGCTCATCGCCTGCAATGGCATCAAAATCTGTGATATGGATCCATTCAGCACCGGCGTCGGCAAAGCTGCGCGCGGTCTCAGCAGGATCAACATGCCAGACGTGCGGTTCATCCAAACGACCGCGATGCAGACTGACGCAACGGCCGTTTTGCAGTTCAATACAAGGTGTGATGATCATCGTGGTTCTCCCAATGATAGGCGTTTATAGTGTAGCACATATTTAATATTTACACAAAAATGGCGCAAACTTTACCAGTATTCCAAAGATACGCATGCAATTTATTGGTGATATTTACCGAATTAACTTGTGGCAACTGGTAAAAATACGGCAAAATGGCTGCCATGCCCGACTTTGCTGTCGATATGCAGATAAGCGCGGTGGCGGATCAGGATGTGTTTGACGATGGCCAGCCCAAGCCCAGTTCCCCCCATATTGCGTGAACGCCCCTTGTCGACACGGTAAAACCGTTCGGTCAGGCGCGGGATGTGAATGGGATCAAGCCCTTCACCGTGATCACGTACAGATATGCGTATCTGGTTTTCATGGCTTGGGTCGGGTTCGGCAACAACATCGACAACGGTATCGGGGTGACTGTATTTGACGCCGTTTTCAATCAGGTTTTGAAACACTTGGGTCAACTCATCCGCGTCGCCTATGACCGGTGGCAGATCGGGGGAAATTGTCAGGGAAATTGTATTTTTTTCACGCTCTGCAAGCGGCCCAAGAGAGGCGGTTACACTGCGTAAAATTGCAGATACATCAACGAATTCGCTGGGGGGAACCCGCTCGCTGGCTTGCAGTTTGGACAGGGATAAAAGATCACCGATCAGGCGGCTCATGCGGCTGGCCTCACCTGACATCAAGGTCAAAAAGCGTTCTTGAGCGGGCTTATCATCTTTGGCCGCGCCTTGCAGGGTTTCGATGAAACCTGAAAGTGAGGTCAGCGGCGAGCGCAGTTCGTGGCTGACGTTGGCAACGAAATCAATGCGCATCTGTTCGGCTTCGCGGATATGGCTGATGTCTTCTAGGCTGACAATGGCGCGGGCCTGCGTTCCTGTGCGGGTTGTGGCGTCAAGCCGCGTGATGATCAAACGAAACGTGGTCGGCACTACGTCTTGCAAAGTAAGTTCCAGTGAAACGGTGGCCCTTTGCCCAGTCAACACGCGGTTTGCAGCCGTGGTACAATCTTTGGACGGGATGACGCTGAACAGATCCGTATCGGGTTCGGCCAGTGCAAAACGGTCGCGCGCCGCATTGTTGCCAAAGCGGATCGTTTGCCTAGAATCGATTACAAAAACCGCCACAGACAGACCGTTCAGAATGGTTTTAACGCTTTTTTTCAACATGGGTTATTCTGCCTGTAAGATCGCCTGAAAACTGCCGTAAAAAAGGCCAGAGAGCAAGAAGCATCTCTGGCCGAAGTAAGGTGTTATATGGCGAGCAGGCCATATAACGAGCAGTGTGGGTCTAAAAGACCCAACAGGTATCACAGGCAGTGATAACATGGGGTACCCCAGTGCGGCGGCGGTCACTTCTCCCGATATGACCGCCGCGCTTGGGATTGCAAGTGCAGTTGTTGTTGTAGCTAGAACTGCAAATGCGGTGTGGATGACACGGGCAAGATTGAAAGGGCGGGGGCCGATATACATCGACTTGCAGCGACTGATTTCGCGGCTTCTGATCTGACCGACCAAACTTGGAGGGTACGAAAGGTCAGATTGAAGTGCCAGCGGGCAGTCATAATGCCGTTTTTATCTGCTGTCTTTCCACGGGTTGTTCCGGGTGGGCCTCATTTTCTATTCTGTCGATATAGCGTTGATCGCTTGTTCGTTGAGACAGGTTTAGCAAATGTGGCGAAATGAAGAAGCGAAAACTTGGGCGTATGGCGCGACACTGTGTTTCTGGTATGGAAATAGTAGATGAAAACAGGTGTTTATGCGGGTATGTTGTGGTGAGTTGATAGAGGTGGGGCAGATGTAGTGGTGAAATTTTTTGCCACATTTGTGCCTGAATTGGCCTTATTTGGGGCTATTTTAGTATTTCATGGGGTGTGATGGGAGTGGTTTGTTGCGAATATGCAACTATAATATCACCCCATCACATGACTTTAGAGTTACGCAAATACCCGCGTCAGGGCCGCATCTATTGCACCCACGATCTTATCCAGATCATCTTTGGTGCAGATCAGGGCAGGTGACAGGCAAAGCGTGTTGTTGAAACCCGGTACTGATCGGTTGGTGGCCCCGATGATCACACCGTTGGCCATACAGTCGCCCACAACCGCTTGTACACGTTTTTCATCCATTGGTTCTTTGGTATCACGGTCTATGACCAGCTCAACGCCTAGGAATAAGCCTTTGCCACGCACTTCGCCGATAACATCGTGCTTGGCTTTCAGGTCTTCCAGCAGACCAAGGCAATATTCGCCCATCTTGGTGCAGTTTTCCAAAAGGCCTTCTTCTTCGATGATCTTTATGTTCTCAATCGCGGCTGCCGGCCCTGCGGTACAGCCACCAAAGGTGGATATATCGCGGAAATAGTTCAACGGGTCAGACGCGTTGTTTTTGAACAGATCAAACACCGCTTCGGTGGTGACTGTACATGAAATTGCGGCGTAACCTGAGGCCACACCTTTGGCCATGGTCACAAAATCAGGTTTCACATCGTAATGCTGATAGCCAAACCATGTGCCAGTGCGCCCAAGGCCGCAAACCACTTCGTCGATGTGCAACAGAATTTCGTATTTGGTGCAAAGTTCCTGAATGCCTTCCCAATAGCCTTTGGGCGGTACGATCACGCCACCCCCTGCGGTGATGGGTTCCAAGCATAGCAGGCCGATAGTGTCGGGGCCTTCGCGCAAGATCACCTCTTCGGTGGCCTTCACACAAGCTGCACCGTAATCTTCGGCACTGTCGAACTGGTTGCGATATTCAAGGCAATGCGGCACTTCGACGAAACCGGGAAGGAATGGCCCGTATTGTGCATTGCGTTCTTCTTGGCCGCCTGCGGACAGGGTGGCGATGGTGGTGCCGTGGTAATCGCGGTGGCGATACAGGATTTTGCTTTTCTTGCCGCCATGTTTGTTATGGCTGATCTGGCGCACCATTTTGAAAACTTTTTCATTGGCTTCGGAACCAGAGTTTGAATAGTAAACCCGTTTCATGCCCGGCATTTTATCCAGCAGCATTTCGGCGAAAATCGCCCCCGGAATAGAGCCTGCGGATTGTGAGAAATAGTTCAGCTTGACCAACTGATCGCGCACAGCATCGGCAATGCGTTCACGGCCATAGCCAACGTTTACTGTCCAGACACCGCCAGAAACCGCATCAAGGTGTTCTTTACCCTTTTGATCCCAAACCCGCATGCCTTTGCCTTCAACCATGATGCGTGGTTCATTAGTTTCGAACGGTTTATGCTGGATCAGGTGATGCCAAACATGTTCGCGGTCGGCTTCAACGATGTCTTGGATGTCATTGTTTGTTAGATAGTCCATTGGAACCTCCGTAAAATAGAATCTGACCTGACGATGGCAGGGAAAACCGCGTTTGTCAGGCCAGAATTATCATCTTCGGGGATTTGTTATGTGGTTTCGGGAAAAATGAAACTGGGGCTTAGTCCGATCTGGTGACTTTAGCCTGAAAGCAATTATTGCTGGCCGAGCGCATATGGTAATAGTCGATTGCGCTGTTGCTAAAGCCGTTTTCAATCGCCTGTTCAATCTGGCTGGTCTTGGTAACCTGCCCAGAACCATAGACAATGCGGTCTTGCGCATCATAGCCGCGTATCAGGTAGTTTTCAGTGTTTTTAAGCATGTCAGGCAGGGTGGTGCTGTCTTTGTGGCGTTCGCATTTATCCGCGCACAGAAAAATAGGCCCCAGTTCCGCATAGGGTTGCGCTGTAGGGAAGGGGCGGTAGCCTAATATCAGCATCGGCGCATCTTTGGGGATGTCGGTCAGGCAATGGCGGCAGGGGTTGCCGTTACCGTCTGATATAGCGCGTTCGGGTAATTGCCCGTTGGCATCCGGCTTGCCACTTTGGGCGTTGCGTGCGTCAGGGGTTGGGATGGCTTCGAAATTCAGGGGCATTTTGGTTCCTTTGGTTAACTGAAACCTGAATGCCCGCCAGAAAGGAATATGTCAGCCCGTTTCTTGCTATATTGATCGGTAACCTCAGCTTTGCCGTATGCCAACCGCCTGCGCTTATCTTGGTTGCGGCATTGTGGGAAATAAGTTGATGCTTGATGACGGTGGCAATATTGAGGGGCGTATACGGGCCCAACGCCCAGCGATCAATTGCAGTTGTCTTTGATAAAGCTTTGCAGAAATTTTATTTCGGTTGCATAGGCCAACGCTTCTTCTTTTCCAACTACCGCCACGTTATATTTTGGTACTCCTGTAATTCCTTTAATCTGCCTATCATCGCAAGCTTTGACGTGCACATTTTCATGTATGACTGTCGTCTCGTTCGCGAGGGCCGGAAAACATTCTTGCCTATGTATTGTTGTATATTTTACTTCGCAGGTATCTGGGTCAGTTTCCGCAGCAGTAATTGAATTTTTTAAGATATTTTTAACACTTGCACTGGTACCATTTGCAGGTTTTTTACCCTTGGGGTAATATGCGTTTACTACGATTTTTACAGCCTTTGAATACGTCACGTTCTCTGTTGCTATCAAGGCAATTATGCCGTCGTACACTTTCTCCCACTCATTAAAACTTGCATTTAACGGCACCCCATTTGGACGTTTCTGATATCTTGAATTGCCATAGGCATTTTGAAATTTTTTACTTTGTGCTATTTCTTCATCTATCCATTTCTTGAGCAGACCTTTACAGCGACACTCATATCGGGTGCGTTTATTAGCCGGTTCTAAAGATTGGAAAAACAGATGAAACGGGATAACACCAGTTCCTCCATAATACTTCATGGTTATCAAAGCGTCTCCGAGGGCTTGATGCGGATTACCCAAAGTCATTTCTATGCTTTCCGTCAGCCCAGTCCCAGAGCTTGTTGATCCAGTGTAAACTACGCCATTTCCATCAGCCCATTTCTGAAGTTTCATCGGGAAGACTAGGTTACGGCCTATCACTTTAAGCGTGAATGATGAATCCGTGCAGCCATTGGTTGTGATGTTAGCAAAATCAGTTTCGTTTGGCGGTGGGACCGGTATTGCCAAATGGCCTTGGCTGGAGAAAACATTCGCAACTGTTCCCGCTATTTGATCAACGCTCCATTTACCCCCAACCAAGGGCGCGGGACACTGTTTCGCATAGGGTTGAGCAGATAAGGGCAGCGGTAAAATTATGGCAATACAAAAAAGAAGTGGACGGCAGTTTAAATATTTCATGTGTTTATGCTAATATTTTATCGGGCGGCATGCAACTGACTTGTGCCGATGACTCTGCAAGAGAATGTTAAACGCGGTAGTTGATTGGGATCTAAGCAGAAGTTCTTCGCCCCCTAAATACTATGGGGAAGCGCATGGTCAGCCCCTGCTTTAGTTCATATCCAACGCCTTGTGGCGCAGCACTGCGAAGGGAATGATTTCCAGGGTTTTGATGTGGGTGCTGTGCAAGATCACATAAGGGGCTGCTTCATGCGCGTCTGCTTCGGCCCAACGTTCGGCGCACAGGCACCACCGATCACCGGGTTTCAGGCCCGCAAAACCGAACTCGGGGCGGGGTGTGGATAGGTCATTGCCGCGCATTTTGGAAAAAGCCAGAAATTCGGCGGTGACTTCAATGCAAACCGTGTGCAGGCCTTTGTCATCCGGCCCTGTATTGCAGCAACCGTCACGATAAAATCCTGTGACAGGGGCGTTGGAGCAAGGTTGCAATGTTTCGCCTAATGCATTGATGCTGTCGTCTTGTTTCATATGTATGGGCCTGTTTGTGGTGTTGTTTTGACCCTACCAAATATAATCGCCCAAATGTGAAAAACCTGCCCTAATATCTGCTTTTGCCTTTGATCGCGGCGGCCAGACTTTCATAAGCCCAAGAACCTGTACCATTGATCGCGTCAATACGCGCCAGCTGTTCTTTGGCCCCTTTAACATCGCCGCTTTGCATCTTGGCTTGGCCAAAGTACGAACGCGCCAGAATGTAATCAGGGTCAACGTGCAAGGCTTGGCGGTAAAATACCATAGCCACTTGGGTGTTGCCCATTTTGCGGTTGGTAAAAGCAATGTAGTTCAAGATACGCGGATCATTCGGGTTTGCCGCCATGCCCAACAGCTCCAGCGCATCGTCATAACGCCCTGCATAGGCCAGCTCACGGGCGTTGTTGTAGATACCATCGTCATTCAGCTGACTTTTCTTAATGCGAACACACCGCTTTTTAGTATCGATCCACACACGGTTTTTATTACATTCCTTCGTGGTTTGCGTCGGCGTGGGGGGCGCGCTGCTATCTGAACCCGCAGCAAATACAGAACCTGCGGTAATACTTAAGGCCAGTGTTGCGGCGGTGAGTGTATAAAAAGTCATAATATATCCCTTATATTTGATTGTCGTATGCTGGGTTAACAATCTACTGGGTGATTTATTCGAAAATTATTTAGTGAGCGTATGATATTTTTTGCGTTTGGCAAAGAAAAAGGCCCGCCAAAAAATGGCAGGCCTAGAATTTAGATAGTGAAGTATGATTACGCTTTAGCGTCTTCACCTTCATCAGATGTTTCTTCTGCAGCTTCAGCGGCAGGGGCTGCATCTTCGTCGTCACCGAAATCTTCGGCAGCGGCTGCACCCATATCGTCGAACAGTTCAGCAATTTCGAACTCTGCTTCTGCTTCAGCTTCAGCGGCCATATCAATAACAGATTTACCTGCCGCTTGAATTTCAGCTTCTTCGTCAGAACGCGCAACATTCACTTGAATGGTACAAGACACTTCTGGGTGTAAAACCACAGTCATGTCGTGCAGACCGATTTCTTTGATCGGTGTATCCAGTTCAATCTGCTTCTTGTCGACAGTAAAGCCGGCTTCTGTTGCAGCATCAGCCGCATCGCGCGTGGTTACAGAGCCGTAAAGTGAGCCTGCGTCAGACGCAGAGCGAATCACAACAAACTGTTGACCATCCAATTTAGCGGCCACTGCATCGGCCTCTTTCTTGGTTTCAAGGTTGGCAGCTTCCAGCTGTGATTTTTGCGCGTCAAAAACGGCTTTGTTGGCGTCAGTTGCACGCAATGCTTTGCCTTGCGGCAAAAGAAAGTTACGACCGAAACCTTGCTTTACGGTCACAATATCGCCCATTTGGCCAAGCTTTGCGACGCGTTCTAGTAGGATAACTTGCATGTTTCTCTCCTTACTTCACAGCGTAGGGCAGCAGGGCCAGAAAACGTGCGCGTTTGATGGCTTTAGCCAGTTCGCGTTGTTTCTTGGCAGAGACTGCGGTGATACGGGACGGCACGATTTTGCCGCGCTCTGATACATAGCGTTGCAATAGTTTCGTGTCTTTATAGTCGATCTTAGGCGCGTTATCCCCCAAAAATGGGCAGGACTTGCGACGACGGAAAAATGGTTTATCTGCCATGGTTTAAATCCTTTCTAGCGGTTTCTACGACGTTCTTCTTTGGCCGATTTGGCCTGAATTACTACGGACGGGCCTTCTTCATGCTCGTCCACTTTGATGGTCAAGATACGCATCACATCATCATGCAGGCGCATCAGACGTTCCATTTCTTGAACCGCCGCAGATGGCGCATCGGATTTCATGTATCCGTAGTGACCTTTGCGGTTTTTGTTAACTTTGTAGGCCATTGTTTTCAGACCCCAGTATTCGCTATCAACCAGTTTACCACCGTTGTCAGTCAATACCGCGCCGAAGTGTTCTATCAGACCTTCGGCTTGCGCGTTGGATATATCCTGACGCGCGATAAATGTGTGCTCGTAGAGCGCCATATTATTCACCATTTTCAAGCGTGCTTCAAAACCAAGGCTATTCTTCCGCGCCCAGATACGAGAGGCGACCGCGTTAAAGTAATTTGCGGAAGATTGGGGGCTTATACTTGGGTGGCGGGCAAACGCAAGGGGTAGACGATGGTTTCAGGGCGTTATAGACCAAATAAGACAATGATTATGAGGTGACCATGACACGCGCATTTGTATTTCCGGGCCAAGGTGCCCAAACCATCGGAATGGGCAAGGGGTTTGCCGATGCTTATCCTGCGGCTAAAGCAGTTTTTGATGAGGTGGATGAAGCCTTGGGGCAAGACCTGTCAGGCTTGATCTGGGGCGGCGATATCGCTGATCTTACGCTTACTGAAAACGCCCAACCGGCCTTGATGGCCACATCCATGGCCGCGATGGCGGCTTTGCAGGCAGAAGGGGTAGAGATTAGTGCGGCATCCTTTGTGGCAGGGCATTCCCTTGGTGAATATTCCGCCCTTTGTGCTGTGGGTTCTATAAGCCTAGCCGATACCGCGCGTTTACTGCGCATTCGGGGCCGTGCAATGCAAGCAGCCGTCCCTGTGGGCGTGGGTGCAATGGCCGCCCTGTTGGGGTTGGACTTTGCCACAGCACAAGAAGTGGCAGCAGAAGCGGCCCAGGGCGAGGTTTGTCAGGCGGCAAACGATAATGATCCGGGCCAAGTGGTGGTTTCAGGCCATAAGGCGGCTGTTGAGCGGGCTTGTGAGATCGCCAAGGGCAAGGGCGCAAAACGTGCGGTGATTTTGCCTGTGTCCGCGCCTTTCCATTGTGCCTTGATGCAACCTGCGGCGGATGCGATGGCGGCGGCCCTAGCGGATGTAACTATTTCAGCCCCAAACGTGCCTGTGGTCGCCAATGTTCTGGCGTCTGCCAACAATGATGCCGCTGCGATTGCGGATTTGCTGGTGCAACAGGTCACAGGTTCTGTGCGTTGGCGGGAAAGCGTTTCTTATATGTCCACGCAAGGCGTGACTGAGATTTACGAAATAGGGGCGGGTAAGGCATTAAGCGGCATGATACGGCGTATTGATCGCGCGATTGTGTGTAAGGCAGTGAACAGCCCCGAAGATGTGGCCGCAGTAGCGGCAGAGATAAAAGGATAAAATATGTTTGATTTAACAGGTAAAAAAGCACTGGTCACAGGCGCGTCAGGCGGTATTGGCGGTGCTATTGCACGTGGGCTTCATGCGATGGGGGCAAGTGTGGCCCTGTCGGGCACACGGGTTGATCCGTTAGAAGCACTGGCCGCTGATCTGGGTGAGCGGGCTTTCGTAACGCCTTGTAATTTAAGTGATATTGATGCGGTCAAAGCATTGTCAGGCCAAGCGTCCGAAGCCATGGGTGGCTTGGACATTCTGGTCAATAACGCGGGCATTACGCGTGACAATATTTTCATGCGGATGTCGGATGATGAGTGGCAGCAAGTGATTGATGTGAACCTTTCAAGCACAATGCGGCTGATGAAATCAGTGATGCGCCCGATGATGAAACAACGCTTCGGGCGGATTATAAACATCACGTCTATTGTCGGTGTCACGGGTAATGCAGGGCAGGTGAATTATGCGGCGTCCAAGGCGGGCATAATAGGTATGACCAAGTCTTATGCGCAGGAAATTGCCACGCGCGGCATCACCGCCAACTGTGTGGCACCGGGGTTTATTGAGACTGCAATGACCGCAGAACTGCCTGATGCGGTTAAGGAAAAGATGGTTGGTAACATCCCTGCGGGGCGGATGGGATCACCTGAAGAAATAGCTTCAGCCGTGGCCTATCTGGCATCGAATGAGGCCAGCTACGTGACAGGGCAAACGCTGCATGTGAATGGCGGTATGGCTATGATATAGCCGCAATTTGCGCAGCAAACTGCGGTAAGAATGCGTTCAGCATTCTAAAAATACAACCTGAGGGCAATTCGACTATGAATTGCCCTTACGCCAACGTTCATAATTTATTCACCATTCTCGCCTAACTTAGCCAAGAGTTCCCTAAAACTCTGATCAATGCAAACAAAGGCGGTGTCAGTTAAGTTAGAAAAAGTTTTTGGGTTAAGATCATGTATTTACGGTTTGTAAACTTCCTGCAAGTAAAAGGGATGAAAGCGAGAGAGGGCTTTTTGCAAGTTGCGTATGATTTAGTGCGCAGGAATGATATTGATGTGGCAACGCTGAGAAGCACCAATAATTTGTTGCAGTGGTTTGCGGACAATCTGGATGCACCTGATAGAGTTAGTAAAGTACGAAAGAAAAATTATGATAGAAATACAAAAGGGTTAAGCTGGTTCAAGCCAACCGCTACTGAACATATAAAGCGCGCTTTTCAAATGAAAACGCTTCTTGAAGAAAACGGATATCCAGTTGAAGTCCTGAAATCCAAACGGTTAGGATACATTTTATTTGAAGACGAGAGAGGTGGTCGCAAGATTTCGGACCAGTAGTTAAGATGGATCGACTAACGAGAAAGACGATTCAAAATGACGAAACGAAAGAACCACTCTCCCGATTTCAAGGCCAAGGTTGCGCTTGAGGCGATCCGTGAAGAAATGACGATGGCGGAGCTGTCAAAGAAGTACGGTGTGCATCCAACCCAGATTGGGACATGGAAGCGTGCTGCGATTGAGAATATGGCCGCGACATTTTCCAGGCGTGGCAGTGATCTGGGGCGCGCTGATGACGCTCAAATTGACAAGCTGCACTCGAAGATCGGTCAACTGGTTGTGGAACGGGATTTTTTAGCAAGTGCCTCGGTTCAGTTGCTCGGAACACGAGGCAAAAAATGGTGAGCAAGGATCATAACCTGAGCGTTCGGCGACAATGTGGGCTGCTGTTGTTGGCGCGGTCAAACCTGTATTATCAGCCGAAGGGTGAAAGTGCCGAGAATTTGCGGTTCATGGAAATAATCGACAAACAATTCCTAGATACGCCTTGGTATGGGTCACGGCAAATGGCGCGTTATATGCAGCGGCAAGACCACAAGTGTGGCCGCCACCGTGTGCGACGCTTGATGCGTCTGATGTGTTTGGTTCCAATCTACCAGACGCCTAACACCAGCAAGAAGCATCCGCAGCACAAGATTTACCCATATCTGCTAAGAAACCTGGCGATTGATAGGCCAAATCAGGTGTGGTGTGTCGACATTACTTACATCCCTATGCAGCGTGGGTTTTTGTATCTGGTGGCGATTATGGACTGGCACAGTCGCAAGGTTTTGAGCTGGCGTTTGTCAAATAGCATGGAAGCGGATTTTTGCGTCGAAGCCTTGAAAGAGGCCATCGCCAAATACAGTAAACCAGAGATTATGAACAGTGACCAGGGCAGCCAGTTCACTGGCTTCGAATGGACACAGGCGCTGAGAGATGCCGATGTGGCGATATCTATGGATGGAAAAGGCTGCTGGGTCGACAACCGCATGATTGAGCGGCTTTGGCGATCCCTGAAATATGAATGCATCTACCTGAACGCATTTGAAATGGGTTCACAAGCTCGCACAGGAATCGGAAAATGGATGGCATACTATAACGCCGAACGCCCGCATTCGACCCACGGAATATTGACGCCGGATGAAGCTTATGAAAGAAAAACAGAACCAACGAGATTGGCAGCCTAAATGAAACCCTGATCCATCTTAAAATGGCTGCTAACTGGTCGAAATAGTAGGACCACCTCTGAGTATCAAATTGTGGCGGAACCGTTTTCAGATACCCAAGTGGGTTAATAAGTTTTAAATACCAACCCGTATAAGCAAAGTTGCAAGAGCTGCAAATACAACGCTTAAGAATATATATGTGGTGTACTTAATTGTAAAAAGCGATTGAAGCCGCCCGAACATCATAAAGACCCAGATAGCAGAGCATATCAGTGATAACAGAGAGAACAACAATCCTATCATTTAGATTTATCCTTAAACCAAATAGGCGCCATTACCCCGTTTTTACACTGAAAAATAACTGTATCAGGGTAAGCCGCGTAATTGTCTTGATACCGATGATATGCGTTCTAGAGCTTTTTGAAAAAAGCGTACAACTGTAGTTTGTCTTCTATTGATCTGTCTAAATTCACTAATTCTATCTTATCAGAGAACTGATCAAACCAATTTAGATTTATAGAGGCGGTTCCATAAAAGTCGCCCAACCCATCATTGCTTGCCCCACGACCTGCAAATGCAAACGATTGCTCATGATGCGCTTTATGATAGTGTTTTATACCGTGTTGAAACTTCAGGTTTTTGCTTTTAAAGTGATGTTCCCAAATTTCTATTGGGCGAATTGTGATGCAAATCATTCCACCTTGTACTGTAGCATTAGTCATTGTGTTCAGAGCGTTAGTAGCTACTTCTTCATTCAGATGCGTAAATACAGAAAATGCAAAGCTGAAATCAAATTTGTTTTCAACTTTAAGGTCTGATGAATTTGGATCCGATTTTGATACCCCCGCCAACCCGGCTGTTTCGCAATATGCGAGAGACGTATCTAACGGATCGACGCCGAATACTTGGTTGCTGTAATAACTATAAGCCCTCAGAAAACGGCCGTACCCGCAACCGAAGTCCAATATCCTTTTTCCTTCGATTGACGATCCTGTATGTTGAGAATAACTTGCAACGGTTGCGCGTACGAAATTTACCGTAGCTGCAATAGAATGATCTCCTATTTGTCCGGTCCACTTTTTCTGGGTATCCAAGCCTGCCATTTTTGGCAGAAAACTTGAAATTTTAGGAAGATCAGCGTTCGGCATTGCCCAGTGTATTTTGCAAAAGTCCGTAAGGCCGAGTATTTTCAACTTTCGTAGAACATCTTGTTTGGTTTTAACGTCATTATCAGCTTCAATATTTTGAAGTATTGTTTCTACGTATTCCATAATTTCAAGAAATCCCTTTTAGATGTTTTTTTCATCAAGTATATTCAAATTTCAATAGCGCGAGAGACTTCGCATAAGGTCTATTTTCCCACATGATATTACCATGTCCGCCCGAGACCTCAACCGCTTTTGTGTGCGGCAAGGTCGGTTGTTTAAAAAATAATGCCGTCTGGATTTATACCTAAACCCCGATCTCCGAAATAAACTTCACCCGCTGGTAAGCTGCAATGCCTTCTTCACCGCCCTCAGTTCCATACCCCGAATGATTAACCCCGCCAAAGGGTGTTTCAGGGGTGGCGATGCCGAAGTGGTTGACGCCAAACATGCCTGCGTTGATCTGGTCGCCCAAAGCCGTGGCTTTGGCACCGTCCGTGGTAAAGGCGTAGCTGGCCAGCCCGTATTCCAAGCTGTTGGCACGTTCCACGGCCTGATCAAAATCACTAAACGATGCGATGGGGGCGATAGGGCCAAAGGGTTCTTCGGTCATTATTTTGGCCTCTTCGGGTACATCTTTCAAGACGGTGGGTTTGTAGAAGAAGCCTTTGTTTCCAAGACGTTCCCCACCTGCCAGCAGTTCAGCACCGCAAGATACTGCATCTTCTACAAAATCCTGCATCACATCCAAACGCCGTGCGCCGATCAAGGGGCCGATTTGAACGCCGTCGTTGATGCCTTCACCTACGACCATTTCATTTGCGTGTTTTACGAAGCGTTCTGTAAACTCATCATAAACGCCACTTTGCACATAAAACCGTGTGGGCGAGATGCAAACCTGGCCTGCGTTGCGGAATTTTGTGGCCGCACAAAGTTTGGCCGCCGCTGCGATGTCAGCATCATCAAACACCAGCACAGGGGCGTGGCCGCCCAGTTCCATGGTGCAGCGGATCATGCGTTTGGCGGCTTGGGCTTGTAGCAACATACCCACGGGTGTTGAGCCGGTGAAGCTGAGTTTTTTGATGATGGGGCTATCCAGCAGATAGCTGGAAATCTCAGCAGGGACACCAAAGACCATGTTTAGCACGCCGTCAGGCAGGCCTGCATCTTGTAGGCAACGTGCGATGGCGATGGCGGCGGACGGCGTTTCTTCGTCGGCTTTCATGATGATGGAACAGCCCGCACCCAGTGCATTGCCGATTTTGCGCATTACGTTTGAGGCGGGAAAGTTCCATGCCACAAAGGCGGCAACAGGGCCTACGGGCTCTTTTATCATCATCTGGCGTTGGCCGGGGATACGCGATGGAATGATGCGACCATAGGCGCGTTTGCCTTGCTCTGCGTCCCACCGCAAACAACCTATGACGAAATCCATTTCCAAACTGGCTTCGCCCACCGGCTTGCCCATGTCGCGGCTGATATTCAGGGCGATGGCGGCTTTGCGCTCTTCCATCAGATCGGCGGCTTTGTTCATAATGACTTGGCGGGCCAAGGGTGATGTGGCGCGCCATGTTTTGAAACCTTTTTCTACGGCCACAAGGGCTGCATTCAGATCAGCGGTGGATGCGTGGGGCAGGGTACCCAAAACTTGTTCCGTAGCAGGGTTTATCACATCCTGGCTTTTATCGGATGTGCCATTTGTCCACTTGCCATCTATTAACAGTTCTAAGGTTTCATATTTCATCTGGGTGTGCCTTTGATTACTTTCAGGAAATCTTTATCAAATGAGTTTTGAAACACAAGTGCGTGTTTAGCCCTTGGCTAACTTTACATTCTGTTGCTATATTTGCCCTAACGTCTCGAAACCATTTGCCAACGCTGTTCTTTATGCTATAGCGCGGCACAGAATTAACCAAAGGCGGGGTCGCTTTTGGAACCGTGGCTTTAGAAATAAGGCAGATATCGGTGCCCGAAGTTGGGTGTTGATGAAAAACCAAGGGGAAAACCCCGCAGTATGAGGATAAAAACATGAGCGACATCGCAGATCGTGTAAAGAAAATCGTTGTAGAGCACCTAAGTGTTGACGAAGCAAAAGTAACAGAAACCGCATCTTTCATTGATGATTTGGGCGCAGACAGCTTGGACACAGTTGAGCTGGTTATGGCTTTTGAAGAAGAGTTCGGCATCGAAATCCCTGATGACGCGGCTGAAACTATTCAGTCATTCGGCGACGCAGTGAAGTTCATCACTGAAGCCGGCTAAAGAATTCAAGACTTTTTAGTCTTATCGGGCGCATTCCTGCAAGGGGATGCGTCTTTTTTTGCGAAAAACGGCTTACGGGCGGTTGATTGCTTGCTGAATTATTGCGGGCAGGGTAATCAAGGGGCCAATGGCAAGAAATACTAAGAGGTGAATATGCGTCGCGTTGTTGTTACAGGGTTAGGAATGGTATCTCCGCTTGCGTGCGGTGTGGATGAAACTTGGAAACGCTTGATTGCTGGGCAATCTGCGGCGGGTACAATTTCGCGCTGGGATGCAGATCATTTGGGTACAAATTATGCCTGTGAAATCCCTTATGGAGATGGCACTGACGGCACATTTAACCCTGATGACTGGATGGCCCCCAAAGAGCGGCGCAAAGTGGATGATTTCATTTTGTACGGCATGGCGGCGGCAGATCAAGCTGTGGCTGACGCAGGCTGGACGCCTGAGGATGAAGAAAGCAAGCTGCGCACCGGTGTTATGATTGGTTCCGGCATTGGCGGGCTGAAATCTATTGCTGAAACGGCTATTGTTTTAAAAGAACGCGGGCCGCGCAGGGTTTCACCGTTCTTTATTCCGGGGGCTTTGATCAATCTTGTGACAGGCCAAGTTGCTATTCGCCACGGCTTTAAAGGGCCAAACCATGCGGTTGTGACGGCTTGTTCATCAGGGGCACATGCCATTGGCGATGCGGCACGTCTGATCATGCTGGATGATGCGGATGTGATGATTGCAGGTGGTACGGAAAGCCCGATTTGTGAGATCGGTATTGCCGGGTTTAACGCCTGTAAAGCTTTGTCAAAATCGCGCCGAGATGAGCCACAGAAGGCATCACGGCCATATGATCGTGACCGTGATGGTTTCGTGATGGGCGAAGGGGCTGGTGTTGTTGTTCTGGAAGAGTATGAACATGCCAAGGCGCGTGGTGCCAGAATTTATGCGGAAATTTTGGGCTATGGCCTGTCGGGGGATGCGTATCATATTACCGCCCCTTCATCGGATGGTGACGGTGGTTTCCGCGCTATGACAGCGGCCTTGAAACGGGCGGGTCTGAAACCATCTGACATTGATTATATCAATGCGCATGGCACCTCTACGATGGCCGATACGATTGAACTGGGGGCGGTGACACGCTTGCTGGGCGATGCGGCCAAGGGCGTTACAATGTCATCGACAAAATCGTCGATTGGGCATTTACTGGGGGCTGCGGGGGCTGTTGAAGCGATTTTCTGTATTCTGGCTTTGCGCGATCAAATTGCACCGCCCACCATCAATCTGGATAACCCAGATGTGGAAACGGAACTGGATTTGGCCCCGAACAAAGCTGTGAAGCGTGAGATAAATGTGGTTTTGTCAAACTCGTTTGGATTTGGTGGCACTAACGCGTCGCTGGTTATGGGTAAAGTGAGCGGTTGAGCGCATGAACAAACATTTCGCGGCAAATGCCTTTAACCTGTTGATTGTCTTGATGATTGGCCTTTCGGCAGTGGTATATTGGGGCAAGGCAGAATATTATAAAGCAGGGCCTTTGCAACAGGCTATCTTTGTTGAAGTGCCGCGCAACGGAACTGTGCGGCGTTTGGCAAAAGAACTGCAAGAACAAGGGGCAATCACCAATAGCCGTGTTATGGGCATAGGTTCGGACTATACGGATATGAGTGCCAAGTTGAAGTTTGGGAACTACGAAATTCCTGCCCGGGCTTCTATGGCTGAAATAATGAAGATTGTGACCAAAGGCGGGCGCAGCAGCTTTCGATATGTGGCGCGTTATAACGTGCGGGTGGCAAGCCCAGCCAAGCTGACTTTGCGCGAACGCACTGCCAGTGATGGTGAAACTGTGGTTTTAGCAGCTTTCGTGGTGGGTGAAGAATTACCTGCGGCCTATGTGGAATTGAAAGAGGCGAAGGCGCCGATTTCTTATCAGATATCTGTGGCAGAAGGGGCGACCAGCTGGCAGATTGTTGAAGCTTTGAATGCGGCGGATTTTTTGGATGGACCATTAGCCGATGTACCTGCCGAGGGCACTCTGGCACCGAATACAGTTGAAGTGCGTTTGGGCAGTTTACGTGCGGATATTATTGAAGATATGAAGCTGGCACAAAGTAAGATACTGGAAGATGCTTGGGCCGGTCGTGAGGATGGTTTGCCATTCAAGTCGCCTGAAGAAGCTTTGATTTTGGCCTCTATTGTTGAAAAAGAGACAGGTGTGAAATCAGAGCGGGCTGAAGTAGCCGGTGTTTTTGTTAATCGCCTGAATAAGGGGATGAAGTTGCAAACTGACCCTACGGTGATTTACGGGATTACCGAAGGAAAGGCCCCTTTGGGGCGTGGGTTGAAGCGTAGTGAGTTGTCTAAGAAGACGGTGTATAACACTTATATCATTCCTGCACTGCCGCCCGGGCCGATCGCGAACCCAGGGCGTAAAGCGATTGAAGCGGTGATGCATCCTGCGGATACGGATAACCTGTATTTTGTGGCTGATGGCACCGGTGGACATGCGTTTGCGGACAGTTTACGCAAGCATAATGCAAACGTTATCAAGTGGCGCAAGATTGAGGCGGCACGACGTAAGGCGGCACAGGATGCTGGTAATAATTAGTAATATCAGTATCTTACGGTATTTATTAATAGAATATTACGCCTAAGGCCGTTCACCCTATAGTTGAAAATCTTGACTTTGCGAACGGTCTTGGGTATACCTTGTGGCAAGCTGGAAGAAGTGGGTAAGCAGTGGCTAATGGCCGCTGCTTTCGTGCGTCTGCTCGACGGGACAACCCTAGAGGAAGCCATACTATATGACTGAAGATATCCCTGAGGGATTGCAAGCGCAGGCCAAACGGCTGGGCTTTGCAAAAGACAACTATGCAAGACTTGCACTAAATCTGATGAGTACAATCGAGCGTTTAGGCGCGGATGTACCGATAGATGAACTGCCACCAAATGTATCAAAGCTGATGAGCTATTATGAGGCCGCATTGGTGCATGTGAACAAACAAGAGGCTGATTATGCAAAACAACACGATGCCATTAACGGGGTCATTGAAGGCGGGGCCTGCGACCTTGCCGAAGCACAAGCGGAAATCCTTGGCCGAATTGCTCACTTGCGTAAGCGAGGACGAGGCTAAGGCGTTTTTGGCGGGGTTAAGTGCAAACGCACTGAAAGCCTTGCCTTGGATGTTTGAATTTTGGGCTTTGCCACACCAGATAGCCCCTAAGAGCGATTGGGCCACATGGGTCATTCTGGGCGGGCGTGGTGCTGGGAAAACCCGCGCCGGTGCCGAATGGGTGCGCGCCCAAGTGGAAGGGGCGCGGCCTTTGGACGAAGGTAAGTGTAAACAGATCGCTCTTGTCGGTGAAACTTATGCCCAAGCGCGCGATATTATGGTGTTTGGCGACAGCGGGATTTTGGCCTGCTGTCCGCCTGATCGGCGGCCCAAATGGGAAGCGACACGCAGGCGTTTGGTTTGGCCTAACGGGGCGGTGGCGACGTGTTATTCGGCCAGTGACCCTGAAGCGATGCGTGGGCCGCAGTTTGACGGGGCATGGGTGGATGAGTTGGCGAAATGGAAAAAGGGGCGTGAGGCCTGGGATATGTTGCAGTTTGCTTTGCGGCTGGGGGATGATCCGCGTCAGGTTGTGACAACGACGCCAAAGAATGTAGATATTTTGCATGATATTATGGCAGGTGATGGCACGGTTATGACGACGGCACCGACATCCGTTAATGCGGTGAACTTGGCGCAGTCTTTTTTAGATAAGGTGACTGGGCGATATGGTGGCACACGGCAGGGGCGTGAGGAATTAGAGGGTGAATTGCTGGAGGATGTGGAAGGGGCTTTATGGCACCTGTCTGATCTGGATGCGGGGCGTGTTCAGGATGCGCCTAAGCTGACCCGTGTTGTGGTGGCGGTTGATCCACCGACGACAAGTGGCGAAAAGGCGGATGCTTGCGGAATTGTTGTAGCAGGTGTGGTGATGCAAGGCGCGCCGCAGAATTGGCGGGCATATATATTGGCGGATTTGACGCTGCATTCGGTGACGCCGAACGCTTGGGCGGCGGCTGTGGTGGTGGCGGCGAAGGAATTTGGGGCCGATCGCGTGGTGGCCGAGGTTAATCAGGGCGGCGAGATGGTTGAGGCGGTTTTGCGCCAGCATTCGGGGCTGTTGCCCTATAAAGGGGTGCATGCAACGCGTGGTAAGTCAGCGCGTGCCGAACCTGTGGCGGCTTTATATGAACAAGGGCGCGTGCATCATTTGGGTGGTTTGCGCGATCTGGAAGATCAGATGTGCAAGATGAGCCTGGCAGGCTTTAGTGGCAAGGGCAGCCCTGATCGGGTGGATGCACTGGTCTGGGCTTTGACCGACCTGATGGTTGATGCGGCCCATAATTATCATCGCCCGAGCGTTCGGGCATTAGTGTAAATAATCTAAATTAGGAGCGAGCTGATGGTTCTGCAATTTTTGCGGGGGAAATCCCCTGTGGCTGAAACGAAAACCTCGGGGGCGGCACCCGTTATTGCTTTTCACGGGGCCGGACGGCCTGCGTGGTCGGCGCGTGATGTGGTGTCTTTGACACGCACGGGATTTACCGGAAACCCTGTGGGGTTTCGTTGTGTGAAGATGATTTCTGAGGCGGCGGCGGCGGTGCCTTGGGTGCTTTCGGATGATAAGCGGCGCTACGAGATACACCCCATGTTATGCCTGTTGGCGCGGCCCAATGCGGCGCAGGGCAAAGCGGATTTACTGGAGGGTTTTTACGGGCAATTATTGCTGTCCGGTGACGGGTATTTTGAAGCGGCGGGGGCGCATGATGATGGTGGGCCTGCGGAGCTATATGTGCTGCGATCTGATCGGATGCGGGTGATTCCGGGTGGTGACGGGTGGCCTGTGGCCTATGAATACAGTGTGGGTGCCAAGAAGCACCGGTTTGATATGTCGAGTGATTTGGCCCCGATTGCGCATGTGAAATCGTTTCATCCGCAAGATGACCATTACGGGTTATCACCGATGCAGGCCGCCGCAGGTGCGTTGGATGTGCATAATGCGGCGAACCGTTGGTCTAAGGCATTGTTGGACAATGCAGCGCGACCTTCGGGGGCTATTGTTTATAAAGGTTCTGACGGGCAAGGGGCATTGGCGAGTGACCAATATGACCGTTTGGTTGAGGAGTTGGAAAGCAATCATCAGGGTGCGCGAAATGCGGGGCGGCCGATGTTGCTGGAAGGCGGGCTGGATTGGAAACCGATGGGATTTTCGCCCTCTGACATGGAGTTTCAGAAGACCAAAGATAGTGCGGCGCGTGAGGTGGCCTTGGCCTTTGGGGTGCCGCCGATGTTGCTGGGATTGCCCGGCGACAATACTTATTCGAATTATCAAGAAGCCAACCGTGCGTTTTATCGCCTGACGGTTTTGCCGTTGGTGGGTAAAGTGACGGGGGCGGTTTCTGGTTGGTTATCAGGGTATTACGGTGCTGGATTGAAACTGTCAGCGGATTTGGACGGGGTGCCGGCACTGGCGCATGAGCGTGAGGCGCAATGGAAACGGGTGGCCGCGGCCACGTTTCTGACGGACGCGGAAAAGCGTGTTATGTTGGGCCTGCCTGCGGTTGCCGATGCGTGAGCGCAAGGGCGGGTCACGGTTTTTATATGAACCGTTTGACGTAGCGGCGGCGCGTCTGGAGACCCATGAACAGGTAACAAATGAACGCTGGAACGGGCTGGAACGGCGTTTGGGGCAAATCGAGGCGACGCTGGAACGGTTGGAAAAGCGGCTGTGGCTGGCGGTTTACGGTGTGGTGGCTTTTGTGCTGATACGCGGGGCGTTAAGTATTTTGGAAGTGGCCAACCGTTAACGGCTGGTCAATAGTTTGAAGCCTGCGAAGGCGAAGACTGCGCCAAGGACGGCTTGAATGGAGCGTCTTGCTTTGCTGTATATCCGCACCATTGTTGAGGTGGAAAAAGCGACTGCATAAAGGCTGTGGAAGATCAGGGCGAGTGAGAATGCGCCGATGATGATGGTTGCACCGACCCATAAGGGCGCGTTTGGTTGCAGGCCTAATGAGACAATGGCGATCCATGAAAAGGCGGCTTTTGGGTTGGTCATTTGTACTGTGAGACCGCGAAAATAGTAGCCAAGGGTACTGCGTTGGCCGCCTGCAAGCTGGGCCGCTTCAATATCGTGTTTTGATGCGGCGGATTTGAAGGCTTTAAAGGCAAGCCATAGCAGGTACAAGCCGCCACAGATTTTGATGACGAAAATGGCGGAAGCGTAGGCGGCAAGCAGGGCTGACAGGCCAAGTACGGTGAGTGTGGCCCATAGCATGGTGCCGGTGGAGACGCCAAAACCAAGGGCAAGACCGGCGGGGCGGTTTACCGCCATGGATGTGCCGATGATGGCAAGGATGTTTGGGCCGGGGCTGGCGAAGCCGAGCATGAGAGCGGAAAACGCGAGTATCAGGCCGGGCAGGTGTGTTGTGAAGTCGGTCATCTTTGTCCCCTTATATATGAATGTTCTTGTTACGTTCACATATGATTTTGAATATTGCAAGAGAAATTTTAGAAGGTGAAAAACAGAATGTTTTATACAAATCAAGATTATCAACTGGAAACCAAGTTTTCAAAATTTGAAGGGGCGGCGGCGTTGAAGAACGGGTGCGAAATATCGGGTTATGCGTCTGTTTTCGGGCAGGCGGATCAAACGGGCGATGTGGTGCAGACGGGGGCATATCGCGCGAGTTTGCAACGCTTGATTGCCGAAGGGCGATCCGTAAAAATGCTTTGGCAGCATGACCCAAGTAAGCCTATCGGGGTTTGGGATGAGATACATGAAGATGGTAACGGGCTGTTTGTTAAAGGGCGGTTGCTGCCTGAAATTCAGGGTGGGGCGGAGGCTTTGGCGTTAATTAAGGCGGGTGCGATAGATGGTTTATCTATTGGCTATCGAACATTAAGGGCGGAAAAGTCTACAAAAAGTGGACGATTATTGCATGAATTGGAACTTTGGGAAGTATCATTGGTAACATTTCCAATGCTTCCCCAAGCGCGGGTGACACCGGACGGCAAATCGGACGATGAACTTGCAAATGAGCTGGCGGCGGCATTGAACGCGGCGCGCCTTGAGATGCTGGCGTAAAGCCCAGTAAATTTTATCTAAAAATAGGATTGATAGATGAGTAACCGAGAGACGAAAGCGTCTGCGGGCCAAATGGCGTGCGCCAAACAAAGTGGTTTGGAAGTGAAAAGTGCGATGGCTGGCTTTGTGCAGGATTTTTCCAAATTCAACACGGAAATGAAATCGAAACTACAGACACAGGAAGACAGATTAACGATGTTAGAACGAAAAACACTTGAGACGATGAACCGACCTGCACTGTCAGGGGCGGCCCCAATGGAAGCCCCGCATCAAAAGGCATTTGCGGCCTATTTACGGTCTGGCGATGATGATGGGATGCGCGGGCTAGAGCTGGAAGGCAAAGCACTGTCTACCGCCGTTTCGGCGGATGGCGGGTATCTGGTTGATCCGGTGACCTCTGATATGATTGCAGGCGTATTGTATGATGCGGCCTCTATTCGGTCGATTGCCAACGTGGTGGCTATTGAGGCCACGGCTTATGATGTGTTGGTGGATACCACGGATATTGGTGCGGGCTGGGCGACAGAAGTGGCGGACAGTGTAGAAACGTCTGTCCGTCGTCATATAAAATGGGACATCAGAGCGGTTTGAGTATTGGAGGCTCTGGTTCGTTATTGTGATTGATTATGCAGCTTGTTTTTGATGTTGCAAGCGGCGTTTTTGGATTGTTTGCTTCTTGATCTTTTTCCTCTCTCTGATAATGGCTTTGTCGCGCCCAAAATAGACGTCGGCAGGTGTGACGTTGTTCAGGCTCTCGTGGTAGCGCTGGTTGTTGTAATATTCCACAAAAGCTCCGATTTGATTTTCCAGATCGCCGGGTAGGTAATAGTTTTCCAGCAGAACCCGATTTTTCATTGTCTGATGCCAGCGCTCGATCTTGCCCTGAGTCTGCGGGTGGAACGGCGCTCCACGAACGTGATCCATTCTCTGCTCTTCCAGCCATTCGGCAAGATCGCCAGAGATGTAACAGGACCCATTGTCGCTCAACAGACGCGGCATGTGCCGAACGACGGCTTGGTCGCATCCAGATGCCGTCAGGGCCAGCTCAATCGTGTCCGTCACGTCCTCGGCCCGCATGTTGGTGCAGAGTTTCCAGGCAATGATGTAGCGACTGTAATCATCCAGGATCGTGCTGAGATAATACCATCCCCAACCGATGATCTTGAAGTAGGTAAAATCGGTCTGCCACATCTCGTTGATCGCAGTGGTCTTGTCATGGAATTCATCGGCGGCCTTGATCACGATATAATCTGGTGCAGTGATCAGGTCGGCAGCCTTCAGAATGCGGTAAGATGATGATTCAGAGATAAAATACCGCTTCTCATCCGTATATTTTACCGCCAATTCACGCGTAGATAGCGCTTCATGTTCCAGCGCGAACTCGATTAAGTTATCGCGCCTGTCTTGGGGAATGCGGTTCCAGACAGACTTGGGCCGAGGCGAGCGATCCGCCAAAGCATCAAGCCCGCCCTCAAGGTATTGATCATACCACCGGTAAAATGTGGTCCGCGGAATGCCCAGCATGTCGAGGGTTTGCTTCACAGGCAGATGTGATTGCTCAACGGTGTGGATAATCTCCAGTTTCTCAGATGCAGGATATCTCATTCCTCGTATCCCCCAGCCCCTGTCATGCTTTTTTTGAGCAGACGGTTTTCAATGGTCAGATCGGCCACGCATTCCTTCAATGCCATCGCCTCGCTTCGTAGATCCTTCACCTCAGGCGACGTCGCCTGCCGGGCTGTATCGCCAGACAAGCGGCGTTTCCCCGCTTCGAGGAATTCCTTTGACCAACTGTAATACAGGCTTTCAGAGATGCCTTCACGGCGGCACAGCGCCGAAATGCTTTCCTCGCCGCGAAGGCCCGCTAATACAATGCGGATCTTTTCCTCGGCGGAATAGGTTTGTCTGGTTTTACGGCGAATGTTCTTCACCAATTTATCTGCAGCTGCTTTGCTGCTTCCGGATTTCTGTCTCATCTTCACTCCTTGAATGTTATGATGAACCAGAAATCCTCCGTTAGCTAAACCTTAAATCTGTCCCACGAGTGCTGACGTCAGACAGAGGCACGGCGGGGGCCTTTGTTCGGGTTTCGTTGGAAAGACTGGACGGATTATAAAAGTGCTTTGCCTTCGCGCGCCGTTGATTTTCTGGATCAGGAAATCGGGGTGGGCGATGATGTGACGGATACGTTCCAGTTATGTAAGATTTATAGGTCCGGTGATGAAGCGTATCACCGCGATATTCGCAAGCCTGTGGCCAATACGGTGGTTATTGGTGTGGGGGGGGACGTGCAAGACGAGGGTGCGCATTACACGGTTGATCTGAGCACGGGGGTGGTGACGTTTGCTGTGCCGCCCGGTGAGGGGGCGATTGTGACGGCGGGGTATGAGTTCGATGTGCCTGTGCGCTTTGACGCGGATCGGCTGGAGATGAGCCATGCCAATTTTGAGGCCGGTGAAATACCCAGCGTTCCTGTGGTGGAGCTGCGGGTCTGATGCGGGATATTCCAGAGGCGCTGTTAGCGCATATAAAATCGGGTGTGACCAGTTTAAGCCGTTGTTGGGTGCTGACGCGTGCGGACGGGGTGCAGATGGGGTTTACCGATCATGATGCCGCGTTGAATTTCGACGGGATCACATTCGCGCCTGCTACGGGGATGGATGCGGCGGCTTTGCAAAGCTCGACCGGGTTGTCGGTGGATAATTCGCAAGCCGTGGGGGCGTTAAGCTCTGTTGGATTGACGGATGATGATATTGAGCAGGGGCTATATGACGGGGCCGAGATTGTTCAGTATTTGGTGAACTGGCAGGATGTGGCACAAAGGGTTTTGGTGTTTCGTGGCTCTATGGGTGAGATCAAGCGGGGGTCAGGGGCTTTTGAGGCTGAATTACGATCGCTGAGTGAAGGGCTGAACCAGCCCATTGGCCGGGCTTATTTGCGCCAGTGTGATGCGCAGTTGGGTGATGCCCGGTGCGGTATTGATGTATCGGGGCCTGCGTTTACCAGTGAGACAGAGCTGACTTTTGTGGTGGGGCAACGGGTGCTGCATATGAAGGGGCTGGACGGCTTTGATAATGGCTGGTTTTTGCAAGGTCAGGTGACGTTTGTCACGGGCGAAAATGCGGGGGCTACGCGGATTATCAAGGCGGATCAAACCAAGGGGTTAAGACGTGTTCTGGAGGTCTGGGAAGACCTGCGCCATCCGATTGCGGTGGGCGATATTGTGCGGGTGACGGCGGGATGTGACAAGACTAAGGATATTTGCATCAACAAGTTTTCCAACCTATTGAATTTTAGAGGCTTTCCACAGATGCCCGGTGATGATTGGGCTTTGTCTTACCCTGTGCGGGATGGACAAAATGATGGCGGAAGCCTGGAGTAAATAATGACAAATAGAGAAGATAAAATAATCCGCGTTGCGCGGAGCTGGGTTGGTACGCCTTACCGACATCAGGCGTCTGTTATCGGGCAGGGTTGCGATTGTCTGGGGCTGTTGCGCGGGGTTTGGCGCGGCGTTGTGGGGGCGGAACCTGAGGTGGTGCCGTCTTACACGCCTGACTGGTCTGAAATGGGGCGTGATGAACGTTTGTGGGCTGCTGCTATGCGTAATTTGGAGGCTGTGCCTGTGGATATAACTAAAGGCGGGCAGGTGGTGCTGTTTCGGATGCGCAAAGGCCATGTGGCCAAGCATCTGGGTATTTTGGCGGGTATGGGGGCGGATTATGCCACTGTGATCCATGCCTATACAGGGCGCGGTGTGATTGAGACGCCGCTTACGGATGCGTGGACGCGTAAAATCGTGGCGCAATTTCAGTTTCCGAAAAGGGGTTCATAATGGCGACTATTTTATTGGCGGCTGCGGGTGCGGCTATCGGTGGCGGTGTTGGTGGCACTATTTTAGGGCTGACGGGGGCGGTTATTGGGCGTGCGGTTGGGGCCTCTTTGGGGGGCTTAATAGATCAACGCTTGTTTGCGCAGGCGGCACCTTTGGTGGAAACTGGTAAGGTTGAAAGCTTTCGGGTGCAATCGGCACAGGAAGGCGTGGTTATTCCGCGTGTGATGGGGCGGATGCGTATTGGTGGGCAGATGATCTGGTCGAGCCGGTTTAAGGAGGTTGCGACCACCAGTACGTCGGGGGGCGGTAAGGGCGCACCTACGCCGTCTGTCACGACACAAAGCTACAGTTATTTTGTCAGTCTGGCCTTTGCTTTGGGGGAAGGTGAAATAGACCGTGTGAAACGGGTTTGGGCTGACGGGGCTGAAGTGGCCACGGGGGATTTGAATTTTACGGTTTACAAGGGCACGCAAGATCAGGTGCCTGATCCTGTGATTGCGGCTGTGGAAGGCTTGGAAAACACACCTGCATTTCGGGGAACTGCTTATGTGGTGATTGAAGATTTGCCGCTTGAGCAATTTGGCAATCGCATACCGCAGTTGAATTTTGAGGTATTTCGGGCAGCCCAACCAATGGATGCGGGCGATGATGATCCTGCAAAGATGATCAAATCGGTTTGTTTGATCCCCGGTACCGGGGAGTATGCCTTGGCGACGACGCCTGTGACGTATCCGTTTGGCTTTGGGTCAGCTGAAAGTGCAAATGTGAATACCAATCGCGGGGCGGCCAATGTGGTGCATGCTTTGGACGATCTGGTAGAGGATTTGCCTCTATCTGCATCGGCGTCACTGGTGGTGACGTGGTTTGGTACGGATTTGCGCTGTGGGTTGAATAAATTGCGCCCGCAGGTGGAGCAAAAGCAGTTTGACGGCGCGCCGATGCCTTGGGTGGTGTCGGGGATCAGCCGCGCGGGGGCTATTGAGGGCAGCCGGCAGGACGATAGGCCTGTGTTTGGCGGCACGCCTGCGGATGCATCTGTGTTGGAAGGTATTGCGGCGTTGAAGGAACGCGGTAAAAAGGTGACGTTTTATCCGTTTATTCTGATGGATATTCAAAGCGGTAACGGGTTGATTAACCCCTATACGGGGGTGGCGGATCAACCGGTTATTCCTTGGCGAGGGCGGATTACCACCTCATTGGCACCGAACGTTGCAGGATCCCCTGACGGGACGGCTGCGGCGGCTTTGGAGGTGGATCAGTTCTTTGGTGCGGCATCGGTTGGCGATTTTACGGTGAACGGGGCGACGATTGATTATACGGGACCTGCGGAGTGGTCTTATCGACGGTTTACTCTGCATTACGCGCATCTTTGTGCGCTGGCCGGCGGGGTGGATGGGTTTTGTATTGGCTCGGAACTGCGCGGGCTGACGCAAATTCGTGGTGCGCTGGGCAGTTTTCCTGTGGTGGAACAGTTGATTGCACTGGCGCGTGATGTGCGGGCAATTTTGGGTGCCGGTGTGAAAATCGGGTATGCGGCGGATTGGTCTGAGTATTTCGGGTATCAGCCGCAAGACGGCACGGGCGATGTGTATTTTCATCTGGATCCTTTATGGGCCGATGATGATATTGATTTCGTGGGCATTGATAACTATGTGCCGCAGTCTGACTGGCGCGATGCGCCGGGGCATTTGGATGCGGCGGTGGCGGGGGCAATTTATGATCTGGACTATCTGCAAAGCAACATTGAAGGCGGCGAGGGTTATGATTGGTTTTATGCCAGTGTGGAAGACCGTGATGCGCAGGTGCGTTCGCCTATTACGGATGGGGCTTATGGGGAAGACTGGATATTTCGGTATAAGGATTTTGCGGGGTGGTGGGGCAATACGCACCATACCCGTGTAGGCGGTGTGCGTGACCCAAGCCCGACAGATTGGGTGCCGCAATCCAAGCCGATCTGGTTTACCGAGTTTGGCTGTCCTGCGATTAACAAGGGGACAAACCAGCCAAATGTGTTTTTGGACGCAAAATCATCTGAATCGAATGTGCCTTATTATTCAAATGGTGCGCCTGACAGCTATTTGCAGCGGCAATATCTGGCGGCGATGCATTTGTATTGGAATGATGCGGGGCATAACCCTGTATCGGATTTTTACGGCGCACCCATGGTGGATATGGAAAATGCCAGTGTCTGGGCTTGGGATGCGCGGCCCTGGCCTGATTTCCCCGACCGGTTAAGCCTGTGGAGTGACGGGGTGAATTATGCCCGTGGGCATTGGGTTTCAGGGCGGTTTGCGGATCAGAGCCTGGCGGATGTTGTGGCGGAAATTTGCGAGATTTCTGGTGTGTTTGACTATGATGTCAGTGATTTGCGCGGCAGTTTGGTGGGCTATGCCATTCGGGATATTGAAACGGGGCGTCAAAGTCTGCAAACGCTGATGTTGGCCTATGGGTTCAGCAGTTTTGAAGATGGCGGGATGCTGGTTTTCAAATCGCGTAATGCGGATGATGCGGTGCATCTGGATGAAGCCGTGTTGGCTGTTGTGCCCGATCAGGATGATGTTCTGGCCAAGGTGCGCGCCCCTGATGTGGAACGTGTGGGGCGATTGCGGGTGCAGTTTTGGGATCAGAACCAGCAGTATGAGGCGGCCTCGGTTGAGGCGCGGTTCACGGGGGATAATTCGCAAGCGACATCATCGTTGCAACTGCCTTTGGTTATTGAGCGTGCTTTGGGGCAAAACATTGCCAACCGTTTGTTCGCCGAGGCACTTGTGGCGCGTGATGAGGTGAAGTTTGCTTTGCCGCCATCATATGTTGATATGGCGCTGGGGGATTATGTGACTATCGGGGACAGCCCGTTTACCTATCGCATTGATCGGATTGAAGATTTCGGCGCGCGTCTGGTGGATGCTGTGCGTGTGGAACGCGGGGTGTTTGATGCGGTTAGCGGGGCTGGTACGGGGCAAGAACCTGTGGCGGTTCTACCCGATACAGCCCCGCATTTTGCCTTTATGGACTTGCCGTTACTGACGGGGGCGGAAGTGGCGCATGCGCCGCAATTCGCGGCCACCAAGACGCCTTGGGGTGGTGGTGTGGCAGTTTACAGTTCCAGCAGTTTGGAAGGGTTCGGGTTGAATGTCACGGCGGATACGCCTGCGGTGTTTGGGGTGACGACAAGTGTATTGGTTAAGGCTGACCCTGCGCGCTGGGATCGCGGCGTGGGAGTGTTTGTTGAATTTTCGGATGATGTTCAAACCAGATCAGAGTTGGATGTTTTGAACGGTGCTAATGCGGCGGCGATTAGAACCGGGGCAGGTGATTGGGAAGTGTTTCAGTTTTCTAATGCAGAATTGCAAGTGGACGGTAGTTACCGTTTGCACGGATTGTTGCGCGGACAAGCAGGAACAGAATGGGTGATGCCAAGCTTTTGGCCCATTGGGTCTGAAATTGTGCTGTTGGGTGTGGGGGCTGAACAGATTGAGTTGGCTGAAACCGCGCGTGGATTATTGCGGTATTACCGTGTTGGGCCTGCAAATAAACCTGTGTCTGATGACGTTTATACACAGGTCTCGCTTGTTTTTGATGGGGTAGGGTTGCGGCCTTATGTGCCGGTGCATTTGAGCAATCAATCTGATGGTGCAGATGGTTTGGCGCTCAGCTGGGTGCGGCGCACGCGCATAGACGGGGACAACTGGCAATCCATTGAGGTGCCCTTGGGCGAAGACAGTGAACGCTACCATTTGCGAATTTGGGATGGGGCGACCCTATTAAGAGAGGTCGATGCAACAGTGCCTGCATGGGCTTATAGCGCAAGTGATATTGCAGCAGACGGTGCCAGTGGTGCCTTGAGTGTTGAGATTGCGCAAATATCAACAAGATTTGGAATTGGGCCATATAACAGGATGATGATAAATGTCTGAAACATATCAATTTAAATTACCTTTACTACAGGCTGCACAAGCGCAAAAGCATGTGACAGTAAATGAGGCTTTGACCCGGCTGGATGCGCTTGCGCAGTTGCAGGTGCAATCCCGTAGCGCGGATGTGCCTGTGGCCCCCGTGGACGGGCAAGCCTATATTGTGCCTGTTGGGGCAACCGGTGCATGGGCCGGGCAAGACCATGCGGTTGCGTTGTATCTTAATGGTGGGTGGGAACTTATAACTGCTGTTGAGGGGTGGTCGGCTTGGATCATTGATGAGGGTGTTGAGCTGAGATTTCAAATGGGTGTTTGGGGTTTTTTAGAAGCTTCGGTTGATCCGAATTTGGCGGCCCTGCAAGTGAAAGCCTTGGCGTTTGATCATACGATTATTGCAGGTACCGATAATACTACATCGACCGTTATTCCTGCGCAAAGCATAGTTTACGGGGTTACGGGGCGTGTATCGCAAGCCATAACCGGGCCGGTGGATTTTGGAGTTGGAATTCCGGGTAATGATGATTATTATGGGGCCAGTTACGGGCTTACTTATAATTCAAGCCTGATCGCCATACGGTCAAGGATTATTGTATTTTCCACTGATACGCCTTTGGTTTTGAACAGTCATGGAGGCGATTTTGTTGATGGTTCTCTTCGGTTGGTTATTCATTATGCAACTTTGAAGCCGCCTGCCGCTTTTTAATGCGAGCATTACTGCATGTGGATGTTGTAACACTGGCGCGGGTGTTGTTGAGTGTTGATTGCTTCGAGCGCATCAAATTATGTGATCATATATTTGATCGTGCTCAGGCCGCTGATAAATATCGCAAACGTTTTGGAAAATACCATATTTGCTATGGAACGGGGAGTGTTGCATCCGCCTGCCAGGCTTTGGCAAAAGCCCCTGAACCGTTCCTTTCCAATAGGGAATATGCGCATTGCCTTAAAATTATATTTCAACGTGTATTGATAGGCCCTAACCCTGCGCGCAGGTAATGCATGTTGGCACTGCGGGGTTATGTTGTAAGCGTTTACGGGCAATAGCATCGCCACATTCGGCGCAATAGCCATATTCACTGTCTTTGATACGCAAAAGGGCGGCTTTCGCTTTGCTTATATCTAATTGGCGTCTTTGACTGGTGGCATTGGCCATGGCTTGTTGTTGCATGGCATCCATACGGGATAGGCGCCCAACCGATGTTTGGTCTAATGTAACGGCTGCACGATTAGTTGAAGTAGCGGCGTCCAATGCCTCTAATTCATCGATTGTTGTATGCAATAAATCTGCAAATTTCTTTTGTTCAGCATCTGTCATGGCTGTCATAACTAGACATGATTTGCATTGACGATGTCAATTATGTACTACATTGAGAGACAAGTTTATCAATGATAGGGAGCTGCAAAATGGCTCAGGTAGCAAAAGAATTACGCAAAATCGATCCGGTTTGGGATCGTATAAGACAAGACGCAAAAGAATTGGTGGATCGCGAACCGATGATGGCTGGAATGGTTCATTCCAGTGTCTTGTATCATAATAGCCTAGAAAAAACACTGGCTTATAGGATAGCGTTAAAGTTATCCAGTGATGAAATGGCACCGCAAATTCTACGCGAAATTGTCGATGAAGCCTATGCATCTGATGCGGGCCTAGCGGATGATGCGCGTGCGGATATCATAGCTGTAATGGAACGTGATCCCGCCTGCCACAGCCCGTTGCAGCCTTTGCTGTTTTTCAAAGGATTTCAGGCGGTACAAGCATATCGTGTGTCGCATTGGTTGTGGACTGAGGGCCGTAAAGAGATGGCATATTTTTTGCAGATGCGCAGCTCAGAAACTTTTGGGGTGGACATTCATCCTGGGGCCCGCATTGGTAAGGGTATTATGATTGACCATGCCCATTCGATTGTAATCGGGGAAACTGCGCGGGTTGGTGACAATGTTTCCATGCTGCACTCGGTTACTTTGGGTGGTACGGGTAAAGAGGATGATATTCGCCATCCGAACATCGAGAATGGTGTTTTGATAGGGGCGGGTGCCAAGGTTCTGGGTAATATCACTGTAGGGTATTGCAGCCGTATCGCGGCGGGCTCTGTGGTTCTGAAAGAGATACCACCTTGTAAGACTGTAGCGGGAGTTCCTGCTAAGGTTGTGGGTGAGGCAGGCTGTTCACAGCCAGCGCAAAGTATGAATCAAATATTGACAAAGTAAGTTCTACTAAATTTTTAGTAAATTATTGATAGCTTGTGTATATATTTAAGTAATTTTGTTTAATAACAAATATTTAATCACATACTTGATATATCTGGTGATTAAATTTAACCTACTCTCACAGTTAATTATGGGGAGTAGTATAAATGACTGATAGTAAAAAAATGAATCTAACAACAAAGGTTCTACTTGGCATGGCGCTGGGTATCATCTTGGGGTTGTTCTTCAACCTTTCGGGGATGAATGCTGAAGGGACGTTTGTTAACCAGTTTGTGGTTAACGGTGCCTTTCATATTGTTGGCAAAATGTTTGTTAACATGCTTAAAATGCTGGTGGTTCCGCTGGTGTTCTTTTCACTGATCTGCGGTGTTTGCGGTATTGGTGACATACGCATGTTGGGCCGTGTTGGTTCAAAATCATTTGCGTTATATATGTTGACCACTGCGGTTGCGATTGCCACGGCGATCCTGCTTGCGGCGACATTGGGTATTGGTGAAGGTCTTAACCTAGTGACTGATGCCAACTTTAGCGGCAAAGAAGCGCCACCCTTATCACAAGTGCTGATCGATATCATTCCAAAGAACCCGATCAATGCGATGGCTAATGGCGATATGCTGCCGATCATTTTCTTCTCAATCATGGTTGGGATAAGCATGTTGATGGTGGGCAAAAAAGCCAAATCCTTTATTGAGGGTGCGGAAATTGCCAACGAGATCATGATGAAAATGGTTAACATCATCATGGCACTTGCACCTTATGCTGTTTTTGCACTGATTGCTAAAGCGGTTGCGAACCTTGGCCTTGATCTGCTGGCATCGCTTGCCGGTTATGTTCTGGTTCTGGTGGGTGCTTTGATGCTTCACCTGTTTGTCACATTGATGATCGTGCTGAAGGTGTTCTCAGGACTTAGCCCTGCGATGTTCATCAAGAAAATCCGCAATGCGCAAGTGTTTGCATTTTCTACAGCCAGCTCTAACGCTACCATTCCGGTAACGATGCGCACGGTAACTGAACGCTTTGGTGTCAATAACTCTGTGGCGTCGTTCACGGTGCCGTTTGGGGCGACGATCAACATGGACGGTACTGCGATTATGCAAGGTGTTGCCACCGTGTTTATCGCCAATGTTTATGGTGTAGATCTGGGCATGGGCGGTTATCTGACCGTGATCCTGATGTCTGTTCTGGCATCTATCGGTACGGCGGGTGTTCCGGGTGTTGGGCTGATTATGCTGTCTATGGTGTTCACCCAAGTTGGGTTGCCTGTAGAGGGTATTGGCCTTGTGCTGGGTGTTGACCGTCTGATGGATATGATCCGTACTGCGGTGAACGTATCGGGTGATGCGGCTGTCTCTTCTATCGTTGCGCAAAGCGAAGGTAAGATGGATGTCGACGTATTTAATGACCCTAATGCGGGTATGTTGGATACGGATGAAGCGATGCATATCGATGCCGGTGTTCAAGAAGAAATGGCAGCTGCTGTTGAAGCAACGCATAACCGCTAGATATACATACTGAAAATAAAAGGCCCGCTTGTTTATTCAAGCGGGCCTTTTTATTTTGAGATGCTTTAAGCAAACATTGTAATAGGATTTTCCAGATACAGGACAATGCGGGCTAAGAACTGTGCCCCTAATGCGCCGTCTATGACCCTGTGATCTACTGAAAGCGTAACCGACATCACGATGGCGACCTTAACGCTGCCGTCTTCTGCTATCACCGGTTTTTTCATGCCTGCACCCACGGCAAGGATTGAGCCGTGGGGTGGGTTGATGACGGCGTCAAAGTTTTCGATGCCCATCATGCCTAGATTGGAAATAGCGAAACTGCCGCCTTGGTATTCGTGGGGTGCCAGTTTCTTGTCGCGGGCGCGGCCTGCCAAGTCTTTCATTTCTTTGGATAGTTCAGAAATAGATTTTTTATCGGAGTCGCGCAGAACTGGGGTGAACAACCCGCCTTCTATGGCTACGGCTACGGCCACATCTGATGGTTCCAATTTCAAAATGCGATCTTCAGCCCAGACCGCGTTGCAATCCGGCACATCTTGCAGGGCTTTGGCACAGGCTTTGATGATGAAGTCGTTAACGGACAGTTTGATGCCGTCGGCCTCTAACACCGCGTTCATTTCTTTGCGGGCTTCCATTAAGCGATCCAGATGGATTGAGCGGCGCAGGTAGAAATGCGGGATGGTTTGTTTGGCTTCAGTCAGGCGTGCGGCGATGATTTTGCGCATGCCGTTTAGCGGAATTTCTTCATATGTGCGGTCTTGATACATCGCTTTGACACTGTCGGATGTGGCCGATGATGCGATTGCTACTTTTACAGGGGCTGCCGCTTTGGCCGGTGCTGCTTCGAGGTCTGCCTTGATGATGCGGCCATGCGGGCCAGAGCCTGTGACATTTGCAAGGTCTATGCCTTTGTCTGCCGCTATGCGGCGTGCCAGTGGGGTTGCGAAAACGCGAGTGCCTGATTTTACAGGGGCGGCAGCTGTTGTGGGGGCCGCTGTTGGGGCTTTCTCTTCGGTTGTTTCCACGACTTTAGGTGCCGGTGCGGCATCACTGATGTTATCCATCGCACTGGCGTCTTCGCCGTCTTCCAGAAGAATGGCGATGGGGGCATTTACGGCAACGCCTTCAGTGCCTTCGGTGACCAGAATTTTACCGATGACGCCTTCATCAACCGCTTCAAATTCCATAGTTGCTTTGTCGGTTTCAATCTCAGCCATCAGATAGCCAGAATTAACCGTGTCGCCTTCTTTGACCAGCCATTTAGCAAGGGTGCCTTCCTCCATTGTAGGGGAAAGTGCAGGCATAAGGATTTGGATTGCCATATCAGTATTCTCCTAACGGTACGTGACTTGTTTGACGGCGGCGATAACTTCGTCCGTGGTCACAAGTGCAAGCTTTTCAAGGTTGGCGGCATAGGGCATTGGCACGTCTTTGCCGGTGCAGTTGATCACGGGGGCATCTAGGTAGTCAAATGCGCGCTCCATGATGACGGCAGACAGGTGGTTGCCGATAGAGGCCACAGGGAAGCCTTCTTCAATTGTGACACAACGGTTTGTTTTCTTTATAGAATTTATCAATGTGTCATAGTCTATAGGGCGTAAGGATCGCAGGTCTACAACCTCGGCGGATATGCCTTCTTCGGCTAATTTATCAGCTGCTTCCAGTGCGTATTTCATGCCAATTCCGAAGCTGACTAGGGTGACATCTTCGCCCTGACGCCAAATCTTGGCTTTGCCAATAGGTACGGTAAAATCATCCAGATCAGGCACATCAAAGCTGGTGCCGTAGATCATTTCATTTTCCAGAAAAATCACCGGATTAGGGTCTCGGATCGCGGATTTCAAAAGACCTTTGGCGTCTGCGGCGGAATAGGGCATCACCACTTTCAGGCCCGGGATTTGGGCGTACCATGCGGCGTAGCATTGGCTGTGTTGGGCGCCAACGCGGCTTGCGGCGCCATTTGTTCCGCGAAACACAATCGGGCAACCCATCTGGCCGCCTGACATGTATAGCGTTTTGGCGGCGGAATTGATGATGTGATCCATTGCCTGCATGGCGAAATTGAAGGTCATGAACTCTACAATCGGGTTCAAGCCGCCAAAAGCGGCACCAACGGCCAGGCCGGTGAAGCCGTGTTCGGTGATCGGTGTGTCGATCACGCGTTTTTCGCCGAATTCATCCAGCAGACCTTGGGATACTTTATAGGCCCCTTGATATTGGCCTACTTCTTCGCCCATCAGGAATACTTTATCATTGGCGCGCATTTCTTCGGCCATAGCATCGCGCAGGGCTTCGCGTACGGTGGTTTTGGTGAATGTGGTGCCTTCGGGGATGTCTTCCATTGGCACGTCCACGGGGGTGATGGCTTTGGCGGGCGCGCTTGCGGTTTCTTCAACGGGGGCTGCTGCCGGGGCAGGGGCCGCAGTTGCGGTATCTGCGGCACTGGCGTCTTCGCCGTCTTCCAAAAGCACCGCGATGGCTGTGTTAACCGCCACGTTTTCTGTGCCTTCTGCGATCAGAATTTTACCGATGACGCCTTCGTCAACAGCTTCAAATTCCATCGTGGCTTTGTCTGTTTCTATTTCTGCCATGATGTCACCGCTTTGAACGGTATCGCCTTCTTTGACCAACCATTTAGCCAGTGTGCCTTCTTCCATTGTGGGGGATAGGGCGGGCATAAGGATTTGTATTGCCATGATTATTTCTCCTTAGCGCAAAATGTCAGTGTAAAGCTCGTCAAGGGACGGCTCTGGACTGGTTTGGGCGAAATCGGCGGCTTCAGACACGGTTTTCTTGATCTCTTTATCGATGGCCTTCATTTCTTCGGCTGTGGCGTGTTTGCCTTGTTCCAGCATGTCACGCACGTGATCGATGGGATCACGTTCATCTTTCATCTTCTGCACTTCTTCGCGGGTACGGTATTTGGCAGGGTCTGACATGGAGTGGCCGCGATACCGATAGGTTTTGATGCCTAAAATATAGGGGCCTTTGCCTGCGCGGCAATGGGCAACGGCGCGTTGGCCTGCCTCTTTTACCGCCAGAACATCCATACCGTCGACGGCTTCGCTTTCGATCATAAAGGCGGCACCGCGTGTGTGCAGCTCAGGGCTGGATGAGGCGCGTTGTAGCGATGTGCCCATAGCGTACTGATTGTTTTCAATAACAAAAATCACCGGAAGCTTCCAAAGGCTGGCCATATTGAAAGCTTCATAAACCTGACCTTGGTTGGCGGCACCGTCACCAAAATAGGTGAAGCTTACGTTGTCTGTGCCGTTGTATTTTTCGGCAAATGCCAGCCCCGCACCGATGGGGACTTGGGCTGCAACAATGCCATGGCCACCGTAGAACTTTTTCTCGGTCGAGAACATGTGCATAGAGCCGCCTTTGCCGCGTGAATAACCACCACTGCGGCCTGTAAGTTCGGCCATCACACCTTTTGGGTCCATGCCACAGGCCAACATATGGGCGTGGTCGCGGTAGGATGTTAAGCGGCTGTCGCCTTCTTTTGCGGCGGCTTCAAGGCCCACAACAACGGCTTCCTGGCCGATATAGAGGTGGCAAAAGCCGCCAATAACGCCCATGCCGTAAAGTTGACCGGCTTTTTCTTCAAAGCGGCGGATCATCAGCATGTTTTTGTAGTGTTCCAGCAGTTCTTCGCCTGACGTGTTTGTCTTGCGCGCCTGTTTTTTGGCAGCCATGCGCCCCTCCAAAATAAAAGTAGTTTAACGTTAAACTATATTATACAGAAGTTATGCAGGAAAAGCACGTGCTTTTTTCACAAAAATAAACCGTTTAGGGAAGGGAGCCTAAACGGTTTACTTCAAGTCTTGGGATAGTTGACTTTATCTTATGATAATCTCATCTTCGCGTGCCATGCCCAGAACTTTGCGGGCCTGTTCATCGAGAAGGTCAAGATCAAGGTATTTATCAGACAACCTGTGGGTTTTATTTTCCAGGTAACCACGTGTTGTTTGAAGTTGTGCCAGTTCCATTTCCAACAATTTTTCTTCTGCATTCACCTGATTGCGGCGGAAATGACCAAAGTCACCTTGTATTGCGGCAAAACCGAAATATGCCATCAGCAACAATGCTGTTACCAGAAACATACTTGTGCTTAGCGCACCGGAATTGCCATTTTGTTTATACATTTACTGCCTCACGGTTTGATCTTACGCCAAACTCATACCGAATCATCGCACAAGTGATTCGCTTTGTGAATCCCTAAAATGCAAACAATGCAAAAAAAGATGTTTTTGGGGTTAACCCGCCAAAGAAGCGGCGCAAATGCTGTCGATTGTATCTGAAATCATTGCATTAAAGGCGTCATCGCTTTGATCTGCACTTAACCCTTGGCTTAGGGCGCGTGAAAAGCTTGCGATAATGCCCGCGTTTTGTGCCAGTTTTTCGTTGGCCTCATCCCGATTATAGCCCCCCGATAGGGCAACCACACGCATGACGCGGGGGTGGTCTACTAAAGGTTTATAGATGTTGGCTTTGTTGGGCAGGCTTAGTTTCAGCATGATTTGTTGATCTTTGGGCAGGGTATCCAGATGTTTTGTGATCTCAATGACCAGCAATTCTTCTGCTTCAGACTTATCTGAGATGGAAATGGTCACTTCCGGTTCCAGAATGGGCATCAGGCCATGGGACAGGATTTGTTGGCCCAGCTTGAACTGTTGCGCGACAATCGCGGCAATGCCTGTGGCCGAGGCTGCATCAATCACAGAGCGCATCTTTGTGCCGAATATACCTGCATCAGCGGCACGTTTCAGTGTGGCGTCCAGTTCAGGGATTGGTTTCATCAGGCGCACGCCGTCTGCTTCATCTTCCAGACCTTTGTCGATTTTCAGGAACGGCACCACTCCGCGTTCTTCCCATAGATATGTAGCTGTTGGTTTGCCGTTAATTTCCCTGTCCATGGTCATTTCAAACAGGATGGCGCCAATAACTTTTTCTCCGGTAAAGGCAGGGGCCGAAGCAATCCGCGACCGCATGGCGTGGATCAGGTCGTACATTTGCGCGTCATTTTCATATGCGTCTTCAGAGATACCGTAAAGCTGCAGGGCTTTGGGGGTAGAGCCGCCGCTTTGATCTAACGCGGCGATAAAGCCTGCACCTGATTGCATTTGTTGTGTCTGAGAAGATTTCGACATGTTTCGTCCTGTTATATGTTTTGCGGCGCGGTTTTTGCGCTTTAATGTGATTTGGCACTCTGGATCAGTGCGGCAACGCCCGGCAGTGTTTTACCTTCCATCCATTCCAGAAAAGCACCACCTGCCGTTGATATGTACGAGAAACTATCGGCTGCACCTGATTTTTTCAAGGCCGCAACTGTATCCCCACCGCCCGCAACCGATAATATTTTGCCGTCTTCGGTTAATTCAGCCACTTTCAGGGCAACTGCATCGGTTGCAATGTTGAAAGGCGGGATTTCAAAGGCACCCAAAGGGCCATTCCAGATGACGGTTTTAACTTTGTCTAGGTGATCGCAGATATTCTTAATGGTTTTTTGCCCTGCGTCTAAAATCATCGAATCGCGCGGGCAGGCATCTGCGGCAATGGTTTGGTGGTCTGCAAATTCTTTGAATTCGCGGGCGGTTACCACATCTATGGGTAGGATTATTTCACAATTATCGGCTTTGGCCTCGGCCATGATCGCACGTGCGGTATCTTGCAGATCGTGTTCGCAAAGGGATTGGCCCACATTGTGACCAAGGGCGGCCAAAAACGTATTGGCCATGCCGCCGCCGATTACGATCTGGTCCATAGGGCCGATCATATGGCGCAGCAATTCCAGTTTTGACGATACTTTCGAGCCACCGATAACGGCCAGAACCGGGCGTTCCGGTTTCGATAAGGCAGAGGTTAATGCCGCAAGCTCTTCTTCCATCAGGCGGCCTGCGCAGCTGGGCAGAAGTTCTGCTATTGCGGCAACAGAGGCGTGTGCGCGGTGGGCGGTGGAAAACGTATCGTTTACAAAGACATCACCCAATGCGGCCAGATCTTTGGCAAAGCCGCGCTCATTGCGGCTTTCACCTGCGTGAAAACGGGTATTTTCCAGCAGTAGGACATCACCGTCGGGCAGCGTTTCCACGCTGTCACGGGCAACTTGGCCGATGCAAGAGCTGGCAAAATGTACGCGGCGGTTCAGGACTTGGGCCAAAGCGGGCACAACCTGCTGGGTGCTAAGGGCCAGATCAAAGCCGCGTGTGGGGCGGCCAAAATGCGATAGCAAAATCGGTTTGCCGCCTTTGGCCAGCACTTCCAGAACTGTGGGGGCGATGCGGTCAAGGCGGGTGGCATCCAGCACTTTACCGTTTTCACAAGGCACGTTTACATCCACACGGATTAGTACGTTTTTGCCGTCCATATCCATATCATCAAGTGTATTCCAAGCCATCTAGCTTACCTCCAAAAGGCGATCCAACCGATCAACCGCAGACCAGATTTGCCGATAACTACCAAGTAGGCACTGTCATTCATGGTAACGTCATGAAAAATGGCGGCCAGCAGGCAGATACCAAATACGATTGCGGTTTTGTTTGTCATATAAATTTGGCCCGCTAAGTTGCGGGCCACCTTGTTACTTAGATAAGCTTGCCCATTGCTACGGCAGTATCGGCCATACGGCAAGAAAAACCCCATTCGTTATCGTACCAGGATAAGATGCGCACCATATTGCCGCCCATCACTTTGGTTTGCGCAGGGGCAAAGTTGGATGAGTAAGTGCTGTGATTGAAATCCACCGAGACCAGCGGCTCATCGGCATATTCCAAGATACCCTTCATGGCACCATTTGCGGCAGCTTCCATAGCGGCGTTTACCTCTTCAACAGTGGTGTCTTTGGGGGTCATAAAGGTCAGATCAACGGCTGATACGTTCGGGGTAGGTACGCGAATGGCCGAACCGTCCAAGCGGCCCTTAAGTTCTGGCAGAACCAAGCCAACAGCGGCGGCTGCCCCTGTTGAGGTCGGGATCAAAGACATCGCGGCGGCGCGCGCGCGGTATAGGTCTTTGTGGCGGCGATCCAGTGTTGGTTGGTCGCCGGTGTAGGCGTGAATTGTGGTCATGATGCCTTTTTCAATTCCGATGGCATCGTTCAACACTTTGGCCACAGGGGCCAGACAGTTAGTGGTGCATGATGCGTTTGAGACTATCAGGTCGTCTGCAGTTAGCGTGTCATGATTTACGCCATAAACAACGGTTTTGTCTGCGTTCTTGCCTGGGGCAGAGATTAATACGCGTTTGGCTCCGCGATCTAGGTGTACTTGACAGGCTTCTTTGGAATTGAATTTACCGGAACATTCCAGCACCACGTCAATGCCTTCCCAATCCAGTTCAGTCGGGTCATATGTGGAAAACATCCGCAAGGGACCACGGCCTACGTTCAGCGCACCGTTTTCGATGCTGATGTCCCCTGCAAAGCGGCCATGTACACTGTCGTATTTCAACAGGTGTGCGGCACTTTCAACCGGGCCTGTGGCGTTTAGGGCGACAACTTCGATGTCTGTGCGCCCGCTTTCAATGATGGCGGAAAGTGTGGAACGGCCAATGCGCCCGAACCCGTTAATGGCTACTTTTATTGTCATGGTATTCCCCGTTTATATCGGCCAAACCGCCTGAATTACATTTGCCCTACAGATAAAGCCTTAAGGTCTTCATAAAAAGTAAAACGCCCATGGTTTTAGTCATGGGCGTCAAAATAGCGCGATATGTTAGCGATAAAGTAACTTAAAGCAGGGCTTTTGCTGCCTCTGCTACCTTATCGGCAGTGATGCCAAAGCGTTCATACAACTCGTCAATCGGGGCAGAGGCCCCAAATGATTCCATGCCAACGAAGGCTGATTTTTTCCAAGAGCCATGCTCACCTGACAACCAGCGATCCCAACCTTGGCGTGATGCGGCTTCAACAGCTACACGTACGGGGCCAGGCGGCAGGATGCGGCGACGGTATTTTTCATCTTGTGCTTCAAATAATTCCCAGCACGGCATGGATACCACACGGGTGCCTATACCTTGGGCTTCCAGCTTGGCTTTGGCGTTCATGGCAATTTCCACCTCAGAACCCGTAGCAAGCAGGATAACTTTGCGTTTATTTTCTGCTTCCGCCAGAACGTAGGCACCCATGGCAGTCATGTTCTTATTGGTGTGCTTGGTGCGCACAGTCGGCAATCCTTGACGGGTTAGGGATAACACAGATGGCGTCTTGGTAGAGGTCACAGCCAATTCCCAAGCTTCCGCTGTTTCCACACTGTCAGCCGGGCGAAACACCCATGTGTTGGGGGTGGCACGGCTGATGGCCAAGTGTTCGACTGGTTGGTGAGTCGGCCCATCTTCGCCAAGACCGATACTGTCGTGGGTCATCACGAAAACGGTTGGAATTTCCATCAAAGCGGCAAGGCGCATGGATGGCCGTGCGTAATCTGTGAAACACATGAACGTGCCGCCATAAGGGCGAATGCCACCGTGCAGGGCCATGCCGTTCATTGCTGCTGCCATACCATGTTCGCGGATGCCCCAATAAACGTGGCGACCGCCGCGATTTTCCGGTTCAAACGTGCCCAGACCTGCGGTCAGGGTATTGTTTGACCCTGTCAGATCAGCCGAGCCGCCGATCATTTCGGGCATGATCGGGTTGATCACTTCCAAGGCCATTTGGCTGGATTTGCGTGTTGCGGCCTTTGGTTGCGTTTCAGAAATTTCACGCTTTAAGCGTTTGATTGCGGCGGATAGTTTTTTGGAAGGTTCACCTGCAAGGCAGCGGTTGAACTCTGCTTGTTTTGCACCGGACAGGGTTGCAAATGCAGCTTCCCATTCGGTGCGGGCAGCTGTACCGCGAGATCCGATTGCTTCCCACGCGGATTTTACATCCTTTGGAATTTCAAACGCGGGGTAGGGCCAATCGTAGGCTTCGCGCATTTGTACAAGCTGATCGGCCTTGATGTTATAGCCGTGACCACCTGAAGTATCCTGTACGCCGTCCACACCCAATGCGATATGGGTTTTACAAGCAATCATCGATGGTTTTGGTGATTTCTTGGCCTCGGTAAGTGCCCGGTCAATCGCCGCAGGATCATGCCCGTCGGCGGCAAATACAGACCATCCAGCGGCTTCAAAACGCATCAACTGATCGGTGCGATCAGACAGCTCTGCGGTGCCGTCGATGGTGATATTGTTGTCATCCCACATCACGATCAGTTTTGACAGCTCGTGGCGGCCTGCAAGGCCAATGGCCTCATGACTGATACCTTCCATCAGGCAACCGTCGCCTGCGATGACATAGGTGTGGTGATCAACTGCCTTTTTGCCGTAGCGCGCCTGTAAAGACTGTTCAGCCATCGCAAAACCAACCGCATTGGAAATGCCTTGGCCCAAGGGGCCGGTTGTGGTTTCAATGCCTGTGGCGTGGCCGTATTCGGGGTGACCCGCAGTGATTGCCCCAGTTTGGCGGAAGTTGCTGATTTGCTCGATGGTCATGTCTTTGTAACCTGTCAGGTGTAAAAGCGCATAGATCAACATGGAGCCGTGACCTGCGGACAGGATAAACCGATCACGATCTGGCCAGTTTGGGTTGCTTGCATCAAACTTGAGATGTTTTTCAAACAGCACTGTGGCCACATCGGCCATGCCAATGGGCATGCCCTGGTGGCCGGAAGCGGCAGCATGAACCGCGTCTGCAGCCATGATCCGTATCGCGGCGGCTTTCTTGAAATGCGCGGGGTGTTGGGTTTTTAGGTCAGATAATTCCACTGGTGGCAGCCCTTCGGTTAGCAGCTAAAAATAAGGTGTTTCTATACCTGTGATAACAAGCATTTGGGGTGGGTCAAGCGGATGTACGCATCTGCACGAGCTTATCACCGCATTGATTTGTTTTTTATTAGAAAAAATGCATAATAAACGTAAGAGAATTTCGAATCAAACGACCGGGTATTACGGCGGGGGCAATATGCAAGCAGTTACAAAACTAGAAAAAAGCTTTAATCTGGCACTGGCTAAGCTTGGTGCGGATGCCGATAATGATAAGATGGCTAGTGAAAACGCGACGCTTTCCGCGCGCGTAAAAAACTTAGAAGCCGTAAGAACAAACAAAGACGAGAAGATTAAAGTGCTTCGCGAAAAAAACGCCCGTATTACTGAACGCGAACACGAAATTGCAAAACAGATTGATGGGCTGAAGCAAGCGGAAGTCACATCTCAAAAAGAAATTACTGAGCTTCGGGCGACGATCAAAAAGGCTTCAGCGGCTAAAGCTGATGTATTAATGAAAGTTGAAACACTTAAGGGACAAGTGAAAGCCGCAGATGCAGGCCAGGTAAAACTGGCTGATATTTCTGATTTGAAAGCAGAGATTTCGCAGCTGAAAGAAAAATCCAAGTCAGATGATGTGAAGTTGAAAGATTACATAAACCGGGTTCGTGCCTTACGTGGGGCTTTGCGTCAAATCCGTTCAGGCCTGAAAGACAAAGTTTTGAACGCAAAGGATGTAAATGCCGCGATGCAGGCTGAACTGGAAGCGTTGCATGTGCAGCGTGAAACTGATCTGGCTGAAGTTAATGCCATTTTAGATAAACTGACACCGCTTGTGGAGGGTAAATAATATGCCGGAAATTACCATTCATATTGGCGGGCGAGATTTTGAAGTCGTGTGCAAAAAAGGTGAAGAACCGTTCTTGCAATCAGCCGCAGCGCTGCTGAATATTGAAGCGCAAGCCCTGACAGGGGCGATGGGGCGTATCCCCGAAGCCCGTATGTTGCTGATGTCGGGTTTAATGCTGGCAGATAAAACCGCCAGTCTGGAAGATCAATTGGCGGCTGCCGGCCGCGCCAATGAAGGCGGGCCACTGGCCAGTGAGGTGACTGCGGAAATCGCCCAGTTGAAAGGTGACCTAAAGGCGTCAGAAGCTAATTTGAAGACAGCACAAGATACACTTACCAAGAAAGACAAAGAACTGGCAGACGCGAAAACCAATGTCACCACCGCCCTAGAGGCGATGGAACGTATGGTTGCGTCTTTACAAAAGCAGGGCGCTGAATAGGATATAGTATTTCATGTGTTGCGTTTTGGAACTGTGATATAATCGTATTAATATGAATTCCGTCAATCAATATAGAATGCTAAATTAATTGACGGAAAGTATGGGGCTTAATAAGTCTCGCCCGTTAGTAAAAACATAGCCTGATTTGCCAGCTCCTGGGCCCATGCCGCTTGGCGCATTGCTGTGCATGTGTTTTCCGGTTTCTCCAGTATGGCCTTCGCTGGCGTGATTGTGACTGATAATCCCTGAATGCGACAAATCCTTCGCTTGTGCCAGCAGGGCAAGAATGCGTGCGTCAGTAATTTCATTCACTAGTTTTTCCGGATCTGCAATCAGGGATTGGGCCTCTTCGAATTGTGCTTGGCATGACCATGCTGATGCTTGGCTTGGAGCAATAATGGCAAAACTGCTTGCCAATAATGCAGTAACAGCAGTGGTTTTTATTGATTTTAACATTTTGGAATTTCCTCCATATTGGTTTCATGTGGACTAAGTGCCACATTAGTAAGACTGAATATGGGGGTGATTTATTCCTTAAAACAAAAATATTCTTATTTTCGGGAATAAAAACGCTGCATGAAGTGTCTTTAGTATAGGTGAATTAATTTATGGTACCTTATGGCCAGCAAGCGAACATGCCAGGAATTTGAACGCATGATGCTTCCGCATCTCAATTCTGCACATCATATGGCGATGTGGTTGTTGCGCCATCCGTCTGATGCAGAGAACGCGGTACAGGATGCATTTATCAAAGCGTTGAAGGCATTTGATCGTTGGCATGGTGAAAACGCCAAAGGCTGGTTGCTGAAAATTGTGCGCAATACCTGCATGACCAAACTGGTAAGTCGGACACGTGGTGCCAATGTTGTTCAGTTTGATACCGTATTATATGATGGGGCCAAGCCAAGCCAGCAAATGCAGTTTCGGGATGAAAAGCCCATGCCGGAAGAGGTAATGATGCTATCCGAAGAACTAAACAGGGTTCAAAAGGCATTGAAAAGGCTGCCGGTAGATTTTTATGTGGTTCTGTTCCTGCGTGAATTCGAAGATCAGTCTTGCAAGCAAATCTCAGACATTATCGACGTACCCATCGGGACTGTTATGCCGCGAATATCGCGTGCCAGAATGCGTTTACGCGAAGAATTGAGCATCACCGATAACGGGGAAAAACCATGAAATGTGATGAATTACGCACCCTCCTTGACCCGTTCATAGATCAAGAGTTACCCGAGAATGCGGCAGAGTCTGTGGCTGAGCATTTGGCCTCATGCCCAGGGTGCCAGCATGAGGCGGATGCATTATAAGCACTGCGTAATTCCATACGGTCCTTACCCCGCCATAAAGCGCCGGACGCATTACAACACCGTGTGATAAAAGCCATTCACAATGATACACCTAACCCAACGCGGCCATTTGTTGGTTGGCTACACTCTATCGCGTCACACGCAACGGCTGCGATGCTGGGGGCGGCTGTTGTTTTTGGCATAACCGTTTTGCCGCCTGTGTTCACATCGTCTTTGGGCGGCATCCTTACAGCACATGTGAATTCCCTGAAATCAGGGAAATTAACCGAAATTTCTGCAAGCAACACACATAATATCAGACCGTGGTTTTCAGGGAAAATAGAGTATGCGCCAACTGTTATTGATCTGACGAAGCAGGGCTTTAATCTAACCAGCGCAAGGGTAGATCAGATTAGTGGTAAGCGTGTTGCGGTTTTGATTTATAAAAGGTCACAACACGTGATCAACTTGTTCGTAAAGCCTGATGAAAGAACCGATGATGTTATAACAGGTACGCAGAACGGATATAACTATGTTGTCTGATACAATCATGGCTTCCAGTTTTGGGCCATGTCGGAATTATCCGAAGTTCAGCAAATATAGTTCTCAGCGGCGATAACCGCCGAGAATAAGTGATTTTAAGCGTTTGATGCGCGGATTTTATCAGCGGCGTCTTTGTCAAACTTAACGCCGTTTTCTTCCAGCATTGTGTCCAGCTCACCCGACAGGGTCATTTCTGTGATGATGTCACAACCGCCGACAAACTCACCTTTGACATAAAGTTGCGGAATTGTTGGCCAGTCGGAAAAATCTTTGATACCTTGGCGAACACCTTCGTCTGCAAGCACGTTCACATCCTTGTATTCAATGCCCATGTAGTTCAAAACACCGGCCACACGCGATGAAAACCCGCATTGCGGCATGGCGGAGGTGCCCTTCATGAACAGGACAACATCGTTGCCTTCTACGGTTTCTTTGATTTGTGCATTTGCGTCAGTCATCGGTTTGATCCTTAAAATCGACTATTGTTATACAAGGATTTAACTATCCCAGACGTTTTGACAAGGGGCAATATGGCCCAGTAGCCTTTGAATACCTGCTTATTCTTTTGCTTTCGTGGTCAACGCCAAAGCATGCAGTTCACCATTTGGCCCGTCCATTTTGCCTTTTAGCGCGGCATAGACCATGCGTTGCTGGGCCACGCGGCTTTTGCCTTTGAATTCTTCGGCTACGATTTGTGCGGCCATATGCACGCCGTCAGCCCCGTCAACCATAATATCGGCAGTGGGGAATGCTTCGCGTAGTAGGTCTTCTAGTACTGATGCGTCCATGGGGCAGTTCCTTGTTGTATGTTTTTATGTGGCAATGTTGGGAATGCCAGATTCAAAAGCAGTTTTTACATCCGATAATGTAGCTTTGCTGTCGCCCAAGGCAATGTCATTGCCACCAAAGCTACCAATTTCAGCCGCTTCAACACCAGCATCTGTGGCTGCTTTGATCAGGGCTGCGGCATTTTTCGTGGCCAACAGATAACGCGCTTGGTCTTCACCGAAGAACCAGCCTGTATCACCCTGTTGAACCGTAACACCCACATTTGCGGCCATAGCCATATCGGCCACAGCCAAGGCCAAACCGCCGTCGGACAGGTCATGTGCGGCGGTAATCAACCCGTCTGCATGGGCGGCGCGTACAAATTCACCCGCAGCTTTTTCGGCAGCTAAATCCACATGCGGCGCGTCACCTTCTTCACGGTTGAACAGCTCTTTGAGCAGGGCAGACTGGCCCAAGTGGCCATCTGTTTTGCCGATCAAAACCAGCGCATCATCGTCATTCGGGCACATGCCGATTACTTGATCCAAAGAAGTTAACAGCCCAATTGCACCAATAGTTGGCGTTGGCAAAATGCCCTTACCATCGGTTTCATTATAAAGCGACACATTGCCTGAAACGATCGGCATGCCCAATGCGGCAACAGCTTCACCAATGCCTTTGATACAGCCCACAAACTGGCCCATAATCACAGGTTTTTCAGGGTTGCCGAAGTTTAGATTGTCTGTTGTTGCCAAAGGGTTGGCACCTGTTGCACACAGATTTCTATAAGCTTCCGCCACCGCTTGTTTGCCGCCTTCGTAAGGGTTGGCTTTGCAATAGCGCGGGGTCACGTCTGATGTGAATGCAATGGCTTTCTCTTTGCCGTGAATACGCACAACACCAGCGTCAGAGCCGGGGCGCACGACTGTGTCGGCCATCACCATTTGGTCGTATTGTTCATAAACCCAACGGCGTGATGAATAGTTAGGTGTACCAACCAGTTTCAGTAAAGCATCGGCGGCATCAACATTTGGCGCATCTTTTAAGGCTTCAGGGACAGGCGTTTCCACCCATGGGCGGTCATACTCTGGCGCACTGCCTGCAAGTGTTTTTAGCGGCAGGTCTGCCTTTACTTCGCCATTGTGCAATACCAAGAAGCGATCTTCGGCGATGGTTTCACCAACAATGGCAAAATCCAGATCCCATTTTTCAAAAACGGCTTTTGCTTCGGCTTCCAGTTCAGGGTTCAGCACCATCAACATGCGTTCCTGGCTTTCAGACAGCATCATCTCATAGGCGGTCATATCAGCGGCGCGGATGGGGACACATTCTAGGTTCAGTATGACACCCAAACCACCCTTGTCTCCCATTTCAACGGCTGAACAGGTCAGACCTGCAGCCCCCATGTCTTGTATGGAAATCACTGCCCCTGTTTGCATCAGCTCTAATGTTGCTTCCATCAGGCGTTTTTCGGTGAACGGGTCGCCCACTTGCACGGTGGGGCGTTTATCTTCGATGGTGTCGTCAAATTCTGCGGACGCCATTGTGGCCCCGCCAACCCCGTCGCGACCTGTTTTGGCCCCTAGATAAACCACAGGCATGCCGATACCGCTAGCGGCGGAATAGAAAATGCTGTCGGTCTTTGCCAGGCCCGCCGCAAAAGCGTTGACCAGACAGTTGCTATTGTATGCTTCATGAAAGCGCACTTCGCCGCCCACGGTGGGCACACCAAAACAGTTGCCATAACCGCCGATGCCTTCAACCACACCGTTGATCAGGGATTTGGTTTTCGGGTGGGTGACTTCGCCGAATGATAGTGAGTTCATCGCAGCAATAGGCCGCGCACCCATCGTAAAGACATCGCGTAAAATACCGCCCATACCGGTGGCGGCCCCTTGGTAGGGTTCAATATAAGACGGGTGATTGTGGCTTTCCATCTTAAATACAATGGCGTCGCCATCGCCAATATCAACGATGCCTGCGTTTTCGCCAGGGCCACAAATTACCTGCGGGCCTTCCGTGGGTAGGGTGCGCAGCCATTTTTTGGAGGATTTGTAAGAACAATGCTCATTCCACATAGCACTGAAAATACCAAGTTCAGTATATGTAGGCGTGCGGTTTAGCAGGCGGATAATCTCGGCATATTCATCGGGTTTTAGCCCGTGGTCCGCGATTAGGCTTTCGGTAATTTCCGGCTCGATGGTCATGTAGGTGTCCCCGACAGTAGGATTCTATGCCTGCCTTTTATGCGTTCTTTGGCTTGGGGAAAACCCACAAATTGGGTGCATATTGGCCTTGCCGTAAGTTTTTTAGCGGGGGATGTCGAAATCACGCATATCTGTTCGTCTTATTAGCATCAAGCCTTTGCATTGAAAACGGAAGGTTTAGGTGAAATACTGATTTTAATTGAAAGGAAACACCATGAAATATCTTGCACTTATTTATTCCGCATCAGACGCTGGCCCAGAATACGGCTCTGAAGAATGGGGGCCGTTTATGGCGGGTTACATGAAGGCGAATGAAACCTACAAAACCGACGGTGTGTTTGTGGCAGGAGAACCCTTGCAACCTGTTAGTACAGCCACATGTGTGCGCATTAGGGATGGAAAAACCGAACTGACCGATGGGCCCTTTGCAGAGACAAAAGAACAGCTTGGCGGGTTTTACATGTTTGAATGCGCCGATTTGGACGAAGCAATCAAATACGCCAAAATGATCCCTACTGCAAAACACGGCACCATCGAAGTGCGCCCGGTTATGACGTTTGATTAAATGATGAATTCCGCCCCCACAGAAGTTCACCGTGCTGTTGATGCCGCATTGCGCACGGATCGGGGGCGGCTTTTAGCCTGCCTTAGTACATCATTACGGGATTTTGCGCTGGCTGAAGATTGCCTGCAGGAAGCGATAACCATTGCTTTGCAAAAATGGGGGCAGTCAGGGGTGCCTGATGTGCCACATGCGTGGTTGTTATCTGTTGCGCGACGCCGTGCTATTGACGTTTTGCGGCGTGGTAAACGGTTTTCGCAAAAATCCGTAGAGCTGACCTTGATGCACGAAGAGGCAGAAGCAGAAAAAAACACGGCACATGAAATTCCTGATCACCGTTTGCGTTTAATCTTTACCTGTTGCCATCCCGCTTTGAGTGGTGACGCACAGATTGCGTTAACCTTGCATACTTTGGGCGGGTTAAGTACGGCGGAAATTGCCCGGGCGTATCTGGTGAAAACAACCACTATGGCCCAACGGATTACGCGCGCTAAGAACAAGATTAAACAAGCAGGCATTCCTTTCGCCATCCCAAATGAAGCTGATTGCGATGCGCGTATTCAGGCGGTTCTGAAGGTGATCTATCTTATATATAATGAGGGTTACAGTGCCACGCAGGGGGCAATGCAACTGCGTATTGATCTGTGCGAAGAAGCCCTTTTTCTGGCCCGCTTAATGGTAAGTTTATCTTCTAACACAACTGAACCTATGGGATTGTTAGCATTGATTTTATTTTCGCATTCCAGACGCGGGGCACGATTGGCAAACGGGCCAGAATTTGCACCACTTCATTTACAAGACCGCAGTCTTTGGGATGCCAATATGATTGCAGAGGGTCGTAAGCTATTAGAGCAGGCTTTGCCGATGGGCCAGCTTGGTGCATATCAGTTGCAGGCCGCTATTCACGGATTACATTGTGATGCTCAATCAGCGGGTCAAACCGACTGGCCACAAATCGTTGGGCTATATGCAGTTTTGATGCGAGTGGAACCATCTGTGATTGTTGCACTGAATCAAGCTGTTGCAATGTCATTTGCAGGGCAAGCAAAGGCCGCTTTGACCATGTTGCAAGATATTGAAGGTGATTTGAAGGATTATCAGCCGTTCTATGCAGCCATTGCAGATGTATTGGTGCGTCTTGGGCACAATAAAAAGGCGGATATTGCTTATGACCGCGCGATTGATCTGTCAAAAGTAGAAGCTGAACGTCTATATTTAACATTGCAAAAAAAGAGACCGAGCAATGCTCGGCCTTGAAGTTCAACAGGGAGGTGAAGAAGTGCAGGAACGCAACAGTGTTGCTCATCTGCGCCGCTTCATGGGGTTATGTATAGAGTGAAAGTGTTTACAACAAGTGTACGGGGCGTTCTTTTTGTGCATACCCGCTAGTCGCTTTACGCATATCGGGTTAACTTTAGGTAAAGAACACTCTAACCCATTGAAATTACGATATAGCACCATACCCTCTGCGGTATTCACGTATCTCTTCCACAATGAAATCGCGGAAGGCTTGCACCCTTTTTGAGTGCCGTAATTCTTCTGGATAGGCCAAAAATACCGGAATTTCGGGGCTTTCCTCTTCCGGTAATACGTGCACCAGATCAGAAAACTTACGGCTGACATAGTCGGGCAATGCCCCAATGCCCACGTGATTAAGCGTGGCTTGCAGCACACCGAAATAATTATTCACCGTCAAATGGGATGTGTGATCTGTGTTTAACAACGGCTTTAACCACTTTACGCTTTCATTCACCTGTCGGGCAGCCAGGTTTTGGCTTAAAATTCTGTGGCTGCTCAAATCATCAAAGCTTTGCGGTGTCCCGAACTGATCAAGGTACTGCTTTGTTGCATAAAACCGCATGTTCACAGTCATTAAGCGGCGGCGCACCAAATCAGCCTGACTGGGCTCTTTCATGCGAATGGCAACATCGGCTTCGCGCATGGGTAAGTCCAGCACGCGTTCTTCCAGTCGCAGATCAATTTTCAAGTCGGGGTATTTATCGTATAGCTTACCAATACGCGGGGCTAGCCAAAGCGTGCCAAAGCCCGTGGTTGTAGTGACGCGCAATTCGCCGAAAACCTCATCCTCAGAATCTCGAATACGCGCTTCTGTGCTTTCCAGCTTTTTGGACATGTCGTTTGTGGCGTCAAACAGCAACTCACCTTGCTCGGTTAAGATCAGCCCGCGTGCATGGCGATGAAACAGCGTTACATCCAAGCTTTCTTCCAGTGCCCGAATTTGGCGGCTGACGGCGGATTGTGACAGATGTAGCGTGTCGCCCGCATGGGTCAGACTACCTGCGTCGGCCACCGCATGAAATATGCGCAGTTTATCCCAATCCATAATGTCCCCCAGCTATGCGTTTTGTGCAATCATAGCGGATATAGCTATGATTTCTAGGGAAAACAGGGGGGTATTAGGCTTTTTGTAGAAAATAAACCTGTGCGTCGCCCTCAACGCCTTGCTTCAGTAATGCGTGGCCCTGTTCGGCACAAAAATGCGGAACATCCACGATGGCGGCGGGATCATCGGCCAGCATTTTCAAAACCTGACCTTTTTCCAACGCTTTCAGATGTTTACGCGCTTTTAGCACGGGCAGGGGGCATAACAGCCCGGTGGCATCAAGTTCAGCGTCATAGTTCATAACCTAGTGCATAAATGTGGTGTTTCAAAAAGTCCACGCATATGTGATTGCCCTGTGTGCATTTGTTGCGTGACGCGGCTGCATTGCCCCGCTAGAAGGGGCGCATGTTTGGAATTGATCTGTTTGATGCGGCCCTGACGCCGTCCTTGATTGTGGCCCTTGTTGCGGGTGTGATCAGTTTTCTGTCACCTTGTGTGCTGCCGATTGTACCACCTTATCTGGCCTATATGGGCGGGATTTCGATGGCCGAGATGACGGATGAGAAAGTGTCGAATAAGCCTGCGGTCATTGCCGCGATATTCTTTGCTTTGGGCCTGTCGACGGTGTTTATATTTCTGGGTTTTGCGGCTTCGGCTTTTGGGCGGGTTTTCTTGGAATATCAAGAGCTTATGGGGTGTATTGCAGGTGGTGTGATCATCATTTTCGGCCTACATTTTCTGAAAGTCATCAACATCCCGTTTTTGAACCGCGATATGCGCATGGAAGCGGGTGATCGTGGTGGCAGTGCCTTTGGCGCATATGTTCTGGGCTTGGCTTTTGCCTTTGGCTGGACACCGTGCATTGGCCCGATTTTGGGCACAATCCTGTCGCTTGCTGCGCAAGAGTCATCAATCACGCGCGGCACTGTTTTGCTGGCCGCATACGCTATTGGATTGGGCTTGCCCTTTATTATCGCCGCAATCTTTATCAACCGTGCCATTGGCGTGATGAACCGCTTTAAACGCCATATGGGCATGGTTGAAAAAATCATGGGGGCTATGTTGGTATTTGTCGGTGTCATGCTGATCACAGGCGCTTTTTCCACGTTTTCCTTCTGGTTGTTGGAAATATTCCCTGCATTAGCTGAAATCGGCTAGTTTGCCACCTTACTTTTTGCTAATTCCACGCTTATAGTTTGCCTGTAAATAAGTAAAACAGGCGTGCAGTAATGCCAAAACAGGCGCAACAGGTCAGACAGCGTAAAGTCTTTTACATCCCGGGTTACGATCCGATGTTACCGCGTCGCTACCGTGAGTTATACCGCACCGAAGGGGCTTTGCAGGCCGAAGTTTCCAGTTACGAGCTGACGTTGAAGGGGCGCAGCGGTAAGGGGGTGAATTATGGCTGGACGGTTGATACTGACATTGGTGGCCAAAAAACCCACACGGATTTTGAGTTTTTGTTGTGGTCGGACATCGTTCAAGCCTCAATGAAACGCAGCATTGCCGGCAGTTTCTGGCTGTTGGCGCGCACGGCTTGGGCCTATATTTCAACGGGGTCGTTGTTTCGATTGATGAAGCTGCAAAAGGGGCCGATTATTGCCGCCCTTTACCCGATTGTCATGCTTCTGGCGCAGCTAACACTGGGGTTGATATTGGGTTGTTTTGCCTATCATACGGTTGCAGATTACACCCATTGGACGCTTGGCCTTGTGACAGGTTTTGGTATTCTGTCAGCTGTGATGATTTGGTTCAAATCGAAAGATAACAAGATTTATGCTTATTACCTGATGCATGATTACGCGTTTTCAGCACAATATGGCGGGGATATTCCGCCTGAATTGATGGCTAGAATGCGCGAATTTGCTGATCATATCCACGCGGCACTGGAAAGTGATGTGGATGAGGTTCTGGTTGTGGTTGTGGGGCATTCATCGGGCGCCCATTTATCGGTGTCTATTCTGGCTGATTTGATCCGCAGATTAGGGGTGCCGAAAAAGGGCCCAAAGCTGGGGTTTCTTACATTGGGTCATGTGGTTCCCATGGTCAGTTTCCTGCCTAAAGCATGGGTTTTACGCAATGATCTGAACTACTTGTGCCAACGTGATGAGCTGACATGGGTGGATGTTACCGCCCCCGGCGACGGCTGCACGTTCGCGCTTTGCGACCCTGCATCGGTAAGTGGTGTGGCCCCCAAGGGCGGGCATAAATGGCCGTTGGTGTTTTCTGCAGCTTTTTCGCAGACTTTGTCGGCGAAGTATTTTGCCAGTATCAAATACAAGTTTTTCCGGATGCATTTCCAATATCTGTGCCATTTTGACCGGCCGCGTGATTATGATTACTTTCAAATAACGGGTGGGCCAGTTACGTTAGAGGCAAGGTTTAAAGACCGCGCACCCAGCCCATCCACAATCACGCGGGCTGTGAATAAATACACCAGCCAAGAGGCCCCAAAATGAGCCAGGATTATATTCCGCCCAAGCCAGAAGCCCGCGCTGATAAAGTTTCGATATTCACCCATATCAGGCTGTTTCGTAAGGATATTTTTGCGTCTCAACCTGCGAAACTGTACCGCGCATGGATGGCAGAGTTTCGGTTGCCGTTCTTTAAATCCTATTTCATCAATGACCCTGATCTGGTGGAACATGTCTTGAAAAAAGACCCTGATAATTTTCCGAAATCCGAGATTATCAAAGGTGCTTTATATTCCTTGTTGGGCGACAGTGTGTTCGTGACCAACGGCGAGACTTGGAAACGCCAGCGGCGCATCATTGATCCTGCCTTTGAGGGCGGGCGTTTGCGTGATGTGTTCCCGTCTATGCTGAGTGCTGGGCAGGCGGCTGTGGCGCGGTTGGATGCACTGGCGGATGGGCAACCCGTTGAGGTGGAAGAACAGGCCAGCCAGATGGCCGCTGACATCATTTTTCGCACGTTGTTTTCCATTCCAATCACGGATGACGTTGCCAAGCAAGTGTTTGATAAGTTTCGTAAATACCAGCGCACGCAACCCTTGCTGAACATTGCCAGCTTTCTGAAAACGCCCAACTGGATACCCCGCCTGCAAAGCCGGCGCACACGCCAGACCAGCGCGGATATTCGCGCGTTACTGACCCAGCTGACCCAAGATCGTGCGTATCAGATCAAAGCAGGTACAGCACCCGATGATCTTGCGACCAAGATCATGACCACCAAAGATCCCGTTACGGGCAAAACCTTTACGTCTGATGAGATGGTTGATCAGGTGGCGATATTCTTTCTGGCAGGGCATGAAACTTCGGCCAGTGCTTTGGCTTGGACATTGTACTTGCTGGCTGTGGATTGTGATGTGCAGGAACGCGTTGCCAAAGAGGTGGCTGCGATTGATGAGTTGAGCTTTGCCAACCTGTCGAAACTGCGCTTTACCCGCGATGTTTTCCGCGAAGCACTGCGGTTATATCCGCCTGTGCCAATGATGATCCGTGAAACGCTGCAACCAGAGGTTTTCAGGAAACGTGAAATAAAGGTCGGCAGCCAGATCGTGCTTAGCCCGTGGCATATCCAGCGCCATGAACGGTTGTGGGACAGGCCTGATGTGTTTGACCCTGACCGCTGGAAAACCAAAGAAACAAAGCTTTGTGCGCGCAAAGCCTATATGCCGTTTTCGGCAGGCCAGCGGGTGTGTACCGGGGCAGGGTTTGCGATGATCGAAGGGGTGTTGATGCTGGCAATGATCCTGCGGGACTTTAAGCTGGAACCGACGGGGGATGTGCCAACACCTGTGGCCCATCTAACCGTGCGTTCAAAGGATGGTATTTACCTGAAGCTTACAAAGCGCGGGTCTGATACCACTTCAAAACAAAAAGCCTAATGGCACTGGCAAGCCCCGCATCTACCATACGGGCGGCGTCTATTTGGGTTGCAAGCGCGTTAAGCGGGATGTTTTCATCTTTGGCTATTTGCACGAAAGCCCGCCAAAACGGGTCTTCTAACGAAACGCTGGTTCTGTGTCCGCGTAAGGTGAGTGAGTGTTTTTTCGGGCGGCCCAGTTCAAGCTGGTCGATAAATGTGATCATGGTCTAATCCGCAAACAGCGAAAAGCCTTCGTCGCCCAAGGCTATGGTTTCTTGCACAAGCAGCCCTTTGCGGGCAGACGGGCCATAAGTGCCTGTGTCATTTTCCAGTTCAGGAAAGATTTCAAACAGCTCTTCGCGTGGGGCATCATCAATGGCTGACATCGCCATATGACCGGGGTGAAAGCTTTCGGTGGCGGCATCATTGGCAAAGATAATTTCGTGGCGATCAAACATGATATGGATGTAATCGGTATATCTGACGTTGTAATCTACCGTCACGCTGTAATCGTTCAGCAGCCCCTTGGCAGGGGCCAGAACTTCGCTTTCGCCGTGATTTATCAATGCTCGATCCGCGTTGATTAGCATACGGTGTTGCGGTGAAACGCGCATGTCCCGGCTGGGAACACCTGGGCCGAAGGCATTTTTGCGAATGCGAACGGGGCGTAATTTGGGGAAGGCGTTAAGGCGTGCGCCTGTAATGCGCTTATGACCGATCCAGCGGATAGCCTGTAGCCCGTTATCTGCGGTAATCACCAGATCATCCACACGCAGATATTCCACCGGAATCGCGCCACGCGGTGTGGTGATCAAAGTGCCAGGGGTGAAACATATGATGCTGGGGATGCTGTCATAGGGAATATTATCGTTTGCACCACTATTATCCAGATTGATATTAAGGATTGTATCCCCAGGGGACATAGTGCCCGCCAGAACAACGATACGGTCAATGGCGTCATCAACCCCATCATTTCTGGATGTTAAATAGGCAAAAGTCACCGGCAAGCCGTTTACAGTTGCTGTGTATATCTCTACGCCAGTTCCCGTTGCGCCGTAATTTGGATATGCCGATGACGTAAAATCAACGCCGCCAATATTGAACTGAGAACCTGTATCCTGTGTGTTGGGTGTTAGGAACCCATCGTCATCTGTAACAGTCACAGTTTCAGAAATGCCGACATTTACACTGTTGGCATTCAAAGGATCTCGGTTGATCCGAAAGGATGTAAATGTTTGTGGCATTTACCTGTATTGCACCGCTCTTTTGAACAGGTAAGCCACTTCTTATACTGAGTGATCTAAACTGCCCGCCTCATTTTGCTTTATGCCCATCTTTTCGTAGGTCAAAGCACATCATTTACTGGATAAATTTAGTCACTAGATACTAGTTACTTATAATATACTGTGAATTGTGTTCAAAATCAATGGATTAGTTAAATATGTCGATATTTAAATGGTGGTGAAAAATTGCATGTAAACAATAAGTTATGGCTGATAGTTGATATAAATAACCTATTCAGATTATGTGCATTTAAATAAGTTTTGTGCTTCCTTAACGGAAAGAGATTGTCTTGCACTGGGCCCATATCCGTTAGGATTACATTGAAGTTCTGGAAAAATTTCGAATAATTCGGCACGTATCGCATCTTCTACAGCATCAATACCGATCGCACCTGGATGAAAACTTTCACACGCAAGCCCATCTGCAAAAACTATCTCGTGGTTCTCAAAAAGAAGGTGAATATAGGTAACCGTATTTAGGTTGTTATCAATCAATACATTTGTATCGTTTATCATCCCTTTGGCTGGAACCAACACCTCATGACTGCCGAATTGCATAGCGCTTTGGTAGCTTTTATGGTGCACCCTGTGTTGAGGTGATAACCAGATGTCTTTTTGTGGGGTGTTTGGGCCAAACGCATCCTTTGTAATTTTAATGGGTCGTAGGTGCGGAAAGGCGTATTGCCGTGCGCCGGTAATTTTCTTTTGTCCGATCCACTTGATTGGTTGCAGGCCGTTATCACGGGTAATTACCAAATCGCCCACTTCTAAGGTCTCAATTAAACGCGCACCTGTTGGTGTGGCTATTTCAGATCCTTGGGTGAAACAAACTACATCAGTCCAGGCAAATCCGGTTGTCCAATTTTGCCAACCACCCAAAGCCGTGATAACCGAGCCTGTATCAAAACTTGAGCCGGGTAGGGGGATAAATATAAAATTTGACCCTGTAGAGAAAAGCAATAAATCTTCTGTGTGCGAGGTGCCGCTAGAATCTGTGAAAGTTAACTGATATGTACCGCCTCTGGCGTTTGTATAAGTTGTGCCGCCTATTGTTATTGTTTCATTGAAGTCATTGGTGAAATATGGTGACAAATTAGGATCATCATCATTGATTTCAACAGGTACCAATGTAGTGGCGCTGCCTAGCCCTGACCAAATGAAGCCGTCTACGTTATATGTCGGCATTTTCGTCCGCCACATTCTGCATCTGTTTTGCTTCTGCAACTTGACGCACGATAGACATTATCTTTTCTTTTGGCATCCACCCGACAGGGGGGGGGCAAACGGGTGTAAAGGTTTTGCTGTTTGATGGATGTCCTGAGCCATCAATACAAGTATTTTTTGTGTATTTTCCGCTTGGCTTGTTGGTGCTACAAAATCTGATTTGGAGCCTATAAGTTTTTTTCGCTGTTCTAGTAATCGGGTTGCGTATGGGTCAGATGATTGGGGTAAGTATTTGTGCGTTGCGCTCAAATATGGTTCCGTTGGCAATGCCAAAGGATTATTTTTCTTGGCTGTTTTATTGCAGCCCGTATGCCGCATAATACTTATCCGTTATTGAAGTTTGATCCACTAGGCGTACAGTTGTATATAAATATGTCAAAACAGAGTCATTCTGTGTGTAATTTTACAACACACCCAACGTTTATCGCATAATGTTTTGCGTAAACAGGAACCTAGGCGCGAATTACATATTCGATTGTCTAAGTAATATTTTTGCCTCATGTTCACTGACGGATTGCCGCGCGCTTGGGCCAAAGCTATTGGGATCGCTTTGCAGTTCGGGAAAAATTTCAAACAATTCGGATTTTGCATCCTCTTCAATGGCATCTAGCCCAACGGCGCCCGGGTGAAAGCTTTCTGACCAACTGCCGTTGGCTTGAACCAATTCATGATGGTCAAACAAAATATGTATGTAATCAACATGTGTCGCCTGATGGTCAACTACTATGGTTTTGTCATTTATCAGTGACTTTGCCGTCATCAAAATCTCGGTTTCGCCAAACATCAGTTGGGCTTGATGCGATTTTAGAAACATGCGGTGTTGCGGGGATACCAATAGGTCCTGTTCTGGACTATTATGCCCAAAGGCATGTGCTTTGATCCGAATAGGGCGTAAATGCGGATGCGCTTGCAGCCGTGCGCCTGTTACGTGTTTTGTTCCGATCCAGCGGACCGCCTGCAGGCCGTTGTCGGCTGTAATTACCAGATCGCCAACCTGTAAGGTTTCGATCAATGCCGGGCCTGTTGGGGTCGCGATGATAGTTCCGGGGGTGAAACATACGATGCTTGGAATGCTTGCATAAGGAATGTTTGTATTTAGGCTTGTCTGAACAATGTTTATTATCGCATCGCCAGGATTGATCGTGCCAGAAAGAATAACTAGCCTATCTACAGCATCATCAATACCATCACTGGCTGCAGTAAGGTAGCCGAATGTTACGGGCAGGCCGTTCACTGTTGCCGAATATATTTCCACGCCGCTGTTTGCACCAAATGTCGGGTATGCGGAAGATGTAAAGTTAACGCCATTGATACTGTATTGATTGCCGACATCTTGTGTATTGGGTTGTAGGAAGCCGTCATCATCTATGATGATAACAGTTTCAATAATTCCCGCAGTTAATGGTCCACCATTAAGTGGATCGCCGTTGACGCGTATGGATGTAAACTGCTGAGGCATTACGCGCCCCCGCTATCTGGGCGGGATTTAAGCCAGACACTATGCATCGTGCTGAAACGTTCTGTAGACCGCCCCTTCTGTAGCCGCACGGCGGCGTTCAACATCTTGAAGCGTTAAATAATGCTTGATCGCATCGCGTTGCGTCCATGTGGTGCTTTCGGGCTTAATTGTTCCGACATGACCGACATTAAGATCAATGTTCTGCACGATGATTTTCACGCGGACGTGGGTGCCTTCGGAAAAGGGCCGCGCCCTTGGGGCAACTATTTTAGTAAGGGAGTTTGGGTTGGGGCCATTTGGTATTATTTTTTTAGATTTTTCAAGAATAGGGGGCGCACTTGGTTTAATGTTAGGCACCTCTTTTTGAGCAGGCTGCGCCAAGGGCTTCTCATTCGAAAGATCATTTATAGGCTCTACATCTAAAGAGCTAACTTTCCACCGCTGTTTTTGGGACAGTTCGGTTTTAAGTATTTGTGCGGCTTTCAGCTTTAATACAGACGAATTCGGTGGGTCGATAAACTGGCTTAACAGCGCGCTGTCGGCTTGATTCGGACGGCCCAGAACTTTTCCATGCTCTTTTGCAAGTCGTGCAGCATAGCTGTCATTTTGGGTTTTGGTAGCTGTGGGCGTACTTGCACTAGGTATTGTGGTCGCTGGAACCGCTAAAAGGTCCACTGACAATGCCAATGAACCAAGCTTAATTCCGCCTGTTTTGCCGCCTGTACTACTCATTTTACCTTCCCGCTTTTTGCCGCGGGTTATCTTCTGATAAAGTTATACATGAAAACGATGTTAATACCAAATTAGTTTATAAGGTTTTTAGATTTTTCTTGAGCGGGGAATATTCTGATTTATCATTGTATAATAATACCTTGAAACACTATTAATGTTTATAAATTACTTATAGTTATCATCTTTAGTAAACGTAATACATAGCCATTACTTGGCCGCTGTTCTTTTTATATTGTGTATATAAAGACGCCATTTTCCTTTGGGTAGAATGCCCACACAACCTAGAATTGCTTTTTTGGTGAATCTCTAAAATATTTCAACATCATGGTGTTTGACCCTACATATGGTATAGTAGAGCCCCCAAATACCGTATGTTTACAATGATTATCTGGCCTATTATTTTGGCCCGATCATGTCTTTTGGTTGCACAACACGGTCGAAAGTTTCCGCATCCACAAAGCCAAGCCTTATGGCTTCTTCCTTCAGTGTGGTGCGGTTTTTATGGGCGGTTTTTGCTACTTTAGTCGCATTGTCATAACCGATCTCAGGGGCAAGTGCGGTGACCAACATCAGGCTTTCCCACATCAATGTGCTGATCCGGCCTTCGTCGGCTTCAATGCCATCCACGCAATTATCGGTAAACGCAACTGAGGCATCACCTAAAAGCTGCATGGATTGTAATACGTTATATGTCATCATCGGTTTGTAGACATTCAGTTCAAAATGCCCTTGCGAGCCAGCGAAACCAACGGCGGCATCATTGCCAAATACGTGGGCACAAACTTGCGTCAGGGCTTCACATTGGGTTGGGTTCACTTTGCCGGGCATAATAGACGACCCTGGTTCATTCTCGGGCAAGATCAATTCGCCCAAGCCACAACGCGGGCCGGAACCCAGAAAACGGATGTCATTGGCTATTTTAAACAGCGATGCTGCCACGGTTTTCAACGCACCGGACATTTCAACCATTGCATCATGTGCGGCCAGTGCTTCAAACTTATTGGGGGCTGTGATAAACGGCAGACCCGTTATTTCGGCCATGTTTGCCGCAACCTTTTCGCCCCAACCAACAGGCGTATTCAGCCCCGTACCCACGGCGGTGCCGCCTTGGGCCAACGGATAGATGTTGATCAAAGCGTGCTTCACGCGCGCAATGCCCTGTTCCACCTGAAAGGCATAACCACCAAACTCCTGACCCAAAGTCAGCGGGGTGGCATCTTGGGTGTGGGTACGCCCGATTTTGATAATATCTTTGAAATCATCGGCCTTTTGGGCAAGGGCCGCATGAAGTTTTTCCAGTCCCGGGATCAACACATCATGGGCCATCATGGCGGTGGAGATATGCATGGCTGTCGGGAATGTATCGTTTGAAGATTGTCCCATATTACAGTGATCATTGGGGTGAACTGGGGTTTTAGAGCCCAATTCGCCGCCCATCAATTCAATCGCGCGGTTGGAAATAACCTCGTTTGCATTCATGTTTGACTGTGTGCCGGAACCCGTTTGCCAGACAACCAAAGGAAAATGATCATCCAGTTTACCTTCGATCACTTCACTGGCAGCTTCAATCACGGCACCCGCAATTTGTGCAGGCAGTTTCTTCAATTCCAGATTGGTTTGCGCGCAAGCCTTTTTAATAACGCCCAAAGCACGCACAACGGCAACAGGTTGCTTTTCCCAGCCAATTGGAAAATTTATCAGGCTGCGCTGCGTTTGCGCGCCCCAATATTTGTCGGATGGCACTTCTAAAGGCCCAAAACTGTCAGTTTCTGTGCGTGTGTTGGTCATGGCAGACTCCAGTAAATCTTGTGGCGCATTATATGACGTAATCGCCGTGATGACAAGAAATAGTCAAAGAAAACAGCATTCTCTTTTGCTGTGTTACAGTAATCTGTTTGGTGATATCCTGATAGTTGCAGCAATACGGGGCGGGCTATATTTATGGATGATTATTACGATCTTGGCGTTCACACGCGTGCAGGTGCCAGCAAGAATGCCAAAGCGCAGCTTTGGTTTGATCGTGGTTTGAACTGGCTTTACGGGTATAATCATAATGAGGCTATGGTTTGTTTTGGTCATGCTATTGCGGCTGACGCTGATTGTGCAATGGCGCATTGGGGAATGGCTTATGCGGTGGGGCCTAATTATAATTTCCAATGGTCAGATTTTACGAACGATGAAAAAGTAGACTGTTTGCGTATCGTATTCGAAAGCTTGGCCGCGGCACGAAAAACCGCCAAGGGGGCGGCCATGGCATTGGTTCAAGCTTTGGCAAAACGCTTTCCCGATACGCCGGACATTGAAGATTTCACACCCTTCAATGACATATACGCCAATGAAATGCGCAAAGTTCTGGCAGATTATTCTGATGATCTGGACATACGCACATTTGCCGCCGAAGCGATGATGAACCGTTGTCCGTGGAAGCTGTGGGATCTAAAATCAGGCCAGCCAAGCGAAGGTTATGATACGCTTGAAGTACAGGGCCTTTTGGAAGATGCTTTTACTGGGCATGATGGCGCATGGCAGCATCCGGGCCTGTTGCATATGTATATCCACCTGATGGAAATGTCGCCACATCCTGAAAAAGCTTTGCGCATGGGCGATGCCTTGACGGGGCTGGTACCTGATGCTGGGCATCTGGAACATATGGCGACCCATATTGATGTGCTGTGTGGCCATTATGAAAACGTTGTGCGGCGCAATATGCAGGCCTTTGCGGCAGATCAGAAATTTATGGACAGGCAAGGTAGGCAGACATTTTATACCACCTATATCTGCCACGATCTGCACTTTCAGCTGTATGGCGCGATGTTTCTGGGCCAAATTGGCCCTGCACTGGATGCGGCTGGCAAACTAGAGACAATTTTTACCCCTGAAGTGGTGGCCCCAAGTGCTGACTGGTTAGAGTCTTATGTCGGAATGCGTCAACATGTGTATATCCGGTTTGGCCAATGGGAAACATTGAAAGCCTGTAAACCGCCTGAAGATCAAGAATTGTTTTGCTTTACCACAGCACTGGTTCATTATTCAAAAACAGTGGCTTACGCGGCAACAGGGGAAGTGGAAAAAGCTGAAGGCGAACGCATTTTATATCTTGCGGCACAGGCGCGTGTACCTGAAAGCCGATTGTTGTTCAACAACACCTGCCAAAGTATTTTGGAGGTTGCAACTGAAATGCTGGAAGGTGAACTTGCCTACCGCAAAGAGGATTATGATACGGCATTTATCCATCTGCGCCGTTCAATCGCATTGGATGACGGCCTTGAATACGAAGAACCCTGGGGCTGGATGCAACCCACACGCCACGCGCTTGGTGCCTTGCTGTTAGAGCAGGGCCACGTGGATGAAGCCGAGGCAGTTTACCGCGCTGACTTGGGGTTTGACGCAACCCTTAGCCGTGCGGCCCAACATCCTGAAAATGTCTGGTCACTGCATGGGCTGCATGAATGTTTGGAAAGGTTGGGAAAACCCACCGAAGCATTGCTGATCAAACCCCGCCTTGATCTGGCGAATGCCAGGGCGGATGCGCCGATCAAAGCTTCATGTGCGTGTCGATTGTTGCATATGAACGGGTAGGGGTTATTTGCGAAAACTGTCCAGTGAAATGACTTCCGCATCACTTTTAGGCGCGTCATCCTCTTCCGTGATCTCCATCATCGGGCTTTCGGGAATTTCATCGCTGTCGCCCTTATCGTCGTCCGCATCTTCATCAAACCGCAAACCGAACTCCACAGTAGGATCCACAAAAGTTTTGATCGCGTCAAAGGGAATAACCATGGGTTCGGGGGTGTCATTGAAATTCAACGTGATTGAAAAACGGTCATCCATGACCACCAAATTATCAAACCAGTGCTGTATCACAATGGTCATTTCATCGGGGTAACGTTCTTGCAGCCAGCCCGCGATATCGACGCCGGGATGTTTGGTATCAAAACAGATAAAGAAATGATGTTCGCCCGGCAAACCGTCTTTGCCGATTTTGCGCAATAAATCAGCCATAAGCCCGCGCATGGCATTGTGCATCAGTTGTGCATAGTCGATTGTATCTGTCATTTTGAACCTTCAGTCATCCCTGTATGCTTCAGCATATAGAAATGAGTGGGGCTGAAAAGGTTTATTTGGTCAATATTGCAGACAGATTTTGTGAAAGTGCAGGTTTCTGTTGCCAGGTACCTGCGAACCCCGCCTTACGTCGCTAAACGCAAGGAGTTAAGTTTCGATCGCTCGAACTGCTTACGCAGCCAAAGCTACCGGAGCACGATTGTCATTTGCAATTGTACATTTTACGCCGATAACGGTGGCAGTCTGCCGAGCAAAAGCTAACATCTTTAAACGTCCGTCGATCCTATTTCGACCCCATACCGCCCCCAAATGAAGGGATTTTTGGTGGAGTCGCCGGGTACCGCCCCCGGGTCCGATCCGTGTATTACATGCGCGTTTATCACCATAGTCCCAGAAGGGACAAAACCAATATAAGCGCAATGTGTGAAGATTTAAAGGCCAAATGGTTAATTATTGCTTTTCTTCGGGCTTTTGCGCGGTGTTGTATAAAACATCTCGGTACACGGTAGTGACCAGTAAAAAGCTGATATAAAGCAACAGATACCATGATCCGAACTTACCAAAATTAACCAAATCCCAACGGGCTTGGCCCTGATATATCCAAGTGCCGGTCATGGTGCCGATATTTTCCGCCAGCCATAGGAAAAATGCAGACAGGAATGCGGCCAAAGGCAGGGGCATCCAGCGCGGGGTATGGCCGATAAAAAACCAGATACGGGTGCGCCAAAACACGATAATTGTGGCGATAAACAGCAGGTTACGGATGTCGTATGTATAATGGTGGGTAAAGAAGTTGGCATAGATGGTAGCGGCCAACAGAACCGTGACCCAAAACGGCGGATAAGGTGCGAAACGCATGTCGAAAATGCGGATCACACGGGCCATATAGCTGCCGACGCAGGCGTACATAAAGCCCGAAAACAAAGGCACGTCCGCGATCTTGATCAATCCCGGTTCAGGGTAGGCCCATGATCCCATTTTAATCTTGAATATTTCCATTATTGTGCCAACGATATGAAATAAAAGGATAACTTTGGCTTCGCGTAAGCTTTCCAGTTTTAGAACCAGAAACAGGATTTGCGTGCTGATGGCGAATATGAACAGCGCATCATAACGTTGTAACGCCCAGTTATCCTGCCAAACCGCAGAGCTTATAATGATTACCGCTAAAAACAGAATACCAAACAAGCAAGCCCATGCCTGTTTTAACACAAACATGATAAATTCAACCACGCCTGCGGGCAGGTGTTTGCGTACCCAATCGCCAAGTATGCGTTCTATTTGTAAATTATGCACTGTCGCCCCATGTTTTTTGGGCAAGGTGACCAAAAAACGCAGTTATGACAAGTGTAAAACGTGGCGGTTTTGACTGGGCGTCAGCCCAAAGCGGGCTTTATAGGCGCGTGTCATCGCACTGGGGTTTTGAAACCCTGTGCGCAAGGCTATTTCAAACACGCTTAGGGATGTGGATGTCACCAACTGTTGCGCCGCAGACAGGCGGATATGGCGGTAAACTGTACCCAAGGGTACGCCAAATTCTGTGAGTGAACGGCGATCCAGTGTTTTTGCCTGACTGGATAAATGCTGTGCAATAATGGTGCGCGAAAGCGGGTTTTCCAAGTGGCTGTGCATCAGTTGCAATGCTTTATTCAACAAAGGGTCACGCGCATTACGCTGCGGTGTATCGGCAATAAGCCCCGTGTCGTGGCGCATGAAAAACGCCTCTAAATCTACTTTAGAGGATTGTCCCAAGTGTTTGGAAATAATCAGTAATGATAAATCAAAAGAGGACATGGCCCCAGCACATGTGATGCGGTTTCCGTCTTCAACAACACGCTTTCTTTTAATATCCACCATAGGGAACTGGTCTGCAAAACTGTCGATCACATCCCAATGTATCGTCGCGGCTTTTCCTGCCAATAAACCAGCCGCCGCCATCACCCAAGCACCCGTATCCAAGCCGATCACAGTATCCGTTAGCTTTGCTGCCCGTTGCAATGCCGCGCGGGCCTTGGATGTGCCGTGTTGCTCATACCCGTAACTGGAATTAACCCACAGGTAATCACAGCGTTTCATATCGGATAATGCCCCATCTGGCAAAATAGGCAGGCCGCTTGACGATTGCACAGATTGCCCGTCCAGCGTTAAAAACTGCCATTCAAAGACAGGCGTGGTTACAAACGAATTGCTGGCGCGCAATGGTTCCAGACAATTACCCAAAGAGTTGTTTGAAAACTGATCAAACAGAAGAAAGCTGATCTTAATCGGTTTTTCTAGGGTATTTGTCCAAATAGGCATGGTTATTGTCTATATAAGCATGATCCAATAAGTCAATCTAGTGTTCACTTTTCTTAACTGAAGTGGAGTCCCGCAATGCCCTTAACCATGAACCAAAATGTTTTCATCACCTGTGCCGTCACAGGTTCCGGCAGTTCACAAGATCGCAGCCCGCATGTGCCGCGTTCGCCCAAACAAATCGCCGAAAGCGCCATCGCGGCGGCCAAAGCGGGCGCGGCGATTGTGCATTGCCATGTGCGCGACCCTGAAACAGGTGTGCCATCGCGCGACCTGAAGCTGTACCGCGAGGTTACCGACCGTGTGCGTGATGCGGACGTGGATATGGTGCTGAATCTAACCGCTGGCATGGGCGGCGACATGATCTTTGGGTCGCCAAACGCGCCACTGCCCTTAGGTGTGGGTACCGATATGATCAGTGCGCAAGAACGTGTGGCACATGTGGCTGAATGCTTGCCTGAAATATGTACACTTGATTGCGGCACGATGAATTTTGCCGAAGCCGATTACGTGATGACCAACACGCCCGGTATGTTGGAAGGGATGGGTTCAATGATGGAAGAACTGGGGGTGAAGCCCGAAATAGAGGCCTTTGATACGGGCCATCTGTGGCTGGCCAAGAACTTGGTCGAAAAAGGTATTCTGAAATCCCCAGCTTTAGTGCAGCTTTGCATGGGCATCCCGTGGGGCGCGCCTGATGATCTGAATACCTTTATGGCGATGGTTAATAACGTGCCAAGCGATTGGAATTGGTCAGCTTTTTCTATTGGCCGCCATGAAATGCCCTATGTGGCAGCTGCTGTTTTGGCAGGTGGCAATGTACGTGTGGGCCTAGAAGATAATCTTTGGCTGGCCAAAGGGCAGTTGGCCACTAATGCGGAATTGGTGACGCGTGCTGTAACTATCATTGAAGCTATGGGGGCCACTATTATGGGGCCGCAAGACGTGCGTGAAAAACTGAACCTGACGAAAAGAGCCCCGAAATGACCAAGACAGCGGCAATTATTGGTGGTGGTGTAATCGGTGGGGGCTGGCTTGCGCGATTTCTGCTAAACGGCTGGGATGTGAACCTGTTTGATCCTGATCCTGAGGCCGAGCGCAAAATTGGTGAGGTGCTGGCCAATGCGCGGCGATCATTGCCGATGCTGTATGATGTGGCATTGCCACCGGAAGGTAAATTAAGCTTTTGCGAAACCATAGAACAGGCGGTCAAAAACGCCGATTGGGTGCAGGAAAGCGTGCCGGAACGGCTGGACATCAAGCATAAGGTTTTTGCACAGATAGAAGCGGCGGCCCCCGTAACTGCGATCATCGGCTCTTCCACTTCGGGGTTTAAACCATCCGAGTTGCAAGAGGGGCTGAAACGCCCCGAAGCCGTGTTTGTGACGCATCCGTTTAACCCTGTCTACCTTTTGCCGCTTATCGAATTGGTGCCAAGCCCTAAGAATGATACCAAAACCATTGAACGGGCCAAATCCATTCTGACCTCGCTGGGGATGTTCCCATTGCATGTACGCAAAGAAATCGACGCCCATATCGCTGATCGCTTTCTGGAAGCGGTTTGGCGTGAAGGCATGTGGTTGATCAAGGATGGTATTGCCACCACGCAGGAAATTGATGATGCCATTCGTTATGGTTTGGGCCTGCGTTGGGCGCAAATGGGCATGTATGAAACCTACCGTATCGCAGGTGGTGAGGAAGGCATGCGCCATTTCATTGCCCAGTTCGGCCCGTGCCTGAAATGGCCGTGGACTAAATTGATGGATGTGCCGGAACTGACTGATGAACTGGTGGATATGATCGCGGATCAATCGGATGCGCAGTCGGGGGCTTTGTCAATTCGTGAATTGGAATGTTTGCGCGACGATAATCTGGTATCAATAATGCGTGCCTTGAAGGGCCAAGACAGTGCAGCTGGGGCTTTGATAAACACGCATCAGGCGCAAATCGCCCCGAATGTGACCCCGGATTTCAGCAAACCCATTCCAAGTGTGGATCGGGTTATTCCAGTGGATTGGACGGATTATAACGGCCATATGAACGAAAGCCGCTATGCGGAAGCTTTTTCGGAAGCGGTTGACGTTGTTATGGGAACAGTTGGCGCGGATGCGGCCTATATCGCAAGTGGCTTCAGCTATTTTACTGTCGATCTAAGTTGTCAATATCTGGCCGAGGCCCATGCGGGGCAAAGGATCACTGTGCAGTCACAGATAATGCTGGGTGAAGGCAAAAAACTGAAAGTGCATCATCGTATGTTTGCCGATGACGGCACGCTTTTGGCGACAGGGGATCATTTCATGCTGCATGTCAGCCTGAAAACACGGCGCACCTGTGACCCTGAACCTGAAGTAATGCAAAGGCTGGAAGCTGCGACTATGGCGCAAGCTAAATTACCTGATCCGCGCCAGAAAAGAGGGTAGTAATGCAATTTGGATTAAGCCAAGAACAGGATATGATCGTCAACACTGTACGCAGTTTTGTTGAGAAAGAAATTTACCCTCATGAACAACTTGTGGAACGCACGGGCGAAGTGCCAAAAGAGATTGCCCAAGAGATCAAACAAAAAACTCTTGATCTGGGGTTTTATGCCTGCAATTTTCCGCAAAGTGTGGGTTGTGCGGGCCTAAGCCATGTGGATTTCGCGCTTGTAGAACGTGAGCTTGGGCGTGGCTCAATGGCGTTAAACCACTTCTTTGGCCGCCCGCAAAATATTCTGATGGCTTGCAAGGGGGATCAGATCGACCGATACCTGATGCCTGCTGTGCGTGGTGAGCGGATGGATGCGCTGGCGATGACTGAACCTGATGCAGGTTCTGATGTGCGGGGGATGAAATGTGCGGCTGTTCGGGATGGGGATGACTGGGTTATCAATGGATCAAAGCATTTTATTTCCGGTGCGGAACATGCTGATTTCTTTATTGTTTTTGTAGCAACCGGTGTAGATGAAACCCCGCGTGGGCCAAAGAAACGTATCACTACATTTTTAGTGGATCGCGGCACAAAAGGGTTTGAGGTGCGTGATGGTTACAATTCTGTCAGCCACAGGGGTTACAAGAATTGCATCCTTGATTTTGATGATTGCCGCCTGCCGCAAGCGCAAGTTCTGGGCGATGTGGATGGTGGTTTTGCGGTGATGAACGAATGGCTATATGCCACCCGTATTACGGTGGCTACAATGTCAGTGGGCCGCGCACGCCGCTGCTTTGATTATGCGCTGAACTATGCGGCGGAACGTAAGCAATTCGGCCAACAGATCGGCAAATTCCAGGGCGTCAGCTTTCAAATTGCCGATATGATCACCGAAATTGATGCAGCCGACTGGCTGACACTGGCCTCTGCATGGCGGTTGGATCAGGGCCTGCCTGCCAACCGTGAAATTGCCAGTGCAAAACTATATGCCAGTGAAATGTTGGCGCGTGTAACAGACGCGACCTTGCAGATTTATGGTGGCATGGGGTTGATGGATGATTTTCCGATTGAACGGTTCTGGCGCGATGCACGTGTTGAACGGATCTGGGACGGCACGTCAGAAATTCAACGTCACATTATCAGCCGTGATTTGCTAAGACCGCTGGGTGCCTGAATGGGATTAGACCGCTTGTTTAGCCCCAAATCCATCGCGGTTATCGGCGGTGGCACATGGTGTGAAAATGTTATTATAAAATGCCGTGAAATCGGATTTGAAGGCGCGATTTACCCCGTGCATCCCTCTAAAGACAGTATTGCGGGTGTCCCTTGTATCCGCTCAATTCCCGACTTGCCCGAAGTCCCTGACGCCTGTTTTATCGGCATAAACCGCTTTGCAACGGTTAAAGCCGTGGGTGAATTGCAAGCCATCGGGGCAGGTGGTGCGGTGTGCTTTGCCAGTGGATTTCTGGAAAGTGTTGGCGAAGATGCTGATGGGGCAAATTTGCAAGCGCAGCTGCTGCAAGCGGCAGGTGATATGACCATCATTGGCCCCAACTGCTATGGTTTCGTGAACTATCTGGACGGCGCACTTTTGTGGCCAGACCAGCACGGCGGGGTGCGGGTGGATAGTGGTGTGGCGATTATTACGCAATCGTCGAACATCGCGATTAACCTGACCATGCAACGGCGCGGACTGCCGGTTGCCTATGTGGTCACGGTTGGGAATCAGGCGCAAACTGGGGTGTCTAAAATTGGGGCGGCGTTGTTGGAAGACAATCGTGTTACCGCATTGGGATTGCATATCGAAGGCATTGACGACCTGCGCGACTTTGAAACACTGGCTGCAACAGCACGCAAATTTAGCAAGCCGATTGTGGTATTGAAGGTCGGAAAATCTGATCAGGCACAAGCGGCGACGGTTTCACATACGGCCTCATTAGCGGGCAGTGCGGCAGGGGCTTCGGCCCTGATTAAACGGTTGGGAATGGCAGAGGTGCAATCGCTTCCACAGATGGTAGAAACTTTGAAACAGCTGCATGTTTCGGGGCCACTTACATCCAATAATATCGCGTCCATGTCCTGTTCGGGGGGCGAGGCCAGCTTAATGGCGGATTGTGCAATCGGGCGAGATGTGTGTTTTCCTGAACTTACTGAAAGCCAAAGTCGAAACCTGAATGTGGCATTGGGGCCAATGGTTAAATTGTCTAACCCTCTGGATTATCACACTTATATATGGGATGATCTGGATGCGATGACGGCAACCTTTACCGCTATGATGGAACCGCATCTGGCTTTGGGCATGCTGATACTGGATTTCCCCCGCGAAGATCGTTGTGATTTATCTGCTTGGAACGGTGTTGTTGAAGCTGTCGAAAATGCGGCTAAGAACAGTGACCGCCCTATGGCTGTGGTGGTTTCTTTGCCTGAGAATATGCCCGAGCAAATGGCGATGGGTTTAATCGCAAAAGGCATCACCCCGCTTTGCGGTTTGGATGAAGCTTTGGCGGCGGTTGAAGCGGCGGCATTTTGTGGGCGCATATGGGATCGGGACGATCCCATATTGTTGCCACAAGCCCCGATTAAACCCAAAACCCTTGATGAAGTTCGTGCAAAATCGGCCTTGCAGGCGTTTGGTGTGATTACCCCGAAATCGCAAATTGCCATGACTGCAGAAGTGGCAGGGCAGGTGGCTGCTGACATTGGTTTTCCAGTGGTGCTGAAGGGGCAGGGCATTGCACATAAATCAGATGTAGGGGCTGTGAAGTTGAATTTAACAACTGTGCAATCGGTGATTGACGCGGCCAACACGATGCCAACAGACAGTTTTTTGGTGGAGGAAATGGTCACGGGAACGGTGGCCGAATTACTGGTCGGTGTGGTGATGGATGGAGCGCATGGTTATGTGCTGACCCTAGCTGCGGGTGGGGTTTTAACTGAGCTTTTGTGCGACAGTGTATCATTGCTGATCCCAAGCACTGAAACGCAAATTGAATCTGCCTTGCAAGAATTGCGCATAGCCAAACTTATGAACGGTTTTCGAGGTCAACCCAGCGCAAGCATCAAATCTATTGTCGACACTGTCATGGCCGTGCAAAGCTATGTTCAGGCCAATGCGGGGCGCGTATCAGAAATAGAAATTAACCCGCTGTTATGTACCCCTAAAGGGGCGATAGCGGCGGATGCTTTAATACAGATAGGAGACAGGGATGACGGATAGTCCGATTAAAGCCCAGATTGACGGCATGGTACTGGAGGTGACTTTAGACAGGCCCAAAGCCAACGCAATCGATCTGGCAACCAGCCGTATCATGGGCGATATTTTTGCTGATTTTAATGCCAATCCTGACCTGCGGGTGGCGATTGTTACCGCCGCAGGGGAAAAGTTCTTTTGCCCCGGTTGGGATTTGAAAGCGGCGGCAGATGGTGATGCGGTAGATGGTGATTACGGGGTGGGTGGCTTTGGTGGATTGCAGGAACAACCTAATTTCAACAAGCCAGTGATCTGTGCCGTAAACGGCATTTGCTGTGGCGGTGGGCTGGAATTGGCGATTTCCTGCGATATTATTTTGGCGGCTGAACACGCCACATTCGCCTTGCCTGAAATCCGTTCAGGTACGGTGGCCGATGCGGCCTCGATCAAACTGCCCAAGCGTATTCCATACCATATTGCGATGGAAATGTTGCTGACGGGGCGTTGGCTTGATGCGCAGGAAGCCGCGGGTTGGGGGTTGATTAACCATATCCATCCGGCAGATGCATTGATGGATAAAGCCCGTGAAATGGCGCAGCTTATTGCCAGTGGGCCGCCGTTGGTAAATGCCGCGATCAAGGAGGTTGTGCGCGAGGCGGAGGATATGAAGTTTCAGGACGCTTTGAATAAAATCACGGGCAGTGAGCTTGAAACCGTCAAACGGCTTTATACATCTGAAGATCAGCTGGAAGGGGCCAAGGCGTTTGCTGAAAAACGTGATCCTGTGTGGAAGGGCCGTTAAACGAAATGTAAAATTGGCTTGCAACGGCAGGGGGGTGCGTTGCAAGCCATGGTTACTGCTCGAAGATCAGTAATGAGGTTACCAACCTTGTGAATAGTGTGCGATTATGCGTTCTACGTTCAAAGGCAGCCAATTTTCATATCCAACCCAGTCTTTGTATTGAGGAAGTTTTACCAGCTCCTTGACCTTGTCGGGGTTGTGGGTCTCTTCAAGGGCAGCTTTCACCGCAGCCATGAGGTCTTCGATATATTGCCGGTTCAGTTGCACGGATTCAGCCGGAATTACCGGCGCGCCGTGGCCCGGTATGATGCGTTCAAAATCAAGCTGTTCGATTTCCTTAAGGGTACGCACCCAATCGGCGGGATAGTAATCTGGCATGGTGCGATAAGCGATGCGCTTGTGGCTTACAATATCAACTGCAAACAACAGTTTTTCTTTTGGCAGGTTGATCACGGTCATGCAATTGCCGTGGTTGCGGCCAAAATAGTTAAGCTCTAGCACTGTACCCCCAAGGGTGATCGTATGGTTGTCTTTGTAAGTCTCATCAGGCAGCACAAGATTCGCGTTTGGGCGGCTTTCAAATGCTGTTATGCAATTTTCCTGCGACACAAATGTAGCACCTGCATCTTTGAATATCTGCCCACCCAAAGCATGATCCCAATGTTCGTGTGAATAAATCACGTATTTCACAGGCTTATCGGTAAGTTTGCGAATTTCGTCATTCATTGCCGCAGCTGCTTTTACACTCATCGGGTCGGTTACGATGACGCCGTCATCGGTGATAACAAACATATTGCGATGAAAGAAGTAGCGAAATGAATAGACGCCTTCTGCAACCTTGGTGGTTTCAAAATTTGCTTGTTGTGCATAACTTGGGGTTGCAAGCACGGATGTGGCAAGAACCGCAGCTGCGACTGTTGTCTTGATGATATTTTTCATTCTTTTTCTCCTGATTGAATGATGTTGGCATTGATTATTATTGTGCGTCGGCAGCTTCTTTAAGTGCGGCCCAATCTTGGTCACGAATGCGGGCTACAATCTTAAAGTTTCCATTGCCAAACCCTTTGATGATTGCCGCTTCGCCTTCTTCAAGATGGTAGGCGTCACCTGCAACGATTTGAAACTGACCACTATGCCCTGAGATACCTTGGTTGGCCCCGCTAGGTATTGCCGCCGATAAGATTTTCTTCAAACGCGGATGGCTGGTTGGTCCAAACCCACCATCGCGTACGTCAACAGAGGGCTCAGCGCGGCCAAATATCAAGGTTCCGGTTTCCATGGTACGGCATAGCGGGCTTGCCAAGACCTGGCCAATAGGGATTTTCAGTTCTTGGATGTATGCGCCAATTTTGCGGGCCTGATCGCGACCTTCATCTATAAGCGTGCGTTGTTCTTCGCAAGGACCACACTCCCCGTCTTCAAGGCAGGCTTTGGAATAAGTTACATCGAAATTTTCAACGGCATTCGGGTTGGTAATAGAGTGGCGAAAGTATATTGAATAACCGCCCGTTTGTAATGCGGTTAATAGTTGCGCGCCTTTTAGGTCAGCAGCCATCATCGTTGAAACTGATGTGGCATATGCGATTAAAGCCGTCGAAAAAACGGTCTTTAATAGTTCGGCAGGTTTCATTTCTGTCTCCGTGTGTTCTTGGTTTTAGTTGTATTGTTGTGGTGGCTACATTAAGGTTGCACACCGCGTAATAAGTTTTAGATGACAAAGTGGCCTGTAAAAAGTACCACTTTTGTATAAACTTAAGGGACACTGCTCACATGTCAGTGATCCATATTTCAGTTTGAAAGAATGTTTTGATGGTTATTGAGTTCTCATCCCTAATTTTAGATCAGAATGCACCAGCATCGCTTTATCAGCAGTTGTACGAAGGGGTGCGCAAAATGATACTTTCGGGGCAATTCAAACCTGGTAGTAAATTGCCCTCTACACGCGTACTTGCCCAACAGCTTGTCGTTTCAAGAAATACGGTTCATCTGGCCTTTGAACAGCTTATTGCGGAGGGCTATCTGGAAGCCAGATTGGGATCTGGCACATATGTTGCGCATATGTTGCCAGATGACATGCTGAATTTTGACCAAGTTCTAGGCAAAGACAATCGCTCAGACGATTATGCCAACCAGATTTCATCCAGGGCCTTAGAATTAATGAAGCTTTATCCAGATGTACCAATGCGACCGCAAATGTCAGAGTTTGGGTTTCAAATGACGCCTGCATTGGATCAGTTTCCGCGCAAAATATGGCAACGCTTGCTGATTAAGGCATGGCGCGAAGGCGGAGATAATTTGTTGGACTTTGGCTGGGGTCGCGAAGATTTGCGCGCTGCCATTGCAGAATATCTAGGCACAGCACGCGGAGTGCGCTGTTCAGGTGATCAGGTTATTTTACTATCGGGTTCCCAACAGGGTATTGAACTTGTGACTAGGGTTTTGCTTGAGCACCAACAGCAGGTTTTAACCGAGGATCCGGGACGTTCGCTTTATCGTGCAACGTTTATGGCAGCTGGTGCTGTGCCTGTTCCCGTTCCTGTGGATAACGAAGGCATGGATATTTCATATGGTATGAAAAAATACCCATCGGCGCGGTTGGCATATGTAACACCTTCCTATCAGTTTCCATTGGGTACAACGATGAGTTTACGCAGGCGTATTGCATTACTAGAATGGGCAAAACAAAACCAATCTTGGATACTGGAAAACGATTACTGTGGTGAATACCGTTACCATGAAAGGCCCATCCCCGCGTTGCAGGGGTTAGATCAGGAAAAAAGAACGATTTATCTGGGTAATTTCAGTGAAGTTATGTTTCCATCCTTAAGGCTTGCCTATCTTGTGGTGCCAGAAAACCTGATCACAGCATTTCTGGCTGCACGCTACTTTTCGAACAGGCAACCTGCAAGGTTGGAGCAGGCGGCCTTGGCGTATTTCATTACAGGCGGTCATTTCGCTCGCCATATACGCCGTATGCGCACAGTTTATGCCAGCCGACAAAATGCGTTGGTTGAAGCAGTGGAACGTGAATTGGATGGCAAAATGATTATATCACCCGCAAAGGCTGGTATGCATCTGCTGGGGTGGCTGCCATCTGGTACCGATGACAAGAAAGTGTCTGCCAAGGCACAAGCAATGGGGTTGGAAGCCCCAGCACTTTCGTCGTTTGCAATAAAATCATCACACGCACCTGCATTGGTATTGGGGTACACATCGGTTAATGAAGCCGCTCTTAAAAAAGGTGTGGGTAAACTTGCGCAGGCACTTGGGTAATATTGTAAACCGTAAACACAAAATCATTTTCGTAAAAACACACCTTCTTGCTGGCAAATCTATTTTGATTTCAGTAATCTGGGTAAATAACATTATATGAGAACGCTTATGCCCACAGACGCCCAAAACCGTAAAGATACTGCATCCGCATGGTTTGAAGAGTTGCGCAATACGATTTGCGACGCCTTTGAGCAGCTGGAAGATGAACAGGCCACAGGCCCGCACGCAGACAAACCCGCAGGACGGTTTGAGTTACGTGAAACCACACGTGGTGCGGATGGTGACGGTGGTGGCGGGCTGATGTCTGTGATGCGCGGCGGGCGGTTGTTTGAAAAGGTGGGGGTGAATATTTCCACGGTTCATGGCACCCTTAGCCCTATGATGATCAAGGCGATGGCGGCGCGTAAAAACATCCCTGGCCTAGAAGAAAATCCGATTTTTTGGGCTTCAGGCGTGTCGCTTGTAGCCCATATGAATAGCCCCAAAACGCCCACGGTTCACATGAATACACGCATGTTCTGGACACCGGGTGCCACATGGTTCGGCGGCGGGGCCGACCTGACACCGATGGTGGAAGTAGTGGAAGACACAGCATTTTTCCATGATGTCCTGCGCAAGGCCTGTGATCAACATAACCCTGCCTATTACCCTAAGTTCAAAGACTGGGCTGATGAGTATTTCACCATTAAGCACTGGAATGAACCGCGTGGCGTAGGTGGTATTTTCTATGACGACTTGGATACTGGCAACTGGGATGCGGACTTTGCGTTTACCCAGGATGTCGGGCGTGCATTTCTGGATGCTTTCGTACCCATCACCAAAAAACGCCGCGATGAACCTTGGACGGATGCTGACCGTGAAGTGCAGCTGATCAAACGTGGCCGTTATGTGGAATTTAATCTGGTTTATGATAGGGGAACGCATTTCGGTCTGCAATCAGGCCATGATCCGTCAGCGGTGTTGATGTCTATGCCGCCTGTGGCGAAGTGGCCTTAAGCCACCTTATCCAAAGAATAGCCAAATCCGCGCACCGTGCGGATGTAATCTGCATCTGTCACCGCATTCAGCTGTTTACGCAGTCGTCCGATATGTACATCCACCGTGCGGGTTTCCACCTCTAGCGCGTTACTCCAGACCCGTTCCAGTAGCTGATCGCGTGAAAACACGCGGGCAGGGGCCTCGATTAGGATGCGCAGCAGTTTAAATTCCAGCGGGCCAAGGTGGATCACTTTGTCGCCGACGCTGACAACATGGCGGCTTAAATCCATTGTCAAATTCTCATAGTTCAGCATATTGACGCCCAAACCACCCTTGGAATTGCGCAGACCTGCGCGCACGCGCGCCAGCAGTTCTTTGATCGAATAGGGTTTTACGATGTAATCATTGGCGCCCGTATCCAAGCCGCGTACTTTATCGTCTTCTTCACCACGTGCGGTCAGCATGATCACGGGGATGGATTTGGTCATCTTGTCACGCTTGATCTGACGACAGATTTCCAAGCCAGATGTTTGCGGCAACATCCAATCCAGCAGGATCAGATCAATTTCGACCTCTTTTAGAATCAACAGACCTTCTTCGCCGGTTTCGGCTTTGTAAACATCATAGCCTTCAACATCGAGGTTATAGCTAAGCAGCTCTAGCTGCGAAGGTTCATCTTCTACGATTAGAACTTTGGGGCCGCCGATGGACATAGGCATCATTTCCAGTGAGTTATTTGGATATGATACCCATATATGTGATTTTTGTAACGGTTTTATGACGGCGGTTTTAGTGTGCTCTTGTATTATTGAAAACATTGGTATTTTCTAGTGAAAAACACGGGTCATCTGTTGTTTTACAAGAAAGGTATTTTATGCCACAGAATATAAAAATAGGTATCCTTGAAGCAGGTGCCGGCGGCCCTGAGTTTAAAAAGCACGGAACATATGCCAGCTGGTTTGAACGCTTGTTATCAAATACATCCGGTATGTTTTCCTATCAGGCATATCATGCCTATAATGGTGAAATACCAACCTTGGCTGACGCTTGCGATGCCTATATCGTCAGCGGTAGTTCATCCAGCGTGCTTGACCCAGACCCATGGATTGGTGTCTTATCCGATTTTCTGATCGCGACCAACTCGAAGCAACCGATTGTCGGGGTGTGTTTTGGGCACCAGCTGTTGCACATGGCCTTTGGTGGCAAGGTTGAACGTTCTGCCAAGGGTTGGGGTATCGGGGTGCATAGCTATGATGTTGCCGATCATCTGGACTGGATGGAGCCGCGTATTGATGCGCTTGGGTTAATCGCTTCCCATATGGATCAGGTTGTTCAATGCGCGCTCAAGACCACAGTTTTGGCGCGATCAGATTTCTGCCCCAATGCAATTACCATGATAGGTGATGATATCCTGACGCTTCAACCGCATCCGGAACACACCAAAGAGTTTGCGCATGATCTTTATACATCAAGACGCGAGCGTATCGGTAATAACCGTGTTGATGTTGCCATAAACTCTTTACAACAACCCATTCATGACGGGACAGTTGCAAAATGGATTGCACAGTTTATTACATCACGTGCCTAGCAATCCGCCGCCAACAAGGCCGCATTGCCACCTGCGGCTGTTGTATCAATACAGATATGCCGTTCTATTATGCAGCGTTCTGTAATGTCGCGGGCGTCAATCAGTGGCAGCAAGGCGCCCTTGCGTTTTGCCAATGCCAAACGTGCCGCCCGTAACGCGGTTTCATCACCCCATAAAACCACCGCATCAAAGCCTTGTAGATTTTCGAGGTGCTCCAATGGCATGGCACCTGAAGCCCCATCATCTGGGGCGATAATCACTGTGGCACACCCCACTTTTTGCGCATCTTTTACTTGCGATTGCGCTTGTTCAAGACTTGGCCCAAGGCATAAAACGATACCACGACCATAGGTGGAAATCTGGTTCAATTCTCCTGTAGGCCCGGGCAAAATGCTTGTGTGCAAAGCTGTGCGCTTTGGGCGTTTGCAATCATCAATAAGGCTTTGCACCTGTTCAATGTCAAGCGTACCTGCCGTGTATGGCAGTGCAACCACCTGTTTGGGCATCACAAAGCGTTTCAGATAATCAGGCCCACCTGCTTTTGGCCCCGTCCCGGATAATCCTTCACCACCAAAGGGTTGCGAACCTACAACCGCACCGATCTGATTGCGGTTCACATAGATATTGCCAACATTCAGGCGATTGCATAGCTTGTTCACAAACGTATCAATCCGTGAATGAACCCCAAACGTCAGCCCGTATTGACTGGCGTTAATAGCATCCACAACCTGGTCTAAATGCTTGGCTTTATAAGTGGCTATATGCAAAACGGGCCCGAATATCTCTTCGGCCAAATCTTCAATCCCTGCAACTTTAATCGCGGTCGGTTTGGCGAAAGTACCTTTTGTGGGCACATCTATCTGGTGCAGCACGCGCCCCTCATTTGAGGCTATTTCAATATGTGCGTTGATGCCGTTTAGGGCAGTTTGCGTGATCACCGGCCCGATGTCTGTGGTCACACCCCAAGGGTTTCCCGCCACTTGCGTATCCATGGCACCATAAAGCATTTCCAGAAACTTGGGCGCGATGTCTTCTTGTAAATAAAGCATTCGCAACGCAGAACAGCGTTGCCCGGCAGATTGAAAGGCAGACGCCACGATATCGCGAACAGCCTGTTCGGGCAGGGCGGTACTGTCTACGATCATCGCGTTCAGCCCGCCGGTTTCGGCGATCAAGGGGGCGGTAACTAACCCCGTTTGGGCCACAGAACGGTTGATATGTTGCGCGGTTGCGGTCGAGCCCGTAAAACAGGTGCCGTCAACGCTAGGATCGGCTACGATCAAGGCCCCAACTTCACGGCCAGAGCCTATCAACAGTTGCAAAGCTGTGCGCGGAACGCCTGCCTGGTACAGCAGTTCCACAGCACGTGTGGCGATGATCGGGGTCGGCTCTGCCGGCTTGGCCAGAACGGCGTTACCCACCGACAGGGCAGCACAGATTTGGCCTGAAAAGATAGCCAGTGGAAAATTCCACGGTGAAATACAAGCAAACACACCGCGCGGAGTGCGATCTGAATGATGCGCTGATTGGGCGGCATAATAGCGCATAAAATCAACCGCTTCACGCAGTTCTGAAATCGCATCCATCAAGGTCTTACCTGCCTCACGCGAAAGGATTGCAAACAGTTCAGCGAAGTTTTCTTCATATAGGTCAGCGGCACGGTTTAACACTTTTGCACGCTCGCTTTGCGGTGCATCCCAAGGGGTTGCATTTTGAATTGCGGCACGCGTATCTGCGGCACTTGCCAGTGTAACCTTACCGACGATGTCTTTGGTATTGGCGGGGTTTATAATAGCGTGGCTTTCCCCCGTTGGGGTGCCCTTGGCAAGTTGTGCGGCAACCGTCCATTGCGTGTTTAAAAACGCATCCCTTGCGGTTTCCATGCGGGCCAGATCAGTGACACTTGTCAGATCAAACCCCACTGAATTCACCCGTTCGGGTTGATATAAATCGTGGGGTTTTTGCACGCCTGCACTGGGTTGGTCTTTGACCGCATCCCAATCTGAAAACGGATCGCTGACCACTTTGGCAGCGGGAATATCTTTATCAATAATCTGGTTGACGAAAGAAGAATTCGCGCCGTTTTCCAGCAAGCGGCGCACCAGATATGCCAGCAAATCTTCATGTACGCCAACAGGCGCATAGATGCGGCAGCGGGTGTTACCCTGTTCCATAATCTGGTCATATAGCCCGCCCCCCATGCCATGTAAGCGTTGGAATTCATATGAGTTATCCGCATTAGCCATATTCATGATGGTTTGCACTGAATGCGCGTTATGAGTGGCAAACTGCGGGTATACCCGCGCGTTATAATCCAGTAGTTTTCGCGCACAGCCAATGTAGGAAATATCCGTGGCGGTCTTTTTGGTGAACACGGGGAAATCCGGCAAGCCGTCAATTTGTGCGCGTTTGATCTCGGTATCCCAATAGGCACCTTTGACCAGACGCACCATGATTTTGCGATCCAGCTTTTTAGCCAAAGCATGCAGCCAATCCAACACGGCGGGGGCGCGTTTAGAATAGGCTTGTACCACCACGCCAAACCCGTCCCAGCCAGCAAGGCGGGGGTCGGATAGAACCGCTTCGATAATATCCAGTGACAGATCCAGGCGATCAGCCTCTTCTGCATCTATATTCAGTCCCATATTTGCATTTCGCGCCTGCAAAGTTAGCTCAAGCGTGCGCTTGACCAGCACATCCATCACCTGCGGCTTTTGTGCCAACTCATAACGCGGGTGCAGGGCAGAAAGCTTAATGGAAATGCCGGGGTTTTGACGTACATCATCACTGTTGCATTGCGTGGTAAGATAGCCGATTGCATCTGCGTAAGAGCGCACAAAACTTTGTGCATCACGATCCGTTAGAGCGGCTTCGCCCAGCATGTCATAGGAATGGGTGTAGCCTTGGGCTTGCCGCTTGGCACCGCGTTTGGCGGCCTCTTGAATGGTTTGCCCCAGTACAAACTGGTTGCCCATTTCCTTCATCGCAGCCTTTACTGCACGCCGAATAACCGGCTCACCCATGCGTTTCACCAATCGCCCCATTGAGCTGCCGATATCTTCTTCCTGCTTTGTATTCAAGACCTTACCTGTCAACATTAAAGCCCATGTGGAAGCATTAACCAATGAGCTTTCCGAATGCCCAATGTGGCTGCCCCAGCTTTTTGCAGACAGTTTATCTTCTATCAGATCATCCATGGTTTTCGCATCTGGTACCCGCAACAACGCTTCGGCCAGACACATCAGGGCGACACCTTCGGTGGTGGAAAGCCCGTATTCGGCCAGGAACACTTCCATCAAGCCCGGGCTTTTTTCGCTGCGAATTGCATTGACGATACCAGCTGCGCTGGCAACCGTTTCTGTGCGCATCGTACCCGATAAATCAGCGGTTTTAATCAGGGTACGAATGCAATCCTGTTCATCAGATAAATGCATATCGCGGATATTTTTGCGCAAAGCGGTCAGGCGTGTCATCGGGCTATCCTTTGGGTAAATACTGGCCCAGCATAACAATTTATTAAAAGTTATATTAACTTAAATAATGCAAAAAACAGGCTTTACCCCTTATATTATCTGTATATAAGGGGTAAAAACGCTTGTAATTGTATTAGCTTGGTGAAAATGGACAAATTTGATCAACAGATAATTGAAATCCTTGAACAAAATGGCAGGATGACAATTTCAGAGCTTTCTGACCGTATTGGCCTGTCAAAAACCCCGTGTCAGGCGCGTTTGAAAAAGATGATTGATAATAAAACAATACTGGGTTTCAGGGCGGTTTTAAATCATGAGGTTCTGGATCGCAGCCACATTGCATTCACTGAAGTGCGCCTTAGTGATACGCGTGATGCGGCCCTGAAAGCTTTTAATGACGGGGTGATGCAAATCCCTGAAATAGAACAGTGCCACCTGATTGCGGGCCAGTTTGATTATCTGCTGAAAGTACGCACCAAGAGCATTACTGCCTACCGCAAAGCGTTGGGCGAAAAAATATCATCGCTGCCTTGTGTGGCAAACACATCAACCCATGTGGTGATGGAGGCGGTTAAGGAATAAACACGTCTTTATTTTTCAAACATCGTAGCGCGAAACTGGAACGGGTTTGGCGGATGCCAGGGATTTTACTAAGTTTATTGGTTAGAAAATTCTCATAACCACGGGTGCCATTGATGGCGACTTTTAGCAGGTAATCATGTTCTCCAGAGGTTAAAAACACCTCCAGCACCTCATCCAACTCTTTAATAATACGGCCAAAATTGTTTAACGCATCCTGATTGTGCCGCTCAAGCGATACTTCGACAAAAACAATGTCAGTCGCGCCAAGCTTATACTGATCCAATTTAGCAGCATAGCCCGTGATATACCCATCCGCTTCCAACCTGCGAATACGTTGCCAACACGGGCTGGTTGAAAGGCCTACGGATTGTGCCAGATCAGCGGTTGAAATTTTTGCGTTTTCCACCAAAGCCCTAAGTATTTTTAGGTCAATAGGGTCAAGAAGTTTTTCTTTTATCTTTTCCATGAATGAAAATATATACTGGTAATACTATTTAATAAAGAAAAATATGCTGAATTAAAGTGAATTACCAGAAAGTACAGAAAAATAAATATATAGAGTCATGATAAGATACCTGAACGTATAGTGCAGAAAGGTATCCCCCGCATGGCCCCGAAACCCCATTCTCTTACGCTTCATGTACCCGAACCGGGGTGTCGCCCAGGGGACGAGCCGGATTTTTCGGATTTTGCAATCCCCAAGGCGGGTGAGGCGCGTAAGCCTGCGCAAGACGCCAGTGCGCAATCGATGCGTGATATGGCATTTTCCATTGTGCGTGTGCTGAATAAAGCGGGCGATGCGGTCGGCCCGTGGGCGGAAAACCTATCGGTTGATGCGCTGAAATCGGGCCTGCGCCATATGATGACATTGCGCGCGTTTGATGCACGGATGCTGATCGCGCAAAGGCAAGGAAAAACCAGTTTTTATATGCAATCTTTGGGGGAAGAGGCGGTTTCATGCGCTTTTCGTATGGCCCTGCAACAGGGCGATATGAACTTCCCGACCTATCGCCAAAGCGGGTTGTTGATCGCAGGGGGTTACCCTTTGCAAACCATGATGAACCAAATTTATTCGAATGCGCAAGATCCGATTAAAGGCCGTCAGATGCCGATCATGTATTCGGCCAAAGACTATGGTTTTTTCTCGTTATCTGGAAATCTGGGAACCCAGTATATTCAAGCTGTCGGTTGGGCGATGGCGTCAGCTATATCCAACGACACAAAAATTGCGGCGGCCTGGATTGGTGACGGCTCCACCTCTGCCAGTGATTTTCATGCAGCGATGGTTTTTGCGTCAACGTATCATGCGCCGGTTGTGTTGAATGTGGTTAATAATCAATGGGCTATATCCACATTTCAAGGCATGGCACGCGGTGAAGCGGCCACTTTTGCGGCGCGTGGTCACGGCTTTGGCATTCCGTCGTTACGAGTGGATGGCAATGATTATCTGGCAGTTTTTGCAGTATCAAAATGGGCCGCAGATCGTGCCCGCGCGGGATTTGGCCCCACTTTAATCGAACATATTACCTACCGTTCAGGCGGGCATTCCACCAGTGATGATCCGTCCAGTTACCGTGCCAAGGGGGAAAGCACTGCTTGGCCGTTGGGTGATCCGATTGAGCGGTTGAAATGCCATCTGATCTGCCTTGGTGAGTGGTCGACAGAACGCCACGCGCAGGCTGATGCAGAAGTTCTGGATCAGGTGCGCGAGGCCCAAAAAGCGGCAGAGGCAATAGGTACGTTGACCTCTGGCAAGTCCTCATCCTCACGCGACATTTTTGAAGAGGTTTATGCGAAAATGCCCCCACATCTTGTAAAACAACGCCAAGAAGCGGGGTATTAACCCATGCAGATGACAATGATAGAGGCGATCAGAAATGCCCATGATCTGGCGATGGGCAATGATGATAAGGTTGTGGTTTTCGGTGAAGATGTGGGGTTTTTTGGCGGCGTGTTCCGTTGCACCGCAGGTTTACAGGAAAAATACGGCAAGACCCGCTGTTTTGATACGCCGATCAGTGAATTGGGCATTGTGGGCGCGGCTATCGGTATGGCGGCTTATGGGCTGAAGCCCGTTGTGGAAATCCAGTTCGCGGATTACGTTTACCCCGCATACGACCAGATTGTCAGCGAAGCGGCGCGGCTTCGGCACCGATCTGGCGGTGATTTTACCTGCTCTTTGGTAATCCGAATGCCCACGGGTGGCGGTATATTCGGCGGTCAAACCCACTCCCAAAGCCCTGAAGCTTTGTTTGCCCATGTATCGGGTTTGAAAACCGTGATGCCGTCTAATCCGCGCGATGCAAAAGGGCTGCTATTAGCGGCAATAGAAGACCCTGATCCAGTAATTTTCCTGGAACCCAAGCGGCTTTATAATGGCCCGTTTGATGGCCATCACGACCAGCCGGTTGTGCCGTGGAAAAAGCATGACTTGGGTGATATGGATGAAGCGTATTACACCACGCCATTGGGTAAAGCCAACATAGTGCGCGAAGGTCGTGATCTGACAATATTATCCTATGGAACAATGGTTTATGTGTCACTTGCCGCGACAACTGAGGCGGGAATTGATGCCGAGATTATTGACCTGCGAACCCTCGTGCCACTTGATCTGGAGACCATCACCGCCTCTGTCAAAAAGACCGGGCGTTGTGTGATTGTGCATGAGGCCACTAAAACCTGTGGGTTTGGGGCCGAACTTAGTGCGTTGGTGCAGGAAAACTGTTTTTTTCATCTGGAAGCCCCTGTTACCCGTGTGACGGGGTGGGATACGCCTTATCCGCACGCGCAGGAATGGGATTATTTTCCGGGGCCTGCGCGGGTGGCGCAAAACTTAAAGCATGTGATGGAGGTTTAGATGGGTATTCAAACAGTTTTACTGCCTGATGTGGGCGAGGGCATTGCCGAGGCAGAACTGACTGAGTGGCAGGTCATGGTGGGGGACGTGGTCAAAGAGGATGATATTCTGGCTGTGGTGATGACAGATAAAGCCGCCATTGAAATACCGTGCGCTGAAAACGGCACGGTGACGTGGTTGGCAGGTGAGGTGGGTGATACGCTGGCTATCGGGGCACCCTTGATCAAGATGGAAGTGCAAAGGGTAGGGGATGAACCTGAAGCTGAAACCAAGCCTGAACCTATCGTTGAAGCACCCAAAGTGCTGCCAGAAGTAATTGAAAAACCGCAAGCTGGGCCTTCGGTGCGAAAACGTGCGAAAGAGGCAGGGGTAAGCTTGCTGGATATTTCAGGCACGGGGCCGGGCGGGCGGATTGTGCATGAAGATATGGATAGGTTTTTAGCTGTGGAGACGCAAAAACTGGATATTAAACAGATCAAGGTGATCGGTATGCGCCGTAAGATCGCCGAGAAAATGGCCCTGTCAAAATCCCGCATCCCCCACATCACGATTGTGGAAGAGGTGGATATGACCGAAGTGGAAAGCTTGCGGTCTAAGCTGAATACGAAGCATAAGGATAGCCGCACAAAACTGACAATCCTGCCCTTTATGATGCGCGCGATTGTTCAAGCGGTGCGCGAACAACCCGAAATAAATGCGCATTTTGATGACGCCGCTAACATCATTTCACAGCATAGAGGTGTTCACATCGGAATTGCTACACAAACGCCTGCGGGGCTTAGTGTGCCTGTGGTCAAGGATGCGCAAAATCTGAACCTTTGGGGCAGTGCTGATAATATGTCGCGGTTGGCGGAACTGGCTCGAACAGGGAAAGCTTTGCTGGGTGATCTGACGGGGTCTACTATCACGATCACCTCATTGGGGGCATTGGGTGCGCTTGCTTCCACCCCGATTATCAACCATCCTGAGGTGGCGATTGTGGGGGTTAATAAGATGGCGATGCGGCCCATGTGGGACGGGCAGGCATTTCAACCGCGCAGGATGATGAACATCTCTTGTTCGTTCGATCACCGCGTCATTGATGGCTATGATGCGGCCTTGTTTGTGCAGGCTTTGAAAAACCTGCTGGAAAGCCCTGCATTGTTGTTTATAGAAGGGTAAGCAACTTGAAATTTAAGGCAGGATCAAATGACTTTGAAAGATTTAAGGGCAGAGGCAAAATGCGCTTTTATGGCGGGTGTTGCGGCTGCTGTCCCGGATAGGACACTAGGTCAAGTCTTTGAAAAACAACCATTATCAGAAAAAACTGTCGGTAAGTATATTATCATTTCGGTGGGTAAAGCGGCCTGCAATATGGCGCAATCTGCGATGGATGCTTTGCCGCAAGGGGCTGCTGTGGAAGCGATTGCAGTCACAAACTATGAAAATGTGACAAAGATTGACGGTTGCCGGGTTTTTGGTGCGGCCCACCCGGTGCCTGACGCCATGGGGCAGGCGGCGGCGCGTGAGGTTATTGCTTTACTTAAGTCAGCCACTAAAGATGATGTTGTGCTGGCTTTGGTCAGTGGTGGCAGTTCTGCACTGCTGCCGTCACCTGTTAAGGGTGTCAGTCTTGAAGATAAGGCGCAGGTCAATGAGGTGCTTTTGGCCAGTGGCTTTGACATCACAAATATGAACCTGATCCGCCAATCGCTGTCTAACCTGAAAGGCGGTGGCTTTTTGCGATATGCACACCCTGCAAAAGTTAAATCGTATATCTTGTCAGATGTGTTGGGCGACGATCTGCGGGTTGTTGGCAGTGGGCCAAGTATCGGGCCGATAGGGACGATTGCTGAGGCACGCGATTTTCTGATTGAAAACGGTATTTTTGATAAAATGCCCGCATCTGTGCGCAATCATCTGGAAACGGCTGAAGAACGGCCACCTTTGCCTGATCCAGACGCCACACTGATCTGTTCCAATACCCAAAGCCTTGCGGCAATGGCAGAAATCTCAGGGGCGATTTTGATGACAGAGCCGCTGATCGGGGATGTGCATGATGCGGCGGATCGTATTTTGGCGGATGTTGCAAAGCACAAAGCCCCGTTTGTTTTAGCTTACGGTGGTGAAACAACGGTTAATCTGGTTGGCAATGGCAGAGGCGGGCGCAATCAAGAACTGGCTTTGCTGGTGGCTGAAAAAGCCACACGTGCGGGGCTGACTGGTACTTGGCTGTTCTTAAGCGGCGGCACAGACGGGCGTGATGGGCCGACGGATGCAGCGGGCGGGTTGGTAGATGGTGAAACGCTGGAACGGGTTGCCGTAAAGGGCGGGGATATCACCGCGTTGTTGGCAAATAACGATAGTTATGCGGCCCTGAAACTGTCGGATGACCTGTTGATGACAGGGGCGACGGGGACGAATGTGGCTGACTTACAGTTGTTTATGATGGAAGCGTAGGGTGGGCTTCAGCCCACGATTTGTTAAAATTCATCTAAGCACTTCATAAAATAATTAGCCCCATATAACCACCCATACGCCTGATTTAATCGTGGCAACGCGTGGGCTGAAGCCCACCCTACGCTTGCTATAACCCCTGCCACAGACACCGGGCGTTAGGTTGGAAAAGCCCCTTGCATTCGAAAAAAAGCCGTTTAAATGAGTAACCAGAGCGGCACGAAAGCGGGACAGGCCCAGTTTGTAAGTTTCGGCTGAGATGAAAGTGGGAAAGCCCAAACAACCCCAATGCGGGAGAAGAAAGAATGAGATTGCGCACCAAACTCAGCGAGAGACTTGCTCTATGGCCTAAAATTGGGCAACTTGAGAAATACAAACACTTACTTGGAAAATATCGGCTTATGATTGGGATGCAGAGGAAATGGCTGGTTCCAGTCATCTTGCTCGGATGTCTGAGCGGCTGTGCCTTTGCGACAGCGATGACCTTGGTCGCGGCCGCGCCTTTGCACTCGGAACTAGAGATGTCGGGGCGCTTAAGGTACTCGCAGCCGATCGGGAAAAAACAGTTTCGGATCACCCCGCAGGGTTTGAAAAATTGCGGTTTATCCTGGCATGCTGCGTCGAAAGAATCTGTGAGATGTGCAAAAATTATAGACGGCCAAAAACCCCAGACCAATGCAGCGGACTATCCGCGAGTTGTTCGGAATGTGATCGCGCGCAATCCAAATATGGTTTTGCCTGCTCCCTCCAAGCACAAGACAGTGCTGATCCGGTATGAGACTATCGAAGGCACTATAGAAGTTTTTGGCGCGTATTTCACCTACGTCCCCAAGACCACTGTTAGAGCGGCATTTAAATCGCCACCATAGCTTGGGCGCGATCCGGCATGTTGGCCCATAACACTCCCCCAGCTTGACCTTTGGCTTTGTTTCGGCCCAGCCTACACCCCATCCACAATAATCAATGTACACTTGGCATTGGCGTGGCGTATGGCTTTTACAGGCGCGTATTCCGGGCTGTTGGCAAAATCACGTGCGGCCTGCATATCGGGAAATTCCACTACAACGATGCGTGTGGGGGCCCACAAATCAGCCTCTAGCACGTCCATCTCACCGCCGCGTGTGCGGTAGATGCCGCCGTAGCTTTCGGCAATCGGCTTGGCTTGTGCTTTGTAGGTCTCGTAAGCTTCTGGGTCACTGATTTTAGTGTCGACGATGACATATGCGCTCATGGTTTTTGTCCTTTATCCAGTTTGACATATTCTAATATATCGCCAGGCTGACAGTCCAGTGCTTCACATATTTTTATCAAGGTAGAAAACCGTATGGCTTTGACATTGCCCGATTTCAGCAATGAAATATTGGCCTGTGTGATGCCTACATAATCCGCCAAATCCTTGGACTTCATTTTGCGTTGTGCCAGCATCACATCAAGGCGCACAATGATGTGGCCTTCGTCAGATGACATATGATAGTTCTTCTTTCATCTTTTCGGCGTCGCTTGCAAGGCCTGCCATCAACCAGATGGCGGCCCCCACGAAGACCAATAGTAAGTTTTCGTCAAAGGGGCTGAATTCCAATTCCATGCTTGTGGCAACCTGACCGTAAAGCATAACCGATACAATGGTTTCTGCCGCGAGTGTTATGACGTACAAACCGACCATAGTCTGCCCCACCCGTTTTAAAGCATGGCCTGCGTGGCTGGTTGCAAAGCTTTTTTGGGCTGCGTGTTGCAAAAGTTTATGGACGTTCCAAAACAGGATTCCCAATAGGGCCAGGTAAGTAGCCCCGATCAATGCCGTGGCAAATAACCCATGTGCGCTTGCCTTTGTGCCGTCACTTAGAATGGCTGTAAAATCAAGCATGTCTTGTACGGTTGCGGTATCGCCAGTAAAGGCAGATGTCAGTAAAATTGCCACAAATACCGCGTCAGATATGAAATATATCACCATCAGCCCCCGCAATAGCCAAGATAGTTTGTTCATTGACGTTACTCCTGTTCCCGTTGTTATAAGCTATTCTGCTTATTTGTATAATAATTATATTTTATTGTTTAACAATAAAAATATTCTGTTATTAAGGATGTAAGGGTGGTGATTCCACCATTCTGATACTGAAGCAAAACAAAAAGAACTGCATATGCGAAAAAATCATTTTATCGCAACGGGATCGGTTTGCCTGATCATACGTTGCGTCAACTTCATCATAATAATCATGCGATTTCGCGGCAGTCCTACTACCTATCGAGAAGGGATAGTTTAATGTATATAAAATCAGGGGTAATCGGTGTGCTGATGCTTACGGGCGCACAACCGGCAACAGCGACAGATCGCGAACTAGCGTTGACGCCGTTTATAGGCGTGGCTGGTGCTGGCACGGAAATTAAAAAAACCGGCGGCGGGGTGTTTAAGCTGGATAGCAACTCCGTGCCCACCATCGGGGTGCAGCTTACCCTAGATATGATCGCCCCAGATGCAGGCGACGCCGGGTTTAGGTGGGGCATTATCGGTGATCTTGCTTATCATAATATCAAAGCCTCAGGCACAGATGCCGCATTAGGTAGTGTAAAGCTAAGAAACAGGTTTACGGGCACTGCACGAGCACGCGTGGGATATGATTTTGGTAAGGTGTTCCCATATGCATCACTTGGTCTGGGCTTAAGTGATTTAACGATTGCCACTAACGGGGCCGCTTTTGATAACAAACTCACCATTGGGGTATCCGCTGGCATTGGTGTGGAAGTGGAATTCAATGATAGGTGGTCTGCACAAGTAGAACTTATCAGCAATTCTGTTGGCAACTTCACGCCTGTTGGTGGCGGTGGTGAAGCATCTGCGGGAACTGGAATATTGAGTATAGGTGTAAGCGGCGTGTTTTAGGGCTGTTGGTTTTTACTGTCTATGGCCTTGCCCGTGTTATATTTTGAGTTGCCTTTACTTAGAATATTATAGGGCTGGTGGTCACGTGGTAACTGCTGCTGGCACATCAGCAACCCCTCGTGGTTACTGACGTTGACTTTTAGAGCGTATTAATTCTATCAGACCTTAAAGACGAAAGCCCTCCTTGGATAACCAAGGGGGGCTTTCAATTTCAACGCTTCTTTAAACGATTAGTTTTTATACTTCTTAATCTCACCGCTTTCGATACGCGCCATGTAAGATTGCATTTCGCGTTTCACAATCGGTGCCAGGAAGTACAGACCCAAGATATTGGGTACACAGATCAAGAAGACCAATGCGTCTGAGATATCCAAAATTGGCCCAAGTTCTACCATACAACCCAGTGCGACAAAGGCACAGAAGATCAGCTTGTAGATGGTTTGACCCATTTCACCTTCACCAAACAGATATGTCCAACCCTTCAACCCGTAATATGACCAAGAGATCATGGTTGAGAAGGCAAACAACAATGCGCCGAATGCCAGTGGAATTGGGAACCAGCTGATTTGACGTTCAAACGCGGCTGATGTCATTGCAACACCTGTAGCACCGTTCGCAAAGTTAGGATCTGCAACTTGGCTTGTACCGATTACAAGAGCTGTAATTGTACAAATCACGATGGTATCAATGAAAGGTTCTAGTAGAGATACATAACCTTCGGTCACAGGCTCTGGTGTTTTCACGGCTGCGTGCGCGATAGAGGCAGAACCAATACCGGCTTCATTAGAGAACACCGCACGTTGGAAGCCGATGATCAAAGCACCAATGGCGCCACCCGTCACACCTTCACCGGTGAAAGCACCTGTAAAGATGTTACCGATTGCAGCTGGAATAGATGCGTAGTTCATCATGATAACCAGAAGTGCAAACAGGCAATAGAAGATTGCCATGAACGGCACAACTTTTTCTGTAACTGCCGCGATAGATTTAATACCACCGATGATCACAGCAAAAACCACTGCCGCCAGGATCAGGCCAACTAGCCAACCAAGACCGTCCAATGAGCCGCCCGCAACAGTGTTCAGTTGCACATAAGCCTGATTGGATTGGAACATATTGCCGATACCTAAGGCGCCAATAAAGATACCGATGGCATAAAACGTACCCATGAACTTACCGAAACCGGGCATGCCGCGTTCTGCAAAACCTTTATTCAGGTAATACATCGGGCCGCCTGAAACGGAACCATCCGGGTTTTCAGTCCGGTATTTAACGCCCAAGGTACATTCCACGAACTTGGTGGACATGCCTAAGAAGCCTGCGACAATCAGCCAAAAGGTAGCCCCAGGGCCACCAATGGTCACAGCCACGGCAACGCCGCCGATGTTACCAATACCAACAGTACCAGATACAGCTGTTGCCAGTGCTTGGAAGTGGGTTACTTCGCCCGGGCTATCCGGGTCGGAATAGTCACCGCGCACCAATTCAATCGCGTGTTTGAAACCGCTGATGTTCACAAAACCCATATAGAAGGTAAAGAACACGGCACCGATGACCAGCCACAAAACCACGACGGGCAGTTGCGCCCCGAACATTGTGATTTTGAAGAAAACAAATTGGCCGACAACAGAGGCAAGTGGTTTTGTAATATCGTTAATCACGTCATCAATACCGGCTTGTGCCGGTAGTGTAAGCGCGAATAGCGTTACAAGTGAGATTAAAACTCTAAACATATTATTCCCCTTAATAGTTTCTAAATTGTGCGTGTGTCGCCTAAGGAACGACAACAACTGGCACAGGTGAGGTTTGGATAAGGTTACCGGCCACACTGCCAAACAGCAGCGTTTTGATACCTGATTGACCTCGACGACCAATGACGATCTGTGAAGCACCATGCTTGTCTGCAAGCTTGATCAGTGTTTCAGCAGGTGGCCCGTGGGTTACAACCGCTTCACAATCTACCCCGTCGGATTTTAACGCTGCACTGGCCGGATCAACGATTGTAGATGTTGCTTTATCAATCTCTTGTTCACGGCGCATATGGCGTTCTGCGTTTTCTTCGGGGGTGTTGAATGAATAGGGTGACCATTCGATCACATAAGCGACAACCACTTTGGCACCGCCTATTTTAGCCCGTTCTTTTGCGTACTGAAGTGCGCGTTCCCCTCCGGGGCTACCATCAATGGCAAGTAATACTGTGTTAGACATTATTCCCTCCTAGATATTCAGAGGCCCTGTTAAGGTTAGAGATAATGTTATTTAGTAGTGACAGGAACTCTGCAGAATTAATTCAATTCATCCCAACCTTACAACGTATGATTGTGTGTAATTATTTCAAAAGCAACGGTTAAGATTTTTTAAAATGCTATTTCGCGTTCTAATAAGAAACGTTTATTTTTTCGAAATCTGTTTTTAGGCGGTAAATCAGCCTAATTTTTTGACAATCCGCTCAATCGCCATAGGGTATCCAGCCGCGCCATGCCCCATGATCGCATCAAACGCCACTTTGCCGATATAGCTGGTGTGGCGGAACTTTTCGCGGGCATGAATGTCAGACAAGTGCAACTCTAGCGTGGGAATTTCCACGGATGAAACCGCGTCCATAATGGCGATAGAGGTGTGGGTGTAGGCACCTGCATTGATGATGATGCCGTCAAACCGCCCGCGTGCGGCATGGATCCAATCGATCAGTTCGCCTTCGTGATTTGACTGGCGACATTCTACCGTGACATTCAGCGCGGCGGCTTTTTTGGCGCACATCGCTTCAATGTCTTTCAGCGTGGTGGTGCCGTAAACTTCTGGCTGGCGGGTGCCGAGCAGGTTCAGGTTTGGGCCATTCAGGATCAAAATACGTTTCATGTGATTGTGTTTGCCACGGTTTCGATCAAAAAACCAGCACCATTGAGCTAAGACTTTGAGGGGTTTTTAATGAGGCTCTATTGCAAATTCTGTCATAGCTGGGGGTTGCGCAATAAAAAGCGGGCGGCCATTCGGGAGAGGGCAGCCCGCTAAGGAACAAAAAGATGGATAAATTTGATCCCCAAGATGTTAAATTTAGTATATTATGCCATCAATAAAGTGACGAATATCACTGTTTGAAATATATTTTGAAATCATGCAAAACACCGATAGACCTTTTGAAATCACAGGCCTAGGGTCAGGAAAAACAAGTATAGGGAATTAAAAGATGCTTGCAGGACATTTACTGGTAAAATCACTGATAGAACAAGGTGTTGACACTACGTTCGGTGTACCTGGTGAAAGCTATCTGGCCGTTTTGGACGGGCTTTATGATGCGCAAAACCATATTCGTCTGATCACCACGCGCAATGAAGGTGGTGCCGCTTTTATGGCCGAAGCTTATGGTAAGCTGACAGGCAAGCCCGGTATTTGCATGGTTACGCGCGGGCCGGGGGCCACGAACGCGTCTATCGGGGTGCATACCGCGATGCAAAATTCCACGCCGATGATCCTGTTTATAGGACAAATAGGGCGCGATATGCGCGACCGTGAAGCGTTTCAGGAAGTGGATTACCGGGCGTTTTTCGGTAGTATCGCGAAGTGGGTCACGGAAATTGATAACCCTGATCGTATCCCCGAAATTATTGCGCGTGCCTTTCACACGGCCCTGTCTGGCAGGCCCGGCCCTGTGGTGATTGCATTGCCTGAAGATATGCTGACATCTGAAACCACACGTCTGCCGGCACTTCGCATTCAAATCACAGAGCCTGCACCTGCGCCAGAGGCTTTGTCTGCCGCAATAGAGCTGTTGAATACTGCTAAAAAACCACTTGTCGTGGTAGGCGGTGGTGGTTGGACGGAAACGGGGCGCGATGATTTGATCACTTGGGCGGACGCCAATGATCTGCCCATTGTCACCGCTTTTCGCTATCAAGACCTGATGGACAATACCAACCCGCAATTTATCGGTGAAGCGGGGGTTGGCATGTGGCCGCAGATGAAGCAGGCGATTGTGGATGCGGATGTGATATTTGCGCTGAACATTCGTTTTTCTGAAAGCTTTACAGATGGTTGGACGTTGCTGGATGCGCCCAATGCCAAGCAAAAGATCATCCATTCACATGTGTCTGATCGTGAGATTGGTAAAATTTACCAGCCCGATGTGGCCATTCATGCGGGGCCAAATCAACTGCTGAAGGCGCTTTTGAAAACTAAACTTACCCCGAATTGGGGTGCTTGGCGTAAAGAAAACCGTGCAACATACGATAAAATGCTGCCCGCACGGGCGCAAACTGGGGCGGTGGATATGGCCGCGATCTGTGCTTACCTGCGCGACACGCTGGATGACAATGCGATCATCACCAACGGGGCGGGTAACTTTGCCATATGGGCAGGCAAACACCTAAGCTACACACGCAATCAACGCTATATCGGCCCGCAATCAGGGGCGATGGGGGCAGGGTTGCCCTCTGCGATTGCCGCCAAAGCGATTGAACCGAATACTCAAGTGGTTTGCTTTGCAGGCGATGGGGATTTTCAGATGAACGGGCAGGAAATGGGCACGGCGGCGCAAGAGGGGCTGTATCCGATCACGTTGATCTTGAACAATTCCATGTATGGCACCATTCGTGCGCATCAGGAAGGCCGTTATACCGACCGCGTCTCTGGCACTAAAATCGTTAACCCCGATTTTGTGAAACTGGCGGAAGCTTACGGTATCTTGGGCGAAAAAGTTAGTAAAACCAGTGAATTTCAACCTGCCTTTGAACGTGCGATGGCGTCGCCCACGGGGGCAATTATCGAGATTATGATCGATGAACAGGACATCACGCCGTTTAAAACCATGGATGAGATTAAAAAAGGCTGAATTTCCTGCATATAGCAGTTCACGAAACGGGCATCGCTAGATATAGTGGTGCCTGAATCGTTTTATCCGTAGATACCGGAGGCCAACTTGCAACAATACCATGACGCTTTGCGCGAAATTTTAAAGAACGGCGAACAATCCACCGATCGCACGGGTACGGGCACCACCTCGCATTTCGGGTTGCAAATGCGCTACCCGCTGGCGGATGGCTTTCCTTTGGTGACAACCAAGAAAGTGCATCTGCGCTCGATCATACATGAGCTGCTTTGGTTTCTGTCAGGCGATACAAACATCCGCTACCTTAAGGAAAACGGGGTTTCTATTTGGGATGATTGGGCCGATGAAAACGGTGATCTTGGCCCGGTGTACGGCAAGCAATGGCGGGCATTTCCGTCAAAGACCGGCTCTGTCGATCAAATCACACAGTTGATTGAAAACATCAAAGCCACGCCCGACAGCCGCCGTTTGATTGTGTCTGCATGGAACCCTGCTGAGATCGGTGAGATGGCTCTACCGCCGTGCCACACCATGTGGCAGGTGCGCATTATTGGCGACAAAATGCATTTGCAGCTATACCAACGCTCGGCTGATATGTTTCTGGGGGTGCCGTTCAACATTGCATCTTATGCGTTGCTGTTGCAGATGCTGGCCCATGTTGCGGGCTATAGGGCGGGGGATTTTGTGCACACGCTGGGCGACGCGCATATCTATTCAAACCATATGGAACAGGTTGAAAAGCAGCTTTCACGTGATTTGCAGCCCCTGCCGAGGTTGATCATCAAGCGCAAAGTCACGTCGATCTTTGACTTCAAATATGATGATTTCGAATTTGAGGGCTATGATCCGCATCCGCATATTTCAGCCCCTGTGGCGGTGTAGCATGATTACTTTGATCGCAGCACGTGCGCGCAACGGGGCCATTGGCAAAGACAACACCATCCCTTGGCATGCGCCAGAGGATTTGAAGTTTTTCCAGCGTGAAACCACTGGCGGGGCCATCATCATGGGGCGTAATACTTGGGAAAGCTTGCCGTTTAAGCCGCTGAAAAACCGTCTTAATCTGGTGATCACGTCCAAAGGCTGTGGGGCAGAGCATGAGTTTACCTCATTGGACGCGGCGATTGAATTTGCGCAGAACGCAGGCTATCGGCGCATCTACGGTATTGGGGGCAACCTGATTTATAAAACGCTGCTGCCTATGGCAGATCGTCTGTTGCTGACAGAGGTGGATCTGGATGTAGAGGATGCCGATACGTTTTTCCCCGCGTTTGATAGGGGGGAGTGGCGGCATATGGGCGGGACGCAGATTAGGGCGGAGGGGCCGAAATGTGTTGTGGAAGAGTATTTGCGGAGGTGCTAAACACACCAAGCTTGATACGTAGCGCCTGACCTTGGGTGGGTGCACTTGCGCCCTCCCGTGGGGAGGGTCGGGCGCGGCCCAACGCTAAAGCATTGGGCTGAAGTGGATGGGATTTTATAGGAGTTTTTGAAAGGACAGACCATTGGAACCACTACAAGGCCTTAATACAATAATAGTTTGTAAGCGGTGTTCCGACCCCACATAGCATCTGAATGTTCGATAAGCGATTCAGCCCTTTCATAGTTTTGAAGGGAGTTTATCAATGGGAGCTAGTAACGAGTTTTTAGCACGGATACCTCGGCGCAATGGACCTGTCCCGCTTTAGTGCCGCTCCATGAACTCATTTAAGCGGCTTTTCTTTCAAAAGCCAACGGACTTTTCCAACCTAATGCCGAATGTCTGCGCCGTGGGTTATAGAAGCCGTTGATATATTCGAAGATGGCGATTTCGACATCTCTGCGGGTTTGCCATGAATGGCGCCAGAAAGCGTTGGTATTTGCGGTAAGGCGTGTGTTTGACGGATGGGTTTCCATCGCAGCATTGTCATAACAATTACCTTTGCCACTCATGGATACTTTGAACCCATGCAGGCGCAACAGCTTTTGATAATCGTGCGAACAATATTGGCTGCCCCAGTCAGAATGGTGGATACAATCCTTGGGTGGTCTGCGCAGAGCTATGGCCATTTCCAAAGCGCGGATTGCCAGATCCTTTTTCATTCGGTTCGACACAGCCCAACCGATGACACGCCGTGAATGCAAGTCCAGAACCACAGCCAGATAGAGCCAGCCTTCACGTGTCCAGATGTAGCTTATATCAACAACCCATTTATGATTAGGGTGATCCGTTGCAAAATCACGGTTCAGCAGGTTCGGTGCGATGTTGAACTTGTGATTGCTATCCGTGGTAACCTTATATTTACGGGTTCTGATAACAAATATATCGTTCTGGCGCATCAATCTCCCGACGCGGCGATGGCCAACGCTTAAGCCAAGCTCTTTCAGCTCTTCGGTCATTCGCGGCCGACCATAACTGTTCAAGCTCAGGCGGTGTTGTTCCCGGATATGTGCAAGTAAAACCATATCTTCACGCTGGCGTTGGCTGATTGGGCGGGTTCGATATGCACGATACCCCCGTGAACTGACATTTATGATCTGGCATAAACGCCCGGTTGGCAGCATGGCCCTGTTTTCTTCGATAAAACTAAACCCTCTCAATATTTGCTATGCAAATATCTGCCGGGCAGTGCCATCATGGCTTTTGTCCCGCGAAGAATATTGTGGCCTTTTTTAACACTTCCCTCTCCTCACGAAGCAGCCGGTTTTCCTTACGCAGCATAGCTACTTCTTTTTCCAGATCAGATTGAACGGATGGCTCTGGTAAGGTCATTCGATCCTGCTGAACCCACCGGCTCAGCGTCGAAAACCCAACGCCAAAATCAGCAGCAACCTGCTTTCGGGTTAAGCCGCTGGTCAATGCAACGCGTACCGCTTCCTGTCTAAATTCTACTGTATGTTTCGTTCCCACTCTCGACGATTACTTCGTATTCGTCTGCCGTGCAGCGCATTGTCGTTCTCCTTTTGCGCATAATACGCGGTTAAAGGAGCGGCACAATTCTGTGACAGGTCCAAACTGGCAATCTTTGAATACATTAACGGCTTCTACAATCCACGCCGTAGACATTCAGCATTAGGTTGGAAAAGCCCCTCTCTCGGGCATGTAATGCCCTGCCGAGCAGCGCTTGGCTTTTGAAAGGATCGCCGCTTAAATGAGAACTTGGATCGGCACTAAGGCGCGACAGGTCCAGTATCTGCCACGATGGTTTCGCCGCCGCCTGATTTGATAGCATCCACAATGTTTTTTGGTGGCATTTCATTGCAAATAAGGCGGGTGATGCGCATGAGTGAGCAAACTTCAAAAGACGCCAGTGTGTTGAATTTTGTCTTATCTACTAATACGGTAAGGGTCTGGGCTTGGTCTATCATTGCAGAAGCTAATTGGGCTTCGCCAAGGCTGAATTCCATTAACCCACTTTGGCTATCAAGGGCCCCTACCGTTAAAATACAATGATGCGCCCTAAGGCCCGCAATTTGTGTTATAACCATCGTACCTACCGTTTGCCGGTTGCCTACAACATATTCCCCACCTAGTAGAAAGGTTTTATTACCCGACTGGGTTGTTGAAACAACGCGGGCAATTTCAGCTGAGTTGGTAGCAATAGTCAGATTGGATTTCAGCCCCAGTTCTTCTGCAAAATAAAACGTAGTAGAACCTGTATTCAGAAAAAGTGTTTCGTGTGGATGTATAAATGTAGCCGCTTTTCGTGCAATCCTAACTTTGGCGTCAGCGTTTCTAATCATTCTTTCCTGATAAGAGCCTTCACCGAAAACCCTTGGCATAATCGCGCCGCCATGAATTTTTTGTATTTTACCAATCTTACCCAGCTCTGTCAGGTCACGGCGAATCGTTTCGCGTGAAGTGTCAAGGGTTGCGGCTAAAGCCTCTACTGAAACCCTTTCTTTTTTTCTAACGATTTCAACAAGCTTGGCGTGTCGTCTTTCTACTTTCACGATTATCTCCGCAATTATTATTGACTGAATCATATAGCTATGCTTACCGTATAGTCAAATATAAGGCCCGTTCAGTCATTTTGGCAGAAAACTTAAAGGCTATGGGCCTATATTAGGCGTATCTATTACGCTGACAATGGGTGAAATACGATATTAAACGACTACAATCAGGGAGAAGTACAATGAAAACACTAACGAAACTGATGGCTGCATCAGCACTTACAGCTGCAGGATTTGCAACAAGTGCAATCGCGGGCGAACTGACAGTCTACACTGCGATTGAAGCGGAAGACCTAAAGAAATATGCCGCTGCATTTAACGAAGACCATCCGGATATCACGATTAACTGGGTGCGTGACAGCACGGGCATCGTAACCGCTAAATTACTGGCTGAAAAAGACAACCCACAAGCAGATGTGATCTGGGGCTTGGCCGCTACATCACTATTGCTGTTCAAAGGCGAAGGCATGTTGGAAGCTTACGCACCTGCCGGTGTTGAAAAGCTTGATCCGAAATTTGTGGACAGTTCAAACCCACCATACTGGACAGGTATTGACGCTTGGGTAGCATCTGTTTGCTACAACACAGTTGAAGGTGAAAAGAACGGCGTTCCTGCACCAACAAGCTGGAAAGATCTGACCAAGCCTGTTTATGAAGGTCACGTTATTATGCCAAACCCGAATTCATCAGGCACAGGCTTTCTGGACGTATCCAGTTGGCTGCAAATATTTGGTGAAGATGGCGGTTGGGAATATATGGACGCGCTGCACAACAACATTTCGCGCTACACCCATTCCGGTTCAGCACCTTGTAAACTGGCCGCTTCAGGTGAAACCACAGTTGGTGTATCATTCGCATTTCGCGGTGCTAAATCCAAAGCCGCAGGTGCCCCCATTGAAATCATCGTGCCAACCGAAGGTGTTGGTTGGGATATGGAAGCCAGCGCGATTGTAGCAGGTACGGATAATGCATCCGATGCTCAAACGCTGATCGACTGGACTGTGACCAAAAAGGCCAATGAAATGTATAACGCAGGTTATGCGGTTGTGGCTTACCCAGGTGTTGCCAAGGCCGTTGAGCATTTCCCAGCAGGTCTGTTGGATGCAATGATCGACAATGACTTTGAATTTGCAGCGAACAACCGCGCAGCAATCCTTTCAGAGTGGGCTGGCCGTTACGACGGAAAATCAGACCCTAAATAAAATTCAGGCCATTTCTTGAAGATATTATTGGGGGCCGTGGATGCGGCCCTCACTTTTTTATGATACAAAAACACCCAAACCGCCCAAGGGGAACGTATATGCTGGATGCTACTGTGCAAACACCAAAACCATATCTTGAAATCAAAGACCTGTGGAAAAAGTTCGGCGAATTTGTAGCCCTACAAGATATTTCGCTTGATGTGATGGAAGGTGAGTTTCTGTGTTTTTTGGGCCCGTCAGGTTGCGGTAAGACCACTTTACTGCGCGCCATTGCGGGGCTTGACCTGCAAACCTCTGGCACGGTGGCGCAGGCAGGTGAAGATGTGTCTAACCTGCCGCCATCCATGCGTGATTTTGGCATTGTATTTCAATCTTATGCATTGTTTCCAAACCTGACCATTGAACGCAACATCGCCTATGGTCTGGAAAACGAAGGTCGTGCTAAGGCAGATATTTTTGCGCGTGTAACAGAGCTACTGGAACTGGTAGGCTTGCCCGACCAAGGTAAAAAATACCCCGCACAACTGTCTGGTGGACAGCAGCAACGCATTGCATTGGCGCGTGCAATTTCTACTGATCCGGGGCTTTTGTTATTGGATGAACCACTTTCCGCACTGGATGCGAAAGTGCGGGTGTTTTTGCGCCATGAGGTTAAAGAATTGCAGCGCAAACTTGGGATTACTACTGTGATGGTAACCCACGATCAGGAAGAGGCCCTATCGATGGCCGACCGGATTGTGGTGATGAACCACGGCACCATTGAACAAGTGGGCACGCCGCAAGAAATTTACCGCGATCCCATCAATCTGTTTGTTGCGGATTTCATTGGTGAGATGAACCAAATTGAAGCCAGTGTCGGCAAAAAGGGTTCTATCAACATTGGTGGGAAAACTTTAAAATGCGCATCCCATGATTTTACGGAGGGCAGCCGTGTTATGGCGACCATACGCCCCGAAAATATCATCCCTCTTGTTGCGGGCACTACAAAAGCCAAGGCTACTAATACTTTTGAAGTTACGATCACCGAAATGGAGTTTTTAGGCACATTTTGGCGGACCGAACTGCGTGCAGAAAGCTTAGGAGATCAGCATTTGGTTACAAATTTTTCTATCAATGCCGTACGGCGTTTGAATTTGAAAACAGGTAAAGCTTTGAAAATTGAGCTACCGGCCGCAGATCTGAAAATATTTGCGGTTGGGGATACTGTTTAATGGCCAGTGTTTCTGATATTCCACGCCCCTATGTAAAGCCGAAATTGGGCAAAGACGACTGGACACAACGCGCATTTATGGGCGTGATAGCCCTTTATCTGATCATCGCTTTGGCCTTGCCGCTTTATGCAATGTTGTCGAAATCATTTTCAACTTATCAGTTTGATCTTGGCAATTACGAAGTGCAGGTCAGCGATGAAAGTGGCGCATATACCCAGCCTGTACAAAGCCTGGCCGTGTTGAATGACACGCAGCAGGTGTTTGATGCAGGAAAGCTGGAAACAGGTTCAGGTGGGCGGTTAAGCCTGACCAAACTGTTCCCTGATTTCAGTTTCCGCTCGCCCGTGATGTATCGCTTTCGCGGCACCACAGACAGTGCTATTTATCTGGCAAACTCTGAACGCCACGTGGGTAGTGAATGGGCTGAATACACCAGCAATGATTTTCGACGCCTGGTGATCCGCCCAAAAAAGGGCACAGGGCTTTCCAACTTCAAAACGTATTTTTCAACCCCCGCACTGTTCCAATCAGTTCAAAACTCTATGGTAATCGCGGCTATATCCACGCTAATCACAGTGTCATTAGCGTTTTGGTTTTCTTATGCGTTAGCCCGCAGTTGTATGCGTTTCAAAGGTATTTTTCGCGCCGTGGCCATGCTGCCCATTCTAGTACCTTCACTGCTGCCGGGCATTGCGCTGATCTACCTTTTCGGCAATCAGGGCATGTTAAAAGAATTCCTGATGGGCAACAGTATTTACGGCCCTATTGGCATCATCATAGGGTCGGTATTTTTTACCTTCCCGCACGCGATGCTTATTATTTCAACAGCATTGTCGATCTCAGACGCACGCCTTTATGAAGCCGCTGTTTCCCTGAAAGCCAGTCGTTGGAAAACCTTTTGGACGGTCACCATCCCTGGCGCACGCTACGGTCTGTTTTCAGCGTCATTTGTTGTGTTTAATCTGGTGATTACCGATTTTGGCCTGCCTAAAGTGATCGGTGGTAAATTCAATATGCTGGCTGTCGACATCTACAAACAGGTCATCGGCCAACAAAACTTTGAAATGGGCGCGGTTGTGTCTGTTGTCCTCTTGGTGCCGGCAATTCTGGCCTTTGGCATTGATCGACGTGTACAAAAGAAACAGGTGGCCCTTTTGTCTGCCCGTTCTGTGGTGTTTGAACCCAAACCAAATCGCACTTTTGACCGTATATTTTTTGCCTATGCCAGCGTTGTTTCAATTTTTCTTGTTGGTATTATTGCGGTTTGCCAATATGCGGCACTGGTCAAGTTTTGGCCCTACAATCTAAGCCTGTCTTTAAACAACTATAACTTCGATTTAATGGACGGGGGGGGATGGGGGTCATATAAGAACTCTTTGATACTGGCCATCTTGACTGCAATAATCGGTACAGCGGTGGTGTTTTTGGGGTCTTACATGGTTGAAAAAACCAAAGGCTTTGAACGGGGCCGTGCATTATTTCAAATGCTGGCAATGCTGCCCATGGCCATCCCTGGCATGGTGCTGGGCCTGTCCTATATCTTTTTCTTCAACAACCCTGCCAACCCGTTGAATTTCATCTACGGCACCATGGCTATTTTGGTTGTATCAACGGTTACCCACTTTTACACCGTATCGCATCTGACTGCCGTGACTGCATTAAAGCAAATGGATACGGAATTTGAAAGCGTATCAGCCTCACTTAAGCAACCCTTCCAGAAATTGTTCAGGCAGGTAACCGTGCCTGTTTCAATGCCCGCAATCCTGAACATTTCGATTTATCTGTTCGTCAACGCGATGACAACGGTATCAGCCGTTGTATTCCTTTATTCCACGGATACGGCATTGGCATCTGTAGCCGTTCTAAACATGGATGACGCAGGTGATATCGCTCCTGCGGCGGCCATGGGGATGATGATTTTCTATACGAATGCAGCAGCACGAATTATTCACGCACTGGCTTCAAGGCGCATATTGCAAAGGTCTGAAGCATGGCGAAAATCTGGGTGAAGTTGCCAAAATGAACAATCCGGCCATTACATTTTTTGACCTTGATCACACATTGATCGACGCTGATTGCGAACAGGCGTGGGTGGAATTGTTAATCGCCAAAGGATTGGCCCCAGCGAGTGACAGAGCCTTGCAAGAAGAGTTTATCGAACTTCATGCGATGGGGCGCACGCCTGTGGCTAAGTATATTGCATTTATGATAGATGTTTTCATTGGCAAGTCAGAACAGGAAATGGCGGTACTTGCGACCCAAAATTTTGAACAATACATCCGGGCAAAAATATACCCGGACGCCACTGAACAGATCGCAGAAATTCAACGTACCGGTGGTCAAGCCGTTCTACTATCCGGCTCTTTTCGTCCGGTTGTAAATCCGATTGCCGCGCATTTAGGCTTTGAAGATATTGTCTGTACGGAACTTGAACTGAAAAACGGTGCCTATACAGGCCAGTTGGCCAGTGATTTTTGTGTCAAAGAAGGCAAACTGAAACGTGCGCAGGAATATTGCCAAGTACACGGGCACGCATTAAGCGATGTAGGTTATTTTGGGGACAGTTTGTCTGATGTGCCAATGCTGGAACGTGTTGGATATGCTAATGTGGTTAATCCACGAGCAGAGCTTTCCAAGCTGGCACTTAGAAACAACTGGCACGTAGTTGACTGGATGCGTGCATAAAATGATTTCCTAATACCAACTCATAGATATTTACTTGCCTAAACTGATACTGCGAAGTCCCGCTTTCGCTATACTGGTTATAACTGTGTCAAAGATCGGCGTGATAATGGGCTTATTGAGCAGGCTTATTGCTGGGCGCACGCACGCCGCAAGTTGTTTGAGCTGACCGTCAATAATGTGGCCCCCATTGCAGAAGACGGCCTCAAGCAGATCAAATCTTTCTACCGTATTGAAGGCCAGATCAGGGGCCTATCTGCTGACCCGCGCGTTGCCATTCGACAAGAAAAAATCTTGCCACGCATGAACGATTTTGAACAATGGCTGGCATATAATCGTGCGCAGGTTTCAGCTAAATCCCCAACAGGCTTGGCTCTTAAGTACATTGCAAAATACTGGGTTGGCCTGAACGTATTCATGACCGATGGCCGCATCTGTTCTGCTCGGGATCGCCACTGCTTCGCTTCCTGCACAGGCCCAGATTGTTTGCAATATACGCTCGAAGGTTGTTGCGCAACTTACTGATAAGTATGGTGAAGTAAGCAATGGTGCAGGTATGCAAACCGCCACTCAGGTGATTGAGTAGTGGTCTTCTCAAAAGACCGGCAGTTGGACGATTATTGCCAGTCGTGCGGATGGTATTTCGTGCGTGTTGGCCACGGGGGCCAGTTGGGCCAATAACCCCGGCTATGCCACCGCGTTTGATAAGCGGGTGAAATACTGAACCGGCAAAAGAAAAACGGCGACCCGTGGGCCGCCGTTCAAAACTTTAACAAATCAAAGACTTATGCAAGTGCGATGTTTGTTGCGTTTTCTTTACCGTTACGGCCTGTTTCCAGTTCGTAAGATACTTTTTGGTTGTCGTCCAAACCTTGCAGACCAGCTGCTTGAACCGCAGTGATGTGTACAAACACGTCGTTGCCGCCATCGTCTGGTTGAATGAAGCCGAAGCCTTTAGTTGAGTTAAACCATTTTACAGTGCCATTGGCCATCTGTTATCTCCTAAATTTCCACGCGCGGGGTGCCGTGGTTTGGTGTTATTTCCTTGAATTTATTGCTAAATCCAAAGCGGCTTACAAGGGCCGTTAATACAAGACTTTCAAGCATCAGGTTTAGGAACTTTGAAAGGCCTGTCCAATTTAGGAGTGGGCCGAGACCGTGCAGCAATGCTGCGTAAGCCCCTTAATTCGTCGTATTCTACTAATGTATAACAATATCTCTACTGCTTTGGTGATCGTATATTATGGCGGCTCTTACCCGTAACTACCTTGTACGTCAAGCACAAACAGGAACGGCGACTTGAAGCCGCCGTTCAAAAACATAAGCTAATCTTGTGCTTATGAAAGCGCGATGTTTGTTGCGTTAGATTTGCCGTTACGACCTTCTTCAAGTTCATAAGAGACTTTTTGATTGTCGTCCAAGCCTTGCAAACCTGCAGCTTGCACGGCTGTTACGTGTACAAACACATCGTTGCCGCCATCGTCAGGTTGAATAAAGCCGAAGCCTTTAGTTGAGTTAAACCATTTTACGGTGCCAGTTGCCATCCGTCTTCTCCTTAGTGAACCACGCGCGGGATGCCGTGGGGTGGTGCTGCCGTTTATTTTCAGTATCAGCAGGCATCACGGTGGAGGTCGGCAGATCGGTGAAATAGTGCGCTTCACACCTATAACAATGGGGGTTATGGGGGGGATTGCAAGCTTTTCTTGGGTGCCCTATGATTTGGGCGAAAATCCGGAGATAATAATGGACGTGACTGTTTACGGGCTAAAGTCCTGTGATATTTGTAGAAAAGCTATAAAGACAATGCAAGATTTGGGCCATTCGGTAACGTATATTGATGTGCGCGCAGACGGGGTTGGGGCGGATAAGTTGGTTGAATTTCAGGGTGAATTTGGAAATTCCCTGACAAATATGCGTTCTACCACATGGCGAAACCTGTCTGAAGGTGACCGCGCGCGCCCTGCGCTGCAATTATTGGCAGAACACCCAACCCTAATGAAACGCCCTGTGATTATTGCGGGTGGTACGTTGTATTTGGGCTGGGGTAAGGACGTGCAGGAAAAGTTTGCAGCACTCTGATCATTAGGGGGAATAATGGTTATTGATGCGAATTGGGCGGGCAAATTATATGCCACGCCCGGTTCTGTAGGGCTACTTTTGCGCTAGAAAGAATGCGTTTGCAGGCGAAGTGGTATGTGCGCTTGCAGTCGTAAACGTTTTATTCTTTTTCACAATGAAACGCTCTTGTTGTGCATTTGTTTCAAACAGGTTTGTTGTGGTTGGATCCCGGTCAGAACCCATCGCATAAACGGTTGATACCTGCGCTGTAAGGGCAGTTGCACTGATTGCCGAGATGATTAAGGCTTTAAACATATGTGTCATAGTAATACTCCTCTTAAGGGTTAAAACATGTCCATGTGGACGTCATATGAAGGATGTTAGCCGTAAGGTTTGATCACGTGCTACACACGTTGAAGTGCATAACACGTTTGTTAAACTGGCGTGATAAAGGTTAAGAACTGGTGCTTTGTCAGACTAAAAAACAGCAAATGCCTGCTTCGAGCCCAGATTGACGATTATCGCTGTGTATCAAATGCCAATCTCGCTGCTAAACCAGCAAAAACAGTGCCCAAAATATATTGCGATATGTTTTTGATCTTAACATTTCCAGACAACAATGCGCTGGCACGGCTGGCAGCAAGTATTACAGCACCGTTTACAAAAAAGCCTATGAGGTTCAATACCGTCGCTAAGACCATAATCTGAATTGCAACTGAGCCAGCTTCAGGATTCACGAACTGTGGGAAAAGTGCCAGCACAAAAATAGCCATCTTGGGGTTTAATAGATTGGTCAGAAGGCCTTGCTTGAACATGGTCGCCGCAGAACGATCTTTTCGATTTACGTTTACTTGGTCTTCTATTTTTGCCTTGGATGTAAAGGCTTTCCATGCCAAGTACAGAAGATATGCCGCCCCAGCATATCGGACTAAATCGTACGCAACAGGTACAGCAAGAAATAACTGTGACAATCCAAAAGCTGCTGCGAGAGCATGGCAATATGTCCCAACTGCAATACCTGCCCAAGTAGCAAGGCCAGCGACACGACCCTGAGTCGCGCTACGCGATGCAAGGAGCAACATATCTGGCCCCGGAGATGCGGTCAAAGCAAGCGCGGCCAAAGAAAAAATTAATAGTGTAGAGTAGTCCATCAATCACAATCCTTATTTTAGAAATTATAGCAAACCCTATAGTCTAAATGAATTTATGCAACGATAGCTTTGTCCGCATAGCAGCCGTTCATAAAATTGATGTTGAATATCATTTCGGCATAGAAAGTGGATTTAAGCTAAGTTGACTACAACAAAGGAAATCTTACGCGAGAAAAGCTGCGTTAGTCTGGAAGCTGCACTGTGCCTTACCCGACAAACGCCTTCTCAACCACATACTCCGCAGGCGAGCTGTTAGAGCCTTCGGTCAGCCCGGCAGCTTCACAGATCGCTTTGACGTCATTGTTCAACCCCAGTGAGCCGCAGATCATCACGCGGTCGGTTTCGGGGTTCAAGGGGGGCAGGCCCAAGTCAGCGGCCAATGTGCCGTCGCCCAGTAACGTGGTGACGCGGCCCATTTTGGGGCTTTCTTCGCGGGTTGTGGTTGGGTAATAGCGCAGTTTGCCGTCGATAAATCCGCCGATCAGCGGATCGTCGGCTAGGGATGCGATTAAGTCAGCACCATATTTCAGCTCGGCCACATCGCGGGTGGTGTGGCACATGATCACTTCGTCGTAACGCTCGTATAAGTCAGGGTCGCGCATCAAGGATGCAAAAGGGGCGATGCCTGTGCCTGTGGCGATGAAATACATCCGCTTGGCAGGTAGCAGCGCGTCAAGCACCAAGGTGCCCACGGGTTTGGGGCGCAGGATGACTTGATCACCGACCTTCAGGTGTTGCAGTTTGGATGTCAGCGGGCCGTCCGGTACTTTGATCGAATAGAACTCCAGTTCCTCGTCCCAAGAAGGTGAGGCTATGGAATAGGCGCGCAGCAGGGGTTTGCCGTTGTCGCCCATCAGGCCGATCATCACGAACTCGCCTGAACGGAACCGCAAAGATTGCGGGCGGGTTACGCGAAACGCGAACAGCTGATCGGTGTAATGGGTTACAGATGTCACGGTTTGTGCATCAGGTAATACGGGTTTTGCTTTGGTCGTGGTCACGGGGGATTGCTCTGTCATCAGTTTATCTTTCGAAGGCTATCTATAGCGGTAATAGGGGCGGCGCAAGTCAGGCAGATCGGCGCAGGCGCGACTGGTAGTTGAAATCTTTCCAGTTGGCGCGGTACAGCCATTGCGGTTCAGGTTGGCGGGCGGCCAGTGCATCCGAAATTTCAACCTCATCAATGCCGCAACGGCGTGCCATCGCGTATTGATCTGCCAGAACGTGGCCGTGTGCGCGGATGCGGCCCGTATAGCCGATCAGGCGCAAGTGGCGCGCGATGGAAAAGCCGCGACCGTCGTGGGATGTGGGGAAATCTATGCGGATCATGGCAGCTTGGTCGAAGTAGGGTACAATCTGATCGGCACCCACAGTGTTGGGCACATCCAGTGCGTAGCCTGCCTCAGTTGCATAAGAAGAAGAGGTTACCGCTTCCCAATCGCGAAAACCGTCTGTCCAGTCGTCGGCCACAAAGCCTGTGTCGTTGATCAACTGTGCCATTATGATTGCTCCGCGTGTTCACGCATGGGTGTGCCATCCAAAAAATGGATACCACATTCAACTTTATCGGCCCCGCGCCAACGGCCCGCACGTTCATCTTCACCGTCTTTGACTTTGGTGGTGCAAGGTGCGCATCCGATAGACGGGAAACCTTTGGCCACCAGCGGGTGGCGCGGCAGGTTGTTGTTGATGATATAATCCTGCAAATCAGGCTTGCGCCAATGCGCCAGTGGGTTGATTTTGATACGTTTGTCATCTTCGTTTTCAAATAGATCCAATGCTACGCGGGTGCCGGCCTGAAAGCGTTTGCGTCCGGTGGTCCATGCATCAAATTCGGACAAGGCATTTTCCAACGGTTCCAGCTTGCGCAGGGAACAACAGGCGTCAGGGTTGGCAAGATGCAGGCGGCCAAAGGGATCACGTTCTTTGATTGCCGCTTCATTCGCCTTGATGACACGTACATCCTTAAGCCCCAGCTTTTCAGTAACTTCCAGCTGATACTCTAGGGTTTCGGGGAACAGCATTTCGGTATCAATAAAGATCACCGGGGTTTCGGGTTTTATCACCGAAACCATATGCAGCAATACAACCGACTCTGCCCCGAAGGATGATACAAGGGCGGTGTTGCCCACAATCGGATCGTTCAGGGCTTGGCGCAATACCGGAATAGCGGCGTGGTGGCGGTAAAAGCCGTTAAGCATTTCAACACGTTCATTCACAGTGACACTTGAGGTTTCAAAAGGCATGATACTACTCCGCTGCTATGCTGGTTTCGGGGTAAAGGGCGGCTTTAAACGGCTCCAGCCCTAAACGGCGATAGGTTTCAAGGAAGGTTTCATTCGGGTTTTCACGTATATCCAGATAGGCATAGACCAGACGTTCAATCGCCGGCACTATTTCCGTATAGGAAAAGCCGCGACCGGCACTTTTGCCGATGGTGGCTGTTTGGGTGCCATCGCCACCAAGGGTGATTTGGTAGCTTTCAACACCGGCGCGATCAAGGCCCAGAATGCCAATATGGCCGACATGGTGATGACCACAGGCATTGATGCAACCCGATATTTTGATCTTCAACGGGCCGATGTCATTTTCCAGTTTCAATTCCTCAAACCGCGTAGCAATTTGCTGGGCAATGGGGATGGAACGTGCCGTGGCCAGCGCACAATAATCCATGCCGGGGCAGGCGATGATGTCGGAAATCAGACCGATGTTAGCAGTGGCCAACCCGACTTTGCGCAAACCGGCATAAAGTGCTGGTAGATGTGATTTATGCACATGCGGCAGGATGACGTTTTGTTCGTGGCTGATGCGCAGCTCATCATGGCCGTATTTTTCGGCAAGGTCAGCCATCACACGCATCTGATCGGATGTGGCATCGCCGGGTGTAGCCCCATGCTTCTTGATCGAGATTGAAACAATCGCATAATCCGGGTTTTTATGTTCGGAAAGGTTGGTATCAACAAAAGAACGAAATGCAGGGTCGGATTTCAGGCTGGCTTCATACCCGTCTGTATAAGCGTTGATATAGTCAGGGGCGGCAAAGGCCGCTTTGATATCCGCAAACAATACCTGATCATAGCCACCAAAGGTTGCACGCTGGATAACAAAACGTTCTTCAACCAGTTCGCGGATTTTATCAATCCCGTTCTCATGCACAGTGATTTTGATGCGCGCCTTGTATTTATTATCACGGCGCCCAAGGGCGTTATAGACCTGCATTATGGCCTCGCAATACGGCAGCAAGTCCGCGCGTGGGAGGAATTCGCGCAACACTTTACCGATCATAGGTGTACGGCCTAAGCCGCCACCGACAATGACTTCAAAACCTATTTCGCCCGCTTCATTGCGCAAAATACGCAGGCCCACATCATGGGCTTTTATGACTGCACGGTCATTTTCAGAGCCTGTTACGGCAAACTTGAATTTACGGCCCAGAAAGGCAAACTCAGGATGATCCGTTGACCATTGGCGCAGCAATTCCGCCGTTGGGCGGGGGTCTTCCACCTCATCCGCCGCAGCACCCGCAAAATGATCAGCGGTGACGTTGCGGATACAGTTGCCCGAGGTCTGGATGGCGTGCATATCCACATCCGCCAAGGCTTGCAGCATGTCAGGCACATCAGATAATTTAGGCCAATTATACTGAATGTTTTGGCGCGTGGTGAAATGGCCATAACCCTTGTCCCACTTGTCGGCGATAAACGCGAGCTGGCGCATTTTAGCACTGTCCAGCGTGCCATAAGGGATGGCAACGCGCAGCATATAGGCGTGCAGTTGCAGGTATAGGCCGTTCATCAGGCGCAAGGGTTTAAACTCATCTTCGGTCAGGCTGCCATCCACACGACGTTCCACTTGGGCGCGAAACTGATGCACACGGTTCTGGATAAACTCTTTGTCAAATTCGTTGTAGCTGTACATGATTATACCTCTGCCTGCTTGCCGTGGTCGTAGTTAGATGGGCCACGGGTGCGAAAATCTTCGCGAAAGTGGGTGGGGATGGGTTTGCTGTTTTCTAAGGTGGCATCGGCCAAATATGCGCCGACCAAAAGGCCCGCTTGCTTGTGGGCAGATGCCAACAATTCATTGGCTTGCACTTCATCGGTTAAATAAAGGGCATCATCATGGGATAAAACCCATACACTATTCGTGCCGTAATAAACCACATCGCCCTCTATCAGGCGGTTGGCGGTCAGGACTTTGGGGGTGAATGCGCGGGCCATTATGCTTGCCCCACTTGGGCGTATGCGATGGGTGTCGCAATGCCAGGGATGATGGTATGGTCAATACCTGCCTGCGCAAGGGCTGCAGCTTGTGTGCTAACCACAGGGTTGCCCGCTTGCATGCACACCACATGGTGCCCACGCTTTGCGTGTTTGATCAGCAAGGCATTGATTTGGGTTGGCTTCCACGCCGCCCCGAAGGCCTTTCTGCCAGTTTCAATCACAATCGCTTCGCGGCGTGCCAGCTCCAAAATAGCTGCGGGAACAGAATAATCGTAAATCACCACATCGGCCTCATGCAGCAGGTTACGGGCTTTCAAGGTCAGCAATTCAGGGTCGCCGGGGCCAGCCCCAACCAGCCAAACATGGCCTTGCCCATCGCTTGTTGTTTGGGCTTCATCCAAAAGCGTTGCAAGCTCTGCCACCACCGCATCTTTGCCGCCCTTTGCCAAAGCCTGCGGGCCGCGTTTGAAGTAGAAATTTGACCAGAAATTACGCCGCTTTCGACCCATAGGGATGGTATTGGTTGCTTTGCGAAAGCTTTGGCCGATGCGGGCAAGCGTACCCAAATCCGCAGACAAAGCCTCTTCCAGTTGTTGTTTGATCTTGCGCGCCAACACGGGTGCTGCCCCTTCGGTGCCGATGGCAACGGTGACAGGTGAGCGGTCTACGATGGCCGGCGTAATGAACTGACTGGCTTCCAAATTATCAACGATATTGACCAAGGCACCCGCTTTGCGGCCCAGATCAGTGACGCGCTTGTCTTCCGCTGCATTTTCAGTGGCACCGTAAACTAAAGTGGCGTCTTTCATGTCACTTTCATTTGCAGGGCGGTCATAATAGGTCAGCAGGCCTGATTGTGCCCAATGCAGCACTTGCGGCTTGGGATGGGGGCCAAATACGTGGATTTGCGCGCCTGTTTTTAACAGCAGTCGCAGCTTGGCAATGGCGCAAGAACCAGCACCTGCCACAATGACGGGTCGGTTGTTCAAGTCCAGAAAGATGGGAAAATGGCGCATGGGCGGCATTCCTTCGTTTGTTTCCCTGATATATAGAGTAATTGGAATATTGTTCTATAATTAGGCTGTACTTACCGCTTAAATAGAAATATTATCCCGTTTGATGGTGAATTATAGATTATTCGTTTTGGTTTTAAGGAAAAAATGGAATGGCTGACCAGCTTGATGCGATTGATCGCAAGATTTTAAAGGAATTGCAGGCGGATGCGTCGCAAAGTCTGGATGATATTGCGCGCAAAGTAGGCGCGTCAAAAACACCTGTCTGGAACCGTATCCGCAAGCATCGTGCATCTGGATTGATCAAAGCTAATACGGCTATACTGGACGCGCAAAAACTGGGGTTAGAGGCCTGTTTCTTTGTGCTGGTGCGCACCTCGGAACATGACAGTAAATGGCAGGAAAAATTTGTGAAAACTTTGCTGGCGCACCCCGAAGTGCTAGAGGCGCACCGGCTTGCAGGCGACATTGATTACATCTTGAAAGTACGGGTGGAAAACGCCAAGGCTTATGATGATTTTTATCAGGCGTTGATACGCGAAGTGAAGATTTTCAACGTCACAGCCCTGTTGTCGATGGAAGAGATTAAATCGACGACAGTGCTGCCCGTTTAAGCCACATCCAACAATAGGCTGGTTTCGGAATTTAACACACCTGATATTTCGCGGATACGGCGTAAAATTTGATCAATAGCCTGTAGGTTTTCGGTGCGTATTTCAGCCACCAGATCCCATTTTCCGTTGGTCGAATACAGGGCCGTCACTTCGGGTATTTTGCGCAAAGAGCGGATGACGGAACGGGCGACAGAACCTTGCAGTTCCATTGTGGTGATCGCGCGCACCCCGTCACGGTCATCAAGGTCGGTTTCAATAGTAAAGCGGCGAATGACGCCGCCTTCGATCAGGCGTGTCAGGCGTGATTTTACAGTGGCGCGTGAGGTTTTGGTATCACCTGCCAGTTCTGTTAAAGATGCGCGTGCGTTGCTTTTTAAGGCGGACAATAGGCGGCGGTCTGTTTGAGTGATTTCGATCATCATTACCCGATTTGTATAATTGATTACACGTTTTATACATATGTTTGTGTATTTTGTACATAATAATGGGTGATCCAGTACAATACCATGAATTATATAGTATAAAATGAAACGGGATTAAGAACATGACCAGTAAACATTGCCAAATTTTAGGGGCACCTGTGCAAACCGGGGCCAGCCAACCGGGGTGCTTGATGGGCCCCGCTGCTTTTCGAACTGCAGGCTTGCCAGAGGTGCTGAAAGGCTTGGGCTGGAACGTGACTGATCTGGGTGATTTTGCCGCTAAACCCGTGAGCGTGTCAGATCATCCTAATGCGGCGGTTCATAATTTGGCGGAAACAGTTGGCTGGACGCAAACCTTAAGTGATGCGGCTTTCAAAGCCGCGCAATCGTGTGATTTTCCGATTTTTCTGGGCGGTGATCACAGCCTGTCTGCGGGAACTGTCTCAGGGATTTCGCGCAGTGCCAAAAAACAAGGCCGCCCGTTGTTTGTGCTGTGGCTGGACGCACACCCCGATTTGCACACGCCCGGCAGTACAGCCAGCGGTAATCTGCACGGCACGCCAGTGGCATACTTTACAGGTCGCCCGGGATTTGAAGCTTTTCCAAAACTGGAAGCCCCTGTTGATCCGCAAAATATCTGTATGATGGGCATCCGTTCGGTTGACCCGGCTGAGGCCAAGAATATCGAAAAACTGGGAATTACCGTACATGATATGCGGGCGATTGATGAACGTGGTGTTGCGACCCCGTTGCGCGAGTTTCTTGAAAAGGTTACTGCCGAAAATGGCCTTTTGCATGTCAGCTTTGACGTGGATTTCCTAGACCCATCCATCGCGCCTGCTGTGGGCACCACTGTGCCGGGGGGGGCTACATTCCGTGAAGCGCATCTGATCATGGAAATGTTGCATGACAGCGGTTTGGTCAGCTCACTTGATCTGGTGGAGCTGAACCCTTTCTTAGACGAACGCGGGCGCACCGCGCGCCTGTTAACTGATTTAACCGCCAGCTTATTTGGCCGCCGTGTACTTGACCGTAAAACTGGAAGCTACTGATATGACCCATCCTAAACCATCCGCCTTAGCCTATGTGCCGTTCGTTTCCGTCGACAACATGATGAAACTTGTAAACCGTATCGGGGTAGAAGTGGTTTTGCTTGAACTGGCTGATTATATTGAGGCCGATTTCAAGCGTTGGCCTGAGTTTGATAAAACTCCGCGTGTGGCGTCACATTCCGATGAAGGTGTGATTGAATTGATGCCAACGGCGGACGCGGATAATTACGGGTTTAAATACGTGAACGGCCACCCCAAGAACATGAAAGAGGGCTTTCAAACCGTGACTGCCTTTGGTGTGTTGTCCAGTGTCAGCAACGGTTATCCGATTTTACTGACTGAAATGACTATTCTTACGGCTTTGCGCACGGCAGCAACCTCTGCCTTGGTGGCGAAATACCTGGCCCCGAAGGGTGCCACAACAATGGCGATGATCGGCAATGGTGCGCAATGCGAGTTTCAGGCGATGGCGTTTAAAGCGATTTGCGGTGTGGATACCGTGCGGCTTTATGATATTGATCCTGCGGCTACTGCGAAGGCGGTGAAAAACCTATCAGATGTCGGGTTGACGGTTGTTGCCTGTAAATCAGGCGAACAGGCGATTGAAGGGGCAGGGATCATCACCACTTGCACGGCTGACAAGCTGTGCGCGACTATTTTGACTGATAATATGGTGGGGGCAGGTGTTCACATTAATGCGATTGGTGGTGATTGCCCCGGTAAGACCGAGTTGCACCGCGATATTCTGACCCGTTCGGATATTTTCGTGGAATATCCGCCACAAACCCGCATTGAAGGTGAAATTCAACAGTTAGACGAAGATCACCCTGTGACAGAGCTGTGGCAGGTTATGCTGGGGCAGGCGAAGGGGCGCACTGATGCGCGTCAGATCACCCTGTTTGACAGTGTCGGCTTTGCCATTGAAGATTTTTCAGCCTTACGGTTCATCAGCGATAAGATCAAAGATCATGCCTATTATGAACCGCTGGACATGCTGGCAGACCCCGATGATCCGCGTGATTTATTTGGCATGGTGGCCCGGCGAAAAGCTGGTTAAGTCGTGCGGCGCGGCATGCGCAAATAGACAGTCAAAGAGCTGCCGCCAAAGGCGAATAGCGTCCAGACCCATGCGTGTGCGCTGCCCGATGCTACCCCACCTAAATAGGCCCCGATGTTGCAGCCGCCCGCCAATCGGGCGCCAAACCCCATCAGCAAGCCGCCCACAATAGCGGTCATAACCTCATACCGGTTTAACCGCCAGACGGGCGCGTATTTGCTGGCCAGCCCTGCGGCCATCAAGGCCCCAAGCATGATGCCGAAGTTCATGATTGAGGTGGTTGATTGGAACACACTGCGCTCAACCAGCCTGTCGGATACCCGCCAATAGGATATGTCTGCAATGGGGTAGCCCAACCCATGGGCGGCCTTGGCCCCCCAAAAGCTGAATGCTTGGGTGATGCCCCACGGGCGGTTTAACACGTAAACGGTAGCAATGCCGACAAAAGCCAATGCGATGGCCCCCATCCAGGGTGACCACGGCCCTGAAATGAACGAGCCTGTGGCGCGGCCTTTTTCCAGGCTGCCATGCGCGCGGCGTTCAACAATTACGGATCCTATCCAAATCACCGCTAGCAAGGTAAATGTGATCAAAAGGGCTGGGATAGGGCCAAGTTGGTGGGTCATGTCTATGCGCCCAAGGCTGGGTAACGCGCGCCACCACCCAACATGGGCGACACCGACCATTGAGCCAATGACGAAGAAAAGTAAAGTGATCACCATACGTGTGCTGCCGCCGCCAACGGTGAAAAGGGTGCCAGAACCACAACCGCCGCCCATTTGCATACCTATGCCGAACAGGAACGCCCCGAAAATCAGCGCAATACCAACGGGTTGCACAAATCCACCAGCACTGCCCCAACCGATCATAGGGATGGTGAAAAGGGCGGTCAGGCCCAGTAATACCACTTGCGCCCTAAGCCCTACGCCCCGCCGTTCCGATATAATGCGCCGCCATGCACCGGTGAAGCCAAAGGCTGCGTGGTACAATGCAAACCCCGCGATCAGCCCAATGGTGACCGCCAATACATTACGGCTACCGCCATATTGCGCGGTTTGATAGCACACAAAAATAAAACCAAGTAACGCTAATGATATTGGAATTTTTTGAAATTTAGTCACAAGATATCCTTTTGTGGTCACGTATAAATACCGTATTTTTAAGGATATAATACAAAGACTATTCTGGCTGTAAATGCCTATACCATGCAGGTAAACAAGACGTTATTTATTTAACAGTATGTTGGATTTTTTACGCACCAGAACCGATCGCAAATCATGCATTGCCATTAGAAGATCGTCGGAAAACTGTTCGATCTGTTCATCTGTCGCATCTGATTGCACCCATTGGGCGGTCTCATTCAAATGATCGGTGGCACGTTTAATATCATCAACTTTGCGCCCCGCCAGAAGTTTGCGCCGCTCGATAATCCAAGCGTCCATTTCATTGCGTTCAGCTGCGGTCGGTATCTGGTCGCCTTGGGGCTTCACGTTACCGTTGCGGATGTTCACAACCGCGATTTGTTGCAATTCCAAGCGGCGTTGGCGGTTTTCGGTATCAACCCGAAACACCATGGCACCGTTTTCACGGGTGCGGAAAAATAAACCTGAATTGCCTGCCATAATACTAATTACCTTTTTTATTCGTTTTACTGTGGCATTTACTTCAGGTCAACGAAGCGCAGAATTTCTGGATACGGGTGCAAGCATCCGTCAACGCTTCATTTGATGTGGCGTAACTCACGCGAAAGTTAGGACTAAGGCCAAAAGCGGCCCCAAATACCACGGCAACACCGTGGTGTTCCAGCAATTCGGTTGCAAAATCTTCATCCGTGGCGATCACTTTACCTGATGGGGCAGTTTTGCCGATACATTCGGCAATCGACGGGTAAACGTAAAAGGCGCCTTCGGGTGTGTGGCAGCTTATACCTTTGGCATCATTCAACATTTTGACCACCAGATCACGGCGACCTTCAAAGATAGGGCGGCTCATTTCAATGTAATCTTGCGGGCCATTCAGGGCCTCAAGGGCCGCCCATTGGCTGATCGAACAGGGGTTGGATGTGCTTTGCGATTGAATTTTGCGCATCGCGGCAATCAGATGTTCCGGCCCGGCGGCATAACCAATGCGCCAGCCTGTCATCGCATAAGCTTTGGAAACACCGTTTACGGTTAAGGTGCGGTCATAAAGTTTTGGTTCAATTTCGGCTGGTGTGCAGAACTTGAAATCGTCATAGGCCAGATGTTCATACATATCGTCAGTCATCACCCAGACATGGGGATGGCGTAGTAAAACGTCTGTTAGGGCTTTCATTTCAGTGCGTGAATAGCCAGCCCCTGATGGGTTGGAAGGAGAGTTGAAAATCAGCCATTTGGTTTTAGGAGTAATCGCCGCTTCCAGCTGGTCCGGGGTCAGCTTGAAAGCATTATCCATTGTTGCTTCTGCTATCACAGGCGTGCCACCTGCAAGCAGCACCATATCAGGGTAGGAAACCCAGTATGGTGTGGGGATAACTACTTCGTCGTTTGCATTAAGTGTGGCCATCAAAGCATTGTAAAGTATTTGTTTTCCACCCGTTCCAACAGAGACTTGTTTTGGTGTATAGTCCAACCCGTTATCGCGTTTCAACTTATCGCAAACTGCCTGTTTCAGCTCTGGAATACCATCTGGTGCCGTGTATTTGGTTTTACCCGCATCTATTGCCGCTTTGGCAGCATCTTTGATGTTGGCAGGCGTATCAAAATCAGGTTCGCCCGCACTAAGGGCGATCACATCTTTGCCCGCCGCTTTCAGTTCAGCCGCTTTTGTGGAAATAGAGATGGTCGGTGATGGTTTCACACGGTCTAAAGTTTTTGACAAAAATGACATCGGGCAGTTTCCTTTTGTTGTTATTTGTCTTGTAGGAGGATGGCAAAAGACCTGCAAGTCTGGACTTGTAGAATTTACGTACTGCGGTATTTAACGGTATAAGAGGTAAAACATGACTGAAACACGCGAGATACGATTAAAAAAACTGCGCGTGCGGTCATGGCGACGCGGCATTAAGGAAATGGACTTGATGTTCGGCACTTTCGCGGATGAGGCGATGGCGTCTTTATCTGCGGCCGAACTTGATGCCCATGAGGTGCTGATGTCCGAACACGATCAAGACCTGCTGGCATGGTTTACAGGCCAGCATGACACCCCTGATGAGTTGAAAGAAGCCCTTACACGGGTGCAAAATCACTTTTTATCTAAAAAACTTACATAATTTAACCAGTTGTTTTCACTTTGCCGCCCATAAAGGCCCCGAGCAGTTATTTTTGTCGGAGTGAAATATGAGTGTACATGAAAATCTGGCCGTTGATGCGGTTTCCCATCAGGGCAGTGACTTTCTGGGGGCGTATTTGGAAACACTTTCGATGGTAGAACGGCTGCACCGTTTATTATTGGATGTGATCAAGGATGAATTTGAACGGTTGGGCCTGCTGGATATCAACTCTGTGCAGGCTTTGTTGCTGTTTAATATCGGTGAGAATGAGGTCACAGCAGGTGAATTGAAATCGCGCGGCTATTATCAGGGCTCTAATGTGTCTTATAACCTGAAAAAGCTGGTTGAAGCGGGGTATATGGAACACAAACGCTGCGAAATTGACCGCCGTTCAGTGCGTGTGCGCCTGTCTGATAGGGGCCAGCATATCCGCACTGTGGTGGCGGACCTGTTTGGGCGGCATTCTGACGGTATTTTAGGTAAAGATGTTCTGGGCGATTTGGACCTAGGCGACCTGAACCACGCTTTGCGCAGGTTGGAACGCTATTGGGGTGACCAGATACGGTATATTTACTAGGCTAGTTGGCGTTTACACCATACGAGCCGCGACATTTTTGCTGCGGCATTTTTAATAAGTGCAATCAGGCAACTCTAACGTTATAAATCCCTTAGCTGCAAGGGATGTAAAATGGACTACCAAGCCAAGATAGATACTGCACTGAACGCGCTTCATGAAGAAGGGCGTTACCGCGTTTTTCACAATATACGCCGTATAAACCAGCAATTTCCAAAAGCGGTCTGGACAATGCCGTCGGGTGAAACGCGCGAAATTACGGTTTGGTGTGGCAATGATTATCTGGGTATGGGGCAAAATCCCGTTATTCAAAAGGCCATGCACGACGCGATTGAAAGTGCGGGTGCGGGCTCCGGTGGTACACGCAACATCTCTGGCAACACATCTTTTCATAAAGAGTTGGAAAGCACATTGGCTGATTTGCATGGCAAAGAAGCGGCTTTGGTTTTTACATCTGCCTATAATGCTAACGAAGCAACACTTTCGGTACTGCCCAGGCTTTTCCCGGGCCTGATCATATATTCTGATGCGTTGAACCATGCATCGATGATTGAAGGCATTCGTCATGGTTTTGGCGAAAAACATGTGTTTCGTCACAATGATGTGGCCCACCTGCGCGAATTGTTGCAAGCGACCCCTAAAGATGCACCGAAGCTGATCGCGTTCGAGTCGCTTTATTCAATGGACGGCGATTTTGGCCCAATCGAAGAAATCTGCGATCTGGCAGATGAGTTTAATGCGCTGACATATATTGATGAAGTGCATGCGGTCGGGCTTTATGGCGCGTATGGTGGTGGTGTTACAGAACGTGACGGGCTGGCAGGGCGCATCGATATGATCAACGGCACATTGGCAAAAGCGTATGGTGTAATGGGCGGTTACGTGGCGTGTAACGCAAAACTGGCGGATGCGATCCGGTCTTATGCGCCCGGCTTTATTTTTTCCACCTCACTGGCCCCGGCGATTGCGGCAGGTGCTAATGCTTCTGTAAAATATCTGATGGATCACCCTGAATTGCGCGATGTTCACCAACAACGCGCACAAAACCTAAAGACACAAGTGAAAGCTTTGGGGATGCCCGTTTCAGATTACGGCAGCCATATAGTACCTATTCATGTGGGCGACCCTGTGAAATGTAAAATGCTGTCTGATTTGCTGCTCGAAGAGCACGGCATTTATGTGCAACCGATCAACTTTCCGACCGTGCCGCGCGGCACAGAAAGGCTGCGTTTCACCCCATCGCCGGTGCATACAGATACGATGATCCGTGATTTGGTTGTCGCACTTGATAGCTTATGGGGCCAATGCGCATTAAACCGCTCAAAACTAACAGGTTAACCCTTGTTTAAGGCGTAGGGGTGATTTACCTGACGAACTATGTTAAATATCCCTCGAAGAAGGAAAAACCTTCTCGATTCGAGGTAATTGAGCGCAGGGATTAGGTAAAAGCCATGACGACACCGGTTGGGGATTTTTGTCCAAAAGGATTTGATGCATACCCGCTAGCTTTGGGGGATGTGTTGCGCGGGGAACGTGCAACCGTTGGCAAATCTCTGGAAGATGTTCAGGCAGATATTAGAATTGGTGTAAAATATATTGCCGCGATAGAGGCTGGTGATTTATCGGCTTTTGATACCAAAGGGTTTGTTGCAGGCTATGTGCGGTCTTATGCGCGCTATCTGAATTTAGACGGCGATAAAGCTTATATTCAATTTTGTCAGGAAACTGGCTTTGAAAATATAACAATCAATATAAGCAATCGAAAATCAGCCAAACATAAATATAATGTCCAGGGTGCTGCGAAGACCCACAATAAGATAACAATGGGGTCAATTGATTTACCGACACAGCGTTGGTACGAAACCATATCATTTTCCGCCATTGGTTCGATCGTTGTGCTGTTGGCATTGCTTTCGGCGCTCGCTTATGGCGGTTGGAAAGTTGTGCAAGAAGTACAAAGAGTGCAGTTTGCCCCCGTGAATGAAGTGCCGGGTGTTGCATCTGATGTTTCAATTTTAGCGGATGGCGGCGCATTAGATGAAGCTGGCCCTGTTCTGGGAAGCCCTGCATCCAGTGGCGTTTCGATCACCCCGATTGCCTCGCTGGATCAGCTATATCGCCCGCAAGAACTGGATTTACCAAGTGTCATCTCTCGTGATGGCCCCATATCAACAATCAATCCAGAAAACTTGGGAACCTATGCGCCAGATAATAGTTTGGTTATTTCTGCAGTAACGCAGACTGACGGACCTGTTGCAACGATAAGCCAAGGTCCGTCCAATCTGGATATTGTGGCAACGCGACCAGCTTGGGTTAGAATTTATCTACCTGATAACAGTGTATTATTTGAAAAAATACTGAATGCAGGCGAACGTTACCGACTGCCTACAGGGGCACAATCGGCCTTGCTAAAAGCCGGTAATTCCGGGGCGGTTTACGTGATGATTGGCGAAAAAACCTTTGGGCCTGTTGGGGCTAGGGGCAGTGTGGCGCGCGAAATATCTTTATTACAAAGCGATGTTGAGAAAAACTACGGCGAAGTTCTGAACCTGTTTTCAGAACCACTTGCCCCACCGCTTAACACCAGCCAGGACCTGACAGCAGAAGCCATCCTGAACGATCTTCAAAACAACTAGGGCCTGTTGACGTTTGTCGCTCGTACTATAATGAAGCTGTAACTATCCTTGATAGAGCATACATTTATGACCCATAATCCGATACGCCCGTGGCGCAATATTTACCGCCGTAAAAGCCGCCAAATTCATGTGGGCTCTGTGCCCGTTGGTGGCGATGCCCCGATCACAGTGCAAACCATGACCAACACGTTGACCACCGATGTGAAGGCTACGATTGAACAAATTCAGGCTTGCGCCGATGCAGGCGTTGATATTGTGCGGGTATCTTGCCCCGATGAAGCGTCAACTGCCGCGATGTATGAAATTGTGCGTGAAAGCCCTGTACCCATCGTGGCCGACATTCATTTCCATTACAAACGCGCCATTGAAGCGGCTGATGCAGGTGTGGCCTGTTTGCGGATTAACCCCGGAAATATCGGCAAGCCCGAACGCGTGGCCGAAGTGATTAAAGCGGCCAAAGATCATGGCTGTTCAATTCGTATCGGGGTGAACGCGGGGTCTTTGGAAAAGCATCTGTTGGAAAAATATGCAGAACCGTGCCCTGAAGCGATGATCGAAAGTGGTATGGATCATATCCGTATCTTGCAGGACAATGATTTTCATGAATATAAAATTTCGGTAAAAGCCTCTGACGTTTTTATGGCGGCGGCTGCTTATCAAGGGCTGGCTGAAGCCACGGATGCCCCGATCCATTTGGGTATTACTGAAGCAGGCGGCCTGACTTCAGGTACCATTAAATCGGCGATCGGGATGGGAAACTTATTGTGGATGGGCATTGGTGATACCATCCGCGTATCCCTGTCAGCTGATCCTGTCCAAGAGGTGAAGGTTGGTTATGAAATCCTGAAATCCCTAGGGCTGCGCCATCGCGGGGTTAACATTATTTCGTGCCCCAGCTGTGCGCGCCAAGGCTTTGATGTGATCAAAACCGTGGAAGCTTTGGAAAAACGTCTTGAACATATCAAAACCCCAATGTCCCTGTCGATCATCGGCTGTGTGGTTAACGGCCCCGGAGAAGCATTGATGACAGATGTGGGTTTCACCGGCGGTGGGGCGGGTTCCGGCATGGTTTATATGGCCGGCAAGCAAGATCATAAGCTTGGTAACAAGCATATGGTAGACCATATTGTTGAGCTGGTTGAAAAACGTGCAGTAGAACTGGACGTGCTTGCGGCCGCAGATACAGCCGTGGCTGAATGAGGTCAAAAATGACGACAGTCATAACCATAATCATTGTCGTTCTACTTCTGATACTGGCCTATGTGCGCTTTGCCCCCATTAATATTGACGCGCTGCATCAAGACCCCGCAACGCTGGCATCATCTGGTAAACCGAATGAATACCGCAAGACATCACCTGTGTTTGATATGACTACATCTGAATTAACCAAAATGTTTGATGATTTTGTGCTTTCGCAACCGCGTGTCAAACGTGTTGCCGGATCGGTTGGTCAGCAGATGATCACATATGTGCAGCGAACAAAGATCATCCGCTATCCGGATTATATTACGATTAAGGTAACCCCTGCTGGAACAGAACAATCCCAGTTGGAAATTTTTTCACGGTCGCGCTTTGGCTACTCTGATCTAGGGGTTAATAAACAGCGGATCGATGGTTGGCTCTTGCAGCTACGAAGATAGGCAATCCTGTTTGATCTCACGCCACATCGGGTTGTTCAAAGACATCTCACACCGTGCAATGAAATTTCGGCTGTCAACACTCATGCAAACCGTCGTACCTAATTCTACACGCGTCCCGTTTTTATCGGTACAGTAACAGTCAGGGTAAGGAATTTTTGACTCTTGCCCAAAGGCCGCAAAGCTGCTGCAAGCTATAATAATTGTAATGAACCGTTTCATAGGGTCATTTTAGCATTAAATGTTTAAAAAGTCATGCTTGCCCTTGACCAGGGCCCGCCAACACGCAATGTCAGCCCTATGATACCAGAAGATAAATTGATGCAGATCACCGCGCGGTTTGAATTTCTTGAAGCCAAAATGGCCGATGGATCGGTAAGCGATGATTTTGCCGCCCTGTCAAAAGAATATTCTGACTTAAACCCTGTTGTTGATAAAATATATGAATATCAAAAGCTTGTAGCCGATATTTCAGACGCGGAAGAAATGCTGTCAGATCCTGAAATGAAAGAGCTGGCAGAAGAAGAGTTGCCGGAACTGCGTAAGGCATTGCCCACAGCTGAACATGAATTGCAACTGTCTTTGCTGCCCAAAGACGAAGCCGATGAACGCTCAGCCGTATTGGAAATACGCGCAGGAACCGGTGGTGATGAGGCCGCTTTGTTTGCGGGCGATTTGTTGCGCATGTACCAGCGCTATTGCGATTCGGTGGGGTGGAAGATGGAAATCATTGATATCGCCGAAACTGAGTTGGGCGGTTACCGCGAAGTTGTGGCGAATGTTAAGGGCAAAGGTGTTTTTGCCAAGCTGAAGTTTGAAAGCGGGGTTCACCGTGTGCAGCGCGTACCCACCACAGAAAGTGGCGGTCGGGTGCATACATCAGCGGCTACAGTGGCCGTTCTGCCCGAAGCCGAAGAGGTGGATATTGATCTACCCGCCACGGATTTGCGCATTGATACCATGCGGGCATCGGGTTCCGGCGGCCAACATGTAAACACCACCGATAGTGCGGTGCGTATTGTGCATATTCCCACCGGCATTATGGTGGTGTCGGCGGAAAAATCGCAGCACCGCAACCGCGAAATTGCGATGCAAACATTACGCACGCGGCTTTACGATCTTAAGCGCCAGGAAGCAGATGATGAACGTTCGGCAGCGCGCAAAGGGCAGGTGGGGTCGGGTGATCGTTCAGAACGCATTCGAACCTATAATTTCCCGCAAGGCCGCATGACTGATCACCGCATTAACCTGACACTTTATAAGCTGGATCAGATTATGCAGGGCGATCTGGATGAAACCATTGACGCGCTGATTGCCGATGATCAGGCGCAAAAACTGGCAGAGCTTAATCCGTGATCCAGACAGTTAAAACCTTGTTAAATCAAGGTTTAGAACGGCTGCAACCCGTATTGGGTGACGCTGCCGCCACCGATGTACGTGTGTTGCTGGCTTACGCGTTGGATGTTGATCGCGGGCTGTTGCCTGCCAGATCACAAGACCGGGTCAGTGCCGAGCAATGTGCAGTTTTCCAAGATGCGGTTGAACGCCGATACAAACGTCAACCGGTTGCCCAAATCATCGGGGTGCGGGAATTTTGGGGGCGGAATTTCATTGTAACCCCAGATGTCCTAGACCCCAGACCTGACACGGAAACTTTGATAGAAGAGGCCTTGAAAGCAGGCCCAGCTTCGCGCCTTTTGGATTTAGGCACCGGCTCAGGCTGTATATTACTGACTTTGTTGTCTGAGTGGCCCCAAGCAAAGGGGCTTGGGGTGGATATGTCGCCAAAGGCGATAGATATAGCACAGGAAAACGCTGATGCACTTGGGCTTACCGCGCGCACAAATTTGAAGCAGTCCAACTGGTTTTCAAATGTCGCTGGGCAGTTTGACCTGATCGTCAGTAACCCGCCCTATATCACGGCGGATGCGATGCAAACTGTGGCACCCGAAGTGCGCGACTGGGAACCGCGCATGGCTTTAACGCCCGAAGGCGATGGGTTAGATGCATACCGCGCGATTACGAAAAATGCGCAGGATTATCTGATATCAGGGGGCCGTTTGTTTCTGGAAATAGGGTATGACCAAGCAAAGCCAGTTTTGCAGATAATTTCTGATAACGGCTACTCGGATGCCATTTGCATTCAGGATTTAGCGGGTAAAGATCGGGTTATCTGTGCCAAAAAGGCATAAACTGGCCTATTTAGGGCAAAATTGATCAAATTTTGCGTTTAGGACTTGTATAGGTATTTTTGTTAGATATAATATTGCCAATAGGATGATTGATATGATCTCATCCAATAAACCCCATAACAAAAACGGGACTACGTCGATAAGACGCCAATTTCAAAAATTCGCATAAGGCAACCTGATCACATGAGATCATCTAATAAATCACGCTCACGTAATAAAAACCACAATAATAACCACAATAATAACCGTCGTGGAAACCCTGCAAATGTATTGAACCGTGTGTTCGACAGTGCTGGGCCAGAAGGCAAAGTGCGTGGTACGCCCCAGCAAATTATTGATAAATACCAGTCTCTTGCCCATGATGCTACTTTGGCGGGTGACCGTGTGGGGGCAGAAAATTTCAGGCAACACTCTGAACATTATTCACGTATGCTAACCGACGCCCAGCGTGAAATTAATGAACGCCGTGACGCCCATGAAGCGCAGCGTCAGCAAAACCAACAAAACCAACAACAACAACCGAAGCAGCAAAACCAGAAGCCCAAAGATGAACACAATACGGGCTCTGAAATCAGCGGTGAACAGCCGGACGTGGCTGGTAACACCAATGATTTGTTTCCGGGAAAATCTGAGCAATCCAATTTGGTTGAAACACCTGAAAGCAAACCTGTTGTGGATGCGGTTAAGAAACCAAAACGTGTAAGGCAGCCTGCGAAAAAGGTTGAGATTACAAAACCCGAAGCGGAAAAACCTGTAGTCGTTGAAGTTGAAAAACCCAGCGAACCGCCGAAAACAGAAACCGCTGCGGAATAGCTTTAAAACTGATTGCTAAGAATGCAGAATTGTTCAACAGACAGCTGTTCTGCGCGTTCTGTGGGCGGTATGCCTGCGGCGTTTAAACGATCCTCAACATCAGGTGCAAGCGACTTCAAACTGGCTCGCAGCATTTTGCGCCGCTGATTGAAAGCGGTAGCAACAACACGTTCCAACACCTTGGCATTGCACTCAAATTTCGGCTTATCGCATTTAGTGATATGCACCACTGCCGAAGAAACTTTGGGGGCAGGCGTAAAGGCTTGCGGCGGCAGGTCCATCACAATTTTCGCGTCACTGCGCCACTGTGCCAGTACAGACAAACGCCCATAAGCTTTGCTGCCGGGCTGCGCCACAATGCGCTTTGCCACTTCACGCTGAAACATTAAAGTCAGACTGTCCCAATAGGGTGGCCATTGTGGCGGGGTCAACCAGCGCACCAACAGTTCCGTGCCGATATTATAGGGCAAGTTCGCGATGATCTTAATCGGGCCGTTTAGGTGCTCAACAGGGTTGAAGGCCAACGCATCACCTGAAATTATTTTCAGTCGTCCCTCATAATGATCTGAAATTTCAGCCAATGCCGGCATACAGCGTTCGTCACGTTCAACGGCCACAACACGGCGCGCGCCTTCATAAAGCAGCGCGCGCGTCAGCCCACCAGGGCCAGGGCCAATTTCCAGCACATCGCATTGACTTAGATCACCGGCTTGGCGGGCGATCTTTCCTGTCAGGTTCAAATCCAGCAGAAAATTTTGCCCAAGCGACTTTTGCGCACGCAATTCATGCTTGGATATTACATCGCGCAGGGGCGGTAGGCCATCAAGGGATACGGTCATAGCGCGCTCTGTTCTGGGCCATCATGTGGGCCTGTCTTATGGCCTCGATCAAGCTTGTAGGGTCAGCTAGACCTTTGCCCGCAATATCAAAAGCGGTACCATGATCGGGTGAGGTGCGAATAAACGGCAGGCCAAGTGTAGTGTTTACGCCTGCCGAAAAATTAAGTGTTTTCAATGGGATTAATGCTTGATCGTGGTACATACACACGGCCACATTATATTTGGCACGGGCTTGCGGATGAAACATAGTATCAGCGGGCATCGGGCCAATGATAGACATGCCGCTTGCGCGCATTTTATCCAAAAGGGGTATAATGCGATCAATTTCATCACGCCCCATTGTGCCGCCTTCACCTGCATGCGGGTTCAAGCCCGCAACTGCGATGATAGGGTTTTCCAGACCAAAATCACGTATCATGGCGCGGTGTGTAATGATTAACGTTTCTTCAATCAGCGCATCGGTCAACGCATCTTGCACCTCTGACAGGGCGATATGGATGGTGACGGGAACCGCACGCAGTTCTGGCGCGCATAACATCATAACAGAGGTTTTCACCCCGCCAAGATGGGCCAGAAATTCGGTATGACCGGGGTGCGGAAAGCCCGCACCATCCTTTAGAACCTTCTTGTTAATCGGGTTGGTGCAAAGCGCACTGGCTTGTCCCGATGTTACATATTCAACGGCCATTTCAATGGACTGAATGATATGCAGTGCATTTTCAGGATGTTCTTGGCCAATGGTAGGGGCGGCGACAAAGGGTAGGTGCAATACGGGCAGGCCGCGTTTGAAAGCGTTAACGGCCTCTTGCGGTTTAGTAATGATTTCCACGGGCACATCGGTGGCGGCTTTGACATGCGACTGATCCGCGATCATAAAAAATGGCCGTTCATGCTTCAGTTTAGCCCAAGCAAGTCCCGACAATTCCAAACCAACACCGCTGGGGTCACCTGCGGTCAGTGCAATGGCTTTGGTCATTTTTCAATTATGATAGCATCGCCGCGTAATTCTTGCAGATAACCCGCACCAAAGCTGCCCACCCGTTGGTTGAACAGCGCATTGCGAATTTGCTCGCGGGCCCCTTCAGGCAGGTCTTTGGCGCGGTTACACACCATAACCACGTTGATCGCACCATTGTCGGCAACATAATAACTGGCTTCATTCGGGTCCAGCTTGGCAATTTCGGCCCCGATGCGTACAGGGATTTGGGCCGCCGGCAAGGCTTGACTGATCACGGCGTTTTCACCATACTTTGATGTGTTCGCTTGCATATCAAGGCAAGTATCACCTGCATTTATCAACTTGGTCGCCGCCGTGATTTGACCCGGTTGGCCGGATTTGGCACCCGGCATGATCACTTTAAGATAGCTTACGGAAATCACCTGTTCACTGGCAGATTTTGCTTCCCGCACACCGCGTAATTGGTAAAGGGCGATGGCACTGCCCAGCAAAATAGGGGCGGTCACTTGGCCGGGTTCCAACGCAGATACACGTGAAGCTACCTGAACGGGCAGGGTGCCCAGCGGGATCCACCCCATTGAACCGCCACGTATGGCGGTATCTGATTTTGAAAACTTCTTTGCAGCTACAGAAAACTGGTTGTTGCTTTTAATGTTTTGTGAAAGCCTGTCGGCCAGCGCACGTGTTTTTGAAGCGCCGCGTTCTGATATGGGTAGAATAATCTCTGCAACATTCAGTGTTTTGGGGAAGCTCACTGCACTGACGTCCAGACGTGAATCTACTTCTTCGTCGGACACATTTACTTTAGATGCAAAGCGCGACCCGATAACATTACGCCAGAGAATGCCTGCGCGCACGAAATCCGCAAAACTTTCGCGGTGCACACCGCGTTGGCTAAAATAGGCCAGAAGTTGCTCGGCACTGAAGTTACCGCGCGCGGCAAATTCTTCCATACCGCCCTGTATCTCTTCTTCATTGGTTGTAACACCGGCTTGCCTTGCCGCCTGAAATCGCAAGCGATCATCAATAAGCTGATCCAACGCCAGATCACGCAAGTCGCCACGCGTGCCAAATGCGCGCAGCATTTTGATGCGCTGTTCAAGTTCATACTTAGTAATAACGCCCCCGTTCACTTGATAAATGGGCGCATAAACGCCAGCTGCAAGTGTGGAAAACGCGATGCAGACACCTGCGAAAATACCACATGCTAGGAGAGTAATTTTTTTCATTATTTCACCACTTTATTTACAGTGCACAGCGTCTTCTACGCCCTTTAGCACGCGCTTGATTACCTATTCCTAGGAAAGAGACCCGAAGCCCCAGTTCTTTTGTTGGTGTGACATTACCAGAGGCTGCATATTGAAGCGAGAGGGAAAGATCAATTTCTATGCATTCATTTATATATTTCAGCCCAAACTCTCCCTCGATGGCGCTGTTTGTCACAAAGTCGTGTCGCCATTCAGCCAGATACGCCCAGTTGTTGTTCGGTGTGTATATCAGTTTTAACGCCGCTTCCGAGCGCCGGTCACTTGCACCTGCAACAACGTCTTCTTGCAGACGTAAGTATGTTGCTTCACCTTGCCATTTTTTATAGATAAAATTCAGGCTGGTTTCATTTTTGGATAAGTTGAATCTACTGTCAAACAAAGTGCGGTTTGTCAGCTCAAACGTCTTGGGAAAACTTAAAGTAAATGCGCTGACCCAGTCAGAGTTTTTACCGGCCAAACCCGATGCGGGTGAAAATTGTTTTAAGTCTTTCTTGCGGAAAACCCGCCCGGCGGTGGCCCCAAAACTCCACCCTGATGGATTATATATCGTATAATTCACGCCGATATTGGCGCGAAGTCCAAGCTCTTTTTGATCAAAACCCGGAAAACGATTGGTTGAAAACAAATTGGTTTCTTCAAATTCCACCTGAATACTGTCTTCGTTTGGGGTGGAGGTCAGGCTGTCTTGGCTCCAAACAACTTGAACAATGGGTTCAATAATATGGGTCGCATTGCCAACAACCTTTGCTAAAGGCCATCTGATGTCGGCAGAAATAGTGGGGGTTATTCTGCGGGCTGATGACCCCGCAAAACCGGTAAAATCGCTGCTAAGGCGATAAAGCTCGGCATCGACCTGGGTGCGTGCGCCAAGTAAAATGCCGCTTTTCAAACGCCATTCTTTTTGCCAATCCGCACTAAGACCAACGCGGGAAAACTGACTGCCTGCTTCGCGCAGTAAAGTTGTTGAATGAACGGTAAAGCCCAGCTTGCCACCCAAAAACGGATCATCGTTTATATTGCGAAAATATCCATCCGGGAAAACCAAAGGGATTTCTGCATCAATTTCATTAGTCCGCAGGCTTTGAAAAATAGAAGAGCTGATCCGAAAAAAACTGTTTGTGCGGTTTTTTTCAAGGTAAACTTCAGACAATAATCTGTCTTGGGCTGAAATACTGTCTTCGTCTTCGTAACCGTATTGCGCGCGGAAGGTTTTATCGGACACTACGTCAATTTCAAAACCCCATTCGTAATCATTGGATAGGGCAAACCGCCCGCTACCTTGTAGCAAAGATCGAAAAGGTGAATTTTCGATGCCATCAACAAGCAAAAAAGAGCTGTTAAACTGGTAACTGCCCCGTTTGGTTTGGCGCCGGTACTGGCCTTCCAATACGAAGCTTCCAGCCGTGGATGTAAATGCGGTTAATGTTGCGTCGGAATGATCATCTATGGCGATGAAATAGGGTACTTTCACGCCGAATTTTAAAAGGCTGGATGTAAAAAACGTTGGTACCAGAAAGCCTGTTGCACGATCAACAGTTGGGTCAGGCAGGCGTAACAAAGGGGCGTATAAAATTGGCACGCCTAAGAATTCCAACCGCGCGTTTTCAAAATACAACTGTCTTTCCAATTCATCATGAATAACGCGTTTTGACCTAATCTGCCAAAAGGGTGTTGGCTTTATTTTGCATTGGCCTGTCGCCAGTTTACTGTCAGCCGAACGGGGTTTTCCGATATAGCATGTGCTGGCCACAACGCGGTCCAGCACCTTAAATCGATTGTCTTTGTATTGCGCCCGATCGGCGGCCAACTGGAACTGATCTGCAATCAGAATGCGCGCACCTTTGATGATATTTGTAGATAAATCTGAAGATAACTGCGCATTGGTTCCCGTCATGACACTGCCGTCGGCATTGGTGATGGTAAAACCGTTGGGGATGGTTAATTTTCCGGTGATCTGATGATAGATAATACTTTGCGTGGATAATATCTGGCCATTGGAAACAACGCGTACACCACCCTTGGCGGTTAAAACCTTTGACGCGGCGTTATAATCCACATTGTCCGCAAGCAGGCCAACGGGTTCTTTTGATTGCGCAGATGCCTGCGATAGGCTGGATAATAAAATCGTGCTTGCCAGCAATATGCATGATAGGCTTTTCAAGATCATTGCGCCTTATCCATCCTCTAAGTGCAAAAACAATGCCAGGGCCGTCAGTAACGCGGCCAGTGGGGGTGCCCATGCTGCAAAAAATATCGGAATCTCTCCCGCCTCACCTAGAGTTCTAGCAAGGTTTTGCAGGAAATGTAGCGAAAAACCACATAAGAGGGCCATTAATACAGATATTCCTAAATTACCCAGCCGAGCATTTTGTAACGTGAAGACAGCACCGATAATGATCATCGCGGCAAACAGTATTGGGCGCGCCAATTCTATTTGCATATGAACCCGGTGCTGTCGTGATGAAAACCCTGCATTTTCCATTGCCGTGATGAATTTTGGCAAATCCCAAATGACAACGGTTTCGGGTTTCGGATAGCCTTCCAGTATCTGTTCACTGGTGATTGTTGTTGGTACCCGTATGATGGATTCTTCAACAGAGCCGACTTCCGGATTACTTTCAGCAGAAGATAAATCCCATTTCTTTGTTTGAATTAATATCCACTCGTCATTAGATAAAACTGCCGTTGATGCAGAAATACGATTGATGGCTTTGTTGTTTTTATCAAATGCGATCATCGTAACATCGCGTAGGCTTTCCCCGTTTTGGGCCGCTTGGGTGGCGGTTATAACGATGTAGCCATCTTTGGTTTTTTGACGCAGCCAAAACCCGTCTTCGTTCACAGACACTGTCTTTTCTGAGCGCCCAAGGTATGTGTTTTTCAAACTGTCGTAATGGGTGGAAAACGTTGCAACCAGCGGGTTCAAAAATAATATTGAAACCAACCCGATTAAAAATGCAGCTAAAATGGGGAACCCCAAACCTTTCAAGGCAGATACACCGGCGGCGCGCGATACCACAAATTCATTAGATCGCGCCAAGTTTACACAAAAGGTCAGGCTGGCAAGCATAATAATCAACGGCATGGCTTCGCGAATGAAGGATGGGGATCTTGTGCTGGCGAGCGCAATGGCTTTGGGTAGTGTGATGCCGGCCGACGATAGGCTTCTTATATTCTCCATCGTATCGACAAAGAAAATCAATAGCCCGATAATGACAAATACCCGAATAAAGGCCGAGATGAATTTTTGGGTAAAATACCAATATAGCGTCATGCGATCACCTGACTTTTCACCGTACGTTTTGTCAGGGATGAACTGTTCCAGCCTTTGATGCTGATAAGAACAAGAAGCGCAATTATCGCCAAAGACAAAACTGCAGGCGTATATAGGGCAAAAGACAAGGCCGGTGATTTAACTACGAAATTTTCAGTGATTCCACGTAATGTGTTTATAGCCAGCAACAGAACAATGGCAAAGATAATACGGTAATAAAACCCAGCCCTACTAAAGCTGCCGGAGAATAATACCGCAGCCCCTAAAAGGGGCATCAAAAGAGAAAATAAAGATTTGACAAGCCGCGACTGTGCTTCAATGGCATATGGTTGGTCTGATGTATCGGCCCCTCGAATTGTCCACGGAAGTTGCGGCGTGGTTTTGGCATTGGCCCCAACCGTGCGCGGTCCGATGTTTTTGGCGAATTGCGAAAGATCATAGGAAAAGCTGTCGAACTGCACAACATTCAACAACCGCGTTTGTGCATCGTACTGTTGCAAGGTGCCGTCAATTAAAACCAATTTCGCGCTGTCCGGCTTGTCCACTAAACGCCCTGTGGGGGCGGTATGGATAATTTGCAATCCATCCTTTGTGGTTTCCTTGATTAAAATATCTTCCAAAAGCCCGTCATCGCGTAAATTGCCGAAATAAAAAGTAACTCCTTTTTGCGGCGTGATGAATTCCCCGACCTTGATCAGTTGCGATAGGTATTCTTGCCTGATTTCATGTTGACGTTGATAAAACGCATTATTGCTGATCGGTGTAATGAAGTGGGCCAATGCAGATACGATGGCAAAACAGATTATTCCGAAAATTAAGAATGGACGGGAAAATTGCATCGGCGCAAGCCCTGCAGCTAACAGGGCGGCGTATTCTGATTCTGCATATAATCGGTTAGTCAAAAACAGGGCGGCGGCAAAGGCGGCTACAGGAAAGACACTTTCGACAACACGCGGCAGCAGGTAAAAACTAAGCTCGACAAAAACCATGCCGGGTTGACCATTTTCGACCACAATATCCACAATTCGTAAGGCTTGGTTAAGCCACAAAATACCCCCGAATATGCATAAGAAGAATATGAACGGGCCCGCAAGCTGTCGCACGATATACCGATCAACAAGTTTCACGCGGTGATGCCCCCAAAGCAAACAAACTATCTGTTATTTTCTTATAGGATTTTTTTGCGAAACAACAGTCCCTTGTGGTCAAATCCGCTAAATCACGCTAGGTCTTGTGGTAACCTACAAATATGACCCTTAGGAGCCTTATTATGAATGTACCTGTAACGCCCAGCTTTATTGAATCTGATCTGGATGCTATTGCCGATTTTGACGGTAAAGTGGCAGTATTTATGTCCCCTACAGGCCAAATCGGGCTGGGTGCACGCCGTGTGAACAAATTGATGAAACGCAGCCTGACACGGCTGGCCGAAAGTCAGCTGTTTGAAGACATGCCAAATGCGACTTGCCACGTGATGTCTATGCCTGCGGGTATGAAAGCCCCCGAAGTTTTGGTGGTTAAACTTCCTAAACGCGTGACTGTAGATGATGCGCGCCTTGCAGGCGCCAATATCGGTAAAGCCGCAGGTGGGGCTAATATGCTGATCTTTGCGGGTGCAGGTAAACGCGCCTCTGAAATCGCCTTTGGCTGTGCTTTGCGGCAATACAGTTTCCACGACCACAAAACATCGACCGCGCCCAAGCAGGGCAATATCACTGTGATGGTCAATCAGGCAGATGAGGTAGCACAGGATTACGCGCCCAAAGCAGCAGTGGCCGAAGGCGTGTTCTTTACCCGCGATTTGGTCAGTGAACCTGCAAACATTTTGACCACAACGGAGTTTGCCAACCGCTTGGATGCGTTGAAAAGCCTAGGCCTGAAAATAACCACGCTAGAAGAAAAAGACATGGAAAAATTGGGTATGCACGCCCTTTTGGGTGTCGGCCACGGCTCGCGTAGCCCCTCCAAGATGGTGATCATGGAATGGCAGGGTGGTGGCGATGAACAACCCTTTGCCCTTGTCGGCAAAGGCGTGGTTTTTGATACGGGCGGTATTTCCATCAAACCGGCAGGCGGCATGGAAAAAATGACCATGGATATGGGCGGGGCAGGCGTGGTGGCCGGCGTGATGAAAACTCTGGCCATGCGCAAAGCTAAAGCCAATGTCGTGGGGTTGGTCGGCATCGTTGAAAATATGCCTGATGGGCAAGCCCAACGCCCCGGCGATGTGGTGAAGTCCATGAAAGGCGACACCATTGAAGTGATTAATACCGATGCCGAAGGCCGCTTGGTTCTGGCCGATGTGCTGTGGTATGCGCAAGAAACTTATAAGCCCACGGGTGTGATCAATCTGGCCACACTGACAGGTGCCGTTATCATCGGACTTGGCCATGAAAACGCAGGTGTGTTTTCAAATGATGAACCCTTGGCGCGTAAATTTCTGAACGCAGCCAACATCGAAGACGAAGGTGCATGGCGGATGCCCCTAAGCAAAGCTTACGACAAACTGATCGACAGCCATATTGCCGACATTAAAAACACCGGTGGGCGTGCTGCAGGTGCGATAACGGCCGCACAATTCCTGCAACGCTTTATCAAAGAAGACATGCCGTGGATCCATTTGGATATCGCAGGTGTGGCCTTGGTTAAATCGGATACAACCTTGGCACCCAAAGGGGCCACAGGCTGGGGCGTTCGCGCACTGGATCGTCTGATTGCCGACAATTTCGAAGCGGAATAATGTCTGAGGTTTTTTTCTATCACCTGACAACATCTTCACTGGGGCAAACCCTGTCCCAGTTGCTGGAACGCACATTGAAAAATGACTGGCGAGTGCAACTGAGATCAGGCGATGAAAATGCATTAGCGCGTCTGGACGCCCAACTTTGGGGCGGCAATAGCCCTGATTTTTTACCCCACGGGATCAGTGGTGGTGCGCATGATGCAGATCAACCGATATTGTTAACGACAGGTGTGGAAAATATCAATGATGCCAAGGCTTTAATGCTGGTACATGGGGCCAAAATCAACCTTGCAGAAGTGGCACAATACGCGCGTGTCAGCCTTGTGTTTAACGGTAATGATGAGGCCGAATTGCAGGCCGCACGCACCGATTGGAAAGCATTGACCGATGCGGGTGTTACGGCAAAATACTGGTCACAGGCCTCTGGTCGTTGGGAAATGAAAGCCGAGAAAAACTAGCGCGTTAAAGTCAGGGTTTTACCATTGATCTTGAACTCTGAAAACAGGTTCAGGTAATCCATGCCCAGCAAAGAGCCAAACAACTCACCGCCATTAACAGACGCTGGTAAATCATAATCGGTAATGTCGCCCAAACGCACAACCCCAAGGTTGACAAAAGCGGTTTGAACCGTGCCGTTTGCGGTTTCGGCACGGCCCAGATAATTCAGATTATCTGCATCAATGCCAACACGCATTGCATCTTCTTTTGATAGAACAATGGCACTGGCACCTGTATCTATTACAAACTCAATATCTTTTCCGTTTATCTCCAAGACAGCATAAAAATGCCCGTCGCGGGCACGCGTAAGCATGACGCTACCCGCGCCATTTTGCACAACGGATGACGGGAAAATCTGTGATTTCAGGGTGTCTTGAAAACCGTATGCAATGATAACACCCACAAAAATCAACACCCAAATTAAGGCTTGCTGTATGGTTTGGCTGATGTTCTCACGGCGTGAATAAATAAAGCTACCGCCGATAAACACCAGCAATATAACCATATAAAACAGATAGGCTTTATCGTCGCCACTCATGCAATAACGCCAAGGCCCCGTAGGCCATCGACGACGAATTGCACGGATAGGGCGGCCAGCAACATACCCATTAGGCGGGTAAATACGTTGATACCGGTTTTACCCAAGATACGTTCAACCAAACCGCCCGACAGAAAGCCAATGAACACCAGAAAAAGTACGCTAACCATAGCACCCATAACCACCATTGTTGCCTGTGGATCATCCTCCATCCCGCTTGACAGCAAGATCATTGAGGCCATTGCCCCGGGGCCTGCAATCAATGGTGTGGCCAACGGAAACACGGATGGGTCATCGCTGCTTTTATCTTCAGATTGCTCTTCGCGGCGTTGGCTACGTTTGTTGAATAACATTTCCACCGCGATCAAGAACAACAGCAATCCGCCCGATATACGGAATGCAGGCAGGCCAATGCCGATAAAGCCCAGCAGGCGGTCGCCCACAAATCCGAACACGGCCAGAATAACGGCCCCGATTAAGCAGGCGCGAAAGGCAATGCCAAAACGTGATCCACCTTGGCCTTGGGTAAGCGAGATGAACATCGGCAGCAACCCGATGGGGTCAATTACCAAAAACAGGGTCACAAAGGCTGTTATGTAAAATTCCATCATCGTCTTTTCGCCGCATATAATGCTTCGCTAGCACTTTCCCACAAAGCTTCTGCTTTTTCCATAGCCTGTATGATTTCGCCGTGCTTCATGGTCAACTCTTCAACTTTGGTCGAATTTTCAGCAGCATAAAAATCTGGGTCTGCCATGCGATCAGCGATTTTTGTCTTCATCACTTCCAGTTTTTCAATACGCTCTTCGCATTTTGTTACTTCTTCTTGCAACGGCTGCGTCAGCTTGCGCCGCTCTGAATTAGACAAACGTTTTTGCTTTGGCCCTTTGGCCTTTTTCTTGGCCTCACTGGCGGCCCCACCACCACCACGCTCTGATAAAAGCATGGTTTTATAGGCTTCCATATCATCATGATAAGGCTTCACAGTACCGCCTTTGACCAGCCACAGCTGATCGGCGATGGCATTGATCAAATGCGGATCGTGGCTAACCAGAATAACGGCCCCCTGATATTCACCCAAGGCCAGTGCCAGCGCTTCACGGCTTTCAATATCCAAGTGGTTGGTCGGCTCATCCAAAATAACCAGGTGAGGGGCCTCTAGTGTGGCCAGCAATAGCGACAGGCGCGCCTTTTGCCCGCCCGATAGTTTGCCCACAAGTGTATCAACCTGTTCCTTACCAACACCGCCTGCCGCCAACCGTCCGCGCAAGCGTGCTTGGCCTTCTTGGGGCCGTTCGCGCTGGATGTGCTGCAATGGGGTTTCATCCAGATATAACTCATCCACCTGATGCTGGGCAAAATAGCCGATTTTCAGCTTGGAAGATCGAATAAGATTGCCTTCCATTGGTTTAAGTTTATCCGCTAACAGTTTGGAAAGCGTAGATTTACCCTGACCGTTAGCCCCCAAAAGTGCTATGCGATCAGTTTGGTCAATCCGCAGGTTCAAATCACGTAAAATCGGTGTGCCATCATAGCCTACATCCACGCCATCAAGGCGCAAGATCGGCGGGGATAATTCAGTCGGTTCCGGAAAATTAAAGGCCGCCACAGCGTTTTCAACCGATGACGCAATCGGCTGCATCCGTTCCAGCATTTTCAGCCGAGATTGCGCCTGCTTGGCCTTGGAAGCTTTCGCGCGAAACCGATCCACAAACGCTTGTAAGTGATCGCGCGCGGCATCCTGTTTCTTGGCCATCGAGGCTTGTTCCGCCAGCTTGGCGCGCCGCACATTATCAAAGGTATCGTAATTGCCCTGATAAAACGTCAGTTTTTGATCATAAAGGTGCAAAATGGAGTTTACTGATTTATTCAACAACGTGCGATCATGCGAAATAATCAGCACCGTATGGGGGTATTTTGCCAGATAGGTTTCCAGCCAAATCGTACCTTCCAAATCCAGATAGTTTGTCGGCTCATCCAGCATCAAAATCTCAGGTTGTGAAAACAAAACCCCTGCTAATGCCACCCGCATACGCCAACCGCCCGAATATTCAGAACAGGCCCGCAGTTGTGCTTCGCGGTCAAAACCCAGACCGTTCAAAATGCTGGCGGCACGTGCTTCGCCCGAATAAGCGTCTATTGCGGTCAGTCGCTCATATATCTCACCAATACGGTCTGCATCCGTGGCGGTTTCCGCTTCTTTAAACAAAGCTGTGCGTTCAATATCGGCTGCCAGTACCGTATCCAGCAAGCTGACCTCATTTGACGGCACTTCTTGGCTAACCCCGCCAATGCGCAGCCCCTTGGCCGTGGTGACCCTGCCGCCATCCAGCAGCAATTTACCCGTGATCAGATGGAACAACGTGGTTTTGCCGGTGCCGTTGCGCCCGACAATGCCCACCTTGTGACCGGTAGGAATGGTAGCAGAGGCCCCAACTAGCAGTTGGCGGCCCTGAATCGAATAGGAAATGTCATCAATACGTATCATGGGGCTGCTTTGCTATAGTGTGAGGGAACTGTCAACATAGGCTTTTCAATCACAATTCCTTATGTTACTGCGACCCAGAAATTCAGCCCTATGAAGGAAATCAATCATGGCCCTAGAACGTACATTTTCAATCGTGAAACCCGACGCAACAAAACGCAACCTTGTAGGTGCGATCGTTGCCAAATTTGAAGAGGGCGGTTTGCGCGTTGTTGCACAAAAACGCATCCAGCTGACATTGGCACAAGCCCAATCATTCTACGGCGTCCATTCAGAACGCCCGTTCTTTGGCGAATTGTGCGAATTCATGATCTCTGAACCTATCGTTGTACAAGTGCTGGAAGGCGAAAACGCTATCCTGCGCAACCGCGAAATTATGGGGGCTACAAACCCCGCAGACGCAGACGCCGGCACAATTCGCAAAGAATTCGCATTGTCACTGGGTGAAAACTCGGTTCATGGTTCAGACGCACCTGAAACAGCCGCAGAAGAAATTGCGTTTTTCTTTAGTGGTTTAGAGTTGGTTGGTTAAGCTTTCTTAATCACACCCAGCGCATTCAAGGCCGCTTCGATTTCGGAGCGGCCTTTATCTTTGACTGACAGCTGGGCCTTGATCGTATCAAACCGCTTTTGCAAGTCTTTCTTTTCAACACCCTGACAATCATTCCAAGGCCGGCCCTGTAACCCCATTACAAGTGCATAATAGCCGATGAAATGCGGTTTCCCACCTGCTTGCAAAGCTAGAAAGTACGCTTCATCTGGGCCAAGGTCACGTAGCAGTTCAGCCGTGTTGATGTCTGCTCTGCCGTAAAAAGTATCCGAAGCAGGGCCAAGATTGCGAATGCTGGATGGTTTATCCGTCATTCTTCACAAATGCCTGTAATGCGGCAGGGTATAGCTTATGCTCTTCAATCAAAACCCGCGCGGCCAATGTTTCGGCGGTATCACCCGCTAGAATAGGCACTTCTGCTTGGCCCAAAAGCGGCCCGTCATCCAGTTTTGCGGTAACCACATGCACCGAACAACCTGCGTTTACGTCACCTGCATCCAATGCCCGTTGATGGGTGCGCAATCCGGTGTATTTTGGCAGCAAAGACGGATGAATATTTAGCATTTTTCCTTGCCATTGATCAATAAACCCAGCGGTCAACACGCGCATGAAGCCTGCAAGGCAGATAATATCGGGCTGATATTTAGCTATCGTGTCATGCAAAATTGCCTCAAACGCTGCGCGATCCCCCTTAAACGGGCAGTGGTCAACAACCTCGGTGGCAATGCCTTTATTTTGCGCCTTGGTAAGGCCGCCTGCGTCAGCATTATTGGCCAGCACCAGCACAGGTTTCGCATTAAACCCATCACTTTCCATTGCCTCTACCAACGACATCATATTGCTGCCGCCGCCAGAGATTAGGATAGCAACGCGCTTGCTCATAAGCTGCCTGAGTAAGTTACGCCTTCACCTTTGACGATTGTACCGATGCGAACCGCGTCTATACCTTCAGAACTGAACGCCGCTTCAATTTCTGCCACATGCTCTGCTGAAGCTATTGCGATCATGCCAATGCCACAGTTAAAGGTCTTCAATGCTTCGGCTTGTGCCAGCCCAGCTTGTGCAATCAGCCAGTTAAAGATCGGTAAACGTTCCCAAGCGTCCAGATCAATTTCAGCCCCCAAACCGCCCGGTAGGGCACGTGGCAGGTTTTCGGTTAAGCCGCCACCGGTGATATGGGCCAAAGCTTTCAGATGACCCGTTTCTAACGCGGCCACCGCAGGGCGCACATAAATTTTTGTGGGTTCCAGCAAAGCGTCACGCGCCAAACCATCGCCGAAGGGCGACGGGTCATTCCAGTCCAGCCCTGCCATTTCAACAATTTTGCGCACCAGTGAATAGCCGTTCGAATGAATGCCACTAGAAGGCAGGCCCAATAGAATATCGCCCTGCGCCACATCGCGTGGCAACATACCACCACGTTCCATCGCCCCTACAGCAAAGCCAGCCAGATCGAAATCTTCACCTTCGTACATGCCCGGCATTTCCGCCGTTTCACCACCCACAAGGGCGGTGTTAGCCTGACGACACCCTTCGGCAATGCCGTTGATCACGTCAGTGGCTTTATCCACGTCCAACTTTCCTGTGGCAAAATAATCCAGGAAAAACAAAGGCACAGCACCCTGGCAGATCAGGTCATTTACACACATCGCCACCAGGTCAATGCCAACCGTATCCAGTTTGCCGGTATCTATTGCAATACGCAGCTTGGTGCCGACACCGTCGGTGGCAGACACCAGAACCGGATCATTAAAGCCCGCAGCTTTAAGGTCAAACATCGCGCCAAAGCCGCCAAGCCCGTCCATCACACCTGCGCGTTTAGTGGATTTTGCCGCAGGTTTAATGCGCTCTACCAGCGCGTTGCCAGCATCTATATCAACGCCTGCATCGGCATATGTTAAAGAGTTTTTAAGATCGGTCATGTCTATCCCCAATTTAGGCCCCAATGAGACCCCAAGCTGAATTTAATTCCCTTTAACGCAAGCTTTCTGGAATGAAAACAGCGAAGCGTCTTGACCGCCATCAAACTGCGCTCTATTGCCTGAAACCACGGCGGGCCTGTAGCTCAGTTGGTTAGAGCAGAGCGCTCATAACGCTTTGGTCGCAGGTTCGAGTCCTGCCGGGCCTACCAAAATACCACAAATTGTTATTATTTTTTGCAAGCTGAATTTTTATTTAGGTATTTAAGTACTTCATTATTTGCGCGTATTGCCAGTATTTAGTCTTATTCAGGGGTGAACCTTCGTAGTATCTGGATGAAAATCCTATGATCAATGAAGTGATTTATACTATAAAAAATTAGTAGAAAACCCGATATGCTGCCCAATTTTTGCCATTATGTTCTTATTAAAGCACCCATACCAGCGGCGAGTCGTGAGACTTGCCAAAGAGTACAAGCATAGAGCCCGTCGTAAAAGGTTTATGCGGCAATGTAACAGCAACCTAATGATCGCGTGTATGTGATTGATTAGGATAGTCGGGAGTAGTCAGTATGGCATTAGAAAATGTTCTTGTTTACAGTTTTGTAACGGGCGACGACACGTACCCTCATACGGGTACATTTACGATAGCCGTGGCCGGTCAGGTTACAATCGATGATTCAAATGGAAGCGATGATACGCTGTTTGGCGATCTTACCCACACAGGCGGGGCAGATGTACCTGATCAAGATGTATCAGCTTCAACAGTTGCCGGGGTTAACGCTGGTGACACCATTGATCTAAGATATAAATACACGTTTACTGGGTCTGACGGCTCTACTGGTACGGTTTATTTCATTGCCACAAATGGTGCGGCTAATTACGGCCCGCTAATGGTTTCGGATACGCCGCTTGACCCATCGGTAACCTATACATTCGGCGCTTTCAATACAGATGGTGCGGTGCCATACGACACCCTTGTGCCATGTTTTGGGCGTGGTACACGGATCAAAACTGAACAGGGTTATATCGCTGTGGAATATTTAACCATTGACCACAGTGTGTTGACAATGGACCAGGGCTATCAGCCGATAAACTGGATTGGCTCACGGGTAGTTTGTGCAACTGATAAGCTGGCCCCTATCGTGATTGAGGCCGGGGTGCTTGGCAATACAAGAACACTGCGTGTATCGCCCTGCCACCGTATGCTTATCACGGGGGCAAAAGCGCAACTATTGTTTGGTGAAAGCGAAGTGCTTGTTGCAGCCAAGCATTTGGTCGGGTGGGACGGTATCTATGTTGAGCGCACAAAAACTGTGGAGTATTTCCACATTATGTTTGAAAGCCACCAGATTATTATGGCGGAAGGTGCTATGACCGAAAGCTTTTTCCCTGGCGATGCATGTATGAATTCAATGGCCATTGAAGCAAAAGAGGAAATCTTCACAATCTTTCCTGAATTGCGCATTTCATTGATCGGTTATGGCGGTCTTGTACGGCGTTCTTTGAAAGCATATGAGGCGCAATTACTTGCCGCATAAGTTACCTTGGCAGCGATAACATTGCCTTTAACCCGCCTAAATCCGCACTTTTATACAGCTTCAAATGCCCGCCATGGCTGCGCGCAAGGTCTGTGGCAATGGCCAGCCCCAGACCGGACCCCACATTGTCATTTTGATTGCGCGCACTGTCCAGACGACTGAAAGGTTCCAGTGCGGCTTCACGCTGTTCTTTGGGAATGCCGGGGCCATCATCCTCAACCGTAAGTTCAATGCGCGCATCTTGCAGATCAACACTTAAACGCACTTGTTTGCCATAACGCACAGCATTGCCCAGCAGGTTTTCTATTGCACGCTGCATAGATTGTTCGCGGCATTTAAACGTATCGTCCGATGTTACCTCACCTGTGAAGACCAGCTCAACCTCATGCCCTGACCGTTTGAAATTACGCACAATGCGTTTAGTCAAAGCCTTAACGCCCACAGTTTCCGTCTGTTCTTCACTATCGCCACGGGCAAATTCCAGAAACTCGGTCAGCATGGCCTCCATCTCATCGACATCGCGCTTCAGGTCTTCAACCTCTTCAGACGGATCGATTAGCCCCAGTGACAGTTTCATCCGCGTCAGCGGTGTGCGCAAGTCGTGGCTGACCCCTGAAAGCATCATTGTGCGCTGTTCAATCTGGCGGATGATCCGCGCGCGCATGGCCAAAAATGAATGCCCCGCACTGCGCACTTCACGCGCCCCCCTAGGGCTGAACGGAATGGCCCAACCACGCCCAAAGGCTTCGGCGGCATCCGATAGCCGTTTGATCGGTTTGATCTGGTTGTTTAGAAACACAATGGAAATACCAGTGAAGATAAAAGCAGTGAAAATCATCGCCACAAGCAACTGATGTGGGTTTCTGGCAGAGGTGCGCGTGCGTGAAAATGAAAACCGCACGGGCCCTTTATTTGTGTCAACCGCCAGCCGAACACGTTTTGTATTGCTTAAAAGATCAAGGTATATCAGTCTCTTAACACTTGATTTCAGTTCTTTGTCCACATAGTGATCAGATAGCCCGTGCCAAAACCAAGGTTCATGTTTTTGCGATGGATTGCTCTCATAACTGATAAAAACACCCAATGGCCGCGCTGCTTTGCGCATATCTTGTAAAGCAGTCCCTTTATCAGGGGCGTCTTGGGCTATTGAGGTAATATAATTGATCTCTTGCGCTACAATGGCCGACATCTGGGTGGAAACATCGCGAAACAGACGTTCGGCAAAATAGGCCGCCACCACGATTTGAATAACCACAACAGGCACGGCCAAGATCAACATCGCACGGCCAAACAGGCTGCGCGGTAGCTTTGCTTTTATCCAAGTCTGCATTGTGTAAAACATAAGAACAGGGTTAAGCGGATGCGCACACCCGCGCAAGAGCACAAATATTTTGCCCGAAGTGCAAAATCCCTATAGACGGCTGAATTTGGCTTTGCTATACGCGGCCTCGCACCATATGATGCACAAGTATTCCGGCGTAGCTCAGCGGTAGAGCAGTTGACTGTTAATCAATTTGTCGTAGGTTCGATCCCTACCGCCGGAGCCAATTTTCCCTATCTTGAAAACATTGGCCATGACGGATAATACTATCCATCGATTATCAGGAGCCATTATGTTTTTCAAAAATCTTATATATACCTGCGCATGTCTTGCATTATCTGCGCCGGTGCAAGCTGCCGAAACCCCGCTTAAACTTATTGCTTTGGGCGATATGCCTTATGGCAAACCTGAAAAATCTTATCCGCCATATGAAGCGTTAATAAGTGCTATCAATCTGCGCAATCCTGATCTTGTTATCCATGTGGGCGATACCAAAGGCGGCGGGGCCTGTACAGACGCGGTTTTGACCGATCAGCTGAATTACATGAACAGCTTTGAAGCCCCGGTTTTATACACGCCGGGTGATAATGAATGGGCCGATTGCCCACGCTTTACCGATGGGGATGATGACCCGTTGGAACGCCTTGAATTCATAAGGAAAACATACTTCTCCGAACCTGCTAAAAGCCTCGGCGGGCAGCCGCAAACCTTGGAACATCAGGCAAAGAAAGGCTTCCCTGAAAACGCCCGTTTCACCCGTAATGGTATCAGTTTCATAACCGCACATATTGTTGGCTCCAACAATAATCTGCAAGCCACGGGGGACATGGCAACAGTGGCCGAGTTTTTCAAAAGAAGTCAGGCTTCAACCGACTGGTTGGTTGAAAGCTTTGAATTGTCCGCAGCGGCAGATATCGTTGTTGTGGCGATACATGCCGATATGTTCGAATATGATTTCAATCTTTACGAAAATGAACGTTGGTTACGTCATTCCGGGTTTGCCCAGTTTGGGCCTGCATTACAAAAAGCTGCCAGAAAGTTCGGCAAGCCGGTTTTGCTGATATTTGGCGACAGTCACGAACATCGCATCTTTCAGCCGTTCCCTAAATACGCCCCGAACATCACTGCGGTTGAAGTTTACGGGTACCGCGATGTTCATGCGGTGGAAATTATTATTGACCCGAAAAACAACAACCCGTTCAACATTACAACAGTTTGGAACCCTGCGTTTCAGTAACCCCGCTGCCAGAAAAGCGATGGGGTGATATGCTTTACCTTGCCATGACCATTTTTCCCCCATAAAGCCTTATGCTATGAAGATAATAACCAAAACCACCGACTTAGCCGAATTTTGCACTCAATGCGCAAATCATGATTACGTTACCGTAGACACAGAGTTTCTGCGCGAACGTACATATTATTCCAAATTATGCCTGATCCAGATGGCGTATCCGGGTGAGGGCGATGAAAACGCGGTTCTGATAGATCCGCTTTCAAACGATCTGTCCTTGGCACCGCTTTACGAATTATTCGAAAACACAAGCGTGGTAAAAGTCTTTCATGCAGCCCGCCAGGATCTTGAGATTTTCTTTGTCGACAAGGGCATCATCCCCAACCCGTTGTTTGACACCCAAGTCGCCGCGATGGTGTGTGGTTACGGTGAACAGGCGGGTTATGAAACCTTGGTGCGCAAAATTGCCAACGCGCCTTTGGATAAATCCTCACGCTTCACGGATTGGAGCACGCGACCCTTGTCTGACAGGCAAAAAATCTACGCACTTGGCGATGTCACCCATTTGCGGGTGATCTATGAGCATTTGAAAAGCCGTCTGGACAAATCCAACCGCCATGCATGGGTGCAAGAAGAACTGGGTATTTTGACTAATCCGGGTACTTATACCGTTGAGCCAGATCAGGCTTGGAAGCGGATAAAAACCCGCAATGGTTCGGGTAAAATGCTGGCTTATGTACGTGAGCTGGCGCGGTTTCGTGAAATCCATGCCCAAACCAAAAATATCCCACGCAACCGGGTCTATAAAGATGATGCTTTGCTGGAATTGGCGGCAACCAAACCGTCTTCATACGACCAGTTAAAGAAATCACGTCTGTTGTTGCGTGATGCGCGTGGTGGTGTGATCGCAGATGGTATCATCAATGCGGTGAAACAGGCATCACAAGTTGCCCCCGAAGATTACCCCAAAGCGTTGCCTATGCGCGTGAAAAAGCAAGGTAATGATGGCTTGTCTGATCTGCTACGGGTATTACTGAAAGCCAGTGCCGAAAAGGCAGATGTTGCTAGCAAACTGATCTGCAATGCCGCTGATTTGGATGCGATTGCAGGTGGTGAACGGGATTTGCCGGCCTTTAAGGGCTGGCGCAGTGAAGTTTTCGGCAATGATGCGCTAAAACTGTGCGAAGGCAAAATTGCTTTGTCCGCTCACAAGGATTCGGTGAAAATAGTCCCTGTTTAAACTAGGGTTATTTTGACTTGATGATTTGGTTTTGCGCGGCAACAACGCGGATGCTTTTTACCGATACCAAACGAATAGATGTAATAAAGGCCCCTGCATAAACCTCATTTGATCGCGGTGTTGGCCCTGCACGTGTGTCTTCAGGTCTGTCGCCCATGAATTCATAGGTCGCAACCCCGTTTTCATCGGGTAGACCTTTGTTCACTGCAACCAGATTAATGTCACTATAGCCCTGACGATCCAAGGTACCTTTGGCTTTGATCAATACGCCGCCCCGGAAAGGGTCAACCTGAACTTCGGTCACAACGGGAATAAGGACACGTGTTTCCTCTTTTGGAATACGTTGCTCTAGCTCTACAACTTTTTCGCGTTTCTTAAAGAACCCGCCAGAACTGCCACCGGAGCTGCCGCTTACGCTGCCTGCACTGCTACCCGCAGAATTACCAAGGCTACCAAGCCCGGAACATCCGGCCACAAAACTTGCTGCAATTATGGTGATGAATATCTTCTTCATGGCTCGCCCCAACTTCTTTGCCACTACCGATACCCAAATCTGCCTGTAAAGAAAAGCCTCTCTTGCAGCTAATGCAAAGAAAAACGCTGGACGTTTTGTGCGCACGGCCCTAGGTCATGGCTGAAACACTGGATCAGATCATGTCAGAGACCTTTGAAGATATTGTAGAGACGTTTGAATTTCTGGACGATTGGGAAGATCGCTATCGCCATGTGATCGAAATGGGCCGTGCAATGACCCCCCTGAATGACGTACTGAAAGTGCCTGCGACCAAGGTAGATGGCTGTGCATCACAAGTTTGGATCGTGCCGAAAATTGACGGGGCAGGGCCGCAAGCCATTTTGAATTTTGACGGCGAAAGTGACGCGATGATCGTGAATGGTCTGATTGCCATCCTTAAAGTTTTGTACACAGGCAATACGGTTGAAAAGGCGTTGAAAATTGATGCATTGGCCGCATTCGCCCGCCTTGGTTTAGATCAGCATTTATCGGCGCAACGATCCAACGGATTGCGTGCGATGATTGAACGTTTGCGGGCGGTTTCGCAGGCTGCAAATCAAACTTGAAACAAACTCATAATTGTTATGCTAAATATGCATTTGTTTCATGTGTAAATATGTGTCACAGGCAAAGGTGAACGCATAAGCGACACCTGATTTGGATACGAAAAAATGTCAGAAATACTACAAAAAATCATAGATAAACAAGGGTTTGTGCTTGCAGATGGGGCCACAGGCACCAATCTGTTTAACATGGGGCTTATGGCAGGTGACGCGCCTGAAATGTGGAATGTTGAACATCCCGACCGCATTACCAAACTTTACCAAGGGGCGGTGGACGCAGGTTCTGACCTTTTTCTGACCAACAGCTTTGGTGGCAATGCATCGCGTTTGAAGCTGCACAACGCCCAAGATCGTGCCCGCGAACTGTCACGCATATCTGCCGAACTTGGCCGTGAAGTGGCTGATAAATGCGACCGCGATATCGTGGTTGCAGGCTCTGTCGGGCCAACTGGCGAAATCATGGGGAAAGTGGGCACCTTAACCCACGAAGTCGCCGTTGAAATGTTTGAAGAACAGGCCCACGGCCTGCTGGAAGGCGGCGCCGATGTTTTATGGATTGAAACTTTTTCAGCCACCGAAGAATACGCCGCCGCCGCCGAAGCCATGCAAAATGTAGGCGCCCCTTGGTGTGGCACCATGAGCTTTGACACCGCAGGGCGCACCATGATGGGGATCACTTCCACCAATATGGTCAAAATGGTTGCAGATTTGAATTACCCACCAATGGCGTACGGTGCCAACTGTGGCGTTGGCGCATCGGATTTACTGCGCACGGTGTTGGGTTTTGCCGAAACCGGCGATACCCGCCCGATTATTGCCAAAGGCAATGCGGGCATTCCCAAATATGTTGACGGTCACATCCATTATGATGGCACACCTGATCTGATGGCCCAATACGCCATATTGGCACGGAATTCAGGGGCCACCATCATCGGCGGCTGTTGTGGCACCATGCCTGAACACTTAAGGGCTATGCGCACGGCTTTGGACAGCACGCCAAAGGGCGAAAAGCCCACGCATGACCAGATCACATCCGTGTTAGGCGCGTTTTCATCTGACAATGATGGCACGGGTGATGGCCCGGTAAAACAACCGCGTCGCAACCGTAGACGCGGCTGAAACGTCATTATAGTCGCAGCATCGCCCTGATTTGTCGTAAAATGCGAAGAAAATACCCGCTATATCAGCGACTTTCACCTAACTAGGCACATGTAAATACCAAAGGGAATCACCGATGTCCGAAGAACTAGATGATATCATCCTATCCGAACTGTCTGATGACGAGTTGGTGCTGCAAATGCACGACGATCTTTATGACGGTATGAAAGAAGAAATTGAAGAATCCGTAAATATTCTTCTTGAACGTAAATGGATGCCTTATGATATTTTGACCAAAGCCTTGGTCGAAGGTATGCGCGTTGTCGGTGTTGATTTCCGCGATGGTATTTTGTTCGTGCCTGAAGTTCTGTTGGCCGCCAACGCCATGAAGGGCGGCATGTTCATCCTTAAACCATTGCTGGCCGAAACCGGTGCGCCGCGCTTGGGCAACATGTTGATCGGCACAGTAAAGGGTGACATTCATGACATCGGCAAAAACCTTGTGACCATGATGATGGAAGGGGCGGGCTTTGAAGTGAAAGACCTTGGTATCAACAACCCGGTTGAAAACTATCTGGATGAATTAGACGCCAGCGAATATGATATCCTTGGCATGTCCGCACTTCTGACAACAACCATGCCCTACATGAAGGTCGTCATTGATACGATGGTCGAAAAAGGCATGCGCGATGACTACATCGTGCTTGTGGGCGGTGCCCCCTTGAACGAAGAGTTCGGCAAAGCCATCGGTGCCGATGCCTATTGCCGTGATGCAGCCGTAGCCGTGGAAACTGCTAAAGAATACATGGCCAAAAAACACAATCAAATGAGTGCCTAAATGGCATTAACCGTCGATGATACCACATTGACTGAAAAAGGTTTAGACGCGCCCAAGGGGAAACCCGGGCGCGTTTTGCTTTTGGCCTGTGGCGCACTGGCCCATGAAATTCTCGCGCTTAAACGCCTGAACAACTGGGATCATATGGATCTGCAATGCTTGCCTGCTAATTACCACCTTTACCCCGATAAAATCCCTGCGGCGGTGGAACAAGCGGTTCTTAAACACCGCGACGCCTATGAAACTATCTTCGTAGTCTATGCTGATTGCGGCACAGGTGGCTTGCTGCAAGCCAAATGCGCGGAATTAGGCGTGGAAATGGTCGAAGGCCCGCATTGCTACAGTTTTTTTGAGGGCAATGATGTGTTTGCGAAAACCTCGGAAGATGAAATCACCGCGTTTTACCTGACTGATTTTTTGGTCAAACAGTTCGACGCTTTCATCATGAAACCGATGGGCCTGGATCGCCACCCTGAACTGCGCGATATGTATTTCGGCAATTACACCAAAGTGGTCTACCAAGCGCAGATCAATGACCCTGCGCTGGATGCCAAAGCACAGGAATGCGCCGATAAATTGGGCCTGCCGTTGGAACGACGGTTCACGGGGTATGGGGATTTGGAAGTAGCCTTAAAGGATATTTAGGCAAACACCTTACTCAGAAAACCGCAACGCATCCGCAAATAATTGTGTGACTGGTAAATCCATAGTTGATGCAGATGAAACAAGATTAATGGGCCATATTAAGCTGGATTTAAGCGGGCGTAGCACTAAAGCCGTTTCAGAAAATAGCGCAGCGGTCTGCGGGTCGATAACACTTCGCCCGATACCGCTGATAACAAACTCGGTCAATGCGGCCTGAGTGCGCGCTTCTGCCCGCACGTTAAAGGTAATACGCGCTTTAGCCAGTTCCAGTTCAAGTGCCTTGCGAAACGGGCTGTCCGTTGGCAGCATAACCAAGTCACCTTGCGCAAGTTCGCGCAGTGATATCTCTGCCTTTGCCGCAAGCGGATCATCATGGGGCAGGGCCGCAACAGGCTTAATTTCTTGGATTAATGTACTAACCAGCCCGGTATCACGCGGGCTGGAACTGATCACCGCACAATCGGCGTTGCCCGACCTTAACATCGCTAAACATTCCCGCTCACCCATAATATCTATATCAATGCGTAGCTTACCATGTTGCGCCATCAAACGGGCGGCTGTGCGCGCGACCAAAGTATCGGCAACGGCGGGTTGAGCGACCACATTCAGCACACCACCCGTGCCTCTTGCAATCATGTTTGCCGCCTCGGCAACCCGCTCCATCCCGTAGTAATGGCTTCTAATGGCTGCACTCAGACTGTGGGCTGCCGCCGTTGGCTCAAACCGACGACCCGCGCGGTCAAACAGCTCTACCCCCATCTCGGCCTCTAACTCTGCCACAACACGGCTGATCGCCGGTTGCGAAATATTCAATGCATCAGCGGCTTTGCGGGTGGAACGATGGCGATAAGCCATCTGGAAAAGTTCGATCTGTCGGGCTGTAATACGCATATTTATAGATAACATAAATGTATCATAAGATACAATAAGATGATTTTTGTTTTATACAAAAGGGTGATAAATTAAGCGGTGAAACGTTCAGTAAGGACACCGCCCGTGACCGCAGACTTCCTAATATTACTTCTGGCCATCATGGCAGGTGCCACCCTACAGGTCGGTGTCGGCGTAGGCTTCAGCATTGTTGTCGCCCCCATCATGATGGTCATGTTTGGCACCGCCACAGCCGTGCCGGTGCTTCTAATGCTCAACACACTGGTGTCTGCGGCCGCAATAGATACGCGGGTCTGGAAATCAGAACGCAGTATAATCAAAAACGCAATACTCGGCTGCCTGATCGGTATCGCACTTGGGTTACTGGTCTACCCATACCTGTCAGAACGGGTCGTCCTATCCTTAACCGCAACCTTGTTACTGATCGGCGTCATCACCACATTAGTGCCAATGAGATCCCACATCAGCCTGCAGGGCTACAAAGCCGTATCCGGCCTGTCAGGCCTTGCCACAGTTTGGGCCGCCACACCCGGCCCATTGATGATGTTTGGCCTGCTTGCCATTGGCCGCCCTGCAAAACAGGCCCGCAGGTTGGTTCAACCCATAGCACTGGTGGCATACGGCGTAGCCTTTGCCTTGCACGGCCTGACTGACTGGCAGATATTCATCAATGCCCCCAATTTGCCGCAACTGGCCCTTGCGGCCCTTAGCGGCAGCATCTTAGGCCGCCTGATCGGCCCCAAACTACCCGCAAACATCATCACCAACGCAATTCGCGTAATTTCAATCATTGCCTGCGCCGCCCTGTTTCACCGCGCCTATTTCACTGGATAAGAAGGATACCGCCCATGTTAATCAAAGACAGATTAAACCGCTTTGCCCGAACCCAACTGGTAACAGCCGAAACCCCACTGGAACGGTTGGACAGGATGTCTGACCACTTGAGCATTGATCTGTGGCTTAAACGCGATGACCTGACGGGGCTGGGCTTTGGCGGCAACAAAACCCGCCAACTGGAGTTTTATTTAGGCGAAGCCATGGGGCAGGGTGCCGACACCATCTTGATCACCGGTGCCGTGCAATCAAACTTCATACGCACCGCCGCTGCGGCTGCCGCACGACTGGGCCTGAATTCTGTACTGCAACACGAAGAACGCGTGCCAAACATGGGCGAACACTATTACACTTCGGGCAATGTATTGCTATCCAAAATACTAGGCGCCGAACTGACCAGCTATCCACTGGGTGAGGATGAGGTGGGCGCCGACGCCGCCCTGCACGAACGCGCCGATAAATTACGCACGGCAGGCCGCACCCCATACGTGATCCACCTAGGTCTAAACCATCCCCCGCTTGGTGCATTGGGATATGTCGCATGTGCTGATGAGTTAAGCTGCCAGATCGGTGATTTCGATGCCGCCGTGGTTGCCTCTGGCAGCGGTGCCACCCACGGCGGCTTGCTGACAGGATTGCGCCTTGCAGGGCATCAGGCACCAGTTTTTGGCATCTGTGTCAGACGCGATCAAAACCAACAAGACGCCCGCATGAAAACCGTGCTGGAAAAACTGGCCGAAATGCTGGACATCAACCCAACCCTGACCACAAACGATATCATAACATGGGACGGCGCACTGGCCCCCGGTTACGGCAAAATCGGCGATCAAACCCGCCAAGCCCTAACCCTGATGGCCCGCACCGAAGGCATATTCCTAGACCCAGTTTACACCGCCAAAACCTTCGCAGGTCTTTTAGGGCTACTGCATGAGGGGCGTATTGAACGCGGACAAAAAGTTGTGATGCTGCACACAGGCGGGCTGCCTGCGTTATTTGGGTATCAGACGGAACTTGAGTGATTTGATTGCTTTTGCCGCGAAGTGAAAATTTTGCTGTAAGGTAAGCATTGGTATTTGGGATGCAAAATATAAATCTTATTTCTTTGCGTAAAACAATTACACGAAACTGTGCTATTTCTTATATAGAAATATAATCAGGTTTTTACCAGCAAGGTTTCTAATGAACGGTTTTTTGCTTCAAGCATCCATATATCTGGCGGTAGCCGTAATAACAGTCCCCCTTGCGAAACGTCTGGGGCTGGGGTCAGTCCTTGGCTATCTTATAGCAGGGGTGTTAATCGGCCCGGTCTTGGGATTGGTCGGATCTGAAGCACAGGATATTCAACATTTCGCTGAATTCGGTGTCGTGATGATGTTGTTCTTAGTAGGGCTTACATTAGAGCCAAAGGCCCTGTGGAACATGCGCACACGCTTAATTGGTTTGGGCGGATTACAGGTTTCTTTAACAACGGGTGCCATTATGGCTGCCTGCATGTTTATCGACCTTGATTGGTCGGTCAGCCTAGCCATAGGTTTGACATTCTCGCTATCGTCAACCGCGATCGTTATCCAAACTCTGAATGAAAAGGGATTGATGTCCACCCAAGGCGGGCGGTCCAGTTTTTCGGTTCTTTTGGGTCAGGATATAGCAGTTATTCCAATGCTGGCACTTATCCCGCTTTTAGCAAAGCCCGAACTTTATAGCTTTGCGCCGTCGGTTGACGATCACGATATCAGCCTTATTCACGGATTGCCGGGTTGGGGGGTGACACTTGTTACCATTGCTGCGGTTGGCGTGGTTATTCTAGCCGGAACTTACCTCACACGACCGCTGTTTCATTATATTGCCGCCAGCCGTTTACGCGAAATGTTTACTGCTGTTGCTTTGCTTTTGGTCATTGGCATCGCATTATTGATGTCCCTTATTGGCCTATCGCCAGCCTTGGGTACCTTTTTGGCAGGTGTTGTTTTGGCCAATTCCGAGTTTCGTCATGAATTGGAAGCCAATATTGAACCATTCAAAGGTCTGTTGCTGGGGTTGTTTTTTATAACTGTCGGGGCAGGTATAAACTTTAGCATTTTGTTCAATAATTTCTTTGGTATTATTGGTATGACGTTTGGCGTTATCCTTATCAAAGTTTTGATATTACTGGCTTTAGCTTACCTTTACAAATTACGAGGTCGCGACAGATTATTGTTTGCCCTTGGGCTGGCACAAGCGGGGGAATTTGGCTTTGTTATGCTGGCCGCAATCTTGAAAAACAATGTCATTCCGCCCTCAATTTCAGCGAGCTTATCGCTGATAATCGCGCTTTCTATGCTGCTGACACCCGTTTTGTTTATTGTCTACGAACAACTGGCAAAACGCAAAATCGCACCTGCCATTCAAAGCGCATCTGATGAAATTGATGAACAGGGTAAAGTGATCATTATTGGTATTGGGCGTTTTGGGCAGATCATAAACCGCATGGCATTGGCTGCCGGTATCAAAACCGTGGTGATTGATCATCATGTCGATCAAATAAAACAAATGCGTAATTACGGTGTAAAAGGTTATTTTGGTGACCCTACGCGCCCGGAATTGATGCAAGCGGCCGGTTTGAATGAGGCGGATGTTCTGGTCATTGCAATCGATGATATTGAAGCCTCAGTGAAATTGGTCAAGCACGCCCGCAAAGAACGCCCGGATTTGCGTATCATTGCACGTGCATATGATCGCAATCACGCCTATCAACTGTTTCGCGCGGACGCCACAGACATTATACGCGAAACCTTCGACAGTTCTATCAGAGCCAGTAAGTGCATGTTGGAACAACTTGGCTGGTCGGGGTATGACATTGAACAGGCTATTGATGCATTTGTCACGTCTGATCGAAGTGCGCTACAAGAACTGGCTGAACTTTGGGATCCCGATATAAAGACCGAAGATAACAAAGCCTATGTTGAACGGGCGCGCGCCATCAATGAAGAATTTAACACAGGGTTTTTGGCAAACCTTGCAAAAATCGTCGAGCAAGATGTCATTGAAGATGATGCGCCGAAAGATAAACAACCGCCAAGTGAGGTTGATGTATAGACCCTAGCCCAAGCTTTTTTGGCTATGATCAAATGCGCCAAAAGCTGAAGTTTAACCGATCCTTTTGCTTGCCAAGGGAACGTCATAACAAAGCCAATACGTTCAGTAGAGTTTCTCGTATATAGGTGCGTCGATAATTTTAATATCACAATATAAACAACCACTTAACCTCATGTCCCAATCGGGACATCCAGCAATTCACACCTTTTACCCCACATAATCCGAACGGGTCAGGCTATACTTTGCCATCTTCTCATTCAAGGTGCGGCGTGGCAGTTTCAGCTCTTCCATCACCGACTGAATTGATCCTTTATGACGGCGCATTGTATTGTCTATCAGCATCCGTTCAAACGCCTCAACATGCTCTTTCAGCGGCTTGCCATCTTCCATCACATCAGGGGTTTCCTGATCCCCATCAGACATCAAAAGACCCGAAATAGAATAGCTACCCCGACGGCTTTGCAGCACGGTTCGTTCTGCCAGATTGATCAGCTGACGGATGTTGCCGGGCCAGGGGGCCTGTAGCAATTTGGCGGCATCTTCCGCCGAAACCTCAGGCTGATCACAGCCGTATTCATCGGCGAAGTTTTCCGCATAGCGGGTGAACAACGTCAGAATATCCTGCCCACGCTGGCGCAGCGGTGGCGGGGTGATTTGCATGGCTGCCAGACGAAAATACAGGTCTTGGCGCAGCACATCATCCAGCGCATTTTCTGGGTCAGGCTCGTTTGAAATAGCGATGATCCGAAGCTGTGATATATCGCCCCGATCATGTTCAGAAATTGCATTCAACAGCTTGGCCTGCACAGATGCAGGCAGGCCTTCGATGTCTTCCAAACAAAGCGTGCCGCCTAGGGAAGCTTCAAGATATGGCGTGGCTTCATCATTGGGGCCAAACAGGCGTTTGGATAGCTCATCTTCGGTATAGGCCGCACAGTTTACGGTGATAAATTTCTTACCTTGGCGCGATCCACAAGCGTGCAGCGCGTGCGCAATCAGGCTTTTACCGGTACCTGTTTCGCCCGTGATCAGGATATGCCCATCGGCCTGCGCTAAATCCAGAATGTCTTCACGCAGCCGTTCCATCACAGGGCTGGAACCTACCAGTTTGCGCAAAAGAACCGTGCCGTCAGACAGCTCGCGCCGCAAAGTGCGATTGTCCAGCGTCAGGCGACGGGTTTGTACCGCACGCTTGGCCAGTTCCGCCATCCGTTCAGGATCAAACGGCTTTTCCAGAAAGTCGTGAGCACCGATGCGCATGGCTTCCACGGCCATTGATACATCCCCATGCCCTGTGATCATGATCATCGGGATGGTGTTATCCATGCTTTGGATTTTCTTCAAAAACTGAATGCCGTCGATTTCGGGCATACGCACGTCAGAAATGATGATACCCGGGAAATCCGCATCAATTTCCTTCAACGCATGAACCGCACTTGGATATGTTACCGTTTGATACCCCGACAGGGTCAGCCACTGCGAAATACTTTCGCGCATATCCTGTTCATCATCTACAATCGCTATCTTAATCTGCTCGGCCATTTGCCTACTCCGCCGCTTTTATTTGGTCTTCTTTAACCAATGGTATCTGGAACTCAAACACAGCGCCATGAGGTTTATTATTTCTGGCAAGAAGCCGCCCACCCAAGTCTTTTGCTATGCCAGAAGATATAGCCAGCCCCAAGCCAACACCTTCTCCGGGTTGTTTCGTGGTGTAGAAAGGTTCAAACAGGTTGTCCAGATTTTCAATGCCGGGGCCGTTATCTTTGATGGTTAACTTGGCCACATCGCCAGCAACCAGTAAAATGTCCAGATGGCGGTCGTTTTGCATTTTCATCGCATCAATAGCGTTGCGTAGAAGATTAACAATAATCTGTTCAATTCGCACGGCATCACCCATAATCATCACGGGTGATTTAGGCATGGTTTCCGTGATTTCAATTTCCAGCTGGTTAAGCTGCGGTGACATCATTGAGAGACTGCCGTGAACCGAAGCACGTAAATCTATCAGATATAATTCATCACCGCCTTTACGGGCATAGGATTTTAGCTGTTTGGTAATTGCGCCCATACGGTCGATCAAGTCATCAATACGCTGAAAACTACCAACGGCCTCTTCGGGGCGCCGGCGTTTCAGTAAAAGTTTTGCGCCGGCAAGATAGGTGCGCATCGCTGCAAGCGGTTGGTTCAGTTCGTGACTGACCGCCGCTGACATTTCACCCAAAGCGGCCAGTTTGGAGCTTTGTGCCAGACTTTGTTCTGCAACTTGCAAATTACGTTCTGCCTCTTCACGTTGTGAAATTTCTTGGGTCAGACGATTGTTCAACGCGCGCAATTCCACAGATTCTGCCTGTAGCACAAAAGTTTTACGGATGGCGCGTTTTGACAGGATATAAAACATCAGGGCAAACAGCATTGCATAGCCCATGATTTCAAACGCCAGAATGCCATTCACACGGGTGCGGATATTTTCGTAAGAAGCCAGATAAACGATATTCCACCCTTGAAAAGGTACCTTTTCATCAATGCGAAACAAAGGCTGCCCCCGAATGTATGCATCTGCTACAGAACCTGACCATTCATCCGTGGCGCGCAAAGCGCGTTCCATTGTTGTTAAAACCGGTTGGTTGGAAAGTGCCTGCGATAAAGTTTGGTTTTCGAACTGGCGTTCTGTTGACAGCAAAATTGTGCCTTCAGAGTCTGTAACAATAATTGTGGCATCATTTCCTGACCAGGTGTCAAAAAGCCCGCCCAGATCAACCTCTACAACAATCACACCCGCGACATCATTATCACTTAGCAAACGTCGCGAGAAAAAGTACCCCCGCGCACCACTGTCTTTTTCAAAGCTGCTGAAAACGGTTTCGTTTGACCGCAATGCGGAAACGTAAACCTGTTTATCGCTCAAAAACTGTCCCAGTTCTGTACGATTACTGGATGCAACCGTGCGACCATCTTTATCAAGTAGGAAAATTTCTTTGGTGCCGATATCAGCATGATAACTGATAAGACGTTGGGATGAGGTTAGGAAGTCTGCGGTATTCAAGGCTGAAATCAATGTTGTATCACGCGATAACAGCAGTGGTACTACGGCACTGCGCTGCAAGTCACTGATAATACGACCACTATAAAGCGATAATTGACGTACTGCAGTGGCCCGTGTCGAGTTATCAAAAAGCTGCGTGAAATAAAGGTTGCTTAACCACATGACGGAAACCGCCGTTAATATCAAAAACAAAACCCCGATGCGCATTAGCATATTCGCGCGCGGTGTATTATGTTGTATAGTTGGGGTTTTTCCAGTCATATTCGGATATTAGGCGCACAATATAATGTGCTCAAGTGAAATACCGTTATTTTCAGTATTTTAAGCGGAAACCAGCGTGCCAGCGATGCTTTCAAACAGTTTAGAACCATCCGTTCCACCCAAAGCAGGATCGTTCAGCCGTTCGGGGTGGGGCATCATGCCCAGAACCCGGCGGTTGTCAGATAGAATGCCTGCGATATCATCAATCGAGCCATTAGGATTGTTGACATAAGTATAGGCAATGCGGTCTTCGCCGTGAAGGGATTTCAAGGTTTCTGTATTAGCAGTATAATTGCCGTCATGATGTGCCACAGGGTAGGTGACAATATCGCCTGATTTGTGCGCATTTGTAAATGCTGAGTTGGATGTTTCCACTTTAAGATCAATGTCTTTACAGACGAACTTCAAGTTTGAATTGCGCATCAAGACACCCGGCAGCAACCCGCTTTCGGTCAGAACCTGAAAGCCGTTGCAAATACCTACGACATAGCCGCCTTTGTTGGCAAAATCGATAACCGAACGCATGATGGGGGAACGCGCTGCAATCGCGCCGCAGCGCAGATAATCACCAAAGGAAAAGCCGCCGGGGATGCCGATAATATCTAATCCCGCAGGCAGGCTACTTTCTTTGTGCCAGACCATTTGGGCGCGGTTATTATGCCCACAAGCACGATCAAAACCCACCGCCATATCACGGTCACAGTTTGAACCCGGAAATTGGATGACGGCGGCGCGCATTATAGTATTTCCACCGAATAGTCTTCGATCACGGTGTTTGCCAGTAATTTTTCACACATGTCTTTAACTTGTGCTTCTGCTTTGGCGGCATCGGTTTCAGATAATTCCAGCTCAATGATTTTGCCTTGGCGTACGCGCCCAATACCTTCAAACCCCAAAGTCCCTAATGAGTGCTTAACGGCGGCCCCTTGTGGGTCTAGAACACCGTTTTTAAGGGTTACATGTACGCGTGCTTTCATCATTCCAGCCTTTATTTTACAAGTTTAGGTGCGGATTGCACATTGTTTTTGGGTAGTAATCCCAGCCGTTTGGCCACTTCTGAATAGGCGTCTGTCAGGGAACCCAGATCGCGCCGAAACACATCTTTATCCAGTTTTTCATTGGTTTTGATGTCCCACAGGCGGCAACTATCGGGGCTGATTTCATCGGCGACAACAAGCTGTTGATAGTCATCTACCGTCAGGCGGCCAATTTCGATTTTAAAATCAATCAGCTTGATGCCAACACCGTACATGATGCCCGACAGGTAATCATTCACCCGCAACGCTATTGCGACGATATCGTCCAGTTCGCGCTGTGTGGCCCATTCCAATGCCAAAATATGTTCTTCGGCCACCAACGGGTCACCAAGACTGTCATCTTTGTAGCTGAATTCCACAATGGGGCGGTTCAAAACGGTACCTTCTTCAATGCCCAAACGTTTCGACATAGAGCCCGCAACCACATTACGTACAATCACTTCCAGCGGTATAATCTCAACGCGCTTAACCAGTTGTTCACGCATGTTCAGGCGTTTAATGAAATGGGTCGGGATGCCGATACTTTCCAGTCCCAACATGAAATGTTCTGAAAAGCGGTTGTTCAGGGCACCTTTGCCGTCAATCACATCTTTTTTCACAGCATTGAACGCAGTTGCATCATCTTTGAAGTACTGCACGATTGTGCCGGGCTCCGGCCCTTCATACAACGTTTTCGCTTTACCTTCGTAAATCTTTTTACCCTTGGCCATGTGGGTCTCCGTTTGTATAGGGCAGGGACTCACTATCCCTGTTCTTATGCACTCTATAAGCTGTCCTAAATCATGCAGCAAGTTCATTCATGCCACACCTTGTAGTCAAGCGTTTTTAACATCATATATAGGGGGAAGAACAGAATCCCTAAAGGAGAAAACAGATGAGCACATTTGATAGTCGCGAAGACGCATTTGAAAATAAATACGCCCATGATGCGCAAATGCAGTTCAAAGCAGAAGCGCGCCGCAATAAATTACTGGGCTTGTGGGCTGCTGATTTAATGGGGAAATCTGGCGATGAAGCCGATGCATACGCCAAAGAAGTGATCAAATCAGATTTTGAAGAAGCGGGCGATGAAGATGTTTACCGCAAAGTATCAGGTGATCTGGGTGAAAAATCAGATGAGGCTTCCATTCGGGCTAAAATGGCTGAATTGATGGCGGTGGCAAAATCACAGATATTTGACGAAGTCTAGACACTTTATATATATCAAAATAAAAAGGCCTCAGATAAAACTGGGGCCTTTATTTTTAAATAAAAGGGTCGGCATAAACAGTACACGCATTCCCGCTGAGGCAAAATTCCCCACAAAAAACATAATAACCGCGAGGTATATTTAGTTTCTTGTTACGCCGACCTTTCTCTAAGTATAATAAAAAAGTAAGGTTACCCTCACGTAAGTTCACAAAAAAAAGAGTGACAAAAGTCACTCTTTTAAGCCAATAACCCTTTTGTGAAAAATGTTACTTAAATACACGCCTAAAGATAGTATCAACGTGTTTGGTGTGATAACCCAGATCGAATTTCTCTTCGATCTCTTCTGCACTTAAGGCTTTTAGAACATCTTCATCCGCCAGCAATTCGGTTTTGAAATCCTTACCCTGTTCCCAAACCTTCATCGCATTGCGCTGCACTAATTTGTAGCTGTCTTCACGGCTGACACCTGCTTGTGTCAATGCCAACAACACCCGTTGTGACATCACAAGGCCACGAAATTTATTCATGTTCGCCAGCATGTTATCAGGATAGATCACCAACTTTTCAACCAGCCCTGTCAGGCGACTAAGGGCGAAATCCAGTGTGATACACGTATCAGGCCCGATATTGCGTTCGACAGAAGAATGCGAAATATCGCGTTCATGCCATAGGGCGACGTTTTCCATAGCAGGCACCACAGCCATGCGCACAAGGCGCGCCAGACCCGTCAGGTTTTCTGACAGGATTGGGTTGCGTTTGTGGGGCATGGCAGATGAGCCTTTTTGACCTTTTGAGAAAAACTCTTCCGCTTCCAACACTTCGGTGCGCTGCATATGGCGAATTTCAATCGCGATGTTTTCAATAGAAGAACCGACAACACCAAGGGCTGCAAAAAATGCCGCATGACGATCACGCGGGATCACTTGTGTGCTGATCGGTTCAGGTAGTAGCCCAAGCTTTTTGCAAACATGTTCTTCAACGGCGGGATCAATATTGGCGAAAGTCCCGACTGCACCTGAAATAGCGCCCGTAGCAATTTCCGCTTGTGCTGTTTTTAAACGGTTCAGGTTACGATCCATTTCCGCATAGAAACGCGCAAATGTCAGGCCCATGGTGGTGGGTTCCGCGTGAATACCGTGGCTGCGGCCAATGCGAATGGTCATTTTATGTTCCATTGCGCGGCTTTTTAAGGCTTCCAGCAGTTTTTCAACATCCTTGATCAAAATATCCGACGCTTTCGCCAGTTGCAGGTTGAAACAAGTATCTAAAACATCCGATGATGTCATGCCCTGATGCACAAAACGTGCTTCATCACTGCCCACATGTTCGGCCAGATGGGTTAGAAACGCGATCACATCATGTTTGGTCACTGCTTCAATTTCATCAATGCGGGCCACATCAAACTTAACATCCTTGGCTTTCCAAACGGCTTCGGCATTTTCACGCGGGATCATGCCGATGTCAGCCATCGCATCACACGCGTGTGCTTCAATTTCGTACCAGATGCGAAATTTGGTTTCCGGTGACCAGATGGCGACCATTTCAGGGCGGGAATAACGTGGGATCATGGGGAGCCTTATAAAGTTGCTGAAGTGTCATGCGCCTATTAAACTGATGTGCTTACAGGCGCAAGGACAGGGGGTGTCGCATGTTAAAGGAAAATACGCGCTTGTATTTTTTATGTAGTAATTGAAATATTTGCCGCCTAATAATTCAACTATACTCGGCTTAGTGAAAAGGATTGCGACAATGGCACTTATGCCTAATGGGGAAACCATGACACAGGCTGAATTGGCTATAGAGAACCAGAAGGCATGGGCACGCCAAAGTGCATATGTTGCGTCACATTCGGCGTTTTATCAGGGCCTTTGGGCAGGGGCCAGGCCGCCCCCCAAACTGCGCGACCTTTCTGAACTTCCACTGTCTGAGAAATCCCAACTGCGCAAAGCACAAGAGGGGCTTCCGCCTTTTGGTAATTATTTGGCGGCACCTGAACGGCTTGCCACACGGCTGCATAGAACTTCGGGAACATCAGGGCAGGCGATGAACCTTGCCCTATCGGCACGCGATTGTGAAATCACTCAAACCGTGGGTGGGCGCGCGCAACGCTCGGCTGGTCTGACTGCGGATCATAAGGTGGTGCATTGCTTGAACTATCAGATGTGGATGGGTGGCGTGACCGATCATCTGACACTAGAGGCAACGGGCGCGTTGGTTATTCCCTTCGGGGTGGGCAGCACGGAATTGCTGATCCATACTATTCTAGAACTGGGCATCACGGCAATTTCGTGCACCCCTTCATACCCCGCTGTGCTGGAAAGGGTTATTGCTGAAAAATACCCCAAGCTATCGCCAAAAGATTTGGGATTGAAACTGGGCCTTTTCGGTGGTGAAGCGGGGCTTGATGACCCCGCTTTACGCGCAAGGCTGAAAAATACATGGGGGATTGAACCGCGCAATGCAAACTTTGGTGTCTCGGATGTATTTTCAAACTTTGCCGCCCAATGTGAACATGACACGCGGCTGCATTTTCTGGCAGGCGATGTGTTATACCCCGAACTTATTAACCCGGATACCATGGCCCCGATAGAGCTTGCACCGGGGCAAACCGGAGAGCTGGTTTTGACCCACCTTGAACGCGAATGCCAACCGTTAGTACGCTTTCGCACGGGCGATATTATTGCCGTAGATGAAACTGAACCCTGCGCTTGCGGTTGCACAGGCTTTCGGTTTCGGGTCATCGGGCGCTCAGATGATATGGTTGTAGTGCGTGGCTTGAATCTGTTTCCAACCATGGTTGCCGCCGTGATCGGTGGGTTTGCGGAACTCACAGGTGATTACAGGATCGTTCTGGACGGTCCGCCACCCTATGATGCTTTACCTGTAGAGGTGGAGCTGGCAAAATATTTGAGTGTTTCGCCCGATCTGGCAGAGCATATAGAACAAGCCTTCAAACGTGATCTTGGGGCCACAACACGTATCAGATTAAAACCACACGGGTCATTTTCGGTAACAGAAGGCAAAACCAAACGTGTGATAAGGAAAAATCAATGACCGATATGACATATGAAACTGTTTTGAGCAGTTTAAACGATAACGGCGTGCGCACGATCATCTTGAACCGCCCCGACAGTTTGAATGCGATGAATCGCCAACTGATTGATGATGTGGTGCGCGCATTTGAGGATGCCAATGCTGATCCTGCTACCCGCGCGATCATATTCACAGGGGCGGGCAGGGCATTTTGCGCAGGTGATGATCGACGTGAACATGTTCACCCTGAAAATGAAGCGCAGGCCCGCGATCTGGTTGACGCCATCCAAAGGGTGACACATGCGATTACATTGGGTGAAAAACCCGTTGTGGGCGCGATAAACGGCTGGGCTGTTGGTGGTGGTTTTGAATGGGCGATTAACTGCGACTTCCCGATCTGGGCCGAAACTGCCAAAGGGTTTTTTCCTGAAGTATCGCTGAACCTGTTTGTAACTGGGGCCGTGACATCACTGTTGCCCGCCATGGTCGGATTACACAAAGCGCGCGAAATGTTGTTTTTCGGCGAAAAGTATACCGCCGCTGAATTGCAAAATATGGGGGTAGCTTGGCGCGTTGCGCCTGATGACCGTTTACAGTTTCAGGCGATCGAGATTGCTGAACGTCTGGCCCATCTGCCTGTGCTGTCTGCGCGTGCGATGAAACGCGTGTTGAACAAAGCGGCCTCGTCCGATTTGATCCGGGCTATGCAGTTGGAAACCGATGCAACTGTTAAGGGTTTTATGGATCCTGAAACAACAAGGCTATTGTCTGAGTTCTAAAGCCCGCGTGATCTGATCCGCTGCATTTATTCTGGGCCACGGGCCTGCGATTTGCGGTAATCCTTGGGTGTTTGGTTCATTTTGGCATTAAATAGGCGGGTGAAATAAGCTGGAGAGCTGAAACCAAGTTGTTTGGCAATCTCTTGTATCTTAATGTTGCTGTGCAGCAATAGGTGGGACGCTTCGCTTAGGGTGCGTTCCTGTATCATCTGGCCTGCGGATTTGTTATTTAAGGTTCGTGAAACCTGCGACAGGTGCGTGGTTGTTACGCCTAAAACATCTGCGTACTCACTTAACGATCTGCCTGCCCGGAACTGGCTTTCCAAAGTCCGTGCAAATTTGCGCATCAGTTTTTGTGAGGCGGTTTCTTTTTCATTTTCAATCTTATCGCCCGTCAGACGTAAGACATGAACCATCAATAATGAGACATAAGCCTCAATCGCCATGTATCTGCCTGCGGCTTCAGATGTTGCTTCACTAACAATACTATCGATAAACTTAGTTGTTTCCGCCTGTTGCATGATATTAAGCACAGGAAAGACAAAGGGGCGGGTAGGCAGGCTGATATCCGCACTTGGATCAATGGCAATAAAAGTACCGTAAGTATGCAAGCCCACTTCAAAGTTATGCGGTATGTTGTTGGGAACAAATATGAAAGTGTTCGGGCCCATACCGCGCGTAATGCCGTTGATTGTGATGCGGGCATGACCTTTGGATAACCACATGATTTTATGTAGTCCGTTTTGGCCATCAAGCCGTAATTCCGGGTCAGAGCTGCGAACGCTTGAAGCTAATGCGCCAACCCAAACTGTCTGTTTGCTTTGCATAAGGTGGGAATGTGTCAAATGAGTCTTCCAAGTTTATGATTTCTTTTACATAACTGATTCTGTACGTGCTAGAAAGGGTGGTGTGTGCAAAATGTACGTATATGGCAATAATTTGCTTATATTATGCGTGATAAATCAAGTTCATTGTCCGATACATGCAACTTATTCCAAGATTTCATGCGGCCACGAAACCAAGTGCGCTGGCGTTTTGCATACCGCCTGCTTTGTAACTTTGCAGCTTCCACGGCATCGGTCAAACCCAACTCACCCTTAAGGTGATGAATCAGCTCTTTTGCGCCGATGGCTTTACACGAAGGCAGGCTTTCATCCCACCAGTCGTTCAATGCCACGCGGCATTCATCCAATGCACCTTGTCCCAGCATTAGGTCAAACCGTCGGTCAATTCGGGCATTCAACCAGTCGGTTTCACTGGTCAACGATATAAGATGGGCGTTGGCAGGCGGGATTAATGCGGGCTGTTGGCTTTCCTGCCATTTTGACAGCCCCGTACCTGTTGCCGTCAACACTTCCCAGGCGCGTTGTGTGCGCATGGGATTTTGCACATCTATCTTTGCATATGTTTCGGGGTCTTCCCGTTCTAAAATACTCGCAAATACATCGCGCCCCTGATCTAGTGCCATCTGATCGGCGGTTTGGCGTATTTCGGCAGGTACTTTGGGGATGTCGGCTAGTCCAAGGGTCAGGGTGGAAAAATACAATCCGGTTCCCCCGACAATAATAGGGCGTTCCCCGCGACAGGCACATTCTTCTAACTGTTGTGCAACTTCGCGCAGCCAAGCACCGACAGAATAAGACTGGTCCATTGCAACATGGCCATACATATAATGCGGACATTGCAATAAATCCTTATCGGACGGGCGCGCGGTTAAGATATTCCAACCGGAATAAATCTGTAAGGCATCTGCATTTATAATGGCGCCACCGCATTTTCGGGCAATCTCTATCGCCAAGGTCGATTTACCAGAGGCCGTCGGGCCCGCGATAAGTATTGGCTTATTATCGGTCAGTATTGTGGACACAGGCGCACTCAATTTTAGTTCGTTCGTAACATTTAACGCATTTGCGCCCAGTTTGTCATTGCAACAAAGCACTATTTCCGATTATTTGCAGCAAGCACATTGATAAAGGAAGCTGATAATGTCCGATGGGTCGCACGATGGCGAAAAACCTGCGTATAAAAGAGTTCTTTTAAAAATTTCCGGTGAGGCCCTGATGGGTGATACCGGCTTCGGATTACATCCCCCCACAGTCGAACGCATAGCCGCAGAGGTGAAAACCCTGCACGATATGGGTGTGGAAGTATGTCTGGTTATCGGGGGCGGCAACATTTTTCGGGGACTGCAAGGCTCTGCCCAAGGTATGGAGCGCACAACCGCCGACTATATGGGCATGTTGGCCACGGTAATGAACGCGCTTGCGATGCAAGGGGCATTAGAAGCCCTTAAGGTACATACCCGCGTGATCTCGGCCATTCCTATGGATCAGGTCTGTGAGCCGTATATCCGCCGTCGTGCTGTGCGACATTTGGAAAAGAAGCGTGTTTGTATTTTTGCAGCCGGTACGGGCAACCCGTATTTCACCACGGATACGGCAGCGACTTTGCGCGCCTCTGAAATGAACTGCGAAGCGATATTTAAAGGCACGCAAGTGGACGGAATTTATGATAAAGACCCGAATAAATTCTCCGATGCCGTGCGCTACGATACTGTGTCATATGATGAGGTTCTGCAAAAGAACCTGAAAGTTATGGATGCATCGGCCATCGCACTTGCGCGTGACAATAATCTACCACTTATCGTATTTTCTTTAGACAGACCGGGTGGTCTGGCTAGTATTTTATGTGGTCAGGGTACATATACGGTTGTGGGCCCAACTGAAACGGGTTGTTAAAGGAGACTGCATGTCTGAAGTAGAAATTGATGTAGATGACATTGAACGCCGTATGGATGGCACAATGACGGCCCTTCGGGTGGAATTTGCCAGCCTGCGCACAGGGCGTGCATCGGCCACAATTCTGGAACCTATTATGGTCGACGCCTATGGTGGCATGATGCCGCTTAACCAGTGCAGCACAGTAAACGTGCCTGATCCGCGTATGCTAACGGTTAATGTCTGGGACAAAGGCCTGTTGGGGGCCGTTGAAAAAGCCATTCGTAACAGTGGGTTGGGTATGAACCCTGTGATTGACGGGACTATTTTGCGCCTGCCGATCCCTGAACTGAACGAAGAACGCCGCACTGAATTGGCAAAAGTGGCTGGTCAATATGCCGAAAATGCCAAAGTTGCTGTGCGCAATGTGCGGCGCGACGGTATGGATCAAATCAAGAAAGCCAAAGCCGACGGAATGGGCGAAGATGACCAGAAAATCTGGTCAGATGAAATTCAGTCTTTAACGGATGATGCAATTACAAATATCGATAGTGCATTGGAAACTAAGCAAGCAGAAATTATGCAAGTTTAAATAATAGAGTCTAAGTAAATAGTGAGAATAAAGGAGGAGTAGAGATAATTCTTTGCTCAAATTATGACAGAACAAATTAAAGATATAAATCACGTTGCCATTATTATGGATGGTAATGGACGATGGGCCCAAGCCCGTGGGTTGGCACGTTTAGAAGGGCATATGCGCGGCGCGCGTATGGTTAAGAAAATTGTGAAAGCCTCGAATACGCTTGGCGTGAAGCATCTGACATTATACGCGTTTTCAACAGAAAACTGGAACCGTTCGAAAAAAGAAGTCGCGGGGCTTATGAGTATTTTTAAGCGCTATATACAGGCTGAGTCTGCGGATATGATGGCTGAGAACGTATGTATGAAGTTCATTGGCGAACGCACTCAACTGGATGATAAACTGCGCAATCTTATGTACGGGATTGAAAAACAAACCGAAAACAACACGGCATTGCACCTGACTATTGCTCTAAACTATGGTGGACGTGATGAAATTGTTCGTGCCAGCCGTAAGATGGCAAGGGCAGTTATGGTGGGCGATTTGCAGCCGGATGATATAACACAAGACACCGTTAGTGCCTATCTGGATACGGCAGGCACGCCCGACCCTGATTTGGTCATACGCACTTCGGGTGAGTATCGCACCTCAAACTTTATGCCGTGGCAATCTTCATATGCGGAATATGCGTTTATAGAAGAGTCTTGGCCTGACTTTACAGTTGCCCTATACGAAAAGGCGATTAATAACTTTAGGATGCGTGAACGCCGTTTCGGCTCTGCAATAGGTAAATGAAAACAAAAGCTGACTTTTCCGACCTGACTACGCGCATAATGTCTGCCGTGGTGATGTTGGTTACTGCCGGGGCGGCCATCTGGATCGGTGGCGGTGTTTTTAGTGTGTTACTTATATTTGCGGCCAGCCTGATGGGGTGGGAAATCAGCCGTATGCATGATGGGCGAAAAGGTCTGGCAAATGTTTCCGGTATCATCGTCGGGTTTTGTGCTTTTTTAACCTTCTATCCGCTGGAATTACCAGCCACGGTGATATTGGGCTTGCAAATTCTTGTGGCCCTGTTGATGGCAGAGACTCACCGCACATCAAAAGTAACAGTTTTTCTGTCTGTGAGCGTGATTATCTTCGGAACAACGGCTTTAGGTGTATTTCGCGAAAACCAAGGGCTGATTTTAACGCTTTGGCTGCTTTTATGCGTTGTTGCCAGCGATGTCGGCGGGTATTTCGCTGGCAAAATAATTGGTGGCCCAAAGCTTTGGGTGCGTATCAGCCCCAAGAAAACATGGTCTGGAACCGTCGGCGGTTGGATATTGGCCGTATGTATAGGGGCAAGTTTTGTATTTCTGGCAGGCCAAGCAATGTGGCTTATCTGGGCGTCAATTCCTGTAGCCATTGCAGCACAGTTGGGTGATTTGGCCGAGTCTGCGATGAAACGCCAGGCAGGGATCAAGGACAGCAGCGATCTGATCCCCGGCCATGGCGGCCTGCTGGATCGTTTTGACGGTGTATTAGGTGTCTGTTTTTTGGTGTTTATCTTAGGTGTTTTCGGGTATCTTTGAATGCGCAGTATTTCCATATTTGGGGCAACAGGCTCTGTCGGGCAAAATACGGTTTCCATAATCCTGGGCAATGCAGCGGCATTTGATGTACACGCGGTAACAGGTGCCAAAAACATTACAGAGCTTGCCAATATTGCCGTGGCACTGAATGCCAATCTGGCTGTGACCTCTGAAATTGATATGCTGGCAGAACTTGAAAGCCGCTTGAAAGGCACGGGTATTGCCGTGACCGCAGGGCGCGATGCGCTATTATCCGCCGCCGCTGATCCGGTTGACTGGGCTATTTCAGCGGTTGTGGGGTATGCGGGTTTGGAGCTGAGCCTGGCAATCGCAAAAAACGGCAACACACTGGCACTTGCCAATAAAGAAAGCCTTGTTTGCGGGGGGGCTTTGTTGAATGAGACCTGCAAACGGGCAGGGACTATATTATTACCCGTAGACAGTGAACATTCGGCGTTATTCCAAGCCTTGAACGGGGAAAAGTTGGATCAGGTAGAGCGTATTATTTTAACGGCTTCGGGCGGACCGTTTTTGGATATGAGTCGCACTGAAATGGCGACTGTAACACCTGAAGAAGCTGCGAACCATCCGAACTGGTCTATGGGGCTACGCATATCAATCGACAGCGCATCTATGTTTAATAAGGCAATGGAAATTATTGAAACTAAAGAGTTATTTGAAGTTTCGAGCGATAAGATTGAAGTGGTTATACATCCGCAATCCATTGTGCATAGTATGATCGGCTTTAATGATGGCTCGATCATGGCGCATATGGGAACAGCGGACATGCGGTTTGCTATTGGGTATGCATTATACTGGCCAGACCGAAGGAACGCTGGCGTGGAACGTTTGGATTTTACAAAACTCTTACAACTAAATTTTCAACAGGCGGATGCGGATCGTTTCCCGGCAATCACCATTGCGCATGATGTCATGCAACAAGGCGGCCTTGCGGGGGCAGTGTTTAATGCGGCCAAAGAACAATGTCTGGATTTATTCTTGGATCACCAAATTGGGTTCCTAGATATGGCAGATTTAGTTAATAAAACGGTGCAATCACTTGACTGTTTTGGTAATTGTGATGCGGATTCAATAGACAAAATCTCAAAAGCTGATACATGGTCACGTGAGTTCGTGTTAAAATTGTTTAAAAAGAGTAACAAGTATGTTTGACTACCTGAATTATATTCCCTTTATCGGCGGTTTCTTATCGACAGTGGTACCTTTTATCATTGTACTAAGCATTGTTGTCGCCATCCATGAGTTCGGTCATTATATTGTGGGCCGTTGGTGTGGAATACATGCCGAAGTGTTTTCATTGGGGTTTGGCCCTGTGCTTATGTCGCGTTTCGACAAGCACGGCACAAAATGGCAGTTGGCAGCCGTTCCTTTAGGGGGGTATGTGCGCTTTTTAGGGGACGCAGATGCTGCTAGCCGCCCGGATGGTAAAGTAATTGATGAGGCCCTGAAACGTAAGACTTTAAATGGCGCAAAACTGTATAAGCGGGCTTTAACTGTCATGGCAGGCCCTGCCGCGAATTTCGTTTTGTCTGCAGTTATTTTTACAGGTTTGATTTATAATTCCGGGTTGGTTTCCAATGAACCCGTGATCGGAAAGCTGGCGGATTTGCCACAAGCGCAATCTAAACTTCTGGTAGGGGATAGAATCACTGCCGTGAACGGCATGGAAGTGGCCTCATTTTCAGATATTATCACGACATCACTTAAGTTGGATGAAATTTCCGATATCACTTACCAAGTGGAACGCGATGGTAATACATTAGAAGTCACTGGCCCGTACTTCACCCCAGCACTGGTCGGTCGCGTCATGCCGGTTTCGCCTGCCAGCAAAGCTGGCCTGAAAAAAGGGGATGTTCTATTGGCGGTTGATGGCGTGAAAACGCATTCATTTTCACAATTGGTTGAGGCGATAAAAAACTCTGAGAGTAAGTCCATAGACTTAAAAGTGTGGCGCAACGGGCAGGAGATTGCCCTTTCTATCACGCCTGTGTTCAGAGACCTTCAAGTGAGCGAAAACAAGTTTGAAAAACGTATGATGATCGGTGTATCCAGCGCTTTTGCGTTTGAACCGCAATACAACGGGATATCTTTACTTCAGTCTATAGTATACGGCGCAAAAAGCACATATTTGGTAATCAAAAGCTCTTTAAACGGAATATCTTTGATCATTTCGGGTATTGTTGGTGCCGAAAATTTGCAAGGACCTTTGGGCATAGCCCAAATGTCTGGTGATACAGCTTCCGATGGCCTGTTGTCGTTTATTGAACTTATTGCATTCATTTCGACCAGTATCGGCTTTTTGAACTTACTGCCTATTCCGGTTTTGGATGGTGGGCACCTAGTAATGTATGGCTATGAAGCCATCTTTAAACGTCCCCCCGGTTTGAAGGTGGTACAGGTTGCAATGACTATGGGTTTAATGCTGCTTTTGTCTTTAATGGTGTTTTCCACATTTAATGATTTTGTAAGGTTATTGTAGTCGGGTGTAAATTGGGATGGTGCAAGTGAAAAACCCGTGTTATACCGCCCTTAATCCGGGGTAAATACAAGAGCCAATCTGATGATATCTAAGACTGACGATCTAAGCCTAAAATCCATTTTAAGAACCACAGGGGTCGTGCTGGCCGTCAGCGTTCTATCATTGGATGTAACACCCCAATTTACCGCTGCATATGCGCAGGCAACAGCGGTCTATAGCCGGATTGATGTTGCAGGCAATGAACGCATTGCATCCGATACTGTACGTTCCATTTCTGGCATTACGACCGGTGCGCGGGTAACGCCGGGTGAAGTAAACGCAGCCACGCAAAACCTTTATAACTCAGGTCTGTTCGAATCTGTTGATGTACGCCCTGAACGGGGCCGCTTGGTGATCGAAGTTGTTGAACATCCAACAATCAACCTGATCCGCATTGAGGGCAATAAACGCCTGAAAGATGATGCGTTGATCGGTTTGGTGCGCTCTCAATCCCGTCGCGCCTTTTCACCTGCAACCGCTGAGGCTGATGCACAAACTATCGCCAGTGCTTATGCGGCATCCGGACGATTGGCTGCAACCGTTAACCCAAGAATTATCCGCCGTTCTGATAATCGTGTTGATTTGGTCTTTGAAGTAAAAGAAGGCAAAATCACTGAAATTGGCCGCGTGACTGTTTTGGGGAACCGTAAATATTCTGATCGTCGTTTGCGCCGCGTGTTGGCGACAAAGCAAGTTGGGCTTTTGCGCAGCGTAGTTAAAGGTGACACATATATAGAAGACCGCGTTGAGGTTGATAAACAACGCTTGCGCGCGTTTTATTCAAAGCGCGGCTATATCGATTTCGAAGTACAATCAACCACGGCTGAATTTGCCAAACAACGTAATTCCTTTCAGGTGACTTTGAATATTCAGGAAGGCCAGAAATACAACTTTGGTGAGATCACAATCATCAGCCTGGAAGATGATATCGATGCTGAAGATTACCTAAAACTGAACACCATTAGATCCGGCTCTACCTATATTGCCACCCAAATCGATGATGTACTGGAACGTATCGACCATCAGGCATCATCTGAGGGTAAAAACTTTGTTCAATCCACACCGCGTGTGATCCGTAATGATGCGGACCAAACACTGGACGTGGAAATCAGTATTGTGCGCGGGCCCAGACGGTTTGTGGAACGTATTGATATTGAAGGTAACTCTACCACTTTGGATCGGGTGATCCGTGGTAAATTCACAACCGTCGAAGGGGATACATTCAACCGCCGCGCAGTGCGCCAGGCAACCGAAAAAATCCGCAAATTGGGTTTCTTTAAAAATGTTGATGTACAAACCCGTGAAGGTTCCAGTCCGGAACAAGTTATTTTGGATGTGAATGTTGAAGAACAACCAACCGGTACACTTGGTTTTGGTATAACTGCCAGCACGGATAGTGGCCTTGGCTTTACTGCGAACGTTGCTGAGAAAAACTTTTTAGGTCGCGGGCAAGCCGTATCCTTGAGCGTTACAGCTTCAGCCGAAGACAGCGCGCTTCGTGCAAGCTTTGTAGAGCCTGCATTTTTAGGCCGCGATTTGGCTTTGGGTTTTGATTTTGGTTTTGGCACCACAGAATTAAGTGATACGCCTTATGACACAGCATCCCTTACTTTTGCCCCCAGCATTGCTTTCCCGATCAGTAAAAACGGCCGCCTGAGACTTTTTGCGAAGTTTTCCAGTGATAAGATTGAAACAAACTCTGACACACTTAATTCATCCATTGTTCCTCCTTTACCTAATCCCGGGCCAAATAACGATCTGGGCGAAGCTTCTGCGGTGATGCAACCTGATTTTGGCAGCACAACAACAGGTATTTTGGGTGTTACATATAGTGTCGACAAACGAAACTCGGTCATTCAACCCACTTCCGGCTACAATTTTGCCATCACACAAGAACTGGCCGGTTTTACCGGCGATAGAACATATTCCCGTACAACGGCCAACGCGAAGATTTTTAAATCCCTTTTCAATGAAGAGGTTATTCTTTCCGCAGAAGTTGAAGGTGGTGTTATCATTACCTCTGATCCTGCGACACTGATCACCGAACGTTTCATGCTTGGCGGGGCCAACTTGCGTGGCTTTGAACAACAAGGTGTGGGGCCGCGCGATACGGTTGTTGATCAAGCTTTAGGTGGCAATCAATATTTTGCAGTGCGCGCCGAGGCCAGCTTTCCATTAGGTTTGCCGGAAGAATACGGTATCCACGGCGGGCTGTTCTTTGATGCAGGTTCAAACTGGGGTTTGGATTTTGATAATAACGGTGCCGTTGACGACAGTTTCTTCTTACGCACATCTGTTGGTGTTACCTTGTTCTGGGATACCCCACTTGGCCCGTTGCGGTTTGACTTTGCCAAAGCGATCAGAAAAAGAACGTTCGATGAAACCGAAAGCTTCCGCTTCTCAATAGCGACACGTTTCTAGTGCTGCATGGGTAAGCTTCGATATAGTTTAATATTATTCGTCGCGTGCCTAAGTCTGCAATGGTCGTCTGCCGCCGTTTCACAATCATACCCAACATCCGATCAGTTGCTGCCTGTTGCAACCATTGATCAGGAACGCCTGTTTGCGGACAGTCTTTTTGGCAAAGTTTTCAATGAAAAGCTTAGAAAAGACGCAAATGCGTTGGATGAAGAAAACACACGTATCGCAAAAGAACTGACGAATGAAGAAACCGCCTTAACCGAAAAACGCAAAGAGTTGACGAATGAAGAGTTTCGAAAACTTGCAGCAATTTTTAACGATAAAGTAGAAATCATTCGCCGCGATCAAGCCTTGAAACAAAAAAACCTGAATGCGGAGCGGGTACAAGGACAGTTGGCATTTTTCGTGAAGGCAAAGCCAATTATCGTTGATTTGATGAATGAACTTGGTATTTTGTTTATCCTGAATGATCAGGCGATCTTTATGGGCGGAAACTCCGGTGATATCACAAGCACTGCCATTGAGCGCATTGATCAGGTTTTGGGGGCAGGCGTATTATCCGAACAGGAATAACCTGACGCCTTGATCCTGATCCGATAGATTGTTAATCATACATTACACTTTAATAAAGGCTGATACGCATGACTGAAACCACTTCCACAAACATCGATATTCAAGAGATTAAACGGCTTATCCCCCATAGATACCCCTTTTTGTTCGTGGATAAAGTGCGTGATTTTATCCCTAAAACCAGTGCTGTTGGCATTAAAAATGTATCAATGAATGAACCGCATTTTCAGGGGCATTTCCCGTCACAGCCGGTGATGCCGGGGGTGGCTATTGTTGAAGCTATGGCCCAAACAGCAGGTATCATGGTCAGCAAATCACTTGAATTGGAAGACAGCGGTGCATTGGTTTACTTTCTATCCATCGACAACTGTAAATTCCGCCACTTGGTGGGGCCAGGTGATGTGCTGGAACTGCATGTCAAAGTGATCCGTGGGCGCGGTAAAATCTGGAAATTCCATGGCGACGCGATTGTGGACGGTAAAATTGTGACCGAAGCCGATTTTGCCGCTATGATCATCCCACCTGAAGAGGCCTAAAATGGCGATAGATGGCTCAGCAAATATTCACCCTAATGCATTGGTCGAAGACGGTGCAACCATTGGCCCTAATTGTGAAATAGGCCCCTTTGCCCATGTCGGTTCGGATGTAACTTTGGGGGCGGGTTGTATCCTGAAATCCCATGCTGTTGTGGCTGGCTGGACTGAAATTGGCGCTGAAACAACTATTTATCCTTTCGCGTCCGTGGGCCATGCACCGCAAGATCTGAAATATGCAGGCGAGCGTACCAAGTTGGAAATCGGCACCAAGAACCGTATCCGTGAAGGGGTTACGCTTAACCCCGGCACGGCAGGTGGTGGCGGGCTGACAAAGGTCGGTGATAATAACCTGCTGATGGTTAACGCGCATATCGGCCATGACAGTATTCTGGGCAGCAATATTGTTATTGCAAACGGTGTTAGCCTTGGCGGCCATGTCATTGTCGAAGACAATGTCATTATGGGCGGCCATTCTGCGATCCACCAGTTTTGCCGTATTGGTACGGGTTCAATGCTGGCAGGTTTTGCCGCTGTTGCAGAAGATGTCATTCCATACGGCATGGTGCATGGAAATCGTGCTGATTTAACAGGGCTGAATCTGGTGGGCCTGAAACGTCGGGGCTTTGAAAAAGCTGATATTCACAGTCTGCGCGGCGCGTTCAAAGATGTTTTCCACGGTGATAAGGGCACGTTGCAGGAACGCCTTGTGATAGCTCTGAATGATTATGCCGACAGTGGTCTTGTGGCGCAATTAGCAACCTTTGTACAATCGGATACCTCACGCGGTATTTGCACGCCTAAAGGGCGATAACCTATGGCGCATTCACCCCTTGCTATTCTTGCAGGCAAAGGCCGTTTGCCCGAAATGCTGGCAACAAATGCGGCCAAAGCCGGGCGCAAAGTGGTGTTGGTCTGTTTCAATGATTTTCAGCCTGATTGGATGACAGATGAACAGCTGATTGAAGCCCGATTTGAAAAGCCGGGCAAGATGTTCAAAGCCCTGAAAGCGGCCGGGTGCCGTGATGTGGTTTTTGCTGGATACATTATAAGACCGCGCGTTAACCCATTGAAATTCGATCTGAAATTGATCTCTGTGGCAGCTAAACTGCTACCAACATTGAAAAAGGGTGACACGGCAACCTTGAACGCGGTGCGTGAAATATTTGAAGCCGAAGGGCTGCAAATTCTAGGTGCGCATGAAATCCTGCAAGACCTGCTGATGCCAAGTGGCACCTTGACTAAAGCCACCCCATCGCAAGATGATTTTGCCGATATGAAACGCGCCTACAGCATTGCCACACAAATGGGCATTGCCGACGTGGGCCAAGGTGCTGTTGTGGCACAAGGCCTGTGTTTGGGCATCGAGTCTATTCAAGGAACAGACGCGATGTTGAATTTTGTGGCAACAACATCTGCGGATTATCGCCCGGATGAAAAGGCGGGCCAAGGTGTGTTGCTAAAGGCCCCTAAACTAGGACAGGACTGGCGCATTGACCTGCCTGCTATTGGCCCTGACACCCTTGAAAACGCCGCCAAAGCGGGGCTTAGCGGTATTGCTGTGCAAGCGGGCGGTGTGTTGGTGCTGGGGCATGATGAAACCATTGATGCGGCCAACCGTCTGGGTCTATTTATTCACGGGTTTGACCCCAAGGATATATCCTGATGACAACGCCCTTGAAGGTTTTTATCATCGCGGGCGAACCTTCTGGCGATAAGCTGGGTGGCAACCTGATGGAAGGGTTGATAAAACTTACCAAAGGCCAGATCAGTTTTTCAGGTGTCGGTGGAGAAATGATGCAAGCCGCTGGTTTAAAATCATTATTCCCGATGTCTGACTTAACGGTAATGGGTTTGTTTGAGGTTATTCCTTCAATCCCGAAGATAAAACGGCGCATACATGAAGCGGCAAAAGCCGCAATAGACCTGCGCCCTGATGTGTTGATCACCATCGACAGCCCCGATTTTTGCCTGCGTGTAGGCAAGAAACTGCGCGGCACCTATCCCGATCAATTCTCGGTGCATTACGTGGCCCCATCTGTTTGGGCATGGCGCCCTGAACGGGCCGCAAAAATGGCTAAAACCGTTAATCACGTTCTGGCATTACTGCCGTTTGAACCGCCCTTTATGAAAAAGGAAGGTATGACCTGTGATTTCGTGGGCCACCCTGCCGCCACTGAAGACAGGCCGACCAAAGCCCAGATAAAAACCGTTCTGGGTGACTTGGGCCTGACGCCAAGTGATGAGATTATCGCGGTCTTACCAGGTTCTCGTCGCTCTGAGATTAAACGGCTGATGCCGCTTTATAAAGATACCATCAAGCGCGTTTTAAAAGAGCGGCCTAAAGCCCAGTTCGTGCTGCCCGCTGCCCGCCCGATACTGGCAGAGGTTCAAGAACAGCTTAAGGGCAACAGATTGCCGATACATGTGCTTGATCCAACAGCCTTCAGTCCGCATGATGCCGAACACCGTAAACGCGCAATTTATGCCGCCAGCCGCGCGGCTTTGGCGACCTCAGGCACCATCGCCCTTGATCTGGCTAAACAACGCTGCCCGATGGTGGTGGCCTATAAAGCCAGTTGGCTGACCGAACGCGCAGTAAAACGTCTGGCAAAAATTGACCGTGCCAACCTGATCAATATCGTCACGGATAGCTATGTGGTGCCTGAGTTTCTGTTTGATAAATGCACAGCTGCGGTGGCGGCAAATTCGCTGCTGACGATACTATGTGACGATAAGGCCAGAGATGCGCAAATCGCGGCGCTTGATGACACAATGCAACAACTGGGCGAGGGCGGCGATCCGCCCGGTATGCGCGCTGCTAAATCTGTGCTGGATGCTATTCGCAAAAATCAGCCGTAACACCTTGGGCACCCGTTTCATACTTTTACGCATCCTCCACTTGACCTTGCCAACAGCACTGCCCACAAATGCCTATGGCCTTTAAAGATCAGATAAAAACTGCCCCGATCCCTTATGAGCTGGCTCTGGGGGCTGAGACAGCAACCGCAAGCGGTTTTAATAAAGGCGTGGCTTATGATCTGGTTGCAGGTGTCGCAGGATGTAGCCCCTATCTGCGCGGCCTTATCCATAAAGAAAGCGATTGGCTGGCGGGTATCTGGGGGCAAAATCCTGATGATATATTCAAGGCAATTTTGGATGGTGCCACCACGGATAACCTGAACGCCAACCTGCGCCGTGCCAAACGGCGTGTTGCCCTGCTGACAGCACTTTGTGATCTGGGCGGGGTTTGGGATTTGGAAGAGGTTACCAAATCTTTAACCGATTTTGCAGATTTTGCGGTGCATACCAGCATAAAACATCTGGTTCAGGCTGAGGTGGATCGTGGCAAACTGCCTGCAGAAGCGGGGGGGAATGCTGATGAATGCGCAGGTATTTTCGTTCTGGCGATGGGAAAAATGGGAGCTTATGAGCTGAATTATTCCTCAGATATTGATCTGATCTGCTTTTTCGATGACAGCCGTTACAAGCTAGAGGATTTGGGCGATGTACGTCCGCATCTGATCCGCATTATCCAACGCATGTGCAAGGTCTTGTCGGATGTCACGGGTGACGGTTATGTGTTTCGGACTGACCTGCGCTTGCGCCCGAGCCCCTCTGTCACCCCTGTTTGCATCTCTGATACCGCCGCGATGCGCTATTATGAAACCGAAGGGCGGACTTGGGAACGTGCCGCGTTCATCAAGGCGCGCAGCTGTGCGGGGGATGTGGCAGCGGGCGAACGCTTCTTGAAAAACCTGACCCCGTTCGTGTGGCGCAGGCATCTGGATTTTGCGGCCATTGAAGAGGCCCATGATATGCGCTTGCGCATTCGGGCACACAAAGGGCTGGCAGGTAAAATCGATCTGGCAGGCCACAATATGAAACTGGGCAGGGGCGGCATTCGGGAAATCGAGTTCTTTGCCCAAACCCGCCAGATGATAGCAGGCGGGCGTGATCCCGAATTGCGTGACCGGCGTACCGTTCCAAGCCTGCATAATCTGGCTACAAAGGGGTGGATTGAACACGACACGGCTGACCAACTTTCCGCCGCTTACCGTATGCACCGCACCCATGAACACCGCATTCAGATGATCGGTGATTTGCAAACCCATAACCTGCCAAATACGGGCACGGAAATGGATCGTTTTGCACGGTTCTGCGGCTATGAAAAGACCGATAATTTGAAAGAAGAGATCAGGGATCGGTTGCAATCCGTACACAGTATTATTGAAACTTTCTTTGTACCTGATATGGATGACCCAAAACAAACCACTGATTTTGAACAAGTTTTCAGAACATGGGAAACCTTGCCTGCATTTCGCAGCAGCCGTGCTTTGGATATATTCCAACGCCTGAAGCCCAAAATTGCGAAGGGTATTGCAAACGCGCAAAATCCCACCGAGGCTTTAACTCATTTTGAAACTTTTATCCGTGGATTGCCCTCTGGCGTGCAACTGTTTTCACTGTTTGACAGCAATCCGCAGATACTGGATTTGGTTTTGGATATTGTCGCAACGGCACCTTCATTGGCCACATATCTGTCACGCAATGCTTCCGTTTTGGATGCGGTGTTGTCAGGCGCGTTTTTCCAGCCTTTGCCAGATAAAATCGCCTTGGTAAAAGACTTGCAACAGGCATTATCCGCATCTGAAGACTACGAAGATAAGCTGAACATCACGCGACGTTGGCAAAAAGAACTGCACTTCCGTTTGGGTGTTTTGCAACTGCGTAATATCGCGGATGCGTTTGAAGCATCCCTTGCGTATTCCGAACTGGCACAGGCCTGTATCATCGGGCTTTTGCCTGTGGTTGAAGCTGAGTTTAACCGCAAACACGGGCGAATTCCAGGCAGCGGGCTGGCCATTCTGGCAATGGGCAAGCTTGGCTCGAATGAAATGACCGCCACCTCTGATCTTGACGTGATTGTCATATATGATCCTGCAGGGCAGGAAGGGTCAGATGGCAAACGCCCATTAGCAACTGTACAGTATTATGCGCGTTTAACCCAGGCTTTGGTGACCGCAATGTCAACGCTAACCGCAGAGGGCAGACTTTATGAGGTCGATATGCGCCTGCGCCCCTCTGGCCGTTCTGGCCCTGTGGCCACAAGCATCTCAGGTTTTGAGGAATACCAGAAAAATAAAGCCTGGGTCTGGGAGCATCTGGCACTTTCACGGGCTTGCGTTGTGGCCGGCGCCCCTGATGTGACCCGCCAAGTGGAAGAAATTCGTAATAGCATTATCTGTGCTGATCACAAACAGGCAAAAATTATGTCTGAAGTGGCACAAATGCGCGACCGTCTGGCGCAATCTAAATCAAAAGATAAAACCATCTGGGAAGTGAAAGAAGTAGCGGGCGGGTTGTTGGATATTGAACTGCTGGCCCAAGCTTTTGCCCTGATCGGTAATATTCTGGAAAACGATCCCAAAGGGCAGTTGAAACTGGCTGTTAAACACGGGCTTGTTGAAACAGATGACGCAACTACACTGATCGATACCCACACGCTTCTAAGCCAGATACAACACATCAGCCGCCTGTTGGTGGCAGGCACAATAGATATTGATGCATTGGGGCAGGCGGGCCTTAGCCATATTCTGACAGTCACGGGTTTTACCGATAAAGTGACGTTAGAGGCTGAAATGATGTCGAAAACAAAGGGTGCAGAGGCGATAATTATGAAGTATCTGTCAAAGCTATGACGCAAAGGGAAATAGCATCATGGCGGTATTCAAAGGCAACCTGAAGATAGACCCACGCGGTATGATCTATGAAGCATACCGTATCGAAAATATAGTGATTGAAGAATGCAGGATGATTTTCCTGGATTGGGCAATGCACACACCCCAAGGGGAAATGAAAAACTATCTGCAAGAGTTGCTAGATGAATATGAAGCGAAAAATGCACCAGACCACCCGATGACAGAAGTGATCAAAGCCGGGTTTAAATCAGCAACCGATGCCGGTAAACGGCGTGGCGGCCGTATGGCGCGGGTATTGGACGAATAAGCGGGCAGACCCAGAACTATTTACTCTACAAGCAACATTACACAAAACCGCCAAAGGTTTACATAGAACTGTTGGGCCTGCCACCCCAAGGCTGATATGTAGGTAAGTATTATATAAGTGTTATCAAGATTTAGATGTATTTAATTTGCTACGATCAGATCGTTCGCAATCATGCTGTAAACGGGATCAACGTGTATTGGTGGTGATATCAGGCCGCATCTACAAGTTGGGGCTTTGCATCCAACGCTGCTAGAACCTCATTAAATAATTTGATATCTTGTGATAATTGCAACTCGACAGGCCAGTCTACAAAATTATTCTGTGCGGGTTTAATTCTTTGAATGCCATTTTGCATTTCATTACTCCTGATACTAACTAAAACCTGCCATACAAGCGGCAGATTGTTGACATACAAACGTCTACAATAGGGCAGATACGCCCTAAGTATGGCGGCATAATGGCCTGAATGTGGCGATTATGTGGCTGAGATTAAGCCAAAGCCGCCAATATCCGCGCCCAGCTGCGTACACCTTTGTGAAAGCTGCGGATGTCATATTTTTCATTCGGCGAATGGATGCTGTCATCATCTTGGGCAAAGCCGATCAACAGGGTTTCGATGCCAACCACATCCTGGAAGTGGCCGGCGATAGGGATGGAACCGCCACAACCGACAAATACGCCCTCATTGGCCCATTCATCGGATAGGGCGTTACGTGACGCCTCAAAGGCAGGGTGGTCTATGGCCATGTTGGACGCACTTGAACCGCCGTGCCTTTGGAACTTAACAGTGCAATCTGCGGGCAGGTGGCTTTCAATATGGGCACGAAATGCAGCGCGGATTTTAACCGGGTCTTGTTGGCCTACCAGACGGAAACTGACTTTGGCATGAGCTTCAGACGGCAGCACAGTTTTAAAGCCTTCGCCCGTATAGCCACCCCAAATACCGTTTACCTCTACGGTGGGGCGAGACCAGATTTGTTCTAGAACTGAGCGGCCTTCTTCGCCTGCGGGCACTGACAAACCTACCTCTTTCAGGAAGTTTTCAGGGTCAAATGCCAGCGATTTCCATTGTGCTGCAACATTTGCAGGCAATTCAGGCACACCGTCGTAAAACTGATCCAAGGTAACCTTACCGGTTTCATCATGCAAAGCGGCCAATGCTTTGTTCAAAACCCGAATAGGGTTGATCGACGGGCCGCCGTACATGCCCGAATGCAAATCCTTAGACGGCCCTGTAATGGTAATCTCTTCGCCTACAAGACCGCGTAACATGGTCACAATAGAGGGCGTGTCGCGTTCCACCATACCGGTGTCGCAGATCAACGCCACATCGGCCTTAAGCTCATCCTTATTGGCTTGCATGTAAGGCACTAAGGAAGGTGATCCGCTTTCTTCTTCACCTTCAAAGAAGATCGAAATTTTGGTCGGTAAGCTGCCGGTCACCTCTTTCCAAGCGCGACAAGCCTCTACAAATGTCATCAACTGACCTTTGTCATCAGACGATCCGCGCCCGCGTAAAACCTTACCGTTGGGCGTATCTTCAATCTGTGGATCAAATGGCGGATTATCCCATAAATCAAGCGGATCAACCGGCTGCACATCGTAATGCCCGTAAAACAAAACATGGGTGCCCGATGTCTGCGCCCCGTGCGCCATTACCATCGGATGACCCGTTGTGGGGCGTTTTGTGGCATCAAACCCGATAGATTTCAGATCATCCACCAGCCAGTCAGCGGCCTTGTCACATTCGCCTGCATATGCAGGGTCAGTTGAAATACTTTGAATCCGAAGCAAGTCAATCAAACGGGCAAGGGCAGCATCTTGGTCGGCATCGATATGGGCAAGGACTTTGTCTAGGGACATGCGGGAACTTTCTATTTCTTGGCCCGCTGCCTGCGTTTCAGAACAATCGCTTCGACAGGGGATGGGTTCGGGTTCCAGACTTGACTGACCAGTGTGTCACTGTCAATCGTCTCAATGGTGATGGGAAGATTTTTCGCTTCATGCGCGTGGGAAAGGGTACCCAATGATATAATTCCAGTGCATATAAAAACATGAAACCACATGATATCCATTTCCCTTGTTTTCTTCTTGTCGAAAATATGAGTATAATTTTAGGAAAATTAACAACCAACAACAAGTGTCAGGAACCATAATGGTTAACCGCTGCCTTTTTGCCCTAAGTCTGATCGCGGGCCCTGCTATGGCCGACCCGATCACATTGAACTGGCCGATTGATTGCACCTTGAATGAAACCTGTTTCATTCAGCAGTATATGGATGTGGATGATAGCAAAGATGCGCGTGATTTCATGGGCGGGCAGGCAACTTATGACGGCCATAAAGGCACCGATATTCGCCTGGCCAGCCATAAGGCGATGCAGGATGGGGTGAATGTGCTGGCCTCTGTGGCAGGGCAGGTCAAAGGACTGCGCAATACGATGGTGGATCGGTTGGTGCGCACAGATGCAGATCGTGCGGCGATCAAGGACAAGGATTGCGGCAACGGGGTGGTGATTGACCACGAGGATGGTTGGGAAACCCAGTACTGCCATATGAAGCAGGGTAGTATCATGGTTGTTAAGGGCCAGATGGTGCAGGTGGGCGAGGTGCTGGGGCAGGTGGGGCTGTCGGGGCGCACGCAGTTTCCACATATTCATATAGCGGTACGTAAGGATGGGCAAAAGCTTGATCCTTTTGCACCTGATGCCAACTTGTGGGCGGCTTATCTACAGGAAGGCTTGGCTTATCAGCCGACGCAAATAATCAACATCGGCTTTGCAGGTGGGGCTGTCAGTGTAGCCGCTATTGAAGACGGTACGTTTGATGGCTTTATCCCCAGTCGAACAACGCGTGCATTGGTGGGCTATGTGCGCGCTCTCAATTTGGAAAAAGGTGACTATATCCGCCTTACCCTGACAGGGCCTGATGGAGTTATTTCTAATAAAATCTACGATCCCGCACCCAACACTAGGGCCACACAGATGTATTTCGCAGGTAAAAAAGCCCCACGCGGAGGCTGGCCTGAGGGCGACTATAACGTCAAAGCAGAGGTGGTGCGTGGCATTGACAGCATAGAGGTCGAGATGATCAGCGTAACCATACAATAGGTGACACAAACCCCAGACTGTGATATTTCGCACTTTATTGGGAATAAAACTCACTTAACGTATAAGAATGTCTATTTAACTTATTTTCTAAGGAGTTATTATGCCGTTCTACTTCCCACCTCTATTCCCGCCGTTGCCCATTATTACAGGCACGTCCAATGCCGATAGCATAATGGGGACAAATCTAGATGATTGGGTATACGGCGGTACTGGCAATGACAGTATTTATGGCCGCGGCGGTAATGATTTAATTTATGGGGGCAATGGAAATGACTTAATTTATGGCGGTGCTGGTAATGACAGTATTTATGGCGGCGGCGATAATGACTTAATTTATGGCGGCATTGGAAATGATACAATTGATGGCGGTGCTGGTAATGATAATTTATATGGCGGCAGCGGATATGACATAATTGATGGCGGTGTTGGTAATGATAATATATATGGCGGCAGTGGCGAGAGTGTCATTTTGGGCGGGCTGGGGAATGACACAATCTATGGTGGCGCACAACGCGATGAAATTTTTGGTGGCGATGGCAACGACAAGATTTATGCAGGAGATGGGAATAATATTATAAGTGCTGGAGACGGTTCAAACTGGATTTACAGTGGCAATGGCATCGACCAAATAACTGCAGGGGATGGCTTTAATCTAATATTCAGTGGCGGCGGCGGTGATAGAATATCGCTACACGGCGGCACTGACTGGGTTTTTTCCGGAAGTGGTAATGACATTGTGGATGCCCGTGGTGGTAATGATATAGTCTATGGCGGGCTGGGAAGCGATATTATTGAAGGTGGAGCAGGCGATGATTATTTGGTTGGCGATGATTTAACCACCAACATGTCAGGCCAAGATGACTTTATATTTGGTGGTGATGGAAATGATGCGTTGTTTGGTGGGGCAGGCGATGACCATTTAGTTGGCGATGACCTTCTTTTTGAAAATGGAAACGATCGTTTGTTTGGTGGTGTCGGTGATGATCTTCTAGAGGGTCGCGATGGAAACGATGTTCTTCAAGGTGGTAAAGGCACTGATATTTTAAACGGCGGGGATGGTGCTGATTGGTTTCAATTTAACAAAGATGATGGCAATGACATCATCACTTGGTTTGATCAGGGCGAAGATGTTATTCATTTTATCAACGGGTCAGCTGCAAGCATGGATGACCTTACCATCACGGCTACCACTAACGGCACACTTATTTCCTATGATGGCGGCTCTATCTCAATATCTTTCTTTACCCCTGATGATTTTGATGCTGAAGATTTTATCTTTGGCTGGTAGCGTCCGCAGGGCTGCTATATGAGCCGGAATTTAGGAAAATGAGGGGCTGTCCCAGTTGGGACATGGGGTTAAGATGTTGTTAATGAAGTACATTACCATTTTAATGCCTGTTGGGATGCTAAGTGTCTCGAGGATATTTTCAGTTGAAAGAATGTGGTGTGAACACCACAGGGTTCAATGTGTACCTTTGTGGCTAAGGTACATCAGCTTAGCGCCCCAGCGGATTTTTTTGTGAATACTCTGATATAATCCCCCGGTGATGATCCGGCCCAGTAGATCCAAAGACGCTGGGGGTCTTTTTCATCTATCCAAACGATATCGCCGTCTTCCAGACCGCGTAATTCGGTGCTGATATAATTCACGGATGTATTTGCCAGAAAATCGGTGGCAGCCAATGTGCCCTGAAATGCCGCCACGCCTAATATTTGCGCGTCAAAATCCACATAGCCATAGTGGATGCCTGCAAGGCTGTCGAAAAAGACGTAGTGACTGGCGACAACCTGACCTTGGCTTATTTTGCGGCTACCATCGCCGCTTATGTCAACATTGATGGGTTCGCTTAGAAGAATGTTCTGGTCTTCATCAAAGGCATACAGATTATCATCGTCAAAAGTATCATTGCCCACATCGAAGGGTTGCGTGGTTTCAAGCTTAACAAACTGCCCATTGCCATTTTGGCGGATGATTTTGCCATCAATGACTGTGGCGAGCGTTGGTGTCGCTATAGCGGCCATCATCCATGCGATTGCAATCTGTCTAAACATATTATCCCCTATGCGTCGTTTGGGTAAATCAACGCTACCTTGTTCGAGATAAAGATGAAGCGATAACATGGTGCCGTCCAGTAACGATTACTTTAACTCTTGGATCAGTCCGACAGTGTTGCATGTTGTGTGGCTATCCAAGCTGGAATTTAGGGAAATAATGGTATGTCCCAGTTGGGACAGAGGTTAAGATGTTGATACTAAATTGTATTCCAAATTTAAAACTTGTTCCGCGACCAAGTATCCCGAGGGTATGGCCCGTTGAAAGAAGATGCCGTGAACATCACGGATTCACTGTGTGGTTTTTGGGTCTACTAGCTTCAAAAGGTGTCCCAAAATTCTAAACCCAACCGATTTGTTGCACTGCGCTATGTAATATTGCCCTGCATCAAGAGGGTTACCCTTTTTCACCTTTGGAGCAGTGTAGCGAATGTCCGTTTTTTGGTCAGCGTGTAATAGGTGAATCGTCGTTTACTTGGTGCACTTTACACAAAAGCCGTCAAAAACATACCAAAACCTCGCGGGTTTTGGGCCAGGTTTCTAGCTTGACTAAGCCCTGATAAGCGGAGCGGTAGCTTGATATACACTTCAAAAACGACGTTTTAGATTACCTTGACACAAGATTTTTTTTGTAGAATGGTTATAGTTTACGTTTGAGAAATGCCGTGGTAATCCCCCCATTTTTAATGGGGCCCGCTCATAGAATTACGCGGCCATTTTAAGTTTCATAGCAGGTGTGATCCCGCCGATTGCCATATTGGGTCTGTCGTTGTTGTATGTCCAGAGCCAATCCGTAGCCTGTTCCTGCGCCTCCTCTATGGTTTCAAAGATGTTTTGGTCCAACCACTCATGGCGGACTGTGCGGTTGTAACGTTCAATGTAGGCGTTCTGTTGCGGCTTCCCCGGTTGGATGTATTGGATGTGGATGCCCATCCGCCCAGCCCATGCCATAAGCTTGCCGCTGACATATTCCGGCCCATTGTCGACTCGAATAATCAACGGTTTCCCGCGCCATTCGATGATCTGGTTTAGGCTACGCACCACCCGTTCGGCAGGTAGCGAGAAGTCCACCTCAATGCCCAATCCCTCACGGTTGAAGTCGTCTAACACGTTCAGGGTACGGATCGGGCGACCATCGCCCAGTTGATCTGCCATAAAGTCCATAGACCAAGTATGATTGGCTGTATCTGGAACCGCCAGCGTGTCTGGCCTGTCCCGTTTCAGGCGTCTCTTGGGTTTTATCCGCAGGTTCAGCTCCAATTCGCAATAGATACGATACACGCGCTTGTGGTTCCAGCCAAAGCCCTTCACGTTGCGCAGATACAGAAAGCACAGACCAAAACCCCACGTGCGACGATTGTCGGTCAGTTTCACCAGCCACTCTGCAATCTCGGCATTCTCATCGCTCAACTTACGTTCGTAACGATAACAACTCTCGCTGATCTGGAATGCTCGGCAAGCCAGCGCAATACTGACGCCACGAACCGCGACCGCTTTAACGGCCATCTCCTTTCTTCGGGATGGCCGCGTTACTTTTTTCCAAGCACTTCCTTCAGCAGGTCATTCTGCATGCTCATCTCGGCATACATGCGCTTCAGGCGGCGGTTTTCCTCAGTCAGCGACTTCATCTCGGACATCATAGACGCGTCCATGCCGCCAAACTTCGCCCGCCATTTGTAAAAGCTGGCATTACTCATTCCGTGTTCTCTGCACAGCTCAGACACCGGCACACCGCTCTCGGCCTGCCGTAGTATCCCCATGATCTGTGCGTCGCTATATCGTCTATTCTTCATTAAAAATCTCCTCAGATATTATGCCAAGAAAATTCTACTTCTGAACACCACTAATTTTAGGGGGGATTACCCCGTCAATGAATAAATTATCGCTCACTGCCTCCATTAATATATTGGTGAGTTTCTCTGCCTTCACTACCTTTATTGGATACTCGTTCTTGACGGATTACTACGCAATGTTTGGTGTGCGGTTACAGTCTCTTGATAGTAACGTCCAACATTACTTGGTTAGGGGCATTGACCTTGCGAGATATGATTTTTGGCTGTTTTCCATTTTGATAGTGCTACTAATCTTTTCATTGCTATTTGACATGAGGTTTTCCTTTCAATTTCTTGGTGTCAAAATTGCAAAAACGATAATTATTCTACCTGTAACTATCATACTTTTTGTTTCAGCGGAAATTAGAACTGACAGTCTCGCAACAAAAATATCGCTAAGAGATACGTTTCCTGCTACTACTGGGCTGAGACAGCTAACTTGCTTGAAAACAAGCAATGAAAGCATCGATCAATGGGTTTTAAAAAAATTGATTGCAGGTCGAAAAATGTTAGTACTTTATCAGTCATCTGATAAACTACTTGTGTTCTTGGAGCCTAGATTTAAAGTAGGAGAGCCCCGTGTCGATATATTTACATTTTCTTTGCAATCGGGTTACGCGATTAGGGACACTGTTGCTTCTGCTACAGGGTCTAATGTTGGTTCCCACACGTGTCTTGGCTGATAGCTTAACAATTGGAACAGACTTCTATGCCGGAAGAGTTGTCAGCATGAATGCTATGGGGCTAGAGTTTGATTTTTCATGTTCAGGAGACATTCATCGTTTAAACCTCGAGCCAGGAATGTCCATAAGAATTGATAAAACCTGCGGTGAAGTGGAAGGGTTTGAGTTTGGTGGACGTGAACAATGTCAAGAAAAAAGAGAGTTTTCGAAACCATTCATCTACGGAATCTGGTATTTGCTTGCAGATGGTAGTGGAGACACATTTATCTTTGATTATTTTGATTATGATGGTGATAATTTTGCATGGGGATACGATGGCAACAATGGCAGTGCTCCTATCGTGAAGGCGATAGTGGATATAGAAAAGCCTGACTTTTGCCTGCATGAAAGTGAATTATATTCCGATCCAAAGTTTTGAACCAACGTTTATGTTATTTCGAAATGGATTATTATTGCATATAATCTCTTTTGAATAGCAGTTATTAGTGCAGTAGCAGCAAACGGTAGCAAAGCCCCCCATAGCTGCCAACCAGCCTGTTTTTCAAAGGACATTTTTTAGGTATGTTCTTTATATGTAGTTCGAAGTGGTCACATATGCAGCTATGAACCAGTTTGCTTAATACGACATTATCCGTTTAAAAGTGCGCAGTAAGAATAGCAGGCTATCTAAACGAACTCACGCAACGATTAATCCCTAATACCCCCGCCAAAATCCAGCCACCACCATATATCCGAGTGCCTTCGCTGTCGTAAAACACGCAAGCTTGCCCGGGGGCGACGCCTTCTCAACCTCGACTTCCATCAAATGCGCCACTGCTTTCCGCGATTAATCCCTAATAGCTTGCCGTTCTCGTCTTCCAACGCCCGCAGTCGCTTGGCATCCAGTTCCATACCGCTATACTTGGATTTGTATTTGTAGAATGTCGCTGAACTGATCCCATCCACGTCAGCAGTCTTCTCGCCAGCTTCCTGTTCCACTGGAGGAGTTTTGGGGGCTCAGGTCAATATGTAGTTCGAAGTGGTCACATATGCAGCTATGAACCAGTTTGCTTAATACGTGGCGGTCCCTAATACCCCCGCCAAATCCAGTCTGGCCTTCCCAAGGGGGCGGATTATGGCGGGTTTGGGGGTGCGGGTGGAGCGTACGCGTACTTCGATGTGCCATTCTTTGCGGCTATCGAAGGGGGTGTCGCCCAGCCAGTTGATCTCTCGTATCGCGATATGGCTGGTGCTTAGGGCCTCTTTCGGGCCGACGATGACGTGTTTCAGGTCTGGATCGAGTTTGATCACATAAAGCGGTTCGCGCCCGCCGATGCCAAGGCCACGGCGTTGGCCGATGGTGTAGTGGATCACACCTTTGTGCTGGCCCAGAACCTCGCCATCGATATGTACGATATCACCGGGGTCAGCGGCACCCGGGCGCAGTTTTTCGATCACGGCAGCGTAAGAGCCGTTGGGGACAAAGCATATGTCTTGGCTGTCGGGTTTGTCTGCCACGGGCAGGCCGAATTTGCGCGCGAGTGCGCGGGTTTCAGCCTTGGAGGGCAAATGGCCCAGCGGGAAGCGCAGGTATTCCAGTTGTTCTTGTTTGGTCGAGAACAGGAAATAGGATTGGTCACGGTCACCGTCGGCGGCTTTGTGCAGTTCGGCCTTTTGCGCGCCTTGGAAGCGTTGGATGTAGTGGCCTGTGGCCATGCAATCGGCATCCAGGTCTTTGGCGGTTTCCAGCAGGTCGCGGAATTTGACGCGCTCGTTGCAGCGGATGCAAGGCACGGGGGTGGCACCTGCAAGGTAGGCGTCTGCGAATTCGTCTATGACGCTTTCTTTGAATTTGTTTTCATAATCCAGCACGTAATGCGGAAAGCCCATTTCATCGGCGACACGGCGGGCATCATGGATGTCGCGGCCTGCGCAACAGGCGCCTTTTTTGGCTAGGGCTGCCCCGTGATCGTAAAGTTGCAGGGTGACACCGACCACATCATAGCCTTCTTCGGCCAGCATTGCGGCCACAACAGAGCTATCCACGCCACCTGACATGGCGACAAGCACGCGGGTATCTTTGGGGGCTTTGGCAAAGCCCATAGAGTTCAGTTTGGTTTTTGTGTCAGCAGACATGGTTACGATCCTATGAATACATCGCTTTATAATAAAAGGCTGCATACTCACAAGGGGGACTTTTACATGTGATTAAGGGATTTGGGGCAAAAGCTTTGTATATAAGATGTGAGCAGAGCAATGTATGTGAAAAAAATCAACGGGCCCAGTTTTGTGACCCTGCCGGACGGGCGTAAATTAACCCGGTCGGATTTGCCGCCGCGTGATACTACGCGGTGGGTGGCTTCGCGCAAGGCCCGTGTGGTGTTGGCGGTGTCAGCCGGTTTGCTGGTTAAGGGCGAGGCGTGTGAAATGTACGGATTATCGGAAGAAGAATTTGATGGCTGGCTGCGGGCGGTAAAAGCGCATGGTATCAGCGGTTTGAAGGCCACAAAGTTACAAAATTATAGACAACCTTAGGTAGAAATGCTATTTTGTTCTTGGGAGTAACCAGTGGTTAACCATTGTTGCGCAGAGTGTAGGGAATATTAACCAACCGTTCGCGGAGGAAACACATGCGTATATTACTGGTCGAAGATGACCCCACCACATCCAAAAGCATCGAACTGATGCTGCAAAATGCCAGTTTCAATGTTTATGCCACAGATATGGGCGAAGAAGGCATCGATCTGGCTAAATTATATGATTACGATTTGATACTACTTGATTTGAACCTGCCTGATATGGACGGGCATGAGGTTTTGCGCCAGTTACGCAATGCCAAGATTAAAACACCGATATTGATTTTGTCGGGGTATGATACTGTTGAAGATAAAATTAAGGGCTTTGGTTTCGGGGCCGATGATTATCTGACCAAGCCGTTTGATCGCGCTGAACTTGTGGCGCGCATTCTGGCGATTGTGCGCCGGTCGCAGGGTCATGCAGAATCGGTGATTGAAACTGGGGGGATTTGTGTGAATTTGGATCAAAAAACAGTCGATGTTGGCGGCGAACAGGTTCACCTTACGGGTAAAGAATACCAGATGTTTGAGCTGTTATCGCTGCGCAAGGGCACGACCCTGACCAAAGAGATGTTCCTGAACCATCTTTATGGTGGCATGGATGAACCGGAATTGAAAATCATTGATGTGTTTATCTGTAAGCTGCGCAAAAAACTGGCTGAAGCCACGGGGGGTGACAGCCATATTGAAACCGTATGGGGGCGGGGATATGTTTTGCGCGATCCCGTTGCTGAGGCCCCAAGAGTTTTGGCCGCAGCAGGATAAAAACCGCTGGACGGTTTTGCTGTCTCGCCGTATCTTAATATGAAGAATATGGCGGGGTGGCGTAGTGCCAGAAATTGCAGTTTCTAAGCTTTCAAAGGATCAGGCAACGGCTGAGCTGGCACGCCTTGCCGAAGTGTTGATTTTGGCGAATGATCAGTATCATACCAATGATGCGCCGGAAATTACGGATGCTGAATATGATCGCTTAAAACGGCGTAATGCGGATATTGAAGCGGTTTTTCCTGATCTTAAACGCAGTGATAGCCCATCGGACCAAGTGGGTGCGGCGGTTTCTGAGACTTTTTCAAAGATCACCCACGCGGTGCGGATGCTGTCGCTTGGTAATGCGTTCAAGGACGCGGATGTTGCTGACTTTGATGGTCGTGTTCGCAAGTTTCTGGGTACAGGGGCGGATGCCACGTTATTTTATACCGCAGAGCCGAAGATTGACGGATTATCGCTGTCTTTACGTTATGAAAAAGGCAAACTTATTCATGCGGTTACGCGCGGTGACGGTGAGGTTGGTGAGAATGTAACCAATAATGCACGTACTGTTTCGGATATTCCCCAAACTATTAAAGACGCCCCTGATGTAATGGAAATCCGTGGTGAGATATATATGAGCCATGTGGATTTTGATGCATTGAATGCAGCACAGGTTGAAAAAAGTGCCAAGGAATTTGCCAATCCGCGCAATGCCGCCGCTGGCTCTTTGCGCCAGTTGGATGCCAAAATCACCAAATCCCGCCCTTTGAAGTTTTTCGCTTATGCTTGGGGGGAATTGTCGGAGCCGTTGGCAGAGACCCAAACTGGGGCGATTGCACGGATTGCGTCTATGGGGTTTTCCACCAATCCACTGACAAAAACCTGTGATGGGCCAAAGCAACTAATCGCGCAATATGCGCGTATTGAAGAACAACGCGCAACCCTTGGTTATGATATCGACGGGGTGGTTTACAAGGTTGATGATTTGACATTGCAGGCCCGCCTTGGCTTTCGGTCAACCACGCCACGTTGGGCAATCGCCCATAAGTTTCCCGCCGAAATTGCCCATACACGCATTGAGGCGATTGAAATTCAGGTCGGGCGCACGGGGGCTCTTTCCCCAGTGGCGCGGTTGTTGCCTGTGACTGTTGGCGGTGTGGTCGTATCGAACGCCACGTTGCATAATGAAGATTACATCAAAGGGGTTGATAGCAAAGGTAATGCGATCCGTGAGGGTCGTGATATTCGTGCTGGCGACTGGGTGGAAGTGTACCGTGCCGGTGATGTGATCCCCAAAATTCGTGATGTTGATCTGTCGAAACGGCTCGATGACAGTCAAGTATATGAGTTCCCAACCATATGCCCTGAATGTGGATCACCCGCTGTGCGTGAAACTGGCGATAGTGTTGCGCGTTGTACGGGTGGTATGATCTGCCCGGCGCAGGCGGTTGAGAAATTAAAGCATTTTGTAGCGCGTGGGGCTTTTGATATCGAAGGTTTGGGAGCCAAGCAGATTGAGATGTTCTTCGAAGATGATACTTTGGCGATCAAGGAACCTGCGGATATTTTTACGTTGGAAATCCGTGATGCGGATAACTTTACCAAGCTGAAAAACCGCGATGGTTGGGGCGATCGGTCTGCGACCAATCTGTTTGCCGCAATCAATGAGAAACGCAAAATTCCACTGAATAAACTGATTTTCGCATTGGGTATGCGTCATGTGGGCGATAGTAGCGGCACGCTTTTGGCTAATAACTACGGTTCTTGGGCCGCTTTTGAGGCGGCGATGGATATGGCCGCTGATCGCGAAGGCGATGCGTGGGAACAGCTGAATGCCATCGACGGGGTTGGCGTGGTTATGGCCGCGGCCCTTGTTGATACGTTTCATGCGGGCGAGGCCCGCGATGCCATTGATCGATTAATCGCTGAACTGGATGTGCAGGATATGGCAGTGCGCGATACATCAGGCAGCCCTGTTGCAGGCAAGGTTGTTGTGTTCACGGGGTCCTTGGAATTGATGACACGGGCCGAGGCCAAGGTGCGGGCAGAAGATATGGGCGCTAAAGTTTCGGGATCGGTTTCCAAAAAAACCGATTATGTTGTGGCGGGGCCGGGGGCAGGTTCTAAGGCTAAGAAAGCGGCAGAATTAGGTGTGACCTTGTTAAGTGAGGCCGAGTGGCTTGATCTGACAGGACAAAACGGGTGATATTAACCATATGAGCCGCCGCCCTGAAATTCTGTTTCCGCTATTTGCCGATCTGAAAGGGTTGGACGGGGTCGGGCCGCGCTCGGCGGAACATTTTGCCAAGATGGATGTGGAAAAACCACGCGATCTGTTATTTACGCTGCCGCATAATATTATTGACCGCAAAATTATCAGCAGCATCAATGATGCCGAATTGCCCAGCGTGGTAACGGTTGAGGTCGAAGTGGGGCTGCACCAACCCAATGCCATTAAAGGTCGGCCTTACCGCGTGATGGTAGAGGATGCGCAAAATTCGTTTCAGCTGGTGTTCTTTCACGCCCGCGAAGATTGGCTGCGCAAACAGCTACCTGCGGGGCAACGCCGCGTGATATCGGGCAAGTTGGAAGTGTTTGATGGCTTGGCGCAAATGGTGCATCCGGACTATATTTTGCGGGTGGATGAGGTGGATCAGATACCAGAGGTGGAAGCGGTTTATCCGCTGACGGCGGGGGTGACGCAAAAGCTTATCAGTAAGGCGGCACAGGCGAGTTTGGGTCGGTTGGTTGATTTGCCGGAATGGATAGAACCCTCGGTTTTAAAAGACCAGAAATGGCCTGGTTGGAAGGGCGCGGTTCAGGCCGCACATCACCCGAAAACTGTCAGCGATTTATCGCCAAGTGCCAAGGCGCGTGCGCGTTTGGCTTATGACGAATTTCTGGCGCATCAGGTAACACTGTCTTTGGCGCGCGCCAGTACGCGACGCGTGAAGGGCTATACCACGGTAGGTACAGGGGCGTTGCGTAATAAAGTTTTGGGTGCGCTGCCCTATAAACCCACGGGCGCGCAAGAGCGGTGCATTGTGGATATTGCCGATGATATGGCCAGTGACAAACGTATGAATCGGTTGTTGCAGGGCGATGTGGGGTCGGGCAAAACGCTGGTGGCGTTCATGGCTTTGTTGGCGGCTGTGGAAGCGGGCGCACAAGGGGTGATGATGGCACCTACGGAAATTTTGGCGCGTCAACATTTGGCAAGCTTGCAGCCTTTGGCGCAAGAGGCAGGCGTTGTGTTGGAAATTCTGACCGGGCGCGATAAGGGGCGCGAACGGGCGGCCAAGTTAAAGGCATTGGCGGCGGGGGATATTCACATTCTGGTGGGCACTCATGCGGTGTTTCAAAAAGATGTGGTGTTTAGCAGGTTACGCCTTGCCATCGTTGATGAGCAGCATCGTTTCGGGGTGCGCCAACGTATGGATTTGGGGGCCAAGGGCGATGCTGTTGATATTCTGGTGATGACCGCCACGCCCATTCCTCGCTCGCTGGAATTGGCGCATTATGGGGATATGGATGTGTCTGTATTGGATGAAAAACCACCCGGGCGGCAGGTTGTTGAGACTGTTTTAGTATCGAATACACGCATGGATCAGGTGGTGGCACGTTTGAAAGCGGCGATTTCAGAGGGGCGGCAGGCCTATTGGGTTTGCCCGCTTGTGGAAGAAAGCGAAGTGGTGGATTTTGCGGCTGCTGAAGATCGTTACCGGGCATTGCGGCTGGTTTTGGGTGATGAAAACGTAGGATTAGTGCACGGGCAGATGCCGCGCGGCGATAAAGATGCGGCGATGGCGGCTTTTTCTGCGGGCAACACGGCCGTTTTAGTGGCAACAACAGTGATTGAGGTGGGGGTGGATGTGCCCAATGCGTCAATCATGGTGATTGAACAGGCAGAACATTTTGGATTGGCGCAGTTGCACCAGTTGCGTGGGCGGGTTGGGCGTGGCACCCAGGCCAGCACCTGTTTGTTGATGTATGCGCCCCCTTTGGGGAAAACGGCAGAGCGGCGTTTGACAGTGATGCGTGAAACTGACGATGGGTTTGTGATTGCCGAGGAAGATTTGAAACTGCGGGGGGCAGGGGATTTGCTGGGAACGGCACAATCCGGGCTGCCACGGTTTAGGATTGCTGATTTAGAATCGCAAACCGCCCTGATGAAAATCGCGCATGATGACGCCAGAATGTTAATAAATGGTGACCCAAAACTGAAAACACCCCGTGGTAAGGCCACCAGAACACTTTTGTTCCTGATGGAACAAGAAAAGGCTATTCGTTTATTATCAGTGGGTTAGGGAGATTTTAACCAAGTTTGTTCTGTTTTGTTCGCAAATGTTCTATAAAAGTTCTTTACACAAGGGAATTTATGTGAGAACAAAAGGGCAACGAAAAGAACACGGCAGGAAATTATGAAACATATTAACAAGCTCGCAACCCACAAACCAACAGCCATTATTGAAGATATTCTTGGCCTGACGGCTATTTTTGTCATCCTGACTGTTGGGTTATATCTGCCCAGTTTTTAACGTTAACAACGCCTGCAATCTGTCTGGGAAATAAATCGCATTACCACCCGTTTTACGATTTATCGGTTCCACGCCTCAACGGAACACGGTCATTATTGACCGCCTCAAACTCCAAGACTAAGATTTGCTTAAACTTAACGCCGCATCCCATTGGTTTGCGGCGTTTTTTTATACTTGGTCTATGGCTTCCAATGTGGCGTCAAACGCCAGCATGATAGAGGCGTGACGATTGGCATACTCACGTGCGGGTAACAACACTTCCAGATCATCAAACGGGGCGGATGGTACGGTACCATCGCCTTTGAGCATGGCCAAAAGCTGATCGCGGCCCGCTGTGATTTGTTCTTTGGACAGGCCCACAACGTGGGATGCCAGAACCGAGGCGGATGTTTGGCCCAAAGCGCAGGCTTTTACATCCTGGCCAAAGCCTGTGATGATATTGTCTTTGATCTGCACGTCCACTTCTACGGTGGAACCGCACAAGGGCGAGCGTTTGCGCACGGTTGCGTCTGGGTTTTCAAGGCGTTCGGTTAACGGAATAGCCGCCGCCAAAGCCAGAATGCGCCCTGAATAGAGCTTCATTAAATCTTGATCACTTGCCATGTATTTTGGCCTTTGCATTTCATTTGTTAACCCCATATTTAGGGTGCAGGTATAAGAAAGCAAAGCGAAAGTGATCAAAATGGCAAAATTCGATGCGGCATCACTGAAATATGATGCAAAAGGTCTGATCCCGGCAATCGCCCAGCAGGTGGGCACCGGTGAAGTGCTGATGATGGCTTGGATGAACCGCGATGCGGTGGATGAAACCCTGCGCTCTGGCCACGTGACTTACTGGTCGCGTTCAAGGCAGGAATTTTGGAAAAAAGGCCTGACATCCGGGCATGTACAAAAGCTGGTGTCGTTGCGGGTAGATTGTGACCGCGATTGTTTGCTGCTTACGGTTGATCAAACCGGGCCTGCTTGCCACACTAACCGCAGCAGTTGTTTTTATATGGAGGTGCAGGATGGTGATGAGGTTGAGATACACGCACCACTTCTTTAAAGGCCGACCATTTCGCGGATATCTTGTGGGCAGGCCCCGTCATCACGGTATTTACTGATCGCCATGGCATCATAACGCTTTGCCAAACGTTTGCCGTTTTCATCGCGGATCAACTTGTGATGGCGATAGATCGGGGTTGGTAGCCCAAGCAATTCCTGCAATAGCCTGTGAATAGGGGTGGCAGAGATTAAATCGCGGCCACGGGTGACGTGGGTGATGTTCTGGTCGGCGTCATCCACAACAACAGACAGGTGATAAGATGTGCCGATGTCTTTGCGCGCCAGGACGATGTCACCGGCTTCGGATAGTAGTTTTTCCGGGCTAATTTGGATGGTTTCAGGCATTTTTCCGCCAATTTCATCATAGGTGAGTGTGTGGGGTATTCCCGCAATTACCTTTTGCATATTCAAACGGATTGCATCGGTTTCAGTGCGTTCATTCATAAAGCGGCCCCGGCAATTTCCAGGATAAATCGGGCCATCGGGGCCGTATGTTACGTCTTCTTGAGGGGCTGACATCGCTTGGGTGATGTCTTTTCTTGTGCATCTGCACGGGTAGCAGAGGCCAATATCAATCAGCTTTTGCAGGGCAGCATTGTATGCAGGTTGTCGGTTTGACTGTCGCATGACGGGGGTGGGCCAAGAAAGGCCCAGCCACGTAAGGTCATCGTAAATGGCCTGTTCGAATTCAGGCTTGCAACGGGAAAGGTCTATATCTTCAATACGCAACAACATTGTGCCGCCATTTGCAAGCGACGCATCCCAAGCCAACAGGGCAGAATAGGCGTGGCCTAAGTGTAATAGTCCCGTGGGTGAGGGCGCAAAACGTTCTATGTTCACCGTTTGCGCATCACATAAACATTTGATTTCATGCCTTTACCGGGCAGGTGGGGCCCATGTTCTTTGAACAGTAGTTCAAAGGCGCCGCAGTCTGTGTGGTTCATCACAGCGCATTCATATTCAGGAACTGCCAGCGTATGATCGTTGAAAGAAAACACCGCCATGCCGCCGCTGTTGAGCTTTTTCAACAATGCGTAAAGCAAATCAATCGGGGCGGCACCGATGCTGATCACGCCAATGGCTGTGATGACATCATAAGTGCCGTCCTTGAACGGGAACGGGTTGTCTGTCGAGGATTGCCATAAACAGTCATAGACATTTCGGGTTTCGGCCACTTTCAACATTTCGGGGTTGATATCACAACCGTCGATGCGGGTGAAACCGGCATCTGCCAGATGTTTGCCTGACAGGCCTGTACCACAACCGATGTCTAAGATGGCCAAGTCTTGTTCAGGGGTGAAACCTGCGAGTGCTTTGGCGCAGCGTTCGGGGGTAGCATAGCCGTTTTCCTGAACTTCCGCATCATAAGTTGCGGCCCAGTCTGTGTAGAATGCTTGGGTGTCGGTGACATTTCCCAGCCCGTAGGCGCGTGATAGATGGTTTTTGTGGTCACTCATGGAGCTAAGGTTAACAAGTGGTTAAGCGTCCTGCAACCATGTTGTCCAATCGGCTTTGGCGCGTTCCGTATAGGCCAAATAGCGGGTTTTACGATTACGTCGCCCGCCTTTTACGTTATCCAAGGGCGGGAACAGGCCGAAATTTACGTTCATCGGTTGGAAGGTTTTAGCGTCAGCGCCGCCCGTTATGTGGCTGATCAAGGCGCCCATTGCGGTGGTGTTGGGGGGCGATTTTCTGGTTTCACCTTTGGCTTCTGCCACTGCCAAACGGCCTGCGAGTATGCCCATTGCGGCACTTTCAACGTAGCCTTCAACGCCGGTGATTTGGCCGGCAAAGCGAATTTCGGGCCTTGATTTCAGGCGCATTTGATCGTCCAGCAGTAAAGGTGAGTTGATGAATGTGTTGCGGTGAATGCCGCCAAGACGCGCGAATTCGGCATTTTCCAGACCTGGGATCATTGACAAAACCCGTGCCTGTTCGCCGTATTTCATTTTGGTCTGAAAGCCCACGATGTTGAACAAAGTGCCAAGCGCATTGTCACGGCGTAGTTGCACGATGGCGTGGGCTTTGACGGTTGGTTGGTGCGGATTGGTTAAGCCTACAGGTTTCATCGGGCCCCAACGCAGGGTTTCTCGGCCACGTTCGGCCATCACTTCTATGGGTAGGCAGCCTTCGAAATAGGGGGTGTCTTTTTCCCAGTCTTTGAACTCGGTTTTTTCTGCGGCCAGAAGTGCGTCGATAAAAGTGTTGTATTGGGCTTCATCCATCGGGCAGTTCAGATAGGCGGTTTGTTCCTCCACCGTTTCGCCCTTGTCGTAGCGCGACTGGAACCATGCTTTTTCCATATCTACACTTTCGGCGTAGACGATGGGGGCGATGGCGTCAAAGAATGCTAGGGACGATTGATCAGTTTCAACCAAAACCGCTTCGGCCATGGATTGCGAGGTTAGGGGGCCGGTTGCAATAATGGTTTGACCCCATTCCTTGGGCGGCAGGCCTGTGACCTCGCCGCGTTCCAGTGTGATCAGCGGATGGGATAGCAGTTTTTCGGTTACTCCTTGGCTGAATGCATCACGGTCAACGGCCAATGCGCTGCCTGCGGGTACCGCGTGTTTGGCGCCCATTTCCATCACAATCGATCCGGCTTGGCGCATTTCCCAATGCAACAGGCCCACTGCGTTGGCGGTGTCATCGTCGGAACGGAATGAGTTGGAACAAACCAGTTCTGCCAAACCTTCGGTTTGATGCGCGAATGTTTTTACATTGGGGCGCATTTCATGGATGATTGCGGGCAAGCCTGCGCTGGCGATTTGCCATGCGGCTTCTGATCCGGCCATGCCGCCGCCGATGATGTGGATGGGTTTTGTCATGGGCGCGGTTTAGGGCAGTGCGCGGCAAAAGAAAAGGGGGCCTGTTGGCCCCCTGTCTGGAAATTTAAAACTGCGGTTTATTCTTCGCTGGCTTCGGTTGTTTCTTCGCCTTCGTCTTCATCAGAACTTTCAGCGATATAAGCCACAGAGACAACGCTTTCACCTTTGCCAACGCTGAACACAGTTACACCGGATGAGGTGCGCCCTTGGCGCGATATTCCTGCGACCGGGCAGCGGATTGATTGGCCGGTTGAGGTGGCCAACATGATTTGGTCTTCGTCTTCTACTGTGAAACACGCGATGATGCGATCATCCCGGCGGCCCAAGTTGGCGGCCGCAACACCTTGGCCGCCACGCCCCGATACGCGGTATTCATGCGCACTGGATCGTTTGCCGAAACCACCTTTGGTGATGGTCAGTATCCATTGTTCTGATGCGGCCAATTCTTCGTAGCGTTCAGTGCTCAATGTGGCATCGGTCGCTTCTCCGCCGCCTTCATCGTCCGTTGTATCGCGGCGCATTTTGAAATAGGCGTTACGTTCATCAGGTGTTGCCACAACATGGCGGATGACGGCCATGGAAACCACGTGATCACCTTTTGCCAGTCTGATGCCACGTACTCCTAGCGAGTCGCGGCCTTTAAAGACACGCACATCTGTGGTGGGGAAGCGGATGGCTTTGCCCATGCTGGTGGTCAGGAAGAAGTCGTCTTTTTCGGTGGCGATGCGCACATCAACGATGGTAACGCCTTCGGGTAGTTTCATCGCAATTTTGCCGTTGGATTTCACGTTGGTAAAGTCCGATAGCGCGTTGCGCCGCACGCCGCCTTCTGAATTGGCGAAAACGATTTGCAGGTCTTTCCAGTCTTCTTCAGGCACATCTATTGGCATGATGGCAGCGATAGAAACACCTTGCTTGATCGGCAACAGGTTGATGATGGCTTTGCCACGCGCATTGCGCCCACCAAGTGGTAAACGCCAGGTTTTCAACGTGTAAACCATGCCGTCGTCGGTGAAGAACAGCAGGGCGGTGTGGGTGTTAGCGACAAACAGGTTGGTGACGAAATCTTCGTCCTTGGTGTTCATGCCTTGGGTGCCTTTGCCGCCGCGTTTTTGTTCGCGGTACTCGCCTAATTGGGTGCGTTTGATGTAGCCTGAATTGGTGACGGTCACGACCATATCTTCGCGCTCAATCAGGTCTTCGATATCCATATCGCCGGCATATTCAACGATTTCCGAACGGCGCGGGATGGCGAATTTTTCGCGCACCTCAGTCAGCTCTTCGGTAATAATGGCCATGATACGTTCACGGGATCGCAGGATGCTTAGATAATCGGTGATTTTACCTGCAAGGTCTTGCAGCTCATCCGTGACCTCTTTCACGCCCATCGCTGTCAAACGTGCAAGACGCAGTTCTAAAATAGCGCGGGCTTGAATTTCGGACAGGTGGTAGGTGCCGTCATCGTTAATGGTGTGGCTTGGATCATCGATTAGCTTGATATATTCAACGATGTCGTGCGCTGGCCAAGCGCGGGTCATCAGTTTTTCACGCGCAGTTGCGGGATCGGCTGAGGCGCGAATGGTGGCGACGATTTCATCAACATTAGACACGGCCACAGCCAAGCCACATAAGATGTGGCTGCGTTCACGGGCCTTGCGCAATTCAAACGCGGTGCGCCGTGCCACAACTTCTTCGCGAAAAGTCAGGAAGCTGGTCAGGAATTTGCGTAAGTCCAGCTGTTCTGGGCGGCCATTGTTCAGGGCCAGCATGTTACAGCCGAAACTGGTTTGCATCGGCGTGTAGCGGAACAGTTGGTTCAGCACGACCTCGGCTGTGGCATCGCGTTTCAGTTCGACCACGACGCGTACACCGATACGGTCACTTTCGTCTTGGACGTGGCTGATGCCTTCGATTTTTTTGTCGCGGGCCAGTTCAGCGATTTTTTCAATCATTGTGGCTTTGTTGACCTGATAAGGGATTTCATCAAGGATGATGGCCCAGCGGTCTTTGCGGATTTCCTCAATGCGGGTTTTAGCGTGGATAATGACGCTGCCGCGCCCTTCTGTATAGGCTTTTTGTGCGCCCGCACGGCCCAGAATGATACCGCCTGTGGGGAAATCAGGGGCGGGGATGTGTTGCATCAGCGCAAGGCTATCCATGTCCGGGTCTTCGATCAGGGCAAGGGTTGCGGTGATGACTTCGCCCAGATTATGCGGTGGGATGTTGGTGGCCATGCCCACGGCAATACCGCCAGCACCGTTAACCAGCATGTTAGGGTAACGTGCGGGCAGAACTGTGGGTTCGCGGTCTTTACCGTCGTAATTATCCTGGAAATTAACCGTATCTTTATCAATATCCGCCAAAAGGTAGGCCGCAGGTTTATCCATGCGCACTTCGGTATACCGCATAGCGGCTGCATTATCGCCGTCCATGGAACCAAAGTTACCTTGGCCGTCTAGTAGCGGCAATGACATGGAGAAATCCTGTGCCATACGCACCAGTGCGTCGTAAATGGCGGCATCACCATGCGGGTGATATTTTCCCATTACGTCACCCACGGCACGCGCGGCTTTGCGGTAAGATTTATCGTGGGTATTGCCAGTTTCAAACATCGCATAAAGAATGCGGCGGTGAACTGGCTTCAGGCCATCGCGCAAATCAGGGATCGCGCGGCTGACAATCACGCTCATCGCGTAATCTAGGTAAGAGGTTTTCATTTCCTCTACGATAGAGATTTGCGGCCCGTCGTATGCGGGGCGTTCAGGGGTGTTTTCGTCTTTGATTTTGGTGTCGTCGCTCACGGTCTGCTCGATCTTTTTATAGCTACTATATGTTGTGGTTTTATATAGCAGAATTGATCTAAGACCGCAATGTTTAGTGGTTTATTGAAGGGCTATAATGTAGACAAAAAAACAGCCTGAAGATTGTGCTCTAACAGGCTGTTTATAATGTGTATTTTTAGAATTTAGCTAGAACGGAATTTCATCATCCATATCATTGTTGGATGAGGCGGGTGCTTGGCCGCCGCCCTGACCGCCGGATTGGCCGCCATAACCGCCACCTTGGTTGCCGCCACCCTGACCATAGTCACCGCCGCCGCTGCCGCCTGAGCGGCCATCCAGCATGGTTAACGTGCCATTAAAGCCTTGCAGTACCACTTCTGTGGAATAGCGGTCGTTGCCGGATTGGTCTTGCCATTTGCGGGTTTGTAAAGCGCCCTCAACATAAACCTTTGAACCTTTTTTCAGGTATTGTTCACAAATCTTTACCAAACCTTCGGAAAAGATAGCAACCGTGTGCCATTCGGTTTTTTCACGGCGCTCGCCAGTGTTCTTGTCACGCCAGCTTTCGGATGTGGCAATGCGCAGATTGCACACGCGCCCACCGTTGCCGAATGTGCGTACTTCCGGGTCTGCCCCCAGATTACCGATTATCATGACTTTGTTTAAACTGCCTGCCATTTTGTGGCCTCCCCATCGAATCTAGCGTCTAATCTTGGTTAATAACCGTTAGAACACCTGAAGGGGGTGAAGAAAAGATGAATCGCGTCAATATTTGCGGGAAATTAACCAAAGGCTGTTCAAATAGGATTAAAACGGGTAAAGAGCGTCTTAGGTGAGTAATCAAATGGGCAAATTGATGAAACAGGGTTTTCTTATTCTATTGGCATTGAGTGTTGCCATATCCGGGCCCGTACAGGCGGCGGGGCTTTCTAAATCATCGAAATCGTCAAATTCACGGCGTATTTCCAGTTTGCACAGCAATTTGATCGAAAACCGCTTGTCTAAGCAATACAGCAGTTCCAGTAAAATCTTGACGGGACGTACGATAGATTATGGATTTTCAGCGCGCTATAACGGCAAGTACAAGGGCATTTATAAACCGATGGCAGAGGCGGCGGCGCGCAAGTATGGTGTGCCGGTGGATTTGTTTAACCGTTTAGTGCAACAGGAAAGCGGCTGGAACCCGCGGGCTAAATCACGGGTTGGGGCGTATGGTTTGGCGCAACTGATGCCTGCGACCGCGCGAAATCTGGGGGTTAACCCACGTGACCCAAAGCAAAATCTGGAAGGTGGCGCACGTTATTTAGCTAGGATGCACCGTAAATTCGGCACTTGGCGGTTGGCTTTGGCGGCCTATAATGCAGGCCCCCAAGCGGTGGCGAAATACAACGGTATCCCACCCTATAAAGAGACGCGTAACTATGTACGCAAGATTATGGGCAGGTAAATCTTAATATTTTACTAACGTTCCCCTTGTGTTCTTTTGTTTTCACTGGCATCTTTGGCGTGTCCAACTACATAGTTGGGAACACTTATTGGGTAGACTTGCATGTCTGAGCTGAAAAATATCGAAATTCGCGGTGCGCGAGAACATAATCTGAAGAACATTGATGTGGATATTCCGCGCAATAAACTGGTGGTGATCACCGGGCTTTCGGGTTCCGGCAAATCGTCACTGGCGTTTGACACGATTTATGCGGAAGGCCAGCGGCGTTATGTGGAAAGCCTGTCGGCCTATGCGCGGCAATTTCTGGATATGATGCAAAAGCCCGATGTGGATCATATTGCAGGTTTATCGCCTGCGATTTCCATTGAGCAAAAGACCACATCGAAAAACCCACGTTCCACAGTTGGCACTGTAACGGAAATTTACGACTATATGCGGCTGCTGTTTGCCCGTGTCGGCACACCCTATTCGCCTGCAACAGGCCTGCCGATTGAAGCGCAACAGGTGTCTGAAATGGTTGACCGGATTATGGGTATGGAAGAGGGCACGCGGGCTTATCTGTTGGCCCCGATTGTGCGCGACCGTAAGGGCGAATATCGCAAGGAATTTCAAGAACTTAAGAAGCAGGGATTTCAACGCGTCAAGGTGGATGGGGAATTTTATGAGCTGGAAGATGCGCCAACTTTGGATAAAAAATACCGCCATAATATAGATGTGGTAGTTGACCGTATTGTGGTGCGCGAGGGGCTGGAAACACGGCTGGCGGACAGTATCCGCACTGCCCTAGATCTGGCAGACGGAATATCTATTCTGGAAACCGCGCCGAAAGAAGGGGATCCTGTAAGGATCACCTTCTCGGAAAACTTTGCGTGTCCAGTTTCGGGCTTTACCATTCCAGAGATTGAGCCACGGCTTTTCTCATTCAACGCACCCTTCGGGGCCTGTCCCGATTGCGATGGGTTAGGCGTAGAGCTGTTCTTTGATGAACGCCTTGTAGTGCCTGATACGCGGCTGTCTTTATATGATGGGGCGTTGGCACCTTGGGCTAAGGGTAAGTCACCATATTTCAGGCAAACTATTGAATCTATTGCTAAACATTACGGGTTTGATAAAGACGCACCTTGGCGTGATCTGCCCGAAAAGGTGCAACAGGTGATGTTGCGCGGCTCTGGCGATGAAGAGATTAAGTTTCGGTATGATGATGCGGGTCGGGTTTATGAGGTGACGCGCAATTTTGAAGGCGTCATACCAAACATGGAACGCCGCTACCGCGAAACCGACAGTAACTGGGTGCGCGATGAGTTTGAACGCTACCAGAATAACCGCCATTGTAAGGTGTGTGATGGGTTCCGACTACGGCCTGAAGCATTGGCGGTGCGAATCGGTGATTTGCATGTGGGCAAGGTGGTGCAACTGTCTATCAAAGAGGCACTGGACTGGATTGAAAGCGTGCCTGGCAGTCTTACCAAACAGAAAAATGCCATTGCTGTGGCTATTTTAAAGGAAATTCGTGAACGGCTGGGTTTTCTGGTGAATGTAGGGTTGGATTATCTGACATTGTCACGGGCTTCGGGCACTTTATCGGGTGGCGAAAGCCAGCGCATTCGGCTGGCTTCGCAGATCGGTTCCGGGCTGACGGGGGTGCTTTATGTGCTGGATGAACCTTCTATTGGCTTGCATCAGCGTGATAACGGACGGCTTTTGGTGACACTTAAAAACCTGCGTGATCAGGGTAACACGGTGATTGTGGTTGAGCATGATGAAGAAGCTATTCGCAGCGCAGATTATGTGCTGGATATCGGGCCGGGGGCCGGGGTGCATGGCGGTGAAGTGATTGCGCGCGGCACGCCTGCGCAAATTATCAAATCAAGTAAATCTATTACAGGTCAGTATCTTACCGGACGACGTGAAATTAGTATCCCTACGCAAAGACGGGCGGGAAATGGCAAGGTTGTGACCGTCGAAGGGGCTACTGGTAATAATTTGAAAAACGTAACAGTTGAATTTCCTTTGGGTAAATTTGTCTGTGTTACGGGCGTTTCTGGCGGCGGTAAATCAACGCTGACAATCGAGACTTTGTTCAAAACGGCGTCCATGCGACTAAACGGTGCTAAACAGACGCCCGCACCTTGTGAGGCGGTCAATGGGTTGACTGTTCTGGACAAGGTGATTGATATTGACCAACGCGCCATCGGACGCACACCGCGATCAAACCCTGCGACTTACACAGGCGCTTTTACACCCATTCGTGATTGGTTTGCTGGGCTGCCAGAGGCTAAAACGCGCGGCTATAAGCCAGGGCGGTTTAGTTTCAACGTGAAAGGCGGGCGGTGTGAGGCCTGTAAGGGCGATGGCTTGATCAAGATCGAGATGCATTTTCTGCCAGACGTTTATGTGGAATGCGAAACCTGTCGCGGTAAACGCTATAACCGCGAGACTTTAGAGGTGTATTTCAAAGGGAAAAGCATTGCCGATGTGCTGGATATGACCGTGGAAGAGGCCGAACAATTTTTTAAAGCGGTGCCAAGTATTCGCGATAAGATGACCGCATTGCTGCGTGTGGGCTTGGGCTATATCAAAGTGGGCCAACCCGCGACAACCCTTTCAGGGGGTGAAGCGCAGCGGGTGAAATTATCCAAGGAATTGGCCAAGAGATCTACAGGACGGACGTTGTATATTCTGGATGAGCCCACAACGGGCCTGCACTTCGAAGATGTTCGAAAACTGCTAGAAGTTCTGCATGAACTTGTGGATCAAGGCAATACAGTGATCGTTATTGAACATAATTTGGATGTTGTGAAGACCGCAGATCATATCATTGATATCGGGCCGGAAGGCGGTGATGGTGGGGGACAGATCGTGGCTGTTGGAACACCCGAAGAGGTGGCTAAAGCTAAGGGCAGTTATACTGGGCACTATCTGAAAGACATGCTGAAAGCGCGGAAAGTTGCCGCTGAATAAATATTTTTTATGATATAGGACGGTATCAAATTTCTGTGATATGTTGGAAGAAATCAATAAAACAGGAGGCCTATTTCATGCTGGTACAAAATATTCTGAAAACCAAATCTAGCAACAAAATTTTCACCATAACAAAAGACCAAACCATTGACGATGCAGTGTCTGATTTGTCAGCGCACCGTGTGGGGGCTTTGATTGTCAGTGATGATGGTGAAACGATTGACGGGATCCTGTCGGAGCGTGATATCATCCGTGAAATGGGCAAACGCGGAGTTGCCTGTTTGCGTGATAAAGTCGGTGATATGATGACAAGTTCAGTTTCATGCTGCTCAAAATCCGATAGTGCGGAAATGGTTTTGGAAACCATGACCAAGGGTCGGTTTCGGCATATGCCTATTTTGGAAGGTGGCAAATTAATCGGGCTGATTTCTATTGGCGATGTGGTTAAGGCGCGGCTAGAGGATATGGCGAATGAAAACTCTGCAATGGCGGATATGATTAGGGGTATGTAAAGGGTAGCATCGTATTGAAAATAAAAAGAATTTCTGTAGTGCAACAGTAATCAACAAAAAAATCTAATTGCGGCAATGTCTGCACTGCGGACTTTTCTACCCCTAGTATTTTTGTTAAGAATGTTTTGGAAGAAGCCGATACTATGACCCCTCAAAAACTGCGCGAAATTTATGGTGACCCTTCGCCACATGCTGCGGCGAAGGTGATTTCAAGGTTTGATAAGCACTGCCGACAATTCATTGAGCATTCGACCTTTCTTGTCCTTGCTACTTCTAACGGAACTAATCTGGATGTATCGCCAAAAGGTGATCCTGCTGGATTTGTTACAGTCGAATCTGACAAAACTCTGCTTATTCCAGACCGTCCCGGCAATAACCGTATTGATGGCCTGATGAATATTTTAGCACACCCTAAAGTGGCACTTATCTTTATGATTCCGACCGTTGCAGAGACGCTACGCGTAAACGGAACTGCTGAAATTAGTGACGAGGCAAGCCTTCGTGATAAGTTTCAGGTCAATGGGCGAAGCCCCAAAACGGTTCTTCGCATTATGGCCGAAGAGATATTTACACATTGTGGTAAAGCCCCAATGCGCGCTGGCTTATGGAACCCGGAAACTTGGCCGACAGAGCGCCCGGTTCCATCTCTCTATGAAATGCTCAGAGACCACACAGAGATGGATGTTAAATCCACTGAACAACCTTACGTTGAGATGCGTTATCGAAAAACCCTTTATTGATACGCCTGTGTTGCCTTATCTTTTGCTTGATAAAACGAATAAATTAAGAACTTAAAGCAGTTAACCCCGCCCTTTCTTTTCAAACCTTGGCAGCATGGCGGAAAAATCTGAGCCTTTGCCGCCTTCATCTTCAACGAAGCTGGTGTATAGTTCTGTGGCGCGTTCACCCATGGGGGTGTCGGCGTCAACGCTTTGGGCTGCCTGTTGTGACAGGCGCAGGTCTTTGAGCATCAACTCGGCTGCAAAACCCGGTTGATAGTCGTTATCAGCAGGGCTTTGCGGGCCGATTCCAGGTGCGGGGCAATAGGCATTCATTGTCCAGCTGTAACCTGATGAGGTGCTGACCACGTCAAACATTGACTGGCGGTCAAGGCCTAATTTGTCTGCAAAAGCAAAGGCTTCGCAGGTGGCGATCATGGTAGCGCCTAGGATCATGTTGTTACAGATCTTGGCGGCCTGACCGTTGCCAGACGGGCCGCAATGCACTGCCTTTTGGCCCATGATATCAAACAAGGGGTTCGCTTTGGCGAATGCGGCGTCTGAACCGCCTGCCATGAAAGTAAGCGTGCCGCCTGAGGCACCACCGATGCCACCTGATACAGGGGCGTCTACGGCTAATAGGCCAGCTGCGGCGGCATCATCTGCAACTGCACGTGCAGACTCTACGTCTACGGTTGAGCAATCCACAAAAGCTGCGTCTTTTGACATCACAGGGATGATGTCAGCGGCCACGGCGCGTAATATGGCACCATTGGGTAGCATGGTGATAACAGCATCCGCACCTGTTGCGGCGTCTGTTACAGTGGCGGCTTTAGAAACCCCTTCAGGGCAGTCCGCAACAAGGTCAAACCCTGTTACATCGTGCCCTGCGGCGGCCAGATTGGCCGCCATTGGGGAACCCATGTTACCTAGTCCGATAAATCCGATCTTCATGGGTAACTACTCCATTACAGGGATGCTGAACTCGCCGCCTTCTTTGATGCCTGACGGCCAACGCGCGGTTACCGTTTTGGTGCGTGTATAGAATTTAAACGCATCCGGCCCGTGTTGGTTTAGATCGCCAAACACTGATTTTTTCCAACCACCGAACGTGTGGTAAGCCAAAGGTACCGGGATTGGCACGTTGATGCCGACCATGCCCACATTGATGCGGTTGGCGAAATCGCGTGCGGCATCACCGTCACGGGTAAATATGGCTGTGCCGTTGCCGTATTCGTGATCCATGGCAAGGCCAATGGCCTCTTCATAGGTTTGGGCGCGTACTGTGGTTAGAACCGGGCCGAAGATTTCGTATTTGTAGATGTCCATGTCTTTGGTCACGTTGTCAAACAAGTGTGGCCCGACAAAGAAGCCGTTTTCATAGCCTTGCAGGCTGAAATCGCGGCCATCAACCACAAGTGTGGCACCTTGGTCGATACCGGTTTGCACAAGGCGTTCGATGTTGGCTTTGGCCGCCGCCGTTACAACCGGGCCGTAGTCTACATCGTTACCGGATGTGTAAGGGCCAACTTTCAGCGCATCAATGCGTGGCACCAGTTTTTCGATCAAGCGATCAGCGGTTTCGTCACCAACAGGTACGGCTACAGAAATAGCCATGCAGCGTTCGCCTGCGGCACCAAAGCTGGAACCGATTAAGGCGTCTGCAACTTGATCCATGTCCGCGTCCGGCATGATGATCATGTGGTTTTTAGCACCACCAAAGCACTGAACGCGCTTGCCGTTTGAACAGCCACGACCGTAAATGTATTCAGCGATAGGTGTGGAACCCACAAAGCCGATGGATTGTACGATGTCGTTGTCCAGGATTGCATCAACCGCTTCTTTGTCGCCGTTGACCACTTGGATGATACCTTTTGGCAGGCCTGCTTCTTCCAGCAGTTCGGCCAGCATGATGCATACGGATGGATCACGCTCGGACGGTTTCAGGATAAAAGCGTTGCCACATACGATGGCAGGTGCGTACATCCACATCGGCACCATGGCCGGAAAGTTGAATGGTGTGATACCAGCAGATACGCCCAAAGCCTGGCGCATAGAGTACATGTCGATACCAGGGCCTGCGCTGTCTGTGTAATCGCCTTTCAGCAATTCTGGGGCACCAATGCAGTATTCGCATACTTCCAAACCACGGGTCACGTCGCCCACGGCATCTGGCAGGGTTTTGCCGTGCTCACGCGATAGGGCTTCTGCCAGTTTGTCCATGTCGCGGTTCAGCAAGGCCACATAGCGCATCATCACGCGGGCGCGGCGTTGTGGGTTAACGGCAGCCCATGCAGGTTGTGCTGCTTGGGCAATGTCGATGGCATTGTTCATTTCTTCAACACTGGCCAGCGGGCATTGTGCTTGCACTTCGCCGGTTGCAGGGTTGAAGACGTCGGCAAAACGCCCTGAGGTGCCTTTGACGTGTTCGCCGTTGATGTAATGTGTAAGCTCTTGCATGGTATGCTCCCGTTTTTCTAAAATGATCTGAATGTAGTATAGTCTTGCGTTTTCACTTTTTAAACGGCAAATATAGCAAGTTCATTTTGCATTTTTGCATGACGAAAGGTGTGACTATGAATTGGGATGATCTGAAAGTGTTTTTGCATGTGGGGCGTAGCAGCAGCCTGACCGCATCAAGCAAGAAGTTGAAAATGGACCCAAGTACGTTGGGGCGGCGTATTGCGCGGCTGGAGGAACGTATGGGCGCACGGTTGTTTGTGAAAACACCGCAAGGCTACGACTTGACGGACGCGGGTGAGCGGTTGTTGATCTATGCGGCTGAGATGGAACAGGCATCATTGTCAGCGCAGGAAATTGTGCGCGGGCCAACGGATCAGATGAGCGGGGCCATTCGGGTAGGGGCACCTGATGGTAGTGCGAACTTTTTGCTGCCAGAGGTTTGTGCAGAAATATCGCGTGAAAACCCTGATTTGGAAATTCAGATCGTAGCTATCCCGCGTGTTTTGAACCTATCCAAGCGTGAGGCCGATATGGCGGTAACTGTGTCACCACCGCAAGCGGGGCGGTTGGTTGTGCAAAAGGTCACGGATTATCAACTGCATTTGGCGGCGACGAAGGCGTATATTGCAGCGCACCCTGATTTACGCAGGTTTGAACAGATAAAGCAGCATCCTATTATCGGGTATATTCCTGACCTGATCTTTGACAAGGAACTGGATTACCTGTCGGAATTCGGGTTGAAACCTTCGCCAAGCCTTGCGTCGAATTCCGTGTCTGTGCAGATAAATATGATCAATCAAGGGGCGGGGTTAGGGGTTGTGCATGATTTTGCCATGCCGAATTTCCCTGATTTGCAGTTTTTGTTCAAAAAAGAACTGGCCATTACCCGCAGTTTTTACCTTGTGCGCCACGAGGGTGACAGGCGCATTGGGCGGTTTAACCGCTTTGCCGAGCGGCTGATCAATGGGATGCGCGACGTAGTGAAACGTAAAGAAGCGGTAAAACCCGCTTGACGGCAAGGGCTGGTTATTGTTCGAGTGGAACAACGGAATGGCCAAGGAGGCGATCTTGCGCATAGGATTATACCCCGGAACCTTTGACCCGCTGACGCTGGGCCATATCGATATCATTCAACGGGCCTGCGTTTTGGTAGACCGCTTGGTTATCGGTGTCGCCATTAACCGCGATAAAGGGCCGCTTTTTACCCTTGAAGAACGGGTTGAAATGATTGAACGCAATATCAGTAAGCTAAATAAAGGTAACACTGAAGTTGTAGTGGAACCCTTTGAAAACCTGTTGATTGCTAAAGCTGAAGAAGTGGGGGCCAAACTAATTATTCGCGGGCTGCGCGCGGTTTCTGACTTTGAATATGAATATGCGCTGGTGGGTATGAACCGGGCGATGAACTCTGACATTGAAACCGCTTTTTTGATGGCAGAAGCTAAGCATCAGGCCATTGCTTCACGGCTTGTAAAAGAAATTGCGCGTCTTGACGGGGATATTTCCAAGTTCGTGACCCCCGGCGTTCAAAAAGCTTTAATCGAGAAATTCAAGAAATCCTGAAACATCGGGGCTTTTCCTTAAGCGTTGCCTATACTAGGGTGCGCCAGATTTAAAATTACGGAGACTAAAATGGTTGATATCAAAGATCCTGAGAACACGATTGTTATTGAGCTGAAACATGGCAATGTGACGATTGAATTGCTGGCTGATGTAGCCCCTAAACATACGGCACGTATGAAAGAACTGGCACGCGCCGGTAAATATGACAACGTGGTGTTTCACCGGGTGATTGACGGCTTTATGGCGCAAACGGGTGATGTGGCCAATGGCAACACCGGCGAAGGTTTTAATCTGGGCCGTGCCGGTACGGGTGGCTCTGATCTTGGCGACCTGCCTGCTGAGTTTTCAAAATTGCCACATGATCGCGGCACCATTGGTGCTGCACGTTCTGCGTCACCTGACAGTGCCAATTCACAGTTTTTCATCAACTTTTCTGACAACCACTTTCTAAACAACCAATACACGGTTTATGGTCGTGTGATTGAGGGTATGGATCACGTGGACAAGATCAAAAAGGGCGAGCCACCGATGGAGCCTGACACAATGATTTCCGTTAAAGTTGCGGCGGATATGTAATGCGGTTTTTTGCAACCCTTGCCGCCGCCCTGACACTTGCCACCTCTTTATGGGCGGCAAGTGCGGAAAACACGATGATGATTGAGGTTGCTGGTCATAACCCTGGTGTGATTGAGATTGAACTTTTGCCTGATGTGGCCCCTAAACACGTGGCGCAGATCAAAAAACTTGTGCGTGAAGGGGCCTATGATAATATTGTGTTCCACCGCGTGATTGCTGGTTTTATGGCGCAAACGGGTGACGTAGAAAATGGCAAGAAAGACAGCTATAATGCGCGTTATGCAGGCACAGGTGCGTCTAAATACCCTAACATCCCTGCGGAGTTTTCCGATATTCCTTTCAAAAAAGGCACACTTGGGATGGCACGCGGTCAAGATATCAACTCGGCTAATGCGCAGTTTTTCATTATGTTCAAAGATTATCCGCCCCTGAACAATCAATACACTGTGTTTGGTAAGGTGATTAACGGCCAAAAAACTGTGGATAGTATTAAAAAGGGCAGTAAATCGGCAAACGGTGCTGTGGCTTCAAAACCTGATTATATGAAGCGGGTTTGGATCAAAGCGGACGAGTAAACCTTTCGTAAATAACTGTATTTAAGGCGATCCTATGGGTCGCCTTTTTCATTTCAAGATTACGTGATGCGGGTTTTTATCATATCTTTAATGTGTAAGGGTTTAGGGGTATATGCCTGCACATAAGGAAGACCGCGATGTTACGTTATATAAGTATACTTCTTGCAAGCCTGATTTTTACCGGCACCGCTTTTGCGCAGGTGAATGGGTGGAAATATGAATGGCCCAACACTGATTTTTCCAAAAAATCTATTGAATACAATGAGATATTAAGCGGTGGGCCGGGTAAAGACGGTATTCCTGCTATCCTGAAACCACAGTTTTCTAAAGTAAGTGATGAACAACAACTGGGTTCCAGAGAGCCCGTTATGACTGTTGAATTGGCGGGACAAGTGCCGCGCGCTTATCCCATTCGCTACCTGATGTGGCATGAGATCGTAAACGATGTCATTGGCGATGTGCCGATTGCCGTGACCTTCTGCCCTTTGTGTAATTCCGGTATTACTTTTGATCGGCGTGTGGGTGACCGCACCCTGACCATGGGGGTGACGGGTAAGTTGCGGTATTCTGATATGGTGATGTATGACCACGAAACCCAAAGCTGGTGGCAACAGTTTATGGGCGTGGGCATTGTCGGTGAGATGACAGGGGTTACGTTAAATACCCTGCCAAGTTGGACAGAAAGCTGGGCGGATTTTAAGGCGCGTAATCCGCAGGCGATTGTAATGCGTGAACCTGCGGGTTCACGGCGACGGTATGGTTCAAATCCTTATGCGGGGTATGATACCGGGCGGCCATTTCTATATAAAGGCGAAAACCCGCCGCACGGTATTCACCCGTTGGCACGTGTGGTGGTCATCGGCAGCCGTGCCTGGCCGCTGGAGCGGTTTAAAGATGCGGCTGTGATTAATGAGGCGGGGGTTCAAATATCGTGGAAAGCAGGAACCGCATCCGCGCTGGATACTCGCAGCATTGCCAAGGGCCGAGATGTGGGGGCTATCAGGGTGCGTGATGCAAAAACCGGCAAAGACATCGCCCATGACGTGTCATTTGCCTTTTCGTTTCATGCGTTTCACCCCTATGGAAAGTGGATGCTGGGTAGTTAACCCAGCACCATACTAGAGGTTAGTTATTCAATCACACCGCCAGTAATGGCAACCCAATTTTCCAGATAGGTCGGCGATTTAACACGGCGAGCTAGGTTCTTTTTACCCATGGCATAGGTTAGGCCTATACTAAATGTTGTGTCATCTATATGGTCATTATCCACGCTAATGCCTGGGCTTTGTTGAAAGTCTGTACGGGTTGCACTAACAAAAGCGGTCAGCCCTGAAACAGAAGGTATCGCATAGTCCAAGCGCAGCTTGTACATATCAACATCAACATTATTTTGCGCTGTGTCCATATGTCCGTTCGACATGGCAATAAGTGCCGATAAAGTCAGACCATGATTGAAATCATATGATCCACCTAGCGAATAGAAGGTCGAGTCGGTAATAGGATCCTGTCCATCTGTCCCGCCGTTGCCGTTGATCGTACCTATTTGAGAATAAACAAGTGCGCGATCATTTAGGAATGAATAGCTTCCTTCAATCCCGATAATTTTGCGAATACCAGTAGCTGTTGCATCGGTTTCATGATCCGTTCGAACAATACCGCCAAATAGCCCAGCTGAGAAATTGTTAAACAATGCGCCGCCGTGAAGGAAATATGATCTACTGTTGTTATAAGTATCATCCTGAATAGCCCCTAGTTTCCTAGACGCCTTGCTGGTTCATTTTTTGCTGCCATTCAAAGTCTACAGGTGACAGCATCCCGTTTCTAGCATGTTTGCGTTTTGGGTTGTAGAACATTTCAATATAATCGAATACGTCCTGACGTGCATCTTCTCTGGTTTTATATGTCCGCCGCCGGATGCGCTCGCGCTTCAGCAGATTGAAGAAGCTTTCTGCGACCGCATTATCATGGCAATTCCCACGGCGGCTCATGCTATGCTCCAGATTATGCTGTTTTAGAAAAGCCGCCCATTCAATGCTGGTGAATTGCGAGCCTTGATCGGAATGTATTAAGACTTTGCCCGTTGGTTTTCGTCGCCAGACTGCCATTAGCAGAGCCTGTAAAACCAGATCAGTCGGCTGGCGATTTTGCATAGACCACCCAACAACTTTGCGAGAGTAGAGGTCGATTACAACGGCCAGATATGAAAAGCCTTCATAGGTTTTAATGTAAGTAATGTCTGTGACCCAAAATTGGTTTGGGGCAGCAACGTCAAATTGGCGGTTTAGCGTGTTGTCCACTACAACCGATGGTTTGCCACCATATTTGCCAGGCCGGCGTTTGTAGCCAATTTGAGCCTTAATGCCTGCTAAACGAGCCAAGCGTGCGACACGGTTGGGACAGCATGTCTCGCCCTGATCACGAAGATCATCATGCAGCTTGCGGTATCCATAAACTTTGCCGCTGTCTTCCCATGCTTCTTTGAGAAGTTCAGTTTGACGCTTGTCTTCCTTGGCTCTTTTGCAGAATGGCGATTTTAACCACGCGTAAAATCCGCTTGGATGAACACGCAATCCACGGCACATCGCGCGGATCGAGAATACTGGGCGGTGTGCCTGAATAAACGCATACTTCATTTGGCATCCTTTGCGAAGTACACGGTGGCCTTTTTTAGAATGTCACGCTCCTCGGTGACACGTGCTAGTTCCCGTTTAAGACGCCTGATCTCGGCAGCCTGTTCGGTTGTTTCTTGCGCTACAATTGGTGGCTTTGAAAACCGCTTCATCCAAGCGTAAAGCGAATGCGTGCTTACGCCCAAACGCTTAGAAACGTCCGCTACAGAATAGCCCCGTTCCGTGATCTGCTTTATTGCATCAATCTTGAATTCTTCTGTGAAATTAGGTCGTGTCATTGAGTTCTCCTTGCCTCGTTTTTAGGGGACAAGGTGTCTACAATTCTAGGGGCTATTCATCCAATCCATCTGTGCCGGTTGTGTTGCCTAAACTCAGATCGGCTTGCACATAATATCTATCGGCAAAAACCATGCCGATATTAGTATTTACGCGCACGATGTTATAGCCATCAGACTCGGCCCCAGCTATGGCACCATTATCGCTGGAAAGGCTGGTGCTTCCAAAGGATAATTCAACTGTTCCATAAATGTCTTGCGCTTGTGTTTGCGTCGTAGTTAAGCCCAACACACATAGTGTTGTAAGTAATGTATTCGTTTTCATCATTGACCCCTCAAACAGAAAAAAGAAAGATTTATGTAATTTAATAATGTGCCTATATGGCTATAGTAAAAGATTAACTTGGCCAACTTGTGGGGGGGGGGATAAAGTAAAATAGTAACAAAAATGTTACTAAATGTGATAACGTATGATCAAGCTTGCATTAATTTCACCAAAGCATGGCGTTTTTTGCTGGATGATATTTTAGGCGTGGCCGCGATATCATCTACTGTCAGCATTAGGCCTGCGTCAGATACGGGCGCATCATTCAGTTTAGCGCCACCACCGGCAATGGCGCGTTTGGCGTCTTTGCCACTGGCCACGATACCGGAACGCACCAGAAGTTGGGTAAAGCTGATGCCACCACCGATATCATCCGCAGTTAGTTCCAGTGTGGGCAGGTCATCACCAACGCCGCCTTTTTCAAATACTTCTTTGGCTGTGGCTTCAGCCGCTTTTGCGGCACCCGCGCCGTGACAAAGTGCAGTCACCTCATTCGCCAAAGTGATCTTGGCTTGATTGATGTCCGCGCCTTCCAATGCACCCAAACGCGCGCATTCATCCATAGGCAGTTCAGTGAATAATGCCAAAAATTTACCAACGTCTGCGTCCAGTGTGTTGCGCCAGAACTGCCAGAAATCGTATGAGCTGAGCATATCTTCGTTCAGCCAGATCGCCCCAGAGGCGGATTTACCCATTTTAGTGCCGTCAGCCTTGGTCAGCAGTGGTGTTGTAATGCCGAAAACTTGGGTCTGGCTGATGCGGCGTGTCAAATCAATTCCGTTAACAATATTGCCCCACTGATCCGACCCACCCATTTGCAAACCCACATCATGGTCTTTGTTTAATGCCATAAAATCATAAGCTTGTAGCAGCATATAGTTAAACTCAAGGAAAGTCAGCGGTTGTTCGCGGTCAAGGCGCAGTTTCACGCTTTCCATCGCAATCATCCGGTTGATGGTGAAATGCTTGCCGTAATCACGTAGAAATTCGACGTAGTTTAGATTGTCCAACCAGTCAGCGTTATTAACCATAATCGCGTCGGTTTCGCCCGTGCCAAAATCAATGTATTTATCAAAAACCTTGCGGATTCCCGCGATGTTATTGTCAATGGTCTGGACACTGATCATCTGGCGGCTTTCGTCCTTACCGGACGGATCACCGATTTTTGTCGTACCACCACCCATCAAAACAACAGGGGCGTTGCCGGTTTTTTGCAACCAACGCAACATCATGATTTGGATCAGTGATCCGATATGCAGGCTGGTCGCGGTTGCATCAAAGCCGATATAGGCGCGCAACGGGCCTTTGAGCAGGCGTGTATCAAGCCCCTCCAGGTCTGTGCAGTCCTGTAAGAAGCCCCGTTCGACCATAACGGTCAAAAACTCTGATTTGGGCTTGTAAGTCATGTGTTTATCGTCCTTTGATGTTAACAAAATGGTGTATACCTTGAATTTCGCGAAAGGGAAGAGATTTGGCGCAATTAGAACCGATTTGGGCTTTAGGGCTGATGTCCGGCACCTCTATGGATGGTGTCGACGGGGCGATGGTTATGACAGACGGGAAGGGTATTCATGCCTTTGGCGAGCGTCATTTCAGACCTTATTCCAAGGCCGAGCAGGGTGTTATTGCCGCCGCTATGGGGCTTTGGCCGGGGGATGACAAGGCAGTTTTAGCAGCGGCGGAAAAAGTTGTGCATGACGCGCATCTTGAGGTGATCAGCCACTTTCCCGACACACAAATCGTTGGGTTTCACGGGCAAACTTTGGCGCATGACCCGGATGGCGGGCGCACGCATCAGATCGGGGATGGTGTGCTATTGGCAAAAGAAGCTGGCCTTCGGGTGGTTTGGGATTTTCGCAGCGCGGATATGAAAGCCGGCGGGCAGGGTGCACCCTTGGCACCGTTTTTTCACCACGCATGTGCGCGCCAAATGGGTATGGAACGGCCTGTGGCCTTTGTAAACTTGGGCGGTGTGGGCAATGTAACACTTGTTGACGGATCAAAGTATTCACCTGAGCGGGCCGATGCTTTGCTTGCGTTTGACACAGGGCCTGCCAATGCGCCGATCAATGATCTGGTAAAGGCACGGTTGGGGCTTGCATATGATAAGGATGGCGCGATTGCGGCCAAAGGGGCAGTGCATACGGATGTTTTGGAGGCGGTATTCCTGAATGAGTATTTTACTAGAACACCGCCTAAGTCTTTGGACAGAAACAGTTTTAGTGAATTACCTGCCTTGGTTGAAAACCTATCAACGCAAGATGCTGCTGCTACTTTAACTGCGCTTGCAGCCTCTTGCGTCTATGCCGCCCAAATGCATTTCCAGCGTGACCCGTTTCGCTGGTTTATCTGTGGTGGCGGGCGCAAAAACGCATCACTGATGAATGCACTACGGCAAAGACTGGGCTATAAAGTTGAAGCTTGTGAAGTTATCGGCCTTGATGGCGATATGCTGGAAGCGCAGGCGTTTGGTTATCTGGCCGCGCGGGTTTTCTATGGGTTGCCCACATCATCCCCCACCACAACAGGCTGCAAAGAACCTGTTTGCGGAGGGCTAATTTCAGAACCTTAACGTGTAGTTTCTGTCAAACGTCGGCGCACATATTCGTCAACAGTTTGCAGCATCAGATCCATATGCTCTTCTTGTTTAAAGAAGTGATCCGCACCTTCCAGCACTTCGTGGGTGATGGTGATACCTTTTTGTTCGTGCAGTTTTGCAACCAACTCATCCGTATCTGCGGGCGGTGCCACGCGGTCAGACAATCCGTTGATAATCAAGCCCGATGCGGGGCAAGGTGCCAGAAAGCTGAAATCATACATGTTTGCGGGTGGGGATGCGCTGATGAACCCGGATATTTCAGGGCGGCGCATCAATAGTTGCATACCGATCCACGCGCCAAAGCTGAAGCCTGCGACCCAGCAGTGTTTTGCATTAGGGTTCATCGCTTGCAGGTGATCCAACGCGGATGCCGCATCTGATAATTCACCGATACCTTGATCATATTCACCTTGCGAACGACCGACGCCGCGAAAGTTAAAGCGTAGCACGTTAAAGCCCATGTTATAAAAGGCATAATGCAGATTATAGACCACTTTATTGTTCATCGTGCCGCCAAATTGCGGATGTGGGTGCAAGATGATTGCAATCGGTGCATCCTTGATGTCTTTTTGCGGGTGATAGCGGCCTTCCAAGCGGCCTTCTGGGCCGGGGAATATGATTTCTGGCATTGTGCGGGGCACTCCAATTATTGTAAATCCAAAGCGTCCACTAATAGTTGACAGTAACACTCAGAAACTTTAGAACCATTCTAAATAAAGGCGTTTTTATACCCTTTTTCAAACACAAGTGACTAAGGCCTCGTAAGCCTCACGTCAACCGAAACGACAGGAAAGACCCGTGAAACTAAGCACAAAAGGCAGATATGCGATGATTGCGCTGGTTGATATTGCCATTGAGGGCAAGGGCTGCACGGTTTCACTGGCAGAAATATCAAAACGTCAGGACATATCGCTGAACTATCTGGAGCAATTATTCGTAAAATTACGTCGTGCGGGGTTTGTTGATTCTGTGCGCGGGCCAGGTGGTGGCTATAGGTTGGCCAAAACCCACGATGAAATTCGGGTGTCGGCCGTGTTGGAAGCTGTGGATGAAAGCATGGACGCACTTTCTAAAGGGGCAGGGGCTACGGGGGCTTCTACTGGCAGTCGTGCGCAATCTTTGAACAACCGCCTGTGGGAAAGCCTATCCGCACAGGTTTATGTGTTTTTACACCAAACCCGCCTGTCTGATGTGATCGAAAACCACATGGCGCCCTGTCCTGCGGTGCCGTCACTTTTTGAAGTGGTGGATGCAGAATGAACCGGATTTATATGGACTGGAACGCAACAGCGCCCTTGCGGATTGAAGCCCGCGACGCGATGATCGCGGCGATGGATGCTGTGGGTAATCCGTCGAGCGTGCATGCCGAGGGGCGGGCGGCCAAGGCGATTATTGAGCGGGCGCGGGGGCAGGTGGCAACATTGTTGTACAGAACCGTTGATGAAATTATTTTCACCAGCGGCGCAACGGAAGCAAATGCTACAGCTCTTGCTGCGTATGATGATTGTGAAGATTATATTATATCTGCATTCTCACATCCAAGTATTATTGAGTGGGCGCAAAAAAAACATGAGATGGAAGCGGTGGATTTACATCTATTAAAGCCATCTACCGATGGCAATATATCAGTTTCAAGCTTTGAAGCTGTAGTAAACGCGCTTGTACCACAGAGTGCTATGGTGATTTCTACTGACGGTACCGTGCAAAACGAAATCACAAGCCGTGCGAAGCTTTACCTTACACATGCGGATGGTGAAACGGGTACTATCCATAATTTTCCAGACATATTTGCCTCTGAACAAATAAATTCATGTTGTGTGCGCCATGTGGATGTAACGCAAACTGCTGGGAAAATAGCTAGTCTAGACTTAACCAGTTCTGGAACATATTCAGTATCTTCCCATAAACTGGGTGGAGCTAAAGGTGTGGGTGCTTTAATCCAACGAGGCGAGCCATCTTTGCCTGCACTTATACATGGCGGTGGTCAAGAATTAGGCCGCCGATCGGGCACAGAAAACTTGATCGGCATCGCAGGTTTTGGCGCGGCTGCTGAAGCGGCCGCGCGTGATTTGGCCGATGGTGTTTGGGATCAAGTTGCTGAACTGCGCGACTATCTGGAAGCGCGGATTGTTGAGATTGCCCCTGAGGTGATCATTTTTGGTAAGGATGTAAAACGCCTGCCCAACACCAGTAATTTTGCCATTCCGGGCTGGAAGGGTGAAACTCAAGTGATGCAGATGGATTTGGCGGGGTATGCAATATCAGCCGGTTCTGCTTGTTCCAGTGGCAAGGTGAAAGTCAGCCGTGTATTGCAGGCAATGGGGTTTGATGATGTCACGGCATCGTCTGCCATTCGGGTCTCTTTGGGGCCGACAAATACAAAAGACGAAATAGATGGATTTGTTTCCGCTTGGGGCAAATCTTATAAAAAATTCAGCCAAAAAGCGGCGTAAAGGAAGACAGATGAACGATGTAATAGTCAAAGATGGCGTAGAAGAAGATACCGTAAAAGCGGTGACGGCTTTGGGCGGTAAGTACAAGTACGGTTTCGAGACCGATATCGAGATTGAATACGCGCCGTTGGGGCTAAACGAAGACATCGTGCGGCTGATCTCTGAACGCAATGAAGAACCTGAATGGTTGCTGGAGTGGCGCTTGCAAGCGTTCGCGCGCTGGCAGCAGATGGAAGAGCCTGACTGGGCGATGGTGGATTACCCCAAGATCGACTTTCAGAATATTTACTATTATGCGCGGCCTAAATCTATGGCCGAAGAGAAGCCAAAATCACTGGATGATGTAGACCCCAAGCTTTTGGAAACATACGCTAAACTTGGTATTCCTTTGAAAGAACAAGCCCTGCTGGCGGGCGTTGAAGCCCCCGAAGAAGAACGCCGTGTGGCGGTTGATGCGGTGTTTGACAGTGTATCTGTTGGCACCACGTTCAAGGATGAGCTGGCCAAGGCAGGGGTGGTTTTCTGTTCATTCTCGGAAGCGGTTAAAGACCATCCTGAATTGGTTAAGAAATATCTGGGCACAGTGGTGCCGCAAACCGATAACTATTATGCAACGCTGAACTCTGCGGTGTTTTCCGATGGCTCATTTGTATACATCCCCGAAGGCGTGAAATGCCCGATGGAGTTAAGCACATATTTCCGCATTAACGCGGAAAACACCGGGCAGTTTGAACGTACGTTGATTATTGCCGAAAAAGGTTCGCATGTGTCGTACCTTGAGGGCTGTACCGCCCCGCAACGTGATGTGGCGCAACTTCATGCAGCCGTTGTAGAACTGATCATTGAAGAAGATGCCGAGATCAAATATTCGACAGTGCAAAACTGGTATCCGGGTGATGAAAACGGGGTTGGCGGGATTTATAATTTCGTCACCAAACGTGCGGATTGCCGAGGCGACCGGGCCAAGGTGATGTGGACGCAGGTTGAAACCGGTTCTGCCGTCACTTGGAAATATCCATCTTGCATTTTGCGCGGTGACGACAGTCAGGGTGAGTTTTATTCGATCGCGATTGCCAATAATATGCAGCAGGCCGACACAGGCACCAAGATGATCCATCTGGGCAAGCGCACCAAGTCGCGCATTGTATCTAAAGGGATTTCTGCGGGTAAGGCGCAAAACACCTATCGTGGGCTGGTTTCCATGCACCCGAAGGCTGCGAATGCGCGGAACTATACCCAGTGTGACAGCTTGCTAATCGGCGATAAATGCGGGGCTCATACCGTGCCTTATATCGAAGTAAAAAATAACACGGCGCGGGTGGAACATGAGGCCACGACATCCAAAGTGGATGACGAACAACTGTTTTACTGCCGTCAACGCGGCATGGATGAGGAAGAAGCCGTGGCATTGGTTGTGAACGGGTTCTGTAAGGAAGTACTGCAAGCACTGCCGATGGAGTTTGCTATGGAAGCGCAGGCACTGGTGGCTATTTCGCTGGAAGGGTCTGTGGGATGATCCAAGGAAAAACCCTAGGGCCAATCCACCAAAATGATCTGGATGCTAACCCCATGATCAGGCAGTTTCTGATGAAGTTCTCATCCCCTATGCGCTACCTTTTCGGGCTTGTCGCAGGTTTGATGCTTGGGGCACTTTATCCTGAAAATGTAACGCAATACTGGTCACTATTACTGGTCACGGCATTGATGGCAATCACATGGGTACTGTTAAGCCTGTTTGCGCGGTCTGTTGCGAAAGATGCGTTAAAGCCGATGTTGGATGATGCAGAAAGCCTGTCGGATTATCAGCTGATGTTTTCGAAAACCTGGATTGCCGCTGTGAAAGAAAAAGAGGGTGCTCATGATTGATCGTAAAACCATTCTATATGGCCTGACCTTTGCCGCGCTATTGTTTGTCGCGGGCTGGGCCACGGGCATGGGCGGCGGGTTTGTTGTGAACCTGATATCCTCACTGATCCTGGGCGGGGCAGCAGCTGCTTCCCTTGCCTTTATTAAGAAATACGGAAAACCGAAAGACTGAATGACATGTTAGATATTAAGAACCTTCAAGTTGGCTTGGAAGAAGAAGATAAACAAATCCTGAAAGGCGTTGATCTGAAGATCGGCGAAGGTGAGGTGCATGCGATTATGGGGCTAAACGGTTCTGGTAAATCGACCATGTCGTATGTTCTGGCCGGTAAAAGCGGTTATGAAGTAACGGGCGGTTCTGCTACTTTATACGGCGATGACCTGCTGGATATGGAACCTGAAGAACGGGCGGCAGCAGGTTTGTTTTTGGCATTTCAATACCCTGTCGAAATCCCGGGCGTGGGTAATATGACGTTTTTACGCACAGCTGTGAACGCACAACGCAAAGCGCGTGGTGAACCCGAATTAACAGCCGGTGATTTTTTGAAAGAAGTGCGCGCCAAGGCCAAGTCATTGAAAATAGACGCGGATATGTTGAAGCGGCCTGTGAACGTGGGCTTTTCAGGTGGTGAAAAGAAACGCAATGAAATCCTGCAAATGGCGATGCTGGCACCAAAAATGTGCGTGTTGGATGAAACCGACAGTGGCCTGGATGTGGATGCGATGAAGCTGGTAGCCGAAGGTGTGAACGCTTTGCGTGATGGCAAACGCTCATTCCTTGTGATCACCCATTACCAACGACTGCTGGATCATATCAAACCGGATGTTGTGCATATCATGGCGGACGGCCGCATCATCAAATCAGGTGGGCCAGAACTGGCTTTGGAAGTTGAAAACAACGGCTATGCCGACATTCTGGTAGAGGTGGCCTGATGGCTGTGAATAACCCCAAGTTTGATGCAAGTGAGGCTTTGCTTGGTGCCTATAATGCACCTGACGGGGCTAAATGGGCACTTGATGCACGCACTAATGCAACGGCAAACCTGCGTAGAATGGGCGCGCCTGTTAAGCGTGATGAGTATTGGAAATATACTAATCCGATGGGTTTGACGGAAATTCCCGCGCCAAAAGCGGCATTGTTTGAGGCTGATGAGGCCCCGATGTTTGGTGCCATTGATCGATTAAAACTGGTCTTTGTCGATGGGGTTTTTGATGCGATTCAGTCCGATGATTTGGCCTTAGAAGGGTTGGAAATTGAAACACTGTCAGATGCGCTATCTAAGGATATTCACTGGGCGAAAGACCTGTTTGGCGTGCTGGAAACCAACGGGCAAACCCCTGTTGACCGCCCGCTGGCCGCGTTGAATACGGCTGTGGCGCAAGAAGGTTTTGTTATCAAAGCGACGGGAAAAGTTACCAAACCCGTGGCTATACGTTACCTGCATACATCTGACAGCTCTGACGCGATGGTGCACCATGTGATCAAGGTGGATGCAGGCGCATCGCTGACTTTATTGGAAAGCGGGCCGGGGGCTGCGCGGTTTAATTCAGTGATGGAAATAGATGTGGCCGACAAGGCAGAATTTCATCATGTGCGCACCCAAGGGCGCGATCATCAGCGGCGCACGGCCACACATATGTTCGGGCGTTTAGGGGCGCAAAGTATTTTTCGTTCGTTCACTATGACGGTGAACGGTATTTTGACACGTAACGAAAGCGTGCTAGAATTTACCGGCGATGATGCCAAAGCCACTGTGGGTGGGGCCTCTGCCGGTGACGGGCGTGATTTTCACCATGATGACACGGTTTTTGTCACTCACGGATCCTTGAATTGTGAAAGCCGTCAGGTTTTCAAAAAAGTTCTGCGCAATGGGGCGACAGGTGTATTTCAGGGTAAAATCCTTGTCAAAGAAGGGGCACAAAAAACCGATGGTTATCAAATCTCGCAAGGGTTGCTTTTGGATGATAACAGTAACTTTTTGGCAAAGCCCGAACTGGAAATTTACGCCGATGATGTGATCTGTTCTCATGGTTCAACCGTTGGGGCGATTGATGAAGACGCAATATTTTATCTGTTGTCGCGCGGCGTGCCAAAAGCCCAAGCGCAAGATATGATGATTTTGGCTTTCTTGGGTGAAGCGATTGATGAGATTGAGGATGAAGCGTTAAGTGCGGATATTCATGACCGCCTTAGTGAATGGATGGAACGCAGGCGCGGATAGATGTCTTTGGTCGGGGATATTATACGGTCATACCGTGACCCGCACGGTGTGATGAAAACACATGTTGATCGCGGTATTACGGAACCGCAAACGCTGTTTTACGCAATGCTGTTTGGTGCCATGAACCTGATTGCAAACTACCCGCGTGCGGTGCAAAACGCGCCTGATCCCGATACACTTGCAGGCATGATGGGGGGGCTTTTTATTGCGTATATCTTCTTTCTACCACTGGTTTTATTCGGGCTGGCTGCAATAGCTCACTGGGTGATTCTTCGGTTTGGAGGCCATGCTACATGGGCACAGGCGCGGCGCGCCTTGATTTGGTCAACCGTCACGATGATCCCATTTATTCTAGCCGCGGGTGCTGCTTATATATTTCAAAACAATATGTTAGTTTATGTTGTTAATGTGGTAACGGCTGTCGCATTCCTTTGGCAGCTTTGGTCAAACTTCAAACAGGTCGAATTTCATTAAATATAGCTCCATATTTTAGCCATATTTGATAAGTAACTAACGCACAAAGACATAACCAGTATCAGTTTAGCGTAAGTAAAGGATGGCACTCATGACCATGCAATCAGAAGCCTTTCAGGGATATAGCGGAACCTTTTCCACCAAACGTGCAAAGATGATCGAACGCATCTATGATGCGTGGTTTGATATGCGGTCTTCCGCGCGTCGCCTGATTGCTGAAAACCCGAATGAGGGACGGTTGGTTTTTCTGATTTTACTTTCCGATCTGATTTTCTTTTTATCCTGGAGCATTAAGACGATTGTTTCACCAATCAGTAGTGCTGCAGATTACATTCCGGCCGAAATCGGTATTTTTCTGATAGGTGCCCTGATGGTGCGCACGCCGTTTATGTATCTGTTTTCTTTAGTTGTCTTCGGCATTGCCAAGCTGTTTCGCGGCCAAGGTACATGGTATGAAACGCGCGTATGTGTGTTTTGGGCAGCGCTGGTTTCAGCGCCATTCAGTTTTATCGCGGCATTGATAACTGTGGGTATGCACGGGCTAGAGGAATATGTGCCGGTGTTCCGGGAAGAATGGATTTCCTTACCGCCGTATTGGCTGGGCCTGATCCCGTTTGTTTGGCTTATTTCAGAAGGCATTTCTGAATCGCATAAATTCAAAAATTCATCCCCTGTTTTCATCGTGATGACTTTGCTTTCACTTCTTTGCCTGTTAGGTGTATTTTACATGAAAGCAAACGGAGCATTCTAAATGCACAAAAATGGGGTGGGCAGCCTGTTTGGGCTTGTAGTGGAGACATTGCGAAGCCCTAAACGCTGTTTACGGATTATTCTTGATATCGTGATTACAATGCCCGAAGTCCTACAGGCGGCAGTACTGGTCGCGGCCCTTAGTACAATATTATCCGTTGTTCTTTTGATGATTGAACCCACTGAAGTTCAAAACGCCTTTTCAGCATTCTCAGCAAACCCGTTCCCTTTGTTTATAGTGCAAGTTGCCACGTTTTTAGGGATGGCAGGTTTGGTTACTTATGTCGGGCGTTTGTTTCAGGGGCACGCCACATTCAAAGAGGCCTTAACCGCCCTTGTCTGGATGCAGGTTGTATTATTTGGTGTAAGCATGGTGCAACTAGTCCTTGGGCTGGTGGCCCCGTTTCTGGCCCCGATCTTGTTTTTGGCATCTTTGATGATCATGATGCACCTGAGTGTGAATTTCATCATGGAATTACACGGCTTTAAAAATGTTTATGCTGTTATCACAGGCATTGTAGGCACGTTTTTTGCGCTGGCAATTTTCCTTACCATTATATTAACCATGTTAGGGTTGGTGCCCGAGGCGGTTCAAAATGTATGATGTAACAAAAATCCGCAAAGATTTCCCAATACTGTCGCGCGAAGTGAACGGCAAACCGCTGGTTTATCTAGATAACGGCGCGTCTGCGCAAAAACCGCAAGCGGTGATTGATGCGATCACGCAGGCCTATAGCCATGAGTATGCCAATGTGCATCGCGGGTTGCATTATCTATCTAATTTGGCGACTGATAAGTATGAAAAAGTGCGCGGTAAGGTACAGCGGTTTTTGAATGCGCAGCATGAGGATGAGGTTTTATTTACCTCTGGCACCACAGAAGCTTTCAACATGATTTCCTACAGCTGGGCCGCCCCGCGTTTACAGGCGGGCGATGAGATTATTTTAAGTGTGATGGAACATCACGCCAATATTGTGCCCTGGCATTTTTTGCGCGAACGCCAAGGTGTTGTGCTGAAATGGGTTGAAACCGATGTGAATGGTGATTTAGACCCGCAAGCGGTTATTGATGCCATCGGGCCGAAGACTAAAATGATAGCAATTACCCATATGTCAAATGTGCTGGGCACGGTTGTTGATGTGAAAACCATCTGCACAGCTGCGCGTGCGCGCGGTGTACCCGTGGTGGTTGATGGCTCGCAATCCAGTGTGCATATGCCTGTGGATGTACAAGACATCGGCTGTGATTTCTTTGCCATCACTGGGCATAAATTATATGGGCCAACTGGCTCAGGTGCGCTTTATATACGCCGTGACCGCATGGCTGAGATGCGCCCTTTCATGGGCGGTGGCGATATGATCTGTGATGTCAGCCGTGATGTGATCACCTATAACGATGCACCCCATAAGTTCGAGTCTGGCACGCCCGGCATCGTTCAAACCATCGGCATGGGGGTGGCGCTGGATTATATGATGGATCTGGGCATGGAAAACATTGCCCAACATGAACGGGTTATCCGCGATTATGCGCAAAAACGTTTATCCGGCCTTAACTGGCTGAATATTCAAGGTAATTCCGCTACTAAAGGGGCTATTTTCAGCTTTACGCTGGATGGTGCCGGTCATCCGCATGACATCTCCACGGTCGTAGATCAAAAAGGTATTGCGGTTAGGGCAGGGCACCATTGTGCGCAGCCCCTGATGACGCATTTGGGTGTCACGGCTACATGCCGCGCTTCATTTGGTTTGTATAATACAACTGAAGAAGTGGATAAACTTGTGGACGCGTTAGAGCTGTGCCACGATTTGTTTGCTTAAACTTATTTGCCTGATTTAAAACTGTGCCAAGGACGCGTACCATGTGTATCGCGGTCAATGGTATAGGGGCGCGGTTGATTGGATCGCTCTATTGCACGCTTGGCACTATTGGGCATTTCACTTGAAAGTGATGGCGCTTTGTAGGGCGTTTCAAATAAACGCTTCAAAGATATATGCGATATAATACCCATTTGTTAATACTTACTTACCATTTACTCACATACAACATTATTATTACGTAAGGAATAAGTGTGTTTAAATTGTGGCAAAATTGAGACGTATAGATATTATCAAGTAATTAGATGGTATTAAGGGGCTTAGTTAAAGTCAAATACGCTTAACCCCGTAGTCATTTCATCCAATCCAAGGGGGCGTGTCACTGGGGCTTCCGCACGAGACAAGCAACCCTGCCGCTCACAAAGTCTGCAAGATGTACCTGTCGGAATTGGTTCTTCGTCGGTGTTTATGTGGTCGGCGTAAACCGTTTCTGATAGGTGTTCGAAATTACAGCCCAGCAATAAAGCCGTGCGGCGGATGTGTTCGCCCAACGCGGCTTGGGGGCCGTCCACACTGCGGGTGAGAACGAAAAACTCACTGCCATCGCTGGTTTCAACCATATCCAGTTGAATTTGGCGCGGCTGGATAAGGGCCTGATAAACGGGCAATTTAGGGCAAGAGCCGCCGAATTTTGCCTTGGGGTAGCCTTTGACACCAGAGCGGCGCAATATATTGCCCGCATGATCCACTTCCATCAGGAAAAACGGCAAACCTGCCTGATTGGGGCGGTTCATCGTGGTCATGCGCATGGCCGCACGTTCAAAGCTAACCCCGAAACGGGCCGCTAGGGCGGACACATCACTTTTAAGGGTTTTGGTCGCGCGCAAGAACGGGCCGTAAGGCATTAGCATAGATAAGGCGGCATAGCGTGACAGTTCATTGCGCACCAAACGCTGTGCTTCATCGGATGAAAGGGTTAACAGGTTAAGTTCTTCTTGGATGGCTTGTGGAATGGCCAAAAGGGTAACTTCAGCCGCCAATTCATAAAGCTGTTCAACCGGCGACAGGCGGTTGGAAATGAACAGGCGCAATGTGTGCTTGTCGAAACGCCGCAAGTGCTGTGGCATCACATGCACGGGCAACCTTTGCACGGTAATATTGTGGTTTTTACGCAGCCAATCCAGCAGAAACACCCAAAGCTCTGGGCCATACGTGCGTTCTGGAATTAAATCCTGAATGGCGTCTTCAATCCACGGGAAGCAATAGGGGCGGTTTTCAAACAACTCACGCACCTCATCACTGGGCAAATGCGGGGCTTGCACACCGGTGACAACACCTTCTTGTGCCAATAATGCGCTGAGGTCAGACAGACGTTCCTGAGATTCTTTATAGGCGCGGTAGAGTTTTAGAATGCCCGTGGCCGCATTGGGGGCGGCTTCGGCGATTTCATACAATTCTTCGTTGCCGGGCAATTCACCTGCAAGTAACGGGTCGGCAAAGACCTCTTTCAGGGCGGTTTGATCGCCTGCGGCTTCGCCTTTCAAAGCATCCAGATCCAGATCATAGGTGGCCGCTAGTTTTAGCAGTAACTGCACGGTCAAGGGGCGTTGATTACGTTCAATCAGGTTCAGGTAACTGGCAGACACACCGATCTCGGCGGCCATTGCCGACTGGGTCAGCCCCAAACCGTTGCGAATGCGCCGAATACGGGGGCCTGCGAATATCTTTTGATCAGCCATTTACAAAATACCCTATTTTGTGACAAGTTCCTTTTGTCATATATTTACAAATTTACAAGTGGGAATTTACAGACCATTGACAGGCTGACACGAAATAAATGCTTATTTATAATATCTTAAATGACGTATCGTATTTATTTTGTAAATACTGTTAACAGGTCAAAGTGAATTACAATTATTTATCGTCATAAGATTTACTAAAATGACAAATATTTACAACGTCGTACAAGGAGACATGACAATGACAAACACAGAGATCAAAGCCGTACCAAGTTCTAAAGATGAAATTGATGCCGCTGACAGTGCTATCCGTATGCTGGCAAACGACCTGCACCGCTTGAACCAGTCTGTTAGCCGTGCGGTGGAAGCGGGCGTTACCGTTGAATTGATCCGTTCATCACGCCATCACAGTGGTACGGGCAACTGGGGTGATTTGCTGGTGCCGGTAATTACCAAAAAAGGATAAAGTTTTCAGGACTGGAATTGGAACCTCTTACCTGAACTTAAAAACCCCGCCTTTGAGCGGGGTTTTTTCATATCTATTAAGCAGCAACTTTTTCTTTTGGGCCAAATTTTTCATAAAAACTATCACCGTCATCAGCCAATTTACGCAGTAAATCAGGTGTGGTGAAGCGCTCACCATATTCAGCAGTCAACTGATCGCAGACTTCCACAGCAAAAGGTGCGCCGATGATGTCCAGCCAGCTGAATGGGCCGCCTGACCATGGCATAAAGCCCCAACCCAGTATGGCACCGACATCACCTTCGCGGATGTCTTCCAGAACACCATCTTCAAAGGCGCGCACAGCTTCCAGAACCTGCATCATTGCCAAGCGGTGTTGTACGGTAATCAGGTCAGGTTGTTCATCTGAGACAGGCCAATTTTCACGCAGACCTTGCCACAGGCCTGTGCGTTTACCCTTGTCATCATATGAATAGAAACCTGATTTTGATTTACGACCCATGCGGCCCTCATCAAACAGTTTGAACAGGATGTCTTCAGCTTGGGTTCCTTTGTAATCATCGCCCAAAGCCGCTTGCGTAGCTTTGACGATCTTCACAGACAGGTCGATTGAAACTTCATCGGCCAGTTGCAAGGGGCCAAGCGGCATACCCAGCAATTTGGCGGCATTTTCAATCAACGCGGGTTCAACCCCTTCGGCCAGCATGGTGATGCCTTCGTTGACATATGGCAGGATGCAGCGGTTGGCGTAGAAGAAACGTTCATCATTGACCACGATGGGTGTTTTCTTGATTTGGCGTACAAAATCAAGGGCTTTGGCCACGGCCTCTGGCCCTGTTTTATTACCTTTGATGATCTCAACCAAGTTCATTTTATGCACTGGGCTGAAGAAGTGAATGCCGATGTAGCGGCTATCATCACGGCTGGCTTTGGCAAGTTCGGTAATTGGCAGGGTCGAAGTGTTGGTGGCAAAAATTGCGGATGTTTCCAACTGCGCTTCGGCCTCTTTGGTGACACTGGCTTTGATGCCAACCTCTTCAAACACGGCTTCCACAATCAGATCGCAACCTTTCAGATCAGCATAATCGGCTGTGGCTTTGACGCGGCCCAGAATTTCTGTTTTCTGTTCTGCCGTAACCTTTTTGCGCTTCACGCCTTGATCCAGAATACCTGTGATGGTTTCAATACCTTTGTCGGCAGAAGCCTGATCACGGTCCAGCAACACCACTTCGATACCCACGCGGGCCGAAACAAAGGCCACACCGGCACCCATCATGCCAGCACCCAGAACACCCAGTTTTTTGACGGCCATATCAGCCACACCTTCGGGGCGATTGGCGCCTTTTTCAAGGGCAGTTTTGTTGGTGAACAGGGTCTTGATCATCGCACTGGATGACGGGTTCATCAGCACATTGGTGAACCAACGCGCTTCAATGCGAATGGCGGTATCAAACGGCACTTGCGCGCCTTCATAAATAGCCGACAACATGGCTTTTGCCGCAGGATAAACCCCTTGGGTTTTGCCGTGGATCATTGCCGATGCACCTACATAATTCATAAAACCAGCAGGGTGGTATGGGGCACCGCCCGGCATTTTAAAGCCTTTGACATCCCATGGCTTCACGATATCCGCATCCGTTGCGTTCTTGACCCATTCCTTGGCGGCAGACAGCAGTTCATCCGCCGGCACCACTTCATCGATCAGGCCTGCGCGTTTGGCAGCTTGCGGATCAGACAGTTTGCCGTTCATCAAAAAGGCAGAGCCTGTCATCATATCCATTTTGCGCGACAAACGGGTTGTGCCACCGGCACCCGGGAAAATACCCACAAGAATTTCAGGTAGGCCGATTTTGGCTTTGGGATTGTCAGCCGCAATAATGCGGTGACAAGCCAGCGGGATTTCAAAACCAATGCCAAGGGCGGTACCGGGCAGGGCGGCCACAATCGGTTTGCCGCCTTTGTTGGTTTTTGCGTCCATACCCGCGCGTTCAATTTTACGGGTCAGGCGATGAAACGACATGATGCCGTCAAATAGACCTTGGGCTGGATTATCACCCGCCATTTCTTTCATTCTTGCGATGACATTCAAGTCCATACCACCCGCAAAATCAGCCTTAGCCGAAGTGATCACAGCCCCTTTGACCGCATCATCGGCCAGAACTTTATCAACCAAAGTTTCCAGTTCGGCGGCCCCTTCAAGGGACAGCACGTTCATTGATTTACCGGGTAAATCCCAAGTGATTGTGGCAATGCCGTCGGCGTCTACATCATAGTTAAATTCGGCCATTGTTATACTCTCTCAATAATCGTTGCGGCACCCATACCGGAACCAATGCACAGTGTTGCAAGGCCGGTTTCTTTATCGGTACGTTCAAGTTCGTCCAGCATTGTGCCCAAGATCATCGCCCCTGTAGCACCCAGTGGGTGGCCCATGGCTATGGCACCACCGTTGACGTTCAGTTTGCCGTGGTCGACGTTGAAATAGGTCATGAAACGCAACACGACGGATGCGAAAGCTTCATTGACTTCAAACAGGTCAATATCACCGATGCTCATGCCACTTTCGCGCAAGATTTTTTCGGTAACAGGGACGGGGCCTGTCAGCATGATAGTAGGATCAGTGCCTATTTTGGCAGTGGCGCGAATGCGCGCACGTGGTTTCAGACCGTTGGCTTTGCCAAACTCGGCGTTGCCGATCAGAACGGCTGCCGCCCCATCTGCAATACCGGACGAGTTGCCCGCGTGATGTACGTGGTTTATGCGTTCCAGTTCAGGGTATTTCATAATAGCAACAGCATCAAAACCGGGCAAAACCTCGCCCATGGCTTTGAACGACGGGTTCAACGCGCCAAGGCCCTGCATATTGGTGCCTTCGCGGATTTGTTCATCAGCACTAAGGATTTCCAGACCGTTTTGATCACGCACAGCAACGCGCGAACGTTCAAAGTGACCGGCATTAGTGGCAGCAACCGCGCGTTTATGGCTTTCAACCGCATAGGCATCGCAATCATCGCGGCTAAAGCCGTATTTGGTGGCGATAATATCTGATGAAATGCCTTGCGGCACGAAGTAGGATTTCATTGCCAGATAGGGATCAACGGCAATCGCACCACCATCCATGCCCATAGGAACGCGGCTCATGCTTTCAACACCGCCTGCGATGTATGCGTTACCTGCACCGCCTTTAACTTGGTTGGCAGCAAGGTTGACCGCTTCAAGGCCAGAGGCGCAAAAGCGGTTAACGGATAAGCCCGGAACACTTTGATCAAGATCGGAATAAAGCACCGCAGAACGCGCAAGGCAGGCACCTTGTTCACCAACTTGGGTGACATTGCCCCAGATCACGTCTTCGATTTGGGCGGTATCTTCCAGATTATTACGTGCAGCAATGCCGTTCAGCATATCGGCGGATAATTTAACGGCTGTCACCTCATGCAGGCTGCCGTCTTTTTTACCTTTGCCGCGCGGGGTGCGGATGGCGTCGTATATATAGGCTTCGGTCATGGGTGTTCGTCTCCTTAAAACGCGTCGGCGTCTAGCGCCATAACTGTGTCAGCACCGGACAGGATGCGTGCCTGATGTGCTTTTGTTGCGGGTAACATACGGGCCATATAATAGCGGCCTGTTGCCAGTTTGTTTATGTAAAAATTAGTATCATCCGCGCCATTGTCCAGCGCATCTTGTGCTGATTTGGCCATCATAGACCACATCAGACCGAAACAAACGTGACCGAACATGTGTAGCGCGTCAGTTGAACCTGCTAATGCGGCGTTGGGGTTTTTCATGCCTTCTTGCATGAAATACATCATCACCGCTTGCAGATCTTTTGAGGCATCTTTCAGGGGATCAAGAAAATCTTTAGAAAGGGTTTCATTTTCCTTGTTCTCAGAGATGAAAGTTTTGATCATGTCAAAGAACGCCATCACATGCTTGCCGCCATCTTGCGCCATTTTACGACCCACTAAATCAAGGGCTTGCACCCCGTTGGCACCTTCATAGATCATTGCAATCCGCGCATCACGGGTGAACTGTGACATGCCGTGTTCTTCGATATAGCCGTGCCCGCCGAAAACCTGTTGGGCTTGTACGGTCATGTCATAACCGACATCGGTCAGAAACGCTTTGATCACGGGGGTAAGCAGAGAGATTAACCCATGCGCGTCTTTATCTTCGTTTCTGTGCGACTTGTCCAACATCATCGCGCCCCACAAAACAAAGGCGCGCCCGCCTTCAACAAAGCTTTTCTGGTTCATCAGCATGCGGCGAATATCGGGATGTACAATCAGCGGATCAGCCGGGCCATCGGGGTTTTTCACACCTGTCACATCACGGCCTTGCAGGCGATCTTTGGCATATATCACAGCATTCTGATAGGCCGCTTCAGCCTGAGACAGGCCTTGCATGCCCACCCCCATACGCGCCTCGTTCATCATCGTGAACATCGCGCGCATACCTTTGTGTTCCGTGCCCAGCAGGTAGCCCGTTGAATCGTCGAAATTCATCACGCAAGTGGCATTACCATGGATGCCCATCTTTTCTTCAAGACTGCCAACACTAACACCATTTGGATTACCCAGTGATCCGTCATCGTTCACTTCAATTTTAGGTACAATAAACAAAGACACACCCTTGATGCCATCAGGCCCGCCCAGAATTTTGGCAAGCACCAGATGAATAACATTTTCAGTCATATCCTGATCACCCGAAGAGATGAAAATCTTTTGACCTGTGACTTTAAACGACCCGTCATCTTGGGGCACCGCTTTGGTGCGCATCAGACCCAGATCAGTGCCGCAATGCGGTTCTGTCAGGTTCATGGTGCCGGACCATTTCAGATCAACCATGTTAGGCAGAAATTTAGCTTTCAGCGCGTCGGTACCGTGCGCATGAATGGCAGAATAGGCACCGTGGGTCAGGCCAGGGTACATAACAAACGCCATGTTGGCACCGCTGAATATTTCGCCCACAGCTGTAGCCAGCGTATAGGGCATGCCTTGGCCGCCATATTCTGGGTCACAATCCAGACCGTTCCAGCCACCTGCCTTATGTTCTTCAAAAGCTTCCTTGAAGCCGGGCGGGGTACGCACAACGCCGTTTTCCAAAACACAACCATGTTGATCACCAACCTGATTTAACGGTTGCAGAACATTGGTGGCGATCTTGCCTGCCTCTTCCAGAACCGCAGATGTAAAATCCGGCTCCAGCTCATCATATCCAGGAATGTCGCTGTCTTGAACTTTCAGCATTTCATGTAAAACAAAGGCCATATCTTTGGTCGGCGCGGTATAGCTTGGCATTGTAGTCTCCCAGGGTTGCACATAGCTTGTGACAGAATTTAGGTTTCTGCAAGTCAGTTTGCCGTGATTTCACTGAAACGCAAGAGGGATGTTGGGTAAACTGACAGTTTACGTCACGTCGGATTAGGTAAACTTGAACCGTGACCGTAAAAACCTGTAAATTTGTAATAATTATTAGTAAATTCAAATTCATACTTGCAATTAAAATCCAGATGGCTCTGATACCTTAATGGTGAATATGCAAGCAAATCACACATCATACGATGTGGTCATTATTGGTGGCGCGATCATGGGTGCATCTGTGGCGTGGCACCTGTCACAAAGCCCCGATTTTGACGGGCGGATTTTGGTGGTGGAACGTGATCCCAGTTATCAATGGGCCTCTACCAGTTTGAGCAACAGCTGTTTGCGCCAGCAATTCAGCTCTGAAATTAACGTTAAAATATCGCAATATAGCTTTGATTTTATTAATGATTTTAAGAATTCAATATCTGATCAAGAAGCCCCCCAAATACCGTTTCATGATTTTGGCTATCTCTATCTGGCCGATAATGCTGACTTTGCCAGTCACTTGCGTGACAATCAGCATTTACAATCGTCTTTGGGGGCGGGCACACAAATATTATCTCCACAGGAAATTGCAAAGAAGTTCCCGTTTTATAATCTTGATGACATTATCCTTGGGTCACACAACCCTTTGAATGAAGGTTATTTTGATGGCATCACTGTATTCGACTGGTTTCGGCGCAAAGCCCGCGCAAACGGGGTGGAGTTTATTTCAGATGAAGTTATTGCGCTTGATAAGAATGCTGGACGGGTAGGGGCAGTTGAACTGGTTTCAGGTGCCAAAATTCATGCGGGGTATGTTGTGAACTGTGCAGGAACCCGCGCAAATGAGGTTGCCAAAATGGCAGGAATTTCAATTCCGGTGGAGCCGCGCAAACGCTTTACCTTTGTCTTTGCCGCCGAAACCTCGCTGGATCGCGACCTGCCATTAACCATTGACCCCACAGGCGTTCATATGCGCACAGACGGGGCTTATTATCTGGCAGGCTGCACCCCTGACGATGACCTGGCAGTGGATCACAACGATTTTGATATGGATCACAATATCTGGATGGATAAGGTTTGGCCTGCCATCGCTACCCGCATCCCTGCCTTTGAGGCGATCAAAGTGGTGAATGAATGGGTTGGGCATTATGCCTATAACACATTGGATCAAAACGCAATAATAGGCCCGCACCCCGATTTGACTAACTTCATTTTCGTCAACGGTTTTTCCGGCCACGGACTGCAACAGGCACCAGCCATCGGGCGGGGCGTCTCTGAATGGATCACATATGGCGGCTACCGCACCCTTGACTTATTGCCGTTCAGCAATGCAAGAATTACCCAAAACAAACCGCTGACCGAAAAGGCCGTGATATGAAACTAGAAGTAAACCCGTTTACTCAAGCCATTCGCAAAGGCGAAAAACAGATCGGGTTGTGGATGACCTCGGCCAGCACCAGTTCGTCCGAAGTGATTTCCAGTGCGGGCTACGACTGGGTTGTGATCGATATGGAACATGCACCCAACACGATGATGTCGGTGCGCAATCACTTGCAGATTTTCGCCGCTAGCCCGACCACGGCTTTGGCACGCCCCGACTGGAATGATACGGTTGAGATTAAACGCCTGCTTGATCTGGGCGCGGATGGTCTGGTTATTCCGATGATACAAACTGTGGAAGAGGCCAAAAAGGCGGTTGCGGCAACGCGCTACCCACCACGCGGCATTCGCGGGGTTTCGGGTGTGACACGCGCCAATAAATATGGCCGTGTAACGGATTATTTCACCCGTGTGGAAGAAGAAACCACGGTCATCTTGCAGCTTGAAACCCGTGCAGCCATAGAACGCGCGGAAGAAATAGCCGCTGTTGACGGTGTCAGCGGCATCTTTTTTGGGCCAGCGGATATTTCTGCGGATATGGGTCTACTGGGCCAAGCAATGGCCCCAGAGGTTTGGGAACTGATCTGGTCAGCAGCTGAAAAACTGATCGCTAAAGGTGTGCCGGTTGGCACACTTGTACTGGATGCCAAATTTGCCGCGAAACTCTTAAACGATGGCTTTACTTTCGTGGCTTGCGGCGTGGATACTGCAATGCTGGCCCGTGCCGCCGATAATTTGCTGGCAGATGTAAAACAAGGTATGTAAACAAGATAAAGAGCTGATAACATGAAGAAAATCGTATTAACAGGTGCCGCAGGCCGACTTGGGTCTTACCTGCGTGAACCCTTATCCAAACTGGCTGATGAGCTGGTAACAACGGATATCATCGACGTGGGCACACTTTATGAAGGGGAAACTTTCATCAAAGCCGACCTTGCTGATCTGGCCGCAATGGAAGCGGTCATTAAAGGCGCCGATATGGTAGTACATTTCGGTGCCATCGGCGATGAAGCCCCGTTTGAAGAGCTGCTGGGGCCTAATTTCATTGGCGCCTATAACGTGTGGGAAGCCGCTTACCGTCACGGCGTGAAGCGGGTGGTTTATGCCAGTTCAATCCATGCGGTGGGCATGTATCCCAAGAACGAATTTATTGGCACCGATGTAGCCCACCGCCCTGATACGTTTTATGGGTTGGCGAAGTGCTTTGCCGAAGATCTGGGGCGGATGTATTGGGAAAAGCGCGGGCTGGAATCGGTTCATATGCGTATTTTGTCCTGTGCCCAGGTAAACAATGCCCGCGCCTTAGGTTCATGGCTATCTTATGATGATCTGATCCAGATGGTGACCCGTGCGATCGAAACACCTGTCACCGGATTTGCGATTGTTTACGGTGTCTCAAACAATGATCGCGCACCTGTAGACAACGCATTAGCTTCTTTTCTGGGCTACCGCCCGAAAGATAATGCCGAACAGTTTGCGCCCGATGTGTTGGCAGATATGCCCGAACCTGACCCAACTGACCCCGGCCAAATGCGCCACGGCGGGCCGTTTGCCAGTGTGGAGCTGGGTAATAGCGGTGTGGCATCAATGAATATCGTGGACGATAAGAAAGCGACTTGAAGGGAAATAAGGGGAATCTAGGCTATGAAACTTGGGAAAACGGCTGCGACTGTGGCCATGAAGGGCGATGGTTATTACAGCCAGTCAACGCGCGGAGCTAAAGATGTCATCGACAATGCCGTGGCAATGTTGATTGAAGCCACGGCGGCAATTTCAGAACCCGCTTCGGGCCAGCCATTGCATATCGCAGACTTTGGCGCGGCTGATGGTGGTACGTCCAAAAAGGCTATTCACAACACGGTTGCCGCTTTGCGAAAACGCTTTCCCGCACGCCAGATAAAAGTGACCTATACTGATCTGCCATCAAACGATTATTCTAACCTTTTCAAGAACATGCTTGGCCTGACCGATGATCAGGAAAGCAATTATATGGATGATTTTTCAGGTGTCTTTCTGAATGCCATTGGTATTGGGTTTCATCGCCAGTTAATGCCTGATGCATCGCTGGACATCGGCTTTTCTGCTACTGCAATGCATTACGTTTCCGAAAAGCCCTGTGAGATTGAAGATCACGTTCATATGGTAGGCGCATCGGGGGCAACACTGGAAGCTTACGCCAAACGCGCCGCGCAAGACTGGGAAAATATCCTGCTGGCACGGGCAAAAGAACTGCGCCCGGGCGGGCGGCTGGTCTTTATGAATTTCGGCAAAGATGAGCAGGGGCGTTATTTGGGTCATACTGGCGGGGTTAATATGTTTGACACGTTTTATGCACTGTGGTCGGACATGCATGATGAGGGCCTGATCACGGACGCAGAGCATAAGAACGCCAGCTTTTCGCAATATTACCGTAGTGTGGAAGAGTTTTGCGCGCCTTTCAACGATAGCAATTCGGCTGTTTCCAAAGCCGGTCTGAAACTGGTTTCACACCGCACAGGTATGATCAAATGCCCGTACCGTGCAGCATTTGAGGCCGCAAATGGCACCATGACAAACCGTGACTTCGCACGTTCCTATGTGCCTACATTACGGTCATGGAGTGAAACCGTCTTTCTGAACGCTTTGGATACTGGGCGTGATATTGCAGAACAGGCAGAGCTGGTTGATACATTCTATCAACGCTATGAAGACAGAGTTTGTGAAAACCCTGACGGGCACGCGATGGATTATGTACATTGTTATCTCTCTATTGAGAGTATTTCGGATTAGAATTAGTTTAGGTTATTGATTTAATATTTTGATATTGCAGCGTAATATATAATTATTGTATTTTGTATTATTAACATAATAATCATTATGCGAAAATAGATGTAGGAGAGGTGCGCGCTACCTTGAAGTGCGACTTTTATTCTAAATATCAGATAGATATAGAATAAAGGAAGTTTATCATGGAAGCTAAATACAAGCAACTAAGCATCGCAGAGCGCCGTAAAATTGAGCGTTGGCATGCAGCGGAAGTTCCAGCGACGGAAATGGCCCGCCAGCTGGGTCGCCACAGGTCTACGGTTTTCCGAGAGCTGAAGCGAAATTATTTCTCAGATGAGAGTATGCCAAAATACGCAGGCTATTACGGAGCAGCTGCACAGTTGCAGGTTGCGGAGCGTAGATCGAAGAAACGAAAACTGATTCAATTTCCTACACTTTGTCAACGTGTCATCGAGCGAATCAAACATGGCTGGACACCTGAGCAAATTGCCGGGCGCATGCAATATGAAGGCATCAAACCACGTGTCTGCCAAGAAACAATTTATCGTTATATTTATTCGACTGACGGCATGAAACAAGAGTTGTGGTGGTACCTGCCCAACCATCGTAAATATCGCCGCCCAAGATATACGCGTAAGAAACGGCCCTCTAAATTCCATCGCGATGTCAGCATCTTGTTCCGGCCAGATGATGTCGCTCACCGTCGTCAGTTCGGCCACTGGGAGGGCGACCTTATGCTGTTCAAACAACACTTTGGCCAAGCAAACGTCACAAGCTTGGTAGAGCGCGTTAGCCGCTTCACTGTGATCTTGAAAAACGATAGTAAAAAGACCAAACCTGTTATGGGCAAGATTATCAAAGCGATCCGTACCCTGCCCCAGTCAGCACGAAAATCAATCACATTTGATCGCGGCACTGAGTTCGTCAGTTGGCCACACTTGCAGGCCGAGATAGGTACACAATCATGGTTTTGCGATCCGTCTGCGCCTTGGCAAAAAGGTACGGTGGAGAACACAAATCGTAGAGCGCGAAGATGGTTGCCACGCAAGCTCGATCCTACGACTTTAACAAATCATCATTTGAAAATGATTTGCCAAAATCTCAACGAAACACCTAGACGATGCCTCGGATGGAAAACACCTGCAGAAGTCTTTGCAGAGAAAATGCTGGAAGATCCCAATTGAACTCCCTACTCTGCACCAATGTAAGAGTCGCGCTTCAAGTATCGCTCACCTAATTTATCAACCCTACTCGGCTGCCACAACAACCGATTGTATTTCCCGAACATAACCATCACGTGTTTGCGGCAGTTTCATTCCAAGAATGGCACCAGCGACCTGAGTGCGCAAAACTTGCGCCGTGCCACCACCTATTGTGAACATACGCGCATCACGCACCATACGTTCAATCGGTAAGTTACGCGAATAGCCCGCTGCACCGTGCAACTGCAACGCGTCATTCGTTACTTTAATGGCGGTTTCTGACGCCAGTATTTTAGCCTGTGCCGCTTCCTTGACATCGGGAAAGCCCATTCCGGCATTCATCGCAGTAGTATGGATCAGTCCGCGCGCAGCACTAAGACCGATAGACATGTCCGCAAGCATCCATTGTAAACCTTGAAACTCTGCAATCGGTCGGCCGAACTGTTGGCGGGTTTTCACGTATTCCAGTGACTTTTCATAAGCGCCTTGTGCAATACCGATGGCAACAGTAGCCGCCCCGATACGCTGCCCGTTATAAGCCGTCATCAGCCCTGCGAACCCACGTCTTAATCCTTCTGGTGGGATCACAACCATGTCTTCACTGATGATCATATCGTCCATAATAATCTCGGTTTCAGGAATGCCGCGCAGCCCCATTGCAGGCTCGCGTCTGCCTATGCTTAAGCCTTCAGTTTGTTCGCGTACCGCGATAAACCCACCGATGCCCATATCCTGACCGTTTTCAATAACACGGGCGAAAATCAGGTGCAGCATTGAAACGCCACCACCAGTGATCCAGTGCTTAATACCGTTCAGCACATAATGATCGCCCTTTTTGACAGCCGTTGTCGTCATTTCTGTGGCGGCACTCCCTGCCCCCGGCTCTGTAATACAAATGGCGGGCTTGTCACCTGACAGCACAAGATCAGCGGCCAACTGCTTTTGCTTGTCGTTACCGTAGCGCATAATGGCACCTACGCCGCCCATATTTGCTTCCACAACAATGCGCGCGGTCACACCGCACACCTTGGCTATTTCTTCAACCACCAGCACGACATCCATGTAGCTTAACCCCTGCCCGCCGAATTCTTTCGGAATCGTCATGCCCATAAAACCCGCATCAACCAAATGTTTGATGTTTTCCCAAGGGTATTGTTCTGACTTGTCCACTTCAGCAGCATTTGCCTCAAAATATTTTTCAGCCAGTTTACGTGCTGAAGCCTGAATAGAGCGTTGGGTATCTGTAAGGTAAAACATTTGCATATGTCCTGCATGAGCGGATTTATCTGCAGTATAACTTGTTATATATATTAATGATAAATAATAGTTTGAACTTATAAGGTTAATAATGCTAACATTATACCATGTTACTTTCACAACTCAGAACACTTCTTGCGATCCAGAAAGGCGGCAGTTTTTCAGCCGCTGCAGACATCGTACATCGCAGTCATTCGGCAATCAGCATCCAGATGCGCCAGCTTGAAGAGCAAACCGGGTTGTTAATATTTGAAAAAGGTCGGCGCCCTGCAATATTAACACCTGTGGGTCGGCAGTTTTTGCTCAAAACAATAGACGTTTGCAAAGCAGCTGATGAATTAAGCCTGATTGGCAAAGAAGATACTACAACAGGCTCTATTTCTATCGGGTTTGTACCGACAACATTACAAACAATCCTGCCAATAGCCCTTGCAGAATTGCGCCGCCGCTATCCAGACCTTCGGGTTTCAGTTGTATCTGGGTTATCGGGTGAACTTGCAAAAGCGGTTGCCGTCCAAACCTTGGATTTTGCCTTTCTAACGGCCCCGACCGCCCCGCAATCCGAACTGCAAATCACCATGATTGCAGAGGAACCTTTTGCCATTATCACAAGCCTTGATTGCCCGATCCCGCGCAATCCATATGACCTGTTTCTAAGCCAGCCGTTCATTGCATTCAGCCGCAAATCTTGGATGGGCCAGCAAATAGCATCGCACGTGGCCGAAGCGGGCGTTTCTTTTGATCCCTCGATTGAACTGGACAGTATAGACGCGGTTGAAAATCTGGTTGCATTAGGCCACGGTATTTCTATTGTGCCCATTAGAACCTTGGCCCCTGCGCACCCCGAATTATGCTATACGAAAGCACCGGGCAGCCCTGCCCCCGCGCGCCGCCTGACTTTGGCATCACATCGCCAGACCACGCGTAAAACCTTGCATGATACGATTGTGGACATTGTTATTAAGAATGCAGATGCTTAACAGCCAGATGCTGGCTTAAAAACACCTGCCCTGACATATTTTTCAGGAAATGTCCTGTTTCCAGACAATCCATAACCGGCCCCTTAACTTCGCTTAAATGCAGTTTGACATTACTTGCATCCAACCGCTGATTGATCGCTTCCAGCGACTCCAACGCGCTATAATCAATCTCATTCACCGCAGAACACAGCAATATAACATGGCGCAGTTTCGGGCATTTTGCGACCCTATCGTAAACCGTATCTTCCAAGAAACGCGCATTAGCGAAATACAGGCTTTCATCCACCCGTAGGGTTAAAATCTCTGGGGTGATTTCAACGTGATAGCGATCCACATTGCGGAAATGTTCAGTGCCCTTGATCCGCCCCACAACCGCAATATGCGGGCGCGAAGATTTGTAAAGATGGATCAATATGGATAGCACCACACCCGTTGTAACCCCCAATTCAACACCCAATAGCAAGGTGATAACGATTGTTGCGGCCACGGCGGCGAAATCGGCTTTGGAATAGGCCCATGTTTTGCGCAGGATGGAAAAATCCACTAGGGAAAGTACCGCCACAATGATGGTGGCAGCTAATGTGGCTTTGGGCAGGAAGTAGATCAATGGCGTTAAAAACAAGGCGGCTATGGCCAATCCTACGGCAGTATAAGCCCCCGCTGCGGGTGTTTCAGCACCAGCATCAAAGTTCACAACAGAACGTGAAAAGCCGCCCGTAACAGGATAGCCACCTGTGAAAGCTGCTGCAATGTTGGCCGTGCCCAAACCGATCAGTTCTTGATTGGGATCAATGCGTTGGCGTTTCTTGGCGGCAAGGGTTTGGGCCACTGAAATAGACTCGACAAATCCGATAACAGAAATCAGCACAGCGGGCATAAAGAGGGCAGACAATAGATCTAACGATAGATCAGGCATGGTAAAAGGTGGCAGGCTTTGCGGGACAAACCCCACAACCTTAACCCCCGCCCCGTCCAATTCGAACAGCCACACAACAACGGTGGTGACAACAACTGCCGCCACAGGGCCAGCTTTGGCCAGAATATCCACCATACGCGGCCCCAAACCCATAGTGATTAAAACAGGTTTAAGCCCTTTGCGCACCCAAAATAGAAAAACCACAGACAAAACCCCGATCAGAACCGTGATCCAGTTTGTATCGCCCAGATGGGTAAACAGACTGCCAACAAGATCAAACAAAGTATGGCCGTGCGCCGTAATTCCCAAAACATGTTTCAACTGGCTTGCCGCGATCAACACACCTGACGCGGTTATGAAACCCGCAATCACAGGGTGCGACAGGAAATTCGCCAGAAAACCAAGCCGGAATATACCCATGACAAGCAGCATGGCCCCCGACATGCCCGCTAAGGTTAAGGCCGCAATGGCATACCCTGCGGTACCGGCCTCAGCCACCTGCCCTATGGCGGCTGCCGTCATCAATGAAACCACAGCCACGGGGCCTACGGCCAGTGCGCGTGACGTGCCAAAAACTGCGTAGAACATGATCGGCAGAATGGATGCATATAGCCCCGCTTCGGGTGGCAAGCCTGCCAGTAAAGCATAGGCCAGTGACTGCGGGATCAACATGATTGTCACAATCAATGCCGCCACCAGATCATTGGTAAGCGCATCTTTATTATAGTCACGGCCCCAGCTTAGGATGGGGAAATATTTGGCAATGTTTGGCATGGGTTGGTGCTACTTTATAATTGCAATACCGGCGAAGGCAGAACCTTCGCCGGCAAAGTTATGGCCTAAAGAAAGGGGGAGAAACTAAGGCCAAATGGGTGTTCTTATTTTGCGGATATTTTCTCTGGCTTTGCCATCCATTCTTTACCGCGCAACATGGCTTTCCAGTAAATTGGTGGCAATATCTGTTCTTTCAACAACCACGCCAAACGGGTGGGTTTGGTGCCGTCCAGAATGAACTTCGGGAAGCTTGGCAACATTTTGCCGCCATAACCAAACTCGGCCAATACAATCTTGCCCTTTTCAACCGTCAAAGGACATGAACCATAACCGTCATAGGCCGCCGTCTGCGGTTTACCTGCCATGTCTGACATGATGTTTTCCGCCACAACAGGGGCTTGCTTACGCGCAGCCGCCGCTGTTTTCGCGTTTGGTGCGTTCATCACATCACCCAAAGACCAGATGTTTTCATACGTCTTATGGCGCAATGTATCTTGTTCCACATCAACCCAGCCACCTGCATCAGCCAAGGGTGATACACGAATGAAATCGGGGGCAGTTTGGGGTGGGCAAACATGCATCATGTCAAACTCCACCTCAATACGTTCCACATCCGTGTCAGGCTTGGCCACATCAAACGTGGCTGTTTTATTGGGGCCATCAACAGAGACTAGATTGTTAAAGAAGTTCAGGTTGGCATCATATTTATCAATATATTCCATCAATGCCGGTACATATTCTTTGACACCAAACAACACACCACCTGCATTGTGAAAGCCAATTTCGATGTCTTTCAACACACCTGTGCGGAACCAATGATCAGCCGACAGGTACAGCGCCTTTTGCGGCGCACCCGCACATTTGATCGGCATCGGCGGCTGTGTAAACAACGCGCGGCCAGATTTCATGCTTTGCACAAGTTGCCAAGTGTAAGGCGCCAAATCATAACGGTAGTTCGAGGTGACACCATTGCGCCCCAAAGTTTCAGACAGGCCTTCAACCTTGTCCCAATCCAGCTTCAGGCCAGGCGTCACTATCAAACGGGTGTATTTCAACACACGGCAGCCATCCAGAATAACCGCGTCATTTTCAGGCTCAAAGGCCGCAACAGCAGATTTGATCCAATGCACCCCGCGCGGAATAAGCGAGCCCATGGTTTTGGCGGTGGATTGTGCTTCAAATATTCCACCGCCTACCATCGTCCACCCTGGCTGATAGTAATGTGTGCCCGCAGGATCCACGATTGCGATATTCAACTTGCTATCGCGTGACATCAGGCTGGCAGCAACGGCCACACCACCGGAGCCCGCACCTACAATAACAATATCATAAGAAGCGTCTGCGGTATCAGTGGGGGTTTTGCCATCATTGGCAATACGACGTACAACGCCTGCCATATCGTAGCCTGCCGCTTTGGTAGCCGTCAAAATATCTGCCAGCGGCATTTGTGTTGCTTGTGACAAAGACCACAAGGTGGCAGAACGTGTACCAGTGCGGCAATAAGCCAAAACTGGCTTTGGCAATTCGCGCATCGCTGCACCAAAGGCATCCGCATCCGCGTTTTGTACTTTACCTGCCACAACAGGCAAATAGCGTGCTTCCAGTCCCGCTTTCTTGGCCGCCGCCTCAATTTCCGAAAACGTCGGCTGATCGCCGCCTTCACCATCAGGACGGTTGCAAATAATACTGCGATAGCCTGCCTTGGCGGCGGCTTTAATATCAGCGGCGGTCAGTTGTACACTGACCGATATTTTATCGGTTATCTTTTTATCGTCCATCGGTTTTCCCCTACGAATGGTCTGTTAAAGTTTGTTCAGAGGTATTTTAAGTTGCGGATTGCCGTCATCATCTGTCGGTATTTCCCCCGCACGCATATTGATCTGCAACGATGGAATAATAAGTTTGGGCATGCCCAGTTGCGCATCGCGCTCAGTGCGGAATTTCACAAAATCCGCTTTGGTTTTGCCGCCGCCCACATGAATATTATGCTGTTTTTCTTCGCCTACAGTGGTTTCCCACTTAATATCGCGGCCATTGGGCCCGTAATCGTGGCACATAAACAGGCGCATATCGTCAGGCAGGCTTAGAACCTTCTGAATGCTGTCATACAGCTCTTCTGCCGAACCGCCCGGAAAATCACATCGCGCAGAGCCGCCGTCGGGCATGAATAACGTGTCACCCACAAAAGCAGCGTTGCCAACCACATGCACCATACACGCAGGCGTGTGGCCGGGTGTATGCATGGCAAAAGCACCCATATTGCCGATTTTATAAGTAGACCCTTCGTCGAACAGCACATCAAATTGACTGCCATCGCGCTGGAATTCTGTACCTTCATTAAAGAACTTTCCGAACACTTCTTGGATGACAGTAATACCTTCACCGACACCCATCTTACCGCCAAGCTTTTCCTGAATGTAGGGTGCTGCCGACAAGTGATCTGCATGAACATGGCTTTCAATAACCCACTGCAAATCCAGATCGTTTTTTTGGATATGGGCAATCAGACTGTCCGCATGATCATAGGTGATGGCACCCGCAGACATATCAATATCCATCACACTGTCGATGATGGCACACGCGTTAGAGGTGGGATCTTTGACCACATAAGAAATGGTGTTTGTCGCTTCGTCAAAAAAGGCCGTAACCTCTGGTTTTAGGCCCATATTAACGGGGTAATCAGACATCATTCTCTCCTATATGCGGTCAAAGTGTTAAGTTTAGGTTACATCTTGCAGGTGCGGATACCTACAATACGGTAAAGTGGGCAAAAGCTGAATACAGCTGTGCCGATCAGCACCAAACCAACAATAATAGAGCCATACATCATTGTAGATGTGCTCCAGATTGACAGGCTGGTGACAAAAGGCCCTACGGCCAGGATCAGGCCCACAATAATGCGGATAATGCGGTCAGGTTTACCTACGTTCGGATTCATTTCATTTCTCCTAAATGTTTATGTCCGCCAAACATATGCGCGCATTCTTTTTGTGTCGGTGACAAAATCACCAAAGCATTAACAAACTGCATATTCATATGGTTATATCCGCGCATCAGCTTGATCCTGCCAGCATTTCCAGCTGGTGCGTGTCAAGAATTGTAATTTCACCACGGCTGGCTTTCACCCACCCCTTACGCTGAAATTCCTGTAATTGCCGCGAAATCACTTCGCGTGCTGACCCCAATTCAACGGCTAGTTTCTGATGTGTGGCCTGTATCCTGTCAGCACTGTCTTTCAGTTCCAGCAGGCTTTGCGCCAACCGGATATCAATACGTTTGAACGCCACCTCTTCGATCACCACAAACAAATCAGTGATACGCTTGGAATAGGCCGAAAACACAAACCGGCGGAAATCTTCTGACTCTGAGATCAACCGATCAAACACACGGCGCGGCACGGCGGCGGCGCGCACATCTGTTTCAGCCACACCTTCGGCTGAATATTCCTCATAAGCCAATAAACAAGCCGTGGTTAAAACACAGCTTTCGCCCGCAGTAACACGGTATAAAACAATCTCACGACCTGCCTCAGACATCTGGCTGACGCGCACTGTACCGTCCAGCAGTAGCAACAGATTTTCAGGGGCTTTGCCGGGCCCGAAAATCACAGTGTCCTTAGGAACGGTCAAAACTTGCGTATCTGCAATCAACTGATCTTTTTGCGATTGCGGCAGGTTTGACAGGCCTTCAAAGCGTGAAATCCAATCCATCATTTGCCCCCCACTGTAACAGGTTTACGCTCTAATGGCACAATACGGCCCAGCAATTCACCCCTGTTAGCAGAAATGTCAGCAATAGTCATATCATCCAGAACCGCCAAAAACGCCGCCGTGGCACGTTTAATGCCACTCGACAGCTTACAAATGCCGATCAGCGGGCAGGTATTGGTTTCTTCATTAAAACACTCAGTTACATCAAACGGGCCTTCGGTGATGCGCAAGACTTCACCGACAACAATTTCATTTGCAGGTTTTGCCAAACGAAATCCGCCATTGCGCCCGCGAACGGTTTCAATATACCCCGCTTGCCCCAGCTCATGAACGATCTTAACTATATGCGGGCGGGCAAGTTTGTGAACCTTCACAACATCGTCGACACGTACAAGCTTGGGCGCATGTAAGGCTGCCAGTTGCAAAGAGCGTAGCGCGTAGTTGGAATAGTTTGTCAGTTTCACGTCATGCCCCTTTCCCTGCGACATTAAGTTATAATTTACATATTGCTTTTATTGAATGTAAAAAATAAAAGCAATACTGAAAATATAACTTTAAAGGTTTTTTGCCATGCTGACCGATCTAACCGCAGAAACACTTGCCAGAATGCAGTTTGCATTCACCATATCCTTTCACATCGTATTTCCGGCTTTTTCCATCGGATTGGCCAGCTATCTGGCTGTTTTGAATGGCTTATGGTTAAAAACCGAAAACCGTATTTACCTGACACTGTTCGAGTACTGGAAGAAAATATTCGCCATAGCCTTTGCCATGGGCGTGGTATCAGGCATCGTTATGTCCTACCAGTTCGGTACAAACTGGTCAGTTTTCTCAGACAAAGCCGGCCCCGTTATCGGGCCGCTGTTGGCGTATGAGGTACTTTCCGCCTTCTTTCTAGAGGCAGGATTCTTAGGCATCATGTTGTTTGGCCGCGAACGCGTTGGCAACGGCTTACACATGTTTGCCACCACTATGGTCGCCATCGGCACCTTAATGTCCGCCACATGGATACTTTCGTTAAACTCATGGATGCAAACCCCCCAAGGCTACGGCATAAATGAGGTCGGCCAGTTCGTACCCGAAGATTGGTGGGCCATCGTTTTCAACCCCTCTTTCCCGTACCGACTTGTACACATGGTCATCGCCGCCTTCCTGACCGTATCGTTCGTAGTTGGCGGCGTTGCAGGTTGGCATCTGTTGAAAGACAACACCAACATGACCACCCGCAAAATGTTTTCCATGGCCTTATGGATGGCCGCTATTGTGGCGCCCATCCAGATTTTTGTAGGTGACGCGCACGGACTAAACACGCTGGAATATCAACCGGTCAAGGTTATGGCGATGGAAGGTCATTATGACAGCCATCCAAATGGTGCCCCCCTTATTCTGTTTGGCATCCCAAATGCAAAAGAAAAGCGTATTGATTACGCCATTCAAATCCCAAAACTATCATCGCTGATCCTGAAACACGACTTGAACGCGCCCCTGGACGGGTTGGATACCATCGCGGACGAAGATGAACCGCCCGTCGCAATCGTATTCTTTAGCTTTCGTATTATGATCAGCATCGGTTTCGGGATGCTTGGCATCGGGGTATGGAGCTTGCTGGCAAGGGCAAAAGGCCGCCTATATGATGCCAAATGGCTGCACCGCGCCACCATTATAATGGGCCCAAGCGGCTTTGTCGCGGTACTTGCAGGCTGGATCACCACCGAAGTGGGCCGCCAGCCCTATACCATCTACGGCTTGTTGCGCACCAGCGACTCGTTATCGCCCATTGCCGCCCCTGCGGTTGCAGCATCCTTTGTCGCCTTTATCATCGTATATTTTTTCGTCTTTGGCGCAGGCACATTCTACATCCTACGCATGATGGGCAAAACCCCTGATACCCCAAGACTGGGCCTGCGTGATGGCCCGATCAGGTCAGCAGGCATCACCCCGCTTCCACAAATCAAACCAGCCGGATAGGAACATACAATGTTTGACTTACCAACAATCTGGGCCGCTATCATCGCCTTTTCTGTCTTAACCTACGTCATCCTGGACGGGTTTGATCTGGGCGTGGGCATCTTGTTTCCGTTCGCACAATCCGAACAGGATCGTAGCACCATGATGAATACCATCGCTCCCGTGTGGGACGGCAATGAAACATGGTTGGTGATGGGCGGCGGCGGCCTGATGGCAGTGTTTCCACTGGCCTACGCCGTAATCATGCCTGCCCTTTATATGCCGATAACATTGATGCTTCTGGGCCTGATCTTTCGCGGTGTCGCTTTTGAATACCGTTGGCGCACAGTGCGCTGGAAAGGTGTCTGGGATGTCGCTTTTGCCGCCGGTTCTTTCGTCGCCGCCTTTTGCCAAGGCATCGCATTGGGCGCATTGGTGCAAGGCATCAAAATGTCCGAGCGCGCCTATGCGGGCGGCTGGTGGGACTGGCTAACAGGGTTTTCCCTGCTTACAGGTGTCGCCGTGGTTTTCGGCTATGCATTACTGGGCGCCACATGGTTGATTATGAAAACCGAAGGCGGTATTCAAGTGCAAATGCGCTTCTTCAGTTGGGGCTTAGGCGCCATAACACTTGCCCTTATCGGCTTGGTTAGCCTGATCACGCCCTTCCAAAACCCCGCGTTCTTTGCCCGCTGGTTCACATGGCCGCAAATGGCTTTCAGCATCATTGTGCCAATACTGGTAACATACGCCGCCTACCGCTTATTTCTGGGGCTAAACGACCACAAGGATGCCTCCCCGTTTCTGGCAACCCTGTCGATCTTCGTCTTGTGCTTCATCGGCATCGGCATAAGTTTTTACCCCAACATTGTCCCCCCGTCCCTAAGCATCCAAGATGCCGCCGCCCCAGATAAAAGCCTATCGTTTACACTATACGGCACGGCTGTTCTGGTGCCGATGATCCTGGCCTATACCGCTTATTCGTATTGGGTGTTTCGCGGTAAAATCGATCCGGCAGAGGGCTATCACTGATGTCACGAACTCTCACAAAAAAACTGATGTGGTTCGTGGCAATTTGGCTTCTAAGCGTCGCCACACTGACAGTGGTGGCCTACGCTATTAAATGGGCGATACTATAGCAACCAGCGCTTGGTGGCGGCAATATAATCTTCAGCCTCTTTACCGAATATTTTCAGTAATCCCTGTTCTTCGGGGATTACGAAACGTATGTGCAAGGCCCAGATCAGAACCAGAAACGGCAAGAACCCCAACAGGTTACCCGCATTTAAAAAGCTGCCAAAACAAATGGCTACAAGGCCTAAGTAAATCGGATTACGCGATATTTTAAACGGCCCCTCAACTAAAAGCGTGGTGGCTGAGTGATGCGGCTCAATCGTGGTTTTTTTGCGGAAAAACCACAATGCCGCCCATAAAATCAGGCCAACGCCTATGGCCTGAATGGCATATGCGACCCAAGGCATGGGAAAATAAAACAGAAAATACGGAGCTACCCAGTTCAACAGATGAATGGTGCCGATAGCGGCGACAGTCCAGACGGGTGGTAGATCAGGGAAGTTTTTCATCGGATATGCCTACAGGATCAATTTACAGTTTATTCGTCAATCGCGTTTTTTACTATCCCGGAAAGCAGTGCCTGCACCTCTTGCATCACCCCTTCGGGGTAATTCCGGTGGCCGACTTTCACACCGTCTTCATTTTCAAAAACAAATATTGAATACGGACAATGCGCAATGTTTAAAGGATCTGCTTCCATTACTTTGCGCGATACAACCGCCGAACAAAACAGGAATATATCTGCGGCTTTGAATATCTCTTTCGTCGCCCCAAGGTCTGCGCCCGTGCGGTTCAACATCTCACCTGTGTGACTGACATAATCTATCACCAACCCTTTGCTGACGATGGCATCTTCAACACTGAAAGTGGCATCATCAAAGCTGCCATCATAAGAATAAATTACAGGTTGCTCGGCACTCGCTTGGCCTGTGATAAGGACAGCGGCTGTTATCATAAGAAATTTTTTCATAAGCTTAACTTACAGAGGTTATTACAAGATATCAACGCGATCACTGAAAGTTTACTTACCAGACATCGGGTTTAATACCCTTGACTTCCAGCTCTGCAAACTTGTCTTGCAAGTAGCGTTGAAACGATTTTTCTTTGTAAGTTCCGGTGACGACATATTCAAGTGAAGACAAATAATGGAACGGCTTCAAATACCCCGGCAAGCGAAATGCTTCGGCATTGCGCGCGGTTTTAGCACCTTTGTTTTCAGCCGCGAATATCAGGGTTGTCGGCGTAAAGTTCACTGCCCATTTGCCAGCGATATCACGCTCTTCCAGTGCTTCGCCGTCGAAATCCAGCACTTCGCGCGCACCGAACATATCAAGTTGGATCACCGCAAAATGCTTTTGCATATAGTCGGTGATTTCTGTGCGGGCAAAGTTTACTTCGTGCAATTCGCGGCAATAGGGGCAGCCCTGTTGTTCGAAAAGTATCAACAGGTGTTTGCCGCTATCTGCAGCCTCGGCCAAATCGTCAGGCATTTCCAGAAAACTGTCTAAAAACCAATCCTGTTTGTGCAAGCCATCGCCGCCGATTGTTGCGGCTTGTGCCACGCCAACCAATGGGCTTGCTGCAAGTGTGCTTAGAAAAAGTCGTCTGTCCATGAATGGCCTCCCTAAAGGTAGGCTAGCACACATTCATAAATTTCGGAAATCACAGTTTGGGCAAGGCCAGATGCATTGGCCTTGCCCCTTTAGTATCAGCCAAACATATCGGCAGTGATGCCGCTATACCAACCAACGCTTTCTTCATAGGTGGTTTGGCGCATCTCGGCACTTTCACCGACTTTAGACACGAAACCGTCAATTTTTGCGATTTTCTCATCGGTGGCTTTATAGCTGGCCCCGACTTTCACGCCGTCATTGGTATCAATCAAAGACCAGCATGTGTTGGCAAACTTGGCAGGAAACACTTTTGACCCTGTCAAGGCCCCGCGCACCGCATTGGCGCAAACCTTGGCTTGTGAGTTAGCCGAAAAGCCGGATTTCGGCATATCACCTTGATGGGAAGCATCACCCAGAATATGGATATTCGGATCCATTTTAGATGACATGTCAGCCGCGTTTACAGGGGCCCAACCTTTGTCGTTGGTCACACCCGCTATTTCGGCAATGCGGCCCGCTTTCATCGCAGGGATCACGTTACAAACGTCAACTTTGTTAACCTCGCCATCAATGGTCAGCGTCATCTCATCTGGGTTCACCGAAACAAGATCACCGCCAAAATCAGGGCCAACCCATTCGATCATACCGCCGTAATGCTCGGCCCAGCCGTCTTGGAACAAGCTCATTTTAGAAAACTTCGGCTTTGGGTCGGCGATCAGAATTTTAGCTGTTGGATTTTTTTCTTTCAGCACATGTGCGATCATTGAAACCCGCTCATATGGGCCGGGGGGGCAGCGGAAAGGGTTGGGCGGTGCTACCATTGCAAAAGTGCCACCTTGGGGCATCGCTTCAATCTGAGCTTTCAACAGCTGCGTTTGTGAACCCGCTTTAAAGGCATGTGGCATTTTGTTTTGCGCAGACACACCCCAACCTTCAACCGCACCATCAACAAAATCAATGCCGGGTGACAGGATCAAGCGGTCGTATGGCACTTTATCGCCGCCCGCCAACATCACGGTTTTCGCATCGCGATCAACGCCAATGGCCCAATCATGCACAACATTGATGCCATAGTCAGCCGCCAGCTTGCCATAAGTATGACCAAGTGAGCTGAAATCACGCAAACCGCCAATGTACAGGTTTGAAAAAAAGCAGGTGTAGTAAGTACGTGTAGGCTCGATCAATGTAACATCAATCGCCCCTTTACTATCCTTCGCAATATAACGCGCAGCGGTTGCACCCCCTGCACCGCCACCCACAATCACAACCCGTGGTTTGCCACTTGCAGACAATACCATCGGTGCTGATAATGATGCGGCGGCGGCCACGGTTGATCCGATAAATAATCTTCTATTCAATTTCATAATAAGTCCCTCCCTGGAACATGTGCCTTAGGGCACGCTTTGAAAATATGCAGCCAAAGCTGCGATCTCATCATTGGATAACGCGCCTGTGAATTGTTGCATCACAGGGTTTTTACGGTGTTTGTTTTTGTAGGCATGTAAAACGGTTACAAATGCCGCTTGCGGCCAGCCGGTGATAGAAGGCATGCCTTGTTCAGTTCCATCCACCTGATGACAGGTCACACATGTGCCACTTAGATATTCGCCGTATTCAGGATCGCCCGCGATGGCCAGAATATCGGGGCTGACATCGGGGTCATTTTTACCGGGCAGCGTAATCTCATCTTTTAAAAAGGTTTTCAGATAAGCGATGACAGCCGCCCGATCTTGCGGCTTCTTCAGCCCCCTAAATGTCATGTTTGTTTTAGGCACAATATCGCGCGGACGGGTCAGATATTGATCCAGCACCTCTTCGGTCCAAACCAACCCCGCCTCACCTGCGGCAATCATAGCACTGGAGTATTTCACCCCCTCATGACTGCCTGCCACACGGCCTATCAGATCATTCAAAGGCGGGCCGATTTTAACTTTTGCAAAAGTACCCACCTCATGGCAACTGCGGCATTTTTTAAATACCTTTTCACCATGTTCAACGGCATCCGCAAAAACAAAAGACGGGCAGCATACTGCCATTATTGCTAAGATATGTCTCCCTAACATTCATGCAATATAGTGCATTTAAAAAAACAATACAACATATTTGAATATGTTCATGTATAGCAAGAAACGGCACCCCGAAAGGTGCCGTTCTAAGTCTTAGTGCCTGTATGTTATTACTGAGAAACAGATTTCAGATATTCGATAATTCCATCAAGCTGGCTTTCTTTTTTCAGCCCATTGAAAGACATTTTCGTCTTACGGATCATAGCCTTAGGCTTAGCCAAAAATTCACGAAGTTTTCCTTCGTCCCAAACCAGACCGGCCTCTGCTTCTGCACTCATTGCTTTAGAATACTTGAAGCCGTCAACGCTGGCCGCCGCACGGCCGAATATGCCGTTCAACATCGGGCCAACACCGTTTTTAGCGTTCTCACCCACTTTGTGGCAGCTTCTGCATTTCTTGAAAACCTTGGCCCCGGCCCCAACCAGCTCTGCGTCCAATGCAGCGGCCGCGTCGGCTTCGGGTGCTTCTGGTTCTGCGGCTTCAGGTGCTTCTGCACTCTCGACTTCTGCCGCCGCCGCTGCGGTCTCTTCGGGTGTCACATCCACAACAGCCGCGCGTTTGGTGATTTCAACGCTTGCTTTGCAATCCGACATACAGGCGGTTTGGCTGAACTTCGGATATTCAACTTCATCCCGATCATCCATGAAAAAGCCGCCTGCGTTTTCCTGTGGCAAGTCCAGGAAATTCTCATTCGAAAGAACAAATTCCTCATCATCCACAGTGTCATTCACATACATGATGTAGGCCACAATGGCGTAGGTTTCATCAGCCGTCAGGGAAGCGGCATCGCCAAATGGCATGGCGCGGTAAACGTAATCAAAAACCGTAGACAGATAAGGCCAATAAGACCCAACTGTCTTCACAGGACGTGCATCTGACAAACTGCCATGACCGCCTGCAAGAACAGGCCAACGGCCAACCGCTTCACCAAAATCACCATGACAAGAGGCGCATTTTTCCGAGAAAATCACTTCACCATCTTCAACAGAGCCACTGCCCACAGGCAGGCCCATCCCGTCAGGGCGGATGTCTGTATCCCACGCGGCAACTTCATCAGGGGTAGCCGTGCGGCCCAAACCCAATGTGCCCGCCGTTACAGGGGTGGTTATAAAACTTGCAGCAATCAGTATTTTAAGAAATCTCGACATTTTCCGCGACCCCCTCCTTGTTCACAAACCATGTTTGGATGGCATTGTTGTGGTAAATTGAATTGGTGCCGCGAATGGCGCGCAATTCGTCCTTTGTGGGCTGTACATATCCGGTGCTATCATGCGCACGACTTTGCAGCAGCAACTCAGACCCATCCCAATCGAACTCATAGTAAAAACGGTGCATTGATTTATCCAAAGACGGCCCCGACATACGGGCTTTGTGCCAGTTTTTGCCGCCATCAATAGTCACATCCACTTGCGGAATTGTGCCGTGACCTGACCATGCAACACCCGTCAACACAGTAGGCCCTGGCCCATGTGTAATCGGTGCTTGCGGGCTTGGGTTTGTAATCACAGATTTAGCATCCATCACCCAGGTAAAGCGGCGTGCTTTGCCGTCAGCCAACAGATCAGTGTATTTCGAAGTTTCTTCGCGGTGATGCCAAGGTTGATCGCCCACTTCCAAACGGCGCAACCATTTGATCCACATATTGCCTTCCCAACCGGGTACTACCAAACGCAGCGGATAGCCCTGTTCAGGGCGCAAAGCTTCACCGTTCATTTTGAACGCGACCAGACAATCATCCAGTGCTTTTTCCATCGGAATGGAACGTGTCATGCCAGATGCATCCGCCCCTTCGGCCAACAGCCATTTGCCGTCCGTCTTCACGCCGGCCTCTTCCAGAAGTAAGCGCAGCGGAATGCCAGTATACATCACGTTATGGATCATACCGTGGGTAAATTGGCAGCCGTTCAACTGCGCGCCACGCCATTCCATACCGGTGTTGGCAGCGCATTCCAGAAAATAAACGTGGTTTTCGCGAGGGAACCGCATGATGTCTTCCATGGAGAACACAAGTTCTTTGTCCACCATGCCATTGATCATCAAACGGTGTGATGCAGGGTCATATTCTGCCGCCCCGCCATGGTGCCGCTCAAAGCACAAACCGTTGGGCGTGATAATGCCGTCAAGCTCATGAAGTGGCGTGAAATTGATCGAGCTGATAGGATCAGCCGTCAACCACGGCACCGAGCGGCGCTTAACGTGTTTCTGAAATTCGGATGGCACGCCATATGGGCGCTCATCAACACCAAACCCAAGTGACTGACGCCATTCCTGGGTTTCTGTAATTAATGGATCATTACCAGCGGCGGCTTGTCCTGCGGCCAATCCAGCCCCAGCAGCAACGCCCGCTTTGATAAAGCCCCTGCGTGTTGTTTTATTACCCATAAAAGCCTCCCTACCTAATATAATTCAAGTCTTCCAAATAACATATATGATTTATTGAATTTGTATAGGGGAATTAGCCTAATTGGGCAGTTTTTTACTGCGACGAATAAGCAAAGGAACCATAATCGGCAGTAATAACAGCCGCCAGACATGGCAGGCGGCAACAAAACCGGGGTTGGCCCCCAGAACAGCCCCCATCGCGATCATTGTTTCCAGCCCACCGGGGGAAAAAGCCACAATAACATGTTCTACTGGCGCCACCAGAAAATATGCGATCGGTATTGCTGCCATTACAGTAAACAAGGTCGCGATCAAAGTTGAAACCAGCCCCGCAAACAACATGGTTTTCAGTTGAATAACAGTGACCCCGGAAAACCGTGTCCCGATTAAAGTTCCCATGATCAAAAAACAGGGCATTGCAATTTTAGTAGGCAAAATGCCCGGCGTTAATTCAAATGCGTGCGTAATTGATGATGTGATAAGCCCACCGATAAGGATCGCGGCAGGCACTCTAAATCGCTTTAAAACCATGCCTAAAATGGTTGAGAGCAGAATTATAACAAACAAATGAATGCCACCCATAGGCACCCCGTCAGGCAAAATATTTGCACCCAGCTTAATGCCTAATAATACAGCAACCATTGGCACTATAAGTGTCAAAGCCAAAAGCCGAATGGATTGAACGATTGCAACCTTCGCAACATCCAGATCAAGTGATGTACTTAGCCCAATCACAAAACTTAGGTGCCCTGGCGTTGCGGCCAAAATAGCGCTGCGTTCATCAAATCCGAATATGCGCACCAACAGAAGCTTGCAAACCAATATAATTGCCAGAAGCATGCCGGCTAAAACCCCGAAAGCTAGCGGCCAACGTAAAAATGCCGCCGTAGCACCCGGATCAATACCGGCACCAATACCTATGCCGATCAATAAAAATGCTACATCGCGAACACTATCGGCAATTGCAAACCGAACATTTGTAAGGCTGACTATGCTAACAAGGATTGCAGGGCCTAATAATACATAAACTGGGAAAGACAGCCAATATGCCGCCCCCGCCCCGATAGCACCAACAACAAGTGTGTACAGTGTGGTGACGTATATAGAAAAGGTCGAAGTATCAGACATACACATCGGTTAGCATTTTAGTTAAATGCTTGCCAGATAGACTTGTTAAAAAAAACTGCCTTTTGGGGTGATCCGTTTGACAATATGTATGGGTTAAACTTACGCCCCTGTAACTTTCACAGATGTGTTGGGGTCAATGGTGACGGTACCTTGTTTCTTGATCCAAGCTTCCGCCACATCCCAAATAGCAGGCCCTTCTGTATCTTCATTCACAGACGCCCAACCTGCAACGGTGTAGTTTTTATCAGGCACAACCCGTTCACCGGTTTTCAGCATGGTCATTTCGGTAATACGGCTGCCTTGCGGCTTGCTGACATCAATGGAATAGCCCATGCCACCCACACGCACCATATCGCCACCTTGCTGGTAATATGGGTCAGGATTGAATAGATTATCGGCGACATCTTCCAAAATAGTATGGATCAATTCGCCTGTCATTTCAGTACGGTACGCCGCAGGATAACTCATCGCAGTGGCGTTGTGCAGATCCTCACGGGTAATTTCTTGGCCCGCAATCAGGCTTGGCCCCCAACGGAAACCGGGTGACAAAGCAATGTCCGCTTCGCGTTCATCAATCAGTGCATTACAGATCAAATCATCCCATGTACCGTTAAAGTTACCACGGCGATACAACTCATTAGTTGTGGTGCCCAAAACTTCGGTAAGCTGGCCCATAAAGGGTGCGCGTTGTTCATCGATTAGGGCGGCAACTGACGCATCAGGTGTAATCACATCTGAAAATATCGGGATCAGTTTATGGGCAAAGCCCATAACCTTGCCGTCGCGTACATCCAGATCAAGGCGGGTAATAAACTTACCGTTTGACCCCGAAGCGATCAGCATCGTGTTGTTCACCTGAACCGGTTCAGGCAGCGCATCATGGGTGTGACCCGTCAGGATCACATCAATGCCGTCAACACGCGCCGCCAGTTTGCGATCCACATCAAAACCGTTGTGCGATAGCAGCACAACCAGTTCAGCCCCTTTGGCTTTCACTTCGGCCACAACTTCAGCCATCCGTTCTTCGCGCACACCAAAACTTAAGCCGGGGAACATCCAACCGGGATTGGCTATTGGCATGTAAGGGAAAGCTTGCCCGATAACAGCGATTTTCACGCCGCCACGTTCAAACATTTTATAAGGGTCATAAGCGGGTTCTTCCCACTCATTGTCAAAAATATTGGCACCCAGAAACAGGAAGTCCAAAGTTTCAACAATCTCGTTCACACGGTCAACGCCAAGCGTGAATTCCCAGTGGCTGGTCATCGCATCAGGTTTCAGCGCATTCATTACATTGACCATATCCTGGCCCTGCGTGTGATGCGTAGTGTATGACCCCTGCCATGTATCGCCGCCATCCAGCAGCAATGCCTCAGGACGATCAGCGCGAATTGAATTGATCACGGTGGCTGCGCGATCAAGCCCGCCCATTTTGCCGTACGATTTAGCCAAAGTACTGAAATCATTATAAGTTAATGCATAAGCCTCAGGTGAACCTGGTGTCATATTGAACATCTTCAAAAAATCAGCACCAGTCACATGCGGCGGCAGGCCGTTTACCACACCCATACCCATGTTGATCTCTGGCTCGCGGAAATAAACTGGTTTCAGCTGGCCGTGAATATCCGTGATATGGATCAGCGTCACATTGCCCGTTGTATCAAACTCCAGCAATTTATCTTGTGTCAGCGTTTGTTGTGCAGCGGCACGCGCCCAACCGGCAGAGCCAAAAATAGCGGAAGCAGCAACAGTGGCTTGCAGAAAATCACGGCGAGAGATCATGTTATCATACCTATATATTCAAGTTTTTGAATGTTTTAGAAAGGGAAAACCCTGCGCATCACTATAATGCACAGGGCCAATAATATTAGTTGCGTACGGCAGGGCTTTCAACAGCAAGACCGTTACCGCGAGATGCTACATACAACTCAAGTGCCGTAAACTCGTCAGAGCCTTGTCCGAAAGGTTCCGCACGAATGTTCTTCATGCAACCCTTGAAACGCGCATGCGTTGAATTCAGCTTAGAGTTTTTCAAACGATATGTCGGAAATCCGTTGATCTGACCCTGTGACAGGTGATCGGCACGGATCATCACGCCGTAATTGTCTTCATGACAATTTGAACATGACATATCCAACTGGCCAACACGTTTGTAATACAGCTCTTTGCCCATTTCATAAGCCGCCGCCGCAGGCCCGTCTGTTTTCACAGCCATCGGAAGCCCACGAGATTGCAAGCTGATCAAGGCAGTCATCGATGTCATCTTACCTTTTGACCACTTCCAAGCTTCGGCACCCATGCGTTCGGTTCTACAATCATTGATGTAGTTTTCCATCGCATACATTTCGCCTTTGGCTTCATTCCAGCGTGGCAAAACAGTGCGCAGACCTTTGAAGCTTTCAACGTCTTCATGGCAAGATGCACAAGATTTACCTTCAGAGCCGTCAACCTTGGCAAACTCATCGCTTGCTTTGTCGACAAAGATGAACGACGGATTATCAAAGTCATCCATTTGCAATGCTTGTGTTTCAGCTTTTCTGAAAACCCAACCGGAAATTAATTCATCCAATGGGCTACCTGCTGGGGCTGCTGCATGTGTTGGAATGGTGATCTCTTCATTGATCACCAGGGCTCTTTTTTCGCCTGCATAAGCTGCTGTCGCAAAAGCGACGCCAACTGCTGTGTAGGTAAGAGCTTTTATCAGTTTATTCATATTTGGTCCTCCCAAACCCGACACTTATTCAACGGTGATTGTTTTTGTTTTTTCCGTAACGGTGCCGTCATCGTCGACCCACTTGAACACCAGATCACCGGTTTCAGGTACTGTAAAGCTGAACTGGAAATATGGGTTGGTCGAAATTGCCGGCTCTAATTTCACGCTCATCACTTCTACGCCATTAAAGGCCGCAGAAAATGCATTGATAATTTTGCGTGGAATAAGGTTACCCGCTTTGTCTTTCGCTTGACCTGAATCCATCTTGTGATCGATCAGTGTCTTAATAGTAACCACTTCACCTGCTGTTGCAGTTTTCGGTACTTTTACACGAGGTTTAGCCATTGTTTTATCTCCTATTTCCCGAAATCAGCCGCCGCAGCCGCCGATGGTTACTTTAACTGACTTGGCCACTTGCGTGTAAGTGCCGTCTGCCAGCTCTGCGACAACAATCACGTCTTGTGTTGTTGCCAAACGAATGCGTGTTGACCCTTCGGCCACGGCCAATTCAGAAAAACTGAATGTCGCTACACCGGGGCTTGGATTGCCGTCAGCCAAGATGATCACACGTTTTGCACCGGGTGCAGAAAACGCGATCGGCACTGTGTTGCCGTTTTCAGCAATCTCTGGCGTTGTCAGCTCAATGCCGCCTTCGCCCACATCTGCACCACCGGTAAAGGCGGCAATATCTGCCATAGTCAAATCTGATGCAGCAAAGGCTGCATTTACCGGAATTAGGGAAACCGCGATTGCAGCCCCGCCTAGCGCTAAGGCATTGCGTCTTGTAAGGTTCATGCCGTTACTCCTCTTTTAATGTTTGCAAGTAAGCAATCACATCTTCAACCTGTTGGGCTGAAAGAATGGTTGTGCCTTCGAATTTTTCCAAAATGCGGTAGCCGCTATCACGGTAGAAAGCAGGCATAATGGTGTCTTCAAAAGTCATTTTTGAATTCACCACAATGCCGCGCAATTCCGCAGTAGTCCAACGATCTGCCACACCGTTCAAGGGCGGGCCAACTTCGCCGTGGAAGGACAAGCTGGATGCGTCGTCATTTACATGACACGCCAAACAGTTGCCAAGCTTGCGGCCAACAAAGGCCTCTTTACCTGCCATCGCATCCCCTGCGACGCCTGTTAGTGATGCTTCAACTTGACCGTCTTCGCCAAACGCTACACTTTTTGGTGCAACCTCTGCGGCGAATGTTGCCGTTGAAATCAATGCAGATCCTAGTGCTGCAAGTAGTATGCGCTGCATACAGTTTCCTCCCGTTTGCTGTATTATCTTTTATAGCTACCTGTGTTTGTATTACGAAATCGTGATGATTACAATACAAATTCTAATTTGTGCATGTATTGTATCGCTTCCCACCAATTTGTCAGCTATATGCATGTAAAGACATCCGTTTAAAGCAAGGGAATTCATACATGAAACTTTCGATATGCTTCATCATAGCCATGATTACAGCACCTTTCGCCACTGCCAGCGAAGACATTCCGGATCAATATCCCGACTCGCTATTGTACTCTAAGCCTGTGGAATTCATCCCCAACATATATTCCGCTATCGGTGCCACGGCCCCCCCCGGCTACGACAACTCTGGTCACAACAACAACCTGTCGTTCATCATCACGGGCGATGGCGTGATCGTGATCAACGGCAGTGCCGCCTATCTGCTAGCCAAAGCCCTGCATGATGAGATCAAGGCACTGACCGATCAACCCGTTAAACTGGTGATCAATGAAAACGGACAAGGCCACGCAATGCTGGGCAACGGTTATTGGGCTGAACAAGGCGTGCCAATTCTGGCCCATGTTGATGCCGCCCATGAATTTGATGAACGCGGCTATCTAAGCCTGCAAGCCATGCAACGCTCTAACAAAGAAAAAGCCGAAGGTACTGAACTGACCGCACCGACGATAACATTTGAAGGTAAATACCTGATTGAGATGGGCGATTATAAGATAGAAGTGCTTTACCTTGGCCCCAGCCACAGCCCCGGCGACGCCGTTGTCTGGTTGCCGGAGCAAAAGCTGGTAATCGCAGGTGATATGGCATTCCATGAACGTATGCTGCCGATCTTCGAAGATACCCTGACCGCCGACTGGCTGGAAACATGGGATGCCGAATTTGAAAAACTGGGGGCAGTTTACGTCATCCCCGGCCACGGCCACCCCACCAACATGGCCCAAGTCCGCCGCTACACCCGCGATTACCTGATCTATCTGCGCGGCAAAGTCGGCGCATTACTGGAAGATGGCGGCACCTTGGCCGAGGCCTATTATGTTGATCAGTCCCCCTACGCCCATCTGGATACATTCGAAGAACTGGCCACTAAAAATGCTGGCCGGGTTTATGAACAGATGGAATTCGAATAGCACTTGCCATTCAGCGGGGCATCTTCAATAAACTGCACGGCAAAATGGCAATGACGGCAACAACTGCCATTGCCAGCATTGCGGTTTCAATACCAAACTGATCCCCGATCAACCCGAACCCAAGAGAGCCCCCCACTGCCGCAACACTTGTCACTGTATAAATCAGTGAATATCCCCGCGCCGTCCGTTCAGGGTGAATTAGATCGTTCACAATCACATAGGTAATAGAAGATGTTCCCTGCACGGCCACGCCCAGAAATGGCAGTAAGATGAAGGCGAATGTGCTTGTGGCAAGGACCAACAGAACCAACCCCAAAGCCGTTAAACCCTGAAGAATTGTAAAGGCCAGTCGCAAACCTATATGATCCGCTAGAAAGCCGCAAGCGGCTTTGCCGAACATACCGCCGATCAAAACCAGCACCGAGGCAAATGTTGCCGCATAAACAGGCACGCCTTTTTCAATCATTACAAACGCCACAAAAGTCAGAACCCCCGCTTGCACCATACTATCCATCAGAACCGTGGTTAACAGTGCTGTGAACTTGGGGCGGTCCAATATACCCCACCCTAACTTTGCACTTTCGTCTGATTTTCCAGAATGATGGGTCGCAGCCCCTACCCCGGCTTGTTTCAAGCCCCAGTAAACCGCAGCAGCGGCCCCTAATGTGATCAGCCCATAGGAAAATGCTACCGACTGCCAGGCCACGCTTATCATGGCAGCCAAGCTGATCAGGGCAGTAAAGATCAATTTGCCAGCATCCCCCGAAGAGTTGTAAAGCCCAAGCGCGCGCCGGCGTTTTTCAGCACTGTATACATGTGCAACCAACGCCGATGAGGGCGCATGATGATAAGCACCACCAACGCCCATAATGATAAAGCACACCAACATCAGGTTCGGTGTGTCTGCGAAAGAAAGCAGCAGATACCCCACCCCTGACATCAACAACGCACAGAAAAGAAGTCGTCGTTCCCCGAAGCGTTCACTGGCCAGACCTGATGATACCTCCAACATGCTTTGCGTCATGCTTTTGGCAGCTTTGAACAGTCCAACCTGCCCGTAACTCAGCCCGAATGTTTGCGCCAGAATGGGCAACAACACGTATATAGCGGCAGACAATCCATCCTGAACCCCGTGCGTTGTGCAACTGGCAAAAAGCGTTGTCTTTTGTTTTGTCATGTTTTGCTCGATCACATCACTATATTGTTATCTGCGAATATATCATTTGAACTAAAGCATGAAACTCTGTTGTTAAGTTCAGAGTTAGCAACCCTTAAGACCTCAAGTCATTTGGTAGCCATAAATAAGAGACCACACAACCACCTAATTCGAATTGGAGTACACCATGTTTAAAACCTTAATAACCAGCAGCCTGATCACCGCCGCAGGGATCGTTGCAGCCACAACCGGCTATGCCGCTGATCTGTCCGTAAAAGCCGTTATGGCCCCGACAAATGTTATCAAGATGGATTTCAAAGACGGTAGTAAACATTTTGTCGCCATGGTGCGCCGCGAAGGCACGGCAGAAGGTTCTGGCGCCTTGGCAGGTGCCTCTGTTACAGAATACGGCTGGCATGACATCAACCCACCTATGGGTGCTAATCCACAAGGGTATTTGCAGTTTGAAACCGCTGCTGGCGACATCGCAAACATCAAGTTCACCATCCGCGCGGTGTTCTTCAAAGGTGCGGAAAAACCACGTTTGGCCGATTACGGTTTTTGGGAATTGGTCAGCGGTACAGGCCAGTTTGCAGATATGACAGGTGTCGGCACGCTGACAATTAAGCCTGCATCAAAAACCGATCGTACATTCACACTGGATGGTGAGCTGGGCTCGCGCCCGTAAACCTATCGTCATACAACAATATAGGCCTGCTGATTTAAGCGGGCCTTAATTCTGCGCCGCACGCTCATTTATCTTACGTGCGTGATATTTCTGAAAATGCTCATCACCCGCATAGCCTTTTTCCACCACGAAACTCAGCAAATCCAGCGTCGTGCCTTTATGAAACGCCCCTGGCATCATCATCACCGCCGATTGCGCCGCTGTTTTATCCATGGGAATGTCTTCAGGCATAAACAGCATTGTCGGTGTGAAAACCACACCCCAACGGCTTGCCATTTTCTTTTCGGTTAGAACTGTGCCATCAAAATCCGTAACCTCTTCATCGCCAAACAGGTTCATCTGCACCACAAAGTAATTATCCTTGATATATTTGGTGATTACAGGATCAGGAAAAACCTCTTCATGCATTTGCGTGCAGTAAATACAACCGCGCTGTTCAAACATAATCAACATACGTTTGCCCTCGGCATTCGCCTCGCCCAGATCCTCGGCCATATCCTTGAACGTGTTGCGCATCCAAGCGGTCTTGTGCAAGCCATCATCACCCAATTCCGCCGCCGCCAAAGGTGCCGCCAAAACGAAGGCCAGTATTAAAGTTAAAATACGCATCATATTCTCCTATCCAACCGTGGAAAACCACGGGATATATTCAAGCATCAAGTTAGCGATATAGTTCATAGAGTTGGTAGCGATCAGAACCGCAAACAGGATCAGCATCACCCCCATCACCTTTTCCACATGCCCCATATATTTACGGTTACGTTGCATCCAGCGCAAAAACGGCTTGGCGAAAATCGCGGCAATCACAAAAGGCAGCGTCATCGCCAGCCCGTATACCAGCAACAACAAACCGCCTTGCACCATGTCGCCCATACCACTTGCCACCATCAAAATGGCGGCCAGTGCCGGGCCCACGCAAGGTGTCCAACCAAAGCCAAAAGCCAACCCCATGATATAGGAACCTACCAGCGTTGACGGGTCGGTTTTGGCTTCCATCCGCGCCTCTCGGTACAATAACGGAATGCGGATCACACCCAGAAAATGCAGCCCGAATGTGAACAGAAATGCCGCGGATACATAAGCCAATTCCTGCTTCCACATCCGAAACGCCTGCCCCAATGCCGTGGCCCCAAGGCCCAAAAGCACAAAAATCGTGGTCACGCCAAGGGCAAAACATATGCTGGCAAAGATCAATTTTCGGTGCGTGTTGGCAGGGATATCATCACGCCCTTGCAAATCAGACATGCTGATCCCGGCCATATAACACAGGTAAAATGGCACCATGGGCAAGATGCACGGTGAGAAGAAACTCAGCAATCCTGCAACAACCGCACCGCCAAAAGAAATGTCCAACAGCATATAAGCTTGTCCTTAACCCAAAAACATATTACAATTTTTATATATGTTATTTAGGCCCCGTCAATGATCACACGCTTGCTTACATTGATACTTCTGTTATCCCCGCTGCCCGTTCAGGCTGGTGAGGTGAAGCTTTTGATGTTTGAAGAAGACGGCTGTTATTGGTGTGCCAAGTGGAATTCTGAACTGGCAGATATTTATCCAAAGACCCAAGAAGGCCGCACAGCCCCTTTGGTCAGGCTTGATGTACATGACCCCATTCCCAAAACACTGGTGCTAAAAACCCGTCCAGTTTACACCCCGACATTTGTTGTCATCGACGACGGCCAAGAAGTTGGCCGTATAGAAGGCTACCCTGGGCAAGATTTCTTTTGGGGCCTTCTGGCCCGTATCCTGCAACCCCTTCCTGAATTCCAAAACGCGAAAGACGCATCATGAAAAAACTACTGACCGCAGCCCTATTCTTTGCCACGCCACTTTATGCTGGTGCAGACGACGCCTTTGTTGAATTCAAAGTTGTCAAACCTGAAATAGCCATAAAAATGGCCGTGGCCGCAATGGAACATTGCCGCGCAGGCGGTTATATGGTGGGTGTATCCGTCGTTGATCGCTTCGGTGTCACCCAAGCTTTTGTGCGCGACCGTTTTGCAGGCCCGCATGTGGAAGAAACCGCAAAACGCAAAGCCTGGACATCCGTCAGCTTTCGCACCGATACGCTTAGTTTCAGCGATGTCACCCAAGCGGGCGAAGAAGCTTACGGCATTCGTTTTATCTCGCAAGCCCTGCCATTGGGTGGCGGTGTACCTGTAGAAGCAGAGGGTAGCATTGTTGGCGGAATTGGCGTATCAGGTGCGCCAGGTGGTGATATTGACGATGAATGCGCACGCGCAGGCATTGCCGCAGTAGAAGATGAGTTGCAAGGGTTTTAAGATGGGCTTGGACGAAGACTTAAAAGAAAACTTTGATATAGATCAGATGTTTGACAGCGGCCGTGCTGCTGCTGGCTTTCTGAAAGCGATGGCCCATGAGGGCCGTTTGATGATCCTGTGTCATCTGATCAAAGGTGAAAAATCAGTGACCGAGCTGGAAAACCTTTTGTCTTCCCGCCAAGCCGCCGTCAGCCAACAACTGGCCCGCCTGCGGCTGGAAGGTATCGTGGATTATCGCCGCGATGGTAAAGCGATCTATTATACGATAAAAGACCCCAAAGTCCTTAAATTGATCAACCTGCTGTACGAAGAGTTTTGTACCTAGGCTGATATCTTGATATTCGGAAAGACGCGAAGATGAGTTATTTGTTCCTGTCTGCCCTTTTAGGTCTTGGTGGCGGTGCCGTTCTGGGCCTTGCCGCACGTTTGGGCGAGTTTTGCACGTTCGGGGCGATTGAAAGTGCCTTTATGGGTCACGATCAACGCCGTTTGCGGGTTTGGGGTATTGTTCTGGGTGTGGCTATCCTTAGTGTTTTCACCCTAGACGCACTTGGCCAACTTGATATCAGCCAAACCCTATACCACCGTGTTCAATGGAACCCCCTTGCCAGCATCATTGGTGGCCTGATCTTCGGCTATGGCATGTCTTTTTCAGGCAACTGCGGCTTTGGCGCATTGGCACGTTTCGGCGGCGGTGATTTGCGTGCAATGGTCGTGGTTATCGTCATTGCCATCTCAGGGTTTTTCACCCTGAACGGCCCCTTGGCGCCTTTGCGGGTTAAGCTTTTCCCAACCAGTGATGCCAACGCCCCACAAGGCATCGCTCATCTGTTGTCAGACATGACTGGCACCCCGCCACTAATATTCGCGGCCCTTATCGCCGCTGCCCTGATCCTATGGGCCTTACTTTACGCACCCCTAAGACAGCGCCGGGTTGAAATATTCTGGGGCATCGCCGCAGGCCTTGCGATCACAAGTGCTTATTGGGGTACAAGCATTTTGCGCGAAGCCAGTTTTGAAGAAATCCTTATACGCGGCCACACCTTCACCGCCCCCTTGGGTGCCACATTATTATACATCATGACATCCTCAGGGGCTGGCTTCGGCTTTGCCACCGGTTCGGTTCTGGGCGTCATGGTCGGGGCCTTTATAGGCTCTCACATCAAAGGCCACTTTCGCTGGGAAGCTTGCGAAGACCCCCGCGAATTGGGCCGCCAAGTGTTTGGTGCGTGCCTGATGGGCATTGGCGGTGTCATTGCGGTAGGCTGTTCCATCGGCCAAGGCGTCAGCGCATTTTCCACACTGGCCTATTCCGCCCCCGTGACATTAGCCGCCATCATCGTTGGCGCAGTCTTGGGCATAAAACACTTGCTGGCAGGTTTCGCGCCAGATTAAGGCCAGATTGACAGGCTAAAATCATTTCATTCCCAAATCCATAAAACAAGCTATATTGTCATTCGAGCAGCAGGAATAAAACATGACCCGCCGAAAACTATTGAAATGGTTTGGCATTAGCCAAATAGCAACCCTATTGGGTGGTGTCCTTTGGACCAAGGCAAAACAAAAAACCAACCAGTATTACACTGGGCCAAAAAGTGACCATTACGATGGTCTGGTTTTCTTTAACCCTGACGGCGTACATCCAAGCAGCTTTTCCGACCTATTGAAATGGCAAATGGAACCCAAAGCCAAATGGCCCGATAGCTTTGACAGCGCCCACACTGGCACCAAACCCACCCCTAGGCTTGATAAAGACGCCCTTGTCGTCACTCTTATTGGCCATGCCACCTTTCTGATCCAGATAAACGGCCTGAACATCATCACTGACCCCGTGTTCTCGCAGCGCGTCAGCCCCGTCAGTTTTGCAGGCCCCAAACGGGTCAATCCACCCGGCGTGGCCTTTGAAAATCTGCCAAAAATTGATGCGGTACTGCTGACCCACAGCCATTACGACCATTTTGATATCATAACCCTGCAAAAGCTGGTCAAACGCGACAATCCCAAGATCATCACCCCCTTGGGCAACGATACAATCTTGCATGATGCAATCACCGGGGCGGATGTAGAAATCGGCGATTGGGGCGATATGATCGAAATAGCGGGTGGCACGAAAATCCACTTTGAACCCTGCCACCACTGGTCAGCGCGCACAACCTATGACCGCCGCATGGCCCTTTGGGCCGCCTTCGTGATCGAAACCGATGACAAGCGTATTTATCACATCGGTGACACTGGCTTTCACGCGGGCATAAACTACAAAACCGCCGCCCAAAAACACGGCTCTTTCGATTTGGCCATCCTACCCATCGGTGCCTACGCCCCGCGTTGGTTTATGAAAGGCCAGCATCAAAATCCAGATGAGGCCGTAGAGGGTTTTAAACTCTGCAAAGCCCGCCACGCGCTTGGCCACCACTGGGGCACGTTTCAGCTGACAAATGAACCCGTCGATGAACCCAAACACGCCTTAACCAAAGCACTGGCAGATAACGGCATTGAACCAGACCGCTTCATTGCTATGGCCCCTGGGCAAGTTTGGCAGATATAGTATGGCGTTTTAAAACGCGTTCATCCATAGTCCACCCCATGAAAACCATTGAAATCCTAGACCGCCTGATCGCCTTTGATACCGTCAGCCACCGCTCTAATCTGGGCCTGCTGGATTACGTGCAGGACTTGTTGGAAAAGGCAGGTGCAGAAGTGACCCTGATCAAAAATGATGCAGGCACCAAAGCCAATCTATACGCCACCATAGGCCCAAAAGACCGCGCTGGCGTGCTTTTGTCAGGCCACACAGATGTGGTGCCGATTGAGGGCCAAAACTGGACAGTCCCCGCTTTTGAGATGACCCAAAAAGGCGGGCTATTATACGGGCGGGGCACTTGCGACATGAAGGGCTTTATCGCCTCTGCCCTTGCAGCCGCATTAGAAGCATCCCGCAAGCCGTTGAAAACGCCATTACATCTGGCCTTTTCATATGATGAAGAAATCGGCTGTATCGGCGTGCGCAGTCTGATCGACATGCTCAAATCCGCCCCCTTTCGCCCGCTGTTTTGTATTGTAGGTGAGCCCACAAACATGGCCGTGGCCACAGGCCATAAGGGCAAAGTCGCCTTGCACGCGGATTGCATCGGTAAAGAGGCCCACTCGGCCCTTGCCCCCACAGGCAAAAACGCCATTCACATGGCCGCAGATTTCATCACCGAATTGCGTAGCATTCAGGCGGGTATCGTTGAAGCAGGCGCAAAAGATGCCGATTACGATGTACCCTACACCACCGTGCATGTGGGCAAGATCAACGGCGGCCTGGTGGTTAATATTGTGCCAAACCTGTGTACGCTGGATTTTGAGATCCGCAACATCGCCCAAGATAACCCCAATGATATCCTTGTGCAAATGCAAAAAGCCGCCGATAAAATCACCACAATAGCCCGCAAACAAGCACCTGATGCCGACATCAAAATCAGCACCGCCTTCACCTACCCCGGCCTGAACACCCCGACAAATGCCGATGTTGTGGGTTTTGTCAAATCCCTGACAGGGGCCAACGGCACCATCAAAGTGGCGTTCGGCACCGAAGGCGGCCTGTTCGATCAAGACCTCCACATCCCCACCGTCATCTGCGGCCCGGGGTCTATGGCACAAGGCCATAAACCTGATGAATATGTCAGTATTGAACAGCTGGAAAAATGCGATGCCGCCTTAGGTACTTTGGTTGATCGCCTTGTTACAGGCCTATAAAAACCGCCTGACTGGCCCCGTCACGCGCGGCATCGGTAAGGTCAAGGTTTTACGAAGGAATATAAGGGCACATCTTTCAGTTGGTTACTGGTTTTTCAGATGTAGGTGAAAACCATACTGTTTGTAAATCCAATCAGAAATGCTTGGCCTTAAACCCTAAGTTTTCACCCTTCATCGCCCAAAACCCCATAAGAAGGCGCTTCACGCGGATCAAGTGCGCGTTGAATATACGCGGCCATCTGCGGTTTATAAATTTCCCATGCTTTGGCAACAGCTTCAATCGGGCAATCATCTGTCCAATCACAGCGTAAATCAGCGGCAGGCCAATTTAGCTTATCGCAAATTTGCATACCGGCCGAATGAATAGGCCCGGCTTCACCACCTGCCAACAACCCTGCGCGCATCGCTGCCATCAACCGGTCGCCAATATGCCCCGAAGCATTTTCAAAGCCCGTAACAATGGCCATCGGTACGCCATCATTGGCCAGCAGGTTGCCACCTGATATTACATCAATGCCCTTAGCCTGCGTCCAGATACCCAAAGACTGTGATCCCGAATGCACAGCCGTATTGCCAGCTTTATCAATAGCCAAAACCTGACGGTATTCCAGAAAACGTCCCTGATCACGTACCCCAGCAATGGCCTCAGCGGCATTCATCCCACCTTGCATCAAATCCAGCGCAAATGGCCCTAATGCGGGATCGGTCACGTTTTGGCTGGCAACAGCACCTGTGCCCGCACGGGTATAAGAACAGCGCGCAGCTACGGCAGGTGACGATGATGCAATGGCCACACCGAACATGCCGGTTTCTTTGCACCGCGCCACCAAGGAAAAGGTCACGGTTTATACCCTTCAGGGATCACGGCAGTGCCATCAATTTCCACCAACCAATCAGGCCGCGCAAGTGCCTGCACCACCAGCCCCGTAGAAACCGGATGCACCCCTTTGATATATTCACCCAAGGTTCGGTACACATCAGCGCGGTGGCGCACATCCGTAATATAAACCACAATCTTCACCAGATGTTCCATCGTGCCACCAGCCTCTTCAATCAGTTGGCGGATGTTTTGCATCACTTTGTGGGTTTGCTCGATCGGATCATGGCTGTTGATATTCACCGCATCATCCAGATTTTGCGGGCATTGGCCGCGCAGATAAACTGTTTTACCCCCCGTTGTCACCACCGCCTGACACAGATCATTATCCAGGTTCTGTTCGGGGTAAGTATCTTTGGTGTTAAATGGGCGAATGCGAGTATGTTCCATCGGGTTTCCCTTATGTATCCAGCGTAAAGTAATCTTTGCACTGCCTGATAAATTCTTGCGCGGCACCAGACAGCTTAACCCCTTTGCGCGTGGCCATAACCAGCTTTAACGGTGCCGTGTCGGTGATCAAAGGCCGCATAACAACAGCGTTTCCATCATAGCTGATATCCGTTACGGGCTTTCTTGCCAGCAAACTGAACCCAAGCCCTTGCCCCACCATACCGCGCACCATTTCCAGTGAGGTGGATGTGAATGCCACCGGCGCATCCACCCCCGCGTCACTGAATATACTCAGAAAATATTCCCGACTGGGCGGTGTGTTCAGCAATACCATCGCATGGCTTGCCAAATCTTCAGGTGTCAGGCTGTCTTTAACCGCTAAAACATGTTCTTCGGGCAATAAAACATACGGCGTCTGTTCGGTCAGCGGCATCACATCCAAAGCATCAGACAGGCCCAGATCATACAGCAAAGCAATCTCTGTCTGGCCCGAAAGCAGGCTTTCCTGCACCCGCCGCTGATCGCCTTCAAACAGGTTGCACTTCACCTTACTGCCCGCACGCACCATGCGCCCGATCAATTCGGGCATGAAAAACGGCCCTAAGACATCAAAACAACCCACATTCAGATTTTGCGCGGCAGCATTTTTCCCGTCTTCAATTGACTTGAACCCGTCTATGCGCCACGCCGCACCATAAGCCCGCTTGGCATAGATCAGGGGCGATCCGCGATCCGCTTCAAAAACCCCCTGCACCTCACCCATGAAAATATAATGCGTGCCTACCTGCTCACTTGATTGCACCTTACAATCAAACGCCACCAGCGGATCAATCACCCTTGGCGCACCCGTTTCCATCGCAAACCAGTCCGCACAGTCAAACTTGTCGCTGATCGTGTCCTTAAACCGCCCGGCAAACGTGTCTGAGATATAAGATTGGTCATCGCGCAGGATGTTAACGCAGAACACCCCGTTATCAATAATCGCCTGTGCCGTGGCACTTTGGTGATGCACACAAACCAGCAATGTGGGCTTTGGCGTGTCCGCAGAAACGGATGACATCGCCGAAACCGTCACCCCCATACGCCCTGCAGCACCGTCTGTGGTGACCACATTCACCGTACAAGCCGCATGGCTCATCCCGCTTAAAAAATCTGCCCGTAGATCATTGGGTTTCATCGTATTCATCGTGGCGCACTCGCTGCTTCTATTCTTGCATTGATATAACGCGCGAAATCATAGTTTGGCCGTTCCAAATGCGACAAATGGCCGGGTTTGGCCATCTGGGAACATAAACCGCGATAAACCTTTTCTGTACAACCCTTGTCTTCTACATTCACTTCATCCAGCAAGATTTTGAGTTTATTGAAATTATCTTGCGCATCACTGTCATTTTCATAATCATCTGACATGCCTCCGCCAAAGCCGATACGCACCTTGCCAACCCCCTGCGGGTGCAGCGTTAAGTACCAAAAATACCCCGGCGTCAGGGTAATCAGCAGGCTTGGGTAAATTGCCAGCAAAAACGTGGTGCGGCGCATCTCGCCCGTAAGGCGCGTATTGGATTTGTGGGCCATAGCAATGCGCAAACTATCATCCTTCAAAATCGTATGATAATTGAACGCAGGCAGGCCCGGCGGGCAAACCATTTCTTCCAGCTTCGACAATCCCCCGATAGTGCCCGCATGGCACACTGGCAAATGATAGCTTTCCATAAAATTTTCCGCCAAAACCTTCCAATTTGTATCCCAAAGATGGGTTTCAAAGAAGGTTTCGGTGTAATTGGTCATATCATAACCGCTGACCATCTCCTCCACTTGCGCTAATTCCTGTGCCACGGGCGGCGCATCCATGTTCAGGCTGATAAACACCCAGCCCAGCCATTCTTCACAGCGTACTTGCGGCAGCTTGTAACTGTCTTTGCAAAACCCCTCATTCAACGTCATCGCGGGCGCGCCGCGTAAAGACCCATCCAGATTATAAGTCCAGGCATGATAGGGGCAAACGATTGACCGCTTATTGCCCCGCCCTTCTAGTAAGGTCGACATCCGGTGCAGACACACGTTCGACATCGCCCGCAAAGTGCCGTCCCTGTCGCGGATCACCACAATCGGCTGACCTGCCAGTTCCTGGGTGACATAATTGCCCACATTGGCCAGCGCACTGGCACGCCCCACACAAAACCAGTCTTTACTGAAAATATCTGACAGTTCGTGCTGCAAAAAGTCCGTCGAGGTATAAACCTCTGGCGGCATTGCACGGGCCTGTTCAAACGACACACCCACATTTTCACGTAATTTTTGTATAGCATTCATGATATATCAACCTTTATGGTGGGTTCTATATATCAATATTCCCCCAACCTGTCGCGTTCGTTTTATCAGAAATTTTCATTGCTTGAAGCGATCGCCAAACCATCAACAATCGCGGTAAATGCATCGGCATATTTCAGGGTTGCAGATGGGAAAATATCAACCATCGAGGCCTCAACAACCGACATCAAGCTGGAACCACCTACGAAAATAACGGTATCAACTGATGATGCAGGCAACCCCGCCAAAACAAGTGTTTCAGTGGCGCAGTCTTGGATTTTTTGCGCATGTCCGCGTAGTGAGTGGATCAAATCAGCTTTCGAAAGGCCAATTTCCAAACCCGGCTCAACAAAGCCCAGCTCCACCGTAGAGTTACCGCTTAAGCCTTTGTTTGTAAGTATTTTACCCCGTTCAACAGCAAAGGCCATTTCATGGGCCAACTCATGTTCCAACACGCTTTCCAACCTTGCAAACCGTGGCTTATCAACGGCTAAATGGTGCATGTTTTTCACCATACGGCGGGTCTCGGCGGAATACATAAATGGAATTTTTTCCCAAGTTGCCAGGTCTTGAAACAGTGCGTTTGGGGCTGCCAAAACCCCGCCCCCCATCTCATTTCGAATGCCTGATCCCTTGCCAAATAACGGCATCACATGGTCAACACTGATCGTTTTATCAAAGTTAGTGCCGCCCACACGCACCCCATGGCTGGCCAGAATATCTATGCCTGCCTCATTGCTTTTAAACAGGCAAAAATCGGATGTACCGCCACCAATGTCCACGATCAACCCAACTTTACCCGCATCACTTAAGGCATGGTTAGCAAGGGCCGCCGCTTCCGGCTCATACATAAACTGCACGTCTTTAAACCCTGCGCGCATGTAACATTCCGTTAAGTCCGCAAGCGCCTGCGCATCTTTTTTGGCATTGCCGGAATGAAAATGTACGGGCCGCCCCGATAAAGCCGTATCAAATTCCTGATAACAGGCCGCTTCAGCACGGGCCTTAATCTCTCTCAGGAAACGGCTGATGATATCCACAAAATCAAGCGTTTCCCCCATCATGCGGCGTTTTTCATGCATCAATGATGTGCCCAAAATACTTTTAAGGGCCCGCATAAAACGCCCCTCATACCCTTCAATCAGGGCCGCATTCGCAGGCCTGCCGAACAGAGTCTTCTGCGCTTCAAAATCAAAGAAAAGCGATGTCGGGATCGTGGTTTTCCCCGCTTCCACTTCTATCAGATAGGGCTTGCCGTTTACCATAATACCGGCCGCAGAATTCGAAGTGCCAAAATCAATTCCCAAAGTGTTTGATTTAGCCATAGCCCGTGTATCCCTGAAACTGAGATCGGGTCTTTAAGCGACACAAGGGGTAAACGCAACAGGTAGTTTCAAAACAAAAGGCCCCGCAAATTGCAGGGCCTTTCTAATTCTTAAGATCAGCTTGGCTTAGCCCGCCATGCTTGCCACTTCAGCGGCAAAATCTTCTTCTTTTTTCTCAATGCCTTCGCCAACTTCCAAGCGTACGAAACCAACGATTTCAGCACCATTGTCAGCTGCGAATTTACCAACACTGTCGCCATCAGCAGACATTACGAATGTTTGGTTGACCAAAGTCACTTCTGAATAGAACTTCTTGATGCGGCCCTTGATCATGTTTTCGATGATATTTTCAGGCTTGCCACTTTCGCGTGCTTGTTCTGTTAGAAACTGCTTTTCTTTTTCTATTGCAGCTGGATCTAGGTCAGCCTCAGAAATTGATTGTGGACGTGGGTCATGTGCGGCTACGTGCATCGCAATTTGTTTTGCAAGGGCTTCATCACCACCTTTTAGTGCAACAAGTACACCGATCTTTCCCATGCCGTCTGCAGCCACTGTGTGAATGTATGATCCAACAACATCGCCTTCAACTTTCGCCATACGACGTACAGACATGTTTTCGCCGATAGTAGCGATCTTAGCTGTCACAACATCTTCAACAGACTTGCCACCCATATCAGCAGCTTTTAATTCTTCTACATTTGACACACCAAGACCAGCCGCAGTGATACCTGCAACCATTTCTTGGAATTCAGCGTTTTTACCAACGAAGTCGGTTTCTGAGTTGACTTCAACGGCAACTCCGACACCGCCATTTACAGAAACGCCAACCAGACCTTCTGCAGCCGTACGACCCGCTTTCTTAGCGGCTTTAGACAGGCCTTTTGCGCGCAGCCAATCAATCGCCGCTTCCATGTCGCCGTTTGTTTCTGTCAACGCTTTCTTCGCGTCCATCATGCCTGCGGCAGTAGCGTCGCGCAGTTCTTTAACCATTGTAGCTGTAATAGCCATGATATCTCTCCAATAGGAAAATTCATATGCAGGGCAGCACCATACTGCCCCGCTGATTATGAAAGGCTTAGCCTTTCATCAATTCAGTTGCTTGACCGATCCAGTCATCACGTTCAATGCGGCCTTTGAATGACAGATTGTCATCAACCCATTGAATTTCATCGTTTGACCATGCAGCCACTTGTGAAAACTTGTAGACGCCAAGACCGTTCAATGTTTCTTCCAGTTTCGGGCCAACGCCAGTGATTTTTTTCAAATCATCTTTGTCGTCCGGTGCTTTGTCAAACATCTCTGGTTTTGTGCCGGTACTTTCAGCAGGTGCTTCTTCTTTTTTCGCAGCAGGTTTAGCAACCTTCTTGGCCGCTTTCTTTTCAACCTTCACAGCAGGTGCTTCGGCTTCAGTTTTTTCTTCTACTTGCGGCAACTCTTCCACAGGCGCGTCAACTGCCGCACCAATGTCGATACCAGCTGATCCCATAGCAGCTGCCATGCCGTCCAATGCAGAGCGTGCAATCAGATCGCAATACAGCTCAATCGCGCGTGCCGCATCATCATTGCCCGGGATCGGGTAATCAATGCCGTCGGGCGCAGAGTTACTGTCAACGATCGCAACAATAGGAATACCCAATTTCTTGGCTTCAGCCACTGCCAGGCTTTCTTTGTTAGTGTCGATAATAAACACCAAATCTGGGGTGCCGCCCATTTCGCGGATACCGCCCAAAGACGCTTCCAGTTTGCCCTGTTCACGTTCCATGCCCAGACGTTCTTTTTTGGTCAGACCTTCGGAACCTTTTTCAAACTTCTCATCCAGCTCTTTTAGGCGTTGGATGGATTTTGAAACGGTTTGCCAGTTAGTCAACGTGCCACCCAACCAGCGGTGGTTCATGTAATATTGTGCAGACCGTTCAGCCGCTTCAGCAACTGCTTTAGCTGCTTGGCGCTTTGTGCCCACAAACAGGATACGGCCGTTTTTAGCAACAACTTCGCGCACAGCATTCAGTGCCGCGTCAAGCAAAGGTACAGTTTGTGTCAGGTCCATAATATGGATGCCGTTACGCTTGCCATATATAAACTGACCCATACGGGGGTTCCAGCGATGTGTTTGGTGTCCAAAATGTACGCCTGCTTCTAGCAGTTGGCGCATGGTAAACTCTGGTAGAGCCATGATAATCTTCCTTTTCCGGTTTTGCCTCAGCAGGGTGAAGGGCGTTTGCCCAACCGGTGGAGTTACAAGGATTTCTCCCCCATAACCCGCAAGCCCTGCCTGTGGATTTATGTTGCGGTCTTTAGGCGGGTTTTAGGGGGTTGGCAAGCGGGATTTACATTAATTTACATAGAAACCATTGTAGATCGGCAAATTCTGGCTTAACACACCCTTTCTAATTGGGAAACTTGGGTAATCAATGGCACAAAAACCAAAGAAAAAACTGAAAGTTAAAAAGCAAAGCCACTTTGTTGCAGGCTTTCGTAATAACTTTCTAACCGGCCTTGCCGTGGTTTTACCCGTGGCTGTAACCATTTGGGCGGTTTGGAGCTTTATTGGTTTTGTCGATGCTCGCGTGCTTCCCTTCCTGCCTGCCAAATACAATCCGCTGACCTATATTGATATAGATGTGCGCGGTATGGGCATCATCGTCTTCTTGATATTCACTACCATCATAGGTGCCCTGACCAAAGGTCTGTTTGGCCGTTCTTTAATGCGCACCGCCGAAGGTATTGTTGACCGTATGCCGGTTGTGCGCTCACTTTATAATGGTATCAAACAAATCATTGAAACTGTGGTCAGCCAATCCAACAGTTCGTTTGATAAGGCCTGTCTGGTTGAATATCCGCGCAAAGGCATTTGGGCGGTGGCGTTCATTTCCACCAAATCCAGCGGTGAGTTACTGACCAAAACTGGTCAAAAGGCCATGACATCGGTGTTTCTGCCCACCACCCCTAACCCGACCTCTGGTTTTTTGCTGTTTGTACCCACCAAGGACGTGATTGAACTGGATATGTCCGTGGAAGAAGCCGCTAAACTGGTGATTTCCGCAGGTCTGGTCATGCCCCCTGTAAAAACGGTTAAAGGCAACCCTAGCTAAATGATTTCTGCGGCCATCACTGGTTTTTTCACCAGCATATCCCTGATCCTGGCCATAGGCGCACAAAACGCGTTCGTTTTACGCCAAGGTCTTTTGCGCACCCATGTTTTCCCGTTATGCCTGTTTTGCGGCGCATCTGATGCTTTGTTAATCGCCGCAGGCGTTGCGGGCTTTGGCTATGTTGTTGATCTTGCCCCGTGGTTGCCGATGGTCATGGCTTTGGGCGGGGCGGCATTTCTGATCCTATACGGTGCCACCCGCCTTTATGCTGCATGGAAGGGTGATTATGCCATGCAGATAGAAGGCAAATCCGCCGCCCTGTGGCCAACGCTTGGGGTGGCTGCCGCCCTGACATGGTTAAACCCGCATGTTTATCTAGATACCTTGGGCCTGATCGGTGCCATTTCCACGCAATATACTGACACACCCGAAAAACTGGCCTTTGGCATTGCCGCCACCGCCGCCTCTTTCGTGTTCTTTTTCAGTCTTGGCTACGGTGCCCGCCTGTTGGCACCTTTCATGAAATCACACCATACATGGCGTATTCTGGATGTGATCATCGGTGTGGTTATGTTGGCCATTGCCGCCAAACTTCTGGCAAACATCACCTGAAAACACAACTGCGATAAATAATATTGTTGTTTTATATTGACTTAAAACTGATTCTTAATCTATTAATAAAATATTAACTATTAAATAGATGGGGGTCTATTATGCTTGCTTTATTACTTTTATCAACTGTTGCTATCGGTTTTGGTGCTTATGAACTGTTTGACGACGATGATAACAATAGCTCTGCTGCCACATCGCCCGAACCCGAAGACGACGCCGCAACCATTGGCAATGATGAATTGCTGGGGACAAGTGGAAACGACTTGATTTCAGGCTTATTGGGTGATGATACCGTCACAGGCCTTGCAGGTGATGACACATTATTAGGCAATCAGGGAAATGATGTTTTAAACGGCAACCTCGGCAATGATGTGCTGCGCGGCGGCGATGGCGATGATACTCTAAACGGTAATCCCGGCGATGACACCTTAACAGGCGGTGCCGGCAATGACTTATTGTTCGGTAATAGTGACAATGATGTATTATCAGGCGGCACAGGTGACGATGGGCTGGCCGGTGGTTTTGGCGATGATACGCTATCAGGCAATCTCGGCAATGATATACTGTTCGGTGACATAGGCAGCGATGCCTTGGCTGGCGGGGACGACACGTTATTTGGAAACGGCGGCAATGATATATTATTCGGCGAACGCGGGGATGATACGCTTTATGGTGGTATTGGTAATGATGTTCTAGGCGGTGGCTTGGGCCAAGACAGCCTATATGGTGGCTTTGGCAGTGATGTCTTATCAGGCGTTCTTGACCCGCTGACAAGCGGTGGTGACCTGACCGGCACAGACAGTGATACCCAAGACCACCTGTTTGGTGGTGCCGGTAATGACCAGTTGATCATCGGTAACAATGATATTGCCGAAGGCGGCGGTGGCAGTGATAACTTTATTGTCGGCACATGGACCAATGATGGTGCGGCCTCTACAATATCTGATTTTGACAGTGCGACAGATACAATTCAGGTGTCATACCTGACAACCGCGCCCGTTGTTACGATTGCGGATGACGGCAGCGGCAACACATCTATCATTGCGGATGGTATTGTGATTGCAACGGTCACAGGGCTGGACGCCGCCACAACCACGGCTGCCGCCTTGGTTACTGTCAGATCACACTTCTAGGGTCACTCAAACCACCAGACATCAGGTGCAAAACCAACTGTGTCACCATACATCGGTATGGTGGCAGGGAAATGCAGCGTGGCCTTATGCGCCAAACGCGACCCGTTTGTTGACCACAACGGAATGATATACCGCCCTGCCGTCAAAATACGATCCAAAGCTTTCACAGCGGCGACGAAATCCTCTTGCTCAGTTGATTGCAGCATCGCTTCAATCATCGCCTCAGCCGCAGGGCTATCCATGCCCATATAATTGCGCCGCCCCGGCTGCACAATGCCCTCATGCCCCCAATACAGCCACTGTTCATTGCCGGGCGATAAAGACGTTCTTAGCGTGTAGGATGTCATATCAAAATCATAGTTTTTTTTGCGCACAGTAAACTGAACACTGTCCACCTGTTTGATCTCTAGGGTAATTCCCAGCAGCTTCAACGCATCGCGGTAAATGTTGATGATCGCCTCATGACTTGTGGCCCCAACATCCAACAAAACCTCCAACTTAAACGGATTGCCGCTTGCATCTTTCAAGACACCATCTTGAACCGTCCAACCGGCAGCAGCCAAAAGTTTTTTAGCTTTACGCAAGTTGCGTCGATTTCTACTAGAGCCGTCGGATGTAGGAAAACTATAACCTTCAATGGTTTTATTCGATAAATTATCTTTATATTGTTCTAATAATGCAAGCACCCTGCCCTTTGCAGGTTCATTAGTCATCGCCAGAATAGAGTTTGAAAAGTAGGATGTCAGCCTTGGTTGCGGCACACCGTTAATGGTTTGATTGATAAACTCGTAATTAAACGCATGGATCAGCGCATCACGCACCCGAATATCGGCAAACTGAGGCCGCCGCGTATTAAACACAAATCCCTTCACATCGGACGGGCGCCTGTCAGGTATGATCGACTTGATAATCTCGCTATTGCGCACCGCAGGGAAATCATACTGGTTATCCCACTTGCCCGCATTACCCTCACGGTACATGCCCAGCTCACCCGCCTTAAAGGCTTCAAACAAAACGTCCCCATCACTGAAAAATTCGTACCGTAACTCATCCAGATTGTGCCGCCCCTTATTAAACCCCAGATCATTGCCCCAATAATCCGGGTTGCGCCTAAAACTGATATAGCGGTTAGGTTCAAAATCACCGATCACATAGGGGCCAGAACCCGTAACCACAGCCAAAGAGCTTTCATCAAATTCCCGCCCTTCCCAGTCTGCTTTTCTTAAAATAGGCCGCAATCCCAATATCAACGGCAATTCGCGATCAACCGTGTTGAAGCTAAACTTCACACTGCGCGGCCCGGTTTGTTCGGCTTTTTCGATTTTATTCCAAGCCGTAATATAACGCGGGTGGCCTTTTGTGCCCAAAGTCTCAAACGACCACAAAACATCTTCTACGGTAACCGGCGACCCATCCGAAAACCGGGCCTGTTCACGTAATGTAAACGCAACCCACGCGCGGTTTGGCCCCACTTCCACAGTTTCAGCCAGCAAGCCGTACATGGTAAAAGGTTCATCCCAATTACGCCCCAACAAGCTTTCCACAACATGGGCACGCACCCCCCAAGGGGCACGACCTTTGCGTATATACGGGTTCAGGCTGTCAAACCCGCCGGTATCCCCAAAAACCATTCTACCGCCTTGCGGGGCATCAGGGTTGGCATAAGACAGATGGGTAAAACCGGGTGGCAAAGCAGGTTTTCCATACATTGCAATACCATGCGCGGGTTCGCTCACAGCTATTGTTGCGCAAAAAGACAGGATTGTCGCCAAAATGGAAACAATAACAGGGGCGGATGTAAAGAGTCGTGTCATGTAAGCAACATTCATTGAATTGAATCAGTTATCAATGGGTTAACGTAGCTATTTCACTGAATTCGCAAAGTTTTTACTTGGAGAACAGCACCGTAAAATGTATAACTAACTCACTGCTCGATAGGTTTCTTGCCTGTATGAAACCTGCCTCAATACTTGACGCCCTCCTAGTGAGGGCGTTTTTTTTGACTAAAAAATCACTCAATATTAATAGTTTTATAGTTTAATAACAATATATTAGCGCGATACTCTCATGTGTTCACCTATCGGTGTATGATACAAAAAGAACAATCCTAATAAACCGCAAAGAATCGCTAAAGCCATGCGATACAGCCGATTCCCCCAGCATCAATTCCCTTTAAAGCTGATCACACCCTTGTAACCGCCCCCGCAATTTAATTGCCCATTCCCCGCATCTACCCTAAATCAAGGGAAAGCGACACTTCACAAGGCAAAGCATAATGACCAAAATCGACATTATATCAGACCCCATCTGCCCCTGGTGCTACATCGGCAAAACCCGCCTTGATCGCGCACTGGAAGCCAATCCTAACCATGACTTCGTCATCGAATGGCACCCCTACCAACTGAACCCGACAATGCCAACAGATGGCATGGACAGGCGCGAATATCTCGAATCCAAGTTCGGCGGGCAAGAAGGTGCGCTAAAGGTTTATGGTCAAATAGACAAAACTGCCCGCGAAATGGGGCTGGATTTGAACTTCGCAGGCATCAAACGCACGCCCAACACCATCGACGCCCACCGACTGATCCTGTGGGCTGACATAGAAGGCTGCCAAAACGCCGTCGTAGACCGCCTGTTCAAAGCCTACTTCAAAGAAGGCCGCGATATATCCGACCACTCCGTGCTGATACGCATCGCAACAGCCGCAGGCATGGATGGCGACGCCACACGAAAGCTGCTGGAAAGTGACACCAACATAGAAGACATCCGCACCCGCGATGCCAAATCCCGTGAAGCAGGCGTGCAAGGTGTTCCAAGTTTCATCATCGACAACCATTACGTGGTCAACGGCGCACAACCCACAGAGATGTGGGATGGGGTGATTAAGGAAGTATTGGCCAAGGCTGGCGGATGATCCGGGGATATAAGCTGGGTTGGCCGCAATCGTAGGGTGGGCTTCAGCCCACGCGCCGGCAAGGTTCAATCAAATACATGGTAAGTTTATTGGGTGAAAAATATTACGGTAGGTTTGGTTTGTTCATTGTAAACGTGGGTTAAAGCCCATCCTACGCCTACTACCTAATTCAATCGAATTGGGTTCATAAACCGATGTTGCAGCAACTTGATCTCGTTTTTTGAAATTATCACACCTTTGCGCCACTGATTGCCCTTCATCACGGTTGGGTATCTCTTGGCATAATCGCGGAACTGATCGTTGCTCACAGCAAATGATATGGGCAGGTGTTTCAGACTGTCTAGAATGTATTTATCCGCCTGCGCCCCACTGGGCACCACATAGATTTCATCCGCCCGTAGCCCAAAAATATCTTCAAGCAATGCCAATGAATGCCGTTGATCACTTGGGAATGCACCGTGTTTGGTAAGCGTGTGAAAAATATTGGCATCAAAGAAACAAACAATCCGATACCCTTCGGTGCGCAGTTGGTGCGCGATTGCCCCAAGCGGTTGCGCATCTAATCCGTTGTCGTGCCCAAAGTGATAAATATTGCTGCCATCGAAAATAGCCGTTTTAGCATCCAATCGCAGATCGCGCATAAACCCTTGGTGATCATCAGCCAACAAGGAATATCTTTTTGGGGGTATCTCTTTTTGACCAGGCTTGGGGGCGCCACGCCAGCGGTAGACAAACAACCACAATACAATCAACGCCGCCAAAAGGGCCAGCATAGTATTCCTGCCCATATCGGGGCGCATCAAAAGCCACCATAAAGGCAGAATAGAAATTGCCGTCAGCAGGCAGAAATTCAGCACTGTGTATGCTGTATTTCGCAACCACGCACCGAAATTGAAATGCGATTTCTTGGGCTCATCAGGTGCTAGTTTATCACCCAATGTAATTGATTCAATATCGTTCATTCAAATGCCTTTTAACACACTATAAAATTGATATTATAAATAATATCAACACCTTAACCCCATGTCCCAGTCGGGACATTTAGCTATTTACCCTTCGCCAACACCGCCAGATCACGCGCTATAATATACGCCCCTTTGATCTTTTTATCGTCATTCATCCAGTCACGCCGCACCACGATTTTATTGTCTTTCACCTTGGCCGTGCCGCGCTGGTCTTGCAAAAAAGCCACCAGTTTTTCAGGGTTGGCAAACTTATTATTCCGGAACTGCAAAACAACCCCCTTAGGCCCACCATCCAGCTTGGCAATCCCCGCCGCACGGCACATCGCCTTGATCCGCACGATACGAAGCAACATGTTGACCTCTTCAGGCAGCTTGCCAAAACGGTCGATCAACTCGGCTGCGAAATCTTCAAGTTCAATCTTCTTAGCCAAGCCAGACAAGCGGCGATACAGACCAAGGCGCACGTCCAGATCAGTCACATAATCGGCCGGGATCAGCACAGGCACACCCAGATTGATCTGCGGTGACCAATGCGTGTCCGCATCTGTCAGCCCTTCCATTTCGCCTGCCTTCATCTTGGCAATGGCTTCTTCCAGCATCTCTTGATACAGCTCGAAACCAACTTCACGAACGTGCCCCGACTGTTCATCCCCCAGCAGATTACCTGCCCCGCGAATATCCATATCTTGCGATGCCAACATGAAGCCCGCCCCCAGACTGTCCAGTGATCCCAGAACCCGCAAGCGTTTTTGGGCTGTCTTAGTCAACCGTTGGCGCGGTTTGGTGGTCAGATACGCATAAGCGCGGGTTTTTGAACGCCCGACACGCCCCCGAATTTGGTAAAGCTGTGACAGCCCGAACATATCAGCGCGGTGAATGATCATCGTGTTGGCGGTCGGAATATCCAGCCCGCTTTCCACAATCGTCGTGGCCAGCAGCACATCGTATTTGCCATCGTAAAAAGCATTCATCCGATCATCCAACTCCCCCGCAGGCATCTGGCCGTTGGCGATCACATAGGTCAGTTCAGGCAGTTGATCCTTCAGGAACTGTTCAATGTCAGGCAGGTCTTTGATGCGCGGCACCACGTAAAAGCTTTGCCCACCACGATAATGTTCACGCAGCAACGCTTCACGGATGGTGACGCTATCAAATTCACTGACATAAGTACGGATAGCCAAGCGGTCTACAGGTGGTGTGCCGATGATGCTTAATTCGCGCACCCCTGACAAAGACATTTGCAAAGTGCGCGGGATCGGCGTGGCCGTAAGTGTCAACACATGCACATCCGAACGCAGTAGTTTCAGGCGTTCCTTATGGTTCACCCCGAAGTGCTGTTCTTCGTCAATCACCAGCAGACCAAGGTTACTGAACTTGATGTTCTTGGCCAGCAATGCGTGCGTGCCTACAATAATTTCAACCGCCCCATCCGCCATCGCCTGCTTGGTTAGGGCTGCTTCCTTAGCCGTTACAAACCGTGACAGCTGTTTGACCCGAATGCCGGTATTACGGAAACGTTCTTGAAACGATTTAGCGTGTTGGCGTGCCAGCAAGGTCGTAGGGGCAACAATCGCCACCTGTGCGCCCGCGCTTGCCGCCACATATGCCGCGCGCAACGCCACTTCGGTTTTACCAAAGCCCACATCACCACAGATCAAACGATCCATCGGGCGGCCAGAGGCCATGTCTTCCAGCACATCTTCAATCGCATTCATCTGATCGTCGGTTTCTGTGTATGGAAACCGCGCACAAAAGCTGTCCCAGTGATCCGCAGGCGGCTCCATCACCTCGCCCTTGCGCAACATACGTTCGGCGGCAATGCGGATCAATTTATCCGCGATTTCGCGGATGCGTTCTTTCAGCTTGGCCTTTTTGGCCTGCCACGCGCCGCCGCCCAAACGATCCAAAAGATCCTCTTCGTGGCCATAGCGGCTAAGTAATTCGATGTTTTCCACAGGAATAAATAGACGGTCGTTATTAGCGTATTCCAGCAAAATACAATCATGCGGCGCACCGGCCGCCGTAACGGTTTCCAGCCCTTTATAGCGCCCGACCCCGTGATCCAGATGCACCACCAAATCACCCGGTGTCAGGCTGGTAGCTTCGGTCAGAAAATTCTCGGCCTTGCGTTTACGCTTGCCAGACCTGATCAAGCGGTCACCCAGCACGTCTTGTTCCGAAATAACCGTCAGCCCTTTGGCTTCAAACCCGTGTTCCAACGGCCAGACCGCCAGTGACAAGCCACCCTTATCCGCAGGTATATCCGACCAGTTACCGATGTTGGTCATGCCCGTTGTATCATGGTCTTCCAACAGCCCCGTCAGCCGTTCACGCGCCCCTTTGGAAAAAGACGCTATCAAAACATGCCCAACCTCGCGCTTGGCGCGGATATGATCCGCCAAAGTCCCGAACAGGTTCAGCTCCTCTTGCTGTCGTTCAGGCGCAAAGTTACGTCCTATACGCCCACCTGCATCTATTACATTCGGGCCAACACCTTGGGGTAACGGTACCAGTTGGCGCAGTTTATGCCCAACTATCGCCGCCTCAAATGCCGCATCATCCAGATACAACAATTCAGGCGGACAAGGTTTATAAACACTGTCCATGCGTGATTTATTGGCCAAGGCTTGGCTGCGCGCCTCATACTGATCCGCAATAGCATCCCACCGTGCCAAACGCGCTTGTGCGGTGCGGTCATCCAGAAAGACCGCCCCATCCGGAATATAATCAAACAGAGTTTCCAACCGTGCATGAAAATACGGTGTCCAGTGTTCCACACCTTGATATTTGCGCCCTGCACTAACGCTTTCATAAAGCGGGTCATCCGTGCCGGCGGCACCAAACTCATGGCGGTAACAACTGCGAAATCGCTGGATTGAGGCCGCATCCAGTATCACCTCTGAAACCGGTGCCAGCTCAATACGTGCCAGCTTTGCCACGGTGCGTTGGGTTTCCACTTCAAAGCGGCGCGCACTTTCCAGTACATCACCAAACAGATCAAGCCGCACTGGGCCACTATCACCGGGTGGAAACACATCAATCAGCCCGCCCCGAATGGCGTAATCACCGGGTTCCATTACAGTCGGGGCTTGGGTAAAGCCCATACGGGTGAAAAATTCTCGCAGTTCTTTTTCATTGATCTGCTTGCCGACAATGGCCGTAAAGCTGGATTGTTTCAAAACATCGCGCGCAGGCACCCGTTGGGTCACTGCCGCCACAGTTGTCAGCAATATAAACGGTTTCGAAAACCCATCAGCCAACGTTGCTAATGTTGCCATCCGCGTCGCCGAAATATCTGCATTGGGCGACACACGGTCATAAGGCAGGCAATCCCACGCAGGAAAAGTGAACACTGGCACGTCGGGCGCAAAAAACTGCAAAGCGGTTTGGGTTTCGGCAAGCCGCGCATCATCACGCGCAATATGGATCACAGGGGCATCTGATTTGATCATATGCTCGGCCAAAAGACGTGCGTCTAACCCTTCAGGTGCGCCGCCGATAATTATCAAATTAGGATTGTGGGTGCTTTCGTTCATATTCGTGCAGCTATATTAACCCGCCTTTTCCTTCAACCGATTAAAGCTGTTCAAGATAGGGGCGAATTTCCAAAAACAGCGCCCAAAGCATAGAAGTGAATATAAACAGGATTGCCAACGCGACCTTGATCCAGCGTTGTTTACGGTAGATGCGGCACAATTCTTCCCAGTCCACGGGGTGTTGTTGTATACGGTAGGCCAATTTCACCCCCATTGCGCCCAACAAAGTGATCGGAAACGCAACAAAGAACACCCCTTGCAGAACCGGTACATCATTCCAAAACCCCATTGTTGCAAATGAAGCTAGAACGAAACATGTCAGCAAAACCAATACCGTGCCAAACTGATTGAAGTCACGTGTTGTGATACGAATATGAATATCCATCAAAGCCAAAGCATCTGTTTTGGCCTGCTCATCGCCGCGTTGTGCTGCACGCATCATCTCACGGGGAATACCAAACGTCCACTGGATGGCACGCACCCATACCACGGCCACAAGCAACCAGTACCACGGGCTGTCAAACCCGTTTGCCGTCATAATTTCTGCATACATTCATACACCTATATTCGTATTTTGCCCATCCATACGTGGGAATTAGCCCGATTCCAACAAAATGCTGCGGTTTTTTCTTGAACTTGCCCTAAAATTTAGGCAATTCCACGGCAGGAACCTGTTAGGATACCCAAATGACACAGAATATCGCACCTTTTCCCGCCAATCGCCCGCGCCGCTTACGCCGCACGGATTGGATGCGTGATCTGGTGCGCGAAAATACCCTGACCCCTGCAGATTTTATCTGGCCGATCTTTATTATGGAAGGACAGGATAGGTCTGAACCCGTACCTTCTATGCCGGGCGTGGAACGCCTAACAGTTGATCGCGCAATCCTTGCTGCAAATGACGCCGCCAACCTTGGCATTCCTGTTGTGGCCCTGTTTCCGTATACAGCTGCAGAACTGAAAACATCAGCCTGCGAAGAGGCATATAATCCCGAAAACTTGGTCAACAAAGCGACACGCGCCATTAAAGCCGCCGTCCCGGACATCGGCATCTTGCTGGATGTGGCCCTTGATCCCTACAATTCTGATGGCCATGACGGCATCGTGCGTGATGGTGCGGTTCTCAACGACGAAACTTTGCTGGTTCTTGAAAGACAGGCCCTGACCCATGCGGACGCAGGTGCCGACATCCTTGGCCCTTCCGATATGATGGACGGGCGTATCGGGGTTATTCGGCGTGCATTGGAACAAAACGATTTTTCCCATGTGGCAATCATGGCTTACTCTGCCAAATTCGCGTCCGCCTATTATGGCCCGTTTCGTGATGCGGTTGGCGCCACAAGTGCCTTGGTCGGTGGCAAGCATACCTACCAGATGGACGCGGCTAATTCGGATGAAGCCATGCGCATGATTGCGCGCGATCTGGATGAAGGCGCCGATATGGTCATGGTCAAACCGGGCCAACCCTATCTGGACATCTGCCAGCGGGTGACAACTGAATTCAATGTACCCACATTTGCCTATCAGGTCAGCGGCGAATACGCGATGATCGAAGCGGCTTCTGCCAATGGCTGGGTCGATCGTGACAAGGTCATTCTGGAAAGCCTGATGGCGTTTAAACGTGCGGGATGCGCTGGCATTTTGACCTATTACGCCCGTGAAGTTGCCGAAAAACTGACAAACCCTTTATAAACACGCCATTTACAAGCACAAATGCGCCTATTTCGTATGTAATAGGATGACAACATACTAAATATACCCTAAAATACCATCAGAACACGGCATCAGACCGTAAGAGCCAAGCATATTACAGGAGCATACCCATGACTAATTGGACCCGTCGGGGTTTTATCACAACAGCAGGCGCGTCTTTGACCGCTGCATGTGCAGGCGGCACAGAAAGCCGTAAACGTTTCAAAATTGACGCCAATGTTAATGCGGCGGTTCGGCAGATGGAACATGAGCTGCCCTTCACCACATCTTTAGTTAACTCTGCCGTAGGCATGTTGGTTATGCCTAAAATCACCAAAGGCGGCTTAATCTTTGGTGGGGCATACGGCGAAGGATCATTATTGGTCGGCAGCGCACCTGTTGATTATTACAGCACTGTGGCCGGTTCATGGGGCTTGCAGATCGGCGTACAGCAAATTGCACAAGTTCTGTTTTTCATGGACGAAAATGCCTTACAAAAATTCCGTTCCAAACCCGGTTGGACACTGGGCGCCGACCTTGAATACACATTAATAGATAACGCGGATGCGGCTGGTCTTGACAGTAACTCTATTCGTGACGGTGTTTACAGTGTTGTCTTCGGGCAAGCCGGATTGCTGGTTGGGGTCTCTTTAGAGGGTTCCAAGTACAACCGGATCGTCAGATAAGGCTACACTGGATAACAACAGTTCAAAAGGCAGTTTCAGACCTCCTTTTTTTATGTATATCGGATGATTTTTATCAGGGCCTGTTGCCCCAAAGGACAGGGGCTGTTAGGACATCTTGATAATATCGGAGGTAAGCTTGGCTTTCTTATTTCGCTGGCTGTTACGCGGTTTTTTTGGAGTGTTCATACTAGCTGTTATGGGCAGCTTATTGACGTATTATTTTGCCATAAGATCCCTGCCCGATTATAATGCCACGTATAATGTGGCCAATATTTCTGCGCCTGTTGAAATTGTGCGTGACAGCAATAATGTACCGCATATCTTTGGTAAATCTGACCGCGATGTTTATTACAGCTTGGGCTTTGTCCACGCTCAAGACCGTCTATGGCAAATGACCATGTTGCGCCGCACAGCCCAAGGGCGGTTATCTGAAATATTTGGGGAGCGCACCGCCAACATAGATGAATTTATTCGCAGGCTGAATTTGAACGGCCTTGCGCAAGCATCATATCAATACCAGACCAAAGACACTAAAGACGCGCTGAATGCCTATGCACAAGGGGTAAATGCATGGTTGCGTACTGTAAATGTACAGGCTCTTGGGCGCGGGGCACCAGAGTTCTTTTTATTTTCCAGCAGTATTGCCCCCTGGACAGCATCAGACAGCTTGGCCATCATGCGTCTGATGGCATTACAACTGGACAATAACCTGAAGAATGAGATTTTGCGCGCACAAACATCCCTGACCATCGGGGCGGATTTACTGCAAGATATTATGCCCGATGCCCCAGGGCGGGCAGTCATCAGCCTGCCAAATTATGCCCAGCTGCTTCCAAACGCAAAAATGCAATCCCAATTTGCCCAAAACGCTTATGACCCCTTAGACCCTATGCGCCCTGCCGGTATGGCTGGTGCATCAAATTCTTGGGCCGTGTTGCCGCGCCGCGCCGCTGCAAACGCCCCAATTCTGGCAACGGATCCTCATCTTGGCCTGACAGCACCATCTATATGGATGCTCGCGCGGTTGGAGTTCCAGAAAGGTGGCGTTATCGGGGCAACAATCCCGGGTATTCCGATTGTTCTGGCAGGGCGTTCCAATGATTTAGCCTGGGGCACAACAAGTTCATATATGGATAATTTGGACATCTATATTGAAAAACTGAACCCCGATGATCCGGATCAATATCTGACCCCAACCGGATATAAACCGTTTATTACCAAAAGCATTATCGTCAATGTGAAAGACGGCAAAAGCCGTACTATTATACTGCGCTACACAGAAAACGGCCCTGTGATCCCTGCCAAGCATCACGGGTTGGGCAGTATCACACCCGCAGGCCATGTCACATCATTGCGCTGGGCCGCTCTTGATAGGAATGATATTTCCATGTCGGCGGCCATTGAACTGATGCACTCGAAATCAATATTTCAAGCACGTAAAGCGGCACCAAAATTTACAGCCCCTTCACAAAATCTGGTTTTGGCAGATAAAAACGGCATTGCATTGATGACCGTTGGAAAAATGCCAAAACGCTCACCCGATCACGCCAGCCAAGGGCGTATCCCTTCACAAGGATGGCTGCCCGAAAACCGTTGGCAAGGCTACTTCGACCTTAGTGAAAATCCCTATGTGCGTAATCCCGACAGTGGTATTGTCGCCAATACCAACAACAAACTTACTGATGAAAAATTTCCAGAACATGTCAGTTACTTATGGGGCGACACTCAACGCATTAACCGCCTGACAAAGCTGCTGAACACCCGCGCGGTTCATACCCGCGAAAGCTTTATTGAAGCGCAAAATGACACCGTGTCATTCACCGCACGTTCCTTGCTACCGCTGATTGCCCGCGAGTTGTGGTTCACAGGCGCCAAGGCCCCTGCGGGAACGCCTAAAAACCTGCGTCAATCTGCATTGGTACTGCTGTCAGGCTGGAATGGGGAGATGGACAAGCATCTGCCCGAGCCGCTAATTTTTGCGGCATGGCTGCGCAATTTACAACGCCGTCTTGCTTCTGATGAACTGGGCCCGTTAATTGCACAATTCCCCCGTCCTGACCCCGTCTTTATAGAACGCGTGTTTCGCAATATTGAAGGTGCGGCTGATTGGTGCGATATACGCCCATCCAGCCGGGTTGAAACCTGCACAGACATTGCACGTATGTCTTTGGATGACGCCCTGTTGGAACTCAGCGAAGAATATGGCCCCCATATTGACAGTTGGCGTTGGGGGCAAGCGCATCAAGCCCACCAAGATCACGAAGTTCTTGGCAAAATCCCGCTGTTAAGCTGGATTGTCAATATCCGTCAAGATACCAGCGGTGGTGATAATACTTTGCAACGCGCGCGCATGTCCAGCATGGGCAAAACACCTTATGCCAACATTCATGCCGCAGGGTTTCGCGCGGTGATGGATTTCGCCGATCCCGACAGCTCGGTTTATATCATATCCACAGGCCAATCCGGCCACCCGTTTTCAGAACACTATGATGATCTGGCCCAACTTTGGCGACGCGGCGAATATATTCCTATGTCCCTAGACCCCGATCTGGCCCGAGGGGGTGCTGTGGGTATCACAACCTTGGTGCCCTCTGCCCCTTAAACGGCCTAACTGGCTTCAAGCTGCATATATGGCCAGTTGAAAGAACGTGGAATGTGTATCTTTTAGACTTACAAGCTTCAAAACGTGTCATAAGAACCTGAATACGGCCCATTTGTTACAATATTTTATGTACGACTGTTATGCATCAAGAGGGTCTACTACTTATGACACCTCTCAATAGCGGTCATCTGAGTAAAACAGCCGGATGACTGGTTAGAGCCCATATAGACCAAATGCTGATAGAGAGATGCGGCACAATTCCTCTTGACCTGAAGTTACCTTGAGCCTTTAGAATGCTTTCACACGAGCAGTTTGGAATCGCCTTGTCGTGTCGGAGTATTAGCCTCATATTCCGGATATGCTCTGCTTGTTTGTTTGAAGAGCAGTTGTTTCTATGGAATTTTCTTATGCATGTATTGACTATCCTCGATCATCCCAACCCAGCTTCGTTCAGCGCAGCTGTTGCCCAAGAATTCATGGATGGTGCCAAAGCGGCTGGTCATTCAGTTGAGCTTGCAGATTTGCATGCCGAAGGTTTTGATCCGCGTTGGTCAATGGCAGACATTACAGCAGATGACAGCTCAACCACATTGGCAGATGTGGCGAAAGAACAAGCGCGGATCGCGCGGGCAGATGCCATATGCCTTGTTTTCCCGCTGTTTTGGTGGGGCATGCCGTCTATGACTAAGGGTTGGGTTGATCGTGTCTGGACATGGGAGTGGGCCTACGATCAGTTGGATGACCCAGAACAATCACTTCAACGACCCCGTTCTGGGGTTCTTCTAATACCGGCCGGAGCACGTTCAGACGAAATGGAAAACGCTGGTTATCTCGCCGCACTGGAAACCGCTTGGATCAAGGGAACATTTGGATATTTTGGGTTTACGCCTCGCAGGCTTGAGGTGCTCTACGGCTCGACTGGGTCATCAAAGCGAAGACAATCTCTCCTAGCAAAAAGCTATCAAGTTGGCCTAACCTTGGCACCTCCCCAACGAACCGAATAGGCGAGTTGATACCGCTTGTTTTGTACACTCACCTTTGAACGGCCCCATATGTAGCTTAGGGCCAGTTATGCCTTAAACCTTTTGAAACTGTGCCGCCAATTTGCCTGTCCAAGTCACGGTCACTTCAAAGCCGATATCAATCTGCTCTTCGCTATCCACCACGTTATGGTCAAACAACCACGCCCGTCGCTTGCCCTCTGAAAAGGCCAATTTAACTGTTTCGGTTATCGTGGCTTCCGTCAGGTTCAGCTCAATCGCTTCCAATAACGCTTCAATGCCTGCCCCGGTGATCGCAGATGTTGCCACGATTTTCTCATTACGTTCAGCCGCTGTTATCAACGGGTCGCGTTGATCCGCGTCCAACACATCAATTTTATTCCAGACATCCACAATGGATTGTTGTGCATCTTCGGCAATGCCCAGTTTTTCCAAAATATCCAGCACATCTTTTGCCTGTTCTTCGCTTTCAGGATGCGCAATATCGCGCACGTGCAGGATTAAATCCGCGTCCAGAACCTCTTCCAAAGTAGCCCGGAATGCGGCAACCAATTCGGTGGGCAGATCAGAGATAAATCCAACCGTATCCGACAGGATTATTTCGCGCCCCGACGGCAATTCAACTGATCGCATTGTCGGGTCAAGTGTGGCAAAAAGCATGTCTTTCGCCATCACAGAAGCACCTGTTATGTGATTGAAAATAGTTGATTTTCCAGCATTGGTATAGCCCACCAAAGCCACAATCGGATAAGGTATTTTCTTGCGTGCATCGCGGTGCAATGTACGGGTTTTCACCACCTTGGCCAACTGCCGTTTCAGGCGCACAATAGCATCGTCTAATGCGCGTCTGTCAGACTCCAGTTGGCTTTCACCCGAACCACCGACAAAGCTTAGGCCACCACGTTGCCGCTCAAGGTGGGTCCAGCTGCGTACAAGGCGGGTTTTTTGATAAGATAATGCTGCCAGATCAACCTGCAAAACACCCTCACGGGTTGCAGCGCGGTCGCCGAAAATCTCTAAAATCAAGCCGGTACGATCCAGTACCTTCACACCCCAATGCTTTTCCAAGTTGCGTTGTTGAATAGGCGTTACAGGCCCGTCAACGACGACCAGCCCAATTTCTTCTGCTTCAAATATAGCCGCCAGTTCTTCCAACTTGCCCTTACCAAACAACAAACCCGCATTGGGTTTGCGCAAAGGCACAACCAGTTGATGGATCACATCCAACTCAAGTGCATGCGCCAAAGACACCGCCTCTTCCAGCGAATGCTGGGGGGTGCGGCGATTGGCAAGATTGCGAATGTCAGGGTGTAGAACGCTTACGCGGGTTGTGGGGGCGCCTATGCTCCGTCTCCATCATATAAAACAACGGGTTGTGCGGGCATAATCGTTGAAACCGCGTGTTTATAAACCAGTTGTGATTGACCGTCGCGGCGCAGCAGAATGCAGAAATTATCAAACCAGGTGATAACCCCCTGCAATTTCACCCCATTGATCAAAAAGACAGTTACAGAGTTTTTCTCTTTGCGTACATTATTCAGGAATGCATCCTGCAAGTTTGCTTTGTCGACAGCCATTTTCCCAGCTTTCATTATTGGCCTGCATTTGCGCAGACAGTTTCTTTTTATCCGCGTGATATTAGGGGGCAAATTCGGTTTGACCAGTGCAAATGGGCCAAATTATTAATTTTTTAGTTAAATCTGTGCTTTTACCGCCAGTAATTTGGGTTGAATAAAGCGATAACTGCAACAGTTTCCAGTCTGCCTAGAATCATTGCAACACAAAGTATCGCTTTTGCACCATCTGAAAGCAGTGCATAACTGGCCCCGTTTTCAATCGCGATATTCACCAAAGGCCCCGTGGTGCTAAGCCCAGCCACCGCAAAGGCGATGGCATCGACAAAGTTTATTCCCGTCAAAGTCAATGCCAGCATGATGGCACCCAATGTCATCACGAACACCATCAGGAATACCCAGGCAACAAACGCGCCTTCGCGCCGAATAGAGCGCCCCATTCGTCCTGCCCCCGCTACCGAACTTGGAAAACTTAAGCGCTCCATTTCGCGCAGCCCGTGTTTGTAAAGCGCGTAAATCCGCAACAGTTTGATCCCGCCGGCGGTTGTGGCCACACCGCCCCCCAAAGACGCCAATCCGATAAAGATCAGCCCTGGTGTGTTCAGCCCTGACCAACTTTGGGATGCTTCCCATGACTGGCTGACAAACCCCGTTGTAGTGAGGTACGACAAAACCGTAAACATACTGCCCCAAAGCGACGCTAATGCAGACAGGCTGTCTGTCTGTTCGTTGAACTCAATCGCGCCCGACCAGTGCCGTATGAACAGCAGTAATGGTATGATAACAATGCACAATAATGCCTGTGTAATCTCTTTATCTTGCTTGATAACCCGCAAACTGTCCTGATCTCGCCCCGGCAAAAATGTGTTTCTGGACACGGCAAAAAACAGGAACAGAAACATCACCAGTTCCGCCACAAATCCGCCTTGCACGCCTGACAACCCGCCCACCGGCGATATACCACTGGTTGAAAGGATTGCCATCGCGTGGCTGACCGCCACCAAAACACGTTCCCCAAGAACGATTAAAAACAGTGCTAAAACGGCTGTAAGTAGAAAATATACCGGGAATATTTGTGATGAAAACCGGTTAAGGCGTTCTGAAACTTCGGCCTTATGCATTTGTGAAACAGCGACCTTACGGTGGCGTTGTAAAGCATAAATTTCAAACCCGCCCATGTTCAACGGCGCAAATACCGCCATTGCCACAACCAGTATCATAAAGCCGCCAAGCCACCCCACCAATGCGCGCCACAGGTGTAAAGGTTCTGACAGTGATTTGGGATCATCAAACAATGTGGCCCCTGTGGTGGTCAGGCTGGACAGCATTTCAAAATAGGCTTGAAAGAAGGTGATGCTTTTGACCAAATGCGCCATAGGCATGGCCAACAGGATAGGTAAAATGGCATAAGCCCCCAGCATTGTCAGCAAATGTGTACCCGCTGACGCCCCTTTGATTTGCTTGCGCGAAGCAATGCCCACAATCGCCGTGATAACCGCTAAAAACGTTCCATTGTAAAAGAATGTCCGCGCGGTCAACCAGTCTTCCAAACGAACGGCGTGCAGCATCGGCAGGAACATTGCAATACACGACAGCCCCATTAAAATGACAAAGAAGGGGAAATCTTCAAGCCATTTCATGATCTTAGAAAAAGTCTACTTGAACTTGAAACAATATTTCCACTTTGGGAACATCCGCAGACAGACAAAAAATCACCACCGTGTCACCGTCTTCGATTTTTGTGTCACCGTTGGGCCGAATAACTTCCGTACCCTTTAGCACGGCCCCTAATAATGCCCCTTCGGGGAATTCAATATCGCGCACTTTCATGCCGGCAATAGGCGCACTGTTCAGCACTTGAGCTTCAATAACCTCGGCTTCGGCATCGCCTATAGAATAAACTTCTTTCACCCCACCATGGCGGATGTGGCGTAAAATAGAAGACACAGTTGTAGCCCTTGGGTTGATGAAAACATCAATGCCCAACGGATCTTTCAGCTCAGTCAGTGACGGATCATTAACCAAAGCCACAGTCATCGGAACGCCCGCCGCCTTGGCCCGTGTACAGCCCAGCAAATTGGTTTTATCGTCCGAAGTCAGTGCCAACACTGCATCGGCCTGTTCAATATTGGCCTCGTGCAACATTTCCATATCCAGACCGTCACCGTGCAACACGATGGTGCGCACCAAAGCATCCGCTGCACGTTCCGCACATTCACGGTGTTTCTCAATCATTTTAACCCGTATACGCTCGCTGCGTTGCTCCAACGTCATTGCCACGCGCAAGCCCACGTTGCCGCCACCCAAGATAATCACCCGTTCGCGTTTTTTCACGGTTTTGCCGAAAATTTCCAACCCGCGTGCCAAATCTTCGTTGTGAATAAGCACATATATCTGGTCATTGGCATATAGCTGGTCACGGGTGCTGGGCGCGAATAAATCACCCTTACGGCGGACCCCAACAACCACAGCACGCAATGTTGAAAACAGTTCAGACAACTGGCGTAAAGGCGTGTTCAGAACAGGGCAATCTTCATCCAGTTCAATCCCGATCAACTGCGCTTGGCCGTCCAGAAAGGGTTCAATATCAAAGGTAGACGGGTATTCGATCTGTTGCAGGGCAGTTTTAGCAACTTCCAATTCAGGCGAAATCACCACGTCAATCGGCAGGTGATCGCGCTGATACAGATCGGAATAAATCACATCCAGATAAGACTGTGATCGCAGGCGGGCAATTTTGCGCGGAATAGAGAACACCGAATGGGCCACCTGACAGGTAACCATATTCACCTCATCCGAAAAAGTTGCCGCAATGATCATATCCGCGTCATCAGCACCCGCACGCGCCAGAACATCGGGATAAGAGGCAAATCCGGTAACACCGCCCACATCCAATGTGTCGGTGGCACGCGCCACCAGCTCGGCATTATTATCAACCACCGTTACATCGTTGTTTTCAGATGACAAGTGGCGAGCGATTTGCCAACCAACTTGCCCTGCACCACATATGATGACCTTCATTTCGGCCCCCTATTTAAGACGCAAAACCTGCGCATAACCGTGAATTTCGCAAATTCACTCGCTTTGGTCAATCGTTATCCGTTTCATCATCTATTTCAGCAACTCGGGCACCAGATTTATTGGTGGTAATCACATTCAGTGATTTCAGCTTGCGGTGCAGGGCTGACCGTTCCATGCCAACAAAATTGGCAGTTTTAGATATGTTACCCCCAAAGCGATTGATCTGGGCCATCAGATAATCCCGTTCAAACATCTCACGGGCTTCGCGCAACGGCAGCATCGCGAATGTTTTATGCGCAGGGTTGTCATTATTTTCTTCAATCACATTATTGGGCAGCTCTTCGGGTGAGATATCCCCCGTATCGGCCCCAAGGATCAACACGCGTTCAATGATATTACGCAACTGGCGAATATTTCCGGGCCAGGACATAGTTTGCAACATGGCAACGGTTTCATCCGACAGCTTGCGCAAGGGCAGACCTTGGGTTTTGTGTAACTCAGCAATGAAATGATTTGCAATAAGCGGGATGTCTTCACGACGATCTTCCAAAGTTGGCACTTCTATCGGCACAACATTCAGACGGTGATACAGTTCTTCGCGAAAATTGCCTGCAGTGATTTCTGCACGTAGTTCTTTATTCGTAGCCGACACCACACGAATATCCACCCGTACCTTGTCAGAACCCCCAACGCGGGTAAATTGCTGATCCACAAGGACGCGCAAAATCTTGGATTGGGTGCCGCTGGGCATATCTGCCACCTCATCAAAAAACACGAACCCACCGTGGGCCTGTTCCAACAAACCTGGCTCATGCCCGCGTTCGGCGGTTTCACGGCCAAACAGCACCTCTTCCATACGTTCGGGTTCAATCGTGGCCGAATTGACTGAAATAAACGGTGCTTGTGCACGGTCAGAATTGGCATGGATATAACGTGCCGCCACTTCTTTACCCGCACCCGACGCCCCCGTCAGCATCACGCGCGCATTGGTTTTTGTGACTTTATCAAGTTGTGATTTCAAAGCTTTGAAGACCGGGCTTTCACCCACCATTGTAGAAGATGTTACATCGCGCACCTTCAAAGACGCATTCTCACGGCGCAGTTTTGAGGTTTCCATCGCGCGTGAAATAACCACCATCAGCTGATCAATATTAAAAGGTTTTTGAATAAAATCATAAGCACCTTGCTTGATCGCCGCCACCGCAATTTCGATATTGCCATGACCAGAAATGATCACAATCGGAATGTCAGGGTTATCACGGCGCACAGTTTTCAGAATATCAATGCCGTCCAGTTTGCTTTCTTTCAGCCAGATATCCAGAATAATCAGGTCAGGCGCATCTGTGTTGATTTCACTGAACGCTTCGTCTGAATCTTTGGCCATGCGCGTTGTATAGCCTTCGTCCAACAGAATATCTGACACCAGTTCCCGGATGTCTTTTTCGTCATCTACTACTAAAATATCGCCCATGCTGCTTCCTTTTGACATTATGCTACCTGTTCTTTCAGGTGGTCTTTTTGATTTTGATTTACAACTGGCAAAGTGATCTTTGCCATCGCCCCCACATGGGCATTTCCTTTGAATTTCGGCGCATCCACCAATTCTAGCGTGCCACCGTGTTCTTCGATAATTTTCTTCACAATCGGCAGCCCCAACCCGGTACCATTTTCGCGATTGGTCACATAAGGTTCAAACAAACGCGAACGCTGTTCTTTGGGCAGGCCAATGCCATTATCCTGAATGCGGATTACGGTTGCCTGATCTTTTGTGTCCACAAGAACACGGATTTCAGGCGCATAATCCTTGGTGCCATGCTCGGAAATATAGCTATCAACCGCCTCACCTGCGTTTTTGATCAGATTGGTCAGGGCTTGCGAAATCATCGTGCTGTCAATTTCACTGGGCAGCTTCTTGCGCGTATTTTTCAATTTTATATCAATATCTTGGCGGGCATTCTGTTGTAGTAAAACCGCATCCTTGATAAGTTCCGAAAGGTTTTCAACCCGCCGTTCCGGTTCAGGCATCCGTGCAAACTTGGAAAATTCATCAACAATTCGGCGCAAGTCATTTGTTTGCCTGATTATCACACCCGTATACTGCTCCAGCATTTCAGCCTGATCGCCCACAAGGGGCGCAAACTTGCGTGCCATACGTTCTGCAGACAGCTGTATCGGGGTTAATGGGTTCTTAATCTCATGTGCAATTCGGCGTGCGACATCACCCCAAGCGGCCATGCGTTGTGCCGACACCAGATCGGTCACATCATCAAATGTGACAACATAGCCTTCAAGCATTTCGCCGTCCGTTACACGTGCCGCAATGCGCACCAGCAAAACCTCGGCGTTGCCCGCGCGGGTTAAACTGATCTCATCCTGGCGGGTCTGATTTTCCTTGGCCTTGGTTTGTTCAAGCAGATGCGCAAACTCCGGCACCACTTTTGATAAAGTCTGCCCCATTACTTTATCGCTGTTCACTTCCAGTATCTTGGCGGCCGCAGCATTCAACACTTCGATATGCCCTTTGGGGTTCAACCCGATCACCCCTGTGGTAACCCCGGTCAAAATACTATCAAACAAACGGCGGCGTTTTTCGGTGCGTACGTTGGCTTCCACCAAATCATCGCGTTGGCGTTTTACTTGCTGGGTCATACGATTAAAAATACGCCCCAGCATGGCAATTTCATCATCGCCCGCTTCTTCTTTAACCCGAACGGTCAGATCACCGGCCCCAACCCGTTGTGCGGCCCCCGCCAGTTTACCAACAGGGCGCGCCAGCCGTTCAGCAAACCACAGCCCCAACCAAATAGCCGACAGAATAACAAAAAATGCAAAGCCCAAGTATATCAGTGCCATGTTAAACAGCAGTTTTCCCCGTTCACTTTCCAGCTGGTTATACAGTTTAGCGGTTTCCTTGGTTTCATCCAGCAACGCCAGAATATCCCCATCCACCGTGCGTGAAACCAGCAAGTAATGATCCAGAAAATTCGGTAATCTCACCAGTGCGCGAAATTCATTGTTTGCCCAATCCTGAATGATCGCCGTCGCGTCATCAACCGCCCCCTTGAAATCAGCCTCTTCCGGTGCCTCAAAATCAAACAGATAGCTTTTATCACCACGTGCGATAAGTGCCGCACCACTGTCGATAACATAGGCCTCTTTCAGCCCCCTTTGGATCAAGGATTGTCCCTTGATCACCGCATCACGAATTTCACCGGCGTCCATAAACGCATTGCGGCGTTTTTGTTCAATCAGGTAATTGCCCAAGAATGTAACATCTTCGATCAGGTCATCGCGCTGTTCGGCCTCATAGGCTTCGGCGGCGGACAATGAGGTGCCAACCGCATTGCGCACCCGATCAGAAAACCAGCCTTCCAACCCTACATTCAAGGTTACTGTCGCAAACACCGCCACCAGAACCGTAGGAATAAAGGCCACCAGTGCAAACACAGCACTCAGGCGCATGTGCAGTCTGGAACCTGCGGATTTTGCCCGTCTGGCCGCGATCATCTGCATAATACGTTGCGCCACTAAAGCCGCAATTAATAAAACGTAAACAAAATCTGCCAGCAAAACCCCGCGCAACAGGCCGGGGGCTATTTGGTTACTAAAGCTGTTCAGAACAAAAACCGTAATCATCAACAACAACGGGCCAAGTGCCACAAGTGAAAACGTCAAAGCGGTTTGTACCCGTCTTTGTTTTCGCCAGCGGTTAAACCGGTTTAGTAGAAATGTTAAGTGAAACTGTCTCATCCTGCCCGAGTCGTTCCGTTGTTACTGTGGCAGTTTTACATCATTTTCTTAGTGCGTGTCACCTTAATATCAAGCTCTTGTATCTTTTTTCGCAAAGTATTTCGATTTATGCCCAATAATTCCGCAGTTTTGATCTGATTTCCTCGCGTTGCGGATAATGTCAGGGCAATAAGCGGCAATTCTACCTCTCTTATAATACGGTTATATAACCCCGGCGGTGGCAGGTCATTGCCGTGCAGATCAAAATACCGTTTCAGGTGTATTTCAACGGCCGAAGATAACTTATCCCCCGCTAAAGGGGCTGTTTCAGGTGTAGATTTGGGCATTTGCAACAACATCTCTTGCACAAACGCTGCCGAGATTTCATCTTCGGGGCAAAGCACCATGATACGTTGTATAAAATTTTGCAATTCGCGCGCGTTTCCCGGCCAAAGAGCGACGCGCATATGATCCAACGCTTTACTTGAAATGGTTTTCATCGCCTGCCCTTCAGCGGCAAATTTTTGCATGAAATAAATCGCCAACTCTGAAATATCATCCACATGATCGCGCAGTGCAGGCAATGATATCGGCATCACACTTAAACGGTAAAACAGATCTTCGCGAAACATCCCTTCATTGATCAACGCAGTCAGCGGCACTTGCGTTGACGAAATATACCGCAGGTTTTTTTCCAGTATTTCAGGCATTTGCATCACATCTTGCAAGCGAAGCTGGGTCTCGATTGACATCTGCGCAATCTCATCCAGATAGATTGTAGCCCCTTTGGGCGTCTGGTTTTCATCGCAGATCACCTGTTCCACCCGTGCAGGCGTGGCCGAGGCCGAGGCAATCGTCACCATCGGTGCAGCACCACGATTACCAAGATCATGCAGGGTTTTCGCCAACAGGTTTTTACCGGTCCCGCTTTCGCCCGTAATCATCACATTCAGATCGGTGTTCAAGACGCGGGCGACAACGCGGTAAACATCCTGCATCGCTTGTGAACTGCCCACCAACGGCAAAGATTGTCCGTCGGCATTAGCAGATGCTGTTTGCACCACAGGCATATTGGACTGGCTTAACGCACGGCTTACTTTCGATAAAAGTTCCTTTAAATCAAAGGGTTTCGGCAGATAATCATAAGCCCCATGTTCAGATGCTTTAATCGCCGTCATCACCGTATTTTGCGCGGAAATAATGATCACTGGCAGGTTGGGGCGTTTCTTGTGGATTTGCGGCAGCAAATCCAGCCCGTTACCGTCAGGCATCATCACGTCCGATATAACAACATCACCCTCGTCCTCTTCCACCCAACGCCAAAGTGTTGCGATATTTCCGGTCGCACGCACCTTACACCCTGCCCGCGTCAGGGCCTGCGTTAAAACCGTACGGATTGTGCGGTCATCATCTGCAACAATTACAGTGCCATCCATCTAAATACTTTCCTTTTTCTGTCGCCACACCGGCAAGCGCACAGAAAACACCGTGCGCCCTTGTCGGCTGGTGCATTCCACCAACCCGCCGTGGGCGGCAATAATTTTGGATACCAGCGACAGGCCCAGCCCCGTGCCGTTCGATTTTGAACTGACAAACGGGTCAAATATTTCAGAAATCAAGGTGTCAGGAATGCCGCAGCCATTATCAATAATCTCGATATGAAGGGGCAGGTTCTGGGTCTTGTTGCCTTGCATCGCCAGCTTCACACCCGAATTATAAGAACTGCGAATGGTGATCTCACCGCGCTTACCTGCCACCGCTTCAGCCGCGTTTTTCAAAATGTTTTGAAAGACTTGCAACAGTTGATCCGCGTCGCCCGCCACATCTGGTAAGGACGGATCATAATCCAGACGAAACAAAATACCCGCCGCATGGCCCGCTTCAGCGGCCACTCTTGCACGGTCTAGAACATCGTGGATATTCACCGGTTTTGGGGTCATCGGACGTTGATCCCCGAAATGTTCAACCCTGTCCACCAACTGCCCGATACGCTTTGTTTCCTGCCCGATCATATCGGCCAATTCCACATCTTCGTCACTGGCATTCATCGCCAAAAGCTGTGCAGCACCCGAAATTCCCGCCAAAGGGTTGCGGATTTCATGGGCCAGCATCGCGGCCATCGCGGTAACAGAGCGTGCTGCCGCCAAATTAGTCAAAGACTGGCTCATCTTTTGGGCGGCCCCTGTGGGTTGTACCACCAACAGCAGATCAGTTTGCGTGCTGTTCAGAAAGCTTACAAACACATTGCACGCCGTTGCCGCCCTGTCTGCCAGTGCCACATCAACATTATATTGTGTAACAGAACCCTTGTCCTTAACCGCTTGGCGCACCGTACCCAGAACGATTGAGTTTTCATGAAAAAACTGCGCCAAAGCTTTATTTTTCATCTGCTTTTGTGAAGTTGAAACCAACTGCTCCGCCGCCGCATTCGCCTGAGATATCTTCAGATCAACGTTGACGACAAAGGTGGGAAACGGCAATGCATCCCAGATATTTTCAAAGGTATTATCGTTCATGCAGCAGCCTCTTGATCATCCAGAAGACGACCAATCAGTGACAAAACCACGCTTGTATCTTTTTCGGTTTGAATGGCACGGCGCAACACCTTGGAGGTGCCCAGATCATCCATATACCAGCCCATATGCTTACGCGCCACGCGGCTTCCCAATTCGACATCATAAAATTTTAGCATCGCTTCATAATGACTTGATATTAAATCAATAAGATCACTTCCCGTAGGAATATCAGGCGCATCTACCCCGAATATATCATGGGCAATTTGCGCCAAAGCCCAAGGCCGCCCCTGTGCGCCCCGCCCGACCATAACACCATCTGCCCTCGACAATGCCAAAGCCTGCTTCGCACTATCCGTATCCACAATATCGCCGTTGGCAATTACCGGAATATCGACCGCATCCTTCACCGCTGCAATCGCGGCCCAATCTGCTTGCCCTTTATAAAACTGACAGCGTGTTCGCCCATGAATAGTGACCATCTGCACGCCCGCATCTTGTGCCCGATGCGCAATATCGGGGGCATTCAACAAAGCGTCATCCCAACCAAGGCGGGTTTTCAGGGTGACGGGTACATCAACCGCCCCCACCACCGCTTCGATTAAAGACAGCGCAAAATCGGGTGCTTTCATCAAGGCAGAGCCAGATTGGCCATGGGTGACCGTTTTTGACGGGCAACCCATATTGATATCAATGATCTTGGCGCCGTTGCCCGCGCACATTTTAGCGCATTCCGCCATCCAATAAGCATCGCGGCCCGCTATTTGAACAGCGGTGTTTTGTGACCCAAAGCCCAGCTCTGCACGCGCCCTTGTTGAAGGGCGCGCCTGTACCATTTCTTGCGATGCGACCATCTCAGACACCACTAGACCCGCGCCAAACCCAGATACGAGGTTACGAAACGGTAAATCTGTGATACCAGCTAAAGGAGCCAGAAAAACAGCAGGCGTTAGTGCCTTATTTTCAATCAGAATGGACGACATGCCTAATCCTTGTGCAAACACTTACATAGCCTTGTTCTGCCACCACTGCAATAAGGGATAATCAGCCATGAAACGCACAGGTCTGATCGTCGCCGCAGGGCGTGGCACCCGTGCAGGCGGCGGGTTGCCCAAGCAATATCGCTACCTTGCAGGTGAGCCTATATTGCGTCACAGTATCCGCGCTATTTTGGCAAGTAAACGCATAGACGCCGTGCAAGTTGTTATCCATACAGACGATATAGATCATTATAATCAATGTGTTGAAACTATTTCTGATACACGGATACAGCCCCCCGTCTTTGGTGCTGACACCCGCAGTGCATCAGTTATGAATGGCCTGCGGGCTTGCAAGGGCGATCAGGTGTTCATCCATGACGGTGCGCGCCCATTGCTGCCGCTGGACGCGCTTGACCGCATAATTGACACCATGCAAACCAACCGCGCTGCATTCCTTGCCCTGCCCGTCACCGACGCGCTTTGGCTGGTTGAAGGCGAAAACGCTACCAGCGCACAACCGCGTGATACGTTGTGGCGCGGGCAAACCCCGCAGGCGTTTCATTTAAGCGATATTTTGGCGGCCCACGCCGCCGCTGAAAGCCCGGCTGACGACGATGTCGCCCTTGCCCGCCTTGCAGGCCTTGACGTTATCGCGGTTCTGGGGTCAGAGCTGAATATGAAAATTACACGGGCTGAAGACTTTGCTTTGGCTGAACGATTGTTGGGAAACACAATGGATATACGGGTTGGCAACGGGTTTGATGTGCATAAATTTGGCGCAGGCGATCATGTGATCTTGTGCGGTATCAAAATCCCGTTTGATCGCGGATTGATCGGCCATTCCGATGCGGATGTCGGCTTGCACGCGATTACAGATGCGATTTTCGGTGCGATCAGCGAAGGTGACATCGGTCAATGGTTTCCGCCAACAGACGCGCAATGGAAAGGTGTCGCATCGGATATCTTCTTGAAGAAAGCCGTAGAGGTAGCTGTTTCAAAAGGATTTACCATATCAAATATTGATTGCACCTTGATCTGTGAACAACCCAAAATCGGGCCGCATGCAATGGCGATGCGTCAGGCTTTGGCCGATATTACAGGTGTTGCACTTGACCGTATCAGTGTCAAAGCCACAACTTCCGAAAAACTAGGCTTCACAGGGCGCGGTGAAGGAATTGCGGCCCAAGCCACAGCAACATTGGTAAAAACATGAGCAAAATAATCGCAACCTTTTTCTACACAGGGCTGCTGCCCAAGGCCCCCGGCACATGGGGGTCGTTGGCGGCCATACCGTTTGCAATTCTTTTACACAACTGGGGCGGTTTTAACGCCCTTCTAGCCGCCACTATAATCGTTTTCTTCATCGGCTGGTGGGCCACAATCCAGCAAACCAAAGGCCGTGAAAATCATGACCCCGGCGAGATTGTAATTGATGAGGTCGCAGGCCAATGGATCACGCTACTGCCCGCCTCATACATATTCACCCGCCATGATTTACCCCTGATCTGGCCCGCATTGATCGCGGGCTTCATCTTCTTTCGCCTGTTCGACATCTTCAAGCCATGGCCAATCAGCTGGGCTGATAAAAAAGAAACTGCGTTCGGGGTGATGTTTGACGATGTTCTGGCGGGCATTTTCGCGGCCATTGCCGTTATGCTACTGGCAGGAATATACCACGGGCTGACCGTATAATGCAGGATTTGGCGCGTCAGGTACTGGAAGCATACCGCGCACGTGGATGGATATTGGCAACCGCAGAAAGCTGTACAGGCGGTATGGTGGCAGCCGCATTAACCGAAATTGCAGGATCATCCGATGTGGTGGATCGCGGTTTTGTCACCTATTCAAACAATGCAAAAATGCAGATGCTAGGCGTGTTGCCTGCAACGCTGGGTGCTTATGGTGCAGTATCAAATGAAGTCGCTTGTGAGATGGCCGAAGGCGCTTTAACGGCTGCTAAAGTCAACATAGCCGTATCCATCACAGGCATCGCAGGCCCCGGCTCTTCCGCGCACAAACCCGAAGGTCGTGTGTGTTTTGCCATCGCGCAAAAGGGCCGTGAAATACAATGTGAAACTGTAGAGTTCGGTGCTATCGGGCGGGCAAATGTACGCGCAAAAGCAACTGAATTTGCGCTTGGGTTACTGCTGAAGGCCGCTTCTAACAACGGCTAACTGTACATTATTTAACCAACCTGCATATTTATGCCTATAATTTAGACAAATTGCGCGGAAACGCGCCTTAGCAACCGCTTATTTCTTCACTTCAAAAGCTCGAACCGCCAAACCCCATGTAGCTTTTACAAGATGGGAATTTCGAATGAATGGTGCCGACACAGCTTGGGTCATGATCGCAACCGCTTTGGTTTTGTTTATGACATTACCGGGGTTAGCCCTGTTTTACGGCGGTCTTGTGCGGGCCCGAAACGTGCTATCCGTTCTAACCCAATGTTTCGCCATTGCCTGCCTGATGTCGATCTTGTGGCTGGTCGCAGGCTATTCCATCGCCTTTGGTGACGGCAACGCCTATTGGGGTGGGACGGGCAAGATGTTCTTGAACGGTATCACCGCAGACACCCTGTTCGGCACCATCCCCGAAATCAGCTTTTTCGCCTTTCAAATGACCTTTGCCATCATCACACCCGCCCTGATCGTGGGGGCCTATGTAGAACGCATCAGCTTTGGCTTTGCGCTAACTTTCTCAAGCCTATGGATGCTTCTTGTCTACGCCCCTGTCGCCCACTGGATCTGGGGTGGTGGCCTGTTGGCAGGCCAAGAATGGTCTTTATTTGCAGAGGCCACCAATGATTTTGCAGGCGGCATTGTCGTGCATGAAACCGCAGGCATTGCCGCCCTGATCGTGGCCGCCGCACTGGGTGGCCGTCGCAATAAAAACGTACCACCACACAATCCGGGCTATGTGATGATAGGTGCATCCATGCTGTGGGTCGGCTGGTTCGGCTTTAACGGTGGGTCAGCTTTGGCGGCAAATGGCACGGCGGCTATGGCAATCACAGTAACCCATATTTCAGCCGCAGCGGCATCCCTAAGCTGGGTAGCTTATGAGCGGATCAAATACGGTAAAGCATCCTTAGTGGGCATGGTCACAGGTACGATTGCAGGGCTGGCATCCATTACGCCTGCATCAGGTTCCGTCAGCCCGATGGAAGCGATGCTTATCGGGGCCATCGCAGGTGTGCTGTGCCAGGAACTTTGCGGGTTGATCAAACGCGGTTTAAAGATCGACGACACGTTGGATGTGTTCGCCGTTCACGGTGTGGGCGGTATATTCGGGATCATCATGTTGTCCGTATTCGGCTACGCAGGATGGGTAGCACAGCTGGGCAGCTTGGCGGTTGTTGGTGTGTTCACAACCCTTATGACATATGGCCTTGTAAAACTTGTCGCACTTATCTTCCCGATCCGAGTATCGCATGAGGATGAGGTCACCGGCCTTGATCTGACATCGCACGGCGAACGGGCATATGATCACACATCATAGAATGTTGCGGGCATCATAACCAATGTTGAATTGACAGATGTGTGCTGCCACGCCACAACACGCATATGTTTGATTATAGCCTTCTTCACTGGACTACGTTCCTGACCGCCGCCGTTCTTTTGAACCTATCGCCTGGGCCTGACATTGCGTTTATCCTTGGGCAAACCGTGCGGGGTGGTAAACGGTCGGGTTTTGCCGCAATGTTTGGTGTCTGGACAGGGGCATTTGCCCATGTGCTTATGGCAGCAGCTGGCTTATCCGTAATCCTTGCCACATCAGCTGTGGCATTTTCAATCGTCAAATGGGCAGGTGCCGCCTATCTGATATGGCTTGGCATTGCCGCTTTGCGTTCAGGTGGCGGGTCGTTTGTCTCTGATAATATCAAAAGCAGTTCAGAGTTTTACCCCATCTATAAACAAGGCATATTCATCGGCATCCTGAACCCCAAAGTCGCAATCTTTTTTCTAGCCTTCCTACCGCAATTTGTTGTGGCGGGTGCTGGCCCCGTTTGGGCGCAACTGTTCTTGCACGGGGCGCTGATTATCGTCGTTGCCGCCTTTATCGAGCCGCCCTTGGTGCTGGCGGGAGGCAAGCTTACTGCCAAGCTACGTGACAATAAACGCATCGGCCTGTGGATGGATCGTGTATTGGGCAGCCTATTCATAGCCCTTGGCATTCGACTGGCTTTTGAAAAGCAATAGACACGCCTTTTGCCCCGTCTGCCTATTTGGCTAGCGGGGTTTTCTACTATTAGGGTTTATCTGTTATAAAGAAGGCGGGCCCGCCGTTTGCGGTATTGTTGCCGAACATGAGTGTTTAGCCTCATGCACCTTATCTTAACTGTTAAGTTATACGGTGGTCTTCGCATTTGACGCTGTTACACATCCTTTGAAAACCCGTGACCGCTTTTTGACGTCACGGGTTTTATACACCTGTAAGGGTTAGGATTTTGTTAGGGCAGCGTGCGCTTGTGCGACCAAAGCGTCAAACACACCTTTAGTTGTGCTTGCCTTCACCAACCCTGCCCCTTGGCCTGCCCATAATGACACCGCATCAGGTCGCCCTGCTTTGGCGGATGCTGCCCGCAATGGGGCTGTTAACGTGTTCATTAATGGAAAGTCAGGCCAATCCGTGACATCCCGCAGTTCGTGCGCGTAATCGTTCACGATTGTACGGGCATCCCTGCCTGAAAAGGCCTGGCTGAATTGCGTGTCATCGCCCGTGGCCGCTGCCAATGTTTGTTTGTGAATATCACTGACCGCACTTTCAGGTGTTGCCAGAAATGCCGTGCCTATTTGCACACCTGCCGCCCCTAATGCAAAGGCTGCCGCAATGCCGCGCCCGTCCGCAATGCCGCCTGCGGCAATCACCGGGCAATCCACTGCATCCACCACACGTGGCACAAGGGCCATAGTGCCAGCCACTTCACCTGTGCGTGGCAAAAACCAACCGTTATGCCCCCCAGCTTCGGCCCCTTGGGCGATGATGGCATCCGCGCCGCGTTCGACCAACCAACGGGCCTCTGCCGCAGTGGTTGCAGATGACAGGATTAGGATACCAGCGTCTTTTAGCTTTTGCACCAATGCGTCTTCGGGCAAACCAAAATGAAAGCTCACAACTTTGGGCGAGGCTTCCAGAACCGCATCACATATCTGCGCATTAAACGGAAAGTTGCTTTCGGTGACATCAGGCATATCGCCTGCGTTCAACTTATCAAACCACGGCTGCAAACGGTCTTGGGCGGCACGCGCCCGTGTTTCATCGGCTACAGGTGCCTTATGACAAAAGAAGTTCAGGTTCAGCGCACGGTTTGACATCGCGCGTGTTTTAGCCGCCACGGCCACCACACCTTCTGCCGTCATCATCGCACATCCCAATGATCCCATACCACCTGCATTGCCCGCAACGGCAGCCATTTCAGCCGTACTGGCCCCTGCCATCGGGGCCTGAATGATCGGGTGTTCAATGTCCAGTAATTCGCAAAGTCTGGTATCGGGCCAAATGTTCATAACTCTATTCCTATTTGTATAAGGATTTAGCGCGATCTTCAAAAGCGCCCACAATTTTCCGCATGGCTTCACCAAAAACCACGCCGATGATGGTTTGCAGGATTTTGGACTTAAATTCAAAATCTACAAAGAAATCCACTTCACAGCCGCCTTCGCAATCGACGAATTTCCAGTGGTTATTCAGATATTTGAATGGCCCGTCGAGATATTCCACATCAATTTTTTGTTGATCGGGCATCAAAGTAACGCGTGACCTAAACCGCTCACGAAACACCTTGAATGAGATCACCATATCAGCCTCAATAACCTCAGTGCCCGCTTTCGCGTTACGTTTATTAACCCGTACAGCTGAACACCACGGCAGGAATTCAGGGTAAGCATCCACATCCGCTATCAGATCGTACATTTGTTGCGCCGAATAAGGCATCACTCGTTTTTCTGCGTGGGTTGGCATGGGTAATCTTCTTGAAAACTGTTGCCGTAGCTTTCTAGCAGTATCCATATGTTTCACAAGCTCTTGCCCCAACAAACCCACTTTTCAGCACGCCTTCTATAGGTTAAGTTCCTTTTGATTATATCCAGACCAATGAAGGAGCGATGCAGTGTCGCAAGAAGACAATTACGTTATCGACCAAATGATTTCAGCAAAATCTATTGCAGCAAGGGTTGAAAGCCTGGCACATGAAATTTCAGATCACTTCAAAGGCACTGACAAACTGGTTGTTGTCGGCCTGCTGCGCGGATCATTCGTGTTTATTGCCGATCTAGTTCGCGAACTTGATCTGCCTGTTGAAGTCGATTTTCTGGAAACTTCCAGCTACGGCGACGGTATGGAAAGTTCGCGCGAAGTGCGCATTTTGAAAGACATACGCGGCGAAATTTGCGGGCGCGATATTCTGGTGGTTGAAGATATCGTCGATACTGGCCACACGCTGAACCATGTGGTTAAACTGCTGCAATCGCGCAACCCTGCCCGCCTAGAAGTTTGCGCGCTTTTGAATAAAGCCGCGCGGCGCGAGGTGGATATCACAGCTAAATGGGTTGGTTTTGAAATTCCCGACGAATTTGTGGTGGGCTACGGCATTGATTACGGACAGCGCAATCGTAATCTGGATCATATCGGCAAAGTGCGCTTCATAAAATGAACATGCGCTGGCTATTGCGGATGAAACGCTGGGCCGACCGCCCGCCATCCTGGGGCCGCGTAAAATTTGTGTTCTATATCATTCTGGCCTGTGCCATGCTTTATGCCTATGAATACCTCTATGGCTGGCCGGAATTCTTAACTGTAGAAAAATTTGGGCGCGGCCATAGGTTACCACGGTTTTAAGGGAATGATATGTCTGCCCCCAAAGTCTTAATTGTAGGTGCCGGCCCGACAGGGCTAACAGCTGCGCTAGAATTGGCGCGGCGCGGTATCATGCCTGTGGTGATCGAAAAGCGAAAAACCGCCTCAAACCTGTCGCGCGCTGTGGGAATATTGCCGCGTTCAATGAATTTATTGACCCCATCGGGCGTTGCCAAAATCATCCGCAGTGAAGCTATTCCAATACAGCGCGCAATATTCCACAAACGTGACAAGTCTTTGGCAAACATCAAGATAAATACACTTAAAGGCCCAAACAAACGCCTGTTCGGGCTGCCTCAGGATCGCACTGAAACCCATCTGTATGATGCATTTTGCGCCCTTGGTGGCAAGGTGAATTACGGCGCGGAATTACTGTCATTATCGCAAAATGACACAGGTATTTCCGTCAGTATTCTGGGCAAAGCTTTTCGTTTTGACACAGTCATCGGGGCGGACGGTGTCAAATCTACCGTGCGTGATGCCTTACACATACCCTTTATCGGTTATGAATTACCCGAACTTTGGTCAATCGCCGATGTTGAAGCAAAGGGCTGGAAAAATCCACGATCTTTTCAGGGTTTTTTCCTGGATGATGGCGGTGTTGTGGTGGTGGTACCCTTAGCCAAAAACCGTTTCAGGATCATTGCAAACCGCCCCCATGCCCTGCCCGCCCTGCCAGTTCCGATGAACATCATCCACATTAACCGTGTCGGGAATTTCAAAGTTTCGGTGCGACAGGCCGAAAATTACCAGATGGGTCGCGTATTTCTGGCAGGCGACGCTGCACATTGCCATTCACCCGTGGGCGGGCGCGGTATGAACCTTGGCATTGCCGATGCGGCGGATTTGGCGGAACGCATTGCGGCTGATACCACAGACGGTTATCACGATGCGCGTCACCCCATCGGCAAAAGGATCATCAAGCAATCCGAACGCGCGCGCCATATGATCACATCCGCCCATCCTGCATTACGCCTATTCTTGCACACAGTGTTGCGCATCACCCAACGCTCGCCCCTGTTGCAACGCGGCTTCGTTAAAAATGTGCTTGATCTCTAGCACTTGACTTACCCAGTCAAACCCTATTGAAGCCAGCATTCGGGATAACGGCACCCCTGCCAATCCCTTAACGCGCACCTGTATTTGACGGCTGCGCCTTTTTGAAAGAGCAATATGCTGACAGGAACTGTGCTTTGGTATGACGCCAAAAAGGGTATCGGATTCATTAAACCCGATACCGAAGAGAACGATGTATTCGTTCATATGAAGGCTTTAAAAGCCTCTGGAATGAAAGACTTATCAGAAGGTCTTCGTATATCTTTTGATCTGCAAACTGATACTGAAACGGGCCGCAAGGCCGGTGCTAATTTCGCAGTTTTAAAAGGCGAGGCCCCGCGACCGCGACCTAAAAAGCGCACACCCAAAGAAAAAGCGGCTGAAGCCAAGATCAAAGAAGAAACGCCTAAAAGCGACGCATCTGCCTTTGATGTATTGGGTCTAGACCCGATGTTGGTCAAAGCTTTGTCGTTTCTTGGCTACGCCACGCCCACGCCGATTCAGGCGCAAGCCATCCCTGCGGTTCTGCAGGGCCGTGATATTGTGGGCCTTGCCCAAACCGGTACAGGCAAAACCGCTGCGTTTTCATTGCCGATCCTGCACCGTTTGCTGCACGACCCGATTGATCGTATGGGCCGTTCCACCCGCGTTTTGATCCTGACACCCACGCGCGAATTGGCGATCCAAATCCATAAAAACCTGCAGGACATGGGCAGAAAACTACCCCTGGATTTCGCTGTCGCCATTGGTGGCGCGCCTATTCGCAGGCAAATGCAGGCCCTGTCACGCGGTGTGGATATTCTGGTGGCAACACCAGGCCGTTTGGAAGACTTAGTTGACCAACGCGCACTACGCCTTGACCTGACAAATTACATTGTGCTGGATGAAGCGGATCAGATGATGGACATCGGTTTTATGCCATCCATCAAGCGCATCTTGCCGAAACTGGCTAAAGATCGTCAAACACTGCTGTTTTCGGCCACTATGCCTAAAATGATCCGTGAATTGGCCAAAGATCACTTGGACGATCCGGTCAACGTGGCCGTTGCGCAAGAAAACACCACGGCAGAAAAAGTCACGCAAAAGCTGATGCACCTGGTCAAGATGAACAAAGGCTTGGCACTGGAACGCATTGTTAAGCAAAATATGGGCAAACGTGTTTTGGTATTTTCACGCACCAAACACGGTGCCGATAAACTGGTTAAGTGGTTGGGAACGCAAGACGTTAAGGCAGATGCCATTCACGGCAACAAATCCCAAGGCCAACGCCAACGCGCGTTAGAGGATTTTCGCAAGAACAAAACCGCCGTTTTAATCGCCACCGACATTGCCGCACGCGGCATTGATATTCCGGGCATCGAAATTGTGATTAACTACGATCTGCCCAATGTGCCTGAGTCTTACGTTCACCGCATTGGCCGCACCGCGCGTGCCGGTGCTTCGGGGCACGCAATATCATTTTGTGCCCCTGACGAGCAAAAGCAGTTGCGTGACATTGAGCGGTTGATCAAGAAACCGATCCCTGTGGCCCATCTTGAGGGCCTGACTGCGGCTGTTATCCCGATGGCAGAAAAACCGGAAGGCCGCAAAGGTCGTGCGCGACCCAACCCAAACAGAAAGTTTGGCGGCGGCGGCAAAGGTAAGCCTAAAGGGCGTAGACCTAAACGCTAAAATCCAAACATTCTCGACGAAGCGTATACAGCCTAGCGGCTTAACGCTTTGTCGCGGGCTGCACGAAGCCGCGCAAAATCATCGCCTGCGTGATAGCTGGAACGGGTCAGCGGGGTCGCGGACACCATCAAAAAACCTTTGCCATAGGCGGCTTTTTCATAGGCTTTAAACTCTTCAGGTGTCACAAAACGATCCAACGCGTGGTGCTTAGGTGTGGGTTGCAGATATTGCCCGATAGTCAGGAAATCCAGATCAGCGGCGCGCATATCTTCCATCACTTGCATCACGGCTTGGCGATCTTCGCCCAAGCCCACCATGATGCCAGATTTTGTGAACATCGATGGGTCAAGTTCCTTAACGCGCTGCAACAGACGCAAGGAATGGAAGTAACGCGCGCCGGGGCGCACTTCGGGGTATAGGCCAGGCACGGTTTCAAGATTGTGATTGAACACATCAGGCCGCGCCTCAACAACGACCTCTAAGGCACTGTTATCACACCTGATAAAGTCAGGTGTCAAAACTTCAATGGTTGTGTCAGGGGATTGTTTGCGAATGGCCCTAATGGTTTGGGCAAAATGCTCGGCCCCGCCATCTTTGATATCGTCACGATCAACAGAGGTGACAACAACATGTTTCAGCCCCAGTTTTTTAACGGCTGCGGCCACACGGCCCGGTTCAAACACATCCAAATCCTCGGTCGGTTTGCCTGTGGCGATGTTACAAAACGTACAGGCCCGCGTACAAATCCCGCCCATAATCATCATCGTGGCATGGCCCTGGTTCCAACATTCGCCCACATTCGGGCAACCTGCCTCTTCACACACCGTGACCAAATTATTCTCGCGCATGATCTTGCGGGTTTCGTTATAGCCCTTGCCGATGGGGGCTTTTACCCTGATCCATTTCGGCTTTTTCGGTTGGGCATTATCGGGCTTATGGGCCTTTTCAGGGTGGCGTTCGGCAGGAATATTAAGATCGCGCATGGATGGCACCTTTGTTGCTTGCCCCATGATATATCGCGCCAAACGCAATGTCCCGCGTTAATTGCGAAATATTGCCGCAAGGCGATGTAATAGCGTAATTCTTTCTTGCGTCCGTTGCTGAAAAGCATATGGAAAACCCAGAATAACCCCATCTAAATAAGGACAATACAGATGAAAAACGGCACTACCCTTCCCGACGTAACATTTCGCACCCGTGTGCGCGACGAAAGCATTGGCGGCGACAATCCGTTTCGTTGGCAAGACAAGACCACTGCAGATTTCTTTGCCAATAAACGCGTTGTTCTATTTTCTTTGCCGGGTGCCTTTACGCCGACATGTTCCACCTACCAACTGCCGGGTTTCGAGAACAATTTTGGCGCTTTCAAAGACAAAGGCATTGATGCGATTTACTGCATGTCGGTAAACGACAGCTTTGTGATGAACAAATGGGCAGAAAGCCAAAAACTACAAAATGTTGGTGTTATTCCAGATGGTTCTGCTGAATTCACCGACAAAATAGGCATGTTGGTAGACAAAGACAATTTGGGTTTTGGAAAACGGTCATGGCGTTATGCAGCCGTTATCAACAACGGTGTGGTTGAAGCTTGGTTTGAAGAACCAGGCAAAGCGGATAATCACGCAGACGATCCCTATGGTGAAAGTGCGCCTGAAAATGTTTTGAAGCATTTGGGTGGTGATAAAGCCGCTTAAACCGTTTCAAAGATGAAATTTCAGGGTCGCTCTAAACATAGGGTGGCCCTTATTCATTTTGCACGGTAAATTACTTGTAAAGAATAAGGCGCGCAATATGAGCGAATTTGAAACCTTGGCCGAACACAAAGGCCGTGAACACCATATCAGCAAGATGGGCGAGTTCCTGAAGCAGATTATTTATGGCGGCAATGACGGTATTGTCACCACATTTGCGGTGGTGGCGGGGTTTGCAGGTGCAGGTGCCGAAGGGATTGCGCAAGTGGGCGGTATTGCCGTGCTGTTGTTTGGTTTTGCCAACCTGTTTGCCGATGCCACGGCGATGGGCTTGGGCGAATTTCTGTCGGCACGATCTGAAAAGGATCTGTATCATTCGGTACGCGATAAAGAGATTTACGAGATCCACAACAACCCTGAAATGGAACGTCGTGAAACCATCGAAATCCTGTCCGACAAGGGCATGACCAAGGAAGATGCCAACGGCATGGCCGATATTCTGGAACGTTATCCTGAATATTACGGCGACTTTATGATGGCTTACGAGATCGGCATGGCCGATCCCGCGGATGAAAACCCTGCGATGAACGGGCTGGCGACATTCAGTTCCTTCATCGTTTTCGGAGTGATCCCGCTGATCCCGTACTTTGTACTGGAACCTGTTGCCGCCACCTTCAAACTATCGGTTTTAGCCACGTTCGGCGCATTGTGCATCCTTGGCCTACTGCGTTACATGGTTATCCGCGACAACATCCTGCGCTGTGTCGGTGAAACCGTTTTGGTGGGCGGGGTTTGTGCGTCAGTTGCCTATATTGTTGGCTTGGCTTTCGCCTAAAGCTACATATGAATAACCTTGCCGTACGCATCCAGAACGCTTTCATGCATCATTTCTGACAATGTCGGATGCGGGAAAACCGTATTCATCAGGTCTTCTTCGGTGGTTTCCAGTTGGCGGCCAATGACGTAACCTTGGATCATTTCGGTCACTTCGGCACCTACCATATGTGCGCCTAACAATTCGCCTGTTTTCGCGTCAAAGATGGTTTTGACCATGCCTTCGGCCTCACCCAGTGCAATGGCTTTGCCGTTGCCCATGAATGGGAAGCGACCGACTTTGATCGTATACCCTTTTTCTTTGGCGGCGGCTTCAGTGTAGCCGACAGACGCAATTTGCGGGTGGCAATAAGTACACCCCGCAATGCTTTCAGGTTTTACCGCATGCGGGTTTTGCCCTGCGATCAATTCGGCCACCATCACCCCTTCGTGGGATGCTTTATGGGCCAGCCACGGCGGGGCGGCCAGATCGCCGATGGCGAATATGCCGTCCACATTGGTGCGGCAGTATGGGTCTGTGACCACATGGCTGCGGTCTTCTTTGATACCTAGTTTTTCAAGCCCCAGCCCTTCGACATTACCAACAATACCGACGGCGGAAATCACGGTGTCAAATTCGACCTTTTCGACCTTACCGTTGCTTTCGATATGGGCAACAACCTTGTCTTTGCCACGATCCAGCTTTTTGACCATAGTCTTTTCCATAATCGTCATGCCTTGTTTCTTGAATTGCTTCTTGGCAAACAAAGCAATCTCTTTATCTTCCACAGGCAGGATGCGATCCATCACCTCAACCACCGTGGTATCAGCCCCTAATGTGTTGTAAAAGCTGGCAAATTCAATACCAATGGCACCTGATCCGATAACCAGAAGCTTCTTGGGCATATGGGGTGGTGTCAGGGCGGATTTATAAGTCCAGACGCGTTTACCGTCTGCTTCCAACCCCGGCAATTCGCGTGCGCGTGCGCCCGTGGCCAGAACGATGTTTTTGCCGGTTAGTTCTTCTGTGCCTTTGGCGGTCTTTACGGAAATCCTGCCCTTGGCCACAAGCGTGGCTTCACCCATAATCGCCGTGACTTTGTTCTTCTTCAACAGATGCCCGATGCCCGCGTTCAGCTGTGCCGCCACCCCGCGTGAGCGTTTCACAACCGCATCCAGATCATAGGATATGTTATCTGCAGACAGACCAAATTCAGATGCGCGGTGCATCAGGTGGTAAATTTCAGACGAACGCAGCAAAGCTTTGGTAGGGATACAGCCCCAGTTCAGGCAAATACCGCCCATATGTTCGCGTTCAATAATCGCCACAGAAAGCCCCAGTTGTGCGCTGCGAATAGCGGCCACATAGCCACCCGGCCCTGCCCCGATAACGATCATATCATAGGTTTTTGCAGCCATCTGAGTACCCTTTAGATTATTTAGTTTAACGTTAAACCTTTTTCGCAATCTTTATGCTGGATTTTCTGTAGAAATACAAGCCTAGCTGTGATCGCTTTGTTTTTCCAGTTTCTGAATAATCCCCATATAGCCGTTTTGATCCAAAAACAGCTGCTCCGCTTCTGATGATTTGCGGCCTAATGCTTTGTTTCTATAGGGGAACCTACCAAATTGGCGAATAATTTCCTGATGTGCGTGCGCATGTAGCAAAGAACTGTCGCTATCATCCATCCGCTTGGAAATATAAGCCGCACAAAGCTTTTGCTCGGCCATATCTTCGGAATGTTCAAACGGCAGGTAGAAAAATTCTTGCGCGGCGCGGCCCACCTGCAAATCGAAATCCTTTTCAATCGCGTGTTTTGCCACCGCACGCGCCATAGGATCCGTTGCAAAGGCGCGCGGGTCATCACGAAACATATTGCGGGGGAATTGATCGGTCAGGATCAGATAGCCCAAACAGCCATCAGCGGTTTCTTTCCAGTTTGAAAACCCACCCTCAAGTGCGGCTTGCCAATCGCTTTGAAACCTGTCCCTTATGGTCTGATCCAGCTCTGGCGGGCCATTGTACCAACCTTTTGGGCCAATTTCTTCGATCCAGAATTCTATGATTTTTGCATAGTCAGCCATAATACCCCCTGCATAGCGTTATCCGTTAACTATCACCCTCTTCTTCGGCCATTTCAATGGCAACCTCTGTTGCTAGCTCAACCGCTATAACAGATGTGCCGGGGGTAACATGGGCATAGCTGCCTGTGTCTGCAACGTTTGGCGCATCGCGCACGGTAGAACGAAACAGCGCCCACACGGCACTTAAGCCCAATAAAACTGCAAGGAAAATAAAGAAACTATCGGCACCATATGTGGTCATCATCCACCCCACCAGAAACGGCCCGCCAATGGCACCGCACCCGTTGATGAAGATCAACCCACCAGAAGCGGCCGCCATATCATCGGGTTCAAGGTAGTCGTTCATATAGGCAAGATAGAGTGAATATAGTGGGTTGCATATGCCGCCCAGAATAAATGACAACAGCATCAGTAGATAGATGTTATCCGTGAAAAGGGGGGCAATTCCCATCGAAATAGTGCCGAATATTGCGAGATAAATAATCAACTGCCGTCGATCCATACGATCAGAGGCCCAGCCGATGGGGTATTGGCACACCATGCCACCGATATATATCATTGCCACAAAAAGCGTGATGCTACGCACATCCAGCCCTTTTTGCGTACCATAAACCGCTGACATACCAAACAGCGCCGAAAAGATAGCACCCAGTAAAAGGATGCCAACCACGGCTGTGGGGGATGCATTGTAAAGTTTCCTAAACGACATCGGTTTTGTAGCTTTGTACATAGGTGCAGGGCTGATAGACAACAGGATCGGTGCAAAAGAAACTGATACCAGCACCGATGAAATGATGAACAATGTGTAACCACCAGGGTCTGCGAAGTTCAAAACACCTTGGGCGGCTACAATGCCGATCATTTGTACGATCAGATAAAGCGACAGGGTTTGACCGCGAGTTTCGTTGGTTGCACTATCATTCAACCAACTTTCGGCCACAACATAAACGCCAGAAAAGCAAAAACCGATCAAGATACGCAACCCGAACCATGCAATGACGTTGGGCACAGCTGCATAAAGGATCAGGGCGGCTGATACCAGTGAAGCTAGCGCTGCAAACACCCGCACATGGCCCACACGGCGGATCATTTCGGGGGCCATACGACTGCCGCCCAAAAAGCCGATGAAATAACCCGACATCACCCAAGCCATTGTATTAGCTGAAAAACCTTCAAGCGCGCCGCGAATACCCAGCAATGTCCCTTGCAGGCCATTACCCAGCATCAACAGCATCATACCTAAAAATAAAGGCCAAGAATTTTTTAAAACCGTACCCATTGTCAGGCTCCGTTCACATTACAACACCTAGGCTAACACGTTTCTGAAATGCGTATATTTCAGGCGCGACATTGCGATAGTCGTTTTTAATTTATCATTATCGGGGAAACAGTAACGACCCATCCCCGTAGGAAAAGAATCGATACCTTTCATGAATTGCGTAATCGTAGATTTTGCGGCATCTGTCCAGCCCGATTAAAGCGGATACCAGCATTAAAAGTGTGGATTTGGGTAAGTGGAAATTCGTGATCAAACCGTCGGTGGCGTGAAACTGGAAGCCCGGTTTGATGAAAATATCCGTATCGCCGCTCCACGCTTGTATTTCACCCGTTTCGCGTGCAGCGGTTTCGATTAAGCGCAAAGCGGTTGTGCCAACGGGGATCACGCGCCCGCCCATCTCTTTTGTCTTTGCAATTTCCGCTGCCGCCTGCGCTGATACCTGCCCCCATTCGGAATGCATTTTATGACTGTCTATGTCATCGGTTTTCACCGGCAGGAATGTGCCGGCACCTACGTGCAATGTAACTTCGGAAAAATCGATGCCGTTCCGGCGTAGCTTATCCAGCAACGCATCATCAAAGTGCAATGACGCCGTGGGGGCGGCCACGGCGCCCAGTTCTTTGGCAAAAACGGTTTGGTAATCATCATTGTCTTGCAAATCCGCTGGGCGTTTTGCGGCAATGTAAGGCGGCAAGGGCATGGTGCCTATTTTTGCAATAATCGCATCAAACGCATCACCTGTCAGGTTAAACTTCAGCCCGACCCCGTCACTGGATTTTGATAGAACAGTTGCTTTTAGGCCTGCTTCAAAATACACTTCTTCACCAATTTTCAAACGCCGAGCAGGCTTTACCAAGCTTAACCAGTTGCCATCCGTATCACACGAAATTAAGGTAAATTCTACCGAGGCAAAAGTTTCCCCCTGATCTGAAATCCGCCGTCTGCGCCCGTTCAGGCGCGCCGGAATGACCTTGGTATTATTCAAAACCAAGCGATCGCCGGGGCGCAAGTAATCGCAAATATCGGCAAATTGGCTGTTCACAATTCCCCTGTTTTGCGCAACCAACAGACGCGACGAAGGGCGCGGCTTTAACGGGCGCAGCGCAATCAGGTCTTCGGGTAGAGAAAAGTCAAAATCAGATAGGTTCATGGGGGTATCTTGTGGCGTGATATAACAATAAATTCAAGCCATCTAACGGTCTGTTTCAGGGGTTAGTGTACCGATATCGTCCGGATTGGTTTCTGCCGCACCTTGTTGTGTTGCTTCGGTCTGTGGTGCGGTAGATGTATCATCATTTGAAATAGCAGACTTTCCGACATCCGGCATTTTGGTGCGGAACAATTCGCGGAACAATCCGGGCGTTAAAATCGACAACGGATTTACACTTATCTGCGGGGTGCCGGACGTGCCTTTCACTTTGTAGACAAAACTGAATAGGCCTTCGCCTTTGCGTCGCCCGAAAAGCTTGCCAAACACACGTTCCAGCGAACCGTTAAGCGCATATAGCGGGGTGATAACGCCTTCAAAATTCACCCGTTTTGTTTGGGAATTATAATTGCCATCCATCGTCATGCCCAGAGAAACACCCACGGCACTGATCTTGCGCAATTCTACCCCTTGGGGCTTTAAGGTGAACTGCCCGTCGATTTTATCAAAAACAATACCTTCGCCGGCAACTTCTTGAACAAGGCCAATAACACTGATTCCGTTCAGCAAACTGGCCAACACATTATCTTGCTTGACCCTGGTATTTTCGATTATAAACGTCCCTTGGTAATGGCCTTCTTTTGCCAGCGGCAACAGCACCATGCGCAGCTTGCCCCCAACACCTTTTGTATAAAGTTTAGCAGACCGCAAAACGCCACCTGCATCGGTTGCATTCACCTTAACGGCGGTTCCGTTTTTTTGTGGAAACACAGTGCCAGTAATTTCAGCCCCGCCATTTACACGCGCCTTATATGTGCCGCGCAAGCCATTTTCGTTACGCAGTTTCGCACGAAGATTTGTCAGGATAATGCCATCGGCCAATATCAGGCGATCCAGTATAATATCCATCGGCGCACCGGTTCTGGCACCTTTAGAAAAGCTAACATTGCGCATATCAGCGGTGCCGCGACTGATGGTAATTTTTGCGGCCCTTTTCCCCGTGCCTTCGATGGATACAGTCGCATCAAGCCACCGCCCAACGCGTAAACTGGTGAAATTCGCCTGTTTAAAGGTGTTATCGGCATTAAACCGCACAGCCCCTTTTGCACTTAGACCAGAACTGCTGAAAGACAGGTTATCAATGCTGAAACGATCCCCCAGCTTGCCGCTGATGGATAGCTGCCCCGAAGCTTTCTTGGCCTTGCGCCAGTTAAGCGCATTTATATTCAAGCCAAGCCCCACCATATCAGTGGTTAATGTGTATTCCGGTAATTGTTTGGGGCGCAAAACAATATGCATCCTGGCCGGGGTCTGCCCCAAAACGGTACCTTCTTCAAACTGCACCCCCAGCTTGCGTAAATTCGTTTTGTTCAGCATGACCTCAGAGATAATGACAGAACGTTTTTCACGCGTCTTACCAATAGGCATGGTCCATTTTGTTTGTGTGGATATACCGTCCAGCTGAACTTCACCTGCCAACTCGATCTGGTGGTCAGTGGCTTCTACGATCATTTTTTGCGCTATCACTGTACGGTTTTTCACCAGAGTCTTTGACACAAGATCGGTGATTTCCGCCGTGGTTTGAAATTTCACCTGATCAGGTTGCGTCCCTTTTATCAAAGGCACACTTAGTGTTCCCGTGGCTTGAACCCGCCCTGTGGCCAAAGTGGGCTTTAAATTGGCTTTTTTCAAAAACTCAAACGGCTTTTCGTCCAACATGCTTAATGCGGCCTGCAACCCGCTTGTGATATTCAGGGAAACATCCCCGGTTGCGGGCTTGACAGTAAGATCTGGCACCGTGAAAGACGTATTGAACACCTCTATCCGCTTTTGGTTTGGTGCAATAACATATCCTTTATCAAGCTTGGCTGTGAAGGTTTTTTCGGTTAAGTGCCCACGCCCGCTAGCACCTTGCAAAACAGGGAGGGTTTTCAAATACCGCACTTTGCCTTTTTCCAAATCAAAAGTCAGATCAATGCTGTGCTTGCCGTCTTGACTGCGCAATTTACCAATACCGTTTTTAGCGATACCGCTTAAAACATTTTCATCAATCCAATCGCGGGTCTTTTTCTTAGCCTGAAGCGGCCACAAACGCATGACCTGATTATGAGTGATTTCATTGAAGCGCATATCGTAAGAGTTATTCCAATATTTTTCACCCGCAAGCGATGTCCCTTTTATCAAAAGTTTCAGATTATCGGTTGTCAGTTCTGCGCTATTGAGCTGCAAAGAAAACGGGGCGAACTTCATTTCCACATCTGCTTTGACCGTATCAAAGCTAAGCGGCGCGGCAAATACGCCTTCGGGGTGAATATTCAGTTCTGATATGTTCAAAGAGCCGGATAATGCATTCACCGCACCCGTCGTGTCACGTGACATGGAAATGGCACCTTCGCCCGTCAAGTTGCCCGCTGCACTTTTTGCGAATACCTGGTTAAAAACCAAACTGTCGGTTTCTTTGGTGTATTCAAAATAGGTTTTCAGAGTGTCAAAATTAATCGGCTTGGTTTCCGGGCTGTCACGCAAATGCCCCGCACCGGTTTCCAAAACACCTGACAGGCTGTTCAAGACCCCGTCAATAGACACTTCGGTGTTGATAGCCCCCGTTACAGCGGCATCAAAGTTGCGCAGCCAATCCAGAGCGGGCACCTGATCTGCCAGATCTACCGTTGGAATTGTGTCGAACTTAGCTCCAAAACCGAAGAAATCGTTATCCAGTCCGTATGTAAAATGCAGGCCCACAGACATGTCATCATGATTTCTACTGGTCACGGAAATATTTGCAAAAGCATTGATCACATCATCTTTACGTGTGGATTGCATATCAACTTTGGAACTGGTCCAAACCCGTTTTTTAACCTGATCAATGTAAACAAGGTTGGTGTCCACAATATCAATCAGACGCAATCCGCGTAACGGGGTTTTTCTTGCGGCAATATTGGCAGCAACGAAAATTTCTTCCAATTTCAAAAGTTCTGTATCATCGCTGTCAGGGGGCAGGATGTTATATTTGCCGTTTAAGTCACGTAATATTCGAAACTCCGCACCAATAATTTCCACAGCTTCAACATCTACACCATGTAGAAAAGATTGAATCGGATCCAATTTAGCACGCACGGTCGGAAATTCAGCTATTTTTTGCCCCGTTTTAGTGAATATCTGCAGATCAGACAGTTGAACTAATACGTTAACGCCCACATCGGCCGCAACAAGCGACACCTCGCCAACATGAATATCAAAGTCTTCAGTTGCGTTTTTTGCAATATCTGCAACCATTTCCTGAGCCCGTGGTACGATCAGCGGCCCGGACTTTAAGCGCACAAACAACACACCAACCGCCAAAACCAACACTATACCGGTCATCATTACCAAGGTCAGCACATGGCTAATCCACCGCCCCAATGCCGGTTGATACCTGATTTTCCTGCGAGGGTTATCGCTTTTCGCGTTCATATCCTGGGTAGTTTCCCTACTCTTGGCAACAACGCCTGTTCTTTATTTGCAAACGTTATTTCTACGTGTACACCATAGATAATCACTCTAACCCACAAACGCCAGTAATAGAGGTAAACTTTGCTTGAAATCGGAGGAAAATCGCCAACATTCACGCTGCCACGCGATGGCACGGGCACACTTGGCCTAAATGATTTCAAAGGGCATCCCCTTGTCATCTTTTTTTATCCAAAAGACGATACATCAGGCTGCACGAAAGAAGCGATAGAATTCACTCTGAAAATGGCAGATTTCAAAGCCACAGGTTCATCTATTTTGGGGATATCCAAAGACAGTGTAGCAAAACATGATAAGTTTATTGCCAAACACGACCTGAAAATCCCGCTTTTGGCCGATATTACTGGTGAGGTCTGTGAACGCTATGATGTTTGGAAAGAAAAATCTATATATGGCAGAACATACATGGGCATAGAGCGCAGTACATTTTTGATAGATGCGAATGGGATAATTCGCCAGATTTGGCGTAAAGTACGGGTAAAGGGCCATGTAGACGCGGTTTTGACAGAAGTGAACGCGTTATGAGCCGCCCCACCCTAAGTGAGTTGGCTTGTCGCGTTTTAACAACCGCCGATGGCCGCGAAAAAACCCGCGCTTCATTCGAAGCGGCAAAACTGTGGTTTGACAGCGTAGAAGCGGGCAATCCGCTGGAAATTGGCACGGTACAGCCCCCTGACTTCCCCAGCCGCCCCGATAAACCGGAACTGTTGGCCCCAAGGGATGTTCCGCGCAGGCGTACCGGAACAGAACAAGGGCGGATAGCGCTATTACATGCAATCGCCCACATCGAACTTAATGCGGTTGATCTGCATTGGGATATCATCCCACGCTTTTCCCACATCAACATACCCCGTGGTTTTTATGATGATTGGGTCAAGTCTGCCGCAGAAGAGTCTAAACATTTCAACCTGTTGTGTGACAGGCTTGAAGCAATGGGTTCTTTTTACGGTGACATGCCAGCGCATGCGGGCATGTGGCAAGCGGCAACAGACACTGCGACTGATTTTATGGGGCGCTTGGCTATTGTGCCGATGGTATTGGAAGCCCGCGGATTGGATGTGACCCCCGGTATGATTAATCTGTTTAAGTCGGTGAAAGACGCAAAAACAGTTGATGCACTAGAAATAATCTATGCCGAAGAAGTCGGACATGTGGCCTATGGCTCAAAATGGTTCCACTTTTTGTGTGGGCGGCACGAGCAAGACCCCAAAGAATACTTCCATGCTATGGTAAAAAAGTATTTTCAAGGCGGATTAAAGCCACCTTTTAACGATGAAAAAAGGGCCGAAGCAGGCATCCCCCCAGATTTCTACTGGCCTATGGTGAAGTAGAAGTAACCAACTATTTGTTAACGTGTCGACGGCGTCTATAAGCGTAAAATCGCCTAATGCTATAATACTACGCCATAAATTCATCATGTTCTTCGTTATTTTGTTGATTATTGGGCAAAATTTGCTTAGGAAATTTACACCTACGTTCAAATACATACGGACGGGGGCGAGGAATAGAACGGGGTTAAAAATAAAAGCATGAAAAGTGCGTTAAACAAATACTTGCCTGAACAGCGAATTTATATTCGCACGGATAGCTCAACACGGTTTTTGACGCTCACGTCAAAATCACAACTGTTTATCGGTGTTATGGCCACAATCAGCTTTTCCTGGTTGATGATTGCAACAGCAATTATCGGCTTTGAAATGTTTGAAGCACGGTCAGTCAGTAATCGCGCTGACGATCAAACAGAAGCCTACGGACAACGGATCAACAGTTTGTCTGCAGAACGCGATGCCCGCGCCTTAGAGGCGCAAGCCTCACAAGAGCAATTCTATATTGCTTTAAAGCAAATATCAGCACAACAAACCGATCTTCTGGAAGCGGAAGAGCAACGACGTGAATTGGCCACGGGCTTGAAGATCATGCAAACTAAATTGCAAGACGCCATCAAAGCGCGCGATCAAGCCGTGCAAAACTCAGACACACTATTGGCTGAACTGCAAAACGCAACTGGTAACAAATATTCGCATCTGGGTGCAGCAGAAGAATTAAATAAAACTCTGGCCCTGATTTCACAAGAACTGCGCGCATCCGTTGATAAACGCGCGTCCCTTGCCCAAGACGCCAATGAAGCCACCGAACAAGCACGTGAACTGGAATTCAATGCAGAGCTTGCAAGGCTGAAAAACGAACAGATATTCAGCCGTCTTGAAGATGCTGTTGCAGTTTCCCTATCACCATTGGAACGGGCGCTGAATAAATCCGGCATCAACAAAGATGCCCTATTGAAAGAGGTTCGTCGTGGATATTCAGGAACTGGCGGGCCCTTAACTGAATTGACCGTTTCAAGCAAAGGCACAGGCAATAACCACGATAGCATTCGCGCGAACGGCCTGTTAAAAGCACTTGATCGCATCAACCTGCTTAAAATTGCGGGCAACAAAATGCCCCTATCGCACCCTGTGCGCGGTTCTTACCGTTATACCAGTGGTTTTGGCGGACGCCGTGACCCGAAAACGGGTGGTTGGCGCAAACATAATGGTACAGATATGGCAGGCCCTTTAGGCACAAGTATCGTGGCAACAGGCGATGGCGTGGTTATCTTTGCCGGGCGCCAATCCGGTTATGGCCGTTTGATCAAAATCCGCCACAAACAAGGCTTTGAGACATTTTATGCTCATTTAAGCCGTATCAATGTTAAAAAGGGACAAAAGGTATCGCGCGGTGATAAAATCGGTGCTATGGGAAACTCTGGTCGTAGTACTGGTGTTCACCTGCACTACGAAATCCGCATAGGCGGGAAACCTGTAAACGCAATGAGATATATAAAGGCTGCAAACGATGTTTTCTAAAAGCAAAATCAATGAACCTGCGAAAAAGCCCGAACCGGCAAAACCCGCAGTGGGCGGAAAACCAGAAGCAGCAAAAGCTTCCTCACCTTCCCCTGTTACCCCAAAGGCCAAACCGCCTGCGTCTATTTTGTCAACCGATCTACACATCAAGGGCAACATCAAGACATCTGGCGACATCCAGATTGAAGGTGAAATTGTTGGGGACGTTCGCGCCCACCTTCTGACCGTTGGCGAAAGCGCGCGGATCAGAGGCGAAGTTATAGCAGATGATGTTGTGGTAAACGGTCATGTCGCGGGCACTGTGCGCGGCTTGAAAGTACGCCTCACAGCAACCGCACGGGTTGAGGGTGACATCATCCACAAGACCATTGCGATTGAAAGTGGTGCGCATTTTGAAGGTACGGTTCGCCGTGAAGAAGACCCGCTATCAAATTCAAAAACAGTAGCGAAGACGGCTACAGCGGCCCCTAAAACATCTTAATTCTTCAGTCTGACTGAATTAAAAAGCCCGTGATATGTTCGCGGGCTTTTGTTATTTTACCCTCAAGCAAAGCCCTAATCTTCTGCGTTCGCCTCACCCCGGCTTTTGCCGACTACGTCTTGCGCCAGAACGGCGGCCATAAACAGATCAAGATCGCCATCCAGCACCCCTTGGGTGTCAGATGTTTCTGTGCCGGTACGCAGGTCTTTGACCATCTGGTAGGGCTGCAAAACATACGATCTGATTTGGTTACCCCACCCTGCATCACCCTTGTTTTCATGGGCCTCGTTCGCCGCTTCATTACGCCGATCCAATTCCATCTGGTACAGCCGTGATTTCAGGGCCTTCAAAGCAATGTCGCGGTTCTGATGTTGTGATTTCACCGATGACGTGGTCACAATCCCTGTCGGGATATGGGTCATGCGCACCGCACTGTCGGTTGTGTTCACGTGCTGGCCACCTGCCCCCGAAGAGCGGTAAGTATCAACGCGCACGTCCGACATATTCACTTCAATTTCAATATTGTCATCCACCACAGGGTAGACCGTGATTGAGCTGAAAGACGTATGCCTTTTGGCGGCACTGTCAAAGGGTGAGATGCGCACCAAACGATGTACACCGCTTTCGGACTTCAGCCAGCCATAGGCATTGTGCCCAGTAATCTTGTAGGAAGCAGATTTTATGCCGGCTTCTTCGCCCGACGTTTCAGATTGCAATTCAACCTTATAGCCCTTCTTTTCCGCCCAGCGGGTATACATGCGGGCCAGCATAGAGGCCCAGTCACAACTTTCCGTGCCGCCTGCCCCGGATTTAACTTCCAGGAACGTATCATTACTGTCAGCCTCACCGTTCAGCAAAGCTTCCAGTTTGCGCTTGGCGGCCTGTTTTTCCAAGCCTTTGATTGCGTTTTCAGCTTCATCAATAACGTCTTGGTCTTCTTCCATCTCACCCAGTTCAATAAGTTCGATGTTGTCGGCCAAGTCTTGTGCAAGGCTTTTATAACTGTCCATCGCATCCACCAACATCTGGCGTTCGCGCATCAGTTTCTGGGCTTTTGCAGGATTGTTCCACAGGTCGGGATCTTCGGACATCGCGTTGAATTCTTCCAAACGAAACGGGGCCGTTTCCCAATCCATGCGTTGCTTTAGAAGCTCTAAGACCTCGTTAATTTCGGTGGTTATATTTTCGATTTCTGCGCGCATTTATCTGGCTTACCTAAACTGCTTTCGTAACGTTCTACAAAACCCGAACGTTAGCGTAAACTAGTAAATACCGCCTGACGACAATGACCCGAAAGTTGCTTTCTTAGGAATTTTCTTAATTTCCCCAGTTGAAGTTTTGATCGTTGTATCGCCTTCGCCTTCGCCGCGCCCAAACAACAACAGATCTGACCCCAAGCCCCAACCGCCATCGATGATATCTATCATACTATCCAGCGAGTCGTCACCGATACGAAACAGTTCTGCCACAACATAATCACCTGTGGCATTATTTGGCAGTCGCGTGCCGCTAAAGCGGTCATATTTGCGAAAGTATGTATTTTCAGGCACCTCAAAATCGCCTGCCCCATATACTTTAATCGCTTCCTTCATGAAGCTTTCAAAAACAGGGCCGCACATTGTGCCGCCAAAAGCACCGCGACCCAAGCTGCGCGGGGTGTCAAAACCCATATAGCACCCAGCCACAATATTTCGGGTAAACCCGATGAACCAGACATCTTTTGCATCATTTGTAGTACCGGTTTTACCCGCAACGGGCACCCCCAAACGCACAGTTCGGCTGGCAGTCCCCCGTTCAACCACTCCGCGCATCATAGAGGTCAGACGGTATGCGGTCACATCATCCATAATCCGTTGGCGATTGTTTTCGATGGCAGGCGACAACCCACCTTCAACGGCCACACTACTACAGCCAACACACGAACGTTGGTCATGGCGATAGACCGTTTCACCACGGCGGTTTTGCACACGATCCACAAGAGTGGGTTCCACACGCTCACCACCATTGGCAAACATTGCGTATGCCGCAACCATTTTGAACAATGTGGTTTCCTGTGCGCCCAAAGCATTCGCCAGGAATTCATTCATATCATCATAAACGCCAAAGCGCTCAGCATAATCCGCCACAACATTCATACCCACTTCTTGCGCCAGACGAATGGTCATCAGGTTACGGGAACGTTCAATACCCAGGCGCATAGGTGCCGGCCCGTAAAAGGTATTTGACGAGTTTTTCGGCCGCCACAAGCCTTGTGGTGTGGCCACTTCGATGGGCGCATCAATGATAATTGTTGCGGGTGAATAGCCACTGTCCAGTGCGGATGCATATACAAAAGGTTTAAATGATGAACCCGGTTGGCGCGTTGCCTGTGTTGCACGATTAAATACGCTGTCCTGATAGGAAAACCCGCCCTGCATGGCAATCACACGGCCTGTGTTTGTATCCATCGCCATGAAACCGCCTTGCAATTCAGGAACTTGGCGCAGTGACCAGTTTTTAAAGGCACCGTCTTTTTCAATGGCTTTCACATGAACCACATTGCCCACGGCTAAAAGATCACTTGGTTTGCGCGCCTTTTTCAAGGTACGGCCATCACGCCTGGGGCGCCATGTCAGTTCTGCCATCGGCAAGAAATGCCCATCTGCATCTTCATCAATATCCTCAATACCGATGCGTACGGATTTATCACCGACGTTCAGAACTACGGCTGCATGCCAGCCTGCAATATCGCGTGGGATTTTGACATCTGACAAGGCATCACGCCATGCAGTTTCGTCCTCTAAAAGCGCTGGGTCAATCGTAGCACGCGGCCCACGGTATATGCGTAGATTACGATCGTATTTTTCCAACCCGTTACGCAAAGCTAATGCTGCTTCTTTTTGCAAGTCGGGATTTACCGTTGCGCGAATAGCCAACCCGCCGCCAAAAAACTCATCTTGCCCAAAGGTGCCAGATAGCTGGCGGCGAATTTCATCGGTGAAATAATCACGCGGCGGGCGAGATGCACGCAGGGATGCGAAATCGCCTGATTGTACTGTTCTAAGCGGTTTTTCTTGTGCGGCTTTAGATTGTTCATCTGTAATATAGCCATTATTTGCCATCTGCCCCAACACGTAATTCCGACGTGAGATCGCCCGTTCGCGCTGGCGCACAGGGTGGTAACGGCTAGGGGCTTTTGGCAAAGACGCCAAATAGGCCGCCTCTTCCACTGTTACTTTATCCAGAACTTTACCGAAGTAAGTTTCAGACGCGGCTGATACACCGTAAGAGTTCTGGCCCAGAAAAATCTCATTCAGATAAAGCTGTAAAATCTGGTCTTTATTCAACGTACCTTCTAGCCGTGATGCCAAGATCAGCTCTTTTACTTTACGTTCAACAGAACGGTCACCGGACAGCAAAAAGTTTTTCATCACCTGTTGGGTAATGGTAGAAGCCCCGCGCAAACGTTTGCCCCGTGCCGCATCAATACCCGCTTTGATCATACCAAGCGGGTCATACCCCTTGTGGTGATAAAAGTTCTTATCCTCAGCGCTGATGAAAGCGTATTTCACCACATCGGGAATTTCGTCGATCGGTGTGTATAGTCTGCGTTCCTGTGCAAATTCATCCATCACCTTACCTTCGATGGAATAAATTTTGCTGATGGTTTTCGGCTCGTAACTGGCCAGCCGTTCATGATTTGGTAAATCACTGCCATACATAAAAAACACCGCCCCCAGAATAAGAGCTACCAAAACCACACCGATAGTGACCCAGCTAAAAATCCAACCGAAAAAAGATATTACTGAACGCAGCACAAAATGCCCTTTCCTGAGGCTAAGCCTCCTTATAATCCGCCAGACCTAGAAGGTCAAAATCACTTCTTGTCAAATAAGCTATAAAAAGCCCATTTGCCTGCTTAAGATAGGATTATGTGTACGTGATTGTAACCTATTGGCGTAATAATTGTGCTTGGGCGGCATCTTCAACCGACCAAGTATCCAATGCCAAGATGATTCCCTTGATCACTTGATCACGCCACTTAGCATTTAACAGGTTATTAAGATCACTTTCATTCGACATAAAACCCAACTCTACCAGAATAGAGGGAATATCAGGCGCTTTCAAAACGCTGAAACCAGCGTATAGATGTGGCCGCTTGCGCAAACGGCCAATGGATTGTGCCACACCGGACACCACCATATCGGCCAGTAAATCACTGCGCGATTTAGTTTCGATCTGCGCCATTTCCATCAACACCCCCGCTACCACATCGGATTGTTGTGTTAAATCAACGCCAGCAAGCAAATCCGTACGATTTTGATGGGCCGCAAGGAAGGCAGACGCTTCATTTGATGCCTCATCCGACAGTGAATACACAGTAGTCCCTGTGGCCCAGCCACTTTCCAATGCGTCTGCATGCAGTGATATAAACAAATCCGCACCTAAAGCGCGCGCGCGTGAAATACGTGCAGGTAAAGAAATAAACTCATCTTCATTTCGGGTAAGGTATGCCCTATAGCGCCCTGATAAAATTAGATTTTCTTTTAATTCTTTTGCAAATTTCAAAACTAAGTCTTTTTCCAAGTGGCCTTTTTGGCGCGCCCCAGAGTCGATGCCGCCATGCCCCGGATCCAAAACCACAATCAATGGCCGATCCCCGATTTGGCGTTTTTTTGGCGCCATGACATCAAGTGGTTCGGGCAAATCCCAGCCTGCGTCCACTCGCGGGCCAGTTTGGGCTGCAAACTCTTCAGGGCTGGCCAGATTGAATTTTGCCACTAAAACTGCATTACCCTTATTCTGATCAATCCGCATTTCAGTCTCATCCAAGATCATCGGCTCGTTCAGTTCAATAACCATACGTGACCACCCCGCTTGAAAAGCCCCATAGCGTAAAGTTTTGACTTTTTCGGTCTTCAGGGCTTTTTCAGCCGAAAACCCGGCCCAATCGACCTCTTTAAAGTCAAAAACAATGCGCGCGGGCTTTGATAGGCTGAAAATACGGTAGGGAACGGGCTGCGACAGGTGTAATGTCACTTCCAATTCGCGATAAGACAGGTCTGCAAGGCTTGATTGATCAACGTCAACACGCGCCAAGGCCCGCAAATCTTGCGCCATCACGCCGTTTGCCGTGATACACATCAATATGCAAAATAGAACCGTAATCTTTTTAAACACTGCCATGCCCGATCATTTTTTAGGTCTTTTTTTACCCTTTATAGCGCATGGTTTCAAAAATGCGATTGTATTTAGCACAATCACCCCCTAATGATAGGCCATAGCAGGCAAAATAGTGCCGCTGATAAAAGAGTTTCGTTGAATGAGACCATGAAAACAGGCAAAGCCAAAGTTCTCCTCTGATCCGCTCGACAGGTCGTATGACCAAAGAATTGCCGTGTAATCCAGTTTTTACTGGAACGGCCCGAACTGAACGGCCCCAAACTGGGAACCGTTGGAGAAACCCCGCGATGCAACGCGTGTGGACAATATTGTTGGATTTTTGCGACGGGCTTATACCCGCGCCTTCCCTCGTGCCACAGCCAATCGCCATAACATATAACGCCACCTTGCCTGCCCCCCCGGGGATGCAGGCCTTGTCGCGTTCAGAGTATATAAAATGTCAAAGAAAATGCTTATTGATGCCACCCACCCAGAGGAAACCCGCGTGGTTGTGGTTGAAGGAAACAAAGTCGACGAATTCGATTTTGAAAGTCTAAACAAACGCCAGCTTGCTGGTAACATCTACCTTGCAAAAGTAACCCGTGTTGAACCGTCTTTACAGGCGGCGTTCATTGATTACGGCGGAAACCGTCATGGCTTTCTAGCTTTCAATGAAATCCACCCCGATTATTACCAAATCCCTGTAGCAGACCGTGAACGTCTGCTGGCAGAAGAAGCGGAATATGCCAAAGCCAAGGCAGAAGAAGATGCCAAACGTGCGGAACAACCCAAACGCGGGCGTCGTCGTAAGAAAAAACCTGTAGAGGCCGAAGCCGAAGGTTCAGCATCTAAAAATGATGCGGTTGTTACCAGTGATGTGGTTGATGACACTGTCATAGACATCGACAGTTCAGAACCTGAATTGGTTGATGTGCCCGAAGCGCAAGCCGCTGATGATACGGCCCCTGCTGCCCCTGTGATAGAAGAAGTGCCTGAAAAGCCTGAAGCAGCAAAAGAAGAAGCTTCTAAAGACGCTAAAGAAGATGATGCCGATGAAACATCGGACGCGCCGGAAAAACCCGGCATCACTACGGTGGCAGACGATGACGTGTCTGAAGAGGTACGCCCGCGCAAGCCACGTATGAAGCGTTATAAAATCCAAGAAGTGGTGAAAGTACGCCAAATCCTGCTGGTGCAGGTTGTTAAAGAAGAACGCGGCAACAAAGGGGCAGCCCTGACTACATACTTGTCCCTTGCAGGCCGCTATTGCGTGTTGATGCCAAACACCGCGCGCGGTGGTGGTATTTCACGCAAAATCACCAATGCAGCGGATCGCAAGAAAATCAAAGCCATCGCCAATAAACTGGTAGTGCCCGAAGGTGCCGGTCTGATTATTCGCACCGCAGGGGCCCAACGCAATGAGGCGGATATCAACCGCGATTATGAATTTCTGTCACGCCAGTGGGAACAAATTCGCGACCTGACCCTGAAATCCATAGCACCCGCCCCGATCTATGAAGAAGGCAACCTGATCAAGCGGTCGATCCGCGATCTTTACACTAGTGAGATTGACGAAATTCATGTTGAAGGTGATGCAGGTTATGCGGCGGCCAAAGAATACATGGAAATGTTCATGCCCAACCGCGTGGACAAAGTGAACCATTACAAAGAAGCAATGCCACTATTTTCACGCTATCAGGTGGAAAGCCATCTAGGCGCTATGTTCAACCCAACAGTTCAACTGAAATCAGGCGGTTATCTGGTAATTGGTATTACCGAAGCACTTGTGGCCGTCGATGTGAACTCTGGCAAAGCCACCAAAGAAAGCTCAATAGAAAAGACCGCGCTGAAAACCAATCTGGAAGCCGCCGAAGAAGTTGCCCGCCAAATGCGCCTGCGCGATCTGGCCGGCCTGATCGTAATTGATTTCATCGACATGGATGAGCGGCGTAATAACACTGCCGTTGAAAAACGTCTGAAAGACAAGCTGAAAACCGACCGTGCGCGCATTCAAATTGGCCGCATTTCGGGCTTTGGCCTTTTGGAAATGTCACGCCAACGCTTGCGTCCGGGCATGTTGGAAGCCACAACACAACCCTGCCCGCATTGTCATGCAACAGGTTTGCTGCGTTCCGATGATAGCCTTGCGCTTTCTATCCTGCGTGAATTGGAAGAAGAAGGCGTACGTAAACGCTCGGGTGAAGTGTTGGTTAAGGCACCGATCAACGTCACCAACTATCTGCTGAACGAAAAGCGCGAACATATCACCACGATTGAAGCGCGTTACGGCCTATCTGTGCGTATTGAAGCGGATGTCAGCCTGATTGGTACGGATTACTCGGTTGAGAAATTCAAAACCGCAACACGGTTTGTGCCACAACCTGCAAACGCACCTGTCTCGATGAATACGGTTTCCATGGAAAACTTTGATGAAGCGGTATCTGATGCGAAGCCTGCGGATAAACCAAACGATAACCCCATAAGTAACGATGAGGATCGACCCAAGAAAAGGCGCCGTCGTCGTGGTGGCCGTGGGCGTAACAAGTCAAAACAGATGGAAAATGGTGCAAATAATAATACTGTGCAAAATGATGTGCAGGCGGATGTCCCAAATGAGGCGGATAAAGCCCCTGATACAAATGATAAGCCTGCCAAAACGACAGATTCTCCTGTAAAGGAAGTTTCTGAAGCACCCAAGCAGGAAGCGACGGAAGCTGAACCTGCCAAAGCTGAAAAGCCTAAGCGTAAACGCGCGCCGCGCAAAACCGCAGCCCAAAAAGCTGAGGAAAAAGCCGCGGCTGATGCCGCAGATCAAGACAGCCCGTCTGATGGCGCGCCTGAAGCGAAGGCGGAAAAGAAGAAGCCAGCCAAGAAAGCCGCGCCTAAAGCCAAGGCAAAAGCTAAACCTAAAGCGGCGGCCAAAAAGCCTGATCCAAAACCTGAGACCGTTGTTGAAGTTGCAGCAGAAGTTCCTGAAGCACCGAAACCCGAAGCAGCCCCAGAGCCTGTGGCTGAACCTGTAGTGGCCGAGAAACCTAAACCGAAACGTCGGGGTTGGTGGTCGCGCGGCTAAAATTCGCTCACATTATTGTAAAAAGCGCGCCTAAACCTTGTGTTTGGCGCGCTTTTACCTTTCTATCATCCACATGATACGATTTATAAAACTCTGTATGCGGGTATTGCCTTTTTTACTTCTGGCCACACCTTTTGCGCATGCCCAAGGGCTGATCCGCGACTCTGAAATAGAGCGTACTTTGCGCATTATCGCCGCCCCCATCGCAAAAGCCGCAGGTGTCGGGCGCATCAATATATTTGTCATCAACAGCCACAGCCCGAACGCATTTACCACTGGCGGCAATAATATTTTCATCAACACGGGCCTGATCCGCCAGATGAAATCCGTTGAAATGCTACAATCGGTTATTGCCCATGAAATCGGCCATATTACCGGCGGGCACATCACCCAAAGGATTGCAAACTTAGGTAATACCAGAACCGCCGTGGGGCTTGGGGCTGTTCTTGGTATTCTGACAGCCGCCGCGGGTGGTGGCAAAGGCGCGATCGGGGTTGCCGCCGCTACCCAATCCCTAGCCCAGCGTAAATATCTGGCCTTTTCACGGGGTCAGGAAAGTGCCGCAGACCAATCAGGCGTACGTTATATGGCCCGCGCAGGCATAAACCCGTCTGCCGCCATCGATGTATTGAATATCTTTCGCGGGCAAGAAGCATTAAGCATCGGCAGACAAGATGCCTATGCCATCACGCATCCGCTTAGTTCACAACGTATATCTGACCTGCGTACTTTTGTTGCGGCCTATAAAGACCGCACCACAACCCAATCACCGAACATCGATTACTGGTATGCGCGATTGCAAGCAAAATTCAACAGCTTCATCGGCAGCCCAAAAGGCGTTTTGCGCAGGCTGAAACGATCCGATAAAGGTGAAATAGCCACACTGAGCCGGGCCATTGCCTTTCACCGTCTGCCAAATAAAAAGAAATCCATGACCGCGATTAAACGTCTGATTTCCATGCGCCCCAAAGACCCCTATTATCAGGAACTTTACGGGCAGATACTGCTGGAAAACGGCAGTGCTTCCGCAGCAGCATCAGCTTACAGTAAAGCCGTTCGCATGGCGCCCAAAGACCCGCAGATATTGGCAGGCTTAGGGCGCGCGCAACTTGCCAAAAATTCTGGGTATTCAGCAAAGGCGGCACTTAACACATTGAAAAAATCATACGCCCGCGACCCGCGCAACGGGCGCATGTTGCGCGACCTAGGTGTCGCATATGCAAAAACCGGAAACCCTGGTATGGCATCTGCTACAACAGCAGAGCGTTATGCACTTGCGTCTAACTTTAAACAGGCCCAAATACATGCAAAACGCGCGATAAGATTACTACCCGAAGGTACAACAGGTTGGCGCAAAGCTGCAGATATTTTGGCCGTTGCGGAACGTCTAAGCAAAGGTAAGAAAAGGTAAAGCCCATGATCACCCCATTAAAAGCCGCACTTCTATCAGGATTTATAGCGATCAGCACACCTGCCTTTGCATTGGACTTAGACGCGATGAGCCCTTCTGAAAAGGAACAGTTCGGTCAGCAAGTGCGCGAATATCTGTTGGATAACCCTGAAGTTATCATGGAAGTCTTCAGTATACTGGAACAACGTCAACAGCAGGCTGAGTTGGAACAAGACACGCTTTTAATTGCGTCAAACTTAGAAGAAATTCAAAATGACGGCTTTTCATGGGTCGGCGGAAACCCCGACGGTGATATCACTTTGGTAGAATTTCTGGATTACAAATGCGGCTATTGCCGCAAAGCCCATAAAGAGGTCGCCAATCTGGTAAAGGCCGATGGCAACATACGTCTGGTGGTCAAAGAATACCCTATTCTAAGTGAAGATTCATATGAACTTTCACGGGCTGCGATTGCAACGTTGCAAAGCTTGGGCCCTGACGCGTACAAAAAAATGTACAACCTGTTCATTGAACACAATGGCCCCGTCAATGATCAGGCGATTGAGTTTCTTGCAAAAAAAGCCGGATTGGACGGGAAGGTAATCATCGCGCAAATGGCCCAACCCTCTGTCGATGAGCACATCAAACGCACCCGCGCCTTGGGCGAAACCCTGAATGTTACCGGCACGCCGACATTCGTCTTCAATGACCAGCTTGTGCGCGGTTATGTGCCCCAAACAGCAATGATCGATATTGTTGCACAGCTACGCCACCAAACCCAGTAGAAATACGGGGCTATGGGTACAAGAATGCTTTAACCCAGCGTTCAGACACTGTATACGTAGGGGAATGCCCGTAACGGGCGACAACAGCTGAGGCTTACATGACCAAAAAAGACCAAGATACAGACGTAGAATTCATTCAGGCTTTGGCTGAAGTGTTACGTGCAAGCGACCTGACAGAATTGCATGTGAAACGCGATTACGGAAGCAATAAATCCCTTAATGTACGTGTATCACGCCAGTCAATTATTGCCGCCGCACCGCAGGCAGTTATGGCAGCCGCACCGGCCGCCGCTGCAACCCCTGTTGAAGCAGCGCCAAACCCTGTTGATGATGATCCGTCACAACATCCGGGTGCGGTTACATCCCCTATGGTTGGTACGGTTTATCTGTCTGCCGAACCGGGTGCCGCCCCCTTTGTGACTGTTGGTTCTAGCATCACTGAAGGCCAGACATTGTTAATCGTTGAAGCCATGAAAACCATGAACCAGATCCCTGCCCCTAAATCAGGCAAAGTGACCCGTATTCTGGTAGATGACGGCACACCTGTTGAATTTGGCTCACCGCTTGTCATCATCGAATAATCGCTCATTTTAAAGGAGCAACCCCCATATGTTTTCCAAGGTCCTGATTGCAAACCGTGGCGAAATTGCCCTTCGTATTATACGTGCCTGTAAGGAATTAGGCGTGGCAACTGTTGCCGTACATTCAACTGCGGATGCGGACGCCATGCATGTGCGCATGGCAGACGAAAGCGTTTGTATTGGCCCGCCTGCGGGCAAAGACAGCTATCTTTCTGTGCCGGCCCTTATCTCGGCTTGTGAAATCACCGGTGCCGAAGCTATTCACCCAGGCTACGGATTTTTGTCGGAAAACGCTGAATTTGTGCAAATTGTAGAAGATCACGGCTTGAAGTTTATTGGCCCCAGTGCTGCCCACATCCGTATGATGGGTGATAAAATCACCGCTAAAAAAACCATGATTGATCTGGGCGTTCCATGTGTGCCGGGGTCAAAAGGTGGTGTATACAACCTTGAAGAAGCCCACAAAATAGCAGACGGCATGGGGTTTCCGGTCATTGTTAAAGCCACCGCAGGTGGCGGTGGGCGCGGCATGAAAGTAGCCAAAACCAAAGACGATTTGGATGTGGCTTTCGGCACGGCACGTTCAGAAGCCAAGTCAGTTTTTGGTAATGACGAAGTTTATATTGAAAAATACCTGACCCTGCCGCGCCATATCGAAGTGCAGGTTTTCGGCGATGGCCGGGGCCGTGCTGTGCATTTAGGCGAGCGTGATTGTTCATTACAACGCCGCCACCAAAAAGTATTTGAAGAGGCCCCTGGCCCTGCAATCACCCCTGAAATTCGCGCCGAAATAGGTAAAACCTGTGCCGATGCGGTAGCCGCCATTGGTTATGAAGGGGCTGGCACCATCGAGTTCCTGTTTGAGCGCGATGAGTTCTTTTTCATTGAAATGAACACCCGTTTGCAGGTGGAACATCCTGTGACCGAGGCCATCTTTGGCGTTGATCTGGTCAAACAGCAGTTGCGCGTCGCCGCCGGTGAAGAGATGACCCTGCACCAGGATGAGCTGACCATTCAGGGGCACGCGATTGAGGTGCGTATCTGCGCCGAAAAGCTACCAAATTTCACCCCATGCCCCGGTAAAATCACCACCTACCACGCACCGGGTGGTCTGGGCGTCCGCATGGATTCAGCTCTTTACGACGGCTACACAATCCCGCCCTATTATGACAGCCTGATAGGCAAACTGATCGTCACAGGCCGTGACCGTGAAGGTGCTTTGGCGCGCCTGAAACGCGCCTTGGAAGAGCTGGTAATTGACGGCGTTGACACCACAATCCCGCTTTTCCACGCACTGTTGCGTGAAGAAGCGGTTCTGACCGGGGATTACGACATCCACTGGCTTGAAAAGTGGCTAGAAGTTCATACATTTGAATAGGTTGGCGCAAGATGGCCGCCGATCCACCCACCGAAATCACACCTGAGCTGCTGTTGCATGGCTATGCATCAGGCGTGTTTCCCATGTCTGAAAGTGCAAATGATCCCGAGATTTTCTGGGTAGACCCGCAAAAGCGCGGCGTCTTTCCACTGGATAAGTTCCATGTCTCACGCTCATTGGCGCGGCGCATCAAAAAGGCCCCTTTCAAGGTGACGTTTGATCAGTGTTTCAACGCCGTTGTCAGAGCTTGTGCCAACCGCGCTGAAACTTGGATCAACGCCGAAATTTTTGACCTATACACGCAACTTCACGCAATGGGTTTTGCCCACTCTATTGAAGTTATGGAAGGTGAAAAACTGGTTGGCGGCGTTTACGGAGTTGTATTAAACGGTGCATTCTTTGGTGAAAGCATGTTTTCCACACGCACGGATGCCTCAAAAATCGCATTAACTTATTTAGTAGCGCGCCTTAAATTCGGTGGATTTTGTCTGTTTGACACCCAGTTCCTAACTGATCACTTAGCCAGCTTGGGGGCGGTGGAAATATCACGGGCAGATTACCGCACAAAATTGGAAAAAGCCCTGCTGACAGATGCTGATTTTTTCAAGCTGGCAGGCGATACTCAGCCTTCAGGGGTTTTGCACCTTAGCAACCACACATCATAACGCGGGTGTTCCAAGGCCGATAATGCCGGGCTGGATGCAATCATCCAAGCGTCAAAGCGCGGCGTGCTTTCGCGGATATCCTGAATGACCAAATAAGCATATGCATCGCTGCTGGGGTTATCTTTGGGGTAACGGCATTCCTTAACCAAAATTGTCAAACGCTCATATGATAGCGTTTGGCCCACTTCGATTGCTAAATCTTTAACCACGCCGGTCAAAGTATCAAGTGTGCGCAGTTCAGCAATATTACTGTTTTCAGTTTCAATCTGGTTTTGCGCCATAATAGGCAGTGCGCTGAGCAGGCCAATAACAGTAAAAAATATGCGTATCATTCGTTGCCTGACACAAACTTCATCAACAAGGTGATAAAGCTGATGCTGCCTTGGGTGTCTTCAATCTCACCACCATTTTCAACGGGAAACTCGGAAGCACCTGGAATAACCTCTATGAAATTCCCACCCAACAGCCCTTCGGATGTCACCGCAATGGCACTGTCATCGGGGATTTCAACGGATTTCTTGATCGCCACTTTCAATTCAGCGCGAAAGGTAATCGGGCTTAATTCCATACCCGTAACAGACCCTATTTTCACGCCCGCCATGCGCACTTCGGTACCCAAGGCAATGCCTTCGGCACTGCGAAAGCTGGCCTTTACATCATAGGTGTCAGTAGGCCCTGAGATGCCCACAACGTTGGATGCGTAATACAAAAAACCAATGGCTGCCATCACAACCAATGCGCCTATTGCAGTTTCTAATGGATTGTTTTTCATGAGTTTTATACCTTACTCAGGTTGCCACGCATCATAATCGGCACGATCGGCAGGTTTAGCCGCGCGAATACTGCCCGCAGGCGCATAAGCCGCATCTGTACCCGTCAGGTTTTCCTGATGCGATTTTTCCCATGTTTTATGGGTCAGTGGTTTTTTGCTGGGCGGCTCTTTGAATGTATGGTGCAACCAGCCGTGCCAGTTGGCGGAAACCCGGCTGGCTTCAACGTATCCGTTGTAGATCACCCAACGGCGTTTGCCGTCTTTGGTTTCGTAATATACGTTGCCTTCTTCATCATCACCGACACGCACACCTTTACGCCATGTGTAAAACTGCGTGTTCATGGTTTGCCCATGCCACCATGTAAAAAGTCGTTTGATGAAGTTCATGCGATCAGCCCTGATTGTTATTACAATCTATATGCCCAATTTTTCCTGAAACGTCCAGCCAGATTAAGATGCCGAGGCACTTTCGTCTACTGCCGCGTCACTATACACAATCAACGGTTCGCCGTCACCGCGCGCAGACTCTTCATTAACCACAACCTCTGTCACGTTTTCAAGGCTAGGCAATTCGAACATCGTGTTCAAAAGGATATCTTCAAGAATAGAACGCAAACCGCGCGCACCTGTTTTACGCTTGATAGCTCGGTCTGCAATCGCACGCAGGGCTTCATCGGTAAAGGTCAGTTTGGCGTCTTCCAGCTCAAACAACCGTTGGTATTGCTTCACAAGGGCGTTTTTTGGCTCAGACAGGATTGTCACAAGCGCATCTTCATCCAGATCGGTTAGTGTGGCAATAACAGGTAAGCGGCCTACAAATTCCGGGATTAGCCCAAATTTCAACAGATCTTCAGGTTCCAAATCTTGGAAAACCTCGCCCACACCACGGTTATCTTCGTCTTTAACATCCGCACCAAACCCGATGGATGATCCTTTGCCGCGTTGTGAAATAATACGGTCAAGACCGGCAAAAGCCCCGCCGCAGATAAACAGAATATTGGTGGTATCCACTTGCAGGAATTCCTGCTGTGGATGTTTGCGCCCGCCTTGTGGTGGCACAGATGCAACCGTACCTTCCATGATTTTCAGCAAGGCCTGTTGCACGCCCTCACCCGATACATCGCGGGTAATTGACGGGTTGTCAGATTTGCGGGTGATTTTGTCGACCTCATCAATATAAACGATGCCGCGCTGTGCGCGTTCCACATTATATTCAGATGCCTGCAATAGTTTCAGAATGATGTTTTCAACATCTTCGCCCACATAGCCCGCTTCGGTTAACGTGGTCGCATCAGCCATTGTGAACGGCACATCCAAAATACGCGCCAGTGTTTGTGCCAACAATGTTTTACCGCAACCCGTTGGGCCGATCAGCATGATGTTGGATTTTGCCAGTTCAACACCTGAACCACTGTCAGAATGGTTGAGCCGTTTATAATGGTTATGAACCGCCACCGACAAAACTTTTTTGGCCATGGTTTGCCCGATAACGTAATCATCCAGAACATTGCAAATCTCTAATGGTGCCGGCACACCTTCGGACGTTGTCAGCTTGGATGATTTCGCTTCTTCACGGATAATATCCATGCAAAGTTCAACACATTCATCACAGATAAAAACGGTTGGGCCTGCAATCAGTTTGCGCACCTCATGTTGGCTTTTACCGCAAAAAGAACAGTAAAGCGTGTTCTTCGACTCACCACTATCAGATTCTGCCATGTTATACTCCGCTTACTCTTTTAGTTGGGCTTTCACTTAGCCCTATATTTCGTCGACATTATGGCAGATTTTTGCACTGCACAATGCCCTAATCCAGAACAGAATACCCATAGGTACCCTGAAAATTGACAAATAACCGCTCGGCGCGCTACTTATCATCCTCTTCGCCTGTGCGTTGTTGCACAATCTCATCGACCAAGCCCCAGTCTTTGGCTTCTTCGGCTGTCATGAAATTATCGCGATCCAGCGAATTTTCCACGATTTTCAACTTTTGATCACAATGTTTGACGTAGATTTTATTCAAACGATCTTTCAGTTCCAGAATTTCCTTAGCGTGCAAAGCAATATCAGACGCCTGCCCCTGAAACCCACCCGATGGTTGGTGCACCATGATCCGCGAATTCGGCAATGTATAACGCATGCCTTTTTCACCAGCTGCCAACAGCAATGACCCCATAGAGGCCGCTTGGCCGATACAAAGTGTTGATATTTTCGGGCGGATATACTGCATCGTGTCATAAATCGCCAAACCCGATGTCACAACGCCGCCAGGGCTGTTGATATACATTGAGATGTCTTTTTTCGGATTTTCCGCTTCAAGAAACAACAGTTGCGCCACAATCAGGGTCGACATGCCGTCATGTACGGGGCCTGATACGAAGATAATGCGTTCTTTTAACAGACGCGAGAAAATATCATATGAACGCTCACCGCGCGAAGTTTGTTCCACAACCATCGGAACAAGGGTATTCATGTAAACGTCTAAAGGATCTTTCATCATATCGCCTGTATATTAAGTGTCATGCTTATCGCACATAAGTCTGACCAAAACATTAGTGCCGCACGCAAAAAGTCGCAAGTGCCGAAAGCCAAGTTTCCCTTTGATCACGCGTTTTTTCACATCTTTGTTAAAATGCATAAAAACCTCAGCTTTGGGTTGCAGAAATATCACGGAATTGGCCCTTGGAATTTAATAACGCTAGGTCACATTTGACTGAAAGCCCTAATGCTTATTAGGGTCTGCATAGGGAAATGATTATATTTTTATGAGGGAGCATCTCAAGATGGCTATCAAAAAACTCGCAGCAGCTACGGCTGTTTTAGCAGCAGGTACAAGTGCCGCATTCGCAGGCGGCTTGGATCGCGCAACATTCAGTTCAAGTATTCTTTACGAAGAAGGCACTTATGCAGAAGTTGTTTATGGCCTGACAACACCGCATGTTAGTCCAACAGTTCTTCCGGGCAGCATTGCTAAAAGCTTCAATACTGTAAAGCTTGGTTTTAAAATGGACGTAACAGATAAAATTGCTGTTGCATTTACCTATAACAACCAACCGGTTGGTGCCGATATTGACTACACAACTGTGTCAGGCGGCGCTATTCCTTTATCTGGCGCAGTAGATGCCCAACTGCTTACCTTGCTTGGCAAATACCAGTTTAATGAAAAATTCAGCGCGTTTGCGGGCTTGAAATACCAGTATATAAGCGGCAGCGTGGACCTGACTGGTGCCGGTGGTATCCCACTGGTGATGGATGGCGAAAGTGAGTTCGGCTATATTGGTGGTATTGCCTATGAAATCCCAGAAATCAAACTTCGCGTAGCACTGAGCTACGAGTCAAAAATCGACTACAATTTACAAACACGCGCCGTTGCAGGTGGCGGTGCAATTCCAGGCGGCACACAAGCGGCCACCCCTAAAGCATGGAACCTTGAATTCCAATCAGGTGTTGCAGCAAACACATTGGTATTCGGTAGCATTCGCTACGCGAAATGGTCTGATGCGCAAATCACTGTATTGGGTACAACAATCACATCCAGCACAGACGTAACGGCCTATGAACTGGGTGTTGCACAAAGGTTCAATGATAAATTCGTTGGCTTTTTTGCCATCGGCTATGAAGCCCCCGAAGACACGCCACAAGGTGCGTTCGCACCGACAGACGGTCAATTTGACATCAAATTCGGCGGTCAGCTGGCAATGGGCAAAGGCGTGAAACTAGGCGCTAGCATTAAATATTCACGCCACGGAGATGCGGTTGTGCCAACACTTGGCGGTGCAGGAACGTTTAATGACCCAAGTGTTCTAACCATTGGCTTTAAGCTTTCCAAAAACTTCTAAGCTTATGATCACTATCTGAAAAAAGCCGCTCATATGGGCGGCTTTTTTATGGGTAACTGATATATGTAAAATAAAAAAGGTGCCTGAATCGGCACCTTTTAACGTTATATTTTATAGCTAAGCTTAAGCGTCGTCCAAAGCCTCAACCGCTTTTTGCAACTCTTCTTTGGAAACTTCTTTTTCCGTCACTGTGGCTTGTTCCACAATGTGATCAACCACTTTGTCTTCAAACAAAGGGGCGCGCAGCTGTTGCAATGCGTTTTGATCTTTCTGAACATACTCAAAGAACTCACGCTCTTGGCCAGGATACTGTTGAGCTTGCTGCATAACAGCCTGCTGCATTTCCGCATCAGACACTGTAACCTCTTGGACTGAACCAACTTCTGCCAGCAATAGGCCCAAACGTACGCGGCGTGTAGCCAGCTTGGTGTGATCGTCTGTTGTTTCAATTTCAGGGTGGTCGTGGCCCTTCACATCAGGATTGTCTTCATGCCACAACTGGTGTGCAATTTGACCGGCTTCCGCTTCAACCATGCTTGGTGGTAGTTCAAAATCAACCAGCTTGTCCAACTCGTCCATCAACTGGCGTTTAGTTACCATGCGCGTGGCCCCTGCATATTCAGCAGACAGGCGATCAGATACTTGCTTTTTCAGATCGTCCAAGCTGTCAGAACCGAATTTTTTAGCCAACTCATCATCAATCACCGCATCAACGGCACCTTTGACAGCATTCACTGTACATTCAAACACGGCGTCTTTGCCTGCAAGTGCTTCAGAACCATACTCATCAGGGAATTTCACTTTAACTTCAATGTCGTCGCCTGCTTTGGCACCAACCAGCTGTTCTTCAAAACCCGGGATAAAGCTGTTAGAGCCCAAAACCAGCGGATAATCGTCGCCTTTACCGCCGTCAAACGCTTCACCGTCTACTTTGCCCAAGAAGTTGATCACAACCTGGTCGCCGTCTTTGGCTTTGGCGCCTTTTTTCTTGTCTTCGTAGTTGGTGGCGGATTTCGCCAGGTTTTCCAAAGCCTCATCCACATCCGCATCTTCAATTTTCGCGGTCAGCTTTTCCAGCTTCAGCTTGGAAAAATCTGTTTCAGGGATTTTAGGCAGACATTCGTAAGACAAAGATACTTCAATATCATCGCCCTCTTTCCAGTCTTCCTTAGTCATCTTAATGTCAGGCTGGCCCGCAGGGCGGTCGCCAGACTCTTCAAAGTGATTGCTTACCGCACCATCCACAGTTTCTTGCAAAGCTTCGCCCATAACAGACGGCCCGAATTGCTTGCGCAACATCGGCAGGGGCACTTTACCCTTGCGAAACCCTTTGATCTCAACAGTTGGTTGCGCTTCTTTCAGCTTTGCAACAACTTTATCTTCCAGCTCTTGCGCTGTGATCGTAACCGCATAAGCGCGTTTCAGACCTTCGTTCAGGGTTTCAGTAACCTGCATTATGGCGTCCTTCTTCAAGTTATCGGGATGAAAGCACACGCAAACACCCCCTATATTAGGTAAAAACTAGCGTCCTTCTAAGGCTTGAACAGGGTCAGCGCAAGGGCGTTTTGCGCAATAATACATGGGGTTTAGTCGGCAATCACAAACTGCGCCGTCACAGGGTGATGATCAGTGTGTTCAAACCCCAAATCGTGGGTTTTAACCGCCTTCATGCGCACATTCGGCGACACCACAAAACCGTCCACCACAGAGGTATAATTCTGACCCTTCACATAGGGCTTATTCATACTGCGCAACGTCGCGGAACTGTCATCCATCACCACGCGCCAGCCCGTAGGCAAAGCACCCATCGGCAGGTCAAAGATCGTGTGCGCGTCTTTATACTGCCCGTCATGGGTAAACTCTTTTGGTGAAAGCCGCATGTTCCAGTCGCCGCCGATCACCACATGATTACCCGCCTGATGTTCGGCCCTAGCATAATCAAATAAAGTGGCCAACTGACTTTGACGCGCGGCATCATCAAAGGCTGACAGATGGATGTTGATCACCACCCAATCGCCCTGCCCGCCACGCGCATATTTCTGCACAGTACCACCATAGTATTTCTTCAAAAAACCGTAATAATACAAAGGGTCTTGCGGTGTTGTTAATGCAGTTATCTCAGATGGTTTCACCTTGGAAAAGGTTGAAATGCCGTGATCAAATTTAAAAGGTTCTGGCACCCATAAAGTTCTGAAATCCGCCCAGAAACACCGCGCATATCCGTGTAGCTTCTGTGCAAACACATCATGCACCTTGACCCCACGCGTCAAAAAACTGACCCGCGCATCTTCTTGCAAAATCACCACATCCGATTGAAAACCTGCCAACTGATCCGCAATAGCAACCGCTGCCAGTTCTATATCTCCACGCGCCAAAGCCCGCAGGCTTTGCCCGCCATCAATAAACATATCCGCTTTCGCGCCAAGTGCCGCAAAGCCGATATTCCATGTGGTGATTGTTATTGCATTCCCCGCAGCCTTGCAGGTATCCGCATCCGTAACAGTAAGTGCGCCCTTTTGCGGGTGGTTCCAGCGGTTGGCCAGAAACCATGCGGCCATCAGAAAAAGCACAAATATCAAAGTAAAACCCATAGTTTCCCCTATTATCTGTCTTAGTCATAAAGGGAAAAGTGGTACGGGTGAAGGGACTTGAACCCCCACGCCTCGCGGCGCCAGAACCTAAATCTGGTGCGTCTACCAATTCCGCCACACCCGCACATATAACGAACAACAGGTTAGCTTGTTCGCATTTCTTGGGCGTTCTAGCGGAACATTTTCCGCTTGGCGAGGGGAAAATGCGATTTATTTAAAGAAATTCGCCCTGCAAAAAGTTATCGCCATATAGCATTTTACAAAATAACATTAACAAACTAAAATTATGAATATCACCTTATCAGGGCAAATTAAAATGAGATTTTTATCATTTCTTAAAATATGTGGTTGCGTCCTACCCTTATTTTTATCCACTTCCACATTTGGCTTAGCGGGCGATCCTGTCATTACATCCACATACAATGATCCATTGATGAGTGCCGCCAGAAATGAAGCTAAAAAACACCTGCCAAAGTACTTGGAAATTGCAAAAGCGCCCCCCGTCAATTGGGGGGATTACGGCGTAAAAGTCGGTTTTCCAACCAACGGGAACATCTAACACATTTGGATGAACAATATAAAGCAGATCAATAAGAATGATTTCACAGGAGACCTGACGAATGAACCCGATGACTTGGCGGGCTTACATCACGGGGATAGCGTTGCTTTCACATATGACCAAATTTCCGATTGGTATTTTACGATGAACGGTAAGGGGTATGGTTACTTTACCTTGCGCGCAATGTTACCACGCTTACCCAAAGAACAAGCCGAACAATTTAAAGAGTTTCTATCCCCAAACCCAGTACCAGAAAACTGGTCAAAGCCCTAATTTGCGAAAAACTTCCGGTAATTGCTCAGCAATATCCTCGGCAATCAGCCCTGCCCCGAAATTCAACGCACATTCCACATGTAGCCAAGCCCCTGTTTCGGCAGCCTGCATCGGCGCAAAGCCACGCGCCAGCAATCCCGTGATGAACCCTGCCAGCACATCGCCAGATCCAGCTGTCGCCAGCCATGGTGCGCTGCGTTCATAATGCGCCGAGTTAATCGCACATTGCCCGTCAGGGGCCGCAATCACCGTATCTGCCCCCTTGAACAACACCACACACCCTGCCCGCTTCGCCGCCTCACGGGTGGCATCCACTTTGGAATAGGCTGGGCCTTTGGTTGCAGGTGCAGCCAGCTTTTCAGCAATATCCGGAAACACCCGCGCAAATTCTCCGCCATGCGGGGTCAGCACACATTTATCATGTAGTAATCCCATCAAATCAGGGTGTTGCGCCAGTAATGTTAACCCGTCCGCATCAATCACAGTCGCCCGTTTCGCCTGTAAAACAGCCGCCAAAACATCCGCCCGATCCTGATCCACCCCCAAAGCAGGTCCCACACAGATCGCATTGATCCGCTCATCCGCCAGAACCGCCGTTAACGCCTGCGCATCCGCCACAGGTATCAGCATAATCGCCGTCAACTGTGCCGCATGTTCGGCCACAGCATCAGGCGGGCAAGCCACAGTCACAACACCCGCCCCGATGCGCAAAGCACCGCGCGCGGCAAGTCGGGCAGCGCCGGTTTTTGGGGATGGGCCTGACAGAATGTATGCGTGGCCGTGGTGGTACTTGTGGCCGATATCTTTACCCGTCAACAAAGGTAACGGGACGTAATCAGGATGGGTATGAATTGATAATGAAACAAAGTCTTGGCTCCAGCGTTCGGTTGGTATTTCCTGACTTAAACCAATCGACTTCACATACAGTGCGTATCAGCATAATCGCCGTCAACTGTGCCGCATGTTCGGCCACAGCATCAGGCGGGCAAGCCACAGTCACAACACCCGCCCCGATGCGCAAAGCACCGCGCGCGGCAAGTCGGGCAGCGCCGGTTTTTGGGGATGGGCCTGACAGAATGTATGCGTGGCCGTGGTGGTACTTGTGGCCGATATCTTTACCCGTCAACAAAGGTAACGGGACGTAATCAGGATGGGTATGAATTGATAATGAAACAAAGTCTTGGCTCCAGCGTTCGGTTGGTATTTCCTGACTTAAACCAATCGACTTCACATACAGTGCACCACACGCGATGGACCCAACCAAACTATAGTGGCCGATGTATGGTGTATGGAATGTTACAGTAAGATTTGCGAGAATCGCAAGATCAAATGGGTTTACAAATTTGTAAGGTAGCACCCGCTATCGGCACAGATACCGCTTGGGATGTCAATCGACACTACCTTTGGCAAGTTCCAAGATGGTGAGGCCGACTGCCAGTAATTTAACTCGTCTTGTACTTGCCCCAGATCGTGAAAAGGTCGAGATAAACCACTTCCAAATAACGCATCTATAGCCAGGCTAGTTTCGGGATTATCTTCTCCATAACCGTCTATCTTGTCATCAGTGAGCGATGAAACCTCCCCCATCTCACGCCACCGCTCACAATTCACTTTAGCATCCGCAGGCAACTTCCCTTCATCCCCATAAAGGAAAACCTCAACCTCCCAGCCCCACTCCTTCAATAACCGCGCTACAACAAACCCGCCACCACCATTATTACCCGGCCCGCACAGCACCACCGCGCGGTGTGAAGTTGTCGCCAACTCTGGCCATTCCTCAAAAATCGCCTCAACCACGCCAGCACCCGCGCGTTCCATCAGTTCCAACCCGGTGACTTCACCACTATCAATCGCGGCTTGTTCAATGGCGCGCATTTGGGCGGCGGTTAGCAGTTCGGTCATCGCAAAGAATCCATTTATGTCTATTTATTGTGCAGTCTGCCTATTTTTTAATCAAATACCGCCAAACGGCAGATGCAAGCAGCCCACAGGTAACACTTCATTTGCACCCCACCCTAAACCGCGCCAACACTACGCTCAAGCATTAGTCAGGAGTCTTTAACGATGAAAAAAATCGAAGCCATCATCAAACCGTTCAAATTGGACGAAGTGAAAGAGGCCCTGCAAGAGGTCGGCATCCAAGGCCTGACCGTGACCGAAGCCAAGGGTTTTGGCCGCCAAAAGGGCCACACCGAACTGTATCGCGGTGCCGAATATGTCGTCGACTTCCTACCCAAGGTGAAAATCGAAGTGGTACTGGAGGATGAACAGCTGGAAGCCGCCATTGAAGCCATTGTAGACGCCGCGCGTACTGAAAAAATTGGCGACGGCAAGATATTTGTATCCACGATAGAACAAGCCATCCGTATTCGTACGGGTGAAGAAGGCGTTGACGCGCTTTAACCCAACAAACTGAAAACCGCTCTTATAAGGATTGATAAAATGAGTGCAAAAGACCTGGTCAAACGCATCGCGGATGAAGACATCCAATATGTAGACATCCGTTTCACCGACCCACGCGGCAAGCTGCAACATGTGACCGTTATCAATGATGAAGTTGACGAAGACTTCCTTGAAGGCGGCTTTATGTTTGATGGGTCTTCCATCGCCGGTTGGAAATCCATTGAACAATCAGATATGAAACTGATCCCTGATTGCGACAGTGCCTATATTGATCCGTTCTATGCAGAAAAAACCATCTGCATTCACTGCCATGTGGTAGAGCCGGACACGGGCGAAACATACGAGCGTTGCCCACGGTCAACAGCCATGCGCGCCGAATCTTATCTGATCTCTACAGGCATTGGCGACCAGTCATTTTGGGGCCCAGAAGCTGAGTTCTTCTTGTTCGATGATGTACGTTTTTCCAACACAATCAATAAGGTATCTTATGAAGTTGATGCAGCAGACGCGTCATGGAATTCCGACACCCAATATGAAATGGGCAACATGGGCCACCGTCCGGGCATTAAGGGCGGCTACTTCCCCGTGAACCCGACGGATGCGGTACAAGACCTGCGTTCTGAAATGCTGTCCACGATGAAACGTATCGGCATGAAAGTGGACAAACACCACCACGAGGTTGGATCATGTCAGCACGAGCTTGGCCTTGTGTTTGGCCCGCTGACCAAGCAGGCCGATGATTTGCAAAAGTACAAATACATCATCCACAACGTGGCGCACGCTTATGGTAAGTCTGCAACCTTCATGCCAAAGCCGATTGCGGGTGATAACGGGTCTGGCATGCACGTAAACATGTCGATCTGGAAAGAAGGCAAGCCTTTGTTTGCAGGCGATAAATATGCTGACCTTTCACAAGAGGCCTTGTATTTCATCGGTGGCGTCCTGAAACACGCCAAAGCGCTGAACGCCATTACCAACCCTGGCACCAACAGCTACAAACGCCTGATCCCGGGCTTTGAAGCCCCTGTGTTGCGCGCATACTCTGCATCAAACCGTTCAGGTGCGGTGCGTATCCCTTGGGCCGAAAGCCCCAAAGCCAAACGCGTAGAAGCCCGCTTCCCAGATCCGGCCGCCAACCCATACCTGTGCTTTGCCGCCCTATTGATGGCTGGCCTTGACGGCATCCAAAACAAAATCGATCCGGGCGAAGCCCATGACAAAGACCTGTACGACTTGCCACCCGAAGAGTTGGCTGAAATCCCAACCGTCTGCGGTTCCTTGCGTGAAGCATTGAACGAGCTGGAAAAAGATATGGATTTCTTGCTGGCCGGTGGCGTGTTCACCAAGTCACAAATTGAGGGCTACATGGAACTGAAATGGGAAGAGGTTTATGCCTACGAGCAAACACCGCACCCTGTAGAGTTCCAGATGTATTACAGCTGTTAAGGTTTTAGCGGATAGACTATCGAAAGGCCCTCGGAATTATCGGGGGCCTTTTTTATGAAGGGTTATTTAATCCAGAGTACAACATCAATCCGTGCCCGCACAACAAGTCAGACAATTTTGCCCAAGCGGTGTTGAACTCTGCACGCTCTAGCCCTGATCGTTCCTGCAACACGCCGACAGGGGCCACCCCGTCTATTGCCCCCAGCAATCTAGCCGCAGCGGGCGGTATCCCCAGCCCCAGTTTTTGCCCGTTGATCGCCACAGGCAATCCACCGCGCTGGATAACAAAGGCTTCAACCTTTTTGGGGTCTTCACCGATAAAATGCGGAATGGCGGCGGGGTCAATCGGGTCAACATGCACCACTTCGCCCCGTTTCATCGCATAGCCGATATGGGTTTTCATATTGCCGCGCAGTTTTTCCGCCAGATGCATTTCATCCATACGGCTGAAGCCCTCAGGGCGCACAAAATCAGGTGGCAACAGCCCATCCAGTGAATACATTGCAGGTTGGGTGAAATTTGCCAGCTCCAGCCCTGCCGCATCCAGAAACTCGGCCACATCGCGCACCGTGCAAGAAATGTCCTGACTGTGCAGCAACAAATCGTAAAATCCCGCATCGCCATCTTGGTGATCCCCCACCAGAGTATTGCGTTTGAATTCATGGTTTTGCGGCACCCGTTGGAACACGGTCTTGCCAAAAGACAAACGGGCTTGGGGGGACATGCCTTGGGTTAATGCGCTAAATGCTTCTTGCAACGGATAAACTCCACTGCGCCCGTGTGGGGCATAAACCATAAAGCCCAAACCGCCTTTGGGGGCCAAGGCCTTGGCCAATGCATCGAACCCCGCTTGTGGTTCTGGCAAATGGTGCAGCACACCGCAGCAATCAATATAGTCAAACGTGCCGTATTCAGGCGCATCCAACAGGCTGCCCGTGATAAATTCAATGTTCTTCAATCCACGAATTTCAGCGCGTTCTTCGGCGATCTTGCGTGTTGAGCTGGACAGATCGATATAGGTAATCTTATAGGGCCGTTTCGCGTCTGTCAGCACCTGTGCGATCTGTATCAACCCATCACCGGAACCGCCGCCTGCCACCAGCACACGCAAGGGCACATCCCAGTCACGCACACCGCCAAACACATGATGATCTATTTCCACCGGATTAGACGGCGACCCCGTGATCAAACGTGTACGTTCATCCTTTGGATCGCGTGCGGGATACGGATAGGCGTTATAATGATCTTGAATTTGCGACACGGGCTTGTTCAACCTTGAAATAATTTCGGTGTTACCTACATATCTCATCCGATTTTGACAGAAAACAGCTAATTTTGGATATGGCATTAAAGAGTAATACTTGATCGTTCTGCCCACACCAGCGTAAAGTAAAGCACCACATTCCAAAAGGCAGATATGCAACGCAAAATACATCTTTCCAGAATTGAAACCGAAGAACTGATTGTCATAAGCGCCGCAGATTTAGAGCGCATGAAAACACGTGTTTTGATGGTTACTCTTTTGGCAGGTATTTTAACCATCGTGTATCCTATTCAGATTATCCTATATTGGTACATCGCGGTGCTCATTGCAGAATTTTGGGGCTTAAAAACGCAGTATCAGGTGGAATATGCGGCCAAGAAAAATAACCCCATAAGCTACAAATACCGCCTTTATTATTTTTTCGTCTCGTGGGCTGAGTCCATATGTTTTGCGGCCCTGTTTATAGCCCTTTCCATACAAGAAGGCCAAATCCCGCACTTCATCCCGTATCTTATCTTACTATGTACTTCGTTTTATGTGGCAACCAGCAGTTACCGCAATGCATTTTTGATGTTCGGCCATCTGGTTTTTTATATCACAGCATTGATTTTGGTTTCGACAAGAGACGTTCTAATAACCTATCCAGACACACAAAACGCAATCTGGGCACAGTTTTTAGTATCATTTCTAGTCGCTTATTTTCTGATCGACAGCTTTTTATTCTTCCACAGAATACATTTGGAAAGGCGCGCAAAATCCCAAGAACTAAGTGTGGCTTTAATGCGTGCGGAAAAGCTAACATCGCAAAAAAGCGACTTAATCTCTGCGATTGGCCATGAGTTGCGCACCCCCTTGAATGGTATTTTGGGGTTTTCCCAAGTCATCAAACGCACCAGGCTTTCTAAAAAACAACACCAGTATGTTGATCTGATAGAGGGTGCTGGCAAAGACCTGCAACTTTTATTGTCGAATATTCTGGATGGCGAAATGCTGGAGCAAGGTCAGTTTTTACTGCACCCGCAAGCAACAGACATCCCCAAGCTTATCACCCGTATAGTTAAAAGCTTTGAACTAACCGCCACACAAAAACAACTTGATCTTAAACTGGATATCGCCCCCCATATCCAAGACAGAATTCAAATAGATCCCACACGTTTGAGCCAATGTCTGTCAAACTTGTTATCCAATGCAATGCGCGCCACACAAACAGGCGGCATAACGGTTTCTGCCCATATCACCACAATGGGTAAGCCAAATCTGATCATATCCGTAGCGGATACCGGGATCGGCATCGCAAAAAAACAGGCCCACGTTATTTTCGATAAATTCGCACAGGGAAACGGCAGATCTGACATTCAAAGCGGCACCGGGCTAGGGCTTTGGTTGGTGCGATCCATTACCAAGGCCATGAACGGTGAGGTTTTGTTGGAAAAAACATCTCCCAAAGGCAGCACCTTCAAACTGTCGTTTGAATTGGCCGCCAATACGGTTCCAATCGCAACGGACAAAACTGATCTGTCAGGTTTACGCGTTCTACACATCGAAGATATCCCCACCAACCTGATGCTGGTGCAGGTGTTACTGGAAGACAAAGGCATTATGGTGACCGATGCTAAAACCGGTCATGACGCAATGGAGCTTTTGTTAAAAAACCGATTTGACACCGTGTTATGCGATCTGCAACTACCTGACATTAACGGCAGTCAAATATTAGAAAACATCCGGGCATTAAATAATTCAAACGCCACCATTCCCGTTATTGCCTTAACCGCGCAACCCGAACAAATCAGCCAATCTGGCCATACAAAAGAATTCTGCGCAATCCTGCCCAAACCGATAGATCAGAAATTATTGATCACAACTTTGGTGCACGCGTTAAACGTTGCGCAGGAACCACAATAGTCTTTTTTATAGACAGACAGCCGTAAAACAGTACATATATTCAGGTAACCGCGCATAAACAGCAGGATTACAGGCTTATGGCTTTTCACACTCTTCGCATCTTACTTTTCATCTCAAGCTTTTTCATCATCGGCCTGGGCCTGTCCTTCTTTATCTTAGGCCCCGCGATTACGTTTTCCCTATTAGCCGAATTATCCGCCCCCCTGCTTAATAACCCTGCCCCGATCACAGATATGGGCACACCCAACGTAGATGGCGAAATCCGCACATTAGCCCCCTTCTTTATCGCCTACGGCATACTTGTATTCTTAGAAGCCAAGCACCTGCGTACCCACCTTTATTACGTCCCACACCTGCTGGCGGTGTTCTTTGCCGCAGGCATCGGGCGCACAATTTCCTATTTTATGGCAGGCACGCCCCATCCCTTATTTCTATACATCCTGCTTGGCGTCGAACTTGGCGCGCCTATCCTGTTGTACCTGATCTATAAATTGACAGTCCGCAAACTGACCAAAGGCTGATTCGCCACGCCACTTTGTCATTTGCGACGTATTTATTTCACCAAAAGCCGCAAACAGAATTGTAAGTGGCACCATTCTTGTCTCTATTGAATTTATAGGAGCAAGGACATGACCCAGCATTATTCAGATACCCGCAAGATCGATCCCGCGCGTGGTGACACGTTAGCCGACGGCAGCCCCAACGACGGTGACCGTATTGAAATTGGCCCCACCTTGCTGGCTTTGCGCGAATGGGAAGCGGCGGGCCTGCAAGCCCCAAATTTGGAAGCCATGCGCAAATACCGCTGGAAACGTCTGACCCAACACGTTGTTGATCGCGATTATGGCGGCTTGCTGATGTTTGACCCCCTCAATATCCGCTACGCCACTGACAGCACCAACATGCAGCTTTGGAACACCCATAACCCGTTTCGCGCGGTACTTTTATGCGCTGACGGATATATGGTGATCTGGGATTATAAAAACTCACCCTTCCTGACCCTATTCAACCCATTGGTACGTGAACAACGCTCAGGCGCTGATCTATTTTACTTTGATCGCGGCGATAAGGTTGATGTAGCCGCCGATGTATTTTCAAAAGAAGTGCGCGATCTGATCAATGAACATGGCGGCAAAAACAACCGTCTTGCCGTAGATAAAGCCATGCTCAACGGCATCCGCGCATTAGAAGCGCAAGGGTTTGAAATTATGGAAGGGGAAGAGGTCACCGAAAAATCCCGTTCCATCAAAGGCCCTGATGAAATTCTAGCCATGCGCTGCGCTTCTCACGCTTGCGAGGCATCCATTTTGGAAATGTTCGAAGCCACCAAGGTCGGCATGTCCGAAGACGCCATTTGGGCTGAATTGCACAAAGCCAATATCAAACGCGGCGGTGAATGGATCGAAACAAGGTTACTCACCACAGGCCCGCGCACCAACCCGTGGTTCATGGAATGCGGCCCACGGCAGCTAAAAAACAATGAAATTGTGGCCTTTGATACCGACCTGATTGGTTGCTACGGCATCTGCGTCGACATCAGCCGCACATGGTGGATAGGCGATGAAAAACCCCGTGAAGATATGATTTATGCCATGCGCCACGCGCACGAGCATATTATGACCAACATGGATATGATGAAACCGGGCGTCTCCATTCGCGACCTGACTTTCAAAGGCCACCATCTGGACGCGCAATATGTCAAAGGCCAATACGGTTGCCGTTTCCACGGTGTCGGGCTATGCGATGAATGGCCGCTTGTGGCTTACCCCGAAAACCACGTGGAAGGCGCGTTCGATTATGAATTACAACCCGGCATGGTGCTGTGCGCCGAGGCTCTGGTCAGCCCCGAGGGCGGTGATTTTTCCATCAAGCTGGAAGATCAGGTGCTGGTCACCGAAGACGGCTATGAAAACCTGACAAAATATCCTTTCTGTCCGCATCTCATGGGTGAGGCGTAAATCTTACAACACGTCACATGGTCGTGAATATACCTTGCCATTACACAAGGCTTGGCTACCTTTACTTTTAAATAAAGGAGCAACACCCATGTCCGTCGGCAAAATCACATTCACAGGCCATTCAGGTGAACCCCTAGCCGCGCGCCTTGATATGCCCAGCGGGCAGTTGCGCGCCACGGCAATTTTCGCCCATTGCTTCACCTGTTCCAAAGACATCCCCGCCGCACGGCGCATTGCACAACGCTTGGCCTCTATGGGCATCGCGGTTCTGCGGTTTGATTTTACGGGTCTTGGCCATTCCAAAGGTGAGTTCGAGAACACCAATTTTACCAGTAACGTCGATGATCTGGTAAACGCCGCCGAATATTTAACCCAAAACCAAAGTGCGCCCAGCTTATTGATCGGTCACTCGCTTGGCGGGGCAGCCGTGTTGAAAGCCGCAGGGCTAATCCCATCCATCAAGGCAGTTGTCACCATAGGTGCGCCCGTTGACCCCGGCCATGTAGTGCATAATTTTGGCAGCTCTTTGGAAGAGATTGCCCAAAAGGGTGCGGCCAAAGTAGAACTTGGGGGCCGCCCTTTCACCATCACACAAGATTTCGTCGCAGACGTATCCAAAACCAACCTGATCCCCGCGATTGCAAACCTCAAACGCGCCCTTCTTGTACTGCATTCCCCAACGGACGAAACCGTCGGCATTGATAATGCCGCACAGATTTTTACCGCAGCCAAACACCCCAAAAGCTTCATAACACTGGATAACACCGATCATCTGATCACCAACAAAGAAGATGCAGAATACGCCGCCGAAGTGATCGCCGCATGGGCAGCCCGTTACCTTGGCATCCGCCAACCCGCCGCCCCCATCGGTGCGCCAGAAGGTATCGTGCGCGCAACCGAGGCAGATGCGGATGGTTTCCTGCAAGACATCACCGCAGGCCCGCTGCACCACACATTGGCAGACGAGCCGGCCACCTATGGCGGTACCAACAAAGGCATGACCCCTTACCAGTTCCTGTCCGCAGGCCTTGCCGCCTGCACCTCTATGACCATTCGGATGTACGCACGACGCAAAGGTTGGCCGTTAGATAAAATCCATGTGGATGTGACACACGACAAAGTCCACGCACAAGATTGCGAAACCTGCCATTCAACAGATGGCAAGGTCGATGTTTTCACCCGCGAAATCCACCTGTTCGGCCCTTTAGACAACAGCCAGAAAAAACGATTGCTGGAAATCGCCGATAAATGCCCGGTTCACCGCACTTTTGAAAATGAGATCATGGTAAAGACCATTCTGGCGGAATAATTCCACCTAGCCCTTACGCTGGTCAGGATGCAAAGACGCCCCTAATATGTGATCCGAATTATTCACAACTTGCTGCGCTTGACCCACAATCAGCGGATCGGGGGCTGTCACAATGCTGGTGTCTTTATCAGGATAATCCACCGAATTCAAAAAGTGCAGTATACAGTTGATCCGTGCCCTTTTTTTATCATCAGACTTGATGATCGTCCAAGGGGCATCCGCCGTATCGGTATAAAAGAACATCGCCTCTTTGGCTTCGGTGTAATCATCCCACTTGCTAAGACTTGCCTTATCAATCGGGGATAGTTTCCAACGCTTCAAAGGGTCTTCACTGCGTGAAGCAAAGCGGCGTTTTTGCTCTTCTTGGCTGACCGAAAACCAGTATTTGAACATCTTGATTCCAGAACGTACTAACATACGTTCAAAATCAGGCGTTTGGCGCATAAACTCCAGATATTCATTGGGCGTACAAAACCCCATAACACGCTCCACTCCGGCACGGTTATACCAACTGCGATCATAAAGAACCATTTCACCTGATGTTGGCAAATGCTGAATATAGCGTTGGAAAAACCACTGACCGATCTGGCGTTCACCGGGTTTTGGTAAGGCGACAACGCGTGCCTCTCTAGGGTTTAAATGCTCCATAAACCGTTTAATCGTACCGCCTTTACCCGCCGCATCACGACCTTCAAATAACAGTACAAATCTTTGCCCGGTTTCCTGCGCCCATAACTGTACCTTTAACAACTCAGATTGCAATTCGCGTTTACACGCCTCATATTCCTTTTTACCCATCTTCGTATGGTCAGATTTTTCCTCGGGTTTAAACGCGCTTGCAACAGCGTCAGTTGCTACCGTTGGGAATGTCAGATCATCTTTGGCATTGCCGGCCGTTGTTTTTTTCGGTGTTACAGGTGTCGTCATTTGAATATCTCCATTTGAATTTCGCCAATCGTACATAAACTGCCAAAAATTGCTTTGACCTAGATCAAAACCAAATTAATTTTGCCAAGTTGATATACCCCTTTGCCCCGATATGGATTATGCTCTCAAAAAAACCGAGCAGATAAGAATCAAAAAATGGCCGCAACAGACTTATTCAAAGACGACAAACCTGAAAAAACCTACGATGCATCCTCGATCCAGGTGCTTGAAGATATGGAACACGTGCGCCTGCGCCCCGGCATGTATATCGGCGGTACCGATGACCGCGCCTTGCACCATATGGTGGCCGAGATTATCGACAACTCGATGGATGAGGCCGTGGCAGGCCACGCAAATTGGATCGAGGTCGAACTGCACGCCAATTTTCACATCACCATCCGCGACAATGGCCGTGGCATCCCTGTAGATGCCCACCCCAAAGACCCCACAAAATCCGCGTTGGAAATCATCTTTTGCACCCTGAACGCAGGCGGCAAATTCTCAGGCGACAATTATGAAACCTCTGGCGGCCTGAACGGCGTGGGTTCATCCGTGGTCAACGCATTATCTGACCATGTACGCGTCGAAGTTGCCCGCAACCGTGAACTGTTCTCAATGGAATTTTCGCGCGGTGTACCCCAAACCAAACTGCAAGAATTGGGGCAGGTTCTAAACCGTCGCGGCACCAGCGTGACCTTTCACCCCGACCCTGATATTTTCGGCCCCAAGGCGCGTTTCAAACCCAAACGCCTGTATGATATGGCCAAATCCAAAGCCTATTTGTTTTCAGGCGTCGAAATCCGCTGGAAATGCGCACCTGAATGCTTGGGCACAGGCGACGAAACCCCAACCACTGACACCTTCCACTTCCCCAACGGCCTGTCCGATTATCTGGGCGAACGTATGGAAGGCGCATCGGTCTATTCCGAAACCCCGTTCGCAGGCAAAGTCAGTTTTACCGAAAAATTCGGCCCCTCTGAGGTGGGTTCAGTCGAATGGGCGATCAACTGGACACCGTCGCGCGACGCCTTCATGCAATCCTATTGTAACACCGTGCCCACACCCGAAGGCGGCACCCATGAAAGCGGCTTTTGGTCTGCCATATTGAAAGGCATCAAAGCCTATGGAGAGCTGACAGGCACCAAAAAAGCCACCCAAATCACTCGTGAAGATGTGATGGGCGGCGGCTGTGCGCTGGTCTCTATCTTTATCCAAGAACCCAAATTCGTCGGCCAAACCAAAGACCGCCTAGCCACGGTAGAAGCCCTACGGCTGGTTGAAAACTCGGTGCGTGACCACTTTGATAACTGGCTGGCCTCCAACAACAAATCTGCAGGGGCCATCCTTGATTACATGGTGTTAAAGGCCGAAGAACGCCTGAAACGCCGCCAAGAAAAAGAAACCGCGCGCAAAACCGCCACCAAAAAGCTGCGCCTGCCCGGCAAGCTGACCGATTGTTCATCCAAAGTGCGCGAAGGCACCGAGTTGTTCATCGTCGAGGGCGACAGTGCGGGCGGTTCCGCCAAAATGGCCCGCAACCGTAAAACCCAGGCCCTGCTGCCCTTGCGCGGTAAAATCCTGAACGTATTGGGGGCCGCCAGCAACAAAATCGGCACCAACAACGAAATTAACGACCTATGCCAAGCCCTAGGCGTGCAAATGGGTACCAAATTCAACATCGAAGACCTGCGTTACGACAAGGTCATCATCATGACCGACGCCGATGTCGACGGTGCCCACATCGCCGCATTGTTGATGACGTTCTTCTTCACCCAAATGCGCCCGCTAATAGATAATGGCCACCTATACATGGCCTGCCCGCCCCTGTTTCGCCTGACCCAAGGCGCCAAACGGGTCTATTGCATGGATGACGCAGAAAAAGACGCATGGATGGAAAAAGGTCTGGGGGGCCGCGCCAAAATCGAGGTATCACGCTTCAAAGGCTTGGGTGAAATGGACGCCAAAGACCTGAAAGACACCACAATGAACCCCGCCACCCGCCAATTGATCCGCATCAATATTGATGAGGATGAGCCGGGTGAAACTGCTGATCTGGTGGATCGTTTGATGGGCAAGAAGCCGGAATTGCGGTACGAGTATATTCAGCAAAACGCGCAGTTTGTTGAGGAGTTGGATGTTTGAGTGAAGGTAATAAGTTAAGTAATATTGGCATCAAATCTACTGTAATTTATTATTTGACTCGACTTATCAAAAGCCATTAACTTTATATGATAATTTATTGCTTTATACATTCAGAGGGCATTTCATGAATGATCGATGGATCGGCATAATCAGCCTAGTTAGCGGGTTATTTTTTGGCACTGTAGGAACATTCATATCCCTGCAACCCAGCTCTGGAGAATTGGAGCTTAAACGGCTTACAATTGGGAAAACTGTACATGCGTATATTGATGATGTGGAGCGTATATCAAAACTTGAGGATGCTGAAAAACGATTAGAGACACTCAATAAATTTGAAACAAAAATCTCGTATTTGAAAATTATAAGCGACACAAATATTACTGCTCTATTCAAGCAGATTGGGGTACAACGTACCTATGCTGAACAACAAATTGAATTTATAGCAAAGACTCAAGATGAAGAAGAAAAGGCGCGTGTTTTAGCGGAACAACGCGCTGAAGAACAAAACCGCCATGCTAAAATTGAAGCTGAAAAGAAAGCTGCACAAAATGCAATTCACCGAATTTTAGAGAGAGAACGTATCTGTTTCAATACAGCTTGCACTCAATGGATTTTGCCATAACCACCTGCGATGTCAAATGAATGACACTGGAATATTCATCTATTACTGAATAAGGTTTTAAAAATGAGAAAGACATTTAGACGGGTACAGAGCTATTTTGAGCCGCAAGAAAAATGGGCGCTCGAAACCTCACTTCAATTTAAGCGTCAACGGGAAATTCATGCACTTTGGATTGGCATTATTGCATTTAGCATGCCTGCGCTTCTCTATTATTCCAATCGAACATCTGAGTGCTTCAGAGATACAATCAGCCACACTTATTACACTCCCTTTTGGGGAGATGTGTTTGTTGCCTTGACCACATTTGTTGGCATTTCCTTGTTGTTCTACAAGGGCCAAAGCCAAGCTGAACGGGTGCTGGCAGTCATCGCTGGGATCAGCGCTGTAATTGTCGCAATCATTCCGACCACGGGTACAGGATGCGAAATTACCTACGCACCTTCACGAATATTCCTTTTTAGTGATACTGATAAAATGCTTAAGAATGCCTTTATTCCTGGAGAACGGTTCTCAACCATCCACGGCATTGCAGCTGGTATTCTGTTTCTTATGCTTACGATTTTTAGTGCCTTTGTTTTTACAGCAACAGATAAAACTAATGATTATCAGCGAAATAGCAACAGCCGAAACAAACGTATCCGTAACACAATTTACAAGATCACGGGTGGTGTCATGTTAATAACGCTCATACTGTTGGCCGTGAATAAATTTTTCGGTTTCCCCGATTGTGATATCTTTAATCCAAGCTTGGGAATTGAAGGTAAAAATCTCATTTGTGAAAATGATGATAAACTATTCTCATCGCCCAATTGGGATCGACTCAACCTCACATTCTATTTTGAATGGGCCGCTCTCGCTTCCTTTGGTATTGCTTGGTTTGTAAAAGGACGAGGTGGCGGTTTCTTACTATTAGACGAAACCCCAAATCAAACAATTTCGAAGCCATGGTGGTGGTCAAAAAAGCTTAAAGGTTAATAGTCGATTGGAGTTCTTTTCAAGATATTACACTGTGTTAATTGAAATTTTGTATGGGGCTGACCCAGATAACTACCTTAAATACATTTGCAGCAAGTGTAGCTTCAGCCCGCGCGTTGCAGGATGTATTAGAATGTATAACGGATCATTATTGCGTGAGTGGCATCCATGCACACCCCACCCAGACCAACAATCAGCAAAAGCCCCTCCCTGCACGCCCTCCGTCACACCAAAGGTGTGCCAATCAAATTGGGGGGGGGAAGCTTCTCAAAGATTGCTTTGCAATCTTCTGCCACCTCAACGGGGCTGCGCGGTTTCACCGCGCTCAGGTGTGGCAACGTTCCCGACCCTAACAAACTTGGTGTTCTGTGGTGAAGTTTTTCAACATAAATAAGCAATTTCAATATCTTAACCCCATGTCCCAGTCGGGACATTATCCCCTCGACACATAATTTTGATCCCCGGTAACCTTGAATCAACCCTCAATAGCCTACACTATAGATATCATGTTTGGATCAAAAACCGCTCTCATAATCAGCCTAGCCGTAGCCCTGACAGCCTGCGAAACCAAAGAGGATGTCGCCAAAAGACTGATACAATTCAACGGCAAAACCTTGGCCCAAGTCAGCGATATAATCGGCAAGCCCACCCTACAGGATAAAACCCGCGCCGTCTGGTTTTATGAAGCCATCCACACCGAATACCAACCCTATTACCGCCCCTACCGCTACGGCCACAGACACCGCCACCACGGCTACGGCATCCCCTACACATACCGCGTGAACTGCACCTATACCGCCAGTTTAAAATCAGGTCGTGTCCTGGCCAGTAAATACAAAGGTAATTCTTGTCAGAGATTTGCTCCAAAGCCCAAGAAAAAGTCACCAACATAAGGTGTACAATAAAAGAGAGCCCTTCCGGGAGAATGGAAAAGGGCTCTCATGCCGTTGGCTCTGCATTCCAACAGCCAAGCCATTCATATCAGCGCGGCAATTCATCTGCTCGATTAAAACAAGCGTCTTGCCCTTGTAATCTGATGCCGAAAAACCCGAAATAACAAGGGCTGTTCAGCATCTGCCAATACCAATGGCTTATCAGTTATAAGGGGCTTTAATTAAAAACGGCATAATGTCAGCTTTGATGTCAGCGGTTTTTCCGCTTATATTCACGCTGGAATGCCTGTACTAAATCAATCTTCCCCTTAGTATTTTTATTATATCCTTCTAAATAGTATCTCTCTAAATGCTGTATGTGTCAAAACCTATTACACAATAAGTTGTGCAAGATTTCAACAACATAGCTATAGACAATAAAACGAGCACATCAAAAAACCGCCAAATATGGAATAAAACAACTATTTAGGCCCGAAAGCGCACTTTACTAAATAGATGCTTTTTATTTTCGTGAAAAAGGGTAGTTTACCGCAAATTAACAAATGCGGATCCCTATGCTTTTACGACTTGCAGCCAGCCTATTTGCCCTGACAATGTTCCCCACTGCGGGCTTTTCAGAAACCATCAATCTGCGAAATTCGTGTGACACATGGGAACATGTGCCTGCCAACGAAGCCCTTAAAAGCCCCGTTGCCGCCTTATTGCAATGCGCCGATGATGATGGCACATGGCTTTCACTGCAAATTATGTGTTTCACAAAAACCGCTGAAATAGAGTTCCGCTATCGCCCCGGATATGCAATCGTATCGCCCATTCCGCCTGCCCCAGATACGGCCTCTGTTGAAGTTTCCCAAACGGATGACACCCTGATTGACGAAACCGCTGAAGTTATAGAACCTGCCCTTATCCCATTAGGTGAAAGAGAAATGCTGTTTTTTGATTTTCCGTCTGTTGGTGTAACAAACGTCGTAAATTACGATTTTAACGCGCAGGATTGGGGCTACACTGAAAAAGAGCCCCTATCACCGCTGTTTTTGAAACTGATTTCGGGTAATTATGCAGATGTATCCTTGTTGGCCACAGGTTTAACAGAGCGCCTACCTTTGCGCGGTTCAACCAAAGCCTTGCGCCCTGTGGTTGAGGCATGTCGCATTGCCAAGAACAAGTTGAAAAAAGCAGCAAACGCTGCTGCAGCTACGCAAGATTAACCTGCCAATTCCAGAACACGCGCCCATAGGGTAGCATCTATCTGAACCTCATCCAGTTCAGATTTTCCAGTGCCCGGCAAGCGCGCGCCGTCCTGTTCGGCCACAGCATCTGATACGCGCGCCAAACGATCCCAAAATGCATCGCCTGAATAGGTTGTAGGGTCGATCAACAGATAGAATTGGCCTAAATCATGCGGCTTGCCGTCAGCCAGTTTTAATCCTGAAACATCCAAAGAATTCACAGACCCCGTTACAGCCGCCGCCAGTATTTCGCCCATCAGACCAAAACCCCAACCTTTGTAGCCCCCCGTGGATACAAGCGAGCCTTTCAGGGCCGCATTCGGGTCAGTTGTGGGCTTGCCATCAACATCCACAGCCCAACCAAGTGGTATATCTTGCCCTGCACTGGCGGCCATTGTGATCTTGCCCAAAGCCACCGCAGAGGTGCTTTGATCAAACTGAAATGCCACCCCGCCATTCTTGGCAGGCACCGACATGGCCATAGGATTAGTGCCGATCACCGCCTTGGTGCCACCCGGCGGTGATACTACGGGGGATGCATTGGTAAAGCCGATCCCGATCAGGCCGGCATTGGCGATTTGTTCGGTGAAATAGCCCAAAGAGGTGCAGGTATGTGAATGGCATATAGCCATAGAACAGGTGCCGGTTTCACGCGCGGTTTTAATGGCAGAAGGCAGGCCCGCAGCAAAGGCAGGTTGGGCAAATCCCAGACCTGCATCCACTTGCACACTTGCAATTTTCGGCTTTGTAACAACAGGTTCCACTGTGCCGTTCACCCGACCAGAGTGCAGTTGAGCGCAATAGCTTTCCAGATAATATAAACCGCAAATCAGGTTGCCAACGCTTTCAGCTTTGCGTACCGCTTTGGCCACTTCAGCTGCCACATGTGCCGATGCACCGTAGTTGATCAATGCCGCTTTGCTGCGTTCAAAAATCGTGTCCAGTTCAACCGTTATCTGTGCCATCACACCCCATCTGCCAAAGCCTCTAGCTCCAGCCATTCTTCTTCTGCGGCGTCCAGTGCCGCTTGCCGTTCAATCAGCCCGTCTGTGGCTTTTTGAAATTTCTCAGGTTCCTTGGTAAACAAATCTGGGTCAGACATAAATACCTGTAACTTCGCAATTTCCGCTTCCAGACGCTGCATCACACTTGGCAGGGTTTCCAGACGGTGTTTTTGGGTGAAATTCAAGCCGGATTTTATGGCTTCAGCCTTTTCGGCGGCTTTATCTGCCTTTGACTTCTTCTTTAGTTTGCTTGGCTCACCAAATACAGCACCCCGTTGGGTGCGATAATCGCTCCAACCGCCTGCATAGATGGTAGCTTTGCCATCGCCTTCCATCGCGATGGTTGTTGTCGCTACAAGATCCAGAAAATCACGATCGTGGCTGACTAGAATGACAGAACCATCGTAGCCATCCAGCACTTCTTGCAGCAGGTCCAGCGTTTCGATGTCCAAATCATTGGTCGGCTCATCCAATATCAACAGGTTGCTGGGCTTTGCCATGATGCGTGCCAGTAAAAGCCGGGCTTTTTCACCACCCGACAGGGCAGAAACAGGGCCGCGTGCTTGATTATCATCAAACAGAAACTCTTTCAGATATCCCACAACATGCTTGGGATTGCCGCGCACCATAATCTGGTCATTTTTACCCGAAACACCCAGTTCTTTATCCATTGTCAGGGTTTCCCAAAGGGTTGCTTTGGGGTCAAGTTGTGCACGGTTCTGGTCAAAGATCGCCGGCACCAAATTGGTGCCCAGCTTGATCGTGCCACTGTCAGGCGCCAGTTGCCCTGTCAGCATATTCAGCAGCGTGGTTTTGCCCACACCGTTGGGCCCGACAAGGGCTATGCGTTCGCCGCGCATCACCCGCAGGCTGAAATCAGTTATTATAGGTTTGTCGTAAGCCTTTGATATATCAATAGCTTCCACCACCAACTTACCGGACTTCTGCCCGGTATCCAGTGCCATAGCCGCCGCACCAGTGCGCTTGATTTGTCCGGCTTTTTCTGCCCGCAAATCCGCCAAGCGGCGCACGCGGCCCTGATTGCGTTTGCGCCGTGCAGAAATCCCTTCTACAGCCCAACGCCCTTCTGATTTAAGCAGGCGGTTCAGCTTGTGGCGTTGCATGTCTTCTTCTTCAAACATCTTGTCACGCCAGTCTTCAAAAGCTTCAAAGCCTTTGGGATGCTGGCGCACAACACCGCGATCAACCCAGACAATGCCTTTGGTCAAAGTGCGCAGAAAAGTCCGGTCATGGCTGATCAGAATAAACGCCTTGCGCGTGGTGCGCAGGTGGTCTTCCAGCCAGGAAATAGCTTGCACATCCAGATGGTTTGTAGGCTCATCAAGCAGCATCAAATCGGGGTCTTCGGCCACGATCTTGGTCAAGGCAGCACGGCGGCGTTCACCGCCCGATGCGGTTTTGGGCGAGCGGTCCAAATCCAGCTTCAGCCCTTCGGCCACCATATCGACACGGTACAAATCGCCAGCGTCGATATCCGCCATCGCATAATCACGCAAACTTTCATACCCCGACAAATCAGGATCTTGTTCCATATACCCTACGGTTTGTCGTGATTTTAGAAACCGCGTGCCGTCATCGGCTTGTGCCAGCCCTGCAATCACTTTCAAAAGTGTAGACTTACCCGAACCGTTACGCCCGACCAGGCATAACCGCGCCCCTTCTGAGATCACCAGGTCAAGCCCGTTAAACAATGGGTTGCCCCCGAAAGTCAGGTGAATATTAGATAGGGTCAGGATCGGAGGTGCAGCCATGCGCCCCCTATCGCCTTCAAATGCGATAGGGTCAAGGTGCCAATTAGGAAATGCCCCGCTATCCTTAAAATTCACGCCCTTTTCATCACTCCTGACTTGCACGCCCAAGCACATCGCCCTACAACCCTTAAAAGCTTATTATAAGGACAGTTCACATGCTGGGTTCAATGCGCGCAAAGAAGAAAAACCAAACCGTGGTTTGGATCATCCTGGGGCTGCTGGTTTTAGGCCTGATCGGCTTTGGCGGTGCTGGTATTGGCGGCGGGATTGTGCGCAGTGTAGGCCAGGTCGGGGATGAGAAAATCACCACCGATAGTTACGTGCAGGCATTGAATGCAGCCCTGTCCAATCTGTCACAACAGTTCGGGCGCAATGTGACATCTGCTGAGGCGCAAGCCTTTGGTGTGCAAGATGAAGTGCTGCAAGGGCTTTTAACAACTGCCGCCTTGGATAATGAAAATAACAGACTTGGCATCAGCATCGGCGATGAAGCCGTGCGGGCTGAATTGTTGAATACCGGTGCCTTTCAGGGCTTGGACGGATCATTTGACAAGGAATCTTATGAGTTTGCATTGGAACGCGCCAACCTGTCGCCCACAGAATACGAAGTGATTTTGCGTAAACAGGCGGCGCGCAATTTTTTGCAAACCGCTGTTGTTACCGGCATAAAATCCCAAGGCACCCAAACCCAAGCCTTATTGGCCTTTGACCGCGAAACCCGTGATTTCACATGGGCAGAACTGACCGCTGATATATTGGCAGCACCTGTGGCCGCGCCAACGGATGCGCAAATTCAGGCGCAGTATGAAATGACACCGGAAGCTTACACCGCACCGCTGACGCGCGAAATTACCTATGCATGGCTTACCCCTGATATGCTTGCAGATCAGGTTGATGTGGATGAAGAACTGATCCAAGCATCGTATGATCTGCAAAGTGATCGTTTCAATAAACCCGAACAACGCAGTCTTGATCGGATTGTTTTTGGATCAAATGAAGAAGCCACGGACGCGCGCAACCTGATGGATGCAGGCAGTGCCACGTTTGACACCATTGCTGCAGACCGTGGGTTGGCCCCTGATGACCTTGACTTGGGCGAAGTAACGCGCGGCGGCATTTCAACAGAAGCCGCGAAACTGGTTTTTGACACCGACAGCACAGGCGTTGTCGGCCCAGTGAATTCATCGCTTGGCCCTGCACTTTTCCGCATCAACGCTATTCTGGCCGAAGACATCACCCTTTATGAAGACGCACGCGGCGAAATATTGGGCGAACTTGCGGGGGAAGCGGCCCGCCGTTTAGTCTCTGATCTGGTGCCCGATATTGATGATCTTCTTGCCGCTGGCGACACATTGGAAGTGCTGGCCACGGATACCGATATGCAGCTTGGCAAAATCTCTCTTACAGCCGATACATCCGACGGCATTGCCGCGTATGAAAATTTTCGCACGATAGCCAATCAAAGCCAAAAAGGTGACTTTCCTGAAATCGGCGATCTGGCTGATGGCGGTATCTTTGCCCTGCGGGTGGACGCGGTCATAGAACCTGCCTTGCGCCCCTTGGACAGTGTGAAAGACCAAGTGATTGTCGACTGGAAGCGCGCTGAAACCGTGCGTTTGCTGACCGCAAAAGCCGAACAGCTGAAAACTGACATCGAAGCAGGGGCAAGCTTTGGCAGCCTTGAAACCCACGCCGAGGTCGCCGCGCGACGTAGTGCATATATAGATGCAACGCCGCCCTCCCTTATCACCAAGATGTTTGAAACCGAGGCAGGGAATGTCACTGTTGTTGCAGGCAACCAAAGTGTTTTTGTCGCCCGTCTGGCCCAAGTGAATGCATTTGACGGCTCTTCTGCGGAAAATACGGCCCTACGCGATGCAGTGCAACAGCAACTGGATGCACAGCTTGGCACTGACCTGCTGGCAGTTTTCGCCAATGCATTGCGCGACACGGCGGATGTATCCATTAACCAACCTGCAATTAACCAGATCAACACACAGCTGACAGGCGGTTATCCCGGCGGTGGTGGTCATAATAACGGCGGCATGTAACGTATGGCTCTTTTTCCGGCCTTTTCAGCTTTCAAAGATGCATATCAAGCGGGTCAGAACCAAGTCGTTTACACCCGCATAGTCGCTGATCTGGATACGCCTGTATCCCTGATGCTGAAGCTGGCGCAAGCCGGTGAACACAGCTTTATGCTAGAGTCGGTGACAGGCGGCGAGATTAAGGGCCGCTATTCCATCATCGGTATGAAACCTGATTTGATCTGGCAATGTGACGGCACCACATCACGCGTGAACCGCTCTGCCCGGTTTGATGCGGACGCGTTCGAAGATATGCTTGGTGACCCGCTAACGGCCCTGCGCACCCTGATTGCCGAAAGCCGCATTGATCTGCCCGAAGACCTGCCGCCTATGGCCGCTGGCCTGTTTGGCTATCTGGGCTACGATATGATCCGTCTGGTCGAAGACCTGCCGGATATGAACCCCGACCCCATCGGCCTGCCCGATGCTGTAATGCTGCGCCCTACGGTCATTGTGATTGTGGACGGTGTAAAGGGTGACATCACTGTGATCTCACCCGTATGGGCCGCAGACGGCCAGAATGCCCGTGCCGCCTATAATCAGGCCGCCGAACGGGTGATGGATGCCGTGGGTAATCTGGATCGCACGGTTACCACCGAGGTTAGTAATCTAGACCCTGATAATAGTGTGGGCGAGCCGCAATCGAACACAGATAAGGTCGATTACTTCAATATTGTCGAAAAGGCCAAAGACTATATCAAAGCCGGTGACATCTTTCAGGTGGTGCCCAGCCAACGCTGGACTCAAGATTTCAAACTGCCGCCGTTTTCTTTGTACCGCGCATTGCGGCGCACGAACCCGTCACCTTATATGTTCTATTTCAATTTTGACGGGTTTCAGGTGATCGGGGCCAGCCCAGAAATTCTGGTGCGGGTAAAAGGCACCGAAGTGACCATTCGCCCTATCGCGGGTACCAGAGTGCGCGGCAAAACCGAAGTGGAAGACAAAGCGCTTGAGGCTGATTTGCTGGCCGACCCCAAAGAATTGGCCGAACATCTGATGCTGCTGGATTTGGGCCGCAATGATGTGGGGCGCGTGGCCAAGATTGGCACCGTGAACCCGAATGAGAAGTTTATTATAGAACGCTACAGCCATGTGATGCACATCGTTTCTAACGTGATCGGTGAGCTGTCAGATGACCACGATGCCCTGTCTGCCCTTTTGGCCGGCCTACCCGCAGGTACGGTATCAGGTGCGCCCAAGGTGCGTGCGATGCAAATCATTGATGAATTGGAAAGCGAAAAGCGCGGTGTTTACGGTGGCGGTGTCGGATATTTTTCCGCAGGCGGAGACATGGATATCTGTATTGCCCTGCGCACAGCCGTGACTAAAGATGAGAAACTTTATATCCAGGCCGGTGGCGGTGTTGTTTATGACAGCGACCCCGAAGCAGAGTTTCAGGAAACCGTCAACAAATCGAACGCTCTGCGCCAAGCGGCGAAAGATGCCGGGCAGTTTGTAAATTTCAAATCAGGGAACTAGATGCTTGTTAATCTGCACTGCAATAGGGTCGTTTTTTCTATTCACTCTTTTTCGAAATTTATTAAAACTGATATGAAAATGATGGCGTAACTGAGTCTAAAAAATCTTTTGTGAAACCATCCAGAGAACGTAATAACTTCACATCCTAGTGCGTTTTACAAGTACACTAAACTTCAGTTAAAATACTTCCCACTAGTTAATTAAAGATAAGCTATTAGTTATCCACAGTTAAATCGAAGGGTCACAGAATTTTCTTGGAATCGCCACAGAAGCACCACATATCCAACTTTAAGTTGTATTTGTGTTCAAGAAAAGGAAACAATATGACCCTAAACTATGATTTTGATGTCTATTCGGAAATTTCCCGTGGAATATTTGCAAATAATGCCAAGGCCCGCCATGTTAAAAACCATGCAATTAGGGCGCAGCATAAAATCGCCCTATTCCGTGACCCAAATACAATAAAAGCGTTTCATACAGCACCCGACAATATCCGCAAAATATTCTTTGATGCCAAGTTCAGCTCAGGCCGTTCTTTCAGCAAAGTTCCAAAAGGATATTATTTAGAAAGCGATCACGAATTCAGAACAGAGGTTTTCAATGAACTTGAAAAACAACTGGCCTCTCAACTAACTGAAAAAGAGTTGAACAGCGTTCTTTCACCCCCTTCAGAGCCTGCTAAGCAAAAGAAGTATGCGCTTTATAATCGTCTTAAAAAACAAGCCAAGAATAAAAAAGGCTTCTCGATGAATACTGCCTTTAATGTCGGAACCTTTATTAATGCGGCATACAACGCCAAATCCGTAGCCGTACCCAAAGCTATTGCGCAAAGGTTAAATTCACCTGAAGGCGTCACGACAACATCGTCTGACAAGCCAGCCTTTATACGTGCATTAGCGCCACGCCTGGCATTCATACTTTATCTGTTCGCATATAGTAGTACGCAGGTTAATGCCGCCGTGTTACCCGCTTTATTGGGCTACTAAATCGGCTTACCGTCCAAGCAATACTGCACTCGCGGGGGCAACTGAAACACTTTGCCCCTTCGAACTAAGTAACCAAACTGCAATTGTAGCCACCGTATTTTTTTCTGTGGTTCCCAGAACAATCGCAACCCCATCACGCCCGGCATCCAAAGAGGCACGGTCAAGATAGCGCACCATCAATGCCTTGTTCTCACTGTTGGCATCCAACGTGCGGGCCACCATGGCAGTACGTACACCGGCAACCCGGGCTTGGCGATCAACAGAATTCAAGCCTTTGGCATATGTTATCAGCCCATGTCCAGTTTCAACAAAATCCTTCACAACAGCCTTAGCCGTACGACTGTTCTTTTGAATTTTTGCCTGTGCGCTGTCAAGCAAACCGATCGCGTGGGGAACCGTTGTAAACATAACTTCCAATGCGCTTTCTATCTGGCCGGTATTCAGCGCCTGATTTAGCGCCGCATTGCGATCATCTGATGCCATTGCAATCACTTCAAAGCCGGCGGCATGATAAGCCAATGCCCGCGCGGATGCGTCAGAGGCATCAATGCGAATAGCAATTGTCAGCGGCGCGTTCAGTTTTTTCAGTTTTTCAACACTTAGCCCTTTGTCGCCCACATCCAGCAATATCACCCCAAGCAACGGGCGGTCTTGGCTTTCGTATTCTGTTGCATTGACCTCTAATGCACGGCTGTCTGCGGGCTCTTCTTCTGCAACTTTTTCATCTGACGTTTCCTGACTGATCGAAGGTATTGATGAAGACGGTTTTTGCCCAACGGAAATACCCGTGTCCACGGCAGATTCTTCAATCTTTTCTTCTGTGTCCGCCGCAGGTTCATCCGCACTGATTGTTGGCAGGTTGAACTTGCTGGTTGATGCGCCTTCGTCGGTTTGTTCAGATTGCCAAACAATTTTCGGTGTTTCAGGTTCAGGTTCTTCAACAGAATCTTGTTCAACTGTCTCAGGCGTGGTTTGTTCCGGCTCAACGATCGCCACATCAACCTCAGGCTCAACCCCCTCAGCAGGCTCTTCTTGAGCCACCTCGGGTTCAGGGGCGACAGGCTCTTCAACAACCTCAACAGGTTCTTGGGTCACAGCAAGCTCTGGTTCTTCGGCCACAGCAGGCTCTGGCGTATCGGCATCAGGTTGATTTACAATTTCAGCAGGTGCGGTACCTTCTACCTTCACAGTTTTATCAGGCGCATCCCCTCCACCAATTTGCGGCAGATTTATTGCGACAGCCACTAAAGCCGTTCCGCCAAATACCAAACCAAACATAAACCCGATTAAACCGCGTAAAATTCCCATGGATACTGCTCCTTATCAAAACGTGTACGCACTCTTGACCATTGCTTAACACTCTGGGCATGTATAGCGCAGAAATATGCGGAGTTCACCCCCCGTTTTACTTGAAAGTCGGAATACCAAAGAAATGCTGCTACTTATCGATAATTACGACAGTTTTACCTATAACCTTGTGCATTATCTGGGCGAGTTAGGCACGGATGTGCGCGTTGTGCGCAATGATGAATTGGATGTGCAGCAAGCCATGGCGTTAAACCCGTCTGCAATTTTGCTGTCGCCTGGCCCTTGTGACCCGGATCAGGCAGGTATTTGTCTGGCGATAACGCAAGCTGCTGCCGAAACCAAAACACCGCTGATCGGTGTCTGTTTGGGCCATCAAACCATCGGGCAAGCCTTTGGCGGTAAAGTTGTGCGCCATTCGGATATAGTACACGGTAAAATGGGCACGATGCATCATAATGGCACATCCCTGTTCAAAGGCCTGCCCAGCCCGTTTCAGGCCACGCGCTACCATTCACTGGTCGTTGAACGCGATACCCTGCCCGATTGTCTGGAAGTCACCGCATGGCTGGAAGACGGCACCATTATGGGGCTGGCCCATAAAGAATTGCCGATCCACGGCTGCCAGTTTCACCCCGAAAGCATTGCATCCGAACACGGCCATGCAATGTTAAAGAATTTCCTAGACGAAGTGATGGAACCCGCATGAGTGACGCAATTAAACCGATTATCGCCAAAGCCGCCGACGGCCCGTTAACACGCGCGGACGCCGAAGAAGCCTTCAACATCATCATGGAAGGTGAAGCTACCCCGTCACAGACGGGTGGTTTCCTGATGGCCTTGCGCACACGCGGCGAAACTGTGGATGAATACACGGCTGCGGCCGCCGTTATGCGTGCCAAATGCTTGACCGTTAAGGCACCCGTTGGCACCATTGATATTGTAGGTACCGGGGGGGATGGCAAATCCATCTTCAACATATCAACCGCCTGCGCCCTTGTGGCCGCAGGGGCCGGTGTAACCGTGGCCAAACACGGTAATCGCGGCTTGTCGTCAAAGTCAGGTTCGGCGGATGCGCTGACATTGTCAGGTGTTAATGTGATGATAACGGCTGAGGTTGCCCAACGCGCCCTTGATCAGGCGGGCATCTGTTTCATGATGGCACCCATGCACCACCCTGCAATGAAGCATGTCATGCCTGCGCGTATTGAGTTGGGAACACGCACGATTTTTAACATCCTTGGCCCTTTGACCAACCCTGCTGGCGTTAAACGTCAGTTAACAGGTGCTTATAGGCGTGGGCTTATTCACCCCATGGCTGAGGTTTTACAACAGCTTGGTTCTGAAAAAGCATGGTTGGTACATGGCTCTGACGGCACTGACAAAATATCCATCGCGGGTGTCACATGGGTTGCCGCTTTAGAGAACGATAAAATTACAGAGTTTGAGATCAATCCAGAGGATGCAGGCCTGCCGGTACATCCGCTGGAAGCGATCAAAGGGGATACACCTGAATATAATGCAGCCGCATTGGGCGCATTGCTTAAGGGTGAAAAATCCGCTTATCGCGATTCAGTTTTGTTGAACTCTGCGGCGGTATTTGTGATTGCCGATAAAGCAGGCACCCTCAAAGAGGGCGTCGAAATTGCCGCAGAAAGCATCGACAGTGGTAAAGCCCGTGAAAAACTGGCATTGCTGGCAAAAATCACATCGAAGGCAGTCTAATGGCCGACATACTTGAAAAAATCAAAGCTTATAAACTGGATGAGGTTGCGGCGCAGAAACACGCACTGCCTATCAAGGATCTGGAAGATATGGCCAAAGAAGCCAGCCCTGTGCGTGGCTTTGCCGCCGCCCTGCAGCACGCTTCGAAAACAGGTTACGGTCTGATTGCCGAGATCAAAAAATCCAGCCCTTCCAAAGGCTTGATCCGCCCTGACTTCAATCCACCGACATTGGCCGAAGCGTATCAGAAGGGTGGTGCCACCTGTCTGTCTGTTCTGACGGATAGTCCAAGTTTTCAAGGCGCACCTGAATTTCTGACCCAAGCCCGCGCCGCTTGTGACCTGCCTGCCCTGCGCAAAGATTTCATGTATGACACGTATCAGGTGGCCGAGGCCCGCGCATGGGGTGGCGACTGTATTTTGATCATTCTGGCCAGTGTTTCAGACGGTCAAGCCAATGAATTGGAAGCCTGCGCCTTTGAATGGGGCATGGACGTTTTACTGGAAGTGCACAACCAAGAAGAACTTGACCGCGCATTGCGGCTGAAATCCCCGCTTCTGGGCATCAACAACCGCAATCTGAAAACCTTTGAAGTCACACTGGATACCACGCGTGATCTGTCGCGCAATGTGCCAAGTGATCGCCATATGATCACCGAAAGCGGTATCTTCACGCCACAGGATATGTCTGAAATGGCCGCTGTCGGGGCACGTAGTTTCCTGATCGGCGAAAGCCTGATGCGCCAAGATGATGTGGCCGCTGCCACCAAAGCCCTGCTCGCCAACCCAAGGGTGGCGGCATGACAAATAAACTCTCGCATTTCGATGATCAGGGCGCAGCGCACATGGTTGATGTCGGCGATAAAGCGGTGACCTCTCGCATCGCCACTGCCAAAGGCCGCATTGTGATGGCACCCGAAACGCTGGCAATGATCGCAGGCGGCACTGCCAAAAAGGGCGACGTTCTGGGTATTGCGCGTATCGCGGGCATCATGGCGGCAAAGAAAACCCCTGATCTGATCCCGCTTTGTCACCCTTTGCCGATCACCAAAGTTGCAGTTGATCTGACGGTGAATACGGCTAAGAACTGCGTTGATATAGAAGCCACCATTAAAACCACAGGCCAAACCGGCATCGAGATGGAAGCCCTGACCGCCGTAAGCGTTACTGCCCTGACCGTCTACGATATGGTCAAGGCTGTGGATAAAGCGATGCACATCACCGACATCCGCGTGGTGTTGAAAGATGGTGGAAAATCAGGGCTTTACGAGGGTAAATGAAGTCAAAAATATTTTGGAAATACACAGACATAAATAGAATTGACTCCGTTATAAATGGGCTGTTTCGATTCACACAACCCGGTGCGCTGAATGACCCATTTGATGCACGGCCCGAAATCGATGCCGTTATAAATAATGATACCCTTAATAAGTATTTTCGGAATCTTAGCAGAAAACAGTTTGAAGAAATTTTTACCGAAAGCATTTCGCAACCGCAATTAAAATCAATGCAGATAACTCAATCTACTAAAGATCTTGTGTATAGTATGATAACGGACGGAAAGCTTGATCTATTAGAGGGGAGCGATTTTTCAGCAGCATTATTCCTCAAGTCATTTGAAGATGCTATGGATAGAAGGCTTGGTATTTTTTGCCTTAGCGAAACTAATGATAATATTTTAATGTGGTCGCATTACGGCGCACAGCACAAAGGAATTGCCATAGGCCTTGATGCCTCCCATCCTTTCTTTAATTCAAGTGGAAAAAGTCGTGAATTTAAAATAGGTAAAATTAAATACACACCAAAGCGACCTAAAAACCTTAATGATTTTGGAGAGCAGTACAAAATCTTCTACCAGAAAAGCCCTGATTGGAGATATGAACGTGAGTGGAGAGTTATATCTAGTCTAGATAAAGCCAAAAAAGTAATTAACTCCGACACAGAGTATCCTACATATTTATTCGCAGTCCCACTAGAAGCAATCCACAGTGTTATTTTTGGTATGAAAGCATCAAAGCATGAGATATTTCAAGCAAGGAAAGCAATAATAATGGAATCTACTATTCCTCGTTTTCAAGTAAATGCAAAAGATATAAGTTTCTTTCAAGCAGTAAAACATCCTACCTTATTCAGAGTAAACATTGAGGAACTCAAATGATCTCTGTAGAACAAGCCCTATCGCGCGTCCTTGACCTGTTTAACCCCTTGGACATCGAAGAAGTGCCCATAGCCCACGCAATGGGCCGTGTTTTGGCCAGCGATATTACCGCCACCCACAACCAACCACCCTTCACGGGTTCCGCAATGGATGGTTATGCGGTGCAAACTGCCGATATTGCTACAGGTGTTACACTTAAAGTGATCGGTGAAAGTGCGGCAGGAGCGCGGTTTAATGGTGTGCTTAGCGCAGGCCAAACAGTGCGAATATTCACAGGCGCCCCTGTTCCCCAAGGGGCTGACCGTATTTTAATACAGGAAGATTGCATCCGTGAGGGTGATACCATCACGGTTTCAGACAATATCGACACCAACCACTATATCCGCCCCGCAGGCGGCGATTTTGCCGTTGGTGACACGGTTCACGCCCCCTTGAAACTTGGCACCAATGAAATATCGCTGCTGGCAGCAATGAATATAGGCATCGTGCCTGTGCGCCGCAAACCGATTATCGCGTTGGTGCCTACGGGCGATGAGCTGGTTTACCCCGGCGAACCGCTTGGCCCCGATCAAATATGCAGCTCTAACAACTTAGGCTTGAAAGCCATGGTTGAAGCCGCTGGGGGGCAAGCCCGTCTATTGCCCATCGCACGCGATAATGAAGCGGCTTTGCGCACGGTTCTTGATCTATGCGAAGGGGCGGATGCTATTGTGACCATGGGCGGGGCATCCGTGGGTGATCACGATTTGATCGGGAAAATGGCCCAAGGGCCTGAGCTGGAAACAAGCTTTTACAAAGTTGCGATGCGCCCCGGCAAGCCACTGATGGCAGGCCGTTATAATGATATCCCTCTGATCGGGTTGCCCGGAAACCCTGTAAGTTCAATCGTTTGCGGCCATATTTTCTTGCGCCCTGCACTGAATGCAATGCTGGGCTTGGGCAAACAGGCCCTGCCCCGCGAAACCGCTATATTAACCCAAGACCTTGGCCCCAATGGCCCGCGTGCGCATTATATGCGGGCAAAATCAGGCCATACGGATGCGGGGCTGACCTGTACCTTGTTTGACCGTCAAGACAGCTCACTTTTGTCAATATTGGCGCGGGCAAACCTGCTGATGGTGCGCACCCCCAACGCGCCTACCCTAAAAGCCGGCGATAAAGTGGATGTTATTCGGCTTTAGCCAATACGCCATACCTGTACTTTTAGCAGACAGATATCGAACGCCACACTACTTAAGGTATAGTAGTTGACACAAAACAAGAACACCTATAGAACGAAGCGGAACAATACGCATACAAACAAGCGACAGGAGGGTAACATGCTAACCCGTAAACAAATGGATTTGCTGGAATTTATTCACGACAGAATGCAAAAAGAAGGTGTACCACCGTCTTTTGATGAAATGAAAGAAGCGCTAAATTTGCGGTCAAAATCCGGCATCCACCGCCTGATCACAGCTTTGGAAGAACGCGGTTTCATCCGCCGCCTACCGCACCGCGCACGCGCTTTGGAAATCATTCGCCTGCCTGAAAATATTGATAGTGGCGGCTTTAAACCCCGCGTGATCGAAGGTTCAGCACCGCCGCCCGCACCGCGCACCGCTTTGCCCGTATCATCTGGCCACGCGCTGGAATTACCCGTGATGGGGCGCATTGCAGCTGGTACACCGATTGAAGCGATACAAGTGGCATCCCATAATGTTTCTGTGCCGGGTGAAATGCTGGCACAAGGCGGCAAGCATTATGCGCTGGAAGTGAAGGGCGACAGTATGATTGACGCAGGCATCAACGATGGTGACATCGTGGTGATCCATGAACAGTCTGACGCCGACAATGGCGATATTGTTGTGGCCTTGGTGGAAGATCAGGAAGCCACCCTAAAACGTCTGCGCAAACGCGGTTCCGCGATTGCACTAGAAGCGGCGAACCCCGCCTATGAAACACGGGTTTACCGTGATGATCAGGTCAAAGTTCAGGGCCGCCTGGTGGGCTTGATCCGGACGTATTAAACAACAAAATACCCCACGATTTATAGCCCCGTCGCCGTTCATTGGTGGCGGGGTTTTCATATTTTAAGGTGTATCATTTAATAAGGAAGGCAGGCCTGCCGCTTGTAGCAATATAGCCGAACAAGGGGGGATAACCCTTGCACCTGTTCTTAACCGTTAAGTCTGGTAGTCTTCGCATTTGACGCTGTTACCCGCCCTTTGAAAACCCGCCGGGGTGACAGAAGATTGCAAAGCAATCTTTGAGAACCCGTGATACTACTTTTGTCGACATCCAGGTTATACACCTAAAGCGGTTTAGGGTTTGTTAAGGATGCGTGCGCTGGCCCGTAGGGTGGGCTTCAGCCCACGCGTTGCCACGATTATATCAAACCCATGCGTGATTTTTGGGGTACTTCTTGGAACAACAGCTTTATTATTTCTTTTGGCGCAACCACCACGCATTCCACATCCGCGCACCCGTCATTTGACGCGCGGTTTTTATCTGCGGGGTGCCATTTTGCAAGGTGATCGAAACCGATCCGTTATAACGCAGGTATGATTGCGAGATATGGATGCACCCCCCCGAAAGCGGTTGCTTCCAGTTCGGTGAGATCAAAATATCTGCATCATGGCAATATGTGTCCAGCTCAGCCTCTAGTGTTTTCTTTGGCCAAACATAACCAAGCTTTGCCCCGCCAACATCCACTGTCATGGCATCGGTAAAATCATCATATCTGCCAGCTGCCAGAACCTGTTCAACCTTATCACCGTCATTTTCCAACCAAACCCTTGCCGCAAACCCGCTACCGCGTTCACGGTTCAATGCGCGTTTCTGACCTTGAAGCACCCCGATCAACCGCCCTGTGTCTGAGATCAGAATATCCGGTCTGGGTGTGGTCATCCAAAGCCCGAAAGCCATCAGGCATATCGCCGGCCCCAGCAATCGTGCGTGTCCGCGCCACAAGATAAACACCACTGCCCCCAAACCCAATAACGGCAGCACTTGGTTTGACCCCTTCGGGATTGGCCGCGCTGACCCTTCCAGGCCCGCCACAAAATGGGCAACAGCCAGTATCCATTCAACACCTTTGCCCATGATCCAAAACGGCAAGGCATCTAGCCCGAAAGGGGCCAGCAGGCCAGCCAGAACAGCGGACGGCATGACCAACAGGCCCATGACGGGTACGGAACCCAGATTGGCGATCAGGCCGAACTGGGCGAATTGGTTAAAGTGAAATGCGGCAAAGGGCGCGGTGGCCGCCCCTGCAATCAACGAAGATAAAAAGAGGGTCATGAAAGGTTGCAAAAACCGACCACGGCCAAATTGCAGGGCTTGCCAATGGCGTTGGTGTTTTAGAAACTCAAAGCTGGCAACAAGGGCGGTTGTAGCGGCAAATGACATCTGGAAACCCGCCTGCATCAGGCTTTCGGGCCTGATCACCAGTAATATTGTCGCCGCCAGTGCCACGGCACGCAAGGTAATTGCAGGGCGATCCAACAGCACGCCGACCAACATCACACTGACCATGATAAAGGCGCGTTCTGTGGCCACTGCCGCCCCTGAGATTTGCAGGTAGGCAAAGCCCGCGATCAAAGCCAGAACAGCACCCAATTTCTTGGTCTGCCAATGCAAGGCGATATAGGGCAGCAATGCCAGCCCGTAACGTACCAATGCAAAGACAAACCCCACCAACAGCCCCATATGCAGGCCGGAAATTGCCAAGAGATGTGCCAAATTGGATGCACGCAGATCATCCAGCATAGCGGGGTCAATCGCCGATCTGTCACCAGTGATAATTGCCGCTGCAAACGCCCCTGTCTGGCCATCAATTGGCGTGCGCACGTGATCCGCAATACGCATACGAAGATCGAACAAGCGCAGCGTGTAACTGTTCAACTCAGCTGGCGCAATCAACTCAACGGGTTTACGCGAATAACCCACTGCCCCCAGACGTTTGAACCAGGCATATTGCTGAAAATCAAAACCACCCGGCTCTACCGGCCCAGAGGGTGGCGCGATACTGCCAAGGGTGCGCACTCGTGCGCCCGGTTGCAAGTGTTCTAAACCCACGTCAGAATGCAAAGACACCCGCACGAAACCAGGCGTTCTGGGCTGTGATATCTTACCCAAATCAGGGGATGCTAGGGTTACACGCGGGCGGTTGGCGTTGGATCGGTCAATGGCCACAATCGTACCCTCAATCGGGCCGTAATATCGCCAGCCTAATACTGGTTCTGCCACGCTATGGGTGCGTAAAACTGCCAGCAGGAAACCCAGTAGAATAAACCCGGATGCCCTGATGATAATCGCGCTGGCTGTGCTGCGGTCAAAATAGGCCACTGAAAACAGAAGAATATTCACCAAGATCAGAACCTGCACCAAACCCGCCAAGGGTTCAAACCGAATGGCAAAGTAAAGCCCTATCCCGATAGACAAACACACAGGCAGCCATAAAAACAGCCTGCCGCGTTGTGCTTCCAAAGCGATTGAGGGGTTTGGTAGCCGCACGTCCCTTGCTCTTCCCTGATCATTTGCCTAAACGTGGGCTAACTTTATCTTCATTATGGTTTCCAAGAGGTTAACACATGGGCATTGTCACCCGTTTCGCACCGTCCCCCACCGGTTATTTGCACATTGGCGGGGCGCGCACCGCCCTTTTCAACTGGCTATTTGCCCGCGCCAATGGCGGCAAGTTTCTGCTGCGCATCGAAGACACAGACCGTGAACGGTCAACCGATGCGGCCACTCAGGCGATTTTCGAAAGTATGCATTGGCTGGGGTTGGATTGGGATGGCGAGGCAAACAGCCAATTCGCCCGCCGTGACCGACATGCAGAAGTAGCCTATACCCTATTGGAAACGGGCCATGCCTATAAATGCTATGCCACCAAGCAAGAGATTGATGCGTTTCGCGCTTCAACAGAAGGTAAATATGGCAGTTTCCAAAGTCCATGGCGTGATGCAGACCCTGCAAGCACACCGGACGCCCCGTTTGTAATACGGCTAAAAGCGCCCCGTGAAGGAAGTTTAAGTATTGATGATGCGGTTCAGGGTAAAGTGACTTGGAAAAACATCGAGTTTGACGACATGATCCTGTTGCGTTCGGACGGCACACCAACATACACATTGGCCGTTATTGTGGATGATCACGATATGGGTGTGAACACCATCATTCGCGGTGATGAACACTTGATCAATGCAGGCCGTCAAAGTCTGATTTATAATGCCTTGGATTGGGACATACCGACATTCGCCCATATCCCGCTTATATACGGGGATGATGGTAAGAAATTATCCAAACGCCATGGGGCGACTGGCGCACAGGAATTCCGCGAAATGGGCTATCTGCCTGAAGCCATGCGCAATTATCTGGCGCGTCTGGGCTGGAGCCACGGCGATGATGAGTTGTTTACCACCGAACAGGCCATTGAATGGTTTGATCTTTCAAGCATCAACAAAGCCCCATCGCGGTTTGATTTCAAGAAACTGGATAATGTCAGCAAGCATCATATCGAAACTGTCCCTGACGATGTGCTGATCATGGGCCTGCAAGATTACATATCTTCACAAGACCGCGAGCCGCTATCGGATGCAGACATTGCCAAGCTGAAATCGGTTTTGCCGATTTTGCGTGAACGCTCCAAAAAACTGCCTGATTTACTGGACAAAGCCCGCTTTATTTTAGCCCCGCGACCATTCGCGCCCGATGAAAATGACGCAAAGCACTTGAATTCGGTATTCAATGGTATACTGAAACAATTGACCCCACTGTTAGCAGAGGTTACAACTTGGTCTAAGGAAGAGTTAGAGACCCTGTTTCGTGATTTTGCACAAACCGAAGGTCTTGGACTGGGCAAAGTTGCACAACCGATGAAGGTTGTATTGTCTGGTACAACCAAGTCGCCGTCGACTTTTGATATGATGGCAGCCCTTGGAAAAGATGAAACGCTGGCGCGGATAAATGACACGCTGGCGGCGATGTAATACCAGAATATTCTGGAATACTCTTCGAACGGCGATTAGAGCCACTTCGGGCACAATTTCTGTGTCTGACAGCTAATGGGGCCTGCCCCCGGAATAATGAGGACGATATGACAGACAAACAACGCACCGCTACACTTAAACTGGACGATCAGGAAATTGACCTGCCAATTTATTCGCCTTCTGCGGGGCCTGATGTTCTGGATATCACAAAGCTTTATGCCCAAGGCAAAGTGTTTACTTATGACCCCGGCTTCACCTCAACCGCATCTTGCGACTCGACCATTACATTCATTGACGGTGGTTTGGGTAAGTTGCAATACCGTGGTTATTCCATTGAGGATCTGGCAGAAAAATCACATTATCTGGAAGTGTGTTACCTTTTGCTTTACGGTGATCTTCCTAGCAAAGATCAGCTGGAAAAATTTGAACATCACATCACAAACCACACAATGCTGCACGACCAGATGCAGCATCTGTTCCGTGGTTTTCGCCGCGATGCCCACCCGATGGCCATTATGTGTGGTGTGGTTGGTGCGCTGTCCGCATTTTATCACGACAGCACAGATATTACGGACGTTAATCAGCGCGAGGTTGCCGCATTCCGTATGATCGCAAAAATCCCGACGATTGCGGCTTACGCCTATAAATATTCCATCGGCCAGCCGTTCGTCTACCCGGATAACAATCTGGATTACGCATCTAACTTCCTGCGCATGTGTTTTGCTGTGCCCAGTGAAGAGTATGTTGTGAACCCTGTGCTGGCAAAAGCTATGGACCGCATTTTTACGCTACATGCTGACCATGAACAAAACGCCTCTACTTCCACAGTGCGCCTTGCGGGGTCTTCGGGTGCTAACCCGTTTGCCTGTATTGCGGCTGGTATTGCATGCCTTTGGGGGCCTGCACATGGTGGTGCGAATGAAGCAGCTTTACAAATGCTGCACGAAATCGGCACGGTTGATCGCATCCCTGAATATGTGGCACGCGCCAAAGATAAAAGTGACCCGTTCCGTCTGATGGGCTTTGGCCACAGGGTTTACAAAAACTTTGACCCACGCGCCAAAGTGATGAAAGAAAGTGCCGATGAGGTGCTGGAATTGCTAGGTGTTGGCGACAACGAGACCTTGAAAGTGGCCAAAGAGCTGGAACGCATCGCGCTTGAGGACGAGTATTTCATTGAGAAGAAACTATATCCGAACGTTGATTTCTATTCCGGTATCATCCTGTCCGCGATGGGCTTTCCTACATCCATGTTCACACCGATATTTGCGTTATCGCGGACTGTCGGCTGGATTTCACAGTGGAAAGAAATGATCACCGACCCGAAGTTGAAAATCGGCCGTCCTCGCCAGCTGTATGTGGGTGCGGTTGATCGCGAATATGTGGAAGTTGAAAATCGTCTGGAAACAGAGAAATACCTGAAATTCAACGGCGGTTCATAAGCCGCATAAATAGACATAAATTAAAGGCCGCTACATTCTAGCGGCCTTTTTTATTCGCCCAGTAAATCCTTAAGACGTTTTTCTTCGTCTGCGTCCAAAGCCGCTACAGTATCTGGGCGTCGTCTAGAAATGAATTTGATCGACAGGAACAGACCGAATAAAAACAGCACGGGGCCTGCCAACCACGGCACCATATTTTTTACACTGAACTTCGGTTTTAACAGCACGTATTCGCCGTAACGGTCCACAACATAAGACACCACTTGATCATTCGTGTCGCCCATAACCAGCCGTTCGCGCACCAAAATCCGCAGGTCTTTTGCAATGCCTGCGTTTGAGCTGTCGATATTTTCATTGCGGCACACCAAACAGCGCAAACCTTTGGAAATCACCCGCGCACGGGCCTCCATCACAGGGTCTGGTAATATCTCATCAGGCTCCACGGCCCATGAAGGCGTGGCAAGGAACACAAGTATCAGTAAAATACGCATCATCGCCCTACTCAGCCGGCACAGCATCAGGTGTTTTGCGTGCAGTTGCCGCAACACGGTAACGGCGATCCGTAAGGCTAAGAACCCCGCCCAATGCCATCACAAGTGCGCCAATCCACAACCAGTTTGCAAAAGGTTTGATATAGGTGCGCACGGCCCATCCACCATCCTGTTCATCGCCCAAGGCAAGGTATAGGTCGCGCGTAAGACTTTGATCTATTGCAGCTTCGGTTGTGGGCATGTTCTGCACCGGATAAAAGCGTTTTTCAGGATGTAAATCAGCAACTAAAACACCGTCTTTAAAGGCAGTGAAATTGCCAATGCTCGTTGTATAGTTCTTACCGTTGGCTTTGGTTACCCCGTTGAACTGGAACTCATATGCGCCAACTGTAAAACGATCACCCACATGGGCCACGCGAATATCTTCCACTTCCCAAGCGGTGATGCTGGCAATGCCGAATATCGTCAGCCCAAGCCCCGCGTGCGCCACGGATTTACCCCAGTCAGACCGTGGCAGGTTACGCAAACGGCGCAGGGTTTGGGATAAGCTTACCTTGCCCAGCTTGGCACGTGTTCCTAATTCAGCCATCGCGCCCAGCACAAGCCAAGCTGCTAATGTGATGCCGATAGGCGCCAACATCCGCCCGCCGGTTTGCATCGCCCAAACCAAGGCACCCAGTGCCACAGATAGGGCTAAAACACCCCAAAGCGGTTGCATGGAACGGCTTAAACTAGCGCGTTTCCATGGCAGAATTGCCCCGATGGGCAAGGCCATTGCGATGACCACCATGAAGGGTGTGAACGCCAAATCGAAGAAGGGTGCGCCGATAGACAGTTTGCGCCCCGTGGTAATTTCAGCAACCAGCGGCCAGATTGTGCCACAAAAAACCACAGCGGTGGCCACCACCAGCAAAAGGTTGTTCAGTATTAATCCAGACTCTCGGCTGACCACATTAAAGGCAGAGGTTGCACGTAATTCACGCGCGCGCAGTGCATAAAGTGTTAGCGCACCACCGATGGCGACACTTAGAATGGCTAGGATGAAAACACCGCGTTCTGGATCATTGGCAAAGGCATGAACGGAAGTGATCACGCCTGACCGCACAATAAACGTGCCTATTAAAGAGAATGAAAACGCTAGGATCGCCAGTAAAATAGTCCAGCTTTTCAGGGTATCGCGTTTTTCCACAACAATGGACGAATGCAACAAAGCGGCTGCAATCAACCACGGCATGAAGCTGGCATTTTCCACAGGATCCCAAAACCACCAGCCGCCCCAACCCAACTCGTAATACGCCCACCAAGACCCTAGTGCGATACCGATGGTCAAGTTAATCCAGGCCAGCAAAGTCCACGGGCGCACCCATCTGGCCCAAGCGGCATCAATGCGCCCTTCTATCAGGGCGGCAATGGCAAAACTGAAGCTCATGGAAAGGCCGACATAGCCCAAGTATAGAAACGGCGGATGAAACGCCAACCCTGGGTCTTGTAGCAGCGGGTTCAGGTCATTGCCGTCAACAGGTGGAAATTCCAGCCGTTCAAACGGGTTGGACGTGAAGATGAGAAAGGCCAGAAAAGCCACTGCAATCATCGCCTGCACAGATAAAACCCGTGCTTTCAGGCGATCAGGCAAGTTCTGCCCGAACCATGCCACAAGGGCACCATATGTAGTCAGGATCAAAATCCACAACAGCATAGAGCCTTCGTGATTGCCCCAAACACCGGACACTTTATAAAGCATCGGTTTTAGGGAATGCGAATTGGCGGCAACCAAACGCACGGAAAAATCCGACGTGACAAAAGCAATCGTAAGCATGGCAAAGGCAAATCCCACCAACAGGAATTGGGTGATCGCCATCGGCACACCCACTGCCATCCAAGAGGCCTGATTACGTGTGGCCCCCACCATCGGCACTACGGCCTGAAGGATGGCTACAAGAAAGGCAAGCAATGTTGCGAAATGTCCAAGTTCAGCTGTCATTGCGCCAGTATAGACGGCTTAACGGCAGCGACAAATCATATTTGCGGTATTGGACAGACTGACGCGGTTATAATTTCAGGCCATATTCTGCGGGAAATTTAGATCGTATTATCTGTTAAACCAGCAAACTAGTTTACTGGTTTAGTTAAGCGTATCACGTTGATATCATTGAATAGTTTCATAGGGTGGATTGTCGCCATTGATCTACGGCAGCGTTTTCGGGGTTATGCGGCAATGATGTAAACGCGTTTGGTTTTACATCCACCAAACGTATTTTTCGGCCATTTCTTTTATAATGCAATTCACGCGCCCCAAAATAAAACGTCACAATCGCCCCTAACAACCACCACAGTTGATCAGGCACCGTATCCAAGCCCTGCATTCGGATAGAAAACCCCACAGGATCAACCATGGCATAGGCGAACAATCCTACAGTCCCCAAGGCCAGCGTTGGGCGTGGTAAACGATTCAACCCGCTGACAAAACCGTCAAATGCATTTGTCGGTGCAAGCTTAAATTCTGCTGCCAGCTGATCCAATGAGGCCCGCCCCAAACGATAGTAGTTCTCGTCAGATTTGGTTCGGTTGGGCACAAACACCTCGGCTACGCGTTCCACCGCCCCGCCAATTTCGCTGGTAGATCGACCCAGCCCCAGAATACTTCCGATTAAACCCATTTCGCTGTCCTTTCCTGATGCTCTGTTGCGGTTAAATGAAACTTTTCCGAAATAAATTCTTCGGCACGTATAATCCACCCGCCCTTACCGCCATCGCGCCTGCGGGCATATTTACGGGATGCGGGGCGGCGATCAGCCAAGCGGTAATAATAGTTGCGCCGTTCAATCCCGTATGCATCAACCAAATGCCCCTGTGCTTTTGCCCAAACATTATGGGTAGCGCGCAATGATTGCGGCCCCAGCACGCCGTCTGCGGTTACATCTTCGCCGAACTTCACCAAGAGCCGTTGCAAAACCTTAATCGCATTGCCGCCCGCATTGACCTGCATATCAAAAACACTGGCCTGCAAGGCTTGTGGAAGCTGGTCAATTTTGGGCTTATAAAAGTAATGTTTTTTAAATATATCAACGGCTTGCTTAATAGTAAGTGCTTTAACATCCGCCGCTGTCACCTTACCGTCCCCAGTCAAATCCAACCCCAAACGGCGCATGGTATGAATGGTCACGCCAAAATTCGTGGCCCCACCCGGATCATCCGGATCATTTACATAACCGCCTTCACGGCGCACAATTTCATTGGCTATTTCATCAATATTTTGCATCAGATACCCCGATATCATTTCGGGTATCAGCCTTTGGCAAAAATCCTGATAATTGGTTTACTCAGCGGGCGGTTCTTTATAGTAACCTTGTTCTTTCAATGCATCGGCCACTTCTTTTGGCATGTAATTCTCATCATGCTTTGCCAGAATTTCGCGTGCCTCAAATGTGCCATTGACCAGCTTACCGGTGCCGATCATGCCAGTGCCTTCACTGAACAGGTCGGGCAGAATACCGGTAAAAACCACTGGAATATCGGCATTGGTATCAGTCACCACAAAATGTGCAGTTGTGCCTTCTTTAACCAAGCTGCCCTCTTTCACCAGGCCGCCAATACGAAAGGTTTCGCTGGCGGGCGGGTTTTTTTCGATCACCTGACTTGGGCTGCGGAAAAATTCGATCCCATCTTTTCCTGCATACCCGATCAGGGTGGTCGCCACCGCCATTAGAACAAAACCGATGACAATCAACTGAATACGACGTTTTTTCTTTAATCCAACAGCCATTATGGAAACACAGGGGCCATGTGTAACCCCACCCCTTCATCTAGGCCCAACATCAGGTTGGCGTTTTGCACCGCTTGACCTGAAGAGCCTTTGGTTAAGTTATCAAGGGCCGCAATTACCACGGCGCGGCCTTCTATCCTGTCCGCCGCCACACCGATGTGGCAGAAGTTTGAACCGCGAATATGGCGCGTACTTGGGGCTTGCCCAAAGGGCAGCATTTCGATGAAAACTTCATCGGCATAAGCCGCCGCCAACGTATCATAAATCACTTGTGCATCGCCCTTCACATAGACATTGGCAATAATTCCGCGATTGGCAGGGATCAGTGTGGGGGTGAACTGCACTTTCACGGGCCGCCCTGCAATGGCACTGAATTCCTGATCAAACTCTGCCAGATGCCGGTGCGTGCTACCAATGGCATAAGAGTGCGCGCCTTCGGACAGCTCCGCATGTAACAACCCCTCTTTCAAAGCACGCCCTGCCCCGCTGACACCGGTTTTCAGATCAATAATAATCTCATCCAGATCAATCACGCCAGCTTTGATCAATGGCGTTAACGCATATTGGCCTGTTGCCGCATTGCAGCCAGTGCCAGCCACCAAACGTGCGGTTTTAATTTGCTCGCGGTAAAATTCCGTCAGCCCGTAAACAGCTTCGGCCTGACACTCCAGCGCATCATGCTTGCCGCCATACCATTTGGCGTACTCTTCCGGATCACGCAGCCTGAAATCCGCTGACAGATCAACAACCTTCAAAGTTTTAGGCAAAGCTTTGATCACTTTTTGACTTGTAGCATGGGGTAATGCACAAAAGCATAGATCAACATCCGCGAAATCCACCGCATCGATTTTAACTAGTTTGGGCAGGTCTAAATGCCGTAAATGCGGAAAAACTTCCGCCATTTCCAACCCCGCTTTGCGTTCCGCTGTCATCGCCACAATGCGCATCATCGGGTGGGTCGCAATCAGGCGCACCAATTCAGCCCCCGTATAACCAGAGGCCCCAAGTATTGCGATGTTTTTCGGCTGTGACATGACATGTCTCCGTAGTAGCTAAAGTCGATTTATGTGATTTTTGCGCAGTTTACAATCAGGCTGCTTCAAAATGCAGCGGCTTGGATAAAAATCGCGTGGCGGCATCGCTGACAGATTGCGGATCACCCGTGGTCAACAATCGGCCCGGTCGGTTGGCCCCAACCATATCAGGGTGGCGTTTCAGGTAATCTTGCAGCGAGGCCGCAACCAAATTAGCTTGACTGAACACCTGCACATCGGCCCCTAAAGCGGCTTGAAATATATGTTCCAAAATCGGATAATGCGTACAACCCAAAACAGCGGATTGCGGGTTGGGCATACGGCGCAACAAGGCCATCACATGGCTGCGCACCATCGCCTCGGCCAGTTCCAGATCATTGTCTTCCAGTGCATCCACCAACCCTGCACAAGGTTGGGCTTCCACATCAACCCCAATGGCCCTAAATGCCAGTTCACGTTGAAACGCACGGCTGGCCACGGTTGCGGGCGTTGCAAACAAAGCGATTTGTTTCACATCCACTTCGCGCGGCGGCGATGTGTCGCCCCAGTTACGTTCGGTTACCGCCTCAATCAACGGCACAAACACACCCAGAACCCGCTTATCCGCAGGTATCCAACCTTCCTGCATCCGTTTACACGCCACAGCTGATGCCGTGTTGCAGGCCAGGATCACCAGATCACAACCCTCATCCCACAAACGTTCCACCGCATCACAAGTCAGCCGATAAATATCATCCGCACCCCGCACCCCGTAAGGTGCGTGTGCATTATCGCCCAGATAGCTAAGCGATTGATCCGGCATCTGTTTTTGGATGGCGCGATATACCGTTAGGCCACCTAATCCGCTGTCAAATATACCTACGGGCATGGCAAAACACTCCTTAAAGCGGCATCATTTCATAGGTGTTCCAGTCTGCTTTTACCGCCACACGGTCATAAAGGGCGCGCGCACGGTAATTATTATCGCGCGTAATCCAGCGCATCATCGGCCAGCCGTTTTGGGTGCAGATACCTGCCAGATGGTTCAACAGCTTTTCACCCACTTTGGCACCGCGTGCTGCGTGACTAATAAACATATCGTCCAAAAACCCCACTTCTGCCCCGCGCAACGGGCTGGGCATGGCGCGGTAATGCGCAAGCCCCACCAACTTGCCATCCAACACCACAACGACCCCTGTCACAGGTGACGCATCCGAATGCAACCAACCCCAAGTGCGCGTAACACCGTCTTTGGTTAGGGTCACCTGATAATGATCAGCATAGCCTTCATACAAAGCCAGCCATTCATCATAATGGCCCTTTTCCAGCGGGATAATCTGTAAATCTGTCATATCATATCTCCTTCACTTGCATCATAAACAAAAAAAAAGCGGCCCCGAAAGACCGCTTCTTAAAATTTTTAATAAACGTCTTAACGTTTTGAGAACTGGAAGCTCTTACGGGCTTTGGCTTTACCGTATTTCTTACGCTCAACAACGCGGCTGTCGCGTGTCAGGAAGCCAGCTGCTTTCAAAGCACCACGAAGGGATGGCTCATAAAGCTGCAATGCTTTAGAAATACCGTGCTTAACCGCACCCGCTTGGCCTGACAGACCGCCACCTTTTACAGTTGCCATCACATCAAACTCACCGGTTACACCGGCAATGGTGAAAGGCTGTGCCAAAATCATTTGCAACACAGGACGGGCAAAATATTTGTTCATCTCACGACCGTTTACAGTCACTTTACCTGAACCGGGTTTGATCCAAACACGGGCAACCGCGTCTTTACGTTTGCCGGTGGCATATGAACGCCCCAGCTCATCACGTTGTGGTTCGCGGGTAATGGCCGCAGAAACCGCTTCTGCAGCAGATTGATCGGCTGGTATGTCAGCAGCAGGCAGGTCGCCCACAGCTTCTTTCAGGTCATCCAAAGATTTTATCTGGTCGCTCATGATTGGCTCCGTGTATTTTTAGGGTTCATGGCTTTAACGTCCAAAACTTCAGGGTTTTGGGCTTCATGCGGGTGATCAACACCAGCATATATACGCAAGTTGCGCATTTGCTCGCGTGATAATGGGCCGCCCGGCAACATGCGTTGCACGGCTTTTTCCAACAGACGCTCAGGGAATTTACCTTCCAGGATTTGGCCAGCAGTACGCTGTTTAATGCCGCCCGGATGGCCTGTGTGCCAGTAGTGAATTTTGTCAGAGCGCTTTTTGCCCGTTAGCTGGACTTTATCCGCATTGATCACGATCACATTGTCGCCCATATCCATGGACGGTGTGAAAGTTGGCTTGTGCTTGCCGCGCAAGCGCATTGCTATAATTGACGCCAAACGACCCAACACGATGCCTTCGGCATCAATGATAAGCCATTTTTTATCAATATCAGCAGGTGTTGCTGAGAATGTTTTCATGGGTTCATACTTTCGAAATGATGGCGCAATAGATGCGCCGAAACTGATAAGGGGGTTCTAAGGGTTTGCGGGGGCAAGTCAACACGCACGAAATCAATTTAATATCGTAAAAACAATGCCTTACAAATTAGGTATAATAATACCCCATAGTTTATTCTTTTTACAAGACACGATGCTCCATAGATTTAGATGTTCTTAAGAATTGTAGCAACAATGGCCTCTGGGGCATCTTCCTGAACAATATGCGCGGCATTGGGAATTTCCGTGAAACTATCGGCCTGAAGCAAACCCGCTAATTTTCGCCCCCTTTCTAAGGGAATGAATGTATCTTTCACACCCCACATAATATGAACATCAAACGCCGGTTTTTGATAAAGCTTTTGTACCTGCTTTATATTGTCCGTATCGGCCTGTGCAATTTGCCGAAAGAAAGCGGCTTTTCCCCCATCACCAAGCCAAGGTTTCATATAGGCTTCTATTGCTTCACCACGCAAAGTATAATGCGCTGCATTTTGTATGTAAGCTTTGAAAACTGCTTCAAACGCATAATCAGGCATTCCGGCAAAAGCCGTTTCATGATGTGCAACATGCGCATAAAATGGTGATCCCGAAGGCAACAAAGCAACTGATGTCCGTCGTCATATAAAATGGGACATCAGAGCGGTTTGAGTATTGGAGGCTCTGGTTCGTTATTGTGATTGATTATGCAGCTTGTTTTTGATGTTGCAAGCGGCGTTTTTGGATTGTTTGCTTCTTGATCTTTTTCCTCTCTCTGATAATGGCTTTGTCGCGCCCAAAATAGACGTCGGCAGGTGTGACGTTGTTCAGGCTCTCGTGGTAGCGCTGGTTGTTGTAATATTCCACAAAAGCTCCGATTTGATTTTCCAGATCGCCGGGTAGGTAATAGTTTTCCAGCAGAACCCGATTTTTCATTGTCTGATGCCAGCGCTCGATCTTGCCCTGAGTCTGCGGGTGGAACGGCGCTCCACGAACGTGATCCATTCTCTGCTCTTCCAGCCATTCGGCAAGATCGCCAGAGATGTAACAGGACCCATTGTCGCTCAACAGACGCGGCATGTGCCGAACGACGGCTTGGTCGCATCCAGATGCCGTCAGGGCCAGCTCAATCGTGTCCGTCACGTCCTCGGCCCGCATGTTGGTGCAGAGTTTCCAGGCAATGATGTAGCGACTGTAATCATCCAGGATCGTGCTGAGATAATACCATCCCCAACCGATGATCTTGAAGTAGGTAAAATCGGTCTGCCACATCTCGTTGATCGCAGTGGTCTTGTCATGGAATTCATCGGCGGCCTTGATCACGATATAATCTGGTGCAGTGATCAGGTCGGCAGCCTTCAGAATGCGGTAAGATGATGATTCAGAGATAAAATACCGCTTCTCATCCGTATATTTTACCGCCAATTCACGCGTAGATAGCGCTTCATGTTCCAGCGCGAACTCGATTAAGTTATCGCGCCTGTCTTGGGGAATGCGGTTCCAGACAGACTTGGGCCGAGGCGAGCGATCCGCCAAAGCATCAAGCCCGCCCTCAAGGTATTGATCATACCACCGGTAAAATGTGGTCCGCGGAATGCCCAGCATGTCGAGGGTTTGCTTCACAGGCAGATGTGATTGCTCAACGGTGTGGATAATCTCCAGTTTCTCAGATGCAGGATATCTCATTCCTCGTATCCCCCAGCCCCTGTCATGCTTTTTTTGAGCAGACGGTTTTCAATGGTCAGATCGGCCACGCATTCCTTCAATGCCATCGCCTCGCTTCGTAGATCCTTCACCTCAGGCGACGTCGCCTGCCGGGCTGTATCGCCAGACAAGCGGCGTTTCCCCGCTTCGAGGAATTCCTTTGACCAACTGTAATACAGGCTTTCAGAGATGCCTTCACGGCGGCACAGCGCCGAAATGCTTTCCTCGCCGCGAAGGCCCGCTAATACAATGCGGATCTTTTCCTCGGCGGAATAGGTTTGTCTGGTTTTACGGCGAATGTTCTTCACCAATTTATCTGCAGCTGCTTTGCTGCTTCCGGATTTCTGTCTCATCTTCACTCCTTGAATGTTATGATGAACCAGAAATCCTCCGTTAGCTAAACCTTAAATCTGTCCCACGAGTGCTGACGTCAGACACCACGAAACATTTCGCGCATCAGGAATCCGCTAACCCTGAAGAATTTGGGGTATGTATGCAACTAATAGCGGCGAAACTGGCAGTCAGCCAACCAACTATCAGCCGCCATCTGGAGCTGCTAAAGCGTGCAGATTTTATCAAAGTACGCAGATATCAGAAATGGTCTTATTGTTCGCGTAACGAAACTGCATTATCCGAATATTTAGACTGGCTTCAAAATGATTTGGGAATCAACGCTTTGGCGGAATAGAATACGTCAAATTTGCCCGCGCCACAGGTGCCGCCTGCCCTTCGGAATACAATAACACGTCGCCCACAGACAGTGTACGCCCCAATTTCAGCACCCGCGCCTTGGCAATCATATTAGTGGCCGCTGGCCTGCGCATGAAATCGATTGAGCAGTTTGTGGTTACTGTCAGGGCTTCCGGCCCGATAAACGCCAGTGTCGCGATATAATACGATACATCCGCCAGCGCGAACATTGACGGGCCAGACACAGTGCCACCAGGGCGCAAATGGCGGGTTTGCACGTTCATACGCACAACGACCTCATCCACAGACAAGGACAGCACCTCGAAATCATTATCAATCTGCGGAAAGACTTTTCCCAAAAATGCGGTCACTTCCGCGATTGTCATCTTCAGTTCCATGTGGCACCTTTTAATTCACCCCTGACTAACAAGGTTTGCCCGATGACCCAAGATATATTACTGCGCCAAGACATTAACGATGTGGCTATTTTAACGATGAATACGCCAAAATCATTGAATGCATTATCTGACTCTATGTTAACTGCCCTGCATGAAGCTTTGGATAACATAGCTAAAACCCCTGAAATCCGCGCAATCATTCTGCGCGGTGAAGGCAAAGCGTTTTGCGCAGGTCACAATTTAAAAGAAATGACAGCCGCCCGAGACGCTGGTGATAAAGGCCAAGCCTATTTCAATGATCTATTTTCTCGCTGCGGTGCCTTGATGCAACGCATCTTAACCCTACCCCAACCGGTGATCGCCCAAGTCCACGGCATTGCCACCGCCGCTGGCTGCCAGCTGGTTGCTACTTGCGATATGGCGGTCGCGGCTGACACCACGCGGTTTGGGGTGAACGGCGTCAACATCGGCTTATTTTGTTCGACGCCTATGGTTGCCTTATCCCGTAACATCCCACGCAAACGCGCGTTTGAAATGTTGACCACGGGGCGTTTTATATCTGCCGCTGAGGCCGCTGATTACGGCCTGATCAACATGGCGGTTTCAGAGGATATATTAGGCGCTGAAACCCTTAAACTGGCGCAAACTGTGGCAGGGAAACTTGGCAAGGCTGTGAAGATCGGCAAACAGGCTTTTTATGAGCAACTTCAAATGCCGATAGCGGATGCCTATACTTATACAGGCGATGTTATGGCTGCCAATATGATGTTTGAAGACACCGCCGAAGGGGTGGCCGCGTTTCTGGAAAAACGCGAACCAACTTGGGAAAACCCGTAAGATCTGGCGCAGTTACGCCAGCCTTTTGTTATTTCACCACATAGTCCGCAAATGCCGCATCCAGTGGTGTTTCGCTGATAATATTCACGTAGTTAGACAAGGTTTTTACTGAAACCCCAAGAATAATCCCCAGCACAGCCGTATTATCGTAACCCGCCTCAAAAAAAGCGGCTATATGATCAGATGATGGGCGACCCCTGCTAGATACCATTTCACGGGTAAAGGTTGCTAGGGCATTCAGTTTGGTATCAGGCACGATACCACCTATGCGCAACGCTGCAATCACGGCTGCATCCATGCCCTGCATTTTATCGGCAACCATTGAATGTGCTGCCAGACAATAGCGGCAACCATTGGTATGGCTGGCACTTAAAAATACGGTTTCCTGTTCTGCAGGGTTAAACCCAGATGTCTCGCGAAATTTTTCGTATCCTCTTGAATAGCATATAAGAATTGCTGGCATATTAGCCATACTTGCATATAGGTTAGGCACAAACCCCAACTGACTTTCTGCCAGCTTCAAGATTTCTGCTGCCCCATCTTGCGCCGTTTCAGGTGTTTGTAGCGGAAGGTTGATCTTTTGATCAGTCATTGTTTTCTCCATTATAGGCCCAAATGCTGTTACGCAATGGCACAATTTGCCGCAGATGACCTGCGACAGGTTTGGTTTTATTTATTCGGGGTCAACACGAACATGGCAGAGTTTTTCATGTCAAAAATGCTGTTACGCAATGGCACATGGACTTTGTAAGCATCATCGGTAAAGATGCCATCAAACGTGCCTTTTGGGTCTGTCACGGTCCAGACATTCAACATATCGGCCTCTACCTCACCAGCCATACGCTGCATAATATTGAACGAAGGCAAGGCACGTTCCAGCCCGTGTTTGGCCACAACAGGTTCGATCAATTCAAAGTATTTTGCCGCATCTGCAGGCGTTTTACCGTCTTGCAGGCGCAACAGATCAACGAAGTAAAAATCCGCCTCATGTGCAAAAACACTTGGCACAGCGGCAAAAGCCGCCAATGTCGCAGACAAGATTGCAGTGGCTATAAAAGAACGTCTTTTCATAATGTTATTCCTTTTTCGGTTTAGGTTATTTCTGAGGGTAAGATTGTAATCCCTTGTTAAAAGAACTTACCTGTTCTATTTTTACACATAAACATTCAATATTAGAAAGTGTGTGTGCAAAAATGGAACGCATGAATTGGGATGACATCCGGTTGTTTTTAGCATTGGCTCGCAGCAACACAATGCGTGACGCCGCAAACCGTAGCGGGGTCAGCTATTCAACAGTATCGCGTCGTATTGATGCGTTTGAACGCCAATTATCAGTGCGCCTGTTTGATCGGTTTTCTACAGGTTTCAAACTTACCGCATCGGGCGAAGAATTACTGACGCTTGCAGAAAGCATGGAAGAGCGGGTGCTAGAGGCGGACAGACTAATATTCGGTCAAGAAACCACACTGACAGGCCAAATCAAACTATCGATGGTTGATGCAGTGGCCACCCATTTATTGATGCCTGACTTGACTGAATTCAACCAAATCTATCCAGAAATAGTACTGGAAATTGACATTGGTTACAGCACGGCAAACCTGTCGCGCCGTGAAGCTGATCTGGTCTTGCGTTTCGCCCAAAACCCACCCGAAGAACTGGTTGGCCGCAAGCTGGTATCGTGTGGGATTGCCCCCTATGCCACACAAGCATATATTGATCGGCACCACTTGGACACAACACCTACAGGCGGGCAATGGATTGGGTTCAAACTGGGAGATGGCACCCCTGAGTGGGTGCGAAAAAGCCAATTCCCAACCCTAAATATACACGGTCAAATCCTTAGCTTGAACGTACAAAAGGAAGCTTGCAAAGCGGGCATGGGGATAGCAATGCTGCCCTGTTTCATGGCTGACCCAGACCCAAGCCTTACCCGTCTTAGCCCCGTAACAACATCGCCCAGATTTGATCTGTGGTTGCTGAAACACGTTGACATGCGTAGCAATGCTCGTGTGCGCGTTTTATCTGATTTTCTGACCGAAAGAATTAAACGTAAACGCGCATTGTTAACAGGTACGCACCCCTAACTATAATTGATCGCCGCCCGCGCCTGTTCTTCCAACCAAACCGTCATCTTGCGATACGGCACAGGGCCATGACTGATCCTTGCCACACCGCAATCCGCCAATGTTTGTGCATCAGGCACATGCGGCAACGCGATGATATTCACGGGCAGCGCGCATTCAGCACATAACCGCTTAATCAACCCCGCATCCGCAAGACCGGGTGCAAAAAAACCGTCCCCGCCCGCTTTGGCATAGGCTTCTGCTCGTTCCAAAGCATCGTCCAACATCGCGTCTGTATGCGTGTCAGCTGCCGCTTTCAGGAATATATCCGTGCGCGCGTTGATAAACACATCTGATACAACCTGATCCGCCGCCTCACGTGCCGCCGCTATACGGGCAGATTGCAAATCAATAGCGTGCAGACCTTCGCCGCCCACAATTTGGTCTTCAAAGTTAAAACCAACAGCACCTGCTTGCACAATTTCACGCACCGTTTCAGCAACCACTTCAGGGGCAACTCCATAGCCGCCTTCAATATCTGAACTCACAGGCAAATCAACGGCATCCACAATACGCCGCAAGTTATCTGCAACCAGTGACAGTGGAATATTTTCACCATCGGCATAGCCAAAGGCGGCGGCCACAGGCCAACTGCCCGTTGCAATCGCTTTGGCATCGGCACCCGCCACAATGGCAGCCGTGCCCGGATCCCACACATTAAACAGGATAACCGGATCTGATTTCACATGAAGGGCTTTAAACGCTTTCGCGCGGTCACTTTGTTGCATGTCTTTTCTCCTATTTAAAACGTGTGGGGTGAAAATCTGTCGGTAAATCAGATATTTACCCTTCAATAGTCACCTATGCTACCAGTTTTCCCTCTAAAGGTACCAGTGTAATATCGCGGTGTATCACGGCCACATAAACCCCATCAGCATACCAATCGCAGGCATCCTATCTTGTGACACAGGCCGCTTGCTTGCCATGATACGATCAACCGTCAAGTCTTTCACATCAGGTAAACGTGTTTTCAAACGCTCCAGCATTTCTGCCTCTTTCATTACATATCTTGATCATAACCCACTACCGATCTTAGTCTACGACAAAAAGCTTTGCGCCATTTTTTGTAGACGACCTGTGCGGTTCAGCATTATCGGCAACCTGATAGCTCATACCCGGCTTTAGAACAAAAATACGGCCATCTTCCAGTTCGGTTGTCAGCTCACCTTCCAGGCAAAACAGAATATGTCCTTTAACGCACCAGTGGTCGGCTAAATATCCAGCAGTATATTCTACCATTCGCACACGAATAGAGTCAAAACTCTTGGTTCTCCACAATGCATAGCCCACATCTCCGCAATGCTTTGTTGGCTTTATATTATCCCAATCAGTGATTCCAAAGGGAATGTTTTTCATATCCATTTTCAATGCCCTTATGTTCTACCGTAAGCTTTGCACTTTTGGGTACGTCGCCGCAAACACCGCTCGAAGCATTAGAATGATCGTGATAACTGCCCCTATCTGGTGGATAATGGCGATGTGCCAAGGGGCTGCATATAAAACGGTGCCGATGCCCAGAACCACCTGCCCGAAAACGGCCAACATCATCAGGCTGAAATTGCGTTTGATCAGGTTCAATGCCGATGCGCGGCTTTTAAACCATACGAATAGGGCCGCAATAAACACGATATATCCCAAAATACGGTGATTAAACTGCACCAGTGCGGGGTTTTCAAAGAAATTCACCCACATCGGTGTGAAATCAAAGCTTTCAGGCGGTAAAAACGCCCCGTTCATCATCGGCCAGTCGATATAGCCGCGTCCCGCATCAATTCCCGCCACTAAGGCCCCCAGTAAAACTTGGGCAAATGCCAGGACCAGCAAAATCTTACCCAAACGTGCCAGCCCCAAATCCGCTTGCCTGCGCGCCTGAAGCAATTCGGTTTCTTTGCGGCGCAACAACCAGACATACCACGCGATTGTACCCAATATATAGAACGCCAAGCCCAAATGAACGGCCAAGCGATATGAAGCCACATCAACCATGCGCCCTGTCAGCCCGGATGACACCATCCACCAGCCTATCGCCCCTTGCAAGCCGCCCAGAAAACCAATGAAAATCAAACGCGGCACCCAGCCGTTGGGAATCCGTTTTGTTGCCGCAAAAAACAGGAATCCAATGGCCCAAACTAGGCCCACAAAACGGCCCAGTTGCCGATGGCCCCATTCCCACCAGTAAATATTCTTGAATTCTTCCAACGTCATTTGGGTATTTTGCAGGAGGTATTCGGATGAATTCTTATACTTTTCGAACACTACGATCCAATCGGCTGCATTCATCGGCGGCATAGCCCCTTTGATCAAAGCCCATTCGGTAATCGACAGGCCACTGTCGGTCAGGCGGGTTAACCCGCCCACAACAATCATCAAAGCCACAAGGGCGAAAAGCACCATCAACCAAGCCGCCACAGCACCGCGCGCACCACTGCGCCCCTTGTCAATCAGCCCACCTTTGGGGGCTGTCTGTTTGGGTGTATCACTGGATACTTCTTCAAAAATACTGCGCTTGCCGCTCATGGGTCTATGCCTCCAATTTACGCTAATCTAGGGTTAAACCCACGCCCAGACAAGAGACGCTAGTCATCCTGCGGCTTTTTCACCAATGACCGAAAAACGCCGTGCAGCGTACGCACATCCGCACCCGTAAGTGGCATGCGTGAAAACAGGTTGCGCAGGTTCAAACGCATGCTTTCGGCCTTATCTACAGGCCAGAAAAACCGCCGGTCGCGCAAACGCTCTTCCAGCCGTTCTGACAATTTCTCAACCTCTATTCCGCTGGCAAAATCGGTACCTGCCATTGCCATAGCTTCTGCTGGCACATCCGCACCCTGCCTGCGCCACTCGTACGACAGCAGCAAAACGCATTGCGCCAGATTAAGCGATGCAAAGGCCGGGTTCACAGGTACTGAAATCAGTGCGTTGGCCCGTACCACATCATCATTGGCCAGCCCTGCCCGTTCTGGCCCGAACAAGATACCAACCTTTTTGCCCTCGCCGATTAAGGCGCGCGCATGTGCCATTGCGCGTTCCGGTGTCATCACAGGCTTGGTCAAATCGCGGGTGCGTGCCGTAGTGGCAAACACATAATGCAGGTCATCGCAGGCCTCTGCCGTGGTCTGTATCAGCCGCACCTGATCCAACACACGCGCGGCACCCGATGCCATTGTCGTGGCTTTTTGATTGGGCCAGCCATCGCGCGGATTGACAATGCGCATCCATTCCAGCCCGAAATTATACATCGCACGCGCTGCCGCCCCGATGTTTTCGCCCATTTGCGGTTCCACAAGGATAATAGCGGGCTGCGGCCCACTCCATTCAACGGCTTGGGCGTGATCTGTGCCTGACATGATATAGGGACTCCAATATATAACGGGCGTGATACGCTTGGCGCAGATTAAGTGCAAGCGGCGGTATTTTCACAAATTTGTATACATTCGTATACCGCTCTTTTCATTTGTGTACATATGCGCTATTACGCGCCCAAGTTCCAATTCCAAAAATAACCCAGAGGTTCCTATATGACCAAGATCAAAGTTGAAAATCCCGTTGTTGAATTAGACGGTGATGAAATGACCCGTATCATCTGGCAGTTTATCAAAGACAAACTGATCCTGCCCTACTTGGATATTGACCTGAAATACTACGATCTTGGCATGGAAGTGCGCGACGATACCGATGACCAAATCACAGTGGACGCCGCCGAAGCGATCAAAAAATACGGCGTGGGCGTGAAGTGTGCGACCATCACCCCTGATGAACAGCGTGTAGAAGAATTTGGCTTGAAAAAAATGTGGCGTTCACCGAACGGCACCATCCGCAACATTCTGGGCGGTACAATTTTCCGCGCGCCAATTATTTGCCGCAACGTACCACGCCTGGTTCCGGGCTGGACACGGCCGATCGTCATTGGCCGTCATGCATTCGGCGACCAATATAAAGCCACCGACTTTTTGTTTCCGGGCGAAGGCAAGCTGACAATGAGATTTGTCGGTAAAGACGGCACCGTGATTGAAAAAGACATCTTTGATGCCCCCGCCGCAGGGGTTGCCATGGGCATGTACAATCTGGATGCCTCAATCCGTGATTTCGCGCGCGCATCTCTGAACTACGGCCTGAAACTGGGTTGGCCGGTTTACCTGTCAACCAAAAACACCATCCTGAAAGCCTATGATGGCCGCTTCAAAGACCTGTTTCAAGAAGTGTTTGACGCAGAGTTTGCAGATAAATACAAAACCGCAGGCATCACCTATGAGCACCGCTTGATCGATGACATGGTCGCGTGTGCGATGAAGTGGAACGGTGGATTTGTCTGGGCTTGTAAAAACTACGATGGCGATGTGCAGTCTGACACCGTGGCCCAAGGCTTTGGTTCCCTTGGCCTGATGACATCCCAGTTGATGACGCCAGACGGCAAGGTCGTTGAAGCGGAAGCCGCCCACGGCACCGTGACACGCCACTACCGCCAGCACCAAAAAGGTGAAGCCACATCCACAAACTCTATCGCGTCAATATTCGCGTGGACAGGTGGTTTGAAGCACCGCGCCAAGCTGGATGACAACGCCAAGCTGATGGAATTTGCCGACACACTGGAAACCGTCATCGTTGATACGGTTGAAAACGGCCACATGACCAAAGATCTGGCCCTGTTGGTTGGCCCGAACCAAGGTTGGCTGACAACCCAGGGCTTCTTGGAAAAAATCGACGAGAACCTGAACAAAGCACTGGTAGGATAACCCAAACCCGTTTAGCATTTCAGGGCGGCCCCATTTGGGTCGCCCTTTTTAGTGGGGTTCCCAAATGCCGGTTCATTACATCTATCTGATCATCGCAGTGATCTGCGAAACTTTCGGCACAGCCTGCCTGAAAGCCAGCGGTGAGTTCACAAAACTATGGCCCAGTCTTGGCGTGTTGATCGGCTTTGCAGGCGCATTTTACTTCTTGGCCCTGACCATGCGCACCATGCCCATCGGCATTGTGTACGCCATCTGGTCTGGATTAGGTATCATCCTTATCACATTGATTGGATTGTTTTTATTCAAACAAAGTTTGGATATGGCTGCCTATATCGGCATGGGGTTCATCCTAATGGGTGTCATCATCATCAACATGTTTTCCAACAGCAGTACGCATTAACCGCGATTGGCAATACGCGTATATAACCGCTTGATGATACTACTTGCAGTCTTCTCACAAGCCGCAGGAATAAACGCATGTAACAAAGCGGCAAAAGCGGCCATGAACAGGGTCATTGAGAACCCGAAAGCAAACAGAAAATGCTGACCGAATGTTTCATCTACAGAACGTGGATGGTCTAAGAATAATTTGTTAATCATGTTGCTTCCCCTTTGTTTCCACAGAATTACCAAAGGCGGCGTTTACACATTTCCCAAAGATAGGGTAATTTTTCGCTTTATTGTGATAATTTCCCATTATATATGTAAATTATGGAAATTGATCACATAGACCGTAAAATACTGCAAAAACTGCAACAGGATGCCACGCTTGGGCTGGAAGATTTAGGCGATGCCGTCGGCCTGTCACGCAACGCCTGCTGGCGGCGCGTTAAAACCCTGACGGATGCAAAGATTATAAAATCCCGCGTGGCCATTCTGGATGCTGAAAAACTGAACCTTAACCTGACCGTGTTTATTTCTGTGCGCACCAACCAGCATGACCCCGACTGGCTGGATAAATTTGCAAGTGCCACCCGCACTATGTCTGAAATTCTAGGCGCCTACCGCATGTCTGGCGATCTGGATTATCTGATCCGCGCCCAGGTTGCCGACATGCCCGCCTATGACCGGTTCTACCAACGCCTGATCAAACGCATAAAGCTGGCAGATGTTTCCGCCAGCTTCGTTATGGAACAGATCAAAGAAACAACGGCGCTGCCGCTTTAAAGCCTTTGCAAAGCCAAGTGTTGAAGCAGAATAACGGTTTTTGCATCAAAAATCTCAGCTGTTTCAATCATCTTCAATGCCTTATCCAATGGCATTTCCAAAACCTCAATATCTTCACCTTCATCCTTTAAGCCGCCCCCGTCTGAGATTTGATCCCCCCCATCATAAGTGCCAATATAAAAGATACCCGTTTCATCCGTAGCACCAGGCGACATAAGCAAATTGAAAAGCTCTTCAAATTTCGTCACCCGATAACCAGTTTCTTCTTCCAGTTCTGCAATCATACGCGCTTTGGGGTCAATATCGTCCAATACGCCTGCGGGCACTTCAATAACATAGGCATCGCGCCCTGACAAAACACTGGGTAAACGGAATTGTCTGGTCAGTAGCACATAATCATTTTTGGGGTTATGCAACAGACACGCAACAAATGGACCACGGGCATATACTTCACGAGATATTTGTTGCCATGTACCGTCTCGACGTTTCTGATCAACTAAATATTCAGTTAACTTGCCCCATCCCTCGGCCAACACTTTTTTTGATATCAAACGAAAACTCATCTAAGAATGCCAGCTATAACCCCTCTACAATACTGTATTCGCGGGTAGATACCCCGTCCGCCAAAGCAAAAGCCAAGGCTTCCTGATACTCTGGCCCTTCATAAAAAGTGGTCGCCGTTTCTAAATCCTTAAACCGGATAATCACGTTACGCGCCCGTGCGGGGCCTTCTTTGGTCACGGATTTACCGCCACGGGCCATAAACTCGCCGCCGTACTTTGCCACTGCTGGCCCCGCCAGTGCGGCATATTTCGCGTATTCTTCATCGTTGTGCACATCAATATGCACCATGCAATAAGCAACCATTTATGTATCTCCTAATAGGTTTTTTGCAGCCTGAACTGCTTCATCTGCACGCGCGGCATCCGCCCCGCCCGCTTGTGCCATGTCTGGGCGGCCTCCGCCGCCCTTACCACCAAGTTCCACGGCGGCCACTTTAACAACATCCACCGCACTGATTTTATCTGTCAGCTTATCTGTCACACCAGCCGCAACAGCCGCTTTGCCGCCCGCGTCCGAAATTAACAGGATCACAGCCGTGCCAAGACGGTTTTTGTGTTCATCAATCAGCCCGCGCAAATCCTTACCGGGCACATCTTTCAGCACTTGCGCAAAGAACGGCACGCCGTTTACATCCTCAGCTTCTGCAGACTGCCCACCGCCGCCCATAGCAACGGCTTTGTGCAGTTTCGCATTTTCTCGAAGTAGATCTTTTCGTTCGGCATTAATTTTTCTCACTTTAGAAACCATATCATCAGGGATAGTGCCTAACTCTAATGACAGTTGGTCTAAAATATCATAATGTTTATTTATATCGTCTAAAGCCTCTTGGCCTGTCACTGCCTCTATTCTACGGACACCAGCAGCAGAAGACCCTTGCGATAATATTTTAAACAGCCCGATTTCACCCAAACGCGATACATGCGTACCGCCACAAAGTTCCAGCGAATACGTGTTCTTATCCATGCCTTTGCCAGAGCCATCTTGTACACCCATGGAAACAACTCGAACTTCATCACCGTATTTTTCACCAAACAGGGCTTGTGCACCCAAATCACGGGCCTCATCAGGGGTCATAATGCGGGTTTCAACGCAGCTGTTCTGGCGAATGTAACTGTTCACATCCGTTTCAACCTGCGCCAATTGCGCATCCGTCATCGCTTTTGCATGGCTGAAATCAAACCGCAAACGATCCGATGCATTTAACGAGCCGCGCTGTGCCACATGATCACCAAGTACCTCACGCAGGGCTTCATTCAACAAATGCGTCGCCGAATGGCTATTGCGTATCGAAGAGCGTTTTGTAGGGTTCACAACCAATTCCGCCGCATCCCCCTTGGCCAGTGTGCCATCGGTCACTTCACCGATATGAACAAAAACACCCGCCTTTTTCTTTACATCCGTGATTGTTACTGTTGCCGCATCGGTTTTCAGCACACCGCTGTCACCGATCTGCCCGCCACTTTCCGCATAGAACGGCGTTTGGTTCAGTACAACGTCCACAGCCGTACCCTTGCCTGCTTTATCCACTAAAGCACCGTCAGCCACCACGGCCACAACTTGGCCCTCAGCCACTTCCGTGTCATAGCCCAAAAACTCGGTCACACCTTTATCTTCAGCTACATCAAACCATATGCTTTCATCTGCGGATTGACCTGTTCCCGCCCAAGCCGCACGCGCCTTGGCTTTTTGTTCGGCCATTGCCGCATCAAACCCGTCTGTGTCCACAGACAGGCCTTTTTCACGCAATGCATCTTGGGTTAAATCCAGCGGAAATCCGTATGTATCATATAGTTTAAAAGCTGCAGCCCCAGATAAAGCCCCGCCTTTAGGCAGGGTTGAAATCTCATCATCCAGCAGTTTCAAACCCCTCTCAAGCGTGCTTTTAAAACGGGTTTCTTCCAGCAATAATGTCTCTTCAATCATGGTTTGGCCTTGGGCCAATTCAGGATAGGCTTGTCCCATTTGTTTGACCAAAGCCGGTACCAGACGGTGCATCACCGGGTCTTTGGCACCCAGCATATGCGCATGGCGCATGGCGCGGCGCATAATGCGGCGCAGCACATATCCGCGCCCTTCGTTTGAGGGCAAAACCCCGTCCGCGATTAGAAAAGAGGTGGAACGCAAGTGATCAGCAATCACCCGGTGGCTGACATTTTGGTCGCCATAAGGGTCAACACCCGTGGCTTGCGCAGACGCTTCGATCAAATCCTTGAACAAATCAGTTTCGTAGTTGTCGTGACTGCCCTGCATCAGGGCGGCAACACGCTCGATGCCCATGCCCGTATCAATCGACTGCATTTCCAAGGGCACCATCTTGCCATCGGCAAACTGCTCGTTTTGCATGAAAACAAGGTTCCAAATTTCAATAAACCGATCCCCATCTTCCTCTGGTGAGCCGGGAGGCCCACCCCAGATGTGATCCCCGTGATCATAGAAAATTTCCGTGCAAGGCCCACATGGCCCAGTTGGCCCCATGCGCCAGAAATTATCGTCTGTGGCAATGCGGATGATACGATCATCCGGCAGGCCTGCGTATTTTTTCCAAATATCCGCAGCTTCTTCATCGGTATGGTAAACCGTCACGTAAAGCCGCGATTTATCGATGCCGAAATCCTTGGTGATCAAATCCCAAGCCTGCGCAATCGCTTGTTCTTTGAAATAATCGCCAAAGGAAAAGTTCCCCATCATTTCAAAAAACGTATGATGGCGCGCGGTATAACCGACATTATCCAGGTCATTGTGCTTACCGCCCGCGCGCACACATTTTTGTGCAGACGCCGCACGCACATAATCGCGGGTTTCTTGGCCCGTGAACAGGTTTTTAAACTGCACCATGCCCGAATTTACGAACATCAAGGTTGGATCATTGCGCGGTACTAGCGGCGAGCTGGCCACCACTTGGTGATCCCTTTTCTCGAAAAAGTTCAGAAATGTATCTCGAATATCGTTTACGCTGGTCATGGTGTTTTCCGCTAGTGGTTTTTAAGCGTTTTAGCCAAGGCACAGGGGGGTGTCTACAGTTTAAGCTTTCTTAATCAAATCACCGGTTTCCACCCAACCATCGCGCACCACTTCACATAAAACCCCGCGCAGGCGGTGTTTGATATTTTCAGGTCGCACAATCCAGTCTTTGGCGTCTTTGCCGTAGCGCACTTTCCACTTCACACAGGCATCATTGAACTTGTCGGTCACGCGCAAAGTGGCACTGCCGATATTCAGCAATGTGCCCACGGGCATATTACTTTCGGAAAAGTCCATATCAGCCATGAAGCTGTCACCGGGGTGCAGCGTATTTTCGCGATCCCGCCAGACCAAATCCAAGGTACGTGTGCCCAAGATCGAAACCTGAATACGCGGATCAGTTGTGCCGTCTTCATGTTTCAGCCAAGGCGCATAGTTCCAGCGTTCGCCCGGAATGCCAAATTCGCGAGTTAATTGCATTTTATCCACGAAATTGCGTTCCCCGAAATCAGGCCGAAGGCACAACTGTTCAATAGGGGCGTTGTCTTTGGGGGCCGCCAGAACATCTGGTACCGCCGCTTGCAACTCTGCCATTGTCACTTGTTTCATTGCTTTTCCTTATGCACTTGTGCGTCTGAACATGGCGGTGGCAATGCCCATCGCGATTAATATGCCGCCGCCGAAACGCGTGAGACTTGATAAAACATTTGGGCGTTCGATTTTTTCTCGCATACGGTCTGCCAACACGGCATAGGCCAGTGCGTTGAGCGCAGCCAAACTGACGAATGTTGCAATCAAAATTGCGAACTGCGGCAGTAACGGGTTTTCGGGGCGGATGAACTGCGGCACGAAAGCGATGAAAAACACGATGGGTTTCGGGTTCAGGGCTGTCACAGTTGCTGCATGGCCAAACACACCGCGCGCAGGCAGTTCGGATTTTTCCGCTAAATCCCCAAGACTGGCCCCTGCGGCACTGCGGTATAGCTTAAGCCCCAGATAAATCAGATAGGCGGCCCCCACCCACTTTAACGCCACAAATAATGTGGCTGACGCCAACACCAATGCGCCCAAGCCCAGCAAAGAGGCACTCATCGCAATCAGATCGCCAAATGCCACGCCTGCCGCTGTTGCCAAGGCAACTTTGCGGCCTTGGCTGAGGGCATAGCTTAACACCAGCAAAATTGTGGGGCCGGGGATAATCAGCAATACAAATGATGCAGCAACGAATGCCAGCCACAGATTTAAGTCCATTGATTCTGATCCCTGAAATAGATTTGTTTCAATTCAAGCCATCATTTTTGATGCATGTAAAGCCCACAAACAAAAAAGGGCCAAGGCATTGCCTTGACCCAAATTCATATTATCTGGCTGCTTTAAACTTCAACAACCGCGTCGTCATCATCCTTGGCTTTGACTAATTTGGCTTCTTCGACCGTCATGTCAAAATCCAACCCATGTGCCGCGCGGATTTTATCTTCGATGTCCAATGCCATACGCGGATTATCCCGCAGGTAATTCTTCGCGTTTTCGCGCCCCTGCCCAATACGTTCATCCCCGTAAGAAAACCATGACCCTGATTTTTCAACCAGCCCGGCCTTCACGCCCAGATCAATCAGTTCACCGCGTTTGGAAATACCTTTACCGTACATGATGTCAAATTCAACTTGCTTAAAGGGCGGTGCAACTTTGTTTTTCACAACTTTCACCCGGGTCTGGTTGCCGACCACCTCATCACGGTCTTTGATCGCACCTATACGGCGGATATCCAGACGAACTGAGGCATAAAACTTCAGCGCATTGCCACCCGATGTGGTTTCGGGCGAGCCGAACATCACACCGATTTTCATGCGGATCTGGTTGATAAAGATTACCATACAACCCGATTTAGAAATCGAGCCAGTCAATTTACGCATGGCTTGCGACATCAGGCGGGCTTGTGCGCCCACTTGGTGGTCACCCATATCACCCTCTAACTCGGCGCGTGGCGTCAAAGCCGCCACACTATCAACCACAACCATGGAAACCGCACCTGAGCGCACCAGTGTATCCGTGATTTCCAGTGCCTGTTCGCCCGCATCGGGTTGCGAGATCAGCAATTCATCCAGATCAACGCCCAAGTTTTTAGCATAAATCGGGTCAAGCGCGTGTTCCGCATCAACAAAAGCGCAAATGCCGCCTTTTTTCTGTTCTTCGGCAATCGCGTGTAGTGCCAGCGTAGTTTTACCAGAGCTTTCCGGCCCGTAAATTTCAACAACACGGCCCTTTGGCAGCCCGCCTATACCTAGGGCAATATCCAGCCCCAAAGAGCCTGTAGAAGTGGCTTCGATTTCCAGGGCAGCATTGTCCTGCCCCAACTTCATCACCGAACCCTTACCGAACTGCCGCTCGATCTGGCCCAAAGCCGCTTCCAGTGCTTTTTGCTTATCCATTGCCTGTCTTTCAGTCATCTTCACTACTGTAGCACCCATGTTTTAGCCCTTTATTTCACATCGAAGCCGTTGCGACAACGATTGGTTTGTTCTGCTAATGTTCTTATGAGATCAAAATAGGAACATTGCAAGATAAATTTTACGAATAATCACTTCAGCAACGCGTTCAATATCAGAAATACCGTAACGCCCTGCTGGAAACAGTCTTAAATATTTTTGGTTAATAAGCCCTTAAAGCCCTATTGGATGCCAAACTGCTGTAGTTTCACACGCGCATCATAATTGCCCAATGCAGCCGATTTTTTCAACCAGTTTACGGCAAATTCTCTTGATTGCAGCACACCTTGACCGTAGAAATATAGAAACGCCAAAGAATACTGTGCTTGCGCTACATCTTGGTCGGCAGCCATCCGAAACAACAGGGCCGCGCGCGATTTGGATTTAGCCACGCCAAGCCCCTTTTGATAAAGCACACCCAAACGATACTGCGCCTGTGCATGCCCCTGATCTGCCGCCTGCTGATAGTACCCCGCAGCCTTTGCATAATTCTGCGCATCTAACGCGACATTTGCCTGTTCATAAGCCCCCGCAAAGACAGCAAAGGGAAACAGATATGCAACAATACAGATCAATGATTTCATTGTTTTGCCCTTTCACTGTCTTCATACACCATAAAACTGCCGCTTATACGAAAATAACGAATTACATTTCACTAAAGCCCGAACATAGTTTATAATATGCTTGAGCAGTAGAATATTTTGTGTAGTTAAGTAACAGGCTTTTAACATGTTGATTTTCCTAAAAGAACAACTGGTGTTTTTCGCAACACCTAAAACCGCGTCCACCGCGATAGAAAACACATTGGGTAACTTTTGTGAAATCCGACTTTCCAGAAACCCATCCGTCAAACACACGCCTTACCGCAAATACCAACGCTTTCTGGCGCCCTTTATTGCCACGGTTATGGATAGTGAGCCTGACCGTATCGCTGCATTCCGCGAACCAGTTGACTGGCTGGGTAGCTGGTACAGATACCGCAGCCGCCCCGAATTAATCGGCAGTAAAAACAGCACTGACGGCATCAGCTTTGACCAGTTTGTAGAGGATTATCTGCAAGACACCCCACCCCATTTTGCCCGTGTCGGATCACAAGCCAAGTTTGTGTCAGATAAGGACGGCACATTGGGCATGACCCATCTGTTTCGCTATGACCAAATGGATACCATGGTTAATTTCATGGAAAAACGCTTGAAAAAGCAGATCAAACTGCCGCAATCCAACGTATCGCCCAAGGCGGAACTGTCGCTAAGCCCTGCCATGTTGAAAGAACTGCAAAACGCCTATGCCCGCGACTTTGAGATTTATGAAACCATAGGCGTGTAAAGCTAAACCTTATCGTGAATTTCCTCTACAAAGGTCTGATCCGCCATCGGTGGGCGTACATAACCCTGTTGTGGCGGGCGTTCTTCCAGCACAATCGGTTCAGGCGTTGTATCTTCATAAGGGATTTGGCCCAGAAGATGGGTAATGCAATTCAGCCGCGCATGTTTTTTCACGTCTGAATTTACTACATACCAAGGGGCTTGCTTGATGTCCGTGTGCGCAAACATGATGTCTTTGGCTTTGGAATATTCCACCCACAGTTTGCGCGATTCCAGATCCATCGGGCTAAGCTTCCAGCGTTTTGTCGGCGTGGTCAGGCGTTTTTGGAAACGGCGTTCCTGTTCTTCGTCACTGACGGAAAACCAGTATTTGATCAACAATATGCCGGAACGCACCAACATGCGTTCAAATTCAGGGCAGCTGCGCAGGAAATCTTGATGCTCTTCGTCCGTACAAAACCCCATAACCCGCTCAACACCGCCACGATTATACCAGGAACGGTCCAGGATCACCATTTCGCCCTCGGATGGCAGATGAGCTACATAACGTTGGAAATACCACTGGGTTTTTTCGCGTTCAGTGGGGGCGGGCAGTGCCACAACACGGCAGGTGCGAGAGTTCAGCGGCTCGGTAATCCGTTTGATCGTACCGCCCTTGCCAGCCGCATCGCGACCTTCAAAAATCACCACAACTTTCAAGCCTTTAACCTTGATCCACTCTTGTAGCTTGACCAACTCTATCTGTAAGCGCGCCAGTTCCGCCTCATAGCGACTATTGGAAATTTTCTTGCTTGAACCTTTATCAGTCATATGACCCCCGTAAAAATAAAATAGTAACAAAGCTAGGCTAATGCAAATTCCCCCAAGAGTCGAACTTGATATTTATCATGTGTAAATTTCTACTGACACAGATCATCAACCGTTTCGATCAGCTTGGTTAAAGTAAAGGGTTTGGGTAAAAACTTGGCCCCCGTAATCTCACCGAATTCTTGCGAAAAGGTCTCTTCCGCGTAGCCCGACACAAACACCACCTTCATATCGGGCCGTTTTTTCAGTGCCGCACGCACCCAAGTCGGGCCGTCTTGGCCGGGCATAACAACATCCGACACAATAACATCAATGTGCAAGTCCTTGTCTTGCAACAATGACAAAGCCTCTTCGCCTGTAGCCGCTTCCAGCACTTCGATATCTTGCATGGCCAATGCGCGTGCTGCAAAGTTGCGTACTGCCACCTCATCCTCGACCAGCAGCACCTTTATACCGCGCAATGACCGCGCCCCAAGGTTTGCCGTAGCAGCTTGGGTCTCAACAACCGTCTCTACATGTTCGGTCACCGGCAACAGTACGCTAAAGGTCGTGCCAACCCCCGTCTTGCTATCTGCAAAAATAAACCCACCGGTCTGTTTGACAATACCGTAAACCGTAGACAGCCCCAGCCCGGTGCCTTCACCCACATCCTTAGTCGTAAAGAACGGGTCAAAGATATGCGACAGGTTCTTGGGCTCAATACCGCCACCACTGTCTTGCACCTTAATCTCAACATACCGCCCCATGGGGATACGCACCCGCTCGATCACGGCATCGTCTTCAAATTCCACCTCTGCGGTCGATATTTCCACCTGCCCGCCCATCGGCATCGCATCACGCGCATTAACCACAAGGTTCATGACAACCTGTTCCAACTGCCGTTTATCGGCGTAAACATTCGGCAGGTTTTCCGCGTGTATCAATGACAATTCCACCTTAACACCCACCAGACGGTTCAAAAGATGGGTCATATCGGCCAAAGACTCGTCCACATTAAGCACGTTTGGCTGTAAGGTTTGCTTACGTGAAAATGCCAGTAATTGCCCCACAAGGGCCGCCGCCCTATTCGCGTTTTGGTTGATCTGCATCAGATCAGCATAATCAGGATCACCCTTATCATGGCGCAATAACAACAGGTCGCAATATCCCGATATTGCGGTCAGAAGGTTGTTGAAATCATGGGCAATGCCGCCCGCCAACTGCCCGATAGCCTGCATTTTCTGGCTTTGCACAAACTGCGCTTCCAGCGTTTTCAACTCAGTCGCATCACTGATCACCGCAATCAGATCAGAGCCACCCCTTGGATCCATGCTGATCAGGGACACGTGTAGGAATACTTCGGATTTAGGCCCTGTGACCTGAACCAGTTTGGGCTCTCCACGTGCAGCGCGTTGGCTAAGATCATCCAACCAGTCAGGCACAGGACGGCTAAGGCCCGACACTATTTCAGACAGGTTCGGCGTGGCCCCGTCCTTAATACCAAGGATATTGCGTGAAAACTGATTGGTTTGCTTGATACGCCCGTCTTTGCTGATCCGCAGCAATGCAATCGGCAGATCGTCAAATAATTCCTGCACAGTTATCGGGGACGCTTTTGATAAAGCCACCAACCGTGATGCTTTCATCTTGGCTTTGCCCAACACCACCTGACTTTTCGTTGATGGTGTTACCATCCAATAGGTAAAGGCCGCCGTTGCGAAAACGCTAAACGGTATCAGTAAAGCCACCACTCTTAAATCTAGCGGCAACAATGGCACGGCAACAGCCAACACCGCGATAAAGCCTAGAATAAGGTACAGAACCCGCCAATCCAGTTTATAGGGCTTTTTAGTTTTTGTATCAGGCACTTGCATATACGATCCTCTAGTTACTAACAGATTAGAGGAAAATATCAGGCTAGTGCAATCTAAAGTTGTATTTTTTTGAAAGTGGTAAGAAAAAACCCATCAGTTCCCGCGCTGGGAAGAAAGTTTTTACGGGTACCGGGCTGCCATTCAGGATACTTGGATAAGAAGGTCGAGGCCTGCATTTCATTCTCATCGTTCAACAATGAACAGGTGGCATATGCCAACACTCCACCGGTTTTCACCAGTTTTTGCGCAGAGCTTAAAATTTCTGCTTGAACAGTTAACAGCTCTTGCAAATCATCCGCCCCGAACCGCCACTTCCCGTCAGGATTACGCCGCCAAGCCCCTGTGCCCGAACACGGCACATCCAGTAGAACCAGATCATAGGTCTTGCCCGATAAAACCGGATCATCACGCAATATCCGAACTGTGGCCCCTGCCCGTTTGGCCCGTGCATCCAAGTCTTTCATTCGCCCCGAATTTTGATCGTAAGCGTCAATTTGCACGTCCGCGCGCGCCGCAATCGCAAGGCTTTTCCCGCCACCGCCCGCACAATAATCCAACACGGTTGTAACCCCTTCCAAGGGCAAGGCATCTACAATCGCCTGTGACCCCGCATCCTGAATTTCCACCAAGCCGTTATTGTAAGCATCCGACAAAGCCACCCTTCGTGGGTTTGTGGTGACACGCAGAGCATTTGGAACTTGATCAACGGCAACCGTTTCAATCTCGTCTTTGGCCAAATTCCCTTGCACCTGCGCAAGGCTTGTCTTTTTACAGTTCACCCGCAAATCCAACGGTGCACGGGTTTGTAGGGCAATCAAACATGCCTCAAACCCATCGCCCAAGCTATCGCGTAACTTTGAATATATCCAGTCAGGCACATCCAGACGCATAGCATCAGATGGCAGCTCGGTCACTTGCTCTAACGCAGCTTGCTCTGAAGCACTTAAAACCCCAGCCGCAAAGCGTTCACCTGTAAACACATCTGCCACGGGCTGACCCGCCGCCAGAATATGCCCTGCCACAAGCCCCCGCGCACCGTCAAAGCCCGCCCTATAAATCAAAGACCGCTTTTGGCGCAGGCAATCAAACACAATATCGCGCACCGCAGCGCGATCTTTCGATCCCGCATAACGGTTGGAACGCGCCCAGTTCGTTAGGGTTTTCTCGGCAGGGTCACCTTCCAGAATAGCATCCAGAACATCAATGGCCGCTGCATAGCGCGCATTCGGGGTCATCTACCCAACCCGGTAATTCGGGCTTTCGCGGGTAATCTGCACATCATGCACATGGCTTTCTTTTAGCCCCGCACCTGATATTTTCACGAATTTACAATCCTTGCGCATCTCATCCACAGTGGCACACCCCGTATAGCCCATGCTGGCCCGCAAACCGCCGATCATCTGGTGGATGACAGAGGTCACACTGCCCTTATAAGGCACCTGTCCTTCGATCCCTTCAGGCACCAGTTTATCGGTGCTGGCTTCCTTCTGGAAATAACGATCAGCGGAACCCCGCGCCATCGCCCCCACGCTGCCCATGCCACGGAATGATTTGAAACTGCGGCCTTGGTATAGAATAATTTCGCCCGGTGCCTCGTCTGTGCCTGCCAGCATCGAACCGACCATGGCGCAATGCGCACCCGCAGCAATCGCTTTGGAAAAATCGCCCGAAAACTTGATGCCGCCGTCCGCAATAACAGGCGTGCCGGTTTTGGCTGCCGCCCTAGCACAATCATCAATAGCCGTCAGCTGCGGCACACCCACACCTGCCACAATCCGTGTGGTACAAATAGACCCCGGCCCGATACCGACCTTGACCGCATCAGCCCCCGCCCCGATCAGGGCCTTGGTGGCTTCACCGGTGGCAACGTTGCCTGCAATCACTTGCACAGAGTTTGATAATTTCTTAATCCGCTCAACCGCTTGGGCCACAGAAATCGAATGCCCGTGGGCGGTATCAATCACCACCAGATCAACGCCTGCATCTATCAACTGTTCAGCACGCGCAAAGCCCGCGTCGCCTACGGTAGAGGCTGCTGCCACCCGTAAACGCCCCAGATCATCTTTACAGGCCTGCGGGTTCAACACCGCCTGTTCCAGATCTTTCAGCGTCAGCAAACCTGTCAACTTATTGGTGTCATCCACTACAAGAAGCTTTTCAATACGCCGCGCCTGCATGATGCTTTTGGCTTCATCCAGATCAGTAGGCTCTTTCACAATCGCCAGATCATTTGAGGTCATCATCACTGAAACAGGCGTTTTATCATCCGTAGCAAAGCGCATGTCGCGGTTGGTCACAATGCCCACAACGCGGCCAGTATCATCAATTACGGGAAACCCCGTGATGCGGTAGCGTTCCTGCAAAGCCTTGGCATCTGCCAATGTCTGATCCGCCCGAAGTGTAATCGGCGAATAAACCGTACCGCTTACAAAGCGTTTCACACGGCGCACTTGGTCGGCCTGCTCAGTTTCCGTTAGATTGCGGTGCAACACCCCGATGCCACCCGATTGCGCCATCGCAATCGCCATCCGCGCTTCCGTTACCGTGTCCATCGCGGAACTCAGCAGCGGGATATTCATCGCAATAGATTGGGTCACATATGTGGTGGTATCGGCATCTGACGGCAACACGCTGGACGCGGCCGGAACAAGTAGTACATCATCGAAGGTAAGGGCCTCACGAATTTCCATTGGGCATCTCCAAAAGGTTTCGGTATTGACGCTGCCCTATCTCATGGATGGGGGGGAATGGAAAGGGGTAAAATGAATAATCCGTTTACGGCTGGCGAATAACCACCGAATAATCCTGCCCTGCCTCAATCCCCTGCCCTTTGGCTGAAATTGCCGCGCGCGTGCGAATATCCCCATAAGGTTTCGCCCAGTTTAAAACTCCGCGTTCGGCCATATAATCGGGTAGATAACCCGACTGGATGATGCGCAAATCTAAGTCAATATCATCACGGTACTGGCGCACCAGTGAATAAATCACAGTGGTGCAGTTGGCCATGATAGTGTGATAAAATAGCGGTTTCTTGGCCAGATCGTTAGCCTTTTCAATCAACCCTTTGAACAGGGCGACGCGGTGGGTCTTGTTGGTCACGATGGGGTATAGATACACATCCTCTAAAGGATCGCGCACATTGGTGCGCAGGCGCACAATGTCGTTTTCATCAGCGGCCAGAATGGCCAGTTCATACTTCTTGAAAAACCCGCCAATGGTGGAAAATTCTTCGCCATTTTCACGGCGAATTTCGACGGAAAACACTGCATGATCACCGTTTGAAAAACCGAATGACAGCAAGGTATGGGCAATCGCCTCATCCCCCCAATAAGACAAGATCATGTCGATGCTATCCAGCTGATCCAGATCATACTCACGGCTTTCCCAGCGTGCACCAAAATCCGTGGATGTGCGCCAGTTGAAATTGCGCACATTGTGCAAAATCACTTTGGTGCCAATGATCTCACCTGTCAAAGATTGCGCCAATTCGGGTGCCCAATCGCGATCCAGCTTGGGCGTGATAAATGACCACCATGTCAGTAAAGCCGCCAATCCAACCGCAAATGTCACCAATGAACGCATGCGCCCCAAAGGCCTGCAAAGGCCCCAAAGCGTCAGGGCCGCAAGGACACCCCAAAGCCCGATAAAAACCCATTTATAACCGGCAAGAATTTGAAAATGCAGTGCCAAACCACCCCACAGACCAAAGCCAAGAACAATCAGAAAGATCAATGCCAAAACCAAAAAACGTAATATTTTCACTTGAAAATTCCTTTAAACAACAGACGCCCCTGTCGCCTGCGCCAGTTTCCCGATCATCCAGAAACGATAAGTCTTCCAGACCACATATGGCACAACAAGGCTTGCAAGGCCAAGCGATAGCATGGATGCAATTTCAGCCACCGGCCCAAACCCCGATTGCACCCCTGTCAGCATCACCCCTGCAAAGGCCGATAAAGGAAAGGTAAAGGCACCCCATGCGGGCGTCCAGCCACCTGCGGAAAACCATCGTAGAAACGGGGCCAAGCAGAGGCCAGCAATCAAGGCCATAACCCAAAAAACCACATAGCTGGTATCAGGCCAAATATTATAAGAACCGATACCGTAGACCGATAAAGGGGCAAGAATGATGAAATAAGTGGATCGCAGGGGTTTATTCACCCCGTGGCGTTTCAAGTTCACCAATGACAGGATGATGATGAATATGCACCCGGGGATTGTTGCCATCAGCAAGAACCCCGAAAGTGTGGCATAGCCCAAAGCAGGCCCGCCAACGGACGCCAGAATATAGCCCACATAAGGCAGGATGATCGACGGGTTCACCTCTGACATCTGCGTGTCTGAACGCGCCAAGGCTAAGGTCACGCAAATCATATAGCCTGCGTGCTGTATCACTGCCAGCCACCAGAAAATCTGTGCCAATTCATACAAGTAAGGGGCCAATGCGGCGGCATATAACATCAGACACATGGACCCTGCGGATACTGCCCCCCTAGCAGGCCCCACCTTCAGGTCTTCAAATATTACCGACGGGCGCAGGCTGAGTTTCATGTGATAACTGGTGCCCGTGGCCATGAATAGCAGGCACGACACCAGCAAAATCACCTCGCCGATCATTGGCGGTATCGGCCAAACCTCTGCCGCGCGACGCCATGCCAAGCCAAGGCCGATAAAGCCCAAAAGACACGGAAAAAGTGCAGGCGGCGTGCGGCGCCAAAATTCTGGGGCGATAATCATAGTTTTTTATTGAATATTTTGCCCCCTTGCCGCAACCTTTAATCGAGAATGGAGACATAATGACCAAACACGGATATGAAAGCGGGCGTTTGAACTTGCCCTTCGTTGGCATCGCAACCTTTGCCAAGAAGCCTTATGTGGAAAATTGGGATGATTTTTCAGCGGATGTGGCAATTTTAGGCGCACCGTTTGACGCAGGCACACAATTCAGGTCAGGGGCGCGTTTTGGGCCACGCGGGATACGTGAAGCTTCAACCTTATTCGCCTTTGGCCATGCAGGAGCTTACGACCACGAAGACGATGCGACTTATCTGGGCGAGGATGTCAGCATTGTTGATATGGGGGACGCGGACATTATCCATACCGACACAGTTAGTTCCCACGCCAATATCGAATACGGCGTGCGCAAAGCCCTTGCCGCAGGTGCAATCCCTGTGACCATCGGCGGCGATCATTCGGTTAATATCCCGTGTATCAACGCCTTTGACGATCAGGGCGACATCCACATCCTGCAAATTGACGCGCATCTTGATTTCGTCGATTAACGCCACGGTGTGCGTTACGGCCACGGCAACCCGATGCGCCGTGCGGCAGACAAAGATTATGTAACGGGCCTATCACAATACGGCATCCGAAATGTCAGCTCAACCGCCAAAGTCGGATATGAAGATGCCCGTTCAATGGGGTCAGACATCCAATCCGTGCGCCAAATCCGTGCGATGGGGATTGAAGCGGCGGCCAAACGTATCCCAAAAGGTGCCAAGATATATGTCACACTGGACATCGACGCATTTTGCCCCTCTATCGCGCCCGGCACCGGCACACCCAGCCACGGCGGGTTCCTGTATTACGAAGTGCTGGAATTGCTGCAATATGTGGCCCAAAACCACGAAGTAGTTGGCATTGATCTGGTTGAAGTGGCCCCTGATTATGACCAATCTGGGTCCACACCGATACTGGCGGCACAAATTCTGTTGAATTTTCTGGGGTTTATTTTTCATGCAAAGAAAACCATGTGACCATTTCCTATCGAAAAATATGGGCAATATTGGCATATTTTTGCCTTATCTCTTTTGGGTATATGGCATGGATTGTGTCTTATCCGCCTGCGAAAGAGCTAGAACGCTCTAGTGTAAGAGCACCCCTCCCCATTGATAAGTTGATCTTTCCCATTGGAACTTTTAACGCCGACGATCTTGATACGGATAACTTTATGAATCAGTGGTTTTCACAAAATTTTCTGTCTGTCGATGAAGGCCACCTTACCAAATACTCACCTGATCAAGCAATCTTTCGTCTAACAGTAATCCCAACTTTCACATCCACTTATACGTTTAGACTAACCAAGGCGAAGGAAGGCAATATACTGATTTTCAAAGCCGCAGATGGTGCCGGCGGATACGATCTCGGAAAATTTGCTGAATATGAAGATGTTTCGTTAAAAAATACGAATGCGGAAATATTGATCAGCACTTTTGAAAAGCTTGATATTTGCAACTTACCAGAAGATGACCGTATTGGGGCTGACGGTTCACAGTGGTTATTGGAAAGTTATGAAAAGGGTAAAAATAACGGATATAGATATTGCTTTGCAAGTTACTGGTCGCCAGATTCTGGTAAAGACGAAACCAGAAAGTCCATGGTAGAGCTTAGAACGTTGCTTGCGGGCACAGTTGTTAACTTCAAGACAGAAGAAGAGGTTTTACAAAAAATATTAGACGAGGCACAAAATGAAAACTGACCTTTCATTGGGTGCCGCATGGATGGCAGGCGAAATTATCCCGATCAAAGACGCCAAAATCAGCGTTACCGACTGGGGGCTGACGCGCTCTGACATCACTTATGATGTGGTGCATGTCTGGGAGGGTAGTTTTTTTCGCCTTGAGGATTATCTGGATCGGTTTGAGGCCTCAATCAGCAAATTGCGCTTGAACATCAGGCAAAGCCGCAATGATATCAGGCAAATACTGCAAGATTTGGTGGCAGCATCAGGGTTGACATCCGCCTATGTTTCCATGGTGGCATCACGCGGCACCCCGACCATTGCAGGCACCCGTGATCCGCGCGCCTGTGACAATCATTTCTACGCATGGGTGGTGCCCTTTATCTGGGTCATTCCAAGCGAAGTAGCAAAACGCGGGGCGCACATTCTATTGGCGGGAAGCAGCACACGCATATCACCCCAATCCGTTGATCCCACAGTTAAAAACTACCATTGGGGTGACATGACAAACGCCCTGTTCGAGGCCCTTGATGCAGGCTATGACACCTGCGTTTTACTGGATGATCGCGGATGCATTACCGAAGGCCCGGGATTTAACATATTCGCAGTATTAGACGGTACTGTGGTAACCCCGAAATCAGGTATGTTGATGGGCATCACCCGCCAAACCGTATTGGAAATATGCGCGGAACTTGGATTGCCCTATGAGGCCCGTGATATAACAGCAGGCGAATTCCTGCAAGCCGATGAGGTTTTCACGGCAAGCACCGCAGGCGGCCCTGTCGCGGTCACACGCATCAATGGACGGATCATGGGCAATGACAGCCCTGGCCCCATTACCAATCAGATTATTGAAACCTATTGGAACTGGCATAGCCGCGCTGATCTAATCACCCCTGTGAATTATGGAGGAACCCCATGACCGATGATACCCGCATGGCTTTTCAAGGCAAACAGCCCCCTGATATGGCCGCTGATCTGATAATCCCCGATATGATCCCTGATGATGAAAGCCTGTGGATACCGCAAGCCCCCGACGTTTGGTTTCGCCCTTTGTGTCTGAATGTCTCTCAAGGGTATTACGTCAACCTGTTACGGGTGCGCAAATCCGGGGTACTGTCGCGCCACAAACACGCGGGGCCGGTTCACGCCCATGTTCTGCGCGGCTCTTGGCATTATCTGGAGCATGATTGGAAAGCCACTACAGGTGCATATGTCTATGAACCACCGGGCGAGGTTCACACGCTTGTGGTGCCAGATGATGTGGATGAAATGATCACGTTGTTTCATGTTACAGGCGCGTTGATATATGTTGATCCTTGGGGCAAAGAAACTGGCCATGAGGATGTTTTCACTAAGATAGAGCTTTGCCGTGATTACTTTATGAGCACCTCGCAAGGGGCTGATTATGTGAAACAGTTTATCAGATAATGCACGGTTTGAATGTATGTTTATTCGCATTTGAAAATACTAAACTAGTTTACTGGTTTAGTTTCTGAAACTTGAAATTGCAAAAGGGCACTTTGGATATAAAATGACCCCAAAAAGCATCATCAAACCCTTAAATCTACACCCCCTTCCCAAAGGCGGTTGGTTTGCCGACACATCGTGCGGGAATGAATTTCTGGGTTTTGAGATGGCCAGAAAAGACTGGAAACCATAGATGAACCACAAAACCTTTCTAAGGCAGCTTGCCCCGTCAACACGCAATGCATTGACAAAGCGCTCTGACACGCCTGCCCTTATTCATCTTGCGCTTCACTGGGGCATGATGCTGATCTTTGGTCTATACATCCATAATGGCCTGCCCTTTTGGCCGCTTATGCTGATCCCCATGGGCATCCTGATGGCGTTTAATTTCACCATTTTACATGAAACGGTTCACTCTACACCGTTTAAAACCGAGGCTTTAAATATAGCCGTCGGTCGCATCACGTCTTTCATTATGGTCATCCCGATGATCTGGTTTCGCTATTTTCATTTGGCCCATCACAAGTTCACCAATGATCCAGAAAATGACCCTGAACTGAACACCCCGAAACCCGAATCTATCTGGCAATATATCTGGCATATCTCTGGCCTGCCGATCTGGCGCGGTAATATCGGCAAGCTGATTAAAAACGCAACGCGTGACAATCACGATCCCTATGTCCCGGCAAAAGCTAAATCCAAAATCCAGCTGGAAGCGCGCATTATGCTGGCACTTTATGGGGGTGTAATCGGCTTTATTCTGGCAGGCTACACATGGGTGCTTTGGTGTTGGATCATACCGGCCATAATCGGCCAACCATTTTTGCGGCTATACCTTTTAGCCGAACATGGCCGATGCCCGATGGTGGCCAATATGTTTGAAAACACCCGCACCACATTCACCAACAGAATTGTGCGGTTTCTGGCGTGGAACATGCCCTATCATACAGAACATCACGTGTACCCGATGGTGCCGTTTCATAAGTTGCCGATGCTGCATGAAATAACCAAAGAACATTTGGAACGCACATCAGACGGGTATATCGCGTTTAACAACGCCTATCTGGGCGCTATCCGTGGCCCAGCATCCGACTGACCCTATTTTTCAAACCCATTTTATGGCCCGTGGTCATATCCAGCGCTTTATTGAATAGATTCTGGTGCATATCGTCTTCGCGAACAATCCAAGTTTTGGATTTGTAACTGACGCCGGACGCCTGTTTTTTCACAATATCCATCGCATCTTGTGCATATTTCTGTGCCTCCACGTGCTGCCCCATATGCGAATAGATCAAGGCGGAAACCGCGCTCCATTCATAATGATCCCGCGGCCGTTTGCGCCTACCTGCATAGCGTTGCAGCGTTTCCAATGCTTTTGGATACCACGTGTCTATGGTCAGATCAGCCACCAGTTTAGGCATCGCCAAGTAGGCCGGTGTTAAAACGTCAGAATTCATGTTTTCTTCTTCAAGGGCTTCACAAAAAGCTTCTAACGCCTGCTCTATCTGCCCAAGCGAAGTATAGGCCATCGCCCGGTCATACCACGCAAAGGCCATATCGAAATGCAGGCCTAGGGCAAAATAACGCTCCAGCAGTTTCAAGGAAACCTTCGGATAGTCCGCAGTCAGGTAAGATGCCTGAATGCGCAGAAAATCCTGCTTTAGACGGGCATGTCTTAGCGTTTCGTTAAAACTTTTCTCTATCTGCGCATCCCATGTTTTGTGGCGATACCAGTCGTCGTTGTACATACTTGAAGGTGCCTTAATATATCTTATTGGTTTCGTCATATGCGAAACATACAGTTTTTGCTCTAAAATAATGACATATTATCACTTTCGGCGGATAAATGTAAAATTTACAGGGTACTATAAATTTTTGCAAAGCCGCAGTGCATCATAAATGACAGCGTGGATATTACGACATGATACTGCATCCCCTATGGAGTAGATATAGAGGTAAAATCATACTCTCTACTATTGCCCGCAGGGATGAAAAACAGACCAATGGGCCAAATGTCCCGACTGGGACATGTACTTACCTTATTGATATTATTTATTATTTCATAATAACTTGAGGCTTGTCGGGGTATATTCAAACCAACACAGGGTGCGTGACCCGTAGGGTGGGCTTCAGCCCACGCGTTGCCATGATTATATCAAACGCAAGGGTGGTTTTGGGGGTGGGAATTATTGCGGTGTGCTTGGTATCATCTGTTGGTACTATACAAAGTATAAGCTTTAAGAAAAAACTTATTTCACCATTACCAGAAAATATCTTTAATATTCATATCAACTATTAGCCCACCCTACCCGCGAAAGCCCATTGCCACGACGAACTTTTCAGAGCTGTTTGAACGGCTGCTGGGGGGTTTTACGTTGGCGACTTTGGTGAATTTTTCTTTCAGAAGTTTCTGCAAATCACCCTCGGCCCCGCCTGCCAGAACTTTGGCCACAAAGGTGCCGCCCTCTTCCAGTACGTCAAAGGCGAAATAGGCAGCGGCTTCGCATAGGTTAATAATGCGTAAGTGATCAGTTTGTTTATGGCCAGAACTGGATGCAGCCATGTCGGACATCACCACATCAGCCTTACCGCCCAGCCATTCCTTGACCAGATCATCGGCCCCTTCATCCAGAAAATCCAGCAAGCGAATGTCAGAGCCGGGGATTGGATCAACCTCTTGCAGATCAATGCCCAAAATGGTGCCAACCTCTTTGCTTTTGCGGGTGCTAAGGGAGTTAATCAGTGGCACGGCGACCTGTATCCAGCCGCCGGGCGCACAGCCCAAATCGACCAAAATGGTGCCAACCTCTTTGCTTTTGCGGGTGCTAAGGGAGTTAATCAGTGGCACGGCGACCTGTATCCAGCCGCCGGGCGCACACCAAATCGACCACACGCGCGCCTGGTACCAAAAAGCGGTATTTTTCATTCAATTCCAAGATTTTAAAGGCGGCACGGCCTCGGTAGCCTTCTTTTTTGGCGCGCACCACATAAGGATCATTCAACTGACGATCCAACCATAGCGTAGACGACAAACGCCGCCCTTTGGCGGATTTCACGCGTGTGCGCAGGTCGCGCAAACCGCGCCCCGAAGTCTTCTTTTCCTGTGCCATTAAAGTACCCGTTTTTCTGCCATCTGTGAATAAAGCAGACCTTCACGCAGCCCGCGATCGGCCACGGTCAGTTTATCCGTGGGCCAAACCCGCAATACACCTTGTAAGATGGCAGCACCAGACATAATCAGCTCGCACCGGTCATTTCCGATACACGCGGCTTTACGACGGCCCGACATGCCCAAACGCAGGTATTCCTGTGTTACTTTTTCGACCTCATCCGACGACATGGAAACCCCGTCGATCAGATCACGTTCATAGCGTTTCAAGCCTTTGAAAGAGGCCGCAACCGTGGTCACCGTGCCAGACGTGCCAATAATCTGAAACGCACCGCGTGCCAGTATATCAGAAAAGTCGACGGTACGGCCAAATTCATAAACCGCATCTTCAAAGGCGCATGACATCAGTGCGAACCTGGCACTGTCACAATCCACGTCATTATATTGGTCGTTTAACGTGGCCACACCCAAAGGCACGGACAGCCAGTCAATCATCTGAACCCCGCCGGGGCAGCATTTGTTGGTTTTCGGGCAATCCATTTTCATATTGCGCAGCGCATCAGAGCGTTTGTTGGGCGGCACATCCGTCATGTCAATCCAGGCCAGCTCGGTCGAGCCGCCACCAATGTCTATGATCAGCAGTTGTTCGGTTTCAATCGCCACATGCGGCGCACAGCTGACGGCGGCCAAGCGCACCTCTTCAGCAGGCGTGATGATTTCCAGATCAAGCCCCGTGCGCGCTTTTACCTGACGGATAAACATTTTACCGTTGCGCGCCCGCCTGCACGCCTCTGTAGCAATCAGACGGGAATTGACAACATTATGATTTTTCAGCTTTTTACGGCAAATATGCAGGGCTTGAATGGTGCGGTTGATCGCGTCGCGCGACAATGTACCGTGTTCTTCCAGCCCTTTACCTAGATGCACGGGTTTGGAAAACGCATCTACCACGGTAAATTCTTTACCATCAGGGCGCGCAATCAGCATACGACAAGAGTTCGTACCCAAATCCAAAGCTGCGAATAAATCATTACTTTTAGGCTTTGGTTTCGCGTGGCTGCGATGGTTTGCGGAAATCTCCGATTTTTTGGCCGTTTCCGCTGGCATCTTACGCTCCTGAGTAACAATATTATGACGTTACGCGCGGTTTGACTTTATATCAAGCACGTTCGCATTTGCTAAAAATACGAAACTGTCGTTTCTATGGGTATTGAAGTCGAAAAACGACGCTGGAATCAGTGTGGCACACGCTACGCGTAGAATTGAAAAAGGAACACAACATGCCAGACGTAACAGTGGTTTATTGGCGCGACATCCCTGCGCAAGTGATTGTGGGTAAAGGTCGGCGCGGTGCGAAGGTTCAACTGCCAGAGCGGTTTGAGCAGGCAATAGATCGTTGTGCGATGAAAATTGACGCTAAGGACGCGGATACCTATCTGGCGGAATGGCGCAAAGCCGCGCCTTATGCGGTTGAAGGCGAACAGGGTGCAGTGGCGCAAGCTGAAGCTGACAGGTTGGATGCGAAGTTCGACAAAGACAAAATAATACAGCTGATCGCTAATGACGGCTGGGAAAAGTGACAAGGGTTATCCCCTTTTATGAAAGGTTAAAGCAAATGGCTTTGCTTAATTTTGCACGGAAAAAAGATACTGAAACCGTTAGCCCGCATCTGGAAGCATTCCTTGAGGGTTATTCCATTGAAGTGATGCCGCGCACGGCTGAAAAGATTGAGGATTTTCGCGATCTTCTGCCTAAAGATACGCGGATCTATGTGGCCCACATCGAAGGTACGCCACTTGATGATATGGTCGCGACCGCCAAACGCATCAAGGCCGAAGGTTACGATGTCATGCCGCATTTTCCTGCGCGCATCATCAAAGATGAAGCCACTTTGGCTGACTGGATTGCGCGTTACCAAGGTGAAGCGGATGTAAAGCAGGCTTTGTTGCTGGCCGGTGGCGTTGATAAACCGCACGGTGATTTTCATTCTTCTATGCAGTTGTTAGAAACGGGTCTGTTTGACAAAGCCGGCTTCACCAATTTGCACGTGGCAGGACACCCTGAGGTTAATAAAGATATTGATCCTGATGGCGGGCGCAGCAATGTTAATGAAGCACTTTCGTGGAAGCAGGAGTTTTCCAAGCGCACGGATGCCAAAATGGCTTTGGCCACGCAGTTCTGTTTTGAAAGCGGCCCTGTGATTGAATGGGCGGACAATCTGGTAGCACAAGGCATTGATATTCCTGTGCATATCGGCATTGCTGGCCCTGCCAAGCTGCAAACCATGATCAAGCTTGCCATCGCTTGTGGTGTGGGCCCGTCTTTGCGGGTGCTAACTAAGCGCGCCAAGGATGTGACCAAGCTGCTGTTGCCGTTTGAGCCAAATTCAATATTGTCTGAACTGGCTGACCATAAAGCCGCACATCCCGACTTTAACATTGCAAAAGTTCACTTCTTCCCGCTTGGTGGCATCAAAACCAATGCCAACTGGGCCATAACACACGGCGGCAGCGCAGCTGTTCCTGCCGCACAATCCTAAAGGACTAAACCCATGACACGCACGATTGTCGAAAGTAAAACACAAACCGCCATTATCGGTTTTGACCAACCGTTTTGTGTGATTGGCGAGCGGATCAACCCTACTGGGCGCAAAAAACTGGCCGCCGAACTGGAAGCCGGTGATTTTTCAACTGTGGAAGCGGATGCGATTGCGCAGGTGCTGGCGGGAGCTACCATGCTGGATGTCAACGCAGGTGTGGTTTACAATTCCAACCCCAACCCGAATGAGACAGAGCCACCCTTGATGACAAAGGTGTTGGAGATTGTGCAAGGTCTGGTGGATGTACCTTTGTGTATCGACAGTTCAGTGCCTGCGGCATTGGAAGCGGGATTGGCCGCTTGTGAAGGCCGCCCGTTGTTGAATTCTGTGACAGGCGAAGAAGACCGCTTGGAAGCAATTTTACCGCTGGTTAAGAAATACAACGTGCCTGTTGTGGCGATTTCCAACGATGACACCGGTATTTCCGAAGATCCCGAAGTCCGCTTTGCCGTTGCCAAGAAAATCGTAGAACGTGCGGCTGATTTTGGCATTCCTGCGCATGATATCGTGGTAGACCCGCTGGTGATGCCGATCGGTGCGATGCGCACAGCTGGCTTGCAAGTATTTGAATTAGTGCGTAAATTACGCAATGAATTGGGTGTTAACACCACTTGTGGTGCCTCGAACATCTCTTTTGGCCTGCCAAACCGCCACGGTATCAACAACGCGTTTTTACCGATGGCAATGGCCGCAGGTATGACAAGTGCCATTATGAATCCGCTACAATTACCGGTTAGCCCAAAGAAAATTCTGGAAAAAATGGAAGAATTGGCCGCCGCCGGTATTATTATTCCAGCGGACATCGACCCAGAGGTTTTTGTGAACCTGATGGGCATGGGCTCTACCAAGTACAAATCCGGCTCTGAAATGACAGCCATTCGTGCTGCAAACTTCCTGACGGACAATGACCCGCACGGGGCGGCATGGATCAAAGCTAACCGCGCGCCATCTGCGGGTGGTGAAGGGGCTGCGCGCCGTCGTGCAGGTGGGCGCCGTCGCGGATAATATTCACAATCAGTTGTTTTGAAGTTTAGCTTCTTTCAATCTGTGCTCTTTTATGACCATTAAGGGGAATGAAGAGCACAGATGACACCCCCATTGAATACTCGGCTATTGCGCGCACATTTGTGCGTCTTGCAATCGTTGTGTTTATTGTTTTCATCGTACACCAACTGATGTCATGGGTTCTGGTAAAAGCAGAAATAGCCGACAACACGCCCTTGATGATCGGGCTGATGTGTCTGGTGCTTTTGACCTATATCCTGCTGATCTCGATCCCCTTCGTTCCCGGCATTGAAATTGCCCTGTCCCTAATGGTGATCCGTGGCCCAGATGTGGTGATCTGGGTCTATGCGGCAACCATCATGGGTTTGATGCTGGCATTTCTGGCGGGGCGGTATTTGTCTTATGATCATCTGCACAACATCTTTCGTGACCTTAGAATGAAACGCGCCTGCGAATTGCTGGACACAATCCAACCCCTGTCCCGCACGGAGCGGCTGGACACATTGAAAAACCGTATTCCCGCATTCTTACGCCCGTTTCTGATCGAAGGCCGCTATGCGCTGGTTGGTCTTGTACTGAACATCCCCGGCAACGCACTGATCGGCGGGGGCGGTGGTATATTACTGGTCGCGGGGCTTTCGCGCGTATTTTCCACAGGTTGGGTATTTATCACCTTGATGATTGCGGTCGCCCCCGTGCCGATTGCGATATTGGTTTTCGGCATTGATCCAATGGCATTTTTGCGCAACTGAAACGCCTTGCAATCCAGCGTTCTTTACCACAATTTAACATCATGAAAAAAGATCAGTTCCACCTGCCTGACGGCATGATTTATCTTGATGGCAACTCGCTTGGGCCGCTGCCCCTTACTGCCACAGATCGCGTAGCGTCTGTGATGCGTGATGAATGGGGTCAAATGCTGATCACCAGCTGGAATAAGGCAGGGTGGATGGCCCTGCCCGGCAAGATCGGCAACAGGATTGGCAGGCTAATCGGGGTGCCTAAAGATACGGTTACGATGGGTGATACACTTTCGATTAAGGTCTATCAGGCTTTGGCTTCTGCATTGCGGATGAATGCGGGTCGTAAGATTATCCTATCTGATAACGGTAATTTTCCGACCGACCTTTATATGGCGCAAGGACTGATAAGCACTTTGGATCAAGGGCATAGCCTGAAAACTGTTGATCCTGATAAGGTTGCCAACGCGCTAACAGCCGACATCGCCGTGCTGATGCTAACCCAGGTGGATTACCGCACGGGCCGTTTGCATGACATGGCGGAACTTACAAAACAGGCGCAAGCTTTGGGCATTATCGTGATTTGGGATCTTGCCCATTCAGCCGGTGCCCTGCCGATTGATCTGGAAGCGTGTAATGCTGAATTTGCGGTTGGCTGTACCTATAAATACCTGAACGGCGGCCCCGGCGCGCCTGCCTTTATTTATGTGCGCAAGGATTTGATAGATAGAATTGAACCGGCACTTTCGGGCTGGCTGGGCCATCAGGCGCCGTTTGATTTCGATCTGGAATATCGCCCCGGTGCTGGCATTGAACGTATGCGGGTGGGCACGCCACCCATCTTGCAGTTAGCAGCATTGGATGCCGCCCTTGATCTGTGGGATGACATCGATATGCAGGATTTACGCGCGCGATCAGCGCATCTGACAGAGTTGTTTATTCATCAGGTTGAGGCGCGGTGCCCTGATCTGACACTTGCAAGCCCCCGCGACCCAAAGAAACGCGGATCACAGGTTTCGTTTCATTTTTCAGACAGTTACGCGGTGATGCAAACCTTAATCTCACGTGGTGTTATCGGTGATTTTCGCGCACCGGACATCATGCGCTTTGGCTTTGCCCCGCTTTATATTGATGATGCGGATGTTCTGGGTGCCGTTGATATTTTGCAGGAAATCATGGTCAGCAAAGCGTGGGATGCACCTGAGCTTAAGCAGAGATTAGCGGTTACTTAGGTTTAGCAACACTGAGTTTCGCAACGATATATTGCATTGATACCCTAGAACGATTTCATTGGTGCAAATAATTCAGGAGTATTTCCAATGACACAACCCTATAAAGTCCCAGATGCCACCACAATCGGGCATGTCCACCTTAAGGTCGCTAATATCGACCCTGCGTTGGAATTCTACCAAGGCCTGCTAGGCTTTGAGATTATCATGCGCCGTGGTGATGAGGCGGTGTTTTTATCCGTAGGTGGGTATCACCACCATATCGCTTTGAACACATGGCATAGCTTAGATATGCCGCCTGCCCCCAAGAATGCGGCGGGCCTGTTTCACATCGCTATTCTTTATCCCACACGCAAAGACCTATCAGTTATCTTGCGCCGTTTGATGGATGCAGGTGTAAAACTTGAAGGGGCATCAGATCACGGGGTTTCTGAGGCACTTTATTTCAATGATCCTGATCAGAACGGGATTGAGTTATATTGGGATAAACCAAAATCAGAATGGCCCAAAGATGAACAAGGCAACCTGACCATGACAGGCGGGAAGTTTGACCTAGAGGGTCTGTTGGCGGAAACCGCGCCATAAAAATGCCAGCAACAGATGGGGATCGTGTTGCTGGCATATACTGATCAGGCGATTTAACCCGTCTGATCAGCTATCTTGTGCGGCGATCAAAGCATCGGCTTCTTCAAAAATCGCGGCATAAGCTTTTTTGGCTTTGCCACGTTGTTTGGCGTCTTTTGACGCATCATAGTTTGCAGATGCATCACCCACCAAGATCAAACCGACCATGCCTAGTGCGCGGTGTGGAGCGCAATAATAGCCGTATGTACCCTCTACGGTTAGCGTGACTTCTACATCTTTGCTGATCTTGCCTTTCCAGCTTTCGGCACCTTCAGGCATCATATTTTTATCAGATACACTGTTGTGACCTTTGTCAGCGGCAATGAATTTTACGGTATCGCCGGGGTTTACCTGTAAAACGTTCGGCGAAAAGACGTTGCGTTTTTTCTTGTCGTCAGGGTGCTTGGTGTAAAGCATAACCTCATGCGTTACAGGTTCGGGTGTGTCTTGGGCCATGAGACTGGCAGGCAGCACAGATGATGCAGCGGTTGCACCGATCAGTTTCAAAGTCGTGCGTCGTGATAAAGTCATTCTTGTTCTCCTTACAAACTGGACAGGGAAAACCTAGCCAAAACAGCCTGGTTTGCAAGCATGAGGTTTGTAAAATTCACATTTGTCACAGCATCGTCATTTTAACTGGGCTTCATGTTACAAAATCAGCCTAAATTGCCGAATACCGACATAAAAGCGGCGCAGATTATGCTTTCACAAATGCAGGAATGATGCATATTGCTGGCAAGTAACAAGGCTGGCAAAAGCGCAGACATGACCAAATCTTCCGACCCATTGGTGATTTTCACCCCCTCAGGCAAACGCGGCAACTTCCCCGTTGGCACACCTATCTTAACAGCTGCGCGTAAACTGGGCGTTGACCTGGACAGCGTATGCGGCGGGCGTGGCATATGTTCCAAATGCCAAGTGCAGCCGGCATATGGCGAGTTTGCAAAGCACGGGGTGACCGTGGCAAATGACGCCCTGTCGGAATGGAATTCGGTTGAAGAACGCTACAAATCCAAACGCCACATGCTGGATGGCCGCCGTTTAGGGTGTCAGGCGCAAATTCAGGGCGATGTGGTGATAGATGTGCCACCTGAAAGTCAGGTGCATAAGCAAGTGGTGCGCAAACGTGCCGAGGCGCGCGATATTACGATGAACCCGTCAACAAAACTGTTCTATGTCGAAGTGCCAGAACCCGATATGCATGACCCGTCGGGTGATCTGGAACGGCTTGTGGCTGCCCTGCGAAAAGACTGGAAATTGCCAGAGCTGGAGGTTGATTTTTCGGTTCTGGCCACATTGCAATCCCGCTTGCGCAAGGGGGCATGGAAAGTCACTTGTGCAGTGCATCTGGGTGACGATTATGTCAGCCCGCGCATTATTCATGTGTGGTCGGGCTACTACGAAGGCTCGATTTACGGCATGGCGGTTGATCTGGGGTCAACTACAATAGCGGCACATTTGTGCGATCTGCGTACGGGTGAAGTGGTGGCCAGCAGTGGCATCATGAACCCGCAAATCCGCTTTGGCGAAGACCTGATGAGCCGCGTTTCCTATTCGATGATGAACGAGGGCGGTGCGGATGAAATGACCGTGGCTGTGCGCACGGGTATTAACGATCTTTTTGCAGAAATATCAGATACTTCAGGCATTGCATTAAACTTGATCATGGACGTGGTTTTGGTCTGTAACCCCGTCATGCACCACCTGTTTTTGGGCATTGATCCGTTCGAGTTGGGCCAAGCCCCGTTCGCATTGGCCACGTCCGACGCTGTTTCCACACGCACTAAGAATTTGGATATGAACATCCATCCCGCATCGCGGATTTACCTGCTGCCTTGCATCGCGGGCCACGTAGGCGCAGACGCCGCCGCCGTAACCTTATCCGAAGCACCTGATAAATCCGAAGACTTGGTGTTATTGGTCGATGTCGGCACCAACGCCGAAATTCAGCTGGGCAATAAAGACAAAGTTCTGGCCTGTTCATCACCCACCGGCCCTGCCTTTGAAGGTGCGCAAATTTCCAGTGGCCAGCGGGCGGCCCCCGGTGCCATTGAGCATGTAGAAATTGACCCCGTCACCAAAGAACCGCGTTTTCTGGTGATCGGCTCTGATCTGTGGTCTGATGAAGAAGGTTTTGCCGATAGCATCAAATCGTCCGGCATTACCGGCATTTGCGGTTCCGGTATTATTGAGATGGTCGCAGAGATGCGCATTGCAGGCATCGTTGACGGCCCCGGCCTGATCGGCAGCCCTGAACAAACGGGTACAACGCGCTGTTTTCTGGACGGGCGCACGCATTCCTATATGGTTTTTGACGGCTCTGCCGATGGTGGGCCGGTCATCACTGTGACCAACCGCGATATCCGCGAAATCCAGATGGCAAAAGCCGCCCTTTATTCAGGCGCGCGTTTGTTAATGGACAAGTTCGAAGTTGATACCGTTGACCGCATCGTGCTGGCAGGTGCCTTTGGTGCCCATATCAGCCCGAAACACGCGATGGTGTTGGGCATGATCCCCGATTGCGCATTGGACAAAGTGACCTCTGCAGGTAATGCGGCGGGAACAGGCGCGCGGATTGCGTTACTGAATACCGAGGCGCGGGCTGAAATAGAGGAAACTGTGCGCAACATCCACAAGATTGAAACCGCCATCGAGCCGCGCTTTCAAGAGCATTTTGTGAATGCTTCGGCCATCCCCAACAGTGTTGAGAAGTTCCCTATACTGGCGACCATCGTGACCTTGCCGGATGTGAACTTCAATACCGGTGGGGATAAAGAAGGTGGTAGAAGGCGGCGCAGGCGGGGTTAGTTTCTTTTGTTACTGGGGTCTTCCAGTGGCTGCTGTGCGGACAAAGCGAACTATGACAGGAACATCCAGACAGCGACTGCGGCCAAAATTATGCCGAACAACATGTTGAGCTTTCGGGCGCTTTCAGGGGTTCTGAAGTACCCTGCGATTTTGTCTCCAATCAGTGCCCATATTGAAAATGCTATCAGGTTGTTGATGGTGAAAACAGTCGTGATCAAAATCACTGTCACAACCCATCCGCCCTCTGATTGACCAAGGAACTGTGTGAACATGAGTGCAATAATGACATATGCTTTTGGGTTGAGAGCAAGCAAAATGATCCCGTCAGTAAACGTTGCAGGTCTTGCGGTCTCGTGTCCCTCAAGTACTCCTGATCTGAATATTTTCCATGCAATCCAAAGCACATAGAGAGCACCTGCCGTTTTCAAAAATACAAAGATTTGGGGGAACCGATCTAGGGCGGCAATAAAACCAAAGCCAATTGCAGCAGTCACAACCCAAGTCGCAACATGATAGCCAACATTCGACGGCACGGTTGAACGAAAGCCAAATCGTGCACCATTGGCTGCAAAAAACATGTTGCCTGGGCCAGGGCTGTAGGCGAGCGGGAAAAGAAATATGATAAGAGCAATTGATGTTTGAAGCATGAAGGAATCCCTAGAGTTTAAACGCCAGTTCAACGCGATCCAATCAATCGGATCGACCCGAATCTTGCGCATAAGGCTTTGACGGGAAGCAGTAACTTTGGGCGCTAAGCGGCCTTTAGATTAAATAATTCCAATTATTTCCCGTTCTACCCCCGCCAATACGGGTTCAGCCATGCGCGTTTACCTGCGTGGTCAATCAGCGTTACCCGCAGCCAGTCGGAACCTGCAACACGCGGCGTGATCGGCACTTTTGTGCGGGTCATTGAATGGCCGTGTACCGCCGTGGTGGCCGAACCCTGCCCTTGCAATATGATCGTGGCCACGGAGCTGCTTTCAACCTCGACATGGTCGTCCGTCCAGCGCACATTCCTGAATTCCGGCCCTTGGGTCGCGTAGCTATGCCCGGCTTTAAGGGCGGCCAATAGAGCTTCTGGTGTGTTTTGCGCCGCTTTGACCATGACCCAACCGCCGAAATAATCTGGGCCTTTGAAATGCGCGTCATCCGTGGCGCACAGGGTCAGTTTGCGACCTTCGGACAGTAGCATATCCAGCATATAGGTGCCGTCGGCGCGGTCGCTTTCTGTGTGGCAACCGTGGTTGTAAATCTCAACCGCATGGGCCGCTTTAATGCTGCGGGCATCGTCTATCGTCATGCCTGACCATTGTGGGTGGGCAATGGCCACATAGGCACCGGCGGCACGCGCACGGGCAGCAATTTCAGGCCCGGTTTCTTGGCCTTTTACGGGCGCGAAGCTTGGCGCATGTGATGGGGCGAAATCTGCGGGCAGACCCACGGCCAGAATATGCCAAATCTCACCGCTTTGCATCGCGCCCGAATGTAATTCAGCACCTAGAATGGTGGTGAAACTGTCACCCCGAAAACCCGTTGTATCAGCAATCGGGTAATCATAATCCCCGACAAAATGATCGGTTAAAGCAATAAAATCATAGCCTTCTGCCTTATAACGGCGGCACACTTCGGCGGGTTCCAGCACGCCGTCTGACAGGGTTGAATGGGTGTGCAGGTTACCGCGATAAAAGCGGCCTTTGGCGGGGAACATAGTGTCAGTCATAGGCGGCCTTATCGATCTGAGAATCTTTTTTACAGGATCAATATGGTCGAACCAAACCGCGTTTCTTGCCCGATAGCGACAGAACTGTCGCTAGTAGGTTGACCCTGACCCGATCAAGGGTTAGGCAACAGCGCAGGCGGGTATGGTGAAAAGGTATCACGCGAGCTTCCCAAGCTTAAGTTGCGGGTTCAATTCCCGCTACCCGCTCCAGTAAAGCTGCTACCGCTTCAGCCCTTCGGCTTTCAACATAAAGCCCATATGTTTGTCAGCCACCTTCAAGCCGCCCTCATTGTTATCCCACGAAATTTTTCCGTCGCCATCTACATCCAAGCCGACCAATGCAGTTTTGGTCAGTTCTGCCAACTTAGTAGCATGTACCAACGCAACAGCCGTGTCAGGTGCCGCAATAATCGCATCTGCCTCAATCATCGCGGCTTTGCTACGCGTGATTGCTGCATTCAGCGATGCTGTAACATGCACAGTATGGGATTTAACTGCGGCAGAAGCATCCGCCGCTTCACTGGCAAGTGTGATATGTAAGGCAGCCCCTTCTGCGGCTTTAATCAAGCCATAACCCAGCCCCGGCCCATTACTTTCAACGGATGGGTCAATCGCGTGGCGCACATGGCCTGCGTGCATTTTCATCGCACCCAGATTACCCGATGCATTCACTGCATAATTCGCGTGCGCTGCTGCCACAAGAGACTCTTTGAATGCCGTTGGCAACAAGCCGCGTTCAGAGGGTGTATCTTCCCAACTGCTGACAACATGGCCAATGTGGGTGTGCGCATCACTACCAGCATATGCTAGATTATTACCTGCAAATGTTGTTATCGCCGTAGCCAGAACCACTACAGATAAACGTTTAAACTTATTCATAAAACACTCCCAAAAACTGATCTGTTATCTATGACATAATTAACATTCCAATACAAACACGGCCGTGATTGCACGTGTGAATGGGCGGATTATTTGCCCAAAGTATGATGCACCAATACCGTGTTGACCCCGTGTAAAACACACCTGATCGGGGCCTTCAGTGTAGTCCCTGCGCCCTCTTCCGCCTCGATGTATGAGGCCAGTTTTTCAGGCCCTGTGATCAGTAAATGAATGTTCTTTGCCGCCGCCAACACGGGGGCTGTCAGGGTCAGGCGCTGTTCTGGCTGGCTGTCACTGGTCATCACCATCAATGGGGGCGCATCGGGTGCCAGGGCTGCCGGTAATTCAGCCGCATCAGGGAACAGGCTGGCTGTGTGCATATCGGCCCCCATACCCAAAACCACCACATCCAGAGGTAAATGTGGGGTGTACGCTTCAGTGGCCGCAGCTAATGCAGCATCAGGTTCTTGATCTACAGCGCCCATCGGTACAAGCGTTGCTTTTGCGGATGCGTTCTGGCTTAGATAATGTTCCACCATTCGGTAGTTTGACCTGAACGGATCGCTGGGTTGCAAACGTTCATCGGTCAGCAAAACGGTAACGTTTTGCCAATTCATTTCCATCAGGCTAAACCGTTCCAGAAAAGGCGCAGGCGTGGTGCCGCCGGGCACAGCTAATACTGCACGGCCTTTGTCTGCCAGACATTCTTTAAGCTGCTTGGCCACGATTTTAGCTAACCCCGTCATCAAGGTTTCAAAGTCAGGGTAATCCAGTAAAACACTCATGATTTAAACCTCTCGCCAGCGACGGCCATCTTTGTGCATCAGCATCAAACTATCATCAGGCCCATTGCCGCCCGCATCATAAGGTGCTGGTTTCGTTTGTTTTTCTTCCCACTTCTTGATGATCGGATCAACCCAACCCCAAGCCGCTTCCACCTCATCGCCGCGCATGAACAGGGTTTGATTGCCCCTGATCACATCCATAATCAGCCGCTCATAAGCGTCGGGGATACTGAGTTCATCATCGCCCAAAACCTCGGCAAATGTCATGTCCAGCGGCACCTCGGTCAGGCGCATACCGCCCGGCCCCGGTTCCTTGATCGTCATGCTTAGATTGATGCCTTCATCGGGTTGCAGACGGATGGTCAGAATATTACCCTTCAAATCCTGACTGTCTTCAAAAATCGAATGTGGCGGGTCTTTGAACACCACGGCAATTTCTGATGCGCGGTTACGCAATTTTTTGCCCGTACGCAGGTAAAATGGTGTGCCCACCCACCGCCAATTCGATAGATTAGCCTTTAACGCGATATAGCTTTCAGTGGTGCTGTCGGGGTTACCGCTTTCATCCTGATAGCTGGGGGTATCGCCATCTGCACGGTATTGCCCACGCACAACATCCACTTCAAGTATCGGGTCAAGTGCTTTGATAACTTTCAATTTTTCATCCCGAACAGAAGCCGCATCAAAGGTTGCAGGTGGCTCCATTGCGGTCAGGCAAAACAGCTGCATCAGGTGGTTTTGGATCATATCACGCATCGCACCCGACTTGTCATAATAAGCCCCGCGCCCTTCAACCCCGATGCTTTCAGCCACGGTGATCTGCACATGGTCAATATGTTGCGAATTCCACAACGGTTCAAACAGCGCATTGGCAAAGCGTAACGCCATCAGGTTTTGCACGGTTTCCTTGCCCAGATAGTGGTCAATGCGAAAAATCTGATCCTCATTAAAACTGCGCGCCAGCTCTGCATTCAGGGCTTGCGCACTGGCCAAATCACGACCGAACGGTTTTTCCACCACAATACGGCTATCGTCATTGGTGATTTTATGCTTCATCAAACGCTCTGCCAATGGGGCAAATAATGACGGGCCGACCGAAAAGTAAAACGCGTGAATAACGCCTTTTCGCAAGGTTTTAGCCAAGGGTTTCCATCCCTCATCACCCAATGCATCCAGTTTGATATAAGATAAGCGTTCCAGAAAAAACGCTATCTGTTTTTCATTTTTCTTTTTAGATTTTACAAATGTTTCAATGGCTTCGCGTACAAAATTTTTAAATTCGTCTTGGGTGAAATCAGAACGCGCGGCACAGATTATTCGCGCGGTTTCGGGCATTTGCCCCGCGCAAAGCCGCCGAAACAAGCCAGGCAAAATCTTACGTTTGGCCAAGTCGCCCGTGCCACCGATTATCACCAGATCAAAGTCATCGACAGGTATCGTTTGCGCAGCCATCGGTTAATCCCTTTTCATTTTTTTGAATTATTACAAGAGTATCCGGTCGCTGCAAGCGAAACACACCGACCATCACATCATTGTGGGCATTTGCCAAAGGTCTTTTCAGGCACGCCTAAACCGTGTAGCCACGGTATAAATTATGCGCAGGCCCCCGATGAACGACCAATCCTTTAATACAAATAACGCCAAACCGCTTGGCAAGTTTGAACACCCTGACATTACCGCCAAGGGTGAGACCCGCGCCTTTGTGCCCTTAATAGGGGCCACAACGCTTTGGTTTAATACCGGCACGTTGTGCAATATTGAATGTGTGAACTGCTATATTGAAAGTTCGCCCACCAACGATGCGCTGGTCTATATCACTACCGCCGAAGTGGTGGATTATCTGGATCAGATCAAAGCGCGAAACTGGCCTACAACCGAGATCGGTTTCACGGGCGGCGAGCCGTTTATGAACCCTGATATGATTGATATGGCACGTGTCTGTTTGGAACGCGGGTTTGAAGTGTTGATCCTGACCAACGCGATGCTGCCGATGATGCGCAAGTCGGTGAAATCGGGTTTACTGGCATTACAGGCAGAGTTTGGTGACAAGCTGACGATGCGGGTATCCTTGGATCATTTCAAAGCAGAATATCACGATAAAGAACGTGGTCGCGGATCGTATAATGTGACCCTTAAAGGCATGGCATGGTTGCGCGACAACGGCTTTAAAATGGCCGTGGCTGGGCGCACGGTTTGGGGCGATAGTGACGCGCAAAGCCGTGCGGGCTATAGTGCGCTGTTTGCAGAGCATGGCTTTGATATTGATGCGCATAATCCCGCCATGACAGTGTTGTTCCCTGAAATGGATGAAACTGTTGAGGTTCCTGAAATAACAACAGCTTGCTGGTCGATCTTAAACAAGAAACAAAGCGATGTGATGTGCGCGTCATCGCGCATGGTAGTTAAACGTAAAGGGGCCGAAAAGCCCGCCGTTCTGGCCTGCACATTGCTGGCTTACAGCCTGGAATTTGAGCTGGGTGAAACTTTGGCTGAAGCCGAAGGTGCTGTGAAATTGAACCATCCGCATTGCGCAAAGTTTTGTGTTTTAGGTGGGGCAAGTTGTTCGGGGTAAAGCCCACTTCCAACCAATAAGTGCTAACGCGCCTTTAATGCATCTTCCAACACTGATTTAACCACGGCTAAATCCACATCACGGGTCACAAAGCTGTCACCGATGCTTCGTGCCATGATGAACGCCAGCGTGCCGTTCTGTACCTTTTTATCTTGTGCCATCAAGGCCAGCAGCCCGTCTGCATCCGGCAGGTCGCCGTCGATATCTGACAGATCTACTTTCATTCCCATCGTCTTCAAGTGTGCGCGCACGCGGCTGGGGGCCTCTTGTGAGCATAGGTTCAATCGCATTGAGGTCTCAAAGGCCAAGGCACAACCGATGGCCACGCCTTCGCCGTGCAGTAAGCGGTCGGAATAGCCTGTTGCGGCCTCTAATGCGTGACAAAATGTGTGGCCTAGGTTCAGTAATGCGCGGTCGCCGTGTTCTTTTTCATCACGTGCCACAATATCTGCTTTCATCTGGCAAGATCGCTTCACAGCGTAGATGCGTTTTTGCATATCGCCTGCGGCCATCGCAGGGCCGTTGTCTTCCAGCCACTCAAAGAACGCCGCATCCCCCAGCATACCGTATTTGACCACTTCACCGTAGCCTGCCAGAAAGTCACGCGGTTTCATCGTGCCCAGCACCTCGACATCGGCCAGCACCAGTTGCGGTTGATAGAACGCGCCTACCAGGTTTTTGCCATGCGGTGAATTTATTCCGGTTTTACCCCCTACAGAGCTGTCAACTTGCGCCAGCAAAGATGTGGGGACTTGCACAAATCGAACACCACGTCGCATAATTGCGGCAGAAAACCCTGCTAAATCACCAATAACGCCACCTCCGAACGCGATCACGATATCATCACGTTCGATCTGTTCTGACAATAACCATTCAACGGTTTTTTGTAGGTTTTCCCAAGATTTAGTCGCTTCTCCAGCGGGCAGTTTCAGCACCGTGCAGCTGATCCCTTCGGCTGCCAACCCGCTTTCCAGCGTATTCAAATGCAAGGCCGCCACGTTCTCATCGGTGATCACAGCCACATGTTTGCGCTTCAAAAACGGCTTTATATAAGTGCCTATATTGGGCAGTAAATTGGGCCCGATGTGGATGTCGTAAGAGCGGTCAGCCAAATCTACATGTACAGTTTCTTTTTGCATTTCAGTCCTTCACAACCCCGCTTACGGGGGCATCCAATAAAGTTTGAACGGTTTTGGCCGTCATTTGTTCCAGTGTCAGGTTGGCTTGCGCATCCACCACCAGTTCTGCCTTGGCATATTGGGGCGCGCGGGCGTTCAGTAATTCGGTCAGTTTGGCTTTTGGATTTGGTACACGCAGCAAAGGCCGGGTATCTTTGTAGCGCACGCGTTCCCACAATATATCAAGATCAGCGCGCAGCCATAAAGCCACAGCTTTTTGCGATATCAAGGCGCGATTTTCTTCTGCCATATAGGCCCCGCCACCCGTTGACAGCACACAAGGCGGCCCATCCAGCAATCGATCCAGTATCTGGGTTTCTTTTTGGCGAAAAAACGCTTCACCGTCGCGGGAAAAAATTTCCGGAATCGTGGCATTTGCGGCTTTCACAATTTCTTCATCAGAATCGATAAAATCCACGCCCAAAGCCTGCGCAATTAACCGCCCCACAGCGGTTTTTCCTGCCCCCATAAGCCCAATCAGAACAATGGTTTTTGTCAATCGATAGGTCACTTTGGCCCCTTGCATTATGCCCTTGTTCGGAAATGGGCAAAGTCTTGCCTTATCCCACTTCAATGTAATGACTTTTATTATAATCGTGATAACATGCCACCCATACAAGACAAGGTGGAACGCACCACCGGCAGGCAGTTAAGGTGAATAGATGGGTCGTTTGATAAAGTTTTTACTTATTTTAATCTTTTTTAGCCTTATCGGGCTGATCGTTTATTCATATTTCGGCGATCTGTCATCGCCCAATGTTGAGATTATTAAAACAGTGACATCTGATGAAAATTAGACACGGGCTATCCGTTTTACTGGCAGCACTCGGTTTTCCCGCTTTTGCAGAACCGCTTTCGGCTGTGGATTGGTTGTCAAAATCACTTCAAACCCCACAAGAAGTGGCACCGGAACAGCCCCTTACCGGTGTTGTGATAGAGGCAATAGAAACAACCAAGCTGTCGGATGTACAAAAAGACACGGTTGGGATTATTCCCAGCCAGATTTCAGGCATTCCGCAAGATTTCTGGGGCGACAGCCAGGTTGATCGAATAGCAGGTTTTATCCGCACCGCCCCCCTTGGGCAACTACCCGAAATCACCGCTTTGTGGCGGCGTATTATACTGGCAGAAATTGATCCGCCGGTGGGGGCCAATCAAGAAAACATTCTGTTACTGGCGCGTTTGGACAATCTGCTTACGGCAGGGGCATTAGACCCAGCAGAGGCCCTGTTGAAAGCCGCTGACCCCAATAATCCGCAACTGTTTCGCCGCTGGTTTGATGTCAGCATCCTGACCCAAAGGGCTGATGATGCTTGCGCGCGTATGGCCAAAACCCCGAACTTTGCCCCTACCCTTCAGGCGCGAATTTTCTGTTTGGCGCGTGCCGGTGACTGGCGTGCAGCCGCCGTAACTTTAAGTACCGGGAAAGCTTTAGGGGATTTCACGGATGATGAGGCTTTGTTGCTGGGGCTGTTCCTTGATCCCGAAGCTTACACCGACGCACCTGACCCGGCCCTACCGAAAGTGTTAACGCCACTCACATTTGTGATGCGCGAAGCGTTGGCCCTGCCGCGCCCTGCCCAAAGCCTGCCTTTGGCGTTTTTGCATATGGATTTGCAAAACAATGCAGGCTGGAAAGTGCGCCTGACATCTGCGGAACGTCTGGTGCAAGAGGCCGCGATCCCTTCCATTGCATTGCTGGATTTATATCTGGAAGGTAAAGCCTCGGCCTCGGGCGGGGTATGGGCGCGGGTGGCGGCCGTGCAAAAGTTGAATGCGGCACTAGGGGGTGCGGATGATGATGGGCTTTCGGATGCCTTGGTGAACGCGTATCAAGCACTGGCCATTGTGGGTTTACAATCTGCGTTGTCAGACTGGTTTGCGCCGGCCTTAGAGGGCCGTAAACTGAACCCGCACGCCAGATCTATTGGCTTTGAACTGGCGGTTTTACATGCTGATAGTCGTGATTTGGCGATAAGCTTGGCAAGCGGTAAGCAGCTGGAATATTTCATCGCTTCAATCCTGAAAGAGCAATTCAATGCGCCCGCCCAAGATAACTTGCAGCAGGTTGTTTTGAATGCAATGACGGGAAATTCACCAAAAACGGTTTTGCATCAAAGCGTTGACATGGGGCACAAGGGCGAAGCGGTTTTATCAGCTTTAAGCCTGTTGCATAACGGGGCGGCCACGGATGTGAACGATATTGAGGTGGCTTTGTCTGTACTGATCTATAGCGGCTTTCATGATGAAGCGGTGCGCATTGCCACCCAGTTGTTGTTTGCGGCATCCCCATGACAAGCCACTGGATTGAAACGTTTTTAGAAGCGATGCAAGCTGAACAAGACGCATCTGACAACACCATTTTAGCCTATGCGCGTGACTTGCAGGAATTTGAAGCACATTTGCACTGTGCCAAGAAAAATTTCAAATCGGCCACACGCGCGGATGTTGAAGCTTATATTGTTGACCTTGAAAATCGCGGCTTGGCAGCATCCACAAGGGCAAGACGATTATCATCCTTACGCCAGTTGTTTCGCTTTGCTTTTGAAGAAAGCTGGCGCAGTGATGACCCGTCTTCGCAAATCAAAGGGCCGCGTAAGGCGCGGCACTTACCCAACACACTTTCCGAAGATGAGGTTGACCGTTTGCTGGATGCCGCCCTTACCACCGGGCGTAACAAATCCGACCATCTGCGCAACACTAGTCTGATGCAGCTGTTATATGCAACGGGGATGCGGGTAACTGAATTAGTGTCCCTGCCCGTGGCGGCTGTGCGCGGCAATCCTGAAATGATCTTTATTAAAGGCAAAGGCGGCAAGGAACGTATGGTGCCGCTGTCACCACCTGCAAAGATGGCCACGGCGGTGTATCTGGCGGATCGCGATAAGCATGAAGATTTGGCGCGCACGAAAGGCAAGCCACCATCCAGGTTTCTGTTTCCATCCAACGGCAAGTTGGGGCATCTGACGCGGATAAGGTTTTACACGCTGGTTAAAGAAATTGCCGTAAATGCAGGTGTCAGCCCCGAAACGGTGACACCGCACACTTTGCGCCACGCCTTTGCCACACATCTTTTGGCAGGTGGGGCTGATTTGCGGGTGATCCAGATGTTATTGGGTCATGCGGATGTGGCCACGACCGAAATTTACACCCATGTTCTGGATGAAAAACTGAAGTCATTGGTGCTGGATCATCACCCGATGGCTAAAGATTAGGGTCAGAACCTATTAACCGCCAAAAACAGGGCGTCTAATGCCGCCAAATTGGAATAAACGCCGCCAAACAGCAACATATCGCCCCGAATTTCACCCAAATCGCGGATTTTCATCGCTTAACATCCCTTGAAGTGGCCTATATGAAGCCTCATAACAGTAACTCATGTATAAAATAAGGAACGCACACTAAAATGGAAACCACAATGTTGATCACGGCACATCTGGATGCCGCTTTTTGGATCACAATTATCAGTATTCTGGTGCTACTGGTGCTTTCCGCGTTCTTTTCTGGCTCTGAAACTGCGTTAACGGCGGCCAGCCGTGGTAAATTGCATAGTCTTGCCAAGCAAGGGTCGCGCGGTGCCAAGCGTGCGCTTAAACTGACCGATGATAATGAACGGCTGATCGGCTCGGTTCTGTTGGGTAACAATCTGGTAAATATCCTGGCCACAGCACTTGCCACCAGCCTGTTCACACGGCTTTTCGGCGATAGTGGTGTGGCAATGGCGACATTGGTGATGACATTGTTGGTGCTGATTTTTGCAGAGGTACTGCCCAAAACCTATGCCATTACCAATGCAGAAGCGGCGGCCACATCTGTGTCGGCCCCTATTCGCATTGTGGTGTTGGTGTTGTCACCTATCGTGGCGGCGGTGCGCCTGTTCGTGCGGGCAATTTTACACGTTTTCGGCGTGGAAATGACCGATAAAAATGCTTTGACTGCCGTTCAGGAAGAAATTGCAGGCGCCATATCACTGGGCCATGATGAGGGTAGTTTTGAAAAAGACGACCGCGACCGCCTGTTGGGCGCGCTTGATCTGAAAGACCGCGAGGTGGAAGAGATTATGCGCCACCGGTCTGATATTGAAATGATTGATGCGGATGATGATCCGCAAAATATTGTCACGCAATGTCTAGACTCGCCCCATACACGATTGCCTGTGTTCAAGGGTGACGCCGAAAATATTGTGGGTGTTGTGCATTCCAAAGACCTGTTGCGTATGGTGGAAAGGCTGCGCCGTGATGTGGATAACCGTAAGGCTGCCATATCCAACCTGAAGATTATGGATGTGGCAATGAAGCCGTATTTCGTGCCTGAAACCACAACGCTGAACGACCAGATGCACCAGTTTTTACGCCGCCACACGCATTTTGCATTAGTCGTGGATGAATATGGTGATTTGCAAGGGCTGATCACACTGGAAGACATTCTGGAAGAGATTGTTGGCGAAATTGCTGACGAGCACGATAAGGAAATTGAGCTGGATACCAATAAAGACATCAAAGGTAACTATGATGTGGATGGGGCGGCAACCATACGTGATTTGAACCGCACATATGACTGGAACCTGCCGGATGAGGAAGCCAATACCATCGCAGGGCTTGTGATCCATGAGGCCCAGATGATCCCCTGTGAGGGGCAAGTTTTCAGTTTTCACGGCTACCATTTTAAGATCGTGAAGCGTGAACAGAACCGCATCACGAAACTGAAAGTGCGCCCTGTTTAACGGCCTTTGAAAAGACTGCCCAGAATGCCGCGAATTAAGGTTTTACCTGCCTTCGTACCCAGTTGACGGGCCAAAGATTTGGCGAAGGTTGTGCCGATACTGTCACCGCGTGATGATCTTTTGCGTGATGGTTGCTTGCCGTCATAGCGGCGTGCCAGTTTGCGGGTTTTTTCCTCTTGTTCCAGACGCTCTTCTTGCTCTTCAGCGTATTTGGCTTCTTCGGCGGCTTTTTCAGTGCGTTTTTGCAGGATTTCAAAGGCAGAAACCCGGTCAAGGGTGGCCTCATAGATACCTGCCAAATGCGAGCTCTTAATCACCGCTGCCCGTTCCGCTTTGGTGAGCGGCCCCAGTTGTGATGCCGGCGGGCGGATCAGGGTTTGTTCCACAACACTGGGCGTACCCTTTTTTTCCAGTGTGGAAACAAGGGCTTCGCCTGTTCCCAACGCGGTAATAACTTCTGCCGTATCAAACCGTTCGTTGGTACGAAACGTTTCTGCAGCCAATAACAAAGCTTTGCGATCACGCGGGGTAAAGGCGCGCAATGCGTGCTGCACACGGTTACCCAGCTGGCCAAGTATGTCATTGGGTACATCTGTCGGGTTTTGGCTGATAAAATAGATACCAACCCCTTTGGATCGGATCAGGCGCGCCACCTGTTCAACCTTTTTAAGCAAAGCTTTGGGGGCATCGTCAAACAGCAGATGTGCTTCATCAAAGAAAAACACAATTTTGGGTTTGTCTGGGTTGCCCACTTCCGGCAGGTTTTCAAATAATTCAGACAACATCCAAAGCAGGAAAGTTGCATATAGGCGCGGTGATTGCATCAGCTTGTCGGCGGCCAGAATATTGATGCGTCCCTGCCCGCTTGGGGTGGTCGTCATCATGTCTTCAAGGTTCAGTGCGGGTTCACCGAAGAAATGTTCAGCGCCTTGGTTTTCTAGAACCAAAAGGTTACGCTGGATCGCCCCGATAGAGGATCTGGAAACATTACCGTACCGTAGTGATACATCATCGGTATTTTTACCCAGCCATACTAACATTGCGCGTAGATCTTTCAGATCCATCAATGCCAGGCCTTCTTCATCCGCCACACGAAATGCGATATTCATCACACCCTCTTGTGCATCCGAAAGCTCCAACAATCGCGACAGTAACAATGGCCCCATTTCCGTGATCGTTGTGCGCACAGGATGGCCCTGTTCGCCGAACAAATCCCAAAAAGTAACGGGGAATTTTTCATACCCGAAGTCATCAAACTGAATGGTTTCAGCACGGCTGACAAAAGCATCATGATATTTGAAGTCCGGGGTGCCCGCTTTGGCCATGCCAGACAGATCGCCCTTAACGTCAGACATGAAAACCGGCACGCCGGCTTTGGAAAAACCTTCCGCCAAAATTTGCAAGGTAACTGTTTTACCCGTGCCTGTGGCCCCGGCAATCAGCCCGTGGCGATTGGCATATTTCAGGATCAGGTTTTGCGCGTCTTTGTAGCCTTCGCCACCGCCGCCTACAAATATACGGTCACTATCAGTCATTTGTGCCTACTCCCTAATCCGCTTTTTATCTATATGAAACGTAAACACCAAAGACACAATGCTTTGGGCTATTTTAAACTGTTGACGCAACACTTTGTTGACCGTAGGTTAATAATACATTTCGGCCAGTCCGATGGGGAGAATGCCAAAAAGGCACAAAAGACGCATCATCTGATGTGTCTTTTTTCTTTGAAACGGTTAATTGTTAGGTTTCGTGATGTTTTTACCTGACAATCCTGTAATTCACACGTATTAAGCACTAAGCGAAATAAATCCATGAGTTCTAGAATGCAAAAAAAACTTCTAACCAGCCTTATTGCCCTTAGCCTAAGCCTTGGCTCTGTTGGGTATTCACAAGATACCACAACAACCACTGAAACCGAAGCAACAGAAACAACTACAGAAGATACCCCAACATCTGCTGAAGATCAGACGTTCCCTGTAGCCGAAGAAAAGACTGCGGAAAGCCAAGTAGGACAAGACTACATTAAAGAAGAATTTGACGCCTGGAAAATCCTTTGCACGGTCGTTGCAGAAGGCAAAAATGCAAACTGCCGTTTGTACCAAATTCTAGAAGACGCCAAGGGCGGCGCAGTTGCAGAGTTAAGCCTTCTTTCACTTAGCGATAAAGCCCAAGCCCAAGCTGGTGTCAACTTTGTATCCCCGCTTGGAACCTTATTGACCGCACAGGTCAGCATGCGGATCGATTCAGGTAAAGTAAAACGTTATCCGTTCAGCTGGTGCGAAACACAGGGTTGCGTCACACGGTTTGGCCTGACCAAACCTGAGGTAGACAATCTGAAGAAGGGTAATAATGCGGTCTTTACAATTGTAGCGGCGGCGGCCCCAAAAGAGCCTCTGGCGCTGAATGTTTCTTTGAAAGGTTTTACCTCTGCATGGAAAGCTTTAACAACCTTGCGTGAAGAAGCCGAGCAAAAAGCTGAATAATACACGTTGAAGCGTTTTTAGAAAAGCCCGCGTAAAGCGGGTTTTTTTATGAGGACTTCAGCACAAGAACTGCGTTCAGACCGCCAAAGGCAAAGGCGTTACTGACCCCTACCTGAACCGATTTTTGGCGTGCGGTGTTTGGTACAACATCCAGGTCACAAGCAGAATCCGGCCTTGTATAGTTAATTGTAGGCGCAATCATCGCGTCTTTTATCGCCGCAATCACTGCAAGCAATTCCACCGCCCCGGTACCACCGATGATATGTCCGTGCATGGATTTAGTGGATGATACCATCACACGATCAGCCGCCACGCCAAAGACTTCGCGAATAGCCGCGCATTCGGTTTTATCATTGGCCGCGGTTGCCGTGCCATGCGCGTTTATATACCCCACATCTTCTGCGTTTATTCCTGCATCTTTCAATGCAAGACGCATGGTGCGCGCGGCACCTGTTTGGCTGGGCATCACAATATCGGATGCGTCCGATGTCATCGCAAAGCCTGCCACTTCGGCCAAAATATCGGCACCACGGGCCTTTGCATGGGCATAATCCTCAAACACAAATACGGCTGCCCCTTCGCCCTGAACCATGCCGTTGCGCGTGGCACAAAACGGACGACAGCCATCGGGCGACATCACACGCAGACCTTCCCACGCTTTGATGCCGCCAAAGCAAAGCATACTTTCACTTCCCCCTGTCACCATCACAGGTGCCATGCCAGATCGGATCATATGATAGGCCTGCCCCATCGCATGGTTGGACGACGCACAGGCACTGGCCACAGTAAAACTGGGGCCGCGTAACCCATAGAACATAGATATATGGCTGGTCGCGGCATTGTTCATCAGACGGGGCACCACGAAGGGATGCACACGGTTTTTATCGTCTTCATAAACGCTGCGAAAATTCTGATCCTGGGTTTGCAGGCCGCCCCCGGCCGTGCCCAACACAACGCCCGTGCTTTCTGCCAATGCATCCGAAAAAACCAACCCGCTTTGGGTGATGGCTTCTTGGGCTGCGATCACAGCGAACTGGGTAAACGGATCGTACAGGGCTATTTCCGAGCGGTTAAAATGATCTTGTGCCGCATAGCCTTTGATCTGCCCGCCAATCTTAATATTCAGCCTATCCACATTATCAAATTCCAACGGCCCAATGCCGCAGACGCCGTTTGACATGGCCGCTAGAGTTTCAGCTACATTCTTGCCCAAAGCATTGATTGTACCCTGCCCTGTTATCACAACACGGTTCATAAGCCGCTCATGCCTTTTGTGCGGCAATCAGGCCTTCAACCGCATGGATAATAGTTTGAATGGTGGATATATCGAATTGGGATGCTTCGGGATCATTGGCGTTGAACGGTATTTGTACATCAAAGGCTTCTTCAATGGCGAAAATGCATTCAACCAAGGCCATCGAGTCTATGCCCAACGCTTCCAGAGTGGCCTCAGGCTTTACATCCTTTGGTTCCAGAAAAGCCTGCTGCGCAATGATTGCGATGATTTTATCTGCTACAGACATAAGCCACATTTCCCCATATGACGTTTAGGCAATTTATTTCTGATCATCGTTTTTACGAATAACACTTTTTATTGCCTCTTCCAACGCAGCCACTTTCGCCACAAGACGCGGCAAGCGTCTGACGGCTTTATACGATGCAATATTGGTTTCCATCTTCACCGCAGGGTTACCCATCATCAGACGTTTTGGCGGCACATTGGATGAAACGCCTGATTTACCCGCGATAATAACATCAGAACCCACCGTAATATGGTCAGAGATTGCAGTTTGCCCGCCGATCACAACACGATCACCGATAACAGCACTGCCGGCAACGCCAGCTTGGCCGCACAACAGGCAATGATCACCGACAGTAACATTATGCCCCAGATGCACCATATTATCCAGTTTGGTGCCGTTACCGATGCTTGTGTTCGAAATGGTGCCGCGATCAATCGTTACATTCGCGCCCAATTCAACATTGTCACAGATCACAACCGTCCCCAGTGAGTTTATGCGCGCAAAGCCGGTTGTCGCACGTGCATTTAATATGGCGCCGGATTTCTTGGCCTCTTCAATCGCGCCTGCTTGTGGTGTGACAAAAGAAAACCCATCCGCGCCGATTACCGCATTGGGTTGGCAGATAAAGCCATCGCCAATTTGCACCCGCGCGCCCACACGCACACCTTGGTAAAGCAGAGCATCCTTGCCAATGCGCGCACCCCTAGCGATTGTACAGTGTGATGCAATCCGTGCATTATCACCGATGACGGCATCCGCAGAGATCACAACAAACGGGCCAATGGCGGGGTTGTCACCGATTTGCGCAGTCGGATCAATGACCGCACTTGGGTGAATACCTTTTTCAATATCAACCGCGTGCTCAAAGAACTTGGTCACACCTGACAGAACATAGCGCGATCTGGGGGCGAAAATAGCCGCTTTCAAACCCAAAGCCTGCCAATCAGCACCTTGCCACAAAATAGCTGCCTGTGCCGCGCCCTTTTGCAAGGCTTCCGTGTAGCTTTCTTCCATCGCCAAAGCCAGCTCATCGGCATTAGCCGATTGGGGTTCGCTCATGGTTGTGACTTCAAGTGATAAGTCCCCTGCGGCTTGCGTGCCCAAAGCGTCTGCAATTTCTTTGATTGTATAGTGTTTCATAAGTGTACCTTGCATGGAAACGGGCAGCCGTTTAACCAGCCGCCCGTATAAAGTCTTACCAGTTACCGCCGTTTTAGCTTTGAACTGCGCGTAAGGAAACCCCAGCTTTTGACAGCGCATTAAAAACCTTCTTATCGCGGCCATAAACGTCAGCGTAGAACGTAGGCTTTTTTGCATCGCCAAAATATACCGTGCGGTATGTCAGGTAAACAGGCACAGGATCTGCAAGGTTCACATATTGCTCTTTGCCGGTTTTCAGCCAGGCGTTGAAAGCGCCTTTGGGGTTGGATGTTTGTTTTTCCAACAACTTATGGGCAAATTCAAACGGCTTTTGCAAACGCACACACCCGTGGCTGAACGCGCGCGTATCACGGTTGAACAGGCTTTTGCTGGGGGTGTCATGCAGATAGATGTTGAACTTATTCGGAAACATGAACTTCACAAGCCCCAAAGCATTTCCCGCACTGGGGCGCTGCTTAATGCTGTAAGGAAAGTTCTTGGCAGTATATTGCGACATATCCACGTTCGCAGGATTCACAGATTTACCACTGGCAGAAACCATCACCATATTACGGCGTTTTAGAAAGCCCGGGTCTTTGCGGATGATCGGCAGGTATTCTTTACCGGTGATGGAACGCGGTACATGCCAAGTGGGGTTCACCACCATATGGGTCATCTCATCATAAAATTCAGGTGTGCGCCGATCGCTGGCACGTGTGCCGATCACGGCACGGGTTTGAAATGATACGCGACCATTATCGATCATATAAACAGTGTAAGCGGCTTGATTGACGAAGATATTACGTTTGCCACGCGGGAAATTCATCCAGCGTTCCCGTTCCAGGTTCACCAGAACCTTGATCAGTTTTTGCTTCGGCCCTTGGTTCAAGCGCCCTATTGTACTTGGGCCGGCAACCCCATCAGCGCTTAATCCGTTAGCTTTTTGGAATTTCACAACAACAGCCTTCAATGCATCATCAAATTTTGGGGTGTTCCCAAGCTTACCATAGCCAAGTGTAGTCAGGCGTTGACGCAAAAGCACAACAGAATTACCCGAAGAACCTCTTTTTAAAGTGCGGCTTGGAATGGCTTTATCAGCGCCCGACGCCCCCATCTCACGTTCCAGCCGTTTCTTGTCTGCCAGTAAAAGTTGATATTCTTTTGATTTAGGTGCCAAAGACTTTAAGAATCCCGCAGGAGAGCTTTTTGCAAAAGCTTCTAGCAGTTTTTGATCCGCACGACGTGGACGGTCAATTGCCATCTCTTTATCAATTTTTCTAGGTGCCACAGCACCGGAACTTAGCCCATGTGCATATTGAAGGTATGTTTGGGTCGCCAGTAATTCTAGGTCGCCTGCATTTTGATCATTACGTGCTGCCCTAAAAGCGGTCTCTAATGCAGCAATCTTATAACTTGCAGTTGGCAGCCCGTGATCGCCAGAAGACTTCAACGCCGCAATCAGTGCTCTGCGCCGCGCATTGTTCTTTTGCCCAATCCAAATCGGTTTGTATTTAGTAGATGCATAAAAAGCCTGAATGCCCTTTGCGCGCTTACCAGAACGAATGACAACATCGTAAACAGCCTGATTGGCAACAACAGCCTGCGCCGAAGCGGTTGACGATATAAATGGTGTAGATAGTGTCAGCAGGCCAAAAACGATGGCACTGCGGATAGTGTTACTTAAAAAATGCATAGTGTCCCCCAGAAAACACACAATTGGTAGGAATCAGATAGTACCATCATCCCTCATTACAACGAACAGTCCAATCAACTTTTCGGCAAATATTCGCTCAATTAGCTTCATATATGCATCATTTCTTAAGAACAAAAGGGGATCATGGGGCGCGTCGGCAAATATCCGCGTAAGTCACGAAGATTGCTGCATATTTTATCCTGCGGCAAACTTAACACTTGGAAAACGAATCACTTTATGGCATAAGATTTGAACCTGATGTTGAGGGAACCGTTGGGATAGGCCCAGATAATAGGGTGACAAATGACGAGATGGACAGGCTATTTATATGATTAAACCAGTAGAAACAGAGCTTTCGCGCCGCAAACTTCTTGGTGCTTTTGCAGGGATTTCCATGATATCCGCTGCGCCGGTTTTCGCGGGCACGCCCAGCTACTTGAAAGGCGCGGGTAAAATTCGCCGCGTGTCTTTGCGTTCTGGCCGTACAGGCGAAAGTATTGACATGATCTACTGGGTAGAAGGTCAATATATTAAGCCTGCTCTGGATGAAATTAACTACTTCATGCGCGATTGGCGTGAAGATGCGGTTACCAACATTGACCGCCGCCAAGTCGACATCATTGCAGCATCCCATCATCTGCTGGACACTAATGAACCCTATCAAATGTTATCCGGTTACCGTACAGTACGTACAAACGCGATGCTGCGCAGCCGCAGCCGCCGTGTAGCCAAAAGCAGCTACCACATTAAAGGCATGGCCACGGATTTACGTCTAAGTTCCCGTTCAGTCAGCCAAATGGCGCGCGCAGGTGTTGCTTGTCATGGTGGTGGTATTGGCCGGTATTCGCGGTCTAACTTTGTGCATATGGATTGTGGGCCACTACGGACTTGGGGCCGCTAAAACCAAAAAGCACACGCAAATCAATGAACCCGCCCCATTCAAGGCGGGTTTTGTTTTAGGCGCGCACGGTGCCGTCACCCACAACGATATATTTAAAGCTGGTCAGCTGTTCTGCACCGACAGGGCCGCGTGCGTGCATTTTTCCCGTGGCAATCCCAATCTCTGCACCCATGCCAAATTCGCCACCATCGGCGAACTGGGTAGAGACATTGCGCATTAGGATCGCACTATCAACCCCTTGAAAGAAACGATCCGCTACGGCATCATCTTCGGTCATGATGCAATCGGTGTGGTTTGAGCCGAACTGGTCAATATGGGCAATGGCACCATCCACACCGTCTACAATCTTGGCGGCAATGATCATATCCAGATACTCTTGCCCCCAATCACTTGAAGAAGCCGTGGTAGTACCATGAATTTTTGCAATAATTTTATCCGCACGAACGTCCACACCTGCATCCAGCAAGTCTTGAACAAAGGGCGCACCATGGGCTTCATAGAATTTACGATCAACCAACAAGCATTCCACTGACCCACAAATTCCCGTGCGTCTGGTTTTGGCGTTCATCACCACCGCGCGGGTTTTTTCCATGTCGGCATTGGCGTCCACATAGATATGGCAAATGCCTTCGAGATGGGCAAACACTGGCACACGGGCATCCGATTGTACACGCCCCACAAGACCTTTGCCACCACGCGGCACGATCACGTCGATATAATCGGTCATTGTCAGCATTTCGCCTACTGCAGCGCGGTCGCGTGTTGGTACAAGTTGCACGGCATCCTCGGGCAGATCTGCTGCGCGAAGCCCGTCCACAAGACACTGGTGGATAACGCCAGAGGAGTGAAAGCTTTCTGAACCACCGCGCAAGATCACCGCATTACCGGCTTTCAGGCACAAAGCACCTGCATCCGCCGTCACATTCGGGCGGCTTTCATAGATCACACCAATCACCCCCAAAGGTGTGCGCACGCGTTTGATATGCAAGCCCGATGGCTGATCCCATTCCGCCAAGATAGCCCCGATAGGGTCGGCCTGCCCTGCAACTGCACGCAACCCGTCACAGATGCCTTGAATGCGTGTCTCATCCAACATCAAACGATCCATCATCGCATCTGTCAGGCCTTTATTGCGGCCAAAATCCATATCCTTGGCGTTCGCGGCGATAATTTCACCCCGCCGCGCCCAAACTGCATCAGCGGCAGCTTTCAAAGCCTGTTCCTTGGCTTCTGCGCTTGCAAACGCCAGCACTTTACTGGCCGCTTTGGCCTTTTGGCCCATCTCATTCATGACCGCTTTAACATCCATCACATCACCATATTGTCCCTATGCACCAGACTGGCGCGCCCAGAGTATCCTAAAATTTCTTTAGTTTCAGAGGTTTGACACCCTGCGATTGCATTTGCCTCGCTGAAATCGTAATTAACCAACCCTTTGGCCAGCTCATTTCCACGATCATCACAGATCGACACCATGTCGCCACGAACAAAGCCGCCTTCACCGCGTAATACGCCTGCGGGCAGCAGGGATTTGCCTTGGGTCAAGGCGCGTGCGGCCCCTGTATCCACAACTAAAACCCCCATGGGCTTTAATGCTGCAATCCACTTTTTACGGGCCTTTTGCGGATCACCAATGGCACGGAACCAGCTGCATTTTGCCCCCGCTTCCAAAGCCGCCAGCGGCTGATCCATATCACCTAACATAATCGCCATAGAACAGCCCGATTGCATTGCAGTTCTGGCCGCCATAACCTTGGTCTTCATCCCGCCTTTAGCGTTTAATGTACCCGCACCCCCTGCCATCGCTTCCAGTTCCGGCGTGATTTTTTCGATCAGTGCGATATGCTTGGCATCTTTGTCAGTTTTCGGATTACCAGTATAAATCCCGTCTACATCCGACAATAAAACCAGCACATCTGCCCCCGCCATTGCGGCCACTTGCGCAGCCAGTCGGTCATTGTCGCCAAAACGGATTTCGTCAGTGGCCACCGTATCATTTTCATTCACAATCGGCACAACGCCGTAGCCCAACAAGGTGGTAAATGTTGCGCGTGAATTCAGATACCGCCGCCGATCTGTGCTGTCTTCCAACGTCAGCAGAACTTGCGCGGTTTTAATACCGAAAGGTGCCAAAACCTGTTCATAGGCGCGTGCCAGCTGGATTTGCCCAACGGCCGCTGCCGCTTGACTTTGTTCCAGTGTTAACGCCCCATCCGGCAAGCCAAGCACCCTGCGCCCCAAAGCGATGGAACCCGACGACACCAGCAAAACATCCTTGCCCGCCTGTTTTTGGGCGGCTACATCGCGTGCCAATCCTTGCAACCATTCCAAACGTAATTCACCGCTATTCGCATCGACCAATAAGGCCGACCCGATTTTGACGACAATACGTTTGGCTGTGGCTAAGGCCGCCATCCGATATCCTCTTCTTCGGGTGCATCTTCCGCCTTATTACGCGTATCGATTGTGGCGCGAATTTCACGCAAGACATCCGTTAAACCCTGATGTGCCGCACCCGATATCTGAAACACTTTACCACCCACAGCTTGTTCCAATTCGTTATGCAACTGCGCTTGTTCTGTATCATCTATGGCATCGCATTTATTCAATGCCGTGATACGCGGGCGACCTGCAAGGTCACCGCCATACATTTCCAACTCATTGATAATCGTGTGATAATCTTCCACAGCGGTTTCTGAAGTACCGTCCACCAGATGCAGCAAAACCGCACAGCGTTCCACGTGGCTTAAGAACCGGTCACCGATCCCTTTGCCTTCATGCGCACCCGCAATCAGGCCCGGAATATCGGCCATAACAAACTCTGTACCATCAACCCCCACAACGCCCAGATTAGGGATAAGTGTGGTGAACGGGTAATCGGCAATTTTTGGGCGCGCGTTCGATGTGGCCGCCAAAAACGTTGATTTGCCAGCATTCGGCAAGCCCAACAGGCCAGCGTCCGCGATCAATTTCAGGCGCAGCCAAACCACGCGTTCCACCTCGGGCTGGCCAGGGTTTGCGCGGCGCGGGGCCTGATTGCGTGAAGATTTGAAATGCAGATTGCCAAAACCGCCATTGCCACCTTCTGCCAGCAAAGCCCGTTGACCCACTTCTGTCAGATCAGCAATAATGGTTTCCTGATCCTCTTCCAGAACTTCAGTGCCCACAGGGACTTTCAGAATAATATCTTCACCGGTCTTGCCTGACCGCTGGTTACCCATACCGGGGCGCCCGTTCTGGGCAAAGAAATGCTGTTGATAGCGAAAGTCGATCAGCGTGTTCAAGCCTTCAACAGTTTCAACCCACACATCGCCACCACCGCCACCATTGCCGCCATCGGGGCCACCATATTCAACATGGGCTTCACGGCGAAACGAAACACAGCCGTTACCGCCTGCACCTGAACGTACTTGGACTTTTGCCAGATCGAGGAATTTCATGAGTTCGCGCTTTCAAATTGTTCTCGGGTCAAGCGATATAGAAAGACTGGAACAGGCTCAACCCGTGCGCCAGAGTTCTTTGTGCTTTCCCCAACCTTTTCAAAACCGCATTTTTCCAGAATGCGGATAGAAGCAGGGTTATCATGGAATGCACCCGAATTGATCTCATTAACCTTTGTATCCGCAAAAATCTTCTTTAAAGCCATCAAAACAGCTTTAGTTGTAATCCCCTGCCCCCAATAGGCTTTGTCTAGAAAATACATCACCGACATAGGTTTGCCGCCCGCACTGACAACGCCAACCAATTCGCCCTTATTAAGTATTCCATATGTGGTTGAAGCATGGCGCATGGCAATCCATTGCTTCACATCCAGTTCCGCCCAAGGCGAACGCACACTGGCCAGCATCGGGGCCACATCATCATTGCCTGCTATCACTTGCAACTTGCGCCAATCGCTTTCCGCAAGGGGACGAAGTGTTAGGATGGTTTCGTTTTTCCAGCGTTCACGGGTAAGGATGGTTTGTATCTGCTCTGTTTCGCCAAAATATTTCCGCTTAACACTTTTACGGCCCGAAATTTCAAAACCCAGCTTTTCCTGTATCCGCGCAGATCCAAGGTTTCCTACAATATAGACTGACTGCATATCATCTGAACTTTGTGTTTTAAAATGCTCATTAATCAATGCAACTGCAGCCTCTGTCATAAACCCATTGCCCCAAGCATCTTGCGCCAACCAGTATCCAAGGCCCAACAAACCATCCGTTCCGATTATACCAATAAAATTTCTTTCATGAAAAATACCATAAGCTTGGTTTAATTGCCCTTTATTTGAATTAATAAACCATATTGCATCATCGATTGTATAGGGGTGCGGTAATAGGCCTAACCAACGCGCGATTTCATAGTTATCCGCAGCCTTCGCCAATACGGGCGCATCTTTATCGCGTAGATGCCGCAATACCAGTCTTTCTGTCCTAATCTCGGTCATATCATATTCCCCAACGAAAAAGGGCCGGCGTATCACGCCGACCCTTTCAAAACCTATGTTTCGCTTAAATCAGCTTATTCCGCAGCCTCGGCTGCCGGCAAAACGGATACGAATGTACGGCCTTTGAAACCCTTGTGGAATTTCACGTTGCCTTCAATCAGCGAAAATAATGTGTGGTCTTTACCTTGACCTACATTTTCACCCGGCCACCATTTATTGCCGCGTTGACGCGCAATGATGTTGCCAGGGATTACCAGTTCGCCACCGTACTTTTTGACGCCAAGACGGCGTCCAGCTGAGTCGCGACCGTTACGGGTTGAACCGCCTGCTTTTTTATGTGCCATATCGCTTGTCCTTACTTATCTGCGGCTTTTTTAGCAGGCGCTTTTTTCTTAGGCGCTGCTTTTTTAGCTGCTGGTTTCGCGTCTGATTTGGCTTCCACTTTAGGGGCTGCCTTTTTTACCGCTTTTTTCTTTGCTGCTGGCTTATTAGCAGGTTCTTCACTTGGCACAAAGCCTTTACCGTTTAGGGCAGCGGCCACACCGGACTTATCGCCACCTTTGGCAAGAATGTCTGTTACACGCAAAACAGTGATCTGTTGGCGATGGCCTTTTTTGCGTTGGGAAGAGTGCTTACGACGACGCTTGACGTAGTGAATAAGCTTAGGGCCTTTGCCCTGCTCTAGGATTTCAGCTTGTACAGCCGCACCCGCAACAGCCGGCGCGCCGATTACCAGCTTATCGCCGCCAACCATTAGAACTTCGTTGAATTGAACCGTGTCACCTGTGTTACCAGTAACTTTTTCAATGCGAAGAATGTCTCCGCTGGCAACTTTATACTGCTTACCACCAGTTTTGATAACCGCAAACATATGCGTTTCCTTTAGTATCCGCGTTCTGTGGCCCTAGGAAATTCATATTGAATTTCAAATGTTTAGCGGTGTTTCCGCGCCTCGAACAGCGTGCACCCGTTGGTGCAAGATGAATATTTGTCTGAACATAAGAGTCGATCAGATGGCGGCTTATCGTCAAATACCCCTTTAAAGTCAAGCGGTTTGCCCTGTTTTTATGGGGAATAATCCCTATCTGTAAGCCATGAAATATCTGGCTGCCATATTACTGCTCACAGGCTGCGCCCCTTCGGGCCCCAATCACTTGGGTAATCCGTTGTTAATGCCTGTGGGCGCACTAGCACCAGGGGTTGAAAATGGGTTTTACAACCATCGCCGTAATAAGGTCAGCCGTTTTGTATCGCAAAACTTTGCGGCCCTGAAACAAGATGCTCTGTTTGGGGAAGGTCAAACACTTTCGCAAGTAATGATCATAGCAAAAATCTCCCCCGTCAAACAGCCCATGCTGATTACAGAATTGAAAGCCAACCCAAAGTTATATTTTTCATCAGATATAGAACCGCTTGTTGTGGCTTTAATGGTCAATGGCCCTTAGATATTCGTTGATACTTGTGAAGCAAGTTCACGAATATCCGCCTCTTCCATATCGCCAATAACAATAAACCCGTACCCGTTTTTATGCCAGACAGCCGCGTTCAGACCGTTTGGTGTTGCAATGCGCATATCACTGTCGGGTTTATCGGATTTAACCATACATATCGCAATCGGTGTGCCGTTGGCGGCTTGGAACATAAATTGCGCTAATGGTTTGCCGTTAAAAGACAAGATTTGGCCCTGCTTATAGGCCAGCCCTTCTATCTTCAGGTCTGCCAATGTGATAGGCAGCCCCAATTCTATGGCAATACCAGCAACTTCAACTTTCCAGTTTTCTGCACCATATAAGTCTAGTGTTTCCTTAGTATAAAGGGTTTGATACTCGGCTACGGCCTGTATCCAGCCGGTTGGCGGCTTGGGGGCTGTGCCGCGTCCTGCGGTAAAGCCGATAACCAAAGCCACACAGGCGGCGGCTGCGATGTTGCCAATGCCACGCCAGTTTATTCCCTGAGCTACAGGTTCAGGCATAACCATTGCAGGCGCCTGATCCAAGACCGCATCAAACGCCGCTTTAATCGGGGCGAAATCCACGTGCAGGCTTTCCAGACGGGTCGCCAATTCTGCGTCCGTTTCCAAAGCATCCGTAATGGCACGCGTCTGCGCTTCCGGCAATTCGCCATCCAAAAAGGCTGTCAGTTGTTCATCTGTGAACGTCATCACATATCACCCATTGCATCATTTAATGTCTTACGCCCGGCGGCCAACCGCGACATCACCGTGCCGATCGGAATATCCAAAATCGCGGCGATCTCTTTATACGAATGCCCTTCAACATAGGCCAAAAATACCGCATCGCGTTGTGCTTCCGGTAGTTGCATTACCCTTGTTAACACCTGTTTGGCTAAAATATTCGTTTCCGCATCCAGATTATCTGCAGCAATGTCACTGTCTTCAACCAGTTGCAGCCCTGCCCCTGTTCGCACCTTGGTCGCGCGCAGTTGATTTTTCCAGATAGAATTCAGAATTGTAAAAGTCCACCCAGTCAGGTTTGACCCCACCTGAAACTGATGCGCCTTTTCCATTGCGCGCAATGCCGTGGCTTGCGCCAAATCATCAGCCACATCGCTTTTCTTTGATAAAACAAGACCATAACGCCACAAGCGTGGCATTAGTGCTGGCAACTCGGCCCGTATGTATTTTTCAGAACGGCTCATGGTATTGAGATTGCACATTAGGTATGTTGGGCCAAATTGCAAGCAGATCAGGAGTGTGCACGCCATGCCGGAAAATATGTCACAGGACGACTATCAGGCAAGTATTGGGGCTGTGATTGGCCGCTCTGATTGGATCACAGTGGACCAAAGCATGATCGACGGGTTTTGTGATGTAACGGGTGACTACCAGTTTATTCATTCTGATCCCAAACGCGCCAAAGATGACACGCCTTTTGGCGGCTCGATTGCGCACGGATTTCTGACGCTGTCATTGATCACCCAGATGTATAAAGACCACGTACCCCGCTTAGAGGGGCATGGCTTGATCATCAATTACGGGTTGGAACGGGTACGGTTTTTAACACCTGTGCCGAGTGGTGCGCGCATTCGCGGCCAGTTTACCCTTAAAACCCTGACAAAACGCCGCGAAGGCCAGTATTTGGCGGAAAACGCCGTGCAGGTTGAGATTGAGGGCAAAGACAGGCCAGCTATGATCTGCACTTGGATGATGTTGCTTGTGTCGGGGGATTTGTAAGAGTGGGTTTACGGTAAACTTATAACGCTGGTTAATACCGCCGTGGCCGCCAAAATACCCAAGATCACCACCCATTCAAAGTGGATTGCGCGGCTTAAATGTAATGCCGCACAGTCATCGCCTTGGCGCAGGCTGGGTATATACCTTTGTTTATTCAATAATGCCGCCCCCAGAAGCGCGCCAATTAGGGCGATCTTTACTAGCAGAACCTGCGCGTAGCGCGTGTTTAAAGCGGTTTGAATATCGCCTAACAGCATCCAAGCCATCACAAAGCCTGCCACAAGCAAAGCGGGCACCACAAGTGTTGCAGCCGTACCAAACATATGGCCCAGTTTTGCCGCCTTCACGTGTTGCGCCGCATCTTTGCAAAGCCAGTTCAAGGGTGCCAGAACACCGATCCAAAACGCGATGCCAGCAAGGTGTAGCAATAGTAGTAAGCGCAGCCAGATATGTTCTTTTTCAGGGATATGGCCTATTTGGGTAAACGACCATAATGCGATCAGCCCGCCAATAACAGAAACCCATATCCCCATACGTGGCAGATAAAGCCCAATCAAAACCAACACCATGCCGATGACGCGGGCCAACAACACCTCACCCACTGAGGTTTGCCACAGCAAGCCCAGAATATCGGCGTCATACATACCCGAAATATCGCCCGTAAGAGCCGCTGCACGCAACAAAAAACCAGCAACCGCCGCCAACAGGGCCATGAATGCCAAGCCCTTGGCAAAAGTCATCATTTCACGGCGCACGGGGGTAATTTGTTCGTAGAAGACCAACCCTATAATAACAGTGCCCGTTGCCCCCAATATGCCCAGATACAGGGAAAACTTGGCGGCAATAGATGCAAGCCCCCAGATATCAGGCATAGGTTACTGAACCTCAAACATAAATTCGCCCTGCATCGGGTGCCCGTCCGCCCCCAAACCGCGCCATTCCAAGTGGTAAACGCCGCTCCCCATACCTTGCAGCGGCACCGATACGTCTTTTTCAAAGCCATTCAAATCTCTTAAATCAAGTGTGACGGCCTCATCCTGGGCATGGATCATTTCCACCTTGGTCAGTCTTATTTTCTTGGCAAACTGAAAACTGATATGTACGGGGATCGCAGTTAGCATCGCCCCGTTTTCAGGCACCGTTTTGTTGACTTTAGAATGTGCATACGCCGATGTTGAGATCAGAGACACAGCCACAACAAGTAAAATTCTAAACATTCGCTTCCCTACGTATAACTTTACCGCGATATGATGGGACGGCCCAACATAATACGCGGTTAAATTCCTACTATGCAGTTAAGCGAGATTTCGTTCAAAAGCCAAGGGTGGATATGCCATAACGATAATGCAGTGACTTAGCACAGAATCTTTTGAAGAAGGGAAAGTGGCGCGGTTGACGGGGCTCGAACCCGCGACCTCCGGCGTGACAGGCCGGCACTCTAACCAGCTGAGCTACAACCGCGCATTTCCTTACACCAAACGAAACCGCGTGGTGTGAGGTGGCTTTTAGGGTCTTAGATTGGGTGCGTCAAGCGGGTTCGCACGACAAAAACCACTTTTTGTGAAATTACTGATTTGACGTTTAATTCTTATAAAACTCACCACGTTGCAATCCTGTATAGACAGCCAATGAAATGCCTGATTAGGCTGCTTGTATGACGAAATCCAAAGCATCCTTTCTGATCCTGCTAGGCGGCACATGCATGAGCTTTGTCGGTCTGCTATTGCGGCTGGTCGATAGTGCCGATGGCTTTCAAATATTGGCTTACCGTTCGGTCGCCTTATCGTTGATCGTGGCACTGGTGGTCTGTATTAAACGCCGGATCAGCTTGCCTGTATTCTTGCGCAGCATAGATAAAAATGATTTCAAAATGGGCACGGCCCTTGCTGTGGCTTTTGCATTCTACATATTCTCCATGCTTTACACCTCAGTCGCGTCCACCCTTTTGATCCTCACCACAGTCCCGTTTTTCACCGCATTGCTTGCTTGGTTTTTCTTGGGCGAGGTTCCAACCCGGCTGACATGGGTCTGTATGATCGCAGCTGTTCTAGGGGTCAGTCTGATGGTCAGCGAGGGGGTGGAATTGGGGCGCAGTCTTGGCAATCTGTACGCATTGATATCGGGTATATGTTTTGCCGCCATGCTGGTTTTTGCCCGCAAATCAAAACAACCTGATCCGCTGGGCGGCACGTTTCTGGCCGGCGTCATATCAGCCCTGATCGGCCTTGGGTTTTCCGCCACATTGGGTAACGGATTGATCCTGTCCGCCCAAGATTTTGCTATCATTCTGTTCATGGGGGCCTTTACCATCGGCTTGGGCATCGCCCTGGTCACATGGGGCGCAAGCGTTGTTCCTGCCGCAGAAACCAGCTTACTATTGCTGATTGAAAGCCTGTTGGGACCGATCTGGGTCTGGGTGTTTTTAAGTGAGGTCATGACCACAACCGAGATCATTGGCGGTGCCTTAGTCCTACTTTCCGTGATGACACTGGCACTATCGCAAAAAGAAAAATCAAATGCCCCTTGATCATTTGATCACCTGGTCAAATAATGCCCGCGAAGTAGGAAGGAAAACCCCATGACCCAGCACCTGACCATCGTGAACCACCCCTTGATCCAGCATAAGCTGACCATCATGCGTGATAAAAACACGCCGTCTAATCAATTCCGCCAACTGTTGCGCGAAATCAGCCATTTACTGGCTTATGAGGTCACCCGCGATCTGCCGATGACCACTAAAACCATCGAAACCCCGATGACGACGATTGAGGCGCCTAAGCTGGATGGGAAAAAATTGGCTCTTGTGTCAATCTTGCGCGCTGGTAACGGCCTGCTGGACGGTATGCTTGACCTGATCCCGTCAGCGCGAGTGGGGTTTGTTGGGCTTTACCGCGATGAAGCGACCCTGAAACCGGTTAAATACTACTTCAAAGTGCCCTCTGAAATAGACAAACGTCTGGTCATCGCGGTTGACCCAATGCTGGCCACCGGTAATTCATCGGCCGCCGCCATTGATATGCTCAAAGAGGCCGGCGCCAAGAACATTATTTTTCTGTGCTTACTGGCCGCCCCTGAAGGTGTGGCGCGTATGAAAGAAGCGCACCCGGATGTGCCGATCATTACCGCATCACTGGATGAAAAACTGAATGAGGTCGGTTATATTGTGCCGGGCTTGGGCGATGCGGGCGATCGCATCTTTGGCACGCAATAAATCACCGCATTAAAATGGTTTCTTTGCCCTTAATCAGGGCAAAGATGCAACCTTGGGTGAAGAGTAATTTCGAAATTCCGTCGTAACTCAGCCCGCAAATCAAACCGCGCAAGACCATGCTGGTAATACCGTGAGTGATGATAACCGTCGGCCCCGTCAAGTAAGTTAAAAATTCCGAACAACGCGTGGTCAGACGGTCATAGCCCTCACCCTCAACCGCGTTTAGTGACGCTTCAAAAATCGTTAGATCATCGTTAAATAATGCTGGCCATTTGGCTGCAATCTCATCATGGGATAACCCCATCCAGACACCTGCCCCAACCTCTGCCACCCGTGGATCTAAACGGGTGGAAACATCAAACCCCGCCAATGCAATCTGTGCCGTTTCACGTGCCCTGCCTTGCGGGCTGCATATAACTTGTGCCGTTGGATGTTTTTCAAACACCTTTTTTAACAACACCCCTTGATCGGCTGCTTGCGTTCGCCCCAATGCCGTCAGATCAGAATTCATCTGCCCCTGACACCGACGTTGCAGATTCCATTCTGTCTGCCCGTGGCGCAGGATATAAATCGGTGGGTAATCAGGCATGTTCAGACGAAATCAATATGCTTGTTCAGCGGCAATTCGCGAATACGTTTACCCGTGGTTGCAAAAATAGCGTTGGCCAATGCGGCGGCAGCGGGGGGCACCGAAGGCTCGCCCATACCGCGTATCTGATCACTATTTTCCAAGCCCTGCACAATCACTTCGGGTGCCTGATAAAGCCGCATCGCTTCATATGTGTCGAAATTATCCTGCTCAGTCATGCCGTCTTCATAGGTTAATTCCCCCATGACCGCATGGCTTAAACCCCAGATCACCCCGCCCTGCACTTGATTTTCAAAGTTGATCGGGTCCATGATTTTACCCACTTCAGCGACCACATAGATCTTATCTATTTTAATCCCGTCAGGCGTATTGGTCACTTCAACCACTTGCGCCACAGGCACCCCGAACGACAGGGTAAAAGCCACACCGCGCCCGCGATTTGACCCCAAATCACTGCCCCAGTTTGACATTTTTCCAACCGCTTCCAGCACTTTGCGAGAGGGTTCATGCCAGCACAAACGAATACGTTCTGCCAATGGGTCAGCACCCGCCTTGTGAATAAGCTCATCCAAGAAACAATCATGCAAAAACCCGTTGCCCGAAGCCCCAACCGACCGCCAGGAACTGACAGGCACCATTTCAGGCACGCGGTAGCCTGTGACACGGTAATGCGGAATGGAAAACGGCTGATCCCAGGCACCGGCCACGATCATCATATCAGGGCCAAGCGCGGGTTGCCCAATGCGGCTAAGTTGAGAGGCCGTCACAGATTGCGCGGCAATGCCCAGATCATAGGCATACACTTGGCCGTCTTTCACAGAGCCACGCGCGCGCGACATTTGCATCGGGCGCGGGAAATCATGGGTCATATCCTCTTCACGGGCCCATGTCATTTTTAACGGCGTACCTTTGATGGTTTGTGCCACCTCAATAGCCTGCAACACATAATCATCTTCCAAACGCCGCCCAAAACTGCCACCTGACATCAGGACGTGGATATGCACATCATCTGTATTCAACCCGGTTAACTTGGCCGCATTTACCTGCATGAAACGCGGAATTTGTGTGGCCGTCCAAATATCCAGTCGCGTATCTGTTAGCAAAATTGTGACTGTCATCGGCTCCAACGGGGCGTGTGCAAGATAGGGGATGCGGTATTCTGCTTCCAGTATATCCGTGTTTGCCAATGCCGTTGCTACATCGCCATCATGCTTGAACTGACTGTCTGCATAATCGCCTGTGAAACTATCCCCAACAACGGCCCACATCGCGTCTGTGGTTGGCGGGTATGGGGCATCACCCCAATCGCACTCTACCGCAAGGGCCGCTTGAAACGCCCGCCATGTATTATCGGCTATCACCCCGATCCCGCCTGTGATTGGCACAACAGCTTGCACCCCGCGCATGGCTTTGGCTGCCACATCATCATAACCGTTCACCCCACCGCCAAGACGCGGATTGGTGCGCACGGTGGCAAACACCATACCGTCCATCTGCATATCAATGCCGTAGCTTTGTGTGCCGGTGGATTTAGCCACAATATCAACGCGCTGCATATCCTTACCCAAATAACGCCATTCGCTTTCAGGCTTCAGGCGCACTTCGGTAACAGGTTCAGTAACTGCGGCAATCGGTGCCAAAGATGTGTAAGTTATTTCCGTTCCATCGGGTAAAATAACTGCACCATCTTTGGTAGTCAACCGTGCCACGGCCACACCCGTTTTATGTTCAGCCGCCTTCAGCAAAGTCGCGCGCGCAACAGCCCCTGCAACCCGCAATTTTTCATATGCATCCGAAACCGTGGAAGAGCCGCCTGTCAGTTGCAGGCCAATCAACTTGCCCGCTACATCACTGGCAATCCGACCTTTATCAGCCAGAAATCCAGTGTCAGTAGCCGCCAACGGAAAACCTTCAAAGGCAATTTTACCGTTGTAATACGCCGCACTTGGCACACCAGGATCAACATTGATCTGATCCAACCGTACATCCAGTTCTTCGGCAATCAAAGCTGCCTGAACCGAATAAGCACCCTGCCCCACATCCGTGCGCGGCGTGATCAAAGTGATACCGTTCTGGTCTATCAGAACATGGGGTGTCAGTGCCGCCTCACCCTCGTTCAACCCATCCAGAAGCGGATTCTCAATCGGTTTCTTATATGCATAATAACCAAACGCCACCCCGCCCACGATGGCGGCAGAGCCTATCAGGAATGTACGGCGCGCAATGGTTTTGATCCGTCCCATGTTCATGCCCCCCGCAATGTGGCTGCTGCGGTTTTGATCGCAGTGCGAATACGCGAATAAGTGCCGCACCGGCACAGATTTGACGACATCGCATCATCAATATCCGCGTCCGTGGGGTTTGCATTACCCGCCAGAAAAGCCGCCGCTTCCATGATCTGACCTGATTGGCAATAACCGCATTGCGCCACCTGATGCGTAATCCAAGCCGCTTGCACTGCGTGCAACGCGTCTGGTGTGCCCAGCCCTTCGATGGTGGTAATCGCGCCTTCCACATCACCCACGGCATAAGAACAGGATCGCACTGCTTCGCCGTCTATATGCACCGTACAGGCCCCGCATTGAGCTATGCCACAGCCGTATTTAGGCCCGTGAATACCCAGCTCATCACGCAACACCCACAACAGGGGCATATCGTCTTCTACATCAATGTCGTAAGATTGTCCGTTCACCGAAAGCTGCATATTGCGATCCTTTGTTAGAATCGCAGCTTAGACCTATTCGGTTTCTGTCAAAAGCGTTTCCTGACCGTCTTCGATTTGGTAAATGCAACCCTGCTGGCGGGAAAGTTGGGTAAATTCATCATACGACAGGCCAAGTGCAATTTTTCGCAAGAACGTGATCGTCATTCCATGGCAGAAAACCACAGCGGGTTTTGTTAGTCCGCTTAAAAAGCGGTGACAACGGTCGTGCATATCATCAAAATCCTCACCATTGGGTGAAAACATGAATAGGTCTACACTTGTTTGCGCGCTGTTAAATATATACGGCCAGCCCGCTTCGATTTCATCCTTGGTCAAACCTTCCCAGTCGCCAAACGCGATTTCTTTCAAATCATCATTGAATACTGGTCTGCGCCCGTAATTTGCCAAAGCAATCGTCGCGGTTTCACGCACCCGCCCTAATGGGCTAGCGTGAATGTCAATATCCGGGAAATCGTCAAAGACTGAACCTAACAACCGCCCTTGTGTAGCCGCATGGCCTTTACCCACATCCGTCAGGTCAGAATTCATCTGCCCCTGAAATCGCCCCATTGCATTCCATTCGGTCTGACCGTGGCGCAACAAATATAATGTGGGAAGTTTCATAATATATCAATCAAAGGGGGGGGGAAGTGGTGGGTGATGAGAGGCTCGAACTCCCGACATCTTCGGTGTAAACGAAGCGCTCTACCAACTGAGCTAATCACCCACTGACGCGGCTTTTAGACAGAGTTGCCAGCCGCATCAAGAGGTAGTTTCACCTCAAATCGATTTTTTTTCGATTGCGCTGGTTTTCTTCAGCATCAATTTATAATGCGTCTTGATATTATCGCCTGAACCGCGCTCAACAGCCTTGATTTTGCCCAAGGGGGGCATTTGAACGGTTTTTCCGTCTGATAAGCATGTATGCAGATATTCCAGCATGCTATCAACGGCTTCGCGCACATCGCGTTTGCGCAGGCCCGTTGCAACAGAAACATGTTCATATATCGCTTTTTTCTTAACCAAATTCGGATCAACGGGTTTTTCGTTTGCGGCTTCAGTTCCGACCACGGCTGTTGCTGTTGCGTTCAGCTTCATATCATTTGCGTCAGAAACAGACTTTAGTGTTGTCTTTTTCGGTGTCGCGGTTTTTTTAGTAGTTGCCATTTTTTTGCTCGTGCCTTTGTTTTTTTTCTAGTTTTATCATAGAGCGGAAAAGTTAAAAAAGCTACCAGCAAATGCTACCAGTAGCTTATTTTATAACGAATTGTCTATATTTAGTGAGCAACTGTAGGGTTATTACCACTCTTGCCCGCAGCCAAAGCTGCTGCAGCGGCTTCTTCGGCCTCTTCATCCCAGACAACGGCTTCTGGTTTTGATACCAACGCATGTTCCAAAACTTCTGATACACGCGACACAGGGATAATCTTAAGCCCCGCTTTCACATTGTCCGGAATTTCCGGCAAATCCTTTTCGTTATCTTTCGGAATCAGAACAGTTTTCACACCCCCGCGTAACGCTGCCAAAAGTTTTTCTTTCAGCCCACCAATCGGCAGTACATGACCACGTAACGTGACCTCACCCGTCATCGCAATATCCTTGCGCACAGCAATGCCTGTCAGCACTGAAACGATTGCAGTGACCATGCCCACACCCGCAGACGGCCCGTCTTTGGGTGTTGCCCCTTCGGGTACATGTACGTGAATGTCGATCTTTTCAAACACAGGCGGTTTGACGCCAATTTCGGGGCTGATGGATCGCACAAAAGACGCCGCTGCATCAATGCTTTCTTTCATCACATCACCCAGCTTGCCTGTGGTTTTCATCCGACCTTTGCCGGGCAGTTTTAACGCCTCGATTGACAACAACTCACCACCAACAGAGGTATAGGCAAGTCCCGTCACAACACCAACCTGATCCTTTTCTTCGGCCAGCCCGTATTTGAAGCGTTTCACCCCCAGATAATCTTCTAGATTATCTGACGTGATCTCAACGATTTTCTGCGTACCTTTTACAATCCGCGTCACTGCTTTACGGCACAATTTCGCCAGTTCGCGTTCAAGGTTTCGAACACCCGCTTCACGCGTATACAGACGAACTATGTCCAGCAATGCATTGTCGGATAAAGAAAATTCGCCTTTGCGCAACCCGTGATTTTTCAACTGTTTTTCCATCAAATGGCGTTTGGCAATCTCTTGTTTTTCGTCCTCTGTATAGCCCGAAAGTGCGATCACTTCCATCCGATCCAACAAGGGCCCAGGGATGTTATAAGAGTTGGATGTGGTCACAAACATCACATTAGACAGGTCATACTCAACCTCCATATAGTGGTCCACAAAGGTGCCGTTTTGCTCAGGATCCAACACTTCCAACAGGGCAGACGCAGGGTCACCGCGCATGTCGTTACCCATCTTATCCACCTCATCCAGCAGGATCAGCGGGTTAACGGTTTTAGCCTTTTTCATCGACTGGATGATTTTACCGGGCATAGAGCCAATATAAGTTCGGCGATGCCCGCGAATTTCACTTTCGTCACGCACCCCACCCAGTGAAATACGGATAAATTCACGGCCCGTGGCCCGCGCCATAGACTTACCCAAGCTGGTTTTACCCACACCAGGGGGGCCGACAAGGCACAGAATTGGCCCTTTCAGCTTGGCAGAACGTTTTTGCACTGCCAGATATTCGATAATGCGTTCTTTGACTTTTTCCAGCCCGTAATGATCCGCATCAAGGATTTCCTCAGCACGGTTCAAGTCTTTCTTAACACGGGTTTTTTTACCCCATGGGATCGACAACATCCAATCCAGATAATTGCGCACCACGGTGGCTTCTGCCGACATAGGTGACATCTGGCGCAGCTTTTTCAGCTCACCTTCTGCTTTTTCTTTGGCTTCTTTTGAAAGCTTGGTGTTTTCAATCAGACCTTCCAGTTCAGACAGTTCATCGCCGCCACCTTGCTCACTATCACCCAGTTCTTGTTGAATGGCTTTCATTTGCTCATTCAGGTAATATTCACGTTGGGTGCGTTCCATCTGGTTTTTCACGCGTGATTTGATTTTACGTTCAACCTTCAACACAGACATCTCACCCTGCATCAGACCAAAAATTTTCTCTAAACGCTCTGACAGGTCTAAAGTTTCCAGCAATTCCTGCTTTTGATCCACACGGATAGACAGATGCCCTGCAACCGTATCAGCCAGCTTTTCAGCACCGTCAGATTTAGCAACCGCCGATAAAGCCTCTTCCGGGATGGATTTGTTCAGTTTGGCATACCGTTCAAACTCCTTGGAAACAGAACGGCTTAACGCTTCTATCGCATCTGGATCATTTTCAGTTTCTTCCAGAAATTCCGATGTGGCTTCAAAATAATCAGGGTTGTCCATATATTCGGTAATGCGCACACGGCGCAGGCCTTCTACCAGAACCTTGACGGTTCCGTCAGGCAGTTTCAGCAGTTGCAAAACACTGGCCAAAACGCCGGTTTGATAGATGGTTTCTTCAGATGGCTCGTCTTCCGACGGGTCGATTTGTGAAGATAACAAGATTTCCTTGTTATCATCCATCACCGCTTCCAACGCGCGAACCGATTTTTCACGGCCAACAAATAAGGGCACGATCATATGTGGAAACACCACAATATCACGCAATGGAAGTACTGGATATGATACGCTGCTCGCGTCTGACATGTTTATTCCTTTGTTTTAGCAAGAAACTTTGCGCCCCGGTTTTCCCAGCAGCGCGGCATTTCTCCGATTTATGTAGGCTTATAGATGTGCCTGATTATCATTCTGTCAAGCGCTCTACGGGCTTATCTTATTGCAAACAGTGTGGCGGTTTATGTCACAAGTGGCAAGGGAAACCGTGGCTTTAACCATATAAATTTGGCTATTACCTAAGGGTAAATATACTTTTAATCTGGATTGCTTCCCTAACTACATATGCGACACCTCCGTAACATCCACAATTTACGTTCCCGTGACGTACTGCCCCAGCTTATGCATATATTTAGTACGAATAAGCGAACAACCGCCCCAAAAAAAACGCTATTGTCGCCATATTACAGCCAAATTCCGCTTAGAGAAGTAATTAAAATAAGATTGGAACCATTCATGTATTTATTACGTTTTATATTCGATGTCATTTTCGTTAAAACAGAGGTGGTCGCAAGATTTCGGACCAGTAGTTAAGATGGATCGACTAACGAGAAAGACGATTCAAAATGACGAAACGAAAGAACCACTCTCCCGATTTCAAGGCCAAGGTTGCGCTTGAGGCGATCCGTGAAGAAATGACGATGGCGGAGCTGTCAAAGAAGTACGGTGTGCATCCAACCCAGATTGGGACATGGAAGCGTGCTGCGATTGAGAATATGGCCGCGACATTTTCCAGGCGTGGCAGTGATCTGGGGCGCGCTGATGACGCTCAAATTGACAAGCTGCACTCGAAGATCGGTCAACTGGTTGTGGAACGGGATTTTTTAGCAAGTGCCTCGGTTCAGTTGCTCGGAACACGAGGCAAAAAATGGTGAGCAAGGATCATAACCTGAGCGTTCGGCGACAATGTGGGCTGCTGTTGTTGGCGCGGTCAAACCTGTATTATCAGCCGAAGGGTGAAAGTGCCGAGAATTTGCGGTTCATGGAAATAATCGACAAACAATTCCTAGATACGCCTTGGTATGGGTCACGGCAAATGGCGCGTTATATGCAGCGGCAAGACCACAAGTGTGGCCGCCACCGTGTGCGACGCTTGATGCGTCTGATGTGTTTGGTTCCAATCTACCAGACGCCTAACACCAGCAAGAAGCATCCGCAGCACAAGATTTACCCATATCTGCTAAGAAACCTGGCGATTGATAGGCCAAATCAGGTGTGGTGTGTCGACATTACTTACATCCCTATGCAGCGTGGGTTTTTGTATCTGGTGGCGATTATGGACTGGCACAGTCGCAAGGTTTTGAGCTGGCGTTTGTCAAATAGCATGGAAGCGGATTTTTGCGTCGAAGCCTTGAAAGAGGCCATCGCCAAATACAGTAAACCAGAGATTATGAACAGTGACCAGGGCAGCCAGTTCACTGGCTTCGAATGGACACAGGCGCTGAGAGATGCCGATGTGGCGATATCTATGGATGGAAAAGGCTGCTGGGTCGACAACCGCATGATTGAGCGGCTTTGGCGATCCCTGAAATATGAATGCATCTACCTGAACGCATTTGAAATGGGTTCACAAGCTCGCACAGGAATCGGAAAATGGATGGCATACTATAACGCCGAACGCCCGCATTCGACCCACGGAATATTGACGCCGGATGAAGCTTATGAAAGAAAAACAGAACCAACGAGATTGGCAGCCTAAATGAAACCCTGATCCATCTTAAAATGGCTGCTAACTGGTCGAAATAGTAGGACCACCTCTAACCCCCATTATTGTTCTTGTTCTGTCATTTGGCGTGCTCTTTCTAGCTGGCGCACTTAATAAACAGATACTCGACGAAAAACATGAAGCCGAACTGGCCTTGGAACAAGGCCCACCTGTTATTGTTGATCTAGATAGCTATTCTGCAAAAGAACACCGTGGGCCTGCGCGTGAAATGCATATCCGCGCGGAAATAGATATATCCGATAACTTCAGCTTTACCATCATAACAAACGGCGTGCTGAAAGATGCAAAATACTTTGTTCCCCTATATGCCCCAACAGAGACACTTTCAGACCAGTCTGAGGCAAAAACAGCGGCATTCGCCAAGTTTTTGACCAATAAAGACGAGAAACAACGCCTCATTTTCAACAAGTCCGGAAACAAAATTCTTATTGGCGCAATTGTTTCAAAAGACGAAGACACTTTCAAAAATGCCATGGATTTTACTGTTGGGTACGGGCAAATTGGCCCCATTATCACAGTCAACGGGCAGCCCGGTTCTTTTGGTGGCAAACATGAAGATTTAGCCAAGGAAACACTTGAAGATCTTGGTATTAGGTATGTGAAAGACCCTGTGTATATTAAAGCTTTCTTTGGCAATCGTGCAACAGTTTTACAAGATCAGACCATTAACGGCAAACAATCCAACCCTCTATATGTGATTGCATATTTTCTGATGGCAGTCGGTTTTGCCCGCATGATCTGGTAAATTAAAACTCACATTAAGAATAATCAAACCAGTTCAACCGGTAAAATGCCCGTTTCAAAGCCAACAGAGAATCCTGACAAACCTCGCAAATCATCAGACCCTTTCCGCAGGCTGAGTAGATCAACGAATGCAGCCCCTACGGTTCAACGTAAATCTGGTGGTCTATTCGGGCGTAAGCCACGCATTATTTAAAATAAGGTATGCACATTAAAGCGGCGCAATATCCCCTTGCGCCCTTTTTGCATGAAAGTTTTTTACAAACACGTCTAATGCATTTTGTGAAATCGCGTCACGCAACCCCGCCATAAGCACCTGATAATAATGCAGGTTATGCCACGTCAGCAGCATAGACCCGATGATCTCATTGCATTTAATGGTGTGATGCAAATAGGCCCGTGAATATTTCTGGCAACATGGGCAAGTGCAGCTTTCATCCAAAGGGCGCGGATCACTTTTATGGCGTGCATTGCGCAGGTTAACCGCCCCCATTTGCGTTAACCCCTGCCCCGTACGCCCGGAACGTGATGGCAGCACGCAATCAAACATATCAATGCCGCGCTCTACGGCACCCACCAAATCATCGGGCTTGCCCACACCCATCAGGTAACGCGGTTTATATTTAGGCAGCTGATCTGGTGCGTATTCCAGCACCTCAAACATCATATCTTGGCCTTCACCCACAGCCAAACCGCCCACTGCGTAGCCATCAAATTCAATACCGCGCAATAGATCAGCACTTTCTTCGCGCATATCCGGGAATGTGCTGCCCTGTTGGATGCCAAACAGCGCATAGCCAGGACGATCACCAAAAGCATCACGCGATCTTTGTGCCCAACGCATCGATAACTCCATACTCGTTTGCGCCTGTTTTTCAGTTGCAGGGTACGGCGTGCATTCGTCAAAACTCATCACAATGTCAGAGCCCAACAGTTTTTGTATCTCCATTGATCGCTCAGGCGTCAGATTATGCTCAGAACCGTCAATATGGCTGCGAAACTTCACGCCTTCTTCGGTCAACTTGCGCAGATCAGTCAGGCTCATCACCTGATAGCCGCCTGAGTCCGTCAAGATCGGCTTGTCCCAGTTCATGAACTTATGCAGCCCGCCCAAATTGGCGATCCGTTCAGCCCCAGGGCGCAGCATCAGATGATAAGTATTACCCAGTAAAATCTCGGCACCCGTGGCCGCAACACTTTCTGGCATCATCGCTTTTACCGTCGCCGCCGTGCCGACAGGCATAAACGCAGGGGTCTGAATATCGCCGCGCGGCGTTTTCACAATTCCGCGACGTGCGCGGCCATCAGTGTTAAGTAATTCAAATTCAAAGCGTTTAGTCATATTTAATCCCACTGGACGTTTGTTGATTTATTTCTTATATGTTTAGTCAGGAATTCCAAGAGAGAACACGCTCATGCCCGCAGATACCGCCCCGATGGAAGGCACACCGTTGATCAAACCGTCAACGACCGATCATCCTTTGTACGATCCCATATGCGAAGCCATTCGCACGGTACACGATCCCGAAATCCCAGTGAACATCTTTGATCTGGGCCTGATCTACACGATTGAGATCGATAGCGAAGGCATTGTCAGCATTCTGATGAGCCTTACCGCCCCTGGCTGCCCCGTAGCAGGTGAGATGCCCGGATGGGTCGAAGATGCGGTTACACCCTTGCCGGGTGTGCAATCTGTAACAGTAGAACTGATATGGGAACCGCAATGGGGCATGGATATGATGTCGGATGAGGCGCGATTAGAGCTGGGGTTCATGTAATGTTTGGCATCCCTGGAAAAGCCGCTGTCACCATGACCGACAAAGCCGCCGGTCAAATCGCCAAGCTGATGGCGGATGGCGATACAAAAGGCCTGCGTATTGGTGTTAAAAAAGGCGGCTGTGCGGGCATGGAATACACCATGGATTACGTCACAGAGGTTGATCCAAACGATGAGGTCGTTGAACAGGACGGCGCCGTTGTGATGATCGCGCCCATGGCACAGATGTTTCTGTTTGGTACAGAAATTGATTATGAAGTGTCGCTCTTGGAAGCTGGCTTTAAGTTCAAAAACCCCAACGTGTCTGAGGCTTGTGGATGCGGCGAGTCAATTAAATTCGAAGGCATGTAAATCTAATGCGTAAAAAACTGGCCGCAGGAAACTGGAAGATGAACGGGTTGCTGGGTAACCTGTCTGAGATTAAATCTTTAACAGAAATAGCGCAGGCTTCTGATTGTGAAGTTCTGATCTGCCCACCTGCCCCGCTAATCCATGCAATGACACAGGTTTCCGGCGATATCGCCGTCGGCGGGCAAACTTGCCACGCCAATGAAAGTGGTGCGCACACGGGCGATACCTCTGCAAACTTGCTGGTTGATTGCGGTGCAACTTACGTGATCTTAGGTCACTCAGAACGCCGTGCCGATCATGATGAAACAGACACTGATATTCGCGCCAAGACCAAAGCCGCATGGGGCGCAGGCCTGACGGCCATTGTCTGCATTGGTGAAAGCCTTGCTGAACGCGAAGCATCTAACACACTAGACATCATCGGCGGCCAATTATCCACCTCAGTCCCTGATAACGCCACAGGTGAAAACCTTGTGATTGCCTATGAACCCATATGGGCCATCGGCACAGGGTTAACCCCCACATTGGATCAAATCGGTGAAGTGCATGATTTCATCCGCGCCCGCCTTGAGCGCCGCTTTGGGACAGGTGTTGGCCGTTCCGTGCGCATTCTATACGGCGGTTCTATGAACCCCAAGAATGCCGCTGACATTGCGAATGTATCTAATGTCGACGGCGGCCTTGTGGGGGGGGCCAGCCTGAAAGCGGCTGACTTTTCTATTATTATCAAAGCACTGGGCTAACCGATCTTATCGGATACACCGCCATAGGTCTCATCATAATGCATGCGCAACCGCTGCAAAGCGATGCGCAGCACTACTTTACCTGAACGCGCCGACCAGCCCATGCGTTTTTCCGCCGCTTCCATGCCTTCCAGAAAACAGCAACAGCGTAAGGCAATATCGCCCAGCCCAGGCCCCAATGCGGTCAGGGCTTTACGCAAACGGCTTTGCGCCGCAGATGACCCGCCACCTTCACCCGAACCGAAGCTGCCACGATCAGAACCTACCAGAAACCGATCCCAGTTCTGTGCCACCCGTGGCCCCAACTGAGCCAGCTCGAAGTCTTCCCTGAACCGCTCACCCGCCTGCAGCAACTCATGGGCCAAAAACGGTTTGCCATCTTTGTCTTTCTTGCGGCCCAGCGAATTGATAGGGCTTTCACGCAGGTTCACCCGAACACGCTTTGGCCGCCCCCCCTTACAGGACACAACCCGCTCGCCCCACTCACGGTGTTGTTCCTGAAACGGGCTTGGTGCCTCAGCAAAACCGTTGTTTTTAAGCGTTTCAGCCTGTTGTGAAATCATGCGTTTAAAACCGGCACGCCCGGCATTTGTTATTTCGTATCGGTGAAATTTACCGCCACCCGTGCGTTCTATCCAGTCCTTAATCAGCAGCTTTTGCCCCAGCTCGCGGGGCAATACCGCAGAGCGCACCTGCATTTTACCGCGGCCCCGCATCACCACCGCTTTGGGCAGATCCAGGGACATAACCATAAAAGCGGATTGTTCACCAAGGCGGCGCAATATACGCAGCATATCCTTGTCATAACCCGCTTCAGTTTCTTGTGGAATAATTTGCTTTTGCACACTCATACTGGCCCCTTTACCGATTGCACTAATTTGGGTTTCATCGCTGATCTTGGATAGGATATCATCCAACAAAGGATCATCGCGCCGCGCTTCAATTTTGCGCACACGGCGCAGAACCGTGGACGGGTGAACCCCGTCCCTGCGTGCTATTGTGCGTAACGGAATACCTTTTTCCACGTGATCGATATATTCACGTATTTCAGGGTATTTTTTGACGATATTTCCCAATCCATTCGCCTTACTATTTGATATTGTTTTAACTTCTAAAACTTGCTGCATTTTGCCCTCCTGTTCATTTTTGATTAACTACACTTAAAGTTGATTCATTGAAAAAATCATTAAGGATAGTTTTGCCGCCCGATCATTGCGCCAGAAGAATAAGCAAATAAAAACAGCGCGTACGCCATGGAAAAAATTGCGCAACACGTCAGAGATGCAATCCATACTTCTTCAAAAAGGAGATATGATATGCAACCTAAAGATGTTGAAATAGTGATGAAAAGGCCCAAAATCCTGCTGCTTGCCGCAAAAGTCGGCCTAAAAACATACTCGCGTAATAAAGAATTGAAGCGCTTATTCAAAACCCGCACAGTCCCGCAACCACCCCATGCATTAAGAATGTTGCGCATACGCGAAATGTATTTGGAAAAAGCCCGCAAAAAAGGCAAAGCGGCCTATGACATGAAACTACATATTCAGGTCATGACCGCTTTGCTGCAAGAATTGTATCTGGTGCCGAAAAAACCCTAACCAAACGCGTCAGGTTCGCTTTCTTTGCGCTTGGCCATATAAGCCAGCAAAGCTTCATCAATGGCAGGGTCAAGGGCGGGTTTCTGATAATCATTGATCAGCTTGGTAACCCGTTCACTGGCCAGCGTCATAGTGTCTTTTTCACCGTCTTCGGCCCATGTTTCATAGGGTTTGTAATCCAGCACTTGGGTGCGCCAGAAGGCAGTTTTGAAATTGGCCTGTGTATGTTCACAGCCCAGATAATGCCCACCCGGCCCCACTTCACGAATGGCGCCCATAGCCTGGCCGTTTTCAGACATATCAATGCCCTCGGCCACTGAATGTAAAATGCCCAACTGGTCGGCATCCATCACAAACTTTTCAAAAGAGGCAACCAAACCGCCCTCTAACCAACCTGCGGCATGCAGGCAGAAGTTTACGCCACCCAAAAGGGCTGCGTTCAATGTGTTGGCGGTTTCATACCCTGCCTGCGCATCCGGTAGTTTTGAGCCACAAAGCCCGCCACCCGACCGGAAAGGCAGCCCTAAACGGCGCACAAGCTGGCCCATGCCATACAGAATTTTACTGGCTTCAGGCGTACCAAATGTAGGCGCGCCTGAGTTCATATCAATCGAGGTCACAAACGCCCCCATAATCACAGGTGCGCCCGGATTGCACAGCTGGTTATAGGCAACACCTGCAAGCCCTTCGGCTAGGGCTTGGGTCAAAGTTCCGGCCACAGAGACCGGCGCCATAGCACCACCAACGATAAACGGTGATACGATACAGGCTTGATTATTCTTGGCATAAACCTCCATCGCGCCCATCATAATATCGTCAAATGTCATCGGTGAATTGACGTTGATCAGGGATGTCATCACGGTTTTGTCTTTGATGCTGCCACCAAACAAAATTTCTGACATTGCCACAGAATCAACAGCCCGCTCAGGTGCTGTCACCGACCCCATATATGGCTTATCGCTTAGCGTCATATGCGCATAAAGCATATCTAAGTGTCGTTTATTTACTGCAATATCAGTAGGTTCACAAACCGTACCGCCCGAATGGTGCAACCACTTTGACATATACGTTAGTTTTACAAACTTCTGGAAATCCGCGATTGTTGCATACCGGCGGCCACCTTCAACGTCCCGCACAAAGGGCGGGCCATAAACAGGCGCCAAAACCATTGTATTGCCACCAACCCGCACATTGCGATCAGGGTTGCGCGCATGTTGGGTGTATTCGCCAGGTGCCGTAGAAATCAGCTTACGCGCCAGACCTTTGGGAAGGCGCACGCGCTCGCCGTCAACATCAGCACCGGCTTCACGCCAGCGATCAAGCGCGGCAGGGTTATCCAGAAAATTAACACCGATTTCTTCCAAAAGCGTTTCCGCGTTGGCTTCTATGATCTGCAACGCCTCTTCATTCAGAACTTCGAAGTTGGGAATATTACGCTCAATATACTTAGCGGTTTCAATAACAACGGCGGTACGTTCGGCGCGGCGTGCAGCCCCTCCACCACCGCGTGCGCGGCGAGGACTGGAACTTGTAGATGTAGCAGCTTCAGACATGATGGGAATCCTTGAAAGTGAATTTCCTCTATTTCTAATCTATTTCACAATAACCCGCGCCGCAAATTCGGCGAATTCGGGCTGCAAACGACATGCATGTCGTGAAACACACCTCTTAGCCCGCAAACACCCCTTGCACTTGCACAAATTGCAAAATAAACCCCGCGCATGAGCACAGATACACATGACCGCCTTCTTATCATCGACTTTGGCAGCCAGGTTACGCAGCTTATCGCGCGTCGCCTGCGCGAATTGCACGTTTACTGCGAAATTCACCCGTTCCAAAATGTCGATGAAGCCTTTATCAAAGATTTTGCCCCAAAGGCTGTGATCCTATCGGGGGGGCCGTCCAGCGTTTTCGACGAAAATGCACCGCGCGCGCCGCAAGCCCTGTTTGATATGGGCCTGCCGATCTTGGGCATATGTTACGGCCAACAGGTCATGATGCATCAACTTGGTGGCACCGTTGAACGTGGTCATGGCACCGCCGAATTTGGCCGCGCAATCGTGACCCCGTCTGACGAAAAATTATCTGTACTAAAGGGCTGGTTTGCAGAAGGCAAAGAACAGGTCTGGATGAGCCACGGTGATCACGTTTCCAAACTTGCCGATGGCTTTGACGTTTACGGCACATCGCCCAACGCACCTTTCGCCATCACCGCCGATCTTTCACGCAATTTCTTTGCGGTACAGTTCCACCCCGAAGTGCATCACACGCCCAATGGCGCAAAGCTTTATGAAAATTTCGTTAAATTGGCCGGTTTTACCGGCGATTGGACAATGGGGGCCTACCGCGAACAGGCCATCGCCGACATTCGCGCCCAAGTCGGTGACGCCAAAGTCATCTGCGGCCTATCAGGCGGTGTAGACAGTTCTGTTGCCGCCGTATTGATCTATGAGGCCATCGGCGAGCAGCTTACTTGCGTTTTCGTAGACCACGGATTGCTGCGCGAAGGTGAGGCCGAAGAGGTCGTCACCATGTTCCGCGATCATTACAAAATGCCGCTGATACACGCGCAAGAACAAGAACTTTTCCTAGGCGAGTTGGACGGCCAATCTGACCCCGAAACCAAGCGCAAAATCATCGGACGCTTGTTTATCGAGGTATTTGATAAACACGCAAAATCCGTGGGCGGTGCAAAATTCCTTGCCCAAGGTACCCTATACCCCGATGTGATCGAAAGCGTCAGTTTTTCAGGCGGCCCATCTGTCACGATCAAATCACACCATAATGTTGGTGGGTTACCCGAAAAAATGGGCCTGAAACTGGTTGAACCCCTGCGCGAGCTATTCAAAGATGAAGTACGCGCCTTGGGCCGTGAATTGGGCCTGCCTGCCAGCTTTGTTGGCCGACATCCTTTCCCCGGCCCTGGTCTTGCCATCCGCTGCCCTGGTAAGATCACCCGCAAAAAACTCGACATCCTGCGCAAAGCAGATGCGGTTTACATCGACCAAATCCGCAAACACGGACTGTATGATGAGATTTGGCAAGCATTCGTCGCTATCCTACCCGTACGCACCGTGGGTGTGATGGGCGATGCGCGTACTTATGACTATGCTTGCGCTTTGCGCGCGGTAAACTCGGTTGACGGCATGACCGCCGATTACTACCCGTTCAGCCATGAGTTTTTAGGTGAAACGGCAACGCGTATTATTAACGAAGTTGAAGGCATCAACCGCGTTACATACGACATCACCTCAAAACCGCCCGGCACGATTGAGTGGGAATAGGTTATGACCGAACCAAAAATCCATCTTCAGGGTCATATAGACGTGCCATCTGATCGGATGAAAGCGGTGACAACTGCAGTCGTTGATCACATTTCTCTAACCCGTTCTGAAGCAGGCTGTATATCTTTTGAAGTCACCCCTAGCCCTGACGTGAATGGGCGTTTTTTGGTGAATGAGGTCTTCATAAACCAAGCCGCCTTTGATCACCATCAAGCCCGCGCGAAAGCATCACCTTGGGCCGAAATATCCAAAGGCTTACCCCGCGAATATACAATCACCGAAATTAATTAGGGCAATGTCAACGCCCCTATCAAACACCATACAAGCCGCCATGTGGATGATGGGTGCCGTGGTGTCCTTTTCCGCGATGGCCGTGGCTGGCCGCGAGATGAGTTTCCAACTCGATACCTTTGAAATTATGATGTACCGCTCATTGATCGGGATTGTAATCGTAACCAGTTTCGGTATGTTCACTGGCAAAATAAGCCAAATAAAAACCACCCGCATCGGCCTGCATTTCTGGCGCAATATGTTCCATTTCATTGGCCAGAACCTGTGGTTCTTTGCCCTGACCCTGATCCCGCTGGCGCATCTTTTTGCCTTTGAGTTTTCCGTTCCCATTTGGGTCACACTGGCCGCGCCTTTTTTGCTATCCGAAAAGCTAAGCAGGCTTCGGGTAACCGCAGTGTTTATCGGTTTTGCTGGTATTTTGATGGTCACACGCCCTTGGGCGGCAGGCATCAGTATCGGCATCATTACGGCGGCCCTCAGTGCCATCTGTTTTGCCGCCACAAGCATAAGTACCAAAAACCTGACCCGCACAGAATCGATATTATGCATCCTTTTCTGGATGACCTTACTGCAGCTGATATTCGGGTTGATCTGTGCGGGCTACGATGGCGATATTGCCCTGCCCACCACCGACACCATTCATTGGGTGATTATCGTAGGTTTAGGCGGCCTGCTGGCGCATTCATGCATTACCAAAGCCCTGACACTGGCACCCGCCACTGTGGTTTTACCTGTCGATTTCACCCGATTACCGATCATCGCCACTATCGGAATGCTGTTTTATAATGAGCCGCTGGATATTTGGGTTATCCTTGGGGCCATCATCATATTCGGGTCAAATTATGTGAACATCTGGGCTGAAACCCGCAAGAAACGGATTGAATAAAACACCTGAATTCTTATGGCTATCTTATGGAAAACCAAAAATCCCTTTCACAGGCCGCATGGGTCAGCCTGATATCATTGGCCCTAATCTGGGGCGCAAGTTTTCTGTGCTTTGCTATAGGTCTGCGTGAACTGAACGTTTACACACTGGTCGCCCACCGTGTTTTCTGGGGCGCGCTTGCCCTATGGGGCGTGGTCTTTGCCCTGCGTATCCCCCTGCCCAAATCCTTTAAAACATGGGGTGCATTACTGATCATGGGCCTGCTAAACTGGATATTTGGGTTATCCTTGGGGCCATCATCATATTCGGGTCAAATTATGTGAACATCTGGGCTGAAACCCGCAAGAAACGGATTGAATAAAACACCTGAATTCTTATGGCTATCTTATGGAAAACCAAAAATCCCTTTGGTCAGCCTGATATCATTGGCCCTAATCTGGGGCGCAAGTTTTCTGTGCTTTGCTATAGGTCTGCGTGAACTGAACGTTTACACACTGGTCGCCCACCGTGTTTTCTGGGGCGCGCTTGCCCTATGGGGCGTGGTCTTTGCCCTGCGTATCCCCCTGCCCAAATCCTTTAAAACATGGGGTGCATTACTGATCATGGGCCTGCTAAACAACGCCATCCCGTTTTCACTGATCGCATGGGGTCAAACCCATATTGAAAGCGGCTTGGCGTCCATCATCAACGGCAGCACCGCGATTTTCGGCATCTTGATCGCAGCGATAATTTTCACCGACGAACGCCTGACCCACACCAAGCTTACAGGTGCTGTTATCGCCTTCATCGGTGTCTGCGTTACCATCGGTTTTGATGCGTTACAAAGTTTAGATATCCGATCCTTGGCGCAAATTGCATTACTCGGCGCAAGCCTGGCCTATGGCTGTGCCGCTTCTTGGGGGCGGTATTCTTTGCAAGGATTACACCCGATCATGGCGGCCACTGGTATGTTAACGGGGGCGTCACTGATCATGGTGCCGCTTGCGCTTTACATCGACGGGCCACCCAGTTTCAACCTAATACCCGCCACTTATATAGCTGTATTTTTCCTAGCAATCCCAGCAACTTCCATAGCGTACCTGTTGTATTACCGCGCCCTGAACCTAGCAGGTAGCGGCAACCTAAGCCTTGTCACATTATTGGTGCCACCTACCGCCGTATTTTGGGGTGCCACCATCCTAGGTGAAAGCCTGCTCACATCCGCCTATCTTGGCTTTGCCATCATCGCGCTTGGCATGATCATCATTGATGGGCGTCTGTTGAAACGCTTTAATAATTGAACTTTGTGCGTATTTTTGCTTTAGGGTAAGGCAAACGTATAAAAGAGGCCGCAATGCTCTATAATTCTGCCAAAGACTGGCGTGATGCCAAAGCCAAAAAGGTCATGCTGTTTGGCATGTCGGGCCTGGGTAAGACCCATATCAGTGAGATCCTGCGCGATCACGGCGACTGGTTTCACTACAGCGTCGATTATCGCATCGGCACGCGTTATATGGGCGAACATATTGCGGATAATTTTAAACTGGAAGCCATGCGCAATCCGTTTCTGGCCGATCTGTTGCTTGCGGATGCGATTTACATCGCATCCAACCTGAAGTTTTCCGATCTGTCGCCGCTGTCCACCTATCTCGGCAAACCGGGTGATCCCGCCAAGGGCGGTATCCCCTTTGATGAGTACCTGCGCCGTCAACGCCTGCATCGCGATGCCGAGATTAACGCCATGAAGGACACGGTATATTTTATTCAACGCGCCAAAGCCCTATATGATTACGATAATTTCATCTGTGACACTTCGGGTTCGGTGGTCGAAGTCGTAGATGAAAATGATGGTAACGACCCGGTTATGTCATTGATCTCACAACATCTTTTACCTGTGTGGATCGAAGGCAATGAAAATCATCTGAATATATTGGTCGAACGTTTCAACAAAGCACCAAAGCCGATGTATTACCCTGAAGATTTCCTGATCACCTGTTGGGATAAATACTTGGCAGAAAAATCCGTGGCCGCAGATGCCGTCGACCCTGATGATTTCATCCGTTTCGGCTATAATCACCTGCTGGCTGACCGCCTGCCCCGCTACAAAGCCATAGCGCAAAAATGGGGGGTCACAGTGCAGGCTGACGTTATATACAATGTGAAAACATCCGCCGATTTCGACAATGTGATCATGCAGGCCCTTGAGGCACAGGGCTAAACGCCCTATCTGACACCTCATGAAATAGAAAAGAAGCCCCATGCCGATCAGAATTCCCAGCAAACTGCCCGCCCATGACATCCTGAAAAACGAGGGTGTTATGGTAATGTCGCAAGGGGACGCCAACAAGCAGGATATCCGCCCTTTGCAGATCGGATTGCTGAACCTGATGCCCCAGAAAATTCAGACGGAAACCCAGTTTGCCCGCCTGATCGGGGCCACACCTTTGCAGATTGATCTGACCTTAATCCGCATGACAGAACATAAAACAAAAACCACATCTGAAGACCATATGGAGTCTTTTTACACAAGCTTTCAAGAGGTCAAGCACCGTAAATTTGACGGATTGATCATCACAGGCGCCCCCATAGAACATCTGCCGTTTGAAGATGTAACCTATTGGGATGAGTTGCGTGAAGTTATGGATTGGACCCAGACTAACGTGCATTCCACCTTTGGCGTTTGCTGGGGTGGGATGGCGATGCTGTATTATTTCCACAATGTGGATAAACATATCCTGCCGGCCAAAACTTTCGGGTGTTTCAGGCATCAGGTGCTGGATCATTCCTCACCTTTTCTGAACGGGTTTTCCGACGATTTGGTGATCCCTGTCAGCCGTTGGACTGAAAACACCCAAGAAGAAATAGAAGCAGCGAACGGTCTGGATATTTTAATCAATAGCCCGGAATCCGGCCCCTGCCTGGTGCAAGATACCGATCACCGCGCACTTTATATTTTCAACCACTTCGAATATGACCGTGGCACATTAAAAGAAGAATACGACCGTGATGTCGCCAAGGGTGCGCCGATCAATATACCGTGCAATTATTACCCCGATGACGACCCTACGAAGCCACCGTTGAACCGTTGGCGCGGGCATGGGCATTTGCTGTATGGCAACTGGATTAACCAAATATACCAGACCACCAATTATGATCTGTCTAAAATAGGATCGTAATAGATGTATTGGGTATTATTTGTCGTTTTACTGGGCGCGTTTGGGCTGTTAACCCTATTTCGCGCCCGGAATTTTACCCAAAAAGCTGAAACAGATACGCCCCCTATCGGGCAGTTCATCGAAGTGGACGGTATCCCCATACACTATATAAAACAGGGTTCCGGCCCGGTTTTACTGATGATCCACGGGGCTGGAGGGCATGTGAAAGATTTCACATATGATCATGTAGACCGCTTTGCCAAAGACTTCACCGTTATCGCCTTTGATCGCCCCGGCCATGGCTACACCCCGCTACCGGGCAAAACCGCTACATTGGCGCAGCAAGCTGACTTAATCACCATAGCCTCAGCACAATTAGGCATCAAGAACGCTTATATAATGGGCTTTTCATATGGTGGGGCTTTGGCCCTGCATCTGGCCACCCATCATAAGGGTTTCGTCAAAGGTCTGACCCTGATCTCTGCCGTGTCCATGCCGTGGCCCGGTAAAATCAACATCACGTACCGCCTAATGGCCATACCCATTATCGGCCCAGCCATGATGGCCTTTGCCACCGCTTATTTCGGGGATGCATACTTTCGCGCCACTTACGCCACGGTTTTCGCGCCACACGATACGCCAAAGGGTTATCTGGATCATGTCGGCGTCAACATGTCCGTGCGCTATCGTCATTTCGCGGAAAATTCCCGCCAATTACAAAATCTATATCCACAGGTTTTAGCGCAATTCGATGACTACAAAGACCTGACCATCCCCATTCAGATGATCCACGGTACTCTTGACCCCACCGTACCCGATCACATCCTGTCTGACGTCAGCACTCGTGGGACAGATTTAAGGTTTAGCTAACGGAGGATTTCTGGTTCATCATAACATTCAAGGAGTGAAGATGAGACAGAAATCCGGAAGCAGCAAAGCAGCTGCAGATAAATTGGTGAAGAACATTCGCCGTAAAACCAGACAAACCTATTCCGCCGAGGAAAAGATCCGCATTGTATTAGCGGGCCTTCGCGGCGAGGAAAGCATTTCGGCGCTGTGCCGCCGTGAAGGCATCTCTGAAAGCCTGTATTACAGTTGGTCAAAGGAATTCCTCGAAGCGGGGAAACGCCGCTTGTCTGGCGATACAGCCCGGCAGGCGACGTCGCCTGAGGTGAAGGATCTACGAAGCGAGGCGATGGCATTGAAGGAATGCGTGGCCGATCTGACCATTGAAAACCGTCTGCTCAAAAAAAGCATGACAGGGGCTGGGGGATACGAGGAATGAGATATCCTGCATCTGAGAAACTGGAGATTATCCACACCGTTGAGCAATCACATCTGCCTGTGAAGCAAACCCTCGACATGCTGGGCATTCCGCGGACCACATTTTACCGGTGGTATGATCAATACCTTGAGGGCGGGCTTGATGCTTTGGCGGATCGCTCGCCTCGGCCCAAGTCTGTCTGGAACCGCATTCCCCAAGACAGGCGCGATAACTTAATCGAGTTCGCGCTGGAACATGAAGCGCTATCTACGCGTGAATTGGCGGTAAAATATACGGATGAGAAGCGGTATTTTATCTCTGAATCATCATCTTACCGCATTCTGAAGGCTGCCGACCTGATCACTGCACCAGATTATATCGTGATCAAGGCCGCCGATGAATTCCATGACAAGACCACTGCGATCAACGAGATGTGGCAGACCGATTTTACCTACTTCAAGATCATCGGTTGGGGATGGTATTATCTCAGCACGATCCTGGATGATTACAGTCGCTACATCATTGCCTGGAAACTCTGCACCAACATGCGGGCCGAGGACGTGACGGACACGATTGAGCTGGCCCTGACGGCATCTGGATGCGACCAAGCCGTCGTTCGGCACATGCCGCATCTGTTGAGCGACAATGGGTCCTGTTACATCTCTGGCGATCTTGCCGAATGGCTGGAAGAGCAGAGAATGGATCACGTTCGTGGAGCGCCGTTCCACCCGCAGACTCAGGGCAAGATCGAGCGCTGGCATCAGACAATGAAAAATCGGGTTCTGCTGGAAAACTATTACCTACCCGGCGATCTGGAAAATCAAATCGGAGCTTTTGTGGAATATTACAACAACCAGCGCTACCACGAGAGCCTGAACAACGTCACACCTGCCGACGTCTATTTTGGGCGCGACAAAGCCATTATCAGAGAGAGGAAAAAGATCAAGAAGCAAACAATCCAAAAACGCCGCTTGCAACATCAAAAACAAGCTGCATAATCAATCACAATAACGAACCAGAGCCTCCAATACTCAAACCGCTCTGATGTCCCATTTTATATGACGACGGACAGCGGCCTGCCCGACCCACAGATAGACAGCCAATTTTATACAGGTGTCCCGTTTAAACGCCTAATCGCATGGTTTATTGATTTCATCATCATCATGCTGATTGCATCTGCTTTGGTATTGGTCAGCTTTGGCATCGGCGCTTTTGCATTCCCTTTATTGTTGTTTGTATCGAACATCGGGTACCGTATTTTTACAATCAAGCGAAACTCTGCCACATTGGGTATGCATATTGCAGGCATTGAGATTAGAAATAACCAAGGCAATAAATTAAACTTGGAAGAAACCATTTGGCATACGGGGATTTATACAATCGTGGCCATCTCATTTTTTGTTCTGATAATCTCCATGATCATGATGCTCATCAATGACCGCGGACAAGGCATTCATGATTATTTTGTCGGCACCACCGCAATAAACCGCCCCAAAACGTCATAATTTCGCCGCCTTGCCCGATTAGCTTTCTGCTGGTACGCTTTAAGTAATTCGTAACGATAGTGGTAAAATGCGACATTCCTTGCCTTTGGCAACCCAGTTCTATGTAACCGCCAGCCAGCCTTGCCCCTATCTGGACGGCAAGATGGAACGCAAACTGTTTGCGGGCCTGCAAGGTGATCATGCAAATGCTTTAAACAACGCGCTTTCAAAGCAGGGTTTTCGCCGTTCACAAAATGTTTTGTATCGCCCGTCTTGCGCAGATTGCAGCGCATGCATGTCCGCACGCATCCGTGTGGCCGACTTCAAACCGACAAAATCACAAAAGCGAGTTCTGCGTAAAAACGCGCATCTTTTACGTGATGCGTCTGCTGCTTGGGCCACAGAGAGAGGAAAAAGATTACGTGATGCGTCTGCTGCTTGGGCCACCGAACATCAGTATGAACTGTTTTCACGTTATCTGAATACCCGTCACGCCGATGGCGGCATGGCGGATATGGATATGTTTGAATTTTCTGCGATGATAGAAGAAACCCCAGTGCGTAGCCGTCTAATAGAATATTCAACGGCACACATACTTTATGAACGTACTGAACTAACCGCCGTCTGCCTGACCGACTTGATGGATGATGGCCTGTCACTGGTTTATTCTTTCTTTGACCCCGACCTGCAAAAAAACAGCTTGGGCACCTATATGATCCTGGATCACATCCAGATCGCCAAAGATGCCGGCCTGCCTTATGTCTATCTGGGCTATTGGGTGCCCAGCAGTCCCAAGATGGGGTATAAAGCCAGCTTCAGCGGGTTAGAGGTTTTCACTAAGGGCCAATGGAAAGCTCTTGATAATCCAAAAGAATACAAACCGGATGAACCGGCAATAGGCCCAGCCCCGATTGCAGAACAGGTTGCTGCGATCAAGCTGCCCGATGTCCTGCGTTCAGATAAGCCATAATTTCCATATATTACCATTACCGGTAACTATATTAGTTAAGGTACATATTTTCGTACTTTAATTACAACATTATTCATTTTTTCGGAAGAAAAAACCTTTATTGAGGCTTGACCTTCCTGAACAGCAAGATAATCTGCACTCCATGATAAATATAGTTCATATTGTGGTCCTTGTAGCACCGCGCACGGCGCGAAAACGGTAAAACCCCCGTTTTCGTTGATGTGCGCCCCCGACATTCGGGGGTTTTTTTATGACTGAAATAAATGGAGAAAGAACATGAGCCGTCAAATGACCGGTGCAGATATCGTAATTCAAGCCTTAAAAGACCAAGGCGTTGATACCGTCTTTGGGTATCCGGGCGGTGCTGTGCTACCTATTTATGATGCCATCTTTCAACAAAACGATATCCGTCACATTCTGGTACGCCATGAACAAGGTGCGACACACGCCGCCGAAGGATATGCACGTTCCACAGGTAAACCCGGCGTTGTTTTGGTAACCTCAGGCCCCGGTGCCACAAATGCCGTGACCGGCATGACCGATGCCTTAATGGACAGCATCCCGATGATCGTTTTGTCAGGCCAAGTGCCCAGTTTCATGATCGGCTCTGATGCCTTTCAAGAGGCAGATACCGTTGGCATCACGCGGCCTTGCACCAAACATAATTGGTTGGTTAAAGATACTGATGAGTTGGCCAGCACTATCCATGAGGCATTTCACGTAGCTACCAGTGGCCGACCTGGCCCCGTGCTGGTAGACATTCCTAAGGATATACAATTTGCCAAAGGCAAGTATGTAGGGCCGAAAAAGGCTGATCTGGGTCATTACAACCCGCAAGTTAAAGGCGATAAAGAAGCGATTACCGCCCTTGTCGAATTGATGGAAAAAGCTGAAAAACCAGTATTTTACACTGGCGGTGGTGTGGTTAATTCCGGCAAAGGCGCCAGCCAGTTGCTGCGTGAACTGGTCAAAGGTACCAACTTCCCGATCACCTCTACCTTGATGGGCTTAGGCTCTTATCCTGCGTCCGGCGATAACTGGTTGGGTATGTTGGGCATGCACGGCACCTATGAAGCCAATTTGGCCACCCACGGCTGTGATTTACTGGTCTGTATCGGTGCGCGGTTTGATGACCGTATCACCGGGCGGATTGATGCATTCAGCCCGAAATCAAAGAAAGCCCATATTGATATTGATCCGTCGTCAATCAACAAGGTGATCCATGTGGACGTGCCTATTATTGGCGACATCGGCCATGTTCTGGAAGACCTGCTGAAAATCTGGAAATCACGCGGGCGCAAAACCAAAGCCGCAGAGATCAAGCAATGGCATGCGCAAATTGATGAATGGCGGGCAGTGGATTGTCTGGCGTTCAAAAATTCCGACACCGTGATCAAGCCGCAATACGCGTTGCAACGGCTGGAAGCCCTGACCAAGGGTATGGATCGTTATGTCACCACGGAAGTGGGCCAGCACCAGATGTGGGCGGCACAATACTTGGGCTTTGAAGAACCTAACCGTTGGATGACATCGGGCGGCTTGGGCACGATGGGCTACGGCCTGCCTGCCTCAGTTGGTGCGCAAATTGCCCACCCTGACAGTTTGGTGATCAATGTCGCGGGCGACGCCAGCTGGTTGATGAACATGCAAGAAATGGGCACCGCCGTGCAATACCGCGCACCCGTAAAGCAATTCATCATGAACAATGAACGTCTGGGCATGGTACGCCAGTGGCAAGAATTATTGCATGGCGAACGCTATTCCCACACATGGTCAGAAGCTCTGCCCGATTTCGTTAAGTTAGCCGAAGCTTTCGGTGGCAAGGGCATTCGGTGTTCTGACCCTGCTGATCTGGATGATGCGATCATGGAAATGATCAATTATGACGGGCCAGTGATTTTCGATTGTCTGGTTGAGAAGCATGAGAACTGCTTTCCGATGATCCCGTCGGGCAAAGCCCATAATGAAATGCTGATGGGCGAAGCCGACACGCAAAATGCGATTGATGATAGTGGTGCGGTTCTTGTTTAGAACGCCCCTATCCGCTTAGATAAAGGAATATCAGATGAATGCTGTAAAACTTAAAAAAGGTGCCTCCAGTCACAGTGCTTATGACCTGAAAAGCTTTCTGGGTGATGTGGAAGAAACCCACACACTGGCAGTTCTGGTCGATAATGAAGCGGGCGTTCTGGCCCGTGTGATCGGGCTGTTTTCAGGGCGTGGTTACAACATCGACAGCCTGACTGTGGCCGAGGTAGATCACGAAGGCAACCGTTCACGGATCACCATCGTGACCACAGGCACACCCTCTGTCATCGTGCAGATCAAAGCCCAACTGGGCCGTTTGGTGCCAGTATATGAGGTGAATGACCTGACCGTCGAAGGCCCATCTGTTGAGCGCGAACTGGCTTTGTTCAAAGTCAACGGAACCGGTGAAAAACGGGTGGAAGCCCTGCGCACTGCCGAGATCTTTCGCGCCCGCGTGGTTGACAGCACCTTGGAAAGCTTTGTGTTCGAATTGACAGGCACACCTGAAAAGATCGACGCGTTTGCCGAAATGATGCGCCCCTTGGGCTTGCATGATGTGGCCCGTACAGGTGTGGCCGCGATTGCACGCGGCACTTAATTTACTCGGCTAAATGATCAATAAATGCGCGCAACACTGCGCGCATATTTTTCTTTTCGGGGTAAACGATTTGAATATCGGTTTTGACCTGATCATAATCCGCCAGAACTTGCATCAAATCACCATTCTTCAAAGATGTATTTGCAATAAAATCAGGCAGGTATGCAATACCGTGATGCCGTAATGCCAAGTTCATCTGGTGCATCCCGTTATTGGCACTAAACCGCCCCTGCACCCTTTTACGCAGTTCCATCCCGTCTTTATAAAACACCCATTCACTGCCAGTGGTCGCATTTGAATAAAGCAGGCACTGATGATTAGCCAAATCATCCATATCTTTAGGTGTGCCGTTTTGGGTCAGATACTCAGGCGAAGCACAGCAAACCAACTGCATTTCCCCGATTTTTCGGGCATATATCGTGGAATCCGACAGCTTACCAATACGAACCGCGGCATCAAACCCGCCTGCGATTAAATCAACAAACCCGTCAGACAAATCCAATGTCATCTGGGTATCAGGGTATTTGATCGCAAAACTTTCCAGTTTCGGCAACAGAACCGCTTCACAATAATCGATCGGCAACGACAGCTTTAGGTGGCCAGCCACAACACTCGCCCCCCTTTTCGCCGCTTGATTTGCATCCTCCAGCAAAGCCACAACTTCCAGGCAGCTTTGATAATAAGTCAGCCCCGCTTGTGTCGGCACAACCGACCGCGTGGTGCGATTGACCAATAATGCCGAAAGATCAGTTTCCAGTTCCGACACACGGCGCGAGCACACAGATTTAGCCACCCCCAAACGTTTGGCCGCAGCGGTAAAACTTTTTTCTTCTATTACAGCAATAAAGGTTTTTAGATGAACAATATCCATGCCAGCTCCTTATGCAAAAGCTACTCCGATTATGGTAAAAACAGCAAGCGGATATCTATTTCAAAGTACGGTTATACCAAATATTTTCCCACGAAGGGCACGCAGATACTGTCAGCCCCAATTCCTTTAAGAAGACAGGTATTACATTACCATGCTTTTCGATTGCATCATCATAGGAAAAAGAATGACCATTGGGATGAAAAAAATCTTTGATTGCGTCATCATCCAACATCCAACTGTCCGGTGAAAAATCAAATATTGTTCCTTTCGAAAGGCCAATATTGTATTTTTTCTTTTTTGCAACTAGCATTGAAAGTTGCTTTTCCCAACTATTCATCCACGCTACACTTTCACGAAAAAAGGTTATGGGGTGAACATCAAAATCAGCAAATACCGTATCAAATAAAGCGCGTTCTTCAGCGGTTCTTAAAAAAGAAAAAGATTCCGCACTGATAATTAGCGCATCTCCTGCGGTTTCTTTAAGAAGTTTGTTAATTTTTTCTGCCCGCTTAGATTGATCTGGATAATTGCTTAGCCGAGAAAAACCACGTATGCGAACTGGTGTCATCAGTTCAGGGCGGATCAGAATGTGTGCCAAATTATAGCAGTTATACTTTGGCCCCATTCTTCTTCGGGGGTTCAAGAACAATGTGTTTGTAATTAATGTGAACCCCAAATCTTGAAAGAAATCTTCATTGCTTTCAAGATAACGTTGTATCGATGAACTGCCTGTTTTATGTTTTCCTGTATGTAAATAAATTTTTCGGGCCATTTAGGGCCTGTTGATATTCAGGATTCACATTTTCACTGATTTCTGATTCAAGCTTCCAAAAGGGAGGCGTGAATGTTGAACGAACGGTTTATGATTAGTGACGCACAATGGGAGTTAATTGAACCCCATTGTGTGGGCAAAAAAAGGGATCCTGGCCGGAGTGGAAGTGATGCCCGTTTGTTTATGGAAGCTGTTTTGTGGATTGCGCGAACTGGCGCACCATGGCGGGATTTACCGGCTGAATTTGGCAAATGGAATTCAGTTTTTACGCGGTTCAGATATTGGGTTAAGCGTGGTGTATTTCATCGTATGTTCAAAGACTTATCCTCTGATAGCGACTTGGAATACACGATGATTGATGGTACTATCTGCAAAGTACACCGACATGGGCAGGGCGCAAAAGGGGGACGCAAAAACAGGCGATTGGAAAATCCCGAGGTGGAATGACCACCAAAATTCTGGCTCTGACCGATGCTATTGGCAATCTGATCGACTTCCGGCTGATGCCCGGGCAGGCGCATGATCTGGTGAAAACCCGTGAATTACTGGAGGGTGTTTGCTGCCAAAGTCTATTGGCGGACAAAGCCTTTGATGCCAACTGGCTTCGGGAATTATTGGACGACCGGAGCATAGAGGCCGTTATTCCACCAAAATCAAACCGAATAAACCCAGCCTCATGCGATATGGAGGTCTACAAGTGGAGACATCTCGTCGAGAACTTCTTTCAGAAACTCAAAGAATTCAAACGGATAGCCATGCGAGCGTGCAAAACAGATACAAGTTTCGAAGCCATGATCCACATTGGGGCGACAATCATTCGTACTCGGTGAATCTCAACAGGCCCTAGTTAAAAGCCACCATTAAATCGGATTTACCGAATTTTCTTTCATAAATATCCAAATCTTCTGCATATACTTTTTTGACGATAGCAATCAATTCATCGTCAAACATTTCCTTAACATTCGGCACAAGGCCTTTCTTCTTTCTCACCAATAGATCCAACGCGCAAATACCGTACGGCTGGTCAAGGCCGGTTTCCCGATCATGTTGCGTTAGGCCATGACCAAGCCCATCACGAGTATCGATAATTTCCAGACCTGTTTTTTCTTCAATAACCGGGAATGCAGTTGGCAAGTTTTCGAACTGAAAGTAATCATCATATGTATCGTACAATAGAAAGTCAGATTGCCTGCGCCAGTGATTATCATGTTGCGATGGCAGCATTTTTTGAATTAAATTAAGAAATGCTTTAAATGTAATATCATGCGGATGAAACTTGCGCGCACAAACATTTCTTAGCTTCCAAGCCTGCACATCTATTTCAACCATTTTATCCATGAAAGCACTGAAAAGGCGCGTATATGGGCATCTTAAAATGACAAAACTATATGCAGCTTGCGCTGCCGTTTCCGTACTTGCCATAAAGGTTTGATTGTTCGCATGTATCCAATCAATATCCTTTATATCACGAACACATCCATTTGCTTTAGCTATGGAAAATCGCAATGTGGAACATGCATTTTTGGGGATGATTGTGCATAACGCATTTGTGCCGTAGATCAACATTGACCGCTGAAGCGCAAAATTATGCTCGCGGTTCTGTGCCAATGCTGTCGTTGCACGTATCTGCTTAAAAACTCTTATCCCATGAGCTTTAACCATGTATCACTTCCTTATTTCAATGATTTACTGATTGAGCCTGTAAATTATTAATATTTAGTAATCATTTAAGCAGATTTTGAATGTGTTTTGCAATAGTTTTCGGGCCATCTTCTGTTTGCATTTTTTTAGCGCAATTCTGCGCATTATATTGCATATTTACAAAGTCAGATGGTTTAATATCAGCAAGCTCATGTCCATTATCACAGCATATGGCCAAACCTGATTCATGCAATAAATTTCCCAAGATTTTATGGTTCGTGTGGTTTGGCACAATAACAAGCGGAGCTCCGTATGATAATGCCTGATACGTAGACCCGCTACCGCCCTGAGTGATCGCAAGAGATGCATGCTTTAAAACATTTTCTAATGGTAGCATTTCATAGCAATGCCCGACGATATCAAAATTACATATATCATCACAAGACGGCCCCACATATATAATTTCCGAAGCGGCGCACAACGCCCTAATATTGCTTAAAAAATCATAACTGATTTCTTTACGCCCTGTTGATCCCATTGAAACCACTATATGATTGTGAATAGACGCCAACTCATTCGGAAGCTTGCCTGAAAATCCCCAGAAACATGCGCCACATGGCTTAAATCGGTCATTCAGCTTACCAAAGGTTTTAATTATGACATCTGGGTCAGCAAGGCACACAATATCGGCGTGATAAAGCTGTTCATAGGATGCATATTCTTCTAGGTTTTTCTTTTTCCGAATATGATTAATCTGTACTTTATGCGCTCTAAATTGACGTGCCTGTACTGTTTCCTCACCTTTGTAGTGTGTCAAAAAAACATTTGAAACAACCACGCGCGGTACACCTTTGGGCCAATTAACAACCGCGCCCCATAAAATTGGATTTGCATCATTTACAATAAGGTCAAATTTTCGGGTGGCACATAAATGTTCCAGCGCACCAGGATACTTATAAAAATCAAACGTCTTCAGACGGCAAGGTATGGGAATAGCTTCAAACCCCGCATCTATAATATGCTGAAGGAACTTAGTTCTTTCAGGAACAGCAAAAGTAATTGTTCCCGTTATCGCCTTTCGCAATTCTTGCGCAACGGAAAGTAACCTTCCTATATGCCCAAGCGCTGGCCCCGGATTAAACAGTAGTCGCATTATTCTTCACCCCAAGGAAAAATTACGCAATCCTTCCCTTTACGTCAAGGGATTATGAGCTTTGATCAATATGCTGATTGCCATTCTTTGTATTGCGTAGTTTAGTTTGTCAAACATCAAAAAAGGATGAACGAAATGTCAGAATACCAACTTTACTGCATGGCCGAGTCTGGAAACGCCTATAAAGCCGCCCTTGCACTGGAATTGGCAGGTTGCGACTGGGAACCCATATTTGTGGATTTCTTCGGTGGCGAAGCCCGCACAGAGGAATTCAAAAAGATCAACGAGATGGGCGAAGTACCTGTTTTGGTGCATGGTGATGTGCAAATTACCCAATCGGGGGTCATTCAAAATTATATCACAGAACAAACTGGTAAGTTTGGCGGGCAAACAGCAGAGGAACGCCGTGAGGTTATGCGGTGGATCTTGTGGGACAACCACAAGCTTTCATCCCAAGCAGGCATGCTGCGTTTCTTGATGAACTTCCTACCCGAAGACAAACGCCCCACAGCGGTTTTCCCGTTTGTAGCGGGCTGCTTACAAGCTGCATATGCAGTTTTGGATGCGCACCTTAAAGCGCGTGAATGGATCGCCACAGACAACCCGACAATGGCAGATTTTTCCTGTTGCGGATACCTGTACTACCCCGAACCTTTTGGCTTTGACCGCAAAGACTGGCCAAACATCGACGCTTGGCTAGGCCGTATTGCAGCCCTTGAAGGGTGGAAACACCCCTATGATATGATGCAACGTGGCTTTAACCCCGAATAGCTTCAATCATTTGCGTGACATGATCAGGCGAAGCATCAGGCGTAATGCCGTGACCCAGATTGAAAATATGCGGGCCATTTTTGAACGCTTCAACCACACGCTTGGTCTCAGAAACTAACTTGTCGCCGCCCGTGACCAGCAAAGACTGATCCAGATTGCCCTGAACACAAATCTTGGGCTGCAGGTTTTCTGCGGCCCAAGTGGAACTAACAGCGGTATCCACCGCCACGCAATCCACAGCCACCTGATCCACATAATCAATATACTTCTGACCTGCACCGCGCGGAAATCCCATAATCTTGGCGTCAGGGAATTGTGCCCGCAAGGTTGTGACAATCTCGATATGTGGTGCGATACAATAACGGTCAAACGCGTCTTCACTCAGTGACCCCGCCCAGCTGTCAAATATCTTTACCACTTCGGCACCGGCTTTAAGCTGTTCCGCCAGATACAAAATAGTAGCCTTGGTAATCCGGTCCATCAACGCATCAAACACAGGTTGGTTCTCGCGCATCAACGCATGTGCAGGCGCCTGATCAGGCGTGCCGCGCCCTGCAATCATATAAGTGGCAACCGTCCACGGTGCCCCTGCGAAACCGATCAGCGTTGTTTCAGACGGCAAAGCACCCGACAGATTGCGCAGGGTTTGATAGATCGGCGCAAGCGTCTCGTGAATATCATCCGCAGGGCCCAACTTGCCCATATCATCTGCTGAGGTGATGGTAGAAAGCCGTGGCCCCTCGCCCGTGACAAACCACAGATCAGCCCCCAAAGCTTGTGGCACCAAAAGGATGTCAGCGAACATAATAGCTGCATCAAAGCCATAGCGGCGGATGGGTTGCAAGGTCACTTCCGTGGCCAGATCAGAATTATAACACAGCGACAAAAAATCCCCCGCTTGCGCCCGCGTGGCTTTATATTCGGGCAAATACCGCCCCGCTTGGCGCATCATCCATACGGGCGGGGTTTCTAATGTTTCGCCGTTTAAGGCGCGCAAAATGGTTTTGGTGCTTTGTGTCACAGTATCTATTCCTTAATTCACCCTCGCAATACCAAGTTTCGGATGATAAGTGGAGATGAAAATAACGCTATCAGGTAAAATAGAAACTATGACGCAACCTATCTTCAAAATCGGCACCCGTGGCTCACCATTGGCCTTGGCCCAAGCCTATGAAACCCGTGATCGTTTGATGGCCGCCCATGATTTGCCTGAAGACCGCTTTGAAGTGGTTGTGATCAAAACCACGGGCGACCGCATTCAAGACCGCCCATTGGGTGAAATTGGCGGCAAAGGCTTATTTACCAAAGAAATTGAAGAAGCGTTACTGGATGGCAGCATTGATCTGGCCGTGCATTCGATGAAGGATATGCCAGTGGAACAACCCGATGGGCTGGTGCTGGATTGTTACTTGCCGCGCGAAGATGTGCGCGATGCTTTCGTGTCACTGAAATATAAATCCATCGCCGATCTACCCAAAGGGGCCAAGCTGGGGTCAAGCAGCCTGCGCAGGCGCGCCCAAATCCTGCAAATGCGCCCAGACATTGAAGTAGTCGAATTTCGCGGCAACGTACAAACCCGCTTGCGCAAACTGGACGAAGGCGTGGCCGACGCCACTTTTCTGGCCATGGCCGGCCTAAACCGTTTGGGCAACGCTCATATCGCACAGTCTGCGGTCGAGGTGGATGAGATACTGCCAGCCGTGGCCCAGGGTGCCATCGGCATTGAACGGCATGCGGATAATACTGAAATTCACGCCATGCTATCGGCAATCGCAGACAAATATACCGCCACAAGGCTGGCCGCAGAGCGCGCGTTTCTGGAAGCTTTGGATGGCTCTTGCCAAACACCGATAGCGGGGCTGGCAACACTGGACGGCGATCAACTTACCCTACGCGGGCAAATCCTGCGCACGGACGGGTCTGATCAGGTCAGTGGTGTGATTGCGGGTACTGCAACAGATGGCCCCGCCCTTGGGCGTAAGCTTGCCGCCGAATTGCTAGAAAAATCCGGTGGGGATTTCTTTTAATTCGCCGCCAGTTTACGCGCATTGGGGAAAAACAACTGCTGCCCCTGCACTTTAAATTCCGCGATTAGCTGCTGCCCATGCGGGCTTAACAACCATGTGATAAACGCATCGGCCCCAGTTTGGTTCACATGCGGGTGTTTATCAGGATTAACTGCAATAACACCGTATTGATTGAACAACTCATTTTGGCCACTCAACAAAATCCGGTGGTCTTCTTTACCGTTGAACGCGATCCAAGTGGCGCGGTCTGTTAGCGTATAGCCATTCATCTCAACCGCCATACGGATGGTCGCCCCCATACCCGAACCGGTCTCAACATACCATTTACCTTCCGGTTGCAATTCAGCCGCCTGCCACAGGCGCAGTTCTTTTTTGTGGGTGCCACTATCATCTCCACGGGATATGAACCTTTGCTGGGTCTCTTGCAGTGCGTTCAGGGCCTCATTGACCGTATTCGCCCCCTCAACCTTTGCAGGGTCATCTCTGGGGCCGATCAGCACAAAGTCATTATACATCACATCATAACGCTGCACCCCGAAACCCTGTTCAACAAATTTCAATTCAGACTGCATGGCGTGAACCAACAATACATCAGCATCCCCGTTCATCGCGTTCTTAATTGCTTGGCCCGTGCCCACAGCCACCACAGCCACCTGCATAGCCGTATCTGCTTCAAACTTTGGAACCAGATAATCATATAGGCCAGAGTTTTGCGTGGAGGTTGTGGATTGCACTAGGATGCGCGGCTCGCCCGCATAGCTAATCGCCCCTACAAACAACGAAAACATTGCAGTAAGCACCAGAAAAACTCGTTTATCCATAACATTCATACCTTTATTCCGCAGGTGTGGTATTGGTTTCTTGCTTGATCTCTTCCACCCAAAGCCCGTGATGTTCTTTGGCCCATTGTTCATCCACGTCACCCGATGTCATCGCGTCCAACGCCCCTTCCATACCAACGGAACCGATGTAGATATGCGCGAAAATGATCGCTATAAAGACAAAAGCGACAATCGCGTGCCAGGTTTGGGCAAGTTGCATTTCTTCATGCGGGGCAAGTGGCGTTTTCAGCTCGCCCATGCCCAGAATGCCGGAAATACCAGTGTTGTTCAGGAACTCGAAAGTCGGCGAGAACAGGTTGATCTGGAACGGGAACAGCATGGACAGGCCGGAAATTGAAATGCTGGCACCCAATAAAATCACGCTCCAGAAAATCAGCTTTTGGCCTGCGTTGAATTTGGTTGATGGCGGATGCACACCTTCACTAAACAGCCCGCCGCCTTGTGCCAACCATTTAAGATCGTGTTTCTTGGGAATATTGTCTTTGATCCATAAGAAAAGAACCATCAAAAGACCCAACATAAAGGCCCAACTGACCCAGTTGTGAATAAAAATACTCACACCTGCGATAAACGCATAAGCGGGTTTTCCGATCAGCGGGATCAGGCCGAAGCGGCCGAAAAGCGAAATCAAGCCTGTCAGCGCCAACAGCATGAACGAGCCTGCCATTAGCCAATGGGCAAAGCGTTCCGAGAATAAAAAGCGTTTGATTTTTACCCCTGATGGGCCGGCTTCAATCATGATTTTACCGCGCAACAGATAGAACAGAGCCAAGAATATCAAAACGCCCAGCAGCAAATAGCCGCCGCCGTTTTTCAACGGGCCTTTGCGAAACTCCAGCCAGCGCATACCGCCATCTTGAATGATCACGTGTGCCGCAGGGCCGTTTGTGGAAACAGTTACGTCCGCAGTGCCGTAACGCAGGGCACGGAATACCTCGGCGTCAGAAGTGCCGCCTAAAGACCCCAGTTGGGCCGCAATGTCGGCAGCCGTATTACCTGCGCCTGTCGCTTCTTTGCGATACGTATCATCCAGCTTTTGGCCTTGTTGACGCGCCAGAATATCAGCCAGATTTTGCGCACCACCCGTGGCGGCGTGGCTGTCGGTTGTGCTGTCTTGCGCGACGACTGAAAAGCCTGCGAACATGCACAGAAATGCAGTGACAAAAATGGATAAGGAAAGACGTTTGAACATCAGATCAACCCTGTAGAATTTATTAAGAAGCGGGGCGGCTGCAAAGAGGCCGCCACCCCGTTTTGTTGGTAAAGGGCGCATGGATCACCCTTTACCTATTTCATGCTTCAGCCACCGTTTTTGGTGCCATAAGCAGTACCCCAACCCCAGGCACCTGATCCGAAACCGCGTGCAACCACGCGCGTCCGGTAGATGTCTGAAACCACAGCACCATCACCTGCCAGAAGTGCCTTGGTCGAACACATTTCCGCACAGATCGGCAATTTGCCTTCTGCTAAACGGTTGCGTCCATACTTCTGGAACTCAGCTTGCGATCCGGTTTCTTCGGGGCCACCTGCGCAGAATGTACATTTGTCCATTTTGCCACGGCTGCCAAAGTTGCCAGCTTGCGGATATTGTGGTGCACCAAACGGGCATGCGTAGAAGCAATAACCACAACCGATACACAAGTCCTTAGAATGCAGCACCACACCGTCGTCGGTCTGATAGAAACAATCCACCGGACACACGGCCATACAAGGCGCATCCGAGCAGTGCATACACGCGATGGAAATTGACCGTTCACCCGGTTTACCATCGTTGATCGTGACCACCTTGCGACGGTTGATGCCCCAAGGCACCTCGTGTTCATTTTTACACGCCGTCACACAGGCATTACATTCAATGCAACGTTCAGCATCACATAGAAACTTAACTCTTGCCATTTTTCAGCCCTCCTTAAGCTACTGTGATTTTGCAAAGAGACGCCTTAGTCTCTTGCATTTGGGTTACGCTGTCATAGCCGTAGGTCATCGCCGTATTCGCGGCTTCGCCCAAGACATAAGGTGCGGCACCGTCGGGGTAGTTTTCCCGCAAGTCCTTGCCTTCCATATGCCCGCCGAAGTGGAACGGTAAGAAAGCAACACCTTCGCCGACACGTTCAGTGATCATGGCCATAACTTTGATTTTGGAACCTTCAGCCCCTTCAACCCAGACCTGCTGTCCGTCACGGATGCCGATATTATTGGCGTCGCGTGTGTTTATTTCCACGAACATTTCTTGCTGTAGTTCTGCCAGCCAAGGGTTTGAACGGCTTTCATCGCCACCACCCTCATATTCAACCAGCCGTCCTGATGTCAGGATAATCGGATACTCTTTCGAGAAATCCTGCTTCTGGATAGAGGCATACATGGTCGGCAAGCGGTAAGCCTGCTTATCTGCGTATGTTGGATAGTCCTCTACCAGATCGCGGCGGTTGGTATAAAGCGGCTCTCGGTGGATCGGTACCGGATCAGGGAACGTCCAGACCACGGCACGTGCTTTGGCATTACCAAAGGGCGCACATTCGTGGCTGATTGCCACCCGCTGGATGCCGCCCGAAAGGTCGGTTTTCCAGTTGGTTTTGTCACCGGCTACGGCTTCGATTGAAGCACGCTCATCCGCCGTCAGCTCACTATCCCAGCCCAGTTCCTTCAGCATGGCCATGGTAAATTCAGGATAGCCATCCTTAATATCGGAACCTTTGGAATAGACACCTTCTGCCAACAGATTGACCCCTTCACGTTCCACACCGAAACGGGCGCGGAAAGTCAGGCCACCTTCAGACACTTTCTTGGACATGTCATAAAGGTTAGGCGTGCCCGGGTGTCCCATTTCAGGGGTGCCCCAACACGGCCATGGCAGACCGTAATACTCGCCATCATTCGGGCCGCCAACGGCCTGCAATGTGGTTTTGTCAAAGGTGTGCTGATTGGCCATATGCGATTTGATCCGCTCTGGCGAACAACCCGTATAACCGATGGTCCACATGCCACCATTATACTCGCGTGTGATGTCTTCGACATTTGGCGCGTTATCACCTTCCATACCGATATTGCGGAAGAACTTGTCAGCCCAACCGAACTTATTGGCAAACATCGACATGATGTTCTGATCCGGCTGCGACTCAAAGATTGGATCAACCACCTTATCACGCCATTGGAACGACCGGTTGGAAGCGGTGACAGAGCCACGGGTTTCATACTGGGTCGATGCCGGCAGCAGATAAACACCGTCCGTACGATCATGCATCACAGCAGAGACCGTTGGGTACGGATCAATCACGACAAGCATGTCGAGTTTTTCCATCGCGGTTTTCATTTCCTTACCACGGGTCTGGCTGTTTGGCGCATGGCCCCACAAAACCATCGCACGCACGTTGTTAGGTTGATCGATATTGTCTTTTTCTTCCAAGACACCGTCAATCCAACGTGATACCGGAATACCCTTCATGTTCATCAAAGGCTTGTCTTTACCTTCTTTGTCTTTGATGCTGTCAAAACGGCTTTTCATCCAGTCTAGGTCTTCACCCCAAACACGTGACCAATGCGCCCAAGCACCACCTGATAGGCCATAATAGCCCGGCAGAGTGTGGGACAGGACACACATATCAGTGGCCCCTTGCACATTGTCGTGACCACGGAAGATGTTCGTACCACCACCCGATGTGCCCATATTGCCAAGGGCCAGCTGCAAGATACAATAGGCACGTGTGTTGTTGTTACCCGTTGTATGTTGCGTACCACCCATGCACCAGATCACTGTCGCAGGACGGTTGTTGGCCAGTGTTTTTGCAACGCGTCTAAGCTGCGCACCTGGCACACCGGTTACACGTTCAACTTCTTCAGGGTTCCATTTTTTCACTTCGTCCTGGATCTGGTCCATGCCGTAAACCCGCGTGCGGATAAACTCACTGTCTTCCCAGCCATTTTCAAAGATATGGTATAGAATACCCCAGATCAAAGCCACGTCCGTACCCGGACGCAAGCGCACATACTCGTCCGCATGTGCCGCTGTACGCGTAAAGCGCGGGTCACATACGATCAGTGGCGCGTTGTTTTCTTCTTTGGCTTTCAGAATATGCAGCAGCGACACAGGGTGTGCTTCTGCAGGATTACCGCCAATTACGAAAATCGCTTTTGAATTGTGGATGTCGTTGTAGCTGTTGGTCATGGCGCCGTAGCCCCATGTGTTGGCTACACCGGCAACTGTGGTTGAGTGACAGATACGCGCCTGATGATCCACGTTGTTTGTGCCCCAATAGGCGGCAAACTTGCGAAACAGATACGCCTGTTCATTACTGAATTTAGCGGAACCCAACCAGTATACACTGTCTGGCCCGCTTTCTTCGCGAATGTCCATCATCTGGTCGCCGATCTCATCGATCGCAGTTTCCCAGCTGATGCGTTTCCATTCTCCGCCTTCTTTTTTCATCGGGTACTTCAGACGGCGTTCACCGTGGGCGGCTTCCCTTGCGGATGCACCCTTGGCGCAATGCGCACCTAGGTTGAACGGGCTGTCAAAGCCGGGTTCCTGACCCGTCCAAACACCGTTGTCCACTTCTGCCATGACGGTACAACCGACAGAACAGTTGGTACAAACCGATTTGACGGTTTTGACCGCGTCATTTACCGCGGATTGGGCTGATGCCTGTGTTACAGAACCAGCTGTTGCACCTACCGCTGCAAGGCCACCGATGGCCAAGCCCGATCCCCGAAGGAATGCGCGGCGGTCAACAGATTTCTCTGCTACCTTAGACAGGAGGCTTGTCCGTTGGGAGCGTCTCGCAACCCCATTGGTCTTTTTCCTGAGCATTATATATCTCCATTGCTATTTGGCAGAATTGCCACTTTTGCTATGTATTCGTATGCGTCTTCACGGTGGTCTGGGCGTTTCGCAACCTCTCACCGCTTTGGTCTGATCTTGTCCGCCTAGAAGCGGGCACTATCCAAATATGCCCGTGTGTGGGCGGTATCTTGCAGACCTTCGCCTGCATGTTCATCAAGCGTGCCGGCAACAGCCGCCTTACCTGATACGGCTACAGCGGCAGCGGGTGCGGCTACTGTTGCCAGTTTTAGGAAATCACGTCGGCCGCTTGTGGCGACCTCGTCTTTTTTAGTCATATGACTACTCCTATGTTGTGGCCCGCTTACGCAGGACCGGTTAAGGCGACCGTTATTTGGCCACCATGCGAAATGCTTGTTGTTCAATCTCGATAAACACGCGGCCAATGGCCCCTACAGGCGCATAAAGAACCGAGTTCTTGGCCCCTTCCAAATCCGCAAAGAAATGCCCGGCCCAAGGGCCGATATGTTTATTGAAGAACTGTTTTTGCTGATCCAAATCAGCAGGTGCGCCAAAACGCCCCGTGATCATACCGGCCATCATTTCAAACAGGCTGGCGATATTATCTTCCGGCTCAAACACGTTGGGTGCCCGCGAAATGCGTAGCCCCATCATGTCGTTGCGCAAAGCCGCCAGCGGTTTTTCATTCAGAAAACCCGTCAGATAAAAGCTGGCATAGGGCAGTAATTCACCGCGCCCAAGGCCGATGAAAAGCGCGTTAAACTCGCTTTCCGACGATTTTTCGTTCTGCGCCGTTGCCACCCGCGACAAAGCTTTAAAGCCCACGCCTAAATCACTGTCATCACCTTTCAGCGCCACAGTCTTTTTCAGCAACGCCTTATTGGCCGGCCCTGCAAGCAGTGCAGCCAGATAATCATAAAGATCCGCACGCAGCTGATCTTCAGGCGTTATTTCTATATTCGATGCAGTTGCCAGCACCTTATCCTCCTATATGCCCGTAAGGGCGTTAAACCTGCGCTTCAAAGTTAAAGCGCATTCTTTTTTTCGGGGCATACGTTTCCGCATCCCCCGAAATGTCGTCACGTGTTACCACCACACCGCTGACATCTTCAGACACATCCGTGTCCACTTCTGTATCATCTTCAACCAAGGCCAATGCCTCTGGCACCTCTTGCTCTTGGTCATCTATCTCTTCAATTTTTTCAGGCGCATCCGCCGCTTGTTTAGCCGCCTCTTCTTGGCGCGCCATTTCTTGCACATGCGCCAACAACCCTTTGCCAACCTGATAAGTGGTTTGAAAATCTTCTATTGCGCGTTCACTTTTGGTGAAATCTTCACCGTAATCCAGCAGTGCATCCAAATTGGCCAAAGCAGGGTTGCTCAGCCAAAGTTTGCGCAAAGCGCGATTACGCAAACGCGTTGGCACAGCTTTCGCCATAAAGACAGAAAAATCATCGCCCGCTTTCATCGTATCGGGGTCTTGCAAACCCAGCTCTTCCAGAATCTCAGCATCCGATTGCGCTTCCAGCTGTTCTTCCGCTTGCGCCTCTTCAACCGCTACCTGCTCTGCAATTTCAGCTTCAGCCTCGGCTTCAACCCCTTGCTTGCGGCGGCTCCAGAAATCTTGCCGCGCGTTCATTGTACAAACTCCGTCTTTTGGCCGGGCGCACGGTACACATCCGTTACCTGTTTGATGCGTCGATCCCCCACGCCGTCCTCAGGTACATCCTCAAATTTCTTACCGCGTTTGCGCTTTATAAAAACCTCATCCTCATGATGGGTCTTGATAAACTCCGAAACCCAAGCCTTCACCCCTTCGGGCATTGGTATGGCTTCAACCAAATCTTCGCCGTTATCCGCATAATCCTGCGCATCATAGGGTGAGGCCGTGACCAGCAGCAGCTCAATATCTGCCAGCGTGTCGTGATTGCCGATGTTTTGCATCACCACGTAAAGCGACGGAATTTTGGTGGAAAGACCGGTAAGATAAGCTTCGGTATCAGTGCGGAAAAGTTCCAGCGGTAAAGTGCCGGCGTGGTATTCGACCGCCCCGCCTTCGCGGCGCAATTCTTGCCAGTCGGCAGGCCCTGCCCCCGGCAGCACACCCACCACTTTCCAGTGCCATTTCGCCCATTTGGTAATCCCGGGCGTTTTGCGCACCACGATCCCAACCGGCATTGAAATTGATCTGGAATTCATCTTCCCCCTGTCCTCCCAAACAGTCACAACTTTGGCTTTTACAGCTGTTGACCCAAGGTTAGGGTGGGGAAGTCAGATTAGCCAAGTAATGATTATACAAATTCGATCACAAAAGGTAATAAATCGAAATACTGGACAGAATGTCTATCTTTTGGTTGCGATTTATCTGGCTGACGGTCAAATTGTCCACATCCAAAAAAGGCGAGTAAAAAAGTCAGAAAAGCCACTTAGATCACATTCAAAGAATCGATTTTATCTAGTGCAACAGGCTTAGGATTTGGCCAAATTAAGAGCAGACAAAACTAACCACTCGCCCACCTTCTAAGCCCATTAAATAAAACATCCATCCTTGCATTTTCTATCTTTACCAAAAGTTTTTTTCGTGCCTATGCTTAGCTTGCTGCATAATAAAACACGTTTTTCCAAGCCAGAAAGCCAGGACAAAATACATGCATAAGACACTGATTTTATGTGATTGTTCCAAGTCACAAACCATAGATACAACATCCTTGAGCGGTGTTGAAAACATAAAGTGTTCGCGCGTCCATTCCGCGCTTTGCACCACGCAAATCGGTGACGCCGCAAAATATATCGAAGAAGGTGATGCAGTAATTGCCTGTTTGCAGGAACGCGCAATCTTCGAAGAACTGGCCGATGAGCTAGGTGTTTTACCCCCCGAATTCATCGACATTCGTGACCGCGCTGGTTGGTCGGAAAAAGGGGCTAAAACCAGCCCAAAAATGGCCGCCCTGATCAGTGACGCACAATTAGACGGCCCTTCCGAAAAATCTCTGGATGTAATCTCGGAAGGCCTGTGTTTAATCATCGGTACCCCTGATGTTGCACTGAATGCCGCCGAAAAACTCAGCGACGCCCTAAGTGTTACCGTCCTCTTAACCGCCCCAACCGAAGCACCGTTATCGCGTGATTTTGACGTCACCTTCGGCACCCTTAAATCAGCTTCAGGCAGCCTTGGCGATTTCACAATTCGCATTGACGCGTTTCAAAGCCTAGAAGTTTCTGGCCGTGGTGAGCGTAAATTTACCGCGCCCCAAGACGGGGCCGTATCACAATGCGACATCATTTTAGACCTCACAGGCAACACGCCCCTATTCCCCGCCCCCGAAAAACGCGACGGATATTTACGCGCAGACCCAAAAGATCCGCTAGCCGTTGCCAGTGCCGCCTTTGACGCATCACACATGATCGGTACTTTTGAAAAACCGCTTTACCTGCAATATGACGCCAACATCTGCGCACACGCCCGCGCCGAACAAGTCGGATGCAGCAAATGTCTGGATATATGCCCGACCGGTGCGCTGATGCCCGACGGCGATCACATCACCATTGACCCGATGATCTGCGCAGGCTGCGGCGCCTGTTCCGCATTATGCCCGTCAGGTGCGATCACCTATGATGCACCACCCGTGGCACATCTGTTTCGGCGCATCCACAATCTGGCAACGGTTTACACCACAGCAGGCGGCAAAGACCCGCAGTTATTAGTGCATGACGCCACGTTCGGCGGCGAAATGATCTCACTTGCCGCCCGTTTCGCCAAAGGCCTGCCCGCCAATGTAATCCCGCTAGAAGTGGACACCGTCACAGGCTTCGGCCACGCCGAAATGCTGGCAGCCCTAGGCGCGGGCTTTGGCCTTGTTCATGTGTTGATCCCCCCCAAAGCGGAAACGACCGTGATAAGTAGTGAGGCCGAATTGGCCAACGCTATGGCAGGAAAACCACAGGTTTCCCTGATCAACGTCAATGACCCCGATATGTTCTGCGATGCACTCTACGGGGCCAAAAACATTACCCCTGTAACCGACCCGATCCTACCCATAGGCGGACGCCGTGATGTGGCCCGCCTTAGCACCAAAGCCCTGCAACCCGATCTGGAATCCCCAATCACCCTGCCCCAAGGCGCACCCTATGGCGCGGTAATTGTTGATACAGACGCTTGCACCCTATGCCTATCATGCGCCTCACTCTGCCCGTCAGGTGCGCTTGGCGACAACCCCGATCTGCCACAACTACGCTTTCAGGAAACCGCCTGTTTGCAATGCGGATTATGCGAAACCGTATGTCCTGAAAACGCCATTACAATGCAGCCGCAAATGAACCTAGCCGACAGTGCCTTTAACCAAGAGGTTCTACACGAAGAAGAACCCTGTGCCTGCATCGAATGCGGCGCGTTATTCGGGGTGAAATCCACTATTGAGCGCATTGTAAAACAACTGGAAGGCAAACATCCGATGTTTGCGCAAAGTGACAGCGGCAAGCTGATCCGCATGTGCGACACCTGCCGAATCAACGTGCAATACCAAAACACCGACAACCCGTTCCAAGGCGGTGAAAAACCCCGCACCCGTATGACAGAGGATTATTTCTCTGACCGTAAAGATCACTAATTCACTGAATATAAAGGACTAAAGATGAGCGACGAAGAATTTAACATGAGCATGCGCAAATTCCTGAAACAGGTCGGCGTCACCTCACAACAAGCCATAGAAGAAGCCATGCGCAATGCGGGCAGTACCACCACCGCAGGCAAATCGTTCGATGCAAAAGTGGTTTTAACCATCGACGGCCTGGAAATGACCCATGTGGTAAACGGTAAGATCACGGGCAAATCCTGAAGATGGCCCTGACCCGTGAAACTGTGCTGGACGCGTTGGGCAAAATCACCGATCCGATCAGCCAACAGGACATCGTCACCGCAGGGCTGGTCAAAGCCCTGACTGTCAATGATGGTGCCGTACGTTTCGTGCTGGAAATCGACCCCGCACGCGCCAAAGCAATGGAAATGGTACAAGCGCAAGCAACCGCTGACCTGAAAGCCCTAGAAGGCGTGGGCGATGTATCCGTCGTAATGACCGCCCACTCTGCCGCCCCCGCCCCGCCCGATCTGGGCGGCGGCAAAAAATCCGAACCTTCAGGCCCGCAGAAAATCCCGGGCATAGATCGGATCATCGCTATTGCATCTGGCAAAGGCGGTGTAGGCAAGTCAACTGTTGCGGCCAATCTGGCCGTGGCTCTGGCCGCAGAAGGCCGCAAAGTCGGCCTGTTGGATGCCGATGTTTACGGCCCTTCACAACCGCGTATGTTAGGCATATCAGGCCGCCCATCGTCCCCAGACGGCACCACAATCCTGCCCCTGCGCAATCACGGTGTTACCCTGATGTCCATCGGCCTGATGACACGCGAGGATGAGGCCGTGGTCTGGCGCGGCCCCATGTTAATGGGTGCCTTGCAACAAATGATGACCCAAGTACAATGGGGTGCGCTGGATGTGCTAATCGTCGATCTGCCCCCCGGCACCGGTGACGTGCAAATGACACTGGCACAAAAGGCCGAAGTCACAGGGGCGTTGATTGTCTCAACCCCGCAAGATGTAGCCTTAATAGATGCTCGTAAAGCACTGGATATGTTCGATAAACTCGGAACACCCATCTTGGGCATGATCGAAAACATGTCCACACATATTTGCTCGCAATGCGGTCACGAAGAACATGTCTTCGGCCATGGTGGTGTAGCCAATGAGGCCGAAAAACTCAAGGTGCCGTTGTTGGGCGAAATCCCCCTGCACATCGACATTCGCCTTGCTAGTGACGGTGGCGCACCTATTGTGGTCTCAAAACCGAACTCACCCCACGCGCAGGCGTTTCGCAGCATTGCGCGCCAAATGATCAAAGACGGGCATGCATGACCACTGAACCGACCTTTCCGCCGCTGCTTACAGGCCAAGCCGTAACCGGTGCCATCGACCCGTTTGAAAAGGCCATATCGCTGGCTACTTTGGGCTGTGATGCAGGCACCATCGTGCACAATATCAGCAATGATGTTCTGCGCGCCGCATTCATCTTCGCCCCTGAAGTGCCGCTGGAACAGGCCTGTGCGATGATGATCGCCTGCGGCATCGGCTATTCCAACGCATTGGGCGCGCTGGCCCCACCCGAAGTGGCAGTGCATCTGGATTGGCACGGCGGCATTCTGGTCAACGGTGCCATGTGCGGCGGCCTGAAAATGGCCGCATCTGATAACAATCCGACCACCATCCCCGATTGGCTGGTCGTGGGCCTGACCGTGCCACTTCTACCTGCCTATGATGAAGGCGGCCACACCCCTGATCAAACCACCCTATTCCAAGAAGGTTGCGTAGAAGTTAACCCCACCGAACTTCTGGAAAGCTGGTCACGCCACACACTGGTCTGGATCAACCGCTGGTCTGATGAGGGCCCGGCACCCCTGCACGCAGAGTGGCGCGCCAAAGCCTATGCCATGGGCGATGATGTCACCACCAACGTGGACGGCACCGAAATAACCGGCAGTTTTCTGGGCATTGATGAAGCGTTCGGCATGTTGATCCGCACATCCAAAACCACTCAGGTCAAACCCCTGTCCAGCCTGCTGCAAAACGGAGGCATCTCATGAAACTTGCACGTGCCATCCACTTCGACGAAAGCGACCGCAACGTCTTTCACAATGCTGCCCGCACCGGCGAATGGGCGATCAGCGGCGGCTTTGAGTTTTCCGACTGGTCTCAGGCCGATCTGAAAGGCAAAAACCGCCAAGCGTTCAGCAACGGCTGGCTGGGTCTGGAAACCTTTGGCCGTGTTACCTTTGTGGCGGTGACCCAAATAGAAGCCAATGAGTTGGAGGTCTTGACCGACCAACTGGCCCAACATTTCGTAACCATCTACGGCGCGCCATCCCTAGACGCCGCCCGCCCCACTGCGGTGCGCGAATTGGAACACGCCCAAGACCTATGCGAAGACCACGCGCCGAACACCCTGATCGCCGTCAGCCGCGAACTGACCGAGGCAGGCGTAAACGAACAGTTCCGCACGATAGAGACAGAGGACGCGGGGTTGGATCAGTTTGCGATACATGGGGATATGGAATAGGGGTTGGGATGTTGGGTGTGCTTCAGCTCACGCGTTACATGTCGGGTGGTTTTTAATCTAAGCAATCAAAAACTTCGTAAAGCTTATCTCTTAAACTATCATCACATAGCTTTAATGGATCTCTCAGGTTAATCATGAAGTTTACTTGATCTTTAGAGTTTGCTTGAAAACAAAAAATACGTTTTAATTCAGCCTCAGTAAAATATTCACCTAGAAAACTATACGGCTCAATGCCTTTAGCTTTCGCATTCTGTAATGTAATATTTAACCATGTAATATTTCCAATAGTGTGTATAGCCACACGACATCTATTCATTTCTGTAAATCCTATTTCTTTTACGAGACCTGTTTCTCCCAAATAAGATTTATATAATTTTTTTGACTTCTTAAAATAAGCATCAATTAAATCTACTACGTTCAAAACATCATTTTTTTCGATGAACGCCTTTGCTTCAGAATTCCAGCTTCCTTTTTCTAGAAGCTCTTTCGTATCAAATTCTATTGTGCTTCTAACAACCTTCTTTTCATCAAATTCAATAGAACCTGTTGGGCTAACTTTAAAAATATTCTCATGGGCAGAATTATTTCTTAGCCCCTGAATGAATGCCGACGAACCCTTATCATCGAAAATAGTTTTAGTAATATCATCTAATTTTTCGGATACATTTGGGGCAACAGATTTCAATCTTCTATATGCCTGAACAAGGGAAGAAGCACAAAACGAGAAACGAAAAACTTCTGATGTTATTTGTTTCTCAATTTGGTTAATTTTCGTAAAACCATCGTAAAGGTTTGATGCATGAAAAATACCATACTGATCTATTATCTCATCTCTGGTTGCTTCCAGTATATTAAAAGCAAGCCCAATTTGATCGATTGAATGTTCTTTTTCTGAAAACGGGTGCTTTTTCAAAATTTCTCTTGCCGCTTGCCCACTAAATGCAAATTCCTTCAGCTCTTGTAGGTTAAGCGTTTTGTTATCTTCCCATTTAGAAAGGCATTCTTCACGTAACTTTTCAATCTTGCGAAGCTTTTGTTGTTCAATTATTTTTAACGTGCTTTTTAAATCAAGTTCCAAAACTAAATCTCCACCCTTTCAAACTCCATCCACTTCAGCCCAATGCTTTAGCGTTGGGCCGCGCCCGACCCTCCCCACGGGAGGGCGCAAGTGCACCCACCCAGGGTCAGGCGCTACGCTTTAAATGTTTCACACCAATCAATCTAAGCGAACCTACTCCACCATATAAAATTCAACAAGCCGTAGGGTGGGCTTCAGCCCACGCGTTGCAAGATCTCGACCAAACACAAGGGTCATTTTGGGGGTTAAAATATTACGGTAAGCATGGTCTTTTGATATAACCGTGGTAACGCGTGGGCTTAAGCCCACCCTACATTTATTTCACATAACCAAATAGTTTCAACACCTTAATCCCATGTCCCAGTCGGGACATCACCCAAACCTAGCTCTCGCTCAATGGAAACCACACGAAGAATTCCGTGCCGATACCCGGTTCACTTTTGGCCCTGATCGTGCCGCCATACCGCGTGACAATCGTCTGGCTGATCGAAAGCCCCAGCCCCGTGCCCTCGTTCTGTTTCGTGGTAAAAAACGGGTCGAATATTTTATCCAACACGCCCTTATCCATACCTTTTCCCGTATCCTCAATCGAAACGGTGATGCCCGTGACCCCGTCAACAACCTCATTCTTCGTAGCCAAACACAACGCCCCCCCATCCGGCATCGCATGGATCGCATTTACAATCAGATTGATCAAAACCTGCTGCAATTCCGTGCGGTTTATAGACACCGCCCCCAATGCCTTTTGGCTGCGCTTCACATCAATCCGAACCTTGTTCATCAAGTGCTGCACCAGCACCAAACAATCGGTCAGCACATCGTCGGGCGATTGCAATTCAAGCACGTCGGAATACTCTTCAGGGCGGGCAAATTGCAGCAACTTACTGACCAGAATATTCACACTGTGAACCTGTTCATCAATCAAGCGCAACTCGGTTTCCACATCACCTGCTGCCCCGCCAAGTTCCTGTCGCACCACATCGATATTACCCAGGATCACCGCCATAGGATTATTGATCTCATGGGCAATACCGGCGGTGATCTCACCAATCGCGGCCAGTTTTTCCGATACAACCAGTTGTTTTGTAGTGGCCTCCAGCCGCTTGTTGGCGTCACTTAATTCTTGGGTGCGCTCAATCACACGATCATTCAACTCATCCGCCAAACCGCGCAGCCGACCATCACGTTCCTGAATTTGCCCCAGAAGGTCATCAAGGTGTGAGGCGACTTGCCCGATTTCATCGTCCGTACGTTTCAGACCCGTGCGTGCGCCCAACTCACCTGCTTCTATCTTACCCATAGTTTTCAGCATGCCTTCCAGCGGTCGAAAAATACCGCGCGCCCAGCGTAGAAAAATAGGAACAGACAGGATGACAGCGGCCAAAAGTGCCGCGATGCTGATCCATAATGTGCGGGCTTTAGCCGCCCGAAACGGTGTATCCAGAAAGCCTACATAAAGCATACCGATGCGGGTGCCGTGACTGTCGATAATCGGCTCGTAAGCCGAGATATACCAGTCATTGACCACAAAGGCGCGGTCCAGCCAAACCTTGCCTTCGTCCAGCACAGTAGAGCGCACAATCGCGGAAACCCGGGTGCCAAGGGCACGGACATTTTCAAACAGGCGCACGTTGGTACTGATGCGCACGTCTTCCAGAAATAACGTTGCCGTGCCACGGCTACCGTCGGTCAAGCTGGCAGCGGGATAAACCAGATCATTGATGGTGTCGATGAAATCCAGGTTACGGTTCAACAAAATACCTGCAACCAGCGCACCGCGTTTATCGCCGATATGAAAGGGCGCGGCAGTGTGTACGACCATGCCACGACTTTCCACAGATTTATAGGTGGGTACAGCCGCTTCAGTTGGCACCAGATCAATGCGGGCCCGGGTTGCAAGCTCTTGTGAGAAAACCGACAAATCCCCAGCCGAGAACAAATCAATTGCGGTATGCGCATTACCGCTTACTGCGGTTCTAACCACGATCCAATCCTTAAAGTGGCTATAGTAATGCACGTCTTGCAGTGTGGAATATTGACCATGAGCATTGGCCAGATATAGAAAATCCACCCCCATCTCGTAGCGTTTTTTCTTTAAATACGCAGCTATCTGACCCGGATTTTTCTTTGCCATTACCTCAGCGAAAGCCGCCGACCCTGTTATGGCTGCAACCTTATCTTCGCTGGTTTCCAATATGTTGGCAAAATACTGATGCGCAATGGTTAGTTCACCGTTTACCTTTGCAATCAACAAGTTATCGAACTTCGCAGACCATTGCGTAAAAGTTCCACCTAGCAATAAAGGCATGACCACAAGCATCGGAAGAATGGCAATAACCAGCAGACGGAACCTGACAGATCTAAACCAACCTGTGCGTATCCATGGTTTGGCGTTATTCATTCCACATCGCACATTTGCGATCAACAGTTTTGCGTGACACGCCAAGCCTGCGTGCAGCTTCTGCGCGGTTGCCATCGCATTCTTCCAAGACTCGCAAAATATGTTGGCGTTCAACCGATTGCAATGTGTCGTCCACAGTAAAGGAACCATCCACATCAGCGCCTTCAAAATCCGGTGAAAACTCACCCAGAATTAAAGACCGTTCAATCAGATTGCGCAATTCACGCACATTTCCTGGCCAGTCATAACGCATAAAACCGCGCCGAATGGCACTGGAAATATTCAAAGGTTTCACTGCCAGTTCATAAGATATTTCCTGCATGAACTTATCCGCCAGTTCCTGCACATCTTCGATGCGGTCACGCAAGGGTGGCATATCAATTTGCAGCACGTTTATGCGATAAAACAGATCAGCCCGAAGCCGGCCTTCTGCTACCGCTGCCTGCAAGTCTGTATTTGACGCGAAAACAAACCGTACATCAACCGGCACATCACGCTTAGATCCCAAGGGGCGGGTTTTCTTATCTTCGATAACGCGCAATAACGCGCCTTGAATATCCAAAGGAAGATCCGCGATCTCATCCAGAAAAAGTGTGCCGCCGCTGGCGTGCAAAAACAGGCCTTCGCGGCGATCTTCATCGTCTTCTTGCTTGCTTACATGGCCAAAAAGTTCGCTTTCCAAAAGCTCCGCTGACATGGTGGCGCAATTCACCGTAACAAAGGCTTTATCTGCGCGTTCCGACAAGGAATGCAGGGTTCTTGCCGCCACCTCTTTGCCGGTGCCACTTTCACCCATAATCAAGACTGTACTTGGCAAGGGTGCAACACGGCGTAACGTTTCACGGATACTTGAGATGCACTTAGAATGCCCTAGCAGCTGATCGCGCCGTTTGTTTTCTTTGGCATTATTTTCCAACTCATGGCGCAGTAGGAAATTTTCACGGCGCAAACGCATACGGTCGATACAACGCGCAACCGCATTCAATATCTGGTTGGATCGAAATGGTTTCAGCACAAAATCCACGGCCCCCGCCTGCAGCGCGCGAATGGCAGTTTCCAGATCGGCAAAGGCGGTGATCAGAATGGCATCCGCAAAAAAACCGACCTGACGTTGTTCACGCAACCAATCCACACCGTTTTGACCCGGCATGATATTGTCCAGAATAACCACGTCAAAATGCCCTGCATCCAGCAGTTTTGCGGCCTCTTCAGTGTTGGCAGCCTCAGCCACATTACGGCAACGCGGTTTAAGGATTTTAACCAGAAAGTTACGCATTCCCGGTTCATCATCAATCACCAGAATAGATGCCTGAGACAGCCAAGGCCCGAACGCAGGTTCATTCATTAAGTCACGTTTTGCAAATCCCGCTTGGGCCATTGGAGCTCCTACTAAAGCACAGGTTTTTGATCTTTAATGAAGCATAATAGAACAAGTATTCCAAACAAAAACAGCATAACGGAAATTTATGCGTTAAAGTTCAGGAAAATTAAAAATGGGGTGTTACATTAACGGTGCAGCACTTCGTAATAACCTTTTAGGCGACTTGAACGAAAGACTTCCAACCTCAAAATCTCTCGGTGTTATTGAAAACGCCTACTGTTATGCAGTGCATATCGGAAACAGCTGGCATTTCACTTCACGAAAAGCCTTTGGTGCGGCTGAGAAGACTCGAACTTCCACGGGTGTTACCCCACAGCGACCTCAACGCTGCGCGTCTACCATTCCGCCACAGCCGCACTGCCATTGACATGGTGGCACTGCTATACGTGTATGCATTGATGTTGTGAAGCGAGAAATGAATTGTGCTTACATAAAATAGACCTGCAAGCACACTGGCTTGCAGGCCTATTTTAAACGTCTCTAACGTAGGTTACTGAGTTGTAGTGGCCCCAGAGTTAAAGGTCGGAACGACAAATCCACTTGTTTGCGTTTGCCCTGTACCAGCAGCTGCAGCAGGTCCATTCAGCTTAACAACAGCAGCCTGTATCAAAGCTGGTCTATCAACTTGTCCCGGCACAAACACGGCCGGTTGTCCTTGTGCGATTGCCTCGGATGCTGATGCATACCATTGTAAAGATAGATCTTTGCGTTGCGTTGTGCCAAACCCGTTCAGCAAATGGTGGCCAAGCAGTTCACCGTAAACTGGCTCACCCAATGTAACCAAGATCAATGTGGAAGCTAAAGCCACATCTGAATTATCAGTACGGTACCCGATGCCCAGACATATTTTAGCTGTATTGGTTAATTGCGCAGGCGACATGCCTGAAGACAAGATCATGTCACTTGTTTTGGCAATTACTTGATCTCTGTTTCCTAATGACAGGGTTGAAACCTGATCCTTAAACGCAGGCCCCAAAGTTTCACATTGCGCTTGAATTTGTGCCGAACTGCTACCCTGCACCTTGCTAACCATTTCTTCACTGGTTGAGATTGCGTAAATGCGCGCCAGACAGAACTGCTCGTTTAAAGCAAAAACTGGATCTTGCATGGTTGAAACGTTGGTATACCCCCCGTTGGTGCTGGTAATCAGGCTGATCTTATTACAGTGGTTGGCAATAGAACTGGCATCAGGTGCCGCACCAAAACTTGGTAATTTAAACGTTGTGCTGTCTTCTTCTACTTTCACCTGAACCGTAGGTGTTGCCGGCTGGGCCGCCGGTGCCGATTGTATGACCTGGGCCGGTTGTACAATAATCTGTTGCGGTTGGACATATACGGGTTGCGGAACATTGGTCACAATAGTCGTTGTTCCACCCGCCATCCCCTGTTGTACATGTTTTAACATACCACGTGTACCATATGGCGAACTTGCAACCACCTGAGATACATTCACCCCCCCGGCGATAGAGCGGTGATAGCTGTTCAGCAGGACAGTTTTTTGAAATTCTGTCATACGCCCTGTTGCTGGATAGCCCATGAATATTTGATACGAAGATATTGCATTACGTGTTCTTCGCCCAAACACACCATCCGCAACTCCGGCAGGAAAACTATAATAATTAAGTGAGGTTTGAACATCCCTGTTCTCTTGACGTTGTGCAGTATTATAATATGAGCGTCTGACGGTTGTTCTTCTTTTGGCTTTGTTGTTGTTCACACCAGTGACGATTGCCCCGCCAACGATCCCCCCGACGATGCCGCCCAAAATTGCGTCACCACTGCCTGCTGTTGCAGGCGGCACGGCAAGTGCTAAAACTGTAATTGCTGATACGGAAAATTTTTTAAACATGATTGCCTCACATAATTTCATTAAAAATCTGGAGAATGGTAACCCGATTCGCCTAAAACATGAAATGGTTTTCAAATATGGTAGATTATGTTGATATATCAAAAATACTCAGAGCGATTTGCAAAGGGGCAAAACATGCCAAAACGCAGAATTGGCCATAACAACGGCCCCTCTATGAAAACAGACTTAGGCTGGCAGCAGCATTGCTGGGGTAAGGCGCGCAAAAATCTGATAGGCAAAGCTATTCCCATAGAGGTCGTGCGCATGCGCATCAAACGTGCCCGCGAACTTGGGTTGGCTTATCCGCAATATGCTTCCATCTTACTGGGTACGGGGCGCGATATCGTGGGTTTTTTGTTCACTGTAGATGGGTTGCATTTAAGGTTACGTAAACGGTTGGAGATGCCCGATTTTGTGCGGGACAAGCTACAATCCCTAGATAAATGTACACTGACGGCACTTGCCCCATCGGGTGAAGCACCGGATGCGTTTCGGATGGAGTTGCAGCAGGTTGCAGGTGCCCCGTTTGCATCCAGTGCTGCGCAGCCCGAAGCGGGTGCCAGCTGGCCTAAAGCACGCTGCGCAATCCGTGCAGCACTTGACCCATTGAAATTACCTGGTGATGCCGTTGTTATGATCGGCACGCGTGATGTGGAAAAGCAATGGGCGGCGGCGGGCAAAATGGCGCGGTTTATTGCGGCGTCTGATTATTATGGTACACCGCCTAATTAGCGACTGGACGGGCCGCGCGTTTTTTGGGAATACAAAGCATGCTGGAATGGAAAACCTCTGACGGCTTCACGCCCTACCCCGATGCAATCGCGCATATGGATAGCCATGTGGCCGGTATGATTTCGGGGGATTTATCTGAACAAATTTGGCTGCTGGAACATCCGCCTTTATATACTGCGGGCACCAGTGCTGATGTGGCTGATCTGGTCGATCCTGATCGATTTCCTGTCTATAAAAGCCAGCGCGGTGGGCAGTATACTTATCATGGGCCGGGGCAGCGGGTTGCTTATGCGATGCTGGATTTGAATATGCGCGGCAAGGATGTGCGCAAGTTTGTGCAAAATCTGGAAGACTGGGTGATCCTGACTTTGGCAGAATTCGGTGTCAAAGGTGAGCGGCGTGAAGGCCGCGTTGGGGTTTGGGTGGTGCGTAAAGATAAGCCTTTGACGGCTTTGGGAAAGCACCCCGAAGATAAGATCGCAGCCATCGGCGTGCGGTTGCGAAAGTGGGTCAGTTTTCATGGGATCAGCATCAATGTTGAACCTGATCTGGAGCATTATAATGGCATCATTCCTTGTGGTATTCAGGAGCATGGGGTGACTAGCCTGGTCGATCTGGGCCTGCCGGTTTCGATGGTGGATGTGGACATGGCTTTGAAGCAGTGTTTTGATCGGGTTTTTGAGGTGGAATAGAGATCATCATGGCCATATCGGCGTGGATGATATTCAGATGTCCCGGCTGGGACACTAGTTTAACATATTGATATTATAGGGTTTATGGAAAATAAGTTTGGGTCTTTTGGTGGTAGTTTGAGTATTATATTCATGACAGGAGTGCCTTATGAGAAGTATAAAGGGCCATTCAATGATTATCCTCAACTGTCAGCTAAGTGGAACGAATCTGCCTTTCACAGCGGGCCAAATTTCCTGCGTAGCAGTAGTAATCATTAGAAATATTCCACTTCCTCCAAACCGCGTTGTGGTGTAACCAAGGGATTGTTAAGACTGTCCGTCGTCATATAAAATGGGACATCAGAGCGGTTTGAGTATTGGAGGCTCTGGTTCGTTATTGTGATTGATTATGCAGCTTGTTTTTGATGTTGCAAGCGGCGTTTTTGGATTGTTTGCTTCTTGATCTTTTTCCTCTCTCTGATAATGGCTTTGTCGCGCCCAAAATAGACGTCGGCAGGTGTGACGTTGTTCAGGCTCTCGTGGTAGCGCTGGTTGTTGTAATATTCCACAAAAGCTCCGATTTGATTTTCCAGATCGCCGGGTAGGTAATAGTTTTCCAGCAGAACCCGATTTTTCATTGTCTGATGCCAGCGCTCGATCTTGCCCTGAGTCTGCGGGTGGAACGGCGCTCCACGAACGTGATCCATTCTCTGCTCTTCCAGCCATTCGGCAAGATCGCCAGAGATGTAACAGGACCCATTGTCGCTCAACAGACGCGGCATGTGCCGAACGACGGCTTGGTCGCATCCAGATGCCGTCAGGGCCAGCTCAATCGTGTCCGTCACGTCCTCGGCCCGCATGTTGGTGCAGAGTTTCCAGGCAATGATGTAGCGACTGTAATCATCCAGGATCGTGCTGAGATAATACCATCCCCAACCGATGATCTTGAAGTAGGTAAAATCGGTCTGCCACATCTCGTTGATCGCAGTGGTCTTGTCATGGAATTCATCGGCGGCCTTGATCACGATATAATCTGGTGCAGTGATCAGGTCGGCAGCCTTCAGAATGCGGTAAGATGATGATTCAGAGATAAAATACCGCTTCTCATCCGTATATTTTACCGCCAATTCACGCGTAGATAGCGCTTCATGTTCCAGCGCGAACTCGATTAAGTTATCGCGCCTGTCTTGGGGAATGCGGTTCCAGACAGACTTGGGCCGAGGCGAGCGATCCGCCAAAGCATCAAGCCCGCCCTCAAGGTATTGATCATACCACCGGTAAAATGTGGTCCGCGGAATGCCCAGCATGTCGAGGGTTTGCTTCACAGGCAGATGTGATTGCTCAACGGTGTGGATAATCTCCAGTTTCTCAGATGCAGGATATCTCATTCCTCGTATCCCCCAGCCCCTGTCATGCTTTTTTTGAGCAGACGGTTTTCAATGGTCAGATCGGCCACGCATTCCTTCAATGCCATCGCCTCGCTTCGTAGATCCTTCACCTCAGGCGACGTCGCCTGCCGGGCTGTATCGCCAGACAAGCGGCGTTTCCCCGCTTCGAGGAATTCCTTTGACCAACTGTAATACAGGCTTTCAGAGATGCCTTCACGGCGGCACAGCGCCGAAATGCTTTCCTCGCCGCGAAGGCCCGCTAATACAATGCGGATCTTTTCCTCGGCGGAATAGGTTTGTCTGGTTTTACGGCGAATGTTCTTCACCAATTTATCTGCAGCTGCTTTGCTGCTTCCGGATTTCTGTCTCATCTTCACTCCTTGAATGTTATGATGAACCAGAAATCCTCCGTTAGCTAAACCTTAAATCTGTCCCACGAGTGCTGACGTCAGACATACAGAAAAGAATGAGAATAATATGAGACTAAAAGGGCTGTGTGGGAAATTACCTGATCATTTAAAGTATGAAGGTCATTTTTATCAACCACAATACGATGTGCAGAACGGACAGGTCTATGCGTGTCTAGAAATAGTGTGCCAATTTGATGAAGAGTTAAAGAACTATAGAGTGTTTTTTACATATTATGAACCCTATTCCAAATATATACTCTCTGCTCCTAAAGAATTGTTTGATGTTATAGATAACACAATACCTGAGTTCTGGGTAAATCATGTGATGGGTGATAATAATTTGTTTAGTATCTCTGATCCAGATTTGATTAAGTATCCGTATCTTTTGGAACAGCTCGCAGACTCTGAACCTAAAGCTATAAAAATTGCGAAGGACATAATCGCGAGAAATAAGACTCTTTGGTGAAGACGTTTGGTATAATATGGCCATCTTGCCTATGTTCTGACGGTCTGCGCATAAACCACGCGTGGGCTGAAGCCCACCCTACGAACCCCACCGTTCGCACCCCTAACGAACCCTAAACCTTTACATGCGCATACTACCCCTGCTAGCAAAAGTAGTTCACGAGCTTTCAAAGGGCGCATAACAGCGTCAAATGCGAAAGCCACCAGACTTACACGTAAGAACAGGTGCAGAGATCAAAAACCTCTGTTCGGTCTTATAACTACAAACGGCAGGCCTGCCTTCTTTATAACCTACATACCCTGATGAAACGTAAAACCCCACCACCGAATAAACGGCGACGGGGCGATAAGGCGTATTTATATCAATGCTTTAGAAACAATCTTCAAACAAAGCCTTGGTATTGTCGTAAGTCATCTCTATTGGATTGCCACCCGTGCTTGGGTCGTTCAACGCTTCCTTGGTCAGCAATTCAATATCAGGGTCTTTCACCCCCAGTTCGGTCAGGTTTTTCGGGATGCCCAGACTATCATTCAAGTCGGACACAAAGTTGTAGAATCCGTCAAAACCGCCTTCGATGCCCAGATAGTTGGCAGCATCGCCCAGCACACCCTCAACGGCTGAACGGTTGTATTTCAGCACTTCCAACATCACCACAGCATTAGTCGTGCCGTGATGCGTATGGTGCATCGCACCGATCGGGTGGCTAAGCGCATGAATGGCACCCAGACCTTTTTGAAAGCCGGTTGCCCCCATTATAGCGGCGGACATCATGTGGCCACGGGCCTCAATATCATTCGGGTCGGCATAGACCTTCGGCAGGTTTTCTTTAACCAAACGCATGCCTTCCAGTGCCATGCCTTGTGACATCGGGTGGTAATGCGGTGAACAGAAGGCTTCCAGACAATGGGCAAACGCATCCATGCCAGTACCTGCGGTAATGAACGCAGGCATACCAACGGTTAGTTCGGGATCACAAATCACCACAGCAGGCAGGATTTTAGGGTGGAAAATGATCTTTTTCTGGTGAGTTTCAGAATTAGTGATCACGCTTGCGCGCCCCACTTCAGAACCTGTCCCTGCAGTTGTCGGCACAGCCACAATCGGGGCAATCGCATCCGCGTCAGCCCGTGTCCACCAATCTCCAATATCTTCAAAATCCCAAAGCGGGCGGGTTTGGCCTGCCATGAACGCAATAACCTTGCCCAGATCAAGACCGGAACCGCCACCAAAGGCGATCACACCATCATGGCCGCCTGCGCGGTACACTTTCAGGCCGTCTTCAACGTTGTCGCCCGTAGGGTTCGGGTCAACTTCAGAAAACATCGCGCGGCCAAGGCCAGCGGCATCCATCAAATCAAGCGTGGATTGGGTGACAGGCAGGTTTGCCAGCCCCTTGTCAGTAACAAGCAGTGGCTTTTTCATGCCAGCGGCAGCACAAGCGTCTGCAATTTCAGAAATGCGCCCTGCGCCAAAGCGAATAGCGGTGGGGTAAGACCAGTTTGCGGTAAGTGTCATGGGGTTCAAGCCTTTTTAGTGTGATAAGATTTCGGACGGGTCAGGTTGTGATAGCCAATCACAGAAAGGCCCCCGCCGCGCCCAGTGTTTTTACAGCCTGTCCAGCACAGTGCCGGATCAAGATAATCGCAGCGATTGGTGAAAACCGTGCCGGTTTCCAGCTGATCGGCAATCGCTTCGGCGCGGTCGTAATCGCGTGTCCACAGGGATGCTGTCAGGCCAAATTCGCTGTCATTCATCAACGCAATCGCTTCTGCATCATCCTTAACCTTCATGATACCCACAACAGGGCCAAAGCTTTCGTCGTGCATCACCCGCATGTCGTGGGTTACATCCACCAGGATTTGCGGCATCAAGTATGCGTCATGATCTTGCGGGAACAATGCAGGGTCAATCAGGGCGGTGGCCCCGTCTGCAATGGCTTCCGCCGTTTGGGCACGTACTTCATCGGCGAAACGTACATGGGCCATCGGGCCAAGGGTGGTTTCAGGATTTAAAGGATCGCCCAGCTTATAGCCGTTCACAATCGCCACGGCTTTTTCAACGAAAGCATCAAACAGGCTTTCGACCACATAAATCCGTTCAATACCGCAACAGCACTGGCCAGAATTAAACATCGCGCCATCGATCAGCGTGTCCACAGCCGCATCCAAATCCGCGTCTTCCATCACATAGCCCGGATCTTTGCCACCCAGTTCAGTACCGACACCTGTGAATGTACCTGCGGCGGCGGCTTCCATCGCACGCCCACCCCCTACGGAACCTGTGAAGTTCACAAAGCCAAAGGATTTGGCGGCGATCAATGCAGAGGTCGTGCCATGATCCAAAAACACGTTCTGAAACACATCTTCAGGGATACCGACAGAATGAAAAGCCGCCGCCATGCGTTCACCAACCAATAGGGTTTGCGACGCATGTTTCAGCAGCACCGCGTTGCCTGCTATCAATGCAGGGGCAACCGTGTTCACGGCTGTCATATAAGGGTAGTTCCAAGGGGCTACCACCAACACAACACCGTGGGGGATGCGTTTAATCTTGCGTAAAAACGCATCGCTGTCTTCAACAATGATCGGGGCCAAAGCATCAACCGCGATATCGGCCATATGGCTGGCACGTTCATTAAAGCCGCCAAATTCGCCACCGTACCGGATAGGCCTGCCCATTTGATGGGCCAACTCAATAACGATCTCGTCGTTCATTTCCCCCACAGCGGCCACACCCGCTTGCACAAGTGCGATGCGTTCAGCCAGGGGGCGAGCCGCCCAAGCAACTTGCGCCGCATTAGCGCGCGCAACAGCCGCCAACGCTTCGCTTTCGCTTAGCACAGGGCGTTCAGCATAAAGTGACCCATCGATGGGCGAGATACATTTTACAGTGTTTGTCATTGTTATACTCTTTCAAATCCGCGTGCGATTTCATAATCGGTCACGACCTTGTCAAATTCTTCCAGTTCCCATTCCGCCGCACGGGTGTAATGGTCAACCACATCATCCCCCAATGCTTCGCGCAACATTTTTGAAGCTTTAAGCGTGTCTTTAGCATCGCGCAAGTTTTGCGGGATAAAGCCACCCTTGCCCGCATATGCATCGCCTTCTGATGGCGGATCAAGTGGCTCTTTGTCTTCAATGCCCTTGATGCCTGCGGCTAATTGTACTGCCATTGCAAGGTATGGGTTCATGTCTGATCCGGGGATACGGCATTCAATGCGAACAGCCTTGCTGCCTGCGGCACAAAGACGGAAACCAGCGGTGCGATTGTCCACTGACCAGATCGTGCGTGTGGGCGCGAATGATCCCTTTGAAAAGCGTTTGTAGCTGTTGATATATGGGGCTAGGAAATACATGTAGTCAGGTGCGTATTTCAGCAAGCCGCCCATATAATCGCGCATCAGTTGGGACATGCCCAATTCTGCGTCTTTATCGTAAAACGCAGGGCTGCCGTCTTTCCACAACGATTGGTGTACATGCGATGATGAACCGACACGGGCTTGATCCCATTTCGGCAGAAACGTCACCGCATGGCCTTGCTGCCATGCGATTTCTTTAATCGCGTGTTTCGCAATGGTGTGGTGGTCAGCGGTATCCATCGCCGTGCCGTATTTGATGTTCAGCTCTTCTTGGCCAGCTTCCGCTTCACCTTTAGTGCCCTCTATAGGCAGGCCAGCGGCGTATAAATGATTGCGGATCGGGCGCATGATGTGTTCTTCTTTAGTGGTCTGGAAGATGTGGTAATCTTCATTGTAACCACTGATCGGTTCCAGATCGCGAAAACCCGATTTACGGATATCATCGAAACTTTTCTCAAAGATAAAAAATTCCAGCTCGGTTGCCATCATCGGGTCAAAGCCCATATCCACCAGACGTGCGATTTGCTTTTTCAGCACTGCGCGCGGGGAATGCGAAATCGGTTCATGACTATGGTGATCCAGCACATCGCACAAGATCATCACGGTACCTTCCAGCCACGGCACAGAACGCAATGTGGCCATATCAGGCTTCATCACATAGTCGCCATAGCCGCTTTCCCAACTGGTAGAGGCATAGCCATCAGGTGTGGCCATCTCCAGATCAGTTGCCAGCAGGTAATTGCAGCAATGGGTTTCTTCCCAACCGCCGTCTACAAAGTGTTGTGCAACAAAGCGTTTGCCCATCAGGCGGCCCTGCATGTCGATGATACAGACCAGAACTGTATCAATGCTGCCATCCGCCACTTGCGATTTCAGCGTGTCAAAACTTAAAATTCCAGACATGAGTTTTCCTACTTAGTGTTAAGAGTATTGAAATATATCTGTCATGCGTTCCCTGCGACAAATACATCTTCATTCATTTCGTTCAGGCTGTCGGTTAACAAGTCAGCCAACATCTGTGCAATCTTATCCTGCTGGGCAGGTGTTTCAAGCAAGTCATTGCAGACCTCGATCATCACGTTGATCAATCCGTTTTTCGTGCCGTGCATATACAGCGTATGGGTCACTTCATCTTTCCGTGAATAAGGTTCATTTAAAGCAAACCTTAACCCCATGCCGCCATTGGACAAGCCGACCATCGTTGTGGCAAGACGCGCATCTTCATCGTGGATAATACCGATGTCAGTATCGCGGGTATCACCGTTATAGACACGAATAAAGCTGTGGATGGTGACAAGGATCGGGGCCGCTGCCATGGTTTTTATAGCGTTACCCAGTATCTGCGTGAACGGTTCATAAACGGTTTCAACCCGTTCAATCTGATCTGCCGTCGATAAGGCGGCATTGCCGGGCACAATGATCTGTTCACTTATGGCACGGATCGCCCCAGTGGAAGTCGGGGGCCGATTGCAATCATAAACCAGCCGTGAAACCGTGCCCAAGACCACGCGCGCATTCAATATGTTTCCCATACGCTCGGTTACCGCCTGCGCACCTGGATCCCATGCGGCATGTGAGGTTTTGGCGACATCCGTCATGCCTAACCCGTTATACCGCGCGGGAATATGGTTGCTGGCGTGCTCGCACACCAACAGTATCCGTGCAGCCCCTTTCGGGTTCATCACAATGGCTGAAGTATCGGCCCCATTAACCATGGGGTTTAACGTAGTGGGTTGTGGCAACTGATTCCCCTGAATTTCGGTTTTGTAAAATTCTCTTCAGTTAAGCGCGGCCTGTCAATTTGTTTCTGTTAATTCCTCTTCAAATAACTGCAATCTGTCGGTATACCCACATCTAGGGGGCGCAATTATGCTATCAGGAACCATTTCAGAAAGATTACAGGCGAAATTTGATGCACTCACCCGTGCGGAACGCCAACTGGCCGATGCCATTATGGAAAATTATCCAGTGTCAGGCTTGGGATCCATTACCAGTGTCGCACAAAAAGCAGGTGTTTCCACACCTACGGTTGCCCGTTTGGTGCAAAAACTGGGCTTTAAAGGTTTCCCAGGGTTCCAAAAACAGTTGCGCACAGAACTGGAAGCTAAAATATCCGGCCCGATCGCAAAGCATGACAAGTGGGCAGGTGACGCGCCTGACACGCATATTTTAAATCGCTTCACTGATGCGGTGATGAAAAACATCAAGAAATCCCTGGCCCAAATTGACCCTGCCATTTTCGATGCTTCTTGCAGATTATTGGCCGATGAAGACCGCACGATATATGTGGTGGGGGGGCGCATCACCCGCGCGTTGGCTGATTATTTCTTTTTGCACATGCAGGTCATCCGCCCCAATGTCACCCATATCCAATCAATATCCAATGCTTGGCCGCATTACCTGTTGAACGTAAAAAAGGGCGATGTGATTGTGATCTTTGATGTGCGTCGCTATGAAAACAGCACGTTGAAACTGGCTGAGATGGCCGCGGCCAAAGGGGCAACGATTGTTTTGATGACGGATCAGTGGATTTCACCGATCAACCAATTTACCGATCTGGTTTTCAGTTCCAGAATTGTTGTCCCATCCGCATGGGACTCGTCCGTTGCCAGCCTGTTGTTACTGGAAACCATTCTGGCCGAAGTACAAGAATTGATCTGGCCCCACACCCGTAGCCGGATGCAGGAATTGGAAGATATGTTTGATGAAACAAAATTCTTCCGTAAATTTACTTAATGAATAGTGGCATCCGCCATTTGTTCATCAGGCAAACGCGCTTTACCCAAAAATTGGCGCGAATTTGTGCGGTGGTTCTTTAACCAAAGGCCCATGTCATTGCTTTCCAGCGTAACAACACCGTCTTTTTGATAGCTTGAAAAGTAAGTGTACAGCGTTTGCGCCATGTCTTCGGTTAGCTCAATATCTTGTGTCACCATTTTATTTTGCATATTCCCCAGTCCCTTACAATTTACATAGTCATTACTAAGGCAGATTTACTGTTGCTTGGTTCACCTGCCGCCCCATAATATCTATGGGTGAAAAAAGGCAAAAACATGTTTTTTTACACATATATCTTTCTCTCCCTCGATCATATTAATGCAATAAAAACAAAGCCTTAATGTTGCGAATAAATTATGGACAAATTTTCTATATATTTTGATCATATTTTAGACACAGTACATATAGCAACGTCTTATTTATTCAACTCAAAGGCGAAACTTCTCCGCGTAGGCCTTGGCCATCACTATAAAGCCGCCGTTATAATCACTTCCACCAAATAATCAGGTGTCGCCAGTTTTGCTTCACCGCAAGCGCGCACAGGTGCCTGCCCTTTTGGCACCCAAGCATCCCAAACCGCATTCATTTCAGCGAAATCTTTCATGTCTGCCAGCCAGATGATGGCTTGCAGCATATTTTCAGATGATGTGCCGGCCTCTGCCAGCAATTCATCCACAAGCCGCAGACATTCACGGGTTTGATCCGCCACATTATCGGCAGGCTTGCCCACCTGCCCGCACAGATAAACCACCCCGTTATGTTTCACGATCTTGCTCATTCTTTGGGATGTGTGCAGGCGTTCAATCATAATGTGGCTTCCTTTTGCATTGCTTGTGAACTTATACTATTGGGACGGTATAGCCCCAATGTTCCCTTCCGTAAACGTAAAGGATAGCCCATGACCAAAACTTTCGACGAAGACCTGTTTTTAAAGGGTTTAGAGCAGCGCAAAGCTACTTTGGGGGCAGAATATGTCACCAAAAATCTGGCCGCCGCCGATGATTTCACCCGTCCTTTTCAAGAAGCCATGACCGCATGGTGCTGGGGCTTTGGCTGGGGTGACGATGTAATTGACGCCAAAACACGATCCATGATGAACCTGTCGATGATCGGGGCTTTGGGCAAAATGCACGAATGGGAAATCCATTGCCGTGGCGCCTTGAAAAATGGCGTTACACGCGAAGAATTACGTGCCATCATCCATGTAATCGGTATTTATTGCGGAGTGCCCCAAGCGCTGGAATGCTTTCGGGCCGCAAAAAAAATATTGGATGATATGCCAGAAGAGTAGTGGCGGAGAGACAGGGATTCGAACCCTGGGAGGCGTTAACCTCAACGGTTTTCAAGACCGCCGCATTCGACCACTCTGCCACCTCTCCGCGCATAAGTTAAAAGGTCGATGCTTTCAACAAGTGTCTGACTAATTCTGCTTTGATGAAACTGCAAGCCCAAATTCAAGCAAAACATCGCTTAAATGCAAAAAAGGAGAAAACAACACACTTCCAATAAGGCCAAGTTTTGTCTAGGGTGTGAAAAAGCAAAAACCGCAGGGCCGAGCAGCCCACTATATAAACAATAAGCGGATACAGGAGTAATGGGCATGAGCAAGATCATATTTACTGGTAAACTGATGAAATTGGGACTGGCAGTAATGCTATCTGTTTCATTAGCCGCATGCGAAGAAGGCAAATCACCCAACCTGTTCAAGGGCAAGGGCACTGGCGGCGGGCTGTTCAGTAAAAAAGATGGCGGCACCGGGTTGTTTGGAAAAAGCCCGAAGGCCTCTACCCCATCACAAAACGGATCAATTAAACTGGTGGAACGCGATGTTGAAGCCCCTGAAGTTTTCCAGGTTACCGAAAAAGCCCTATGGGATGGCCGACCATCGCTTGGCGGTGTTTGGGTCGCTCATCCAAACAGTGACCAACCGGAACGCGTGATTATCCGCAATAAAACCAACGGTAAATTCGTGATCGGGGCCTTGTTCAAGCGAGAGCGCGATAACCCCGGGCCAAAACTACAGCTTTCATCCGACGCTGCTTCGGCTTTGGGCGTATTGGCGGGGGCGCCGACAACTTTGAATGTTACCGTATTGCGCCGCGAAACGGTGACTGCGGATGATGGTGGCGGCTCACCAGCCACCCCGGAAACCGTCACAACCGAGGTTTTGAAGCCTGCATCCACACAAGATATCAAAGCTTCCGTTTTGCAATCAGTTGCAGCGGCAGATGCCCAGAAAGGCACAACAAAAACCGTTGATATCGCCAGAACCACACCCGCAAAGCCTGCGCCAAAGGCAACCCCTACAGCAAAAGCGGCTACACCCAAGGCAGGTGTTCAAAAAAGCGCGTCTAACCTTACGTTACCGTTTATTCAACTTGGCTTCTTTAGCGTAGAAGCAAATGCACGGAACACGCTTAAAGCATTGGAAACACGTAAAATACCCGGAAAAGTAATTAAAGCGACCGCCAAGGGTAAAACTTTTTGGCGCGTCTTAGCTGGCCCTGCACAAACCAAGGGCGAACGCGACGCATATTTGTCCGAAATTAAGAAAATGGGCTTTGCAGATGCCTATCTAACCAAAAACTAAGAGGTACGAATGACTGCTGTCAAAACCGTTTTATGTTTGATTGCGTTTCTGGCAACAACCATTTCCAGTCAGGCCTTTGAAACCATCGCACGCTCTGCATATGTTATAGATGTGCAATCAGGGGCAGTCTTATTTGCAAAAGATGCCGAACGCCCTATTCCGCCCGCGTCGATGTCAAAACTGATGACATTGAACATGTTGTTTGAAGCCCTGAAAATCGGGCGGGTCACGATGGACACCAAATTTTCCGTATCCAAAAAAGCCCACCTTATGGGGGGGTCAAAGATGTTTTTGCGTGAAGGCGAACGGGTTTCTGTCGGCGATCTGATACAAGGCATTATTGTGCAATCAGGCAATGACGCCTGTGTTGTTGTCGCCGAAGGTTTGGAAGGTTCCGAAGCTGAATTTGCCCGTAAAATGACCGCGCGCGCCCTGAAAATAGGCATGAAAAATTCTACATTTGCCAACGCCACAGGTTGGCCGCATCCAGGTCAACGCATGAGTGCGCAGGATTTGGTGATGCTGGCCACGCGGTTGCAAACCGAATTTCCTGAATATTACAGCTATTTCGCCCAAGATGCCTTCACTTGGGCCAAAATCAGCCAAAACAACCGCAACCCGCTTTTGAAAACCGGAATTGGGGCCGATGGGTTGAAAACCGGCCATACACAAGAAGCGGGCTACGGATTGGTCGGCTCTGCGGTACAAGGCGAACGGCGTGTGACGTTTATGATCACGGGCATGCAAAGTTCGGCGGATCGTGCATCTGAAGGCGAGCGTGTGATCAACTGGGCGTTTCGGAATTTCATCAAAAAGACCGTCTATGAAAAGGATGTTGTGGTTGGCACAGCGGATGTCTGGTTGGGTAAAAAATCCACCGTAGAGCTGTATTCGCCAACCGAGATCAGGGCACTGATGCCCTATGATGCGGTCGACGATTACAAGGCTACAATCCGCTACACAGGGCCGATTGAGGCCCCTATCGCAAAGGATGCTCAGGTCGCTACTTTGATCATTGAAGCCAAAGGCATGGCGGCAACAAAATACCCGCTTTATGCCAAATCCAATGTGCGTAAAACGGGGTTGTTTGGACGCATGAAAGTATCCGCAGGCAAGATCAAGGAAGAGCTTTTGGGCTCTTCTGACGATCGGTAGCCCGCATGTTTATTACCTTTGAAGGCATCGACGGGTCAGGGAAATCCACACAGGCCAAAGCCTTGGTTGCCGCACTGGAAGCGGCTGGAAAGCCCTGTATCTGGACCCGCGAACCGGGTGGTTCGACAGGTGCGGAAGCCATTCGTAAGCTGTTGGTCGAAGGTGATCCTGACCGTTGGTCGGCACAAACTGAACTGCTGTTATTTAATGCCGCACGGCGCGATCATTTGGAAAAAACCATTGAACCTGCGCTGACGCGCGGGGCCACGGTGGTCTGTGATCGCTATGTTGACAGCACGCGGGTGTATCAAGGTGTTGCCCGTGCAGATCAACGCGAAACCGTTGATTTAATACATAAAACCATGATTGGGCGTGAGGCTGATCTAACCTTTATTATTGATATTGATCCTGAGACCTCGCTTAATCGCGGCTTGGCGCGTAAATCCGGTGAAGACCGTTTTGAGGATATGGGCTTGGATTTTCAAAAACGCCTACGGGCGGGTTTTTTGGATTTAGCCGCACAATATTCTGATCGTTGCCATGTCATTGATGGGGCCCAAACTGTGCAAGCCGTGGAACGTGCGGTTTGGACGGTCTATGAAGGTGCGGCATCGTGAGCGATGATACCACCCCGCAATCTGATTGCGTTGAAGGGGCACCGCACCCACGGGCAACTGCTCTGTTGCTGGGGCAAGATAAAGCGCAGGCAGATTTTTTGGCTGCGTTCCAATCGGGCCGCTTACATCACGCATGGCTGATCACTGGGCCACGCGGTGTTGGCAAGGCCACATTAGCCTGGAAAATCGCACGGTTTTTACTGGCACAACCGGGTGATGATGGCGGTATGTTCACCGATCCCCTGCCCGCATCCGATACGTTGGATATTGCAGCCGATCACCCAATTACGCGCCGTGTAGCCACATTGGGGGAACCGCGCCTCTATTTGTGCCGCCGTCCTTGGGATGACAAGACAAAGCGCCATAAGCGCGATATTACCGTGGAAGAAACTCGTGCCTTAAAGGGGTTTTTCCAACTTTCAGCCGCAGATGGCGGTTGGCGTGTGGCAATAGTGGATGCGGCCGATGAAATGAACAGCTCTGCAGCCAATGCATTGTTGAAAATTCTGGAAGAGCCGCCTGCGAAAACCATCATTCTGATGATCAGCCATCAACCCGCACGTTTGCTGCCGACCATTAGGTCGCGCTGCCGCGAATTGCGGTGTGATAAACTGAACAGTACGGATTTAAGCCAAGCCTTGCATAATGCAGAGTTTGAAGCGGGGCAGAACCCTGAAAGTCTGGCGGAATTGGCTGACGGATCAGTAGGTGAAGCAATACGAATTATAGCGCAGGATGGACTGAAGCTTTATGCTGATCTGGTGGGCTTGGCAGTACAGGCCCCGCACATGGACAGGCCTGCGGCCTTGCGGCTGGCCAACGCCTGTGTTGGGAAGGGTAATGAGGCCACTTATGACCTAACCCTGCGTCTGATCCGCCAAATGCTGGCGCGTATTGCGCGCTATGCGGCTTTGCAGCCCTCTACTTTGCAAGAAGCCGCTATTGGTGAGGCCGTGATGTTATCCAAACTGGGGCCAAACCCGCATATGGCGCGCAAATGGGCCGACCTTTTGGCCGATCTGACTGCAAGATCAGGACACGCACGCGCAGTGAACCTTGACCCTTCCAGCGTCATCCTAGATATGTTGCTTAAGATCAATGAAACTGCGCGGGATTAGCCCGTAAAAGGCCCCCGTTATGACCACATATGCCCCTATCGTCGACAGTCACTGCCACTTGGATTTTCCTGATTTCGAAGGCGAGTTGCCCGACGTTATAAAACGCGCAAAAGACGCAGGTGTAACCCGTATGATGACGATTTGCACCAAGTTGAAAAATGAGCCCACAGTGCGGGCGATTGCTGAAGATCATGCCGAGATATTTTATGCCGCCGGCACCCACCCGATGAGTGTGGTGACTGAACCTATGGCAACAGTGGATCAACTGATTGAGATCGCGCGGCACCCTAAAATGGTAGGCATCGGGGAAACCGGCCTAGACTATCACTACACCGCCGAAAGCGCTGATATTCAAAAGGAATCTTTGCGCCTGCACATTACAGCCGCGCGTGAAACCGGCCTACCCTTGATCATTCATGCGCGTGCCGCAGATGATGATATGGCGCGTATTTTAACCGAAGAACATAAAATCGGTGCCTATGAATGCGTGATGCATTGTTTCTCATCCTCGCCCGCATTGGGTAAGGCTGCCCTTGATCTGGGGTTTTACCTGTCGATGTCAGGCATTGCCACTTTCAAGAAATCACAAGAGCTGCGCGATATATTCAGCACCGCCCCGATAGAGCGTATCTTGGTTGAAACCGACAGCCCCTATCTGGCCCCGATGCCTTATCGTGGCAAACGCAATGAACCCGCTTATACCGCCCATACGGCACAGGTAGGTGCCGAAGTATTCGGCATGGAATATGCAGACTTCGCCGCGCAAACCACCGCCAATTTTGACCGGTTGTTTGCCAAAGCGGCTGCGTGGACTGCACCATGAGCGGGGAAATGAAATTCACCATTTTGGGCTGCGGCTCATCCGGGGGTGTACCACGTTTGGGGAGCAACTGGGGCGAATGTGATCCTGACAATCCCAAGAACACCCGCCGCCGCTGTTCTATGATGGTGCAACGTATGACGGATGCGGGCACGACCAGCGTTCTGATCGACACTTCACCCGATATGCGTATGCAATTACTGGATGCGGGCATCAAGCATCTGGATGCGGTGGTCTTTACGCACGCCCATGCAGATCACACCAACGGCTTGGATGACTTGCGCCAGTATGTGCTGATGCAGCGCGCACAAATGCCGGTTTATGCAGACGCATTAACCCGTGAGGGCCTGTTGGATCGGTTTAATTATGCTTTTGAGCAGCCAGAGGGCAGCATTTACCCTACGATCTTGCAGATGAACGAACTGCAAGAGGTCACGCGAATTGAAGGGGCTGGTGGTGCCATCGAATTCATGGCTTTGGACGTAGATCATGGCAGTATGCCTGCCAAGGGTTTTCGCATTGGTGATCTGGCCTATATCCCTGATGTTATCACCATCCCCGATGAAACTTGGGTGAAACTGGCGGGCTTGGATTGCTGGATTATCGACGCGCTGCGCCGCACACCACATAGAACCCATACCCATCTGTCAAACACCGTTGAATGGATCAAGCAGATCAAGCCAAAGCGGGCCGTGATCACCAATATGCATGTTGATCTGGATTACGCGGATGTGATGGCTGAAACACCCGAAAACACCGTTCCGGCCTATGATGGCATGGTTATAAGCTACCCGGTCTGATGCTGGAAAACCTGTATATTATCCTACCTGTTTTTTTGTTGATCGGCGCAGGCTATATGGCCGTTAAACGCCACGTTTTTAGCATAGAACAAGCCGATGCGGTGATGAAGTTCGCCCAAACTTTCGCCATCCCTGCCCTATTGTTTACTGCCGTAGCAAAACTGGATCTTTCAGCCGTTTTTGAACCAAAACTGTTGGCCAGCTTTTATGCCGGAAACACCTTTGCTTTCATAGTTGGTGCGCTGATTGCGCGCGACATATTCAAACGTCCTGCGGGGGCTTCGGTAGCCGTTGGGTTTTCGGGGATGTTTTCAAATTCAGTTCTATTAGGGTTTCCTATCATAGAACGTGCCTTTGGTGTTGAAGCACTGCAGCCCGTATACGCTTTGATCGCTATTCATGCACCCTATTGCTACATCATCGGCATCACCACGATGGAGATTGTTCGGGCTGACGGACAACCCGCTGGAAAAACCGTACAGCGCATCATGAAAGAAATATTCACCAACAGTCTGACCATTGGCCTGATGTTGGGGTTTGCTGTGAACCTGTCGGGCATTACTCTGCCCGTCTTTGTCTGGTCGCCGATTGAAATGATGGTCAGTGCGGCCTTGCCAACAGCCTTATTTGCACTGGGGGGTATTATGGTGCGCTATAAGCTTGCCGATCGTATTGGGGAAACCTGTGTGGTTTTAATTCTGAAACTGTTGATCCATCCCGGAATTGCCTATGTTCTGGCCACACAGGTATTTGATCTGTCAATTGAGTTTACCCGTGCGGCCGTGATGACAGGTGCTATGGCACCCGGCATCAACGTTTACGTATTTGCCAGCATGTATGACCGCGCCAAAGATACAGCGGCAAACGCCGTGCTGTTGGGCACGGCCGCTTCCATTGTCTCGGTCAGTTTCTGGTTGTTTATTCTAGCCTAAGATTTAGCCAGAACCAGCTTTACATCGGACGCCTGCAAGTCTTGAGCGCCTGCCACACATGCAGCCAGTTTACCATTTAGGTAAATGTTACCGGCTTCGCCATCCTCGGTTGGGTCTACTGTCACAACCGGTGCAACGCTTTCGCCAGTTTGGGGATCAGGTATTACCATATATTCCAGCTCAATGTAATCTCTTGCAGCTTGATAACCCAACATCAGTGGCATAGTTTCTTGCATGGCATCATTTAAGTCTTGTATGGATGTCTCATCTGCAAAATCATCACTTGGGCCTTCTTCGCCCATAAGTTCCCAACGGGTCATAATTTTATCTTTGATATGCGTGTTCAAAAACTCTGTACGGGGTTCTGTTTCTGCGTCAAATAGGATGGGTTCATCATATTCTTCAGTTGCCGGAACCACCTTATTACCAGATATTTCATCCGGATTTCTTTCAGGTGCTCCATCCAATTCTTTGAATACATCACCATGAAGCAAGCCCTTTTCATCACTGCTTTTAGCATCTTTTAAAAGGGGTCTGGAAAATGTGAACGGAATCTCTTTTTTCTCAATTTCAACTTCAACTTTATTCAACATAGCTGATTTAGCAGTAGAAATTTTCCCTGCCAGATTGCTAAATTTTTCAGTTGCATTGCTTAATCTTGAGATGCCTACAGACATATCACATACTCCTAGAACTGGTTACACATCGAAAATACACTTCGACAAAGCAGCATCTAGGCCCCAATTACGGCTTTTTTTAGCTATAATTGGGGAGAATTAGTGAAAGTATTAACCCGGGCTTAACCCGCGCATCCGCTCAGAACGGCGACGCAGGGCTTCAACCACGATCAGTAAGCAGATCGAGATCAGAACCAGCACAGTGGCCACAGCCAGAATAGTCGGGCTGATCTGTTCGCGGATACCACTGAACATCTGGCGCGGAATGGTGCGTTGTTTCACATCGGCCAGTTGCAGCACCACAACCACCTCATCAAAGCTGGTGATAAAGGCAAACAACGCGCCCGAGATCACACCGGGCAAAATAAGCGGCATCTGGATTTTAAAGAATGTGGTGATCGGGTTGGCCCCCATGTTGGCAGCGGCACGTGCAAGGCTTTGATCAAAGCCCACAAGGGTCGCGGTCACAGTGATGATCACATAAGGCGTGCCAAGTACCGCGTGTGCGATAATGATACCAGTGTAGGTTTTTGCCAGTCCAAGATCAGAGAAGAAAAAGAACATGCCCGACGCGATGATCACCAAAGGTGCAATCATCGGCGAGATCAGCAAAGCCATGATCGGGCGTTTGAACGGCATTTCAGGGCGTGAAAGACCGATGGCGGCCAGTGTGCCAATGGCTGTTGCAAGTGCTGTTGCACATATACCGATGAAGAAACTGTTGCGCACGGAACGTATCCACTGTGCATTGTTCCACATATCTGACCACCAGCCTGCGACTGCATCTGGGGCAACCATACCGTTGTGCAGCATATCTTGATACCAGCGCAACGAATACGCTTCAGGGTCAAAGGACAACATGCCTGCGGTAAAGCTGAAATAGGGTTCCTGATTGAAGCTAAGCGGCATCACAACCAAGATAGGTGTGATCAAGAACACGAAAATCATGCCGCAAATCACCCGGAAAGTATAAAACCACAACACTTGTTTTGAAGTGACATAAGGTGGTTGGTTCAAGCGGTAATCACCTGATGACAGCCATATGGCTTGCCGTCCGATAATCCAGCCGATAAGCCCCATCAAAACACCGTAAGACAGCTCAAATTGCCAATACCCAAGTCCAAAGAACACAGCAGCACAAAACGTTCCAGATAGAACCCGCGTTTTCAAAACCGTGATCGAAAAAAATGCAAGGGCTGCAAATAAAGCTACACCTACGATCATATACAAAGGCATCAAGTCGAATTGCCCCTGTGCTGTCAGAAATCCTGCCAGGGCACCAAAGCCGCCTGTCCATGCAAGATTGAACCACATAGGTGGGCGCGGCGGGATGTATTTATATTCTTTATGTTCGCTCATCTGATTAACCCAACTTCATATTGTCGATACCCACGACCTTGTCGTAGAGGTAGTAAAGGAACAGAACGATGGTTAGAAGAACCCCGCCCATAGCGGCCGCAAGTGACCAGTTCAGTGATTTACGCATGTGGAAGTCGATGAAGTTTGAAATCATCGTGCCGTCTTCGCCACCCACCAATGCAGGTGTAATGTAGAAACTGATCGCAAGGATGAAGACCAGAATGCCCCCCGCCCCGATGCCCGGAATGCTTTGCGGAAAGTATACGCGCCAGAAAGCTGTCCAGTCAGACGCGCCCATTGATTTGGCCGCGCGCACATAACTGGGCGGAATTGTTTTCATCACGGAATAAAGCGGCAGGATCATAAAGGGCAGCAAAATGTGCGTCATCGCAATCAACGTACCCAGTTTGTTATAGATAAGTGAGAAACGCGCCTCATCGGCGGCTAATCCAAAGACCACAAACAGGTCATTAAGCACGCCTTGGCTTTGCAGCATCGCAATCCATGCGGTTGTACGCACCAACAGCGATGTCCAGAACGGCAGCAACACAAGGATCAACAGCAGGTTTGATGTGCGCGCAGGCAATGTGGATAGCAAAAAGGCTACGGGGTAGCCCAGCAGCAAGCCCATCACTGTCACAATAATCGCGATTTGTAGCGTACGATTGAATAGTTTCAGGTGAATGCGGCGTTCTTCAGATTTTTGCTCAAATGAACCATCTGCATTGTACTTCATATCCACAGCAGAAGCTAAATAAGCTGGTGTCCATGATTTAGAAGCAATTTTCAACGCTTTCCAAACCTCGATATCCCCCCACTTCTTATGGACATCGACAAGCGACGCTTTAAAAGGCGCTTCCAGCTTTTTAGCTTTACGGGCCGATTTGGTAAACAAAGAACGGGTACCGGAAAGTTCGCGGTTCACACGGCTGGCAACCTTACCGATGGTTTTTGTTTCCTTGGCTAGGATTAAATCCGCAACAAGGGCTGCATACATTGCCTCGGTCGGTTCACTTTTTGCATCCCACTGCGCCAGCTCGACAGTAACAGACGGCATATGTGCTTCAAAAGTATCATTGTGAATGCCGCGCGTCAGGAAAACAAGAATTGGTATCAAAAAGGCAAAAAGAATCAACAACAACAAGGGTACCACCAAGCCAAGGGCGCGCATTTTACTGCGAAACAGTGCTTGGGCCAGTCGCCTTTTCAGTGGCGTGCCATCGGCTGCCAGTGCCATGCCATCGGTATCAGTTGTTGCGTCGGTCATATGATATTACTTTCCAAATCCGCGTATATTCAAGCGGTGCAAGGGACCTAAGCCCCTTGCACCAATTTTATATTACTTAGCCAACCAAGCGTTGAAACGCTCGTTCAACTCATCTTGGTTATCTGCCCAAAACTCAAAGTCATTTTGAATTGCTGTTTTGAAGTTTTCAGGTGCTGTTGGCATCTCTGGGCCCATCGCAAGATCCGGGTTGGTGTGATAAGCGCCAACCAATGCTGCAGATGATTTACGGGCGGGGCCGTAAGAGATGTAGGATGCTTGTGCAGCCAACTGCTCTGTTGCAGTTGAAAACGCCAAGAAATCCATTGCAGCTTCTTTGTTTGGTGCACCTTTAGGGATTACCCATAGGTCCAAGTCAAAGATTTGGCTGTCCCAAACGATACCAAATGGTTTACCTTCAGCCGCTACAGCGTTGAAAATACGACCATTATAAGCAGTTGTCATAGCAACTTCGCCATCAGCCAATAGCTGTGGAGGTTGTGCACCAGCTTCCCACCAAACGGTGTCGTTTCTAATGGTATCCAGTTTTGCAAATGCACGATCAACACCTTCAGGTGTGCCCAGAACATCATAGATGTCTGCAGCGGCTACACCATCTGCAGCCAATGCCAGCTCAAGGTTGGCTTTCGGGCCTTTACGCAGGCCACGTTTGCCAGGGAATTTAGCCGTGTCAAAGAAATCACCAATGGTTGTTGGGCCATTTGGCATTTTTTCAGTGTCATAAGCAAAAATGGTTGACCAAACGATGTTGGCAACAGCACATTCAGTAATAGTACCAGAGATGAAATCGTCCATTGCAGGAGTACCGTCAGCACCCGCTGGCAAGATTGATGGATCGATTACTTCCAATAGGCCTTCGTCACAACCGCGAATAGCGTCTGACATTTCAACGTCGACAAGATCCCATGTTACGTTACCAGCTTCAACTTGTGATTTAACTTCGGCCAAACCACCTGAATAGTCTTCAGACAGAATAGAGTTGCCGGTTTTTGCGATCCAAGGCTTATGGTAAGCCTCTACTTGTGATTTGGTGTACGCACCGCCCCATGACACAACTGTGATTTCAGCGGCCATTGCAGATGACGCGACCAACGCGCCAGCGGCTGCACCTAATAATAGTGATTTAATCATTGTATTCTCCATGTTTTATTTCCCGTTCTCCCTTAATTCGTCTGGTTTCGGGTTAGACCAGACGAACATGCGGGCGTTTATGCATCTAACGCCCGGCAATCCTCTTTTTTCCATGAAACTGTTGTGGTTTCACCGACCTGTAAATGTGTGTGACTGGCAGAATTCGGCACTTTGACAATGAAATCATCATTGCCATGCACGTTCATCCGGCAGCGAATATGGTCACCCAGATAAATCAGTTCAACTGCTTTGGCTTCAATAGAATTCTTGGTTTTGGTGCCTCCAACAGTGACCCGTTCGGGGCGAACCGACAGGGTTGTACGACTACCTACTTCACCACAATTCACCGCCAGGGCCTCGGTCGTTTTGCCGTTGTCCAATTTTACGGTAACGAACTTGCCTTTAGCCGATTGCACAACACCCATCAGCGTATTATTTTCACCGATAAACTGCGCCACGAAAGCGTTTTCAGGTTCTTCATAAAGAACCGAAGGCGTTGACAGTTGTTGAATAATACCATCGTCAAATACCGCAACGCGGTCAGACATGGTCAGGGCTTCTGATTGGTCATGGGTCACATAAACCACTGTGATGCCCAGATTTTCGTGGATGTGCTTGATCTCATACTGCATGTGTTCACGCAGCTGTTTATCCAACGCACCCAAAGGCTCGTCCATCAAAACTAGCTCGGCCTCAAACACCAATGCACGCGCAAGGGCGATACGTTGTTGTTGCCCGCCTGAAAGCTGTGCAGGTCGTCTGTCGATAAAATCAAGCATCTGAACCATATCCAGTGTGCGCCTTACTTTATCTTCACGTTCCGATTTGCCCATTTTACGCACTTCCAACGGGAAAGACAGGTTTTCACCAACCGTCATATGCGGGAACAATGCGTAGTTTTGGAACACCATGCCGATGCCGCGTTTATGCGGCGGGATGTTGTTGATCGGGCTCCCGCCCAACAGAATGTCGCCATGCGTGGCGGTCTCAAACCCTGCCAGCATCATCAGGCAAGTCGACTTGCCGGAACCCGATGGCCCAAGCATGGTCACAAACTCACCTTTTTCAATTCTGAGATTCAGGTCTTTTACAACCAGGATTTCGCCATCGTAGCTTTTTTGTACGCGATCGAATACGACGGAACCGTCGCCAGTTATATTGGCAGCCAAAGTCTTCTCCCTAGAACTTCGGGGCTGACTTTTCGCAGCCCTCTTTTTTCTTGTTTGTTAGCTAAACTTATCTGTCACTCGATTGCAAGGAAATATCATGGAAAAGGCATATCTTCTAAAAACAGGGCAAATATTGAGTATTTTCCCTATCGTGCTGGGCAAAACAGCCCTGATTTGCAATTTTGAAGAAATAATGGGGGGGGGCTGATTGAAGTGCGCACTGCATGGAATTTGAAGATTATTAATGCAACAAGGGCCCACCCTAAGGTGAGCCCTCTTCAATCTACAGTCTGGTTTCATACAGGCAAACTAAGATCGTTGGCCAGTCATCCCAGGAATGCGTAAATAAGTGTGAAGCTGACAAAACCAACTATCAAACCTAAAACTATTCCAAAAGAAAACACCGTTACAATTAACATTACTCAACTCACTAAACTCGTCACTCGTACATTGCCGTTCTGGCACCTATAGTTAGACCATTAAACTTAGACATAAATGTGTTTGAAAGTCATTTTCGGCCTAGACTTAAGTATAGGTTTTGCAAAAAATCTGTGGATAAGAATGACAATCAAACCAGATTTTGACACATTACCCCGTCTTTGGAAACAATCAAAAAAACGACTCAACAGAATCGCCGTAACTTAGAATCATCCCCGCCATACGTGCGGTTTGCCCAATAAAATATAGGGTTTATCCACATAAGGCGCTTAAACCCCGAAGGCGGTCAAACCAGTGCGGCAGCCTGACACATGATCCGCAATTTCTTTTCCGCCAATTCTGCCGTCAGTAACCCAAGGCCACAATCAGGGGCCACAACCAACCGGTCGCGGTCGATATGCTCAAGTGCCTGTTGCAATCGCGCAACCAGCTCATCCACGGTTTCCACGCGGCTGCTGGCAATCGCCACAGCCCCGAAAATCACGGTTTTAAATTGGAACTTATCCAGCAGGTCAAGATTGTTGCAGCAATGCGCATCCTCAATCGAGATTTGGTCAAAGGCGGCTTGGTCTATGGCCTGACTTAGCTGGTGGTAACTGTCAGGGTCAGCCTTTTTATAATCCGCATCATCCAGATGATCGGGATAACCACAACACATGTGTACCACGCGCGTGACCGATTTGGGCACACCGTGAAAACAGCGTTCCAGCCCTTCCATGCCAAAATCCAGCGCCTCATCAACTTTGCGCGCAAACAACGGCTCATCCACCTGAATGTACTGACAGCCCGCATCCACAAGTGCGTGTATTTCCTTGTTTACGGTTTCAGCCAGTGCCGCATTCAGCTTGGGGCGATCATTATAAAAACAATCGGCAGTGGTATCCATAATAGTAAGCGGCCCCGGCAAGGTGAACTTCACTGGCTTCGCACTAACGCTTTGGCTGGCCCGCCAGTCATGCGCACTGTAGCCCGCCCCCTTATGGCTGATCGCACTGCGAATGGCCGGTAGATCAGTTTCATAGGCACCGTCACGCAAAACCCGATGCTCCAGCGTATCAAAGTCAAAGCCATCCAGATGGCGACAGTGATAATGGATATAATTTTCACGGCGCACTTCCCCGTCTGTGGGGATAGTCACACCGGCACGCAGCTGAATATCAATAACCTCTTTAGCGGCACGGATAAACAAGGCTTCATGGCCGGCTTTATCGGTTTCACTATCGGCAGTGTAATCAAGCGTGGTCTGGGCAGTATTCATCCCCCCCGTTTCACGGGCTGCATCAAACCAGTCGCGCACTGGTACATAATCAGGTTTCGGGAATGCCCCGATTGTGGTTGTTTCTAGTGGTTTTTGATTATTGGACATTGCAGGTATGCGCTTTCAGTTTGTTCATCCATTAGACAATGTCACTTAGTCCACAAATTTACATTCGAGCAAGATAAAAATCACCACAAAGTGGGTTAAATCATTACTTAAGTTGCGATGAGCTGGACTATAAATTGCCCTAGCTTCTTAGACGCCTTGCTTTGCTGCCAATCAAAGTCAAGCCGGCCACGCATACTTTTTGGGTTAAAGATTCTGAATGCAGATCTTTTACTTATGGCGATGTCGCCCTGGCGCGCTGTGCCTCAAGACAAACGGCGTTTACCAGTTTCAAGCAATTCAGCAATATGATCAAAAGGTGTGATTGGCGGTGCACTTCGACAGAGAAAGGTCGAACGCATTATTTGAAGAGTTAGCAAATTGGATCCTTGTTGGCGGCATGAGGTATTAAAACATAATGATATAGATCAGCGGGGGCCAAAGCTATGACGCCCGAATATGGTCAAACGGGGACAAGACCTGCCCCTTTCTCATTACGTTTAACATTTGAAGAACGGGCGCGTCTTGAGGGTAATGCCGGTAATATGCCGCTTGCTGCTTATATCAAGACATTGATATTTGCCGATGACGCCCCAAAATACCGCAAACGGCGTAAATCAGCAGAAGTAGACGAAAAAGCTCTTGCTGAAGTGCTGGCCTGCCTTGGGGCAAGCCGGATTGCCAATAACCTTAATCAACTGGCAAAATCAGCAAATAGTGGAACGCTGTATTTTGATAAAGATACCAAGCTCAGCATAAGTCGCGCCTGTGATGATGTGCAAGCAATGCGATTTCTGCTTATGAAGGCTCTGGGGATCAGGGCTGATGGTAAGGGGAAACCCAATGAAAGCACGTCACAAAGCTTTGCCCGTGCTGCCGCCAAACCCAGACAACAAGCCGATAAAAAAGCCCAACCAAAGAGGTTCACGCCATGATCCTCAAGGGTTCACAACGGACGGGTGCGGCTAACCTGTCAGCTCATTTGATGAATGAGCGTGATAATGATCATGTGGAGGTGCTGGAACTGCGCGGGTTCGTGGCGGATGATTTACATGGGGCTTTACGTGAAGCGCATGCAGTGTCGAAAGCAACGCAATGTAAACAGTTTATGTTTTCACTGAGCATGAACCCACCCAAAGAGCATATTGCATCTGAGCAGGATTTTATCGACGCAGCGGATCGTGCGGAAGCAAAGCTTGGTCTGATCGGCCAGCCCCGCGCGATTATCATTCATGAGAAAGAAGGCAGGCGTCATGCGCATGTGGTCTGGTCGCGGATTGATGGCGCGGAGTTGAAAGCAATTAACCTGCCGTATTTTAAGCGCAAGCTGACTGATTTGTCCCGTGATCTGTATTTAGATCATGGCTGGCAATTACCCGAAGGCCTGCGCGGCTTTGGCGGGAAGAACCCGCTCAACTTCACGCTTGATGAATGGCAACAGGCCAAACGGATGGATATTGATCCGCGCGAAATCAAGCAGGTGTTCCATGAAGCATGGGAACGATCAGACACGGTTAAAGCCCTTGGCAATGCATTAGGGGAACGGGGTTATTATCTGGCCAAAGGGGATCGGCGTGGTTTTGTAGCACTCGATGTGCATGGGCAGGTCTATGCGTTTTCAAAATGGGCGGGCGTTCGGGCTAAAGATATAAAGGCAAGGATTGGATCACCGGATCACCTGCCATCAGTTACCGAACTCCGTGCTGATCTTCGTCCTCGTGTAACCAGCCAGCTTAAGGGCTTCATTGATGATGTGAAGAATAAACATGCGCGTGATGCTGCACCCTTATTGCAGGAAAAGTCCGCGATGGTTGCCAGTCATAGAATTGAGCGCAAACATCTTAAAACCCAGCAAGACATACGCTGGCAAAAAGAAAGCCAATCCCGTTCGGATCGCTATCGTAAAGGCGTCAAAGGGCTACTTGATAGATTTACAGGACGCGCCAAATCCATTCGCAATGCGAATGAGGTGGATGCGTATCAGGGCATCATGCGGGATAGCAGTCAACGGCATGATCTGGTCAAAGCCCAAATGGGTGATCGCCAAGGACTGCAAAAGCGGTTTGATCATTTGCGTTCAAAACAAAAACAAGACCGTAAATTGCTGGCACGTGATGTGGCACAGTATCTGCGTAAAACCGAACATCGGTCCAAAACCCACACTCACACCCGCAAACGAGATCGCAATCATGGCCCGGATTTAACGCGATAGTTCACGATTACCCGAATTGACCTGCTCAATGCCCGCGAGAAATCATCCATCCCCCGATAAGCAGGTATTGTTGATAATTTTCATATAGGAGAAAGCCAATGAAACGGCTAGATAAATCAACGGTCATTGCGACCGTAACGGCACTGCTGTGCCTAATTGCAACTGAAACTTTTGCCCAGACACTTTGGGGCAATTCAAATTATGGCTATGGTGCGAGCCGATCTGAAATGGGTGCCATGCGTGTCATGATGATGGTCGTGTCAGTGGGGTTCGGCTTTGGCCTTGGCTGGTTCATGTCGCCACAAGGCAAAGAGTTGCGCCAAATCTTGATGTTTGCCGTCGCAGCTATTCTGATCTTGTTCGGGATATTTAATAATGGCTATCTTGGTTGGAGTGCCGCATCAATCGTATCTGTCGTCGGTTTCTTTATCGCCCTTGGACATTGGATCAGCACTGCTCTGAAATCCCTTGGCGAAGTGCCAACCACCTTTGGTTCAAGTCGCTGGGCAACGCCTGAAGATTTAAGCAAAAAGAAGGTCTTTGGCCCAAGTGGTATCCGTCTGGGTACAACCCATAACGGACAATTTGAGCAGGATATTTCCTATAAGGGTGACAGCCATATGGTGACCGTGGCACCGACAAGAACAGGTAAAGGAACCTGTGCGATCATTCCCAATCTTTTGACCTATGAAGGATCAACCGTGGTGATTGATCCCAAAGGCGAGAATGCGATGATCACGGCTAAGACGCGTCAAGACATGGGCCAAGCGGTGCATATCGTTGCTCCGTGGGACATTGTACAAGTTGAAGGCATTGAGACTGCACGGTTTAACCCGCTGGATTGGCTGGAAGTGGGTGATGTGGATATCACAGAAAACGCCATGCTTCTGGCCGATGCGCTTGTCATCCCAGAGGGTGGCGGCGAGAAGTTCTGGCAAGAAGAGGCCAAAGCCCTGCTGCAAGGTTTCATCCTTTATGTGGCGACGGATAAAAATGAAACTGGGAAACGACATTTAGGTCGAGTGCGTGATCTGTTGCTTTTGGATGGCGCGGATTTGCAAGAGCTGTTTCAGCTCATGATGCAATCCACCCATCATATCGTTGCCAGCACCGGTGCACGTTGCCAGCAAAAGGAAGAAAAGCTGTTAGCCAGTGTGATTGCGTCCGCACAAGCTGAGACGCACTTTCTCGACAGTGCGCGTATCCGTGAAAGCCTGTCGGCATCGGACTTCAAGTTTGAGGATTTGAAAGCTGATCCGATGAGCATTTATCTGGTACTGCCTGCGGATCGTTTGCATCCGTTTGCCCGGTGGCTGCGTTTGCTGATCCAGCAAGCGATTACCGTCAATGCTCGTAACATTGCCGAAAAACCGGAAAAGCCCGTGCTGTTCATCCTCGATGAAATGGCCGCTCTTGGCCGTCTGTCGATGATCGAACAGGCCTATGGCCTGATGGCAGGCTTTGGCATTCAACTCTGGGGTATCATTCAGGACTTTAACCAGCTTGAACGGCTCTACGGCAAGGGCTGGCAGTCATTCGTTTCAAATTCCGGCATGATCAACTATTTTGGCTCTACCGACCGTATGACGGCTGAATACTTCTCTGCCCTTTGCGGTGAAACCACCGTTTGGAATTTGAGTTCGGCCATATCAAAGGCCTTTGGCACAAGCTCTGGCAGTGGCGGTGCTGGCTCTTCCACCTCAATCACCACAACGGATACACGGGGCGCGTCACAAAGGAAGCTGGCCTATCCTGACGAGCTGATGCGCATGCATGCGGGCAAGCAACTGGTCTTTATCGACAACATGCACCCGCTGATCGCGACCAAAACCCCGTGGTTTGAGGATAACACCCTGAAATACAAAGGCGTCAATCTACACGACGCATAGACGCATCCATTCGGGCGGTGGGGAAACCTGCCGCCCGATCTCCGTTATCAACAAAGGAAACATCATGTCACAAGATATCGCAATCGCGCTATGGCACCTGTCATGTGAGCTGGAGCAGCTTTGTGTTGCCTCCCATTACTATTCTGATCTGACACCAACGCCCCAACATTACCAAGAACAATGGGGATATTTTGGCGGGCAAAGTAATGAGCTAAACGCAATATTCAATCGCTTATCTGCGCACTTAAAAGCCATTGGGATCACACCAACCCCGCCTGACGCTGCAAACCGCCCCCACAATGACGACGACGAAATTCCATACTGACCACAGGAGGCATTCCCATGCCCGATAAACGCCCGACAAAACCGTTCAATCTGCATGCTGACCCTGATCAGGATAAAATCCGTGATAAGGACAATGTAAGTCCAAAATTGCAACCTACGCACCTGCCAATCAAACCTGCACCTAACCTTGCGCCTGCGGGCATGGCAGGCATCAAACGCGGCCTGCCATCCAATGCGGATCAAAGCAAGAGGGCCAAAAGATTCACAATCAACAAAAAGGGGGAGCTATCCAAAAAGTTTAAATCCATTGCCCCCAAATCACCTGATAGAGGCCGTGGGTGGGAAAGGTAAATAAACGGATTAGGAATATGTGGATTGGCTTGAGGTTGGTGGCTATACTAACTTTTCCGATCTGGTTATTTACTTCGAACGAAACCCTCACCTCGATGCGCCAATATCGCACTCACTGATGTATTGGTTGTCGCTTTATGAATGCGGTCGTGTCTGACGTCAGCGCTTGTGGGTCTAAATAGCGTATATTCTTTAAAAAGCATCGGTAGTATTTCAGCAAGGTATCACAAAGAAGTTATATCATAATGAGTAATATAGGATTGCAACCTCGACCAAAAGAATGTTCCTTTAACTATCTGAAACCGCCACTTAAATAATCCGGTAAAAATATGAAAACTGTGTACACTATCCTCTGCTCATTCCTTCTTGTTACTTTATTCCAAACTTCTGCACATGCTGAAACCTCATTAGACAACCTGACCGGCGAATGGTCCGGGACCTATACTTGCGAAAATGGTACGTCATATACTTCAATAGGAAATCTGATTGAGATGGACGGCACCTTTATTTGGCGCGGTGGGCTAATGACGGGAAATACCGGGAAATTTCTACCTCTCAGCCATGCTTTTTATTCCGCCGAGTTGGTAAAGTCAGAACAGCTTTTACTTAATTTTGAGGGGTGGTTGCACAAGCCGGATTGGGCTAAGGAAAGCAGTGAAGCTACGCAGGCATTCTCTATATCCAATAACGGGTCACATTTGTTCGCAGATTGGAATGATTGCACTATTAATTGTCTGACGTCAGCACTCGTGGGACAGATTTAAGGTTTAGCTAACGGAGGATTTCTGGTTCATCATAACATTCAAGGAGTGAAGATGAGACAGAAATCCGGAAGCAGCAAAGCAGCTGCAGATAAATTGGTGAAGAACATTCGCCGTAAAACCAGACAAACCTATTCCGCCGAGGAAAAGATCCGCATTGTATTAGCGGGCCTTCGCGGCGAGGAAAGCATTTCGGCGCTGTGCCGCCGTGAAGGCATCTCTGAAAGCCTGTATTACAGTTGGTCAAAGGAATTCCTCGAAGCGGGGAAACGCCGCTTGTCTGGCGATACAGCCCGGCAGGCGACGTCGCCTGAGGTGAAGGATCTACGAAGCGAGGCGATGGCATTGAAGGAATGCGTGGCCGATCTGACCATTGAAAACCGTCTGCTCAAAAAAAGCATGACAGGGGCTGGGGGATACGAGGAATGAGATATCCTGCATCTGAGAAACTGGAGATTATCCACACCGTTGAGCAATCACATCTGCCTGTGAAGCAAACCCTCGACATGCTGGGCATTCCGCGGACCACATTTTACCGGTGGTATGATCAATACCTTGAGGGCGGGCTTGATGCTTTGGCGGATCGCTCGCCTCGGCCCAAGTCTGTCTGGAACCGCATTCCCCAAGACAGGCGCGATAACTTAATCGAGTTCGCGCTGGAACATGAAGCGCTATCTACGCGTGAATTGGCGGTAAAATATACGGATGAGAAGCGGTATTTTATCTCTGAATCATCATCTTACCGCATTCTGAAGGCTGCCGACCTGATCACTGCACCAGATTATATCGTGATCAAGGCCGCCGATGAATTCCATGACAAGACCACTGCGATCAACGAGATGTGGCAGACCGATTTTACCTACTTCAAGATCATCGGTTGGGGATGGTATTATCTCAGCACGATCCTGGATGATTACAGTCGCTACATCATTGCCTGGAAACTCTGCACCAACATGCGGGCCGAGGACGTGACGGACACGATTGAGCTGGCCCTGACGGCATCTGGATGCGACCAAGCCGTCGTTCGGCACATGCCGCGTCTGTTGAGCGACAATGGGTCCTGTTACATCTCTGGCGATCTTGCCGAATGGCTGGAAGAGCAGAGAATGGATCACGTTCGTGGAGCGCCGTTCCACCCGCAGACTCAGGGCAAGATCGAGCGCTGGCATCAGACAATGAAAAATCGGGTTCTGCTGGAAAACTATTACCTACCCGGCGATCTGGAAAATCAAATCGGAGCTTTTGTGGAATATTACAACAACCAGCGCTACCACGAGAGCCTGAACAACGTCACACCTGCCGACGTCTATTTTGGGCGCGACAAAGCCATTATCAGAGAGAGGAAAAAGATCAAGAAGCAAACAATCCAAAAACGCCGCTTGCAACATCAAAAACAAGCTGCATAATCAATCACAATAACGAACCAGAGCCTCCAATACTCAAACCGCTCTGATGTCCCATTTTATATGACGACGGACATTGTCTGACGTCAGCACTCGTGGGACAGATTTAAGGTTTAGCTAACGGAGGATTTCTGGTTCATCATAACTGAATAGCCCCTAGTTTCCTAGACGCCTTGCTGGTTCATTTTTTGCTGCCATTCAAAGTCTACAGGTGACAGCATCCCGTTTCTAGCATGTTTGCGTTTTGGGTTGTAGAACATTTCAATATAATCGAATACGTCCTGACGTGCATCTTCTCTGGTTTTATATGTCCGCCGCCGGATGCGCTCGCGCTTCAGCAGATTGAAGAAGCTTTCTGCGACCGCATTATCATGGCAATTCCCACGGCGGCTCATGCTATGCTCCAGATTATGCTGTTTTAGAAAAGCCGCCCATTCAATGCTGGTGAATTGCGAGCCTTGATCGGAATGTATTAAGACTTTGCCCGTTGGTTTTCGTCGCCAGACTGCCATTAGCAGAGCCTGTAAAACCAGATCAGTCGGCTGGCGATTTTGCATAGACCACCCAACAACTTTGCGAGAGTAGAGGTCGATTACAACGGCCAGATATGAAAAGCCTTCATAGGTTTTAATGTAAGTAATGTCTGTGACCCAAAATTGGTTTGGGGCAGCAACGTCAAATTGGCGGTTTAGCGTGTTGTCCACTACAACCGATGGTTTGCCACCATATTTGCCAGGCCGGCGTTTGTAGCCAATTTGAGCCTTAATGCCTGCTAAACGAGCCAAGCGTGCGACACGGTTGGGACAGCATGTCTCGCCCTGATCACGAAGATCATCATGCAGCTTGCGGTATCCATAAACTTTGCCGCTGTCTTCCCATGCTTCTTTGAGAAGTTCAGTTTGACGCTTGTCTTCCTTGGCTCTTTTGCAGAATGGCGATTTTAACCACGCGTAAAATCCGCTTGGATGAACACGCAATCCACGGCACATCGCGCGGATCGAGAATACTGGGCGGTGTGCCTGAATAAACGCATACTTCATTTGGCATCCTTTGCGAAGTACACGGTGGCCTTTTTTAGAATGTCACGCTCCTCGGTGACACGTGCTAGTTCCCGTTTAAGACGCCTGATCTCGGCAGCCTGTTCGGTTGTTTCTTGCGCTACAATTGGTGGCTTTGAAAACCGCTTCATCCAAGCGTAAAGCGAATGCGTGCTTACGCCCAAACGCTTAGAAACGTCCGCTACAGAATAGCCCCGTTCCGTGATCTGCTTTATTGCATCAATCTTGAATTCTTCTGTGAAATTAGGTCGTGTCATTGAGTTCTCCTTGCCTCGTTTTTAGGGGACAAGGTGTCTACAATTCTAGGGGCTATTCATAACATTCAAGGAGTGAAGATGAGACAGAAATCCGGAAGCAGCAAAGCAGCTGCAGATAAATTGGTGAAGAACATTCGCCGTAAAACCAGACAAACCTATTCCGCCGAGGAAAAGATCCGCATTGTATTAGCGGGCCTTCGCGGCGAGGAAAGCATTTCGGCGCTGTGCCGCCGTGAAGGCATCTCTGAAAGCCTGTATTACAGTTGGTCAAAGGAATTCCTCGAAGCGGGGAAACGCCGCTTGTCTGGCGATACAGCCCGGCAGGCGACGTCGCCTGAGGTGAAGGATCTACGAAGCGAGGCGATGGCATTGAAGGAATGCGTGGCCGATCTGACCATTGAAAACCGTCTGCTCAAAAAAAGCATGACAGGGGCTGGGGGATACGAGGAATGAGATATCCTGCATCTGAGAAACTGGAGATTATCCACACCGTTGAGCAATCACATCTGCCTGTGAAGCAAACCCTCGACATGCTGGGCATTCCGCGGACCACATTTTACCGGTGGTATGATCAATACCTTGAGGGCGGGCTTGATGCTTTGGCGGATCGCTCGCCTCGGCCCAAGTCTGTCTGGAACCGCATTCCCCAAGACAGGCGCGATAACTTAATCGAGTTCGCGCTGGAACATGAAGCGCTATCTACGCGTGAATTGGCGGTAAAATATACGGATGAGAAGCGGTATTTTATCTCTGAATCATCATCTTACCGCATTCTGAAGGCTGCCGACCTGATCACTGCACCAGATTATATCGTGATCAAGGCCGCCGATGAATTCCATGACAAGACCACTGCGATCAACGAGATGTGGCAGACCGATTTTACCTACTTCAAGATCATCGGTTGGGGATGGTATTATCTCAGCACGATCCTGGATGATTACAGTCGCTACATCATTGCCTGGAAACTCTGCACCAACATGCGGGCCGAGGACGTGACGGACACGATTGAGCTGGCCCTGACGGCATCTGGATGCGACCAAGCCGTCGTTCGGCACATGCCGCGTCTGTTGAGCGACAATGGGTCCTGTTACATCTCTGGCGATCTTGCCGAATGGCTGGAAGAGCAGAGAATGGATCACGTTCGTGGAGCGCCGTTCCACCCGCAGACTCAGGGCAAGATCGAGCGCTGGCATCAGACAATGAAAAATCGGGTTCTGCTGGAAAACTATTACCTACCCGGCGATCTGGAAAATCAAATCGGAGCTTTTGTGGAATATTACAACAACCAGCGCTACCACGAGAGCCTGAACAACGTCACACCTGCCGACGTCTATTTTGGGCGCGACAAAGCCATTATCAGAGAGAGGAAAAAGATCAAGAAGCAAACAATCCAAAAACGCCGCTTGCAACATCAAAAACAAGCTGCATAATCAATCACAATAACGAACCAGAGCCTCCAATACTCAAACCGCTCTGATGTCCCATTTTATATGACGACGGACAATTTCTGCTGTAATTTGAATTCACATCCGCTGAAACCACCATAAAACCCGAATATTCCCTGTAAGTCGGCCCTTAACAGGGAAATAAACAGAAACCGAACCCGGGTTCAAAGGGAGTTGAGATTGCTCTAGGGATTACTGGTAAATGAGGATAAAGGGTGCGTCTCGGTTCAGAATGCACAACCGTAACCCGCGGAAATCACGCAGGAATTCCGCACATAAAAAGCTGTAAAAGAGAGGCCAGGGTGGGTGGCGGACAGACAGGGATTCGAACCCTGGAGACGGTCACCCGCCTACACACTTTCCAGGCGTGCGCCTTCGACCACTCGGCCACCTGTCCGTTAGGCGCGGGTTTACACAAGGATATTTGGGCAGGCAAGCTTAAAAGCGCCTGACCTTACGCCTTTGGTTTCGCCCGTGGCTTACGTGCAGGTTTGGCCGCTTTTGGAAGGAAATCCTGTGCGTTTTTAATCGTCACTTCACGTTGCGCAAACGGTATTTCAATGTTATTTTCTTTAAAGCGTTTCACGATCTCGAAATTTATGTCCGACATGGTGCCCAACACATAGTTCACATCCCGCAAAATACCGCGCAACTGAAAATCCATCGAGTCCGCACCAAACCCCATGAACACCACTTTAGGGGCAGGCAATTTCAGCACCATCGGGTGATCATCAGCGATTGACAGCAGCACCTCTTGAACCAATTCAGGGGCAGTGCCATAAGCCACGCCCACAGGCACTTTCACACGCCCACGCACATTGCCATGCGTCCAGTTGGTGACGGTACCCGCGATCAGGTCAGCATTGGGAATAATCACTGTTGCACCGTCAAAAGTTTCAACACTGGTAGAGCGCACGGATACTTTGCGAATGGTGCCGGAATAAGCCCCGATTTCAACCCAATCGCCGATCTTCACAGGGCGTTCGATCAGCAAAATTATGCCAGACACAAAGTTCGAAACAATCGCCTGCAGGCCAAAACCAATACCTAAAGATAAAGCACCAGCAACGATTGCCAAGCTTGAAAGGTCCAGGCCTGTAGAGGTAATAGCAAGCATCGCTGCCACAAATATACCTACATAACCGAATCCCGTCACAAGCGCATTTTGCGCACCGCTTTCGATTTTGGTGCTGGGGAAAACAATCGTGCGCAACGTGGTTTGTAACAAGCGCGTGATGGTATAACCGATAAAGAAAATCAGGATGAAAACCAGAAAATCGGAAATTGAAATACGTGTATCCCCAAGTGCCACGCCTTCGTTCAATCTAAACCATAAACCATTAATATCACTGACACGCGCACCCCAGATTAAGGCAAAAACCGGGGTAGCGATACAGATCAAAGCAAATGCTATGGCGATTTTATAAAGGCCGCCTGACGGGCGGTCTATGCCTTCCGCATCGGCAACAGGGCTGATAAAGCGCACCAATAAGGTGTAGATAAAGAAAATCGCGGCAGACAGTGCCAAGGTTATCGCCATTGAAAAAACCAGCATTTCGCCTGCGTTGAAATATCCGAATGCCGCCAACAGCGGCCCCCCCAATCCCGTTATGTAACAAGCCCACATAAATATTGCAGCTATACGTTCCGGGATACTGATAATATCATCATCGACCTGCAATATTTTACGGTATCTGGCGATCAGACGGCCGCCCTGGAACAGGCAATAGCCAAGTAATACGATTAACGGGAACATCAGGGTTGTTAGGATATCAACCGCCCAGTCTGCCCCATCATCAAGTCCGTAGATCAGGTAGCCAGCCGCAATAATACCGCCCATTGCCCAGGTTAACCGTTGGGCTGCTGGGATAAATCGCGTTGTATCATCTGTACCTTCATCACTTTCTTTAGAGACATTACCCAAAGGCAAATGGCGTGCCAGCCAGTTTGCGCAAAATAACGCCAACCCCGCCGATGGGATCACACCCAAAAGCATATCGCCACGCAGCGCAAAAACATCAAATATATACACAGCAGCAAAAAGACAGATCATCCCCGTCATTGGGAAAAAGAACACTGCCAATGAGGACAGTAGAAGTTTTGTATTTCCCAAAGCAGTCGGCGTTTTAGACCGTTCACGTATCAAACGATGTGTTGCCCAACGCGTCAGCGGGATCATTAGTATCAGGCCAACAGCAAGAAGCAACAGTAACACCGGCCCGTTTTGTTTGCGCACCTGCTTTGACAGATCACGGTGCCACTCTGTGCGTACTTCCGCACCTATCTCACCGATATGTTTGCTAAGCGCACCGATGGCTTCGGGCCAAAGGACGGGGTTAATCGGTGTCTTATTTGATTGTAGTAGTGCGGTTCTAGCCCGGCCCCGGATGATTTTATCAATTTCGGAGATTAAACCACTGGCCCGCCCAAAGGCTTCTTGGGCCACGATTAAAGGCGCACGCGCCTCAGCCAGTTGTCCATTTAGTTCCGCGCGTCTGTCAGCAATCAAATCCGCCTCTTGCACATCACCATCCGGCACAGCACCAAGTGCGATTATTTGTTCTTGTACTGTCGCTACTCGCCGCGCGCGGGCCTCTTGTGCGTTCAGGGCTTCTGATCGGTATTGAACCAGATCAGAACGTAATATTTCCAAAGCATCCGTTGATGCTTGCCGGCTGGATACAACACCTTCCGCACGGGTTGCCAATTCACGAAACTTTTCAACGTCAAAGCCCATGTTAGCAGTTTGTGCAAATGCCGCAAAACTAAGCAGCAATACAAAACTGAGTACTGTCAGGAAATTATTAAAAGCCCGTTTCATTTATAAAACCTATTCAAAAACCGATGGAATATCATTGGGTGCATTGTCCAGCCATTCCGGCACCGGCAGGTTCATCGCTTTCAGGAATTTCGGGTTAAAAATCTTGGATTGATAGCGGTTGCCGTAATCAGCCAAGATGGTCACAATCGTGTGGCCCGGCCCCATTTCCTTGGCCATCCGAATTGCGCCCGCAATATTGATGCCAGTTGATCCGCCCATGCAAAGACCCTCATCGCGCAGCAGATCAAATATGATCGGCAAGGCTTCGGCATCTGGAATGTTAAAAGGCATATCAACTTCAAGACCTTCCAGATTGGCCGTGATACGCCCCTGCCCTATACCTTCGGTAATACTGTCGCCGGAAGATCCTAATGCACCGTTCACATAATAATTATATAAAGCCGCTCCATCCGGATCGGCTAAGCCGATTTTGATATCTTTGGATTTTTCGCGCAGCCCCAATGCAGTCCCGGCCAAAGTGCCCCCTGTACCTACTGCGCAGATGAAACCATCCAACTTACCACCCGTTTGCGCCCAAATCTCAGGGGCTGTGCTGGTGACATGCACATCACGGTTGGCGACATTGTCAAACTGATTAGCCCATACAGCACCATTAGGTTCTGTTAGCGCCAGTTTATCCGCCAGTCTGGCAGAGTATTTAATGTAGTTGTTGGGATCTTTATAAGGTTTTGCGGGCACTTCTATCAAAGTGGCCCCCGCCAGGCGGATCATATCTTTCTTTTCCTGGCTTTGGGTTTCAGGAATAACGATCACGGTTTTAAACCCCATTGAGGCCCCGACTAGGGCCAGGCCGATGCCTGTGTTGCCAGCGGTGCCTTCTACAATCGTGCCGCCAGGCTGCAAATGACCAGATTTAATCGCATCGCGGATGATACCCAGGGCTGCACGATCTTTCACAGACTGACCGGGATTCATAAACTCGGCTTTACCGTAAATATCACAACCGGTGATTTCAGAGGCTTTACGCAATTTGATTAGAGGTGTGTTGCCGACAGCACTCGGCAGATCAGAAAAAACGTTCATAATAAGTCCATTTCATAAGGTTGCTTATTGATACGCCGCATATCAGGTGGCTTCAACAGTGAAAAACAGTACTACTCATCACGCAGATGACCTTCATGACCAGAACCGATTTGCCAACCCCGCCCCGATACCACTGATACATCCGCCGATGACAAGTACCAACAAAACATCCAACGCAGAGATAAGCGTAAGATATTCCAATATAGCGCTCCACCAAGTTTCCAGGATACCTTTGAAATCCCGAATGAAAAACTGCTGCAATTTGACAATAACAACCCAAAAGCCAAAGGCCCCAGTTGTATAAATTGCAAATAATACAAACCCGCGCATGCCAGACACGATCGACCCCATCCCCCCCATGCCGGGGTCAAACCCGATAGATCGCCACCCAACCCAAAACCCAATAACCCCGTTTATGTAATAAACTGTGGACGTCAGGTATATCGTTTGTTTTACGCTTAGAAACAAATACGTGGAATAAAGTGCCGTGATCGATAGAAACACGGCTCCGATTAGCTTGGCGGCTGTGGGCATCTGAATTATCTCCTGCGCATTGTAACTTGGGTGACGTCCGTTGTGCCATATTCAAATCCTGCGGCACAAGATGTCAAATAAAAGTTCCACATATTCTTGAAACGGTCATCAAACTCTGCGTTCTCAATTTTTTCCCATTCGGCATTGAAACTATTGAACCAGCGGCGCAACGTCAGCGAATAGCTTTTGCCAAACTCTTTGGATGCACAGAAAATCAACCCTGATTTTTCGATTTCAGAGTGCAGTACGGTTGGGCTGGGTAACATACCACCCGGAAATATATGCCGTTGAATAAAATCAATGGTTTTGCGGTAATTCTCAAACAAATGGTCTGCCATCGTGATCACCTGAAGGGTGGCATGCCGTCCGGGCTTCAGGCAATCATGTACGGTTTTGAAATAGGACGGCCAGTATTTTTCACCCACGGCTTCAAACATCTCAATGGATGCGATGCCGTCATACTGCCCCGTCTCATCGCGATAATCCTGCATCACAATATCCACTTTATCCGCAAGCCCCGCCTTGAATATCCGCGCTTTGGCGTAATCATGCTGTTCTTGCGAAATGGTCAGGCATTTCAATGATGCCCCGCGCTGGCCCGCCGCATATTCAGCAAACCCGCCCCAGCCACAGCCGATTTCCAGCAGATGATCGCCTTGCCCCATGCCCATTTCATCGCAGATAGAGGCATATTTTTGGATCTGGGCCTTTTCCAAACTTTCCTGGCCTGTTTCAAACAAAGCCGAAGAATATGTCATGGTATCATCCAGCCATCTGGCATAAAAATCATTACCCAGATCATAGTGATACGAAATGTTTTTCTTGGCCTGCTCTTTGGTGTTTCGGTTCATCCAATGGCGCAGGCGTTCATACATGCGCAACAGGCTGGCACCCGGATACTTCTTGGAAATTTCCGCGAAATTATCAAACACCAAATCCAGAAACGCCTGCAAATCCTGCGTTTCCCATTGCCCGTCCAGATAAGCATTTGAAAACCCCGCATCACCTTCGCGGATCAGGCGCGTCCATATGGTATCATCCTTAGAGATAACTCGGGCATAATTGCCCGCATCGGGGCCATTAATGCGAAACACGCGGCCATCACACAGCTCCAATTCCAAAGCCCCCCTTTGCAATGACTGCAAAGAGGCAAAGGCCAATGCGAAATATCGCGGCAAATTTTCCTGACCCTTTGGTGAGGTAAAAACAGTCATACCCATCTCCCTATTACCTCAATATTAGCGCGAAGTTCGGGTTCTGCCAAGTTTTCTGTCATCCCGCACTACCTATAATACTATAATAGCAGTGCGGAATTATCATATTAAGGTTTAGGGCTTATTTTCCATATGCCACCGCAGGCAGCCATGTGGTCATTTCCGGAAAGAAAAACACAATCATCAGGCCCATAATTTGCAGCAACACAAAAGGAATAACGCCTTTGTAGATGTCCAGCAGGCTAATCTCAGGCGGGCAGACCCCTTTCAGATAAAACAGCGCAAACCCCACGGGTGGTGTCAGGAAAGATGTCTGCAAGGTTACCGCCACAAGTATGGCAAACCAGACCACGGACGGATCATCGACAATGCCATAACCCTCTACAGGAATGTTCAGGCCGATCACCACAGGCAGCATCAAAGGCATGATGATCAAAGTAATCTCGATCCAGTCCAACAGAAAGCCCAGAAGGAAGATGATGAACAGGATAAAGCCGATTACCATATACGGGTTGTCAAACGAGCCAAGCACCATGTTTTCAATGATCTCATCGCCACCATAACGGCGCAAGATCAGGGCAAAAAAGTTGGCGGCGATAAAGATACCGACGATATAGCCCGATGTATTCAGCGTTTGACGCATCACATCTTTGAAAACTTTCATATTCAGGTTACGCGCAGCAAAAGCCAGAACAGTGGCCCCCATTGCGCCCAACCCAGAAGCCTCGGTCGGGGTGGCCAGACCAAAGAAGATTGATCCCAGAACCACCAGAATAAGCCCCATTGGTGGCACAACGGATTTTGCCACATCCATCAGGGCTTTAAACGTCACGGGTTCATGATCATCGGGTACAGGCATCGATTTTGGTGAAAGGATACCGTAGACGATGATGTAAATAATATAAAGTGCGCCCAGCAACAGGCCCGGAAACAACGCGCCCATGAACAGATCACCCAGACTGATCGCCAGCTGATCCGACATGATCACCAGCATGATTGATGGCGGAATTAGAATACCCAGCGTACCAGAGGCCGCAATAGTACCCGTAGCAATCGGTTTAGCGTAATTCTGATCCATCATCGTGGGAATGCCCATCACGCCCAGCAAGACGACAGAGGCACCGATCACACCGGTGGAAGCCGCCAGAATAATACCGATCAGCATCACAGACAGGGCTAAACCGCCCTTCAATGCGCCAAACAGCACCTGCATGGATTTCATCATGCGTTGGGCGACACCGGATTGATCCAGCATCAGCCCCATAAAGATGAACATCGGTAACGCCACCAGAACCGGGTTTTTGATGATCCCGCCAAAGAACCGCCCGCCGTTTACCGACAGTTTTACGTAGTTGATACCTGTGCGGTGAAATTCAATGAATTGACTGATCAGCTTACGGCTGGGGTCAAGTACCACCTCGCCCAACAGCACAAAGATCAGGCTGACGCCGACAAGGGCGAAAACCACGGGGATACCGCGAAACAGCATCACGATGAAGGTGATGAACATCAGCAGAACCATCCATTGGTTCAGGTCCATAACGGCACCAAATAGAGACAGAATTTCCATGTTCAGTCTTTCACAGTGTTACGATTGGCACGCATATAGCTGACAGTCGCAAGGATAAGGATAAAGGCCAGAGCACACCAAGTTGTATACTCCATAATAGGTTCTCGGCCGATACGCCGTGTGTTTATGTCGGGGTCTGTCAGGTGTACGAACCACCATAAAATATAATAAATACCGCGCTCTGCCGCAAACCACAGTGTTGGAAAGGCCCCTATAATTGTGTGCCACAATTTGGGCGTGGTCAGTTTCATCAAGTTGCGATGTAAAACTGCAAAAGCGGCAATGATTGCGGCACCAAACAACACCGGCAATACCATTTTCAGCATATACAGCCCGTGCAAACCGTTGGGGCTGTCAGAGCCTTCACCTGCAATCCAAGAAGCATAAGCATAATGGATCAGAATATCCGTCATCATCGCGAGGAACGGCAGAAACAACCAGCCCAATCCAAAAACCTCGATGCGGGCTTTCTTTTTGTTTGAAAACCGTTCGTGGAAAATATCAACCCGCACATGGCTGTCCGTGGTAATAGCATAGCCAAACCCCGTCAGTAGTGCAGCACCGTACATCCACCACTGGGCATCATCCAGCCAAGCCTGATTGTGACCAGCCTTGCGCAAAAACACCTGTGCCACAATGGCAATCATCAAAATAGGAAACAACCAAGCGGCAAAGTTACCTATGTTGATCATCAAACGATCGCCCCATAAATGCTGGTCGCGGTCTCGTTCACCCGGATCCGAAATCTTGGCGACCAGATCCAGCACGTTGGTTTTATCTTCTGACATCAATGCAGCCCCTTAAATCAATAAAGAGGCGGCCACTGCAACAGGGCCGCCTCAGTTCTTATACTAAATTATCTTAGCGTTTCATATAGATGTTGCTAGACCAGACCGCGTAGCCTTTACGGTACTCTTGCAAATCAGCCCATACTTTTTGGAAGAACGGGTCGCCATCAGCCAGTTCAGCGGCCACTTCATCCCAAGCACCTTTAAACGCTGCCAGCATTTCCGGGCTCCACTGCTTCAGGATCACGCCGTTTTCTTCCTGCGCTTTAACCATAGCGGCATAGTTTGTCGCTTCGCCTTCAGCCAGGTTGGTTGTGATGTTAGCCAGACAAGCCACTTCGATTTGAGTTTTAGCTTGATCGGACAGATCGTCATAAACGTCTTTGTTGATCAACAACTCAAACAATGTAGAAGGCTGGTGCCAACCAGGAAAGTAATTGTACTTAGCGATTTTGTGGAAACCAAGACGCGCATCAATACGCGGCATTGAAAACTCGGTTGCATCAATAGCGCCGCGTTCTAGTGCAGGGAAAATGTCGGATGCGCCCAGAAGCGATGTAGACACGCCCAGTTTTTCCATGGCTTTGGCACCTAGGCCAAAGAAACGCATGTTCAAACCTTTTAGATCAGCAACCGAGTTGATCTCTTTTTTGAACCAACCGGATGTTTCAGGTGCGATCACACCACATGGTGTTACGTGTACATTGTAGCCGTTGTTGTCATACATTTCCTGCCAAAGGTCAGCACCGTCATCATACAGGATCCACCCCAGAAATTCGCCTGCTTCCGGGCCAAATGGCACGGCTGCAAACAAGGATGCCGCATTAATCTTGCCCTGCCAGTAACCGGACGTTGCAAAAGCTGCGTCCACAGAACCGGTTGAAACCGCGTCCAGTGCTTCCAGTGTTGGAACCAGTTTGCCCGGGTCGAAATGTTCAAATTCAACGTCTGAAGAAATGCCGTTGATTTTTGCTACAAAATCTGTCGCCGCAGTTCCTAGAATTGGCAGGTTTTTACCAAATGCGGATGTCATTTCCAATGATGTTTCAGCCGTCGCGACATTGCCCATCAGTGCAATGCTTGAAACAGCTACGAGTAGTTTATTTTTCATTTGTTGTCCTCCCATGAACGATAAATGGCACAAGGCCAAAAAGTATGGCAATTCCCGTTGCCCAAGATTTGGTAATATAAACTTACCACTTCTCTGTTTTAGCTTATGAAGCAGTTGGAACCTGATGTAAATCAAAAACATTAGGCGGCCGCCCTAAAGCACCTGATCCAACGCGCCTATCAACTTATCCACTTCATGCTTGCAAGTGTAATGCACAAAACTGACCCGCAGCACCCCGTGATCAGGGTCAATCCCCTGCCCTTGCAGGCAGCGCACGCCGTAAAAATCGCCACCCCCCGCCATGATACCGTGCTGCACCAACTTTTCAGCGGCCACTGCCCCGGTTTGCGCCATTGCCACCGCCACGGTAGCGGCTTTCTTGGTTGCATCACGCGGCCCCAGCAGGCGTACGGAATTTTTGTCGCCCAGATAATCCAGCAAGGGTTGCAGCAATTCCACCTCATGCGCCCGCATCAAATCATGCACATAGGTTCCGCGCCCTTTGGCATCGGCAGTGCCGCCATCATGATGGGCATAAAGTGCGTCAATATAATCAGCCATACCGGCAGAGGCCGCAATTTGCGCATGATCCGGCCCCGCAGGGGTAAAGCGTTGATACAGGCATCCCGCATTGAAATAATGTCCCTGATTGGGCAGTTTTTCCCCCAGCGCACGTTTAATCGTCATGATACCCTGATGCGGCCCGTAGGTCTTATAAGCGGAAAACATGTAGATGTCTGCGCCCAGCGCTGCGACATCGGGAATACCGTGCGGCGCGTATGAAACACCGTCAACACAAGTGTAGGCCCCCGCATCACGGGCAATTCTGCAAATCGCTGCCACATCATTGATCTCACCCACAACGTTGGAACAATGCGGGAAACAGACCAATTTGACCTTATCGTCCAACAACGCTGTCAGATCCGCAGGGTCAAGGTGGCCCGTATCAGGGTCAATCAACCATTCGCGAATTTCTATACCGCGATCTGCCAAACGCCGCCAAGGCCCGGTGTTGGCTTCATGATCCTGATTGGTCACGATAATCGCGTCCCCCGCTTGCAGATATTGCCCAAAGGCCTGCGCCAGAACATATGTGTTTTGTGTGGTAGACGGCCCGAAGCTTAACTCATCGGTATCCACACCCATAATTGCGGCCAAGCGTTCGCGGGCCTCATCCATTTCTTCACCCGCCAAACGGCTGGCGTCATAAGCACTATAGGGCTGCACTTTGCGTTCGGTATAATACCGCGTCAGACGGTCGATCACCTGTTTACAGGTATAAGACCCGCCTGCGTTTTCGAAAAATGCCTGTCCATCCAGCACAGGGCTGGCAAAGGCTGGAAACTGTGCGCGTACAAAATCGATGTCTAGTGTCATGAAGACCCCCAAGGTAAAGCTTTTCGGGCTTACCTTTGGGTTAAATCAGGCGAAGTGCAAGGGGGTATTTACAAGCCCCGCGCAATCGCGCGCATGGCTTCTATATTAGACGCGCTCACACCGGCATTCTTAAACCCGCGATCCGCCGCATTAGTGGCAATCATCACGCCCAAGGGGCGGTTGAAATATAGATACTGGCCATAAACACCGTGGGCATAAAACTCGCCCTCTGTCGCACCCTGTGCGGGTATCCACCACTGGTAGCCATATTTGCGATTACCTTCTTTGGTGTTTGCCGTGGCTTTCGTTGAAGCCCGCAACCAATCTTTCGGTACAATCTGCTGACCGTTATAAAACCCGTCTTGCAAAACCATCTGGCCGAAGCGCGCATAATCGCGCGTGGTCAGGTTTAAACCGCCCAGCACAAAGGCCACGCCATCACCGTCGGTTACATAAAGCGGCTGCATTTCCATGCCCAACGGCTTGATGATTTTTTCAGATAACAGATCAATAACCGTGCGCCCAGACGCGCCCCGCACCACCATGCCGATGACATGGGTGTCGATAGACACATATTGCATCACCGTACCGGGTTCGGCAAAACTGTCTTTGATACTGGCGGCAAATTCATCCAATGATCCGCCCAGTGCAATTTCGCGCCCCATGCGGTTGATGTCAGAACTTTTATCCAGATAGTCTTCATCAAACGTCACCCCGCTGGACATCTGCAACACATTGCGCAATGTCGCCCCTTCATAAGCACTGCCCTTCAGGGATGGCGCATATTTGATAATCGGATCGTCGATAGAAGCAATGGTGCCCTCATCCAGCAATATCCCCACAAGCGATGACAAAAAACTTTTGGCAACCGACCATGAAATACGCAGATCATCTGCACCTGTGCCTTGATAATAATCCTCATAAACCATCTGCCCGTCTTTCATCACAATCAGCGATGTGACATGACGTTCCTTGATCCATTCGGGCACACCCGCAGGCAGTTCCATCTGCGCGCCTTTTGGCAAATCGCTGACAGGCCCGTCGCCCTTCAGCACCGGCGCATTCAAAAACGCTTCATCCATATGGCTGAAATTATGCACGATCTTATCTTCATTAAACAGGCTGTTCACCGCCAACAATCGCGTGATCTCTTCACGTTTCCAGAAAGCCATAACGCTCAGTGCGATGGCAAGGACAAGAAATATGCGTAAAGTGCTTTTAATAAGACGGGGCATGTGTAACGGTTCCTGTTTCTATGATGTTTATTGATGCTTGCCTAACATTCCCGCTGCAAAAAATCACCCCCGCAGGTTCAAGACCTAACGTCATACATACAGCTGTCTGGCTACACCCAACAAGGCGAACAAGCCGCAATGACACGTTTAAGTGTCGCAAACCGCTACCCCTTTCATTACAGGACACTTATCATTGCTGCTATTACCTCGGGGGAGGAAATGCGAAAGACCTCGGGGTTTCACAAAGTTTTGTGGGATATGTTTTCGAGTAGACCATATTAACCCACACACCTTTCGCAATACATTGGGGAGACATAAAAATGTCCATTAAACCACCATTCACGGAGCTTGATATTAAAAAAGCTCCGTCAGGGTTCTACGAAGGTTATAGCCTTCCAATAGCCCTTTTCAGTAAATCAATCATGGTAGGCCTTGTGCTATGGGCCTTGATCTGGCCACTGGGCGCAAACGGTGCCTTATCAGAATTAAACGGCTTTTTGCTAAAAGGCTTCAACACCTTTTATATCATCGCCGTTGGCGTGTTCTTCTTCTTTCTGGCCGTCGTTGCCATTATTCCATCCACAGGCAAACGCCTGATGGGCAAAGAAGGTGTCAAACCTGAATTTTCAAATTTCTCATGGTTTTCCATGATGTTTGGTGCAGGCTTGGGTGTGGGGCTTATGGTTTACGCCACAGCCGAACCTTTGGGCCTATGGGGATCAAACCCCGTTGTTGTTGCAGGTGATGTAGAAGGCAGCACAAAAGAGGCAATACAATCCGCCTACCGCTACACATTCCTGCATTATGGCTTTCACGCATGGGCAATCTATGTGGTGACAGGCCTGTCATTGGCTTACTATGCCTATACACGCGACATGCCATTAACAATCCGTTCAGCTTTAACCCCCCTACTGGGTAAAGCCGTAAACGGCCCTATTGGCCATCTGGTAGATATCCTAGGCGTTGTTGCAACAATCCTAGGTGTGTCCGTGACCATCGGGTTTGGCATTAGCCAGTTCGTTGACGGGGTTTATGCCATTACTGGTATGGAATGGTTGATGAACGGTGCAGAGAAACCCGCACCAAGCACAGTTGGCTTGATCGCAGCATTGGTCATGATCATGACCATGTCGATTATCTCTGCGGTATCAGGTGTTGGTAAAGGCGTGAAATACTTGTCGAACCTTAATCTGGTTCTATCGTTGATCTTGCTTCTGACATTTGTATTCTTTGGATCGTTCCTGTTTGCAATGACAACCTATGCAACGGCTATGATCGACTACATCATACACATCGTTCCATTGTCCTTTGAAGCCTTTGGGCCACAGTCCGCAGATGAATTTGCTGCAGGCCTGCCCGATGCTGCCAAATCTATGGCAGGTGATCTAACAGGCGCACAAAACGCCTGGGGGTCATACGATGGCTTCGTAGGTGGCCTAGAAGGTGCCGCAGCTGAGTTGCCAGAAGATGTACTTGCCGCAACCTATGAAGCAGGTACTCAAGGCCGCTTGTTCGGCTGGCAGTCAGGTTGGACAACATTCTACTGGGCTTGGTGGATTGCGTTTTCACCTTTCGTTGGTCTGTTTCTGGCACGTATCTCAAAAGGTCGTACAGTACGCGAATTCATCATAGGCTGCGTGTTTGCACCCGCCTTGGTATGTTTCGCATGGATGACCATCCTGGGGGCAACCGCGATTGATCTGGAACTGTCCGGCGCAGCCGGTGGCGCAATCGCCAGTGCTAGTACAACAGCCAAGCTGTTTGTGACACTGTCCTACATGATCGATGGCGGCTTCTTGACAGGCATCACCATCATGAGTGTGGTTCTGATCATGACGTTCCTTGTGACATCCGCAGACAGTGGCATCTTGGTGATGAACACCATCATGTCAGGTGGCCAAGAAGAAACCGGCGTTAAGCACCGTATCATCTGGGGCATTATCCTGACACTGGTAATCGGCACGTTGCTGGTTGCAGGTGGTGGTGGTCTGGATGCGCTGAAAAACGCGATGATCATCGGGGCCTTACCGTTTACATTCGTGATGGTGCTGATGATGATCTCATTGGCTAAAGCACTGTACCGCGATGGCCACCGTGATAAGCACGCAGCGGCTGAGGCTGCTGAATAAAGAACGACATACCTAAAAAGAAAACGGCGTCCCTAGGGGCGCCGTTTTTGTTTGGGGGTCAATCTGGTGTTTAAGCAGGTATTTTACACCTCTCAAAACAGATATTCGGAAAATCGTGGACAAGGGCAGCAATGCGGACTTTGCCGCCATTCCCATTACGCGCTCGAAAGGTTGCTCTTACAATTTTGAGCAACTATTGAATTAGTAGACTTCAAATAACCGTTCCGAATTTCGATCAATGACAGACGAAACTAATTTCCGGCCCCGTGATCTTACTAATCATTCCACCAGTATTAACGGCGCAATAAATCGACCTTGGTGGGCGGGAAGCATGGTCTACGCTGCGTTCCACCCAATTTCGTTCTTCCATGGATTTCAAAGAATGTGATAAGGCACGATCCGTGATCGTCAGCAGGTTTCGTTTGATCTCATTAAAGTGGCTCTGTGTGTGAAGGGATGTCAAAATTGGCAATGTCCATGAACGACGCAGTAAGTCCTGATCTTCATCACCTGAAACGCTTTGAACTTTGTTTGCGATTGCGGCTGCCCTCAACCCAAATTGCGTTAGGCGAAATTCTGGTCGAAGTGGATGACCGTGACCGGGATTTCGTTCCAGCAGCCCAATCTGGATTAGGTGTTCCATACTTTGCGCAAAAGCAGTCCTACTTGCACCTGTTGCCGCCAGCAGTGTTGCCTGCCGCCCCGGAACGCCATCATGCATGTTTGATAGAATGGGCATTGCCCAAGCCTTTGAAGTGATGTTGACATATGATTTAATGTACATAAAGTATAGTTAGTATAATTTAAATCAAAAGGAAAGCCTATGTCGCTCATTTCGCTAGATAATACCATCAATATTGCTCTGTCGGTCAAGGATCGACACATAAGTGCTGAATGGTACGAAAGCATGCTCGGATTTGAACTTATCTATCACGCAGATGAAGCTGGTTGGTCTGAGATTCAAACCATGACCGTCGGTGTTACAATCGGCCTTGGGGAACATACCAAACCAATCCCCGGCAACTGTGTTCCGGTTTTTGGGATTGCCGATCTGGACACTGCCCGCACCAAATTGGAACAGGCTGATGTGAAATTTGATGGTGAAACGGATGTAGTTGAGGGCATGGTCAAGACGGCAACATTTTACGATCCCGATGGCAACGCCCTTATGCTTGCAGAAGATTTAACGGGAGGAGCATGATGTTGCGCAATCTATTCAAAGCATCGATAGCATTCCTCGCGATTGCGGGCCATGTTTCAGCAGAGCCATTCAAAGAAGTCACGGTTGGCGTTCCCGTGACTTCTATCGCCGAAGCAGAGGCATGGTACATCAATTTTCTCGGCTCGGACACCGAAGTGATTAGGCCCGTTCCCGGCATTATAGAATTTAAAGTTGCACCAGGTGTTTGGCTCCAGCTTTTTGAAGCAGACGAGCAGCAGCCATCGGGGGCAGTCGTCAGGTTCTTGGTAGATGATATGGCGATCGCACAAGGCACGCGCACTGATCTTGGCATTAAAACCGGAGAGGCAATTGAAATTCCCGATGTGGTGACGTTTTCCGAGTTCACCGACCCCTTCGGCAATGCGCTCGGGCTGTATGACTTACCGTAGGCAAGCGGGTTCCTCAGCCACAAAGCCGCCATTCGTACAACCCGCAGCATCTGTAACTTTGGGCTCAGAGCAGACAACTGGTTTTTTTACTCAAATTACCGCTTTCCGCACTATGTATTATACGCGGTGCGGCGTCTAAGTTTACCGTGTAAAGTGTATTGGATCGCATTATGTTTCCTTGCCCCATCAAAAACGTAAATATATGCCAAAAAAACCTACCACCCGCTTGCACAAGCGGTAGATTTTTTTAGATTACTTATTTATATCAAATACATAACCACTTGTCCCAATCGGGACATTTTTCAAAACCACGGTGATGGCAATGCTCTCAGGCGTTCACATCCACCAAAGCGTTAAAACCCATAAGCTTTCCTTTTCATATCATCTGAATATTAAGATCACGCCATGCCGTTAAAAACCACCCACAAGCCCAAAAAAGAGAATTGCACAGCACTGCCCAATCGCCTATACCGCCCCTCAAGCACCCGTAGCTCAGCTGGATAGAGCGCTGCCCTCCGAAGGCAGAGGTCTCGCGTTCGAATCGCGACGGGTGCACCACAGGCTTTTCGCGAGCTAAGACGCCGCGAACCTTAACATTTATGGTTTCCGCCCTTCGCGAGCCATTTCGTATCATTGGTATTTATCTGCGCATCCATGTATGGCATTCTTATTCAAAAATACGAAAGAAACTCAGATGCGCCAATCCGTACAACAAGCCCTGCTAACGGCTAAAACACACGCAAAAAAGGGTGATGTAGCGGCCGCGAAAGAGTTGTATTTGGCAATACTGGCAAAATTTCCAAAAAACAAACCGGCCCAGCATGGTCTGACAGGTTTGAACGCCGTGAAACAAACACTCACAACCCAACCATCCCAACAGGATATGGCTGCGGTGATCGCAATATACCGCCAAGGGCGTTTAAAGGACGTGGTGCAACACGCAAATGCGCTATTAAGGCGCCACCCCAACACCTTGATGCTACACATCTTACTGGGTGAGGTTCATGCCCGTCTGGGTCAATTTCAACTCTCGATCACCCATTCAATCCGCGCTTTGGAAATAGACCCAAGCAATGCCAGCGCCCATAATAATCTGGGCGGGGCATTAAAACGTACAGGCGATATACCCGGCTCAATCACGTCCTATAAAAAGGCCGTACAAGCTTCACCCGATATGGCCGATCTTCATAATAATCTGGGTATTGTGTTAACTCAAGACGGTGAGCTTTCATCGGCAGAAGCCAGTTATAAGCGCGCCTTGCAACTGGCCCCTGACAATTACAAATTCATTACTTCCTTGTGTGATTTTTACGAAAAAACCAATGACCTGTCCGGACTTAATGATGTGTTATCCCAATCTGAAAACACTAAATCCGCAGACAACGCCAATGTGCTTTATTACGCCGCCCTATTGGGTTTTCGGCAAAAAACCTATGACAGTGCCAAGGTGGTTTTAGACCGCATTGACCCTGATGCCCTGATCCCGAAACGGGTCATTGCGTATTATGAACTGAAGGGTAAGCTTTACGATAAGCTTGGCCTATACAATGAAGCCTTTACCGCGTTTATCGAAATGAATGCACAAATCGAGGGCAGCCCTGAATTTGCGACTATCAAATCCGAAGAGTATTTCGCGGAAATTTCGACATCCCTGAAAGACCTTACACAGGCAAAGCCCCTTCCCCCCAACACCAACCCTGCGTCTGACAATACACCTTGCTTTCTGGTCGGCTTCCCGCGTTCTGGCACAACATTGCTGGATACGATTTTGCGCAGCCACTCACAGATTATTGTGGCCGAAGAACAACCGATGGTGGCTGCCATACGCCATGAAATGATCGGGGCAGACGGGTTGCACGACATCGAAACCCTAAGTGCCAGGCAACAGGCTTCCTTACAGGCGCAATATTTTGCAGAGCTGGAAAAACACGTTGATGCAAGTGACAAAAATCAGCTTTGCATCGACAAACTGCCACTGAATGCACTGGATGCGCCGCTGATTGAAGCGGTGTTCCCGAAAGCCAAATATATTCTGGCCATCAGACACCCTTACGACTGTATTTTAAGCTGTTACATGCAGTATTTTAAACTGAACCCGCAGATGGCCAATATGGTTAATCTGGACAGGATCGTTGCCTATTACTGTGTGGTGATGCAAACATGGGCTGCAGCACAAAAACGCTACGGCTTGGATTTTCATATGATCCGCTATGAGGATCTGGTGACAGACATGCCGACAGAGATTAACAACCTGTTGCAGTTCTTGGGGTTGGAATGGGAAGACAGCCTGACCGATTACCAAAAAACCGCCCTAGAGCGCGGCAAGATCAACACGCCAAGCTACAGCCAGGTGGTGCAACCGCTTTACAAAGATGCCAGTTATCGGTGGAAAAACTATCAAAAGTATTTTGAACCATATCAGGATCAAATCCAGCCCTGGATTGAACGGTTCGGTTATACCTAAATCAGACACCCCCTAATAAGATCACAAAGCGGCTCGTGTTTTTGTGCAGTTCTGCCGATCAGCACAATCTGCCGATCCGCAAGCGGCGGGTTGGGCGTGGTAAACGAAAGTGCCGCGGTGCTGGCCTGCAATTCCGACCAACTGGGCAGCAAAGCTATCCCCAAACCGTTTTCAACCATCGCGGCTATTGTACGCAACCCGTCCAGATCACACAAAAGATTTTGCACATTGGCTTGATCCGAAACCCATTTCCAAGCCCCCTGCCCACCCCATGAACTCCGATCATAAAGGATGATCGGTTTGTGCATCAGATCATCTTTTGCAACAGGGCCACCATCCAAGCTTTGGATCAGAACATAGGGTTGGGTCATCAGGACATCCAGACAATATGCCTTGGGCACAACGAAAGGCGGCATCACCATCACGCCCATATCAATCTGATCCTGCTCCAGCATCTCATATAATTGTTGCGAAGTACCGGGGTGAATAGACAGCTGACAATCGGGTGCATCACGCGCGATGGCTTTGACCACAGGCGGGATCAGATCAGACAAAGCCGTTTCAATCGCCCCAATGCGAAACGGGCCTGACAAGGCATTACTGCCAAAATCGCGTTTCAACATAGCCGCTTCAAGGATCAAATCACGCGCACGCGGCAGCGAGTTCAGACAGGCTTTAGTGGGCGTTGCCTTGTGGCCTGCACGGATCAGCAAATCCGCCCCGAACTCTGCCTCTAACGCGCGAATGCGCTGGCTAACGGCGGTCGCGGTCAATCCCTGTACACGGGCAGCGGCAGAGATCGAACCGCCTTCCACCACGGCAATAAGGCTTTCTAAAAATCGAATATCCAAAACATTTCCTTTTGGTTGATATAACAATTACACTCTAATTCATTTGGTATTTTACTGCTATACCCCCCTTAAACAAGATCAATGGAATGCAGGTATGCACAGCACAGTTGAAAATATAATGGATGAGGTTCGCAACAGGTTCAGTCAGGTTGATACCTGCCCCGATCAGGGTGCGCGTGTTTTCTTTGAAAATGCAGGCGGGGCTTTGACACTGAAATCCGTGGTGGAAACATCTGCGCAATATGCCGCCATCCCTGACAATCAGGGGCGCGACAACCCAGCATCCCTTAGTGCCGCGCGTATGATTGAAACCTCCAAAGAAAACATCCGTACGTTTCTAAATGCCGAAGGCGGGCAGGTTTTCGTGGGTGAAAGTGGTACAGAACTTTTGTTTCGCCTGATCAGTGCCGCCTGTCTTGGCACCCCCAAAGGCGGGTCGGTTCTGGGCAGTACACTGGAACACCCCGCATCGCGCAGTGCTTGCGTACGCTGGGCTGAAATTGCGGGTAAATCTTATGATGCGGCACCGCATAACGACGCTACAGGTACGGTTAGCGCAAAGGATTACTTGCCCCACATCACGCCCGACACCCGTGTTGCCACCATATTGCACACCTCACCCGTCACCGGCATGTCCGTAGATGTGGCGGCAGTGGCAAAAGCCATTCGCAAGATTGCCCCTGAATGCATCATCATCGTAGATGGTATCCAACACGCAGCCCACGGCGGGCTTGATATAGATGCTTATGGCATCGATGGTTACGTGATCTCACCCTACAAAGTGTTTTCGCGCCACGGCTACGGCATCGCCTGGATATCCGACCGTCTAGCCGCCATGCCGCATGATACGTTAATCGGTGCCCCCAACGCCCCTTGGGAACTTGGCACGCGGGACGCAGGTTCTTACGCCACATTCAGCGATGTCGTCGGCTATTTCGAATGGCTGGGCGGACGGGTTTCAAACGCTACCACACCGCGCACCAAAATTGAGGCGGCGGGACATGCCATATGCGCACAGGAAAACGCATTGGTAGCGGCCATGTTGCACGGCGTTGGCGGCCAGGTCGGCTTGGCCGATATCCCCGAAGTGCAGATCATCGGCGGTATAGATAATCCGCACCGCGAAGGACTGGTTTCCATGGTTGTGAAAACCGTTCCATCCGCAGATGTTGTGGCGAAACTATCTGACCACGGTATCCGCGTTCATATCAGGCGCGCCGATCATTATTCAGGTAACATCCTGAACCCGCTGGGGCTAGATAGCTGCATTCGGGTTTCCATGTGCCACTACAACACAAAACACGAAGTGCAGGCGTTTCTGGTCGCGATAAAAGCAATCATCGCCTAAGCGCCTATTGTTTTTCCAACCATAGGCTTGTCTCATAAGCCCCCTCGAATAGCGGCAAGCGGCTCAGTTTGCTTGCCGCAATCACATCTTGCATACGGCGGGCCACATAGGCACTAGCAAAGACCAAATCATAGGCCCCGCCGGCAATCATCGGCCCTAGAGCGTTTTGTTCATTATAACCGCGCCACAACCACGCGGGCGGGTATGGGTCAGGCAGCAAAATATCGTGGATGTGGATCAGCACACCCGGTTTCAGTATCGGTAGAATACGATTGAAAATCATATCCACATCGGTGCCGGGCATCAAAATGTGACTGCTGTCAAAAAACGCGATATCACCCGCTTCAAGGCTGGCAAAAAGGGCGATATGATCCGGCCCCAACAGCTCTGCCCGCCAGTCAATCGGCAACTGCCTGATGGCAGCGCGCGGCTGCGGGTCAATGGCTATCTGGCGGCAATCCAGACCCCCATCCAAAATCGCCTGCGCCATAAACCGCGTGGAATGACCTGAGCCCACCTCGATAATTGCCTTAGGCGTGCGCGCCCGCACAATTCCATAAGCCGCCGCCCCGTCAAGGCGCGAAAACCAGCCCTGTTGCCAACGGGGTGCGGGGGCTTCGCCAAACTGCGAAAATTCATCTGCATAGGCATCAAGGGATGCACAAAACGCTGCGAAATCCGCACGTTTAAGCGCAAAGTAATGTTCCAGAACCGCATAGACAGGCTGACTGTCAGGTATCGTTCCAGCATAACGGTACGGAATAAAAAATCCGCGCTTGGATTGGCCTACAACCGTGCGCAAGCCAAATTGAAAACGCCGCCATGCGGCACGGGAAAACATGCAAGCGCTCCTGTAATACAGCCTTCAGCTTACGCCTGTCTGGTTTAATAGAACACCGTTCTTGGCCGTTCTCTCACTTATGTGATAGGATTTGAACAGTACCACTGCACATGGTCAACCATCGCCAAACGCGCCAGCCTTGCCAGTTCCGCGTCCAGCTTTGCCACCCGCGCACCCGTCCACTTCACGCCAGGCTCAGCCCATAAGTTCAACACATTCAGCACACCCTTAGCCCGATCTGCCTTGACCTCAATACGCCCGACAAACCGATCGCCTTCCAACAAAGGAAACACATAATACCCCCATTTGCGCTTGGCGGCAGGCACAAAAATCTCAATACGATACTCAAAACCGAACAAACGGTTCAGACGGTTGCGATCACGCACCACAGGATCAAACGGGCTTAGGATACGCAAACGCGATGTCGGGGCAGATAAGGCCGATAAACGCTCTTCTATATCCATCGGCGCAAAGGCTTCACTCCATGCTCCATCCGCCGCTTGCACCTCAACCAGCACTAGGGATGCCTCTTGCGCCCATGCCTTCACTTCACGCGCATCCATCGCTTCCCAGAACTTCTGTATCTCACCCAAAGTACCAACCCCCATACGGTCAAGCGCGGCATGGCACAGCCAGTTAATTTGCGTGGCATCACTATGGTTCTGCGCCCGTAACTCACTAGGAAACACCCGGTCCGCCAAGTCATAGAACTTGGTGAAATTCACCCTATGCGAGGTCGCCAATTCACCTGCATACCACATGTAATCCAATGCCAATTTGTGCGGAGGCCGCATCCACATGCCCTTTTTAGCAGCCTTAGTATCAAACGCATGGGTCGACAGCGGGCCTTCATCTGCAAGACGGGCTTTAATCGCATTCCGCCCCTTGGCATCCAACATCGTGCTATAATAATTCGACTGATCAATGCCAGCTTTCTTGCGCCTGAATTGCCGTTGCCACATCGGATAAAACGCCATCGGCAGAACCGACGCATCATGGGTGTAATGCTCAAAGATCCCGCGTTCATCGGCCATCAGTCTATTCAACATCGGTTCGCGGTAATTCTGATTGCGCGACCAGATGATATGGTGGTGCGCACGCACAACCGCCTGAATGGTATCCAGCTGCACAAAGCCAAGTCGTTTGATGATATCCAGAACATCCAAATCACCCGTAGGCGACTTGGCCAGCCCTTGCGAGGTCAGCCAAAGCCTGCGGGCATCGCGATTATTGATTTTAAGTGGCAAGATAGTTTCCAGTTTTCAAAACAGGCTAACGGCTTTGCCCTGCCACGGCAATCCAAAGCATCGGCAAAACTTGGCCATACATTGCCAAAATACTTGCCAATATCGGCCCATCGATTTAGAATTCAGTTGCCAATAAAAGGAACCATCTCATGATCCGCATCACTGTTATCCTGTGTCTTGTCGCCCTTAGTGCGTGTGCAACGGTCAACGGGATCGGCAAAGACCTATCCACTGCGGGCAAAGCGATTTCCAAATCGGCCAGCTAAATCCCGTTAGCTCTATGCCCGGCTGATCTTACGCGCAATAATCCATGATACAGGCAAAGCCACCAGCGCACCGGTGGCAGCCGCTATCAGGATCGGTTCCAGCGTATCAAAACCGGCAACCAGAACCACAAGGATTGATATCCCAGTCAAAGTTGTTCCAATGATTGCATAAAGCATACTTGCCAGACTAAACATATTGCGCACTCCTTTTCACAAAAGGTAGATAGTAAATGAACGGTTACCAGTCTTTAACATAGCACAAGTTTCGAGCTGAATTTAACGCTTCTTCACAAACGCGGTCAGAATAACAATCCGTTGGCCTTCCACACGGCCCTCAATATGGGCGGGGTTGTCTTCCACTAATGAAATGCCACGCACTGCCGTGCCGCGTTTGGCGGTAAATCCGCCGCCCTTCACGGGCAAGTCTTTGATCAGCACCACTGTATCGCCCGCAGCTAATAGCGCGCCATTGCTATCTTTGTGTAGGCTTTCGCGGATCATACCAGCCTTGGCCCACGCCAGTGTTTCATCTTCCAGATAAAGCATATCCGTCAAATCACGCGCCCAAGATTCTTCTTTCAGACGATCCAGCCTCCGCCACGCCAGCACTTGAATAGGGGCGTGTTCTGACCACATGGAGGTCGATAGGCATCGCCAGTGATTTGCATCCATCTCGCCATCGATTTGGGTGGTGCATGTGGGGCAAAGCAGGGCCGCCGTCATCGCGGTTCCGTCCGGGGTTGGGCCCACGGGGAACAGGGTGAGATCTGTGGTGGAGGCACAAAGTTCGCATTGGTTTTCGGCGCGGGTTTGTAGAGTGGTCAGTGGCATGAAAATATCCTGTTTGGTTAGGATGGATTTAAAGGGGTTTGTGAAGGAATAAAAGCTCGGAAATTTTTATAAAATCCCTTTAGAAGGTCAATATTTAGCGGCTTTAAACTGGCGAAGAATCGTAACTGTCTGGTGTTCGCCCCTAATGATGCTGTTTAGGATAGCAGATACTAAGGGGCATTCTTTGGCGGTTAGCAAAAGAAGCAGCCTTAAGGGCGCAGCATCAGGCGGCTTAAATTCGGGCCTTCCAGTTCGCGCAGCAGTTTTTGCGTCATGGCCGCCTTGAAGTCTTTGAAGCCCCGGGCCGATTTGATAAAAGCACCAGGGCCCATAATCACCTCATCCAGAAAGTGGCGTTCAAGGCGGGTTGCCAGATATTCGCCATTGGCCGAAATTGATCTACCACTGGACATGATCGGCAACGCGTTGATTGTTACACCTGCACCTTCAAGCCGCGAAAGTACATCCTTTGGTTCTGGCCCGGTGTTGGAGATACCATCGCCAGACAAGTCCAGCGTACGGGCCCAGCAAGTGCGCGTGCTTAGCAGGTCAACCCCAAACAGCATAGCACTGCCGATTGCGGTTGAAGGGTCACGGCTAAGTCTGGAATACCCCGGTTTAACCTGATCGGATGGCTCACCGGTTTGGCCACGACTGGCCCGATGTAAAAGTGCCACCACCCGCGCCAGAGTTGTGGCATTGTCGATGGTTGTCCACGGCAAGATAATACGCTGGTAATCTTCCGCAGCCCATTCGAAAACCGCCAGATCAACCGGGGTTTCAGGCGATAAAAGTAAGATTTTTTTGACATCCGTATCGGCCAGTGCGTCGGCTAGACCGGCCAGTTGCAACCGGTATTCATGGGCGTCAACCGAGGCCGAAACATCCACGCCTATGGCAAGGGCTATGCGGCAAATCGCCTGCGCCGGGTTGGCCAGAAATAGCGCAAATACTAAAAAAACCGCCCTCATCTTTTGGGTGCAGGCGCGCCAAACCTGTTGGCGGCGGTCAAAACCGCATTTGGGCCATGCAACACATTGTTGCGGTAATAATCGGCAACAGCAGTGCTGCAGCTTAGAGTGACCAATCCGTTACGATTGATCGGGTTTAATAAGTCGCCAGCTCTAACAACATTCACTTGAAAGTAATATATCGCGTAGAGGCGCATAATTCTGATCATCGGTAGAAATTCGTTCATATCCAATTAACATCTGATTTATCCAGAAAACTGTTAATTACACACAAAGCAAAAGACTGGTTTCCAGGGTAAGTAAATTGATAGTAAGTGTTTACTCAACCTTTATAATGCCACGGCATCAGTTTGTCTATCTTGTCTGCAATGCGCACCACACGACCCCGATGATCTGATTTGCATCTGGTTCTGCACCCCAAACGGAAGGGCCTATCATCTATTTTGCCAACAGGCGCACCGGCATTGTTTTGCCATATTCTATTTTCGTTACGGAGCGTCATTCAACCATAGGTTTACGAAACCCCCAATTCATCACGGAATCGTCACATTGAGTCCTCAATAATGATGCATGTTTGGGTGTATTGATCCTTAGAAATTAACGAGTAACCTTAATCATAGCGAGCTACCCCATGCCTACGTCTGCCCCCTACCTTACCCCGTGCGATAAAGAGTATAATTCACAAGACCCAAATACTGTGAATATCTTCAAGCGCCATACGCCTATGCAAAACATGCGTCCAGCCCACAAGCTGCAAACGGTATCTCTTGAACATATCAGTCAAAGTTTGGTGAACCGTTTGGCTGATAAAATGAATCGTTTGGAACAGTTGAAGGCTTAGGGCTTAATCGCCCACACCGAAGCAATGCGCACGATCTATTTCAATACGCAAGAATTCTGGTTTATCTGATAATCGAACACGGTGCTTTTAAACCGGCAATCGACAGTTGCGGATTTAAACGCGACAAATTTCATCCGTTTGGTAAGTGCTGCACCATATTGTTTTCGAAAAACCGCTTTAGCCCGATTAATCGCTGACGCATATCCGCCTTTCCAATCGGTGAAAGGTCGCGTAATCACCGCAACGGTTCCCGCTTGCAGAACCGACATTTGTGTATGTGTGCCCGGCCCGATAAGTTCAGTCGCACCAAAACCGGCAATGCCGCCAAGGCTGCCCCGGGAAAAAGCGTATAAAGCTTTTGGCTTAGGCTTCAGCCATGAAATTATATATTCATAAGCACCACTGTCTACAATTTCATACGTCACCCCTTTGGTTCCGGGGAATGTATACGCCTGCTTAAAGCATCTGGCTTTGAATTTTCTGTTGCCGTCAAGCGGGCAAAAATTCAACGTGTAGCGTTTGTGATAACTCACTCTGGATGTATCGGTTTCCAGAATAATACCGACATAACCGGGGTTTCCAATATTTTCCTGAGCCAAGCTGATTTGCGCGGTCAATGCCAATACTGAAAATGCCAAAATAAGTCTGAGTATATTTTTCATATCTGATCCTTTAAAAAATATACTATTCAGTATTTCTTATTGTTAAGAAAGCCTTTGTTCTGGGATTTCTCAGTCATCCATCTTCAAAGCCGAAATAAACGCCTCTTGCGGGATGTCGACCTTGCCGAACTGGCGCATCTTTTTCTTACCTTTTTTCTGCTTATCCAGCAGCTTTTTCTTACGGCTGATGTCGCCACCATAGCATTTTGCCGTCACATCCTTGCGCATCGCAGATAGTGTTTCACGCGCGATAATACGTCCGCCGATGGCGGCCTGAATAGGGATTTTGAACATATGGCGCGGGATCAGGTCTTTTAGTTTTTCAACCATCGCGCGGCCACGTGCCTCGGCACGATCACGGTGTACCATTGTTGAAAGTGCATCCACCGGCTCATCGTTGACCAGAACCTGCATTTTAACCAAGAAATCCTCTCGGTAATCTTCCATCGTGTAATCAAACGAGGCATAGCCCTTGGTCACCGATTTCAGACGGTCATAAAAATCAAACACCACCTCGTTCAGTGGTAAGTCGTAAACCACCATCGCGCGGCTACCCGCATAGGTCAGGTCTTGCTGGATACCGCGCCTGTCTTGGCACAGTTTCAGCACATCGCCCAGATATTCATCGGGCACCAGGATCGTGGCCTTGATGCGCGGCTCTTCAATATGATCCACATGGGTCATGTCGGGCATGTCGGCAGGGTTGTGCAAATCCATCACTTCACCGTCGCGCATATGCACGTGGTAAATCACACTTGGTGCCGTGGTGATCAGGTCGATATCATATTCGCGCTCCAGACGGTCGCGGATCACTTCCAGATGCAACAGCCCCAGGAAGCCACAGCGAAAGCCGAAACCAAGGGCGGCGGATGTTTCCATCTCATGGCTGAAACTGGCGTCATTCAGGCTAAGCTTGCTGATCGCTTCGCGCAGGTCTTCAAACTCGGCATTGTCCACGGGGAACAGGCCGCAAAACACCACGGGTTGGCTGGGTGCAAAGCCCGGCAGTGCTTCCACACAGCGCCCTTTATCATGCGTAATGGTATCACCCACAGCCGTGTCGCGCACCTGTTTGATCGAAGCCGTCAGATAGCCCATTTCACCCGGCCCCAATTCATCAATGGGTTCCATCTGCGGGCGAAAAACGCCAACACGGTCAACAGCGTAGGTCGCACTTGTGTTCATCAAATGAATTTTGTCGCCCTTTTTCAGCACACCGTCAATGATGCGCACCAAAACCACAACGCCCAGATAGGCATCATACCAACTGTCAACCAGCATGGCTTTCAGGGGGGCATCACGCGTACCTTTGGGGGCCGGCAGACGGGTTACAATCGCTTCCAACACCAGATCAATGCCAATGCCGGTTTTGGCCGAGATCATCACCGCGTCTGATGCATCAATCCCGATCACATCTTCGATCTGTTCGGCCACCTGTTCAGGTTCCGCCGCAGGCAGGTCGATCTTGTTCAGCACCGTGACAATTTCGTGATCCGCATCCAGAGCGTGATACACATTCGCCAGCGTCTGCGCTTCCACGCCTTGGGAGGCATCGACCACCAGAAGCGAGCCTTCGACGGCGCGCATGGATCGACTGACCTCATAAGCAAAATCAACGTGGCCGGGCGTGTCGATCAGGTTCAGGATATAATCCTGCCCGTCGTTGGCCGTGTATTCAATCCGAACCGAGTTCGCCTTGATGGTAATGCCACGCTCTTTTTCGATGTCCATGGTATCAAGCATCTGCGCTTCCATATCCCGCTCGGCCACAGTGCCGGTTTGCTGGATAAGACGGTCTGCCAAGGTAGATTTACCGTGGTCGATGTGGGCAACAATGGAAAAGTTGCGGATTTTGGATATATCGGTCATGCAGGGGGATATGGTATGGATTGGGGGCGTGGTCAATGGGTTGTAAGTGTTAGAATGGTCTGGCAGGCTAGGGCAAGGGTGATATTGAGTGTATAGTGGTTGAAATTTCCAATAATAAAGAATTTGAAAACTGGTTAGATGATCAGGAACAGCCCGTCCATATTGCCATTGCCAGCCGCACCGCATTGCGCACTTTTCCATTCGTAGTTGCACCTATAGCGGATAAGGATGCTACTTTTGATACAAAAGCACTTGCCTTATCGACAGCGCGCTCAATTCTAACATCAGCAGTTGAATGCAATGAACCAACTGCTGATTTGAAGGCCGCCATAAATTCCATCCGTTCCTCCTTTTCCGCTACGACCGGTTCCACCTATTCCGCCGCCGAAACTTCCTCCCTTTCCGCCAATTTTGCCATCCATTCCACCGATCCTACCTATTTCGCCGATTCCACCAAATTTGCCATCAGGACCGCGACTCTTTCCATCCTTTCCTCTGATTCTCGCCATTCCGCCTATCGCTCTGCTGGCTATTTCGATGCCAATATCGTGGACTCTAATACGGCTGCTAAGCTGTTGGATCACCCCTTGTGGCATAACGGAAAACCCGAAAGTATTTTCAAACATTCATGGGATGAATTTGTTAATGATGTCCTGCCCACTGCCCCTGAGTTCACATTCTGGCGCGACTGGTACCAAGGTTTCCTAGACGGCAAACCACTAGACTGGAACCTGCAACGCGCAGTGGCTTTGATCCCTGATGCGGATTGGGACAAAGGGCCTGCGCATATTGCTAATTTAATCGACCCCATTTGGGATCGTTATAAATTAAAAGAACAGGTAAAAAAGCTGGAAGCCCTGCTTCCTAAAGATAAAAAATCCCGTCATGGTATTGGCGGTAATAATCCGCCCCCTGAAATTGGAGACATCACATCGCCCGAACAGATCATTTCAATCTCTTACGCAGCGATTGACATTTTAAAAGGGGAAATTGAGGAAACAGAACCAGATAAAACACTCTTACAGTGGGCTATTAATGCTTTGGGTCGCGTACTTAAAGCGATTGGAAAATATGGCATTATTTTAAGTGGCGTCTTCATTACAGCTGGCATAGCAGCAGCAGGCGCAAAATATGGGGAAGACATTATTAAAAGTGTTATCGAACACGCAACCAACTGGTACAACCATTTACCATAATCCTATAATTATATTCCAAAATAAAACTGCACCCTATCGCCCATCATAGCCCTCGTCGATAGACGCGGGCCGCGCCTGACCTTCCCCTCGGGAAGGCGCTTTGCGCCCACCCAAGGTCAGGCGCGGCCCTGATGTTGGGGATTTCCCCTTGCCACTTCCCCCCATCCATGATGACACTTCTACCCATGACAAATCACCCAAAACGCACCGCTACATACCTTGGCCCTTATACCGACAGCACCCGTTGGGATGGGTTTGATGTGCGCGCAGATGACGTGTTCATCTGCACCCCGCCCAAGTGCGGCACGACGTGGAGCCAGGGCATTACCTGCATGATGATCCACGGGCGGGCGGATTTTAAGGGGGCCTTGGTGGATATATCGCCTTGGCTGGAGTCCGATACCCACGCGATAGAGACCGTCAATGAAAATCTGAACGCGCAAACCCACCGCCGCTGCATTAAATCCCACACCCCGATGGACGGGATCACCTATGATCCGCGTGCCACATATATCGCCATATACCGCCACCCGCTGGATGTGCATTTTTCCATGCGCAAGCATATCGCAAACCAATATGATGATCAGCTGGATCATCTGTTTCCAGGTGATCCGCGCGAAGGTGCTTTGATGTTCATCAATAATCATCCGCCCAAAAACGATTGTGACCACTTAACGCTGGATACATTCACAGATCACTATAAGTCCTTTAAAAAGTGGCAGAATTTACCGAATGTGCATCTGTTTCACTACGCGGATATGCGTGCAGACTTACCCAAAGCAATGGCCCGTTTTGCAGAGATTCTGGGTTATAAGTTCGACGACGCCACTATGACAAACCTGATCAAAGGGGCCAGTTTCGGCGAGATGCGTAAAAATGCAAACCGCTTCACCCCATCAGCGGGCAAGGAGATTTTCAAGGACGATACAAAGTTCTTCAGCTCTGCCAGCTCTAACAAATGGGAAGAGTATTTAACCGATGCCGACATGGCACAATATGGTGCGCGGATGGATCAGTTGGTGGGGGCAGATGATCGCCGCTGGCTAGAGCAAGGCTCTGCGTAAATCTGTCCCCTTGCCAGATCAGGGGCATATATGGCAAACATAGACCCAATGACGGAAAAATCCGCGATAGAGGCAAAATGAAAATCTTATTGATAACATGCACCACAGCTGTGCTAGCGACCCCCCTTTATGCTGGCACCATTGAAAAAGCTTGTAACAACTCGCCGCGCAATGCAACACGGGCCACATGTTCATGCATTCAACAGGTCGCCGATGTGCGCCTTTCAAACGGCGATCAAAGGCAGGCTGCAAAGTTTTTTCAAAATCCGCAACTGGCCCAAGATACCCGCCAGTCAGATAACGCCGCCAAAGAACGCTTTTGGCTGCGCTACAAAGCCTTTGGTTTAAGTGCTGCCAAACAATGCGCGTCTTAAGACAGTTCCGCGATCAACCCGCGACTGGCGTCTTCGATCAGATCAAACACGGCTTCGAAATTATGCTCGTAATAAGGATCAGGCACTTCACGCAAGGGCTGATCAGGGGCGTAATCCAGAAACAGTTTTACCTCTGCATTCGCACCCGCTGGTCGAATAGCTTCTGAATTCGCTATATTACTGTTATCCATACATAAAATAAGATCAAAGTCATGAAAATCCTGTGGTTTTAACAGGCTTGAGCGTTGCGCAGATAAATCATACCCCCGCGCATCCGCCTCAGCCATTGCCCGCCCATCAGGCAAGTCGCCATTGTGCCAGCCACTGGTGCCCGAACTGTCAATCACCACATCCAAACCAGCCTTGGCCGCCATCCCCCTGAACACGCCTTCGGCGGTGGGGGAACGGCAGATATTGCCAAGGCATACGAACATGATTTGGGGAGGCATTTTAGTTTCCTATACTTATTCTTCAGAAGAAAATTCTGATTGGGGGGATGCATAATATGCAGCTTTACCCAACCGTTTGAGCCAGAAGTGGCTGGTTATCAACTTGAATGATTGGAACACTGTAGCAACAACAAAGAAAGCAAGAAACATAAATGGAAAAGCAGACAATGAAGCATGCCCAAGCAATAACAAACTCATAAAGACAATACCAAACAACCCAGCAATACTTAATACTGATCGATACCAATAGCCTGTCACAAATAATATATCGTCCGACATAGGTGTTTGAGGGAAATTCCAAAAGCCTTGTTCAGCACTTACCACAAGGTCGCGGATTAATATCTCGCGTCGACCACGCCACGCATTTACTGCAAAACGCCGATACTTAGGGAATACCTTTAGTACGACGGGCAGCAAGACTGAGTAACTGGAGTAAGGCGGTTCATCGTCAAAGTAATTAAACGTATCAACATCAGTCATTCTGACATCAAATTCATCCATGAAAGCTTCTAACAGCTCGTGACCATCATCACCTTCAATACCCAAATCGGAAACCAACCGCGTTTGAAGTGTTATCTCTTCCTTAGGACGCCCCGAAAAGCTACGCAAAAAACTTATAACTTGTTCAGTTTTTGTCATAATACTACCTATGCCAATAAGCTCAATTTTGACCGAGAACATTTACATGCTCACCCATATCAATCTTTTAGTATAGATCATTCGTGCTCAATGGTAACTTGTGACAGATATTTGGTGATGCAGGCCCTCTACCTTTTCAGATCAACAGGCACATCCACTGTGATCTCACCGGATTTTTCAAAGATCAAGGTCAGTGTTATCACATCACCATCATTCAAAGGCCGCTTCAGCCCCATCATCATCACATGATGCCCGCCACGTTTCAGTGCCACGGCTGAATGCGCCGGCACTGCCAAGCCACCTTCCAGCGCCCCCATTACCGTCAAACCGCTTGCGTCCACTGTATGGGTGTGCAGCTCTGCCTTCATCGATACATCGGTGGTAGCCCCAATAAGGCGGTCATCTTCGTCTGTGAAGTTCTTAATCACCATAAATGCCGCCCCTGCCTTGGCCGAGGCCCCGTTAGCGCGGGCATAAATATCTGCAATCACAACGCCTTGGCCTGCTTCATCCAGCATCATATGATCGTCTGAGTGCTGATCATGGTTCATATGGTGTTCCGCGTGTCCCATACCATAATGCCCATATTTATGTTTCAGAACGCAGCATAAGACCACTAGGGATGCGATCACCACTAGGGATGCCAGAATGATCGCGATGATGCCTGATTTAGATGTTTTTGCCATTGTGCCTGTTCCTATAAATATTGGTTACCCCAGCCTTTAAGCCGATCCGTTCAAAATAACCACAAGACAAAAAGAAGCGGCCCTGAAGTTTCCCTCAAGACCGCAATAAATCTTTAAAACTGTCAGCTTATGCTGCGGTTGCAGCTTCAGCCTGTGCCTTGGCAATGTCTTTTTTAACTTTCAAAGCGTTAGTAGACAATTCGTTGTCTTTCGCTTTAGCCAGAAACGCATCAAAGCCACCACGGTGATCAATGGTGCGCAAAGCTGCCGCAGAAATGCGGAACTTGAAAGAACGGCCCAATGTGTCACTGGCAAGTGTCACATCGTTCAGGTTCGGCAAAAACCGACGCCGTGTGCGGTTCTTCGCGTGGCTTACATTGTTGCCGCTCATCGGGCCTTTACCAGTTAATTCGCAAACACGTGACATGTCCAACATCCTTACTTTTTGTTCTAAGTGCGGGGCGCCCTTCAGAACTTGAATTTCGAGCCGCTTCTTTAGGCCCGATATGGCTGGGCGTCAAGGGATTCTATGCTCTGTATCGGTTTTTATCCACAATGGCGGATATTACATCCGTATAAGGTGCAAACCTGCAAAAAATCGCACATTTTTCAGTGTATTTTATCAAAACCAGCGTTTCATTTCAATTCTGACAAGATGCGTGAGCAGCGAACACTTATATTCTCTGCGCATCCTTCATAAGTTTATATATAGTATAAAATACCGGAGAAACCGAAATGAAACCTATCGTGCAGACACTTGCCCTAATCACAGGCCTGACGCTTCCTGTCAGTGCCAGTGCCGAAAATATAACCCTGAACCTTTATGCTTACGGCATTAAAGCAGGCACAATTTCCGTTAATGGCGCCGAAAACGCCAGCGCGTATTCCGTTAAGGGACTATTGTCCCCTTCTGTTGTTTTAAAGACCTTCAAGGATGTTGGATACAAAGGGGCGTCATCGGGTAGGATCAGCAAAGGTAAGTTTTATACCAGAAAATACGACGGCCATGCCCGCACCGGTTCACGCAATTCTATTGTTAAGATGCGTTGGAAAAACAACCGCCCCATTGTAGACAGATACTCGCCGGAACGCGAAAGGCGCGATTATGACATCACGCCGTCAAAGCAAGTTGGCACAAAAGACCTGCTGACCGCCGCCTACCTGACTTTCAGAACGGTTACGGCGGATAATCTGTGCAATGTCACCCATAAAATGTTCGATGGGCGTAGGCGTAGCCAAATCCATCTGGGCAAACCGGTGATAGCGGGAAAAACAGCCGTTTGTTCGGGCAGCTACAAGCGTGTTGCGGGTTTTTCGGCGCATCAAATGACAAAAGGGGTCAACTTTCCCTTCACCATGTATTATGACCAGCAGGATGACGGGACTTATCGCTTTAAAGAATTCACCTCTGCTGCCACATTCGGCAAGATCAGGGCTGTTCGAAAGTAACACACCATGAGCGCGCCTTTACCCATAGAGGCCGCCCTTCCCGATCTGCTGTCAGCCCTGACATCGCGCAACCAAGCCGTATTGCAGGCCCCGCCGGGGGCTGGCAAAACCACACGTGTGCCGCTGTTCCTGTTGGAAAAAGGCCTGTATAAACGCAAAATTCTGATGCTGGAACCCCGCCGTCTGGCAGCACGTGCCGCCGCCGAACGCATGGCTGATTTACTGGGTGAACCCGTAGGGCAAACTGTCGGCTACCGTATGCGCGGCGACAGTAAAATCAGTGGAACCACGCGCATCGAGGTGGTCACCGAAGGCATTCTGACCCGCATGATCCAAAGTGATCCAGAACTGCCCGAAATATCCTGCATCATCTTTGACGAATTCCACGAGCGCAGCCTGCAGGCCGACCTTGGGCTGGCCCTAGCTTTGGAAATTCGCACTGCCCTGCGCGAAGACTTGGGGTTAATCGTGATGTCCGCCACACTGGATGCCGCCCCCGTAGCCGCCCTGATGGGCGACGCGCCTATTGTCACCTCGATGGGCAAATCTTACCCGGTTGAACAACGTTTCTTGCCCCGCCCTTGGGCCCCTTCAGGCCGTAAAGGCCCGCGGTTTGAAGATGCCGTGGCGTCCTTGATCACCACGGCGGTGTCGGAAACCACAGGCGGTGTGTTGGTATTCCTGCCGGGGGCTGGCGAAATTAACCGTGTGCAGCAAAAGCTGGGCAACTCTTTTGGCCCTGACGTGGCCATACGCCCGCTATACGGTGCCATGCCCTTCAAAGACCAGCGTGCGGCCATCACGCCACCCACAACGGGTCGCAAGGTGGTATTGGCGACTTCCATAGCCGAAACATCCCTGACCATCCCTGATATCCGCGTGGTGATCGATGCAGGCCGTGCACGCCGCGCGCGCTTTGACGGCAATTCAGGCATGTCGCGGCTGGTCACCGAACGGGTCACCAAAGCCGAAGCCACCCAGCGCGAAGGCCGCGCGGGGCGTGTGGCGGCAGGCAGTTGTTACAAATTGTGGACAAAGGGCGAAAACGGCGGCATGGCACCGTTTGCGGAACCTGAAGTCCGTTCCACTGACCTGACAGGGCTGGTTCTGGAACTGGCCGTATGGGGTGAGGTCAACCCTGCTAACATGCCCTTCCTGAGCCAGCCAAGGGACGCAGATTATACCGCCGCACAAGACCTGTTACGGCTGTTGGGCGGCTTGGACGCAGACAACCGCATCACAGGCTATGGCCGCCGCTTGGCAGGCTTCCCAACCCACGCACGACTGGCCCATGTGCTGTTGCAAGCGGGGCCTGACGCGGGGCTTGCGGCCGCTTTGCTGGAAGCCCGTGATCCTTTGATCCGCGAAGGCCGCAATCTGCCCGGCGATCTGACGCTCAGATGGGAAGCGTTGCGTGATCCGCGCAAATTTCAAAACGAACGCCCCTACCGTGCCAATCGCATAACCCTTGATGCGATCAAGAAAGAAGCCAAACGATTAAAGCCCCAAGGCAAGCTGCCAATGTCTCTAGGCGCCATGGCCGCCCTTGCCTACCCTGACCGTATCGGGCTGCGCCGCAAAGGCGACGATCCGCGTTATCTGTTATCAGGCGGCAAAGGTGCTTATCTGGAACATGGTGATAGTTTGGTCGCAAACCGCCTGATCGTGGCCACCGATCTGGATGGGGATGCCAAAGAGGCCCGTATTCGGATGGGTGTGCCCCTGTCAGATGCTGAACTGGCAGCACTTTACGGTGACCAGATCACTGACGTGAACACCTGCATCTGGAATAAGCGCGAACGCCGCGTAGAAGCCCGTATTCACCGCAAATTCCAAGCCCTGATCCTAAGTGATCAGTTGTGGAAAGATTGCCCAAGCGATGCGCTGGCAACAGGCATGATGGAAGGCATCCGCGATCTGGGTCTGGGCATCCTGCCGTGGTCAAAACCCGCAACCCTACTGCGCGCGCGCATCGAATGGTTGCGTGACAAAGGCGGAGATATGCCTGATCTGTCCGATACCGCTCTGCTGGATACTCTGGAAACTTGGCTTGGGCCGCATCTGTCGGGCATGAAAAAACCCGATGACCTGAAACGCCTGAACATGGCTGACATCCTGCAAAACATTCTGTCTTGGGATGCACAGCAAACCCTGAACGCCCAAGCCCCTGCCGCCATTAAGGCCCCCACAGGCACCACATTGCCCGTGGATTACAGCGGTGAGCAGCCCAGCGTATCCGTGCGTCTGCAAGAACTGTTTGGCCTGACCAGGCACCCCTGCGTCGGCCCAAACCGCATCCCGTTACTGATCGAGCTTCTGTCCCCGGCACGCCGCCCCGTGCAAACCACCGCCGATTTGCCGAATTTCTGGCACACTTCCTATGCGGATGTGCGCAAAGACATGCGCGGGCGCTATCCACGCCATCCATGGCCGCAAGACCCCACCGTGGCAGAGGCCACGCGGCGGGTGAAACCCAGAAGATCATAAATATAAGTTGTGAATAACCAATAACCAAGTATGGTCACGCGAAGCCGATATATAGTTTCATAATGCAACAAGGATTACTGACATGACAATTAACACACCAAGCCTAACCGAAATGGGTGTGCTTAACCCCACACAAATTGCGGGTTACACAACTGTACATGTCGCTAAAGATATGGACGTTCTGAAAATTGATTACCGCCGCGAAAAAGGTTCGTTTTTGCCAAAGCACCGCCGCTATGAATTCAAACGTATTAGCAAACCGATGCCGGGGAATGAGTTAAAGGGTGCAGACGCAATCCGCTATGACATTTCACCGATTTTGTCTAAAGCCATTTCTGAACTAGATGCCTTGTTGGCCACAAACAAGCAAACCGTTGCAACGAAAAAATCCCTGCAACATGAGCTGGCCACGTTGAACAGTGAAATGAATGAACGCATCAAGCATCTGTCCAAGATGATTGACAGTTTAGAGTAATAGACCCTTTCTGGGGCAGGGATAACAAAGTCAGATACATAAAGGGCTATTGGCTTTAAGGAACAGGTTCCTTAACCGTTGCGATATGTATACGAATATCCATTCAATGCAGGCGCACCGCCAAGATGCGCATAAAGCACCTTGGATCCCTTTGGGAAGAACCCCTTTCCAACCAAATCAATCATCCCCTGCATGGATTTACCTTCATAAACCGGGTCGGTAATCATGGCTTCTGTTTGGGCAGCAAGGCGAATAGCATCATTTGTTTCTGCGCTTGGTACACCGTAAGCGGGATATGCATAATCTGGGTTGATATGGATATCTTCATCCGTGATCTCTTGACCCAGTTCAATTAACTCTGCGGTCTTTTGTGCAATCTCTTTAACTTGTGCGCGGCACTGATCTACAGTGCCAGATGCGTCGATACCAATTACGCGATCCGCGCGGCCATCCACTTTAAACCCAACGATCATACCAGCTTGCGTAGAACCCGTGACAACACAAACAACAATGTAATCAAATTTAAACCCAAGTTCTGCTTCCTGTGCGCGAACTTCTTCAGCAAAAGCTACATATCCAAGGCAGCCGTATTTATGAACAGATGCCCCTGCTGGGATGCCATAAGGCTTACCACCTTTCGCCCTGACATCTTCGATTGCGGCTTCGTATGTGCTGCGAATGCCAATGTCAAAACCATCGTCAACTACACGGCAGTCAGCACCCATTAAGCGCGTCATCAGAATGTTACCAACACGGTCATAAACCGCATCTTCATGCGGCACCCAACTTTCTTGCACCAAGCGGCATTTCATGCCGATCTTAGCTGCAGTGGCCGCAACCATGCGGGTGTGATTGGATTGCACACCACCGATTGATACAAGCGTGTCTGCCCCTGAAGCAATCGCATCTGGCACAATGTATTCAAGTTTACGTAATTTATTACCGCCCATGGCCAAGCCAGAATTGCAATCTTCACGTTTCGCGTAAATCTCTACCTTGCCACCTAAGGCTTCAGTTAGGCGCGGTAAGTGTTCAATAGGGGTTGGCCCAAAGGTAAGTGGGTAACGTTCAAATTTATCCAGCATTGTTTTCTCCTGATGCGGTATCTGTTAAAAATTCTATCAGAAGTATTTTGAAAGGTGCTTTCTAATTTATGCCAAATTTAAGTTCTTTCTTTTATATTAAATTAAATAATATATATTATACTCAATATAAATACTAAAATATGAAAGAGCCTTTCATCATGAAAATAGATCGAATCGATAAACGTATTTTACACTTGCTTCAGGCAGACGGTAGATTATCGAATGCCGACCTTGCTGTGAAGATCAATGTCAGCGCAGCCACATGCCATAGAAGAACCCAACGCCTTTTCACGAATGGGTATATAAAATCTGTCCGGGCACAGGTTGACCCAATGCATGTAGGGCTTGGGGCAGTTGTTATGGTTGGTGTCGTGCTAGATAGATCAACACCCCAAAGCTTTGCCGCTTTTGAAACAGCCATAACCGAATTGCCAATGGTACTTGATTGTCACCTCGTTGCAGGTGATTTTGATTATCTTATGAAAATCCGCGTTAAAGACATGTTGGATTTTAACAAACTACACAGTGACCAGTTGCTTGCACTACCTGGGGTACGACAGTTGCGATCATTTTTCGTCATGAAAGAAGTGACAGATAATGCGCCGCTAAGTTTTTGAATTTGCATCCATCGCACTATTGGCAGAATTTAAACTAACACAGATCGAAAGCCTTAGAGTGTCATTTCGCCCCCACCCGCCCATTAAAAAAGGCACCCGCAGAAGGGTGCCTTTTAATTGGAGGGTATTGGTATTCTTAAGCCGCTTCTTTAGCCGCCGCTTGACGTTCACTTTCTTCGCGTGACAGGGCCACAGAGGTCCGCACACCGCGTGAAACAAATTCCATCATACCTTTGACGCAACGCTCAGTAGGCTCAATGCCCGCGCACATCAAAACTTCACGGCCATCACGAGAGCGTGCCCAACGGGCGATGCTTTCAACACCGTTGCCATATTTCTTATCGTCTGCAATGGCGTCATCCAACGCGGCCAGAACCACAGCGGCAAACAGCTTGGCAGAGCGCTTACCTTGGTCATTGACGAATGCAGAATTATCTATTGTATCAAACATTTTCGACTTGATCTTTTCTTCGTTTACTCGGTTTCAGCCAATATGGCGATTTTGTGGCGATTCGGTATTGCCCATATGGAATGGCTGGTATGCGTTTTTTGCATAGCTTCCTTTGGCAGTCTCGAACCGATCCCACATCGGCTTGCGTATAGCAGGAAGCCACTCTATACACCGTCTGAATAATTTTTCAACCTTTTCAACAGAGAGCAGCGAAAAAATGCCTAAGATTAACGGTAACGAAATCCGCCCCGGATACATTTTGGAACACAACAACAGCCTATGGATTGCGGTAAAAGTCGATCATGTGAAGCCTGGCAAAGGTGGCGCGTTTGCCCAAGTTGAGATGAAAAACCTGCGTACCAACTCCAAACTGAACGAACGCTTTCGTTCCGCAGATAAGGTTGAAAAAGTTCGTTTAGACCAAAAAGACCAACAATTCCTTTACGAAAATGACGGAATGCTGGTTTTTATGGATATGGAAACTTATGAACAAATTGAGCTGCCTGCCGATATTCTGGGCGAACGCCGCCCGTTTTTACAAGACGGCATGACCATCAAGATCGAGTATCATGATGCCGAAGCCATAAGTGCCGAAGTGCCGCAAAAAGTAACTTGCGTAGTGGCCGAAACTGAACCCGCTGTAAAAGGCCAAACCGCCGCCAACAGCTTTAAACCTGCGGTTCTGGATAACGGCGTGCGCATCATGATTCCCCCCTTTGTCGGGCAAGATGAGGCGATTGTGGTCAATACCGAAACCATGGAATACGTGGAACGCGCGTAAAAGCCACCGCAACTTACCTGTCCGCCAGCTCTTTCATACCATCGGATATTGTCATAACAGGCTGATAACCCAGTTCTGATTGCGCCTTGCGGACATCAAGTGTCACCTCATCAGCCAAGGTTGCGTATTCCTGCATATTCATCGGCCCATGCAAACGCCCACCTGTCATATTGGCCAATTTTTGCCCCACCTGCACAATCGGCTTTACCAACCAACGCGGCACAGCTTTGGTCGGTGGCACAACCCCTGCGGCCCTCAGTAAATCAGATATAAACTTGCGAAACGCGACAGGTGTGCCATCGGTGATGTGGTAAACTTCCCCATTACGGCCCTTTTCCAGCACCAATGCAATACCGTGCACCACATTGGCGATATGTGCGGTTGAGGTCAGGTAATGACCGCCATCAATCCACGCCAGTTTGCCAGTTTCAGCGGCCTCAATCAGTTGCGGCAGGGCCGTTGTATCATCGCGCCCCCATATAAATCTGGGTCGCATCACAACAATCTCTAGCCCGTCCCCTGCAAAACCTAACGCGATCTGTTCTGATTTTGCTTTGGTTTCAGAATACGCCCCGCCAAAACGGCTCGGGTAAGGTGTGTTTTCATCGGCATTCACCAAGGGCCTGCCATCCAAAAGAACGGCCTCTGTACTAAGATGTAACGCGCGTTTCACGCCTGCCTTTTGGGCAGCCTGATAAACTTTACGCGCCCCGCCTAGATTGGTTTCAATTTGCGCGTCCGTGGGTTGCCCGTGATTGGTATCCGCTGCCGCATGGATCACCCATGTGGCCCCACGCATCCCTTTTGCCAGCACACCCACATCGGAAAGATCACCGCTGAAAGCTTGCGCCTCCAGCCCCTGCACCACATTTGCAGAGCGTTCACTGCGCGCAAGGGCTACAACTTTATGCCCCTGCCCTACAAAATGACGTATAATGTTACGGCCAACATATCCGCTGCCGCCTGTCACAAAAATCTTTGTTTTTTTATTCATAGGCAAATTCATATCAGCCGCGCCCGATAAATAACAGCTCTATTGAAATACAGCTAAACCATTCCTATCTGTTTTTTACCATTCAACAATCAGGGGGAACACATGTTCAATTCCATCAACAGTGCCAGCGGCTGGTTTGCCGCTAATTTCGTAAATCTGGGTTATGCCATCGCGATCATACTGATCGCCATATGGGCATCGAACTTCATCAAAAAGCTGATCGTCGGTATGGGCGCGCGGTATGAGCAGCTGGATGAAACCCTGTTTCATTTTCTGGGTTCCATTGCGCGCTACGCCATTCTGGCCTTTGCCGCCATCGCGGTTCTGGGTCGTTTCGGCATTGAAACCACCTCGCTGATCGCCCTGATCGGTGCCGCAGGCCTTGCCGTGGGCTTGGCCCTGCAAGGTACCCTGTCCAATCTGGCCGCAGGGGTGATGCTACTAATGTTTCGCCCCTATAAAGTCGGTGATTTCGTAGAGGCCGGTGGCACTTTCGGCAAGATCGACACCATCACATTGTTCACCACAGACATGATCACGTTCGATAACCAACATATCATCGTGCCCAACGCTACCATTTGGGGTGCCAAGATCATCAACCATTCGCACCACAATGTGCGCGGTGTGGATATGGTCGCATCCGTCGCCTACGGCACTGACATCAAGAAAGCCAAGGCCAGCATTGCCAAGGTGCTGAAAGCCAACAAAAACGTATTGGCAGACCCTGCCCCGTTCGTAGAGGTGGAAACGCTGGCCGCCAGTTCTGTTGATTTATTGGTACGCCCATTTTGCGAAGGGGCACATTACTTTGACGTAAAATATGCGCTACCACAGGCGATATATGAACAATTCAAGAAAGACGGGATCGAGATACCGTTTCAGCAGATTGTTATTCATAACGCGAAGTAAATAGAACCAGTAGGGCGCGTGAAAACCACGCACCCTACGAACGCTGTCATAACAAATTCTAAACCAAGGTATGCGTAAAATACCCCTGCTAGCAAAAGTAGTTCACGGGTTTTCAAAGGGCGGGTAACAGCGCCAAATGCGAAGGCCACCGAAAATTACCGGTAAGAATTAGGTGCAGAGATGACCACTCTGTTCGGGCTTATAACTACAAACGGCAGGCCTGCCTTCTTATTAACGATATACCCAATAATTACATAAAAACCCCGCCAGCCAAACAGGTTAGCAGGCCAAACGGCGTGTTTCATCTGTGACATTATGCTCTGTATCACTGCCCCTAACCTGCCACTAAGCTTTAAGGCAGGAGGACGATGCGAATGACACTTCCCAAAGGCCAATATGATATCGGTTATATGCCCAGATTTGGATTGCCCCAATATACGGATCGCTTCCCGACAGAGGTAAAAAACCCCACTTTAGATATCGGTGGCAAGGTTAAACAACAATCCTTTACCCAACATCTGCAAGACCTGCCCCGCACAAAACAGGTCTCTGATTTTCATTGCGTCACATCATGGTCTTGCACAGGGTTGCATTGGGAAGGCGTGCGGTTTCGCGATCTCTATGAACAGCTTATTCTACCCTTAGCCAAGCCCGACCCTGACGCCACAAATGTTGTTTTCAAATGCCAAGACGGGTATCGTGCCAGAATGAACCTGGATGACCTTTTGGCTGATGACGTAATGTTGGCTGATCGGCTGGATGGCAAGCCGCTAACCATTGAAAACGGTGCCCCGCACCGCCTGATTGTACCCGCGCATTATGGCTACAAAAACGCCAAACACGTCAACGCCATAGAGTTCCACAGACCCGGAGAGGGCTTTAAGCCCCCGCGACTGCGTATTCTTGAGCACCCAAGGGCAAGGGTCGCTTATGAGGAGCGTGGAACGGGCGCACCCGGCTGGGTGTTGCGCTATGTTTTTAAACCCTTAATAAACTCGACAATCAAAAGTTTTGATAGGGCCATGCAAGAATACCGCAAGGGTGGCCCTTAAGCCACCTTGTGCAAAGCAGGCGCAATCAGTTTGCGCCCTAACGCACGGCACACGTCTTGGGTTAATGTGGGATCGTTCAGCGTGTAAAAATGCAGGTCTTCTACGCCTTCACACAATAGATCATCGCATATTTCGGTGCAAATTGCCGTTGACAGCAAACGCGCCTCTTCTGCGTCTTTGGCATTGCGGTATGCACGATCCAGCCAATCAGGTGTTGGTGTGCCGCACCGCGCAGAAAACTTTTTGGTTTTGGCCCAATTTTCAATCGGCAGGATACCGGGCGTGATTTTGTTGGTGATGCCGGCTTTTTCACAACGGTCGCGGAACCGCAGAAAATCTTCCGCTTCAAAGAAGAACTGGGTGATGGCACTATCGGCACCCGCCTCAAACTTGCGTTTCAGATATTCGATATCCGCCAGATCACCCGCCGCTTCAGGGTGCTTATGCGGATAGGCCCCCACACGGATTTTAAATTCATTCATTTCGGCCAAGGCTTCAATCAGCTCAACGCTACTGGCAAACCCGTCTGGATGGGCCGAAAAACTATCAGCCCCTTTAGGTGCATCGCCGCGCAGGGCCACGATTTCCTTGGCGCCACTTTCAGCGTAGCCGCGCGCCACTTCCAACACCTCGTTGCGTGATGCATTCACACAGGTTAAGTGCCCAGCCACTTCCAGCCCGTAATTTTGACGGATCACCGCGACCGCTGATTTTGTCAGCTCTCGCGTTGATCCGCCTGCACCGTACGTCACAGAGATAAACTCAGGTGCAAACCCTGCCAATGTATCAATCGCGTTCCACAGCTTGAAACTGGCTTCAAGTGAGTTGGGTGGGAAGAATTCAAATGAAAGGCCGAAAGATTCGCGAATGACAGACATGACGTATTTCCTTTTTGTTGAGTCGCTTTTCGCACACAGCTTACCATTGAATCAAATTCATATTTCTAATATAAAATATGAAACACATTCATAAAGGTCTGCCCATGTATCTGGAATTTCGCCACTTGCGCACCATTCAAGCCATCCACCAACAAGGCGGGCTTGCGCGTGCCGCAGATGTTTTGAACATCACTCAGTCTGCCCTGTCGCATCAGGTTAAAGGGCTGGAAGATCAGGTCGGTATGGAACTGTTTTTACGCCGATCAAAACCCCTGAAGCTGTCAAAAGCAGGTCATAAGCTATTAAAACTGGCAGAAGAAATTTTGCCGCGCGTTCATGCTATGGAAGTGGATTTTTCCGAAATTATCGCAGGCAAAGCTGGCCGCCTGCACATCGCTATCGAATGCCACGCCTGCTTTGACTGGCTGTTCCCGGTGTTAGGGCAATTCCGTAAATCATGGAGCAATGTGGATGTAGACATCCGTTCAAGCTTGGCCTTTGACGCCCTGCCCGCCTTGCAACGTGAAGAGGTGGACGTGGCGATTTCAGATGACCCCGAAGCCATAGACGGCATCACCTTCATCCCGCTTTTCGATTATGAACCCACCTTTATCTGTGCCAAAGAACACCCCTTGGCGCAAAAGGATTATATCGTGGCCGAAGACCTGGTGGATCAAACCCTGATCACCTACCCCGAAGAAAAAAACCGCCTGGATGTCTATACAGAACTGCTGACCCCTGCCAAGCTGGAACCCAAAGCCTTGCGCCAAATTGAACTGACCGCTGTTATCATGCTGTTGGTAGCCTCTAATCGCGGGGTTTCCGTTCTGCCCGATTGGGTGGTGGCGGGTGAACAATACGGCCATGATTTCGTCACTAAACGGATCACCAAAGGCGGCCTATCACGCCGCCTATATGCTGCCGTGCGTGATGCCGACACAGAACTGGGTTATATTAAGGACTTCGTGAAATTCACCAAAACGCAGGCTAGGCGTTGACCTTATCGTAAAACTCGGCCTATAGGGTGCCAACCCAAACAACAAGGACGAAGCCCCATGTCTCAATGGTCCGCCAATATCAATGTGATGATCAAAGCCGCCCGCTATGCTGGCCGCTCTTTGATGCGCGATTTCAAAGAAGTTGAGAACTTGCAGGTATCTGCCAAAGGCCCCGGTGATTTCGTTACCCGTGCTGACTATAAAGCCGAAGAAATTCTGCGTGAAGAATTGCTGGAAGCCCGCCCCAACTACGGATTTTGCGGCGAAGAAAGCGAAGAGGTCATGGGGGCTGACCCCACACGCCGCTGGATCATTGACCCATTGGACGGCACCACAAACTTTTTGCACGGGCTACCGCATTGGGCGATTTCCATGGCTTTGGAACACAAAGGCGAAATTGTTGCCGCTGTGGTGTTCAACCCTGTCGGTGAAGAAATGTTCATCGCCGAAAAAGGTGGTGGTGCCTGGCTGAACGACAAACGCATCCGCGTATCTGGCCGCAAACGCATGATTGAGATGATCTTTGCCACTGGCCTGCCCTTTGGTGGCCGCGCAGATTTGCCCGACACGTTACAAGACCTGGCCCGCATCCTGCCTGCAACTGCAGGCGTGCGCCGTTGGGGGGCCGCATCCCTTGATCTGGCTTTCACAGCCGCTGGCCGTTACGATGGTTTTTGGGAACGCCGCTTGAAACCATGGGATATGGCCGCAGGTCTGTTGCTGGTCAAAGAAGCCGGAGGTTTGATCACGTCTGTTTATAAAGACGGCAACCCGATGGAAGACGGCAGCGTGATTGCATCCAATGAGCCTGTTTTTAATCAGTTTGTGAAAATCATCCGTAACGATTAGGACTCTACCTGTCAGGCCCACTATCTTCAAACATCAACTTACCTTCAATTTCAGGGTGTTTTTTACGTGTGGGTATTTTACGACGATCCAGATCACCCTTGATGGTGTTGGCCACATCACGCGCAAACACTTTATCTTCGCGATAAAACGAATGGCTTAAGGGTATATCCCCGATAAAGCCCGCATCATTATCCTTGGCAACCTCCAGCCAATGATCCGACATATCCACATCCACAACCCTGTCTAAAACCGATTTTGGCGCCCCGTGGCGGCCCAATCTTGGCGATGAAGCAAAGCGTTTCACGTTAGATGTCGCCAGAACCGCGTCGTGTACATTAAAGTAATTGGTGATCCGCTGGGAATGGGCGAACATTGCTTTGGCGCTTTGCCCTTTCAACGACGATTTTGAAATGTCGGCGGCAAACAGGATCAGTTGCGAAACACCCCAAGCCGCTTCACGGGTAGCTTTGCAGCCTTTGGCGGCCCGAAACGCTTCGCGCACAACCATAGTGCCCATCGAATGGGCCATAACATGCACCCGAACACGGCAATCGGGTTCTGTCAGGCCCGCAAACAGGGCCAAGCCCGAACAGACCAGCTGAATGGCCGTGGCCCGTGCATCACTGTCATCTTCCAGATAATTCAGCAACGTACCCTTAGAGGGCCAAGAATAACTGACGAAAACCGCTTTATCCAAGCCGTTTTCGCGTAAATTATTCGCAATTTTGATATGGTCATCATAGGCGTCTTGCATGTCGCGGTTAAAGCCGTGAACAAAGAAGATAATGTCGCCGGTGCCATCCGCCAACTTGGCATCCGCCAGAATTTGTTTGGCCCATTTCCGGTTCTTATGTCGCCCCGTAACCCTGTGGTCAGGGTCAAATGTTCGGGATCCTGCTGGGCATACAAGATATGAACTTTCCCCCGGTTCATCGCCAAAATAAGCGGGCTTTCCATTTGATCTTTTGATATTTTTGATATTACGGGACGTCAGACAATATGTGGTCATGATAACTCCTGAAACGTGAAAATTTTAAATAAATTATACTGGAATTATCGGCTAAATTATCCTTTCGTCAACTTTAAATATAAAGCATTGATTGCAAACAATTTAAAGGCGTGTAAGGCTACACCCACCTGCTTTCAACACCCCTTTGGCCCGATTAAACCGCAGGTAAGCAATCGCTTTACCCCCTGCCTGAGTATATAAAACCCCCGCCGCTTTGCCTTCCGCAGTGATCGGTGTGCCCAATGCGGCAGCACCTTCGATCTGAACCAAAGCCAGCCCTTTGCGCAGTTCGGTTTTGTGCTTCATACGGGCGGAAATCTCTTGGCCCACATAACAGCCTTTCCTAAAATCCACCCCGTGCAAGCGTTCAAAGCCCACTTCCAGAATATAGGTTTCATCGGCAATCAGCTCTATCCCTGTTTCAGGAATGCAATGCTCCACACGAATGGCATCCCAATCAATACGGGCCTCATTGCCCGTTTCAACCCCATACATCCGCCAACCCAAAGCCGCGTGGCGCGGATCAGCATAGGCCCGGTCAGGTGCAGCACCTAAACCGCGTTGCACCTTCAGACCACTGTCTTCAATCACCACATCCGCGCGCAAACGGTACATAGTCAGACGTTGTGCAAGGGCCGCCGCGCGGTCATTTTTCACATCGACCAACCAGCTACCTTGTTGTTCCAGCATAAAAAAATCAAACAGATATTTTCCTTGCGGTGTCAACAGGGCGGCATAGATCAAACCCTCATTATCCAGGTTATTCGTCACCAGATCCTGTAGGAATTTCCGCGCATCACTGCCTGAAACTTTAAGAACAGTTCTGTCACTTGCATCTTCGCCCATCGGTGCATTCCTTAATCGCTTTCCTTTTGCTTATGCTTTAAAAGGGCGGGGCACAATCCATGTTGAGTAACAAATGCCCGCCCCGATCTCGGTTATCATCCCCACACTGAATGCAGCCCACAGTATCGGGCCCACCTTGGCCTGTCTTTATGAAGGCATGGGGAAATCACTGATTTGTGAGGTGGTATTGGCCGATGGTGGCTCTACAGATGATATCGAAAAGGTTGCAAGTGGCACGGGTGCCATGCTGGTTTCAGCCCCAAAAGGACGCGGATCACAACTGCAAGCGGGGGCGAAAGCGGCCAAGGGGCGTTGGTTGTTGTTTATCCATGCGGACACGGTTCTGTCAGAGGATTGGGTTGCCAAGATGGGGGCACATATCAACACCAACCCCAAAGCAGCCTATTGCAAGCTGGCCTTTGATGCGCAGGGCTTTGCGCCGCGCTTCATTGCCTTATCAGCCAACCTGAGATCAAAAATATTCGGCCTACCTTACGGCGATCAATGCCTGTTAATCTCTAGGGAATTATACAAAAAATCAGGCGGTTACAGTGACATTCCCCTTATGGAAGACGTAGCTTTTGCCCGTAAATTACGCGGCCAACTCATAGCCTTGCCGATCACGGCCACAACGCGGTCTGACAGGTACATCAAAGACGGCTGGTTCACGCGGGCACGCAAAAATCTGGGCACGCTAGCCCTCTATTTTCTAGGTGTTACACCCGAAAAATTGGCGCAAAGATACCGCCGTTAAAACCCCAACATACGGATAATACGTTCCACCGGCCCCACCGCCAGTTTGCGTTTCTGATAGCCTTGGCGCATTGATCTACCATCGTTTGACGCTTTCATGTCAAACTGCAGATTGAACAGATCGGCATACAGCCCACCTTGTTCCAACAACTCATCATGCGTGCCCTGAGCCACGATTTGCCCCGCATCCATCACCACAATCTGATCGGCGTGCAAGATGGTAGACAGGCGGTGTGCAATCACCAAAGTAGTGCGGCCCTTGGATAGCGCATCAAGCGCCTTTTTGATCGACGCTTCCGACTCGGCATCCAAGGCGGACGTCGGTTCATCCAACAACAGGATCGGGGCATCGCGCACAATGGCGCGTGCAATAGACAAGCGTTGCCGCTCGCCCCCTGAAAACGTGGCTTTTGTGGGCTCAATGATGGTGTCATAACCTTTGGAAAGCTTGCTGATAAACCCGTGTGCCGCCGCCGATTTCGCCGCTTTGATACAAGCCGCTTCATCCGCCCTTTCGCGGCCAAACCCGATGTTTTGGATCACACTGCCTGACAGCAAGATGCTGTCTTGACTGACCAAAGAAATCTGGTCACGCAAAGACTTCAGAGTTAGGTTTTTTATGCTTTTACCATCAAGTTTTATTACCCCACTTGAAGTATCAAACAGGCGCGGCAACAGGTTGAAAACAGTGGTTTTACCGGCCCCTGAACGGCCCACAAACGCATAGGTTTTACCCGCTTCAATCGTTAGGTTAATATCCTTCAGGGCCACATAGCCATCAGGATATGTGAAATCCACCTTATCAAAGATGATCTGACCTTTGGCGCGCCCGCCCACAACCAGATCAGGCCCATCCACAATGGTGTTTTTGGTGTCGAAAAACCCGTAAACCCGCTCCAAAGCGGATATGCCTTGCGCACCCACGGCAAAGGCCTGTGTCAACTTGCGCCCGGGGTTTGTCAGCACACCCAAAGCGGTGATCAGCCCGATCATACCGGCAATGTCAATGGCCCCCGTTTGAATACGCAGCCCCACCAAAAATAAAGTTGCCCCAACAGCAACGCCAGATAAAGCCTCGACAATCGGTGATAGGGCCGCTTGCCATTTAACAATCGCCAAACGTAAACTGTACAGGCGCTCAAAACTTTTGGTGCTGGCCGCTTTCAGCGTGTCTTCTAGCTGATAGGTGCGCACCATGCGAATACCCGACAGACCTTCGTTTACGGACGCGGTCATCTGGGCAATTTCCTGTTGTATCTCTTTGGATGCGCCCCGAATACGCGACCCTGCCAGCCCGATGGGCGCGAAAATCAATGCGAAAATTGCCATTAGGGCCAGTGTCATCGCCCAATCGATAGACAGCATCACGGCAACCGTGGCAATCAATGTCAAAACATCGCGTAATGATCCGAACACCGCGATTGTCGCCCCGCGCACCACTTCAATATCGGCAGAAAAACGGGCCGCAAGGGCCGCAGGGGCCTCAGACAGCAGTTGCGACAGGTCCATATCCACCAATGTTTCATACATTTCACGCTGCATATCCGCCTGCACACGGCTAAGAATGCGGTTTTGCAGCAATACATTCAAATAATGGCTGATACTGCGGGTCAGGGTCAGGGCGATAATCACGATCGGTGCCCAGAAAATGACATCCATATTACGGTCTTCCAGACCCCCGATGGCAAATTCCATGAATTTTGCGTACCCTGCTGTTGCCAAAGCAATAATAACCATCAGGCCAGCAGATAATATCAGCAAAGACCAGTGTTTTTTCACCCAGCCATGCCATAGGCGGCCATAGGCTTCACGCGCGGTCAGCTTTCTTGTTTTAATTTCACTCATGCGCGTTTGGCTTCCTTCGCCGATTCCGAGTTCACATCTATCATTTTATGCGGCCCTGTCCAACGCAACTGTTTGATTGACGGGTTTTGTTCTTTGGCCTACCACTTCTATAAACACCAATAGGAATTCAATCATGACTCTGCACTACGGTCGCCCGCTTGTGGCTATCCCCGGCCCCTCTGTTATCCCGGATCGGGTTTTGAACGCGATGCATCAAGCATCACCCAACATCTATGAAGGGCCGCTGGTTGATCTGGCCCTGTCGCTTTACCCTGACCTGCAAACCGTGGCGCGCACCAAAGCCCAAGTGGCAATTTATATCGCCAATGGCCACGGTGCGTGGGAAGCCGCGATTACCAATACGCTCAGTAAGGGCGATAAGGTGCTGGTGCTGGGTACCGGACGTTTTGCTATGGGCTGGGGCGAATGGGGGCGCACCACAGGGATTGACGCCACTGTGATCAATTTTGGCATGTCAGATGCCGCTGATCCTGCCAAGTTGGAACAGGCATTGCGTGCGGATACCGCCCATGAGTATAAAGCGATTTTCGTCACTCAAACCGATACTGCATCTTCCGTAATGAATGATATTCCGGCTTTGCGTAAAGCCATAGACGCCGCCAATCACCCTGCCCTTTTCATGGTCGATTGTATTGCCAGCTTGGGGTGCGAACGCTTTGAGATGGATGCATGGGGCGTTGATTTGATGGTGGCCGGTTGCCAGAAGGGCCTGATGACCCCCCCCGGCCTGTCGTTTCTGTTCGTTAATGACCGCGCTTTAGAAGCCCGTAAAACCGCCGATCTGGCAACCAGTTATTGGGATTGGGTGCCGCGTTTTAACCCGCAAGGGATTTATCAAAACTTCGCAGGCACCTCGCCCACCCACCACCTGTTCGGGCTGCGAGAGGCCCTGAATATGCTGGTGCATGAAGAAGGCGTTGAACAGGCTTGGGCGCGCCAAGAATTGTTCGCCCACGCGATTTGGGCCGCGATTGATGCTTGGGGGGCGGGTGGTGATTTGAAACTGAACGTAACAGACCCCGACAGCCGATCTCGTGCGGTGACCTGCATCTTGACCAGCAACGGCAATGGCACGCGCATTCGCGAATGGTGTGAGAAAACCGCAGGGTTAACCCTTGGTATCGGGCTTGCAGCCCAAGTGATGGGATCAGACGAATGGCACAATAATTTCAGGATCGGTCACATGGGGCATTTGAATGTGCCGATGGTGATGGGTGTTTTAGGAACCATTGATAGTGCATTGAAAACGCTTGATATTCCACATGGCATGGGCGCAATAGATGCGGCCAGTCTGGTGATTGCGAAAGGTTAGATGATTGCTTTTAATGCAATCGGTAAAGCCGCTTCAAACACATCCAAATCTTGCGGTCGCCCGGCGGATACCCGAATGCACCGCGTGTAAGGGGCCACGAACGGGCGGCGGATAAAGACGCCTCGATCTGTCAGATCATCGACTAGGGCCGCCGCAAATGCTTCATCGCGCCCGCAATCAATGGTCACAAAATTTGTCGCAGACGGGATCGGTTTCAGACCGTTATCCGTGGCAATGCGCGCAATGCGATCACGTGCATCAACCACTTTTGCCACCGTTTGCGCCAGATAATCCTGATCCTCAAATGCCGCCATTGCCCCGATCTGCCCTGAACGCCCCAACCCGAAATGATTGCGGATTTTATCAAAACTTTTGATCAGGCCAACATGCCCGATGGCATAACCCACCCGAACGCCCGCCAGCCCGTAAGCCTTGGAAAACGTGCGCATCCGAATAACACGCGGGTCGCTTGTATCAAACGGTACAGCCGTGCCTTTGGCGGCAAATTCAACATATGCTTCATCCAGTAACAAAACCGACCCATTGGGCACCGCCTCTATTGCGGCCTGCACGGTCGCGGCATCATGTACCGTGCCCATCGGATTGTCAGGATTGGCCAGATAAATCAGCTTGGCACCCACTTCAGCGGCCTTGGCCACCAATGCAGCGGGGTCTTCATAATTGCCGTTAAACGGCACTGTCACAAGGTCGCCGCCGTAAGCCGCCACATGGTAATTAAGCGTAGGATACGCCCCGTGTGATGTCACAACTCTATCGCCTTGCGCCACAAGCAAGCGCACAAGGTAGCCCAGCAAACCGTCAATACCTTCCCCCACCACAATGTTTTCCGTGGCAACGCCGTAACGCGCGGCTAGTGCATTTTTCAAATCAAAACTATCCGCCGTGCCATACATCCACACATCGGCATCTGCCGCCTGCATCGCCGCCACCGCCTTGGGTGACGGGCCGAACACGTTTTCATTGGCCCCCAAACGCGCCTTGAAAATCGCCCCAAGCCCGCGTTCCTGCGTTTCAGGGTCAACAAAAGGTACTGTGCCCGGCAGGCTGGCCACCAGATCAGTATAACGGGGGCCTTTGGGGAAGGAATTATTCATATTATATCCATTTCAATTATCGTGCGGGGATTAACACAAAAAAACGCCCCGATGTAAACCAATACACCAAGGCGCTTCCAAATGGACGGTCATCGGCGTCCCCGCCTGTACCGTGTTATCATACTGGCAAAACATGCTTTCCAAATGGTTAAAATATCCCCGCGCGGAGCGCATTTTAATTTTCTACGCCTTCGGCGAGGATATTTATGGCCAATTGGAAGGGCAGATTAGCCCAAAGCCGCAACCCGATCAAATGCCGCTTGCAGAGTTTTCAGCTCTTCGCCACCCACATCCACACGGGCGCGATTTTCGGCCACTACGGCAGCAGGGGCGTTTGACACGAACTTTTCGTTGGCCAGTTTGCCTTTGATCATGTTCAGCTCTTTTTCCAGCTTCTCGATGGTTTTGGTCAGGCGGGCTTTTTCGGCCTCTACATCAATCACATCGGCCAACGGCAAACAAAACGTGCCGCCCTCAACCGCCAGCGTCACGGCCCCTTTGGGAACTTCTGCGGCTTCGGTGATTTCCGTCACCCGCGCAAGACGCAGGATCATTGGCAGATTGCGCGTCAACGCCACTTTACCCAGATCATCCAGTTCCAACTGCATCATCGGGATTTTGGCGCCTGCATTTACGTGCATCTCAACCCGCACCGAACGGATTTGTTCGATCAACGCAACAACCCAGTTCATTTCACGCGCGGCATCCGTATCCAGCAGATCGGCGACGGTGTATTCAGGCCAGTCCTGATGCACCAACATATTGTCGCGCTTGGCAATATCACCCCACAGCTGTTCGGTGATATAGGGCATGATCGGGTGCAACAGCACCAGACATTGATCCAGCACCCACGCCAATGTGGCCTGTGTTTCGGCCTTAACGGCCGCATCATCACCTTGGAATAAAGGTTTGGAAAGTTCCACATACCAGTCACAAACCTTACCCCAGACAAAGGCATAAAGCGCGTTGGCCGCATCATTAAAGCGGTAGTTCTTCAGGGCGGTATCCACGGCTTCACGCACAAGGGCAGTTTCGCCGATGATCCATTTATTCAGAGTTTGATCCACTAATTTTGGGTCGAAACTTGCCTGCGGAAACGCCTCATTAAACTCGGCAAACCGTGCGGCATTCCACAGTTTGGTGCCAAAATTTCGGTAGCCGACAATGCGATCTTCCGACAGTTTCAAATCACGCCCCATCGCGGCCATCGCCGTCAGGGTAAAGCGCACAGCATCGGTGCCGTATTTATCCATCAAATCCAACGGATCAATCACGTTGCCGGTGGATTTGGACATTTTCTTGCCCTTCTCATCACGCACCAGCGGGTGGACATAAACCGTTTCAAACGGCACTTTATCCATCACCTCAATACCCATCATCATCATCCGGGCAACCCAGAAAAAGATGATGTCAAAACCGGTGATCAGCACACGGTCAACGTTATCGGATTTATAGAAACGTTCGAGTTCGGATGTGTCTTCGGGCCAACCCAGTGTGCCGAATGGCCAGAGGCCGGATGAGAACCATGTGTCTAGGACGTCGGGGTCGCGCGAAATCTTAACTTTGTTCAATCCCATATTCGAGGGAGAGCCAATAGAAGAGGCCGATGGGTTCGGTGCTGCGCGGCTCCCATCATCAGGTTGATGTACATATGTATCAATCCCAACCTCAACACCATCAGGATAGTAGTCCTTAGCCAAAACCATAGCTTCCTCAACCGTCGTAGCGCAAAATGCTTTGGGTGGGTTATGCGATAAATAATACCCGCCAGTTTTTTCTTGCTCCTCAGGACTTACAAGCCTTGGCCCATACCAAACCGGCACCTGATGCCCCCACCACAACTGCCGCGAAATACACCAAGGCTCGATGTTTTCCAGCCAGTGGAAATACACCTTCTTGTCGCCCTCTGGCAAAATCTTAACAGTGCCATCACGCACCGCATCAATCGCCGGCTGCACAATTTGTTTCGTATCCACAAACCACTGATCGGTCAGCATCGGCTCGATCACCACTTTGGAACGATCCCCAAACGGTTGCATAACCTTTTTATCCTCGATCTTGATCATCAAGCCCAGCGCGTCGATGTCGGCAATCACCGCTTTACGCGCCTTAAACCGATCCATGCCACGATATTTTTCAGGCACTAGGTTATCATCCGCCTCATCATCCCGCATATGACCCTTGGTATCCAAAAGCGAATACATCGGGATGTCGTTGCGCTTGGCCACCATATAATCGTTGAAATCATGCGCGCCGGTGATTTTCACCGCACCTGAGCCAAAATCGGGGTCAGGATATGCGTCGGTGATGATCGGGATGGTACGATCACACAACGGCAGATGCACCTGCTTGCCGACGATGGGCGCATAGCGCGGGTCGTCAGTAAACACAGCCACCGCACCATCACCCAGCATGGTTTCGGGGCGTGTGGTGGCGATGGAAATATAATCACGGGTCTCGCGCAGGGCAACATTACCGTCTTCGTCTTTTTCGACGTATTCGTAAGTTTCACCACCTGCCAGAGGGTATTTGAAGTGCCACATGTGGCCGTCGACCTCAATATTCTCAACCTCAAGATCGGAAATCGCGGTTTCGAAATGCGGATCCCAGTTCACTAGGCGTTTACCTTTGTAAATCTTGCCCTCATTATACATTTTCACGAATACCTTCAGCACGGCGTCGTGAAAGCCATCGTCCATCGTAAAACGGTTGCGATCCCAGTCGCAGGATGCGCCAAGGCGTTTCAGCTGATTGATGATGGTATTGCCGGATTCTTCTTTCCATTCCCAGACCTTCTCCAGAAATGCTTCACGCCCCATTTCGGCGCGTGACGGTTGTTGATCCTCAGCCAGTTTACGTTCCACAACCATTTGGGTGGCGATGCCCGCATGGTCTTGGCCAGGCTGCCAAAGCGTGTCGAAGCCGCGCATACGGTGCCAGCGCACCATGATATCTTGCAAGGTGTTGTTAAAGGCGTGGCCCATGTGCAAGGAACCCGTCACATTCGGCGGCGGGATCATGATGCAAAAACTACCCATGCCTTGCTTGGCATTCGCACCTGCTTTAAACGCGCCCGTGGTTTCCCATTTTTCAAACAATGCCGCTTCATTTGCCGCTGCATCAAAGTTCTTTTCCATCGCCATTGGTCTGCCTTAAATCTGTGTGTGAGGGCTTTCTACAGCGGGTTTGGCCCAAGGGGAAGGATCAAATTGCGCGGTTAATCTTTGTGGTCAGGCGGATCAGGCTTTCGGATGATTTGACCCCGTCCAGCGCGCCGATCTGATCCAGTATTGCATCCAGTTCAGGCATGGTTTCAGCCGCGATTTGCAACACCAAGTCAAAGCGGCCCGATGCGGTAAACACCTCTTCCACATGGTGGTTGGCTTTCAGCCGCCCGATGATGCCGGTTTGTTTATGCGGATCAATTTGCAACAGCACCGTGGCGCGAATGCGCGCGCCCGTGACTGCATCGTTCAAGCGCAAGGTGTAGCCCGTGATAATGCCCTTGCGTTCCAACCGATCAATACGCGCCTGCACAGTGGTACGCGCCAGCCCAAGGTCGGCGGCAAGGGTAGAGATCGGCAGGCGGGCGTTGGCCGCAAGGGCGTTGATTAATCGTTTATCTGTATCATCCATACTGCATTTTGCCCGTTATTTCGTCACATTACCCTATAATAAACACAGATTGCCCATATTGCCGAGGGATTTTTTGCCGAATTCGCGGCAAACTGGGTAAAAAAGAGGGCAGTCATGGGAATTCAGCAAGCTATTTGGCAAACACGCGAAGCCTATTTACGCCAGTACAAACCCGATCTGCCCGTGGCGTTCTTTGACCCGCAGGTTCTGACGGATACTGTTCATATGTTTCAAAACGGTTTTCCGGGGCTTGTGACCTATGCGGTTAAAGCCAATCCGACAGCGCGGGTGATGCGCCAACTAATGGCGGCGGGGATCACCGCTTTTGATGTGGCTTCCCCTGTTGAAATTGATCTGGTGCGCGGGCTTATGCCGAACGCCACTCTGCACTACCACAACCCTATTCGATCCCTCCAAGAGATCACGCACGCAGTGGATGCAGGTGTGCGCAGTTATTCAGTGGACCGCATGGGTGAGCTGGAAAAATTGCTGGCACAAATCCCCGATGCTTGCGAAATATCTGTGCGTCTAAAGCTGGATCTGGATTGTTCGGCCTATAATTTCGGGGCGAAATTCGGGGCGGATGCAGATGCCTGCGTCACCCTTTTGCGCCGTGTGATGGCTAGCGGGCATATCGCCTCTATGACGTTTCACCCCGGCACACAATGCACTGATCCTAAAATTTGGGCGGCTTATATTGCGGAAGTGGCCACGATTACCAAACGGGCGGAATGCACCCTGCACCGTTTGAATGTCGGCGGCGGATTTCCCAGCCACCGTTGGGGCACACAGCCTGATCTGGCACCGATATTTGCGATGATTAAAACTTCTATCACCCAGCATTTCCCCGACCATGCACCCAAGCTTGTCTGCGAGCCGGGCCGTGCAATGGTGGCTGATAGCTTCAGCTTGGCCTTATGTGTGAAAACACGGTCTGATGATATCATCTATCTGAACGATGGTATATATGGCGGCTTGGCAGAGTTCCGTGATATTGGACATATCGAACGCTATAAAGTGATTTCGATCAATAATACGGCCTTAAAAAGCGATAAAAACGATTTTCATGTCTTTGGGCCAACTTGCGATTCACTGGATCAATTATCCGCCCCTTTACCCCTGCCTAATGACATTGAAGAAGGCGATTACATCCTGTTTGAAAACGCAGGGGCCTACACCCATTCCATTGCCACGCGGTTCAATGGTTACGGCGATGTGGAAACCGTAGATATTACAAAATGTTAGCCTGCGAAGCGCATCTTGAAATATGCGGACATCTCATCATAGGCACCTTGATTGAAGTCGCCTGTCAAAAGCGAATGCTTCGAGCCTTCAAATTCCACAGTTTTGATATGCGGCGCAAAAGCGGTTTCTAACGCTGTCATGGTTTTTCGCCTTGCCATAAAATCATCCTTGTAACGCATCGCAAGCACCCCGCCTTTGGCCTGCATTGCGGCACGGCATTGGGTGATGTCCTCATCACTCATTTCCAGAGCATCACCGCCAAAAATTGGCAAGGCCGGTTGACTGGCAACCGCCCCTTGCACCGCATCATCAGCCATCATCAGCAATGCAAATCCGCCGGACATGCACATGCCGATAACACCGATGCGGCCATTGTCGGCGCGGGCTTCCACCTCAGGACACAAAGCCCGCAACCAGCTTGTAATCGGGCTTTTCTTACCCTTTGAAAACAGGTTTATTTCACGGCGCACACAAAACAAACGCGCCATGTTGCGCACGGGCGTAATTTGCCCGAATGGCCCCAGTAAATGCGGCAAGTATACCGAATAACCCTGTTTGATCAAAGGCGCCGCCAAATCGAATGTGCTTTGCCCGATGCCTGGCAGTTCCTGAATGATCAAGATTGCGGGGCCTGAACCCGCGAAATACACATCATGTGTGACCGCCTGCCCCGTAGTTAACGGAGCTTCAAAGCTAAACTTCTGAAAATCAGCAGCATTCATTCAATCACTCCTTGTTGCAGCCACCCCCTTGTTCACCAAAGCCTGATCGGGTGCATTCATCACTGCAGGGTCGTTTGGGGGGCGGGCAAAAACTTCGCTTACCATATCGCGAAAAAACGCGATGTCCAACGTGTCATAACCCGGGTCAAAGCTGGTTTGATCCCAGTGTTCACAGAAACCTTTGCAATCGTCATAATATTTATGATCCTTATACATATCGCGCTTGTTAGGATCAGCCCCCACATGCGCGCCGAAATAAGCCAACTGAAAATCACCATGTTTTTCGACCACCCAGCGGCATTGCTCACGCACAAACGGCTTTAAGATGGTGGCGGCATATTCATCATGATTGTAAGGCGCGTATATGTCACCAATATCATGCAACAGGGCCGATACCACCCAATCAATATCAGCACCATCACGCCAAGCCCGTGTCGCACATTGCAAAGAATGGCCAAGGCGGGTGATCTGATAGCCTGATAACCCCTCATCCAACTCTACCAAAGCCGTCAGCAAACGGTCTGCGGTGCCTTTGGTGTGTTCGACCTCATGCATGGTCAGAAAATCGTAATCATCCTTGTCACCATCTATCATCTTGGTGAATTTAACCTGTTCCATAAATATTCTCCTGTCAGTTAAGCCATAATTCCCCTAAATTGGATTTCACACTATCCTATTACCGACATAGCATTTGCGTGATCGGGGTTGTTTTTTTTCAGTTCTCTTGCAATTCATAGATATGAAGAACAATAAACCCATCAATCATATCCTTGTTATCGACGGCACCCAAAGCCGGATGGAAAAGGGTGATGAAACCAATGCAGGGCTTTTGTATAAATTGCTGCATGAAGTTAAGGATCGCACCTCTGAAACCTTGTGGTATCACCCCGGCATTCAAGGCCACGGGCTGTGGAATTGGGTCACTATTGCCAGTGGTTGGGGCATTAACCAAACCATTCGCGATGCTTATGCCCATCTAAGCCGACAATATAAACCCGGTGATAAGATATACCTGTTTGGCTATTCACGCGGGGCTTATGCGGTGCGGTCTTTGGCTGGGATGATCAAGGTTCTGGGCTTGTTGCGCAAAGAAGAGGCGCAAGACATTCATGTCAAAGAAGCTTTCAAGATGTATGAATGCGAAGATGATATGCCCAAGATGCAGGCGTTTTGTGATGCTTATTGTAATCAACACGTTGATATAGAGATCATCGGGGTATGGGATACGGTCAAGGCTTTGGGCATAGATTACCCCCTGCTTAGTCGTTTGGCCCCTATGGCCACGGAATTTCACAATGACCGCATCGGTGGCCCCGTGCGTTTTGCCTTTCAGGCTTTAGCACTTGGCGAGACCCGCAAAGCTTTTGCCCCTGTGTTATGGCACAGGGATCAGGATTGGGACGGGCATCTGGAACAGGTCTGGTTTCGTGGCGCGCATTCTGACATTGGCGGCCATGTCTGGACTTTTCCCAAAGCCCGCCCGCTATCCAACATTCCGCTGGTCTGGATGCTGGAACGCGTGGCCATGTGCGGCCTGAACCTGCCCGAAAACTGGCGGTCGCGGTTTCCTTGTGATCCAATGGCACCCAAGCTGGGTAATAAACGCGGGCTGGCGAAATATTTCTTATTCCGTGAATATCGCAAAGTCGGGCAATTCCCTTCGGAATATCTGCATTCCAGTGTGTTAGAGCATAAACCACAGCTTGATCTGGGCATTCCGGTTCAAGAAGGCCCCCATGAGCACTGAAATCTTTACCTTGTTCGGTTGCCCCTTGTCTTGAACTGTGGCACAAAGATTTCAACTGCTAGACTATTTTTGACAAGGTGAAATAATGACCGATTATAATACGGCACGCACGGCAATGGTTGATTGTCAAATCCGCCCCTCTGACGTGACTAAGTATCCGATCATTGAAGCGTTCCTTACCATACCGCGTGAAGCCTATGTGCCATCGAACGATCGTTCTATTGCATATGCTGGCGAACACATCGCACTGGATAATAATCGTGTGTTGCTGGATGCCAGAACTTTCGCCAAAATGTTGGATGCCGTGAATGTACGACCCGATGAGCTGGTTTTAGATCTGGGCTGCGGCCTAGGCTATTCCACCGCGATTATTGCCACAATGGCCGAAGCAGTTGTGGCCGTTGAAAATAATGCGGCCATGGTTGCAAGTGCATCTGGCACGCTATCAGAACAATCCGTCGACAATGCATTTGTCACCCAAGGTGACCTGACAATGGGCAATGCCAAAAACGGCCCCTATGATGTGATCATCCTGCAAGGTTCTGTGGATAAAGTTCCGGATGCCCTGACAAAACAGTTAAAAGAAGGTGGCCGGATTTGCGCAATTTTCCGCGACGGATCATTTGGTGAGTGCCGTATTGGTTATAAATCAAACGATAAATTGTCTTGGCGCACAGTTTTCAACGCTTCTGCCCCGCTTATTAACGGCTTTGAAAGCAAACCAGTATTTAAGTTTACCTGAAGATAACTCGAAGGATTTTGTTAACCATGAAATTGATACGCACAACGGTTCTGCAAGCGACGGCACTTGGCATATTCATGGCACTGACAACCCCGGTTAATGCAACAACCTTGGCCGACGCCCTGATACAGGCCTATCAAACCAACCCTGCCTTGCGCGTTGGCAGGTCTGGCCTGCGGGCAACTGATGAAACCGTGCGCCAAGCTAAAGGAGCATTGGAGCCTTCGATCAATGCAAACATTTCAGTGGATCGCACCGAAAGCCCCAACCCCGCCATAGATACAACCCCCAGCACCAGCCTGTCAGTAACTGCAAGCCAAACACTTTTTGCTGGCGGCACCCTGTTGCGCGGCATTGAACAGGCGCGCTTTAACGTACTGGGCGGTCGGCAATCATTGAAATCAACTGAACAATCGGTTTTGCTGGACGCGGTTACCGCCTATATGGATGTACGCCGCGATCAACGTAATGTGCAGTTGGCCAGAAACAGCGTTAAAGTTTTGAACGAGGAAGTACGCGCCGCGCGCGAACGTTTTGAAGTGGGGGAAGTAACCCGCACGGATGTGGCCCAGGCAGAATCGCGACTGGCAGCATCTGAAAGCGGTCTGCAAATAAACCGTGCAGCTTTGTCACGTTCAAATGATGCCTATATCGCCGCGGTCGGTTCCCCCCCGAAGAATTTACAAATACCGCCTGCGGCCCCCAAACTACCCGCATCTGCAAATGCGGCAGAGGCGATTGCTATCGCAAGGCATCCGTCCATTTTGCAACAGCAGTTCGCAGTGAAAGCCGCTGAAAAAGCGGTTGCAATTGCCAAAGGCAATAAAGCCCCGGTTATTTCAGCTAATGTCAGTGTTTCACGCAGCAACAACAACAGCACAAGTTTCGGGGGCGGCTCTGACAAGCAAACCCAGGGGCGTATCGGGTTGGATGTTGACCAGACAATATATCGTGGCGGGCGGCTGAACAGTGCCCAACGCCAAGCATTGGCAACCCTTGATCAGCAAAAAGCCAATTTGCAATTGGCAGGAGTTCAGGTGCGCCAGAATGTGCACAGCATATACGCAACCTGGGTGGCCTCAAGGGCCAGCATTCAAGCACGGCAAAAACAGGTGCGCGCCGCAAAAATCGCGTTTGACGGTGCCAGCGAAGAAGCCAAACTGGGCGCGCGTACCACACTGGATGTGCTGAACTCTGAACAGGATCTGCTACAGGCGCGATCTGATCTGGTTACAGCCATTCGCGATGAATACGTAAATGCATACGGTGTTTTATCCGCAATGGGCCTGCTTACCGTGAAACATCTAGAGCTGGGCATTGAAAGCTATGACCCGGATGTGAACTACAAAAAAGTAAGTGGACCGAACAGGCTTGGCCAAAAACGCCTGCAATTACTTGATAAACTCAAAAGATTATCCGGCAACTAGATGTATAATTGCATCTCCTGACGATTACACAACCCAATATTAACGTTTCAACAACCTGATTTGTGCAACATAGTTGTTTGAAACCAATTTTCTGGATACTGTACGAAAAAAAGAAAATATTGAGGGGCGCCATGTCCGAAGCAGAAAAATCCACTGAAATTGAAGACGTTCTGTCTTCCATTCGCCGTTTAGTTGCAGATAAACCGCAAACAAAGCCAGAACCGGTAAAACCTGTAGAAGTTCAGACCGCACCATCTGAACCGGAAGTGACAACGGAAGCTAAGATCGCCTCGACAGAAGAAGCCAAAACGGAAACGGCTTCACCAAGTTTCGTTGAAAAGATGAATGCATCAATCGCTGAAATGACGCAAGAAACCGATGACACACCCAACGCAGAAAATGAAGCAGAAACCGAAAGCCATTCAGAGCATCTGGATGCCTTTTTGGAATATGTAAACCAAGAACCATCGGAAACCCAAAAGACAGAAAAAACTAACGAACCTGTTGTTGTAGAACTGGAAAAGCCGGAACCCTTAGTTCTGCGGGCTGATATGGCTGCAAGGCAAGAGCCTCCACTGGAAGCTGTTAAAGCCAAACCCGCGACTGAAGATACAACTGAAACCGTGTTTCAGGAAACTCCGGAAGCTGATGCTGTAGAAATCGTCATGCCTGATGACATCGAAGATGATGAAGCTGCTCTTGAAAGAAAACCGGAGCAGCCCGCAAGCGGACAATTTATCGACGAAGAAACCATACGCGAAATAGTCAGTGAAATGGTGCGTGCCGAATTACAGGGCGATCTGGGTGACCGGATCACGCGCAATGTGCGCAAACTGGTACGGCGCGAAATCCACCACGCGCTGACGACCCGCGAACTGGATTGATTATTCAGCCAGCGATAACAACAGATCAAGATCCATATGCGCCTCGATATGATCGGCCAGCGCATCTAACACCTGATCAATTTGCCCGTCATAATTAAACATTGTAGATGCCGCCCCTAAGCAGTTTAAAAAGCTTGTGCGAAACGCATCTGCCGAAAACAACCCGTGTACATAGCACCCCAAAATGCGCCCATCGGGGGATGAGGCCCCTTCCGCCTGACTATCAATTTCCAGCCATGCCCGCGCACAATCGGGGCCTGTGGTATTACCGATATGAATTTCATAACCTTGTATCTGATCCCCCGTTGCAAGGTAAGTTCCGCTGACCTGTGCCAGTCGTTTTTCTGGATACATCACGGTTACAACATCCAACAGGCCCAACCCTGTATGGCTACCCGCAGGCCCCTCGATCCCGTCCGGATCGTGAATTTCTTTACCCAGCATCTGATACCCGCCGCAAACCCCCAAAACATGCCCGCCACGGCGCACATGTGCGGCCAGATCAATATCCCAGCCTTGCGCGCGAAAAAACGCAAGATCGCCTGTGGTGGATTTGGAGCCGGGGATCAAAATCAGATTGGCATCCAGCGGTAAAGGTTGGCCTGCCGGGATCATGTGTACCGAAACATTCGGGTCTAATCCCAGTGGGTCAAGATCATCAAAGTTCGCAATCCTGGACAGCTGCGGCACGGCAATTTTAAAGCCAGATGTTTTAACCGTACTGGTAATATCGGCAGCATCCTCGGCGGGCAGTTTAGCGGCATCCTTAAACCACGGGATCACGCCTAAGTTGTCCCACCCTGTGCGCTTAATAATCTCGGTAAGCCCGTCATCAAACAGACTGACATCACCGCGAAATTTATTGATTGCAAACCCTTTAATCATATCACGGTCTGCTTCGGGTAAGATCACATGGGTGCCCACCATCTGTGCAATGACCCCGCCACGATCAATGTCACCCAGCAAAATCACAGGCACGTTTGCAGCCTCGGCAAAACCCATATTGGCAATGTCGCCTGCACGAAGGTTGGTTTCTGCGGGGCTGCCCGCGCCTTCAACCACGATCAGATCAACACCATGGCCCAATCGCGCGAAACTTTCCAGAACCGACGCCATAAGCGTAGGTTTCAACTTGGCATAATCGCGTGCCTTCACCGTGGTCAATCGTTGGCCCTGCACCACCACCTGCGCACCGATATCGGTTTCAGGTTTCAGCAACACGGGGTTCATATCTGTGATCGCGGGCACACGACACGCCATCGCCTGCAACGCTTGCGCACGACCTATTTCACCGCCGTCCGAGGTGACAGCTGCATTGTTCGACATGTTTTGCGGCTTGAATGGGCGCACGTTTAAGCCCCGCCTGACAGCAGCCCGGCAAACCCCTGCCACAACCATTGATTTACCTACGTTTGATCCAGCACCCTGGATCATTATGGACTTTGCCATGTGCTGCCCTATATTCTATTGAAACAGCAGTGAAAGACACAGATGAACACGCCCGCCCACCTGCTGCTTGCCGCCGCTGTATTTGCAAAACCAGATAGCCCGAAAATTACCACCGCTGCAATCATTGGTGCGCTTTTGCCCGATATTTCTTTATATGCAATGGCTGGTTTCAGTCTTTTGATCTTGGGCAACACACCACATCATGTTTTTGCCGTACAATATTTCTCTGACAGCTGGCAACAGGTGTTTGCCATTGATAATTCGTTTATCCTTTGGGGGATGATCGCAGTTTTTGCCTTATGGGCGCGAAAATTGTGGCTTATAGCTTTGACTGGCAGTGCCCTGTTACACTTGGGTCTTGATTTTCCTTTGCACCATGATGATGCGCGCATGCACTTTTGGCCTGCCAGCGACTGGATTTTCGAAAGCCCGCTTAGTTATTGGGACAGCAACCACTATGGCCGCATTATATCAGTGCTGGAGCAACTGATGGTCATCGGCGTTTTCATACTGCTTTGGCGCCGCTTCAAAACCCCTAGGATGCGAGCATTTTTTGCCCTGCTTACCATTATAGAGCTGGCCCCGATTATCATATTCGGCCTGATGTTTTAGCCTAAATGCCTTTCGCACTTGCACGGGCCATATCCTGTTGTTATAGCCTGCAAACACCATGCGAGGCGAGTTGGCGGAGTGGTGACGCAGCGGATTGCAAATCCGTGTACATGAGTTCGAATCTCATACTCGCCTCCAAGCTTTTCAATGACTTGCGTCATTCGCGATCTCCCTTTTCTTTATTTTTGAAACAAGTGTTGAAACTTTCACGTTTCGACCTTGTTTCGTTCCATGCGGTTTCTTGCCTCTTGGGCACGGGTTGCCAGCTCTCTTTGCCGGATCGGCCCGCCGTATTTTTTTAGCATCTCGACGCCTGAATGACCGGTGACAGCTTTCACCATCTCGTCGTCGCATCCAGCCAGATACAGTTCGATTGTCGCGTTTTTCCTCAGGCCGTGCGTTTTGTAGTAGCTCGCTTTCTCATGTTTCATCTTTTTCTTGGTCGCGCGCATTTCCTCCGCGATCACGCGATAGCCTACGGATCGGCCCTTGGCATCGGTAACCACAGTTCCCTCTTTTCGCTCATACCCGTCCAGATGCGCCTTGAGGCGGTCTGTCATCGGGATCCAAAGCGGCTTGTCAGTCTTGCCCTGCGTGAAATCGAAACCTTCGTCCGAAAAATGCTCCCACCGCATTTTGAGCACATCACCAATGCGCTGCCCTGTTCCAATACAAAGCTCATAGACCAAACGCGCACGTTTTGAGGCCCGCGCTTCGAATTCGGCCCGGACGTCATCTGGCCAAGGCTCCCAGCCATCGCCTTTCTGTTTGAAGAGTGGGATCCCCTTTGCGGGATTACCATGCTCTTTCTTGATGAACCCGATCAAGCGCGCATGGTTCATCAAGATGACCATCACCTGAACCAGATAATTTGCCTGACGCCAGTGATCTGCATTCGCACGGTGCAGTTCGTAGATGTGGTGCGTCTCGATCCTAGCCGGATCCTTTTCGGCCCAGATTTCACGAATATGGCCAATGTAACGGCGGTAGTCTGACCTGGTGCGCGGCTTCAGCTTTGTGTAGGCGTTGCTTTCAAAATAACTCAGGATCAGAGCCTCAAAATTCCGTTTCACCGGCACTGGCGCGGGCTTGCCCTTGAGCAGCCGGTTGTAGTGATCCCAAAATTCGGGTGAGTTCGCATCCTCATGCATCATCACTGCGATTCCGCGTGAACGGCGGATAAAACGTAGGTAGCCACGGTCATTGTAAACATGTTTGGGTAGGCTCTTACGGGTCATTCGCCCATTCTCAGATCACTATTGAGAAAGTCATCCCCAGACTCGGGCGCGATCATGTTGGCGTCGACAATCACGCTGCCGTCTGGCTTGATCTCAAACTTGGCGCGCTGCCAGCCTGCCTCCCGCGCCTCGCGAATAAAAGCCGATGCCGCTTGTTTAGCCTTTGTTTGAACACTTGCCGTTGTCATGATCGAAATACCTTTCTTAGTGCCTTAAAAGTGGGCCTTATCACACTGATTTAAATTAGCATTGCTGGCTCGGGGAAATTCAACGCCCCTATCTTTAGCCGCGCGAATTGCCCGAATTATCTCGGAATTTTGGGAATTTCCGTTGCGATCGGACTCCGACTTAATCCACTCTTTAAGCTCATGCGGAAGTCTGAGTTGCATTGGTTTTCTACTGTTCATGTGTAGGTTCTCAATAATGCTTTCAACCAAGTAATGGCATTTAGCCACTATTGCGTCAATGGATATTTATGGCAATGTGCCACTATGACAGAACAAAGCGCTCAGAATCAGGATAAATTCATCGTTCGCCTCCCGACAGGTTTGCGGGACCGGATACGTTTGGCGGCAGAAACTAATCATCGCAGTATGAATGCAGAGGTCGTTGCTTTGCTGGAAGAAAACTATCCAGCACCAGCACCGGATCAGGTAACTGAACCTGCTGCTCGCATTATGCTGTGGCTTGCGGCGAGAATTCGTCGACGCGATCCTAAATCTGGTTCAGTACGAGAACGGCAAGCTACTATGTACGAAGGCATTGCTAATGACATTATCACCCGCATGTCTTCAATAAATCGAAGCGCTCAAAAAGATGAGCGGGACTAGGTCGCATTAAGAATGCGCGGCCTCAAATACTATTGAGCTCAAAAAATGTTTAGTAACCTTTGGCAACGAACAAAAAACGTCGCCGCCACATATACTTGGACCTTTATTGCGGTAATGGTCCTAAACCAACTTTTGTTCTTCGGGTTTTGCCTCAACCCGATTTGCCTAATTGCGGCAATGCCTCATGTTCTTGCGATTACGGTTGCACTTGGAAGTTGGTTTAACAAGAAAAATGGATGGGGGAATGGCGAGCAAAGCGAGGGCCCAGTTTCCCAACTGGCTGCGCAATCTGGCAGTAGAATTCCAGCGATTGACCCAAGCTCGAGTTTTTCTGAGTGGCGGACGGAGTGGGAGCCCACAGTCGACCGCGCCAGATGGATCCCCAAGCGCCTCGCATCCGAGATCATTCAAAATTTTCCGCCGCATGAAAATGGGGCATCTCTACCGAAGCCATCCATCGAGCATTCTCGTTTCAAAAAAGCGCTCCGTTCGGAGTTTGAAGCCCACAACGCAAATTTCCTCATGATCCAGAAGGAAAAATTGGGCGACTTTTTTGCGGCGGTTGAACGTAACCCGTTGACAGATGAGCAGATGGACAGCTGCATTTGCATGGATGACGCGGTGCAAATTATTGCTGCAGCAGGTTCTGGGAAAACCTCGACCATCGTTGCACGTGTTGGCTATGCATTGAACGAAAACCTCGCGCAGCCTGAGCAGATCCTGATACTTGCGTTCAACCGATCCGTAAAAGAAGAGCTTGAAGCGCGCATCAAAGAACGCCTCAGCTATATCGAAAATGCCGGTCGCATCAACGTTAAGACATTCAACGCCTTTGGCCTTGAGGTGATCGGCAAAAGCACAGGGCGCAAACCCAGATTGGCGGACTGGGTTCAACCAGGCAGAGACATTCAAGCGATTTCAGAGATTGTGGATGACCTGCGCCAGCGAGATCCTCGGTTCCGCCAAGACTGGGACATGTTCCGAACCGTATTTGGTCGCGACGTTGGTGGCTTAGAAAACCTGAACGAGGCTAGCATTGAAGCGATTGGCAAAGGCAGTATCCAAACTGCAGACGGCAATCGGGTAAAGAGCCAAGAAGAACGGATGATCTGTGACTTCCTCTTCTATCATGGCGTCCCTTATGAATACGAGCGCTCCTATGAGCATGACACCGTCACTGAGGAACATTCGCAATATCATCCAGATTTTTATTACCCTCGCACCAAGCTCTATCATGAGCATTTCGCACTCGATGTCGCGGGTAGTGCCCCTGCCCATTTTTCCGGCGACTATGTCGCAGGGGTTCAATGGAAGAGGATTCTGCACGAAGAAAATGAGACGCAGCTCTTTGAGACGACGTCACATGGTCTACGGAATGGCGACGACCTAGATCGGCTAAAGCTGGAGTTGGAGCAGCGCGGCGAGGTCCTAATCTTTGATGAAACTGAATAGCCCCTAGAATTGTAGACACCTTGTCCCCTAAAAACGAGGCAAGAAGAACTCAATGACACGACCTAATTTCACAGAAGAATTCAAGATTGATGCAATAAAGCAGATCACGGAACGGGGCTATTCTGTAGCGGACGTTTCTAAGCGTTTGGGCGTAAGCACGCATTCGCTTTACGCTTGGATGAAGCGGTTTTCAAAGCCACCAATTGTAGCGCAAGAAACAACCGAACAGGCTGCCGAGATCAGGCGTCTTAAACGGGAACTAGCACGTGTCACCGAGGAGCGTGACATTCTAAAAAAGGCCACCGTGTACTTCGCAAAGGATGCCAAATGAAGTATGCGTTTATTCAGGCACACCGCCCAGTATTCTCGATCCGCGCGATGTGCCGTGGATTGCGTGTTCATCCAAGCGGATTTTACGCGTGGTTAAAATCGCCATTCTGCAAAAGAGCCAAGGAAGACAAGCGTCAAACTGAACTTCTCAAAGAAGCATGGGAAGACAGCGGCAAAGTTTATGGATACCGCAAGCTGCATGATGATCTTCGTGATCAGGGCGAGACATGCTGTCCCAACCGTGTCGCACGCTTGGCTCGTTTAGCAGGCATTAAGGCTCAAATTGGCTACAAACGCCGGCCTGGCAAATATGGTGGCAAACCATCGGTTGTAGTGGACAACACGCTAAACCGCCAATTTGACGTTGCTGCCCCAAACCAATTTTGGGTCACAGACATTACTTACATTAAAACCTATGAAGGCTTTTCATATCTGGCCGTTGTAATCGACCTCTACTCTCGCAAAGTTGTTGGGTGGTCTATGCAAAATCGCCAGCCGACTGATCTGGTTTTACAGGCTCTGCTAATGGCAGTCTGGCGACGAAAACCAACGGGCAAAGTCTTAATACATTCCGATCAAGGCTCGCAATTCACCAGCATTGAATGGGCGGCTTTTCTAAAACAGCATAATCTGGAGCATAGCATGAGCCGCCGTGGGAATTGCCATGATAATGCGGTCGCAGAAAGCTTCTTCAATCTGCTGAAGCGCGAGCGCATCCGGCGGCGGACATATAAAACCAGAGAAGATGCACGTCAGGACGTATTCGATTATATTGAAATGTTCTACAACCCAAAACGCAAACATGCTAGAAACGGGATGCTGTCACCTGTAGACTTTGAATGGCAGCAAAAAATGAACCAGCAAGGCGTCTAGGAAACTAGGGGCTATTCAGTAAAACAGATGGCCCACTGCAAATGCACCGACACCCTTGATGAAATCCGCAGCCCCATCGCGTGACAGGAAATAATCGCCCAAAGCGCACGCGGCTAGTGCCAAGGTCAGCCATATGGGTGTGCCTGCAATAAGTGACCCTACTGCCAAAGCCCCGATACTAAGCGTTTTTATAACGGTTTTGGGTGTGGATGCGGCGCGGTAGCAAAACCCAAGCCAGTATATCAATGCACAAACTGCGCTGAATTCAAAAAATCTGGGTATTAAACTATCCACGCGCCTTAAATCTCATCCGGGAAATGTTTTATCACCATGCGAATGGGGTTCGGGGCTGCTTGGCCCAAACCGCAAATAGACGCATCCACCATTGCGGTTGAAAGCTCTTCCAACAGACCTTGATCCCAAGTATCTTCTTGCATCAGCTTCACCGCTTTTTCGCAGCCCACACGGCAAGGCGTGCATTGACCGCAACTTTCGTCTTCAAAGAAACGCAGCATGTTCAATGCGGCTTGCTTGGCACTATCCTGATCAGACAAAACCACAACGGCGGCTGACCCGATAAAGGTGCCATGCGGCTGCAATGTGTCAAAATCCAGCGGGATATCATCCATAGAAGCGGGTAAAATACCCGAAGACGGCCCGCCCGGTTGATACGCTTTAAAGCTATGCCCTTCCAGCATCCCGCCACAGTGATCCTCGATCAACTGTTTGATCGTCAAACCCGCAGGTGCAATTTTCACGCCCGGATTACACACCCGCCCCGACACTGAATAACTGCGCATACCCTTGCGGCCATTGGCACCGTGCGCGCCAAAAACATCACCACCTTCGCGCGCGACTTTGCAAATCCAGTAAAGCGTTTCCACGTTATGCACCAAGGTCGGTTGATTGAATATACCCACAGAGGCCACAAACGGCGGGCGATGGCGCGGCATGCCGCGCTTACCCTCAATGCTTTCAATCATCGCACTTTCTTCGCCGCAAATATAGGCGCCCGCACCACGGCGCAGGTCGATATAACCTGCGTCCACAATGCCCGCCTGCTCCAGCATGGCGATCTCGGTTGCTAACAACGACAGCACCGCAGGATATTCATCGCGCATATAAATAAAGCACTTTTCCGCTTCAACGGCCCAGGCTGCGATTAACATGCCTTCCAGAAACACATGCGGGTCACGTTCCAAAAAGTAGCGATCTTTAAAGGTGCCAGGCTCGCCTTCATCCCCGTTCACCGCCAAATAACGCGGGCCTTCATTCATACGCACAAACGACCACTTCTTGCCAGACGGGAAGCCAGCACCACCCATACCGCGCAAGCCGCTTTCAAGCACCTCATCTTGCACCTGATCACGGGTTTTTGCGCCACCGCGCAAAGCTTTCAGCTCAACATAGCCGCCATCCGCCGCGTAAGCATCAAAGCCTACATAGTCAGGAATATGCGCGTGGGTATCATCCGCCTTGATTGCCTCTGCAACCTTATCCAAATTAGCATGATCAATGTGATTATGGCCAAGTTCCAAGGTTGGTGCTGTATCGCACCGCCCCATACAAGGGGCGCGCAACACACGCACCTCACCCTTGCCGTTATATTTTTCGGCCAAATCGCGCAGCAAAACTTCAGAGCCTGCCAAATCACAAGATAGGCTGTCACACACCCGAATGGTCAGTGCAGGGGGTGCATCTTGACCTTCTTTGACCACATCAAAATGCGCGTAAAACGATGCAACCTCATACACTTCAGCCTGCCCAATGCGCATCTCTTCGGCCAAAGCCGCCAGATGTTGTGCAGACATTGACCCGTAAGTATCTTGAATAAGATGCATATGCTCGATCAATAAATCGCGGCGGCGCGGACGATCCCCAAGCAGGGCTTGCACCTCGGCTAGGCTGTCTTCCAGAACCTGACGGCCCTTGGGCGTATGGCGCCCTTTGCCCTTACCCGATTTCCAAACACCTTTGCGTTCATCCAATGCCATTGGCCTAATCCTTATTGGTTTGCGCCGACTATATGCAGACCACACCGAACAGGCCAGAATAAATACGACATCAAAAGCATCATAAACGCGCGAGCTTATTGAAACATGCCTAATTTATTTCTACAGTAAGCCATGAACACAAAATCCATCCTATTTTTTCTGATCACACTGATGCCGGCCCCGCTGCTATATCTGGCGGTTTTGCAGGGTGGATATTGGGTGCCGATAGCCCTGCTTTACATGACCGCTTTTGCAACCTTTTGTGATGAGTTGTTCGCTTTGGATTTCGCAAAATCAGATAACAATCATGCAGCGCGTGTTATCCTGCCCATCCTTTTGGGAGCGACCCATTTTGCACTGCTACCGCTTGCAATCCATGCTTTAAGTGCCGCCGGTATCAGCCTTATTGCCAAAATCATCCTGTTTTTGGCTTTCGGTCTGTTTTTGGGCATGATCAGCCACGCCAATGCGCATGAAATGATCCACCGCACCAACCGTTTGCATTCACGCATGGGCAAATGGATTTTCATCTCAATGCTGTTCGGGCATCATACCAGCGCACATCTTTTGGTGCATCACCCCCATGTCGCCACGCCTAAAGACCCCAATTCAGCCCGCTTCAATGAAAGTTTTTACAGCTTCCTTAAACGCGCCAGTATAGAAGAGTTCAGGTCAGGTTTACGCGCAGAAATCACACGCCTGCAAAAACGCGGCCTAACCAGCGCAAGCCTGCGAAACCCATATTGGCAGTATTGTTCTGGGGCTTTAGCGGCCATCCTAATAGTCGGGTATGTGTTTGGTTTAAAAGGCTTATTTTCCTATATTGCGCTATCTGCATACGCCCAATCCCAAATGCTAATTATTGACTACGTGCAACATTACGGACTGCAACGTAAACAGTTGGGCAACGGAAAATATGAACCTGTTTCAGCGCGCCATTCATGGAACGCGCCCCATTGGTTCAGTGCATTCATGACCTTAAACGCACCCCGCCATTCCGATCATCACGCCTCGCCCGCCAAACCCTATACGGATTTGGATGGGTTCCCAGACACCGCCCCGCAACTGCCTCATTCAATCCCGTTCATGGCCGTTGTCGCATTGTGGCCGGCAAAATGGCGCGCAGTGATGAACCCGCGTGTAAAATCGTGGCAAACCCATTAGAACCTGATTAAAAAGAGCCATCATGAAATACCTAATCTTAATTATCCTTATGATCACCACCCCCGCCTTTGCGGAAAATAATATGTCAGCAAGCGAATTTGAAACCCTGTCCACCGGCAAAACCCTGTATTTTTCGAAAAACGGCAAAGCTTATGGGGCCGAACATTTCTTCAAAGGCCGCATCAGCAAGTGGCAATATTCAGACGGATTATGTGAAAACGGCGAATGGTTTGGCCAGAATGATATGATTTGCTTCAACTACGAAAACGGCCTTGAAACCCAGTGCTGGGATTTCTTCAAGACCGATAAAGGCTATTCTGCACGCGCCGAAGGTGCGCCGCAAGATGAGGTGCTGGAACTGGAATTCATCGATCAAAAACCGCTGCTGTGCAAAAGTGACGGGCTGGCGGTTTAAAACAGGTTACCCTGATCGCTCGCTGGTTTTTTAGGTTTAACTTTCGGCTTTTTAACCGCCTGCACACCGTCCATGCTAAAATGCCCATCCTTGAATTCAATATCCAGAACACCCGCCCCCTTGGCCGCTTTAACGCTCGATAGAACCGCCCCGTCAGCCCCGCGCACAACCGCATAACCGCGCTTAATCGTGGCCTTATAGCCAAGGGTTTCGCGCAAGCGTTCTAACCCGTCTAACTGATTGCGCCAACGTTCTACTTGCCGTATTGAAGTACTGGAAAATCCACTAGCAACCCGCTGTAAAACCTGATCTTTTTGCAAAACCATCTGGCGCAGTGCCTGCGGCCGCAAGGCCGCTGTGCGTTCCGCTAATTGCACCCGTTTTCCCTGCGTCACCCCTTGCAAAGCACGCGGCAGGCGTGCAGCCACCATATCCAGTTTTTGCCCTTGCATTGCCACGACATCCACAGGGTTGGGCATGGCACGCGCCAAGTCGCGTAACCGCTGCCCGCGCTGTGCAATACCGTTGGCCAAGGCCCGCACGCGGCGTTCTTCCATACCTGCCAACCACGCGGCCAACTCACTGCGCACAGGCACTGCCAGCTCGGCCGCTGCCGTTGGTGTGGGTGCCCGCATGTCGGATGCATAATCTATTAACGTGGTATCGGTTTCATGCCCTACGGCTGAAATCAGCGCAATTTCACTGGCCGCCGCCGCCCTGACCACGCTTTCTTCATTAAACCCCCAAAGATCCTCGATAGAACCGCCACCACGCGCAACAATAATCAGATCAGGGCGCGGCATCGCCCCACCTGTGGTCATGGCATTAAACCCTTCGATGGCGCGGGTCACCTCAGGCGCACAGCGATCACCTTGCACCGCCACAGGCCAGATTAGTACCTTGCGCGGAAACCGATCCCGCAAACGGTGCAAAATATCACGGATCACAGCACCTGAGGGTGAGGTCACAACCCCGATCACCTCTGGCAGATAGGGAATAGGCCGTTTGCGGTCTTGATCAAACAAACCTTCAGCAGCCATAGCTTTCTTACGTTTTTCCAGCATTGCCATCAAAGCACCAACGCCTGCCACCCGCAATTCCATCACGTTCATCTGGTATTTTGACTGCTTGGGGAAAGATGTAAGCTTGCCTACCGCAATCACCTCCATCCCCTCTTCGGGTTGCACCGAAAGTTTTGACGCTTGGCCCTTCCAGGTCACCGCATTCAAAACCGCATTTTCATCTTTCAAATCATAGTAAATATGCCCCGAAGCATAACGGTTGACCCGCCCGATCTCACCCCGGATACGCACATGGGAAAACTCGCCTTCAATCATGCGTTTCACCGCACCTGAAATTTCAGACACACTGAATTCAGGTGCATTTTGCCCCGGTTCCGGATCATCGATTAAATCAGACAATTATGCCTCCTTGCGCATCGCTAATTCCAACCTTAGAACGGGCGGCAACAAAGGCCAAGACGGGAGCAGTGAAAAACATGAATATCCTTATATTAGGTTCCGGTGGCCGCGAACATGCGCTGGCTTGGGCGGTAAAGCAAAACCCGAAATGTGACCGTTTAATCTGTGCGCCCGGCAATGCTGGCATGGCCGCGATTGCCGATTGTATCGCCGTGGATGTGATGGATAACGCGGCGGTTCTGGCACTTTGTCAGGCTGAAGCCATTGATTTTGCGATCATTGGTGCCGAAAATCCGTTGGCAAATGGCGTCGCAGACATTTTGCGCTCAGCGGGCATACTGACCTTTGGCCCTTCCAAAGCAGCCGCCGAGCTAGAAAGCTCCAAAGCTTTCACCAAAGAAATTTGCGATGCATGTAACGCGCCCACAGCCGCCTATGCCCGGTTCACGGAATTGCAAGCCGCCAAAGCCTACGTCACCAAACAAGGTGCCCCCATCGTGATCAAAGCAGACGGTCTTGCCGCAGGCAAAGGTGTAATCGTGGCGATGGATTTGCAACAGGCATTGGACGGTCTGGATGATATATTCGACGGTGCCTTTGGTGATGCAGGTGCCGAAGTGGTCATCGAAGAGTTTATGGAAGGCGAAGAAGCCAGCTTTTTCATCCTATCCGACGGCAAAAACATTCTGCCCATGGGCACCGCCCAAGACCACAAACGCGCCTATGACGGTGACAAAGGCCCCAACACGGGCGGCATGGGTGCCTATTCACCTGCCCCCGTGATGACAGATGCGGTAACGCAGAAAGCATTGGATGAAATCATCCAACCCACCATTGATGAAATGGCCCGTTGCGGCACCCCGTTTCAAGGCGTTCTTTTCGCAGGTTTCATGATCAAGGGTGGCCAACCGCGCCTTGTGGAATATAACGTGCGTTTCGGTGACCCTGAATGCCAGACCCTGATGATGCGCTTGGGCGCGCAAGCATTAGACGCATTACTGGCCTGCGCCGAAGAACGCCTTGCAGATGCGCAAATCCACTGGGCAGACGACCACGCGGTTTCCATCGTGCTGGCCGCTAAAGGTTATCCTGCACCTTACGATAAAGGCACCGAAATTAAAGGGCTGGATACCCTGCCGTCCGACAGTAAAAACATGGTATTTCATGCAGGTACAAAACTGGATGGCGATAAACTGCTGGCCATAGGCGGACGTGTGCTGAATGTCACCGCTAGGGGCGACAATTTCAAAGAAGCCCGCGAGCGTGCCTATGCAATGGTGGGTCAAATTGACTGGCCAGAAGGTTTTCACCGCAAAGACATCGGCTGGCGGGCACTTTAGAATTTGGCCTTCGGCCCGAGGATATTTGAACCATTTGGAAAGCGGGCGCGTTTTTTAACAGTCTAAGGCAGCCTTTAAGCTGTTTGGATCACTATATTTGCCGATCTTTTCCGACACCAACTTGCCGCCCTTAAAACGCGTAGAGATAACATTACGCCACGCCCCATCCGCCGTAATCATCTCTGGCCCTGCCCCACAATCACGCACACCGCCTGCAATAAAATCCCAACCGATTTTGTGGTTTGTCAGGTTACGGGCGTGCGCGATCTCAATCAGCTTACCGCCACGATAGCTGACAATCCGTAGCTTTTTTGCCAAATGCGGACGATCAATATAGGCAATATCCATATCCCCGTCGCCATTGAAATCAGCGATACCTATAGGGGCAAGCCAGCGATGTGTGCGCCCGATATGCGGGGTTTGCGCCAGTTTGCCATGCTCGTCATAAATAGCCAGTGCCGCCCCTTTTGAAACATCCGTTTCAATAACGATCACTTCAAGATTTCCATCCCCGTCAATATCCGCAAGGCGCGGCTGTATATCTTCAAAAACATGATCGGCAGGCAAAGTGATTGTCAGTTTGCGGTTGCCATCATGCAAGCGCAAGCCGCCGTATTCAACGGCATCCCCCAGAATACCGTGATTATACCTTGTTGTCGGATCGCTATATTCAGCTGATTTTATGTCGGCAAAGACAGGGGATACCCAAAGACCGATTAAAGCGCCTACAAATACCCCAATGCGCATTAAATCTGCTTTTCAGGCATCCGTACAATCAGCCCGTCCAGATCATCGGTCACTTTCAACTGACAGGTCAAACGTGATGTGGCAGTATCTGCTTCCCATGCGAAATCCAGCATGTCTTCTTCCATGGCGTCTTTTGCAGGCAGTTTTTCCACCCATGATGCATCCACATAAACATGGCATGTGGAACACGCGCAAGCCCCGCCGCAATCCGCTTCGATGCCGGCAATATTATTGTCGCGGGCACCTTCCATAACGGTCATGCCGTTTGCCACGTCTACCACATGTTCTTTGCCGCCGTGTTCAATATAGGTAATTTTGGCCATCGCCGTCCGCCTTTGGTTAAGTCACTTAATCGCGTGTAAACCGCAGCTTTAAAACATGCCAGCCCCTTTTTTAAACTAGGGTCTTTTTTTCACCACGGTTTACCGCTAACTTGCCCCAAACCATGAGGACTAAATGGCCCATATTCGCGCAGCACTTACCGCAAGTATTATTGGATTTACGGGGGTTACACCTGGTATTTCTTATGGAAATGAAGCCTGTTTCGTTCCCTACACTGCCCCTGCGGTGATCGAAACCGTTACCGAACAAGTTCTGGTACAAAAAGAAGTTCGCGAAATTGATCCTGACACGGGCCAATCGGTTGTAACCTCACCAGCTATTTATAGCACTAAAACCATACAAAAGATCATCACTGACCGCCGTGAAGCAAACATTGATATTGTCTGCCCTAGGGATCAAAGTATTGATTTCATCCAGACCTTGCAACGTGCGCTGACTGCACGCGGGTTTTATCATAGTGCCATTAACGGGCAGTTGGATGACCGTACCAAACATGCTGTGCGCAAAGTACAAAAAAGCTACGGCGTTAACATTTCAGATGTAACGATAGAGCTGGCCGAATACTACGGCCTGATCATACACAGGCTTTTCGCCCAATAAAAAAGCCCCGCATAAATGCACGGGGCTTTTCAAAGTTTATATCGATTGCATTAGCTGCCTAAAGACAAAGCCACAAAGCGTGGGTTGCCATCGCGACGCACCAAAAACAAAACAGACTTGCGCCCGGCATCCTTGGCTGACTGCACAGCTTTTGCAACATCAGCAGGGCTTTCAACTGCAACCTGCCCCACTTCAGCGATCAGGTCACCAACGCGTAAGCCTTTTTCAAAGGCATCACTATCCTCATCCACAGTAACAACTGCCACGCCCGTTACATCATCTTTCAAGCGTAACTGTTTGCGGATTTCATTCGTCAATGTGGTCAGTTTCATGCCCAGTGATTCTTCTTCCTGTGCCGCTTCCGGCTTAGCAACCGCAGGCACGATCAGTGATTTTTCGGCATCTTCACGCCGCGCCAGCACAACCTTTATGGTTTGGGTTTTACCATCGCGCTGCACAATCACACGCACGGATTTACCTACGTCAGAACTGCCAACCCGTTTGATCAGATCGCGGGTATCAACAACCTCATTACCATCGAAATTCAAGATCACATCACCAGCAAGAATACCCGCTTCTTTCGCAGGCCCTTCGGGTACATCACTGACCAAAGCACCGGATGGTTTTTCCAGCCCAAGGGCTTCGGCCATTTCAGCATCCACATCCTGAATACTGACACCCAGCCAACCCCGACGGGTTTCGCCGTACTCTTTCAGTTGATCAACAACACCCGCCACAACGTTTGACGCCATCGCAAAGCCCAAGCCGATTGAGCCACCGGTAGGTGAAATAATCGCCGTGTTCACACCGATCACATCACCGTCCATATTAAACAGCGGCCCACCAGAGTTACCACGGTTAATCGCCGCATCCGTTTGAATGAAATCATCATAAGGGCCGGACCGTAAAGAGCGGTTATTGGCGGAAATGATCCCTGCAGAAACTGAAAAGCCCTGCCCTAAGGGGTTACCGATGGCCAAAACCCAGTCGCCAACGCGCGAAATATCGCTGTCGCCAAACGCCACAAACGGCAGTGGCCCATCTGCTTCTACTTTCAGCAATGCAATATCGGTTTTCGTATCACGCCCGATCAGTTTTGCGTCCAGCTCAACACCGCTGAACAACTCGATTACAATCTCATCAGCTTTGTCGATCACATGGTTGTTGGTCACAATATAGCCGTCTGCGGAAATGATAAAACCAGAACCCAGCGCGGTAGCTTTGCGCGGTTTGCTGCCTTGACCATTTCGGTTCTGATCCATGAAATCCTTAAAGAAGTCTTCAAAGGGTGAGCCCTCAGGCACTTGCGGCATCGCAGGTCGGTTAGGTTGCGCAATGGTTTGCGTCGTCGTGATGTTTACCACAGACGGGCTAAGACGTTCTGCCAGATCGGCAAAGCTGTCCCCCGCACCGCGTGCCGAAACGGCCATTGTTTGCATCAACATCAGCGCGATGGTTAAAACCACGCCAAATAAATAAGTTTGGGATTTAGGCCCCGCATTTGTGCGGGTAATAGCAAGTGATGTCACTTTGATCCTCCAGAGTACTGCATCGTTGGCGGCCCCTGTTAAAGCCGCCCCTATCTTATAGATTGTGTTAACTGCGTAACAATTCAAGACACATTATGTTTCGATCTGTCACAACAACGTTAACGAAGTGTTTAGTTAATACGCAAACTAGCGGCAGTTCCGTCGCACGACAACTGTTAAACCTCACATCCAGTTTTTTGCGATCCAGACCAAAGCCACACCAACAGCCACAATCATCACGCCTAAGCTGCGCCGACGATCACGGCTCATTTCAGCCATCGCTTTCAGTATGTCCTCAAAACGCAAAGGGGCCAGTGCAAGCACCAGCCCCTCTATTACTGCCATCAGGCCAAGGCCTAATAGCAAATCATGCATTATTCGCCGCCATCCGATTTCAGATAGTTGAAAAACTCACTGTCAGGCGACAACACCATGGTAGAGTTGTTACCACGCAATGCTTTTTCATAAGCGTTCAGGGAACGATAGAAAGCAAAGAATTCCGGGTCACGCCCGAAAGCTTCGGCAAAAACCGCGTTACGTTTGGCGTCAGCCTCACCGCGAATAATCTCCGAATTCTTCCGCGCTTCAGACACAGTTTCAACCACCGTACGATCTGCACGTGCGCGTGTGCGCTGTGCTGCCTCATTACCGCGTGCAATCTCATCTGCCGCTTCACGTTCACGTTCTGCACGCATCCGTTCAAAGGTTTTTTCTAGGTTTTGTTGTGGCAGGTCAGCACGTTTAATACGCACATCAATCACTTCAACACCCAACGCCAAAGCTTTGAACTTTGCCGCATCCCGGATCTTGTTCATCAATCCAACCCGATCAGACGATAGCAGTGAACTGGAATTCACATCGCCCAAAACCGTACGCAATTCAGCGTTCAGGATGATTTCCAAACGCGCACGCGCTGAGTTGATCCCACCAGAACCGATGGCTTTACGGAACTTAACCACATCTGCAATCCGCCACCGTGCGAAAGCATCCACCTCAAAACGGCGGTTGTCGCGCATCGTCACCTCTAGGGGGTGCGAGTCCAGTGGTAAAATACGGTCGTCGTATTTAACGATCTCATGCAGGAACGGAATTTTGAAATAAAGGCCTGGGTCATCGTCAATACCAACAACTTCACCAAACCATAATTTCAACGCTTTTTCGCGTTCATCCACGATGTAGTAGGAAGACAGGCCCAAAAAGACCAGAATTGCCAATATCGGCATAGCTATAGCTGAAAGTCTCATTAGTTTGATCCTCCCTTTTTATTCAACTCATTCAAAGGCAGATAAGGTACCACACCCTGCCCGCTTGCACTTTCGTCAATAATAATCTTATCAACACGGCTTAAAACCCGTTCCATAGTTTCCAGATATAGCCGTTTGCGCGTCACTTCAGGGGCTTTGGCATATTCGGCGTACACCGCGATAAAGCGCGATGCTTCACCTTCGGCTTCATTCACAGTTTGCGAACGATAGCCTTCGGCCTGTTCCAGTAACTGTGCCGCTTCACCACGTGCCGCTGCCACCACTTTGTTGGAATAAGCATCCGCTTGTTTTTCCAAAGTATCGCGTGATTGTTCCGCTGCTTGCACATCCCGAAACGCATCAGCCACTTCACGCGGCGGATCGGCCTTGTCAAAGTTCACCCGAACAATCGAAACGCCCGCGTCATAGCTATCCAGTGTTTCCTGGATCAAAATTTGCAGGTCAGCCGCAATCGCACCCTTACCGGTTGTCAAAATAGGCGTCAGGTCAGTACGGGCCACAATTTCGCGCATCACAGACTCGGATACCGCAATAATGGTTTCTTGAGCATCGGCCAGATTAAACAGGAACTTCTGCGCATCATTGATGTTCCAAACCACTTGGAAATCAATGTCTACGATGTTTTCGTCACCCGTCAGCATCAACCCTTCTTCACCACGTGCGCCGCCACCAACACCGATATTTTCGATGTTCTCGCGGGTCACTGGCAGAATTTCCTTGGTCACAACCGGCCAAGGCGCAAAGTTCAGGCCTTCGTTGCCAGTTTTGTAATATTTACCCAAGAACAGCTCTACAGATTGTTCGGATGTATCCACGCGGTAAAACGAAGAAAATGTCCACAAAACCAATGCTGCCACAGCAAACAGGCCGATACCACCGGCACCGATGCCAGCACCACCGCCGCCACCAGACGCGCCACCACCGCCGGAACGGCCTTTGCCTTTGCCGCCCATCAGCACACGTAACTGTTCTTGGCCTTTACGGACTATTTCATCAATTTCTGGCATCTCAGGGCGATCACCGCCACCTTGCGGGCCACGCCCGCCGCCATTATCACCACCATTGTTGCCACGGTTACCACCGCTGCCCCATGGGCCTCCGGAATTGTTTCCAGCCATGCTTTTAGAATCCTTTTTCTATATCGTGCGCATTAAGGGGTACTTATCCCCGATTGTCAAAATATCAACCGCCAACAGGCGTCTTCATCGTTACCAGTTCTTCAGCAGCGGTTGGATGTATCGCCATTGTGCGATCAAAATCTTCCTTGGTAGCACCCATTTTCAGGGCCACAGCCGCCAGCTGTATCATCTCACCGGCCGCATGGCCCACAATGTGGCACCCCAAAACTTTGCGTGTGGCCTTACTGACAATCAGCTTCATCAGCATGCGTTCAGACTTGCCCGCCAGAATATGGGCCATTGGACGGAACGCCGCGCGGTAAACTTCAATTTCTTCACTGGCACGCGCTTCTTCTTCGCCCATGCCAACTGTACCGATTTCAGGTTGCGTGAAAACTGCCGTGGCGATCAATTCATGGTCAGGCTGCGTCGGCACCCCGTGAAATACCGTATCCACAAAGGCCCCGCCTTCCACAATCGCCACAGGCGTCAGGTTAACGCGATCCGTGACATCGCCCACCGCATAGATAGACGGCACATTGGTTTGTGAATAGCCATCCACGATGATCTCACCCTTACGGCCCAGCGTGACATTCGCGTTTTCCAGCCCCAAGCCTTGCGTGTTGGGGATACGCCCTGTGGCATACATCACCTGATCCACAACAATCTGAACCCCGTGCGTATTGGTCACAACCAAACCGTCATCGGTTTTCACAATAGATTGCACATCCGTGCCCACATGCAGATCAACGCCTTTGATGCGCATCTCTTCCGCCACAAAGCCCTGAACCTCATTGTCAAAGCCGCGCAGAACCTGTTCACCACGGTAATATTGCGTCACCTTTGAGCCAAGACCATTCATGATACAGGCAAACTCGCAGGCGATATAACCGCCGCCCACAACCAAGAACCGCTTGGGTTGATCTTCCAAATGAAACACCTCATTAGAGGTGATCACATGTTCATGCCCGTCAAACTTCGGCACAAACGGCGTGCCCCCCGTGGCCACCAGAATATGCTTGGTGGTAAAGACCTCACCCGTGGACAGTTTAACCGTATGCGCGTCCACAACTTCAGCCCGCGCCAAAAACATATCCGCCCCCGCCGCCATCAGGTTTTTGCCGTAAATCGCTTCTAGGCGCGCAATTTCCACATCTTTAGCCGCAATCAACTTGCCCCAGTCAAAACTGACCTCCCCGACCGACCAACCATACCCCTTGGCATCCTCAAACGCCTCGGCATAGTTTGACGCATAAACCATCAGCTTTTTCGGCACGCAGCCACGGATCACACAGGTACCACCCATGCGGTATTCCTCGGCCAAACCCACCTTGGCCCCCGTACCCGCAGCCAAGCGGCCTGCACGAACACCACCCGAGCCGCCACCAATGACGAAAAGATCGTAGTCAAAAGACATGAAAAGTCTCCTATATATAAAGCTTAGATATCCAAGAACATATTATCTTGTTGAACTACGTCAATCTGTTCGAACTCAATCGTTCCAGTATTAATATCGCGGACTTCAACACGGCCATCAAGATGCCCTATCACAACAGCGTCAGCAATATCCAGAAACAGACCAGTTTCCACAACACCAGGGATCTGGTTCAATATCAAAGATAATTCACGCGGGTTACCGATACGCCCCAGATGCAAGTCTAGAATATAATGCCCTTCATCGGTGACCAACTTTGTCTCGCCGTTCATACGAACCGTTACTTTTTGGCTTGTGACTTCCAGATTTGAAAGGGCTTCTTCGATCAGGCCTTTGGTGGTTTCCCAACCGAACTTCACCACTTCAACAGGCAGCGGAAATTGCCCCAGTGCTTTTACATCTTTACTGGCGTCGGCAATGATCACCACTTGATCAGATGCGGTTGCCACAATCTTTTCCTGCAACAACGCCGCCCCGCCGCCCTTGATCAGGTTCAATCCGGGGTCAAATTCATCCGCCCCGTCAATCGTCAGATCAAGCCATTTAACTTCATCCATTGTACGCACGGTAATACCGCATTCAGCCGCCAAAGTGGCTGTTTGCGCAGAGGTCGCCACGGCCATAATATCCAGCCCGTTATTGCGCACCTCTTCACCGATCAAACGCACCAGCCACGCGGCGGTAGAGCCCGTACCCAACCCCAAACGCATGCCGGGCTTAATAAAATCCATCGCACGTTTTGCACAGATAAATTTCGCCTTTTCGGCAGGTGAAAGCTCTTGCGTCATATCATTCCCCATAATCCTATAAGGTGGTTATAAATTGTATTGCCCTGCACGACGAGAGTAAATTCGACCAAAACAGGCATTTCCACACAAATATTATCCGCTTTGGGGCAAACTATCTTTGAATACGTCGCTTTTACGGTTTCAGTTTTTAAAAAACCTGCCAGATTGCGCCGCAACAGCGACCACAACAGCCAAGGAATCGCGCTATGTTTCTCAGCATCTTTGAAGTCTTTAAAATCGGCATCGGCCCATCCAGTTCCCACACTATGGGCCCGATGGTAGCCGCTGAACGGTTTTTGCGTGCGCTGAAAAACAATAACGTCAATGCCACCCATCTGCGGTGTTCCTTACACGGCTCGCTTGCCTTCACGGGCAAAGGTCACCGCACCGATCAGGCGGTTGTCCTTGGCCTTGACGGTTTTATCCCGTCCGAGTTTAACGCCAGCCTTGCAAAACAGGCCGAAGCCCGCATTACAGAGCAAAAAACCGTGCGCCCCAAAGATCACCCGCCCTACCGGTTTGATCCGGCAACAGACGTGGTGTTTGATTACGACCGTATATTGGAAGACCACGCCAACGGCATGATCTTGTACGCCCTAAAAGACGACACTGTCGTATATGAACAGATCTACTACTCTATCGGCGGTGGTTTCGTGCAAACGCCTGAAGAGATGGCGGCAGACACTGATCCCACCGCGCGCAAACAAAAGGTGCTATACCCGTTTCGCACCGCGAATGAGATGATGGCTATGGCCAACGCCAGCAACATGACCATTGCAGAATTGAAATGGGCCAATGAGACCATTCATATGACTGCGGCTGAGCTGAACAAAGGTATTCAGAAAATCTGGGAAGTAATGACTGAATGTATCAACGCGGGCTTTGACGAAACTGGCATTTTGCCCGGCGGCCTGAACACCCGCAGGCGCGCCAAGGGCATTCATGATGAGTTGCAGGCAGAGCGCGGCAACAACATGGCCGCCCCCCACATCATCAACGACTGGATCGCAGCCTATGCTATATCCGTGAATGAACAGAACGCGGCAGGGGCGCGTGTTGTCACCGCCCCTACTAATGGCGCGGCAGGCGTGATCCCTGCAACATTGCGGTATTATCTGGATCATGTACCCGAAGCAGACGCAAGCAAAGTCGCCGAGTTTCTGCTGACCGCATCAGCCATCGGTGCCCTGATTAAATCCAATGCCTCTATTTCAGGTGCCGAAGTCGGCTGCCAAGGCGAGGTTGGTTCTGCATCCGCTATGGCTGCCGCTGGGCTTTGTGCTGTTTTAGGCGGCACCAATGAACAAATTGAAAACGCCGCCGAAATTGCCCTTGAACACCACTTGGGCATGACCTGCGACCCGATCAAAGGCCTGGTGCAGGCGCCTTGCATTGAACGTAATGGCATGGGTGCCATCAAAGCTGTATCTGCCGCATCGCTGTCATTGCGCGGTGACGGCAAGCATCTGGTGTCGCTAGATAGCTGCATTGAAACCATGCGCCAAACGGGTCTGGATATGAATTCCAAGTATAAAGAAACATCTTTGGGCGGCTTGGCCGTAAACCTACCCGCCTGTTAACGCACGTTTCACTGCATCTAAATGCTTCACAGTCATCAGCACAATCGCATCACCTTCATCCATATATAACGAGACCGTCGTACCACTTGTCATATTTGATGTTCCGCTGCGTGTTGTTGGCGAAAGGGCCACATCATCCAACGGCCATTTCAGGCCTGTTGAGCGCATCTTGGTATCACTCATCGGAAAAATTGAAACCCGCGTGGCTTTGGGCACATTCAAAGTCACCTCTTTAGGGCAGCAAAAGCAAATATCCTGATCGCCTATTAAAATAACAGACCGTTCAGGATAGCGTACCAACACAGAAAGTGCCGTCAGTTCATGATCAACACGCCCGCCTAAAAAACCGTACCCCAGATAAAGCGGTGCTTTGACCGAATACAGGCATTTTTCAAAATCCGTGGTGTCCTGTTCAGACAAATGAATAACTTGCCCGTCAAACGCACCTGAAAAGCTATCCATATCGCCGATAATCAATTCAGGCGTTAACCGAAACTCCATCGCCGTGTTGGCACCACCATCTGCACAAATCAAAGGTGCCGTGGAATCGACCAAAGGCCTCAAGTGACGTGACGGTACTTCTGCGCCACCCAAAAGTACAACAGGCGCATTGTATTCCACAGTGTGTCGGTGTTTTTGATCATTGTTTCCCATCAGGTATCCAATAAAGAAAAAATTAAATAAAATTAACAACAAAAGCGACATTGTAACTATAAAAAGGCCAAAACATGTCCTATAAATAGAACTCGTCGTGGGGGCGTGTAACGAGTAGAATGAGTATATTATGGATTCGCACCCTAAAGTTATGACCGTATCATATGGTACATTTTCATGTACCTTGGACGGCTTTGATGATCCTTTCACAACAATGCAACTGGTTGCGGAATATTTCCGCAAGCTATCCGCTGATGACCGCTACTTCGGTAGTGAGCCGCTACAGCCGGATGCATCGAAACTTCATCAAATAGCTAAGGATGCGAATCCTAATCGTATAGATGCCGAAGTCACTGAAAACAGTGTGGTCTTACGGCAGGCAGATGTGATTGAAGCTACTTCCGAAGAACAACCTGTACAGGTCGAAGCGGAAGATATGGCCAATGATGCTGCCCCCGAAGAAGTAACAGTTGATGTAGCTGAAGGTGTTGCGACCGCACAAATTGAAGGCAAAGCCGCATTTTCATCACGCCGCACAATAGCCGCCCATGATGTGGTTTCCGACAAAGTTATTGCTTCTTTAGAAGAAAATATCAACGACACTACAACTGCAGATGAGCTTGCACCGGCATTGGAAGAGGAAATTCCATCTGAAACTGTGTCCGCTGCCGTAAAAGCCCTAAAAAGCGGGGAAGCTGTTAATCGCTGGTTGGAAACAACCAACGAAAAGATGTCAATGCCCGAACATGTTTCAAAAGCAAACGCTCTTGAACGTCTCAAAGCTGCGGTTGCCGCAACAGAAGCAGAACGCACAACGCGCATGGAAAACATTACATCAGACGTAGTGAACGAAACTGGCGAAGAACGCCGCGACAACACAATTTCATTCCGCCGCGAACTGGCAAAAGTTCGTAAAGCCTATGAAGTCGAAACCAGCGTATTTTCTCGCCCCAAGGCCGGCGGTCGTAACGGCGTTTCACGCCCATTGGTTCTGGACATGGGCCAACGCATCAAGCGCAAAAATCAAGGTACAGATCTGCAACAGACCGAAGGCAGTAAAAAAAAAGCGGTCTAACGCTGGTTAGTGAACAACCTGAAAAGAAGCGCAATCCAACGGTTGCTATTAAACGTAAATCAAAAGAAAAGTTACCTGATTTTGAAACTTTCGCAAAAATAATGGGCGCAAGTACCTTGATCGAATTATTAGAAGCGTCTGCCGCTTATATGACCCTTGTTCTTGGTAAAAAACGCTACTCTGAAGCGCAAATATCCGCAAACTTGCCAGAGCATATAAAGAACATCATCAAGGACGAAGAATGTATTAGCACATTGGATCGATTGAACAAACGCGGATTTATCAATTCGGGCAAAGGCGGCACTTACACGATCTCTATGGCCCGAAAAGCGGCTTATCAGAAAAAATATCTGGCGGGTTAGGGCCTGTTAGCCCTAGAGCCTAGGGTCATCTTTCCCGACGCCTTTGAATACAAACTTGAACGGTATCGCCCAAGCCACGCCCAACACCAGATAGATCAGCAATTCCACCAGCATCGGCAGGCGCGGGATTGCCGTCATTATTGTGACCGCAACCACAATGTAAAACGGCAACCAGATCAGCAAAACAACCAATGACCAGCGACGGCGGGCTTTGTAAGACAAAGCCATCAGTCGGCAAACGGGTCAGTGACAAGAATGGTATCTTCACGCTCTGGGCTGGTCGATACCAACGCCACAGGGCAATCAATCAACTCTTCCACACGGCGCACATATTTGATCGCAGCCGCCGGTAAATCATTCCAAGACCGCGCCCCTTCTGTGCTTTCCGACCATCCCGGTATGGTTTCATAAATCGGTACACACCGCGCTTGTTCATCTGCCGCTGTTGGCAAATAATCCAAACGCTTCCCATCCAGATTATAAGCCACGCAGATTTTCAACGTTTCAAACCCATCCAGAACATCCAGTTTTGTCAAACAAATGCCTGTAATGCCAGAGGTCGCACAGGTTTGGCGCAATAAAGCGGCATCAAACCAACCACAGCGGCGTTTCCGACCCGTAGTTGTGCCAAATTCATGCCCCCGTTCACCCAAACGCTGGCCATCCTCATCATGCAGTTCTGACGGAAAAGGCCCCTCACCCACACGTGTGGTATAAGCCTTAACAATCCCCAAAACATAATCAATCGCAGTTGGCCCAAGCCCCACACCTGTGGCCGCTTGGCCTGCAATAACATTGGATGATGTAACGAACGGGTAAGTCCCGAAATCAATGTCCAAAAGTGCGCCTTGCGCCCCTTCAAATAAAATACGTTTTCCCGCTTTGCGCTTTTCGTTCAGAACCTTCCAAACCGGTGCTGCATACGGCAGGATTTTTGGCGCAATCTCATTTAGTTGCGCAATCAAAGCATCGCGATCAATCTCATCATACCCTAAGCCTTTGCGCAAAGGATTGTGATGCTGCAACGCACGATCAACGCGTGCTTCTAATGTGGCCGCATCGGCTAGATCAGCCACGCGAATAGAACGGCGGCCAACCTTATCTTCATAAGCAGGCCCAATGCCACGGCCTGTTGTGCCGATCTTGGTACCCTTGCTTGCAGCCTCTTCGCGCAAACGATCCAATTCACCGTGAAGGGGTAAAATCAGGGGTGTATTTTCCGCAATCATCAAATTATCCGGATTAATTTCAACACCTTGGCCTTCTATCGTGGCAATTTCATTCATCAAATGCCAAGGATCAAGAACAACACCGTTACCGATTACTGATAATTTGCCACCGCGCACAACACCTGATGGCAATGCGTGCAGTTTATAAACCTTACCATCAATTACAAGCGTATGACCCGCATTGTGCCCGCCCTGAAACCGCGCGATTACATCCGCGCGTTCAGAAAGCCAGTCTACAATTTTACCTTTACCCTCGTCGCCCCATTGGGCGCCCACGACCACTACGTTTGCCATATTTTCAAAGACTCGCTTTTGATTAGAACCCTAGTGGGTATAACCGCCCCACGCCTTTGGGGAAACCGAAAAAGTGACGCGGCAAAAATTAAGGCGACCCAAAGGCCGCCTTAACTTGAAATGTATCAGTTTATCGCGGGTTTAGTGCGTAAACTTTTTGATCTCACCAGATGCAAGGCGTTCTCTGTAAGAGATGAACTCTTTCTTCACGACACCCATCAGGCAATATAGCCCCGTGATGTTCACAACTGCCATCGCAAAGATCGCCGCATCAGAGAAGTCGATAACCGGGCCAAGGCTGGCCGCCGCACCGATCACGATGAAGATACAGAAGATGATTTTGAACGTCAGCTCTGCTGTTTTGCCTTCACCAAACAAGTATGTCCATGCTTTCAGACCGTAGTATGACCATGAAATCATTGTTGAGAATGCGAACAAAACAACTGCAATCGCCAGAATGAACGGGAACCAGCTAAAGGCTGATGCAAATGCCGCTGATGTCAGTCCAACACCTGAAGTGCCACCGACCGTTGCAATAGCAGTGCCAGCTTCGTTTAGCATGTAGTTTCCAGTTGCAGGATCAACAATCAGTTGCCCAGAAATGGTGATCACCAAAGCTGTCATTGTACAAATAACAACTGTATCGATGAACGGCTCTAGCAAAGACACAAAACCCTCGGTAATCGGCTCTTTGGTTTTCACCGCAGAGTGGGCAATCGCCGCAGACCCAACACCGGCTTCATTCGAAAACGCCGCCCGCTTGAACCCTTGGATCAAAGCCCCGACCATACCGCCGGCAACACCAAGACCTGTAAAGGCACCGTCAAAAATCTGACCAAAAGCCCAACCGATTTTATCGTAGTTCATCAAGATAATAATCAACGCGGCACCAACATAAAGAATACCCATGAAAGGCACCACTTTTTCGGTCACCCGCGCGATGGATTTCACACCACCAACGATCACAACAAAAACCACGGCGGCAAAAATTATACCTGTAATCCAACCGGGATAATCACCAACGATACCGGAAATTTGCGCATGTGCCTGGTTGGCCTGGAACATATTACCGCCACCCAATGCACCCAAGATACAAAAGACCGAAAACAAAACAGCCAGGAATTTACCACCCGGCAAGCCGCGTTCTTTGAAACCTTTGGAAATGTAATACATCGGGCCACCTGAAACGGTGCCGTCTTCATATTCATTGCGGTACTTCACCCCAAGCGTACACTCGGTGAATTTTGTAGCCATACCCATCAGACCCGCTAAGATCATCCAGAATGTCGCCCCCGGGCCACCGATACCAACGGCCACGGCAACACCGGCGATGTTACCCAGACCAACAGTACCGGACAACGCTGTTGCCAGTGCTTGGAAGTGACTAACCTCACCCGCATCATTCGGATCAGAATAATCACCCTTTACCAAAGAAATCGCGTGCTTGAAAAACTTCAGCTGCACGAATGAAAAGTAAAATGTGAAAATAGTCGCGGCAATAACCAACCACATAACAATCCACGGAAAACTTGTGCCTGGAATTGGCGCAAATATCAAACTTACAAACGGCCCAGTTACGGCAGCAAATGCAGCATTTACCTTTGCGTCCAGACTTTCTGCTTCTTGGGCAACCGCAGGTGTTGCAAATGCAGCCACCGATCCCATTGCCAGTAAATATTTATCAAAAATCTTCATAATCTTCCCCTTATTAATTATCCAACGACGGTTACAGGCACTTCTGCATGCATCACCAGATTTGCGGTTGAACTGCCGAATATACGTTTCACAAGGCCATCTTCGGATGATCTGCTAACAATAATCTGGTCAGCACTTACTTCCACAGAAATTGCGTTCAAGGTGTCAGCGACATGGCCATGACGCACGATGCCCTTGGCCTTAAAGCCATCCTTGGTCAGGGCCTCTACAGCGGGATTAACAATCCTATCCAACGCGTGTGCAATTTCCTCTTCGCGCCGTTTATGACGTTGTGCATTTTCTTCCGGTGTCTGAAATGAATACGGTGACCATTCGATGACATAGGCAACCAAAAGGGTACAGTCGCCGATTAGCCCCGCCATGCGTTTAGCATAGGCAACTGCGCGATCCCCCGATCCTTCACCATCTAGTCCTACTACCAATGTTGTTGTCATAATAATAACTCCTGTTGGTTTCCACTTTTAACTGATCGCACGAAAAATCACTTTCGAGTAAGGCAGATCGCTTAGCGGAATTGTTTATATTAAAGCTTGCCCTATCATATAAATGATAGGCATAATGGCTGGGAATAGGGCCTATAATAAGTATTAATATGGTCTTTTACCCTATATGAGGTCATAAAATAGGAATAAAGACTGATGAGCAGGCAATTAGACGCCATTGATAAACGTATATTGGATGAGCTGCAAATCGATGGCAGGCTGTCGATTGTAGAGCTCGCCAATAGGGTGAACTTAACCAAAACACCTTGCTCGGAACGGGTAAAACGATTGGAAAGATCCGGTGTGATCAAGCATTACCGCGCCGTGCTGAACCCCGCCCTTATCGAAAAGAAACAGGTCACGATCGTTCATATCACCTTAAATCAAACCAGCGACAACTCGTTCGAAGAGTTTAATAAAGCGGTTATCGACATCCCGGAAATTGAAAGCTGTGTGTTGATTGCAGGCCAGTTTGATTATGTTCTAAGGGTGCGCACCCGCGATATTGCCCATTTCCGAGAGATTTTGGGCGAAGCCATCGGGAAATTACCTGGGGTAAGACAGTCCAACTCATTTGCAGTGATGGAAACCGTCAAAGAAAGCCAGTTCATTCAGATGTCGGCTAAATAACCCATCGACAAGCAGCCCTGCATATATTAGACACCGCCGAGTAGTAATTCACACATAGGGTACCCCCATGGAAAACGTCGTTTTAGTCATCCACTTGATCCTTGCCATGGGCCTGATTGGCATCGTGCTGATCCAACGCTCTGAAGGCGGCGGTTTAGGTATTGGCGGCAGCGGCGGCGGTTCAGGCCGTTCAGGGCGCCCGGCATCCACCCCTATGGCCAAAGTCACATGGTTCTTTGCCATCGGTTTTGTGATCACCAGCATTGCGCTGACCATTATTGCGGCCCAAAACGCAGGATCCAGTAGTGTCATCGACAGTTTAGGTTCTGATTTGTTACCCCCAGCCGGTGACGCACAAACCCCTGCCCCCGCAGGTCTGGAAGGCAACCTTCTGCCACCAACAACAGGTGATGAACCAACTGCCCCACCGGCCGCTGAATAACCCCTTAACCCCAACAAATAGTTGGGGTTTGTCAAAAAACCACACGATCTTGCGGTTCTGCCCTTGTCAGAATCGCCTTGACCCGTTACTAATCAAATCCCGTGATACAGGCGTTTTTTGACTGCTCAGGGACGCTTCAAAACTTAAAAAACCACGGGGAGTTGCCAATCAATGGCACGATATATCTTTATTACAGGCGGCGTTGTTTCATCCCTAGGTAAGGGCCTTGCGTCTGCGGCACTAGGTGCCCTGCTGCAAGCACGCGGCTACACTGTTCGACTGCGCAAACTTGACCCCTACCTGAACGTAGACCCCGGCACCATGTCGCCCTTTGAACACGGCGAAGTGTTTGTCACCGACGACGGTGCCGAAACCGATCTGGACTTGGGCCATTACGAGCGTTTCACAGGTGTGGCTGCGCGCCAAACAGACTCCATCTCATCAGGGCGCGTCTATACCACAGTGCTGGAAAAAGAACGCCGTGGCGACTATTTAGGCAAAACCATCCAAGTGATCCCGCATGTGACCAACGAGATCAAGGACTTCATCAAAATCGGCGATGACGAGGTTGATTTCATGCTCTGCGAAATCGGCGGCACCGTGGGTGATATCGAAGGCCTGCCCTTCTTTGAAAGCATCCGCCAATTCAGCCAAGACCGCCCGCGCGGCGAATGCGTTTTCATGCACCTAACCCTGCTGCCCTACTTGGCCGCCAGTGGTGAGCTGAAAACAAAACCCACCCAGCATTCAGTCAAAGAACTGCGTTCCATCGGCATCGCGCCTGATGTTCTGGTCTGCCGTTCCGAACATGAAATCCCCGAAAAAGAACGCGCCAAACTAGCCCTGTTTTGTAACGTGCGCCCTGACAGCGTGATCCCTGCCTACGACCTTGAAACCATCTACGATGCCCCCCTAGCCTACCACAAAGTCGGCATGGACCGCGCGGTTCTGGCAGCCTTTGGCATCATTGATGCGCCTGACCCCGATCTTACCACATGGCAAGACGTATCGGAACGTATGCACAACCCCGACGGCGAAGTAAAAGTTGCCATCGTTGGCAAATACACCCAGCTGGAAGACGCCTATAAATCCATCGGTGAGGCCCTAACCCACGGCGGCATGTTCAACCGTGTCAAAGTAAAAACCGAATGGATCGACGCCGAAATTTTTGATAGCGAAGACGTAGCACCCCACCTAGAACGCTTTGACGCCATCCTGGTACCGGGCGGCTTTGGCGAACGCGGTACCGAGGGCAAAATCAAGGCCGCACAATTCGCCCGCGAGCATAACATCCCCTACTTAGGTATTTGTCTGGGTATGCAAATGGCCGTCATTGAAGCGGCCCGAAATCTGGCCGGAATGACCGATGCAGGTTCAGAAGAGTTTGACCATGAGGCTGGAAAAAAACGTTTCACCCCAGTGGTTTACCACCTCAAAGAATGGGTAGAGGGCAACCGTACAGTCGCCCGCGCCGTCACAGATGACAAAGGTGGCACCATGCGTTTGGGGGCTTACAATGCCACCCTGAAAGAAGGTTCCAAAGTTGCCGAAGTCTACGGCGACACCGCGATTTCAGAACGCCACCGCCACCGCTATGAGGTTGATATCAAGTACCGCGAAAAGCTGGAAAAATGCGGTCTGATATTCTCAGGCATGTCCCCCGACGGCAAACTGCCCGAAATAGTCGAGGCCAAAGATCACCCATGGTACATCGGCGTGCAATTCCACCCCGAACTGAAATCCAAACCCTTTGAGCCGCACCCGCTGTTCAGGGATTTCGTGAAAGCGGCTGTGGAACAAAGCAGGCTGGTTTAAAACACCTCAATACACCCACCCAGAACAACAGTTACAAAAGCCCCAACCCAGACCCACACTGAAATGTGCAGCACACTTTCAGTGCGACGGGGGTTGGGGCTGCGCATTCTTTGAATGCGCCCAACGCTGAAAACACCCCAATCCTATCAAACCAGACACAACACTTAAAAGTTGCAAAAAACCACTGACCCTGCAAAACTACCCTCATTCAGACGCGGGGTAGTGCTATTTTTATTTTCAAATTCTTAAAAGACGCAAATAACCGCGGATCTATCCTTGCCATAATCACAATCATATCCGCCATTGGCGGCGGAGGTTGGTTCATTTATGAAAAATTCCTACAACCAAAACCCGACACAAAGAAAGAAACCTCAATAACCATAAATTTTGAAGGCGACAATACGGGCACCGTCATAGGCACCGCTGAAACGGTTATCGTTGGCATCACACTTGAGCAATACGAAACAGGCCTTGCCAAACGTGAAAAAGAATTGCGCGCTGAATTCAAAGCAGCCTCTCAGGTCGACAAATCCCGTATCGAAAAACAAATCGCCGAAATCAATCGTCAAAAATCAGACATTGAAACCTCTTTCAAGAAAGCACAGGAAGACCTGCGCCTATTGCGCTTGGAACTCTCAGAGATTGCAACAAATGTACCGCAGGAAAATCTGGATGCGGCCCTAACCGCATTGTTCAAAGGCAACCGCGCACTAGCAGACCAGTTACTGAAAGAAGTCGAACAAGCCGAAGAAGCGGGTATTGAACGCGCCGCCCGCGCCGCCTTTGCCCGTGGTGAAATAGCCGAACAGGATATCCGCTGGGCTGATGCCGCCAAACACTATACCCGCGCCGCACGATTTGACCCTACCTATGAACACCTTTTTTCCGCCCGCGCATTCGCATGGCGCAGCGGCGATTACACAAAGGCCATCCCGCTTGGTACGGAACTGCTGGAAGTCGCAAAAGCAGAGTTCGGCGACACCCATGAAAAATACGCAACCGCCCTGAATGAACACGCTATAACGCTACAGGCCACAGGCAAATACGATCTGGCAGAGCCGCTTTATAAACAAGCCATCAAGATCGACAAACAAACCCTTGGTGAAAACCATCCCGACTATGCAATCGACCTCAACAACCTTGCGGAGCTTTACAGGGCCACAGGCAAATACGATCTGGCAGAGCCGCTTTATCTGCAAGCCATCAAGATCGACAAACAGACCGTTGGCGAAAACCACCCAAATTATGCAATCCACCTCAACAACCTTGCGGGGCTTTACAGGGCCACAGGCAAATACGATCTGGCAGAGCCGCTTTATAAGCAGGCCATCGAGATCGACAAACAGACCCTTGGCGAAAACCACCCCGAATATGCAACCCGCCTCAACAACCTTGCGGGGCTTTACAGGGCCACAGGCAAATACGATCTGGCAGAGCCGCTTTATCTGCAAGCCATCGAGATCGACAAACTGACCCTTGGCGAAAACCACCCCGCTTATGCAACCCGCCTCAACAACCTTGCGGGGCTTTACGAGGCCACAGGCAAATACGATCTGGCAGAGCCGCTTTATCTGCAAGCCATCAAGATCGACAAACTAACCCTTGGCGAAAACCACCCCGATTATGCAATCGACCTCAACAACCTTGCCGGGCTTTACGAGGCCACAGGAAAATACGATCTGGCAGAGCCACTTTTTAAGCAGGCCATCAGTATTTTAGACGCCAGCCTTGGCCCCGATCACCCCAACACAATCGCGGGTAAAGCCAATTACCATGACTTCTTGAAAAACCGCCCCTAGCCTTCCAAATGGTTTAAATATCCAAAAACCGCCCCCCGTGCCATACGCTTGCCATACGTGTTCCATACGCTTTCCATACCGGCCTTTTCGGGCAAAGCGGTACCTGCCAGACACGAAAAAGCCGCGCGGGTTTGCACCTAATTTCAAAGGGCGCAATCTGAGCTTGGGAAATTCGATTTTTTCGCCTCATACAGAGCGCATAAACGGATAGGCCTTTCGCCCCCAAAACAGCCATTTACTCACTTTAACTCCAATACTTAATATTTTGAAATTAAATGTAAAAAGTCACCTTTAGGCCATATTCATTCCACACAATCTTCACATTGGTTTCGTATAAAATATTCAGACGAAACAAGAGGATATAAATGGTAAAAAAGAGCATAAAAAAACCGCGCTGATCTGCACCAACGCGGCTTTGATTTTCAAAGGGAAACCCTAGCTTAGAAAGTCAGGATTCTTCGCCAGAACTTTGGCTTCGTGCCCTTTCAGACTTGTGCGTGCCGCAGGGCCATAAGACTCTACATTATCGCGCAATTCCGGGAACAGGCTAAAGATTTCATCACGGGCTTCGTTGCTAAGCGCGTTGATACCAACCTCACCTGGGTGGAAGCTTTCCGATGCCGCACCGTTGCCAAAGACAATCTCGTGCGTGTCAAACAACATGTGGAAATATTCCACCATGCCACCTGATTGCACATAAATCGTATCACCATTTACAAGATGTTTAGCGGCCGCCAATACTTCACGTTCACCGAACAACAGTTCCGATTTCCAACCTTCCACAACCATTCTGTGTTGCGGTGAAACCAATAGGTCACGATCATTTGCCATTGCACCAGCTTTAATCATAATCGGCGCAAAGTTATCCTTAGCAGGCACTTTACGTGATCCGATCCAGCGCAATTCCTGCAGACCGTGATCTTTGGTCATGATTTTGTCACCCGCGACCAGATCCTCAATCGCTTTTTCGCCGTTTTCGGTCACGATCATTGTGCCGTGCGTAAAGCAAACGATACCGTCCCCTATCACATTCTCAATTTCAGAGAAATTCACAGTAACCAGTTCACCATCATCATTCGTAAAGGTGAAACTACCGCTTTCATGTGATGGATCATCAAAAATGACATCTGTTGGATCCAACTGCCCTGCGACAATAAGATTTGTCAGGTCAAGAACATCGCCAAACTCATTCGGCGCACCTGGGAAGTTGTCGTTGGTTGTATCATCATTGTCAGGTTGATTGGCCTCACCGGTTTCACCACCCACAATGTTAATATCTGTTAATCCACTGCCGCTTGCAGCAGCATCGATTGTAAAGACATCGTCACCATGACCGCCCGATGCGACATCGCCAGTGCCCACAATGAGCGTGTCGTCATCACGACCACCATCTAAGATATCAAAGCCATTGCCGCCATCCAATGTATCTGACGCATCGCCACCAAACAACTGATCTTGACCATCACCACCGAACAACACATCATCGTCAATGCCGCCATATAATACGTCATCGCCTTCATCACCGTGAAGCGTGTCATTGTCGTCAGCACCATAGATCGTATCGTTACCGGTGCCCCCATGAACCAGATCATCACCATTGTTCAAAACAGGATCAATCTCGTCCGGGATGTTCAGGCTATCTGGAAAGCTTGGATCAAGGGCTGCATAGATAACATCGTCACCTGCACCACCATCAATAACATCGCTGCCTTCGCCGCCGATGATCGTGTCATTACCGTCGCCACCATCAATGCTGTCCGCATCAATACCGCCGTCGATTATATCGTCACCGGTGCCACCAAAGATGGTATCAGCGTCATCACCTGTTGTAATTGTGTCGTTACCAGCACCACCATCTACTACATCTCTGTCGTTGAACGGATCGACGTCCGGCGTTACCAAGCCCGGAAAGCCAAGATCAAGGGCTATGTTTGCACCGGTAGAGTTCGGGCCGGATGTATCAATAACATCATCGCCATCGCCACCAACAACAGTATCACTGCCGTCACCCGTTGTAATCGTGTCGTTACCGTCACCTGCGCCAACTGTGTCGTCACCGGTACCGCCTGTGATAGTATCATCACCTGCACCTGTGGTTACATCAATACTGCCTGTGGTTACTGAACCGTCAATGGTGTCATCACCACTGCCTGTTACAACCATTTCAATCTCGCTGAAGTCAGCCGTATCACCGGATGTATCACCCGTTAACGTACCTGCTTCGTCGCCCGTAAAAGTCACAGTTACATCTTCGGTTACACCCGAGGCATCCAGCGTATCCAAATCGTCGCCGCCTTCGCCGCCTTCGATGTCGTCGCCACCAAACTCGCCGTCTTGCAGCAGGATTGTGTCAGCGTCATCGCCTGCGAAAATCTCGTCAGAACCGGCACCGCCATCGATGATATCATCGCCAGCAAAGCCATTGATGATGTCGTCGTCGCCATCAGCACCGTCAACACTGTCACCTTGTGCATCAACAAACACGCCGCCACCTGCACCACTTGTGGGTGTGATCACGTCATCGCCTGCTGTACCATCAACTGGGCCTTCATTCGGATCAGCCAAAGGAATACCAATTGCCACAAGGGCAGGAATAATCGGATCGCCCGATACAGGGTCAATGAATGTATCCGGATCAGCACCTTCCAGTGTAACACTTTCACCGTTGGGGAAAGTCAGAACTGGGTCGCCGTCGCCATTTACTGTTACAACAACATCATTTGTGTTCACCGGGTCGCCGCCTGCATCATCCAGACCGGTTACATCCAGCAAATCATTTGGTTGTATCGGATTACCGTCCGCATCCAGAACAGGTGTGTCAAAGTTTTGAATAGTGTCGCCGCCGTCGCCGTTACCCAAAACCAATGTATCTACATCACCATCAGGTGTGCCATCTGGGTCCGTGCCAAAGTCGATGGTGTCATCACCAGCACCCGCATCAATGGTATCAGCCCCTTCGCCAAGGCCAATGGTGTCGTTGCCTGCGGAACCTGTCACAGTGTCATCACCTGAACCCAGCTCAATGTTTTCAATTTCTGTAAAGTTCACGTCAGCGTTCAAACCTTCAACTGTGCCGTCTTCAGGGGCTGACAGGTTCACGGTCAAATCAGCTGTTTGATCGCTTAAATCAAGAACATCGCCGTCACCACCATTAGTTGGGTCGCTTAGGTCTTCACCTGTCTCACCACCGATAATGGTAATCGCGTCTGTGCTTGGGTCGCTTGCGTCAACGGTAAATACATCGTCGCCGGAACCACCTTCAGCCGTGTCGCCACCGCCGGTTAGGATGTCATCATCGTCAGCACCGCCGAACAATTCATCCGCGCCTAGACCGCCTTCTAATGTATCGGAACCGGTACCACCGCTAATGCTATCATCACCCGCGCCACCATACAGTTCATCATCATCAGCACCACCGTCCAGACGGTCGTCGCCGCCCAAGCCCGTGATAACATCGTCGCCTGCACCACCAAACAATTCATTGGTAAATGTATCGGTCGGGTCTGTACCTTCTGCGTCAAAGCCCGTTAAAACATCGTCGAAATCCGAACCGATAATACCGTCGATACCGCCCAGAATTGTGTCGTTGTCCGCATCACCGCCAGAAAGGGAAGATGTGCTTAAGTCAACCGTAACGGCCGCACCGGAATTACTGTAATCAATATTGTCCTGACCAGAACCACCTTCAAACGCATCAGCACCTGCGCCACCTATAAAGGTATCGTCACCTGTGCCGCCGTCGATGGTGTTGGTTCCGGCACCCGCTTCGATGGTGTCATCACCACCGTAACCGAAGATTGTATCGTCATCGCCATCGGCACCGTCGATTGTGTCATTGTCGCCATCCACGAAACCGACAAGCATAATGTCGTCGCCATCTGTACCGTCTACAACATTGTCGGTATCCGTGTCCGCAATAGAGCCTACTGTCAAATTGCTAACGCCGATAACACCTGCTCTACCCGCACCGTCATCACCAACTTGGTGAACAATCTCAATACTGGCAATCGGGCCTTCGAATGTAAATGAAACCGTATCAACCGCACCGGAACCTTCAACACCAGGGTTGCTGTTACCTTCACTATCAATGGTAATTGATCCATCTGCGTTTACGGTCACTGAATGGTGTGCTGTATTTGAAATCACAGAGGCAGGCAGCGGAATGATGTTGCCATCTGCATCGCGTGCAATAAGCGTGACCTGGTCGTCCCATGTTGTTGAAGCACCTGATGATGATGACCCTTGGTCAATATCAAACAGTTCAAAAGAAACGTCTTCTACTTCTTGATCAAATGCGATGACAGTGGATTTATCACTGGTTTGGCCGGATGACCGCAGCGCATCGGCACCGCCAATACTGCTGACATGAAAGTTACTGTCAGATGTAACTGTTACACCAAGTGTATCAACCCCATCAACAAGTGTTGTTGAACCGTTGCCGGAACCAAAGTCAGACCAATCAAATACAAATACCATTTTACTCTCTCCTATGCCCACGGGGCTTACTCGTTACACAAATTACGCGTAGGCTTTCCCCAAAAAACCCAGTGACAGCTTTGGCGTTTGGCCCAAGCTGGAACACGCATTACGCACATTGCCGTCACACTCGGCCTTATAAATGTCACATTTGGGCAAGATGTAAAATTTGTTTTTCCATATATTGAAAAAATGATATATTAAGAAACAATTAACCTCTTTTTGGTGTTTACGTTTCGCATAAACACTCTTTTAACCAACAAAATATGAAGGAATACTGCCCTTATGCGTGTATCTGGCGAAAACAATAACCATTCAGCAATTGGATCGGCCCAGCGCGCGTTCCATATTTTAGAGATGCTTCTAAAATATGGCCCAATTAAGCCTGCTGAAATGTGTCAAAAATCGGGCCTTGGTCGCAGTTCGGTTCACAGGGCCATTCACCTGCTTGTAGATCAGGGTTGGGTACGCCAGCAGCTGGGTGACAGGGCCTGTGTTGCAACCTATCAACTTGATCAACTGGCAGTGGATGCAAACTTCAGCCAACCCGTGCAAGACCAGATTTACCCAGTTCTGAAAGAATTGTGTTCGGCGCATTATCTGCACGGCGATATTGCCTTTCTATTCGGCGGTGGCCGCATCACGCTGGTTGAAAGCACGGATAGTAAGGCCGACACCAATGCAGAGCTGTCACTGGTCACATCCGACATCGCTACAGCCATTTACAGCATCATGGAACCCGCCCAAATCACCCGCCTGTCATCACGCGCATTAAAAAACGTCGGGGCCACCGAAAATGATGAAATCGTTTCGGGTCGTTTGGCTAAACGCATCGTTCGCGCCCGCCAAGACGGCAACATGGCCTGGTCACCGGATCAATCTATGGTCAGCATTCCGTTTCAGGATGAAACCCAATTATTCGGGGCCGTGCGCTTGCGGCAAAAAACCGCCACCAGCACCGCCAGACAGATATTGCTGTTCGTGGCATCCGAATTGCAGCGCAGCCTGCCCGAGGTATTCAAGTAAGCATTGCCCAAAGCCGCGCAAATGTTTATCGCTGCATTATGATAAAAGATATTCTGAGCGCCTTTAAGGCCAAAAAAGCCCCGCCCCTTGCCCCTGATGATGCCCGCATTGCACTGGCCGCGCTAATGGTGCGCCTTGCACGCACCGATGGCGATTATGCACAGGTGGAAATCACCATGATAGACCGCGTATTACAAAAACGTTTTGATCTGGATGAAGCCGCCACAAAAGCGTTGCGCATTGAAGCCGAGGAACTGGAAACCCGGGCCCCCGACACCGTGCGCTTTACCCGCGCTATAAAAGATGCCGTGCCATACGAAGAACGCGCCGCCGTGCTGCAAGCTCTGTGGGCCATTGTTTTGGCAGACGACCACCGCGATGATGAAGAACACGGGCTAATGCGCCTTGTCTCCAACCTGTTGGGTATTAATGATCGCGACAGTGCTTTTGCTCGCCAACGTGCTCAAAAAGATTTAGGGTAGTCACAGAATTGTGAGTAAGCCTCACACCCACTAAAATCGCGGAGATCACCCATGCCGACGCAAACGCGCCCGTCGCGTGCCTATGAATGGCCTACCCTATGCCTGCTGGCATTAACCTATGCGCTATGGGCGTGCATTACCTTATATGCACAAAACCTAGGCCCCACGTTGGCGATCCTGCTATTGATCCCCGTCATCACCATGCACTCATCCCTGCAACACGAAACCTTGCATCTGATTGAGCCGCGATGGAAATGGTTCGGCCAATTTCTGGTCTTTCCCGCATTGGGCGTGGCCATACCCTATCTTCGCTTTCGCGACAGTCATTTGACACATCATATCAACGAGAACCTGACCGATCCCTACGATGATCCCGAAAGTGCCTATATGGTTAAAGAGGTCTGGGTCACCCTGCCCCGTTGGCTGCAAGCTATTTTGATCTTCAACAATACACTCGCAGGCCGCCTGCTGTTGGGCCCCCTGATCGGGCAGATAGCCTTTATGCGCGCGGATTGGAAAATGATCAAAAGCGGCGATCGCGCGGTTCTAACTGGCTGGCTGGTGCAAATTCCTGCAGTGGCCATCGTGGCCTTGTGGCTGATAACCTTTGGTACCATGCCGTTGTGGGCCTACGGGGTAGCCGCCTATTTCGGCCTGTCGATCCTGAAAATACGCACCTTTCTTGAACATCGCACTCATATAGAACCCAATGGCCGCAGCGTGATCATCGAAGGTCAAGGCATCTTGTCTTTTCTGTTTTTAAACAACAGCTTCCATGCGGTTCACCACGCACACCCTTCAGTGGCATGGTACAACCTACCGGCCCTGTATCGCGCCAATAAAGCCAAGTTTACAGGCCAAAACCGTGATTATACCTATGCCAGCTACTCCACGATATTCCACAAGTATTTCTTGCGCGCGAAAGAGCCTGTAAAGCATCCTTTATGGAGCTTGAAAAATCGCCATGATCGCTAGTTTGCCAATGTATATGCGCCCTGAAAACAGGGTTGCGCATGACCGTTACTGGCAGCTTATTCGCGCGAACCTGATCCAAAATGGCATTGATGCCCCCGAAACATTAAGCGGTGGTGAAGACCTTGAACATTGGCGTCGCGATAACCTGATACTCAGCCAAACCTGCGGCATGCCCTACCGTCTGCATCTGCATGAACACGTGCAATTAGTTGGCACACCTGACTACGGCCTAGAAGGTTGCCCTGCAGGCTATTACACCAGCCTGTTCATCGTAAACGCACATGAAACCCGCACTGATTTGGCCGATTTCGCATCGGCAAATCTGGCGGTTAATGCCATGATTTCACAGTCAGGTTTTGCAGCAGCCCAAACAGCGGCAAAAAATGCAGGATTTCAGTTTGAAAAACTCAGTATCTCGGGCGGCCACCTTACATCCGCGAAAATGGTGGCAACGAGCAAGGCAGATATTGCAACAATAGACGCCATGACTTGGCATAACATTCAAAAATATAATGATTTCCAAAATCAAATCAAGGTGTTGATGAAAACCACCCCCACCCCGGGCCTGCCTTATATTTGCGCCTTAGGCATAGACAAGCAAGCAGTCGTTCAAGCCATAACAGGCGCCATTGCCACCCTGACAGAAAAAGACCGCGATGCGTTAAACATTCGCGGTCTTATTCAAATACCTAAGGCTGATTATCTAGCGGTAGAAAATCCCTAGAAAAACGCCTGTAAGCCAGTTTGCGCACGACCTAAGATCAACGCATGCACATCATGGGCGCCCTCATAGGTGTTCACTGTTTCAAGGTTCACCATATGGCGCATCACCTGAAATTCGCCGCTAATCCCGTTGCCGCCATGCATATCGCGCGACATCCGCGCAATATCCAAGGCTTTGCCACAGTTATTACGCTTGATCATGCTGATCATCTCTGGGGCGGCTTTGGCTTCATCCATCAAACGACCGACTTGCAGCGCGGCTTGCAGCCCCAAAGTAATATCGGTTTGCATATCCGCCAGTTTTTTCTGAAACAACTGGGTTTGCGCCAAGGGGCGTTTGAACTGGATACGATCCAACCCGTATTGGCGCGATGCATGCCAGCAGAACTCAGCTGATCCCATAACACCCCAAGCAATGCCGTAACGCGCCCGGTTCAAACAGCCAAACGGGCCTTTCAAACCTTCCACATTCGGTAAAAGCGCATCTTCGCCCACTTCGACATCTTGCATCACAATTTCACCTGTGATCGAGGCCCGCAATGACAATTTACCTTCTATTTTAGGTGCCGACAGACCCTTCATACCTTTTTCCAGCACGAAACCCTTAATCTTGCCGCCATGTTCTTCAGACTTGGCCCAGACCACAAACACATCCGCTATTGGTGAGTTTGAAATCCACATCTTGGCGCCTGTCAGCTTGTACCCCGTCGCGGTCTTGACCGCGCGGGTTTTCATGCCCCCGGGGTCAGAACCCGCATCGGGTTCGGTCAAACCGAAACAGCCGATATATTCACCCGATGCCAGTTTCGGCAGATATTTCATGCGTTGTTCTTCGGTGCCGTAAGCATAGATCGGGTACATCACCAGTGACGATTGCACTGACATCATCGACCGATAACCACTGTCTACCCGCTCGATTTCACGCGCCACCAGCCCGTAAGTGACGTAGCCCGCACCAATACCCCCATATTCTTCGGGCAATGTTGCCCCCAACAGGCCCATTTCGCCCATTTCACGAAAAATCGCAGGGTCGGTTTCTTCATTAGCGTAGGCCGCAATGATACGCGGTTGCAGCTTGTCTTGCGCATAGGCGCGCGCCGCATCGCGGATCATGCGTTCCTCTTCTGTCAGCTGGCTGTCCAGCATCAACGGATCTTCCCAGTTGAAGCTGGCAAGTGAGGGGGAATCTTTGGGTTTCAAACTAGGTTTATCAGTAGACATCGCAATCTCCATCAAGCGGTTTTACCCTTTGGCTAGCCAAGATACTGGCCGCTTGCAAGCCGCAAAATGCCGCTAACAGGTCAAATGGCAAATAATTTGATCAAATTATTCTTGCACGCCTCATATCCAATCTGTTAGCCATTGCAAAACAACCCCGTCAACAGGTGAAGTATGAAGATCGGAATATTGCAAACAGGCATGGCGCCCTTAGAAATGGTAGAACGCCACGGCGAATACCCCGACATGTTTGAACGCTTTCTGGGCGGGCGCGGGTTTGACTTTGACACCTATAATGTTTTGGCCGACGAATTCCCAAGCAGTGCTGCCGATGCAGACGGCTGGTTGATCACAGGCTCTAAACACGGCGCATACGAAGATCATGCCTGGATTCCCCCCTTGGAAGATCTTGTGCGCGCGGTTTACGCCGCCGACATTCCCCTTGTCGGCGTCTGTTTCGGCCACCAGATTATCGCGCAAGCATTGGGCGGTACTGTGGTTAAATTCGACGGCGGTTGGTCAGTGGGTCACACGGAATACAAAATCAACGATCACGAAATACCCGTAATGCTGAACGCATGGCACCAAGATCAGGTCATTGACCTGCCCAAAGACGCCCGTGTCATCGGCTCCAGTGATTTTTGCAAGTACGCCGCTCTTGCTTACGGCGACAAGGTTATGACCGTGCAACCCCACCCTGAATTTGGCGATAGTTTTGTCGAAGACCTGATCAAATATCGTGCGCCTGGCGTCGTGCCCAATGTGTTGCTGGAAAAAGCCACCGCACGCATGGGCCTTGCCAATCAAAACGAAATGATTGCGGATATGTTCGCAAATATTCTAAAACAGCCCAAAGGCTGAAGGAAATACGACATGAGCACCGATAACGACTGGATCAAAAAGCTGCCCCAAGCGGCGCAGGATTATATTGCAGGCCGCAAGCTGGAAGAGGTCGAATGTATCATCTCAGATACCCCCGGCCTTAGTCGTGGCAAATGCATGCCCGCGCGCAAGTTCGGCAAAATGGATCAGATGTATCTGCCCGACAGCATTTTTTATCAAACTGTAACAGGTAGTTACGTCGATATTGATGAAATGGAAAACCAATACACCGAAGGTGATATGGTTCTAACCCCCGATCTTGCCAGTGCCACCGCCGCCCCGTGGACGGGCGATATAACCTTGCAAGTCATTCATAATGTTGAAGATTTACAAGGCAATCCAGTTCAGCTAGTGCCACGCAATGTACTAAAGCGCGTTTTGGCACTTTATGAAGCTGAAGGTTGGAAACCCGTTGTAGCCCCTGAAATGGAGTTTTACCTTGTAGCCCCCAACACCAATCCGAACGACCCGATTGAACCCCCGATGGGGCGCACCGGGCGCAAGGCGGCCAGCCAGCAGGCTTATTCAATGTCAGCCGTCGATGAATACGGGCCTGTTATTGACGACATTTATGATTTCGCCGAAGCACAAGGTTTTGAAATTGATACGATTATTCAAGAAGGTGGGGCGGGACAAATTGAGATCAACCTGCAACACGGTGATCCCTTGAAACTGGCGGATGAGGTGTTCTTTTTCAAACGCCTGATCAAAGAAGCCGCCCTGCGCCATAATTGTTTTGCCACTTTCATGGCCAAACCCATGGGCGATCAGCCGGGTTCTGCTATGCATATCCACCACTCAATTCTAGACATAAAAACTGGCAAAAATATCTTCACGGGCAAGAATGATAAGCCAACAGAAAAATTCACCCAGTTTATCGCAGGCATGCAAAGCTACCTGCCTTCGGCTATGCCTTTTATGGCGCCTTACGTGAATTCCTACCGCCGCTATGTAGCCCACCATGCCGCCCCTATTAACTTGGAATGGGCCGAAAACAACCGCACAACAGGCATTCGCGTACCCATATCAGGCCCCGAAGCACGCCGCGTTGAAAACCGTGTCGCAGGTATGGATTGCAACCCTTATATCGGCATTGCCGCCAGCTTGGCTTGCGGCTATCTGGGTATGAAACAAGGCTTGGAACCGCGCAAACCTGCCAAAGGTGAAGCCTATGAAGCCAACCGCGATATTCCGCCTTCTATGTATGAAGCCCTGTCATTGCTGGATGACTGCCCTGAATTGACCGAGATTATGGGGCCTGAATTCACTATGGTTTACAAAGCCACAAAACGCATGGAATACGATGAATTTCAAGAGGTTATCTCGCCTTGGGAACGTGAACACCTGCTGATGAACGTGTAATGAACCTGCTGCATGAAAATGATAAAATAGGTAAATATCCCGATAGCTGGTACGCAGCCACTGCAAATGAACTGCCCCCGTTTGCCGCGTTAAAAGGCGAGACCACCACTGACATTTGCATCATTGGTGCAGGCTACACAGGCCTTTCATCTGCCCTGCATTTGGTAAAAGCAGGCTTCAGCGTGACTTTGTTGGAAGCACACCGCGTGGGTTGGGGTGCATCCGGGCGCAATGGCGGGCAGTTGGGTAGTGGGCAGCGGCGTGAACAGGACGATCTGGAAAACATGCTGGGGTTTGATCACGCCAAACGGCTGTGGGATATTGCGCAAGAAAGTAAATCAACCGTGCGCGAACTGGTCAAAACCCACGCCATTCAATGCGATTTGCGCGATGGCGTGGCCCACACCGACTGGCACGCCTCTGGTGTACAGAGCGAACACGCTTATGCTGAAAAATTGCAACGTGATTACGGTTATGACAAAATCTCGACGCTGGATAAGCAACAAGTTCGCGATTTGGTTGGGTCAGAGGCCTATCACGGCGGCACACTGGATGTGGGTGCAGGCCATCTGCATCCGCTGAACTTTGCCCTTGGGTTGGCAAAAGCGGCGGCGGATGCTGGCGTCAAAATTTATGAGAAATCCGAAGTTATCGCAGTGGAAAGTGGCGCAAAGCATAAAATCAGCACGGGCGATGGCACTGTTAATGCAGCCCACCTGATCTACGCTTGCAATGGATATTTAGGCCATTTGGAAGGCAAAGTTGCGGCAAAAGTCATGCCGATCAATAATTTTATTGTAGCCACTGAACCCTTAGGTCAAGACATGGCCGAAAGCCTGATCAGAAAAGACGTTGCCATTGCCGACAGCAAGTTCGTGGTGAACTACTTCAGACGCAGTGCTGACAACCGCATGCTGTTTGGTGGTGGCGAGACGTATAGTTACCGTTTTCCAAAAGATATCAAAAGCTTAGTCAGCAAACCTATGCTGGAAGTGTACCCGCAACTTCGAGGTGTCAAACTGGATTACGCATGGGGTGGCACGTTAGGGATCACGATGAACCGCATGCCCAGTTTCTTGCGCTTGTCGCCTACATCCTATTCGCTGTCAGGCTACTCGGGTCACGGTGTCGGCATGGCCACAATGGCCGGAAAAATCGTCGCCCGCACCATTCAGGGCCAAGCGGAACAGTTCGATACAATGGCCACCGTCCCTGCCCCTAGTTTTCCAGGTGGGGCCGCTTTACGTTGGCCGGGGCTGGTGCTGGCAATGACATGGTATTCTTTACGCGACAAATTAGGTATTTAATCGCTTATTAACCAATTCTTTTAGTGACAGGCAATCCTATCATCTGTATTATTAAAACTAAGTTTCGGATAATACGAAGGTAGTGACATGCAAAAGACAAATCTGCACCAAGCGGAACCCATTCCAGAAGAAGCCCGTGAATACATAGATGCGATGTTGGCATCGGGTGATTTATTCAGATACCACGCCGCAAAAGATGCGCCTGTCACGCTTCTGGAACAGGAATTCGCCCAGATGATGGGGGCAAAATACGCCCTTGCTGTGGCTTCTTGTTCTGCCGCATTATTCTTGACCATGCGCGCGCTTGACCTGCCAAAAGACGCCAAAATCCTAATCCCCGCTTTCACATTTGCCGCCGTCCCTTCGGCTGTGGTTCACGCCAACTGCATCCCCGTTCTGGTTGAAGTCGCTGACAATTACCGCGTTGATATGGCCGATTTTGAAGCCAAGTTCACTGATGATATTAAAGCGGTTCTGATCAGTCACATGCGCGGGCATACATCCGACATGGATAATATCAAAGCCCTGTGCGATGCCAAAGACATCCCCCTTATTGAGGACGCCGCCCATTCACTAGGCACCACATGGCACGGCGAAAAAATCGGCACCATCGGTAAGGTCGGTTGTTTCAGTTTTCAATCCTATAAAATGCTCAACGGCGGTGAAGGTGGTATTCTGATCACCGACGATGATGACATCATCGCGCGCTGCGTGATAATGTCGGGCGCTTATGAAAACAACTGGCAAAAGCATGGGTTGGATTGCAATACGTTTTCAAAATACCAAAACGAGTTACCGCTGTATAACACCCGTCTGAATAACCTGTCAGCCGCCGTGATTCGCCCGCAAATTCAACACCTTGAAGAGCGTATTACCAATGGTTTAAGAAATCATGATCTGATGGCAGAGCAGTTGAACACCTCACCTTATCTGTCTGTTCCTGAACCCCTTGCCCCTGAAAAACGCGCCCCTGACAGCATCCAATTCAATCTGGTTGGTTTCAGCAATGATCAGGCCCACGCCTTTATTGCAGAAACCAAAGCACGCGGTGCTGCCGTAAACATATTCGGGCTGCACCAAGGCAATGCACGCGCCTTTTGGAACTGGAAGTTTTTGGGTGAATTACCCGATTTGCCGATGACCAAAGCCATGCTGATGCGCGCATGTGACCTGCGGTTGCCAACATCGCTTAGCAAAGAGCAGGTGCAAGAAATTTCCGATATTATTCTGGCTTCGGTCAACAAGATTAAGCTTTCAAAAGCAGCTTAGGCCCTACTCATAAATATGAAATTTCTTTTTCATCCAAGGGAATTTTTCAACACATGGGTCAACCAGCATATCCTTGATCAGTGGCTTGACCCGCGCGGCAATATCCGCAGGGATTGTATCCAGAACACCTTTACGGGCCACCAGTGATATACTGCGCGAAAGCTCTTTAAAGGGCAGCGGCATCACATCCACATCATCATGAAAACGCCGCGCACGCAAATAACCCAAAGACGTGGTCATCGTCCAGCCGGAACCCGATGCCACCATGCAAAGAATGGCGTGATAGCTGTCAAATTCAAACTTATTGGGCATATTGATCCGCTGGCGCGACAGATGCGCTTCAATTTGCCGTCCCATCATTTGCAAAGATGAATAGCGGATAAACGGCAGGCGCAAAAGCTGTTCCAGCACATCGCCCGACGGGTCAATCACACCTTTGGGAGCGGCCACCACAAAAGGTTCTGTCAGGATCGGAAACACTTCCATCCAGTCCGCTGCTGTATCCAGATCAGCGGCCACAACCACGTCCATATGGCGCGACTCTAGATCCGCCACCAAACGGTAGCTAGAACCGCTTTCCAATAAAAACTGACATCCCGTCAGTTGCTTTGAAAGCCCTGCCATCAAGGCAGGTGTCACATCCGCATCCAAGTCATCAATCATGCCCAGCCGCAGGCGGATCATCTGGCTGTAATTAAACACTGCCAGTTCCGCCTTGGCCTGCGTGGCTTCCGCTAAAATAGTTTCCGCACGGCGCAAAAACAAAGCACCGGCGGATGTCAGTTCCATCGGGCGCGAAGACCGGTTCAACAGCAACACCCCTAGGGCGGCTTCCAAATTGGTCAGTTGTTGTGAAACCGATGAAGGGCTGGCTTTCAACCTTTTGGCCGCAAGTGAAATCGTGCCCTCTTCCACGGCAGCCACAAAAATCTCAATCGCCCAAAGCGTCATTTTTCCGGGTATATCGACCATTTACACAGCTCACTTAATTTCAAGATGATGCATTTTAATAGCAGGTAATTTTACATCTGCACAACAAAATCGCATTGCTTACAGATAAAGCCCAAACTGCATGATTGACAAGGTGCAAACTTTACGATGAACCTGCCCTTATGACAAAAAAAATACTCATCATAGGTGCTGGTATCACTGGCGTTTCCATTGCCGAAAGCCTGCGCCGCGCAGGTCAAAACGTGACCCTAGTTGACCGCGTTCCCGCAGGCGACCCCGCGCAAACATCTTACGGCAACGCAGGCCTATTGGCGCGTGCAGGTGTGGCCCCTGTTGCCGACCCTTCTATATTACGCGAAGTGCCGCGCATATTACTGGACCCGAACAGCCCGATAAAACTGCGCTGGTCGTATTTGTTGCGCGTGATGCCATGGGCCATCTCAATGCTGCGCAACGGCATGCAAGACCGCGCTAAACACATCATCCCGGCTATGAACGAGCTGCTTTATGATACGGTTGAACAGCATCTGAGCTTGGCCAAAGGCACCAAGGCCGAGCAATATATCAAACTCGATGGTGTAACCTCGCTCTACCGCAAAAAATCTGATTTTATGGCTGATAGGTTCTTGAACGAAGCCAAAAAATCCGTTGGTATTGAATGGGTTGAATATGATCGTGCCGACCTGATTAAACGCGACCCATACTTGGGCGAAGCCTACACATTCGGTGTTGAATACAAGGGTCAAGGCTGGCTGACCGACCCATCTGCCTATGTCGCAGCCCTTGCCCAACACTTTGCCGACAATGGCGGCACCATTTTAACCCATGAAGTCGCCGACATCGGCACTGACCGCGTGACCTGCAAAGATGGCACTGTTATCATGGCCGATACCATCATATTGGCCACCGGCGCGTGGTCAAAATCCTTGGCAAAAACATTCGGCCACAAAGTGCCGCTGCAAGGTGAACGCGGCTATCATATTTTGCTGAAAAACCCCAGCCATGTGCCCGACCAGCCATATCTGGTCAAAGACATCAAATGCGGCCTGACCCCGATGTTAAAAGGGCTACGCTGTGCCGGCACTACAGAGTTCGCCAAACTTGACAGTGCCCCTTCCAAATCCCCTATTCCATACCTGCAAAAAAGTGTGCTTCAGGTCTACCCAGACCTGACATGGGAAGGGCTAGACACATGGATGGGCAACCGCCCGACAACTGTTGACAGCCTACCGATGTTGGGGCGCACAAAAGCCGCACCAAACGTGATCTATGCCTTTGGCGGGCAACACTTAGGGCTGACAATGGGGCCGAAAGTGGGGCAGATCATCCGCGATATCGTGTTGGATAAACCCACGAATACCGATCTGTCACCCTATGCGGTTAACAGGTTTGACTAATTCTGCACCAACAGCATTTCAATTCCATCGTAACACCGCTATATATTTGGAAACGATAAAATAAACGGGCGCAGGCGTGACAAATAAATTCAATGTTTTTGCAATCATCCAAGGCGGCCGCCTGCAGTATGAGGCCATCGTGTTTGCCGCCACTTTCCGCCACAAACACCCACATTTCAAGGGCCGTTTGATATTCGGTGAACCGCAGCACACTGAAAACTGGGATTACGACCCCAGAATTGACCGTGAAGATGTGCGCGAGATACTGGAAAGTTTCGGGGCCGAAATCATCCCATTTGAAAACCGTGTTTTTGGCAGCGACTACCCATATGGCAACAAAATCATCGGCCTGACCGCCCTGCCAAAGGGTGAACCCTTCATCTTTTTTGACACAGACACACTGTTCACAGGTCGGCTGAACGCCATAGATTTCGACTTTGACCGCCCAGCGGCTTCTATGATGCGCACCAACACATGGCCGCAAATAGAACTATATGGCCCAGGCTACGCCGACACATGGAAATCGCTTTACGATAAGTTCGAGCTGGATTTTGACGCTTCACTTGACCTGTCACACCCTGATGAATACTGGCAACGCTACATGTACTTCAACGCCGGCTGGTTCTTCTACAAATGCCCGCATGAATTTGCCGACCTGTTCGCCCATTACACCACCGAAATACTGCGCAACCCGCCATTTGAGGTTTGCACCCAAGAGTTTGATCCGTGGCTGGATCAAGTAGCCCTACCCCTTGTAATCAGCAAACTGGGCGGTGGCCGCCCGACACAATCACAACTGCGCCTAGACGGCGACATCGCCTGCCACTACCGCACGCTACCCCTGCTGTATGCACGCGAAAGCGATGACGCGATTGAGGCCTTGGAACAAGCCGTCGCCCCCAACAAAGTCAAAAAAATCGTCAAACGGTCTGAGGCGTTTCGCAAACTGGTGTTCCAGAAAAAAGGCGAGATCATCCGCGAGATGTTCGACCGCGATAACCTGCCGCGCAAAGAACAGGCGATCAGGCAGCGGATCAAGAAGCGGAACCTTTGGTTGCGTTAGGGAGCACCGAACGTACCCCTAACAAACCCTAAACCATTCGCTGCGCATAATACCCCTGCTAGCAAAAGTAGTTCACGGGTTTTCAAAGGGTGGGTAACAGCACCAAATGCGAAAATCACCAGACTTAACAGTTAAGAACAGGTGCAGAATTTACAACTCTGTTCGGCCAATAGCTACAACCGGCAGGCCTGCCTACTTCATAACAACATACCCTATACAAACGAAAACCCCGCCAGCCAAATAACGGCGACGGGGCGAAAGCCGTTGGCTCCGAACCCAAGCTTATTTCTTTTTCTTACTGCGTTCCTGCTTTTCGATAATACCGGATTTGCCTTCACGCCGTTCCAGCTCTTCCAGCACATCTTCCAACGTTACACCGCGTGATGACAGCATGATGAACAGATGAAAGATCACGTCTGCGGCTTCTTCTTTCAGGTTTTTCTTGTCACCCTTGGCAGCGGCGATAATCGCTTCAACGGCTTCTTCGCCGAACTTTTCAGCACATTTTTCGGGCCCGCGTTTAAACAGCTTGGCGGCATAAGATTTCTTTTCATCCTCGCCTTTGCGGCTTTCAATGGTGCGCGCAAGGCGGGTCAGGACATTAGCCATAAGTACTCTCTTCTTATTACAGTCGGACGGGCACGCCGTTGGCGGCCATGTATTCTTTGGCCTCTTTAATGGTGTATTCGCCGAAATGAAAGATCGAAGCGGCTAAAACCGCAGAGGCGTGACCTTGTTTCACACCGTCCACCAGATGATCCAGCGTGCCCACCCCGCCAGAGGCAATAACAGGGATATGCACGGCATCCGCAATGGCGCGGGTCAGGGGCAGATTATAGCCGCTTTTAGTGCCGTCACGATCCATGCTGGTTAGCAGAATTTCGCCTGCCCCTTTGCTTTCCATCAGCTTGGCAAATTCAACCGCATCAATGCCTGTGGCTTGGCGCCCGCCATGGGTGAATATTTCCCACTTGCCCGGCGATACAGTTTTTGCATCTATTGCAACCACAATACACTGGCTGCCAAAACGGTTGGCACTGTCAGAAACGACATCAGGGTTGGCCACCGCGGCTGAGTTAAAACTGACCTTGTCAGCACCCGCCAACAGCAGATTGCGCACATCGTTTGGTTCACGCACCCCGCCGCCAATGGTCAGCGGCATAAAGCACTGCTCGGCTGTGCGCTTTGCCACATCAAACATCGTGCCACGGTTTTCAATGGTGGCGGCAATATCCAGAAAACACAGCTCATCCGCGCCGGCCGCATCATAAGCCTTGGCACTTTCCACAGGGTCGCCTGCGTCGATCAGATCAACAAAGTTGACACCTTTGACCACACGGCCGTCTTTGACGTCTAGGCAGGGGATGATACGGGTTTTAAGCATTGATTATTTCCCATGATTACGAAATCTGAATAGTTCAATCGTTCGGTAGAAGCAAATATTGAATTGGTTATTTTACCCCTTTTCCGCTTTACACTTGGCTATGCTACAAGTAATTTTTCCCAGTTATAATTTCGTATAAGGCGATTAAAATGAATAAATTATTCACCATTATATTTGCATGCATATTTTCCATTGTAGGTTTTTCAGCCTCAGCTGGCGGGAATGAATTTACCCCTAAAATGAAGGCCTCAATGTGCAAACTCTATGTTTCTGCATATAAAAAGACAAAAGCTGCGACAGGCAAAGGCGAAAACGTCTTAGTAGCTAATTGCCCTGGATACACTGACATTGTCGTACCCAATGAAAATAATTACCAAGCAACGGGCTTACTTTTCAAAGCCATGAAAAGAAGACCAAAACGTGTGAAAGCAGCAGGTGCAGGGTCAATGTTTCTTTGGGAACGCCTGATTTTAATAGGAACACCTAAAGAAATCGCATTAAAACTATTGGGTGAAAAAGAATTCTGGAATGCGGTAAAAGAAATCAACAAACACCCTGACATTGCCCGTAAGAATAAACGAAAAGGTATTGTCACTAATTAACCCGGATAATTATCTATCTGGTAAATTAAAAGAGTATACAACTACCCTTTCAAAAGCGCCGCAGCTTCAGGCACATTGATCATACCGTCATACAAAGCCCGCCCTGAAATGGCCCCGTCCAGCGGCGCACCGCAGTCTTTCAATGCCCGCAGGTCAGCCATAGAAGACACCCCGCCTGACGCAATCACAGGTATGCTAACCGCATGGGCTAAAGCCGCCGTCGCCTCTACATTCGGGCCTTGCATGGCCCCATCGCGGTTGATGTCGGTGTATATAATAGCCGCCACGCCTGCGTCTTCGAACTGACGCGCCAAGTCAGTAACGTTCACGTCTGTCTCTTCGGCCCAGCCCCGTGTCGCGACCATGCCGTTTCGCGCGTCAATGCCCACGGCCACATGGCCTTCAAACAAACGGGCGGCCTCTCGTACCAGATCGGGGTTTTCCACCGCAACCGTGCCCAGAATAACCCGTTGCAATCCTTTTTCCAGCCAAGCCTCAATCGTAGCCAAGTCGCGGATACCGCCGCCCAGCTGTGCAGGCACGTCAACCGCTTTCAAAATAGCCTCAACAGGGGCCGCATTCACCGGCTCACCGGCAAAGGCCCCGTTCAGATCGACCAGATGCAACCATTCGCACCCCGCCTGCGCAAAAGCCAAGGCTTGCGCTGCTGGATTGTCGTTAAACACCGTAGCCTGATCCATTTCCCCCTTATAAAGCCGCACACAGTTGCCGTCTTTCAAATCAATCGCGGGATATAAGATCATGGTTTTTGCCTGTTTGATTAGAGTCGCTTGCCTGATACCCGATAGGCAAGGTTTTGCAAAGCCGTGATGTAACCTAACGTTTCTCTTGACGTCACAAGGCGCAATTTTGCACAGTAGCCCCGAATAGGGAGGATTATTCATGAAAAAACTAGCTATAATCGCAGCAGCGGTACTTATTTCAACCCCAGTGCTTGCAGCAGACGCTGTTATGGGTACTTGGAAAACATCCAAAGATGACAATGGCAACTACGGCCACATTCAAGTGGCCCAGTGCGGCGCAAAAATATGCGGTAAATTGGTGAAATCGTTTAAATCCGATGGCAGTGCCGGTTCTACCGAAAATATCGGTAAAAACATCATCTGGGATATGAAAAATGAAGGTGGCGGCGCCTATGGTGGCGGTAAAATCTGGTCACCTGACCGCGATAAAACCTACAAATCCAAGATGCAGCTGACTGGCAACACATTAGCCGTCAAAGGCTGTATTGCGTTTATCTGCCGTGATGGCGGTACATGGTCACGTGTAAACTAAAAGTTACGGTTTCCACTGCAAAAAATTGCCAATCAATCGCAAGCCGGTTGATTGGCTTTTTTCTGGGTGAAACTGGGTGCCGATGATATTATCGTGCCCGACGGCGGCAGTAATAGCCCCGCCGTAATCCACCGTTGCCAGCAAATCATCCGCGTTTTCAGTGTGCAGGTGATAACTGTGTACAAAATACACATGATCCCCTGTTGAAATCCCATCAAACACAGGGTGTGCGGCAATATTATCCAACGCATTCCAGCCCATATGCGGAATTTTCAGGGTTTTATCACTCGGTGCAAGCTTCACCACCTCACCCTTGATCCAATCAAAGCCTTTGTGGTCACCATGCTCGCGGCCCCAAGTGGCCATCATTTGCATACCCACACAAATACCCATAAACGGTTTGCCTGATTGAACCTGTTCGGCACAAGCCCCGAATAACCCGTCGATAGCACCCAATTCGCGGCGGCAATCGGCAAATGCGCCGACGCCCGGTAAAACCACGCGGTCGGCTTTGCGCACCACATCGGGATCAGCCGAGACGATAATTTCGCCCGCATCCAGCTCCACCGCCATGCGTTGAAAGCTTTTTTCGGCAGAGCGCAGATTACCAGAGTTGTAATCGACAATAACAGTGGTCATTCGGACAAAGTACCCTTGGTAGACGGGATTGCATCCGCTTTGCGCGGATCGGTTTCCAAGGCCACACGCAAGGCGCGCGCCACAGATTTAAACGCGGCTTCGGCGATGTGGTGGCTGTTGAAACCATCCAACGCTTCCACATGCAATGTCAGCCCGCCTTGCATGGCGAATGCAGTAAAAAACTCGCGCACCAGTTCGGTATCAAACGTGCCTATCTTGGCCGTTGGCATCTCAACATTCCAAACCAGATAAGGCCGCCCTGAAATATCCAAAGCACAGCGCACCAACGCGTCATCCATCGGCAACAGGCATGACCCATAGCGATTGATACCCTTCTTGTCGCCAACCGCTTGCGTCAAAGCCTTGCCCAGCGCAATCCCCACATCTTCCACCGTGTGGTGGTCATCAATGTGCAGGTCGCCCTTGGCGCGGATTTTCATGTCAATCAGCGCGTGGCGCGAAAGCTGATCCAGCATGTGGTCAAAAAAGCCCACACCGGTTTCATTGTCATAAATGCCAGTGCCATCAAGATTGATCTCAACACTGATCTTGGTTTCCGCCGTATCACGGGCTATTTTCGCTGTGCGCATAAGGTTTGCCTAAAGTTTGCTTACATGGGCCTTATAGGCAAGGTACGGGCTTGTTCCAAGCCCTGATCTGGGGGGAATGTGGAGGGTGTGCTTTGCAGGTATCTTATGTTTTTGGCAAGGCCGCGTCATATGTCCCGGTTGGGACATCTTGTAAGTAATTGTTTTTATTATTATATTTCAATTTAACATCAAACAGAATACGTAGGGTGGGCTTTAGCCCACGCGTTGCCACGATTAAATCAAACGCAAGGATGGCTTATGGGAGGAGGAATTGTAACGGTGTGTTCGGGTAATGCGTTGTGCGCGTGGGCTGAAGCCCACCCTACGGTTGCTGATGATGTAGTTAAGTTTCTCTTATGACCAGAACCTTTGTTCGAAATTTTGTCACATCAGATACAAAATCCGTCCTATGAATCGCCCGATGACAAGTGGCACACAGCACGGCAAAGTCGTCTGGTAATAGGTTCCGTTCCTCGCCTTCCTGCATTTGCCCCCATGGCAAAAGGTGATGCAGTTCAAATCCGCTTCCCCAAATTCGCTGATCTTTTTCTGAAATAGCATAGTCACAGGCTTCGCAGCGGAATCCTTTAATATGAATAAAACTTCTGCAACTGGGGCGGCCCTCCCAGCTTTCATGTTTTCTACGGCGACGGTATTCGATTACACTTGATTGGCTTTCGGGAAGAACATCCTTATCTTCAATGTAACGAAGCACGTCTTCTCGCAATGAATGGCCTTCATTCAACCCATACCATAAATTAGCTTGACCAAATCCTTTTTCTTCCCGCCCTGGAATGGTTACAACACGTTCCGCTTCGGGAATGAGCACAGCATCGCGTGATAGTATTCGAGCCACCCGCGTTCGGTCGGGTAAATCGGAAATTTCGGGTTCTCTCAGTATAGTCGCGTTCAGGTAATACCCAACAATACGCAGCCCTCCATTTTTTTCATCAGGCGCACAAAAAATAACGGTAACATTTTCGACTCGATCTGCACCCTTCGCCGCTCCGAGGCGTTGAATATTTATCTTACCAAACTTTCCTTTTGCATCAGCACCAACAGGTACATATCCTCGAAATATACCATCATTGCCAGCTAAGAAATTCTGTGCCTCGTAAGGGGTGTTTTTATCAAGAATATAGCGATGATATGAAAAAGGTTCTTCGCCTCTTGACCTGTACTCGGGCATCCATGAAATACGGCAACATAGGATTTTGGTAGTTACAATCATATTAAAATTCCCTTCGTGCCCCATACCAAAAAAAAGCAACCCCACCTTCCAGCGGGATTGCCAATCCTTAAACCTTAATCCTCGTAATTCTCCATAGGCGGACAGCTACAGATCAGGTTACGATCGCCGTATGCATTGTCCACACGGTTCACCGGTGACCAGTATTTATCCACCTTGAATGATCCCGGAGGGAAGCAACCCTGTTCGCGGCTATAGGGCCTGTCCCAGTCACTCACCAAGTCGCGCATTGTGTGGGGTGCATTGCACAAGGGATTGTTATCCCTTGGCCATTTGCCGTCTTCAATGTCTTGCGCCTCAGCGCGGATCGCCAACATGGCATCGCAGAAACGATCCAGTTCGGCCTTGGGTTCACTTTCGGTCGGTTCCACCATCAAGGTGCCGGGCACGGGGAATGACATGGTGGGCGCGTGAAAGCCGCAGTCAATCAGGCGTTTGGCAATATCGTCCACGGTCACACCACAGCTATCATCCAAGGGTCGTGTATCAATGATACACTCATGCGCTACCCGCCCGCCGGGGCCGCGATACAATATCTCATAAGCCCCTTTCAGACGTGTGGCGATGTAGTTGGCATTCAGGATTGCCATTTTAGTGGCCTGCGTCATGCCTTCGCCACCCATCATCAAACAATAGGCCCAAGAGATCGGCAAGATACTAGGCGAGCCGTAAGGTGCGGCTGAAACAGCGCCTTGTTCACCACCCGTATGGAAATGCCCCGGTAGATGTTTGATAAGATGCTGTTTTACACCAATGGGCCCCATGCCCGGGCCACCGCCGCCGTGTGGAATACAGAACGTTTTATGCAAGTTCAAATGCGATACATCACCGCCAATTTCGCCCGGCTGTGCAACACCGACCATCGCATTCATATTGGCCCCGTCCATATAGACCTGACCGCCATGATCATGCACGATTTGGCAGACCTCACGCACGGCTTCTTCGAACACACCGTGTGTTGAGGGGTAGGTAATCATACATGCTGCCAGATTGTCCGAATGCAGTTCCGCTTTGGCACGGAAGTCGGCGACATCAATGTCGCCGTTTTCAGACGATTTGACGACAACCACTTTGTAATTAACCATATGTGCTGACGCAGGGTTTGTACCATGTGCAGAGGTCGGGATCAGGCAGATATTGCGGTGCCCTTGGCCATTTTCCTTATGATACGCGGCAATGGTCAACAGGCCTGCATATTCCCCTTGCGCGCCAGAGTTCGGCTGCATGGATATACCGTCATAACCCGTTATTTCACAAAGCTTGTCTGACAGGTCTTTAATCAGATACGAATACCCTTTGGCCTGATCCATGGGTACATATGGGTGCATATTGGCAAAGCCAAACCATGTGACAGGCATCATTTCAGCCGCTGAATTCAGCTTCATGGTACAAGACCCCAGCGGGATCATGGCGCGATCCAATGCCAAGTCGCGGTCAGCCAGACGGCGCATGTAGCGGGTCATTTCGGCCTCGGACCGGTTCATATGGAAAATCGGATGGGTCATGTATTCGCTGGTACGCGCCATGTCTTTTGGCAAACGGTGCTTTGTATCCGTAGGATACGCATCTGCAGCCAGTCCGAAAGACCGCCAAATCGCATGCAGGGTTTTTTGTGCAGTCGACTCGTCCACAGACATAGCAACCTGCGTTGTACCAACCGCGCGGATGTTTACCTCTTCCATACGTGCCGCTTGTATCACCACCGATTGCAAGGGCCCGACATCAACCGTAATCGTGTCAAAAAACTCAACAGGCTCAATGGTAAAGCCCATCTTTTCTATGCCACTAGCAAGCAATGCCGTCATCATGTGGATACGTTGCGCAATGGCTTTTAAGCCTTCCGGCCCGTGAAAAATACCATACATAGAGGCCATCACGGCCAGCAGGGCTTGCGCCGTACACACGTTAGAAGTGGCCTTTTCACGGCGGATATGCTGTTCGCGGGTTTGCAGTGACAAGCGGTACGCCTGATTGCCACGCGCATCCACTGATACCCCGATCAAACGCCCCGGCATGGATCGTTTATGCTTTTCTTTGGTTGCCATATAAGCCGCGTGCGGCCCGCCGTACCCCATAGGCACACCAAAGCGTTGGGTCGAACCAATCGCAATATCAGCCCCCATCGCACCTGGTTCTTTCAGTAATGTCAGGGCCAACGGATCAGCAGAAATAATCGCCGCAGCTTTATTTTCATGCAATTTTGTGATCAGGCCCGTGAAGTCACGCACATGCCCATTGGTGCCGGGGTATTGAAAAATTGCCCCGAATACCGCTGATGCATCCATATCGTCAGCTGCGCCTACGATGATTTCAATATCCAAAGGTTTAGCGCGGGTTTTCATGACCGCAATATTTTGCGGATGGCAGTTTTCATCTACAAAAAAGGCCTTGGATTTGGATTTCGCAATCCGCTGCCCCATTGTCATGGCTTCGGCACAGGCCGTGGCCTCATCCAGCAGCGATGCATTGGCGATCTCCATGCCAGTAAGATCAGTTACCATGGTTTGGAAGTTCAACAACGCTTCAAGACGCCCTTGGCTGATTTCCGGTTGATACGGCGTGTAAGCCGTATACCAAGCGGGGTTTTCCAGAATATTGCGCTGAATCGCAGGCGGCGTAACAGTACCGTAATAACCCTGCCCGATCATGGATGTAAAAACAGTATTCATCCGACCGACATCGCGCATATGCGCCAGCATTTCGCGTTCCGACATCGGTGGCCAGTTCAACGGATCTTTTTGGCGAATGTCTTTCGGCACGGTCTGATCCATCAGATCATCCAGTGAAGTCGCGCCCACAACATCCAGCATCGCGTCAATTTCAGCCGCAGAAGGGCCGATATGACGGCGGTTGGCAAAATCATAGGGTTTATAGTCGGTCAGCTTATACGGCATATGGGTTTCCTGATATTGTTAAGCGATATGGGCTTTGTAAGCCGCTTCATCCATCAACGCGTCCATTTCAGATGGATCATTGAGCTTCATCTTGAAAATCCATGCACCTTCTTGCGGGTCATCATTGATCATGCCGGGGTTTTCGGTCAGGGCTTCATTGACTTCAACAATCTCGCCGTCCAAGGGTGCCAAAATGTCAGATGCGGCTTTCACGCTTTCGATCACCACAACATCATCGTCTTTGGAAACCTCATTGTCCACATCGGGCAGTTCCACAAAAACAATTTCGCCCAGTGCTTCGGCGGCGTGTGCAGTGATGCCCACAACAACCAGATCACCGTCTTTGCGCAGCCATTCGTGCTCTTCTGTAAATTTCATAATTTCTCTCCTAAGTTTAGACTTATCGTTTAAAGTTTGCAGGTGTGAACGGCATCGCCGCCACGGTTGCAGGCATACGCTTACCGCGTACTTCCGCAAATATTTCGGTACCGATGGTGGACAGTTCTTTGGAAACATACCCCATAGCTACAGGAGTGCCCACGGTGGGGCCAAAGCCGCCAGAGGTCACTTCGCCGATCGGGTCGCTAGAGGTTTCATCGGCATATAGTGGCGTACCACCACGCATCGGGGCGCGACCCGTTGGCTGAATGCCCACACGTTTGCGCGTGGCCCCGTTTGCCATTTGGGCAAGGATCACATCCGCGCCCGGGAACCCGCCTGCACGATCACCACCTGTGCGGCGTATTTTTTGAATGGCCCAAAGCAAAGCAGCCTCCACAGGTGTGGTGCCGGTATCAATATCATTACCATACAGGCAAAGCCCGGCTTCCAGACGCAGGCTGTCGCGGGCACCAAGACCGATGGCCTCGACCTCTTCCATCGCCAGCAGTGCCTCTGCCAAAGCCACGGCTTTGTCGTTCGGCACTGAAATTTCATAACCGTCTTCGCCAGTATACCCCGAACGCGAAATCCAGCATTCAGCACCTAGAATTTCAGTCGTGATCACATCCATAAATTTCATGCCCGCCACATCACCCGAAAGCCGCGCTAAAGCCGCCTCAGACGCAGGGCCTTGTAAGGCCAGCAAAGCGCGATCTTCGATCACTTCGATATCACAAGCGTCTGACAGGTGCGCGCGCATATGGGCAATGTCGGCGCCTTTACAGGCTGCATTGACCACCAAAAACAGATGATCGCCACGGTTTGCCACCATCAAATCATCCAGTATGCCACCCTGTTCATTGGTAAAAAATGCATAGCGTTGGCGGTTTTCAGCCACACCTGCAATACTCATCGGCACCAGCGTTTCCAAGGCCAAAGCGGCATCGCGCGTATCACCGGACTTGGCCCGCAATTTCACCTGCCCCATGTGGCTGACATCAAACAACCCCGATTGCGTGCGTGTATGGTTATGTTCTTTCATCACGCCCATGGGATATTGCACAGGCATATCGTAGCCTGCAAACGGCACCATTTTGGCACCCAATCCCACATGCAATTCATGCAGCGATGTTTTTTGTAAATCAGTCATGGCATCTACCCCTTAGGTATCGGCGGGGATTATCCCCGCACATCGATGCCCCCTCTGTCCTTGATGCCTGAGATCGCTATCCCGTCGGCGGATGCGTTAAGCATCACTCTCCAGAGTTGTCAAAAACAGCGGTCCGTTGTGCCTGAGAGTTTCCGAGGCGGTTGCTCCTTCGGCCCTAGCTTGCGCCAGTGTCTCCCGATGTTTTCAAAGATCAACTTATGGGATGTTAAGGATTCGGACAAGTGTTTAATGTACACTGCTGCATACACAATTTGGTGTGGCTATTATGTGCATATTTGGCCTCGAAGGGTAAAATGATTCGCTTACCCCTTGTAAAACGGGAAAAGCCACCTAAAATGTAATGAAATCAAGGGTAACTTGATAATTTAGGCAGATAAGTGCGGAAAACCCGCGCAACCAAAGGTATAAATATGGCCGATACTCTTCTTGGCGGAATTGTCATCAACGAAATCCTGGTTGATCCCAATGGTGCAAGCAACTTTGACACTGATGGCAGTGGTGCAGCTAATAGCACTGACGAGTACATCGAACTTTACAATACATCCGGTGCTGCGATTGACATCTCTGGCCTGCAGCTATGGGATCAAGGCGTTGGTAACTGGTTTACTTTTCCGCCTGGTACAATTCTGGAATCCGGCGGACACGCAATGGTCATGTCCGGTGTTCAAACAGGCGGCAACCTGCCGACAGGTGGGCCGGATGATCTGTTTTTTGATGCAGGCCGTGGCAGTGCCCTGATCAATAACGGCGGCGATAATGTTGTTGTCTATGATCCCGCAAACGATGAATATATATCTGCCACATATAACGGCCACGCCATTGAAGACCCAGTTGCAGGCCCCGGCTACACAGGGTTTTCAGGCACGGCCACACAATCAGGTGCAGGCGAAGATTTCGGCACAGATATTGACGGGTTTTCCCTGCAACGTTCGCCCGATGGCGCGGATACATTCGTTAACAATGAAACCCCGACACCAGGCACTTCAAACCTGTGTTTTACTCATGGCACCTTATTGGATACCCCCTTTGGCCCACGCCGCATTGAACAGCTTAAACCAGGTGATTGCCTAACAACCAAAGACAATGGCCCACAAGAAATCCAGTGGATTTGGGCGCGCAGAAGATCAAGGGACGAAATCCGCACGAACCCCGTTTTGGCCAGCATTTTGATTGCCAAAGGCGCGTTGGGCGATGGCCTGCCGCGTAATGATCTGCGCCTTTCACGCCATCACCGTATCATGCTGACCTCAAAGATAGCGCAGCGTATGTATGGTAAGCCTGAAGTGCTTGTGGCCGCCAAAGACTTAATTAAATTCAAAGGGATACAAACCGCGCCTGTAACAGGCGAGGTGATATATTATCATATCTTGATGAAACGCCACGAAATTCTTTATGCAGACGGCGCGCCAGCCGAAAGCCTGTATCTGGGCATAGAAACCCTGCACGCGCTGGAACCCGCCGCCCGCACAGAATTACGCGCAATATTCGGGGCGGACTGGCACAGCTTTTATGAAAGCAGCCCTGCCCCTGTGCGCACAATGGTAAGCGGCAAAAAGATGCATAATCTGGTATATCGCCACGTTAAAAACAACAAACCGCTGACCGATAATCGTATATCTATGTGATAGCCTAAAGCGGTTTTATCATAAAAAACGTCGCCCCGTTCGGGTGGGCATTTTTCCTTTCGTATCATTGCGTGAATTTAACATTGTACAAAGTTCGATTTCAATTGAGCCAAGTTTTCGGGAGAGATCGCATCTAGCAAGTCAATATTATGGGTAAGCGAAACAAAACTTGCCTCCGGATCGGTTCGCAACCAAGTAGAAATTTGCAAGCTATCCCCTAATGCACCAGATAGACAGCCGCCCGTAACATCGACGCTTAACGTACCGGTTCCCTTGATCTCCTGTTCTCTCAAGGCTTTAATTTTATCTTGGGTAGCACTCAGCTGCGCCGCAGCCTGAGTGCTAAAACCTAGAACATAAATGGTCTCACCTACGGCTGATTGGCGAGGGCCAGTCGCGCTTTCTGAAACCGACAGAAGAACTGTTGTGGCGATAGCAACGTAGGTGTTTAAATCGTCGGGCACAAATGCCAGATAAAGGCTCACATCTCCATCTTGGAGGCTTAATGCATCGGGCACACTGATTGCGACAGCTATATCGCTGGGTGATGTTTCCAGTGGGTCAAGACGGGACGCAGCAATCAAACCAGCTGGCGAGATACCACTACATCCAGTAACGACAATAGCAGTCAAACTGGTGAAAATTGCGAATTTTAACATTAAGATTGACCCCCTGAGGTTTTACTTTTAAGATATAATTATTAATGTTTAACATGAATGTAAAGGTCTAAAAGGTGATGGAAATCGAAACAAAATATATTTTGCGTTCAGCGACGTTCTTGGAACGGGCTTTACTGTTGATCTTACTTGCTCTTTTAATTGCCGCCATCTTACTGGTTGCGTGGTTGGGTATAGATTTACAACAAGCTGGGAAATGGTTTGCATCTAGCGTGGGCTATGAAGGCGCTGCACAACGAGGTTGGCAAAGTTCTGCCTTGGGTGCCGTAGCATTGGTGCAGATCTGTATTTGGGGAATTGTAGTTTGGTATGGGAAACAAATATTCACAGCCATAAAGGCCGAAGATATGCAAACAGCCAGCACCTCAGCGGGCACCGTCGCAAGATTTCTTTGGATCATGTTAATATGGGGAATCGTCGCACAGACCTTGGGCACAATAATCGCAACTTGGCACTTCCCCGAAGGACAGCGAGCCTTAAGTATCTCATTTGGGTCCTCCCAAATATCAACTGCCATAGCAGCATTATTGGCGACCTTCACCTCTCAAGCATTTGTATTGGGTGCGGCTCTTTGGCAAGATCATCAAGAGGTGATTTGATATGGCGATTGTCGTCCGTCTCGATGTCGCATTAGCACAGCGCAAAATGACATCAAGAGAACTAGCAGCCAAGATAGGGATTGCAGAACAGAACCTTTCCACCTTGCGTTCTGGCAAAGCACGTGGAGTAAGATTCAATACACTTGAGGCGATCTGCAGAGTGCTCGATTGCCAGCCAGGTGACTTACTTGAATTCATCAAGGAGCCTTAGTAATATGCACGGCTATGTGATCTATTAGTTCTTGAAAAGGTATTTGCGATCGGTGCGTAAACTCGTGGGCAAGTGCTTTCAACTATTACGCTCTTACACTTCATCCAGTCATTCGCCCACCTTATTACCCACACCCCTAATATCCCTCTACCGAAGACCCCGTGCGCCGTAAATCTGTGGCCCCCAACAACACGCCTGTCTCTGGATCAACCATGATCGATTGCACCGCCCCCATGGTGCGTTTGATTACAATATCATGCCCTTTGGCGCGCAAGATCGCTTTGGTGTCGGCACTGATACCTTCCTCAATACGCAACTCATCAGGCAACCATTGGTGGTGGATACGCGGCGCCTGTGTGGCCTCACTGATGTTCATGCCGTGGTCGATCACGTTCATGATAACCTGCAAAGTGGTGGTGATAATCCGCGCCCCACCGGGGCTGCCGGTGACCAGAAACACCTTACCGTCCTGCATCACAATCGTCGGGCTCATTGACGACAGCGGGCGTTTTCCTGCTTCGACCGCATTAGCGTCGCCGCCGATCAAACCGTAAGCGTTTGCCACGCCTGATTTAGCCGAAAAATCATCCATTTCATTGTTCATCAACACGCCTGTTCCTGTAGCAACAATACCAGAGCCAAAAGAGAAATTTATCGTATATGTGTTAGAAACAGCGTTGCCAAAGCGGTCAATCACCGAATAATGTGTGGTTTCGTTACTTTCGTATGGCACCAAATCACTGGCTTTCACCTCTATCGCGGGTCGCGCACGCGCCATACCAATCGCAGCGCGAATATCGCTGGCATAGTCTTTATCGGTCAGCTGTTTTACTGGCACATCAACAAAATCCGCATCCCCCAGATAGGTTGCACGATCCGCATAAGCCTGCTTCATCGCTTCGGCCATCAGGTGGATGGTTTGGGCTGAATTATGGCCCATATCTGCTATAGGATAGCCCTCTAAAGTGTTGAGTATCTGCACAATATGGGTGCCGCCCGAACTGGGTGGCGGCATCGAATGGATAGTATATCCACGATACGTGCCGCTGACCGTATCGCGTAACACGGGCGTATAGTTAGCCATATCGACAGTCGTGATCATGCCGTCAGCACCTTGCACCGCATCAGCAATTTTCTGGGCGGTCTTCCCTTTATAAAACCCGTCTGCGCCTTGTGCGGAAATCAATTCCAAGGTGCGTGCCAGATCTGGCTGCTTAAAGACTTCACCTACCTCATAAAACCCACCATCAGGTTTATAAAAAACAGCAGCCGTTTGCGGCCAACGTTTCAGGCGTTTTTCAGCACGTTTCAGATTATTTGACAGGCTTGGCGTTACCACAATGCCACCCCGCGCCAGTTTGATTGCGGGTGCAATAACATCGGCCAACGGCATTGAGCCGTATGTTTCCAATGCCATGACCATACCCGCCACCGTGCCCGGCACACCTATTGCCAACCCGTGAAAACGAGAGCGGTTTTTCACAGGTTCGCCCGCCCCGTCCAGATACATGTCCTGGAACGCAGCCTTTGGGGCCATTTCGCGGTAATCGATGGCTTTGGTGCTGCCTGCTTTGGCATCATGCACAATCATAAAGCCGCCCCCGCCCAGATTGCCCGCACGCGGCAGGGTTACTGCCAGCGCAAAGCCCACAGCCACGCTGGCGTCCACCGCATTGCCACCTGATTTCAAGATTTCAAGTCCGATTTTTGCCGCCACTTTTTCCTGTGCCGACACCATGCCGTGTTCGGCAACAACGGGGTGAATACGGTCAAGGCCGCTGTAAATGGCCGCGTTTTGCGCGATAGAGGCAGAGCCAGACATTGACAATGCAAAGGCTGAAATCAGGGTCAGAAATTTTCTTTTGGATAAGGTCATGGGGGAAATATAGCGTAGAAAACCAACTAAGCCAGACACATTTCCCTATTTACAAACATCACCCCATTTGGGGCTGCCCCGAAACCGTTTAGCGATATATTCCAGAAATACACGTGTTTTCTGGGGCATATAACGGTTGCTTAGAAAAACCGCGTGCACATCAAGTATGATCGACGGAAATTCGGGCAATACACGCGCTAAATCGCCCGATGCAATGTCTGCTGACACAACATAATCAGGGCAAAGCCCGATGCCTTTACCAGTGCGTGCCAAATCACGCACGGCTGTTGCGCTATTAACCAGCAACCTGCCGTTAACCGCCAGCTTTCGGGTTTGTCCGTTGATCACAAAGGGCCACGCCTGACCTGCACGCAAGTTGGTATCACGAATACAGTCATGTGCTTGCAAATCATCCGGTTCTTTGGGCGTACCTTGTGCCGCCAGGTACTCAGGTGCCGCAACCGCCCATAGTTCGGTCTTGGTCAGGCGGCGCGAAATCAGGCTGGAGTCTGCCAGATCACCAATGCGAATAGCCAGATCGAAACCTTCGTCTACCAAATCAACATAGCGATCATTCAGGTGTAAATTTATGATCAGATCAGGGTGTTTATCGCGAAACTGGCAGATCAGCGGCAGGATATACATCTCGCCAAAGCTGGACGGGGCGGCAATGCGAAGTGTGCCGTTAAGATCGGCATCCTGTTCGCGCACAGTTGCTTCCAGCGCATTGAAATCGTCGATCAGATCGGCACAGCGCGCATAATATCGGTGGCCTGCCTCGGTCAAGTTCAGCTTGCGCGTGGTGCGGTGCAACAAACGCACCCCTAGCCGGTCTTCCAGCTGTGCCACGTATTTACTGACCAGCTTTTTTGATATGCCCACACGATCTGCCGCTGCGGTGAACGAGCCTGTTTCCACGGCTGCCACAAAAGTTTTCATTCCATTAAGTGTGTCCATGATTGTGAATACCATGGCGAAAGTAATTCTTCAATAGGGCTATTTTTCGAACCAATCAATTAGGTCATAACAGATTCATACCGCAAGCGATGACTTGCAGAAACAAGGAAAAACAAAATGAAACACGTAGTAAAATCCATTGCATTAGCAACCACAGTTGCCCTGACATCCATCAGCGCACAAGCCGCAAATCTTGACCCAAGTTATGTTGATTTGCCCAACAGCATCAGCAGCCAGAAGTTTTATGATGGCGGCTCGGTTAACGGCGATAAGGGGGCCGCGCACATCGAAACCTTTGACGCGCTGGACTTTGATATTTTCACTGGTCAGGACTGGGCTCGCCTGCATGAAAGCCATGATGAAGATATTGTCGTGACATGGCCCGACGGGCATTCCACCGTGGGCATTAATGTTCACATTGAAGACCTGAAAAACCTGTTTGTCTTTGCCCCCGACACCGAGATTTCTGTGCATCCCGTGCGCATCGCATCTGGTGATTGGACATCCGTGATCGGTGTGATGACAGGCACGTTTACTGAACCGATGCCCATAGGTGACGGCAAGTTCATCCAACCAACAGGCAAAGCGTTTGAAATCAAAATGGCCACCATTGGCTTTTGGCAAGACGGGCGCATGGTGCATGAATGGTTGTTCTGGGACAACGCCACATACATGAAACAAATCGGCCTTGGTGGCTGATCCCCCTACCCCGCCTGTCATCTGGTGGGCGGGGTAATATTGAAAGGAAACATAATGTTAGTAAATGGAAAATGGTCTTCAAACTGGCAACCCGTGCAAGCTAAAGACGGCAAGGGGCGGTTTATACGTCAAACCTCTAACTTTCGAAATTGGGTCACACCGGATGGCCGTGCGGGGCCAACAGGTAAAGCGGGCTTTAAAGCCGAAGCCGGACGGTATCGTTTATATGTAGCCCTGATTTGCCCTTGGGCCTGCCGCACCATAATCGCCCGCAAGCTAAAAGGGTTGGAAACTATAATCCCCGTAACCGTGGTAAACCCGCGCCTTGGCGATCAAGGCTGGTCGTTTGCGCCCTTTGAAGGCAGTGATACCGATCCGCTTTTTAATGCAAACCACATGCATGAAATTTACACCAAAGCCGATCCAGTTTTCACAGGCCGCGCCACGGTTCCCGCGCTTTGGGACATGAAGCAAAACCTTATGGTCAATAACGAAAGTGCCGACATTTTGCGGATGTTCAACACTGCATTTGCGGGCCTTGTTCCAGATATGGTGAACCTTTACCCCGATGATCTGTCTGATGAGATTGATATGTTGGCAAGCCAAATGTACGCGCAATACAATAACGGCGTCTACAAGGCCGGTTTTGCTTCCTCGCAAGAGGCTTATGATGAGGCTATTCAAGGTATATTCCAGATGCTGGATAAGCTGGAAGCACAGCTTTCAGATGGCCGACCGTTCTTAATGGGCACGCAAATGACCGAAGCCGATATTCGCATGTTCGTCACCTCTATCCGCTTTGACGCGGCCTATTACGGGTTGTTCAAAACCAACTGGCACCAACTGGCCGATTACCCGCATGTTCAGGCCCATATGGAGCGGGTTTTGAATGTGCCGGGTGTTGCGCAAACTGTGAACCTGACACATATCAAGGAAGGCTATTATTCAATTGAAGCATTGAATCCGAATGGGGTTGTGCAAAGGGGCCTGAGCGTATTGAAGCTATGATTACAAAAGCCCAAAAGCGGCTTAGCTTAGCAGCTTAAACACCTCCAAAACCGCTATGTAACGCGCGGTTTTGGATATTGTTACAAGTGCCAAAAAAGAACCGAAATGCATACGCATCACACCTGCGGCAAAGGTCAGTGGGTCCCCGATAATCGGGGCCCATGCCAACAGCAATGACCACTGGCCCCAACGGGAAAACCAGCCTTGGGCTTTGATCAGGTCAGGCTTTGAAATCGGAAACCATTTGCGGTCTTGGTAATGCAGCGCAAGGTGACCAAGGAAGTAGTTTACAACGGATCCCAATGTGTTGCCGATGCTGGCCACGATTAGCAGTATCACCAGGGAATGGGTGGAAAGGGCAGCCAGTGCAATCAGGGCCGCTTCTGACCCGCCGGGCAGTAGAGTTGCGGCAGTGAATGCGACTAGAAACAGTCCTGCCAATTCCAGTATGCTATCCATTTCTAACTGAACTCACGCATCCAGCCCAAGCCTGCTCGGGTTGTGGTAGCGGGCTTGTATTCCGCCCCGATGGGATGGGCGTATCCCAACGTTTGAAGTTTCCTAAATATCTGATTATAATCAAGATTACCTTGATCAGGCTCTGCACGATCAGGTACGGATGCAATCTGGATATGGCCGATAATTGGCATCAGTTCTTCCAGGCTATTCTGCAGGTTTCCTTCCATAATCTGCAGGTGATAGCAATCAAACATCAGCTTTATGTTATCCGCCCCGACCCGCGCAATAATCGCTTGTGCTTGGGTTGAGTATTGCAGGAAATAGCCGGACGCATCGCCGTCATTTAAGGGCTCGATCAGAATGGTTATTCCAAAGCGGGCGGCTTTGGTACAAGCATATTTCAGGTTTTCCACAAAGCAACCCGTTGCCGCTTCACCGCTTGTGATACCTGCCATAACGTGAACATTTAGTGCGCCAATAGCGGCGGCATATTCTATTGCCTGATCTATGGCGACGCGCGCTTCGACGACGCGCCCGACAAGGGCTGACAAGCCGTTTTCACCTGCGTTTCCGCGCACGGTATTCACCCCCAGCATGGCCAGCCCCGCGTCAGATAATGCCTGCTTAACCTCATGGATCGGCACTGCGTAAGGCCAATGGCATTCCACCGCGTCAAAACCATCTTCAGCCGCTGCACGAATGGCGTCTGGCAGGTCAAATTCCGTATAGAGGAAGCCCAAGTTGGCCGAAAATTCAGTCACCTAATCCCAATCCACATCAAATTTAGTCACAAGTCCGTTTATTTGCGTGTCATTTAACAACTGCGGGTTCAGTCCACGGGTTAAAAGCGCCAATTTGGCACTTTCTTCCAGCTCTTCGATGGCGTTCACCGCAGCTTCCAAATCTTTACCTGCCACAACCGGCCCGTGATGGGCCAGAACCACCGCACTGTGTTTGCCTGCAAGCGCGCGAATGGCATCACCCATTTTAGGGTCGCCCGGCATAAAGTAAGGCAGCAATTTCACCTTACCGAGTTTCATAACCCCGTAGGGGGTTATTGCAGAAATCATGTTGTTGGGATCAATATCAGGCATCACTGACAAGGCCACCGAGTGGCAGGAATGCAGATGCACCACCGCCCCTGTTTGCGCCCCGCGTGTTTCATAAAATGCTGTATGCAAAGGCATTTCTTTGGTTGGCTTGTCACCTGAAACCTGCGCCATGCCCTTATTGAACAGCGTTAAACGCGCAGGGTCTAGGTGGCCGAAGCTGCTGCCCGTTGGTGTTACCAACATCCGTCCATCTGTTAGGCGCACAGAAATATTGCCCGATGCCCCGCACGTTAGCCCGCGCATATAAAGTGAGCGGGCCATTTTGCAGATTTGGTCGCGCATCAGGTTTTCTTCGGACATCAGGCCTCCAATTTAGTTAAAGCGTCGCTGAAAAAGGTCTTATCCCCAAAGTTACCTGATTTCAGGGCCAACGCAATATCCACGCCGCATGATTTGCCGTAGCCCCAAGGCACACCGGGGGCAATTTCCACCCCTATGGCCATTTGCGTAATCTCAAGCGCTTTTGCAACCGCCCCCGAAGTTTCGCCGCCCGCCACCACAAAGCGCCGTGTGCCGCGATTGCGGGCTTCAATGGCAAGTGTAGCCAAAGCCTGTTCAACAACTTCGCTGGCACGCGCCACACCCAGCTGATCTTGTGCTTTTTGCACGGTTGCAGGCTTCGCCGTAGCATAGATCATCGGGGCGGCATCAAGGGGTAGTGCGGTCAGCCAATCGCAAGCTTTTTGCGCGCCGTTTTGGGCCAAATCAAGCGGGTCGAGTTGGTAGCTTGGGGCTGTTTTGGCGTATACTTTCACCTGTGCGCGCGTCATTTCAGAGCAACTGCCTGATAATATAACGGCCCCTGCCCCAATCTGCGGAGTGGCTGACTTATTCGCATTTTTAGCAAGCAGGCCTTGCGCCATATATAAATCCGGCAAAGGCATCGCCACGGCGCTGCCCCCTGTTATCAACGGCATATGGCAACAGGCTTTTGCGATGGTTTTCAAGTCTTCATTCGCCACCGCATCCACCACCACATGCGCTACGCCTTGTGTGCGCAAATATTGCAACCGCGCCTGCAACGCATCCCCCCCTTTAGCCACACACAACCGATCTGCCAACCCTACTGGGGCTGTAGTTTGCGGCGTTAGTAATCGCATCAAGTTACTGTCACGCATCGGCGTTAAAGGATGGTCTTTCATCGGGCTTTCGGCCAATAATTGCGTACCAACATATAGGTTCCCCATGAATATGCTTCGGCCATTTTCGGGGAATGCGGGGCAATATATTGTCTGCGCAACGCCTAAATTTGCCATCAAAGCCTCGGCCACAGGGCCGATGTTACCTGTGGTGGTACTGTCGAAAGTTGAACAATATTTCCAGAAAAACCGTGCGGCCCCTGCCTGTTTCAGCCACGCCAAGGCGGCCAGACATTCATCTACAGCATCATTGACAGGTATCGTTCGGCATTTCAGGGCGATCACTTCAAATGCTGCCGTATCCGATGGCGGCGCATCCGGCACCCCCATGCGCAGATTAACCTGCGCACCGGATCGCGCCAGCAATCCCGCCAAGTCGCAAGCCCCGGTGAAATCATCTGCAATACAGCCTAAAATCGTGGTCATGGGATGCCCTGCCTATTCATTTGCAATGCAAGCTAGAGCATGGGTGCCGCAATGCAAGCCATAGGCTTCAGTTTAAATCAGAATTTGGGGAGAGTGGTGGGCGACCCTCGTATCTAACACTACTTTCAGGCTTTCTCAACTGGTGCACATTTAAATATATATCAATAGGTTAGACACTAACATATTCTCATGCTATCTCTATCAAACCCATTGTACCCCAGTTCAATAGGTGGGTTACAGGGTGGGTTATGTTGTTGCTCGTTGGTTGAAAGGTGTTGGGTTTTGCTTAACAAGCTATCAGATCGTTTTGTGAAGACCTGTCCAAACGGACGACATTCGGATGGCGGTAATTTAATTTTATTGAAAGATGATAAATCCGCCAAATGGGTATTTAGATTTACACTTAACGGTAGACGCCCTGAGATGGGCTTAGGCACATATCCACAAGTGACACTTGCAATGGCACGTCAAGCCTCTGCTGACGCCCGTCAGATGGTTTACGAAGGTAAAAACCCAATCTATGAACGCAAACGCCGAAAAGAGATCATGCGCCGCAGGCCAACCTTGGAAGCCTTGATAAATGAAACGTTCGAAGCCCGTAGACATTCAATGAAAAACAATGGAACCGTTTCGCGTTGGGTTAGCCCACTGAGCGTTCATGTGATCCCCAAACTAGGCCACATGATGATAGAAGATATTGACCGCAGGGATATTGAACGTACCTTGCGCCCTATCTGGCAAGAAAAACCTAAGACTGCTGAACGCGCCCTACAAAGGCTCTCAATCGTGTTTCGCCATGCAATAGCAGGTGGATTGGAAGTTGACACTCAAGCTTGTGAAAATGCTAAGGCTCTTTTGGGCAAGCAAGAAAACAAATCTAAGCGTATACCCGCTATGGAGTATAGTGAGGTACCAGCCTATTTTGCCAACCTGTCCAACAGCCCAACTGATTTGGCTATGAAGCTGATAATTCTAACGGCGACAAGATCGTCAGAAGCAAGATTTGCACATGAACGTGAGTTACATGATGATGTTTGGATATTACCACCTGACAGAATGAAAAACGGTACCGAACACAGAATTCCAATGACTGAGGAAGTGTTGGGAATATTTAATAAGGCTAGTCCATTTGTACAAGGTGGTTTCTTTTTTGTGGGGCCAAGTGGAAAACCTATTAGCGACATGACCCTCAGCATGAAAATGAAACGCCAAGGTCTTGATGCTCGGCCACACGGTTTTCGATCCAGCTTTAGAACATGGGTAAGCGAAGCAACAGAAACACCACGCGAAATAGCAGAAGAAGCCTTAAGCCATGTAAGTGGCGGTAAAATCGAATTGGCATACCGCAGAACTGATTATTTAGAGAAACGCCGAGTCCTTATGCAAAGGTGGGCGAGTTATGTACTTGGTCACAGTTTAAAGATTGTGAAAATCCATGGATAATAAATCAGATATAGAAAGAGCAAAAAAGATCGCATCTGCTGAATTTAAAATCACGGGTCTTCTAGATAAAAATATAAAATTTCTCAGTTCAGGAAAAATTGCTGCAAGTTTTATTTTAGATAGTGACGACATAGATATTGAAGCTTTAAACAGCTACATCAAAGACCTCGAAACATGTAGTGTTGATGAACTTAACTCATTAAAGTTATTATACTTTTACCTTTCTAAGAATAATAAGGAAATTCCTGACGTGTTAATACAGTTTATGGAAAAAGAACTTTTTTGGCCTTCGAAGCCATACAGAGAAAATGCTAAAAAAGACCATTTGGAAATTCGCAATCGTTCAGTTTGTTGGGCAATCTATCAAATAACAAAACACACCGAATTACAAGCGACTAAAAACGATGCCACTAATAAGATAGAAACAGCCTCGGACATTATCAAAGAAGCTCTAAATCATTCTATTGATTTATCTAGTATTCGCAAAATCTGGGCGCAGCGTAAGAAGTATAATATCGACGTGTGAATTTCCAAGCTCCCTTATTCCCATGAGATAGGATTCCCATCTCCATACATAAAGCTCCATGAACTATAACATGGAGTTAAAATATGAAATACCTCACACGTAAACAATTATCCGAGAAACTGGGCGGTCGTAGCTCAGCTTCGATTTATCGGGACATGGCAGCAATTAACTTTCCAAAACCATTCAAGGTTGGTGGGCGGGTCTATTGGTTGGAAACTGAGATAGAGCAGTGGATGAATGCCAGACGTTGTCTGCAATAATTTATGCTTAGGCATCGATACCTATAAGCCCCGCTCAGAGGCACTAAGCAGGGCTAAACTATAATCCAATAGCAAGAAGGATAGTGTTATAGTATAACACTATTGAGAAAATGAAAAGCAAATTTGAAACCGACCTGACACTAGAAAACATCACAAATCAAAAACTGATGGAACCTATACAACTGAAATTCCACTTTATAGGCGTACTGCTATGGAAAGATGGTCGGAATACAGATCAAGAGTTCTTATTTAAAACGCCTTACGGCTATATGACTGCAAGTGATTTTAACTTATTTTATTCAGGAAGTTGGCTTTTCCCGATAGATAACGGCGTTTACACTGCAAACGCGTCTGAAGCATTCATTTTTAATCGCCTAATAAAGTTTCCTAAAATAATTAAAACGTCTGAAGGTGAGAAAAGCCTCTAGTGAAATTTGATGTGGTGAACATCATTGCACATCAAACATCTCATAAAAAATCACTGGCATTCTGGCATACAAGAAAAGCAAAATAATGGCACATCATAACGAACTACCCGACCAATTTATCTTATGGAAATCCGTTCCTGACCCCATGGGCAAAAAGCCTAAAAAGGTTCCGTGCGATATTTTCGGAAATAATATAAACTCGCACGACCCGAATATCTTTATGTCTTATGAACAGGTGGTAACACTTGCAGAAAAACATGGCTTTCATGTAGGTTTTGTACTTACCAAAAACGACCCATACTTTCTGCTGGATTTGGACGGGGTGCGCAATGTTGAAACTGGTATTTGGGATGGATGGTCACAGGGTATAGTTAAATCAATGCCCAATGCTGCAAGCGAATTATCGTTTAGCAAAAATGGTTTGCACATCATGGGAAAATGTGACGCTAGATCATTGGATAACAGGCGGCGCAAATTCAACAATGGCAAAGGTGAATTCTACACTGAAGGCCGTTTCATTGCGATGGGCTACGGTTTTCAAGAGCATCAAGACATCAATCTTGATTGGACAAAACAACTTGCTGATTTGATACCACTTAGAGATGTGGGTGGTGAAGATCATGGTGACGGCGCCGTATCAGAATACACAGGGCCACAGGATGATGATACCCTAATTGAAATGATGATAAATTCGGCTGGTTCTATTAGCCAGCAAATGAAAGCCGTAGCATCTTTTAGACAGCTGTGGCGTTGTGAAGAGGATGTACTTGCTGGTTTCTGGCCTTCAGAAAAAGGTGATGATTTTAACCGTTCAAGTGCAGATGCGGCACTTATGTTGCACCTTGCATTCTGGACGGGTAAAGACAAACAACGCATGATACGTTTGATGCGCCGTTCAGGGCTTGTACGTCCTAAATGGGATAAGCATGCCAAATATTTGTCAATAACCGCTGTAAATGCCGTAAAGATATGTAAGGGTGTTTACTCAAATAAATCAGCATCACCAAACGGTGGCGCATTAAGCACACCTCAACCTTTGTTGCGTGAGGTTGCAGACGGTGAGCCCTATCCTATCGCTGCATTAGGGTGTCTTGAGGCTGTCGTACGGGCAGTTCAGGGTGTAACACAAGCACCCATGGCTATTCCCGCACAATCAGCGTTAGCAACGGCATCCTTGGCTGTTCAAGGGTTCCGAAATATTGAAACATTGGGAGGCGTTAGACCCTTATCAGTTTATTGCCTTACTGTCGCAGCCAGCGGAGAACGCAAGACTTCCTGTGATGAATATTTCACAAAACCCATTACAGAATACGAAATGGCGGCATCAGCTAAACAAGCACTCGAGGTTCAATGCTGGAATAATAATCATGCAATTTGGAAATCATCACACGAAGCTATCATTAGCGAAGTTAAAAAATTTACGAAAGAAGGGAAAACAGTAGATCAGTCCAAGTTAAATGCGCTTGGCGAAGAACCTTCCCGACCACGAAACACGGATAGGCTTGTTTCTGAGCCCACTTTCGAAGGCCTTACACGCTTATACACCGAAGGTCAGCCATCACTCGGCTTATTCTCGGATGAAGGTGGTCAGTTCCTTGGCGGGCATGCGATGAAATCAGAAAACCGTACAAAAACGCTGACTTCATTAAACGATTTATGGCAAGCACATCCAATTAAACGTACACGTGGGGGTGATGGCTCCATTACGCTTTATGATCGCCGTTTAGCAGTACACCTTATGGCTCAACCTTTGGTGATTTCAAACTTTATGAGTGACCCAATCACGTCCGATTCTGGTTTCTTGCCAAGATTTTTAATATCCTACCCCGCAAGTACAATCGGCACTCGGTTTCAGGAAAATATCAAATTCGATACAGCCGCCCTAGAAGTTTTTACGAATAAACTTAACCATATACTCAGTACCCCTATGCCCGTAAGTATGGAAACAGGTGGTGTTGAACCATCTACATTAACATTATCTGAAACCGCTCGAACTGCGTTGTCCAGCTTTTCTGATGATGTTGAAGCAAAGCAAGCTTTAAGTGGAGAGTATTACGAAATCCGAGGGTGGGCTTCAAAGGCGGCTGAACAAGCTGCAAGAATTTCAGGTGTGCTAACATCTTTTGCTAACATATCTGCCTCGCAAGTTGAATTGCCAGAGATGGAAAACGCAATAACGCTTATGAACTATTATCTTGGTGAAGCTAAACGTCGATCCAACATCGCCGTAAGTATGGAAACAGGTGGTGTTGAACCATCTACATTAACATTATCTGAAACCGCTCGAACTGCGTTGTCCAGCTTTTCTGATGAGCGCATACGAAATCCGAGGGTGGGCAGAATTTCAGGTGTGCTAACATCTTTTGCTTATCTGCCTCAAGTTGAATTGCCAGAGATGGAAAACGAAGCTATCTTGGTGAAGCTAAACGCATCGCCACAAGCGCATCAGTTTCGGAAGCTATTAGAAAGGCGGAAAAATTACGTAAGTGGCTTATTGATTTTAAATATGATGAAACATACTCCACTGAAATTCTACAACAAGGCCCCAATGAATTTCGGGATCAGAAAAGCTTGGAGGGGCCTATTGCTGTTCTTGTCCAATATGGATGGCTTTTTCCACTTGATAAAGGAATAATTATACGAGGGGGATCACGTCAGAAAGCTTGGGGGATAAGAAGACCATAACGCTGCTATTCTTGCTATTCTGCTATTCGAAGGTGAAAAAAATAGCAAGAATAGCAGGAATAGCAGATCGAGTATTTATGATTAACTAACTAAACTATGACATGTCATGCTTGGTAAACAAAAAAAATTGCAATCAGAAACCCTAATGGTGTCGGGAGTTACCCGTATGGGTATCCCCTATAGCCCAAAGAACCTATTGAGTTGCCGTGGGGTTGCTAATGCAATTTGCACTTAATCCAAGCGCATAAAGAATGGAGCGTCGCCTTTGGCAATCGCTTCTAATGCGACAGAAGATAACTTGATTCGCACTGTGGTGTTGGCTTTCACTGTTAACTCGGAAGCAACAATCGGCAACCCCTCAATGTGTAAGGAAAAGAAATCGCCTGACAGCTTTTCGGTGGAATCGTTTGATAGACTTATAACAAGCGAAACGTCAGAATAACCAATGCTAGAAAATTGTTTCGTCAATTCACGGTCTAAATCTGCCCCAGACTGGCGGGGTATATCCACATAAACTGTCTTACCCTCAATTCTAATAGATGGTATTTTTGCACTTTTATTTTCTGGCCCATTTTCTAGCTTGAAAGGCACACTGAATGAAGCAACACTTCTGAAATTTTTCTTTTCGCATCCTTCAAATTTAGCGAATGGAAAGATGAAAGATAGCTTTTGTCTAAATTCTATCAGAGAGTTACTCTGTCGACCAGTATCTACAAATTTTCCATCAACAACTTTGACTTCGGTACAACTTGATAATTCAGATTCTCCTATAGCTTCGGTAATCTTATTTGACCCTAAATCTGACAATTTGACTGAGGCCACAAGTTCAGTCTTACACCCCGCTAAAATTAACAATGAAAACAAACCAATAAATAATCGCATATAATATCCCTACCAACAGATTAACATAAACTATTAACTTTCGTTAGCATCATATTTGAAAGAGGAAAACAAATTTTCGACAGTATTGCAGATATTCTCATATTATTCCAATCAATGCGCGGCTTGGTGGTGGGTTTTGTGGTGGGTTATAAGTTTAACATGGTTTATTTTAATATACAAAACAATATCTTAAGAAAAAACAATGGTGGGCGACCCTGGAATCGAACCAGGCGTGGGTTACCCCGGGGGAGTTACAGTCCCCTGCCGCACCTTGCAGCCCGTCGCCCTTAAAGCCGTCATAACGTCTTAAGTCGGGCCTGATTAGTCGCGTGAACCGCTATCGTCAACACAAAAAAGCTTGTTGTGGCCAGATGATCGTGTCAAATGTGCAGCGACTTCGGAAAGTGGGGCAAATGGCACCTAGAAAAGATAAAAAACCCGTATGGGTCGTGGATAAAGAGCGCAACAGGCGTGCAAGTGCGGCGGAAACCATCTGGTTGTTCGGCATTCACGCGGTGCGCGATGCGCTTATGAACCCTGCTCGGCAAAAATTGCGGCTGGTGCTGACTAAGAACGCGTCAGATAAATTGGCAGACGCCATCACGAAATCAGGTATGGAGGCCGAGGTTCAAGACCCGCGCCGTTTCAATGTACCGATCGACCCACAATCAGTTCACCAAGGGGCGGCTTTGGAAGTGAAGCCGCTGGATTGGGGGAATATATCAGAACAATGCGCGCCGCGCGGGGAACGTTCGGTAGTGATTGTGCTGGATCGTGTGACCGACCCACATAATGTGGGTGCAATTTTGCGTTCTGCTGAAGTGTTTGGCGCGCGTGCTGTTATTGCGACTTTGCGCAATTCGGCCCCTGAAACCGGTGCTTTGGCGAAAACGGCCAGTGGGGCGTTGGAACGCCAGCCCTATTTGCGGGTGCAAAACCTAGTGAAAACCCTGAAAACCCTATCAGAGATGGGGTATCGGTTGATTGCACTGGACGGTGAGGCGGATATTGATCTGCAAGATACACTGGATGTGGAACCCAATGCGCCCACAGCCCTTGTTTTAGGGGCAGAAGGCCCAGGGCTGCGCCCTTCGACCAAGGACGCGTGTGATGTGATTGTCAAAATCCCGTTTCAGCGCAGTTTTGGCTCTTTGAACGTCTCGAACGCGGCCGCAGTTTCGTTATATGCTTTGTCACAAACCAAAGCCGATACGTGACAGGAACTCACATTCGTGCGAGGGGGCTTCTTTTTTAAGATTTTAACGTTACCTTAACACCAAAGGAGCCTTACCATGCAATATAACCGCCGCACAGCACTTGCGTTATTCAGCGCAGCCCTAGCAACCCCTGTATTAGCTGGGCAAGCTGCAATTTACACGACAAGCGGCTTGGCCGTTGGCGGTTATGATCCCGTAGCTTACTTTACTGAAAGCAAGCCGCGCAAAGGGTCAGCTGCGCATTCTTTAAAATGGCATGGTGCCACCTGGCGGTTCAAGTCTGCTGAAAACAAAGTATTATTTGAAGCAAGCCCTGAAAAATACGCCCCGCAATATGGCGGTTATTGCGCTTACGCGATGGCCAGTGGCGATTTTGTTTCCACCAATCCAAAAGCTTGGGATATCTATAACGGTAAATTGTACCTGAATTACAATTCCATCATCTGGGCTGTGTGGAACCGTGATAAAAACGGTTATGTCACGCGGGCTAATAAACGTTTTCCAACGAGCCTTAATTACTAGAGCCTGTTGAAATTAAGAACTTCGTACTACATGAATTAGGCGAAACAAAGAATGGAACTCTTTGTTTTTTTAATACTGTCCCTCGTTCCACAACTGCGCCCAAAGGCATTCTTTGGGCGCTTTTTTGGGGCTTATTTCAAGGCATAAACAATCGCTATCGTTGCACGCAAGCCCATTTCGCCCGCAGCAACCGGAACTGCATCCGCTTCCATTGAAACCGCCCCCATACGCGCCATCGCACGCGGTTGCGGATTACTGCCATTTTCTGAAATGCTGATGACCTGTCCCAATTCAACACCCGCCGCCTGTGCATAAAGTTCCGCTTTCGTGCGGGCATCGGCCACCGCCAACCTGCGCGCTTCATCTTTATGCGGGCGGGGGTTTTGAATGCCAAAGCTGATATGATTGATCCGGTTAGCACCTGTTTGCGTTAATACATCCAAAACCGAGCCCACAGACCCAAGATCACGCACCCGTACTTTTACCGTATTTAAGGCTTCATAACCAACAATACGCGGTGGATTGTTGTTGCTACTGCGTTGCTGCCAACGCGGGTTAAGGGAAAGTTGCGAGGTTTGTATGTCACGCGGTTTAATGCCTGCCCCTTTCAGTTGGCCAAAAATCTTGTTCATCGCCGCAGAATTTATCTGCATTGCAACAGATGCTTTTTCATCAAGGCTACTTACCCCCAATGATATTGTTGCCATATCAGGGGCTACAAAGACCTCACCCACGCCTGTCAGGGTCATTCGCCGTTCAATATCCTGTGCGGCCAAGACACTCGGCGTGATTGCCAATATTAAAACCATAAGAATTCTGCGCATAATTCATCCTTTTTGCTGATCGCTCTTCAATCTGTGTCCTAAAAGAACTATATTCAAGTTAAAGGTATAAGAAAGTAGCGAGACACACCTAAATATTGTACACACCAAACGACAAGGTAAGCGCACGAAAGTACCATGAATACAAAATCAGAAGCATTCGCAGTAGATTTGTCAAATGACGGCATATACCTATGGCATCGAAAACCTGCCCGGAAATGGGAATTTGTCGGTAGCGTTCCTTTGGATTCGGGGAACTTAAGGCAGCAACTGGAAAAGCTGCGCATTGTTGCGCAAGATATCAACGCCCCGTCCTATGACGCGATTGTGCGCATCCCGACAAGTGAGGTGCAAACCTTAACCGTGCCCCATGACATGGATGCGGATAACAGCTGGGAAGTTCGCATTGTTTCTGCGCTGGAAGAAGCGGCAGGGACATCTGTCAGAACATTGGCTTTTGATATAGACCGCGGCGACGGCACATCCGATATCAGCATCGCCTGGGTTCCTATGGCAGTGATCAAACAAGCCGAAACATTTGTGCACCTTATCGGGTTCAATCCCACGCGTTACACAACAGACGTAGATGTTGCAGCCTTTCCAAGAAATCCAAACTTTCAGGTTGCAGATTACAAATCCTCTGCAATTAGACAGCCCAAAGCAGATGAACCCGATGTTTATGAAGACGTGCGGGAAGCGGCATTGTTAGAGGTAGAGGTAGAACCCGAAGAACTAGGAAATAATGAAGTAAAAAAATCGAAAAATGAGTTTGATACTTCATGGTTTATTGCCCTTTTCTTAATTCTGGCCCTAATCATTGCCGCGATCTATTATTGGCCGGGCTTCAAGCCATACTGGCCTGGCTTTATGAAAGCAGACGAAACCAGCATGAATTTGATTCAAGGTTGGCCGTTTTTTGCTAACGGTGAAAATTCATCTGCGATTCACTTTGAAAAAAGTAAAACAATCTTATAGTTAGAGTAGTATAAGCGGGTACGCATGCCCTGAACCTAAGGCTTAAAACCATCTGATGACCACACCGGAAACAAAATATGCAGTCGATCTTTCAAACGATGGCCTCTCATTATGGCATCGTGATGAAAGTCGTGCATGGAAGTTGCTGGGCAAAGTTGCCTTAAGTTCTGAAAATTTTTCCGATGAAATTGAACGCCTAAAAACCAGCCATATCACCAATTCTGACGGTATATGGATCGCACAAGTCCGCATTCCCAATTCAGAGGTCTTTGTCTCTGACATTAATCTAGGGGGGGCCAAAGGCGATAAAGCCACCTTGGAAATCAATACATTTCTTGCCAGAAACACACCATATTCAGCAGATGATCTGGTGTTTGATCTGGCCCAAAAATCAGGTGCTGATATTGCGTATGTGGCTGCAATCACAAAAGAAACCATTGCCGAAGCCAGAGAGTTTATTTCTGGGTACGGCTTTGAAGCGGCTTATTACACCACAAAGCTGGATAAAGATGCCTTCCCCCGAAACCCACGGTTTTATGATGCGCAGCGCCCAGTTTCTGCCCCAAGCCCAGTAGCAGATCAACCCGCCCCCGAACCCAATCCAAAACCCGATGGCATTGTGGTACCGCCACCACCTGCACCTATTACAAAACCCAAAGCTGAAGTTAAGGCTGAAAAGACATCAGTTACAAACGCTAAGCCCGAAGAAAAAGCCGATTTAGGCAGCTTTGAAACCGTGCGAAGCAAACACCTTGCAGCCCCTGTTAAATCAGCCTTAAAAGTAGGTGCTCCGCCCCTAAAAGCATCGCCTAAACCGCAGCCGCGTATTTCAATTGAAATACCCAAATTCGACAAAGCCGCAACACCTAAGAAAGCGGCAAAGGTCATAGCACCTATCAAAATGCCGCAAAGTACGACTATCCAAACCGATGTGAGCGGCATATTCAAACCACGCTACATTCTGATACTTCTGGCCTTCATTTTGCTTGGCCTGCTCTACTGGTTTTACAACGCTTTAATTGACGGCAAAGAAGAAATAACACGGCTACAGCGCATTTCCGATACGCCGCCCGTTATTCTGACACCCCCACTTGCGTTGGAACCGCAAGCATCTACCGACAATGCCCCTCAGATGGCAACGCCCCCTGTAGTGGCATCATCACAAGAGCTAAATCTGGACATAATACCGTTAGTGCTGAGCACGCCTGACCCGATCAACACCCTTGGTAGCACAACCCAGCTGGCAACAGCGCAAAATCCGGAAACGTCGGATGGCACTACAGTCGAAACTGTGCTTGCAGAAGAAGCCGTTGTTGCGGCCCTTGATACAAATGCAGAAACCGCCACCACTCTTCTGGTTCCCACCAAAGCGGGCACACCCGGGCCTGAAGGGATTACCCTGTTCTTGGGGCGCCCGGATTTCTTGCCGCCGCAGCGCGAACAGTTGAAAATATCACAAGATCCTTTAAAAGATATTTTACCGAAAATGCGCAATAAAGCTTTTGAAGAAGGCATTCAATCTATAGCGCAACCCGCAGCGCAGCCACAGATTGCCGAAGAAATCACTGAAGAAGAACCCGTTACAGACCAAGCCGAAGTGGAACCCGTTGGGACCGAAGAAGTGGAAACACTTGATCTTTTGGCGTTGGCAGACCCCAGCCTAAACAACAAACAGCCAAAACCCCGCCCATCTTCCATTGCCCGAATTGCCAATGACTTGAAAAACTCATTGTTGGCACGCGCTGACCCCGCACTTGCAAGTTCAAAACCCAAACGACGGCCGGCTAATTTAAGTGTGCCTGTAGCGCGCATAGATCCTGTGGATATTGAAGTTGCTATAAGACAGGTTATCGCGGAAACCGCGCGCCCCCGCGCGCGCCCCCGCAGCCTAAGTAGGACGGTAAAACGGGCCAAAGAAAACGTTCAAACCGCGTCTCTGACCCCGGCACCTGCATCAGGCACATCCAGGGCCAGCAGCCCATCGCCTGTGAACATTCAAAAAGAAGCCACCGAAAGTTCGCGTTTTAACAAAAGGCAAATATCCCTTGTCGGTGTATCAGGCACTTCCAGCAATCGCCGCGCCTTGGTACGTATGCCAAGTGGCCGATATATTACGGTTAAATCAGGTCAGCGGTTCAGCGGTTGGAAAGTTGCAGCCATTGGCAAAAGCACGGTTCGCATCACCAAAGGCAACCGTAATAAAGTGCTTAGAATGCCTAAATAGGCTATAAAAGCAGCATGGCCGCAAGCCCCAAAAAGGCAAAGAAGCCGACGATATCAGTCACTGTTGTCACAAATGCACCCGATGCAAGGGCTGGATCAATACCGACCTTATCCAATCCCATAGGCACCAGAACACCGGCCAAGCCTGCCACCACCATATTGCCAACCATGGCCACGCCCAGCACCACGCCCAGCATCGCTGAACCATACCAGTAATAGCCCACAAACCCGATAATCAGGGCGAAAATAATTCCGTTGAACAGACCAACAAACAGTTCGCGCCGAATAATCCTGATCGCATTTGCGCGAGTCAAATCTTTGGTTGCCATAGCACGCACAATTACTGTCAGGGTTTGAGTGCCGCCATTGCCGCCCATAGAGGCCACGATCGGCATCAGCACCGCCAAGGCTACGATCGCTTCAATCGTGGTTGCAAATTGTGCAATCACAATAGAAGCCAGAATTGACGTGATCAGATTGACCGCCAACCAGGGAAACCGCCGCCCTGTCGTGGACAATATGCTGTCAATCAGGCTTTCGTCCCCCACACCGGCCAGCCGTTTGATATCTTCTTCGGCATTATCATCCAGAACTTCCATCGCGTCATCCATTGTGATCACGCCGACCAGACGGTTATCCGCATCCACAACGGGCGCGGAAATCATGTTGTATTGGTTGAACGCATAAGCGACGTCTTCTTGATCTTGCAGCACGGGGATGGTGCGAAATTCTTCATCCATAATGTTTGACATCATGGTGCTGCGCGGGGTGGAAAGCAGGCTGAACAACGGCACTTTACCCACCGGCGTCAACCTAGGGTCTACCATCACCACATCATAAAACTGATCCGGCAAATCGCCTTCTTTACGCAGATAATCAATGGTCTGGCCCACGTTCCAGTGGATCGGTGCCATGACCAGCTCGCGCTGCATCAAGCGACCGGCAGAATTCTCCGGGTAAAGCAGGGCCTGTTCTACCGCGACGCGGTCATGCGTGTCTAGCGCTTCTAAAATACGTTCTTGTTGCGGCTCTTCCAGATCTTCGATCAGATCGACAACATCATCCGTATCCAAATCTCTGACCGCTTCTGAGATAACATCGTCAGACAGTTCTTCGAACACATCCTCCAGCAGACCTTCGTCAATTTCAGCCAAAACCTCGCCGTCAAAACCTTTGCCCCAAAGGGCAATAAAGGCACGACGTTCCTTCGTGTTTATCTGTTCAAAAAGGTCGGCAATATCTGCAGCATGAAAAGGTTCAAGCAATTCAACCAGGCGATCCCTGTCTGCGGTTTCAACAGTATATAAAACCGCTTCCACAAGGGCTGCGTCTATCTCATAAGCGCGCTCGGATCGTTCGTTTTCAATACCCGTTGTATCTGACATGAAACCACCCCTTTGACCTATATTTGCTGCCTTATAACAGGCCGTAGCCGCGCAACAACGCAAATTACAGTTTACGTACTACCTAATGCTGGCTTATAAAAAACCAACCAGTGAAAATTACCATTATGACAAAATCCAACCCCGATATTAAATCCATTAGTGATTTGCGCCAAGCCGCGATAGACAAACACCACAAGGGTGATTTGGATCAGGCCCGCGATTTTTACCGCGCCTATTTGCAAAACCGGCCCAAAGATGCAGCGATTTGGTCTAATCTGGGGGCTTTGTTTCGCAAGCAGAAAAGCTATGATATGGCGGTTGCCGCCCAGTTGCGTGCTTTGGAATTGGAACCGGGTACACTGGCCCTGATGAGCAATGCCGCAAACGCATTTTATGATGCGGGACAGATTGATAAGTCTTTGGCATTGCGTAAGGAAACCATAAAACTGGAACCAGATAATCCTGACCATTATGTCAGTATGGGGAAATGTTATCGCGGCTTACACCAGTTGGATGATGCACATAAAATCTTAGGCTCCGGTATTCATAAATTTCCAGACTTTGCCGAATTACACATCCAGTTGGCATTCGTGGAATTGGCGCAGGGCGACTATCAAAAAGGCTTCAAAAGCTTTGACTGGCGCTGGAAAGGTGATGAACTTAGTTTGCCCGATTTCACGTTTCCAAAGTGGGCCGGGGAAGACCTGACAGGGAAAACTGTTCTGGTCACCCCTGAACAGGGCTTTGGCGATACGGTTTTGATGGCCCGTTTCCTGCCCGCTTTGAAAAAGCTGGGCTGTACGATTAAAATACCAGTGAAGCCCCCTTTGCGGCGCCTGTTTGCCGCCCTGCAACAGGATGTGACGTTCATCGAGACCAAAGATGAAGTGCAAAGCTGCGATTACTGGGCGCCGATGATGGACTTGCCGCTTTTTTTGGGGGCCACGATCAACAATCTGCCTGCCCCCGCAAAGCTGTTCATCCCCGATGATGCGGTAGCGCGCGCGCGCAAAATCACTGGCCCCTTTAAGGATCGTTTCAAACTGGGTGTCATGTGGTCAGGGTCGGTCACTTATCGCGCCAATCACAAACGTTCCTTCAGCCACCGGCGGTTTTTGGAACTTTGCGACATCCCCGGTTTGCAAATGTTTTCGCTCTACAAAGGCCCCTTGCTTCACGCCTATAATGCCGACGGCACCTCTGCCATCATCATAGATGCCGCAGGCAGCGACCGCGATTTCGCCGATAGTGCGGCCTTAATGCAAGAACTTGATCTCGTGATCTCTATGGACAGTGCCATCGTTCACGTGGCCGGTTCATTGGGCATTAACGTCTGGAACTTGCTGCATTCCGAAGCCTACTGGCTATATGGACCCTACCCAGATCACACCCCTTGGTATCCATCTATGCGGCTGATTACACAAGACAAATCAGGTGATTGGGGTGGTGTGTTTGATCGATTAAAAGTAGAAATTACAGCAGAGATACAAAAGTGGAAGAAAAAATGAACGATATTCTAACCCCGATATCTCCCGGCGAATTACTGGATAAACTGACCATTTTACAGATCAAATCAGAAAATATTACCGACTGCGGGAAATTGGAAAATGTGAATATTGAACGGGCAGCATTACAAAACGTTGTAGATGCACATATCCCTAAAACCGAAAAACTGCAAGCATTGGCCGCATCGCTTTTGGACATCAACAAAAAGCTGTGGGCCATCGAAGATGACATCCGCGATTGCGAGCGTGCGGGAGATTTTGGCGATACATTCATCCAACTTGCCCGCGCAGTTTATGTCACCAATGACAAACGTGCGGATTTCAAAAAACAGATCAACGTTGAGATGGGTTCAAAACTGGTCGAGGAAAAATCTTACGCAGATTATTAGCATGGTTTTGCAAACACCATCACCCACATTTCACCTCCCGCAAACCCTGCGCCCACTTCGGTAGGTTTGCGACTAAGATTATTCTTCCGATGCCCTGATGATTTTTGCCAAGATACCATAGCCTCGGCTGCAGATTTCTGCCCCCACGCGATATTTTCAGCGGCATAACAAAATTTATAACCTTGCTGTTTTACTCGCGTTCCCAAACGGGAACCATCCTTCCCTTTGTGCGAAAAATAGCCCTTAGCGACCATATCTTGCGCATGTGCTTCAGCTGCAGCCATCAAGGCAGGTGAGGCCAAAAGCGCTTTGCGGCCCTTTTTTGCGCGCACCTCATTAAGCAAATTAATCAAATCCGTTTCAACCTGGCCCGCATAAGCACCATGCCCCAAGCTTAAGAAAGCCACCACAAATATAATAATCATGCGTTGCATCCAAAACCCTTTCATTAGAGCTTACATAAACCGTGCTGCAAGCCTGTTTTGATGCTTGATTATCTTACCCAATTCCACGCCTGTCAAATGCCCATCACGCACTACAGGCCGCCCCTCTACATAAAGGTCACGCACTTGGTGCGGGCCGGTCAGAACCAAAGCTGCCACAGGATCCCATGATCCTGCCGTGGCAATGCCGCTTGTCATATCCCAGATCGCAAAATCCGCGCGTTTGCCAACCTCCAACGATCCGCAATCAGTGCGCCCCAAAACCTGTGCGCCGCCTAATGTGGCAATCTCCAGCACTTCGCGGGCAGACATCGCATCCGCGCCGTTTTGTACGCGTTGCAACAGCATTAATTGGCGGGCTTCATCCAGTAAATGCCCCGCATCATTGGATGCAGATCCATCCACGCCCAAACCGACCTTAACACCTGCGTCACGCATGGCACGTACAGGTGCGATGCCAGAGCCAAGGCGGCAGTTGGAACACGGGCAGTGCGCCACCCCTGTGCCGGATTTAGAAAACAAATCAATCTCTTGGCCATCCAGTTTCACGCAATGCGCGTGCCAAACATCTGGCCCTGTCCAACCTAAGTCCTCAGCATATTGCCCCGGACGACAGCCGAATTTTTCTAAAGAATATGCAACATCTTCATCGTTTTCCGCCAGATGTGTGTGCAACATCACACCCTTGTCGCGGGCCAAAACGGCACTGTCGCGCATCAGTTCACGGCTGACTGAGAAAGGTGAACAAGGGGCGATACCCACACGGATCATAGCACCGTCAGATGCATCATGATGTGCATCAATCACGCGGATACAATCATCCAGAATGTCAGCCTCTTTTTCGCACATCGCATCAGGTGGCAAGCCACCGTCACTTTCGCCGATACTCATGGAGCCGCGTGTCGGGTGAAACCGGATACCGATGGTTTTGGCCGCGTCAATAGTATCTTCCAAACGCACACCTTTGGGGAAATGATACAGGTGATCGGATGACAATGTGCAACCCGACAAAGCCAGTTCTGCAAGTCCAACTTGTGCAGATACAAACATTTCTTCTGGCCCGAATTTTTGCCAAATCGGATAAAGCGATTGCAACCAACCAAACAGCAACGCATCCTGGCCACCCGGCACCGCACGGGTCAAGGTTTGTGACAGATGATGATGGGTGTTGACCATGCCGGGTGTGACAACGCAGCCCTGCGCATTCAGCACCTCATCGCCTGATAATCCGTGGCCCACCGCATCAATCACACCGCCGACAATACGAATATCAGCACCCTTCAATTCATCGCGCGCGCTGTTCATCGTCACCACAACATCGGCATTTTTGATCACAAGTGATTTGGTCATTTTTTCAGCATCCGTTCATTTTACCCAGTGTCTAACACAGCCTATGAAACACACTATATCGGTAAATCTTGAAACACTTCCAGAATTTCAACATAATCTTACAAATGTGACTTGCTTTTTCGCATTAAAAAAGCTGAAATCATCAACTTAGGAGAAGAATTTGATGAAACAGCTTTCGCGAGATACATTTTTAGACCGTTTTGGCGGTGTCTATGAACATTCCGCATGGATTGCGGAAATGCTTTTCGATCGCAAAGGTCATTATGATGCTGCAAAGCCGTCTGATTTGGCGGGCTCTATGGCCGAGATTGTAGAAACTGCCCCACAAGAATTGCAGGTGGCCCTGTTGCGCGCCCACCCTGATTTGGCAGGGAAATTGGCGCTTTCAGCAGACAGCACATCTGAGCAGGCAAGTGCTGGATTAGATCACTGCAGCCGTGAGGAACTGGATGCCTTTATCACGCTGAACGTTGCTTACCGTGAAAAGTTTGACTTTCCGTTCATTTTGGCCGCGCGTGACCGTAACCGCACAGAAATACTGGAAAACTTCAAAAAACGCGTGGATTATGATGTGGGGACAGAGTTTCGAGAAGCTCTAAATCAGGTTCATCAAATTGCAAGACTGCGCCTAGAGTGCCTAGACGCAGAAGCTTTAGCATAATTTCTGTTGTGATTTACCTTGTATAGCCACCGGACTTAGCCAGTTGCACACGGCCCTTTTGAACCAATGTCATTGGTACTGTGTTCGACCAAACCATCGCCATTTGCGCATTGCCCTTAGCCGTAATATCCGCGTCAATAACAACAGGGTAGACGAACAACTTATGGACAGGATCAACCACACGCACCACAGGTTTTTTAAGCTGTGGCAAAGCAGGCTGTTTATATGTACCTGCCGCGCGTTGTGATTTGATCAAATCAGCCGGGTGAATATCTTGGGTGCCGCGCAGTGCGTTCCTGTTATTGCGGCGGGAAAAAAGACTGAAGCCCCGCACTGATGATTTGGCCCTGACAGGTTTTTCAGGCGTAATTGGCGCGATATTATACCCCGTGCCACCCTGCATAACGGGCCTTGCATCCGAAGCACCCGAAGCCGCGATGTTATACCCTGTTCCGCCCTGAATGATCGGTGCTTGCGAACGAATAGCATCCGAAGGTTGCTGTGTTCTAACGCGTCTTCGCACAATAGGTTTACGAGGTATAACAGTGGCCACTTTAGCGGGCCTTTTAACAACAACCGGAGTTTGCACTTTGGATGTAACCGTTGCAGGTTGCGCCTTAAACAAAGAGCCGCCGAAAAGGCCCCTTTTACGTCTTTTCGGAATGGTATTCACAGTTTGCGTTACCGCGGCAGGTGCCGGCGCAACCTGTTGCGCCTTCACAGGTTTCGTAGCCGCAACTTGCGCCGCAGGCATAACCACCTTAGTGGCGGGTTGTCCCGAAATTTGCGCCAATTGTCTGGCGTTCAACGACCGTTTATTTTGATTGCTGCAATACACCTGCCGTTTGCGGTTAACACGCGGAACCCAAGTAACCCGCGAGCCAGAGCCCGCGCGGATGTACACACACCCTTTTGAGTCCACATATTGCTTACCGCGAAAACTCGCAGGCGGTAGCTCTGCAGGGCCTATGTCGGTCCGTAAAGTCTGTGCGCCAGCTGCTTCGCCAAGGGTTAAAAGCCCTATGGCAAGTACCATTATTTTGTTTCTTATCATTTCTTGCCCCCAAGATATGGGGTTAAAATGCCAACTTTTTATGAATTAGTAAAGATTTATTTTACGAAAAGCCGCGCCACTTCAGATAAGCCGCATTATGGCGGCAAAGTTACATACATCCGCTACTTTAGGAATGTAATTTAAGGCTTTGATCTTTTACGGTAAATGGTGCTGGGCGCCACCCCCAGAACCTCTGCGGCTTTGGGAATGGATCCGCCCTGGGACAGGATTGTTGCCTCGATAAATTTCCGTTCCACCTCTTCTAACGGCAAACCCACAAGCTGATGAATTGCATTACCGCTGCGTTCAATGGAAAACCTGTCTTCCGTTGCATCTGTTGTACGGTTCAAGTTTGCTTTTCCACTGGATGCAAAGCCGGTTGGTAACATTTCCAAGCCCACTAAACGTGCATCGTGTATTGCCACAACCTTATGTAGCAAATTTCCCAACTGGCTGACATTTCCGGGCCAGCTATGCGATAGAAATAATTCCGAAACCTCATCCGAAAGCCCCACAAAAGCTTTTTTCTCAGAACGTGAAAGCCGGTCCAGCATTGCTTCGGCCACGTGAATAATATCGTCCCCCCTTTCACGCAACGACGGCATATCAACAGTAAGAATATGAAGTTGGTAAAACAAATCCTCGCGGATCTTTCGAGTTTCCAGTAACACTTGTGGATCAATACTGGTTGAGCATATAACTCTGGGAAACGCATTTCCCGCCAAATCCAGTTCTTGATCATTTTGACTAATTTTTTGCAGAAAAAAACCCAGCTTCGATTGCAAAATCGGATCCAATTCAGCCACTTCATTGATATACAAAGTGCCGCCATATGCCCGCTGCAACGCACCGGGCAGGTTGTCTTTTGGCTTCCCGCCCAGGTTTTCTATTCCGCCAAATAATGTGCTTTCTTGCATCGCCGGCGTCAAATCACCACCGTTATACATGACAAACGGGCGCTCATCATCACCTGAATGTTCGTGTATTGCAGCGGCGCAAATACCCTTACCAACGCCGCGCTCCCCAATCACAAAAACTGGGGCCGTGGAGAGTGCGATGCGCATGATTTTACGGTACATTTCTTGCATCATTGGGCCGCGCCCTGTGAAACCGTAAAAATTACCAGCCCCGAAATCTATCTCGGGTTTAACTTCAATACCGGCCAGTGCCGATGACACGGTTGCCAGCAATCGTTCATCCGAAAACGGTTTTAACAGGAAATCATATGCCCCGGCGCGCATCGCTTCAACCGCCCGGTTAATGGAACCGTTGGACGTAATCACGATAATTTTGGCCTGCGGGTTTTCCCGCACCAGCTTACGGATCACGTCGACCCCATCCATATCGGGCAGAAACATATCCATGATCACAACCGGATGGTTATCGCGGTGAAACTGTTTCAGCCCTTCGGTGCCTGTCATCGCAACATCCACTTTATAGCCCGCACCCGTCAGGTTCGCGTTATAGATCATCTGCAGCGTTGGCGTGTCTTCAATAAGCAGCAGTTTTGGACTCATACTGCCTGCCCGCGCATTGATTTATCAGTTTTCAAAAACTGCACCCACGCATCAAGTTGTACAATAGCTTCCTTAACTGCTATTGAGGGGAAAGAGCCGTCCAATCCTTGTATTCATTTATTTTTTTTGCATTTTTTCGCAACTCTTCAGCACCAACGACGCCTGCTAAAGAAATCAAAACGTGGCTAGGTTCTTTTAGCAAATCTACGGCTTTGGCAGATTGTGCCGCCTGCAAACCACGGCGGGTATTTTTAACATCTATCGTTAATTTATCGATTAAAATCAAAGATTGCTGCGGTCCCAGTTTAGTCAATAATTCTATATATTTTTCACTTTGAAAATCATCAACCATCGTGCGTACCTATTGCGTTTAAACTGCCCAGAACAGGCCGCTTAATGCACTATAGATCATAAACTTTGCAGAATGCAAAGATTTACGCAATTAACTTTGCGGATATCCTAACACGAATAGAGCTTCGGTAATCTCATCCAAGATCACGGGGTCATCAATAGTTGCAGGCATTTTCCACACTTCAGCATCCGCAATTTTCGCCATTGTCCCACGCAAAATCTTGCCGGAGCGGGTTTTGGGTAATCGGTCTACCACACAAGCCAGTTTGAACGCGGCGACAGGGCCGATGGTTTTGCGCACCAACGCCACGCATTCCGCGACCACCTGATCATGCGATTTTTCACAACCTGCATTCAGGCACAAAAACCCCATCGGAAGCTGCCCTTTCAAGGCATCTTTCACACCCAAGACAGCACATTCGGCAACATCTTCGTGGCTTGCCAGAACCTCTTCCATTTGGCCTGTAGACAGGCGGTGCCCCGCGACATTGATCACATCATCGGTGCGCGCCATGATATAAAGATAGCCCTCATCATCCATATAGCCTGCATCGCCGGTTTCATAGAACCCTGGGAAAGCTTCCAGATAAGACGACCGATAGCGTTCTTCGGCATTCCACAACGTGGGCAAGGTGCCAGGCGGCAAAGGCAGTTTGATCACAATCGCACCTAATTCACCGCGCGGTAACTCTGCGCCTGCGTCGTCCAAAATTTGCAGATCAAACCCCGGTAACGGCACGGCAGGTGAGCCAAGCTTTACCGGCATCAATTCAATCCCGACAGGATTGCAAACCGCAGGATAGCCGATTTCAGTCTGCCACCAATGGTCAATCACCGGCACATTTAATTGGTCTTGCGCCCAGATAATTGTGTCAGGATCGGCGCGTTCGCCGGCCAAGAACAGATACCTTAAGCAGGACAAATCGTACTTTTTGACAAACTCACCCTTAGGATCGACCCGTTTTATAGCACGAAACGCAGTAGGCGCAGTAAAGAACGATTTCACCCCGTGTTCAGAAATAACCCGCCAGAACGTGCCCGCATCAGGTGTGCCAATGGGCTTGCCTTCAAACACAATCGTCGTGCTGCCGTAAATCAGCGGCCCATAACAGATGTAGGAATGCCCCACGACCCAGCCCACATCGGACGCCGCCCAAAACACATCGCCCGGTGCTACATTATAGATGTTTTTCATCGTCCAGCTTAACGCCACGATATGGCCCCCTGTCGGGCGCACGACGCCCTTGGGTTCCCCCGTGGTGCCCGATGTGTACAGAATATAAACAGGATCATCACCGCGCATCGGCACACAAGGTGCTAGGGGCGCATCTTTTTGAAAACCATGCCAGTCCAGATCACGGCCTGCAACCATATCTGCAGCTAACTGATCACGTTGCAAAATCACACAAAAATCCACTTTATGGGCAGCCAGATCAATCGCACCATCAATAAGCGGTTTATAGGCAACCACCCCACTAGGTTCGACCCCGCAAGAGGCCGCGATAATGGCTTTGGGTGTGGCATCATTGATACGAGTGGCCAGTTCGGCAGGGGCAAAACCACCAAACACCACGGAATGTATCGCCCCGATACGCGAACAGGCCAGCATTGCAATCAGAGCCTCTGAAATCATCGGCATATAGATGATCACACGGTCGCCTTTTTCAATGCCTTTCCCTTGCAAGCCACCCGCGAAACGCGCAACTTTTTCCAGCAGCTCCGCATAGGTGATCTTGGCCGAATTACCCGTGATCGGGCTGTCATAAATGATCGCCACCTGATCACCGCGCCCCGCTTCCACATGGCGGTCAATGGCGTTGTAACAGGTGTTTATTTCGCCATCTTTATACCACTCATAAAGGGGTGCATTTTCATCAAACAATGCCTTTGACGGTTGCTTTGACCAAGCCACGTCTTTAGCTGCTTGCATCCAGAACGCTTCAGGGTCAGATTGCCAGTTCTCGTATACTTCTGTGTAAGTCATGTACCCTACCCTTTGTCTTTTTCTGTTTTCCCGCGCGTCACAAGTTCTAGAACTTGCTTGGCAGCTTCAGGAATATTTGTGCCCGGCCCAAAAATCGCCCGCACCCCCACTTGGCGTAGAAAGTTGTAATCATCGGGTGGGATCACACCGCCGCAAATCACGATAATATCACCGCCACCTTTGTTTTTCAGCGCATGTACCAGTTGTGGTGCCAGCGTTGTGTGACCCGCCGCTTGTGATGAGATGCCAACCACATCCACACCTTTTTCAATGGCATCTATGGCGGCTTCTTCAGGGGTTTGAAAAAGCGGCCCCATTTCAATATCAAAACCAATATCCGAAAATGCCGTGGCAATAACCTTGCCACCCCGATCATGCCCGTCTTGGCCCATTTTAACTACCATCATTGATGGCTTTTTACCATATTTATCAGCAAATTCAGCCACTTCCGCCTGAATATCCATGAAACCCTGATCGCCCTCATAAGCCGCGCCATACACACCTTCCAGTAGTTTCACCTTGGCCTTATGTCGTCCGAACGCGCGTTCCATTGCATCTGATATTTCACCGACAGTGGCGCGCGCACGCGCCGCTTCAATCGCCAAATCCAATAGATTACCGTCTGCACGCGCACCCTGTTCCAACGCTGCTAAAGCCGCTTCACAAGCTGACGTATCGCGTGATTTACGGATATTTTTCAGCCGCGCAATCTGCGCATCGCGTACCGCCGAATTGTCGATGTTTCGCACATCGATATCCGTCTCTTCACCTGATTGAAACTTGTTCACACCGACGATAATATCTTCACCGCGATCCACACGCGCCTGTTTTTTCGCCGCCGCGCGTTCAATTTCCAGCTTCGGCATGCCCTCTTCCACCGCCTTAGTCATACCGCCCAGATCATCGACTTGACCAATCAATTCCCAAGCTTTATCCGCCAGTTCCTGTGTCAGGCTTTCCACATAATAAGACCCCGCCAGCGGGTCGACAACATTGGTCACCCCTGTTTCATTTTGCAAAATCAGTTGCGTGTTTCGCGCCAACCGCGCGGCCGCATCAGACGGCAAAGCAATGGCTTCGTCATAACTGTTGGTGTGCAAAGATTGCGTGCCACCCAACACAGCCGACATCGCTTCATAAGCCGTGCGAATGGCATTGTTATACGGGTCTTGTTCCTGCAACGACACACCACTGGTCTGGCAATGCGTGCGCAGCATCAGGGACTTTTCGTTTTGCGCCCCAAACTCAGTCATAATCCGGTGCCACAACAACCGTGCTGCCCGCAATTTTGCCGCTTCCATGAAGAAGTTCATACCTATAGCGAAAAAGAACGACAGGCGCGGTGCAAATGCATCCACATCCATGCCGCGCGCGATTGCGGCACGCACATATTCTTTACCGTCTGCCAGTGTAAACGCCAGTTCCTGTACCAAGGTCGCGCCCGCTTCTTGCATGTGATAGCCACTGATGGAAATCGAATTGAATTTGGGCATTTCCCGGCTGGTATAATCAATAATGTCCGACACAATCCGCATCGAGGGTTCCGGCGGATAGATATAAGTATTGCGCACCATGAACTCTTTCAGCACATCATTTTGGATGGTGCCAGACAGCTTCGCACGATCAACACCCTGCTCTTCGCCTGCCACAATAAAGCTGGCCAGCACGGGTATTACCGCCCCGTTCATCGTCATTGAAACACTGATTTTATCCAATGGAATACTGTCAAACAGGATTTTCATATCTTCAACACTGTCGATGGCCACGCCCGCCTTGCCAACATCACCCACAACCCGTTCGTGGTCACTGTCATAACCACGATGCGTTGCCAGATCAAAAGCTACAGAGACGCCTTGCTGCCCGCTGGCCAGTCCTTTGCGGTAAAACGCATTACTTTCTTCGGCGGTGGAAAACCCTGCATATTGGCGGATAGTCCAAGGTCGCCCCGCATACATCGTGGCCTTGGGGCCGCGTGTGAAAGGGGCAGATCCCGGCGTTGTACCCAAGTGATCAACCGCGCCCAAATCCGCTTCTGTATAAAGCGGCTTTATCGCAATTCCCTCAGGCGTATCCCATGTCAGATCATCCAGTGGTTTGCCGCGCAATTCTTTTTCTGCAAGGCTTTTCCAGGTCTTAAGGTCAGAGGTGCTCATAGCGCATACTCCTTTGTTTTATGTGTAAAATTCTGGTAAAATTTGAAGATTATTCAAACTCCATAATCACTTCATCAACAGCCATACTGCCACCGACCGTAGCATTGATTTTGGATACAACGCCCTTCTTTTCCGCGCGCAGCACATTTTCCATCTTCATCGCTTCGACGGTACAAAGTGCTTGGCCTTCCTGCACCTCATCGCCCACGGCAACATTCAGGTTCACGATCAGCCCCGGCATCGGGCAAAGTAGCATTTTTGAGGTATCAGTAGGCAGTTTTTCCAGCATGTATTCCGCCAATTCCGCACGGCGCGGCGTATAGATGACAACGCTGGTGTCAGCGCCCCTGAAACGTACCTGATAACCTGCACTGATCGGGGCCACTTTCAGGATCAGCGGTGTGCCGTCAATCATGAAACTTGCCAGCCGTTCGCCCGGCACCCATTCACTGGTAACACGGTGTTTAGTGCCATCGGCAAAGCTGACGGAAGACCCCGCGTGATCGGCATCAATCGACACATCAAACCGTGCATCTTGCACCTTGATCACCCAGTTTTCACCGACTTTACGTTCATGGTTATCAACCCGCCCCGATACCCGCGCAAGGCGGATTTCAGCCACGCGGTACATTGCAGCACAAGCGGCAGATATACGTTTTAACGTGGCTTCATTCAATTCAACCCCTTGAAATCCATCGGGATATTCTTCTTCAATGAAAGCCGTTGTAATATCGCCGCTGGCAAATCTTGGGTGATCCATCACCGCAGACAGGAACGGCAGGTTATGCCCGATACCTTCCACTTCAAACCCGTCCAGCGCATTTCGCATCACCTCAATGGATTTGGCGCGATCAGGGGCCCATGAGCACAGTTTCGCAATCATCGGATCGTAGAACATTGATATTTCGCCGCCCTCATAAACGCCCGTGTCATTGCGCACCACCATGGTTTTTGTGGCCACTTCTTGCGGTGGGCGGTAGCGTGACAGACGGCCAATGGAAGGTAGAAAATTACGATACGGGTCTTCTGCATAAAGCCTGCTTTCCATCGCCCAACCGTTGATGCCCACATCTTTTTGCTTGATCGCTAGTTTTTCGCCGTACGCCACACGGATCATCTGTTCGACCAGATCAATACCGGTGATCAATTCGGTCACAGGGTGTTCCACTTGCAAGCGCGTATTCATTTCCAGAAAGTAAAAATTGCGTTTACCGTCAACGATAAATTCCACAGTACCGGCACTGCAATAATCCACAGCTTTGGCTAAAGCGACAGATTGTTTACCCATGGATTTACGGGTTTTTGCATCCAAAAACGAAGAAGGTGCTTCTTCGATGACCTTTTGATTACGCCGCTGAATTGAACATTCGCGTTCATTCAGGTAAATACAGTTGCCATGCTTGTCGCCCAGCACCTGAATTTCAATATGGCGCGGTTGGGTGATGAATTTCTCAATGAAAATACGGTCATCGCCAAAGCTGCTGGCCGCCTCACTTTTTGACAGTTGAAACCCTTCACGCGCTTCTGCATCATTCCAGGCAACCCGCATACCCTTGCCGCCACCACCCGCTGAGGCTTTGATCATCACCGGATAACCGATTTCATTTGAAATTTTAACCGCTTCGGCCTCATCCGCGATTTCGCCCATATAGCCCGGAACCGTGGTGACACCTGCCTTAGCCGCCAATTTCTTTGAGGTGATTTTATCACCCATAGACGCAATGGCCCCCGCAGGTGGCCCGATAAAGGCCACGCCGGCTTTTTCCAAAGCTTGCGCGAATTTCATGTTCTCGGATAAAAATCCATACCCAGGATGCACGGCCTCGGCACCCGTCTGGCGCACCGCATGCATCACCTTATCAATCACAATATAGCTTTCAGCAGCAGGCGACGGGCCGATGTGTACGGCTTCATCAGCCATTTTCACATGCATGGCATTTCTATCTGCATCAGAATAAATCGCGACCGTTTTGATGCCCATTTTTTGGGCCGTTTTGATCACACGGCAGGCAATTTCGCCGCGATTGGCAATAAGGATTTTCTTAAACATTAGGATCCCCTAGGAAAGTTAATGACAGGTAGGTTTTCCGCACAAAAAAAGACCCTTGTGAATAAACACAAGGGCCCTAGTAGAGGGGAAATGAAAGAGTTTATCCGCATGAAAGGGCGAAAAATCTCTTGATCGGCTTTTGCTTTCGCAAGCGACGCGGCCAACCTAGGCGTCATCGAAGTTACATAAGAACTTCCTTGATTATTAAGGTAAACGGCTTTTTCATACTTGCATATCAAATTGTTCAAGCCCGCCACAGTTTGGGCGTAAAGTCGCCAAAGTTGTTTTATGATGCGCGAATTCATGCCGATTGCCCCCCAAAAACCTCTGGAAAGCTGACCATAGCCCGCCCAACGTTGATTTTCAGTAATGTCTCGTAATCTTCGGGATCAAAGGAATCATTCGCTGCTTCCACTTCGCGGCCCAACAGCCAGCTTAAGCGGCCCGCATCAAGATTGCCGCGTTCAAACGGTTCTTCACCGAAATGTTCCCATAACGCGCGCATGAAACCCTCATCAGCACGACGATCAGCAAAACGGCGATCCGCATAGCGTTCGCGTTTGACCAACTTAGTTACGCCCTTTTTACTGGCGCGCCTAATGGTAAACTGAAAATCAGAGCTGGGAAGGCGGGAAGGGAAACCACGGTGTTTTATCATGACACACCCCCGCAGGCGCGCATCTGTGAAGTGCCAAGAACCGCAATCGGTTCTTGGCTATAATCTTTAGTATTTTTGCGTTGGAACTGGTTCCACAATCGGCTCTGGTGTTGGCTCCGGTGCCGGGCCTGCAGAAGATGAAGAGTTTGCGCATGCAGATAGTCCAAGGACCAAAAGAAGTGCGATAGATGTAATTGTTTTTGACATATTGCTATCCTAATTTTGTTACGAACCAAGCCAGTTAGCACTTGGAATAACGTCACCTTAACAGTCTTTGTGTGCAAAAAACAGGAAGATAATGTAAACTTTTCCTGAAAATGGCAAAATACGGCCCAATATGGTGCCTTTATACAAAAAAAGCCTGTAATAGTCGCTTTTTCAGTCCGAATACTGTAATTATGTAACATAGCATCCCCCATCACAACGGCAGGTTGTCATGTTTGCGCCAAGGATTCTTCACATCCTTTGACTTCAAACTGGCAAATGCGCGTGCCACACGCATACGGGTATTTTGCGGCATGATCACCTCATCAATAAAACCGTTTTCGGCGGCTACAAACGGATTGGCAAAGCGTTCTTCATAATCTGCCGTAAGGGTTGCGATTTTATCTGCATCGCCCAAATCGGCGCGGTGCAGAATTTCAACGGCCCCTTTGGCCCCCATCACCGCAATTTCGGCGGTGGGCCAAGCATAATTCACGTCGCCACCCAAATGTTTGGGCGACATCACACAATAAGCCCCGCCATAAGCTTTGCGGGTGATCAATGTCACACGCGGCACCGTGGCTTCACCAAAGGCATACAATAATTTAGCCCCGTGCTTGATCACACCACCATATTCCTGCGCTGTTCCGGGCAAAAAACCCGGCACATCTACCAGCGTCAGCAGCGGGATTTCAAACGCATCGCAAAACCGCACAAAACGCGCAGCTTTACGCGATGCGCCAATGTCCAGACATCCCGCCAAAACCATCGGCTGATTGGCAACCACGCCGACAGTTGAACCTTCTAGGCGAATAAAACCCGTCAGAATGTTTTTAGCGAAATCCTCTTGTATCTCGAAAAAATCACCCTCATCGGCCAATTTTCCCACTAATTCCTTCATGTCATATGGTGTGTTAGGATTGTCTGGGATCAACGTATTCAGGGATGGCTCTTTGCGCATATGCCCGTCAAAAAACGGCCGCACAGGCGGTTTTGATTTATTGTTCTGGGGCAGAAAGTCAAACAATCGGCGCACTTCCATCAGTGCTTCCATATCGTTTTCATACGACCCGTCCGACACAGATGATTTACTGCTGTGGGTCTTAGCCCCGCCCAGTTCTTCTGCCGTAACTATTTCATTTGTAACGGTTTTAAGAACATCAGGCCCAGTCAGGAACATATAGGAAGTATCGCGCACCATAAAGATAAAATCGGTCAATGCGGGTGAATAAACAGCCCCCCCCGCACTGGGCCCCATGATCACGCTGATCTGCGGGATCACGCCGGATGCTTTGATATTGTTTTGAAATACCGATGTGTAACCCGCCAAAGCGGCCACACCTTCTTGAATGCGCGCCCCACCCGAGTCGCTAAGCCCGATGATCGGCGCACCGTTGCGCATTGCCATTTCTTGAACTTTGCAGATTTTCTTGGCGTGTGTCACCGATAGAGAGCCGCCGTACACTGTGAAATCCTGACTGAACACATAAACCATACGGCCATTGATCGTACCCCAACCTGTAACCACGCCGTCGCCTGGAATATGTTCTTTATCCATGCCGAAATCCTGGCATTTATGGGTGACAAACATATCAAACTCTTCAAAAGAGCCTTCGTCCAGCAAAACCTCAATGCGTTCGCGCGCAGTCAGTTTGCCCTTGGCGTGCTGCGCATCAATGCGCCGCTTGCCACCGCCCAGCTTGGCCGCAGAACGACGATCTTCCAGTTGTTCGATAATATCTAAATCTGACACGCAATTTCCTCCCGAAGCGTATGAATTATTGTACACTACTTACCCTTGCAGGAAAGGCAAATTTAGTTAATTTGCAAAATGTTTTCATTGTTGATATTGCTAAATGCAAAATTGCAAATAATAGAGGTATACACAATGGCAAATACCAAACTCTACGCAGGTGTCAGCCTGCGCCAAATCCGTCAAGACTTTAATATAAGCCAGAAAGTGTTTGCTGACAGGTTGGGCATATCACTGCCCTATCTTAGCCAAATGGAAAACAATCACCGGCCCATCGCCACATCCGTGGTGCTGACATTGGCCCGCGATTTCAGCTTTGATGTCACCAAATTATCCGACAGCGACACGCCGCGCGTTGTGGCGGATATGAAAGAGGCCCTAGCCGATCCTGTATTCGGCGACACCCAAACCAGCCTGGCGGATTTGCAACTGGCAGCATCAAACGCACCTAGCTTTGCACGGGCGTTTTTAGACCTGCACCGCAACTACCGCCAAGCCCAAGAACGCTTGGCTTCATTGGATGAAGCATTAGGACGTGAAGGCGGCTCTGTTACCCTATCCCCTTGGGAAGAGGTGCGTGATTTCTTTCATTATTGCGATAATTATATTGATGCGATCGATCGAAAAGCAGAAATTATTTCAGCTAAAATAACACAAAAGCAACTTTCCCTGCACTCTGCCCTTGCCAGCAGGTTATCGGAAAAACACCGTTTGACCGTTCAATTTGATACCACGTACACCTTGCGTCACCTGGATGCAACAGCGCGTATATTAACCCTGTCAAAAACCGCAACCGAGGCGTCACGCAGCTTTCAAATGGCCCACCAAATCGCCCTGCTGGAGTGCAATGAATTACTGGACGCAACATTGGATATGGCCCGTTTCAGCACGCCCGAAGCACGAGATATCTGCAAAATAGGGCTGGCCAACTACTTTGCAGGCGCTGCCCTTTTACCCTACAGCGCATTCTTGCAAGCAGCCCAGGAATGCCGCCATGATCTAGAAGTTCTGGCCTTAAGGTTCGGGGCATCCATTGAACAGGTCGCCCACCGCCTGTCCACCATGCAGCGCGCAGGCCTGAAAGGTATCCCGTTCTTTTTTGTGCGGGTTGATCAGGCAGGCACCATCACCAAACGCCACTCTGCCACCACATTGCAATTCGCCCGCTTTGGCGGGGCCTGCCCCTTGTGGAACGTACACCGTGCCTTTGAAACACCGGGGCAATTTTTGCGCCAACTGGCGCAAACCCCAGACGGCGCACAATATTTCTGCCTTGCGCGCGATGTATCAAAACCGTCAGGGTCATTTCACGCCCCCACACGGCGTTATGCCATTGGCTTGGGTTGTGAAGTCAAACATGCAGATGCTTTGGTTTATGCCGATGATTTAGATACCGGAAATTCGCAAGCCTTTGAACCTATTGGCATATCTTGCCGTATATGCGAGCGTGAAAACTGCCACCAACGCTCTGTGCCGCCGTTGGAACGCCGCCTAGAGGTCAATCATAATGCGCGCGGTGTGCTGCCGTATTCTTTATCGGAAAAGTAACTGGACGTTTTCAATACCCGTGATAAGTCTGAGGTACTTACCTAAAATTCAGGCCGTACATGCCCACCCCGCACCCCAAAGCGCGTTATTTTGACCGCAACACCCCGCCCAACATCACCACTTTGGTGTTAATCGCCAGCTTGGGATCAACCTCACTGACGATTTTTCTCGCTTCATTGCCTGAAATGGCACGGCACTTTGATGTGCCATACGCGCTGATGCAACTGGCTATCTCTGGCTATATCGCGATAACGGCAGTAGCCCATCTGGTACTGGGCCCCGTGTCCGACCGCTTTGGCCGCCGCCCTGTGATGCTGGTCTCTATCATCCTTTTCATCATTGCCTCTATCGGGGCCGCCAAAAGCAGCAGCTTTGAGGTATTCATTTTGTTTCGCGTCATGCAATCCGTGATCGTCAGCGGGCTGGTTTGGTCACGTACCATTGTGCGCGATCTGGTTGCCCGCGAACATGCTGCCAGCATGATCGGCTATGTCACTATGGGCATGGCACTGGCGCCAATGCTGGCACCACCCCTTGGCGGGTTCTTGGCAAAATACTATGGCTGGCAGTCAAATTTCTATTTCTTAAGCGTGTTCAGCGGGTTTGTTTTTATCATCTGCTGGTTCGATCTGGGCGAGACCAACAGACATAAAATGGCCAACTTTAAAGCACAAATAAAGGCCTATCCCGACCTGCTGAAATCTCGCAGGTTCTGGGGTTATGCGCTAACAGCAGCGTTTTCCGCAGGCACGTTTTTCGCATACTTAGGCGGCGCGCCCTTCGTGGGCAGTGAAATATATCATCTGACAAGTGCCCAAATCGGCGGCTATTTAATGCTGACGCCTGTGGGCTACATGATCGGCAACGGCCTGTCAGGCCGCTATACCAACACATATGGTATCTATAAAATGATGACTACGGGGATCATCATCACAATCGTGGGCATGGGCAGTTCTTTGATTGTCACCCTTGCGGGTTGGGATCACCCGCTGGCATTCTTCCTTTTCGCCACCACCATCGGGCTGGGCAACGGCATGACCTTACCCAGTGCCAATGCGGGCATGTTGGATGTAAAACCCGAACTTGCAGGCTCTGCATCCGGTCTTGGCGGGGCGTTGATGACCTTGGGCGGGGCGGTATTTTCGGCCTTAGCGGGCAGTATGTTAACTGCCACAAGCGGTATACTACCCTTGATCGGTTGTATTATCCTGTCCGGCTTTCTGGGCCTGATCGCCGCCCTTTATGCCATCCGTATTGAGCGGCAGATGTTATGAGGCGGTTAAGACGTATGATAGGTTGGCTGATCATTTTTTACTTTGCGGCTTTTGCTACGGTTTGGTTTGCCCGCACCACGTTAATCTATCCGTTTAACAGTGCTTACCAGACACCCAAAGATGCAGGTGAGCCGCGCTTAAGCGAATACAAGCTAAAAACCGATGATGGAAACACCCTGATCATCTGGGCGCGGCCTGCAAAGGGGCGTAAAGCCACGGTGCTTTATTTTCATGGCAATGCGGACAATCTGTCAGGTCGCGCCCAGCGGTTTGACCGTTTAATAGATCGCGGTTACGGGGTTGTAGCGATGGCCTATCGCGGCTCTGGCGGCAGTACCGGCAAACCGTCTGAAGAAGCGATCACCAAGGACGCGATCTTATTGCGCGCTAGCCTTGTGCAAATCCTAGGCAAAGCCCCGATGGGCAAAATCATCTATTACGGCGAAAGTCTGGGCACGGGTGTGGCCACAAAACTGGCCACAACCACCCTGCCCGACGCGCTGATACTGGAAGCCCCTTATACTGCGATTGTTGATCTGGCAGCCAAACAGATGCCGATCTTTCCCATACGCGCAGTATTGGATCAACGCTGGGAAACACGTGAGCATATCAAGGGGGTAGACACTTCGACACTGGTTTTACATGGAACTGATGATCGGGTTATTCCATATAGCCACGGCAAGATTATATTCAACCTGTCGCCGGCCAGAAACAAAGTGATGAAAACACTGCAAGGCGGCGGGCATTTATCTGCATTTTCGGTTGAAGGTCAAACCGCTATCTACCGATTTATTGAAGGATTGTAACGGTCTAGCGCCCCGTCGCCGTTCTATTTGGTGGCGGGGTTTCGTTTATATCGGGGTATGTAGGTTATAAGTAGGCAGGCCTGCCGTTTGTAGCTATTGACCGAACAAGAGCCTGTGACCCTTGCACCTATTCTTACATGTAATTTTCGGTGGTCTTCGCATTTGGCGTTGCTATACACCCTTTGAAAACCCGTGAACTACTTTTGTCGACATGGGTGTTATACACTTGTAAAGATGTAGGCGGCGTTAGGAATGCGTTCGCTGACCAGCCTGCAACTGCAACGCCAGATACTCTTTCACAATCAAGATTGTTTCCAGACGGTCTGCCGTTGTTTTCTGCAAAGCTTGGCGAATGTAAAACCCGTCAATGATCGACGCCAATCCGTTGGCGATGCGCTTGGCTTTATCCCTATCTGTCAGCTTGCACAGGTCATAAACCAGATTTGATTGCAGCCGCCCAGCATAGATCTGCAACAGGCGTTGGGCATCCGCAGAATTTTGCGCCAAGACATAAAATGTCAGCCAAGATGCCACCACTTGCGGCTGAAAGTTGTCGGCATGAAAACAAGCGTCAATAATCGCTTCAACGCGCTGCAACGGTGTACCCGCGCCCGCCAATTCACGTTTCACATTCAGCCCAAACCGCGCCAAAATTTCACGCATGGCGGCCAACAGTATTTGGTCTTTGCTGCCGAAATAATGATGCGCCAACGCACTAGAAACCCCGGCCCGTTTGGCGATTTTGCCAACCGTGACATTCAAGGATCCAGCACTGCCTATTTCAAGAATTGTGGCCTCGATCAAAGCTTTGCGCCGAATAGGTTCCATTCCGATTTTGGGCATTGTGATCCTTAGGGTAGCAGGGCGTTCGCCCAACCCTAACGCATCACGAAAGGATCAGCCATAGGCGCGTCAGATGTATTGATCCAAACCGTGCGGCTGCGCGAATAATCCAGCATCGTATCCATGCCACTTTCACGGCCATAGCCAGTGTCTTTGTTGCCACCAAAGGGCGCAGAAGGTGAGATCACCCGCCATGTGTTGATGTAGGTCACGCCACCTGCCAGCTTGCGGGTTAACCGCATGCCACGTGCCAAATCACGGGTAAAGGCGCCGCCGGCGTAGTGAAACCGTGAATTGTTGGCCAAGGCCACTGCTTCATCTTCAGTTTTGAAGCTGCGCACGCTAAGGACAGGGCCGAAAAGTTCTTCCTCATAAGCCGCCAACCCGTCTGTTTCGCAAGCGACTATCGTCGGTTCAAAATAGTTACCTTTATCAAAGCCTTTAGGGATATTGCCGCCGGTCAGTATTTCAGCCCCATTCGCCACGCTTTTCGCCAGAAGTTCCTGAATGCGGTCACGTTGGCGGCGCGTGCAAAGCGGCCCCATTTCGGTGGCCTTATCCATCGGGTCGCCGATTTTGATGGCTTGGGCTTTCTTGATGATCATCGTCAGGAACTTGTCACGCACACCTTGTTGCACCAACAGACGTGAGCCCGATACACAAGATTGCCCGGCAGCGGCAAATACGCCCGCCACAACGCCGTTTGCGGCACTTTCCAGATTAGCATCATCAAACACCAAAACAGGGGCTTTGCCGCCCAGTTCCAGCGTCAAAAGCGCAAAATTATCCGCCGTGTTACGCACCACATTGCGCGCCGCTTCCACCCCGCCGGTGAATGCCACACGGGCAACTTTAGGATGCGATGTCAGACGTGCGCCACAGGTGGCACCGTAACCTGCAATGATGTTCACAACCCCCGCAGGAAAGCCTGCTTTATCGACCAGTTCGGCAAATTTCAGCACCGGGCACGGGGCATCTTCAGAGGCTTTGATCACGATGGTATTGCCCATCGCAAGTGCTGGCCCCAGCTTGACACATGTCAGAAAAATCTGGCTGTTCCACGGCACCACGGCAGCAACTACGCCCAAAGGTTCGCGAATGGTCATGCAGATCATATCGGGTTTATCGTGGGCCAAGGTTTGGCCCGTGACCTTATCGGCCATTCCTGCATAAAACCGCAGGTAATCAGCCATATAGCGGCATTGTGCGGCAGTTTCGCGCAGGATTTTACCCGAGTCGCGGCTTTCCACTTCGGCAAACTCTTCTGCGTGTTGTTCCAGTAAATCCCCCAACCGATACAGGCATTTACCCCGCGCAGCAGGTGACATTTGCGCCCAAGGCCCATCGCTGAACGCGCGGTGGGCTGCATCTACCGCCCGATCAACATCTGCGTCGGTTGCTTCGGGCACCGAATTCCAGACCTGCTCATCACTGGGGTTCACACATTCAATGCGCCCGCCTTTGGCGCCATCACAAAACGCGCCATCAATATATAGTTGAAACTTCATATCGTTTCCTTTTGCAAAACACCCTTGATCAACCTTGCCAGCTCAAAGGGCTTTTGCATAGGCAGCATGTGGGCAGTATCGTTAAAGATCATGACTTTTGCATTTGGAATTTCCGACGCCATTTGTTTGGTCATTTCAGGGGTAGAGCCTGTATCCAAGCCGCCTGTGGCCACAAGTGTTGGCATCTGAATTTCATTTAATCGCCCTACTATCTGTGCGCCTTCATAGGCAAAAAGCTTATAGCTTCGCATGAATTGTTCTGTGTCATTTCGGGATAGGCGCACGCGCACCCGTTCCAGATGCTCCGGATTTTGGGCTGCAAAATCAGGCGTGAACCATCGTTTCATTGCCGCATCAATCATCGCCATCGGCCCAGTTTTTTCCGACTCAATATAGCGCGCCTGCACGGCGGCCTTCTGTTCGTCTGTGCGCGCATAAACCCCGTTCAAAAGAACCAAATGCGATATGCGTTCAGGCTTGGACAGGGCTGCCCATTGCGCAATCATTACCCCCATTGAAAAACCGCAAAGGGCAAAACGGTTCAGGCCACGTTCGTCGGCATAATCCCACAAATCATCGATAAAACCATCTAAACTGGCAGCCCCCGCCCAATCGGCCCCTTCCCCGTGCCCCCGCAGATCATAGGCATGTGTTTGCACATCTGGCAGTGCTTCGCGCAAAGGCTGCCAGACATGGCGATCCAGCCCAACCCCGTGCAGCATGATCATGTCGTTCATTCAGACGCCTTTACCACTGTTTCTTCGCCGCCCGCTTCCATTTCAGCGATGTCCTGATAGCGGTCGCCAATACGGTGGTGTGGCCTACCACCTGTTGCCGCCCCCAGTGCGATAATCATTTCATCGGGTGCAGGTGCGTCGGGGATGCTAAACTCAATGGTCAGATAATGCGAACGCATACCGGCATCGTGCTTGTGCATCAGTGGAATTTGCACACTGGCCCCTGCACCACCGCGCGTGTTGGCAAAGCTTAAGTAGCTGGTCGCCCCCACGCCTTTGCGAAAATGATTGCCAAAACGCAGGGTGTGGATAAAGCCCGAACCGTGTTCAATCTCAGCCTCAGTGCCCACAACGGCGGCTTTACCATATGCTTCAATCGCGTCACCGCCGCCTGCGATTTCCAGAATTCTACGGGTCAGTTCCGCGCCCAAAGGCGGGGCGTGTTTTAGAATAGCGGGCTTTAAATCCTCAACAAACCCCTGCCCCGCCCAAGGGTTTTTCAATACGGCGGCAACCGCGATCATAAGCGGAGGTTTTGCAACACGTTTGCCCCCCTCAATATGAATTTCTTCTATATGTGTCACAAATTTGCGAACAAGTTCCATTAGGTATTCCCTTTAAAATTCGGCATCACTTCATCTATAAACAGGCGCAGGCTGCGTTTTTTGTCCTTGAAACTAGCCCCACTATCAATCCAGAAACTATATTCATCATAGCCCATTTCCTGATAGATTTTGATCCGTTCTGTTACCTGATCAGGTGTACCAACCACATTGTTTTTAAGCATATTTTCAGGGCTGAACATTTCTATCTTAGCCATTTCCTCATCACTTAGCTCTGCAATCAACCCGTTGGTGATGGGCCGTTCATTGCGAAACCACGCGCCGAAATGGCAATAAAACCGCGACATGTCTTTGCAATCTTGTGCCACGTCCGCGCCGTTAGCCCCCACAGCCGTGTGGTTCAGCAACATAACCTTGGGTGATTTATCAGGATTGGCGGCTTTGGCTTCTTTGAACTTCGCCATAAGATCAGCCACTTCATCATCACCATTCCAAAGTGGGGTCACTTGGATATGACAATCGTTTTTCAGTGCAAAATCAAACGAGTTCGGGTCGCGTGCAGCCACCCAAACCGGCGGGCCGCCCTGTTGCACAGGCTTTGGTACAGCGGTGGACTTTGGAAATGAATAATGCTTGCCTTCCATCGCGTAATCACCAGCCCAAAGCCCCTTGATCGCAGGGATAATTTCGCGCAGATGTTCACCCGCCGCCCAGGCATCCATACCACCGCCCAAACGGTCATATTCATATGAATATGCCCCACGCGCGATGGCCAGTTCCAGGCGACCACCTGTGATCAGGTCGGTCATCGCCGCCTCACCCGCCAGCCGAATGGGGTGCCAGAACGGGGCCACGATTGTACCTGTGCCCAGCCTGATCCGGTCGGTTTTTTGTGACAGTTCCGTCAACAGCAACAACGGGTTGGGTGAAATGGTGAAATCCATCGAATGGTGTTCACCTGTCCAAACCGTGCGCATTCCGCCCGCATCGGCCATTTGGGCCAATTCAATAAACTGGTCGTGTAGTTCTTGGTAGCTGTCTTTTGCTGACATCCGTTCCATGTGGACAAAAAGTGAGAAATCCATGTTTCAGATCCCCCCGTTTATCTGTGAAAGCCGTGTGTGTGATAGTTGGCGCATCTCATCGCCCTCCTCGTGTTAAACAAAAAGAACGACACCCACCTTTTTATGCTCACTGCGTGTCCACTTGAGCAGGGTCATTTGGCGGATAAAGGGCGATTCTGTCAAGAAATTTGAAGGAACTGTTGGGGCGCGTTGAAAATACTAAACTAATTTACTGGTTTAGTTTTCAGCTTAAAAACAAGATGCCCCCGCGTTAGTGCCTTAAAAATCAAACATTTACTTGCCACTACAGCCAAATACTGTTTACTTCCATAATGCGCCTATACTTGGGGGATGGATGCCAGATCAAAATACAATGCTAGTGGCCGAAGATATCCACAAAAGCTTTGGTTCTTTAGAGGTTCTAAAGGGCATGTCCGTGTCTGCCAAAAAGGGCGATGTGATTTCCATTATCGGCAGTTCGGGCTCTGGCAAAAGCACATTCCTGCGCTGTATTAACTTTCTGGAAACCCCGGATCAGGGCCGTGTGCTGCTGGACGGTGAAGAAGTGATCATCCGCAAAGATAACAAAGGTCGCTCTATGGGGGCTGACCCCAAACAAATCCAGCGGTTGCGCAGCCAGTTGGGCATGGTGTTTCAAAGTTTCAACCTGTGGTCACATATGACCGTTTTACAAAACGTGATGGAAGGCCCGGTTCAGGTTTTGAAGAAAGACCCCGATGAAGCCAAAGCCTCGGCGATGAAATACCTAGATAAGGTCGGCATTGCCGAAAAGGCAGACAATTACCCCAGCCAATTATCAGGCGGCCAGCAACAACGCGTCGCCATTGCCCGCGCACTGGCGATGGAACCTAAAGTTCTGTTGTTTGATGAGCCCACATCCGCCCTAGACCCCGAACTGGTCGGTGAAGTGCTAAAAGTGATGCGCACATTGGCCGATGAAGGCCGCACAATGATTGTTGTAACCCACGAAATGGGCTTTGCCCGCGAGGTCAGCGACACAGTCATGTTCCTTCACCAAGGATTGGTGGAAGAAATGGGAACACCCAAACAGGTGTTCGAAAATCCGAAGTCTGAACGTTGCCGGGCCTTTCTGGCAAGTTCATTATAATTAAAACCACGTCATCAAAGGGAGAACTTAAAATGACATTAACAAAACTACTGGCAGGTGCCGCACTTGTCGCCATTACCGCCACATCCGCCATTGCAGGCGATGTTGTACGCATGGGCACAGAAGGCGCATATGCACCTTACAATTTCATCAATGATGACGGCAAAGTTGACGGCTACGAAATTGAACTGGGCAATGAGCTGTGCAAACGCGCGGAACTGGAATGCACATGGGTCACAAACGACTGGGATAGCATCATTCCGAACCTAGTATCTGGTAACTATGATACTATCATGGCCGGCATGTCTATCACTGCGGAACGCGATGAAGTGATTGATTTCACATCTGAATACTTCCCATCTGATCCTTCTTCATACGTGGCTTTAACTGGTGCTGTGAATAGCCCCTAGAATTGTAGACACCTTGTCCCCTAAAAACGAGGCAAGGAGAACTCAATGACACGACCTAATTTCACAGAAGAATTCAAGATTGATGCAATAAAGCAGATCACGGAACGGGGCTATTCTGTAGCGGACGTTTCTAAGCGTTTGGGCGTAAGCACGCATTCGCTTTACGCTTGGATGAAGCGGTTTTCAAAGCCACCAATTGTAGCGCAAGAAACAACCGAACAGGCTGCCGAGATCAGGCGTCTTAAACGGGAACTAGCACGTGTCACCGAGGAGCGTGACATTCTAAAAAAGGCCACCGTGTACTTCGCAAAGGATGCCAAATGAAGTATGCGTTTATTCAGGCACACCGCCCAGTATTCTCGATCCGCGCGATGTGCCGTGGATTGCGTGTTCATCCAAGCGGATTTTACGCGTGGTTAAAATCGCCATTCTGCAAAAGAGCCAAGGAAGACAAGCGTCAAACTGAACTTCTCAAAGAAGCATGGGAAGACAGCGGCAAAGTTTATGGATACCGCAAGCTGCATGATGATCTTCGTGATCAGGGCGAGACATGCTGTCCCAACCGTGTCGCACGCTTGGCTCGTTTAGCAGGCATTAAGGCTCAAATTGGCTACAAACGCCGGCCTGGCAAATATGGTGGCAAACCATCGGTTGTAGTGGACAACACGCTAAACCGCCAATTTGACGTTGCTGCCCCAAACCAATTTTGGGTCACAGACATTACTTACATTAAAACCTATGAAGGCTTTTCATATCTGGCCGTTGTAATCGACCTCTACTCTCGCAAAGTTGTTGGGTGGTCTATGCAAAATCGCCAGCCGACTGATCTGGTTTTACAGGCTCTGCTAATGGCAGTCTGGCGACGAAAACCAACGGGCAAAGTCTTAATACATTCCGATCAAGGCTCGCAATTCACCAGCATTGAATGGGCGGCTTTTCTAAAACAGCATAATCTGGAGCATAGCATGAGCCGCCGTGGGAATTGCCATGATAATGCGGTCGCAGAAAGCTTCTTCAATCTGCTGAAGCGCGAGCGCATCCGGCGGCGGACATATAAAACCAGAGAAGATGCACGTCAGGACGTATTCGATTATATTGAAATGTTCTACAACCCAAAACGCAAACATGCTAGAAACGGGATGCTGTCACCTGTAGACTTTGAATGGCAGCAAAAAATGAACCAGCAAGGCGTCTAGGAAACTAGGGGCTATTCACTGACGCCTCTGCAACACAAGGTGTTGTTGCGGCTCAAACTGCCACCATTCAAGCAGCATATATTGCCGAGTCTAGCGCAACGGTTGTTGAGTTTGCCACAATGGAAGACACCATTGCCGCCGTGCGTAACGGTGAAGCAGACAGTGTTTTGGCAGACCATGCAGCCCTGAAAGACATCGTTGACGCGTCAGGTGGTGCCTTGGCATTCGTCGAGGGTGCAGATGTATCCATCGGTGGTGGTGTTGGCATGGGCGTTCGTGAAAGCGACGCTGAATTGCGCGGCAAATTTGAAACCGCGATTGCAGCTATGAAAGCGGACGGCAGCCTGAACGCGCTGATCGCCAAATGGTTCGATGGCCGCGACGCAGGTTATTAGAAACTACGTCAAGGGCCGCGATTATCACGCGGCCCTTTTTTCTAAGTTGATACAAAAATGTTTGAATACTGCACCGATCCAAAACTGATAGAAGGCTTCCAATGGTGGTCTTGCTACCTGGCCACTGGCAAACACATGAGCTTTTATTTCAGCTTTGTGGTGGTGCTTGGCCTATTGGCTTTGACGGTACCGTTTATCCTACTTTTCGGTTTCACAGGTGCGCTGGCACGGCGCGCAAATTTCGCGCCTATTCGCTGGTTCGGCATGATTTACACATCCATGGTACGCGGTGTGCCCGACATCATATTTTTCCTGTTTGTGCCCATCGCAATGGATCAGGCTATAGAAACTATACGCCATAAAATTAAGTGTTCTGACTGGTCGGAACCCATCCGCCAAGGCAATGATTTTGTGGTTTGTACTGCAGCAAAAATGCCGCTAAGCGCATCGCCGCAATGGGTGCATGAAACTTACGGCTTTATGCTGGCAACCATTGCCTTTGCCATCGTGTTCGGCGCATTCGCCGCCAATACCATCCACGGTGCATTAGGTGCAGTGCCCAAAGGTCAGTTGGAAACGGGGGCCGCGTTCGGCATGTCGCCCAAGCAGATTTTTCGCCGCATTCACCTACCGCAAATGTGGGTTTATGCGCTGCCTGGCCTATCCAATCTGTGGATGATCCTGATCAAAGCCAGCCCATTATTGTTCCTGTTGGGTGTCGAAGATATCGTTTATTGGGCACGCGAACTGGGCGGTTCAAAAACCGCCCGTTTCGCCTACCCCCACGGCGACTGGCGTCTGTGGTATTTCATGTTCTTATTGGTGTTCTATCTGTCACTGACATGGGCCAGCGAAAAGTTTTTTGACCGCATCATGCGCCGCTTGTCACGCGGCCAAAACACCGCAGCGGGCATGTCATGAGCTGTTTTGACACTTTCACCGGCTACGCCCTGCGCTCTATCGGTTTTGGCGAACGGCTGTTGCCGAAAACCGATTTCACACTTTGCGATCAGTTTGTTCTGATCGGTTCAGGCATGATCTGGAACGTTTATTTTGCCGTGGTTGCCCTATCCCTAGGTTTCGTCTTTGCGGTCGCCCTTGCCTTGGGGCGCAGCAGCGACAACCCGATTGCTCGCATCCCTGCGCACGCGTTTATATTCGTTATCCGTGGCTCGCCATTATTCATCCAGTTTTTCCTGATCTATGAAGTTTTTGTTCTGATCCCGAAAATGGGTTGGGACATCAGCTTGGGCTTTATCGAGATCACAGTTGAAACCCGCTGGTTGACCAAAGCTTGGTTGGGTGCGTTGATCACGCTATTCCTGAACACTGCCGGCTACACTGCCAATATTTTCTACGGTGCCTTGCAATCCATCCCCAAGGGCGACATTGAAGCGGCCTATGCCATCGGCATGTCAAAACGCCAAGTGTTCTGGCGCATATCGTTCCCCACCATGTTACGCCTTGCATGGCCCAGTTACACTAATGAGGCGATATTCCTGTTCCACGCCACAGCACTGGTATTTTTCTCCAGCTTCCCCGCATGGCGCCAAGAAGGCGATGCTTTGTACTACGCCAGCTATTTCGCCGACAAAACCTTTAACCCGTTCGTGCCCTACCCGATTATTGCGGTGTATTTCATCAGCTTTACGCTGTTGATTATTCTGGGGTTTGGTTGGGTGAATAAGCGGTTGAACAGGCATGTGGCTAAGAATTGAAAAGGGGCCTGATCGGCCCCTTTAAGTATTAATCTATCTGACCCAACAACAGATCCAACGAAGCCTTCGCATCACCATAAAGCATCCGCGTGTTTTCATTAAAGAACAGCGGGTTCTCAATGCCTGAATAGCCTGTCCCCTGACCGCGTTTTGACACGATCACGGTTTTGGCTTTCCACACTTCCAGAACCGGCATGCCCGCGATGGGGCTGTTGGGATCGTCTTGTGCGGCGGGGTTTACGATGTCGTTTGACCCGATGATCATCACCACGTCCGTGTCAGGGAAATCGTCGTTGATCTCATCCATTTCCAGCACGATGTCGTAAGGTACCTTGGCTTCCGCCAAAAGCACGTTCATGTGGCCGGGCAGCCGTCCCGCAACGGGGTGGATGCCGAAACGCACATTCTTACCTTTGGCCCGCAAGCGGCGTGTCAGTTCTGACACCGATTGCTGGGCTTGTGCCACAGCCATGCCGTAGCCTGGCACGATGATGACGGATGATGCTTCTTCCAGCTGTGCGGCTACAGTGTTTGCGTCTGTCGCTACCATTTCGCCATCAATTTCCATCGCGGGGCCAGTAGCACCACCAAAACCACCAAGGATCACGGATATGAAACTGCGGTTCATCGCTTTGCACATGATGTAGGACAGGATCGCCCCCGATGAACCCACCAAGGCCCCTGTGACGATCAGCAGATCGTTACCCAGCAAGAAGCCGGTTGCGGCGGCGGCCCAACCTGAATAGCTGTTCAGCATGGATACAACCACGGGCATGTCAGCACCACCAATGGCGGCCACAAGGTGGGCACCGATGGCAAAAGCGATGATCAGCATCAGGTACAATGTCCAACTGCCTGAACCGCCCATATACATGGTCAGCAAGATAAAGCTAAGGATGGCCCCACCTGCATTCAGCGCATGGCGTGCAGGCAGGATCAGGGCTTTACCGTCGATTTTACCTGCCAGTTTGCCGTAGGCCACTATGGAACCCGTGAAGGTGATGGCGCCGATAAAGACGCCAAGGAAAATCTCGGCCTCATGAATGGCAACTTCAGCCCCCACTAATCCATGCGTGCCGACCATGTCGGAGTTCAGCCCGATAAAGACCGCTGCCAAGCCCACAAAGCTGTGCAATGCAGCCACCAGTTCAGGCATTTCAGTCATTTCCACCCGTTTAGCAACGGTGGCCCCTAGGAAGGCACCGACACCCATCAACGGGATCAGTACCAAGTATGACCAGCCGCCTACACCGGGCCCGAATATCGTGGCAAACACCGCGATGCCCATGCCGATGATGCCGAACCATACGGCCCGTTTGGCTTTTTCCTGATTGCTTAACCCGCCCAATGCAAGGATGAACAATACAGATGCAGCGATATATGCTGCGGTTACTATTCCTGCGCTCATATCATCCCCCTCAAGACTTTTGGAACATTTGCAACATACGGTTGGTGACCATAAAGCCGCCGACGATGTTGATGGTTGCGATCAAAATACTGATGCCTGCCAGCACGGTTACGATAAATCCGTGACCGCCGATTTGCAGTAAGGCACCCAAGATGATGATGCCAGAAATAGCATTGGTAATGGCCATCAAGGGTGTGTGCAGCGCATGGCTGACTTTCCAGATCACTTGAAAACCGATAAAGCAGGACAGTACAAATACGATAAAATGCTGCATGAAAGATGCGGGCGCATAGGCCCCGATCAGCAACATCAAAAGACCGCCACCGATCAGCACCATGGTTTGTTGTTTACCCGCCTGCAAAGCGGCCGCTGCTTCTTCTGCTTTAACCTCATCCGCTGTCTTTTCAGGGGCTTTGGGCTTTTGTACCGCAATCGCCTGAATTTTGGGCGGCGGTGGCGGGAAGGTTATTTTGCCTTTATGGGTCGCTGTCGCACCCCGAATGACATCATCCTTCATATCATGTTTCAGCTTGCCGTCTTTTTTCGGCGTCAAATCTGTCATCATATGGCGGATATTAGTGGCATAAAGTGTGGACGATTGCGCGGCCATGCGTGCAGGCAGATCAGTGTAGCCGATGATGGTCACCCCATTGTCCGTCACAATCTTTTCGTCTGCCACGGTCAAATCACAGTTACCACCGCGTTCAGCGGCCAGATCAACGATTACCGAACCCGGTTTCATTGCCGCAACCATATCTTTCAGCCATAATTTCGGCGCATCGCGACCAGGGATCAGGGCTGTGGTGATGACGATATCCATGTCAGGGGCCAGTTCACGGAATTTTTCCAACTGCTTTTCGCGAAAAATCGGGCTTGATGGAGCGGCATAGCCACCGGTTGTGGCACCGTCCTGCTGCTCTTCCTCAAACTCCAGAAATACAAACTCGGCACCCATGCTTTCGATTTGTTCGGCCACTTCGGGGCGCACATCAAAGGCGAAAACCATCGCCCCCATAGATTGCGCGGCACCAATGGCAGCAAGGCCGGCAACGCCCGCCCCCACAACCAGTATCTTGGCGGGCGGCACTTTACCCGCAGCAGTGATTTGGCCCGTAAAGAAACGCCCGAAATTGCTGGCGGCTTCAGTGACCGCGCGGTAGCCCGCGATATTGGCCATAGAGGAAAGCGCGTCCATCTTCTGGGCGCGACTGATGCGCGGCACCATATCCATGGCAATCACATGCGCACCTTTTTTGTTGGCGGCATTCATCAGTTTTTCATTTTGGGCTGGATAAAAGAATGAGATCAGCGTTTGGCCAGTGCGCAGGCGCTTCACCTCGATATCTTCAGGCGGGCGTACTTTGGCGACAACATCAGCCGTTTTATACAAAGCGGCAGCGGTGGTCACGATTTTGACCCCTGCATCTTTATAATCCTGATCCGAAAAGCGAGAGGCAGCACCTGCGCCTTTTTCGATCACACAATCATAACCTAATTTTTGTAATTCAATGGCAGACGCAGGCGTCATTGCCACACGGGTTTCCCCCGGGTAGACCTCTTTTGGAGTTCCGATGCGCATGACAATCCTCCCTGTTCAAGCGTCGCCGATCAATAGAATCGACGAATTTATACACAATATTTTTTTCTAACACTTGAAACACAAGGCCAGCATGCGACATTCCGACCATAAACGTGAATACTTATTCAAAAAATTGCATATGTATTATTTCGATGGTATATTCGCCGCACAACATGGCATATATCGCCCTGAAAGCAACCTAGAACAAAGGTACGGAACGTTATGGACATCACAACTTGGTCATATGGGCTGCTTGGCGGTCTGATGATTGGCACAGCTGCCGCAATATTTTTACTGGTAAACGGCAAGATAATGGGGGCCAGCGGTATTGTTGGCGGGCTGGTCGATAGATCAGGTGCCAGCACTTGGTTTGAACGTGTTTTGTTTATTGCGGGCCTTGTTGGTGCGCCTGCCCTACTTGGATTATTTTATAAACTGCCCGAAACCAATGTAACGGGCAACATCGGTTTACTGGTCATCGCAGGCCTGTTGGTGGGCGTAGGCACACGGCTGGGATCAGGGTGTACAAGTGGCCACGGGGTATGTGGTATTTCGCGCTTATCCCTGCGCTCAATCATTGCGACACTCATCTATATCGCGGCGGGCATTGTGGTTATCGCCGCCGCACGGGCATCGGGGGTTTTACTGTGAAAAACTTGGTGACATTGTTTTGCGGCGCATTATTCGGCTTAGGGCTGGTTGTATCGGGCATGACGGACACCTTGAAAGTTCAGGGCTTTCTTGATCTGTTCGGTGCATGGGATCCCACGCTTATCTTTGTTCTGGGCGGTGCCATCATCCCGATGTTCATCGCATGGCGCATTGCGGCTGTCCGCGAAAAATCCGTGCTTGGCGGGTTGATCCCGCTGACGCCCAAGACCGAATTGGATCGTTCATTGATCACCGGGGCCGTATTGTTTGGTGCGGGTTGGGGCCTGTCCGGGTTTTGCCCCGGCCCTGCATTAGCCTCATCCACATTCGGGGGCACAGGTGGTTTGACGTTTCTGGCCGCGATGCTGGCAGGGATGATTATCGCCCCGCCGATTATTCGTATGATTAAAGCTGCGCCATAACATCATCAGACAATTCAACATTGGTGGTGACGGTTTGCACGTCGTCGTCATCTTCCAAGGCTTCGATTAGCTTCATCAGCTTTTCGGCACCTTCCAGATCAAGTTCGGTAGTGATCGTCGGCTTCCAGATCAGTTTGGTATTGGTACTCTCGCCTAAAACGGTTTCAAGTGCGTTTGAAACCTCGTTCAGGTCAGTGTCACCGCAATAAATATCGTGGCCGTCCTCAGAACTTTCCACATCTTCAGCCCCTGCCTCAATCACATGATCAAACATCGTGTCCGCATTGGCAGTATCGGCGGGGTAAACCACCAGACCTTTGCGTTCAAACATGAAAGAAACCGCACCGGTTTCGGCCAGATTGCCGCCGGATTTGGTAAAGATTGAACGTACGCTGGATGCGGTGCGGTTTTTATTATCGGTCATCGCTTCCACGATCACGGCTACACCGGCAGGCCCGTAGCCTTCATAGCGAATTTCATCGTAGTTTTCCGCGTCCCCCCCAACCGCTTTGTTGATTGCGCGAGTGATTACATCCTTGGGCACAGAGAGGGATTTGGCTTCCTTGACCGCCATACGCAGGCGCGGGTTTTTATCCACATCGGGATCACCCATTTTGGCAGCCACTGTGATCTCTTTTGCAAGCTTCGAGAACAGTTTCGAGCGCAGCTTATCTTGGCGCCCTTTGCGATGCTGAATATTTGCCCATTTTGAATGGCCTGCCATGATGCGAACCCCTTTAGTAAAACTTTGTTGGGGCTTTATAAGCGGCGGCGCGGGGGATGTTCAAGGGTAAGTTACAAAGGCCACAGATATGGAATAATCAGGCTGGCAATAACCCCGATGCTTAAGTTCAACGGAATGCCGACGCGCAGGAAATCAGTGAATTTATATCCCCCCGGCCCGTAGACCATCATGTTGGTCTGATAGCTGATCGGGGTGGCAAAAGTGGCCGAGGCCGCGATCATTACGGCCACCACCAACGGGCGCGGGTCTACCCCTAAAGAAACGGCAAGACCAATAGCGACAGGTGTTAAAACGACGGCCACCGCATGGTTGATAATCTCTGACAGGAATGAGGTCAGCAGGTAAATCCCCCAGATAATAAAGAACGGTGACAGGCCCGATAGCAAGGGCGCGAACACTTTGACAATCATATCAATGGCGCCTGAGGTTTCCAGTGCTGTTGCCACGGCCAACATCGCGAAAATCAACGCCAGCAGGCGACCATCGATAAAGGAAAATGCCTCATCGCTGTCAATACAGCGGGTGATAAACACTGTCGCCATAGCCAGCACGGCTAGTAATAGGATCGGGGCCACACCAAGGGCTGCCAGCGCCACAATGCCGGCGATTGCCCCAAGGGCGATCGGTGCGTGGCGGCGGCGAAAGGCGCGCGCCGAAGGCTTGGACACATCCACCATATCCATATCTTCAGCCAGTTGTTTAATATCTTCGGGCGCACCTTCCATAAGCAAGGTATCACCGACTTTCACCCGCAGTTCTTCAAGCTGCTGGCCGATATTCTGGTTGCGCCGGTGTGCAGCCAGCACATAGACCCCGTAACGCCTGCGCAGGCCCATGCTGCCCAGCGTGCGGCCAACCATACCGCATTCGGGTGTGATCAGTATTTCAACAGTTGTGGTTTCTTTGGTCGAGATCATATCGGCCAGCAAAACATCTTTACTGTCTTTCAAGCTTAGAACTTCGGCCACCGATTTACGCATAATCACACGGTCGCCAAGCTGCATGCGTACATCCGAAAAGCTCTTGCGCAAAGACGCATCATTGCGCAGCAAATCAACCACTCGCCCGCCATCACGTTTAAACGCTTCAACCTCCAATGGGGCTTGACCGATCAGGGCAGAACCTTCGGCGATGACCACCTCGGTCATGAAGCGTTTTGATTTGGTTTGGCCCAACATATCGGCCATAGATGCACGATCGGGCAAAAGATGTGGCGCAATGAAACGCAGATAAACCCCGCCCCAAGCCACCAGAACAATCGCCAGTGGCGTGATTTCAAAAATTGTAAACGGTTCCAGGCCACGTGCGCGGGCAACGCCGTCTACCAACAGGTTGGTCGAGGTGCCAATCAGGGTCAGCGTACCCCCCAGAATGGCGGCATAAGACAATGGGATCAACAACTTGCTGGCAGAAATACCCAGCCTGCGCGACAGTTGTACAAACACGGGGATCATCACCACGACAACTGGCGTGTTGTTCACAAAGGCCGAAGCTATCACAACAAAAATCATCAGCGCACCGATGGCCACAGCCGGACGGGTATCTGCCTGTGCTTCAGCCAAGCCAGTAAACCATGCCAGTGCCCCCGTGCGCACTAGGGCTGCCATCACGATAAACATCGCGGCAATAGTCCAAGGGGCCGGGTTTTGCAAAACGTGCAGCGCGTCTTCGTAGGGCAAAAGCCCCAGAACCAGCATTAACGCCGTGCCGGCGATGGCCACAACTTCGGTCGGGTAGCTTTCGCGCATGAACATGATGAACATCACAACCACCACACCCATGGCTAAACCTGCATTCCATGCCTCTGGTATATAGCCTGATAACATTGTTTGCTTCCTTCATGTTTTGTCTATGGTGGCGCAAGTTACCCACGATCACAAGCAGTTATGGGTGATCTTCGCCTTTTGGTTGCACCAAAAACAGCCCAATCATCATTAAGCCAGCAGCACCCCATACCCATGCCGAATAGCTTTCGTTCAGCATCACCATAGACCAAAGCACACCAAAGCCTGTCACCAGATAGGAAACTTGCGCCGAAAACACCGGCCCTGCGCGCCCGATCAGCCAGACATAACCCGTGTAGGCAAAGCCGTGCAGCAGGCTCATGAACAAGATCGCCCATTCGGGTGGCCCCCATGCGTGGTTTAGTGAAAACCATTGCCCCGTAGCGACGGAAAGCGGCGTGATGATGATCAGGCCAACAACGGATGCACCCAGCAATGCCTGCACTGATGTCAGGCCGCGCAAGGTGAATTTACCGACAAAATTATCCTCTAACGCGTAACAAAGCGGGGGAATGCAGGCGATCAGAACATAGATCGATTTTGAGGGGTCAGGCAGGCTAGCATCGGGGCCTGTTAAGATCACAATCGCGCAAAGCCCTAAAACGATACCAATCGCACGCTTCCATTCAAAGCGTTCCAGCCCCAACAGGATTGCGATGGGCAATGCGAACATTGGCACAAGTGAGATCAACACAGAATAGACCCCCGCAGGGATATGCCCGATAGCGATAAAACTAAAGGATGAGGCGACTATCGTACCTAGCAGCGCAATAGCCAGAAAGATAATCAGATGGTCGCGTGTCAATTTCGGAAATGGCCCCTTAACGCGGGACAAGATACCTAAATACACCGTGATGATAACAAATTCCCAAAAGATCAGGCCAAATTCCCGGTAACCCGTTGAAACCGCCACTTTCATCATCGGAACAGTTACGCCCCAAACGGCACCGATCAGCACTAAGGCGCAGATCAGCCCGATGCGGGTCTTTAGAAACGCCGCCACTTTAGGGCCCAGATTGCTGCAAACGGCCGCCTTGTCGCACAGGTACCACGCGGGTTGCAAGCCCAGATTTGTCGTCGGTTTCCACATAAACGCCTGAAAGCGTGGCCTCACCTGATGCAGGTGTGAAGCGTTCTTTGTTCATGCCTGTCACGAAACGGCGCAAGGGTTCTGCCTTATCCATCCCGATCACGCTGTTATAATCGCCACACATGCCGGCGTCTGATTGTAATGCGGTGCCCCCCGGCAGGATTTGTGTATCAGACGTGGGCACGTGGGTATGGGTGCCCACCACTAGGGATGCCCGCCCGTCCAGCCAATGGCCCATGCCCATTTTCTCGGATGTAGCCTCAGCATGGAAATCAACAATCACCGCATTGGCCAGACCACCCATAGGGGCTGATTTCAGTACTTGATCCAGATGCGAAAACGGATCGGCGAAGGGGCGTTTCATGAACACTTGGCCCAGTGCTTGGGCTACCAGAACCTTTTTGCCATTTTGCGCGGTATAAAGCCGCGCACCCTTACCAGGTGCCGTTGCCGCATAGTTCAGGGGGCGTAAAATACGTGGTTCCTGTTCAATCGCCACCTTCATATCGCGCTGATCAAAGGCATGATCGCCCAGCGTGATGCAATCCGCACCTGCGTCCAAAATACCCTTGGCGTGCGAACCCGACAGGCCCATACCACCAGTGGCATTTTCACCGTTCACCACGATAAAATCCAAACGCCAGTCTTTGCGCAACGCAGGCAAGCGTTCCGCAATCGCACTTCGGCCCGCGCGGCCCACGACATCACCTAAAAATAAGAGTCTCATATCTCCGCGATATAGGTAGATGGACGGAAATGCTAGATGGTTTTATGGTTTCGGTGGGGTTTTCGGTTTAGAAGGGTACGAGGCTAAATTAAATGTCTGCTATGCAAGACAGAACAGACCTTTGCGTAATATCTACAACTCAAAGATAAAGCTTGCTGCACGTCGTGAAAACCTGTTCCCTTAACTCAGGGTAGCTAAGGGATTTAAAATGAGAACATATCATGGAAGTTGCCACTGCGGCAGGGTCAAGTTCACGTTTCTAAGTCCCAAAATATCGAAAACAATGCGATGCGATTGTTCAATCTGCGCTCGTAAAGGAAGCGTTATGACGTCTGATACCATACCGCCTGACCTCATTAACATTTCAGCAATCGACAATGCGTTACAATGCTATCAGTTTGGCACAATGACAGCCCGACATCATTTTTGCTGTAAGTGCGGAATCCACACGTTTGTCGAAACTCGGCTAAACCCCGGCCACTACCGGATTAACTTGGGTTGTGTGGACGATTTGGATGCACTTCGAATACCTGAAGAGATTTATGACGGGAAAAACCTTTGACGACTGATCATTTGGGGTAATTTTGGACTCATTTCAGGCATCCTGAAAACCCTACGCTCGAAAAAACATTTCAAAACCCCAAAATACCCTTTTCCGTTATCACCGCATTCAACGGAAAGTCGGTTTCTTCGCGGGGTACCAGCAGCACTTCCTGATCGGCATAGGCAAACCCCACGGCCTGTACATCCTTTAACGCCGATATCTGCTCAAAACTACGGTCATAAAACCCGCCGCCGTAGCCCATCCGGTAGCCGTGTGCGTCGAACGCCAGCAAGGGGGTGATGACGATGTCGGGGATCAGTTTTATACCGTCTTTGGGAATATAGGCCCCGAACGCCCCTTCGATCATTTCCGCCTCTGGCGTCCATTGGTGGAACTCCAGCGGCACGCCTGCCCCCACAATCACCGGCACGCATACCTTGCGGCCTCGCGCGACCATGCGTTCCATTGTGGGTATGGGTGACACTTCAGTGCGGATTGGCATATAGGCGGAAATCACCAGATCGGCATCTTGCGCCTTCAGGTAAGCGGTCAGTTGCGCATTGGCCGCTTTATCCAGCCCCTGAGCGTGGGCGATTTTGCGGGTGGCGAAGCCTGCTTTGCGGCAGGCCTGTTTTAAATCTTGAATGTCCATCTGCCAGCAATAGCGGCAAGACGCGCAGCAAACCAGCCAGAATACGAAGGTTTAGGGGTAAAAGCGGCGGGCCCACATATGATTTGCATCAACGCAACCGTGTAGGTGTGTGTATCCCTGAGAGCCTAGTTAAACTAGGTGGGCACCGGGTATGTTAGGCCACGGCCAGACACAGAGCCAGCTCCCTCAAAAATGATTATCGGCCACTGGAATAAAACCTATAGCACGAGAAGGGCAGAACCCGCCAAGGCCTAAAATAAGCGTGGTTGGGCCGAATAGCAAGGCATATCAAAAATTGTGTTTATTTTACCGCACGCGCCTGGGACGCCGCTGCACGAATTTCTTCGGCAATTTCATCGGCCTCAGCGGGGTCGAAATCCAGCGGGATTTCTGTATCGCCCGCATATATGAACAAACGCACCATACCGTCTGTGGTCGGGCCGATCTGCAAATTGGCCTCGATGTTTTTTTCTGAATTGATGCCCATGGCTGTTCTCCTGGATAGAAAATAACGGCTAACAAGACTATTGCGGGAATTCAAGGCAGATATGTACTTGCAATCAGTGAAATTGGCAGTTAGATCACGTCGCAGTGCCGGCGTAGCTCAGTAGGTTAGAGCGCTTGATTGTGGATCAAGAGGCCCCCTGTTCAAGCCAGGGCGCTGGTACCACCTTTCCTCTTGGAAGTTCTTATACGCCTAATCGGCAGCAAACGTTTGGATTTCTTCCAGAACCTTATTGTAGAAATTCCCCCCTAAGGATGAAATCGGGCGGGATGCGTGCTTTATCAAAGCCAAATCCAGATACACATCGGGGCGAAACGGGCGGGTAACGTAGCCTTTGCCGTCATCATGGGCCAAAGTAAACGGGTCAATTAAGGCAACCCCCATACCCGATTTAACGAACTCTAATAACGATCTAAACAAATGCGATTGGCATTTTATCCGAAGTCGGTTTCCGCTGCTCATGAATATTTCTTTTGTGCGCGCATTGATCATATGATCCTCGCCCATCATGATAAAGGGGACATTGTCCAATTCATCCGGCCCCAGTTCATCCAAATCCGCTAACGGGCTTTCCTCCGGGATGGCTATCTGGCATAAAAACCGCATATGTTTCCAATCTAGGTTATCGCTTAATATCGGCAATTCACTGATGCCAATTTCAGCCAAGCCAGAAGCGACCCATTGCTGGATATTTTGCGAATATCTGGTTTGGAATGACACATCCACATCTGGAAATTCCTTGACAAAGTCGCTGACAACACCCGTCAGAAAACCAAACGAAACGGCATGACTGCTGACAACCTGTAACGTTCCGCTACGCTGGTTTTGCAAGTTGGAAATCGCTAATTTTACCTGGCTCAACCCGCGCACCACCGTGTCAATTTCGCGGTAAAGTATCTTTGCTTCCGGTGTTGGGGCCAAACGGCCATGTACACGCTCAAAAAGTTTCAATTTAGTTTGGTCTTGAAGTTGCGCCAAAAGGTTGCTGATCGCAGGTTGCGATATACCAAGGTTTTGCGCTGCAGCCGTAACGGTGCCAGTTTCTATCACTGCATGAAAAGCTTGAAGAGGTCTGTATCGCATATCATTTTTTCTGATGTTTGCCGCAGTTATTAGTATTTGATTTTATATAGAGGTCAAGCGAAACTTAATTCGGGAGACTACAGTTGGAATCATCTGCGCAAGAAAACATCCTGATCATCGGGGCCGGCATTGTGGGCGTGTCCACAGCTTTATGGCTGCAACGCGATGGGCACCATGTCACTTTAATTGACAAAGAAGGCCCTGCGGCCGGGGCATCTTTTGGCAATGCGGGGGTATTGACCTCCAGCTCTGTCGTGCCGATCACCGTGCCTGGGCTTTGGCGCAAAGCCCCCAAGATGCTGTTCAGCTCCGACCAACCTTTATTCATACGCTGGCGTTATCTGCCAAAACTGCTGCCGTTTTTATGGAAATACATGAAGCAGGCCACCGATACAGCCGTGCAACCTGTCTCGGATGGGTTAACCCAACTTTTACACGATGCACCGGATCAGCATTTGGCATTGGCCAAAGGAACCGAAGCACAAAAATATGTTTCTACCGATGATTATATTTACGCGTATGCGGACAAAGCCGCTTTCGACGTAGACGCATACGGCTGGAACATTCGCGACCAGCATAATGTGAAATACCAAAAACTGGATGCAAACGCGCTGGCGGCTTATGACCCCGTTTTAAAGGGCATTTTCGGTTACGGCATAAAGTGCCAAAACCACGGTAGGATCACCGATCCGGGTGCATATGTAACTGCATTGGCGGATCATTTCAAAGCCAAAGGTGGTACCATCCTGGCCAAAGAGGTTCAGGATTTTGATATTGAAGACGGGCGTTGTAAAGGCATTTCAACAACCAGCGGTACACTGAAGGCTGACAAGTATATCCTGACAACCGGTGCCTGGAGCAGTGCTTGGGAAAAGGTGTTGGGGATCAATGTACCAATGGAGTCTGAACGGGGCTATCACATAGAATTCACCAACCCGTCGATCACATTACAATCCCCCGTTATGGTTACCAGCGGCAAGTTCGTAATCAATTCCATGAACGGGCGTATGCGGTGCGCAGGCGTGGTTGAGTTTGGTGGATTGGAAAATCCTGCGTCATCTGCCCCTATCAATTTGTTGAAAAAACAAATGGCTACACTTTTTCCGCAAATGACTTATGATCACGTCGATGAATGGATGGGGCACCGGCCCGCCACGGCGGACAGCCTGCCGATTATCGGGGTAAGCCCGAAAGCAAGCAATGTGTTTCTGGGCTATGGCCATCAGCACGTTGGCCTGTCTGCGGGGCCAAAAACCGGACGTTGGTTGGCAAAACTTGCCACTGGCGCACCGATCAATTCTGACCTTTCTGCCTATGCGGCGAATCGAAAGATATAATGAAGACTAAACAAACTGGGAGACTAATAAAATGAAAACAATAAACATTACACTAGGTGCCACACTGGCCGCCATGAGCGTGGCAAGCGTTGCAACAGCCGAAAGCTGGGACATGCCGATGGCCTATTCCGCCACCAATTTCCATTCGGAAATGGGCGTGGTTTTTGCTGATCGCGTACGTGATTACACAGGCGGCGACGTTGACATCACTGTGCATCCGGGCGGCTCGCTATTCAAAGGCGGCGAAATTAAGCGTGCGGTTCAAACCGGCCAAGCCCCTATTGGCGAGCGTTTCATGTCTGCACATGCCAATGAAGCACCGCTTTTGGGCTGGGACAACCTGCCGTTTGTGGCCACAACTTATGCGGACAATGAACGTCTGTGGGCTGCTGCCAAAGATGGCGTGAACGCACAACTGTCTGAATTGAACCTTGTCGCCCTTTATACCTGCCCATGGCCGGGCCAAGGGTTTTACTTCAACAAAGAAGTGACATCTTCAAAAGACACACAAGGCGTGAAATTCCGTTCATACAACACTGCAACGGCCACTTTCGCCGAAGGTTTAGGCATGGTGCCGGTACAGGTTGAAGCCGCTGAACTGTCACAGGCGTTGGCCACAGGTGTGGCAGAAGCTTTCATCTCATCGGGTTCAACAGGGTATGACCGTAAAGTTTGGGAACACCTAAGCCATTACTACAAAGTGAACGCATGGTTGCCGCGCAACTATGTGATCGTGAACAAAGGTATCTGGGAAGGCTTGAACGCTGATACCCAAGCCGCCGTTCAAAAAGCTGCTGATGAAACTGGTGCTGATTGTGCCGCTAAATCCGCAGAACTGGCAAACTGGTATTTTGAACAACTGGAAGCCAACGGCATGTCAGTTGTAGATGCAGGCCCAGAATTTCTGGCGGAATTACAAACAATCGGCGTTAAAATGCAAGCCGATTGGTTGGCCGCAACAGGCGATAAAGGCCAGGCAATACTGGATGCTTACAACGCTAATTAAGGCGTAACTTTATGCGGCCCCGACCCTTAAAAAGTCGGGGCCGTTTATTATGTTTGGGGGATTACAATCTTGAGAGACTGGCAACCATTTATCGGCCTACCTTTATGGGTCTGGCTTTTCGTTATGCCAACGCTGATAGCAGCGTTTTGTTTGGCGAGCCCCCAAATCGCAGGGCGGATATTACGCCCGGTCTGGCGCAAGCTTGATCGGGTATATCTGTTTTCAGGCATGCTGGCCGCATGTTGTATGGTATTGATATTACTTATTATTGTCGCCCAGATGATTGCGCGCTGGTCTGGCGTCACCTTTCCGGGTTCAACCGAATACGCAGGCTACGCCATGGCCGCTACATCATTCTTTGCATTTGCCCATGCGCTGACACGCGGCGCACATATCCGGGTTTCCATCCTGTTGAACATGAATACGTTTATGAAGTTCTGGCTGGATGCCTTTGCCATGTTAATGGCCGCCATCATCGCTACCTATTTTGCCCGCTTTGCGATCAAAACCAACATCATGTCGGAAATTCTGAATGACCGCACACAGGGCCAAGATTTCAGCCCTGAGTGGTTGATAACCTTCTTTTCCATGTTCAATACCATCCCGTCTGAATGGGGCCAGCTTTGGGCCAACTCCGGTAGCGAATGGGTCTACACCCCCATCTGGTTGCCACAACTGCCGATGTCGGCAGGCACGATATTATTAGCCATTGCGATCTGGGATCACCTGACACGTCTGTTGGTAAACGGAAAAAGTGATATCGAAGGGGAGACGGTAGAATGACCGAACTATACGCAACCGCCATTTTCCTGTTTGTCTTATTTGCCCTTCTGGGCAGCTCAATCTGGATCGGCCTTGCCCTGATGGGTGTCGCATGGGTTGGCATGGAACTGTTCACCGTGCGCCCTGCAGGTGACGCAATGATCACCACTATTTGGACAGGGGCATCCAGCTGGACACTGACCGCCCTGCCCCTGTTTATCTGGATGGGCGAGATCCTGTATCGAACCCGATTATCCCAAGATATGTTTCGCGGTCTGGCACCGTGGTTGCGGTTTTTGCCGGGCGGATTGTTGCACACCAACATCGTCGGCTGCACCATTTTCGCCGCCGTTTCAGGCTCGTCCGCCGCCACACTGACCACGGTCGGCAAAATGTCGATCCCGGAACTGCGCAAGCGCGGCTATCCCGAACATATGATCATCGGCACATTGGCGGGGGCGGCCACCTTGGGCCTGATGATCCCGCCGTCACTGACGCTGATCGTTTACGGTGTGTCAATCAACGAGTCGATCACCAAACTTTTCATGGCAGGTATTTTTCCCGGCCTTGTCCTTGCCAGCTTGTTCACCACCTATATCATGATCTGGCACTTCTTTTCCAAAGGCGAACGCCCGCAACCTGAACCCCCGATGAGCTTTGGCAAAATGCTGGCCGAAAGCCGCTTTCTGATCCCGGTTCTGATGCTGGTCACCGCCGTCATCGGCTCAATGTATTTGGGCTATGCCACCGCAACCGAGGCTGCCGCCGTGGGTGTTATCGGTTCTTTGACATTGGCCGCCATTCAACGCTCACTAAACTGGAACACATTCGCTGCATCCCTAATGGGGGCAACGCGCACCTCTGCTATGATCGCCCTTATCTTGATGGGCGCATCTTTCTTGTCGCTTTCCATGGGTTTCACGGGGCTACCCCGCGCACTGGCCGCATGGATTGACGGCATGGATCTGTCGCCCATCGTGTTGATCGCCGCCCTTACCGTTTTTTATGTAATCTTGGGCATGTTCCTGGACGGCATTTCTTCCGTAGTTCTAACAATGGCCATCGTAGAACCCATGATCCGCCAAGCCGGTATTGACGTGATCTGGTTTGGTATATTCATCGTAGTCGTGGTGGAAATGGCGCAAGTCACCCCCCCCATCGGGTTCAATCTGTTTGTGCTGCAAGGCATGACTAAGCACGAAATATCCTACATCTCAAAAGTTGCCTTGCCGATGGTTGGCTTGATGCTGTTGATGGTCGTAATTCTGGTGATCTGGCCTGAAATTGCCACATGGCTACCTGAAAATATCAGAAAAGGGCCGTCGGGCTAGGTTGTATCTGGCAGGGCTGTCAACACAGCGTCGGCCCGTTCGCCCAGATTATCCTTGCCCGCATCCAGTTCAAGGTCGCCAATGCGCTGCTGCCATTTAGCCGTTGCCTGTGACATCTCACCTGCAAGGCCCAGTTCTTCAACGGTTTTGGCAACCTCGTGCATTTCAGCGGCACGGCGGTGCCCGTGAACCATCATATTATAAACGGCTTTATCCGCCCAGTGAAACGCGGGGTAAGACTTATCCAGTGATTGTAAGATCACATTGCCTATACGGATAATTCAAAAGCCACACGGCCATTCTAGCCGGTGGCGAACGCCATTGCCGCTTCGCCAAATCCAATAAGGCCAACTTTTCGCGCAGACATCACACCAGTCTTTTTTTGTAAGAACCACGATCCATATCACAGATTTCGATACTGATGCTTTGCACTTTGGGGAACCGCGCATCAAACGCATCGCGCAGGGCAACCGATAGGTTTTCTTTTTGTGCGGTCGTGCGCCCGGACAACAGCCGTACCGTGATATGAATAAAACTGGTACGCCCGTCGCCTGTAAAAAAATCCGTATAAGGGCGCATGCGCACCTTAATGTCCGTAGGGTCTATAAACCCGCAAGCTTCCCCACACTGAAACGCGATCTGCATTGCACCATGCTTATCTTTTTTCCCATTCAAGGCTTCCCCGTATTCAATGATAAAATGTGGCATATCTCCATCCTTTCGCCCGAATGATTGGATCAAATCGAGGGGGGATGTCAACCGAAGCTCAATCTACAAACTGAAACGTCCCCCGCCCGTCTTTTTTTGAGGCATATAGTGCCTCATCTGCCGCTTGCAGGTAGAAATCAATCGGCTTGCTGTTCTTTGTGTGGCATTGAACAATGCCGATACTGGCACCTACATGGCATTTTTGCCCGTCCCAAAGAACGGGCCGTTCAACTTTACTGATGATCCGTTTTGCAATGGTTTCAAGCGCATCGGTTTTTGGAATATCCTGCAACACCAAAACAAATTCATCCCCGCCTGTGCGCACCACAATATCTGTTGGCCGTGTTTCATTCAGCAACAGATTAGCCACCTCTTGCAAAACTTTATCGCCTGCCGCATGCCCAAGCGTATCATTGACTGCTTTGAAATGATCCAGATCAATCAGAAAAATTGCAAAATCACAAGGTTTTCTGCGCCGGCACATGCGCGTGATATAACGATCTAACGCCCGCCGGTTCGACAGGCCCGTCAGCGGATCTGTATAGGCTTTTTCCTCAGCCTCTTGCCGCTCACCATCCAGACGGTCATTTAAACTGCGCGACTCTTCCAAAAGCGCCGATTGCACTTCGATCATATATAACATCTCTACCGTGGGGTCTGACGGTGAAAAATCCTTTACGCTTAAACCCCAATAAGATACCGCATCTTTTAGCGAAGTTCCAAAAGCCAGATTTAACAAAATACCGGAATTATCTGCCATGGGTACCGCCACCGCCTTTAGATCAAAGCGATCGTGTCTTTTTACCTGTACAGTCAAAGGCATACCGTAATGCCGCCCTAAATCCCGCTCTGAATTTATCCCTTTAGGGTAACTAAATTGAAGGCAATCAAACAGATGTGCGCCAACAATATTATCAGTGCCAAGCAACTTCATAAATGTCGGCCCTGCGTGCTGCATTCGCCCGATCATATCCACCTGAACATGCATCGGCAGCAGCGTGTTCAAAACGGTATTATCAAACATATCACCGCCCACGCGGGCCGCAGGGAACGGGACAGGATTGCCCATTAGTGCTGTACCAAAACAGGCAGTGCTTGCTGAAGGCCCTTTTCGTCATGCAGCACAATTCTGAAGATATCTTCATCCACATGGCGCAAAACACTGCGTGTGTGGGTAATGGTTACCAGCGCATTATAATCATCCGCCATAGCCCGCAAAAGCCCCAGCAAAGTCGCCCCGAAACCACGTTTTTGAAAGCGCGCGCGTAATGTGAAATGGCAGGCCCCATGAGACACAAGTTCCATCGTTGGTATATCCAGATCAGGCACTGCCAATTTGGCGCGGTCATAAACGAAATTCAACGATTGCAAAAACTCCACGTAATTTCCGCCACCAAATTTCAATAACCGCCGTGCTGCCGTCAACGCGTCTTCAGACACAATATAAGTGCCGAAATCTTCCAGAATATCATCGCGGGAACGTTTTATCAGCCCACCAAAACTGCTTAACAAATCTTCCGTTGTCGCATCATCATACGTCAACATAGACTCGAAATTATAAAACGGCAGTTTGGCCTGTTCACAGGTTTCTTCCCACATATCCAAACCATGAATATCGCGGATATAACATTGCAAACCTCGATTTATGATACCATGCATGAAGCGGCCCTCCTGACAGGCAGAATAGCAGGTGAAGTATTAATAAATCGTTGGCGTGAATATTCTGTGTTTTACCCTTGAACTGCCATAAAACGCGTCATGGCTTCTTTCGTCCATGTCTCGGAACGGCGATAATATTGCTCATTAATCGGCAGGTCGCCCCCCAACGTTACCCAAGGCTGTTTGCTTTGAGTACATATATGCACATCAGGCGGGCATTTACCGGGCTGATCCAGTGTACCCACCTTCACAAAAGAAAAATCCGTGCCCAGCCCCAAATAGTTGGCCCAAAGTGCTACCTTACAATCAAAGCAACGATGCACCTTTTGGCCCGCACCGCTTTCGCTGGGAATATCCACGGACTCAACAGCCCCTTTGGTCAGCACCACGTGCTTTGCCTCAATAAACGCATTCACCGCAAAAGCAGAACCGCTTTCACGTTGGCACCAAGTGCAATGGCAGCAATGCACGATCAGCGGGCTTTCCCGCATCTCGTAGTGAACTGCACCGCAAGTACATTGCCCTTTCATAACCATCACCCCACTGCCACCATGATCGACCCAGCTGCCACCAGTACGATGCCGCCCCAGCCAAGACCGGATAATCTTTCGCCTAAGAATATGGCGGCTATAATGGCGACCAGAACCACCGATAGCTTATCAACCGGTGCCACTTGTGAGGCATCGCCCAGTTTCATCGCTTTGAAATAACACAGCCATGAGGCGCCCGTAGCCAGCCCAGACAGAACCAGAAACAGCCCTGTGCGCGGTGTGATACTGCCAAGGTTCTGCACTTTGCCGGTGGCCCAAACCAGCAGGCCAAGGGCTGTGACCACGACGATAGTGCGCAAGAAGGTGGCAAAATCACTATCCACATCTTCAACCCCGACCTTGGCTAATATCGCGGTAAGTGCGGCAAAAATCGCAGCCAGAACCGCCCAGAATTGCCAACTGTTTGTTAGATATATCATGCCCTGCCCCATATGGTTTCACTTGGGGCCAGCATCCGCGTTTCAGGGGTAATAAGCAAGGGCTTCCCCTTGCCGCTTATTCACATTATCACATCCCCATGACCCAAACACCTGACATTCTAAACATTGTTAAAACCCAAGACTTGATCGTTTTTGACGGCACGTGTGTGCTGTGCAACGAGTTTATGAAGTTCATTTTACGGTTTGATCGACGCAAGCGGTTCAAGTTTCTGACCGCGCAATCCGATATGGGGCAGCTTTTGTATCAGCATCACGGGCTTGATTCTGCAGATTTTGAAACGTTTCTAGTGTTTGTTGACGGGCAGTTGGTTGAGCGGTTGGATGGTGTTTTGGCAATCTACAGCCGTCTTGGCTGGCCTTGGAAAATCGCAGGCGTAGCACATATTTTCCCCCGCCCCGCCAAGAATTGGCTTTACGGGCTTGTCGCTAAAAACCGTTACAAAATCTTTGGTCAGTACGATCAATGCATGATCCCGACACCAGAGATTAAAGCACGGTTTTTAGATTAGAAACCCGGGGCGCACGCCCATCAGTTCCATAGCCAGCAGGTAGAATATCCAGATCACATAAAACTTCCGCACGGATTTCGTCTGTTCATCGGTCAGCGCATATCCCAATATGCAATTCATTGATAAGAATACGTTTTCATTGCGGGTGGAATAGATGATCAGCACAAACAGCAGCAGGGCGTAATGCACCCATTTGCCCATGCGCGCACGCAACAACAATGCGACTTCCATTAAGAATTGAGTCGCTAGAGATGTGTATGTCAGCACCATGATCAGTGCTGTAATCCCTGCCGGAACGGCCAAAGATACCGAGCTTGCTGCGGCAGGTGGCAATGACCCAAGTTCGCGTATTGCCGCTTTGTTTTCATGCACTACATTCACCCAGTCGGGATAGACCACGGTGATCAGGTTCTTGAACATCTGCCCTGTCAGAATGTAATCCCCGATCAGATTACCGCTCATATAATAGGGTGACGCCAGTTTTTGCACCAGTGCCAACCCCATCAGCACGGTCAGGAAATACAATGCCATTTTTTGCATCAATGCTTCATCATCCGCACTGATCGCGATTAGCAAAGCCAAACCGATATAGGCTATCATGAAGCCGTGATTGGCACTGTTATAGTAATTCATGAAAACATTGATAATCAACATCACCACGACCAAGATCAACGTCCAGCACCACGTGCGGCGCAAGTTCGTTGTGATCATGATCAGCAGCATCCAGGGCATGATAAGGCGAAACACGGTCGGGATGTAGTCTTTGGTTGTGAAGAACACAAAAACGATGGCTGAAAACAGGATCAGCAATGTGTGGAAATAGTTGTCTGTCGCAAAGCGTGCGACATTGCTTAGGGCGCGTTTTTTGGGTGCAGTTGCCATATCAAAGCCCCCTGCCAGATGTATCAAAAACCATACTGCGTGACAGGATTTTTGCCTGCATGTTCTGAACCGTGTCGTAAATCATCACACGAATATCTTCCGGCTTAAAGGTTTTGCCCGCTTTAGGGGTAACACCGCCCGTTATGCTATCCAGCCAACCGATGCGGGCCACATTTTGGATCAAGGCATCCGCCTTTTGTTGATCGGGGAAATGCCGCAATTTTTCTGCTTGTGAAGATATGATCTGCAAAGCCGCCCCGCCGCGCAGACTGACCCCGTCAATCCAGATGCGCAGCTCTTCATTTTCAGGGTAAACCCGCATTTCAACGGTGCCGTTACCGCCGCGCATTTCCAGCCAAACCGTACGACCATCCGCATGCGGTTCGGTATACATGCCAAAGCCGCCGCCCTTCCAAGCGGTCAGAGCGGTTGTTTTGTGGGTGTAAAACTGAAATCCAGCGTTCGCTATGATCAGGCCAACCAGAGCGATAACCAAAAGTCGTGCGTTTTTACCGATTAATTTGATAATCCCGTCTACCATATTGCCTGCCCCGCCATATTCAGATTTTGGCCTAAGCTACCCCGCCTATATCAGATCGCCAAGATGAAAATTGATCGCTATAAGGACGATATGAGCAATCAAACGACATTTGACATCCACACCAGCGTTCAGGGGCTGTATGAGTTCACCCGTGACGTTCAAAACTGGGTGCAAGATCAAAACCTGCCCACGGCTTTGCTAACGCTGTTTGTGCAACACACATCGTGTTCGCTGCTTATTCAGGAAAATGCCGACCCTGAGGTTCAAACCGACATGACCGCATTTTTCAGGCGCCTTGTGCCAGATAGCAACCATCCGACCATGTCTTACCTTACCCACATCTATGAAGGCCCCGATGATATGCCGGCCCATATCAAAGCGGCCCTAACGCCTATTTCACTGTCGATACCCGTTACAAACGGCAAGTTGGCTTTGGGAACATGGCAGGGGATTTACCTGTTTGAACACCGTGATCGCCCCCATACGCGCCATGTGGTGGGCCACCTTAGCGGCTAGCGTGTTTTGAAGCTTGCTAGAACCCGCACAGAAATTACTGTGATGAAAATTGGCACCCATAGATACCTGATTTCAGACAGAATAACCCCCAGCCCGCGTTGATTGAAAAAGTTATCAATACCGATGGGCGATACTTTAACGGGCCGCCAGGGTAAGAAATATCGTGTCTCATCCAATGGCCAGAACAAGGCCACACCCAGCCCGCCATTAGTCATAGCATCCATCATTGGGTGCGACAGCATAGACAAGAACAACACACCCCAAACCAGTGCAAAGGACGGGTGCAGGGATTTGTAGATCGGGTATATTAAAGCCGCACATACCGCCGCAAATGCTATTGAATGCGTAAAGCCCCTATGCCCGAAGGGCGATTGGTAGGGGATGCCGAATTTAAACGCGATAACGTCAAAATCAGGAATGATCGTGAACAACACCCCCAAGGCGCATAATTTCCACGGTATCTGCACCCGCTTGCCACCTGCGATTTTAAGGCTAAGGGGGATGATTGCGTGGGTAAATAAAGACGCCATAGAGTATGTCACTGCCAAATATGGATGGGTAATTTTGGCACGCTAGCAAGTTCTTCCATGTTGTCAAATGCACAAAGATTACAGTATTTCACCCGTAGCGACTTGGCACATACACTATATTTAGTTGCGAATCACTTTTCACTACCCAAATGCCTGAATTTTTTGTATACTTATCCACAATAATAAAAATAATATCGAGGTAGAGGCCCATGAGATGTCCGTTTTGCGGTAACACTGATACGCAAGTCAAAGATTCGCGCCCGGCAGAGGATCACGCAGCGATCCGCCGCAGGCGTTTATGCCCTGCCTGTGCGGGACGGTTCACCACGTATGAGCGCGTACAACTGCGCGATCTGGTGATTGTTAAAAAGAACGGTAAGCGCGAAGATTTCGACCGCGATAAAATGGCCCGCTCAATCCGCATTGCCTTACAAAAACGCCCGGTTGATCCAGACCGCGTTGAACAGATGATTTCGGGCATTGTACGCCGTTTGGAAAGCATGGGCGACACTGACATTAACAGCGATAAAATCGGTGAGATCGTGATGGATAGCCTGGCGCGTATTGATACGGTAGCCTATGTGCGCTTTGCCTCGGTTTACAAAAACTTTCAGGCAGCGGATGATTTTGAAGATTTCGTGCATGAATTACGCCCGCCTGAAACTGATGCAGATTAGCGATGGCTTTGCATTCGGCAGATGACCGCTGGATGCGTCTGGCCCTTGCATTAGGGACGCGCGGACTGGGGCAAACATGGCCCAACCCCGCCGTTGGCTGTGTTATCATCAAAAATGGCCGCGTTTTAGGGCGCGGTTGGACGGGTGATGGTGGCCGCCCCCACGCAGAACGTGTGGCCTTGGCACAAGCAGGTGGTGCGGCCAAGGGTGCCACGGCCTATGTCACGTTAGAACCATGCGCGCATACTGGCAAAACCACGCCTTGTGCAAATGCATTGGTGGATGCGGGCATAGCCCGTGTTGTGGCCGCTTGCGGCGACCCTGATCCGCGTGTGGCAGGCAAAGGTTTTGATCGATTGAGGGCAGATGGTATTGATCTGCGCACAGGCGTGTTGGAAGCTGACGCATTACAGGCAAACATCGGTTTTTTGACCCGTGTAACGCAAAACCGTCCTGCTGTGACCTTAAAACTGGCCAATAGTTTAGACGGCAAAATCGCCACATCCACAGGCGAAAGCCAGTGGATTACAGGGGCCGCATCACGCGCCTATGTTCATTACTTGCGCGCCACACATGATGCGGTAATGGTCGGGCGCGGCACAAGTGTGGCAGATGACCCCGCTCTGAACGTGCGACTGAACGGGCTGGAAAACCGCGCCCCTGTACGCGTAATTCTGGATCAAAACCTGTCTACATCTGTAGATAGTCAGTTGGGACGCACGGCAAAAGACAGCCCTGTTTGGATGTGCCATAGGGCGGGTGCTAAAGGAAATGATTGGGATAAAACAACCGCGACTTTAATCGAGTGTGCCGTTGAAGGTGGCACACTGTCCTTAAGCGATATATTGGGAAAGCTGGCGGACAAAGGCATCACACGACTGTTTTGTGAAGGCGGCGGCAAGCTGGCCGCATCCCTGATCCGCGAAGGCTACGTTGACCGACTGATCACAATGACCGCAGGCATTGCCATAGGTGCTGACGGCACCCCTAATCTGGGGGCGATGGGTGTTGAAGTTTTAGCGCAAGCCCCACGTTTCAAGCTGATTTCCCAAAGACGTTTTGGGCCTGATTTGATGGCAGAATGGGTACCGGCTTAACGCCACAGGTGCGCGTAGCTGGCAAACAAGCCCTGTAGCTTTGCCAAAACACGCATGAAAGGCCCAGTTCTTGCCTGCATTTCCCCACGTTCAAAGCGTTCAAGAACAACTTCTATGGGGCAAGGCACACCTGTAACAGGATCCCAGTAGCGCGGGTATTCTATCAGACAGGCATGGATCAAAGCCGTTAAATTAGGCCGTGCTTTGCGCCGATTTATTTTATCTGCACGATCATCCGTCAGCCCCCACCCACTATAAAACGGGCTGCCGTAACAGGTCACGACCTTACCGCGCAACAACGCCTCAAATCCCGCAAGGGATGTGATGGTGGCAACCCTGGTTACCTGTTCCAAAAGGGCTGCCATATTGCTTTCGGTGGCAATAATATCTGCATACTTATCCGCCGTAATACCGCCCACACGCAAGCCCGCCTCTACATCGGGGTGCGGTTTATAGATGATATAAGCATCCGGAAAATCTTGGCGTGTGGCTTGCAACAGTTGAAGATTGGTCTTCACCTGCCCCGCGCCTTTCTGGATAGAAGCATCGTCTTCGACCTGCCCCGGAACAAGAATAATCTCTTGGCCTTTTTGCGGCGTGATTTTCACGGCTTTATTGGCCACATTATACTTGGTCATTTTCAGCGCAACAATGCGTTCTTGCACCGAACCTGCCCGTTTCAGGTCAAAATCTGACAGGGTGCCACTGGCATTGATAATTTGTTCCAACTGGCTAGGCCGCGTTGGATCATAGTATATACCCATATTATCAAACGCCAAAGAAACTGGGGTGATAAGTTGTGCGCCCAAGCCAACAGAGCGCAAGAACCCGTCTTCAACACGGGTTAAAGACACATCCCTTAAAGCGCAGGCATTTGTAAGTTCTTCGCTTTCTTTGCCGGCCCAAACCAGAACCCGGCCATCCTTGCGACTGGCGGTTTCAACTGCATCCAACAGGTCGTCCGTAAAGGTCGGCCTATTGCGCCCACCTGACAGGAAATTGCGTAAAAAGCCGCGTTTCCACAAGCGCATTCCCAGGCAAACCGCAGGTGTTTGGTTCTCCGCATGTTGGCGCGCGCGTGCATGTAATATCGTGGCCACCTGTGGCAGCTCAGCCGCGCGATCAAAATAGGGGTCATACCATTTTGAATACTGCATATGCGTGGCCCAGAACATCTGCGTGGGGGTTAATGTTAATCCTCTGTCCAATGTCTGGCCGCGATCATCCGACAGGCCTAAGCCTGCATAAAAAGGGCGTCCGAAAACCACAGGTTTGAGACCTGAAAATATCGCTTCCATCCCCATTTGCGATGTCACGCAATATACTTTTGAAGCTTTTTCAAACAGATCAGCAGGGCAGATATGCGCTGTGATCAATCCGACCTGTTCATCACAATTCCGTTCACAAAAATACCCTTGCCGCTTACCCGCAAGGGTTTCAGGGTGGGTTTTTATCAGTATCTTTTTATCGGGGTTTTCAGCTTTTGCGGCGGCCAGCATATCCGAAAAAATATCCGCATTCGCCCCCCCCATTGTGATTGCGGCATCGTTTAAGCTTTGATCAATGACCAGCACGTAGTCATTTGGTAACGTCACTTTTTCTGCTGAATGGTTATTATACTTTGAAAGCTTCATCTGGTTTATAAGTGCCATATTATCAGATGCTTGCTGTAATTTAGGCTCAGATAGTATCAAAGATTTACGGAACCATTCATCCAGATCACTAGGCCGCGATGTATCAAAGTAAATACCCGTTTCATCCACCACAAGCCCCATAGAGGCCTCACCTTCGCGCCCTGTCAGGACAGACCGCAAAAAAGCATCTTCAACGGTTACAATCGGCTTTTCAAAACGACGCGCTACGGCAAAGCCGCGCTTTGAAACCGGCTTGCGCCCCCATACGGCAATGGCATCATTATCCGCTAAGGGCAGCCCAAGTTTCAGCCGCCAGCCATGCGCTTTTAGAATGCGGCGTACAGGTTTCTGGAAAATAAATCCAAGACTGTAAACGAAAAGACGCGCCCGATTTTTAGTATCGCGCGCGCCTGAATTTTTTGCCATGATAAGGCTGCCTAGTTTGTACCTTGTGCCGCATTGGCAACTGACGCAATCGCGCCAACTGTACCCGTTAGCACGGTCAAAGTTTTGGTCCAAGCTACATACGGTGCTTCGGTGACATAGATTGTGTCGCCATCACGGATTTGAAAATCACGGCCCAAGAATATACCTGTAGGGCTGGTCAGGTTCAGCACATAGGCAAAGCGTTTTGAGGTAACGAAATCATCGCGCCCTAAAACACGGTTTGCATATTGTGCAGACTCGTCGCGGAAGATGAAAATACCAGTGGGATCTGCCAAATTGCTGTTCAAACCACCCATAAAGGCAATCGCTTCGATTGCAGACATTTCAGGTGCTGGAAACTCGACCAACGATTGCGCACCAGTTGCCCCAAGTGCGGTAAAGCGGCGGGTGTCTTCTTTCAGTAAAATGCGATCACCTGGACGCAAAGCAATATCTTGACGGTTACTTTCATAGAGGTCTTGCAGCCAAACCGTGCCCTTGTTCGACCCGCGAATAACCGTCACGCGGGTATTTTCAGGTTCCGTGGTAACGCCACCTGCTTTTGCAATCATAGAAGAAAGTGTCGCCGTAGACGCTTCAATTGGATAGACACCTTGGATCGATGAGCCTACAATAGAAATAGTAGAGCCATCGCCCGGCAATCGACGCACAATCACTTGCGGATCAGGTGTTTGAGTGTCTAATTTGCGCGTAATAACACCGCGCAAGGCTTCAGGTGTATTTCCTGATGCCTTTATCCGCCCTGCATAAGGCACAAAGATGAAGCCAGCTTGGTCAACTTGAGGCTCGGTTAGGGTAGATGGAATACCAGCAACCCCCAACAACCCCTCTTCAACGTTTTCATAAATCGTCAGGCCCAAAATATCGCCGGGTCGGATGGTATCAGCACCGATACGGCCTGCTTTTTGGAACTTACTGTCAAAACCGACAGCAGGTGCCTGCTTCGTTGCCTGCACGACCCGATCATTGACCGTGACAATGAAAGCATTGCCCTGTCGTTGGATGCTACCCGCAAAGATTTCTCTTTTGTTCGGGCCAGACCGCGGCAACCCACAGGCTGCAACTGAAAATATTATAGTGAATAGGGCCGCTTTGCGAACCCAAGATGTACTGCGACGTGACATGTAACCTGCCCTTCTCGTCTTTACTGCCTCAATTTTGTTAGAATCTAGTCAATCACGATGCATAATGCCAGCATTTGTTTGCTTTAGGCTTTTCCCAACATCGACTGTTGCACAGCTGCGGCACTTGTTTTTGTCAACATTTTGTATGTATCATGCTGATTTAACACCAAATCCACAATCTGTAGTAGTAGGCGCCGTCTACTAGCCTGCGAATAAAATCCACCCGGAACCTGTGATGTAGCCAAAAGATACTGTCGATAATCCCGATATGCCGCCAAATCGGGCTTTTTCGGGTTGGCGAAAAACGCCCCTAAATCCTGACCTGAGGTGAATTCCGACTTATCATAAACACTTTGCCCCATGGTTTTAAGCGGTAAACCGCGCCAAAGGGCCTGCTGTGCAGCGGTTGAGTTTATAGTCACAACACTAGAGGCAAAATCAAGAATACGCGCCAATTTACCGCCACGAATATAGTGGATACGCCCCTGCACATTAAATTCTTTCGCCAGTTCATCAACTACACGTCCCAAGGGCTTGCGTTCATCTTCCAAGGGATGAGCCTTGAAAACCAGATGGTGGTGTTTGGGGGCATGTTTGGCAAAACTTTCGACACACTCATGCATAAACGCGTCCATGCCTTTATATTTACTGTATCGCCGTAACGATGCATCATGACTTAACTGTAAGATGCCCAGATGGTATGTCACACCACTTGTGATCAGCCGTTTGGTTTTTATCTGGCGCATAACCGCATGCGGCATGCGGTTCAGAATTTTCATGAAATGTAATCGAAATTCGCTGCGCACCGAGTTATCCCGGTGCGGTACATAATTTTTAAAATCATTGTTTCGAAACATGATATGCCAATGATAAATTGCACCTAGTAATATATGTTGGCGCATATCCCCCCAATGCACCGGTGCCGAGGGTTGCTGCATTTCAACACCTTTAAGGTCAGATCGCATCTGATCTATGGATGTCGCTAGCAAACGGGATGAACCATTGATACCGCTGCGCTCATAAGTGGCCCAGTAAGGGCGTAAATATCCTTCTTCCAGATAGTGAACAGTGATCCCCAAAGTTTCAGCATGTTTTGCGGCCACAACATGAACAGGGCAATTATCCCCGTAAATCACAATATCAGTGTAACCTTCCTGCATGGTTTCAAGGATGTAATCAGACCATTCTTCATTCTTACCCAGAAAATCAGACCGGGTTTCAGAATTACGCCAAAAAAACCGATCGCCTGCATTAAAGCATATCTTATGAACACTTACCCCGCGCGCCATAAGTTTCTTTGAAAAACGGTATTGAAACGGCCCGTGCGGGCCTTGTAGAAACAGAAACTTCCGATCCGAATTATCGTCTTTAATCATCATTTACCAATCAACACCCACGGGATAGCGGAAATACAAGACACAATCATAACCTATTTCCATTCATTATATAAGGTGAACAGACTTAAATTACGAATTTATCAGTGTCGCAACTGCATTTGACAGCATCTTACCTTGCCGTTAGCCCAATGACAGGTTAATTCAGGCAGTGTTAAATGCAAAGGTATGCGCATGTTCACAGGAATTATTACAGATATTGGCACAGTTAGCGCGCTGGAACAGCGTGGCGACTTGCGGGCACGTATCACCACACAGTATGATCATCATGGCATCGACCTAGGCGCATCTATCGCGTGTAGTGGTGTTTGCCTGACGGTTATCGAAAAAGGTGAAACGGATGCGCAAAGCTGGTTTGACGTGGAAATTTCCGCTGAAACCACATCAAAAACCAATATCGGGGCCAAATGGCAGGTTGGTTCAAAGATCAATCTGGAACGCGCCCTGAAAGTCGGTGATGAGTTGGGCGGGCATATCGTTTCAGGGCATGTGGACGGGGTGGCAAAAGTTACAGCTATCAGTGATGAGGGCGACAGCACGCGCGTTACCTTTGAAGCACCCTTAGAGCTGGCAAAATTCATTGCCTCTAAAGGCTCTGTGGCACTCAACGGCACTTCATTGACCGTCAACGGCGTCGATGGCGCCAGCTTTGATGTGAATTTCATCCCCCATACCAAATCCGAAACCACTTGGGGTGATCTGTCTGTGGGCGACCCGATCAATCTGGAAATAGATACGCTGGCCCGTTATGTGGCACGTTTGAACGAAATGCAGGGCAGCTAAATGACAACGGTTATTTCCCCCATTGAAGATATCATCGAAGATGCGCGTAATGGCCGTATGTTCATTCTTGTCGATCACGAAGACCGCGAGAATGAGGGCGACCTGGTAATCCCCGCACAAATGGCCACCCCCGAAGCGGTGAACTTTATGGCCACCCACGGGCGCGGGCTGATTTGTTTGACCTTAACGGACGAGCAGATAGAGCGGCTTGGCGTGCCGATGATGACCAGCAGCAATTCATCGCGCCACGAAACCCCGTTTACCGTATCAATAGAGGCCCGCGAAGGTGTGACCACCGGCATTTCCGCCCATGACCGCGCCCACACGGTTTCAGTGGCGATCAATCCGCAAGTGCGCACCGACGATATTGCCACCCCCGGTCATGTATTTCCCTTACGCGCCAAAGACGGCGGCGTTCTGGTGCGTGCAGGGCATACGGAAGCCGCCGTTGATGTATCGCGCCTTGCGGGGCTGAACCCGTCGGGTGTGATTTGCGAGATTATGAATGACGACGGCACCATGGCCCGCCTGCCCGACCTGATCGAATTTGCAGGTAAACACAGTTTGAAAATCGGCACAATTTCCGACCTGATCGCGTACCGCTTGCGCTATGATAATCTGGTGCGTGAAACTGACAACCGTTTGGTGTCATCGCAATTTGGCGGTGACTGGCAGTTGCGCGTGTTCACGGATCAAACCGAGGGCACCGAACATGTGGTGCTGACCAAAGGTGACATCACCACAGATGCACCCGTTTTGGTGCGCACCCACGCGATGAACACCTTTGAAGACATGCTGGGCATTGGCCCCGGTCGTAGTGATAAGCTATCCAATGCCATGCAGGTTATCGCGGATGCAGGACGCGGTGTTATAGTGCTGTTTCGTGATCTTGATGCGAAACTGCCTGCCCAGGGCGAAGCCCAACCTAAAACCCTGCGTCACACGGGGCTGGGTGCGCAGATCATGTCTACCATGGGGCTGACCAAGATTATTTTGCTGACAGATACACCGCTGCCCAAGTTCATCGGGCTGGATGCGTATCATCTGGAAATCGTCGGCACTCATCCCTTGTCGAAAGCATAATCCATGGCCCAAAGTGAAACCCATTACAGCCTGCCTGCCCCGAAGTTTGATGGGGATGCGCCACTTCTGTTGATCGTGATCTCACCCTATTACAAAGACATCGCGGATAATTTGTTGGCTGGGGCAAAAGCTGCGATCACCACATCAGGGGCAACCTATGATGTGGCCGAGGTGCCGGGTGCTTTGGAAGTGCCCATCGCCATCCGTTTGGCGTGCAATAATAACAAATATCAGGGCTATGTGGCTTTGGGCTGTATCATTCGCGGCGAGACCACGCATTATGATACGGTTTGTAATGACAGCTCTCGCGGGCTTTCAGAACTGGGTTTGCAGGGGCTTTGCATTGGTAATGGCATTCTAACGGTTGAAAATCGCGATCAGGCCGATGTACGCGCTGATCATAAGGGACAAAATAAGGGTGGCGGGGCGGCAGAGGCCGCTTTGCACTTGATTAACCTGAGCAATCGCTTCAATAGGCCCACCAAAGGTATCGGTTTCAAACCGGACTCGGAACATATCATTATTGCAGACAAAACAAACGGTAATAAAACGGCATGACCATCAAGCCTGACAGACGACAAATGAAATCAACGGCGCGGCTTTACGCGGTGCAGGCCCTGTTTCAGATGGAAGCGGGCGACACGACTTTGGAAGAGGTGCGTGACCAGTTTATCGAGCATCGTTTCGGGGCCGAAACTGAAGAAGGCACGTTTGTGCGTGGCAACGTCAATCTGTTTGAAACGCTGATTTTTGAAGCGGTCAATCAGCAGGCCAAAATTGATCAGCTAACGGATCGTGGGTTGGTGGCAAAATGGCCAATAGATCGTATCGACAGCACTTTGCGCGCCCTGTTTCGCGCGGCTGGGGCTGAATTGATCGTGGGTAAAACCCCGCCCAAAGTGGCGATCAATGAGTATGTGGATGTGGCCAAAGCTTTCTTTCCAGAGGGGCGCGAGGCTAGCTTTGTGAATGCGGTGCTGGATCATATGGCACATGAAGTTCAACCTGAGGCTTTTTCATAACCCCCCCTAATGTCCCGATTGGGACATATATCTAACATATTGATATTGTTTAATATTTAACTTTTTTCGAAATTTCGCCAAAGCATATACGAATAAAGCCAGCAGTTCGCGTGTTGACAGAGGGTAACACACACTAAAGGATCAGGCGTATGCGACTTTTATCAATAATCATCCTGTTTTTATTCAGTTTCAGCCAAATCACTTGGGCCGAAGCGATTGAGTATGACATTGTCAAAGACCAATCAGATGTAGGTTTTTCCTATCAGTTCGGGGCCAATGCGGTTATGGGGACATTCCCCAAATACACCACCGATATAGTGATTGATTTTGATCGTCCCAACAACAGCCATGTGAATGTCACCTTAAACACAGCCACCGCCAAAGCGGGTTTTGTCTTTGCCACGCAGGCCCTGCGTTCCAAACGCGTGCTGGATACTCAAACCTACCCCGACATTGAATTTACCTCAAAATCCATCCGGCCACAGGGTAATACGGTTATAATTGACGGGCTGGTTACTGTGCGCGGCATCACCAAGCCACTGACATTAATTGCGCAATTATCCCGCGCCGCAGATACTTTGCCAACAGAACGGGAAAACCTGCGTATGCATATCACAGGCACGTTAAACCGACACGATTTTGGGGCCAGCGGATTTCCCAATGATGTGGGTGATATGTTGGGCATTATCATAGATGTGCAGATCAGGCGTAAATAATATGAGGTTGAAGAACACCCATACTTCATACGGAATTATCGCCAAAGCATTGCATTGGGGGTTGGCACTTGCCCTATGGGGGATGTTCCTGTTCGGGCGTAATATAGCACATATGCAACCTGCTTTGGATAATATCCACCTGTATGGCTGGCATAAATCCACCGGTCTTCTGTTACTAAGCCTGATCCTGTTTCGCCTGTTTTGGCGGTTTATTTCGCCACCCCCCAAGATTATCAAAGATAACACCACACCCCGAATGCAGATACATCTGGCACATGGCGTTCATTTTTTGTTTTACCTGCTGATGCTGCTGACCCCACTTTTAGGCTGGCTGGCAAGCTCTGCCACAGGTTTTGAGATGCGGTTTTTCGGCATGTTTATCATCCCGCCGATCATAGCAGAAAACCCCGGTCTTGATGAGTGGTTGTTCAGCCTGCACGGTATTTCCGCGACACTACTGATTGCCCTGTCAGCTTTGCATCTGTTCGCCGCGCTCTATCGTCACTTCATCAAAAAAGATAACACATTGCGCCGGATGATCCGTTAACGCCAAGCCGTGTCGAAAACAGGCTGGAATATCCGCTTGGTTTCCGCCAAACTGCCCCTGAAACCATAGCAGAAAATACATGCGCTTACTCATTTCCTTCGCCGCCCTAATGCTATCTGTCATCCTTTTGCAACTCAGCACAGGGGCGATTTCGCCGCTTGATGCGCTGACAGGGTTGCAAGAAGGCTTCACAAAAACCCAGATCGGGTTACTTGGCTCATCACACTTCTTTGGCTTTTTCATCGGCTGTTGGTGGGCACCGCGCCTGATCGGTACGGTTGGACATTCGCGCACGTTCGCAGTATTTGCCGCGATGGGTACCATTGGGGCGATTGCGCATCCGATGTGGATTGATGTTACTTTCTGGGTGTTCTTGCGCATCCTGTCAGGCCTTTGTGTGGCAGGGTGCTACACAGTGATCGAAGCCTGGTTTCAAGCGAAATTAACCAATGATAACAGGGGCAAAGTGATGGGGGCTTACCGTGTTGTAGACATTGGCGCGTCATCTGTGGCCCAAATGATGATCGGCTTTCTGGAACCGGGTGCCTATGTATCCTACAACCTTCTGGCCATCATGGCCTGCGCCTGTATTTTGCCGTTAACCCTGACAACATCGAAACAACCAAAGGCACCTTCGCGGCCCCGCCTTCACCCCATCCGCACAGCAATGACCTCACCTTTGGGGGTGGCGGGCGTTGTTATTGCAGGCATATCCACAGCATCCTTTCGCATGGCAGGGCCGATTTACGGGCAAGACGTAGGATTGACCCCGCTTCAGATCGGTCAATTTCTGGCATTTGTGATGGTTGGCGGTGCCGTGACCCAAATCCCCACCGGCTGGTTGGCGGACAGGTACGACCGCCGCTGGGTGCTGCTTTGGATGTCGGTGGCCAGTATTTCGATTTGTTTCACCATGGCTTGGGTCAATTCCACCGATCCCACAACAATATACATCATGGCCTTTCTGTTTGGCTTGCTTACCTATCCGATCTTTTCAGTTTCCGTTGCACACGCCAATGATTTTTCTACCCCCGAAGAGCGTGTGGAGCTGAATGCGTCACTACTGTTTTTCTATGGCATCGGGGCTATTTTCAGCCCGTTGATTGCATCCGCATTGATCCAGAATTATGGGCCATCCGCCCTGTTCAACTTTATCATGATTGCCCACATCGGATTGCTGATTTTCGGCATATGGCGGATGCGCGTACGCCCGGTATCTAAAGATAAAACCGGCTATCGCTACACGCCGCGCACCTCATTTACCATCGGGAAATTGTTGAAACGTAAAAAACTGGACTAGAGCCACATGATTTCATGCGGCACCCAACTATCAGGATTTCACGACATATCCCCGACCACCCCAAATCAGTTTTCGCACACATTTCTATAGCCGCGCGTGCGTCCTTGGGTTACATCAAAACTGTAACCAACATTTGGCTTGAACATGACACGTATCTTAATCACCTCTGCCCTGCCCTATATCAACGGCATCAAACACCTAGGTAATCTGGTTGGCAGCCAGTTGCCCTCTGATGTCTATGCGCGTTTCAATCGCGCACTGGGGCGTGAAGTGATGTTTATCTGCGCCACCGATGAGCACGGCACCCCTGCGGAATTGGCAGCGGCCAAAACCGGGCAGGATGTGGCAGAGTTTTGTGCGGAAATGCATAAGGTGCAGGCGGATTTGGCGAAGGGTTTTGGACTTTCTTTTGATTACTTTGGCCGTTCTTCCAGCCCACAAAACCACGCGTTGACGCAACATTTGGCGGGCAAGCTGGCGGAAAACGGGTTGATCGAAGAAGTCAGTGAAAAGCAGGTTTATTCCAATGCGGATGGCCGCTATTTACCAGATCGTTATATCGAAGGCGAATGCCCGAATTGCGGTTATGACGGCGCGCGCGGTGATCAGTGTGAAAACTGTACCAAGCAGTTGAACCCCACAGATTTGATCAATCCACGTTCGGCGATTTCAGGCTCTACTGATCTGGAAGTGCGTGAAACCAAACATCTTTATCTGAAGCAATCCGATATGCGCGACAAGCTGGATGCGTGGATTAACAGCAAAAAAGGCTGGCCGATCCTGACCACATCCATTGCCAAGAAATGGCTGCATGATGGCGACGGTCTGCGTGATCGCGGTATTACGCGTGATCTGGATTGGGGTATTCCTGTTAAGCGTGGGGACGCAAATTGGGAAGGCATGGAAGGTAAGGTTTTCTATGTCTGGTTTGATGCACCGATTGAATATATCGCGGCTACGGCTGAGTGGGCCGAGGCTAACGGCTTGGATGCCTCTGCGTGGGAACGCTGGTGGCGTACTGATAAGGGCGCGGATGATGTGAAATACGTGCAGTTTATGGGCAAAGACAACGTGCCGTTTCACACGCTTTCGTTTCCCTGTACTATCATGGGGTCGGGTGAGCCGTGGAAACTGGTGGATTACATCAAATCGTTTAATTACCTGAATTACGATGGCGGGCAGTTTTCAACATCCAAAGGGCGCGGGGTGTTTATGAACCAGGCGCTGGATATTCTGCCCTCTGATTATTGGCGTTGGTGGTTGTTAACGCATGTGCCTGAAAGTTCTGACAGTGAGTTTACTTGGGAAAATTTCCAAGCGACGGTGAACAAAGATCTGGCCGATGTGCTGGGCAATTTCGTGTCGCGCATCACCAAGTTCTGCCGTGCTAAATTCGGCGAAGAAGTACCTGCGGGGGGGGCTTACGGTGCGGCTGAACAGGCGGTGATTGCAGAGATTTCTAAGCGTTTGGAAGCCTATGTTGGCCATATGGAAGCCATTGAAATTCGCAAAGCCACAGCTGAATTGCGCGCAATATGGGCTGCAGGTAACGAGTATCTGCAAGCGGCAGCACCTTGGACTTTGTTCAAAACCGACCCCGATGCGGCGGCGGCCATCGTGCGGTTCGCGCTGAACCTGATCCCGCTTTATGCGGTTTTATCAGAGCCGTTTATACCGGATGCAGCCCGTACAATGTTGGATGCGATGAATACAAAAGCCGCTTGGCCCACGGATGTGGCAGCGGCTTTGGACACCTTGCAAGCAGGCCATGCTTTCACGGTGCCCGATGTGATGTTTGCGAAGATCAGCGATGATGCGCGTGATGAGATGCAAGCGACGTTTGCGGGGCAAAACGAATAAGAGAACGCGCGGTTTTCGCGCGCTCTCTATTCATAAGACAGGTTTACTTAAGCCAATCGGTGGCATCAACCACGCCCAGCTTGCCGTCCATCATCATTGGCAGGTAAACCGTGGCCCCTGCCGCACCGATATCAGCCAGACCTTGCGCATATTGCGCAACTTCTTTCGCCTTTTCACCGGGCTTCAAGGCAAAAACTTTACCGGTGATCCAGTCATTCACAACCAGCGCATCGCCAATACGCACGACACCGTCCAGATTGCCGATGGCTTCACCGCCTGCTATTGGACTGATGGCTTTGGATTTCAGATCAATCGCTATCAGACTACCGGGTGCCTCGGTGCTGAAATCAGGTTTCATCCCCGGGCCCCAAGTGCCAACTACCAGACGGTTGCCGTCAAACAGCAGGCCGTTGGGGTGGTTCAGGTCAGGGGTTTGCAGGAACTTGGTTAATGCGCCACCTGTGAACTGCCAAATCGTGTGGGTCATCATATCGCTGATCCAAACCGTATCACCCGATGCGGTGACATCGTTTAGGAAAACCGCACCTTCGGCATCTAATGATTGCACGATTTTACCGTTGGCCATGTCAACAATATGCACCAGATTGATATCTGCGACAAACAGTTGACCGCCCATAATGGCCATGCCTTTGGGTGCATTCATGCCGTCTGCCCAATGCAAATTGGTGATTTCACCGTTCAGTGAAGCCGCAGACAAAAAGCCTGTGCCATTGGCCTCGTTCGGTGCGCCTGCAATGTTTGAGATGATAATTTGACTGCGCTCTGCGTCAACCACAACGGATTCAGGTTGTTGCAAATCGCTTGTTGCCCAAGCGGTTTGCGCCATTGATCCAGTGCCCATAAAAGCCAAGCTCGCGGTGGTTAGTAAGAGATTTTTAAACATATCAGTTCCTTTCTGCTGATCTTATGCAAGGAATTACACTTTGATACATATTTACAATATCACATTATTTAGTATCATATTTTGATACCACGAAAAAGGAATTGGTTGCATGCCCACAGATAATCAAGCTGAAATATTCGATGTCTTGAAACGCGCCTTAAAAGTACGCGGAAAAACCTATGCACAGCTGGCGGATGATTTGCATGTGTCCGAACCAACAGTGAAACGCATATTTTCAGAGCGCGACTGCAAATTCAGCCGTCTTTTGGAAATTTTCCACGCACTTGACATATCCGCCACCGAAGTTTTTGACACTGCGGCGCGCCTTGAAGACCCGCTGGACGTTCTATCAACTGCAAATGAAACCCGGTTTGCAAAACACCCCTGTGTGTTCTATTTCTTTGTTCTTTTGAAACACGGTATTTCGTCGCGAGAAATCAAAGCGATGTATAATCTGCAAGACACCGATGTTTTTCTATACGGGCAAGAACTGGAAAAGATGGGGTTGGCGCTTGTCAGCATTGATCACGGTGTAAGATTAACCTCAGCCAGTGCCTTTAAGATCAACCCGCGAGGGCCGTTACGTGAGATTTATCGTAGCATGAACACCAGTTTTGTTGATCAGTGCTATCTGGATATGGGCAATGAAAGGGTCAAAGTGCGCACCTTATCACGCAAAATGTTGCCTGCGACTGGCTACGCATTGCACAAAGAAATTGAGGCGCTATTCGCTAAAGTAATCAAGCTTGCCCGCCAAGACCGACTGCTTGCCAAGGGGAATGACTTGGAAACCTTTAAATGGTTGTTCTCAACGGGCCCTGCCTACTTTGAAAAACGCATGGCGATTGTGCCACACAGGAACAACCGACATGCTTCTATTCCTGTGCTTTAATCCACCCATTCCCACGGGTTGATAAAGCTGCCTAATACCTTGGTCACAGCTTTATCCGTAATGCCATCATCCGCTTTCATAAGCTGTGCCACAAGTCCGCGCTTTTTACTTTCAACAACGCTTACAACTTTAACATCCAGCCCCGCATCCGCCAGGGCCGCATTATAAATCCGAACAATCGCAGACTTGCGCAAGGCCGGTTTGAAGATTTTGCCGACAGCGGTTTTTGGTAATTCATCCATTATTTCCATATACTTGGGAACCGCTGCACGTTCATGCACATGCTCTTTAGCAAAGGCCAGCAATTCTTCTTTGGTCACTGATGCACCGTCAACCAGCTCTACATAAGCGCAAGGTACTTCACCTGCTTTGGCATCGGGTTGACCAATAGCACCTGCGAAGGCGACTTGGTCGTGCCCGGCCAAAGCCTCTTCAATCATGGCCGGATCAATGTTGTGGCCACCGCGAATAATCAGGTCTTTGGCGCGGCCCGTGATCCACAAATATCCGTCTTTATCAATACGGCCCAAATCACCCGTGCGCAGGTATTTTTTCTTGGCATAAAGGCCTTGGTTTTTACTGTCATCTGTGTAGGTGGCACCGGTAACGACGCCAAGGTTCGAGAGGCAAATCTCACCGATCTCATCGGTTTTCATCTCTCTTGTAACCTTGCCCGCTTCATCACACGCAAAGATTTTAACGTCTGTGTAAGGCAACGGAAACCCGACAGAGCCGACTTTGCGCAAACCTTCGGTGGGGTTGGCAGATACAAGGCAGGTGGCCTCTGACATGCCATAACCTTCGATAATTTCTACACCTGTGGCACCTTGAAAGCGTTTAAACAGCTCTACCGGTAAAGGGGCAGAGCCACTGAAAGCGGCTTTTAAAGTGGAAATATCTGCATCCACGGGCCGTTGCATCAAAGCGGCCGCCGCCGTGGGGACAGTTACGATAAACGTACCACCCCAGCGTTCGATCAGCTTCCACAGATTGTCAAAAACACCTTCACCGCGATAACCTGCGGGGGTTGGTAGAACCATATGCGCACCCGAAGACAGGCAGCCAGCCCAAATCGGGTAAGCGGCCAGAACGTGGAACAACGGCAGCGGGCAAATCACCACGTCATCACTGGCATAAAGCAGGGCCTTGCCGAGCCAGCCATTGTATAAAATGCCTGAATGTCTGTGTTGTACGATCTTGGGCATGCCAGTAGTGCCGCCGGTGTGAAAATGGGCGCAAAAGCGATCGCCGGTTTCAGCAAATTCCAAAGCATCACTGCGTTGACCGGCAAGGGCTTCGTTGAAATCAATTATTTTTGCATTATGCGTAACCGGATTTTTAGGGCGAATGAACGGCACAATCCATTTTAATGGCGGCGAAAGGTGCTCCAGTAAATCAATTTCGATCACGGTTTCAACAGACGGGGTCAGGGCCACGGCGGCGGCGGCCAGTTGTGCCACTTCGGTTTTCGGGAACGCTTTGATCGTCACCAGAACCTTGGCCTTAGCATCACGCAACAAATCAGAAATTTGTTCGGGCTCAAGCGTGGGGTTGATCGGGGCCACAATGCCTGCGGTCATGCCGCCCATCAAGGTGATCAGGGTTTCATGGGTAGAGGGCAACAGATAGGCAACCACATCGTTTTTGCCGATCCCTAATGAGCGAAACAGGTTGGCGCATTGCGTTACCTGCTTGGTCAGTTCCGTCCAGCTAAGTGTAGTAGCCTTATCCTTGGGCCCTGATTTCAGCTGAAAACTGACAGCGGGTTGGTTCGGATACTCATCACGGGTTTCGCAAAGCTGTTCATATACGGTTTCTGCCGTCCAGCGGTCTTCCACCGGCATTTCTTTTTCGATGGCTTTAATATCGTCGATTGTTGCAAATTTATATGTCATTATCGTCTCCCTGACTTCGCGGGCTCCCATCCGCTAACTGGCATAGAATGCGCGGGATTGATGAAAGGTGCAACTATTACGATACGTCTAAACGAAAAAAGGGCAGGAAAACCTGCCCTTTTAAGTATATTGTTTAGCGTGCCTTAGCTTGGAATGCGCAAAACCTGACCTGGATAGATTTTATCCGGGTGTGACAGCATCGGTTTGTTGGCTTCAAAAATCTCATTGTAACGATTGCCGTCACCCAAAGCTTTTTTCGAAATTGCCCAAAGCGTGTCGCCTTTTTCAACCGTGTGGAACGTGCCGCCACCGCCTGCATTGTCTTCAACGCCTGCAACACCTTCAACGTTACCAACAGCCAGAATGATCTTTTCTTTCATTTCCTGGCTTACGGCATCGCCGCCAACAGTAACGGTATCGCCTTCAACAGTGATGTCCAAACCTGTGGCGTCCAGCCCCAAGCCTTCTACCTCTTTAATCAATGCATCCGCATTGGGTTCTGCCGCTTCTGCCGCGCCGAACAAAGATTTGCCCGCGTCTTTGATAAAACTTAATAGTCCCATGTGACCCTCCTTATCATGGATATTCAATGGCAAGACTTATGCCACACACCATAATTGGGCATTAAGACATGTATTTGCAAGTAACTTAGGAAAGAATTTATTACTGGGTGAACTGTAATTTTGCCAGTTGCGCATACAGGCCACCCTGTTTGACCAGTTGCGCGTGCGTACCTTGGGCTACAATCGCGCCTTCATCCAGCACAATGATACGATCTGCCTTTTTAACTGTCGCCAAACGGTGGGCTACGATCAAAGTAGTGCGATCTTTTGACAGCTTATCCACCGCCTTTTGCACCGCAAGTTCGCTTTTCGCATCCAAGGCAGAGGTTGCTTCATCCAACAACAAGACAGGTGCATCGCGCAAAATTGCGCGCGCAATGGCAATGCGTTGCTTTTGCCCGCCTGACAGCATTACACCGCGCTCGCCTACAAAACTGTCATAGCCTTCGGGTAGTTTTGACAAGAAGTCATGGGCGGCGGCGGCTTTGGCCGCTTTAACAACATCCTCATCCGTAGCTTCAGGTCGCCCGAAACGGATGTTTTCCATCGCAGAGGTGGCAAAAATAACCGGGTCTTGCGGCACATAGGCCATTTCTTTGCGGAAAACCTCTCGGTCGATCTTTTTGATGTCGATACCATCAAATAAGATCGCGCCGGTTGCAGGATCAAAGAAGCGTAAAACCATCTGGAACACGGTTGATTTGCCTGCCCCCGAAGGCCCTACCAAAGCCACGGTTTCACCTGCTTTGATGGTCAAATCGAAATCTTTCAGGGCGGGCATGTCGGGGCGTGACGGATAATTGAAGTTTACTGCGTCAAAACAAATTTCACCGCGCACCGGTTGCGCTAATACTTTGGTCACAACAGGGTCAACAATCGTATCCTCTGCGTGGATCAGTTCCACCAAACGCTCGGTCGCACCCGCCGCACGTTGCAACTCGCCCCATATTTCAGACAAGGCACCAACAGCCCCCGCAACCAACACCGCATAGATCACGAATTGCACCAATTCGCCTGGGCTCATCATATCGGCACGCACATCACGCGCGCCCATCCACAAGACACCTAAGACGCCGGTGAACACGAGAAAAATCACAATCACAGTCATCACCGCACGCACACCGATGCGCGTACGTGCCGCATCATATGCTTGCTCGGTCAGGGTGGAAAACCGCAATCGGCTGGGCTTTTCATGGGTAAAGGCCTGCACGGTTTGTGCGGCCAAAAGGGTTTCAGAGGCGTTGCCGGAACTTTCAGCAATCTTATCTTGATTAACCCTACTTAACGCCCGCACACGCCGACCCAAAACAATAATAGGCACGATCACAGCAGGGACAATCAGCAGCACCAGACTGGTCAATTTTACCGATGTTAGAAGCATCAAAACCATGCCGCCCAAAAAGATCAGAAGGTTGCGCAGCGCGATGGAAACTGAGCTGCTGATCACCGACAGGATCAGTGTTGTATCGGTAGTGATCCTTGATAGAACCTCACCTGTCATGACGCGTTCAAAAAATTGCGGAGACATGCCTATCATCTTGTTGTAGATGGATATTCTGATGTCTGCGATCACCCGCTCGCCCAGGCGGGTTACGAAATAATACCGACAGCCTGTGCCAAATGCCAATAGCGCCGCAATGCCAATGGCCGCACCGAAGTACTGGTCTAATTGACTGGCTTGATCTACCGCGAAACCATCAACGACACGGCGCACTGCCAAGGGTAATATCAACGAAAGACTGGCGGTTACAATCAACGATAACAGCGCTAACAACATCAAAACGCGGTAAGGTTTCAGGAACGGAAGCAGGCCGCGCAAAGACCCAACCTTTTTAGATTTTTCACGTTCTTCTGCATCGTTTGCCGAATTGCCGGATCGTCTCATTAACTGTCTTTCACATAGGCTTGTGCTTCGATAACAGGATGGGCCAAAAGTGCAAGGGAAGTTGGAGCGGGTAGCGGGAATCGAACCCGCGCCTTAAGCTTGGAAGGCTCTTATGATACCATTTCACCATACCCGCTCACTAAGTTCACGTCCTATTTCAATCACCCAAGGCCGTCAAGAAGTGAGTTCTAGTTTGAGCCCGATATAGTCAGGTATTATTCACGGGAACAAAAGTTGGTCAGCGCGCACATCTTGCAAGCTGTCAAATATCCAATTCGACGCGCTTAAATCATCCCCGGATGTATACCAGCTGGGCGTGGTGAGCACCTGCAAACCCGCCGCCTTTGCCGATAGAATACCGTTGCGGCTGTCTTCAAAAGCGATGCAATTTTTGGCGGGTAAGCCCAACTGCCCCAATGCCAGCAAAAACACATCAGGGGCCGGTTTTTTCTGCTTCACCATATCGCCGGCGGCGATGTGATCGAACACCTCGGTTGCGGGCTTTGACCAGCAACATTGGCATAGTGCTTCAACGTTAGGGGTGTTGGTGGTGGTGGCTATTGCAATTTTCAAACCTGCGTCGCGGGCTTTTTGGATTGTATTCGCAACGCCTAAGCGTAATTCAAGCTTTCCCTGCGCCAGTAATTCCGCGTATTTAGCGGTTTTTTGCACATGTATTTTGGCGACTTCACTGCTGGACAATTCCGACGTTCCCAACATAGTCTGATAAGCCGCCATACGTTCCTTGCCGCCTGTGGTTTTCAGCAATTCGCGGTACAGCTCTTTATTCCAAGACCAGTCCAAGCCAATGGCAGCGAAGGTTTCATTAAAGGCTTGTCGGTGGGCCTCTTCGGTTTCGGCCAAGGTGCCGTCCACATCGAATATCAGGGCTTTAAGCATCTGATTTTCCGATTAAACTTTGCAGATCAGTGAAATCGTCAAATACAGCTTGTGCGTTTAAATCTTCGACTGCAGCTTTGCGGTAACCGTCAGTAAACAAAAAGAACGGTTGGTCAGCATTTTGTGCCGTTTGCGCATCCACTTCACTGTCGCCGACATAAATACAAGCATCTTGCCCCAGCATTTTCATGGCTTTGAATAGGGGGGCAGGATCGGGTTTTTTAACTTCCAGACTGTCGCCGCCGATGACCGCATCGAAATAACCGTCGATTTTGAGGCACTTCAACACTTGTAGGGTCAAATCATAGGGCTTATTCGTGCAGATCGCCATTTTGTGGCCTGCATCCCGAAGGGTTTCCAACGCTTTTAACGCGCCTTTGTTCAGGTAGCTTTGTGTTGCAGGATTAACCGCGTAATGATCGGAAAATGCGGTTACCAGTTCGGCGTGTTTTGCAACCGTATGTTCAATTCCCACCTCTTTCATCACACGTTCCACCAGTTTGGGCACACCGTTTCCGATAAACCCGATGATGGTTTCCATTGATAAAGGGGCAATGCCCAGATCGGCCAGAAATTTATTTGCCGCATCATGTATATCCGGGGCAGACTCGACAAGTGTGCCGTCCAGATCAAAAACGATTGTCTTCATGTATTTTTCCATTTTATTGAACAGCCCATAGAGGCGATTTGATCACGCGGGCCTTGACCTGTTTCGGCCACTTGTTTCATAGCCTCGAACAGGTCACGTTTCAGGTTCGGCACATCAGCTTGCCGGCCTGAAGCATCCAAGCGGCCCCGGTATTGCAAGCCCATTTCGGTGTTAAAGCCGAAGAAGTCGGGCGTACAGGCAGCACCGTACGCACGCGCTACGGCCTGTGTTTCATCGTGCAGGTAGGGAAACGGCAGGCCCAGCTTTTGCATGTTTTCAAAACTGTCTTCGGGATAAGCAGCGGCATCATTAGAATTGATGGCAACCACCCCGATGCCCAGTTTTTGCAGTTCTTCAACATCCCGAATAATGCGATCCAAAATAGACAAAACATAAGGGCAATGGTTGCAGATGAACATCACCAGCGTACCGTTTTGCCCCTTGATGTCATCCAGCGAATAGATTTTTTCATCCGACGCGGGCAAGGTGAAATCGGGTGCTTGCCAATCGAATGCGCAGACAGGGGGAGTTGCAGCCATGTGATCGTTATCCTTAAAGGGCCGCGTTTGCAGCATCGCGGATGGCTTTGATATTGCTGCCGTAAATTTCTTGCTGCTCTACACTGCCGCCATTGAATACCGCAGAACCGGCAACCAGAACATCGGCACCAGCCTCGGCCACAAGGGGTGCCGTCGTGGGATCAATGCCGCCGTCCACTTGAATATGAATAGGCCGGTCCCCGATCATCGCGCGGGTCTGGCGGACTTTTTCAATCATCGGGTGGTTAAATTTTTGGCCACCAAAACCGGGATTAATCGTCATCACCAGAATCATATCAATGCTGTCCAGAATATGTTCCACAACCGACAAAGGTGTTGTCATGTTCAATGCAACCCCTGCCTTTACACCCAAGTCGCGGATGCTTTGTAAGGATAGGTGTAAATGCGGCCCCGCTTCGGCGTGAACCGTGATCATATCTGATCCCGCCTTGGCAAAACCTTCGATATAAGGGTCGGCAGGGGCGATCATCAGATGCACATCCATGAAAGTTTTCACATGCGGGCGGATGGCGGCCACAACATTTGGGCCGATGGTCAGGTTCGGAACGAAATGCCCATCCATCGGGTCAACATGTATCCAGTCACAACCCTGATCCTCTACCGCACGGATTTCCGCACCAAGGTTGGCGAAATCTGCTGATAGAATTGAAGGGGCAATTTTTATATCACGATTGAAAGACATGTTTGTTCCTAAGCCAAAGTTGATATGGGCGGTGCTGATCACCGCCCAAGTATTGTTTATGCCGCAGAGTTTATCCGCAATGCTTCACGCCAACCGGGGTAAATGCTGTCAGCGTCACCGGGGAAGCTTTCAAAAGCGCGGGCAAACTGTTTGTGCTCTTTTGCAAACTCTATCGGGTCTGCGCCCTGTTTCCAACATTGTTCGGCCTGACGCAATGACATTGCGCCTTCTGCGGCACCATCAATGTGCCCGAATGCACCACCACCTGCGGTTAAGATCAGATTAGAGTGACCAAGGTTTTCAAAGAAACCTGGCATCCGCAGCGCATTCATACCGCCAGAGATGATCGGTGTAGTTGGCCCCATGCCTTGCCATTCTTGGTGGAAGTACGGGCCCTCAGCACTATCGTCTGTGATCATGTAGGCCATCAGCTTATCCGCTGCCTCACCTTCCATTTTACCAAAACCCATAGTGCCGGTGTGAATGCCCGAAGCACCCTGCATCCGCGCCATTTTGGCCAGAACAAACGCTGTGTAACCGCGCATTGCACTTGGGGATGTCACTGCCCCGTGGCCCGCGCGGTGATAATGCAGATATTGTTTCGGGAAGCTACGGCGTGCAGTAGTGATTGCAGCTGGGCCTGTGACATAGCCATCTACAAGGAAGGCAACGTGATCGGCATTTTCGCCGAATGTTTCCAAAATAAACTCACCACGTGCCAACATTTCATAATGGTCGTCCGCCGTGATATTCGCTGAAAATAACTTGGCTTCCCCTGTTTCATCCTGTGCGCGTTTCATTGCATCGGCCACCAAAGGAATAGTTTCCTTCAAAGGCGCAAACAACTGGTTGCCCTGTGGTTCATCATTTTTGATGAAATCGCCGCCCAACCAGAAATCATAACACGCTTCGGCAAAAGGTTTCGGGCGCAAGCCCAGTTTTGGCTTGATGATTGTGCCGACAATGAAACCACCGTCTACAACCGGGCGTTCCAGAACGCGCCATAGGTCGCTAATGGTGGTCGATGGGCCGTCAAACAGGCGCAAGAAGCGCGGTGGCATATAAAAATCGTGGATTTTTGCATGTTCCACATCGCCCATGCCCTGGTTGTTGCCGATGCAAAGCGTCAGGAATGAACACAACATTGCGCGGCCATCAATGATGTTGCGGTCAAACAGTTCAACCGGATAAGCGATTTTCATCAGGTTGGCGGCTTCATCGATTTCATAAACGATGGCGTCAACGCCGCGCGTGAAAGCATCCGTGGTGGAAACAGATACGTTGGTACCTGTGGAACTTTCAGCGGCAAAGTGCGCGGCCGTTTCAAGATAACCACCAAAGCCCGCTTTGGGCTTCATGATGTAGGCCACAAGCACGTGGCCCTGTTTTTTGATTAAGTCCTCTTCTTTTAAAGAAAGGTCTGCGTAACGATCTGACTGATCCATGGGTAGTCTCCTATATATTCGGGTTAAGCTGCCGCAGCGGCTGTAATTGTTGGGTTAAGCGAACCATCCGCATAACGTTTGGCCATCTCATCTTGGTGGATGACCTTGATAGAGGCCGCGTGACCTGCGGTACCGAACCGTTCAAAACGATCCAAGCATAGCGCCTCTAGTGATTTCATTGCAGGGATCAGAAATTTACGCGGATCAAATTCCTGAGGGTTTTCTTGTGCCATACGGCGAAACTCGCTGGTCATTGCCATGCGGCAATCGGTGTCAATGTTCACTTTGCGCACACCTAATTTAATGCCACGTTCAATCTCTTCCACCGGCACACCGTAGGTTTGTGACATCTCACCACCAAACTGGTTGATGATGTCCTGAAACTCTTGCGGTACGGAAGAAGAGCCGTGCATCACAAGGTGGGTATCTGGCAATTTATTGTGGATCGCTTCGATCACATTCATCGCCAGAATATCGCCGTCAGGCTTGCGAGAGAATTTATAGGCACCGTGCGATGTACCACACGCAATCGCCAAAGCATCCACATGGGTGCGAGACACAAAATCAACTGCCTGATCGGGATCAGTCAACAGTTGTTCCATACTTAACTTACCTTCCGCACCAGAACCGTCTTCGGCAGCGGCTTCCCCTGTTTCCAGTGACCCCAAAATGCCCAACTCGCCTTCAACAGACGCGCCAACGTAATGCGCGAAGCGTGAAACCCGTTCCGTAATGGCCACGTTATAGTCATAAGACGCAGGCGTTTTCATATCCGCCTCAAGTGACCCGTCCATCATTACGGACGTAAAGCCGTATTGAATGGCAGACATGCAAGTGGCTTCATTATTTCCGTGATCCTGGTGCATACAAATAGGAATGGTCGGGTGCATTTCAGCCAAAGCCTGTACCATGTGTTTCAGCATAATGTCACCTGCATAAGACCGCGCCCCGCGACTGGCCTGCACAATGACGGGCGCGTCACATTTGGCAGCGGCATTCATGATCGCAAGCCCCTGTTCCATGTTATTGATGTTGAACGCAGGAACGCCGTAGCTGTTTTCTGCGGCGTGATCTAAAAGCTGTCTAAGCGTGATAAGGGCCATGAGGTCTACTTTCTTTATGCTGTTACTTTGGTGATTGTCAGTGCTGAGATGCCAGGTAAGGGCTTGCCTTCAAGCCATTCCAGAAAGGCACCACCTGCGGCGGATACATAGGAAAAATCATCGGTAGCTTTTGCCAGATTAAGGGCCGCGACCGTGTCACCGCCACCGGCGACCGTGACGGCCAAGCCCTCTTTAGTCAGCTCTGCGGCCAATTTGGCAACGCTGACAGTGCTGTGATGGAAGGGGGCTACTTCAAAGGCGCCAAGGGGGCCGTTCCACAGGATTGTGTTGGCTTCAGACAGAACGGTTTCAAACCTGCGTACAGATGCGGGGCCTGCATCCAATATCATCCAATGGTCTTTGCAGCCGTTTAAATCGGTGACGTAGTGATTGGCGCCCTGCTCAAACTTTTCAGCGCAAACCACATCAACCGGCAATTCCAGCGCGCAATTGTATCTTTTCGCGAGGGCACGAATTTCATGCACGGTTTCAATGTGATCAGGTTCGCAAAGTGATTTTCCGACCGGATAGCCGTCTGCCAGTAAAAAAGTATTGGCCATACCACCACCAATGATGATCGCGTCTTGTTTCTTGACCAGATTTTTCAGAACAGAAATTTTGCTGGAAACCTTGGCCCCGCCAATCACTGCTACAGAGGGTGATTTCGGGGCTTCCAGCGCGTCTGCCAATGCAAGCATTTCTTGCATCAGCATCGGGCCGACACTGGAAACAATATGTTTTGTGATCGCGTCAATGGACGCATGTGCCCGGTGGGCGCAGGAAAACGCATCGTTTACATAGATGTCACCCAGCTTGGCCAGCTCTTGGGCAAACTCGGCGCAATTAGCTTCTTCACCGGGATGAAAGCGTACATTTTCACAAAGTAAAACCGAGCCATCCGCTAGGTTTTTACTGGCCTCAATGGCTTTGTCGCCAATGCAATCATCCGCAAATTCTACAGGAACATTCAATTCTTCAGCCAACGCACTGCACACTTGGGACAGGGACATATCCATGTTCTGCTCGCCCCTGGGGCGACCAAAATGCGACAGGACAATCAATTTTGCCCCTGCTTCCAAATAGGGAAGCATGCCTTTTGAAAACCGCGCCAGACGGGTGCGATCCGTCACTTGCCCGTCACGCGTAGGTGCGTTCAGGTCAGCACGCACCAAAATGCGTTTGCCGGTCACCTCTGATTTCAAAAGGATCGGATAAGGCATTAGATAGGTACCCCCTTAGCAACCACCTGAATATCCGTGCGCCCACTTTCGATGATTGCAGATAATGTGCAACGACCGATGCGCCCGAAACCGTTTATGGCAACTTTTAATGGCATACTCTTCCAACCCTTACTTGATCAATTCAATCGCGGTTTGCGTGATGTTTTTTGCGGTAATCCCGAAATGCTCATACAGGCGGTCTGCGGGTGCAGAGGCCCCGAAACCTTCCATCCCGATGAAACGCCCCGTTTGGCCAATCCATCTGTCCCAGCCCATGCGGGCTGCGGCTTCCACACCAATACGTGGGGCTGAACCCAGAATATTTTGTTGATAAAACGCGTCTTGCGCTTCGAACTTTTCCCAACACGGCATGGATACAACGGCGGCGGAAATCCCATGATCCACATCCAGTTTCTTGGCTGCATCCATGGCAATTTCCACTTCAGAACCCGTGGCCAAGATCGTCACTTGGCGAGGTTCTTTGGGTTCATGCAAAACATAGGCCCCAAAGGCACTTAGGTTTTGTTCAGTATAATGTTCGCGCAACATCGGCAGGCCTTGGCGCGATAGTGCAAGCACACTTGGGGCGGCTTCTTCTTGCAAGGCGGCGGCCCAGCATTCGGCGGTTTCGATAATGTCGGCAGGACGATACACAAAGGTGTTCGGTGTCGCACGCATCATTGCGATATGCTCAATCGGTTGGTGGGTTGGCCCGTCTTCGCCCAACCCGATGCTGTCATGGGTCAGCACATAAATCACCCGTTGTTGCATCAGGGCAGACAGGCGCATACCGCCGCGCATATAATCGGAGAACACCAGGAATGTGCCACCGTAGGGCGTAAAGCCACCGTGCAATGAAATGCCGTTCATCACCGCTGACATCGCATGTTCACGGATACCGTAATGCATATAGCGGCCCGCAAAACTATCCGCAGTGATCGCTTCCGTTTGCGAGGTTTTCGTCAGGTTGGAACCTGTCAAATCCGCAGAACCGCCAATGGTCAGATCCGTGGCACCATTGATCACTTCCAAAGCCATTTGTGATGCTTTGCGGGTGGCAACTTTTGTGGCAGCCGCAAAATGTTCTGCCTTGAATGCGTTAAGTGCTTTAAACACATCTTCAGGTAAGCGTTTGATTTGTGACACTAAAAAAGCAGCGCACTGCGATGAGTTATCACGTTTGCTTTCCCAAACCTTACGGGCTTCGGCACCGCGTGCTGCAATCAATTCCCAGTTCTCTTTAACCTCAAACGGTATTTCAAAAGCCGGATAATCCCAATTCAAAGCTTTGCGCATCGCGTCAATCTCATCCGCACCCAAAGGAGCACCGTGGGTTTTGGCGGAACCTTCCAGATTAGGCGCACCTTTACCGATTTTGGTTTTACACGCGATCAAGGATGGTTGGCAGGAACTGCGTGCCGCAGCAATAGCGTGGGCAATTTCTTCTTTGTTGTGACCGTCAACCGATTGCACATGCCAACCCATCGCGCGGAACCGCGATTGCTGGTCGGCGGATGTGGAAACGGACGTGGCCCCGTCAATGGATATTGCATTGTCGTCCCAAAGCACGATCATCTTGTTCAGCTTCAAATGCCCAGCCATATCAATGGCCTCATGGCTGATACCCTCTTGCAGGCAACCGTCGCCCACGATCACATATGTGTAGTGATCAACCAGTTCTGGCCCGAAACGATCTGCCTGCATACGTTCAGCAATCGCCATGCCAACCGCCGTGGTGATGCCTTGGCCCAAAGGCCCCGTTGTGGTTTCAATCCCCATTGCATGACCGTATTCAGGGTGGCCCGCCGTGCGTGCGCCCATCTGACGGAAATTTCTGATCTCTTCGATCGGCATGTCTTCATAGCCCAGCAAGTGATGCAGGCTGTAAAGCAACATAGAACCGTGACCGGCAGAAAGAACAAACCGATCGCGGTTGGCCCATTTAGGGCAGCTTGGATCGATATTCATGAAACGATTGAACAAAACCGTCGCCACATCTGCCATACCCAAGGGCATGCCGGGGTGACCGGAGTTTGCCTGCTGCACAGCGTCAGCAGACAGCACACGAATGGCGGACGCCATCGCGGTTTCAGTATTAAGCGTTATTTCTTGCATCTTTGTCATCATCAATTCCTTCAAGAAAGCCTGCGTTTGCGGTCAACCAACTGGTTGATCAGCGGTGTCAGGATCAGTTGCATGGCAATGTCGAGTTTGTCACCTGGCACCACGATAGAATTGGCCCGCGACATCCAGCTACCTTCCATCATCGTCAGAAGGTATGGGAAATCGATACCGTGCGGATTGGCAAAACGAATAACCAGAACAGACTCGGCTGGTGTGGGTATCCAACGGGCAATAAACGGGTTCGAGGTATCAACCATCGGCACCCGCTGGAAATTAATATCCGTATGGGAAAACTGCGGGCAGATGTAATTCACATAATCAGGCATACGGCGCAAAATCGTGTCTGTGACCGCTTCGGTGGAATAACCACGCGCCGATTGATCGCGGTGAATTTTCTGGATCCATTCCAGATTGATCACCGGCACGACACCGATTTTCAGATCCCCATGTTGGGCCAGATTAACCTTATCGGTCACAACGCAGCCGTGCAGACCTTCATAAAACAGCACATCACTGTCACCGAATTCTGACCACTCCGTGAAATTACCAGGCTCAACCCCGTGCTTTTCAGCCTCAATATCATCGTGGATATAATGGCGCATTCTGCCGCCACCGGTTTGGCTGTATTCGCGAAAGACGCCTTCTAGGGCTTCCAGTTCATTCGCGTCTTCATGGAAGTGGGTAAAATCAACACCGCGCGCGGTTGCCTCTTCAATTTTCGCACGCATATCCGCACGGTTATATTTGTGAAACGCGTCGCCTTCAATAAAAGAGGCCGTTACCTTTTCGCGCAGGAATATCTTTTCAAACGTATCCTTAATTGTTGACGTCCCTGACCCGGAAGATCCGGTGATGGATATGATAGGATGTCTTTTTGACATAATACTTCCTTACCCGCGAAACAATCCGCGTTTGTTAAAGAGGGGTGATTTTGCAACTTCAGATCCGTTTTCAGCGCAATAACGCTCTACCCGTTCGATCTCATTCACTGAACCGAATGCAAGTGGTACACGTTGGTGCAATTCATCAGGTTGAATATCCATAATTCGTGTATGGCAATCAGTGGCAGACCCACCTGCCTGCTCAATCAGAAACGCTATCGGGTTGGCTTCATAAACCAGCCGCAAGCGGCCTTTTTGATAGCCTTTGCGTTCATCCGCCGGGTAGTAGAACACCCCGCCGCGAATTAAAATCCGGTAGGTATCCGCAACCAGTGACGCAATCCAGCGCATGTTATAATTCTTGTCCAGCGGGCCATCTTCGCCTGCCAGGCAGTCATCCATATATTGGCGAAACCCGGTGTGCCAGTGACGACTGTTCGATGCATTCACCGCAAATTCATGCGCATCCTTCGCAATAATTAAATTTTCATAAGCCAGAACAAAGTTGTTCAGGCGATTGGAATAAACAAAGATTACCACCCCGGCACCTAGTGTTAAAACCAGCGATAACTGTGGGCCATACACAAAAAAGCCAGCCCCCAGTTGATGATTACCCGCTTGCATGAACGCACTGTTGGGATCATCCGCCACGTTATCACCCGCAGGCAAAATCGAAAAGATCGTACCGATGGATACGTTGGTATCAATATTGGAAGAGCCATCCAGCGGATCAATCGCCAACGCCAGTGACTTAGCCGGGTTCAGCAACACAGGCTCTTCCAACTCTTCGGACGCATAAACCGCAACGGTTGAATGGTTCAGGCCGGACAGGAATATTTCATCCGCAGCCACATCCAATGCCTTTTGCGTATCCCCGTCCGCATTACGGTTTGTCGTGTCTTCCGCAAAGGCTTTTGACAAAGCCCCCTGATTGATCAAATCGCGCACTTCAATAGCAGAGGTTGCCAAAGCGGTAACAAGATTACCAAGATTTTTTGCGGTTTCCCCTAAAGGATCCGCATAGGCTTCCAGATAAGTGCTGAGCGTTGGTTGTGACATTCATAGGCTCCTTGTTGCCAGTTTTGTTGCATGTAGAAGTAGGTTAGTATATTTAGTAATTATGATAACCAAAGTAAGAAAAACTTATTATGCTTAATATCACATTCAGACAGCTGCAAATTATCGAGGCAGTTTCGCGACTTAATAAAGTCAACCTGGCCGCAGCCGAGCTATCTTTGACCGGCCCTGCGGTTACGCTTCAACTGAAACAAGTGGAATCTGTATTGGATGAGCAGCTTTTTGATCGCACAAAAGACGGGTTATTTCCGACTCAGTTCGGTATCCAAACCATTGAAACCGCACGCAAGGTGCGCACAGAAATACAGAACTTGGAAGATCGTCTGAATTCTCTGCGCGGTTTGGGCATGGGTACATTGCGGTTGGGCGTTGTCTCTACAGGTAAGTATTTTGCGCCGATGCTGATGGCCGCGTTCCAAAAGCTTCACCCCGAAATTAACCTGGAACTGTCCATCGGTAATCGGGCTTTCATCATCAAAAAACTTCAAGACCTAGAGATTGATTTGGCCCTAATGGGACGACCACCCAAAGATTATCCGGTGCGTGCGCAATTATTCGGCGACCACCCTTTTGTTTTCATTGCCAATCCAGATCACCGACTGGCCAACACATTGGATATCACCAAAGAAGAGATTGCCAAAGAAACTTTCCTGATCCGCGAACGCGGCTCTGGCACCCGCTTAAGCTTGGAACTGTTTCTAAGTGAAATTCCGGGCAGAACCGAACGTTTGGGTATCGCAATGGATTCCAATGAGACGATTAAGCAGGCAACGATTGCAGGGCTGGGCATCGCGTTTATTTCAGGTCATACGATTGAACAGGAACTGAAACTGAAACGCCTGGTGATACTTGATGTGCTTGGGTCGCCCATTCGCAGACAATGGTTTTCAATTTCGCGCAAAGATCGCAACCGAACCCCTTCTATGGAAACTTTTCAAGATTTTCTTTTACGTCACGGCTCCAAGCATCTACCTGTGATCGGAAAAACCTACAGAAAGTAGGCCACTTGCAAAGCCCCATAAACTGGGACAATCTGTAAAAAACCTTATGTCAGGAACTAACAACCATGCCCGAGCTTTGGAAGCTTTCAGCAACTGAGATTGCAAATGCCGTCAGATCAAAAAAACTATCTGCAACCGAGGTCACAACCGCGCATCTGGAACGCATGGCATCCGTGAACCCGGCCCTGAACGCCGTGGTGCAGGAATTACCCGATGAAGCACTGGATGCCGCACGTGTAGTAGATGCACAAATCGCGGATGGGCTTGACCCCGGCCCGCTATGCGGTGTGCCTGTCACCATCAAGATTAACGCTGATCAAACGGGGCATGTCACAAGTAACGGTTTGAAAATACTGAAAGATTTGATAGCGGATGATGATAGCCCCGTGGTGTCAAACATCCGGAAAGCAGGCGGTATCATTGTCGGGCGCACCAACACGCCTGCGTTTTCACTGCGCTGGTTTACCAATAATGACCTGCACGGCCAAACCCTGAACCCCCATGACAAGGGGATAACGCCGGGTGGCTCTTCGGGTGGGGCGGCTTCTGCGGTTGCCAGCGGTATTTGCGCTATCGGGCATGGCACTGATATTGGCGGTTCCATCCGTTACCCCGCCTATGCCTGCGGATTGCACGGGTTACGCCCAACCTTGGGGCGCATTCCTGCCTATAACGCTTCGGGTGCCGAACGTCATATTGGGGCGCAACTGATGGCGGTATCTGGCCCGATTGCACGCACAATGGATGACATCGCTTTAGCGTTGCAAGCCATGTCAGCCCCTGATCCGCGTGACCCGTGGTATGTGCCTGCCCCGATCGATCTGGGCCCTTATGAAAAACGTGTGGCCCTATGCATTGCACCTGAAGGTATGCCCGTTGTGCCTGAGGTCAAAGCCGCGCTGATTGCAGCGGCTAAGGTGCTTGAGGCCGATGGCTGGACGGTTGATGAAACCCCCTGCCCGCCGATGAACGCGGCGGCTGATTTGAACGCGAAACTGTGGATGGCTGAGATGCGTTATGGCGCGAAGGAAATGATTGCGAAAGAAGCTGAAGCGGATTCCATGTACGTTTTCGATCAAATGACAAAACGGTCACCCGACATTGATATGGGCGGCCTGTTGGATGCCTTGCAATCCCGCGCAGGGCTGGTGCGTGAATGGTCTTTGTTCATGGAAAAATACCCCGTGCTGCTTTGCCCAGTATCTGGCCAACTGCCTTTCCCGCAGCAATACGATGTCAGCACGGAACAGAATTTTGAGGCCACGATGGCCGCACAACTGACGCAGCTTGCAATCCCCTTGCTTGGTTTGCCGGGCTTGGCGGTATCTACAGGGTTCGCGGGAAAAATACCGGTCGGGGTGCAACTGATTGCGGGCCGGTATCGTGAAGATATTTTACTATCAGCGGGGGCCGTTATCGAGCGCGGCGGGCACACACCAAGCGTTATTGATCCGCAATTTTAGGCGACCTCAGCTATTGCGACTTCGACAATGGATAACGCTGCATCCAGATCATCGCGCATGATTGTCAGTGGCGGGGACAGGGTCAGCACGTTACCTTGACTAATCTTGAAGCTCAGCCCGTTTTCCAGACATTTATAATAGATAATCTCTGCCAGTTCAGGGGCTGTTTTATCTAGCTTGTCTGAACTGATTTCAACCCCGAACATCAGCCCGCGTCCGCGAACATCCTTAATGATCGGGCAGGTTTGGGCAAAGCTTTCCAGCCGCGTCATCGCATAAGTACCCAGTTCTGCGGCCCGTTCCACCAAGCCTTCTTCTTCGATAATATCCAGTGTTGTCAGTGCCGCACGCGCGGTCACAGGGTTTTTTTCGTGGGTGTAATGCCCGATGGCAAAATCACCGCAAACATCCAGATGCTCGCGTGCAATGCAGGCCGCAATAGGTAGGATGCCACCGCCCAAGGATTTACCCAAGGTCACAATATCAGGAATAATTTCATCATGTTCAAAGGCGAACATCCTGCCAGTTTTACCCAAACCCGTTGGGATTTCGTCCATGATCAACAAAGCACCATGACGGTTGCAAGCTTCACGTATCTGTTTCCAGAAGCCAGCAGGCGGCACGCTGGGCACAGCGCGCATCGGTTCGGCGATCACAGCGGATACATCGCCCTCTCGTTCCAGCACATATGCAACCATATTGGCACAAGCTTGCCCGCAAGCGGCCAGATCGGTTTGGTTATAGGCGTGCAGGCAATCATAAGGGGCTACATGTTCGGTGCCGGGCAAAAGCGGCCCTGCGATATGGGAACGAAACGTGGCTTCGCCGCCAACAGAGGCCGCGCCGAAGCCCGCACCATGGAATGCATCCCAAAACGAGATTGTCTTGAACCGCCCCGTGGCGGCACGGGCAATTTTTAGGGCGACTTCATTGGCGTCAGACCCGCCGGTGGTGAACAGAACCTTGTTCAAATCACCTGGCGCAATCTCTGCCAGCTTTTCCGCCAATGCCACCGCAGGTTCATTGGTAAAACGTCGCGGTGCAAACGGGAGTGCATCCAGTTGCGCCTTGATCGCGGCCACCAATTTAGGGTGGCCATATCCGATATGATGCACGGAATTGCCGTGAAAATCCATATAGCGGCGGCCTTCAAGATCTTCGATCCAGATACCTTCAGCCTTGGCAATCGTACTGACACAAGGGCTGGACAGGCTTTGATGTAAAAATGCATTTGCATCGCGTTGCAAAAGCGTTTTGGATTTCACCCCACTGGTTTTCGCAGCCCATAGCTTGCGGGCCTTGGACGTGTTGGATTCACCTTCGGTGTGTAGCATTTTTGCAGACATTTTCATCGGCCTTTATCTAAACAAACCCGTGATATTTCGAGTTTATTGGATTTATCAGATTTACGCTTGTTAGAAAAATTAATAATATATTTTTAATTATAATATTAATTATGCACCCGTCGCACAGCTACTTAGAGATCAGATTGTATAGGGCTTTTATTGTGTTACGGCGATATTGCGATTTCATACACACAAGACTTTCATCACACCGCGTTGTCCGCCCGCTTAGGGAAATTTTCTGTATGCGCGGATCACTGCCCACCTCTTTGTCAAACACAAACCCGACGCCCATACCACTTGCGGCCGCTTCAATAATCGCATCCCGACTACTGAATTGCATCGTTGATGTCGGGGTAATACGCGCGCGGATAAACCACTGTTCCATGGTTTTTTGTGTATATGACCCGTCACCCCGTATCAAAATGGTTTGGTTAATCATGTCATCGGGTCGCAGGTTTTGCCTTTTAGCAAAGGCATGGGTTTTGGGGACAACTACTACCAGTTCCTGTTGCAAATAAAGCCGCGAGAAAAACCGATCATTGCTAATCGGCCCATCCAAAAGTGCCACATCCACCCGATTTTGCAGCAATGCCGCGCTGACCTCTTCATAGTTCCCCAACTCAAGCGACAGTTCAACGTTAGGGTACAGGTTTCGATACTGTTTAATCAGCGGCATAATCAGTTGTGGGCTGCCCGCTGCCAGCCTGATGGTACCGTCAAGCACCTCAGATTGACGTGATAACAGGTCGTCAACTTCGGTTTCAAGAATATGAATGGACTGGGTGATTTGAAACACATCCAGACCCAGTTTGGTCAGGACAGCGCCCTCTTTGGTGCGCAGAAACAGAACCACCGCATATAAATCCTCTAGTGAGCGCACCTGTAGCGCTATTGCGGGTTGTGTCACGCCTAGGTTCTGGGCCGCTTTTTGAAAGCTGCCATCACGGGCGACCGCATTAAAGGCGCGTATTTGCGCATAGGTTAATTTCATAATCAGGCCTTATATTTGGGTGGTGAATGCAATTTATAGTAAATCTTATATAAAGTTATGTAAAATTAATTTTATTAAACGTGGTATTTTGTTACTCTGAAAATGTAGACCGCAGATTGAAAAGAAGGCCGAACAAATGGATAAAACTGTAAAAATAGTGCGCACAGATAAAGAGCTGGAATGCCCTTATCTGGATGCAGAGTTGCGCAAAACAGGGGCAAATTTGGTAATATTGCCCGATGATGTCTCGACACAGGAATTGCTAGTGCAAACCCGCGATGCTGATTTGATTTTGATGTGTTACACACCGATTACTGCCCAAGCCATCGCGCAAGCCACACGGTTGAAAGGCATTGTTAAATACGGTGTCGGAATTGATGCCATTGATATTGATGCGGCGCGAAAGTACAAAATTCCCGTGGTCAATATTCCCGAATATGCCGAAGGAACCGTGGCTGAAGGTGCCTTTGCCCTGATGATTGCTTTGGCAAAAAAATTGGTGCCGATGCAAACTGCCATGCAAGACAAAGGGTGGGTCTGGCCAACAGAACGCTGGATAGGCTCTGATATTTCCGGCAAAACTGTCGGATTAATTGGGGTTGGCAAAATCGGGAAAAGCATGGCGCGTATGGCGGGGCTTGGCTTTGGGGCCAAGGTTATCGGCTACAGTCCGCACACATCCAAAGAGGACATGGCCAAAGCGGGTGTTATAAAATACGATAACCTGCGTGAAATGATCAAGGAATGCGATTTTGTCTCTGTGCATTGCGTGTTGAACAAGGACACGCATCATTTGATCGGCGCGGACGAATTACGCGCCATGAAGCCCACCGCAATGCTGATCAATGTGTCGCGCGGCGCGATTGTAGATGAGGTGGCTTTGCTGCAAGCCTTGAAAGACAAAACAATCGCCGGTGCTGCTTTGGATGTTTACAGCCAAGAACCGCTAAACCGCACGGATCACCCGATGCGCGCGTTATTTGACATGGACAATGTTATCCTGTCACCGCACCTGACGTTTTACACACACGAGGCCATGCAGCGGCTTGAACAAGAAACCCTTGCGCGGTGCTTAGAGATATTGCGCGGCGAACTGACATTGGTAAAATCTAGCGATCCACGTCTGGTATCACAAGAACACGGCGTTACTTTTCCAGAATGGTTTTAGCATCACATAAAAAAGCAAGGCCCTTAGGCCTTGCAGTATATTCCGCCGCAGGAAGATAGCGACTGGAAGAATAAGTTTGGTTTAATTCGGCCAAGGAAGCGAATAGGTTTTCACGTTAGTAAAAAACTTCATCGCTTCGGTCACACCTTCTTTGACCGCGTTACCGCTGTCTTTGATGCCACCAAAAGGCGAGGTTTCGATACGGTAGCCGGGCTGTTCCCAGATGTTGCAAGTACCCACATCCAGTCCGTTGATATAGGCAATCGCGCGGTTCAGATCGTTGGTACACACACCTGATGACAGGCCGAAATCAGTTGAGTTAGAGATTTTCATAACCTCTTCATCATTATCAGGAACCCGTACAATCGGTATGATCGGGCCAAAGGTTTCTTCCATCACCAATTCCGAGCCATGCGGCACATGATCCACCACGATGGGGGGTAGCAACGCACCTTGACGGCCTGGATGGTACAGGATTTTTGCACCCTCTTTTTCAGCCTGGAACACACGGTTTTCAAACAGTTCAGCCGCTTGTGCATGAATGACACACCCCAGTTCAGTTTCAGGGTCTTGCGGGTCGCCGAATTTGATCGCCTTGGCTTTTGCCAGAACCAGTGGCACGAATTTGTCGGCCACACTTTCCTGCACCAAAATCCGTTTGATCGCGGTGCAGCGCTGGCCAGAGTTACCCGTGGCACCGGCCACTGCAATGGTGGCGGCCTTTTCCAGATCAGCATCCGTCAAATCGTTACACACGATCAACGGATCATTGCCGCCCAGTTCCAACGCTTGGCGCGTATAGGATGCTTTTGACGCAATCAGTTTGCCAACAGGCACACCGCCAGTGAACGTGATGATGTCGATGTTTTTATTGGTGATCATCTCGTCACCGATGTCTTGCGGTAGACCCGTTACAATCTGAAACATCTCTGGCGGCAAGCCCGCCTCATAAAGAATGTCGGCCAGTGCTATTGCTGTCAGTGGGGTCAGTTCGGTTGGTTTGCACACCATGCAATTATTGGTGGCAATGGAGGGTGCGATTTTATGGCTGACCATGTTCAACGGGTGGTTAAACGGTGTGATCGCAGAAATTGCCGTTACCGGCTCACGCTTGGTGAAAATTTTGCGGTCTTTGCCGTTGTGTGTCAGATCACACGAGAAAATCTCACCGTCATCGTTTAAGGCTTGGTGCGCCGCAAACTGGTAAACGTCTTGCGCACGCTTGGTTTCATAGATCGCGTGCTGGTGGCAAATACCAAGTTCCAGTGTCAGCCATTTGGCCAGATAATCACGCCGCTCGCCAATCAACACGCCTGCGCGTTGCAAGATTTGACTGCGTTCATAACGCGACAGCTTTGATTTGTAAGCCGCCGCGATTTCGAACGCTTTACGCGCGTGTTCGGCAGTACCCGCAGGCACAGTTCCGATCACTTCATCGGTATAGGGGTATTTCACCTCGATCACAGCGTCGGTGAAGATAATCTCACCGCCGATGCGCATACCTTCATTTCTGATCTCTTTATTCTGAGACATATTTAGACCCTTTATATCAAAGTGCGGCAGCTTTGGTGGCTACGAAGAACGCATCGAAGTTACGCAAATCAGGGGCCGCATCCAGTTCTAGTACACGGTTGACAATGAACGGAACAGTTTGTTCATGCAACCCGCCGTGTGAACGCAATGGATCTTTTAATGCGGCCAGATCGTGGCGATCTTCAGAGGTGCCGATGGTAACGTTTTCGCCAGAGGTCAGAACAATATCGCCGATACGATCCGCAGGCAGACCAAAGCGGCCACAGGCCTCTTCACGACCACAGACAAATTCGATACCGTCGATCTTTGCAAGACGGTCAATGATGTCTTGGCGATCTGTATCCGCTGGCAAATACATCGTTGCAAACGAGCCAAGTGCGCCGTGGTGAACAACATAAGGGTCGGTGATCGGCAAGATCACACGGGCCACGGCCTCACCCAGCCATTCGTCCATAACATCTTGAATATAAACTACATTCGGGCTACCGTCTGCATGGTGTTTTGGCTTCATGCCGTGGTCGCCGGTGATTACAATCGCGGCACCCATTTCATCAAGTTGGCCCAGATATTTATCAAAATTCTCATAAAAAGAATTGGCTACAGGTGCGCCAGGTGCGTGTTTGTGCTGGATGAAATCTGTTGTGGTCAGATACATCACATCGGGCTTCCATTCTGCCAAAAGCTTCACACCAGCGGCGAAAACAAATTCTGACAATTCAGCAGAATACACTTCCGGTACATCCATGCCTGTCCATTTGCTGCCGTTTTCAATGCCGTGCTCGGCCACAGTTGTGGTGTCAGAACATTCAGCGGAAAAACAAATTGCTGTATCGGTTTCAAAAGTCAGTTTGGCACCAAGCAAAGCACGCAGTTTGTCTTTTGCCGTGACGATTGCCACACGCGCACCAGCCTCTTGGAACTTGTGAAAAATCGTAGGTGCGCGCAAGAAACGCACATCATTCATCATCACTTCGGTTTTGGTTTCTGGATCATACAGATAGTTACCGCAAATGCCGTGAACCGCAGGCGGGCGGCCTGTGGCAATCGACAGGTTGTTGGGGTTGGTGAACGACGGCACTACAGAATGCGCCAGACGATCAGTTCCGGTTTCTTTGATCCGTTTCAGGTTCGGCATTAAGCCTGCACTGATGGCTTCTTCCAGATAGGCAGGTTCACAGCCATCCAAGCATATCGCAATCGCGCAGGTTTTAGGGGCGGCATAGGTACGGTCATTAACCACTACAGGTGAAAGTTTAGACATCTTTATTTCCTTTTAGGTTTCAAGCAGCCAGTTTGGCGCGTTCAATCAATGCAATTTCGGGGGGTGCGGCAGATACCACACCCATTTCGCTTAAAGCGTCTTTGGCCGCAGTCACGACCTCACGCATAATATGTTCATCCATTTGGCCGATACAGCCAACACGAAAACTGTCTACTACAGTCAGCTTGCCGGGATAAATAATAAAGCCCTTTGTTTTCATCAGGTCGTAGAATTGGCTGAATTCGAACTGTTCATCCGCAGGACAGAAAAACGTTACGATGATGGGCGATAACCAGCGGTCTTGCAACAGGGTTTCGAATCCCAAGTCGCGCATACCCGCAACCATCACATCGCGGTTTTTCGTGTAGCGCGCACCGCGCCCTGCAACACCGCCCTCAGCCTCATGCGCTTTTAGGGCTACAAGGAAAGCCGCCACAACATGGGTGGGCGGGGTAAACCGCCACTGGCCGGTTTTGTTCATCGCGGCCCATTGATCGTGCATATCCAAGCTCAACGAATGGCAGTTGCCTTTGGCCGCTTCCAACGCGTCTTTGCGCGCAATGACAAAGCCGAAACCGGGAACCCCTTCGATACATTTATTGGCAGAGGATACCATTGCCTGATACTTCATATCGTCGAAGTTCAATTCAACCGCGCCAAAGGCACTCATGCTGTCGATCAGCAATATGCGGCCCGCCGCATGAACCGCCTCTGCAATTTCCTGAACAGGGTTCAAAATGCCCGAGCTGGTTTCACAGTGAATTGCCAGCACATGGGTGATAGAAGGATCAGCCGCAAGGGCCGCAGCAACCTCATCACCGCGCGGTGGCATATAATCACCCTTGTCAATCACGGTCAGCCCGCGCCCGATACGGGTCACAGTTTCCGCACCGCGTTTGCCGTATGCCCCATTGGCCAGAACCAGTACGTGGCCGTCTTTTGGCACAAATGTTCCCAACATGGCTTCCACCGCAAAAGTGCCACTGCCCTGAATGGGTACACAATCCAGCACACCTTGGCTGTCGCCGGTTAAGGCCAGCAGGCGTTTGCGCAGATCAACAGTCATCGCGCGAAATTCATCATCCCAACTGCCCCAATCGCGCAGCATTGCTTGCTTGACCTCATAAGAAGTTGTTAACGGCCCAGGGGTTAATAAAAACGGTTCGCCCAAATGTGGGTGTGGGATTTTTGCGTTGTCTGACATGGGTTTTCACCTTTTTCCTACAAAGTCTCTATGGGGCTGTTTTGAAGTAGAATTTACTATTTGTAAAATCGCTAAATCATATTATTGTATCGATTAAATTTATAGGTAAAAACCCCATGCGCCACGTGCAAATCCGCGCTTTTCATTATGTCGCCACCTACGGCGGCTTTTCCCGTGCGGCTGATGCCTTGTTTTTGACCCAACCCGCCATATCCGATCAGGTCAGAAAGCTGGAAGAAGAATATGATGTCTTGCTGTTCAACCGCCAAAAGAAACAGGTGGCCCTGACGGCGCAAGGTGAAAAGCTGTTTGAGATTACCAAACGGTTGTTTGAGGTTGAAGGTCAAGCACTGGATTTTCTGTCTGAAAACAAAACCTTCACCACGGGTACCTTGCGCATTATTGCAGATTCGGCGCACCATATTCTGGGGCCTTTGCGCAAGTTCCGCAAAACTTTTCCGCAGATCAAGATTGAGATTAAAACCGGTAATTCGCAAGATGTTATCGCTGACCTTCTGTCTTATGACGCGGATATTGGTGTTCTGGGCACCACGCCGAAGAACCCGAATATTCAGGTTGTGAACCTTGGTAAAAGCCCGATCATTGCTTTCACAGCTAAATCCAACCCACTATCGAAACATAAATCCCTGACAATGGCAGAACTTTCAAAGCTACCGCTGGTAATGCGTGAGGCCGGGTCTAAAACCCGTCAGAAATTAGAAGCGGCAGCCAAAGAGGCAGGCGTCAAACTGATCCCGTCGATTGAGGCCGAGGGCCGTGAAGCGGTACAGGAAATCGTCAATTCAGGCACCGGCATTGGATTTGTTTCGCAAAAGGAATTCTCTGGCAGTGACCACTTATCCGCCATTCAAATCAAAGGCACACAGATAGAAATGGAAGAAGTTGTGATTAACCTAAAAGAACGCAGCGGCGGCAAATTGATCCGCACGTTCATGAGTATGGTCAGGGCATAGCGCCAAGTAACGTGCCCGATGTGACCAGCACATAAAAGCCCACTGAAATGGTCGCCGTGCCAATGAAATAATGCAGCCCGTTATTCAACCGTGTCAGGGCGCGCGCAGGAATTAAAACCAGTGACATCAACAGCGTGACGCAAACCATGCCAAGGATAGACCCTGCCCCGAACACCGCAATATAGAATAGCCCCAACGGGGCAGAATTTAGCGTGGCCGCCGTGGCCAATATGATCGCAGCAGAACCTGCCAGGCCATGCATGACGCCCACTAAAAGCGTGCGCAGCGCAGACCGATCAGGGTGTGCGTGCTTATGTTTTGCAGGCGAATGCGGCGTTGTATCGTGTTGGTGGCTGTGAATGTGGATATGCTGCACACCATCCTGGTGGCTGTGGCGGTGAAAGTGTACGCGGTCGCGGCGCAGACGGTAAATCACGTGCGCTCCAAGGCCCACAAGCATCACGCCCACAAGCATTTCAAGGCCGATGGCAAACTGCACTGGCAGGGCTGTTTTCAACAGCAATGCCGCCCCACCAACAATCAGCAAAACCAGCGTATGGCCCAAACCCCAAATCGCCCCATGGCGGATTATATCACGACGTGAAGATTTATCGCTGACCAGCGTAGAAACAGCGGCCATATGATCAGGCTCAAACGCATGACCAAGCCCGACTACAAACCCTAAAATCCAGATCGAAAACACGTGCAATTACCTTTGGCAGACAGCGCGTAAAAACATACGCATAAATTCGCAGTAATCCGTCACAGGCTTTCGGTCAATCGGGAAGTTTAAAGGCTGACGTAATGCGCGGGCAACCTGCCGCAAACGCCCCCTAATTCAACTAGAACTTGCGCCTTGATTATTTTGTTGCATAGTGTGCTCACGAAAATAATTGGCTCAACCAGCCAAATCTGGGAGGATTACACATGAACAAACACCTAAAAGGCGCGTTTATCGCCGCCGCTGTGGCCTTATGCAGTACTGCCGCATACGCGGAAACCACCATTCGCATCACATTGCAATTACCGGAATCACACCCGCTTGGGGTGAATTTTGCTGAATGGAAAGAAATTGTTGAACGCGAAAGCAAGGGCGAATTGCAAGTGCAAATCTTCCCGTCCGCCCAGCTTTTCAAAGACAAAGAAGTGCCCCAAGCCGTGGGATCTGGTGCCATAGAAATGGGCAGCGCATCGCTTACGCGCTTTGCAGGCGACGTGCCGGCGGTTGATTTCGTTTATCTGCCATTCATGCTGGACACACCGGAAAAAATTGCCGCCGCCACGGGGCCAAACAGCCCGATCCGTGCGAAAATTGATGGGGCCGTTCTGGAAGCTACCAACAACCGTATTCTTTGGTGGCAAGCTTTTGGCCGCACGATTTATCTGTCAAAAGACAAAGCATTGCGCACGCCCGACGATATCAAAGGCCTGAAAGTACGCACATTCGGCAAGCTTCTGGGCTGGACTGCCGAAGCATTAGGTGGTGCCCCAACCTTGATGTCAGGCTCAAAACAGTTCCTGGCCTACCAGCAAGGTGCGGTAGACGCGGGCATCACCGGCATTACGGCGGTGAAATCGCGCAAGCTATATGAGGTGATGGAATACCTGAACCTGACATACGACTCAGACATCGAGTTTGTGGCGGTGATGAACAATGACGTTTTCGAAGGCCTGTCCGCTGATCTGCAAAAGATCATTGTGGACGCTGGCTTGACCGTTGAAAAGAACCTGCGCGAAAAAATCGCAGGCCTTGAAGCAGAAGCTTTGGAAGAGGTTAAAGACAAGATCACCATCGTGGAATTGTCTGATGCCGACCGTCAAAAATGGCGCGATGCCACAGGTGGCGTGGTGGATCGTTTCACCGCAGAAGGTGGCGATCTGGCCAAAGAAATCGTTGATATGCTGAACGAACTTTAAGTCCCAACACAAATAATTAAGGCGTCCTTAATTGGGACGCCTTTTTAACACAGACTAAACGGGGCAATTATGTTTCTGGTTCGCATCATCGACACCATAGCAGAGCTATCGGGCAAACTGGCCGCATGGGCCTTTTTCGCCATTGGCCTAAGCATCACCTACGAGGTGATCATGCGCCATTTCTTCATCATGCCCACCATATGGGTGGATGAGGTCAGCCGCATCGGACAGGTTTGGGCCACATATTTGGCAGGTGCCTATGCCCTGAAAAACCGCCGGCTAATCGTGGTGGAACTAGTCTTCAAAGACCCTAATTCACCGTGGCGCAAAGCCACAGAAACCTTCGCGCTTCTGGTGATCTTGATTTTCTGTCTGATCGCGGTGCGCTTCGGTTTCACCGAATGGTTGGACAAAACCCTGAAAGGTGCGCATACCGACACGCTTTTAGGCATCCCCAAATGGATGACGCTTTCATCCATATGGATGGGCTTTGGCCTGTTGGCCCTGCAAGCACTGGTAGAACTTTGGCGGGTCTGGACATTTGGCGTACCTCAAGATGAAACTGATCCGCTAAAAGGGGCGCATTAAATGGAGTCTGTTTTGATCCTTGGTGGCTTGCTGAGCCTTTTAATCCTGCGCGTGCCCGTAGCTTTCGCCTTGGGCGGTTTGGGTATTTTCCTGCTTTGGCTCAAAGGCTTCCCGCTTGTCGCCGTCCCCCAACGCCTGTTTGGCGCGGTTGACAGTTTCGAGCTGATCGCGGTGCCGATGTTCCTGCTGATGTCCAACGTCCTTCTAAAAGGCGGGGTTGGCAAAGACCTGTTTGCCGCCGTGCAAGCATGGGTCGGCCGCTGGCCGGGCGGGCTGGGTGTGGCAACGATTAAAAGCTGCGCGCTGTTCTCCGCCATATCCGGCTCATCTGTGGCAACAGCCGCCACCATCGGCACGGTGGCCATCCCCGAAATGGAAAAACGCGGCTATAACCGATCCTTCGTGCTGGGCCAACTGGCCGCAGGCGGCACCTTGGGCATTTTAATCCCGCCGTCTATTCCGCTGATCCTATACGGGGTCATTACAGAGGAATCTATCCCGTCGCTGTTTCTGGCAGGCATCGGCCCCGGCCTGTTTCTGGCAACCATGTTCATCATATACTCCATGCTTTACGCCAGAGGCGACAAAGGCATCCAGAAAATGCCGCGTATCAGCTGGCCGGATCGCTGGCGGGCCACATTGCTGGCATTGCCCACGGTTATCTTGGCCACGGCCATTATCGGCTCAATTTACGCCGGCATTGCCACGCCCTCTGAAAGTGCAGGCATCGGCTTTGTTATCGCCATCATCATGACGTTCGCCATGGGCCGCATGACTTTTGATAAACTGCGCGAGGCCACATACACATCGCTAAATACCATCGTGATGATCTTTATGATCATCGCGGGTGCCAAGGTGTTTTCATACGCGATCACGCTTTATCTGATCCCGCAATCCGTCAGCGCATTTCTGACCAACCACATCAGCAGCCCGACCGTTTTCATACTGGCCGTGGGCCTTGTACTGCTGGTTATCGGCTTTTTTCTGGAAGCCCTTTCAATGTTGCTGATCATGGTGCCGGTTTTGTTTCCGGCCCTGCAAACCATGGGGATCGACCCTATCTGGTTTGGCATTTTTTTTGTCATCCTGATCGAAACTGCCCTGATCACCCCGCCGGTCGGGCTAAACCTGTTCGTCATTCAGGCAGTCGGAAAAGCATCATTGGAAGAGGTTGCCAAAGGCGCGTTGCCCTTTGCGTTTATCATGCTGGCAACAACTGTGTTACTTTGGTTCTGGCAGGATTTAGCCCTTTATATCCCAAGGCATTTCTAGCTTAGGCAAGCCAGCTCTGCCCCCATACGGCCCAGTTCATCAGAACATTTAGCCCCCCGCCCGCAACCGGCAAAGGCCACAGTAATGCGGTCAGATTGGCGCGTAATAATGGGGCGGTTATCTGCGGTAAATGTGGTCATGCAGGCTTCGGTGTGCATTGCTTCAACACGCAGATCAGGCATTATTTCCATCATGATAGCCTGCTGATAGGCCCCCACTTTAGCTGTACCGATACCTTTGAACCATGCTTTCAGCTCTGCAAGCGTATCCAGCGGTACATCCGCCAGTTCACAACCCAGTTTCAAATATATCTTACCGTTAGGATAGCGGATGGGTGGTAACAGATATGGATCACGCCCATCAGCAAAGCGCATCACAAGGGTTGGCATATTGGCTAACCGCACGGCTTCTTCTTCGCTTATCTCAAAGAAACTGACCGTGCGGGCATAGCTTTGAACTGTTAGGGGTTGCGGCAGCACCATATTAGTAAAACCGCCAGCGGCCACCAGCACCTGATCCGCCATAACCTCACCCTTATCGGTTGAGATCAACACACCGCGCGCGTTTTCTGTAATCGCTAATGCTGTCGCCTCAACCCATCTAGCACCCGCCCGGATCGCGGCAACTGATTGCGCTTCTACCAGTTTGCGCGGGTTGATATAGCCTGCGCCCTTTGGCTCATAAAACGCTTGCGCGTCACCTTCAAACCGAAAAAACGGAAAGGTTTTTGCCAAATCAACCCCAGAATATTCTTCACAAACAATGCTATTGGCTTTTTGCACATGGGCAACATTGCGCACAAAGTCACTGCCTTTAGGCCCCAGCATCATACCGCCACAGTCCGTAAAAAAAGCAATGCCACTTTGCGCTTCTATGTCTGCATAACGCGCGATTGAGGCCTGCGTGATCCCTGACCAATATACCGTCCGATCCAACGCCCGCGTAATCCGGCCCTCATCATAATGACTGCCGAATATGCCCTCATGGGTGGCTTTGTCATCGGGCTCAACAGGCCCGATCAAAGTTACCTGATGGCCTAAAGTTGCCAAATGGCGCGCTGCCGCTGACCCGATCAGCCCACGCCCGATAATAGCGATATGGGTCATACCAACTTCCCCGCCAACCGATCCAGCATTTTCAGGCATTCATCCAGTTGTGAAATCTCTACATATTCATCTGGCTTATGCGCCTGCTCGATAGATCCTGGCCCGCAAAGTGCTGCACTGATGCCTGCGCGTTTATATAACCCCGCTTCAGTGCCAAACGACACCACGCCCGTAGAATTGCGCCCGGTTAATTCGCGGATAATCTGAACTGCTTCACTGTCTTCTTCGGGCTCCAGACCTGCAACTTCACAGCTGAACACCTCTTCAATATTGGCTTTGGGCGATTTTGCCCGCATTTCAGGCAGCAAAACCGCATCAACGAAATCCTGCATCGCTGCACGCAAATACACGTGGTCAGATTGCTGTATTATCCGCATTTCCCATTCCACCAAAGCTTTGTTGGGGATAACATTATGGGCCACGCCCGAATGCAAGGCGCATATGGAACTGGTGCTGTAAGGCGGATCAAAAGCCGTGTTTTCAGGGGCAAGGGCGGGTAGTTCTTCGCGCACTTCCATCAGGCGCGTTATAAAACGGGTGGCGTATTCCAGCGCGTTCACAGACAGGTGCGGCAGGCTGGAATGGCCCTCTACACCGGTGAATTCGGTGGTGTATTCACAACACCCCTTATGCCCGTCGATAATGCGCATTGATGTGGGTTCACCCACAATACAGGCCGAGGGTTTCAGCCCGTCTTTGATCAGCTGATCCACCAGAACCCGCCCGCCCAAACAACCGACCTCTTCGTCATAAGTGAATGCAAAATGGATCGGGCGTTTCAAATCGCGCTGTGCATAATCGCGCGCGGTGACAATACACGCGGCTATAAAGCCCTTCATATCGCAAGTGCCGCGCCCGTATAAACGCCCGTTTTCTTGGCGCATTTTAAACGGATCAGACGACCATTCCTGGCCCTCTACCGGCACCACATCCGTGTGACCCGACAAGATAATGCCGCCGTCACCTTCCGGCCCAAGCGTGGCAAACAGGTTGGCTTTACCATCCACTTCCGATGTCAGTTGGCAGCGCGCGCCCAAAGACACCAGAAAATCCTGCAAATAGGTGATGCACGCCATGTTGCTGTCGCTGGAAATCGTCGGGAACCCGATCAGATGATCCAGCACTTCAATGGTTTCATTCAGGCGGTTCATGGATATTTCCTTACAAAACATTCGCACTGCCAGCAGGCAGCAGGCGATTCTTATTTAAAACTTACGCGGGAAATTATTCAGGTCAAATAAAAAGGGCGACCCGATGGGCCGCCCTGATAGTTCAATGTAAGTGCGTTTAGTCTGAAGTAACGGCATCCGCAGCGTTCTTAAGCGCATCAGCGGCAGCTTTCACAGCTTCTTCCGCCGCTTTGGCAGCGGCTTCTTTCGCTGCATTTGCAGCAGCAGCGGCGGCTTCTTCTGCCGCTTTAGCTGCAGCAGCTTTTGCTTCGTCTTCAGCTTTAGCAGCCGCTTCTTCAGCCGCTTTCGCTTCCTCTGCAGCCTTGGCAGCAGCTTCCTCAGCTGCCTTCGCCGCTTCATCTTCTGTAGCGTTCGCTTCTTCCGCAGCTGCTGCTGCAGCTTCTTCAGCAGCAGTAGCTTCTTCTGCAGCCATAGCAGCAGCAGCTTCTGCCGCTTTCGTTGCAGCTTCTTCAGCAGCAGTAGCTTCTTCTGCAGCCATAGCAGCAGCAGCTTCTGCCGCTTTCGCTGCAGCTTCTTCTGCCGCTTTCGCTTCCATTTCTACTTTTGCGGCTACACCTTCAGCAGCATTTTGCTGTTGTACGTACCAATAACCGCCGCCTGCAATCGCCAGCAGCACAACTAATGTAATAATCTTCTTCATAACCGTCTCTCCATGTTTCGGTTTTAAGTCCATAAGACAAGGCTCATGTGCCCCTTGCACCGCGAAATTACAAGGGCAAGCCGGATATAAATCCTTAACAGCGGTAAAAAGCCGTTATTTATGCATAAAACATGCAAAACCACGCTTGACCTTACCCCTTGCGCCATACACACAGGTTTATAGCTTGATCGAACTGCCCATTGGCATTAGATTTTGTACAAAGTAAAAATAAGAAGGATTTGAACCCATAGCCCGCAGACCACACCAAGCGCCCCCGATGCGCGCAACCGGCCCCCGCGTGAATGAACGCATTACCTCAGATGAAATTCGATTGATCGGCGCCGATGGCGACAATGTAGGTGTTGTATCACCTGCCCGTGGCATGGAACTGGCTGATGAAGCCGGCCTTGATCTGGTTGAAATCTCACCCAACGCAAACCCGCCGGTTTGTAAGGTGATGGATTTCGGTAAATATAAATACGAGCAGCAAAAGCGTGAAGCTGAGGCCCGTAAGAAGCAAAAAATCATTGAGACTAAGGAAGTCAAGTTTCGGCCCAATACCGACACCCATGACTACGATGTTAAAATGCGTAATGTTTTCAAATTTCTGGGTAATGGCGACAAGGTGAAAATCACCATGCGTTTTCGGGGCCGTGAAATGGCCCACCAAAATCTGGGAATGCAATTATTGATGCGTGTCAAAGAAGACGTGTTAACGACTGAAACTGGCCAGATTGAAAACCATCCGAAAATGGAAGGTCGTCAAATGACCATGCTGATCGGGCCTACCGCTTCAAAATAAAATATCTACGAATGCTTAAAGCGCGGTCAGAAAGCCGCGCTTTTTTCATGCCTCATCGAAACTCTACTGAAGTTTGCGCGCTGCCAGAATTGGCCCGCTATGTTCCACCTGAACAATCACCGCTGCATGAACCCCGTCAGCTAGGGATGTGCTGATCTTCCAGTCCCCCTCGCCATTCCAGCTACCCACACGTTCCCAAGAGGTCACGATATTTGTGTGGTTCAGTGTTTTGCCGCGATTTTCACCAGCTTTAACTTGCGTGACGAAGTTAGGCTCATAGTGAACAATAATGACATCCGCCAAAGGCATATCTACACCTACAGGGTTAATACTGATACTAAAATCACCGCCTTGTTTTTCAACCTTCAGATCAACCTTATCAACCTGCTGTTCCATATCTTTCATCTGTGCCGCAACCTTTTTAGGCCGCGCCCCTGCCACATAAGATTGGCCGTGAAAAATCATTTGCGGGGTCACTAAGCGGTATTTGCTACCCAGAACCATATTGTAATATTCTTGGCGGTCGGTAAATTTTGCCATGGAAAACTTGTCTTTCCAACCCAGATAATCCCAATAGTCCACATGCAGGGCAAGGGCCAGAACATCATCTCGTTTAGACAATTCTGTCAGCATTTTGTCAGCCGGTGGACATGAAGAACAGCCTTCAGAGGTATATAATTCCACAACAATAAGCGGACTGTCTTCGCCTGCAACAACCGTTGTACCAATCAGGGCCAAAGCCAGTGATACCAATAAACTGCGCATAAAATGCACCTTTCCCATTCCCAATAGCCCCCTTCCTAGAACAGCTATACTGAAATAGCCAATAAAGTGTTTGCGATCAAACGTTACAAAAAACCCGCATTGGCGTGAATTTGGTTGCAGATTTATTAACAATGCGCAATTTGATCGTATGGACACAACTATACTCATCGTCATTGCCGCCTTTCTTGCAGGCATCCTGAACGCCATCGCAGGCGGTGGTACCTTTTTGACCTTCCCAGCCCTTGTTTTCGCAGGTGTACCCCCCATCGTCGCCAATGCCACCAGTGCCATCGCGGTATTTCCGGGTTATCTGTCTGCCGCCGCAGGGTTCCGCGCAGACATCGCGGCCATCAACCGCCAAAGACTGATACGCCAATGCGCCCTATCCTTGCTGGGCGGCCTGATCGGTGCGCTTTTATTGCTGGTCTCATCCAACGATTTTTTCACTATGATTGTGCCGTTCCTGTTGCTGGCCTCGACCGCCATCTTTGCGTTCCAAGATCGCATTCTAGCATGGGGCCGCAGCGGCGGCATTGAACTGACACCATATGGTGCCGCCGGCACGCTGGCGGTTTCCATATATGGCGGTTACTTTAACGGCGGTTTGGGTATTGTTCTGCTGGCACTCTACGCCCTATGGGGCCTGACCAGCATTAACCTGATGAATGGCCTCAAGAACGGTATATCCTTTGTAATCTCGGCCATATCCGTGGCCACCTTTGCGCTGGCAGGTCTGATTATCTGGCCGTCCGCCATCATCATGATGATCGCCAATATCTTTGGCGGCTATATCGGGGCCAAAATCGCCAAACGGCTTAGCAAACCCGTGGTACGGGTGATCATCATCGTCGTGGGTTTGGTGATGAGCTGTGTGTTCTTCTATCGTTTAATAGGGTAAAGCCAGCCCATGAGTATACGTTTAGCCAAATCAACAGACGCATCCAGCCTTGCAGCCCTTTCGCTAGAGGTTTGGCTTGGCACCTATATCCGTGAGGGTATCAATGGTTTTTTCGCGGATTACGCATTGGAAGAGTTCACCACGCAGAAATTTGAAACCATTCTGCAAAGTAAAAATGAGCACTTTTTTGTTTCGGACAACACCGTGGGTATAGACGGGTTTATCCGTATTTCGCGTGGTCACAGTGCTGATATCAAGGGCTGTTCAGATACGGAAATCACCACACTTTACGTACAGCCCCGCCATCAGGGCAAACAAATCGGAAAGCGACTTCTGGCCAAGGGGCTGGAATATTGCGCATCAATATCCGCCACTACACCTTGGCTAGCCGTGAACTCTGAAAACGCCATGGCCGTCAATTTCTATCTGGCCAATGGTTTCAACAAAATTGGCCAAACCCGTTTTCAAATACAAGACCAGTCTTATTTGAATGAGGTTTTGGCGATTGATTTATCGTCAGAAAAAGGCGGCACCGAAGGCCGCCCTTTTCATAACTAGTCAAAATACTTATCCAGATGTTTTTCATAAGCCGGTTCAACCCATGCCGTGTCACTGGCAATAACATCACCGGCATGAAATGTCGGAATTTGATTTCGTATGCTTAGATAGGTATTAGTCATGATCAGCGGCTGTAAAATATCATCAATATGGGGCGCATCCTTCAAAACATGGCCTTTCCCCAAATCACTGCTTTTCATGTTTGATGTCGTGACAATCATGAAATTGTCCGCCGGCACCTGCCCGCCTTCACCATATTCATCTGTGATAACAAAAGTCTTTTTGTAAATCAGCACCTCACCAAGCCATTTAACCATTGGGGCAGGCATATTGAACCACATGATGGGCATAATGTAGATAATGGTATCCGCCCACAGAAGTTTTTCAACCTCGCGGTCTGCATTCCATGTATCCTTAATGACATTGGAAACCTTTACCGTATGACCTTTTCCAGACAGGTTCTTTTCGGTCAGATAAGCAAGATGGGCATTCAACTGGCCTTTGGCATCAAAAATGGAATAGCCTGCTGTAACAATAAGAATATTCATCTGTTCTTCCTTAAATATGTAAAAAGACACTGCTATGGCTTCTGCGTGACTTTGGCAGTTTCGCATTAAAGTCGTCTTGTGGGTGGTGATGCCCTATCGCCAAGGCAACATCACATTGGTACCCGCCCAACTCGTCTTTGAACTCTTCATTTACCAGCTCAATATCGATCCCTTCCAAGGGGGTAGAGCCGATTTTCAGGCGCGCTAAAGAGTGCAAGGCATTCCCTAAAGCAATGTAAAGTTGTGCTTTTGCCCAAGGGCCGGTGTTACCGGTTTCATCGGTATTCAGCTCTGCAAACATAAAGCTGCCAAATGCGCTTTCACGGTTTTCAATCTTTGTGCGCCCATCTTCAACCCCCTTATCAACAACTTCGGTATAATCTTCACGCGTATAACGCGGGTTATAGGCAAGCAGAATGATCTGGGAACTATCGAAAATATGCGGCTGGTTGAATTGGAATGTACGGGCAAATGTATTGCTCATGCGTTCACGCCCGGCTTTACTTTCGATCACCACGAATTTCCAAGGCTGCTAATTAATAGATGACGGGGAAAGGCGCAAGGCTTCAAAAAACACAGCAAGATCTTCTTTTGCAACCTTTCGGGTTGTGTCGTATTTTTTGACCGAATGCCGCCAAGTCAAGTCTTCTATAATGGGATGTGTCATCGTCTATCTCTTTCAAATTCCTTTGTTGCAATCATTATAACTATTGCAAATATACTTTATAATACAGTAATAATCGAAATTATAATTCGGAAAGTTCGAATAATGATATTGGACAACCTTACCTTATTTTTACGTATAGTGGAAAAAGGCGGTATGGCGGCTGCAGGTCGGGAACTTGGCCTTTCACCGGCAACAGTTTCCGAAAGGCTGGCCTCGCTTGAAGCGTATTACGGGGCGCGGCTTTTAACCCGCACAACACGTTCAATCAGCCTAACGGATGAAGGCCGTATGCTGGTAGAGGGCGCAAGACGCATACTGGCAGAGGCCGAAGAAATTCAGTCTAGAATAAAACTGGGCGTGGAAAAAATATCAGGTTCTATCCGAATGGCAGCCCCAGTGGATTTGGGGCGGAACCGCATTGCACCAATACTGGATACCTTTGCAGCACAACACCCGGACATAAAAATCGACCTTATTCTAAACGATGGCTATGTAGACCTTGTTGCGCAGGGCATTGATTTAGCAGTGCGGTTCGGTGCCCTTGCTGACAGCACACTTCGTTCGAAGAATCTTGGCAAAAATCAACGTGTTATTTGCGCATCCCCACGCTATTTAAAAACTTATGGCACCCCCAAGCATCCCGATGATCTGGCCCATCACAACTGCATTCTGATGCGCTTTGGCAATGCCATTGATAACGAATGGAATTTTCAGATCGAAGGGCGCGAACAGGTTCGAAGGGTGCAAGGCAACCGCGTTGTCAATGATGGTGATCTTCTGCGCCAATGGTGTTGTTCGGGCTATGGCATTGCTCTTAAATCCATTTGGGATGTACAGGGCGACCTAAATACAGGCGCTCTTGTTGAAATACTAAAAGAATTCGCCCCTAGCCCCACCAAACTTCAACTGGTCTATCCATCGGGGGCCACACAACCGCGCCGTATCAAAATATTGATCCAGGAATTATCGGCTTGGTTTTCGACGAATTCTGCTGTGCATTAACCAGAACATACAATAGGCAACCATAAACGGCCTTCGTCAAATTATAATGAAACGTGGCGTAACTCTGCCTTTCATGACACAAAACAACTGAGTATGAGAAGCACCGCAAACATGTACGACCCAAAAGGAAACAGCAAAGAGAAAACAGCACAAGCTGTGCAATTTGTTGAGGTAGAGCCTCCAAGCCATTTGCGCGGAATAGTACATCGTTTCTTGGAGCTTAAGACAGATGGTGCGTTGGCGGATGATTATCGTTTTCGACACACAATCGTTGAAAAGGCCTGTGAATTGGCCAACGTCTCCCTGCGAAGGAAACAGCAAAGAGAAAACAGCACAGCTGTGCGTTGAGGTAGAGCCTCCAAGCCATTTGCGCGGAATAGTACATCGTTTCTTGGAGCTTAAGACAGATGGTGCGTTGGCGGATGATTATCGTTTTCACGCGTTGCCAGATGCGTGTACCTATATCGTATTTGACCAGTTGAATGGAAATATTGCAGGGGTTTCGAAATTACGCGCAACATCCGAGGAATTCAATCTAGGCAAAACGTTTCACTTTATTAACATTCGATTTTTGCCTGGCGTCTGGCAGGGGAACCTAGAACAGATTTCTTACGGCATGGTGGATACACCATATGTCGGAGACTTGTCCTTAATCGGTATAAACCACGCACTTTCCAAACGAGGTTTCGCAGACAGCCAACCTGTTTTGTCAGAGTTCGTGGAAAGGCTGATTTATAGTAAGCTGGTTGCACCGAACCTTGTTACAGAAAACATATTTCAGCATCTCGACGATATCCACACAGTTTCAGATATGGCAGCGGTTTCAGGTATATCCACCCGCCAGTTACAACGAACGCTCAAAAGAGCAACCGGATTTACGCCGCATGACTTTCTTAAGGTACTGCGCCTACAACAATCTTTGAATGGCAACGACACATGGTCTTATGCCGATCAATCCCATTTTATACATTCGTTTCGTAATGCTACAGGCTACACCCCAGGGAAATATTCTCGAAAGTTTGATGTCTGATATCTACAATACACTCCAATTACGATTTGTTAGATTGTTGGCATAATCTACAATAAAAAGGAGTTAGATATGACAAAAATGAATGCAGTTGCTTGGTTTGACATCTATGTAAACGACCTTAAACGCGCGGTCACATTTTATGAAGCTGTGCTGGGGCACAAGCTTGAAAAAATGGGCGATCCCACAGGTGAAATGCAGATGATGAGTTTTCCTGCTGATATGAATTCATATGGTGCAGCCGGCGCATTGACGAAATCAGAACATGCCTCGCCTGGCATTGGTGGTACGGTCATTTATTTCTCGTCCCAAGACACTGCCGTAGAAGAAGCGCGCGTTGAAAAAGCTGGTGGTAAGGTCGTTAGGTCGAATTCATATGGTGCAGCCGGCGCATTGACGAAATCAGAACATGCCTCGCCTGGCATTGGTGGTACGGTCATTTATTTCTCGTCCCAAGACACTGCCGTAGAAGAAGCGCGCGTTGAAAAAGCTGGTGGTAAGGTCGTTAGGTCGAAGTTCTCAATCGGGGAATTCGGCTGGGTCACACTGTGCCAAGATACAGAAGGCAACATGTTTGGTCTCAACTCTTTGTGATAGAATTCCTTAGTTTAGCATAAGCGCGTTATATTTTGTATAAGATACAAAAGAACGGGCAGTCCAAAAGATTGCCCGTTCTTTGTTTGAATAGGTTAGTGCAACATTCCTACCGAAGACAAGATCTGGTTTGCCCCCAATAGTGCTATTGCAATCACACGATCAAGTTTCCCATACAGGTAAAACTATGTGTGTTCACTATTATATAGCCAGCCTAAGCTGACTTCGCCAAGTTACGCAGCACATAATGCAACACGCCACCATGTTCGATATATTCGATCTCAACGGCTGTATCGATACGGCATTTCAGCATAATCTCTTTCACGTCGCCATTTGGATAGGTGATCGAACAAGGCACTTCTGAAAGCGGCACAAGATCGCCCTCAAGCCCCGTGATCGAAACGGTTTCATCGCCTGTCAGACCCAAAGATTTGCGGGTGTCGCCGTTTGTAAACTCAAACGGAATAACCCCCATGCCCACAAGGTTGGAACGGTGGATGCGCTCAAAATTTTCGGCAATAACCGCCTTCACCCCCAGCAAGGCCGTGCCTTTGGCAGCCCAGTCGCGCGAAGAACCCGCACCGTATTGAATGCCGCCGAACACCACCAGCGGTGTGCCGTTGGCCTGATAGGCCATCGCGGCATCATAAATCGACATCTCTTTACCGTCCGGCCCTTTGGAATAGCCACCTTCGGTGCCTGCCAGCATTTCGTTTTTGATGCGGATATTGGCGAATGTGCCGCGCATCATCACTTCGTGATTGCCACGCCGTGATCCGTAAGAGTTAAACGAGCGTACCGGCACTTGGCGGTCGGTCAGATACTGCCCTGCAGGTGTATCCACTGCAAATGATCCCGCAGGCGAGATGTGGTCAGTGGTGATCATATCGCCCAGCAAAGCCAGCACTTTGGCGCCCTTAACATCAGAAATCACACCCGGTTCCGCAGACATGCCCTGAAAGTATGGCGGGTTTTGGATATAAGTTGATGCCGCAGGCCAATCATAGGTTTTGGCGTCCGTGGTTTCCACCGCCTGCCATTTTTCATCGCCCTTGAACACATCGGCATATTTCGACAGAAACGCTTCACGGGTCACGGTTTTATCAACCAGATCAGAAACTTCCTGCGACGTTGGCCAAATATCTTTCAAGTAAACATCGTTGCCGTCTTTATCGGTGCCAATCACATCTGTTGCCAGATTGATATCCAACGTGCCTGCAATCGCGTAAGCTACAACAAGCGGTGGTGAAGCCAGATAGTTGGCGCGTACATCAGGTGAAATACGCCCTTCAAAGTTACGGTTACCAGACAGGATTGAGGTTGCTACCAAATCACCCTCGGCAATCGCTGCCGACAGCTCTTTCTGGATCGGGCCAGAGTTACCGATACATGTGGTGCAACCGTATCCAACCAAATTAAAGCCCAGCGCATCCAGATCTTTTTGCAGATCAGCCGCTTCCAGATAGGCCGAAACCACCTGAGATCCCGGTGCCAGAGAGGTTTTCACCCAAGGCTTGCGGTTCAACCCCAAAGCGGCGGCTTTACGCGCCACAAGGCCCGCACCGATCATCACATAAGGGTTGGATGTGTTGGTACATGATGTGATCGAAGCAATAACAATCTTGCCGCTTTCCATCGTGTATTCTTCACCGTCCACGGCCACTTCTTTGCCCATAGGGCGTTTAAAGGTTTCTTCCATCTCTTTACGAAACGCGGTTTGACCGTTCGTTAAAGCCACATAATCTTGTGGCCGTTTCGGGCCGGAAATAGCCGGCACAATCGTGCCCATATCCAGATGCATTGTGTCGGTATAGATTGGTGCATAATCCGCATCCCGCCAGAAACCGTTTTCTTTGGCATAGGCCTCAACCAGCGCTACACGATCTTCATCACGGCCCGTATTACGCAGGTAACGCAAAGTTTCACCATCGATCGGGAAGAAGCCGCAGGTCGCACCGTACTCAGGCGCCATGTTTGCAATCGTTGCACGATCTGCCAGTGGCAGCACGTCCAGACCTTTGCCGTAGAATTCTACAAACTTGCCGACCACGCCTTTTTGGCGCAGCATTTCCACCACTTTCAGCACCAAATCTGTGCCTGTAGTGCCTTCCATCATTTTGCCTGTCAGCTCAAAACCAACGACTTCGGGGATCAACATAGAAATCGGCTGGCCCAGCATTGCGGCCTCGGCCTCAATCCCGCCAACGCCCCAACCCAGCACGGCGGCACCATTAACCATTGTAGTATGGCTATCTGTGCCGACAAGCGTATCAGGATAAGCCACGTCAACACCGTTTTGATCGGCATCTTTCCAAACCGTCTGGCTAAGATATTCAAGGTTCACCTGATGGCAAATACCTGTGCCGGGGGGAACAACGCGGAAATTGTTAAAGGCGTTCTGGCCCCATTTCAGGAATGTATAGCGTTCAAGGTTACGTTCATATTCACGTTCCACATTCATCTGAAACGCGCGTGGATTGCCAAACTCGTCAATCATTACAGAGTGGTCAATGACCAGATCAACAGGGCTAAGCGGGTTGATCTTTTCAGGGTCGCCGCCCAAGGCCACCAGACCGTCACGCATTGCGGCCAGATCAACCACAGCAGGCACGCCGGTGAAATCTTGCATCAGCACGCGTGCTGGACGGTAAGCAATTTCGCGCGGGTTCTTGCCGCCTTTTGTCGCCCATTCAGCAAACGCTTTGATGTCATCCGTGGAAACCGTACGCCCGCCATCTTCAAACCGCAGCATGTTTTCCAGAACTACCTTCAACGCGGCAGGAAGTTTAGAAAAATCCCCTAATCCCGCAGCTGTTGCCGCAGGAATAGAATAATAATCAACGCTTGCCGCGCCAACTTTCAGGGTTTTACGGGTTTTATTGCTGTCTGTGCCTACGGTAACAGTCATGTTTCCTCCGATGGGTGGCTTTATGGGATTACGGGGCTTTTGCACCATATGGGGGGAACTCGCAAGGGGTATTGTATGCAATGGTATGCAAAATAATGTGAGTGAACGAAAACGCCATTAATCCATACATCACAAATTAATCATATAAAAATATGGTGAAGCACAAAAGCCAAAACCTGCGTTTCTTTATCAGTTCTGTCCCTCGACAGTACTGCGATCACTACCTTGTTGTGTGTCTGGGGTGTTATTGAAAATCTCCTGCTCGGCCTTAGTAATTTTTGTCACCTTACAACGACTACTGATTCCTTCAATAGGATAGGTCAGCGATGTAAACCAAACACCAGACATCATAAGCTTTGTCTTTAGGAAATAAATGAACTTGTAATGCACATTTTTCTTTTTCTCATTGGTAACCGTCTCCGCTTCGGCATAATATTCCCACCGAATACGTCCATTATCAAAATAGACAACCTTGCCTTTCAAACCAGAGGCCTTATAGATTACTGTTTTATTTTCTAAATTTACAACGTGTATTTGCGTTGCTGGCAACCAACTGTCGATCATGTTCTTACTGTAGCGTGTAGAACCGTATTTGGTCGTTTTACATTCCAGCGTCAAAGCATGAACAGGCAGGCCAATCATCATTGAAACACTTAATATATAAAACAATTTCATTTCTATCACCTTAAAGCAGTATATTTATCGTTCAAACTGACAAGATGCGCCGCATTAGTCAACCACCGATAGATAAAACTCCTGCCCTTCGCTCAACGCTTCAAGCGATTTGAATTCCTGCCTGATCCAATCCCGAAAAGTCTGAACCGCAGGGGTTATCTCTGTCCCTATGGGGCAAACAAGACGGTAGTAATATGCGGGCCGGATACATTGGGCGAAAGGTGCCACCAGCCGCCCCGCTTCCAAATGAGATTGCGCCAAACTTGCACGCCCCATCACAACACCGCCCCCGTTAATCGCATAACTCATCGCTGCATCCGGCGTTGAAAACTTCGGGCCGAAGCTGGTCGGGGTCGCTATGCCGACCGCCTCACACCAATACTTCCATTCCTCTAAAGCCGCCAAATTCCTTTGGCTGCTTTGTTGGATAAATGTCATGCCGTTCAAGTCCTGAAATGAATGCACACGCTTTGCCAATTCAGGGGCCATCATCGGGGTTGCCCATTCCTGAAACAACGGCTCTGAGAAATACCCTGCATCGCTGGTTGTGCCAAAGCGCACGGCCAAATCGATATCATCTCTTTGAAAATTCAAAAATCGCAAGCTGGCTGTCAGGCGCAATTCCAGTTCCGGGTGGGCTAGAACAAACCCGGACATGCGCGGGGCCAGCCAACTTGACATGAATATCGGGCCTGCGGTCACGGTCAGATGTTTCTGGTCCAGCTTTCGCAAAGCCGCCCCCCAGGCATTTTGCAATATCTCAAACCCATCCGACAGGTTTGCAGCCAGCACGGCCCCAACTTCGGTCAGTTCAACTTTACGGTTAAGGCGAATAAAAACCGGTGCGCCCAGATGCGCTTCCAGTGATTTGATCTGAAAACTCAGGGCCGCAGGTGTGACATGCAATTCCCCTGCGGCCCCTGCAAAACTCATATGCCGTGCCGCCGCTTCAAACGCGCGCAAGGCAGTTAAAGGGGGCGATTTACCATCATTATTCAATTAAGTTTTCCTTGTGTGAAATAAAGATGTTCTCGTTTGTCATGTGCATATCACCCTAATATACAAGGTTAATAAAGTTTTCAACCGCTCGAAAGGATATCATCATGAATAATTATATTAGCCCGAATGAAATGCAAGAAGCCCTAAAGCGCGCCCATATAATCCGCAGCCAAGCCGTGCATGATGGCCTGTCATCTGGGCGTCGCCGCCTAACCGAATTGTTCCGCCTGTATAATCCGCAGAAACGTTTCCGTCGGTAATCCCTTACAGACATGTGAACAAGGAAGGGGTCGCGATAAATCGCGGCCCTTTTTATTAGGCGCGGGCAGCATCTTCCCATCTCGTCCGCTTTACGCTATCCAACCCCCATGACAGTCACCGCCACAAATATCAGTTGCACCCGTAGTTTACGCCAAGTCCTTACAGGCGTCAGCTTCACCCTGACACCCGGCGATTGCCTGATCTTGCGCGGCCCTAACGGCATCGGCAAATCCACCTTGCTGCGTGTGCTGGCGGGCCTTGGGCCACTGGCAAGTGGCACACTTGATCTGAACCCTGATGATGTCGTCTATTCCGGCCACTTGGACGCGGTGAAATTCCAACTTACGGTTCGGGAAAACCTTGCCTTCTGGGCTGGTGTCTACGGCACTGATCAAACCACTGAAGTTATCACGCGCTTCGGCTTGACCGACCTGAAAGACCGCCTTGCCGCCAACTTGTCAGCAGGCCAGAAACGCCGCCTTGGCTTGGCCCGCATGGCACTATCTGGCCGCAGCATCTGGTTGATGGATGAACCCACCACATCGCTGGATGCGCAACATACATCGCTGATCGCCCAAAGCATATCTGACCATTGCGCGGGCAGCGGCATCGCTATTTTATCAACTCACCTTGATCTGGATATCCCAAAAGCGCAAACCCTTGATCTTGCGCAGTTCATTCCGACCAAATCCACTGACACATCCATATTCTTGGAAGGGTCATTTTAAATGCTGGCCCTATTCACCCGAGATCTGAAACTGGCCTTCCGTTCCGGCGGCGGTTTCGGTCTTGCCCTTGCATTTTTCCTGATCGTGGTGATGTTCGTGCCTTTCGGTGTCGGTTCCGACCTTGCTCTGCTGGCCCGCATCGCCCCCGGCATCCTATGGATCGGCGCACTTCTGGCCTGCCTGCTATCGCTGGATCGCATCTTTCAGCTGGATTATGAAGACGGCACCTTGGATGTGCTGGCCACATCCCCCCTGCCCCTAACAGGCATAACAGCCGCCAAAGCCGCCGCGCACTGGATCACAACAGGCCTGCCCCTAACACTGGCCGCCGTCCCGTTAGGCTATCTGTTGAACCTACCAGAACCTGCCTACCTATGGCTGTTCGCCAGCCTTGCCATCGGCACACCGGCCCTGTCGTTCATCGGCGCATTCGGGGCTGCCATCACAGTTGGCATCAAACGCGGCGGGTTGCTTCTGTCCCTCCTCGTCTTGCCACTTTACATCCCCACCCTAATCTTCGGTGCCGTCACCGTCACCAAATCCGTAGACGGTTTAGACCCGCTGCCCAGCCTGACATTGCTGGCAGGTCTCACACTTTTCAGCATTGTGCTGATGCCCTTTGCCAGTGCTTTGGCCCTGAAATCAAATCTGAAAAGCTAATAAATAGGCTGCATAGCCATCAAACATATACTTAATTGAGCACAGAACAGGACTAACAATGATTGAATTCCTTATCCAGATGGTAGGCACCAGACCGATTGAAATAATCGCTGTAATATGCGGGCTGCTTAATGTTGGCCTTATTATCAGGCGATCTATTTGGAACTATCCGTTCGGTTTTATCATGGTGGTTCTATATGCCAAAATATTCTTTGATTATCAGTTGTATAGCGACGCATTGCTTCAGGTTTATTACTTTTTCATCCAGTTTTACGGGCTTTATTATTGGTTAAAAGGCCGTCAGGACGATGGCAAGGTCATCGTAGAATACCTGCCCTCTAAGCAATATATCACCTATGGCCTGACTGCGGTTTTCGGCTGGGGTGTGCTTAGTTTTCTCATGGCAAAATATACCGATGCCTCTTTCCCGTTTTGGGATGGGGCCATTGCTGTTCTAAGTGTTTTTGCGCAATTCCTACTTTCGCGCCGTTACATAGAAAGTTGGTATTTGTGGATTTGTGTAGATGTTCTGGCGATCGGTTTGTTTGTCATAAAAGACTTGCAACCAACGGCCGCACTATACGGTGTCTTTCTTATTCTTGCGGTGATTGGTCTGTTCCAGTGGCGCAACGCCAAAGCAAAACCCACATTGCTGCAAAATGGGTAAAACGCGCGGCTTCTTACTTGGCAAGTTCATGCCCTTGCACGAAGGTCACATTTTTCTGATTGATACGGCCAGTGCATTGGTAGATGAATTAACGGTTCTTGTTTGCACAAGACAATGCGAGCCCATTGACGGCGCATTGCGCCTTCAATGGGTGCAACAATCTGTAGGCCGCAATGTACGTGTCGTACATTTGACCCAAGACATACCGCAAGAACCCTCAGAGCATCCAAATTTCTGGGAAATTTGGGCACGCACAATAAAAGCCATCCACCCAAACCCGATTGATACTGTATTTGGCTCTGAGGCATATATCACAAAGCTTGCAGCAGTCCTAAACGCCACACCTTTCGTGCTGGATCAGGAAAGAAGCATCATTCCCGTTTCTGCCTCCATGATCCGCCAATCGCCACAGGAAAACTGGCATTACATTCCAAAACAAGTGCGCCCATACTATCAAAAACACTTATGCATCCTTGGGCCAGAAAGCACCGGAAAATCCTACTTGTCCAAAATATTAGCGCAAGCATATAACACTTTATATATCCCCGAATATGGCCGCACATATGACGCACAATTTCGCCAAGGTACAAATTGGCAAGTGGATGATTTTGTGAATATTGCCAAGGGTCATATCGCTTTAAGAAATGAGATATCCAAACGGGCAAACCACGTATGCTTTGAGGATACGGATTTACTGCAAACCATTGTTTGGGCAGAATATATTCTGGGGACTGTTCCTAAAACACTTCAAGAAATGATGCAGATTATGCACCCCGCCTCGCATTATTTACTATTAGAACCTGATATTGAATGGATTGATGACGGCACAAGGTATTCAGGCGATAATACTGTTCGGTATTGGTTTTTCGAACAATTACAACGATATTTGGATAAGTATCAGCTACCATATGAAATCATAAACGGGCAGGATTGGGACAAACGCACATCATCCGTTATGAATACCGTTGCTGAAATTCTGTAGGGCTTTGCACGAAAGTTCTGTTGACAATATCACTACATATCAATAATTCATGATATATGGATACAACCCACGCCCTTGCCGCTTTCGCAGCCCTTAGCCAATCCACACGTCTAGATGTGTTTCGCCTGCTTGTTAAAGCCGGCACAAAGGGTATGCTTTCGGGCGATATTGGTGAAGCATTAGATGTACGCCAAAACACCATGTCTGCCAACCTTTCCATTTTGCACCAGTCAGGCCTGATCCGAAACCAACGTAATGGCCGCACCATCCGATATTTTGCAGATTTCGACGGGGTACAAGGTCTGCTGGCCTTCCTGATGGAAGATTGTTGCGGTGGAAACCCAGCCATTTGCCAGCCTGTTATTGACCAAATATCCTGCACACCCTAACCCAACCCAAAGAAAAGACCCTTATGACCGACACGCCTAATATTGCTGACGCACATTTCCGCCAAATTGATGCATCGCGTCTGGCAGAACCCATCGACACAGCCACCCCACCAAAAATCCTGCTGCTCTACGGCTCATTACGTGAACGCTCTTTCAGTCGTTTGATGACCGAAGAAGCCGCGCGTGTCTTAAACAAGTTCGGGGCGCAAACCCGCACCTTTAATCCCTCTGGCCTGCCATTGCCTGACGATCAGGATGAAACCCATCCCAAAGTGCAAGAGCTGCGTGATCTTGTAACATGGTGCGATGGCATGGTCTGGTGTTCACCCGAACGCCACGGCACGTTGACGGGAATTATGAAAGCCCAGATCGACTGGATCCCCCTATCCTTAGGGGCAGTCAGACCCACCCAAGGCAAAACCTTGGCCGTGATGCAGGTCAACGGCGGATCACAAAGTTTCAACACTGTAAACCAGCTGCGCATCTTGGGCCGTTGGATGCGTCTGTTAACCATTCCAAACCAGTCGTCCACGCCCAAAGCTTTTCTGGAATTTGACGATAATGACCGCATGATGCCGTCGGGAAATTATAACCGTATGGTCGATGTGATGGAAGAATTGATGAAATTCACCCTGCTGACACGCGGTAAAATGGATTATCTGGTGGAACGCTATAGTGAACGCAACGAAAGCGGTATTGATCTGATCAACCGCGTTAATACAAAGGCAAGTTGACCCGATATGACCGCCCCTGATCAACAGCTTTACGCGCCCTCGCTTGCCGACATCCAAGATGCGGCAACGGCATTATCCGACATTGTGATCCACACACCGCTGATGGAAAACATGGAAGTGAACGCGCACCTTGGCGGGCGTCTGTTGATCAAGGCGGAAAATGCCCAGCGCACCGGGGCGTTTAAAATTCGCGGTGCTTATAACCGCATTCGCCAGTTGGATGAGGCCCAGAAAAAACGCGGCGTCATCGCCTATTCATCGGGCAACCACGGCCAAGCCGTGGCATTGGCCGCCAGTCTTGTGGGCACCAATGCCCTGATTGTCATGCCCAATGATGCATCACCCCTGAAAATGGAGCGCATCCGCCAGTTTGGCGGGCAAGTTGTGACCTATCCACGAGCCGAAGAATTAGGCGATGATGCCGCCAAACGCATTCAAACTGAGACCAATCGCGTGATGGTACCCCCCAGCGAAGACAGCCGCGTGATGGCGGGGGCTGGCACTGTCGGCCTAGAACTGCACCATCAGGCCCTTGCCTGCAACGCTGATCTGGATGCCATTCTTGTGCCTTGCGGTGGCGGCGGATTAACCGCCACAACAGCGATTGTAATGGCAGAACTCAGACCCGCAACAAAAGTATACGCCGCAGAACCCGAATTGTTCGATGACACATGTCGCTCGCTTGTCGCAGGCAAACGTCTGGCCAACCCCAAGGGGCGCAAAACCATTTGTGATGCGATCATGACGCCAACACCGGGCAAAACCACGTTTTCGATCAACAAGACCCATCTGGCGGGTGGGTTTTCAGTGACCGACGATCAGGTGCGCACGGCGATGAAATGCGCGTTTGACGATTATAAATCCGTGGTCGAACCGGGGGCAGCCGTAGGGTTAGCCGCCGTTCTAAGCGGCAAGATAGATATCAAAGGCAAAACCATTGCCGTTATTTTAACTGGCGGCAACGTAGACGCCACAACATTTTGTGCGGCCCTGAAAGCCGCCGAAAACAACAAAGCATAGGGGAAACACAATGCAACGCAGATTATTTGCCGAATGGCTGGGAACACTGTTTTTACTGGCCACCGTCGTAGGTTCTGGCATCATGGCCGAACGTTTGGCAGGCGGCAACGTCGCCATTGCCCTGTTGGGCAATACCATCCCCACGGGCGCCATTTTGGTGGTGCTGATCCTAGTGTTCGGCCCCATATCGGGCGCACATTTCAACCCCGCCGTCACATTGGCATTTGTTATCCGCAAGGAGATTAGCAAATCAGACGCAGTGTTTTATGTCGGCGCACAGATTATCGGCGGCATCATCGGGGTTTTTATCGCCCACCTGATGTTCGAAAACCCGCTGATTGACCCGTCAACCCATGCGCGCACCGGCACAAGCCAGTGGATCAGCGAATTTGTCGCCACATTCGGGCTGGTGGCCACTATCCTTGGTTGCCTGAAAACCCGCGCCGAGGCCATTCCCTATGCCGTCGGCCTATACATCACCGCCGCCTACTGGTTCACATCCTCTACATCCTTTGCCAACCCGGCAGTGACCATCGCACGCGGTTTTTCAGACACCTTCGCAGGCATTGACCCGTCCCATGTGCCTGCCTTTATCGCCGTGCAATTATTGTCCGCAGTGGTGGCCACACTGACTTTTAAATGGCTCTTGGAAGAATGACCCAAAACCCATTTGACGAAGACATAGACCGCCGCCAAGTTCCCGCCCTGAAAACCCATAAAATGGTTCTGGGTGCGGACGGCGCAAACTTGTTTGCGGCAGGTGTGGCAGACATGGATTTCAAGGTGGCACCGGCCATCCTAAAAGCCATGCAGACCCGCCTTAACCACGGCGTTTTCGGGTATGAGGCGGTGCCTGACGCGCTTTATCCCGCCTTGATCAACTGGTACAAAACCCGCCACAACTGGCTGATTGAACAGCCCCATATCCTGCGCGCCCCCAACATCCTGAACAGCCTAGCAATAGCGGCCTCTATGTTCACCGAAGCAGGTGACGGCATCATCGTGCAACCCCCTGTGTTCTTTGATTTTTTTGACATCTTGCGTGAAAATAACCGCCAGATCATTCCAAACCCATTGATCCTTGAAAATGGTCGTTATAGCATGGATTATGAGGGCCTAGAACACCTTGCCGCAGAGCCGCGCACCAAGATGATTTACCTGTGCAACCCACACAACCCCGTGGGCCGTGTGTGGAGCGCGGATGAACTACGCAAGCTTGGCGATATATGTGCGCGTCATAACGTGTTGGTGGTTGCCGATGAAATCCACGGCGACATTACCTATAGCGGCCATAAATATACGCCTTTTGCGTCCCTTGGGGCAGAATTCTCAGACAATGCCATCACCTGCCTATCACCTGCCAAAAGCTTTAACATCGCATCGTGCTGTGCCGCTTTCACGGTGATTTCAAACCCTGAACGGCGCAAGGTATTTCAAGCGGAAAACAGCCGCCTGACCAGCAGCAAAAACAACGCCTTTGCCAGTGCCGCAATGCAGGCCGCCTACACCGATGGTGGGGCGTGGTTGCAAGATGTGTTGACCTATCTGGAAACCAACCTAGCCTTGGTGCGCCAATACTTGGCAGACATACCACAAGTTAAAATGGTTGAACCCGAAGGCACCTTTCTGGTCTGGCTGGATTTCCGCGATTTGGGCCTATCCAATGACGAACTAACAGCATTCCTGCGCGGTAAAGCAGGATGGGCCACCACCCGTGGTCAAAGCTTCGGGGTTGAGGGTCGGGGCTTTACCCGCCTCAACATTGCCTGCACCACCGCCAAGCTGGAAAATGCCCTGAAAGCCTTGGCAAAAGCCATCGCATCAGAGTGATTCAACATATCTGTGACAACTGCCCCATTGCCCCGCCCCCAAAAACATATAGAAACCCGCATATGTCTTTATGGGAATATGCAAATCCGGTTAAATTTATGCGGCTCACAGGCCGCCTTTTACCGTTTTTATGCGTGCTGACCACTGCATGTCTGGCGACAGGTATCATCTGGGGGTTTTTCGGAACGCCAGATGATTACAAACAGGGTTCCACCGTCAAGATCATCTTCATCCACGTACCCGCCGCCACCATGGCTGTCAGTGCATGGTTCATGATGCTGGTCACCAGCCTGATCTGGCTTATCCGCCGCCATCACGTTTCGGCCCTAGCCGCCAAAGCTGCCGCACCCATCGGCCTGACCCTAACCCTGATTGCGCTTGGCACTGGGGCTATTTGGGGCAAACCCATGTGGGGTACATATTGGGCGTGGGACCCGCGCCTGACCAGTTTTCTGATCCTGACTGTGTTCTATCTGGGCTATATCGCCCTGTGGAACGCCATAGAAGACAGTGATACCGCCGCCGATCTGACCGCAATCTTGTGCATGGTGGGGTCAGTTTTCGCGTTCCTGTCACGCTATGCGGTGAACTTCTGGAACCAGGGATTACATCAAGGTGCATCCATTGCGGTGAACAAGGAACAGCATGTGGACAACACCTATATCTACCCGCTGCTCTTATGCTTCATCGGCTTTTTCCTACTGTTCGTCACCCTTGTTTTCGTGCGCACCCGCACCGAAATCCGCCTGCGCCGCGCAGCCGCTTTGCATGCTAGGAACCTATGATGCCTGATCTGGGAAAATATGCCGATACGGTTATTCTGGCCTATGTGGTATCCTTCGCGCTGATCTTTGGCCTTGTTGCCCTGACATGGGTGCAAAACCGCCGTGCCAAACGCCTGCTGGGTGCGCAAGAGGCTAACAATGGCAAGTAAAATATCTCCTTGGGTGGCAGCCCCGCCATTGATCTTTGCAGCCCTCGCAACCCTATTTGCTGTCGGGTTGAACCGCGAAGATGCAAACGGCCTACACAGTACAATGATCGGGCGTGAAGCCCCATTGCTGACCACCACACAGCTGGGTAACCTGCCCGAATTGACCGCCGCCGACTTAAAGGCAGACGGCATCAAACTGGTCAACTTCTGGGCCAGCTGGTGTGGGCCCTGCCGCGTTGAACACCCGACACTGGAAGCGATGGCCAAAGAGGGCATCGTGATCCACGGCGTCAATTACAAAGACCAGACAAAAAACGCCCTGTCTTTCCTCAACAGCCTAGGCAACCCCTACACTAAAGTGGGCAAAGACGAAGGCCGCACTGGCATTGACTGGGGGGCCACGGGCGTGCCCGAAACCTTTATCATTGACGGTGACGGAAAAGTTCTGTTTCGCCACGCAGGCCCGATAACTGGGCGCGTTCTGGAAGAAACCATTCGCCCGGTTCTAAACGCCCAGTAGGGTGGGCTTCAGCCCACCGCCCCTAAATCTGTTACAAACAAAAACGGCCCGCATATAACGGGCCGTTCTGTATAAATTTCATAGAGTGTTACTGGCGAATGCCTTCTGCCACGATGCTTAAAACAACATCCGCCGGGCCAATCACCCCGCCCATGCCGTAATCACCCAGATTGATCGTTGCCGTGGCCGTAAAACCCGCGCGATACCCACCCCACGGGTCTTTGCCCTCACCAACAAAGACCGTATCAAGGTCTACGGATGTTGTGGTGCCACTAAGGGTAAAATCACCTGTGATGATGGCGGTATTATCGCCAGTTTTCTTGATCCCGGTGCTGACGAATGTGGCCGTAGGGTTACTTGCCGCATCCAGAAAATCAGCACTGCGAATGTGATTGTCACGTTTGCCGTGGTTCGAATTCACAGAATCCGTTGATATTTCAACACTCACGGAACCCGCTTCAGGGTTGGCGGCATCAAATTCAAATGTACCGGTAAAGGTATCAAACCGCCCGATAACAAAAGAATAACCCAGATGACTAACCTTGAAATTGATCGAGGCATGTGCCCCATCCGTATCAATCTTGTAGCTTTCGGCAAATGCGCCCGTGCCCAATGTTGTGCCCAGTGTCAGGGCCAAAGCGGCCGGTATCAATAGTTTCTTAAACATTACGTTTCTCCTAAGTTTATGGTTTGTTATTCTATCGGGCCTTTGGTCATGCTGACTAAAACCCGGTCTTTCTTGATGAAGTGATGAAACAGTGCGGCACCTGCGTGCAACACCGCCAAGGCGATGGTCAGATACGCCAGCATCCAGTGTATTTTCCCTGCCAGCTTTTCCAGCCCTTTCTGGGTATAGACAGAAGGCAGATCAAACAGGCTGAAGTAATGAATGACCCGCCCATCCAGCGTGGATATAAAATAGCCCGCTATCATCACCGACAGGATCAGTGCGTAAAACCCCCAATGCAACAGCGTGGAACCTTTGTGTTCCAATGCTGTCAGGCCATCATGTTCAGGCGATGGGTTGGCAAGTTTCCAGATAAACCGAAACACCAGCACCGCAAACAAAGTCAGGCCGATGCCTTGATGCAATTCAGGGGCAGACTGGTAGTATGGGCTGACATAAGTCAGCGTGCGCATCCAATAGCCCAGACCAAACAGGCCAAAAATACAGACCGCCATCAGCCAGTGCAACAGACGTGCAACTGTCCCGTATCCGGTTTTTGTATTGCGATATGTCATTGTACAGGTTCCCTTCGTAAAGCCTAAGCTACATGAAGCCTGCCATCAAAGGGAACCTGATGAGATCACAAATCTGTGTTCTGCATTTTGGAACAATCAAATGGGGGGCAGGTTCTCACCTGCCCCACTAATTCTTAAAACGCTTTTTGCCAGCCCAAGCTAAAGATGTAATCCGTTTCTAACTGCACCCCGTTGGTTTTTTGATAAATCGGCGCACCGATTTCCATTGCCAGGCGGTGGTTTTTCCAAACCCCTTTTTGCCCGATCATGTTCACTCCGAACATCAAATCAACGCGTTCTCCGCCATAATTATCTGGGTCGGCGGTTTGTACCGGGGCCACAATCCGTGGATCAATGCCGTCAATGGCATCTTGCGTCATCGCATCTACCCGTAGTGACGTGCTGATCCAAGGTTGCCATTGGCGCGATACCCATGCGGTCACCGCGTGTTTATCACCCAACGCATAACCTTCGCTATTGCGGCTTTCCAGACGGATTTCAGCGCGGTATTGCGCACCCCATGCCCAATCACCGGACTGTGCCGTATAGGTAAGGCCTGGTAACAGATCAAAAGTGCCTGTCCCAAGTTGCATGGCATAAGGCAAGCGCGGGGTTGGCGTGGCACCGTTCGGGGCCAAGATTGTATCACGTTGATGAATAGAGCCGGTTGGCACACTGAACCCAAGGTTCATATGCACATGGTGCGTGTCATCATCATAAAGGCGGTAAAGCCCGTTAAGTTTCACATCGCCAAAACCAGAGGCCTTGGTTGTGAACCCGCCCAGCACCGCTGCCCCTGCACCGCCCGCAAATGTGATGTGATCCATGCTTTTATAGGTATAATTAACCATCGCCATAAGCGTCAGGTCATCGCTGGGCGCATACATCGCCCCAAACATGTGCATATCCATCGTCATCTTCGTTGGCACAACCCGCAGGGTTGGCGGTTGCCCTGGCAAACCGAAAAAACGGTTTGGCACAGTGGTGGCAATACTTGTCGCAGAGATGCTATCAGTGCCGCGTCGATTGCCCTCCATCCCCATGCTCATAAAGCGGTAGGATAGCATCCATTCGCCCTTTTTATGCATATGTTCCCCCATAACACCAATGGGTGCATGACCGTCAGCGCGTGCAACATTACCGAATTGTAATCTGGTATGTGCATTGCCGCCATCGGCATATGCTTGATTTGATGCCAGCGTACAAAGTGCCAGCATTGTTACTGTGAATGGGGTTTTTGGCCCCTTTTGTTTAGATATATCGTTCATTTTAGCTCAAAGCCTTTGAATAAGAGTAAGTTAATGCCAATGGGTCAGCAAAAAGCTGGCCCAACAGACAATTTTCATTTTCAGGAATTAAGCTGTGTAAGGGGGATCAAGACAGTTCAGATCATCAGGCCGACGGTCTGTGGTGGGAATGGTTTCAGGGGCTGTCTCAAACAGGTCTTTACCCGTTGGTGCAAAGGCAAAATCCGTGTTATCCGGCAGTGCCAACACAACACCCGCCACCGTCAGACAAAATGGGCAATTCACCCCTTGTGCGGGCATGTCGCCATGTTCAACAGGCACACCGTTTTCATCCAAAGTGATTTTTTGGGCACCTTCAGGCGTGCAAAGCACAACGGTCTGCAAACCACGGCTGTCTGCCAGCGCAGACATCACCGCCATAGGCCCGTGCAACGACATCATAAAGCCCTGAACGATCAGACCGATTGTCAGAATAAGGGCCGTTAAACGGCCTTTGCCTATGATGTTTCTAATCCCCACAACATCCAATTAAAGTTTGTTATGGGGATTAGCCAATAGTAAAATCGTCGCACACAGGCCCTAAAGTTTTGCGTGAACGGCCAAAGTCTCACGCACCGCGCGCGCCGCCTCGGCCCCTTTTTTCACAAAATGCTCTGCGAAAAACGCGATCAAGTCAGGGGTTTCCTGAAAATTATGCGGGGTTAAAGACACTGAAAACATCGGCACGCCAGTTTCCATCTGGCCTTGCATCAACGCGTCAACCACGGCGGCGGAGACAAACTCGTGGTGGTAGATGCCACCATCCACCACAAAAGCGGCAGCGACGATGGCGTCGTATTTATCCGTCTGGGCCAGCTTCTTGGCCAACAAGGGCATCTCGAACGCACCTGGCACGTCATAGACATCCACATGCGCGTCACCGATTTCTTGGCTGAACCCCTCCAACGAACGATCCACGATTTGCGCATGCCACTGCGCTTTTATAAAGGCGATATTTACGGGTTTTGTCATAGCTCTAAGTCCTTTCTGCTTTAACAAGACCCAGAGCGTTCAGGCACATACTCAGCACTAGCCGAACATGACCCATTCTCTACCATCCAGACTATCACTGTCGGCCCCCGAATTTCACGGGTGTCTGCTGACCCTTGCATGTGCAAAGCGCTCGCGGACTATCACCGCCGGTGGGGAATTACACCCCGCCCTGAGAATGATTTCACGCTACGGGATTCGGTGATTGTTGGAAAGACGAAACACGACTAGAATTGCCAGAATTAAGACAGGAATCAGAGCCATGACCGAAACCATCACCCTTACCCGCCCTGACGATTGGCATTTACACCTGCGCGATGACGATATGCTGCGCGCTGTGCTGCCCGAAACCGCGCGCCACTTTGGCCGCGCCATCATCATGCCCAATCTGGTACCACCCGTGATAACCGCTACAGACGCCGCCGATTACCGTGCGCGCATCATGGCTATGCTGCCGCAAGGTGCTGATTTCAAACCGCTTATGACGCTTTACCTGACCGATGATACTGATCCTGCCAATGTAGCCGCCGCCCATGAAAGCGGATTGATTACAGCCGTAAAATATTACCCTGCGGGGGCAACGACGAATTCATCCTCTGGTGTGAGTGACATTAACAAAGTCATGCCCGTGCTGGAAAAAATGGCCGCCATCGGCTGCCCTTTATGCATCCACGGTGAGGTCACCGACCCAAGCGTTGATATTTTTGACCGTGAAGCGGTTTTTATCGAAACCGTGCTTGACCCGCTGCGCCGTGCCTTGCCTGAACTGAAGATCATCTCGGAACATATCACCACCAAGAACGGCGTGGATTATGTGATGTCGGCTGATCGCAATCTGGCCGCAAGCATCACCACTCATCATCTGATCATCAACCGCAATCACCTGCTGGTTGGCGGCATCAAGCCGCATTATTATTGCCTGCCCATCGCCAAGCGCGAACATCACCGTCTGGCCCTGCGCAAAGCGGCCACGTCGGGCGATGCGCGGTTCTTTTTAGGCACAGACAGCGCACCACACACTGACCCCAACAAAGAAAGTTCCTGTGGCTGCGCAGGCGTGTTTTCCGCCACCAATACAATGTCTTGTCTGGCACATGTGTTTGAAGAAGATGGTGCTTTGGATCAGCTTGAAAGCTTCGCGTCATTAAACGGCCCCGCCTATTACGGGCTGGCCCCCAACAAGGGCACGTTAACACTGGTAAAATCCACAACGCCCGTTGATTACCCTGTCAATATTGCAACCATAGACGGGCCGGTTACTGTATTTGATCCGGGCTTCCCGTTGCATTGGCGTGTGGTCTGAAAAAAACCCGATTGCATCTGCAACCGGGCTTAAGTTTCACCTGAAATTACGGTTCGGACCTTGGAGGGATCTAAAACCGTGAGGCAGTGATAAAATCCAACTCACACTTGTCACATGCTGCAAGACAGAACGCCTGAATGATCTGTCCCGTGCAAAATCGACAGAATCGAATCTTACAAATTCAACTTAGCATAGATTGTAGCCTGCGCAAACTTATCCACAGCATATTGTGGATAATTCTATGCAACACATGTTGAAAAGACACATAAATTTAAGCTTGTTGCATCGTAGCACAGGCAAAAAACCCTTTGAATATGGAATTTACCCCCAACCTATCCACAGGAAATTAACAGGATTTCCAGATTGCGAAAGTCGATCCTTTCAACGTATAAAAGACGCTTGAGGGACATATAGCAGATGAGTCAGATAACCGCCGTGAAAGATCATAACGACAACACCCAAAACGGCGAGGTTCAGCCCTCTCCGCATAATATCGAAGCGGAACAGGCCCTTTTGGGGGCTTTGCTAGTCAACAATGACGTTTATGACCGTGTGGCCTCGATTGTGCAAGAAATCCACTTTTTTGACCCCGTGCATGGCCGCATTTTTGATATTGCCGCCCAGCGCATCCAGAAAAATGCTTTGGCATCCCCTGTTACCCTAAAAGCCTTCATGGAAGATGATGAAGGGCTGGCCGAACTTGGTGGGCCTGCGTATCTGGCGCGTCTTGCGGGGGCCTCCGTATCCGTCTTTGCCGCGCGTGATTACGCGCAAATGATCTATGATCTGGCAATTCGCCGTGATCTGATGGCCATCGGCGAAGAAATAACCGACAAAGCCCAGCGCATCGAGGTCAGCAATGAACCCTCTGAACAAATAGTCGAGGCCGAACAGCGGCTTTATGCCCTGTCAGAACAGGGCCAAGTTGACAGCGGTTTTCAAAGCTTCCTGAAAGCCGTCACCGATGCGGTGAACATGGCAAATGCCGCCTATCAACGTGATGGCGGTATGGCCGGTGTCTCGACTGGCTTGAATGATATGGATAAAAAACTGGGCGGCCTGCACCCGTCTGATTTGCTGATCCTTGCGGGCCGTCCTTCAATGGGTAAAACAGCGCTGGCCACCAATATCGCCTATAATATTGCGAAAAACTACAAAAAGGGCACCAAGCCAGATGGTTCTATCGGGGCGGTGCAAGGCGGCGTTGTAGGGTTTTATTCGCTTGAGATGTCATCCGAACAGCTGGCATCACGTATCCTGTCGGAAGCTGCAGAAATTGAATCTCAACGCATCCGTAGTGGTGAGATGACCGAAGAAGAGTTCCGCCGTTTGGTGGAAGCCGCTAAAACTCTGGAAAGCTGCCCGCTTTTCATTGACGATACCGCCGCCCTGCCGATCAGTCAGTTGGCCGCACGCGCACGCCGCTTGAAACGTACCCACGGGCTGGACGTGTTGATCATCGACTATTTGCAACTGGTACGCCCCGCGACCGCCAAAGACAGCCGTGTGAACGAGGTTTCAGAGATTACCCAAGGGCTGAAAGCCATCGCCAAGGAACTGAATATCCCCGTGATCGCCCTGTCGCAACTTTCTCGCCAAGTGGAAAACCGCGAAGATAAACGCCCGCAACTGTCGGATCTGCGCGAGTCTGGTTCAATCGAGCAAGACGCGGACATCGTGATGTTCGTGTATCGTGGCGAGTATTACAAAGAACGCGAAAAACCCGCTGATCACGAAGCCGACAAAATGATGACATGGCAGGCCGAAATGGAAGAATTACATGGCAAGGCCGAAGTGATCATCGGCAAGCAACGCCACGGCCCCATCGGCACGGTTTCACTGGCCTTTGAAGGGCGTTATACACGTTTCACCGACCTCGCCCCTTCGCGTTATGGCGGCAATAATGATCAGGACTTTTAAGCGACGGCATTTTTTAGGCGCAATGGCAGGGGTGACGTGCATGGCTAAGTCTGGATTTGCCGCATCTGGTTTGGGCCTACCTGCGGGCTATAGCGTACCTGCCGAAGAGCTGCCGCATACACGCACTTTCATGCAATGGCCCAACAGCCGCAAAGTGTATCGTGACCGTATATTCCTGCGCATGACACAAAAAACCATCGCGGATATTGCCAATACGATTGCACAATTCGAACCTGTGGTGATGTTGGCGGGCAAGGCAGAGCATGGGCGTATCCGTAAACTGATCACTGAAAACATCACATTATGGGACATCCCGACCGAAGACCTGTGGTGCCGAGATGCCGGGCCTTTGTTTGCAGTGCATAAGACCAAAGGACTGGCTATCAGCAATTTGAATTTCAACGGCTGGGGCAACAAACAAATCCATACGCGCGATAGCCAGATTGCGGCACTTGTGGCCAAACGTCTGGGCCTGCCGATCTATGACAGCGGCCTGCAAGGCGAAGCAGGCGGGGTAGAACAAGACGGGCATGGCAGTTTGATGGCGCATGAAAGTTCATGGGTGAACAACAATAGAAACCCTATAGCAAAGGTTGAAGTGGAAGCACGGCTTTTGGCCGCTTTTGGGGCCTCAAGCATGATCTGGGCCAAGGGTGTTAAAGGCCAGGATATTACCGATTATCACATTGATAGTCTGGCGCGTTTCGTGGGCGAAAAACAAGTTCTGATCCAGCTACCAGAATCCCCCGACCCCGCCGACCCATGGTCGGTTGCAGCCTTTGAAACCTATGATACCTTGAAGCGTGCCAAACTGGATATAACCGTCATCGCAGAACCCATCACGCCACGCATTAAATCATATGATTTTGTCGCGGCTTATGCAAATTATTATGTCTGTAATGGCGCGGTAATTGCGGCTGAATTCGGTGATCCTGAAACAGACGATATTGCCAAAACCGCTTTGCAAAACCTTTACCCTGACCGCGAGATAATCACCCTGAACGTCGATACTTTAGGCGAACTTGGTGGCGGCATTCATTGCGCCACACAACAACAACCCGCGACATAGGCTTGACCTTGCCGCGCGACTGTGGCCCATAGGCTAAAAAGGACTGGCATATTGACCGCCTCAACCCTAACCATTGACCTGAACGCGATTGTCGCCAACTGGCGCGCATTAGATGCAAAATCCGATGTAACCGTGGAAACATCTGCCGTGGTTAAGGCGGATGGTTATGGCTTGGGTGCAAGACGGGTTGCGATGGCCTTGTTCAAAGCGGGCGCGCGCAGTTTTTTTGTGGCCTTGGCCGAAGAAGGTGTCGCCGTACGCAAAGCCGTCGGCAACGCCCCTGCGATCTATGTGTTTTCGGGGCTGATGCAGGGCGACATACCCTTGATGCAAGAGTATAATCTGGTGCCGCTGTTGAACTCTGCCAAACAACTGGTGAAGTTTCGCATGCAGGCCCCCAACATGGCGTATGGCGTGCAAATTGACACGGGCATGAGCCGCCTGGGCATGGAACTGTCCGAATATATCATGGTGCGCGATAAAATCGCCAAGGCCGATTTGATCATCAGTCATCTGGCTTGTGCTGACACCCCCGATCACGCGAAAAATGCACAGCAGCTACAGCATTTCAATGAAATGACACGCGGGCTTTCCATGCGCCGTTCCTTGTCTGCGACCGGCGGTATATTGCTGGGCGCGAATTACCACTTTGATATGGTACGCCCCGGCATCGGGTTATATGGCGGCGCACCTTTTAAAGAAGCCAAGCCCGTAGCCACGGTTACTATTCCCATCATCCAAACCCGCAGCATCAAGGCAGGTCAAACCGTGGGCTACGGTGCCCTTTGGACAGCCAAACGCCCGTCAAAAATCGCCACCCTTGCGGCAGGTTATGCCGATGGGCTGATCCGCGCATTGGGCAATAGCGACTTAAGCGTATGGGCCGGCAACACACCTTGCCCGATTGCGGGAAGGGTTTCGATGGATTTAATTACCATCGATGTAACCGATCTGGAACGCATCCCCGATCATATGGAAATTATAAACGCAGACCAAACAGTTGATGACGTGGCCAAAGCCGCAGGCACCATCGGGTATGAAATCCTGACAAGCCTTGGCGCGCGCTACAAACGGGACTATATAGGCGGATAAGATGATACAGGTAATAGACGGCATTCTGGCGCGGATCGGGCGCAGCACACTTTCAATGTTTGAAAGCATCGGGCGGTTGGTGATTTTCACCGCCGTTGCCGTCAGCCATGTGTTTCGCCCGCCGTTCTACTGGAACGCGTTCGCCCGCCAACTGATGACCATCGGTTTTTATTCGCTACCTGTGGTGGGCCTGACCGCCCTTTTCACCGGTGGCGCGTTAGCCTTGCAGATTTATTCCGGCGGCTCACGTTTCAGTGCCGAAGCCGTGGTGCCATCCATCGTGGCCATCGCAATGGTGCGCGAATTAGGCCCCGTATTAGGCGGCTTGATGGTCGCGGGGCGGGTATCCACTTCGATTGCCGCTGAACTGGGCACCATGCGGGTGACCGAACAGATCGACGCGCTGACCACATTGTCCACCAACCCGATGAAATACCTTGTCGCCCCGCGCATACTAGCGGCCACACTGACCATGCCCATATTGGTCTTTATCGGCGACACCATCGGGATCATGGGCGGCTATATGGTGGGCGTCGGGCGGTTGGATTTCAACAGCTCTACCTACCTGCGCAACACCTGGAATTTCCTGCAATTCGATGACATCTATTCAGGCCTAGTCAAAGCCGCCGTGTTCGGTTTCATCATCGCATTGATCGGCTGCTACAGCGGCTACCACTCAGGTCGTGGTGCCCAAGGGGTTGGGAACGCGACAAAATCCGCCGTTGTCACCGCATCCGTCCTGATTTTCGCCGCCAACTATATTCTAACAGAGATGTTCTTTTAATCATGATTAAAATTGAGAACCTGCATAAAGCCTTTGGCAGTAATAAAGTTTTGACTGGCATTGATATGCAAATCAAAAAAGGCCGCTCGATGGTGATTATTGGCGGCTCTGGCACTGGAAAATCCGTGTTGCTGAAATGCATTCTAGGGCTGATCACGCCTGATACCGGCACGATTGAAGTGAACGGCGTTGATCCCCATACGGGCGACCGCAAAAAGTTTCTGGATCAATTTGGTATGTTGTTTCAAGGCGGCGCGCTATTTGACAGCCTGCCCGTCTGGCAAAATATCTCGTTTCGTTTGCTGCAAGGTAAACGGCGGTTATCGAATGCGGATGCCCACGCATTGGCAGTAGAAAAACTGCGCCGTGTCGGGCTAAAGGCCGAGGTTGCTGATCTGTTTCCTGCCGAGTTATCAGGCGGCATGCAAAAACGCGTGGGGCTGGCGCGTGCCATCGCCGCCGACCCGCAGATCATTTTCTTTGACGAACCTACAGCGGGCCTAGACCCGATTATGGCCGGTGTGATTAACGAGCTGATCCGAGAGATTGTGGATGAAATGGGTGCCACCGCCATGACCATCACCCACGACATGAGCACGGTACGCACGGTGGCTGACGAGGTGGCGATGATCCATGAGGGCATCGTGCAATGGTCAGGGCCTGTGGCCGATATTGACGAAAGTGGCGATCCGTATCTGGATCAGTTTATCAATGCTAGGGCTGAAGGGCCGATTGAGGCGGTTCGATAGGGAATAGATGTATAAATTTTTAACTTTGTGAGGTAGAATATGGATTTTGCAGATTACATGGCGTCATTGCCCGACAATCATGTGGATGCTCTGAGTAAAATATGTTCGGATTTTTTCAATTTTCATGCAGAACACAAGGCAAAATATGGTGCCAACACTAACGCATGGTTAGACTTTAAAAAACACGAATATCAACTATATTTTAAAATGGCATATAAACTTCTTACCCATTTTGAAATAGATTTCGTTTATGATGATACAACAAATACAAACCATGGTGTTGTGAATTTCTTTGATTATTTTCAACTCAAGGTGTCAGAACTTTTTATGGATCAAACATTCGAAAGAAAATTTATTAAAAATAAAGATAGTATTACATTAACAAAAGAAGAAATCGTAGAAATCCAAACAAAAATTGATGCGTTAAGAAAAACACTTTCTGCTGCCGACTATATTGAAGCTAAACATAAAAGACGTATTTTAATGCGCCTGGAAAAGTTTCAAAGTGAAATACATAAAGCAATCTCTGATCTCGACATCTTTAAAGCAGGCTGGTCAGAAGTTAACGACATGCTTGAAGACACCGGCAAAAAAGCAAAACCAATCGTAGATCGTTTTAATGAAATATTCTCAATTACAAAAAAGAAAGATCCGCTACTAATTGGGAACGATGAAGCTCCAAAACAAATCGAAGACAAATCTGGTGAAGATGAGGTCGAATAACCTCTTAAAACAACGCCCACCCAAACATCAGGGCCGCGCCTGACCTTGGGTGGGCGCAAAGCGCCTTCCCGGGGGGAAGGTCAGGCGCGGCCCGCGTCTATCGACGAGGGCTATGATGGGCGAAAGGGTGCGTCTATATTTATTATCCTTTTGCAGAACCGCAAAACCAATTAAGCATAAACCCCGTAAGGTGAGCACCCAAAGCACAGCCCCCTAAAAACGATGAACACGGAAAAGAGCACCGCCCCATGAAAATCGCCACCGCCACCTACCCGATCGACTGGCATGACAACTGGGCCTCTTACGCGCAAAAGATCACCCGTTGGGTGGCAGATGCCGCCTATAACGGGGCTGATCTGCTGGTCTTCCCCGAATACGGCGCAATGGAACTGGCTTCATTGGCAGGCTCGAATGTGGCGGGCAACATAGAGCAATCCATGCAGGCGGTGGATGCGCTATTGCCACAGGTAAACGCGCTTTATGCCCATTTGGCCACAACTCATAACGTACACATCCTAGGGGCCAGCGCACCTTGTTATGACGGCAACACACGCCCCTCAAACCGTGCGATGTTCTTTGCACCGGGCGGCGGCACCGCCTATCAGGACAAACAGATCATGACGCGCTTTGAACGTGACCCGATGGATGTGCATCCGAACGGCCCCATGACGGTTTTTGACACCGCCTTAGGCAAGATCGGCGTGATCATCTGTTATGACAGCGAGTTCCCGGGCCTTGCCCGCGCCCTTGTGGAAGCAGGTGTTGAAATTCTGCTGGCACCTTCATGTACCAGCTCATTGGCAGGCTACTGGCGGGTACGCATAGGGGCGATGGCCCGCGCGTTGGAAAGCCAATGCATCGTGGTGCATTCGCCCACAACGGGGGCCGCACCCTGGAACCCCACAGTTGACGCAAACATCGGGGCAGCGGCGATTTATGGCCCGCCTGACATAGGCTTTCCTGACACGGGCGTGCTGGCAGAGGGTGTGTTGAACGAACCTGCATGGGTCTATGCGGATGTCTCACTGGAAGCCATCCGTGCTGTGCGCGCTGACGGGCGAGTGCTGAATGTGAAGCACTGGGAAGAGCAGGCAGAACGTGTTACCAAGGTGAAAGTCGCAAAAACCTAACCGAAAGGTACCGAGTGATGGAAATGTTTGCCCATAATGAGTATTTCATATTTCTGGTGGCTACGATGTCACTGGCGGTTGCCAGTTGTTTTAGCGCAGGGGTGGTCGGATTGGCGAACCATCCGCGCAAGCTGGTCTCGGTTATCGTCATGGCCCTGCCGTTCCTGATTTTCTTTGCGCCAAGCCTGTTGCAACAGGCCTTCAATCTAACCCGCCCCATAGCCTTCGTTTTGTCTGCCGCGACAATCCTTGGCATCACCCTGTTTTTCATGGCAAAGCTTACTGACATGAAAGGCATCAAGGTTTTGATGTGGATCACCGTTGTTGCGGGGGGTATGTGTTTGGTAGGGTATTTGCTGATCCCCTATGTATTAACCGATTAAGGCCCGCTTTGCTGATTAAATACCTGAACCTGTCCCTGCTGATCCTGTTCCCCATCGCGTGGTTTGCCCCCTTGATGCGTGCAGGCTTACTGCCGTTTTTCTCACTCAACGAGATTTCGATCATAACGGGCATCGGTGATTTGTGGGGGAGGGATATTTTTCTAGCCTTGGTGGTCAGCTTCTTTGCACTGATCGCGCCCATGCTAAAGGTCATAGGAACCGCGTTAATTCAGTTTGGTAAGCTGCACAGAAAAGCCCGACCAGTTTTATCCACTCTCGGCAAACTGGCAATGGCCGATGTGTTTCTTGTAGCTATCTATATCGTGGTGGCCAAAGGTGTCGGCGTGGGGCGTCTGGAAACGGCTTGGGGGCTATACCTGTTCACATTTTGTGTGCTTTTATCTTATGCCATCACGTTGATGTCAAAACCGAAAACACAGATCAAATAACCACAGTTTTTGCCCCGTCAGCTTATTTGTCTGGCGGGGTTTATCGTATATTAAGGTATGTCGTTTAAAGAGAGGCAGGCCTGCCGTTTGTAGTTATAAGCCCGAACAAGGGGTTGTGACCCTTGCACCTGTTCTTACTGTAAGTTTCGGTGGCTTTCGCATTTGACGCTGTTACACATCCTTTGAAAACCCGTGAACTACTTTTGCTAGCAGGGACAGTATGCGCAGGTATAGGTTTAGGGTTTGTTAGGGGGCCGTTCGCTGGTGTCTAAACCACCCAACCAATGAATTGAAAACGCGGCCAAATTCTTGCCCTTGCCGATTTGCCCCGACCCCGTTAAACCCATCACAAATGGCCAAACAAAGCACATCTTTTACCTGCATGAAATGCGGTGCCGCCCATAAAAAATGGGCAGGCCGGTGTGATGCATGTGGCGAGTGGAACTCCATCGCCGAAGAAGCCCCCTTGGCCGCAGGGCCATCGGGCAAAACCCTTGGGTCAAGCAAAGGCCGCAAGGTGGCTTTGGGTGATTTATCTGAAATAGACAAGCCCCTGCCCCGCATGAAATGCGGCATTGACGAATTTGACCGCGTCTTGGGCGGCGGCATGGTGCCTGCCAGTGCCATTCTTGTGGGCGGTGACCCTGGCATCGGCAAATCAACCCTGATGTTGCAAGCCGCTGCCAGTTTTGCCCGCGCGGGCAAAAAGGCTATATATGTATCAGGCGAAGAGGCCCCTTCCCAAATCCGTATGCGCGCCAAGCGTTTGGGGCTAACGGATGCGCCCGTGAAGCTGGCCGCAGAAACCAACCTACGCGATATTATCACCACATTAGAGGCCGAACGCCCCGATGTGGCGATCATCGATTCCGTGCAAACCATGTGGGCCGATAATGTCAGCAGCGCGCCGGGTTCAGTTTCTCAGGTACGTGCCACGGCACATGAATTGGTAACCTTCGCCAAACGGCGCGGGGTGGCGATTATTCTGGTGGGCCATGTCACCAAAGACGGCCAAATCGCAGGCCCGCGCGTGGTGGAACATATGGTCGATACCGTGCTTTATTTTGAAGGTGAGCGCGGGCATCAGTTTCGGATTTTACGCGCCGTGAAAAACCGCTTTGGCCCGGCTGATGAGATCGGCGTGTTTGAAATGACTGGCGCAGGTCTGCAACAGGTCACCAACCCATCCGCCTTGTTTTTGTCTGATCGCGAAAAGCAAGCATCCGGCTCTGTGGTTTTTGCCGGAATGGAAGGTACACGACCTGTGTTGATTGAAATTCAGGCACTGGTCGCACAATCGTCGCTGGCAAGCCCCAGACGCAATGTTGTGGGCTGGGACAGCAGCCGTTTGTCAATGATATTGGCGGTATTGGAGTCGCGGTGCGGCATCGGCTTTGGCAATATGGATGTATACTTGAATATCGCAGGCGGCATGCGTATATCAGAACCCGCAGCAGATTTAGCGGTGGCTGCGGCCTTGATCTCGGCCAGACAGGATCACGCGTTAGAAAAGAATACCGTGGTATTTGGTGAAATCAGTCTGTCGGGGGCCTTGCGCCCCATTGCACAGGCCGATAATCGCCTTAAAGAAGCCAAGAAACTGGGTTTTAATGCCGCATACGCGCCTTCCGGCGGTAAACTGGCTGGCAATTCAGGCATGAAAGTGCAAACAATAGACGACGTAGGGGGCTTTATCGCCGCCTGCTTTGGCGAAATAGACGCCTAAGGGAGCAAAGATGGACGGATTTACACTGGTCGACGCAGGTGTTGGCTTAATCATATTTGTGTCAGCAATATTGGCATATTCACGCGGACTAGTACGCGAGATACTTTCCATCGCAGGCTGGGTTATCGCCGCAATAGCCGCCTTTATATTTGCCCCGCAAGCACTGCCATTGGTACGCGAAATTCCCTACCTTGGCGATTTCATCGGCACATCATGCCAATTAGGCATTATCACTGCCTTTGCAGGTGTCTTTGCCGTCGCTTTGATTGTCACATCCATTTTTACCCCGATCTTTTCCGGACTAGTACAAAAATCCGCTATTGGCGGCTTGGATCAAGGGCTTGGCTTTGTCTTTGGCATAATCCGTGGTGTGGTTCTGGTTCTGGTGGGCTTGGTCATTTATGATTATATCGGTGCCAATGAAGACATCGTTGAAAACTCAAAAACCAAAGAGCTTTTATCGGGTAGCCAACAACAGTTGCAAACCATGATCCCCACAGAAGCACCCCAATGGGTTGTGGATCGTTATGAAGAGTTGACGGGCAGTTGTACCGCCGAAGACAGTTCAGCAAATTAAGTGAACCGTTTAGTGGAAGAAGTGGTGACAAACCCGCCTCTTCCACAGTACAAAGGGCCCATCTTGCCACTGCATGAGTCGGACTGTCTATGCTAAGCCAAACCAAACCGTTTCTCGCCCATCCTTTCGATGATGATAAAATGAAAGAAGAGTGTGGAATATACGGGGTTCTAGGCGTACCAGAAGCGGCCAATTTCGTAGCCCTTGGCCTACACGCCTTACAACATCGCGGACAAGAAGCGGGCGGCATTGTTTCATACGACAAAGACGCAGGTTTTAACAACGTACGCCGCTTTGGCTATGTACGTGACAACTTCACCAAACAATCCCTGATGGCCACGCTACCCGGCGAGGTTTCTATCGGCCATGTGCGCTACTCTACCGCCGGCAACAAAGGCCAGACAGCCGCACGCGATGTGCAACCGTTCTTTGGCGAGTTTTCCATGGGCGGGGCGGCAATAGCCCATAACGGCAATCTGACCAATGCCGAAGAACTGCGCAAAGAACTGATCAGTCGCGGCTCAATATTCCAGTCGTCATCCGACAGTGAATGTATCATTCATCTGATGGCCCGCTCGATGCAGCCCAACATCCCCGAAAGATTAAAAGATGCAGCGCGCCGGGTTGAAGGCGCGTTTTCCATTGTGGCGATGACACGCTCCAAACTGATCGGTGTGCGCGATGCTTTGGGCGTGCGCCCTTTGGTATTAGGCCAACTAGGCGACGGTTGGGTGTTAAGTTCTGAAACCTGCGCTTTGGATATTATCGGTGCCAAGTTTATCCGCGAAATTGAGCCAGGCGAAATGGTTGTGATCACCGCAAACGGCGTTGAAAGTTCCTTTCCGTTTGAGCCCAAAAAACCGCGCCCGTGTATTTTTGAGCGTGTCTATTTTTCACGCCCAGACAGTATCTTAGACGGCCAATCCGTCTATGAAACCCGCCGTCGTATCGGTGTGGAGCTGGCCAAAGAGGCCCCTGTTGAGGCCGATATGGTTTGCCCCGTGCCCGATAGCGGCACGCCTGCGGCCATTGGTTACGCGCAAGAAAGCGGCATTCCTTATGCGATGGGAATTATCCGTAATTCCTATATGGGGCGCACGTTTATTGAACCGACCGAACAGATCCGCAACATGGGTGTGTTGTTAAAGTTGAACGTGAACCGTGCCCTGATCGAAGGCAAGCGCATCATATTGGTTGATGACAGTGTGGTGCGCGGCACCACCAGCCGTAAAATCAAGGAAATGATTTTGGCGGCGGGTGCGGCCGAAGTGCATTTCCGCATTGCCTCGCCACCCACCGCATGGCCGTGTTTTTACGGCGTCGATACGCCTGAACGTGAACAGCTTCTCGCGTCGTCTATGACCGAGGATGAGATGTGCAAACACCTGGGCGTTTCCAGCCTGCGTTTTGTCACCATTGATGGCCTGTATCGCGCTTGTGGTATTGAAAGTGGCCGCAGTAAATCCTGCCCGGAATATTGCGATGCTTGTTTTTCAGGTGAATATCCCGTGCGGCCGATGGATCAGATCAAACACGGTTTCAAGATCAAAGAGCCAGCTTAAACCATGGGCGCATTTGATGGACAGATCGCCCTGATCACAGGGGCCTCTCGCGGGTTCGGCTATGCAGCAGCGGTGGCATTAGCCGCGCAAGGTGCTGAAATTATTGCCGTAGGGCGCACAAGTGGCGCGCTCGAAGAGCTGGATGACACGATCAAAGCCGCTGGCGGGCAAGCAACCTTAGTTCCCTTGGATATTACCGATGATGCAGGCCTGCAACGCTTGTGCCTATCAATCCATGAACGCTGGGGCGGGGTTGATCTGTGGCTGCACAGTGCCATTCACGCAACCCCTTTAGCTCCGACCGCACATGTTTCCCAAGGTGATATGAACAAATCCATTGCAGTGAACATCACCGCAAGCCAACGCTTGATCACAATGGTTGAACCTTTGTTGAAAGCCAAAGGCGGCGTGGCAATTCATCTGGATGACCCACAGGCGGGTGCTAAGTTTTTTGCAGCCTACGGCACCACAAAAGCCGCACAAAAAGCCCTGTTTGAAACATGGGCGGCTGAAACCGTTTCCATCGGGCCACGGGTGCGCAGTTTTACACCTGAACCGATGCCAACAGCAACCCGCGCACGCTTCTTCCCCGGTGAAGACAAGTCAGCTTTAAGCACACCCGCAAAGGAAGCTGCCCGTTTTATGAACTGGCTTAAAAAATAAAGTTGTCAGATGTGAAATCGCTTATTAGCAAAGCGGTTTCATCACTGGTTTCGATGCGAATTTCCTCACCACCTGAAAATATAACCGCCCCATAAGACCGCGGGCGTATATCCAGCCCATTGATCCCGTTGAAACCCGAAAGCAAAGACAGATCAATCAAATCAAGCCCATGTTCATAATCACGGATCAAATCCAGCGTGCCATCCTGTACAAACCGGAATATATCCGCCCCTGCACCACCATAAAGATGATCACGCCCCTGCCCGTCAATCAACCTGTCATCACCCGCACCTGCATTGATCGTATCACTGCCCCCCATTCCATTAAGGATGTCATCCAACTCGGTACCGGTCAAAACCTCATGGCTTTCATCCCCATCAAGCGTCACACCGATATCATCGAGCTCTATTTTAATCTGGGTGAACCCGTTTTCAGACCCACTTCCAACAAATGCATGAACTTCGCCGCCTATATGAACAACTTCAATGCTGGTAATATTTTCCAATGTGGTATCAAAATCATCGGCCAGAACTGATATGAATGTAAGTTGTCCATCTGCCGATACTTCCAATAAAGTCAGACCATCATCAGAACCTGCTGCCAGTAAATAACTGCGGCCATCCAAATTGAAACTGTCCAGAACACTGGCATCATTAAACCGTGTGTTTACCAGATCAATCAAATGGTCAACTTCGGTTAGGCTGCCACCATTGCCAACCGCATAAACCGTAAGACTGTCCGTACCTGCTGAGGCCATCACCAAATATTCGTTCCCTGATACAGTAATGGTTTCAAGAGCTTGCGGCAGACTGAAACCAGATGCATCCGTATTGGCTACACTGTCTACAAACTGCAAACCGCCGCTGCCATCAATGCTGAAACTGTTCAGTCCCGCGTCAAACGCGGACGCGGTAAACAGATAAGTTTGCCCGCCAACATTCACGGACGCAAAGGCAGATATATCACCGAAAAAGTCAAGCGCGCTGTTGTTGTAGATGGTGGGGTTTGTAAAGCTGTTCCCCGAAAACATCTCATAACCTGTCAGCCCCGCTACCCCGCGCGTGACCGTATACAGATAGGTTTTATCGGCGATATTTACTGAATGGGTTAAGGTAAGGTTACTTAAATCAGGGCTACCCGCAGGCTGTGTCACAAGCGTATCAATGCGCCCCTGCCCATCAATCTGGTACGCCACAACATCATCATCGTGACGCGCCGAAGGCAGTAAAGTCAACACACCGTCCACATCAATAAGGTCAATATGGCCAACCGAAAAAGTGCCCGATGTGGCGCTTAAAGACAGCGTATCCACCAGTTCGGGTGCCCCTGCTGCGCTGATCCTGAAACTACTGACAGCGCCATCAGCCTCTGCCGCTACAAATAAATAATCCTGACCGCCTATTGTGACAAATTCCAAATCCGAAACCCCCATAAGTTCCGAAGAATTATCATCCACAACGGCAGATATAATCGAAAATCCGACCACCCGTTCGCTCCTTTAACACCCATGCACAGGATGTTGCCGAGGTGTTAACAGAGGCCTAAGTTAACCAATTACGCAGTTATGTATTATGTAGAAAATGCAATACATCGCCGTCTTGCACGATATATGTTTTGCCCTCGGCGCGCATTTTGCCTGCCACTTTACTACCCTGCTCACCGTCATTTTCGACATAATCATCATAAGCAATGGTTTCAGCGCGGATAAAGCCGCGTTCAAAATCACCGTGAATAACGCCGGCCGCTTTTGGCGCAGAAGTGCCTTTGGAAATCGTCCAGGCACGTGCTTCCATCGGGCCCACGGTAAAGTAAGTTTGCAATTCCAGCAATTCATAACCCGCACGGATCAAGCGGTTCAGACCGGCCTCTTGCAAGCCCAGTTCTTCCAGAAACATTTGGGCTTCTTCATCTTCCAACTGGCTGATCTCTTCTTCTATCGCCGCTGAAATCACCACGCTGGCCGCACCCTGTTTAGCTGCCATTTCAGCCACACGGGCTGAATGCGCATTGCCTTCGCCTGCGTTTTCTTCTTCGACATTACACACGTAAACGATTTTCTTGGATGTCAGCAGACCCAGCATTTTCCAGATTTTTTCTTCGTCTTCCGCAATTTCAACCGTGCGCGCAGGTTGCCCCGTTTCAATCACAGCCTTAGCGCGTTCCAGCAAATCATTTTGCATCACCGCTTCTTTGTCGCCACCCTTAAGCTTGCGCACCAAACCGCTAATGCGTTTCTCAATATTTTCCAGATCAGCAAACATCAACTCGGTTTCAATAACATCCGCATCCGCCACCGGATCAACACGGCCATCCACGTGCGTCACATCATCATCTTCAAAGCACCGCAGCACATGGGCAATGGCATCACATTCGCGGATGGTGGCCAGAAATTTATTCCCCAGCCCCTCACCTTTCGAAGCCCCCTTCACAAGGCCTGCAATATCCACAAACGTCATACGTGTCGGAATAATTTTGCCGGAGCTGGCGATTTTTGCCAGCACATCAAGACGCGCGTCTGGTACAGAAACCTCACCCACATTCGGTTCAATGGTACAAAACGGAAAGTTCGCCGCTTGGGCCGCCGCCGTTTTGGTCAGCGCATTAAACAATGTGGATTTCCCCACGTTCGGCATACCGACAATACCCGTTTTAAAACCCATGATGCGCACCTTTACTGATCTATTTTCGCGCATCTACGGGGGTTCGGGGTGAAACGTCAAGTTCAGGTGCAGTTTTTTCGCCCCGCCCCATTGATTTTCGCCAAATTGTGACGCAAACCATGCACTGACAATCAAAGGGTGCCCGATGACACGGATCGACAACAAATTTGCAGAACTTAAAGCGGCAAACAAATCCGCTTTTGTGTCCTATATCATGGCAGGCGACCCTGATTATGACAAATCCCTTGCGGTGATGAAGGGCCTGCCGGGCGCGGGCGTGGACATCATCGAAATGGGCTTGCCGTTCACTGATCCCATGGCCGACGGCCCCACCATTCAACTGGCCGCAGGGCGCGCGTTGGATGCAGGCATGACGTTGACCAAAACACTGGCAATGGCTGCCGCGTTTCGCGAAACCGATGATACCACCCCGATTGTGCTGATGGGTTATTACAACCCGATCTATTCTATGGGCGTGGATACCTTCATTGCCAACGCGGTCAAAGCGGGCATCGACGGGTTGATCATTGTTGATCTGCCCCCTGAAGAAGACGCGGAACTGTGCGTCCCTGCCAATGCCGCTGGCTTGAACTTCATCCGTTTGGCAACACCAACAACAGATGACCGCCGCCTACCGAAGGTTTTGCAAAACACCTCCGGGTTTATCTATTACGTGGCGATCACCGGCATCACTGGTTCAGGCTCTGCGTCCACCGAAAAAGTCGGGGCCGAGGTGGCACGGATCAAAAAATCCACCGACTTGCCGATCTGTGTAGGCTTTGGCATTAACACACCTGCGGATGCCGAAGGCATGGCGCGTGTTGCCGACGGTGCCGTTGTGGGATCAGCGATTGTATCAAAACTGGGTGCTGGTGACAGTGTAGAAGACATCTTGGCGTTTGTCGCGGAATTGGCTGCGGGGGCGCATCGGGCCTGACAAAACGACATTTTGGGTCATTGACCTTACCAATTTACACATTTTCCATATTGCCACATGGCCTGCCCCCTTTGTAAAAAGATGCACCCGCATCCCAAAAGGACAGCCGCCATGCCCATCATCACCAATATCGACGATCTGAAGGTTATCTATAAACGGCGCACGCCGAAGATGTTTTATGAATATGCCGAGACGGGGTCTTGGACACAGCAAACTTTCCACGACAACGTCAACGATTTCACCAAAATACGCCTGCGCCAACGGGTGGCGGTAGATATGACCAACCGCACGACGGCAGCCCAAATGATCGGGCAAGATGTAACCATGCCCGTGGCCCTTGCCCCTATCGGGATGTGCGGGATGCAATCCGCAGATGGTGAGATTAAAGCGGCACGCGCCGCCGAGGCCTTCGGCGTACCGTTCACCCTGTCCACCATGTCGATCTGCTCGATAGAAGAAGTTGCCGCCCACACCACAAAACCGTTCTGGTTTCAAATCTACGCCCTGCGCGACGATGATTTCAACCAACGCCTGTTGGATCGCGCGCGTGCGGCGGGGTGTTCTGCATTGGTGATCACCGCTGATTTGCAAATACTGGGCCAACGCCACCGTGATTTGAAAAACGGCCTGTCAGCCCCACCCAAACTAACCCCGCGCTCTATCGCCAATATGATGACCAAAGTGCATTGGGGCTTGGGTATGTTGGGCACCAAACGGCGTTTCTTCGGCAATATCGTGGGCCACGCCAAGGATGTGAAAGACCCCTCATCCCTGTCTTCATGGACGGCCGAACAGTTTGATCCAGCATTGGATTGGGGCAAGATCGAAAAGCTAATAAAAATGTGGGGCGGCAAAGTTATCATCAAGGGCATTCTGGATGTGGAAGATGCCAAGCGGGCTGCACAAACAGGTGCCGATGCAATCATTGTGTCCAACCATGGTGGCCGCCAACAAGACGGGGCTGTGTCATCCATTCGGATGCTTTCGGATATTCTGGAAGCGGTTGGCGACAAGATTGAAGTACACATGGATGGCGGCATAAGATCAGGGCAAGACGTGCTGAAAGCCACCGCGATGGGGGCCAAAGGCACCTATATCGGGCGGGCATATCTGTACGGGTTAGGGGCTATGGGCCAACAAGGGGTCACAAAAGCATTGGAGATTATTCACAAAGAGCTGGATTTCTCCATGGCCTTAGGCGGGCACCGAAAACTATCTGATGTCAGTCGAACAGATCTGTTGATCCCCAAAGATTTCAATGCATCCGATGCCTATGGCGGGTAATACCGTTTTGCGATCATTGTTGACAGAATCGAAACAATCAACCTAAAGTAGCCATACTGTTAACTTTCTTGGGGGAAGTTCATGTCTGCTGTTATAGGGCGCGCCGCGTCTGCCATTACCAATTCTTACTACCGCTTACTGGAAGCTTATTACAGTATGCTGGAAAAAACCGTTGATCTATTTTTGAAAACCAACCGAAAATAGCATAATTTAATAGGTTTTCTCCTGTTTTCTCTTTTCATTTCCCATTTTCGCGGGTATCAGGCGCATTCATGCGGCACTGCACCCTTGGAGGAGGCCGCTTTTGTACATTTTAGGAGAATTCAAATGGCTGGAAAAATACCAGATTTCACTGCCACATCACGCGCGGGGACAGGCAAGGGGGCCGCTCGCCAGGCTCGTCGTGAAGGACTAGTCCCAGGTGTGGTTTATGGTGGGGAAAATGACCCGCTTGCAATTAACGTCGAGTTCAAGGTGCTGTTCAAAGCCCTGAAAGCCGGTCGTTTCATGTCAACGCTTTTCAATCTGAAAGTTGAAGGCCAAGACGACGTGCGCGTGATTTGCCGTAGCGTTCAGCGCGATGTTGTTAAAGACTTGCCAACGCACATCGATTTCTTGCGTCTGCACCGCGACACACGGATTAACCTGTTTATTCCTGTTGAGTTTATCAACGAAGAAACATCCGTTGGCCTGAAAAAAGGTGGTACAGTTACAGCCGTTCGTAACGAGGTTGAACTGAAAGTTACTGCAGACAACATCCCGGAAAGCATCATTGTTGATTTGGCTGATCTGGACATTGGCGACATTGTTCACATCTCTGACATCGACCTGCCGAAAGGCTCTCGTCCGATGATCACTGATCGTGATTTCGTGATTGCCAACATCACTGAGCCATCCGCGCTGAAATCAGAGGATGATGAGGACGAAGATGAAGTAGCAGTCGTAGAAGGCGAAGCAGAAGACGGCGAAGGCGAAGCTGCAACTGAAGAATAGCTTTACCTTACATAATTATCTTAGGGAAACGCCCGCGCACTATGCTGCGGGCGTTTTTCGTTTGTTGATAAAAACTTCACTACGCAATAAACAAGGTGAAACTTATATACGAGATGTTTTAGATGAAACTGTTTGTAGGCCTTGGAAACCCCGGCCCCAAATTTGCGATGACCCGCCACAACATCGGGTTCATGGCAGTAGATGAAATTGCCGCCGGCCACGGCTTTGCCCCTTGGCGCAAGAAATTTCATGGCCAAGTTACCGAAGGCAAGCTGGGTAGCGAAAAGGTGATTTTGCTGAAACCTGAAACTTTCATGAACCTCAGCGGCCAATCCGTAGGTGAGGCCCTGCGGTTTTACAAGCTTAGCGTAGACGATGTGACCGTGTTTCACGATGAGTTGGATCTGGCCCCCGGAAAATGCCGCGTCAAACAGGGCGGTGGCCATGCGGGCCATAACGGCTTGCGATCAATCCACCAGCATCTGTCACCTGAATATCAACGTGTGCGCTTGGGCATTGGCCATCCAGGGCGCAAAGAGATGGTGGCAGGTTACGTTCTGCACGAATTTCCTAAGGCGGATTTGAACTGGCTGGATGACTTGCTGCGCGGCATTGGTGACGGGGCTGTGTATTTGGCAGGGGGCCACGGCGATAAGTTTATGAACGCGGTGGCCTTGCGCCGCGCGCCCATGCAGGAAAAGAAACCCATAGCCACAAAGCCAAAGGCGGAAAAAGCGGCGGAAGTCGCGGTTCAAGACACCCGCACAGCTTTGCAAAAGTTGGCGGATAAATTTCGCTGATACCTGTGGCATGATTAACTTAGAACGATTCTAAGCCAACTTGACACTGGTCGCTTACAAGCGCATATTTAGCGCAACTTAAAAGGATAATACGGATGTTTATTCAAACAGAATCCACACCAAACCCCGCCACCCTGAAATTCTTGCCGGGCCAGGCTGTTATGCCGTCAGGTACCGCCGACTTTCCAACCTCGGAAGCGGCCAGTAATTCACCTTTAGCTTTACGCGTATTTGCCGTTGAAGGCGTCACCGCCCTGTTTTTCGGCCCTGATTTCATCACCGTGACCAAAGAGGATGCCATTGACTGGAACCATATCAAACCTGCAATTCTAGGCGCGATTATGGAACATTTTCAATCTGGTGACCCTGTCATGCAAGGCGAAGGCCTAGCTGCCGCAGGACACGCCGAACACAGCGGTGAAGACGCCGATATTGTAAACCAGATCAAAGAGTTGCTGGATACCCGTGTGCGCCCTGCCGTGGCCCAAGACGGGGGTGATATTACCTTCCACGGTTTTGATAAAGGCGTGGTTTATCTGCATATGCAAGGGGCCTGTGCCGGCTGCCCTTCATCCACAATCACCTTGAAAATGGGCATTGAAAACCTGTTGCGTCACTACATCCCCGAAGTGACCGAGGTACGCCCTGTTGCCGCCTAAGCCTCTAATTCTAGCGTTTGACACATCGGCTGCACATTGTGCAGCCGCTTTGCTGTTGGGCGATGAAGTTTTGTCTGAACGGTTGGAACCGATGCACAAAGGCCAAGCCGAACGGCTGTTTCCTTTGCTGGAAGAGGTGCTGGCTGAAAACGGTAAAGACTGGTCTGATCTAAATGCCATCGGGGTTTGCACAGGCCCCGGCAATTTCACCGGCGTGCGCATATCTGTTGCATCCGCACGCGGATTGGCCTTGTCGCTGGGCATTCCGGCAGTTGGCATCTCAAAACTGGAAGCGATGGCTTATGGCACAAAGGGCCGTGTGACGGCGGTTCTGGATGCGCGGCGAGATCGGGTTTACGCACAAGTTTTCGATAACAGTCAGGCGGTGAGTGCGCCGCTGATGTCAGGTTTATTGGATATTTATGGCCATCTGGAAGCAGAAACGGCAGTGCGTGTGATTGAAGAAGAGGCCCTTGATTTGCCCAATGCACAGCCCGTTGAAAGCATTGCTGCAGCAGTGGCACGGTTAACGGCAGAACGTTATCAACAAGAACTTCCCCGCCCTGCCCCATTATACTTACGCGCGGCAGATGCCGCCCCGCCCAGTGATCCACCCGTAGTGATCCTGCCATGACGCCTGAACACATGGCGCAAATTCATGCACAGTGTTTTGACCAGCCACGGCCTTGGTCGATGCAGGAATTTACTGACTTACTTGCAAGCGATACAGTCTACCAATGCGCAGGCGAGCATGGCTTTGCCTTGGGCCGCATTGCAGGGCCAGAAGTGGAGTTGCTGACCATCGCCGTTACACCCGAACACCGCCGCCAAGGGGTGGCGCAAGCATTGATGGCAGATTTTGAAGCACAAGCCAAAGCCCGTGGAGCTGCGGAAGCTTTTCTGGAAGTCGCCGCCGATAATGATGCCGCAAGTGCGTTGTACCAACGGTTCGGTTTCACACAGGCAGGCTACCGCAAAGATTATTATGCGGGGCCAAAAGGCATACGCATTTGCGCACTGGTGATGACAAAGGTCCTTTAACCGCGCCCGACAAACGGCATTTTATTGGCCATGATGGTCATCGACAAAACATTGGTGTCCAGCGGCAGCTTTGCCATATTAAAAACCGCATTGGCCGCATCTGCAACGGCCATCGTATCCATTGGCCCATCCGCGTTCTTGATCAGGTTCTCAACCAGTTCCGTACGCGCATTGCCGATATCAATCTGACCGCAACAGATATTCAGGTCGCGCCCGTCTAGGGCGATGGATTTGGTCAGGCCGGTAACGGCGTGTTTGGTGGCGGTATAAGCCGCCGAATTCAGCCGTGGACTGATAGAGGAAATAGAACCATTGTTGATAATCCGCCCGCCCTTATCCGCCATATGACGAAACGCTTCACGGGCGCAAAGAAACATGCCCGTCAGGTTCACATCAATCGATGCCTGCCAACTTTCCAATGAAAGCGTATCAAAGCGGCCTGATACTGGGAAAATACCTGCGTTGTTGAATAGCACATCGATTTGGCCGAAATGATCGGCGGTTTCTTTAAAAGCGGCAATAACCGAAACCTCATCCGTGACATCACAAACAATAGCCCGCGCATTATCATGCCCCTTAGCCAGCTCTTCCAGCTTTTCCAAACGCCGCGCAAGCAAGGCAACATTCCAGCCTTCTTCCAAAAATCTCAAAGCCGCCGCCGCCCCGATACCACTGCTGGCCCCCGTGATCAGAATTGTTTTTGCCATGATGCCCTCATAATTTCTTGCCATTCGCAACATTTGCGTGTCAGACTTCAGTTTAGACATGCAAAGCGGGGCCTTACAATGACCATTCCAGATAATTCGTATTTTCAACCGGTATCAGGCATGGAGCTGCCGCGCTTTGCGGGCATTCCAACCTTCATGCGCCTACCCGCGATTGATCTGGAGGATGCCAAAATAGCGGACGTTGATATCGGCCTGATCGGGGTGCCGTGGGATGCAGGCACCACCAACCGCCCGGGCCCGCGCCACGGGCCACGCCAGATGCGTGATTACTCTACGATGATCCGATCCACCAATGCGGCCACCGGCCAAAAACCGTTCGAGATGGCAAATTGCGCTGATCTGGGCGATGTCGGCGGCAATCCTGCAGATTTGCAAGATGCGATGAAGAAAATCACCGCTTATTACAGCCGGGTGAAAGCCAAAGGCATTGTGCCGATGACCGTGGGCGGCGATCATCTGACATCCCTGCCAGTCTTGCGCGCACTGGCCAGTGATGCCCCTTTGGGCATGATCCATTTTGACGCGCACACTGATCTGTTCAAGGATTACTTCGGCGGTTTCAAATACACCCACGGCACCCCGTTCCGCCGCGCGATTGAAGAAGGCCTGCTTGACCCAAAGCGGGTGATCCAGATCGGCATTCGCGGCACGTCTTATGGTGGCGAAGATATTGAGTTTGGCCGCGCCAACGGGGTGACCATCATCGAAATCGAAGAGTTCTTTGAGCGTGGCATCAAGGATGTAATGGCCCAAGCCCGTGAAGTTGTGGGCGATCAACCGACCTACTGTTCCTTCGACATCGACTTTGTCGATCCCGCCTATGCGCCGGGCACTGGTACACCCGAAATCGGCGGCCCGACCAGCTTTCAAGCGCAACAGGTGATCCGTGAAATGGCAGGCGTCAATCTGATCGGGGCTGATCTGGTAGAGGTCTCACCGCCCTTTGACCCCTCAGGCGGCACCGCTTGGCTGGGCGTATCCTTGATGTTTGAAATCCTGTGTAACTTGGCAGACGCCCTGCAAAAAAGACGCCAGAAATAAGCCCAGCCTCCCTTGTTGTAAAACCCACAATCGCCTATCATCCTTAAACCACATATTTTAAGGGGGAATTAATCGCATGGAGCCTATTAGCCTGACGTTCGAGATGATGGTTGTTCTGGGCTTGCTGGCCTTTACGATATTCCTGTTTGTCTCTGAAATCATCCGCGTTGATCTGGCGGGGCTTCTGGTCATGGTCATCCTCGGCGGCCTAAGTTATCTGCCGGGCTTGGGCGATCTGGCCGATGTAAACCACCTGTTTGACGGCTTTGCGTCAAACGCCGTGATCTCAATCATAGCCGTGATGATTATAGGCGCAGGCTTGGATAAAACCGGGCTGATGAACAAAGTCGCCGCCGTCATCCTTAAATTCGGCGGCTCAACCGAAGCCCGCATTGTGCCGGTGATTTCAGGCACCGTCGGTTTCATTTCCAGCTTCCTGCAAAACGTCGGGGCGGCCGCTTTATTCCTACCGGTTGTGGCCCGCATATCATCGCGCACCGAAATCCCGCTGGGCCGCTTGCTGATGCCCATGGGCTTTTGTGCGATCTTGGGCGGCACCATGACAATGGTCGGCTCCTCGCCCTTAATCCTGCTAAACGACCTGCTGATCACCGCTAACAAAGACCTGCCCGCAGACGCGCAAATGGAAGCTTTCAGCCTGTTTTCCGTCGCCCCCATCGGGTTTGCCCTAGTCGTCACCGGCATCTTGTATTTCGTACTGTTTGGCCGTTGGGTATTGCCCCATACCGCCACCCGATCAGACGCAAGTTCGGCACAATCCATCAAGGAATACCTAAAGCGGCTTTACGGGCTGAAGGCAGATATTTTTGAGATCCAAATTGACGAAGGCAACATCCTGATCGGCGAAACCTTGGGCGACATTATGGATGCCCACCACATGTCGATCATCGGCACCTACTTTAATGGCCAGCGTTATCTGGCCCCGCTGGTCACCACAAAAATTGAGGCCCCTTGCCGTCTCGCCATTCTGGGCCATGAACGCGTGATCCGGGAAATCGCCGAGATTTACAATCTGACAGTCCTGCCAAAGCTTGATATTTTTCGCGAAGAATATACCGCCACCAAATCCGGTGTCGCCGAAATTGTGATCCCACCCGATAGCGGCGTGATCGGCAAATCTGCGCGCGAAATTCGCCTGCGCGGCACATACGGGCTGAACCTGCTGGCCATCCATAGGGGCGATGAAACCCTAAGCCGGGTTGAAACCAAAGACCATACCGCCTGTTTGCTGGGCCAAGAACAGTTTCACGCAGGCGACACGCTGGTGGTACATGCGCAATGGGAAAACCTTGCACGCACATCCAAAGACCGCGATTTTGTCGTGGTCACATCAGATTACCCGCAAGAGGAATTACGCCCCCACAAAGTCGGCTGGGCCTTAATATTCTTTGCCATCGCTCTGGCCCTGATCCTGCTCACTGATGTGCGCCTGTCGCTGGCCCTGCTGGTTGGCGCCGTCGGTATGATATTATCACGCGTGATCAGCATTGATGAGGCTTACAACGCCGTCGGTTGGAACACCGTGTTCCTGCTCGCCAGCCTGATCCCGCTGGGCCACGCGGTACAATCCAGCGGCACCGCCGAATGGATTGCCCAACAGGTGATGCTGCTGCTGGACGGCTGGCCGATCTGGGCCTTGCAAACCGGCGTAGCCATACTGGCCACCATATTCACCCTGATCATGTCAAACGTGGGCGCCACAGTCCTGCTGGTGCCCCTCGCCGTTTCCATCGCCGTGGCCTCAGGTGGCGACCCCGCAGTATTCGCCATGACCGTAGCCATCTCGACCTCCAACTCTTTCCTGATCCCCACCCACCAGGTCAACGCCCTGATCATGGGCCCTGCTGGCTACAAGGTAAAAGATTTCGTCAAAACAGGGGGGATTATGACCATTCTGTTTCTGGTGGTGTCTATGGTAATGATGCATGTGGTGTTTGGGTAGGAAACCTCTGATTTGAAAAAATGTCAGCCCCTGCCCGGGTGGGGGCCAGCACCACGGTTTTCAAATGTACAGTTTTACGAAAAACATGAACATATCCATTGGATGCCCCGTTGTAACAGCCCCCGCCGAGGGGCGGACAGGGGCTGGCATTTTTTCAAAATACCCAGTGGTGTATTGTTCAGCCAGCGTCATCAGATTAACTCCTTGTGGATGTCTCCGACTACCTTGAACGGGCTGCTTCGATCGCTTAAGCGCCGTGATCCAATATCACGACCAAAGGAAACGAAAGAAGAGGCGGCACCCAGAACAGCACCGACAATGGGCAAACCTGTTGTTGCTAATACATATGCCTCCGATGCAGCGGAACGTATCATTGCACTTTCAATGCTATCGATTGACAGGGAAATACTAAAATCCCCCACATGGAACTTTCGTTTACTTTCGCGAGAGGCTTTGATCAAATCTGCACATTGCTTGTCAACCACCCTGAGAAGACGATATAATTCGAAGTCTGAATCCCTTGCATTTGCTATCTGCGAATAGAATTTATCTAGCTCATGTGTCAGCCCAACTATTTCATCACTTCGTTTGTGCTTAAACTCCAAAAGGTCTTGTAACGGAAAGTTTGGGTCAGGAAGCGGAATTGCCCTCGCAAGCGTCATTAATTGCCCTCTCCCAGCAACAAAATTGTGGTCATTTAGGACGATAGAGTATTCACCTTCCGACATAACCCATTGGCCAGGTTCTTTACGTTCAATATCCAGGTATTCCTCGACGTGCTGATTTGCAAAATATCTCGCCTGCTCGCCCCAATCGTAATGTCACTGCTATTTTCGATCCGATAGAGGGCAGAGATTCCACCAACTCCCGCCTGTTCGTTGAAGCTCAAAGGTCTCGGTCTTGTCAATATGCCTTCAGCTTCAAGAAGCTTTTCGTCATCATTTGAGCCAAAGCTAATTATTTTACTATCAGGCCAAACAAGCCTATCCCAGAAAAGCACTGCACGTCGTAACTCCAGTGGATCAATACTGCTGCTAGCCGCAACAATTTTCTCGCCATCAACCGTTATCGGAGCACTCAAAAATATTCCACGGCCATGCTTTGGCTTCATGCCGTAGTATTTGTCGGCTATTTTCCGGCGTTTTGCTTCTCCCATTTTATTACCTCTCTCATTATTCCACACAATAATACACAGGTAATCTGCTCAAAACCACTGAATACTTCAAGTATACGCTGACTTCGGCTTGTGCCTTTTGGAGTCGTTTTCGACTATCGTAACTGACCTTAGAACTTCAGATAACAAGTGTATTTTGGCGAATGTTCAAAAGCCACTATTCCAAACAAACACTTTAACTACAACACCTTAACATAGCGTCCCAACCGGGACATCACGCCGAAACCCGCCGCATTCAAGTCTCCACAGGCTCCACCGTCAATTCCAGCGCAGGCGGTGGGATGTCTTTCAGATCGCTCACATCCAAAGGCCCGTCAGGCTTGCCCAAACGATACCGCGTCACCCAATGCAACCGCGTTTCAGCCCGCGTGATTGCCACATAGACCAGCCGTTTCCACATCGGAATTCCCGCCTCCATCCGCCCTGCCCTAGATGCCGCATAAATGTCAGGCGCAAACACCTGAACTTCGGGCCATTGCGACCCTTGGGCCTTATGAATGGTACACGCCGCCCCGTGCAAAAAACTGGCCCCCATACGCGCCGCATATGGAATGAACGGCTCTTCCCTGTCAGGGGCTTCGATCTTGATAATCGTCGCGGCTGACACATAAGGATCAACTGCGCCGAGCACATTGAGCCGCGAAAAACCCGGCTTGCGCCCCTCACCCAGATAAACCACCTGCGCGCCCTTGATCAGCCCGCGCGCTTCCAGATCCAGCCGTTTTTTGCGGTGCTTTGCAGGCAGTTCAATCCCGTCACAAATCAACGGCTCACCCGGCAGCAACATATCGCTGGGCGCGCCATATGCATTGCGAAACGCTTGTATCAAACGAATGCGGGTGGCATTGCGCCAGCATAGCACAGGTGAACGGGCCATCAGACCTGCCTCAACACGCGGCGATACCACCACGCGGTCGTCCTTGGCAGCCGCTTGTTCAATCATGCGTTCAAATGCTTCAAACGTCAGGGCGGGATCAGACAGGGCGTGGGCCAGATCAAGGATCGGGCTGTCTTGTTCTTGGCGATGTACACGGCTTAGAACCAGCGTGTGCTGATCGCTGACCTTTTCAAAAGCCATAGACCCCGATTGGCCTACGGGGGCTAATTGAGCGGGGTCACCGAACAGGATAAGGGTTGAAAAAATATCACACAGGTCGTCGAACTGTTTGTCGTCCAGCATAGAGCTTTCGTCGATAAACCCGATATCCAGCGGCTCTTCACGGCGCTTCCAGCCGATAATAAAATCAGAGCCACGCACACCCGCAGTGGCCAGCGCACCAGGGATGGATTTGTTGGTTTGGTAAAATAATGCGGCGCGATCAAGGGCTGCATCTGCAATACCCTCTATCTCTGGCCGCTCACCATTTCCCGCCAACCATTCCGCGATTTTTTCATATTCGGGATCATAAAGCGGTGTGTATAAAATCCGGTGGATAGTAGTGGCTGCAACACCGTGATTGCGCAACACACTGGCGGCTTTGTTGGTGGGCGCAAGAATGGCTAAAGTGCGTCTGTCTTTGCGCGCCTTACCTTCATAATCACCTGAAATAATATCAACGCCCGCGCCCGATAAAGCCTCACCCAATTTGGCCAGTAACATGGTTTTACCAGAACCCGCCTTGCCCAACACTGCAAACACCTGCGCTTTGCCGCTTTCGGGTAGTAAAGTCGCGTTTGTAATATCCACGCCCGCACGCAAAAGTGCTTCGCTGATCGTATCATAGGCGGTGGCCTGATCGGTAGAAAATTGCATTAGCGCCGGAATCCCTTTGGGGTTTCGGGCAGTCTATGCCGAAGCCGTTTGCAAGGCCAGATATTATACCGCGAAAACGGGTTGTTCAGGGCCAATTTTTTTATCCAGGTTAGGCTTTGCAACTGTCATTTCAGACGCAGCAATATGAATGGCATCATCCAGTTGTGCCGCCAGCTTGGCCATGCAATTCTTTTCTGCAATTTTTCTTAAATCCGCTAATACGTCTATCATCCAATGTTCTGTCATCTTTCCTCACCAAATATTACTCAACTTAAAAACGAGTCACTTATATCTATCTAACTATTTAGTTGATAACATATAAAATGAAGTTTTGCCTATAACTATTTGTTTTTAATATTTTTATACAAGTAATTACTTATATATTCACTTTTAAATACTATAACAAAAAAGACACCACAGATGTGATGTCTTCTTTTTTCATACTCTGGGTTGTATATTGCAGATCTTACACCACAAGATTTGGGATGATCTGTTTTTTACGTGAAACGATGCCGGGCAGAACAACTGCATCCCCCGAAACCGTCACATCAAAGGATTTTTGCGCAATCTGCTTCACCGCATCATTGGGTATCAGCAAAGTGGCCTGTTCATTCAAGATGTCCACGACAAACAACAGCACCTGATCCACACTGTCTTCGGCGGCAACCGTTGCCATTGTTTCGATCAGGCTGTCTTTGCGCGACAAGACAGTTTCAGGGCTGGTGGTTTCCAAAACAGAGATGCGAAACTTAACGCCGTCAACGGCATATTCTTTGCTGTCCATACGCAAAAGTTCTGCATCCGAAAAACGTGATACATCTGACTTCGCCGCAAACATTTCGTTTGCATATTCCGTTACATCCAAGCCCAGTTCATCGGCCAGAAAACTGGCCAAAGCCACGTCTACATCTGTGGTCGTCGGGCTGCGAAATTCCAGCGTGTCAGACAGAACACAAGACAGGATCAAACCCTTGATCGCATCAGGGGCAGAGGCCAGATCTTCGCCCATCATATTAGCCATTACAGTGGCGGTAGAGGCCACAGGTTCAATGGTGATATTGATCGGTTGTTTGGTTTTCAGGCCACCCACCAGCATGTGGTGGTCAATGATTTCAACCACTGTGGCGTCATTGATATGTTCGGGCAACTCGGCAGGATTATTGGTATCCACGATCACCACCATATCGTCTGCATCAACATCATCCAACAACGCAGGCGTTTCATAGCCCCAGCGTTTCAGAACGAAGGCCGCTTCGGTGTTGGGCGTGCCTAGCACATAAGGTGTGGCTTCTACGTCTTTGGTGCCTAAAAACCAGCTCCAGATAATTGCGGAACCGGTTGCATCTGTGTCAGGGGCTTTGTGCCCGAAGATTTTGATCATGTCTTTGCCATTTCAATATGAATTTCGCGGCCCTTATAGGCGCAGGTAATTAAAATGTCACCCCAAATGGGCAATGGCATTGGCATAGTAACCCAACAGCGTCACTTCGTCTTGTTCCAGATGGTATTTACCATCCTCTTCTTTAACCACATGGCGCAACACCAACATACGCAAGCCCACTTCTACTGCATAATCAAAGTTTTTATGTGGAATGTGCATATAGGCACCTTTGGCCAGCAGGCGTTCCAGCACGATATTGCACTTTTTCACAATATCCTCTTTGCTTAACGGCGTCCTTTGATTGGTCAGGAATATTCGCGCCACAAGCGACACAGGCAAGATCGGAATAACCGCGCCTACCTTTGTCATCAACTCTTTACCCAAAGCCTTGGTCATCACCTCATGCTTGCGGTGCCCGTGGGTTTTCAGGAACTCTTTGAATGATACAGGTGCGCCAAAGCTGACGCTGGCATAACCGAAGCGATAAAACTTACCTGTTACCCGCAGCCCGATTTGGCGGCCCATGAAGCGCAGGAATGCCATAAGCTTTTTCGCCCCACTGGTTTTCTCACCCTTGTCCGAAGCCAACAGAACGCGGTCTTCCAGCACACGGTCATAATTCATCCCCACAGGCACAAAATAGATGTCACGGCTGGTTTCAGGATCAAAATCCGCCACCATATAACTAAGCAGACCCAGTTTGGCAGGTTTCAGTTTACCATCCCGCGATAGCCCCCCTTCGGGGAAGACCGCTTGGGTCACACCTGCCTCTGTCGCCATCTGTACATAGCGCGCAAGGACACGGCGGTATAACTGATTGCGGGATTTACGGCGGATGAAATAGGCACCAAGGCTGCTGATCAGCGGTTTTAGCGGCCAGACCCGCGCCCATTCACCCACCGCATAAGAAAGGGCTGAACGCGATGCGGCCAGATATGTGACCAGAATATAATCCATGTTGGAACGGTGGTTCATCACGAAAATTACTGTCGCCTCTGGATCAATATCCGCTAGGGCCTGTTCATCCACATAGCCCAGACGCACACGGTATAACGAGCGTGATAGCCAGCGGGCAAGTTTAATCGCCACACCGAAATAACCCGCCGCAGAAAACGACGGCACAATTTCACGGGCGTACTTATGCGCCATCTGTTCGACCACGGGGTACGGTACTTTTTCGGCTTGGGAATGCTCGACAATCGCTTCAATCACTTGCGGGTCATAGGCAAGACGGTCAATCATCACCCGCCGCTTGGTCAGCTTAAAGGGTTGAATTTTCAGCTGTAGCTTTTCATTCAAAACCGTAATTGCACGGTTCATGCGGCGGCGCAGATACCAACGCACTGTCGGCATTAAAATACGGTCTAACAAACCGATCAGGGCCAGAATACCCGCCAACCAGACCGTCCAAACCGGGATTTCTATTGTTTCGAACATTTGTGCAGCGTATCAGGTAAATGGAAATACCAAAGACAAACGTTGGGGAAAATCATGAAATATCGCAAACTAGGGGTAAACGGGCCGAAAATCAGTGCCATCGGGCTGGGGTGTATGAGCTTTGCGGGCTTCTTTGGCGCCACCGATGATCAATCCAGCTTTGAATGCCTGAATGCCGCCATAGATATGGGCATCGACTTTCTGGATACGGCGGATGTTTATGGCATGGGCAAGTCTGAAACCGTGATGGGGGCGTTTCTGGCCGACCATCCGCACAGCTTCAAGATTGCCACAAAATGCGGGATTGCGACCAAGCCCACGCGGCATTTTGATAACTCTGAGCCTTATATCCGCGCGGCTTTAGCAGGATCATTTGAACGGCTGGGTGTGAATTTCGTTGATCTGTATTACATCCACCGCCGCGACCAGAGCCGCCCTGTTGAAGAAGTGGCCCTGACCATGGGCAAACTGATCGCTGAAGGAAAAATCGGCAGTTGGGGGCTGTCTGAGGTATCACCCACCACCATTCGGCGCGCACATGCAGTCACACCGCTTAGTGCCGTACAATCCGAATACTCGCTTTGGACACGCACACCCGAAGTAGGCGTTTTGCAAACATGTGAGGCGTTGGGCATTTGTTTTGTACCCTTCTCACCTGTGGGGCGAGGCATATTTTCACAGGATTTCCCTGATCTCAACAAATTCGAAGCCACCGATTTTCGCCGGAACGTGCCCCGTTTCCAAGAACCGAATTATTCTGAGAACTGCCGCGTGATCGCGGGTTTCAAAACCTTTTGCGCAGATAACGGCTGGACAGTTTCCGCCACAGCCCTTGCGTGGATATTGGATCAGAACGACACAATGGTACCGATCCCGGCCACGCGCTATGCAAGCCATCTGAATGAATGGGCGGTGGCAACTGAAATTAGCTTTACCGGCACCCAGCGCGCAGACATTGACCGTTTGCTGCCCATCGGTTTTGCTTATGGGGATCGCTATAATGATAGCCAGTGGGTGGGGCCTGAGAAGTATTCTTAGCCCTTGCTGAACTCCAAAAGGTTGGTCAGCTTATCTTTCGACACAATCAAACGCCCGCAATTTTTCTGTGTGTCATCAGCCCCGGACACGCAGTAATCATAAGCCCCCATATCCAGATTAAACGCCATGACCGGTGCCAGTTCTTCTTGCAACAGATGGGCTGCATCATAAAGCGTTTCGGCTTGTGCGGTTTCCCATATGGCAAAGCTGCCATCCTTTAAGGTCACAAGCAGGCGGCGTTTAAACCTTGGTGCGCCGTCCACATCTTTCAGGTCAAGTATGCCATCCGTGATCAGTAAATGCGATTGTAAAACCGTGACCCCCGCCACTTTCGCTTTGGCAATAAATGCATCACGCAAGGGTTGTTTTTTCAAATTGAAGTTTTCCCCGTCTACAGTCACATCTTTAGCGTGGAAAAGTTTCGGGTGGCCTTTGGCATCTATAATCAAGACCCCATCCCAGTTTTGATACCTGCGGCTGATGCTTTTGCCGCCCTTGATCACCAAACCTTCGATGCCAAAACGATCGCCGCTGGAATAAGTGCCGGCAACGGTTAACAGATGTTCAAACTTGTTTTCAACCTCATCAGGTAGCACCCGTAGGCGCACGGAAATGTCACCTTTGCACGAATGCACTAATATGGACGCTGAATAGGGGCATTGCTCATTTTCTTGCGCCAGAACCATAGTTACAGGCGCAAAACTTAATCCAAAAACCAAAGCAAACCGCTGGATGAACTGTACAAGCACACAAACTCTCCTGCTTATTTTTTATAAGTTTGCCAGATATTACCCACCTTGCCAAACCCCTAAACTGCCGCGTCGGTCATTTTTTGCCTATGGGCATCCGTGAGTGCGAGAATAGCCGTTTAAAGCAGGCGGTTGCCAGCCTTTCAACATATCGTCATCAGCACGGTAAACCTCTACTTTCAAGGGATAGCACGCTGCCACATCGCTGGAATGGCGGCTGCTGCAATCCCCACCTGGGCAGGCAGAAATGCCGCCCAACAGGTCAATTTCCGCAAAAAATTCAATATAATCACCGGGGCGCGCCGGGCTGGCTTTCATGAAATATTGTTTGGTGTCAGGCGTGAAACCCGTACACATGAACACGTTCAGCACGTCATGCACAAAAATTTCGGCCTCATTCGGCGTGATACCCCGTTCACTTGCCAGGGCGCGGATCAGGTTGGAATGGCAACAATGGTGGTAATCCGTGCCGTTCAAAACATCATTGGTATAAGGGTCGCAGCGCGTGCCGATGACATCATGCACCGAACCGCCATATTCATCCCAACCGTACCAATCCAGCGTGTCATAAGTTACCGTCGCCATCGGGCGCATCGCAGGAAAACTTGACCACATACGATCACCGGTACTGATGTGGGTGCCGTGTAGGGCGCGGGTTTTACCCGAATAAAACTTTTCGTTCAAATCATTGGCATTCCAGAGATTCATATCACCCACTTGCGGGCCTTCCACACTGACAATGCGAAAAAAATGGCCGGCAGGCACATGAAAACAACAGGCTTCGCGTGGTTCGGCTATGACGGTGTCAACCAAGGTCAGGGTTTTGCGCGCCGCCATGTAAAGTGCCATATCGGGCTTGGGTAGCGTATCAATCGGGTAACACACGGTCGGGGCTATTTTGCGCAAGGCATCAGCGTTGGCAGGGGCGGGGTTTTGTGGTTTGTGTTTCATAGGGGTGGTTTTGACAGATTAGCGGGGCGGGTCAAGTATTACACTTTGGCAAATGATAAAATCCAACCCGGAAAGATAGGCTTCGTCATAATTGACATAAAAACCTGACGTAAGCTTGGAACACAAATACTTGACCTTATCTCACAGATTATTCATCTTGCAGTTATTCATTTAGGGGATTTCACATGGGTGAAGAGGGTTTTATTTTAATCGCGGTTCTGATCGGGGCCTATATATTCATCATGCCGCTGGTTGCTTTTATCACCGCCAGAGGCGCATCAGGTAAGATCAAGAACCTTCAAGCCGAAGTTGAAAGATTGAAAATTCAGGCAGAGGGTCAGGGTAAATCCGCACCCAAAGCAGCACCGCAGGTGAAAGTCACGGCAGAGGCCGTACCTGAACCTAAGAAAAGCAAACAGCCCTGGGTGCCGCCAGAAGAAAAACCCGTGGCTAAGGTAGCAAAAGAACCCACTCCCCCCTCAAAACCCAAAGGCCCGACATTCTTTGACCGCATGGCGGCCAACTTCAAGCAGAACTGGATCATCTGGTTGGCAGGGATTTCGCTGGCATTGGGCGGTCTGTTTATCGTGCAATACGGGCTTGAGCGCGGTTATTTAGGCCCTGTGGCCCGTGTTATCAGTGCCTTGGGCTTTGGTGCGGCCCTGTTGGCGGTTGCAGAATACCTGCGCCGCTTACCCAATATGGGCATGGAGGGCTGGTTTACCGTGCCCGTCGCCCTGGCCGCAGGTGGCGTTTCATCACTTTATGGCGGCGTGGTTTCAGCCCATATACTATACGACTTGACCAGCCCGATGGTTGGCTTTGCCTCTATGGTTCTGGTCTCATTTCTGGCCGTTGGTGCAGGCTTGATCTATGGCCCCGTGCTAGCGGTTATTGGCATTCTGGGCGCATTCATATCGCCTGCGATTGTATCAACCGGTGAGGGCCATACGATCATGTATCTGTATTTCCTATCCGTTTTGGTTGCGGCCTTAGCAGTTGAGCGCATGCGCCGCTGGATATGGCTTTCAACGCTTGCGGTGATCTTTACCCTGATTGCAGGCATTGCCTTGAATGACGCGATCCCAAATCAACCCTATCTGGCCTTATATATCATTGCTGTGATTGGTGCCGTCACCAGCATTCCTGCCTTTGGCCTGTGGCCAAAATGGGATCAAACTGTGATGGTCGATGAAAAATCTCTAGGCAAAATAGCCACCCATTATCCAACAATTCTAACCGTGGCTACCGCCGCTGCAGGCACGGTTTTGTTAAGCATGACCACCTTAGACAGCCTGATCTTGTGGCAGACCGCCCTGCTGACCTTTCTGGGTCTAACCGCATGGGCAATTTTCTGGTGTGCGCGCGCGCAAAATCTGGATCAGCTGGCGATCATTTTTGCAGGTGGTTTGCTATTTATTGCCACCGTGGGCAATCCATTGATGCATTATAAATACCGCGACACCCTTGATCTGTCATCGCATCTAACGATGCTACACACCATACTGGCCCTATTGGCCGTGTTGTTCATGTTGGCGTCTTTCTGGCGTACACCGCGATCAGTACGCCCACTATTTTGGGTGGCAAGTGGGGCCATAGCCCCTGTATTGATTTACTTTTTATCCTTTGCAAACTGGCACGGCATTGCCCCCATCAGTGACAGGGCCTGGACGTTCGCGGCCATTTTACTGGCTGTGTTTCTTGTAAGTTCAGCCCTGTTGATGTTGCGCAGTAACATCCGCCAACGGCGCACCGGCTCTGACCTGTATTTCGCAGGCATGTTGGTTGCCACATCCTTTGCAGCCTATATGACCATCGAAATAGATTATCTGGCCCATATCGCAGCCCTTCTATCACTTTCGGCCCTTGCCCTTGTGATCCGCTTTAAATTCCGCTGGACAGGTTATCTGATCACGGTTTTTGTAGCGGCCAGCACATCGCTTGTGGTGTTTGATCTGTTCCCAGTCTATTCGCTGAAAGAACCCGTCATATGGGTCATCGCCATCTTTGGTGTGGTTATCGGTCTTTTGATGGCAGGCTACATGATGGCAAAACGCGCGGACTTACCCAACCGCGTGATCCTGTTTGAAACCGCCATATTACTGACCGTGGCCTTACTGGTCTGCGCCTTGATCGCACGCGTTGCATCGGGTGGGCGTTGGGAATTGGATTATATGGCCATCGGACTATATGCCACGGTGTGGGCCATGATGGCAGGTGTGCAATTCAAACGTATGGTAATTGATGACAGGCTGACCATATTGCGTAAATATCTGGGCTACGGCTATTCCATTCTAGCCCTTGGGGCCTTGACACTGGCCACAGCCCTATCCCCGTTTTTCACCAGCAGAATAAACGGTATATTCCCAATAGACACAATCATGGTAGCCTACGCCCTACCCGCTATCGCAGCTTATGGCTTATACCATTTCAAACTACTGCCCGACTTCATCACCGCTAAAATCGCTTATGCCTTTACGGGTGCAATGGCCGGTTTTATTGCCGTGATGCAGGTGCGCCGCTTCTGGCATGGCAACAACATCCAGCTTTATAAAGGCACTGAAGTAGGCGAGCTATACACCTACACCGTGGTGCTGCTAACAGCGACCGTCATCACCGTGATGCTGGCGATCACCCGCAAAAACCCTGTGCTGCGCAAAATCGGCCTGGGCCTAGCAGCATTAACTGCCGCCAAAGTGTTCTTGTGGGATACAGCGGGTATGCAAGGCCTGACCCGCGCCACGGTATTCATCGTTCTCGGCCTGACATTGGCCGGCGTTGGTTGGTTACTGCAAACATCACAAACAGGTGATGACACCGCAGAAAAAAAGGGGCCGTAAAGCCCCTTTCAAATTCCATATATAATGCAGATTACATCGTGCGCTCTACCATCATCTTCTTGATCTCAGCAATCTCAACGCAGGGTTCAGACCCTTTGGGGCAGGTTTTGGCTGGTTACCACAGCCACAAACGGCAGGTGAGGAAAGCACATAAGCCTATAACCTAATTATATCCAGTTCCTTTCCCGCGATTACAATCAAAACAAAGTGTCTGTAAATTCTCCTCATTATCAGAGCCACCATCAATTACAGGCTTGATATGATCGACTTCCAAAACGGCCCCATCCTGTGCAGATGCCCCACAAGTACAACATTTTTTATTGTCCCGTTTAAGGATTTTCCAGCGAAGCTTTGGGCTTAACCCTGATCGCCTAGCACTAAGTTGGATTTTGCAATTATAAATGGGTTCAAATGGTACCCCGCCCCAGATGATATTAGTGCGGCTCTGAATACGGCTAAATCGCCATGCTGTAATCTGCGCTTCCGTTTCTGCAAGCGTTGGGTGCTCGCCGTAACCATACCCTAATTCCTGCCGCATAAACGCGAAACCGTGTTGATATCCACGGCGGTAAGCTTGTTCTTCAGCAGGTGTATTTTCTCTACCGCAATCTTTTTTATACTCAGGGTGATTGTATCTTAATGTATTCGCTCTAAATGTAAGTTTTTCATCGTCATATTCCCAAGGAACAGTCCAATTATAATTTTTTGCCACAACTTTCAATAAATCTGCAAGTGTGTCATCTGCTTGATAATTCTCAGATATTTCGATTAAATCCGCGAACTCCCAATATAATTCATCGGGAGGATTCAATGCTTTTAATCGTTCTTTGAACGTCAGTATTTGTTTTTTTGAAGACACCCTTTACATCGTCCGCTCTACCATCATCTTCTTGATCTCGGCGATTGCCAGTGCAGGGTTCAACCCTTTAGGGCAGGTCTTCGCGCAGTTCATAATAGTGTGGCAACGGTACAGTTTGAACGGGTCTTGCAACTCGTCCAAACGCTCACCCGTGGCCTCATCACGGCTGTCGATGATCCAGCGATATGCGTGCAGTAATGCTGCCGGCCCCAAGTAACGGTCGCCATTCCACCAGTATGACGGGCAGGATGTGGAACAACAGGCACACATCACGCATTCATACAAACCATCTAGTTTTCCGCGATCTTCAATAGATTGCTTCCATTCCTTAGCAGGACGGTTGGTTTTGGTTTCCAGCCACGGCATAATGGATGCGTGTTGGGCATAAAAATGCGTCAAATCGGGGATCAAATCCTTGACCACCGGCATGTGTGGCAGCGGGTAGATTTTGACATCACCCTTGACCTCATCCATGCCATAAATACAGGCCAGCGTGTTGATGCCGTCGATGTTCATCGCACAAGAGCCGCAAATGCCTTCGCGGCATGAACGGCGAAAGGTCAGGGTCGGATCAATCTCGTTCTTAATCTTGATCAACGCGTCCAGCATCATCGGGCCGCAACTGTCCATATCGACAAAATACGTGTCCACTCGCGGGTTTTCGCCCGTGTCAGGATCAAAACGGTAGATAGAGAACTTGCGCACATTGGTTGCCCCTTCGGGCTTTGGCCAGGTTTTACCCACGGTCATGCGGGAATTCTTCGGAAGCGTCAGTTCTACCATTTTATTCGTCCTTTTTCCCTATACCGCTATAGTTTCAGCGGTTCGGTTGGTTTTTCGCCGGATTTGGCGACAACACATGTTTCATATACTTCTTCGGGGGGTGTGCCCTTCAGATAATCTGACGACAACTCGATGCCGATGCCCACACCGGTACGCACCTTGCGCCCGATACCGATGCCAACGCCAACACTTACGTCAGGCTTTACCGCTGCACGCGCCCGTTCAGTGCATTGTGCCATCGCGCGTTCCACCGAAATAGGTTCCGGTTTGGCACAAGCAGACAGAGCTAAGGCCCCTGTCAATACTATGCCACAAAACCGCATCAGATCAGCCCTTGCAATAAGGCAGGCAAGCCCTTGACCGCGATACATTTGACCGTGTCAGGACGGCTTACAATATCCACTACCACTTTAGCGGCCTGCCCTGTGTTACCAGTGCCAGAGGCTGCTGCCAATGTCAGGATTTCCTTGAATGTCGCATTATCAATCACACAATCGGTGACCGGTTTCACCGGAACACCCGGGAATTTTTCCGCCACAATAGGATCGACAACGCCGCGCGCCTGATCGCGTGCAACTTCTTCCCCAACAGAACAACCCATTAGGGCAACGGTTGCGAAAGCCAGATATGTTGCGCGTAAAAGCATCAGTATACCCGTTTCTTCGGTGCAATTTTCTTCAGATCAATGCCGCCATCCTTATGGGCTGTCAGCGGTTTCAGATGCACATCGCGGTAGGTCAGTTTCACCTTATGTCCGTCGACCCAAGACAAGCTGTGCTTGCGCCAGTTCTTGTCGTCACGATCAGGATAATCTTCATGCGCGTGGGCCCCACGGCTTTCCTTGCGGGCTTCAGCCGCCGTGATGGTTGCCATCGCATTTGGCATCAGATTGGCCAGCTCCAACGTTTCCATCAGATCAGAATTCCAGATCAAACTGCGATCCGTGACTTTCAAGTCGTCCATTTTCTTAGCCACGGTTTGCATTTTCTTACAACCCTCGGCCAAGGTTTTATCGGTACGGAAAACGGCTGCATCATCTTGCATGGTTTTTTGCATCTCAAGGCGCAAATCAGCGGTTGAAATACCTCCATTTGCGTGACGGAACCCGTCAAACCGCGCCATAGAAGCCTCAACCGATTTCTCGTTCAAAGTCTCATTCGGGGTTTTGGGATCAACGATTTCACCCGCCCGAATAGCAGCTGCACGGCCAAACACCACCAGATCAATCAGGCTGTTAGAGCCAAGACGGTTGGCCCCGTGCACCGATGCACAGCCCGCTTCACCGATGGCCATCAGGCCCGGCACTGTACGGTCATGATCTTTGGCGGTCGGGTTCAACACCTCGCCCAGATAGTTCGTGGGAATACCGCCCATATTGTAATGCACGGTCGGCAACACAGGTATCGGTTTTTTGGTCAGGTCAACACCTGCAAAAATACGCGCACTTTCGGAAATACCAGGCAGACGCAAATCAAGCGTTTCAGGTGGCAGGTGGTTCAAATGCAGATGAATGTGATCCTTGTTCGGCCCCACACCGCGCCCTTCGCGAATTTCCAGTGTCATGCAGCGCGATACCACATCACGTGACGCCAAATCTTTGTATGTTGGCGCATAACGTTCCATAAAACGCTCACCTTCAGAGTTGGTCAGATAGCCGCCTTCGCCGCGCGCACCTTCTGTGATCAAGCAACCTGATCCGTAAATCCCCGTGGGGTGGAACTGCACAAACTCCATATCCTGCAATGGTAGGCCCGCACGGGCCACCATACCACCACCGTCACCGGTACAGGTATGGGCAGATGTGGCACTGAAAAACGCGCGGCCATAACCGCCCGTGGCCATAACAACCATCTTGGCATTAAAGCGGTGAAGGGTGCCGTCATCCAGTTTCCATGCAATCACACCTTGGCAACGGCCATCTTCGGTCATGATCAAATCGGTAACGAAATATTCGATATAAAATTCAGCGTTATGCTTCAACGATTGGCCGTAAAGCGTGTGCAAAATAGCGTGACCGGTACGGTCAGCTGCAGCACAGGTGCGTTGCACCGGCGGGCCTTCGCCAAATTCGGTCGTATGGCCACCAAAGGGCCGCTGGTAAATCTTGCCTTCTTCGGTGCGGGAGAACGGCACGCCGTAGTGATCCAGCTCATAAACTGCCTTAGGGGCTTCGCGCACCAGATACTCCATCGCATCCATATCGCCCAGCCAGTCAGAGCCTTTGACGGTGTCATACATATGCCACTGCCAATGATCCGGCCCCATGTTTTTCAGACTTGCGGCAATGCCGCCTTGGGCTGCAACTGTGTGAGAACGCGTTGGGAAAACCTTGGTGATACAGGCGGTCTTCAACCCCTGTTCGGCCATGCCCAATGTCGCGCGTAAACCAGCACCGCCGGCCCCCACTATAACAACATCATATTCGTGATCGATATATTCGTAAGCAGTCATCTTCATAGTCTCCGATCAGGCGCCAAAGGCGATTTTGGCAACAGCGAATGCGCCCGCAAACCCCATGCCCCAGCATAGCAGTTTTGTTGAAACCAGCAGCACAACCAACATGGCTTTGCCGTGTACATAATCCACGATCACCTCTTGCAGCCCACCTGCCAGGTGGACAAACGCGATCATAATGAAAAGGATGGTTGTGATAGCCGTGAACGGGCTTTGGAAAGCCGCCAGCACTTGCGCATGTGTGCCACCGATCAAAGGGGCTACTTTCCAGATGAAACATAAGGTCAGCGGAATAAGTGCCACGGATGTCAAACGACCGATCCACCATTCATGTGTACCTTCTTTGGCACTACCTAGCCCCTTCACACGGGCCATATCTGTTTTATAAGTCATCTTGCCCGCCCCTAGCTCGCAGCCAAGCAATAAATGCTTGCTGCGGTTAATACAAAGCTTAGGGCAACAATCGCCCAACCCCAGAAATCCACGGCTTTCAATTCATAGCCATAACCGAAATCCATCACCAGATGGCGCAACCCGCCCAGAAAATGAAACCACAAGGCCCAAAGCGAGCCGAACATAACAAGCAAACCCAGCCACGAGGTCAGGATACCGTTCACAAAATCAAAATAGGCTTCACTCGTTGCCGCCGCCAACAACCACCAGACAATCAAGATTGCCGCCAACATCATGCCCACACCTGTGATGCGGTTCAAAATGGACGTGATCATGTTAATTTCGCTGCGATATATACTAATATGGGGTGATAACGGGCGTTTGCCCCTGTTCACGTCAGCCATAGGTATTCCTCTCGTTGGCTTTCAAAGCTATTAAGGAATTACACCAGTTTTTCAGGAAGTCACAAGGCTTTGGGGTAAAAAAGTGGTAGTTTTGGCTTATAAATTGTCGCAGATGGGTTTTTTAGCACTGCGTGATCACAGTGATTTACTTTGTGATCACAATTTCCCCAATTTCACATCCCGCGAATACGCCCCATCCGCGTCCTTTATCACCGCCTGCGCACAGCGCATTACACCCTTAGACGCATCAAACGCATAAGACGGACTGCCGTGCAGTTCCCAACCGTTCGAAATAGCCTCTGTTACACGGTGGCAGAAGTTGGATGTGTCGTCTTCGGTGATTAAGCGGTAAGCTTTCATGCGTAATTCCCTGTGAACGGATTATAACCCAGCCAGATGTGAATACCCGCAATCACGCTAAAGATCACAGCCGTGATCACCAGCAGCCGAATATCGCCCGCAGCAGGCCCCGCTTCGGGTTGTTTCCAAACCCCTTCAGAGCGGTTGATAATGATGCGAGAGGTAAAGGCCCAAAATCCCATGCCACCAAACAAAATAATCGAGGCCAGATCCCCGTTCACCAGTAAATGCGCAATGGCCCAAACCACAACACCTGTCAGCATCGGGTGGCGAAACCATGTACGCATCCGGCCTTTGGATGCCCCCATGCCCATACACATAACGGCAAATACCATCAGCAGATTATTCAAATGCCCGGCCCAGCTAAAGGGTGTGTAGACGGGTATGGTTTCAGAACCGCGATAGCCCACAACCATCATCACAAGTGAGGCGATGATCAACGCGGCAATCAACCCGCGTGCAGGCCCTGCCCCCATGCGCGTATCCATTGCCGTCCGAACATTGGGCAACAAACGTTTAACCCAATGCGCATCAATCCAAAGGAAAACCCCTAATACCAACAATAAAGACATCTTAAGACCCTTCCTTATTCGCAATGGCTTTTGCCATTTTTAGCAGGCCGCGCGCGATTTCAACATGTAACCCTTCTACAAGTGCGCCGTCCACTACGGCAACCCCTTTACCAAGTGTTACTGCCGCCTCAAATGCCTGAACTTGCCGCTTTGCCAAATCAATATCCGCCTCACTTGGCCCGAAAGCCGCATTTGCAGCGGAAATTTGTGCAGGATGGATCAAGGATTTGCCATCAAAGCCTAAAACCCGCCCCATCGCGCAATTTTCAGCAAAACCAGTCGCATCTTTAAACTGTTTGTAGACACCATCAATGCAGATCAGCCCATACGCCCGCGCCGCCAGCAGACACAATCCATAGCTGGTCAGCAAAGCGTCCTGCCCTTTGCTTTCATGCGCTTTAAGGTCTTTCAACAGGTCATTTGGCCCAACAATAATCCCCTTCAGGCGCTTGGAAACCGCACAAATTTCGGCTAGGTTCATCACCCCCAAAGCAGTTTCGGTCATGATCCAAATCTGGGTATCTTTGGCCGCAGGTTCTGCATCCAGCAATGCCACAGCCGCCGCTAAATCAGCAGCGCGATCAACTTTCGGCACCACAATCGCAGCCGCCCCTGCCTTGGCCAAAGCACTAATATCATCTGTAAAATATTCCGTATTAATACTGTTCACCCGCACCATTTGCAGCGATGCGGCAAAACCACCTTGCGACACGGCATCAATGGCAGCGTCCCGCGCTTCGCCTTTTCGCTCAGGTGCAATCGAATCTTCCAAATCCAGAATAATCCCGTCACAGGCCAAGCCTTTGGATTTCTCAACGGCACGCGGGTTCAACGCAGGTACAAACAGCAAAGAACGAGTTGGGGTCATGGTATCCACCTTATCAATTTGCCCCTACATCGGCAAATTATCATCAAATTGCAACATCCTACGTGCGCCCGATTAACCTGATATTACCCATTACACCCAAATATTTTAGGTAGAAATATGATCAGAAAGGTTAAGAAATGCCATTCAACACACAAAAAATCCTGCTTGCATTATCTGTCGGGGTCGTAGGCCTTATGCTTGCGGCAAACCCCGCAGCGGCAAACCCTGCTAATTGCGCCCAGCGCGCGGAAATGGTGGAAAAGTTAAAGATACGTTTCGGTGAAAGCCGCCAAAGCATTGGGCTGACACCAGGTGGGCAAGCGTTGGAACTTTTCGCCCATCCAGAAAAGGGTACTTGGACGATTCTAATGACATTACCTAATGGCACCAGTTGCATGATGGCGTCTGGTCACGCCTTTCAGGCGGTAAAACAACCTGCCGGACAAGACGTATAGACCCGCAAATCGTCACGTTTATAAGAAAACCCAACAATGTGGCTTGCCCTCAGTGCGTAGAAACGCTACCCAATCTGCGAGAAAACTCATAGGAGAGATGGACATGGCAAGAGCCAAAATCGCACTTATCGGATCAGGAATGATCGGCGGAACACTCGCACATTTAGCCGCTTTGAAAGAGCTGGGTGACATTGTTCTGTTTGATATTGCAGACGGTATTCCACAAGGCAAAGCGCTGGATATTTCCGAAGCGTCGCCTGTCGATAAATACGATGCCGCCATTTCAGGTACCACAGATTACGCCGATATTGCCGGTGCTGACGTGTGTATCGTCACCGCAGGTGTGGCCCGCAAACCGGGTATGAGCCGCGATGACCTGTTGGGTATTAACCTTAAAGTGATGAAATCCGTGGGCGAAGGCATTGCCAAACACGCACCAAACGCCTTTGTGATCTGCATCACCAACCCGCTGGACGCAATGGTTTGGGCCTTGCAAAAATTCTCTGGCTTGCCTGCCAACATGGTTTGCGGCATGGCCGGCATTCTGGATAGCGCGCGCTTTCGCCATTTTCTGGCAGAAGAGTTTGACGTATCCGTCAAAGACGTATCCGCCTTTGTTCTGGGTGGCCACGGCGACACAATGGTACCGTTAGAGCGTTATTCAACAGTAGCGGGCATTCCTTTGCCTGATCTGGTGAAAATGGGCTGGACCACACAAGATAAACTAGACGCGATCATTCAACGTACCCGCGATGGCGGTGCTGAAATTGTTGGCTTGCTAAAAACCGGTTCTGCCTACTACGCACCTGCGGGTTCCGCGATTGAAATGGCCGAAGCTTTCCTTGGCGACCAAAAACGCGTGCTGCCCTGTGCCGCCCACATCGAAAACGCTTATGGTGTCAAAGACATCTATGTTGGTGTACCCACCGTGATCGGTGCCGGTGGCATTGAAAAAGTGATCGAGATCGACTTGAACAAATCCGAACAAGCCATGTTCGACAATTCAGTTGAAGCGGTAAACGGTCTGGTTGAGGCCTGTAAAGCGATCGACGGTTCACTGTCGTAAGACATAAACGACTCACTAAAAAGGCAGCTTTCATTGGTTTGAACGCTGCTTTTTCTATTTTGTGATCACATAAAATAACCGTGTGATCACAAAAATGCCCAATAGACACAAATACGCGATTTATTCAATTTTTCCCTTTTTCCCTAAGGAAACCTCTGTAACAGTGTCGGTGACGAATTCACCAAAGGGGATACTCCATGAACATTCACGAATACCAAGCCAAGGGATTATTGCGCCAATACGGGGCCAATGTTGCAGATGGCCGCATCGTAATGAACGCCGCTGAAGCCAAAACCAAAGCCAGCGAAATGGATGGGCCTTTATGGGTCGTCAAAGCACAAATTCACGCAGGCGGGCGCGGCAAAGGCCATTTCACGGAAGCCGAAGCAGGCGAAGCTGGCGGCGTACGTTTGGCCCATTCGGCACAAGAAGCCGCTGATGAAGCCCAAAAAATGCTGGGCCGCACATTGGTCACCCACCAAACCGGCCCCGCAGGCAAACAGGTGAACCGCGTCTATCTGGAAGATGGTGCCGACATAGACAAAGAATTCTATCTGGCCGTATTACTGGACCGCGAAACATCACGCGTATCTTTCGTGGCCTCTACCGAAGGCGGCATGTACATCGAAGAAGTCGCCGCAGAAACCCCCGAAAAAATTGTCAGTTTTACCGTAGACCCGGCCACTGGCCTGTCAGGCTTTCATGGCCGCCGCGTAGCTTTCGCGCTGGGCCTTGAAGGCAAGCAAATCAAACAATGCGTACAGTTGATCAGCCTGCTTTATAAAATGTTCATCGAAAAAGACATGGACATGCTGGAAATCAACCCCCTGATCATCACAAAAGCGGGCGACTTGAAATGCCTAGATGCCAAAATGGGTTTTGACGGCAACGCATTATATCGCCAGCCCGACATCATGGAACTGCGCGATGAAACCGAAGAAGACGCCAAAGAGCTGGAAGCATCTAAATACGATCTGAACTACATCGCCCTAGACGGTGAAATCGGTTGTATGGTGAACGGTGCGGGCCTTGCGATGGCGACAATGGATATCATCAAGCTATACGGCTCAGACCCTGCCAACTTCCTAGATGTAGGGGGCGGGGCGACCAAAGAAAAGGTTACCGAAGCCTTCAAAATCATCACATCCGACCCACAAGTCAAAGGCATCTTGGTCAACATCTTCGGCGGTATCATGCGCTGCGATGTGATTGCCGAGGGCGTGGTGGCTGCGGTCAAAGACGTTGGCTTGAAAGTGCCATTGGTGGTGCGCCTTGAGGGCACTAAAGTCGCCGAAGGCAAGAAGATCATCAATGAAAGCGGTCTGAATGTGATCGTTGGTGATGATTTGGGGGATGCGGCTAAAAAGATTGTGAAAGCGGTTAAAGGGTAAACCTGTGACCCAACCCAACACATCCACAAGGGCCTGCCCTAATTGCACTGCGGACAAAATCACGGCTTTGCCTGCATATTCACGCGATGAATGGCAAGTTGTGGAATGTACGGGCTGCAAAATGGTCTATCTGCAAAACCCTGCGGATTATGAAGCACTGGAAGAAGATTTCGCATGGGAAAAAACCTATGTGCAAGAAGACACCATGCGCGCGCGCCGTAAATCATGGATCAAACGTGCTGCAAGGCAAATGCGTATCTTAAGCTACAAGCTAAGACAGGACGCAAACGACCATTATCTGGCAATCTTAGGTGCCGGCAACATACTGGATGTAGGCTGCGGCGATGTCGTACGTTGGCGCGCACCCTTTATCCCCCACGGCATCGAAATATCAAAAGCCCTGCAAAAAAGCGCCGATACGCAAATGCGCGCATTAGGCGGCAAATGTCTGCACGGCGCGGGCGCCGAAGCGATCTGGGATTTTCCCGAAGATAAATTCGACAGTGTCATGATGCATTCCTATCTGGAACACGAAGTCCAAGTCGGCAAAATTCTGGACGGTGCCTTGCGTTGTCTGAAACCGGGTGGCAAAGCTTTTATCCGCGTGCCTAACTACAACTCAATTAACCGCCGCATATCCGGCCCTAAATGGCCGGGCTTTCGCTATCCCGACCATGTTAATTACTTCACCGTCAAAACCCTTGAAAGCGTTGCCGCCAATGCCGGCTTTGATTTCAAACTGGTGAATCGCCACAAAATCTGGCTGGATGACAACATCCAAGCCGTCTTAATCAAACCCAAAACCGCGTAAGGACCAAACCCAATGTCAGTACTTATAAACAAGCAAACCAAAGTGATCTGCCAAGGCCTGACCGGCTCACAAGGCACGTTCCATTCGGAACAGGCCATTGCATACGGCACCAATATGGTCGGCGGCGTGACGCCGGGCAAAGGTGGCCAAACCCATCTTGACCTGCCGGTGTTCAATTCCGTGCACGAAGCCCGCCACATCACAGGTGCCAATGCTACCGTGATCTATGTACCACCACCCTTCGCAGCGGACTCAATCCTTGAAGCCATCGACGCTGAAATGGAACTGATCGTGTGCATCACCGAAGGCATCCCTGTGCTGGACATGATGAAAGTTAAACGCGCATTGGACGGTTCCAAATCCCGCCTGATCGGCCCGAACTGCCCCGGCATCATCACACCCGGTGAATGTAAAATCGGCATTATGCCGGGCCACATCCACATGGCAGGGTCGTGCGGCGTGGTATCTCGTTCTGGTACACTGACTTATGAAGCCGTGAAACAAACCACCGATCTGGGCCTAGGACAGTCCACTGCCATCGGCATCGGCGGCGACCCGATCAAAGGCACAGAACATATCGACACGTTGGAAATGTTCATGGCCGACCCCGACACCCATTCGATCATCATGCTGGGCGAAATCGGCGGCACCGCCGAAGAAGACGCCGCACAGTTTATTATTGATGAGGCCAAAGCAGGCCGCAAAAAACCCATCGCGGGCTTTATCGCCGGCATCACTGCCCCCCCCGGCCGCCGCATGGGCCACGCGGGTGCCATCGTGGCAGGTGGCAAAGGCGACGCTGCCAGCAAGATCGAAGCGATGAAAGCTGCAGGGATTGTAGTGGCGGATAGTCCTGCCACGCTGGGTCAGGCTGTTATGAAGGCCATCGGCTAGAAAAACGATAGCCGTGTGCAATTCATGCGCGCGGCTTCCACGTAATACCCGTGAAGCAATTCAAGGGATAATCTGGGATCAAACATATGACCGACCAATCGTCCAACGACCAACTTCACGCATCATCTTTCCTGCAAGGCCATAATGCGGAATATATTGAACAGCTTCACGCCAATTACGTGAAAGACCCTGCGTCTGTTGACGAAAGCTGGGTCGCGTTTTTCCGCGATTTGGGCGATGATGATACGGCCATCACCAAAGAGGCCGAAGGTGCCTCTTGGGGCCGTGATGATTGGCCGCCAGTCCCGAACGATGATCTAACCGCCGCCCTTGACGGTCAATGGGCCGCAGACCCTGAAAAAGCCATTAAGGCCAAGGCCGCTTCAACGGGTGTGGCCCTGACAGACGATCAAATCCAACGCGCGGTACTGGACAGTATCCGTGCCCTGATGATCATTCGCGCGCACCGTATCCGTGGCCATCTGGCCGCCGATCTTGACCCGCTGAACATGCGTAACACCGGCGAACATCCCGAACTTGAACCGACGTTCTACGGCTTTAGCGAGATTGACATGGATCGCCCGATATTTCTGGACAATGTACTGGGCATGCAAACCGCCACCATGCGCACCATCATCGCCAAGCTGCGCAAGACATATTGCGGCACGTTTGCACTGCAATACATGCATATTTCCGACCCTGAACAGGCGGCATGGTTAAAAGAACGCATCGAAAGTTACGATAAAGAACATTTCTTCACCAAAGAAGGCCGCAAAGCCATATTGCGCAAAATGGTTGAGGCTGAAGGCTTTGAAAAGTTCTGCCACGTCAAATATTCAGGCACCAAACGCTTTGGTCTGGACGGTGGCGAGGCACTGATCCCCGCCATGGAACAAATCATCAAACGTGGTGGGGCTTTGGGTGTTGAAGACATCATCATCGGTATGCCGCACAGGGGTCGCTTGAACGTGTTGTCCAACGTGATGGGCAAACCGTTTCGCGCCATTTTCAACGAATTTTTCGGCGGCAGTTATAAGCCTGATGATGTGGAAGGATCGGGGGATGTGAAATACCATCTGGGTGCCTCATCTGATCGTGAATTTGATGGCAACAATGTGCATCTGTCGCTTACTGCCAACCCGTCACATCTGGAAGCGGTAAACCCTGTTGTTCTGGGCAAAGCACGCGCCAAGGGCGACCAAAAGGGCCGTAATCGCAAAGCCGTCATGCCCATGTTACTACACGGCGATGCCGCTTTTGCCGGCCAAGGTGTGATCGCTGAATGTTTCGGCTTGTCGGGCCTTAAGGGCCATATCGCGGGGGGCTGTATGCATATTGTGGTCAACAACCAAATCGGTTTTACCACCTCGCCGCATGACAGCCGGTCATCACCCTATCCCACCGATATTGCGATGATGGTGGAAGCCCCAATTTTTCACGTCAACGGCGACGATCCTGAAGCGGTGGTTCATGCCGCCAAAATCGCCACAGAGTTCCGTCAGAAGTTTGAAAAAGACGTGGTGCTGGATATTTTCTGTTACCGCCGTTTTGGTCATAATGAGGGTGATGAACCGATGTTCACCCAGCCTGAAATGTACCGCAAGATTAAAGCCCAAAAAACCTCTCTGGCGATCTATACCGAACGTTTGATCAAAGACGGCCTGATCCCCGAAGGGGAAATAGAAGACATCAAAACCGCGTTTCAAGCCAAGTTGAATGAAGAATTTGAAGCGGGTAAATCCTATAAACCCAACAAAGCCGACTGGCTGGACGGCAAGTGGAAACACCTGGAAAGCAAAGATCCGGAATACCAGCGTGGCAAAACCCACATCTCAAAAGCCCGCTTTATTGAGGTGGGTGCAGCCCTGACCAAACTACCTGACGGTTGGGCCGCGCACAAAACTATTTTGCGCATACTGGCCGCCAAGGCTGAGATGATTAAAACCGGCACTGGCATCGACTGGGCAACCGCCGAAGCCCTTGCATTTGGCTCATTGCAAGTGGAAGGTTTCCCCGTTCGCCTGTCCGGCCAAGACTGTACACGTGGCACATTTAGCCACCGCCATTCAGGCATTATGGATCAGAACACATCCGTCAGATACTACCCGCTAAACAACATCCGCGAAGAACAGGCCCCTTATGAGGTGATCGATAGTATGCTGTCAGAATACGCAGTTCTGGGCTATGAATACGGCTACACGCTGGCTGGACCCAACGGTCTGACGCTTTGGGAAGCCCAGTTCGGTGACTTCACCAATGGCGCACAAATTATGATCGACCAGTTCATCAGCTCTGGCGAAAGCAAATGGTTGCGCATGTCGGGGCTGGTAATGCTTCTGCCCCACGGCATGGAAGGCCAAGGGCCGGAACACTCAAGTGCCCGCCCTGAGCGTTTCTTGCAGATGTGCGCCGAAGACAACTGGATCATTGCCAATGTCACCACACCGGCCAACTACTTTCACATCCTGCGCCGCCAGATGCATCGCACCTATCGTAAGCCACTTGTGATCATGTCACCCAAATCGCTGTTGCGCCACAAAAAGGCGGTCAGCACGATGGAGGATTTCACTGGTACCGCCAGTTTCCACCGCCTGCTTTGGGATGACGCGCAACTGGGTCATTCCGACACCAAACTGGTGGCAGACGCCAAGATCAAACGTGTGGTTCTATGTTCGGGCAAGGTTTACTACGACCTGCTGGCCGAACGCGATGCGCGCGGCATCAAAGACATTTACCTGTTGCGCGTTGAACAACTTTACCCGATCCCGGATAAAGCCCTGACCACCGAACTGGCGCGCTTCAAAAACGCCGATTACGTCTGGTGTCAGGAAGAACCCAAAAATCAAGGCTACTGGGGCCATATCGCCCCACCCATCGAAGATGTGTTGACCGCGATAGACCCCAAAGCCCAACGCTTGAAATATGTCGGCCGCGATGCCGCCGCCGCCCCTGCAACGGGTCTGGCAAGCAACCATAAAAAACAACAAGATGCGCTGGTTAATGACGCGCTGACCCTTGGAGGAAAATAATATGACCGAAGTACGTGTACCCACCCTTGGCGAAAGTGTAACCGAAGCCACCATCGCCACATGGTTCAAAAAAGTCGGTGACAGCGTGGCTGTTGACGAAATGATCTGTGAGCTGGAAACCGACAAAGTAACCGTCGAAGTGCCCTCACCCATCGCAGGCACCCTAACCGAAATCGTTGCCGCCGAAGGCGACACCGTGGGCGTATCCGCCTTGCTTGCCAACATTTCCCAAGGTGACGCAGCACCCGCACCAAAAGCCGCTGCAAAAGCTGAAGCCGCACCAAAAGCCGCCGCTGACAGCATCGACGTTATGGTACCCACCTTGGGCGAAAGTGTCACCGAAGCCACCGTTGGTACATGGGTCAAAAAAGTCGGTGACACGGTTACCGCCGATGAAATGCTGGTCGAATTGGAAACCGACAAAGTCAGCGTTGAAGTACCATCACCCGCATCCGGCACCATCACCGAAATTCTGGCCGCAGACGGCGAAACCGTCGCTGCAGGCGCTAAACTTGCGGTTATTTCAGGTCAGGCTTCTTCTGCCGCAATGGCACCGGCTGATCCCCCTGTTGCAGCCGCAGCCCCCGCAGATGCCGTTAAAAATGCCCCTGCCGCAGAAAAACTGATGGCCGAAAATAACCTGTCCGCAGATCAGGTAACAGGTACAGGAAAGGATGGTCGCGTGATGAAAGAAGACGTAAAAGCAGCCCTTGCAACACCTGCCGCCGCACCTGCACCCGCAGCCCCTGCGCCAGTCGCCGCCGCCCCGCGCGCACCCGTTGCCGCAGATCAAGCAGCGCGTGAAGAGCGCGTGAAAATGACAAGACTGCGCCAAACCATCGCGCGACGCTTGAAGGAAAGCCAAAACACCGCGGCCATGCTAACCACCTATAATGAGGTTGATATGTCCTCTGTGATGGCCCTGCGTACACAATACAAAGACATGTTCCTCAAAAAACACGGCGTCAAACTGGGCTTCATGTCATTCTTTACCAAAGCATGTTGCCATGCATTGAACGAAGTCCCCGAAGTGAACGCCGAAATAGACGGCACTGATGTGGTCTATAAAAACTACGTCAACATGGGCATCGCCGCAGGCACGCCCACGGGCCTTGTGGTACCCGTGATCCGTGACGCCGATCAAATGTCATTTGCCACCATTGAAAAAGCCATCGCCGAAAAAGGCGCGCGTGCGCGTGACGGCAAGTTAAGCATGGCCGAAATGCAGGGCGGTACCTTCACCATCTCAAACGGCGGCGTCTACGGGTCGCTGATGTCATCCCCCATCCTGAACCCGCCACAATCGGGTATCTTGGGCATGCACACCATCCAAAAACGCGCCGTGGTGGTAAACGACGAGATCGTCATCCGCCCGATGATGTATCTGGCCCTTAGCTACGATCACCGCATCGTCGACGGCAAAGGTGCTGTGACCTTCCTAGTGCGCGTGAAAGAGGCACTGGAAGATCCGCGTCGGTTGTTGATGGATTTGTAATTTGAAAGCGCGGGCAGCCATACACCCAAAGCGGAAATTTTATTCTGTATTGATACTGTGGTTCATTATGGTGGCTGTCCGGATATACGACTTAAGCAGCGTTTCTTCAGGGGGTGAGCCTCGAAATAATCTGTTGCTTCTCTTTGCCGCTTTTGGATGGCTGCTACCAGTATTCCACCTATGGCAATGGTGGCAGTATAATAAGGCTACGACATGATCATCGTCAATCATATCGCACCCGCTACTAATAGAATTGTGAGTCTAAAATGGACATGAAAGAATGGCGCAACGTCCACCCGAAACGGAAGTTTTATTCTGAATTGATCATGTGGCTTATCGTTGTCGCGGTTCTGATCTATGATCTCTATGTAAATCCGTTTGTCGGGCGGCAACGATTCGGGTTGATGCTGATTGCCGGTCTTGGCTGGCTATTGCCTGCCTATCGCTATTGGAAATGGCGCAAATACGACGAACAGCAGAAATGATACAGACCCGATGATCACCTTTGACCATATCGCCATCGCCGCCCCAACGCTTGCCGAGGGTGCCGCCTACATGCGCAACCTCACGGGCCTCACATTCCCCAAAGGTGGCGCACACCCCGATATGGGCACGCACAATCTTGTCACCGCTCTTGGCCCCGATACTTTCGCCGAAGTCATCGCCATCAATCCCGATGTAACACCACCCAACCGCCCCCGCTGGTTTGAATTGGACAACCCCGTCGCCCAAGCCAAATTCCCCTGCACTCAGGCATGGTTACTGCGCACCGATGATATAGACGGCTGCATCCGCAAAGCCGCTAAACTCGGCATTGACCTTGGCCGCGCCACCCCGTTTCGGCGCGACGCCCTGCGCTGGCGTTTCGCCGTCACCGCTGACGGTTCCATTCCGCTGGATGGTGCCGCCCCCCTGTTATTGCAATGGGATGAAACCGGCCCGCAACACCCCGCAAGCGGAATGCCCGACCTTGGCCTGCGCATGGACACACTCACCATAGACACCCCCCATGCCGACCGCTTGATAGAACTGTTGGAAACCCTCGGCCTGCAAAAGCCACCCGAAATCAGACAATCACAAATCCCTAAAATTAACGCGGTATTCTCAACTGCCCAAGAAAGAGGTGAAGCATGACCGTTGAATTGACCGTCCTTGCCCTAACAGGTGTTTTGCAACTGTTACACCTGCTGGCCTATGTCATTGCAGGCGACCGACAAGTTGGCATGAAAGCCGCCCTTGGAACCCGCGATAATAACCCCGAACTGACCGGGCGTACTGCCCGCTTGCAACGCGCCTATAACAACCATTTTGAAAGCCTGGCAATTTTTACCATCGCGGTGATCGTGATCACCCTATCAGGCCAATCCAGCGCACTCACGCAAACCTGCGCATGGGTCTATCTGGCCGCGCGTGTGCTCTATATCCCCGCTTACGTCTTTGCCTTGATCCCTTGGCGGTCAATCATCTGGACAATCGCCATCATCGCGGCCACCATCATGTTATTGGCAACCCTGTTATGAGCCTTCCAAATGGTCAAAATATCCTCGCCGAAGGCAAAAAAGTTAATAAACTGCAACCCATGCGATTGCCATACGCTATCCATACGGGTTCCATACGCATTCCATACCGCCAAATCGGCGCAACCCCGAAAGGTTAACACCCATGTCAGACTATGATGTCATCATAATAGGCGGCGGCCCCGGCGGCTATGTTTGCGCCATCCGCTGCGCCCAACTGGGCCTAAAAACTGCCTGTGTAGAGGGCCGTGAAACCCTTGGTGGCACCTGCCTGAATGTGGGTTGTATCCCGTCAAAAGCCTTGCTGCACGCCAGCCATATGTACCATGAAGCAACGCATAATTTCACTAAAATGGGCCTGATGGGCAAATCCCCCTCGGTCGATTTTTCCAAGATGATTGACTACAAAGATGATGTCATCGGGCAAAACACCAAAGGCATCGAATTTCTGTTTAAAAAGAACAAGGTAGACTGGCTAAAAGGCTGGGGAAGTATTGCGGCTGAGGGCCAAGTTAAGGTCGGCGACGAGATGCATAATGCCAAAAGCATTGTCATCGCGTCCGGCTCTGAACCATCATCGCTACCGGGTGTCGAAGTTGACGAAAAAACCGTGGTTTCTTCCACTGGGGCGTTGGCTTTACCCAAAGTTCCCAACAGCCTAGTCGTTATCGGTGCCGGTGTCATCGGCTTAGAGATGGGCAGCGTTTACGCTCGTCTTGGGGCTGAAGTCACGGTCGTGGAATTCCTGGATCACATCACCCCTGGTATGGACAAAGAACTTGGCAAGACATTACAAAGAGCCTTGAAAAAACAAGGGCTTAAGTTTGTTATGGGGGCCGCCGTTCAATCCGTTGACACCTCGAAAGGTAAGGCAAAAGTAAACTACAAACTGCGCAGAAACGATAAAGAATCCAGCCTTGATGCCGACATCGTTTTGCTGGCCACAGGCCGCAAACCTTTCACCGACGGCTTGGGGTTTGAAGCTTTGGGCGGCAAAATATCCCCGCGCGGCCAAATCGAAACCGATGATCATTGGCGCACCAGCGTCAAAGGCGTTTACGCCATAGGTGACGTGATCGACGGCCCAATGCTGGCCCACAAAGCAGAAGACGAAGGTATGGCAGTTGCAGACGTGATTGCTGGCAATCACGGCCACGTTAATTACGACGTGATCCCGGGTGTGATCTACACTTCCCCAGAGGTCGCCAACGTGGGCCAAACCGAAGAGCAACTGAAAGAAGCAGGCATTGATTACAAGGTTGGTAAGTTCAGCTTCATGGGCAACGCCCGCGCCAAAGCCGTGTTTCAGGGCGAGGGTTTCGTGAAACTTCTGGCCGACGCCAAAACCGACAAAATTCTTGGCTGCCACCTGATCGGCCCCGCTGCAGGTGAGCTTATTCACGAAATCTGTGTAGCGATGGAATTCGGCGCATCAGCCCAGGATATCGCCCTGACCTGTCACGCACACCCAACATTTTCAGAAGCGGTTCGCGAAGCGGCCCTTGCTTGTGGCGATGGCGCAATTCACGCTTAGGTATTGATATAGCTATAAAAAATTTCTCCCTGATAGACGGCTCAAAGCCTATCAGGGAGTTTTTAGGGCCTCGAATTGGGATAAAGAAGCCAAAACAAACGATAAAAATTCATCTGTCCTTACGCCTATAATACACCCCCTATTGGCAGTGTAACGTAAACTGTTTTCACAGTTGCGTGATGATGCGAAAAAACGTCATGCCCCCGATCACATAAATGTCAGATCAAGACATATATATTGCCGCATCCCCATAATCATGCAACGCCCAGTGCATGAATAAAATGCCCCATTCCGTCTATCGCTACATCTTCCAGAAATCCTTTTGGCAACAGATCATCGTGATCAGCCTGACCCTTGTCATGTTGCCGCTGGCCCCGATCCCGCTGGAATTACAACGGCGGATTTTGGATGATGCAGTGGCCAATAAAGATATTGATCTTCTTTTCAAACTGGGCGGGCTATATCTGTTAGTCATGTTCATCACCGCCGGCTTCAAATTTGCCATGCGTACCCAACGTGAACTGATCTCGGCCCGCATTGTACGATCCCTGCGTAGTTCGATTTTTTATTGCATGTATACTTTTGTGCCTAGGTTACAACCTGTTGAAAATTCAAAAGAAACCGATCTGGTTGATGAAGGTGCCGTGGTTTCAATGCTGTCATCCGAAGTTGAAAAACTTGGCGGGTTTGCGGGTTCAGCCATCTCTGGCCCATTGTTTGAAATCGGCACACTTATCTTTGTTCTGGGCTACATGTTCTGGATCGAACCTATGGTCGCGTCCATCGCACTGGCACTTTATTCACCACAGTTCATTATCGTCCCCTTCTTTCAGGCCCGTATGAACCGGCTTGCCCAAGTCAAGGCCCTGAAAATGCGCGAGCTTGGCTCGTTCATCGTGGAACACCCTGAAAAAGACCTGCTACACGCAGAACCGCCCAGCAGGTTTGTGAAATTGATCGAAGATATACTAGGTCTGCGCACGCGCTTTATTTTGAATAAAAACATAATGAAAACAATCAATAACCTGCTTATTTCGCTGGGCCCGTTCGGAGTTATTTCTTATGGCGGTTATATGGTTATTCAGGGCGAAATTGAAGTAGGCATCATTTTGGCTTTCGTATCCGGTCTGGAACGCTTGGGCGGGCCCATTCGCGATCTTGTCGGGTCTTACAGCCAGATCACAGATGCCCGTATGCGCTATGCCACTTTGATTGAAGCTTTTCCAGATGGTACTGGACACCGTACATAAAAACCCCCAACAGGTTACTCATAACCTGTCAGGGGCTATCTATAGGCCTCAGTATGAGGGGTGGAGAGGCCAAGACCAGCCGGGGAAGCCAGCCTTTCGATATGTATATAACGTAATATATCGCCCATTCCGTCGCAATAGGGGTCACTCATTTGTGAGCATTCGTAAGCCTTGTGTTACATCGGCCCTAATGGCCAGACGCAGCCCCGCTTCATCGCCTGCTTTGAGTGCCGCAATCACCTTGCGGTGATTATCCGATGCCTCAGGGCGCTGTAATCGCGCATATAACTGCGTCATTGTCGGGCTAAGCTGTAACCATACATTTTCTACCAATGATAACATCGCAGGCGCCTGTGCGCGCAGGTATAACGTGCGATGAAATTCCATATTGGAACGAATATAAGCCACAGGTTGGTTCTTGATAATCGCCTGTGAAATAGCAATATTTATGGCATAAAGCCGTTCTATCAAGGCCATATGGGCCCGTGGCAAGGCACGGCTGGCCAGTTCAGGTTCCAACAAGGCACGGATCGAGGCCAGCTCTTCTATGCGTTCAACGGACAGGGCCGGTGCCGTGATGCGTCCCGTTGAAGACATCGTAAGCGCGCCTTCCGCTGACAAGCGGCGCACAGCATCACGTGCAGGCGTCATACTGGCCCCGTATTTGGCGGCGATACCGCGAATTGTCAGGGCATAACCTGCTTCGATTTCACCGTGCATAAGTTCGCCGCGCAAGGAGCGATAGACACGCTCATGCCGTGGAATAGTTTTGTCTAGGCTGCGGTCTTTATGGGGCATAATATTCTTGTGATCACAAATATGTTCCCCGTCAAGGGTTAGAACATATATCGGTGCAATACAGTGCCGTTATTCTTCAACCAGCCACGCCGCGCTTTGTATTCCGGGAATATTCCCGCAACCAAAGCCCAATACGCGTCCGAATGGTTCATCTCAATTAAATGACACACCTCATGTGCGGCCACATAGGCCTGCACGGGCTTGGGTGCCATAATCAAGCGCCACGAATACATCAGATTGCCATCCGACGTACACGACCCCCAGCGCGACCGTGTATCACGCAATGTGATCCGGCCAATGGGCTTACCCAACAGGTCGGCATAATGCACAGATGCCGCGACCATACGTTCACGCGCCATAGTCTTGAAATACGCCCGCAACTTGGCAGGTAATTTATCCGCCTTTCCCGGCACATATAAAACACCGTCTTCAAAGCGCACCGCCCTGCCCGATCCGGGTTCAATGCGTCGATATTCACCATCAAACAGAACAGAACCGCCGAAAACCAGCGGCAAGGGCTTCAACTGCTTGGCCAAATGTTTGCGCATCCAGCCCTCTTGTTCGCGGGCAAATGCCATTGCCTCGCCCATCGCGGCATATTTTGGCACCGTCAGGCTGATCGCCCCGTCTTTGTTGGAAATCCGCAAAGAATACCGCCTTGCCCGCGCGGATCGTTTAATCTGCACAGGGATCGGGGGATCGCCAATTTCTATTTGCTCTGCCATGTGGCTATTTTAGCCCGATAACGCGCAGGTTCAATCCACCTTTTCGCAATCAAGCGTAAGTTTATTAAAACACCCTTTGACAAGCCTGACAGCATATGGCACTTGGCAACACAATTACCTGAAAATGACCTGTAAAGGGGATTTAATATGGCTGAAGAAGCTTGGGGTGTTAAACGCGTTTGTCCCGAAACTGGAAAACGTTTTTACGACCTGAACAATGATCCGATTGTCAGTCCTTATACTGACACCGAATATGAGCTGTCATTCTTTTCGAATGACAAATCAAAAACGTCTATGACCGACAAGGCAGACAAAGCCAATGTTGAAAAAGCCACGGAAAAAGATCTGACCGATGAAGCAGATGTTCTGGACGATGATGATGACAACCTGGATGTAGATCTGGGCGATGACGTGTTGGATGACAGCGACGACGACGACGATACCGTTCCTTTGGAAGAAATCGCCGACGTGGCCGCACCAACAGACGACACTTAATTGAAATTCCGCTTGCACAAACAAGCGGTGTTTCATAAATAACCCAAGCGTATAAGATTTTGCGCATAAGGGGCCTTAGCTCAGCTGGGAGAGCGCCTCGCTGGCAGCGAGGAGGTCAGGAGTTCGATCCTCCTAGGCTCCACCAATTCCCTTTTACCTGTGTTAAATACCTCTAACACCTTGAAAGGTAAGGTAGTTTTTGGTGTTCGATAGCCGGTTTCACGGCAGTACGCAATACGCTCTGAAAAGGCTAGCCTAAGCACTGTTTGTCTAAGGATAGATTGGCCAGATTTCCATAGATTCCAAGGGTTTGCGAGAAAGCTCAATGGGAGTTCGATAAAATCTTCGAACCTACCCACAGGAGCCGCCCCAATCTTCATTTTTTCAGCTAAAATCCGACGATCTTGGTCCAATTTTTCGATCTTCCCTTCATAGGCAGATACGATCACAGGGTTACTTGTGGCAACAATCCGATCCAGCAAATTCTCAATTTGTGAATCTATGGCTTTGACGTCTTTCTTCAATGTCACCAAAATAACACTCGCCTGTTTTTCGCGCTGTTTCCACACATCACGGAACATCAGTTTCACCAGTTCAAATAATTTCTGCGTGGGTTGCAGACTCTGCACAATCTTATCAAATGGCTCTTCTATTTTTGCGCGTGGAATCGATTTCCTTTCGCTCTTACAGCCTTTTGTGCCGCACAGATAATAAGGGTATTTTTTATACTTACCCTTTGACCAGCAAGCAGTAAGCGGTTTGTCACAATCACCACACACAACAAATCCGCGAAGAGGGAAATCCTCATTTATATCTTTGCGTGCGGGCGCACGAGCACCCTCAACTCGACGTTTTTGTATACGCTTATAGGTCGCCAGAGTAATCAACGGCTGATGATGGCCTTCGATCCAACTCAACTTCCAATCATCATGGCAAATATAGCCCGCATAAATTGGGCGCGAAATCATTCGCGTTACTTCAAATTGACGAACAGTACCTGCATCTGTTTTGGGAAATGCTGGCTGTCGTTCCAAAAACCGAGCCACCTCAATCTGAGTTTCGAACCGACCCGATGCGTAACCTTCCAACGCTTCCTGTACAATCGAAGCCAGAGGCTCATTGCGAACTAATATTTTACCATGGCTGGCTTCTTTGCCATAGTGATATCCGATAGGTGGACGAAAGACCCAATAACCATTCTTCATCCGTGCCTGCATCTTTTGAACAACTTGCCGCTTATTTTGTTCACGTTCCAATGCCCCCTGAGCCGCCATGATGGTTTCGATAAACTCACCTTCGGGCGTATCTTCAAACTTAAAATTTAAACATTCGATCTGCGCACCGCGCTGCCTAAATGCATCGCGTAAATCTAAGTGAAAGCGTGTGTCTCGAGCAAAACGCTTCAGGTCATCAAAAATAACAACATAGCTTTGGTTTGGTTGAGCATCAAGAAAAGACAATAAGGCAACCATGCCGGGGCGATTCATAAAATCACCACCACCAGTTATGGTGTCAGGGAACATAGCTTCAACAGAATACCCCTTAGAGTCAGCATACTCACGACATCGCGACTCCTGAGATTCAAGCCCATGGCCTTCGATCTCTTGCGTTTTGGACGAAATTCTACAGTATATGATAGCCTTAGTTGGCTCGTTTGTGCTTGTTGTCATTCTGGATTCCTTTCCTCCGACAGGCCCGATTGCCGGTCAGCGGATGCGTTAAATATCTTTTTGGATTTCTTGGGTGATGTTAGCATAGATACCGATTGTTCGGTGATAAACTTGGCTATTCCTGCCTGTTGCGCACAAATATTACCCGCCACCTGCTGAACCGGGTGAATTCCAAAGCCAAGATCGACAGCACTGACAACGATGCTCAAAAGGGTTTCCAGAAACGCGCGCTTTTCAGTATCTGACAAATCGCTTTCATCCAAATACTTGCCGTAGAACTCCCAATCTGTCTGACGTCAGCACTCGTGGGACAGATTTAAGGTTTAGCTAACGGAGGATTTCTGGTTCATCATAACATTCAAGGAGTGAAGATGAGACAGAAATCCGGAAGCAGCAAAGCAGCTGCAGATAAATTGGTGAAGAACATTCGCCGTAAAACCAGACAAACCTATTCCGCCGAGGAAAAGATCCGCATTGTATTAGCGGGCCTTCGCGGCGAGGAAAGCATTTCGGCGCTGTGCCGCCGTGAAGGCATCTCTGAAAGCCTGTATTACAGTTGGTCAAAGGAATTCCTCGAAGCGGGGAAACGCCGCTTGTCTGGCGATACAGCCCGGCAGGCGACGTCGCCTGAGGTGAAGGATCTACGAAGCGAGGCGATGGCATTGAAGGAATGCGTGGCCGATCTGACCATTGAAAACCGTCTGCTCAAAAAAAGCATGACAGGGGCTGGGGGATACGAGGAATGAGATATCCTGCATCTGAGAAACTGGAGATTATCCACACCGTTGAGCAATCACATCTGCCTGTGAAGCAAACCCTCGACATGCTGGGCATTCCGCGGACCACATTTTACCGGTGGTATGATCAATACCTTGAGGGCGGGCTTGATGCTTTGGCGGATCGCTCGCCTCGGCCCAAGTCTGTCTGGAACCGCATTCCCCAAGACAGGCGCGATAACTTAATCGAGTTCGCGCTGGAACATGAAGCGCTATCTACGCGTGAATTGGCGGTAAAATATACGGATGAGAAGCGGTATTTTATCTCTGAATCATCATCTTACCGCATTCTGAAGGCTGCCGACCTGATCACTGCACCAGATTATATCGTGATCAAGGCCGCCGATGAATTCCATGACAAGACCACTGCGATCAACGAGATGTGGCAGACCGATTTTACCTACTTCAAGATCATCGGTTGGGGATGGTATTATCTCAGCACGATCCTGGATGATTACAGTCGCTACATCATTGCCTGGAAACTCTGCACCAACATGCGGGCCGAGGACGTGACGGACACGATTGAGCTGGCCCTGACGGCATCTGGATGCGACCAAGCCGTCGTTCGGCACATGCCGCGTCTGTTGAGCGACAATGGGTCCTGTTACATCTCTGGCGATCTTGCCGAATGGCTGGAAGAGCAGAGAATGGATCACGTTCGTGGAGCGCCGTTCCACCCGCAGACTCAGGGCAAGATCGAGCGCTGGCATCAGACAATGAAAAATCGGGTTCTGCTGGAAAACTATTACCTACCCGGCGATCTGGAAAATCAAATCGGAGCTTTTGTGGAATATTACAACAACCAGCGCTACCACGAGAGCCTGAACAACGTCACACCTGCCGACGTCTATTTTGGGCGCGACAAAGCCATTATCAGAGAGAGGAAAAAGATCAAGAAGCAAACAATCCAAAAACGCCGCTTGCAACATCAAAAACAAGCTGCATAATCAATCACAATAACGAACCAGAGCCTCCAATACTCAAACCGCTCTGATGTCCCATTTTATATGACGACGGACAATCAATACCTTGAGGGCGGGCTTGATGCTTTGGCGGATCGCTCGCCTCGGCCCAAGTCTGTCTGGAACCGCATTCCCCAAGACAGGCGCGATAACTTAATCGAGTTCGCGCTGGAACATGAAGCGCTATCTACGCGTGAATTGGCGGTAAAATATACGGATGAGAAGCGGTATTTTATCTCTGAATCATCATCTTACCGCATTCTGAAGGCTGCCGACCTGATCACTGCACCAGATTATATCGTGATCAAGGCCGCCGATGAATTCCATGACAAGACCACTGCGATCAACGAGATGTGGCAGACCGATTTTACCTACTTCAAGATCATCGGTTGGGGATGGTATTATCTCAGCACGATCCTGGATGATTACAGTCGCTACATCATTGCCTGGAAACTCTGCACCAACATGCGGGCCGAGGACGTGACGGACACGATTGAGCTGGCCCTGACGGCATCTGGATGCGACCAAGCCGTCGTTCGGCACATGCCGCGTCTGTTGAGCGACAATGGGTCCTGTTACATCTCTGGCGATCTTGCCGAATGGCTGGAAGAGCAGAGAATGGATCACGTTCGTGGAGCGCCGTTCCACCCGCAGACTCAGGGCAAGATCGAGCGCTGGCATCAGACAATGAAAAATCGGGTTCTGCTGGAAAACTATTACCTACCCGGCGATCTGGAAAATCAAATCGGAGCTTTTGTGGAATATTACAACAACCAGCGCTACCACGAGAGCCTGAACAACGTCACACCTGCCGACGTCTATTTTGGGCGCGACAAAGCCATTATCAGAGAGAGGAAAAAGATCAAGAAGCAAACAATCCAAAAACGCCGCTTGCAACATCAAAAACAAGCTGCATAATCAATCACAATAACGAACCAGAGCCTCCAATACTCAAACCGCTCTGATGTCCCATTTTATATGACGACGGACACCTAACCGTAAACCCCATTCTGAACTTTGAAAAAGACAGTGGCGCAAAACCAGCGGCACGTACCATGGCCAGAATTACCCGCGCCTTTTTATTAGCAGGGATCGTGTTTACCGCCACGGGCGGCATCGAGCGCCAGAACAATCTGGTCACAGTTCTGGAAGGTGCAAATGCCAATGCTGAACTGTTGGAAGATATTTTCCATACGCTGAAAGAAAAGGGCGGCGAGGTTCTGATCGCAGGGCTGGCCGAACCCGGTGATGAAAACACCGCTTTGCGCGACTTCATCAAAACCCATATCACACGGCTGCAAGACGCAAATATCTCTGAACGCATTCTGATTGAGCAAGGTGACACCAATATCATTGCACCACCTGATTGGTATCGTTGGGTTGCGGGCGAGAATTTCAGCACCACACCGTTTCAGCTTTATGGTGATAAACTGGCGATGATCGACTGGGGGCCACCGCAACAGATCACTATCCTGCACCATCCACTTTATGCCAGAACGTTTCGCACCCTGTTTGAACAGGTCTGGCAAAGCTCACAACCGGTTCAGGTGAAGGGCGGTGCCGGATGATTGCGCTTTCCTCAAGCTTCGTTCCAGATAAAGCGGTTCAGCATGTACCGTCGGATATACCGGAGTTGCGCCGCATCGGAATGGGTGATCTGGCCGGGTTGCAGGAACGCTTATTGTCTGTATCCCCACGCGAAGACAGCTATTCACAATCTGCAGCTTACTACGCCATGACAGGGCGCAACGGGCTTTGGCTCTACAGTACCGATGACACCTTCATGGTGATGGCCGCACATCCTAACCGTGCTGATCATTTGTTGCTGTTCCCCCCCCTAGGCAAAGACCCTGCGGCATTGCTGGAACAGGCCACACGTGATGAGCGGATCACGGCAGGACAGGTTCAGCTTGCCCGTTTTGGTGCACCAGAGCAGCTCTTGCTGACTTGGGCGTGTGAATAGGCATGCAAAATTGACCCCCTTAGGTGGGTAATTAGCGTTTAAAATTGACCCATCTGTTTTGTTAACATCCGTGCGTATGAGCATGGAGGAAAGAACAGGTGATATTAATGGAAAGTACAGCGAAGATTAGACGGTGGATTTTGCGAGAAGAACGCAGTATTCGCTCTGTGAGCCGCGAAACGGGCATATCGCGCAATACAATCAAGAAGTATCTGAAAGACGGATCGAAGCCGACGTATCGCCGCAGGCAAACTCCGGTTCTTCATAAGTTAGCCGCGTTTGAAGATCGCCTGCGCAAGCTTTTTGAACTGGATCTGGACCGGCCTCGTCGAGAACGGCGTTGCGCCGTTGCGCTCTATGAGCAACTGGTTAAAGACGGTTATTTGGGTTCATATTCTCCAGTCTGCCGTTTTATTAAGAAGCTGCGTGCCGAAGGTGCAAATTTATCGGGTGCCTTTATTCCTCTGCATTTTCGAATTGGCGATGCGATGCAGTTTGATTGGAGCGAAGAACATGTGGTTTTGGGCGGCATTTCTCAAAAGATTAAAGTGGCTCACTTCAGACTCTGTCACAGCCGGAAGTCATTTGTAGTGGCCTATCCAAATGAGGTTCAGGAGATGGTGCTGGATGCCTTTGTGCGTGGATTAGCCTTTTATGGTGGTGTTCCGCGCCGGGTGATTATCGACAACCCCAAGACCATGGTGACCTATGTGTCACGCTCCAAGGATCGCATATTCCATCCCCGCTTTCTGGCATGCATGAACCACTATGTGATGGAGCCTGTGGCCTGCACACCGGCTTCTGGCTGGGAGAAGGGGCAAATTGAGAAGCAAGTCCAGAACATACGTCAGTGGTTATTTACACCAAAGTTACATTTTGATGACTTGGAAGCTTTGAATGCTTGGTTATTGCTGCGATGTCATGATTTGGGATCTCGGGCACATCCCGAACAAAAAGACAAAACGATTGATGACATTTTTGCTTTAGAGCAGGCAGAGTTGCGCCCTCTGGGGCAAGGTTTTGACGGATATGTGGAAAAGACGGTGCGGGTACGTTCAACCTGTCTTGTTCAATATGACAGCAATCGCTACAGCGTCCCGTCAGAATTTGCAGGCCATAAAGTATCTCTTCGGGCCTATGCCAGTCAAATTGTCGTAGTTGCTGACCACAAGGTAATCGCCAGACACAAGCGCAGATTTACAAAGAATATCAGTTACTTTGAGCCTTGGCACTATGTCCGTCTTTTATCGCAAAAACCGGGAGCCTTACGAGATGGCGCACCTTTTGTGAAGTGGGAACTCCCCAATGCCATGACCCGCATCAAAGACCTTTACATGGAAACCAAAGGCGGTGATCGCGATTTTGTAGAGTTGTTGATGCTAGTGCAGCAGCATGACATCACAATCGTTGAAAAGGCCTGTGAATTGGCTGTTGAGCAAAATACTTTACGTCTCCCTGCGATCATCAACCTGATCAATCAGCTCCTGGATCCAGTTATTGGTCCACTGCCCAAAACCCACTCCTACCCTCAGCTTCAAGTAATACCGAAAGCTGACTGTAAGCGTTACGAGATGTTGTATGCGACACAGGAGGATGCGGCATGAACGCGCTTGTTGAAAGCCTCTCTGCCCTGCGATTGCATGGAATGGCGGCCTGTGCTCAAGACATGTTGGCGGCCCGCACGGCCCCCAGCCTGACAACAGCTTTAAAACATCTGATTGAAGCGGAAACCGTCGAGAGACGGGTTCGATCCATAGAATACCAGATGCGGATTGCAAAGTTCCCGCATCACAAGGACTTTGCCACCTTTGATTATAGTGTGTCTGCTGTGGGAAAGCCACAAATCGACCAGCTATGCACTGGCCAGTTTACCGTCGATGCACATAATCTGATCCTTGTTGGCGGCACGGGTACGGGTAAAACCCACATCGCAATCGCTGTAGCAACCGCGCTCATCAATCAGGGAAAGAAGACACGCTTCCACAACGCCGTCGACCTCATTAATGCTTTAATCAAGGAACAGGCAGACGGGAATGCGGGTAAACTCATTCGCCAGTTGTCGCAGGCCGATTGTGTTATCATCGATGAGCTGGGATATATCCCCTTCCCAAAATCCGGCGGAGCGTTGCTGTTCCATCTGATCAGCAAGCTT